>NZ_JAIGQB010000009.1 GCF_021083185.1 Nocardioides furvisabuli | reverse complement strand
CTCCGCGAACTCGAACTCGACCCCACCCGCGACTACCAGCCCACCGGACGGCCACCCGGCCCCACAAAGCAATAGCCGGACCTACAACTTCGTAGGTCCGGCTATTCCAATGTCCTGCGACATCACACGGCGCCTCCGGCAGGATTCGAACCTGCGGCACCTGGTACCGGAAACCAGTGCTCTATCCCCTGAGCTACGGAGGCCTGCGCCGGCTGGGCCAGCGCGCGGTGAAGACTACCGCCTCATCCGGCCGGGTCGTGCAACGACCTCGACTCAGCGCAGGCCGAGCGAGCCCGAGGTGTGCGCGTCGAAGGCCAAGGCGGCGTGCTCGGCGACCCGGGCGTCGAGGGCGTCGGCCACGTCGTCGGGCCACGGCGCCGTGCGCCGGGTCTCCATGTCGATGTGGAGGAACACCTCCTCCACCACGCACGCCACGCGCTGGTGGGTCTCGTCGAGCAGGTAGACCAGTGCGTGACCGGCGCGCTCGGAGCGGCCCAGGAGCCGCACGCGGGCCGACATGGTGTCGCCGGTGCGGAGCTCGTGCAGGTAGGTCACGTGGTGCTCAGCGGTGAAGCAGGCGTGGCCGTGGGTGAGCGGCCACATCTGCGGGATGCCGAGCTCGACCAGCGACTCGTCGAGCCCCTCGCTGGCGATGCCGATGTAGTGGCGCACGTTGAGGTGGCCGTTGATGTCCTCGAACGGCATCGGCACGGGCTGCTCGACGTAGGCCGGGAGGTCGAAGAGCTGGTCATAGGTCGGGTGCGTCGTCACAGGCAGGACCCTAGGGCCAAGACGGCCCCGGGCGAACCAGGGCGTGAAACCGGTTCGGGTGGGGGAGCGGTCCGCCGATAGGCTTGCCCGGTGAATCCTGAGCAGCTTTCCGAGACCATCGTCGACGTGCTGGCGGCCCTCGTGGCCGACGGCACGATCACGCTGCCCGACGGCGTGCCGACCCAGGTCACGGTGGAGCGACCCCGGCAGAAGGGCCACGGCGACTACGCCACCAACGTCGCGATGCAGCTGGCCAAGAAGGCGGGCACCCATCCGCGCGCCTTCGCCGAGCTCGTCGCCGAGCGGCTGCGTGCCGCCGACGGGGTCAGCGACGTCGAGGTCGCCGGCCCCGGCTTCCTCAACGTGAGCGTCGAGGCGGGTGCGCAGGGGCGGGTCGCGGCCGACGTCGTCGCGGCGGGTGCGGCGTACGGCAGGTCCGAGGTCCTCGCGGGGCAGAAGATCAACGTCGAGTTCATTTCCGCCAACCCCACGGGGCCCCTCCACCTGGGGCACACGCGCTGGGCCGTCCTCGGTGACGCGATCGCCCGGGTGCTGCAGGCTGCCGGCGCCGAGGTGGCGCGCGAGTTCTACATCAACGACCGCGGCAACCAGATGGACCTGTTCGGTGCGTCGCTGGAGGCAGCCGCCCTCGGCCGCCCGATCCCGGCCGACGGCTACCAGGGCGGTTACGTCGCCGACCTGGCCGCGGTCATCGTGGCCGAGCAGCCCGGCATCGTCGACCTGCCCGAGGACGAGCGCCTGCCCGCCTTCCGTGAGGCCGGCTACGCCCTGCAGCTCAAGGAGCAGCAGGACCAGCTCGACGGCTTCAACACCCACTTCGACGTGTGGTTCTCCGAGCGCGGTCTGCACGCGGCCGGCTCGGACGGCTCGGTGGCGGACACGCTCCAGGGGCTCAAGGACAACGGCCACCTGTTCGAGGCCGACGGCGCGCTGTGGATGCGGACCACTGATTTCGGTGACGACAAGGACCGCGTGCTGATCCGCTCCAACGGCGAGCTGACCTACTTCGCCTCCGACACCGCCTACTACCTCAACAAGCGCTCGCGCGGTTTCGACCACTGCATCTACCTGCTCGGCGCCGACCACCACGGCTACGTCGGTCGCCTCCGCGCGATGGCGGCCTGCGTGGGCGACGACCCCGCGCTGACCCTCGACGTGATGATCGGCCAGATGGTCAAGATCATGCGCGACGGCGAGGAGATGAAGCTCTCCAAGCGCGCCGGCACGATCGTCACGCTCAACGAGCTGATGGATGAGATCGGCGTCGACGCCCTGCGCTACTCGCTGGCCCGCTACCCCGCGGACAGCCCGCTGACGCTCGACGTCGCGGAGATCACCAAGGCCTCCGCCGACAACCCGGTCTACTACGTGCAGTACGCCCACGCCCGCACCTGCCGGATGATGGAGAACGCCGCCGACGTGGGCATGGCGCTGCCGGGCGAGGCCTTCGACCCCTCGCTGCTCGACCACGAGCTCGACGGTCGCCTCCTGCGTGCCCTGGCCGACTACCCACGGGTGGTGGCGAGCGCAGCGGAGCTGCGCGAGCCGCACCGCGTCGCGCGCTACCTCGAGGACACCGCGGCGGTCTTCAACAAGTGGTACGACACCAAGGAGTGCCGGATGCTGCCGCAGGGCGACGAGCCGGTCACGGCCGCCAACGAGTCGCGTCTGGTCCTGGTGGCGGCGACCCGCACGGTCATCGCCAACGGCCTCGACCTGCTCGGCGTCACCGCCCCCGAGAGGATGTGATCGGTCGTGCCGACCGCCCACCCGTCCGGCTGGGCGCACGCCGACGGTGCCCTGCGCGGCCCCCACTGGCTGCGTGAGCCCGAGGACCCCAACGCGCTGGTCGCCCACCTCTGGTCGCGCACGGCCGCCAAGTCCGACGGCGTCCTGGGCGTCGGAGGAGTGCCGCTGCCCGAGCTGGTCCGCGAGCACGGCTCACCGGCGTACGTCCTGGACGAGGACGACTTCCGCGCCCGGGCCCGTGCCTTCCGCGACGCCTTCGCCGGCTACGAGGTGTTCTACGCCGGCAAGGCATTCCTGTGCACCACTGTCGCGCGCTGGCTGGCCGAGGACGGGCTCAGCCTGGACGTCTGCTCGGGCGGGGAGCTGGGCGTCGCCGAACGAGCCGGCTTCCCGATGGAGCGCGTCGGCTTCCACGGCAACAACAAGACCCCCGCCGAGCTCGAGCGCGCCGTCGCGCTCGGGGTGGGCCGGGTCATCGTCGACTCCTTCGACGAGATCGAGCGGCTGGCCGACGTGGCCTCGAGGCTCGCTGACGCTCGCACCTCGACCACCGAGGGCGTCGGCGTGATGGTGCGGGTGACCGCCGGCGTCGAGGCCCACACCCACGAGTACATCGCCACCGCGCACGAGGACCAGAAGTTCGGCTTCTCCATCGCCAGCGGTGACGCCCTCGACGCGGTGCGCCGCGTGCACGCCGCTCCCGGTCTGCGCCTGCTGGGCCTGCACTCCCACATCGGCAGCCAGATCTTCGACACCTCCGGCTTCGAGGTCGCTGCCCGCCGGGTCCTGGCCCTGCACGCGCGGGTCCGCGACGAGGTCGGGGTGGAGATGCCCGAGATGGACCTCGGCGGCGGCTTCGGCATCGCCTACACCACCCAGGACGACCCCGCCGAGCCCGAGGTGCTCGCCTCCGGCATGTCCGCGATCGTCGCGCACGAGTGCCGGGCGCTGGGCATCGCCGAGCCGCGGCTGTCGATCGAGCCCGGCCGCGCCATCGTCGGGCCGTCCATGTGCACCGTCTACGAGGTCGGCACGGTGAAGGAGGTCGCCCTCGACGGGGGCGCGCGCCGCTCCTACGTCTCGGTCGACGGCGGGATGAGCGACAACATCCGCACCGCCCTCTACGACGCCGACTACTCCGCCACCCTCGCCTCGCGCGCCTCGCAGGCCCCGGCGTCGCTGACCCGTGTGGTGGGCAAGCACTGCGAGGCCGGCGACATCGTGGTCAAGGACGAGTTCCTGCCCGGCGACGTACGCCCCGGCGACCTCGTCGCGGTGCCCGGGACGGGCGCCTACTGCAGATCCATGGCCTCCAACTACAACCACGCACTGCGTCCTCCGGTGATCGGAGTTCGGGACGGGAAGACTTTCACCGTGCTGCGACGAGAGACTGAGGCCGACCTGTTGGCGACCGATGTGGGTGTGACTTCATGAGCGAGCGAACTCTCCGGGTGGCAGTGCTCGGCTGCGGAGCCGTGGGCTCGCAGGTGGTGCGGCTGCTGACCGAGCAGCACGACGACCTGGCCGCCCGGGTGGGAGCGCCGGTCGAGCTGGTCGGCGTCGCCGTACGCCGCCTCGACGCGCCCCGCGAGGTCGAGGTCCCCGAGGGCCTGCTGACCACCGACGCGACAGCGCTGGTGGCGCGTGACGACGTCGACCTCGTCGTCGAGGTCATCGGCGGCATCGAGCCTGCGCGCTCGCTGATCCTCTCGGCGCTGGACAACGGTGCCAGCGTCGTCACCGCCAACAAGGCGCTGCTGGCCGAGGACGGGCCCACGCTCTTCGAGGCCGCGGCCAAGGCCGAGCGCGACCTCTACTACGAGGCGGCCGTCGCCGGCGCGATCCCGATCCTGCGGCCGCTGCGCGAGTCGCTGGCCGGGGACAAGGTCACCCGCGTGCTGGGCATCGTCAACGGCACCACCAACTTCATCCTCGACAAGATGGACACCTCCGGCGCCGGCTTCTCCGAGGCGCTCGAGGAAGCACAGCAGCTCGGCTACGCCGAGGCCGACCCGACCGCCGACGTCGAGGGCTTCGACGCTGCCGCCAAGGCCGCGATCCTGGCCAGCCTGGCCTTCCACTCACGGGTCACCGCCTCCGACGTCTACCGCGAGGGCATCTCCGAGGTCACCGCCGCCGACGTCGCCAGTGCTCGCGACATGGGCTCGGTCGTCAAGCTGCTCGCGATCTGCGAGCTGCGGCCAGGACCCAACGGTGACCAGGTCGCCGCCCGCGTGCACCCCGCGATGATCCCGCGCTCGCACCCGCTCGCCAGCGTGCGCGAGGCCTACAACGCGGTCTTCGTCGAGTCCGAGGCGGCCGGCCAGCTCATGTTCTACGGCCCCGGCGCGGGTGGCGCGCCCACCGCCAGCGCCGTGCTCGGCGACCTGGTGACGGTCGCGCGCAACCGCCTCGCCGAGACCCGCGGCGCGGGGGAGTCGGCGTACGCCGATCGCGCGGTGCAGCCGATGGGTGAGACCCGCACCCGCTACCACGTCGCCATCGACGTCGACGACCGTGCGGGCGTGCTGGCGGCGGTCGCCAACGCCTTCGCGGACCACGACGTGTCGATCCAGACCGTGCGGCAGGAGGGACGTGGTGCCGACGCCCAGCTCGTGGTCGTCTCCCACGCGGCGCCCGACGCCGCGCTGAGCGCCACGGTCGAGCAGCTGCGCTCGATGGACATCGTCCGCGAGGTCACCTCGGTGATGCGCGTCGAGGGTGGCGACGAATGAGGCCGCAGTGGCGTGGACTCATCGAGGAGTACCGCGACCTCATCGACCTCCTGCCCGAGGGCCTCGAGGCCGTCACCCTCCGCGAGGGCGGCACGCCCCTCGTGCACTCGGAGTGGCTCTCCTCGCTGACCGGCGCGCAGGTCTGGCTCAAGGTCGAGGGCGACAACCCCACCGGGTCCTTCAAGGACCGCGGCATGACCACGGCGATCTCGGTCGCCAAGCACGAGGGGGCGCAGGCGGTCGTCTGCGCCTCGACCGGCAACACGTCGGCGTCGATGGCGGCGTACGCCGCGAAGGCCGGCCTCAAGCCGCTGGTGCTCGTGCCCGAGGGCAAGATCGCGGCCGGGAAGATGGCCCAGGCGGTCGTGCACGGCGCGCAGATCATCATGGTGCGCGGCAACTTCGACCACTGCCTGCAGATGGCCAAGGGGCTGGCCTGGGACTACCCCGTGGCGCTGGTCAACTCGGTCAACCCGGTGCGCCTCCAGGGCCAGAAGACCGCGGCCTTCGAGATCTGCGACTTCCTCGGTGACGCGCCCGACTACCACCTCCTCCCGGTGGGCAACGCCGGCAACATCTCTGCCTACTGGATGGGCTACGAGCAGTACGCCGACCTCGGACGTGCCAGCAGGCGTCCCGTGATGCGGGGCTTCCAGGCCGAGGGTGCCTCGCCCCTGGTGACCGGTGAGCCCTTCCCGGACCCGGAGACCAAGGCGACCGCGATCCGCATCGGCAACCCCGCGTCGTGGAAGCTCGCCGAGGCGGCGGCCCACGAGTCCGGCGGCCGGTTCGCCGCGGTCAGCGACGCGCAGATCCTCGCCGCGCAGGCCCAGCTCGCGCGCCACGACGGCGTCTTCGTGGAGCCCGCCTCCGCGGCCGGTGTCGCGGGACTCCTCGCCGAGCTCGCCGCTGGGGAGACCTACGCCGGCACGACCGTCGCGATCACGGTGACCGGCCACGGCCTCAAGGACACCGCCACCGCGCTCGAGTCCTACGGCGACGTCGTCGACACGGTCGTCGACGCCGACGTGGCCGCCGCGGCAGCCGCCGCCGGGCTGGCCTGAGCGTGGCGACCTTCGTCGACGGGCCGGTGCGCGTCAGCGTCCCCGCCACCTCGGCCAACCTCGGGCCCGGCTTCGACTCCCTCGGCCTCGCGGTGTCGCTGCGTGACGAGCTCGAGGCCGAGGCCGTGGGCGAGGGGCTCCTCGTCGAGGTCGAGGGCGCGGGCGCCGACGGCGTGCCCCGCGACGAGACGCACCTGGTCGTGCGCGCCATGCGAGCCGCCTTCGACCTGATGGGCGAGCAGCCGTCGGGCCTGCGCCTGTCGTGCCGCAACCGGATCCCGCACGCCCGCGGGCTCGGCTCGTCCTCGGCCGCGATCGTCGCCGGCGTGGTCCTGGCACGCGGGCTCGTCGCGGGCGGTCAGCTCCTCGCCTCCGACGAGGCGCTCCTGGATCTCGCCGCGGACCTGGAGGGACACCCCGACAACGTCGCGCCGGCCTTCCTCGGCGGCTTCGTGATCTCCGGTCGCGAGGACGATCGCTGGTTCGCCGTCCGTGCGGGCGTCGACCCGAGGATCACGGCCGTGGCCTTCGTGCCGCCGACGGGCGTCGAGACCACGATTGCCCGTGGGCTCCTGCCCGCGAACGTCCCGCACGCGGACGCTGCGGCGAACTCGGGTCGCGCGGCCCTGCTGGTCGCCGCCCTCACCGGCCAGCCCGAGCACCTGCTCGCCGCGACCCGTGACTGGCTGCACCAGGACCAGCGCGAGCCCGCGATGCCGGAGACGCTCGCACTCGTACGCCGCCTGCGCGCGGACGGCGTACCTGCCGTGGTCTCGGGTGCCGGTCCCACGGTGCTGGCCTTCGGCACGACCGACACCTCCTCGCTCCGCGCCCGTTGCCCGGACGGCTGGGAGTGTCACGACCTGGTGATCGAGTCCCAGGGTGCTGCCCTGCTAACCTGACGGCGCGCCGTTCGGCGCACCAGCCCGTCCCGGTCGTCCGACCGCGCGACCGGGCGCCCACCATCCGCCGCAGACCGGCCGCTCGTCCGGTCGCTGCCGGCGACGCAACGTGCGAAGGATCCACGTGACCGAGACTCCCTCTGCCGCCACCCCTGCCGACTCGCAGGACGCAGCGCCCGACGCCGCGACGAAGCCTGCCAGGAAGGCCTCGAAGTCCGGCGGCCTCGGCTCGATGCTGCTCGCGGACCTGAAGTCGATGGCGGGCGGCATGGGCATCGCCGGCGCCGGCTCGATGAAGAAGGCGCAGCTGGTCGAGGCCATCAAGGCCGCCCAGTCCCCGAACGCGTCGGCCCAGAAGCCGGCCCAGAAGTCGAGCCAGAAGTCGAGCCAGAAGCCGGCCGAGGAGCCGGCCCAGCAGGAAGCCGCGCCGGCCCCGGACCCGGCTCCCGCCCGCACCGACGAGGCGGCCCGCTCCGAGGAGCCGGCACCTCAGACGACCGTGCGCACCCGCACCCGCAAGCAGCGCGCCGCGGAGCAGGCTGCCGAGGCCGCGGAGCAGAAGCAGCCCGAGCAGAAGCAGAAGCAGGACAAGCAGCAGGACAAGCAGGACCAGAAGAGCGACAAGCAGCAGGGGCAGAAGCAGGGCAACCAGCAGGGCGCCCAGAAGCAGGGCAACCAGCAGGGCCAGCGCAACCAGGACCGTCAGCAGGACCAGCGCCAGGACCAGCGCGAGCAACGGGCCCAGGAGCAGCGGGCCCAGGAGCAGCGGGCGCAGGACCGCAACCAGGACCGCCAGCAGGACCAGCGCCAGGACCAGCAGGACGACGACGAGGACGGCGAGGGTGGCAGCCGTCGCAACCGCCGCCGTCGCGGTCGCGACCGTACGACGCCGCGCACCGGGGGCAACCGCAGCGAGCCCGACACCACGATCCTCGAGGACGACGTCCTGGTGCCGGCCGCCGGCATCCTCGACGTGCTCGACAACTGCGCCTTCGTGCGCACCTCGGGCTACCTGCCCGGACCCGAGGACGTCTACCTGTCGCTGTCGATGGTGCGCAAGTACCACCTGCGTCGCGGCGACGCGGTGGTCGGCCAGGTCCGCCAGCCGCGCGAGGGGGAGCGTCGGGAGAAGTTCAACCCGATGGTCCGCATCGACAGCATCAACGGCACCGAGGCCGAGGGCGCCAAGGAGCGCCCGGAGTTCTCCGACGCCGTGCCGGTGCACCCGCACCAGCGGCTCCGCCTGGCCACCGACGACGCCAACCCCACGGGCAAGGTCATCGACATCGCCGCGCCGGTCGGCAAGGGACAGCGCGGCCTCATCCTCACCCCGCCGCGCACGGGCGCGACGTCCCTGCTGCAGTCGATCGCGCAGGCGGTGACCACCAACAACCCCGAGTGCCACGTGATGGTCGTGCTCGTCGACGCGCGGCCCGAGGAGGTCACCGACTTCCAGCGCGCCGTCAAAGGAGAGGTCGTCGCCTCGACCTTCGACCGGCAGCCCGCCGACCACACCCTGGTCGCCGAGCTCGCGATCGAGCGGGCCAAGCGGCTCGTCGAGCTCGGCCACGACGTCGTGGTCCTGCTGGACTCGCTCACCCGCCTCGGCCGTGCCTACAACCTCGCCGCCCCGGCCAACGGCCGCGTGCTCGCGGGCATCGTCGACGCCTCTGCGGTGCACCCCACGAAGGAGTTCTTCGGCGCCGCGCGCAAGATCGAGGACGCCGGCTCGCTGACCGTGCTGGCGACGGTCGCGGTGGGCACCGGCTCGGCCACGGACGAGTTCTTCCTCGAGGAGATCGCCGGCACCGAGAACTGGGAGCTGGCGCTCAGCGCGGAGCGTGCGGCTCGGGGCATCGTGCCGGCCGTCGACGTCGTCGCGTCCGGGACCCGGCACGAGGAGAAGCTCCTCGCACCCGCCGAGGGAGCGGTCGTCGGCGACATCCGCAAGCAGCTCGCGGCGGCCGACTCGTCACAGGCCGTCAGCAAGGTCATCGGCGCCCGCTGAGGCGCTCGCCCACGCGGGAATGCCTGGATTGGCGCGGGCGTTCGGACCGGTGGCACACTTGTGCGTCGGTTCCGGTTCACGTCACATGCGATCCACGCAGGCGACCCGGAACACCTGAGAGGACACCATGAAGAAGGACACCCACCCCGACTACGTCGAGACCGCCGTCACCTGCACCTGCGGCGCGTCGTTCACCACCCGCAGCACCGCGACCTCCGGCAAGCTCCACGCCGACGTCTGCTCGCAGTGCCACCCGTTCTACACCGGCAAGCAGAAGATCCTCGACACCGGTGGCCGCGTCGCCCGCTTCGAGGCCCGCTACGCCAAGAAGGCCCCGGCCGAGAAGAAGTAGTCCACGTCAGGCGCCGGTCGCCCGCTCCGTGCGGGTGGCCGGCGCCTTGTCGTCTGTCCAGCCGGGGAATCCAGAAGGAGTGCGATGTTCGAGGCCGTCGAGGGCATGCGCCAGGAGCACGCCGAGATCGAGCAGCGACTGGCCCTCCCGGAGACCCACGCCGACCAGCGGCTGGCCAAGGAGCTCAACCAGCGCTACGCCGAGCTGACCGCGGTCGTGACCACGTGGCAGGAGTGGCTCCAGCTCGGCGACGACGTCGAGGCCGCGCGCGAGCTCGGCGCCGTCGACCCCGCCTTCGCCGCTGAGGCCGAGGAGCTGGCGGCACGGCGCGAGGTCGCCTCGGAGCGCCTGCGCCGGCTGCTGGTGCCGCGCGACGCCGCCGACGGCAAGGACGCGCTGCTGGAGATCAAGTCCGGCGAGGGCGGCGAGGAGTCGGCGCTCTTCGCCGGTGACCTGCTGCGGATGTACTCCCGCTACGCCGAGACCCGCGGCTGGAGCGTCGAGGTGCTCGACGCCACCGAGTCCGACCTCGGCGGCTTCAAGTCGGTCACCGCGGCGGTGAAGGCCCGCGGCACCGTCGAGCCCGGCCAGGCGCCGTACGCCCTGCTCAAGTTCGAGGGCGGCGTGCACCGGGTCCAGCGAGTGCCTGTCACGGAGTCGCAGGGTCGCGTGCACACCTCGGCCGCCGGCGTGCTGGTGTCGCCCGAGGCGGAGCCGGTCGACGTGACCATCGACGACAACGACCTGCGCATCGACGTCTACCGCTCCAGCGGCCCCGGTGGGCAGAGCGTCAACACCACCGACTCGGCCGTCCGCATCACCCACGTCCCGACCGGGATCGTGGCGAGCTGCCAGAACGAGAAGAGCCAGCTGCAGAACAAGGAGTCCGCGATGCGGATCCTGCGCTCGCGGCTGCTCCAGGCGGCCCAGGACGCCGCCGACGCGGAGGCCAGCGACGCGCGCCGCTCGCAGGTGCGCACGGTGGACCGATCGGAGCGGATCCGCACCTACAACTTCCCGGAGAACCGGATCTCCGACCACCGCACGGGCTACAAGTCCTACAACCTCGACCAGGTGCTCGACGGCGACCTCCAGCCGGTGCTCGACTCGTGCGTCGAGACCGACATGGCGGCGCGCCTCGCGGCGCTGGAGTCCTAGATGGAGGGGGAGGTGGAGCAGAAGGTGCGCGCCGGTGCAGCACGGCGTACGGCCGCCGAGCAGCTCGCCAAGGCCGGTGTGGCCTCGCCCCAGCGCGACGCGGACCTGCTCCTCGCCCACGTCCTCGACGTGGGCCTGGGCCGGCTGCCCCTGGTCGGCGACCTGACCGGGCCCCAGCAGGAGCAGTACGCCGCCCTGGTCGCGCGTCGTGCCGCCCGCGAGCCGCTCCAGCACCTGACCGGCACCGCGGCGTTCCGCCACGTGGAGCTGGCCGTTGGTCCGGGGGTCTTCGTGCCGCGGCCCGAGACCGAGCTGCTGGCCGGCTGGGCGATCGAGCACGCGCAGCTCGCCACCGGCGTGTCGAGACCCCCGGTGGTCGTCGACCTCTGCACGGGCTCCGGCGCCATCGCGAAGGCGGTCGCCGACGAGGTCCCCGACGCCGTGGTGCACGCCGTCGAGCTCGACGAGGGCGCCCTGGCCTGGGCCGAGCGCAACCTGGCCGGCACCGGCGTCGACCTGCGCCACGGCGACCTCGCCACCGCCTTCGACGATCTCGCCGGCACCGTCGACGTCGTGGTCTGCAACCCGCCCTACATCCCCCTCGAGGCGTGGGAGTCCGTGGCGGCGGAGGCGCGCGACCACGACCCGCACCTCGCGCTCTTCTCCGGTGACGACGGTCTCGACGCGATGCGCGTGCTGGAGCAGCGCGCGGCACTGCTGCTGCGCCCCGGGGGAGTGGTCGGGGCGGAGCACGCGGACGTGCAGGGGGAGTCCGCCCCGGCCGTCTTCGCCGCCACCGGACGCTGGCAGGACGTGGCCGACCACCGCGACCTCGCGGGTCGGGCGCGCTACGTGACCGCGAGGCTGGCACGATGAGCGTCGTGGACAGGCTTGCGACCTCGAGCGAGGAGGAGCGGGAGGCGGCGGTGACCGCCGCCGCCGGCGCCGTACGACGCGGAGAGCTGGTGGTGATCCCCACCGACACCGTCTACGGCATCGCCGCCGACGCGTTCTCGCACGACGCGGTGAAGGCACTGCTCGAGGCCAAGGGCCGCGGGCGCGAGATGCCGCCGCCGGTCCTGGTCTCTGCCGCGACCACGCTCGACGCGCTCGCCGAGGGCGTGCCCCCGTGGGCGCGCACGCTCGTCGAGAAGTTCTGGCCCGGACCGCTGACCCTCGTGTGCCGGCAGCAGCCCTCGCTCGTGTGGGACCTGGGTGAGACCCGCGGCACGGTCGCGGTCCGGATGCCCGACGACGAGGTGGCCCTGGCCGTCCTCGAGCGCACCGGCCCGCTCGCCGTCAGCTCGGCCAACATCACCGGCCGCCCCGCGGCCACCGACGCCGACGCCGCCGAGGAGATGCTGGGCGACGCCGTCGCCGTCATCGTCGACGGCGGCTCGTCGCCGGGCGGGGAGGCCTCCACCATCATCGACGTCACCGTCCCCGACGGCCGGGTCCTGCGGCTGGGCGCGCTCTCGCTCGAGGTGCTCAACGCCGCCATCGAGGAGCACGGCGTCGTGCTCGCCGACGAGGGCTGAGGGGCGCTCTTTGCGCGAATACCTCCTCGTCTTCCTGGTCGCCCTCGCGGTGACCTACCTCCTCACGGTCATCGCCCGCGAGATCGCCCTGCGCACCGGTGCGGTGGCCGCGGTGCGCGACCGCGACGTGCACGCCGAGCCGATTCCCTACCTCGGGGGACTGGCGATGCTCGGGGGACTGGCGGCCGCCTACCTCGTCGCCCGCGAGCTGCCGTTCCTCGGCACCCGCAGCGAGGGCTTCGTCTTCAAGGACGCGGGCGTCGTGCTGCTGGCGGGGGCCCTGGTCTGCGCGGTCGGCGTCATCGACGACATCTTCGACCTCGACGCCCTCACCAAGCTGGGCGGCCAGGTGCTCGCCGCGGGCCTGCTGGTCGCGATGGGGGTGCGGTTCTACTACTTCCCCTCGCCCGACGGCACCCAGTTCGCCCTCGACGACGCCCAGAGCGCGCTGCTCACACTGGTCGTGGTCATCGGCACGATGAACGCGGTCAACTTCGTCGACGGGCTCGACGGGCTGGCAGCCGGCGTGGTCGGCATCGGCGCGTCCGCGTTCTTCCTCTACTGCTACACGCTGTCGGCGGAGAACAACCTCACCCTCGCCACCACCGGCGCCCTGCTGAGCGCGGCGCTGGCCGGGGCGTGCGCGGGGTTCCTCCCGCACAACTTCCACCCCGCTCGACTCTTCATGGGCGACTCCGGGTCGATGCTGATCGGGCTGGTGCTGTCGGCCAGCGCGCTCACGCTCACCGGCCAGTTCTTCGGCATGCCGACCTCGGAGGGCAACAGCCTCTTCGTCACCGTGCTGCCGGTGCTGCTGCCCATCTCGCTGCTGATGGTGCCGATCGTGGACCTCGTGCTCGCCGTCGTACGCCGCACGCGGGCGGGCCGCTCGCCGATGAGTGCCGACAAGCAGCACCTGCACCACCGCCTGCTCGAGATCGGCCACTCGCAGCGCCGTGCCGTGCTGATCATGTGGATGTGGGCCTTCACGCTCGCTGCGGGCGCCGTGATCGTGAGCCTCAGGGACGACCCGTGGGTCTGGTGGAGCCTGGGATCCATGCTGGCCCTCACCGTCACGATGACCTTCGTCCTGCCCAAGCTGCACCGCCCGCGCAAGACGGGGCTAGGGGACACCGGCCTGCCCGAGAACGCCGCGATCGAGGGCCGCCACCCGGGCGACGACGATCGGCTCGAGCCGGTGGACCAGCCGGGGGAGGGCGTCCGCGGACCCTGATGCAGGGGGCCGCAGGACTTTGTGATAGTTTTCACGAGCACCCAGACCGACCTCCACGGACAGGCCGCCGACATGACGACCGAGTCGAAGAACAGGACCCGCAGCGGGCTCTCCCCGTTGACCGCGGCACTGGGTTCGGCCCTCGTCGCGGTCCTCCTCCTGGGCCTCCTCGCCGCCGTCCTCGACGGTCGTCCGGCCGTCGTCGGTGCGCTCGTCGGAGGCGGCGTGACGCTGGCGGTCTTCGCGCTCGGCACGGGCACGGTGAGCCTCGTGGCGCGCCTGGTCCCGGCAGCGTCGCTGCTCGTGGCGCTGATGACCTACGTGCTCCAGCTCCTCGTCCTGGCGCTCGTCGTGGCCTCGATCGAGCGCGCCGACATGGGTGCCGCGACGCTCTCGCGCGGCTGGTTCGCCGCCGGCGTCATCACCGTGACCCTGCTCTGGATGGCCGGCCAGCTGGTCGCCGCCACCCGCCAGCGGATCCCCGTCTACACCGACTCCGAGGCCGACCGGCTGGTCGATCACCCCGGGGGTGAGCGATGACCGAATCCGCTGCTAGTGTGCGGGGCGCGATGGCTCGACAGCTTCCCCCGACGGCCTCACCCGACGACTCCCCCAAGGGCGACCCCTGGCACGCCTTCGGCTACGTCGTCTCGGGTGTGGGTGTCTACGGTCTTGCTGGCTGGGCGCTCGACCGGTGGCTCGGAACGACCTTCCTCGTGGCGATCGGCATCCTGATCGGTGCCGGCTTCGGGCTCTACATGACATACGCACGGTTCAACAAGGCAGATCGGCAGGAGAACGGGTGACCATGAAGACCGGCATCACGATGGCAGCGGAAGGTGAAGGCTACGTCGCTCCGGGCCCCGCGAGCTTCGACTTCTCCGAGGTCCCGCTGTTCGAGCTCGGTGGACTCGCGGTGACCAAGCCCATGGTCCAGCTGGTCCTCGGCGCCGTCATCGTCTTCGCCTTCTTCTACGCCGCGTTCCGCCGTGCCTCGATCGTGCCGGGTCGCCTGCAGTTCGCCGGCGAGGCCGCCTACGGCATGGTCCGCAACTCGATCGGCCGCGACATCATCGGCAGCCGGGACTTCGCGAAGTTCGTGCCCTACCTGGTGGCGCTCTTCTTCTTCCTGCTGATCAACAACGCGTTCGCCTCGATCCCGGCGATCCAGTTCCCGACCTTCTCTCGTGCCTCCATGGCCTACGCGCTCGCCGGTCTGAGCTGGGTCATCTACAACGGCGTCGGCATCCACAAGCACGGCCTCATCGGCTACCTCAAGCTCCAGAGCGTCCCGTCCGGCGTCAGCCCGGTGATGTACCCGCTCCTGGTGCCGCTGGAGTTCTTCTCCAACATCCTCGTCCGCCCCGCGACGCTGGCGCTGCGTCTGTTCGCCAACATGTTCGCGGGCCACCTGCTGCTGATCCTGTTCTCCACCGGCGGCCTGTTCCTCATCGAGTACGGCGGCATCGGCTACGTCGCGGGTCCGCTCGCGTGGGTCCTCGCCATCGCGATCTCGTTCCTCGAGCTCCTGGTGCAGTTCCTCCAGGCCTACGTGTTCACCCTGCTGAACGCCATGTACATCTCGGGTGCGCTCGCCGACGAGCACTGAGTCGCGCCGGGGCGTCCACTGCCCCGGGGCCGCCCGAGCAGCTTGACCCCATCTCTCAAGTAGAAACAACCGAAAGGAAACAGCCGTGGACGGCAACCTCAACATGATCGGCTACGGACTCGCGGCCATCGGCCCCGGCGTCGGCATCGGCCTGATCTTCGCGGCCTACATCTCCGGTGTGGCACGTCAGCCGGAGGCCCAGGGCCGCCTGCAGTCGATCGCCATCCTCGGCTTCGCCCTGGCTGAGGCGCTCGCCATCATCGGCATCGCCCTCGCGTTCGTCCTCTGAACCAGTCCGACCCCAGTTAGGACCATCGCATGACGGACCACATCGTGGTGGCGGCCGCGGTCGAGAACCCGTTGGGCTTCGTGCCCGTCGAGTTCGCCCTGTCGCTCGTCACCTTCGGCATCCTGTTCTTCCTCATCTGGAAGTTCGTCGCGCCCCGCTTCGAGCAGACCTTCGCCGAGCGCACGCAGGCGATCGAGGGTGGCATCGCCGCGGCCGAGTCCAAGCAGGCCGAGGCCGACGCCAAGCTCGCCGAGCTCGAGAAGCAGCTCGGCGACGCCCGGCACGAGGCCGCGCGCATCCGTGAGGAGGCGCGTGAGCAGGGCGCCCGGATCGTCGCCGAGATGCGGGAGACGGCCCAGGCCGAGTCCTCGCGCATCGTCGAGCACGGCAAGGCGCAGATCGAGGCCGAGCGCCAGCAGGCGATCACCTCGCTCCGTGCCGAGGTGGGCACGCTCGCGACCGGCCTGGCCGGACGCATCGTGGGCGAGAGCCTGGAGGACGAGGCTCGCCAGAGCCGCGTCGTCGAGCGGTTCCTCACCGACCTCGAGGCGCAGAACGGCACCACCACGGGGAGCGTCAACTGATGATGCGAGGTGCGTCCGCAGACGCCTACGCCGCGGCCGCCGCTGTGCTCCCGAGCACCGGCGACCTGGGCCGGGTGGGCCAGGACCTGTTCGGGACGGCGGACCTGCTCCGCGCCGAGCCGGGCCTGCGCCGCGTCGCCACCGACGTGTCGCTGCGCGGGGAGGCCAAGGCCGACCTGCTGCGCAGTGTGCTCGCCGACAAGGTCTCCCCGGAAGCCCTGACCGTGGTGACGACGGCCGTCGCGCAGCGGTGGACCTCGGGCCGTGACCTGAGCGACACCCTCGAGCAGCTCGGCGTGGTCGCGACGGTGCGCTCCACCGGCGACCACGCCCACCGCCTCGAGGACGAGGTCTTCGCAGTGGGTCGTCTCGTGCAGGCCAACCCGGAGCTGCGCGACGCGCTCTCCGACCCGGCCCGCAGCCGCTCCGACAAGGCGGCGCTGGTCACGGAGCTGCTCGGCGACAAGGTCCTCCCCGCCACGGTGGCGCTCGTGCAGCAGTCGCTGTCCGGGAGCCACCGCACCGTGGCGGTCGCCCTCGCGGCGTACCAGAAGGTGGCGGCCGAGGTCCGCGGCGAGGGAGTGGCGACCGTACGCGTCGCCCGACCGCTCGCCGACGCCGACCGCGACCGCCTGGCCGCCGCGCTCGCGCGGTCCTACGGCCGCGACGTGCACCTCAACGTCATCGTCGACCCCGAGGTCATCGGTGGCATCCGCGTCGAGATCGGTGACGACGTCATCGACGGGACGGTGTCCAGCCGTCTCGACGAAGCCGGTCGCCGGCTCGCCGGCTGACGCCCCTAGACATCCAAGACTCCAGCAGACCCAGAGAACAGGTGAATGAAATGACGGAGCTGTCCATCCGTCCGGACGAGATCCGGGACGCGCTTCAGCGCTTCGTGTCGGACTACGAGCCCGACACGGCGGCCAAGGAAGAGGTCGGCACGGTCGCAGAGGCCGCCGACGGCATCGCTCGCGTCAGCGGCCTGCCCTCGGTCATGGCCAACGAGCTGCTCGAGTTCGAGGACGGCACGCTCGGCATCGCGCTGAACCTCGACACCCGCGAGGTCGGTGTCGTGGTCCTGGGTGACTTCGACAAGATCGAGGAGGGCCAGACCGTGCGTCGCACGGGCGAGATCCTCTCGGTGCCCGTCGGCGAGAACTACCTCGGCCGCGTCGTCGACCCGCTCGGCAACCCGATCGACGGCCTCGGCGACATCGCCTCCGACGAGCGCCGCGCGCTGGAGCTCCAGGCTCCCGGTGTCATGGTGCGCAAGTCGGTGCACGAGCCGCTCGCCACCGGCATCAAGGCCATCGACGCCCTGACGCCCATCGGCCGCGGCCAGCGCCAGCTGATCATCGGTGACCGCGCGACCGGCAAGACGACGATCGCGATCGACACGATCATCAACCAGAAGGCCAACTGGGAGTCCGGCGACCCGGACAAGCAGGTCCGCTGCATCTATGTCGCCATCGGCCAGAAGGGCTCGACCATCGCCTCCGTGCGTGGCGCCCTCGAGGAGGCCGGCGCGCTGGAGTACACGACCATCGTGGCCTCCCCGGCGTCCGACTCCGCCGGCTTCAAGTACCTCGCCCCCTACACCGGCTCGGCCATCGGCCAGCACTGGATGTACGCCGGCAAGCACGTCCTGATCGTGTTCGACGACCTGACCAAGCAGGCCGAGGCCTACCGCGCCGTGTCGCTGCTGCTGCGTCGCCCGCCGGGCCGCGAGGCCTACCCCGGTGACGTCTTCTACCTGCACAGCCGGCTGCTCGAGCGTTGCGCCAAGCTCTCCGACGAGATGGGCAAGGGCTCGATGACGGGCCTGCCGATCATCGAGACCAAGGCCAACGACGTCTCGGCGTTCATCCCGACCAACGTCATCTCGATCACCGACGGCCAGATCTTCTTGCAGTCGGACCTGTTCGCGGCCAACCAGCGCCCCGCCATCGACGTGGGTGTCTCGGTCTCGCGCGTGGGTGGCTCGGCGATGACGAAGGCCATGAAGGCCGTCACCGGCTCGCTCAAGGTCGACCTCGCGCAGTTCCGCGCGATGGAGGCGTTCGCGATGTTCGCCTCCGACCTCGACGCGGCCTCGCGCCAGCAGCTCGACCGCGGCCAGCGCCTGATGGCCCTGCTGAAGCAGCCGCAGTACTCGCCCTACCCGGTCGAGGAGATGACCGTCTCGCTGTGGACCGGCACCTCGGGTCGCCTGGACAAGGTGCCCACCGAGGACGTGCTCCGCTTCGAGAACGAGTTCCTCGACTACCTGCGCCGCAGCCACGAGGGCATCCTCGCGGGCATCCGGGAGACCTCGAAGTTCGAGGACTCCACCGAGGACCAGCTCGCGCAGGCCTACGACTCCTTCCTCGACCAGTTCGAGACCTCCGACGGCCAGAGCATCAAGGCCGGCAAGGAAGAGCACGTCGCCCTCGAGGACGAGGACGTCGAGCAGGAGCAGATCGTCAAGCAGAAGCGAGGCTGACGCAATGGCTCTCTCGGTACGCGAGTACCGCGCGCGGATCAAGTCGACGGAGTCGATGAAGAAGATCACGCGTGCCATGGAGCTCATCGCCGCGTCCCGCATCATCAAGGCGCAGCAGCGGGCCCAGGCCGCAGCGCCCTACGCCCGTGAGCTCACCCGTGCGGTGTCGGCCGTGGCGACGTTCTCCAACGTCGACCACGCCCTCACCCTCGAGCCGGAGAACCCGAAGAAGGCGGCGATCCTGATCGTCACCTCTGACCGTGGTCTCGCCGGCGCCTACTCCTCGAGCGTGCTCAAGGAGGCCGAGCGGCTCATCGAGAAGCTCAAGGGCGAGGGCAAGGACGTCGACCTCTACACCTCCGGTCGCAAGGCCGAGGCCTACTTCAAGTTCCGTCAGCGCCGCGTGGTGCAGTCGTGGACGGGCTTCTCCGACCAGCCGACGTACGACGTCGCGGCCGAGATCGGCGCGACGCTGATCGCCACCTTCCTCGCCGAGGAGGGTGACGACCTCGCGGACGTCGACGAGGTGCACGTCGTCTACACGCGGTTCCGCTCCATGCTCAGCCAGGAACCGACCGCCGTACGCCTCCTGCCGCTCGAGGTCGTGGAGGGCACCGAGCCGCCCGAGGCGGGCGACCTGCTGCCGCTCTACGAGTTCGAGCCCTCGCCCAGCGACGTGCTCGACTCGTTGCTGCCGCGCTACGTGCAGAGCCGGATCTTCTTCGCCCTGCTGCAGGCGGCCGCGTCCGAGCTGGCTGCGCGTCAGAAGGCGATGAAGTCGGCCACGGACAACGCGGACGAGCTCATCAAGAAGTACAAGCGCATCGCCAACCAGGCTCGCCAGGCTGGCATCACACAGGAAATCAGCGAGATCGTCGGTGGCGTCAACGCGCTGGCCGACGCACAAGCCGGGAGTGAATGAGATATGACTGCCACCATCAACGAGTCCGCCGAGACCACCTCGGCAGGCGGCGTGGGCCGCATCGCCCGCGTCATCGGCCCGGTCGTGGACATCGAGTTCCCGTCCGACGCGATGCCCCCGATCTACAACGCGCTCACGCACGAGTTCGAGCTGAGCGGCGAGACCAGGTCGATCATCCTCGAGGTCGCCCAGCACATCGGTGACGGCATGGTCCGCGCCATCTCCATGAAGCCGACCGACGGCCTCGTGCGCGGCGGCCAGGTCGTCGACACGGGTGCGTCGATCACCGTCCCCGTGGGCGACGCGACGCTCGGCAAGGTGTTCAACACCACCGGCGACGTGCTCAACCTCAAGGAGGGCGAGACCTTCGAGCCCGCCGAGCGCTGGGGCATCCACCGCAAGGCGCCGGCCTTCGACCAGCTGGAGTCGAAGACCCAGATGTTCGAGACCGGCATCAAGGTCATCGACCTGCTCACCCCCTACGTGCAGGGCGGCAAGATCGGCCTGTTCGGTGGTGCCGGCGTCGGCAAGACCGTGCTCATCCAGGAGATGATCGCGCGAGTCGCGAAGGACCACGGCGGTGTGTCGGTGTTCGCCGGTGTCGGCGAGCGCACCCGTGAGGGCAACGACCTCATCGTCGAGATGGAGGAGGCCGGCGTCCTCGGCCAGACCGCCCTCGTCTTCGGTCAGATGGACGAGCCGCCGGGCACGCGTCTGCGGGTGGCCCTGTCGGCGCTGACGATGGCGGAGTACTTCCGCGACGTGCAGAAGCAGGACGTGCTGCTCTTCATCGACAACATCTTCCGCTTCACCCAGGCCGGCTCCGAGGTCTCCACGCTGCTCGGCCGCATGCCGTCTGCCGTGGGCTACCAGCCCAACCTGGCCGACGAGATGGGTCAGCTGCAGGAGCGCATCACCTCGACGCGTGGTCACTCGATCACCTCGCTGCAGGCGATCTACGTCCCCGCCGACGACTACACCGACCCGGCCCCGGCCACGACGTTCGCCCACCTGGACGCCACGACCGAGCTGTCGCGCGAGATCGCCTCGCTCGGCATCTACCCGGCCGTGGACCCCCTGACGTCGACCTCGCGCATCCTCGACCCGCAGTACATCGGCGACGACCACTACCGCTGTGCGGTGCGGGTCAAGCAGATCCTGCAGCGCAACAAGGAGCTCCAGGACATCATCGCGATCCTCGGTGTCGACGAGCTCTCCGAGGAGGACCGGGTCATCGTGTCGCGGGCGCGTCGCATCCAGCGCTTCCTGTCGCAGAACACCTACGTCGCCAAGCAGTTCACCGGCATCGAGGGTTCGACCGTCCCGGTGGCCGACACCATCGAGGCGTTCAACAAGATCGCCGACGGTGAGTACGACCACGTGGCCGAGCAGGCCTTCTTCATGTGCGGCGGTCTGGACGACGTCGAGCAGAAGTGGGCCGAGATCCAGAAGAGCCTCTGATGGCTGACGCAGGCGGCGCCGTCCTGCAGGTCGAGCTGGTCGCTGCCGACCGGCTCGTCTGGTCGGGCCAGGCCACCATGGTCATCGCCCGCACCACCGAGGGCGACGTCGGCATCCTGCCGAACCACGCACCGCTGCTGTCCTCGATCATCGAGGGCGTCGTGGACGTGCAGACCGTCGAGGGCGAGACCTGGGTCGCGGCCGTCGACGCCGGCTTCCTGTCGGTGGCCGACAACCGCGTCTCGATCCTGTCGGAGCGCGCCGAGATGTCGCACGAGATCGACCTGGAGAAGGCGCGTCAGGACCTCGAGCGGGCCAGGAGCTCGGGCGAGGACGACGACGCCGCGCAGGAGGCCGTACGCCGTGCGGAGGCACGGATCCGTGCCGCCGAGCGGGCCTCCTGACGGAGCCCTCCCGCACGACCGCTAGGGTGAGCGCACGAACCGCAGGGTTCGTGCGCTCACCTGTGTGCGGGGGCGTTGGTGGGAGGTGTGGATGCCGGTCTGGGAGTGGGTGCTCGACCTCGTCGGGCTCGTCCTTCTCCTTGCGCTGCTCTACGGCATCTCGCTGATCGTGCGGCGGCGCCTGCTCGCGCGCCACGGCGGCACCTTCGAGCTCAGCTACCGTGTCCGCACCGAGCGGCCCGGTCGCGGTTGGCTGCTCGGCATCGGGCGCTACTCCGGCCAGTCGCTGGAGTGGTTCCGGATCTTCTCGCTCTCACCCCGCCCCAAGCGGGTGTGGGCCCGCGACCTCCTGGACTACTCCGGCCGGCGCTCCCCGGAGGGGCCGGAGGAGGTGTCGCTCTACGACGGGCACGTGGTGGCCTCGTGCCACTACGACGGCGAGCCGCTGGAGATCGCCATGAGCGAGGCCTCGCTCACCGGCTTCCAGTCGTGGCTGGAGTCCGGTCCGCCCGGCACCGACTGGAACCGTCGCTGACCCGAGCTCGCCGGTCCGGGCTCAGGCAGGTGCGGTCGAGTCGCCGACCCTCAGCGCGACCGGGAGCAGCACGTCGCTGACGTCGGCTCCCGCGATGCGACCCAGGACTGCCTCGGCCGTCGCGTGACCCTTGTCGGCCAGCGGCTGCACGACGGTGGTCAGCTCGAGGTCGAGCCAAGGGGTGGCCACCCCGTCGAAGCCGGCCACACTCAGGTCCTCGGGAACCCGCAGGCCGCGTCGGCGCGCCTCGAGGACCACGCCGGCGGCCTGCACGTCGCTCTGGCACACGATCGCGGTCACCGGACCACGGTCGTCCAGGTGGTGGGCGACGAGGGACTGGACGGCGGCGACGTCACTCTCGCACGCCCCCAGGACCCGGGCGTGCGGAAAGACGTCGCGCAACCCGGCCTCGCGCTCGCGCTGCGGGTGGGAGGCCGCCAGCGTCACGGTGGCGACGTCGCGGTGGCCGAGCGCGTGCAGGTGCTCCGCGAGCGCGGCCGAGCCGACGCGGTGCTCGATGTCGATGTAGGTCGAGCCGGGCCACGCGGGTCCCTCGACCACGACCAACGGCACGTCGCGGGCCACCAGGTCGGCGTACGCCGCCCACGTCTCGCGCCCGCAGATGTCGTAGATGACGGCGTCGAGGGGGAGTCGCGCATGGTCGTCGTCGTCGCTCATCAGCAGCAGGCCGAGACCGGCCGCGCCGAGGACCTCCGACACCGCGTCCAGCATCGCCAGGGCGGCGGGGTCGCGGAAGGCCGTGCTCAGCTGGCCGACGGCGATGCCGACGACGCCGCTGC
Organism: Nocardioides furvisabuli; assembly: GCF_021083185.1. Taxonomy (GTDB): domain Bacteria; phylum Actinomycetota; class Actinomycetes; order Propionibacteriales; family Nocardioidaceae; genus Nocardioides; species Nocardioides furvisabuli. Next base: position 153,528 of record NZ_JAIGQB010000009.1, on the reverse strand, counting down.
GGCCCTGGCGCAGGTTGCGGGCGAGCGGGTTCGGGCCGGAGTAGCCGAGCTCGGCGGCCGCGGCGAGCACCCGCTCGCGCGTCGTGGCCGAGACCGGCTTGTTGCCCGAGAAGGTGAGGGACGCGGTCGAGAGCGAGACCCCGGCGGACGCGGCGACGTCGGCCAGGGTGGGGGCGCGGGTTGGACCGGACACGGGGGAGAGGCTAGCATCGAATCGATTCGATCGAAACGATTCGCCGGACGCCGCGAGCGTCCGCGCGCCGAGGAGCTCCTGTGCCCACGCTGACCGCCGCCCGCAACGCCGTCGGCCTGACGTTCTTCCTCAACGGGCTGGTCTTCGCCAGCTGGGTCTCCCGGATCCCCGAGGTGCGGTCGAGCTTCGGGCTGACCAACGGCCAGCTGGGCCTGGTGCTGCTCTCGATCGCCCTGGGCTCGCTGCTGGCGCTGCCCACGACCGGAGCCGTCATCACGCGCTGGGGGACCGTCCAGGTCGTGCGGGTGGGAGCCGGCGCGGCGACCGTCGGCATGCTGGCCGCAGCGCTCGGGCTGGGCAACCTGCTGTGGGTGACCGTGGCGGGGCTCTTCGTCTACGGCCTCGGCATCGGCGTGTGGGACGTGGCGATGAACGTCGAGGGTGCCGAGGTCGAGCGCGGCCTGCGCCGCACGATCATGCCGCGCTTCCACGCCGGCTTCAGCGGCGGCACGGTGGTCGGCGCACTCCTGGGGGTGCTGCTCATCGAGGTCGGCGTGCCGGCCGTGGCGCACCTCGTCGGCATCGTGCTCCTGTCCGTCGTCCTGGTGTGGCGCTCCTCGCCGGCCTTCCTGCCGGTGGTCGAGACGCCCGAGGGGCACTTCACCTCCGCGGCCCGCGCCTGGCTCGAGCCGCGCACGCTGCTCATCGGTGTGATGGTGCTGGCGCTCGCCATGACCGAGGGAACCGCCAACGACTGGCTCGCGGTCGCGCTCGTCGACGGGCACGACGTGTCGCACTCGGTGGGCGTCGGCGGCTTCGCCGTCTTCGTGCTGGCCATGACGGCCGGTCGCATCGCCGGCACCGGGCTCATCGACCGCTTCGGCCGCGTCACCGTGCTGTGGAGCACGATGGCGCTGGCCGGCACCGGCGTGCTGCTCATCGTGCTCGCCGAGCAGCCCGTCCTGGTCGTGGCGGGCATCGTGCTCTGGGGCGTGGGCGCGTCGCTCGGCTTCCCCGTCGGCATGAGCGCCGCCGCCGACGACCCGCGGAACGCTGCCGCGCGCGTCAGCGTGGTGTCGACGATCGGCTACGCCGCCTTCCTCGCCGGTCCGCCCCTGCTGGGGTTCGTCGGCGACGAGGTCGGCACCCTCAAGGCTCTGCTGGTGGTCGCCGTCCTGCTGATGCCGGCGGCGCTGGTGGTCCCCGCGGCGCGCGAGGGTCGCGACGACCGCGAGACCAGCCCGGTCGGCTAGCTCGAGCGCTCCCCGCCCGGCACCCACAGCACGTCGCCGTTCTCGCGGTTGGCGTGGCGGGCGAGGATGAACAGCAGGTCCGAGAGCCGGTTGAGGTAGGTGATCGACAGCGGATTCATCGTCTCCTCGTGCTCCTCCCAGGCCGCCCAGCCGGCCCGCTCCGCTCGGCGTACGACGGTGCGCGCCACGTGCAGGTGCGCTGCCGCGGTCGTGCCGCCGTTGAGGATGAAGGAGCGCAGCGCCGGCAGCGACTCGTTGTAGTGGTCGCACCACTGCTCGAGGCGGTCGACGTAGTCCTGCTCGATGCGCAGGGGCGGGTACTCCGGGTCGGGCACCACCGGCGTGCAGAGGTCGGCGCCGACGTCGAAGAGGTCGTTCTGCACGTGGGTGAGCACCGCGACGACGTCCTCGTCGAGGCTTCCGTCGAGCGAGGCGTGCGCCAGCGCGACGCCGATGTGGGCGTTGCCCTCGTCGACGCAGGCGTACGCCTCGAGGCGCAGGTCGGTCTTCGAGGTCTCGCTCATGTCGCCGAGCCGGGTGCGCCCGGCGTCCCCGGTGCGGGTGTAGATGCGTGTCAGGTTGACCATGTCCGGGAGCCTACTGGCGGCCCGTCAGGAGCGCCCCCGGCGGTGACTCGCCGAAAAAGGTGAAGCGTGGATGCAACCGGGCGGGGTACAACTACGTCTGTAGGAGTGACACTGGTCACGCAGCGGCGTCGGGGGACGTCGAGAGGAGCACCCGATGGAGATCACCTGGGACGGGTCCACCCTGGTGCTGCACGGGGCCTTCGACGTCCGCAGCACCGGTGAGGTGCGCAACGCGATCTACGGCTGCCTCGAGTCCGGCGACGACGACGTCGTCGTCGACATGAGCGACGTGACCACCATTGACGCCACGCGCTGCGGCTCCTCGCCGTGGCCACCCGTCACGCCTTGCTCTCCGGGCACCACCTGACGGTCCGCAACCCCGGGCCCGCCGTGCGGCGGATGGCCCACCTGACGCGGTTGGCGCACGCCATCGACGTCGAGCGCGTCGCCGCGACCGCCTGAGCCCGGTCGGGGTCGGGGCCGGTCTGAGGCATCCGTCACACGCCCAACCGGTGACTGACGGGTAACCCGAGTCCTAACCTGACGCCATGACCGAATCGGAGCGTCCGGCCAAAGACCGGCCCTGGGTGATGCGCACGTACGCCGGCCACTCCACCGCCGAGGCGTCCAACGCGCTCTACCGCACCAACCTGGCCAAGGGCCAGACCGGGCTCAGCGTGGCGTTCGACCTGCCCACGCAGACCGGCTACGACCCCGACAGCCCGCTGAGCCGGGGAGAGGTCGGCAAGGTCGGCGTACCCGTCCCGCACCTGGGCGAGATGCGCAAGCTCTTCGCCGGGATCCCCCTGACCGAGATGAACACCTCGATGACCATCAACGCGGTCGCGATGTGGATGCTCGCTCTCTACCAGGTGGTCGCCGAGGAGCAGGCTGGAGCCGTTCCGGGGGGCGACCCCTCGCCCGAGGAGGTCGCCGGGCAGCTCGCCGGCACCACCCAGAACGACATCATCAAGGAGTACCTCTCCCGGGGGACCTACGCGTTCCCGCCCGAGGCCTCGATGCGGCTCATCGCCGACATGATCGCCTACACGGTGCACCAGATCCCCAAGTGGAACCCGATCAACATCTGCAGCTACCACCTCCAGGAGGCCGGGGCGACGCCGACGCAGGAGCTCGCCTACGCGCTCAGCACGGCCATCGCCGTGCTCGACGAGGTGAAGGCCGCCGGACAGGTGTCGGAGGAGGACTTCGAGAAGGTCGTCGGCCGCATCTCGTTCTTCGTCAACGCCGGCGTCCGGTTCGTGGAGGAGACCTGCAAGATGCGGGCCTTCGTCCAGCTCTGGGACGAGATCACCCGCGACCGCTACGGCGTGCGGGACCCGAAGATGCGTCGCTTCCGCTACGGCGTGCAGGTCAACTCCCTCGGGCTCACCGAGGCGCAGCCGGAGAACAACGTCCAGCGCATCGTGCTGGAGATGCTCGGCGTGACGCTGTCCAAGAACGCCCGTGCCCGCGCTCTCCAGCTGCCCGCCTGGAACGAGGCGCTGGGGCTGCCGCGCCCGTGGGACCAGCAGTGGTCGCTGCGGCTGCAGCAGGTGCTCGCCTTCGAGTCCGACCTGCTGGAGTACGACGACATCTTCGACGGCTCGCACGTCATCGAGGCCAAGGTCGCCGAGCTGGTCGAGGGCGCGAGGGCCGAGATCGACCGGGTGCAGGAGATGGGCGGGGCGATCGCCGCCGTCGACTACATGAAGTCCGAGCTGGTGTCCTCCCACGCCGCGCGTCGTGCCCGCATCGAGTCCGGCGAGGAGATCATCGTCGGCGTCAACACGTTCGAGTCGACCGAGCCGTCGCCGCTGACGGCGGACCTCGACGCCGCGATCATGGCCGCCGACCCGGAGGCCGAGCGGACCGCTCGTGCGAGCGTCGAGGCGTGGAAGCAGCAGCGTGACGAGTCCGAGGTCGCCGAGGCGCTGGAGGCCCTGGCCGCGGCGGCGAGGACCGATGAGAACCTGATGGCCCCGACGCTGGTCGCGGCGCGCGCCGGCGCGACGACCGGGGAGTGGGCCGCCACCCTGCGCGAGGTGTTCGGCGAGTACCGAGGCCCGACCGGCGTCTCCGGCGCCGTGGTGGCCGAGGCCGGCGCCGATCTCGTCGCGGTGCGCGAACGGGTCCGTGCCACCGGCGAGGAGCTGGGGGGCCGGTTGCGCCTCCTGGTCGGCAAGCCGGGGCTGGACGGGCACTCGAACGGCGCCGAGCAGGTCGCCGTACGCGCCCGCGACGCCGGGTTCGAGGTCATCTACCAGGGCATCCGCCTCACGCCGCAGCAGATCGTGGCAGCGGCCGTCGCCGAGGACGTGCACTGCATCGGCCTGTCGATCCTGTCCGGCTCGCACATGGAGCTGGTGCCCGACGTCCTCGACGGGCTCACCGAGGCCGGCCTGGGCGGCCTGCCCGTCATCGTCGGGGGGATCATCCCCGACGCCGACGGACGGCGGCTGCGCGAGCTCGGGGTCGCGGCGGTGTACACGCCGAAGGACTACGGGCTCACCGAGATCATGGGGGGCATCGTGGATGTCATCCGGGCGGCCAACGACCTGGACTGAGGTAAGCCTGTCCTAAGAACCTGCTATCGTCGCGGCGTGGGCAAGAAGAGCAAGGGCGGGAGCAAGAAGTCCGGCGCGTCGACCGGCAAGGTTGCCCAGCTGCCCAAGAAGAAGTGCTGCGTCTCCCGCACCAAGTGCGGCCGCTGTCCCCTGAGGATGCTCAAGGAAGGCACGCTGCCCGACGGCTACACGGTCCACAGGCGCAAGCTCGTGAAGACCAAGAAGCTGCAGCAGGACAAGGACAGGAAGAAGACCCTCGCGGCGTGAGGGTCCCACCGACCAGGAGGCCGTCGTGCCCGCCCCCCGCTTCGTCGAGCAGCTCAACGCCCAGATCGGCAACGAGCTGTCCGCGCACAACCAGTACCTCGCCTGCGCGATCTACTACGACGCGCTGACCATGCCCCGCATGGCGGCTTTCTTCTACGATCAGGCGCTCGAGGAGCGCAGCCACGCGATGATGATGGTGCAGTACCTCCTCGACACCGACGCCGAGGTCACCATCCCGGCCGTCGCCGCCCCCACCTCGATCTTCGCCGACCTCGTCGCGCCCGTCGAGCTGGCGCTGGCGCAGGAGCGGACGGTCACCGACCAGATCAACGGCCTGCTGCGCATCGCGCGCGAGGAGAGCGATTTTGCCTCCGAGCAGTTCATGCAGTGGTTCATCAAGGAGCAGGTCGAGGAGGTCGCGACCATGAGCGACCTGCTCGCGGTGGTGAGGCGCAACCACGACGACATCGAGGACATCGAGGAGTACGTCGCCCGCGAGCAGGGCGCGGAGGGCGAGGACGCCACCGCTCCGCGCCAGGCCGGCGCCGGAGGCTGACACACTGGGCCCATGGGGCGTGTGATCGTCGTCGGGGCCGGTGTCGTCGGGCTGACCTGCGCGGTGCGGCTGCTGGAGGCCGGCCACCGCGTCGACGTGGTGGCGCGCGACCTGCCGCTGGAGACGACGTCCGTGGTCGCCGCCGCGCTCTGGTATCCCTACCGCGCGCTGCCGCAGGACCGGGTCACCGCCTGGGCCGCGACGTCCTACGCCGTCCTGGCCGACCTCGCCCGCGACGAGCGCACCGGCGTGCGGATGCTCACCGGGATCGAGGTGCTGCGCACCCCGCAGCCCGACCCGTGGTGGCGCGCGGCCGTGCCGTCGCTGGACCGCGAGACCGCTCTTCCTCCCGGCTACGCGGACGGCTGGACCTTCGTGAGCCCGGTCGTCGACATGCCGGTCCACCTCCGCTGGCTCACGGCCCGCATCGAGGAGCTCGGCGGCACGCTGACGCGGATGAACCTGTCCGCGCTGCCCACCGGCGGCGCGCTCGTCATCCACGCGACCGGGCTGGGCGCGCGGCACTTCAGTGCGGATCCGGGCGTCACACCCGTGCGCGGGCAGGTGGTCGTCCTCGAGCAGGTCGGGCTGGAGCGGTGGACGCTCGACGCTGACGGACCGACCTACGTGGTCCCGAGGGCGCGAGAGATCGTCGTCGGCGGCACGGCCGAGGAGGGGGAGTGGAGCCGCACCCCGGACCCGACGACGGCCGAGGCGGTCCTGCACCGAGCGACCGCGCTCGTGCCGGAGCTGGAGGGCGCGCGGGTCCTGCGGCACAAGGTCGGGCTCCGTCCGGCTCGCCCCACGGTCCGGCTCGAGCGGGTCGGCGACGTGGTCCACGTCTACGGCCACGGTGGCGCGGGCGTCACCCTGTCGTGGGGCTGCGCCGCCGAGGTGGTGGGGTTGGCCGGTGGGTGACCTGCAGTGCGCCGCCCGGGTGTTCGTGGCCCGGCACGGCGAGGCGGTCTACGAGAGCGAGCTGCTGAGCGACGCCGGGGGCTGGCTGAGCCCGCTGGGGCGCGACCAGGCGCGGGCGCTCGCCGAGCGGTTGGCGCCCGAACGCATCTCCCGCGTGTGGACCAGCGACATGGCCCGCGCCGTGCAGACCGGCGAGATCGTGGCGGCCGCGCTCGGCGCCGACGTCGTCGTACGCACGGGGCTGCGCGAGTTCGGCGTCGGCGACGCCGCCGGCACGACCGGGGACCCCGACCCCTTCGCGAAGACCTTCGCCGCCTGGCTCGACGGTGACCTCGCCGCGCGGATCCCCGGCGGGGAGAGCGGCGAGGACGTGGTCGAGCGCTACGCCGCGGTGCTGGACGAGATCGCCGACGCGCACCGCGGTGAGTCGGTGCTGGTCGTCAGCCACGGCGGGGTGATGTGCATGGCCCTGTCCGCGGTGGCGCGCAACCTGGCGCTGAGCCACTCGCGCGACCGGCCGATGCCGAACTGCGGCGTGGTGGCCCTCGAGGGTGACGCGGACGGCTGGGTGGCCCGGTCGTGGGCCGACCGCCCGCTTAGCTGAGCACCAGCACCACCACGGTCACGAGCGCCATCACGGCGAGGGCGACGCCCATCCGCACCGCCATGCCACCGATCCACAGCGACATCAGCGTCTCGGTGCCGCCCCGGCGATCGAGGGGGGCCACGTCGACGACGGCACTGCGGTTGATCGGGCCGTAGACGTGGGGGTAGGTGTCGGCGCCGACCGCCTCGACGCGCACCTCTGCACCGGTGAGCCGCGCCGGGTCGATGGTCAGCAGGACCAGGTGCTCCCCGAGGCCGCGGTAGTAGCGGTCGAAGACGCCCTGCACCTGCTCGCGCCTCGACGCGTGGATGAAGCCCTCATCCTCCAGCGTGCGGCCCACGGTCGAGGTCGAGTAGGTGCCGGTCTCCAGGGTGCGGCGCCAGTCCGCGTCGGTGGCGATGTGGAAGATGCGGTCGGGCACGGTCTCCGGTGAGGTGTCGGGCACCGTGCGAGGGTAACGACGTGGGGCGCTCGCGCGACGACGCGGTGGCCACCTCGGGATCGAACGGCGAGGTGCGGCGGTGCGGGGGAGGCGCGCTACGCGATACGCAGGAGCATGAACTTCCACGCGCACGAGTGGAAGTTCATCCGGTTCTGCGCTCAGGTCGGCGTTCTCAAGCCTGAAGTTCCACCTGTGCGGGTGGAAGTTCATCTGGGCGCAGCGGCTGTGGAGAGCGTTGGCGCTCAGAAGAGCCGGTGCTCCGCGTCGTCCATCCCGCGCAGCGCGTCGTAGTCGACGAGTGCGCAGGCGATGCCGCGGTCGGTGGCCAGCACGCGGGCCTGCGGCTTGATCTCCTGGGCGGCGAAGATGCCGCGCACCGCCCCCTTGCGCGTCAGTGCGGGGTCGCGGTTGAGGAGGTCGAGGTAGCGGGTGAGCTGCTCGACGCCGTCGATCTCGCCGCGCCGCTTGATCTCCACGGCGACCGACAGTCCGTCGGCGTCACGGCACATCAGGTCGACGGGACCGATGGCGGTCATGAACTCGCGGCGCACCAGCGTCAACCCCGCGGCCAGGCTCGCCGGATGCTCGGCGAGCAGCTCCTGGAGGTGCTTCTCGACGCCGTCCTTCTGCAGGCCGGGGTCGATGCCGAGGTCGTGGGAGGTGTCGTGCAGGACCTCGTCGATGAGGATGCGCAGGGTGTCGTCGGACTTGGCGGCGCTCACCAGCCACTCGGCGCGGCCGTCCTCGGACACGCCCTCGCGGACCGTGCACGGAGGCGACATCCAGTTGAGCGGCTTGTAGGACCCGCCGTCGGAGTGGATCAGCACCGACCCGTCCGACTTCAGCATCAGGACTCGGGTGGCGAGGGGCAGGTGGGCCGAGAGCCGTCCTGCGTAGTCCACCTGGCAGCGCGCGACGACGATCCTCACGACGGGCGAATCTACAGTGACCCCGTGACCGACCACGCAGTACGTCCCGCGCGGCAGCGCGACCTCGCGCAGCTCGGCATCGAGGACACCTCCCACGGGCCCGGGTTCGTCGTGGTGGCCGGCGATCCCGCGCTCGGCCACGCCCGGGTCGACCTGCTCGACGGGCACGCCCACCTCGCGCACCTCGCGCCGGGCGTCGACCTCGACGGGAGCACCGCGCGTGCGCTGGTCGAGGCGGCCTGCGAGCGGCTCGCCGCCAAGGGCCACGGCCAGCTGACGGCCCTGCCCTTCGCCGGCCCCGAGGCGGCGACGTACGCCGACCTCGGCTTCGCCGAGATCCCGTCCGGTGAGCCGCTGCCGGGTCCGCTGTCCGCGATGCGCGAGGAGTCCGGCCGTGTGCTCGTTCGTCGCGTGCTGCGCTCGCACCGCACCGCCGCGGACCTCGCCGACTTCCTCCCTGTCCTCGATGCCGCGCCGCGGGAGGTCGGCACGCTCCGCGCCGTCATCCGTCGGCCGGCGCCCGGGGAGCGCGAGGTGCTCGAGGTCGGCCACCTCGACCTCGCGGAGGGGCTGGTGGGGGACACCTGGGCCGAGCGCGGCAGTCGGCGTACGCCGGACGGGTCGGCGCACCCCGACATGCAGCTCAACATCATGAGCCACCGGCTCGTGGAGTTCCTGGCCCAGGACCCTCGGCGCGAGGCACTCGCCGGCGACCAGATGTTCCTCGACCTCGACCTCTCGCACGACCACCTGCCGGCGTGGAGCGAGCTGCACATCGGCGGCCCGGAGGGGGCGGTGATCGTGGTGACCGACCAGCCGCACAACGGCTGCGGCAAGTTCATCGCCCGCTTCGGCAAGGACGCGATGGGCTTCGTCAACGGCCCCGAGGGCAAGCCCAGGCGGCTGCGCGGGCTGTGCGCCAAGGTGGTGCGCCCCGGACCGGTCCGTCCGGGCGACGAGGTGGTCGTCGTACGCCCCTCGACCACCCTGGGAGAACCCTCCGGGGAGTGACGGTTCCCACACCCACCGGGGATCGCCCGCGTGGGAGCATGCGTCCATGAGCGACGAAATCACCCGCGAGTTCAGCACCGTCGGCGTCATCGGCCTCGGCACGATGGGCGCCGGCATCGCCGAGGTCTTCGCCCGCAACGGCTTCACGGTCATCGGCGTCGAGCAGAACGAGGCAGGCGTCCAGCGCGGTCGCGAGCACCTCGAGCACTCGACGGGCCGCGCGGTGAAGCGCGAGAAGATGACGACGGAGCAACAGGCCGAGCTGCTCGGCCGGATCACCCTGACCACCGAGATGGCCGACCTGGCCGTGGCCGACCTCGTCGTCGAGGCCGTCGTGGAGTCGCTCGAGGTCAAGAAGTCGATCTTCCGTGCGCTGGACGACATCGTGCGCCCCGACGCGGTGCTCGCCACCAACACCTCCTCGCTCAGCGTCACCGAGATCTCCACGGCCAACGCCAAGCCCGGCCGCGTGGTGGGCGTCCACTTCTTCAACCCCGCGCCGGTGCAGAACCTCGTCGAGATCATCCGCACGGTGGTCACCGAGCCCGACGTCCTCGCCGACGTCCAGGGCCTGCTGCGCAGCCTCGGCAAGAACCCGGTCGTGTGCGGCGACAAGGCCGGCTTCATCGCCAACACGCTCCTCTTCGGCTACCTCAACCACGCCGTCGCGATGTACGAGGGCAAGTACGCCTCCCGCGAGGACATCGACGCGGCCATGCGCTTCGGCTGCGGCTACCCGATGGGCCCGCTGGCGCTGCTCGACCTGATCGGCCTCGACACCGCCTACGAGATCCTCGACACGATGTACAAGCAGGGCCGCGACCGCCTCCACGCGCCCGCGCCGATCCTGAAGCAGTACGTCACCGCCGGCCTGCTCGGTCGCAAGTCGGGCCGCGGCTTCTACACCTACGAGGCGCCCGACTCCCCGATCGTGGTCGCGGACGCCCAGACCCCGAGCGCCGACGACAAGCCTCAGCTGCGCCACGACATCAAGCTCGTCGGCGTCGTCGGCACCGGCACGATGGCCTCCGGCATCGTCGAGGTCTTCGCCAAGGCGGGCTACGACGTGCTCTTCACCGGGCGCGGCCAGGACAAGGTCGACGGTGTGGTCGCGACCATCACCAAGAACTTCGACAAGCAGATCCAGCGCGGTCGCGCGACCGAGGAGCAGAAGTCCGAGGTGCTGGGCCGGGTGCGCGGCACGACCTCGCTCGACGACCTCAAGGACGTCGACCTCGTGGTCGAGGCGATCGCGGAGGACCTCGCCGTCAAGACCACGCTCTTCGAGAACCTCGACGAGATCTGCAAGCCTGGCGCGATCCTGGCCACCACGACGTCGTCGTTGCCGATCATCTCGATGGCCAAGGTGACCAAGCGTCCCCAGGACGTCATCGGCATGCACTTCTTCAACCCCGCCGCGATCATGAAGCTGGTCGAGGTCGTCTCCACCGTCGCCACCGACGAGGCTGTGACCGAGACCGTGCTCGCACTGTGCGAGCGCGTCGGGAAGGTGGCCGTGAAGTGCGGTGACCGCTCCGGGTTCATCGTGAACGCGCTGCTGTTCCCCTATCTCAACGACGCGGTCAAGATGCTCGAGGCGCACTACGCCACCGCCGACGACATCGACACCGCGATGAAGCAGGGCTGCGCCCTGCCGATGGGACCCTTCGAGCTCCTCGACGTGGTCGGCAACGACGTGTCGCTGGCGATCCAGAGGGAGCTCTACCTCGAGTTCCGCGAGCCCGGCTTCTCCCCGGCGCCGCTGCTCGAGCACCTGGTGACCGCGGGCTACCTCGGTCGCAAGACCGGCCGAGGGTTCCGGGACTACAGCGCCCGCTGAGCCGGCGTCAGCTGTCTCGACACGCTTCGCGACCTCGCAGGCTCGGTCGCTGCGGTCGCTCGACCCGACTGACCCCACGCGCGGACCTCGTCCCTCGGGCCGTGCTGGTCAGTCGAGGCAGAACACGTTGCCCTCGGGGTCGCTCATCACGATGTGCCCGGGGGTCATCGGCGGGGCGGGCTCGTGGCGCTCGACACGGGTGGCGCCGAGCGCGACCAGCCGCTCGGCCTCCGACTCGAGCGCGGCCATCCGCTCCTCGCCCTCCAGCCCGGGAGCGGCGCGCAGGTCGAGGTGCACACGGTTCTTCACGGTCGCGCCCTCGGGCACCCGTTGGAAGAACAGCCGCGGTCCGGTCCCGTCAGGGTCCTGCGCGGCGGACGCGGAGTTCCACTCCGACTCCGGCACACCCACCTCGGCGAGGAAGGCGTGCCATGCCTCGAACGGGTCCTGCCCGGGCTCCAGCTCGCGCCCGGGCGGCGGAGGGTTGACGTAGCCCGTCGCGTCGGCCCAGAAGCGGGAGAGCGTCTCGGGGTCGTGGGCGTCGAAGGTCACCTGGATGGTCCGGCTCATCGGTCCATCGTGGACCACCCCACCGACAGTGGGCGACCCCTGCGCCGGGCTCAGCGGCTGTCGACGACGAGCGCGGCCAGGCGCGCTCGGGTGTTGATGTCGAGCTTGCGGTAGATGTGGGTCAGGTGCGCGTCGACCGTGCGCGGGGAGACGAAGAGCTCCTCGGCGATCTGCCGGCTGGTGAGGCCGTGCGCGACCCGGTCGGCGACCTGGCGCTCGGCGGCGGTCAGGGCGTCGAGGACCGACGGCGCGCTCGGGCCCGGCCGGGTGAAGGCAGCCGTCACCAGTGCGACGGCGTCGTCGGAGAGCTCGGCGCCGTCGATCCACTCCGCAGGAGCCCGGTTCGCCGGGACCACGTCATAGTCGGCGGAGTAGCCCCAGCGCACCGCCATGCGCGGCGTACGCAGGGCGAAGGCGGCCGCCGCCAGGAGCCGGGCCTCCGGGAGGTCGCGCGCCTGCGCCACCCCTGCGAGGCCGTCGAGCGCGTCCGCAGCACGCAGAGGCAGCCGCATGGCGTGACAGCTGTCGAGCGCAGTGAGGTACGTCGTCGTGGCCTGGTCGAGGTCGCCGAGGCCGACAAGCGCCCGCCCGAGCAGCAGCCGCGCCTCGACGCCGTCGCGACCCAGGCGCGCAGAGTCGGCGAGCGCCACGACGTCGGCGGCGAGCCCGGCTGCCTGTCGGGTCTCGCCCGCGACGAGCAGGTCGCGCCCGTCCTGCGCGAGGACGGGGAGGCGTACGGCCCACGGCAGCGTGTCGCGCACGACGTCCCTGGCCTGCCACGTCGGGTCGATGCCGCGCAGCAGCGTCTCTGCCAGCAGCCCGACCCGGTCCTCGGCAAGCTCCCGGGCCTCCAGCACCACCGCGCGGGCGCCGGCCACGGCCTCGGCGATCCGCCCCTGCTCGAGTGCGATGCGGGCCAGGATCGTGCGTGCGGACAGGTCGATCCAGCGCTCGTCGCGGCTGATCCGCGCGGGCATCGCGTCGCTCACGGCCCGGGCCGCCTCGGCGAAGCGGCCCTGGGAGGCGTACACGTCGGCGAGGGTGCGGGTGGCCTGCCGGCGGATCGATCCGTCGGGGTCGAGGCTGATGGCCCGCTTCGCCTCCGCCTCGGCGCGGGCGGTGTCTCCGGCGTCGAGGTGCATCTCGGCGCGGATGGACGCCGTCTTGGCCAGCTGCTCCTCGGGCCGCGGTGCTGCCGAGGCGTGCTCGTCGGCACGGTCGAGCAGCCAGAGGCCCTCGTAGGTGCCGCGCACCTCCGAGGCCGCGATGCCGGCGCGGCGCGCGACCTGGGCGCCGATGTCCGAGGGGCCGTCGCCGCTCGACAGCGCGCCCTCGAGGATCTCGAGCGCCTCCCGGGCGCGCATGGAGGTGTAGAGCGAGGAGAAGATCCGGTTGGCGACCGAGTAGCCCTCGGCGCGGCTGGCGGGGTCGGCGCAGGCGGTGAGGACGGCGTGGCGCATGGCCGGGAGGTCGCGGAGCCACTCGGCGTCCGCTGCCCCGAAGTTGTCGTGGTCGGGGGCATGGCTCTGGGCCCAGGCGAGGAGCCCGGAGCCGACGGCCACGACGTCGTCGGGGTCGGCGAGTGCGCGGGCTCGTCCGCGGATGGGGGAGAGCGTGTCGAAGTGCCCGCGCCGGTCGACCTCGAGCAGGCTGCGACGCACGAGGTCGCCCGCGAGCTCGGCGGCCTCGGCGGGGGACCGCTCGAGCACGTGGGCGAGCACACCCAGACCGACGGGGAAGTCCAGCAGGCCGATGCGGCGCAGCGCAGTGGCGCTCGACGGGTCCAGCAGACCGTGCGCGGAGTCGACGGCCTGGTCGAGGCTGACGGTCGACATCGCGTTGCTGAGCCCGACCAGCGCGGACTGCACGGCCACCTGCTCGATGAGGAGCGGCAGCCCGCCGGTGGCGCTCAACAGGCGGCGTACCTCGTGGGCCTGCGAGGTGAGGTCGACGAGCGGTCCGCCCGCGGCACGGATGCCTCGCAGGAACAGCTCGACGGCCGGACCCTCCAGCGGCGCGCGCTGGTGGGGCACGGGCAACGGCCCCACGCGTACGACGGACTCGTGCGGCTCGCCGGCGGTGGCGCGGGCCGTCACGACGACGCGTACGTCGGTGGTGCCCTCGAGCATCGCCTCGATGGCCGGACCGGCGCCGGTGGCGTCGAGGTCGAGGCCGTCGAGGACGAGCACGCAGTCTCGTCCGTCGAGCGCGCGGCCGAGGGCGCCGGCCGGGGTGTCACCGGGAGCGGTCTCGGCGCCGAGACCGCCGAGGGCGGCGAGGAGCACCTCGTCGAGGTGGCGCAGGGCGCGGGCGTCCACCCACGTGGCACCCAACCCCTCCGCGGTGTGGCGCACGAGCAACGTCTTGCCGCTGCCGGGAGGACCGACCACGGTGACCCAGCGCGACTCCTCGAGCGCCCGGTCCAGCGCACGCCGGAGGTCCTCACGACCGAGACAGGGGGACAGCACGGATCGAATCTATCGTCCCGGACCGGAGAGATAGGTAGGACTACGGATGCCGACCCCCGCAGGTTCGCGGGAGTCTTCTCGAGCGCCACGGGCGTGGGGACCGCACGAGGGGATGGTCCCGACGCCCACGGGCCACGTGCCGGAGCAGGTCGCACATCGTCGGGGGTCGATGGGCGGCCTGCTCTTGCAGGTTCTGCGTACTCTGGCGGCATGGAACTCGTGCTCGTGCTCGTCGTCCTCGGAGGTCTCACGGCGCTCGCCGTGGGAGCCGGCAGGTCGAGCAAGAAGCGTGAGCTGGCCCGCGCCGAGGCCGAGGTCGCACCGGTGAAGAAGCTCGCCGAGGAGGACGTCACCGCCCTCGGCGTGGAGCTCCAGGACCTCGACATCGACCTCGCGGGCGAGCAGCTCGACCCGGGCGCCAACGCGGACTACCAGCGCGCCCTCGATTCCTACGAGTCCGCGAAGACGGCGGCTGCCGCGCTCAGCCGTCCCGAGGACGTGCGCCACGTGACCGAGATCCTCGAGGACGGCCGCTACGCGATGGCGTGCGTGCGGGCCCGCGTCGCCGGCGAACCCCTCCCGCAGCGCCGCCCGCCCTGCTTCTTCGACCCGCGCCACGGGCTGTCGGTGGCCGACGTGCCGTGGACCCCGCCCGGTGGCGCTCCGCGCGACGTGCCCGCCTGCGCCCTCGACGTCGAGCGCGTCCGCGCCGGCGCCGAGCCCGACATCCGCAAGGTCATGGTCGGCTCGCGCCGGGTGCCCTACTGGCAGGGCGGCCGGGCCTACCAGCCCTACGCCCAGGGCTACTTCGGCACCTTCGGCCCGATGGACTGGATGTTCATGGGCATGCTCTTCGGCGGAGGCTTCGACGGTCTCGGCGAGGGCCTGGGCGCGATGGGCGAGGGGCTCGGCGACATGTTCGGCAGCATCGGGGACGGCATCGGCGGAATGTTCGACGGCTTCGACTTCTGAGCCGGCTCGACCCCCTCGACCTCGCCGCACCACCCGCACGTCAGGATGTCGGGGTGAGCCTGCACCGCACCGAGCTCGGCGAGACCGGGTCCCGCGTCGTCTTCTGCCACGGCCTCTTCGGCCAGGGCAGGAACTGGACCCAGGCTGCCAAGGCGCTCAGCGAAGAGCACCGTGTCCTGCTGCTCGACATGCCCAACCACGGACGTTCCCCGTGGACCGAGACCTTCGACTACCTCGAGCTCGCCGACCTGGTGGCCGCCGAGCTCGGTGACGAGCCGGTGGCCCTCGTCGGGCACTCGATGGGCGGCAAGATCGCGATGTGCCTGGCGCTGCGCCACCCCCGGCTGGTCGAGCGGCTCGCGGTCGTCGACGTCGCGCCGGTGGCGTACCCGAGCGGGCGCGAGTTCGTGGGCTACATCGAGACCATGCAGGGCCTCGACCTGGCCGCGCTGGGGTCCCGCTCCGAGGCCGAGGACGCCCTGCGCGAGGCCGTGCCGAACCCGGTGGTGCGCAGCTTCCTGCTCCAGAACCTGCGTCGCAGCGACGACGGGTGGCACTGGCAGCTGAACCTGGACCTGCTCGCCGACTCGATGCCGGAGCTCACGGGCTGGCCCGCCGAGGCGCTCGGCGAGGAGACGTACGACGGCCCGGTGCTGTGGGTCGGCGGGGCGGACTCGGACTACATCGCCGACGAGCACGCCGAGGAGATGGACCGCCGCTTCCCCCGCAACCGCCGGGTGCTGGTCAAGGGTGCGGGGCACTGGGTGCACTCCGAGCAGCCCGAGGTCTTCCTCGAGGTGCTGAGGCGCTTCCTGGCCTGAGCGGTGCCGGCGTCAGGCCTTCTGGCGGGCGCGGTAGGCCGCGACGGCCTCACGGTTGCCGCAGGTGGTCGAGCAGTAGCGGCGCGAGCGGTTGCGGGACAGGTCGAGCACCACGTCGTCGCAGTCGTCGGCGGCGCAGCGGTCGAGTCGGGTCATCTCGTTCGCCCGGATCACGTCGACCATCGCCATCGCGGTCTCCACGATGACGCGCTCGTCGAGCGGCCGGTCCGGCTCCACGGCGTGCAGGTGCCAGTCCCACTGGTCGTGGCGCTGGAGCTGGGGGAGCGCCCGGGCACGGGCGAGCATGTGGTTGACGATCTCCGCGGCCTCGTCGCGCTCGGCCAGCAGCAGCTCGCGCAGGGCGGGTCGGAGCCGGCGCAGGGAGGCGAGCTCCTCGGCACCGGCGTCGTGGCGTCCGGTGTAGGACCAGGCCGTGAGGAAGGCGGAGAGGTCCTCGAGCGAGCCGAGGGGGTCGCCCGGCTCGTCGGTCGAGTTCACCAGCGCGACCGCTGCCTGCAGGGCCGCGTCCGTGTCATCCGTGAAAAGCATGTTGACACATTACAGCAACGCGCCCTAGCGTCATGACTGTGACGGCTTTGACTCATGACACCACATCCTCCCGGACAGCGGCCGGCCTGTTCCTCGCGCTCGCCTCCGCCGTGAGCTTCGGCATGTCGGGCGCACTCGCCCGCGGCCTGCTCGACACCGGGTGGAGCGCCGGGGCCGCGGTCACCGTGCGCACCGTCCTGGCCGCCCTCGTCCTCCTGGTCCCCGGCCTGCTGGCCCTGCGGGGCCGCTGGCACCTGTTGCGCGACAACGCCGGAGTGATCACGGTCTACGGGATCACCGCCGTCGCCGGTGCCCAGCTGTGCTACTTCTACGCCGTCACCTACATGCAGGTCAGTGTCGCGCTCCTGCTGGAGTACACCGCCCCGGTCGCGGTCGTCATGTGGCTCTGGCTCCGCCACGGTCAGCGGCCCTCCAGGCTGACGGTGCTCGGCGCCGCCCTGGCCGCCTGCGGTCTCGTGCTGGTGCTGGACGTCCTCTCCGGGGCCGACCTCAGCGCGGTCGGGGTGCTGTGGGCGCTCGGGGCGATGGTGGGTGCGGCGTCGTACTTCGTCATCTCCGCCGACGAGTCCAACGGGCTGCCCGGCATCAGCCTCGCCGCCGGTGGCCTGTTCGTCGCGAGCGTCGTCCTGTCGACGGCCGGTGCCAGCGGCGTGCTGCCCTTCCGGGCCTCGACCGCAGACGCTGCCTACGACGGCTTCACCGTGCCGTGGTGGGCGACCGTGGTCGCCCTCGGCCTGGTGACCGCGGCCCTGGCCTACGTCACCGGCATCGAGGCAGGGCGTCGCCTCGGGAGCCGCCTGGCGTCCTTCGTCGCGCTCGGCGAGGTCCTCGCCGCCGTCCTCTGGGCCTGGCTGCTGCTCGGCGAGCTGCCGCGCACCGTCCAGCTCGCCGGCGGCCTGCTCGTGCTCGCCGGCGTCGTCGTGGTCAAGCTGGGGGAGGGGCGTACGTCTCTGGTGGTGGAGCCGCTCCCCGAGCCCGACTCGGATCCCGACCCCGTGTCGGTCAGAGGGCGTCCTGCCGCCTGAGGAACACCTCTCGGTGCAGCAGGAGCAGGGCCGCGGCCACCGGCACCGCGAGCAGGGCGCCGACGATCCCCAGGAGCGAGCCGCCCACGAGCGCGGCCACGACGGTCACCGAGCCGGGGATGTCGACCGACTTCTTCATGATCCGCGGGTAGATCAGGTAGGACTCCACCTGCTGGTAGGCGACGTAGTAAACCAGCGCCACCAGCGCCACCGTGGGTGAGACCGTCAGCGCGAGCAGCGTCATGAGCGCGCCCGACACGAAGGCACCGACGACCGGGATCAGCGAGAACAGCCCGACCACGAAGGCGAGGGCGAAGGCGTACTCGCCGAGTCCCACGATGAACGAGAACGCCAGCGTGCTGAGCCCCGCGCACAGGGCGACGAGGAAGGCGCCGGCGACGTAGGCGCCGGTCGAGCGGATGATCTTGTCGCCGAGCTCGCTGACGCGCGGCCGCTTGGAGGCCGGCGCCAAGGAGTAGGCGGCGTGCTTGATGCTGGGCAGCGAGGCCAGGAAGTAGATCATCAGCACCAGGACGATGAAGCTGTTGGCGACCGCCGACAGCACCCGCAGCCCGACGCCGAGCGCGCCGCCGAAGACCTTCTGGCCGAAGTCGCCGTTCTGGATGTAGTCGCGCGCCTTGGCGATGACGTCGTACCGGTCGTCGAGCTTCTGGACCTGCGAGTTGGCCTGGAGGTCGTCGAGCCACCCCGGGGCGTTGCGGGTGATCGCCGTGATCTGCTCGCTGATCACCGGGGCGATGGCGACCACGAAGAGCGCGAGCACCCCGATCACCACGACCAGCACCAGCAGCACGGAGAGCCCGCGCCGGATGCCGCGGCGCATGAAGAGCTCCACGACAGGGTTGAGCCCGATGGCGAGGAACATCGACATCACGAGCAGGATCAGGATCGAGGAGATGCTCAGCAGCTGCTGGGACAAGAAGACGGCGACCAGCGCGCCGAAGGCTCCGAAGAACCCGATCTTGAACGGCGAGTGACGCAGCAGCAGAGGTGCCGCCGGAACCTCCGCCGGGACGTAGGGCGCCGGCGCCGCCTCGTCGACCACGAGGTCGATGGCATCGTCGATCTGCTCGGCGATCTCCGCGGCCGACTTCGCCGAGTCCTCGGCGGCCTCGGCGGCCGCCTCGGCGCGGTCGGCGTCCTCGCTGACCTTCTCCACGACCTCCTGGACCCCGGCGCCGGGGGGCAGGTCGGTCGCGGCGGAGCCTGGCTGGGTCTCGGCGTCGCGCGGGGCGACGGCCTCCCGGAGCCGGTGGCGCCAGCTCAGGACTCGTCCTCGCCGAAGCCGGCGACGACGTCGCGCAGGGCGCCGAGCTGGGCGGTGATGGCGTCGCGTCGCTTGGCGACCCGATCGACCTCGGCCTGGATGTTGGCGAGCTCGCGCTCGGCCTCCGCCACCCGGGTGGCCCCGATCGAGTCGGCCTGGGTGCGGGCCGAGGCGACGACCTGCTCGGCCTCGCGACGCGCGCGGGTGAGGAGCCCCTCGGCCTCGGCCTGCGCCTGCTGGCGGTGGGCGTTGGCCTGGGCCGTGGCCTCGCGGGCGCGCTGCTCGGCGGCGGTGGCCCGTGCCTCGGCCTCGGCGACGAGGCGCTGGGTCTCGGCCGTGGCGTTGCTGTGGTGCTCGGCGGCCTCGCGGGTCAGGCGCTCCTTCTCGACCGCGAGCGTGCGTCGGGCCTCCTGGACCTCGCGGTCCGCGGCGGCGCGGGCCTGCTCGGCCTCGCGGGTCGCGGTCACCCGCATCTCGTTGGTCTCCTGCTGCGCGGCCAGGCGCAGCTGATCGGACTCGCGGCGCGCGGCGGCCAGGACGTCCTCGGCCTCGGCCCTGGCCAGGCTGCGCTCGGTCTCGGCGTCCGCGGTGAGGCGCGCGCGCATCTCGTCGAGCTCCTTGAGCTGCACCATGCGCATGTCGTCGGCCTCGCGGGCGGCGTCGGCGCGGATGCTCGTGGCATCGCGCTCGGCGGCCTTGCGGATGTCGTCGGCGTCGCGGTGCCCGGCACGGCGTACGTCGGCCGCTTCGTCCTCGGCCATCTTGAGCATCGAGGAGGCGCGCCCGCCCAGCCCGGCGTACGTCGGGTTGGCGTTCTCCTGCAGCTCCTCGCGGGCGGCCGCGAGCTCGGCCTCGAGCTCGATGACGCGCTGCTCGCTGCTGGCGAGGCTGGTGGCCAGGCCGGACTTCTCGGTCTGGAGCTGGCCGACGCGCTGGTCGACCGCTGCCTTGTCGTAGCCACCGCGGCGTACGACGGGCAGCGGGGTCGCCCCGGCCGGCGTCGGTGCGGCGGAGGACGCGGGCGACGGGGCCTGGGCGGCAGCCTGAGCCGGCCGGGCTGCGGGCGGGACCACCGGCGAGCGGCGCGTCGCCTCGGCGTCCGAGGCAGGAGTTGACGGAGTGGCGGGGGTCGCGGCACGGGTGTCGGCACGGGGCTTCGCGACCTGCGGTTCGTCCTTCGCCGTGACCGGGAGCACCTGGGTCTCCTCGGCCGCGTCGTCGGCGGACTCCGGCTCGTCGAAGATGGACAGGCTCTTGTCGGAGCTCATGGTCGAGGCACCCTCTCTCGGTCGAACTGACTGCGTGGGTGCCAGTCTTGCCGATGGCCCGACAACATCACACCCCGGCTCGCGGACGACTCCGAGGGAGTCGGGCGAACCGGGGTGTGAGCAGTGTCTCGTCGGGGCGTGCGGACCCCTCAGACGCCGCGGAAGCGGTTGATCGCGCTCTCGTGCTGCGCGCGCATCTCGTGGTCGAGGACGCCGAGTCCCTCCTCGGGCGAGAGGCACAGGACGCCGACCTTGCCCTGGTGGGAGTTGTGGTGCACGTCGAGCGAGGCCTGGCCGACCTCCTCGAGCGTGTAGGTCTTCGACAGGGTGGGGTGGATCTTGCCCTTGGCGATGAGGCGGTTGGCCTCCCACGACTCGCGGTAGTTGGCGAAGTGGCTGGAGATGATGCGCTTGAGGTTCATCCACAGGTAGCGGTTGTCGTACTCGTGCATGTAGCCCGAGGTCGACGCGCACGTGGTGATGGTGCCGCCCTTGCGGGTGACGAAGACCGACGCACCGAAGGTCTCACGGCCGGGGTGCTCGAAGACGATGTCGATGTCCTCGCCGCCGGTGAGCTCGCGGATCCTCGCGCCGAAGCGCTTCCACTCCTTCGGGTCCTGCTGGGTGTTCTCGTCGTTCCAGAACTTGTAGCCCTCCTCGGAGCGGTTGATGATCAGCTCCGCGCCCATGCTGCGGGCGATGGCGGCCTTCTCCTCGTTGGAGACCACGCAGACGGGGGTCGCGCCGCCGTTGAGGGCGTACTGCGTCGCGAAGCCGCCCAGGCCGCCCGAGGCGCCCCAGATGAGGACGTTGTCGCCCTGCTTCATGTCGCCGCCGTTCTTGGAGACCAGCTGTCGGTACGCCGTGCAGTTCACGAGGCCGGGGGAGGCGGCCTCCTCCCAGGTGAGGTGCTCGGGCTTGGGCATGAGCTGGTTGGCCTTGACCATCGCCACGTCGGCGAGGCCGCCGAAGTTGGTCTCGAAGCCCCAGATCCGCTGCTCGGTGTCGAGCATCGTGTCGTCGTGGCCGTCGGGGCCCTCGAGCTCGACCGAGAGGCAGTGCGCGACGACGCGGTCGCCCGGCTTCCACTTGGTGACGCCGGCGCCGACCTTGAGCACGACGCCGGAGAGGTCGGAGCCGACCACGTGGTAGGGCAGGTCGTGGCGCTTGGTCAGCTCGGAGTTGCGGCCGTAGCGCTCGAGGAAGCCGAAGGTCGAGACGGGCTCGAAGATCGAGGTCCACACGGTGTTGTAGTTGATGGCGCTGGCCATCACGGCCACGAACGCCTCGCCCGGACCGAGCTCGGGCAGCGGCACCTCGTCGACGTGGAGGGACTTGCGGGGGTCCTTGTCCCGGGAGGCCACCCCCTCGAACATGTCGACCTCGTCCTTCTTGACGAAGGCGGCGCGGTAGGACTCGGGCAGCTCCAAGGAGGCGAAGTCCTCCGAGGTGGCGTTGCCGGACTGGATGGCTTCGAGGATGTTGTGCACGAGGGGCTCCTGGTGAGGCATCAATGGCGCGATCGGGGTCAACGTACCGGCGAGTAACCTTGCGTGGTGCGAGGTGTGAGATTCCTCGCGCCGGGTGCTAGCGGACGGGCTCGACGAGCTCGACGAGCACCCCGCCGGCGTCCTTGGGGTGGATGAAGTTCACGCGGCTGCCCGACGTGCCGCGCCGAGGCGCGTCGTACAGCAGGCGCAGTCCGCGCCCGCGGAGCACGTCGGCGACGTGCTCGACGTCCTCGACCCGGAACGCGAGCTGCTGGATGCCCTGTCCGTTGCGGTCGAGGAACTTGGCGATCGTCGACTCGGGCGTCAGCGGTGCCAGCAGCTGGATGCAGGAGCCGGAGTCGCCGACGCCGACCATCGCCTCACGCACGCCCTGCTCCTCGTTGGTCTCCTCGTGGAGCACGCGCATCCCGTAGGAGTCGCGGTAGAAGGCCATCGCCGCGTCGAGGTCGGGCACCGCGATGCCGACGTGGTCGATCGCGGTGAAGAGGTGCTGGAGGTCGTCTGGGAGGTCGGGCGCGCTCATGGGGGTCATCGTGCACTCCGCAGGCGTGGGGCGCGAGGAGGTGTGACGTGTGCCTCACTCCGGGCGGCTGCCACACCCTGCCGCGCCGACCGGCGTCATGGGTATCGTCGTCGGAGGTAGCACCCACCACCCCGCATGCCTGGAGGAGAAGCTCATGACCGGTTCCGTGATCGTTGCCGGGGCTCGCACCCCGATCGGCCGCCTGCTCGGCGGACTCAAGGACCAGTCGGCGGCCGACCTCGGCGGCGTGGCCATCAAGGGCGCGCTGGAGAGGGCCGGCGTCACCGGCGAGCAGGTGGACTACGTGATCATGGGCCAGGTCATCCAGGCCGGCGCCGGCCAGATCACCGCCCGCCAGGCGGCCGTCAAGGGCGGCATCCCGATGAGCGTCCCCTCCATCACCATCAACAAGGTCTGCCTCTCCGGCATCAACGCCATCGCGATGGCCGACCAGTTGATCCGCGCCGGCGAGCACGAGATCGTCGTCGCCGGAGGCATGGAGTCGATGACGCAGGCGCCCCACCTGCTGCCGAAGAGCCGCGAGGGCTTCAAGTACGGCGACACCGCTCTCGTCGACTCGATGGCCTACGACGCGCTCCACGACCAGTTCACCGACCAGGCGATGATCAGCCTGACCGACGGCTGCAACGCCGCCGGCGCCAACCTCACCCGCGAGGAGCAGGACGCCTTCGCTGCCCAGTCCCACCAGCGCGCGGCGCTGGCGTGGAAGAACGGCGTCTTCGACGACGAGGTCGTCCCGGTCACGATCTCCACCCGCCGTGGCGAGGTCACGGTCGCGGAGGACGAGGGCGTACGCAGTGACACCACCGTCGAGTCGCTCTCCGGCCTGCGGCCCGTCGCCAAGGGCGGCAGCATCACCGCGGGGTCCGCCTCGCAGATCTCCGACGGCGCCTGCGCGGTCGTGGTGATGAGCAAGGCCAAGGCCGAGGAGCTCGGCCTCACGTGGCTCGCCGAGATCGGCGCCTCGGGCCAGGTCGCCGGCCCGGACTCCTCGCTGCAGCTCCAGCCGGCCCACGCCATCGCCAAGGCGGCCGAGAAGGAGGGCATCGCGGTCTCCGACATCGACCTCTTCGAGCTCAACGAGGCCTTCGCGGCCGTCGGCATCGAGTCCGCGCGCCAGCTCGGAGTGGAGCAGGACAAGGTCAACGTCAACGGCGGCGCCATCGCCCTCGGCCACCCGGTCGGGATGTCCGGTGCCCGGATCGTGCTCCACCTCGCGCTGGAGCTCCAGCGCCGTGGCGGTGGCACCGGTGCGGCGGCGCTCTGCGGCGGTGGCGGGCAGGGCGACGCGCTCATCATCCGCGTGCCTGCTCGGTGACCCCGGCCGCGAGGCGGCGGTCGTGACGCGGCGGGGCCCACAAGCGGTCCCCGACCTCGTCGCACGGGCACGTGCGGGCGAGGCGGCGGCGGTCGCGCGCCTGATCACCCTCGTGGAGGACGCCTCCCCGCTGCTGCGCGAGGTGATGGCCGCCCTCAACCCGCACACCGGTCACGCGCACGTGCTGGGCGTCACCGGGCCGCCGGGTGTCGGCAAGTCGACGTCGACCAACGCGCTGGTGGCGGGCATGCGCCGCGCGGGCAAGCGTGTGGGCGTGCTGGCCATCGACCCGTCGTCGCCCTTCTCCGGCGGAGCGCTGCTCGGCGACCGGGTGCGGATGGGCGACCACGCGCTCGACAAGGACGTCTACATCCGCTCGATGGGGGCCCGTGGCCACCTCGGCGGCCTCGCCTGGTCGACCCCGCAGGCGGTGCGGGTCCTCGACGCGGCCGGCTGCGACGTGGTCGTCGTCGAGACCGTCGGCGTGGGCCAGAGCGAGGTCGAGGTGGCCGGGCTGGCCGACACCACGCTCGTGCTCCTGGCGCCGGGGATGGGTGACGGGATCCAGGCCGCGAAGGCAGGCATCCTCGAGGTCGGTGACCTCTACGTCGTCAACAAGGCCGACCGTGAGGGCGCCGAGCGCACCCGGCGAGAGCTGCGCACGATGCTGTCCCTCGGCGAGCGGAACGAGGGCGCCTGGCGTCCGCCGGTGCTGATGACCGTGGCCAGCACGGGGGAGGGGATCGACGGCCTGCTCGGGGAGGTCGACCGCCACGCGGCCTGGCTGGAGCAGGCCGGCGAGCTCGCGAGGCGGCGTACGCTCCGGGCGCGGCGCGAGGTCGAGGCGATCGCCCTGGCCGCGTTGCGCGAGCGCTGGAGCGGGACCGACGGCGGCGACGACCTCGTCGAGGTGCTCGCCGCCCGGGTCGCGGCGGGGGAGACCGATCCCTACGCCGCGGCGGACCGGCTACTCGATCGCGGCGGCGACTGACAGCGCCTGGCGCAGGTCCTCGGCGGCCCGCCGGGTCCAGGCCTCCAGGAGCGGCGGGCTGACGCCCTCCGCGGTGACCGAGAGCAGGTGGTCGGCGTCCGCCCCGGGGACGGACGCGATCACGGTGTGGCGCCGTCCGGCGGTGAGCTCCACCGTCTCGATCTCCCCGGCCGGACCGTCCGGGCGGGTGCGAGTGGCGAAGGCGGTGCCGGCCTGGCGGGAGACGCGCGGGACCTCGGGCTTCGGCAGGCCGTAGGCCGCCACCGGGGCACCGCCAACCGTGCAGAGCACGGCCGACGACGGGTCGTCCATCGCGCGGAGCACCTCGACGAGGGACAGCCAGAGCGCCTCGACCTGGGCGTCGGTGCGGGCGTCGCGGGAGCCGACCTGCTGGCGACGGTGCTGCGACGCGCGCCCCGCCCACGACGTACGGCGCCGGGTGGCGGGTGAGGAGATGAGTTCAGCAGTCACGTGAGCACGTCCTTCCGAACGACGGGAAAGCGACGGAGCCCGAGGCGGCCGCGAAGCACTTGTGGATCTCTTGTTGCCAACGAGTGCATGGACCGTAACCGCCCGGACGCCGATCGCGGAGCATTTCGCTCGAATCGAGGAGGACGCGTCGCCGCGCAGCTCCTGCGCGGCCGACCCGGACGGGAGCCCGAGCGCGAGCTCACCCCGGTCGGGTGAGCCTCAGGTGATCGTGAGCGTGTGGCCGGTGATCCGCGACGCCGAGCTGCTGGCGAGGAAGAGCACGGCGTCGGCGACGGCACCGTCGGTGGCTGACCGTGGGTCGCGCACGAGCGTGCCGCCGGCGACCCGGCTGCCGGCGGACGCGACCGGGCGGGGGGCGAACTGGCGGGGAAGGACGGGGCGGGGTGAGCGGGCGACGGAGTTGACCCGCACGCCGAGCCCGGCCCAGTTGCCCGCGGCGCGCGTCGTCGAGGCGACCAGCTCGGCGTGGGCCCTCTCGGGCGTGTGCGACAGCTCCAGCCAGGTGCGTACGGCGCCGGTGTTGACCACGCACCCACCGCCGAGCGCCGGGCTCTGGCCGAGCTTGAGCCGCAGCCGAGTGGTGAGGAAGGTCGGACCCAGCAAGCCCGAGCGGGACGCCTCGACGATGAAGTCGTGCTCACCGGCCGGCAGGCCGTAGGGGAGGTGGCAGGTGGCGGCGAGCACGAGCACGTCGATGTGGTCGATGGTCGCCGCGAGGTGGTCGATGGAGTCCTGGCGGGCCAGGTTGACCGACTCGTAGTCGAAGGCCGAGAGGTCGGAGTCGTAGAGCGAGCGCAGCATCATCGTGCCGGTCACCGTCACCGAGGCGCCGCACGAGACGAAGGACGACGCGATCGCGTGGCCCTCGCCTCGCGTGCCACCGACGACCAGGACCTGGTAGCCGGCGAAGTCGTACGACCCCGATGTCGTCATTGAGTGGCGTCCCTCCCGTCGAACTCCGGGGAGTTTCTACCACGCAGCGCAGGCGCGGTGACAGGCGAGACGGTGCACGTCTCGGCCACAGTCGGGACCGTTCAGGTCCCATCCTTCCCAGCCATCACTTCACCCTCACGGATGGGGTCGGCGAGGTCCAGCCGGCCGGTCCGGACCGCCGCGAACGTCCAGAGCTTGTTGAACACGAACGACAGCGGCGTGACGAGGCCGATGACGATCAGCTGCGACCAGTAGAGCCGGTTGCGCAGCCCCGAGGAGTCGTCGAAGACCTCGGTCGGCAGGCTCACGGCGGAGTGGGGGTGCATCAGGAGGGTGAGGAGCGCCAGGCCCACCAGCTGGCCGCCGAAGCCGACCACCAGGAACGGCCAGTACTCCGACCACCACCGCTGCGCCTTGCTGCTGCGGAAGGTCCAGGTGCGGTTGAGCTGGAAGTTCGAGAGGTTCGCCACCAGGAAGGCCAGGGTGGAGTAGACGTGGTACCAGCGGATGTTGAAGCCGGTGGACCCGAGGGCCACGACCGCGTCGTCGAAGTGGGGGCCCAGGCGGCGCAGCACCACGATGGTCAGCAGGTTGACCAGCACCCCGGACGCACCGACCAGTCCGAAGCGCCCCAGCAGCCCGAAGTTGCGACGATGGCGTGTCATCAGCGCGGCTCGCCGGGATCCCATGCGGCGAGGCTACCGACCCGTGCCCGCGCCCGTGGCGTCTCTCCCTAGGATTGTGTCCATGACGCAGCAGCCGTTCAGCCGCCCAGGTGCCATCGACCTCTCCGGGCTGGGCAAGCCCGCCCCGCAGCCCGCCGCTCCCGCAGGTGCCCCGACCGGTGCGCAGACCGGTACGCCGACCGGCGCCGCGTCGTCGTACAGCGTGGTCGTGGACGAGCAGAACTTCCAGGGGATGCTCGAGCAGTCGATGACCGCACCGGTGCTCCTGGCCTTCTACAGCCGCACCCGGATGCCCGAGAGCGGGCAGCTCGCCGACGACCTGGCGACCGTGGTGGGCGAGCACGAGGGCCGCTTCCTGCTCGGCCTCGTCGACATCGACGCCGCGCCGCAGATCGCGCAGGCCATGCAGATCCCCTCGATCCCGCTCGTGGTCGCCGTGGTCGACGGACGCCCGATGCCGCTCCTGCAGGACCCGCTGCCGATCGAGGAGCTGCGCACCGCGCTGACCCAGGTCGCCCAGCAGCTCACCACGCAGGGAATCACCGGCCGGCACCAGCCCCGCACCGGCGGCGCGCCCTCCGCCGAGGGCGAGGAGGAGGTCGTGGATCCCCGCTACGCGCCCGCCCAGGACGCGCTCGCAGCCGGTGACATCGACAGCGCCGTCGCGGAGTACCAGAAGCTCGTCGAGGCCAATCCCGCGGACGTCGAGGCGGCCGGCGGCCTGGCGATCGCCAAGGTCATGCAGCGCACCCAGGGCGTCGACCTGGCCCAGGCGCGAGCCGCCGCGGCCGACGCCCCCGACGACGTGGACGCCCAGACGCTGGTCGCCGACCTCGACATGCTCGGCGGGCACGTCGAGGACGCCTTCACCCGGCTGGTGAACCTGGTCGCGCGCACGGCCGACCCGGAGCGGTCGAAGGCCCGCGACCACCTGCTCGGGCTCTTCGCCGCAGTCGGCAACGACGACCCGCGCGTGCTCGCGGGTCGTCGCAACCTCGCCTCAGCGCTCTTCTGAGTCGCGCTTGCCCAGGACCGAGCGTCCGGCCTCGAGCCGGGCCACCGGCACCCGGAAGGGCGAGCACGAGACGTAGTTGAGCCCGACGTCGTCGAAGAAGTGGACCGATCGCGGGTCGCCGCCGTGCTCGCCGCACACGCCGACCTTCAGGTCGGGCTTGGTCTCGCGGCCCTTGGTCGTGCCCATCTCGACCATGCCACCCACGCCGCGCTGGTCCAGGGACTCGAACGGCGAGACGTCGAAGATGCCGTGCTCGAAGTAGCGCGAGAAGAACGACGACTCCACGTCGTCGCGGGAGAAGCCCCACGCCATCTGGGTCAGGTCGTTGGTGCCGAAGGAGAAGAAGTCGGCACGCTTGGCGATCCGGTCGGCCAGGAACGCGGCGCGCGGCAGCTCGATCATCGTGCCGATCGCGATGTCGAGCTTGATGCCGCGGTCCTCCTCGACCTCCGCGATGACCCGCTCGATGTCCGCCCGGACGATCTCGAGCTCGCGGACGCTGGCGACGAGCGGCACCATGATCTCCGGTCGGGGGGTGCCGTGGACGGCCATCCGATCGGCAGCAGCCTCGGCCATCGCCCGCGCCTGCATGAGGAAGAGGCCGGGGATCTGGATCCCGAGCCGGACGCCGCGCAGCCCGAGCATCGGGTTCTGCTCGTGGAGGCGCCGCACGTGGGTGAGCAGGGTGGCGGCGCGCTGGTCGACCTGGCCGCGCTCCTCGGCCAGGGCCACCTCGACGCTCAGGTCGGTGAGGTCGGGCAGGAACTCGTGCAGCGGCGGGTCGAGGAGCCGGATGGTCACCGGCAGGCCGTCCATCGCCTCGAGGATCTCGGTGAAGTCCTGGCGCTGCAGCGGCAGGAGTGCGGCCAGCGCCCCTTCCACACCGGCCTCGTCCTCGGCGACGATCAGCTTCTCGACCAGCTCGCGCCGCTCGCCGAGGAACATGTGCTCGGTGCGGCACAGGCCGATGCCCTGGGCGCCGAAGCGACGAGCACGGGCGGCGTCCTCCGGGGTGTCGGCGTTGGTGCGCACCCGCAGGCGGCGGGCGCCGTCGGCGTGCGCCATGATCCGCGCGACCGCGTGGGCGAGGTCGTCGTCGAGCTTCTCGCCCTCGAAGTGGCGCACGACGACGGAGTCGGCCACCGGCACGGCACCGGCGAAGACCTCGCCGGTGGTGCCGTCGATGGAGATCACGTCGCCCTCGCGGACGGTCTCGCCGTCGCGGACGCGGAACTCCTTGGCCTTGGTGTCGACGTCGAGCGACTCGGCGCCGCACACGCACGTCCTTCCCATGCCGCGCGCCACCACGGCGGCGTGCGAGGTCTTGCCTCCCCGGCTGGTGAGGATCCCGCGAGCGGCGACCATGCCGCGCAGGTCGTCGGGGTTGGTCTCCTTGCGCACCAGGATCACGTCCTCGCCCCGCGCCGCCCACTCGACGGCGGTGTCGGAGTCGAAGACGCACCTGCCGACGGCCGCGCCGGGTGAGGCGTTCATCCCCTGGGCGAGCAGGGTGCGCTCGGAGGTCGCGTCGAAGCGCGGGAACATCAGCTGCGCGAGCTGGTCGCCGGTCACCCGCAGGACGGCCTCGTCCATCTGGATCAGGCCCTCGTCGACCATGTGGACGGCGATGCGGAACGCCGCCTCCGGTGTCCGCTTGCCGACGCGGGTCTGGAGCATCCAGAGCTTGCCGCGCTCGACGGTGAACTCGATGTCGCACATGTCGCGGTAGTGCCGCTCCAGGCGCGTCATGATGTCGAGCAGGTCGTCGTGGGACCGGCGGTCGATCTCGGCCATGTCGGCCAGCGTCACCGTGTTGCGGATCCCGGCGACGACGTCCTCGCCCTGCGCGTTCTGCAGGTAGTCGCCGTAGACGCCCTGCTCGCCGCTCGCCGGGTCGCGGGTGAAGGCGACGCCGGAGCCGGAGTCCATGCCGAAGTTGCCGAAGACCATCGCCTGCACATTGACCGCCGTGCCGAGGTCCTCGGGGATCCGCTCCTGGCGCCGGTAGAGGCGCGCCCGGTCGGTGTTCCAGGACTCGAAGACCGCACGGATCGCGAGGTCCATCTGCTCGCGGGGGTCCTGGGGGAACTCGTCGCCGGTCTCTTCCTCGATGATCGCCTTGAACCGCTCGACGAGTGCGCGAAGGTCGTCGGCGCCCAGGTCGAGGTCGGACTCGGTGCCGAGGGCGCGCTTGGTCTCGTCGAGGGCCTCGGCGAAGAGCTCGCCGTCGACGTGGAGCACCGTCTGGCCGAACATCTGGAGCAGGCGCCGGTAGGAGTCGAGGGCGAAGCGCTCGTCGGAGCTGCGCGCAGCGAGGCCGCCGACCGACTCGTCGTTGAGCCCGACGTTGAGGACCGTCTCCATCATCCCGGGCATGGAGAACTTCGCACCCGAGCGCACCGACACCAGCAGCGGGTCTCCTGCGTCGCCCAGACGCCTGCCCATCGCGGACTCGAGCCGCTCGAGGTGCTCGGTGACCTCCTCGGCGAGGCCGTCCGGCTCGCCGCCCTCGCCCGACTCCTGCAGCGCCAGGTAGGCCCGACAGGTCTCGGTGGAGATCGTGAAGCCCGGTGGC
Source organism: Nocardioides furvisabuli (assembly GCF_021083185.1). Taxonomy (GTDB): domain Bacteria; phylum Actinomycetota; class Actinomycetes; order Propionibacteriales; family Nocardioidaceae; genus Nocardioides; species Nocardioides furvisabuli. The sequence continues at coordinate 123,311 of NZ_JAIGQB010000009.1, read as the reverse complement.
ACCGGGAGCCCGAGGTTGGTCATCTCGGCGAGGTTGGCCCCCTTGCCGCCGAGGAGGTCCTTCTGGTCCTTGCTGCCTTCTGAGAATTCGTAGACCCAAGCCATGCAGGCATCTTGCCTCAGCGACCGGACTCCGTATACGGCTCGTGGCCGCCGACCGCGGCCCGGATGCGTCGCGCGGTGAAGTCGGCGGCGAGCTCGTCGACCTCCTCGAGGGTGCAGAAGCGGGCGTCGCGGATCTCGCGCTCCTGCTTGACCACGGCGTCGAGGACCGATGCCTGGTGGGTGCCCCCGTCGAAGACCAGGCAGACCGCGTCGTCCCAGCCGCCCCAGGCAGGCAGCCAGTCGGTGAGCACGAGCGATCGCGCCGCGAGGGTCAGGCCGAGCTCCTCCTCCACCTCGCGCTCCACCGCGATGCGCGGGGACTCGCCCACCTCCACGACGCCGCCCGGCAGGTCCCAGTCGCGCTTGTAGGTCAGCTGGCACAGCAGCACACGGTCGTCGGTGTCACGCACCAGCATCTGCGAGATGGCCCGCTTGCGAGGGAGGAACGAGTTGAGCAGCGAGCGGAAGCCCCCCGGCTCGTGGACCGGCTCGTCGGTGACGAGCCGGGCGAAGACGATCTGGTCGCGCGGCTGTCCGTCGGAGCCCACACCACGGCGTACACCCTCGCGGTGCAGGCCCGCCCAGGTGGCGGCCCGCTGCGCCACCGCGTCGTCGGCGTCGACCAGCGCCTCGACGCGGGGCTGCTCGGTCATCGCCTCGGCGATCTCGCGCCGCAGCTCGTCGGTGCTGACCTCGCCCGTCCAGGCGAGGCGTACGACGCCCTCGGCGGGCGTCACGGTGATCGGGCTGGGCACGCCCTCACCCTAGCCGCGGCACCGCAGCGCAGCGGAGGACGTCATCGGGTGACGTCGAAGCGCGCCATCATCCCGTGGTCCTCGTGATCGAGCATGTGGCAGTGGATCATGAAGGGGCCGGTGTAGTCGGTGAAGCGGGCGGCGATCTCGACCTCCTCCCCGGGCTCGAGCCGCCAGGTGTCCTCGAGCCCGCGCTCCCACGGCGGTGGGCGCCGTCCGTCACGCAGGAGCGTGCGCCACTGCTGGGCGTGGACATGGACGTAGTGGGTGACGTCGCTGGTGTTGCGCAGCCGCCAACGCTCCACCGTGCCGAGGCGTACGCGGTGGTCGACCCGTCCCGGATCGAAGGCACGCCCGTTGATGGACCAGGCGCTACCGCGGCGCGACTCCTCCAGGCCGAAGGTCCATGTCTTCGCCACCGAGGCCCGGACAGGCGCGACCAGCCGGGGTGACGGCAACCGTGACGGCAGCCGCGAGGAGTCCCTCGCCGGTCGGCCGACCCGGAACTCCATGACGGCGGTCTCGCGCGCGTCGTCGCCCGTCGTCCCGCGCGCGGCCGGGACCGACGCGAGCACGAGACGTTGCCCCGTCGCACCGCTGAAGTCCACGACGACGTCGGCCCGCTGCGCCGGCCCGAGCAGCACGCTCGAGCGTACGACGGACTTCGGGAGCAGACCGCTGCCGGTGCCGACCTGCAGGAACGGCCTGCCGTCGGACAGGGTGAAGTTGTAGCTGGAGAACGGCGACGAGTTGAGCAGGCGCAGGCGGTGGCGGGTCGCCGACACCGCAAGGTACGGAGCGTGGCGGCCGTTGACCAGCACCGTGTCGCCGACCGTGGCGTCGTCGGGGGGCGCGTTGTCACCCGTCCACGACATCTCGCCGTGGTGACCCACCATGTCGGGCCCGTCCGCGAACGGGTCGGTCAGCTGGTTGCCGCTCGTGAACGAGCGTTCCGAGATCATCAGTGGCACGTCGCGTCGCCCCGTGGGCAGCCGGAGCCCCGGGACGGGAGGGTCGGTGACGATGAACATGCCCTGCAGCCCACGCCAGTTGTTGCGGGCGGTGCGGTCCATGCGGTGGTCGTGGTACCAGAAGAAGGATCCCGGCTCCGGGCGGCCGTCGACCACCAGTGGGTATCGATAGGTCCGCCCCTCGCCGCGACGGATGAGGTGGGAGGTCGGCTGCCCGTCGTCCGCGGACGCGTGGTGGTCGCCGTGGAGGTGGGTCGACATGGCACCGGCGCCGCGGGGGAGGCGGTTGACGACGGTGACCTCGGTGCCTCGCCCGCCGCGTCGCTTGATGGTGGGCCCCGGGTAGGTGCCGTCGTAGGTCCACATCGAGGTGCGCGGCCCCTCGGGAAGGGTCCGGACCTTCGCCCGCCGCATGACCAACCTGATGTCGGCTCCGCGCCGCGTGCTCGGGACGACCAACGGCTGCTCGAAGCGCGTGTGCTCGGGCTCGACCCCGCCGGCGACACCCTCGACGGTGATCACCCCGCGCATGGAGGGGTGGAACTTGCAGAAGAACGTCCACGCGCCGGCGGACAGTCCCTCGACGCCCGGGACAGTCACCGACGTGCCGGCCGGAACCCGCACGTCGAACACGGGCGCCCCGTCAGACCTGCGTGCGACCGAGGTGACGGTGTGGTCCATGGTGTCGAGGTTGACCACGGTGACGGTCCCGCCACCGCCGACGGTCACCTCGGGCGTGGCGAAGCCGGTGCGGGTGCCGCCCTCCTCGACGACGATCGTGGCGTTGCGCACCGGCTGGGCTGCCGCCGTTCGTCCGCCCGGGCGCTGGACCGCGCCCACGTCGAGAACCACCGCCACTGCCACGAACGCGACGACGCCGACCAGCCAGACCACCGGCCCGCTGCGCAGGATGCCCGTCATCGTCCCGAGTGTGCATGACGAGCACGGCGTCGGCACCTGCGCGCGGCGCTGGTCTGGACCTCGCGCGAACATGGTGAAAATCGGTGATGACGACTCCCCGGATCCGTGGCACTACTGGAAGACGGTGCCGACGGGCGGCACTCTCGCTCACGAGAAGGGTCGGACCATCATGCACGTGCCCACCGGACTGCGCAGGGTGGTGGCGGTCGTGTGCGCCACAGCGCTGGCGAGCTCGCCCGCCCTGCTCGCTCCCACGACTGGCGCCGCCTCCGGCGCAGCCACCACCACGACCGCCGCACGCGCGGCGATGCCCCACCTCGTCGCGACACTGACGAAGAAGACGATCAGGGTGAAGGGCCCGAGGAGCCTGAGGGCTGGGCGGGTGCACCTGGAGGTCAAGGGCCCCGGGATCGTCGAGTTCGTGACCTTCAAGAAGGGCTACGACGTCGACGACTTCACCGCCGACGTCAACAAGTTCGGTGCGAAGAACAACATGAAGGCGCTGAGGCGGGCAATCACCCGGTCCACGATCGTCGGCGGTCTCGCCGGCGGCGGCTCCGGCACCATCGTCTTCCCACGTCCGGGCGCGTACACGCCGTTCTCCATCGGCGAACGCGGCCTCGTGACCGGCAGGACACTCGTCGTCAGGGGACCCGCGCGGTCGTCCTCGGCGCCGCGGACCGACGGCGTCGTCCTCGCCAAGGGCGGACCTGCCTGGGGCGGTGCGTCCGGGCTCCCCGCCGAGGGCCGCTTCCTGTTCAAGAACAAGCGCAGCTCGGGGATGCCGCACTTCGTCGTGCTGCAGCAGGTGGCGTCCGGGACGACCACGGACCAGGTGCTGGACTTCCTGCAGAGCGAGGAGCAGGGACCGCCTCCGTCGTGGCTGCTGCCCGGCGAGCTGGCGACGGGCACGCTCAGCCCCGGGCGAAGCATGACGGTCGACTACGAGCTGCCACCGGGCCAGTACGTGGTGATGTGCTTCTTCCCCGACCCCGACATGGGCGGCATGCCGCACGCGATGATGGGGATGCTGAGGATGATCACCCTCACCTGACCAGCGGTCCGGCTCCGGGCCGCCGCTTCAGTCGGCGGCCCGGAACCAGACCGTCGCGAGCGGGGGCACGACGATGTCGGCGTGCGCCGGCTGGCCGTGGTGCTCACCGGCGACCGCGGTGATCGAGCCCAGGTTGCCCACCCCGGAGCCGTAGTAGGACTCGGCGTCGGTGTTGAGCACCTCGGTCCACCGCCCGGCCTCCGGGAGCCCCAGGCGGTAGCCCTCGTGCGGGGTGCCGGCGAAGTTGGCCACGCAGACCAGGTCGGGGTGGCCGGGGGAGCGACGCACGAACGAGAACGTGTTGCGCCCCGCGTCGTTGGCGTCGATCCACGCGAAGCCTGCGGGGTCGTTGTCCCGACCCCACAGCGCGCCCGAGGCGGCGTACGTGGCGTTCATGTCGCGGACCATGGCGTGCACGCCGGCGTGCTCGGGGTGCTCGAGGAGCCACCAGTCGAGCTCGCGGCTCTCGGCCCACTCGGACTCCTGACCGAACTCGCAGCCCATGAAGAGCAGCTGCTTGCCGGGGTGGGCCCACATGTAGGCCAGGTAGGCGCGCAGGTTGGCCAGCTGCTGCCAGCGGTCTCCCGGCATCTTGCGCAGCAGGGACCCCTTGCCGTGCACGACCTCGTCGTGGCTGATCGGCAGGACGTAGTTCTCCGCGTAGGCGTAGACCAGCGAGAAGGTCATCTGGCCGTGGTGGTGGCTGCGGTAGAGCGGGTCCTGGGAGACGTAGTTGAGCGAGTCGTGCATCCAGCCCATGTTCCACTTGAAGCCGAAGCCCAGGCCGCCGTCGCTGGTGGGCCCGGTGACGCCGGGCCACGCGGTGGACTCCTCGGCGATCGTGACGATGCCGGGGACGCGCTTGTAGACGGTGGCGTTCATCTCCTGGAGGAACTGCACGGCCTCGAGGTTCTCGCGGCCGCCATGGACGTTGGGCGACCACTCGCCGTGCTCGCGGGCGTAGTCGAGGTAGATCATCGAGGCGACGCCGTCCACGCGCAGGCCGTCGGCGTGGTACTCCTCGAGCCAGTAGACCGCGTTGGCGTAGAGGAAGTTGCGGACCTCGTGGCGCCCGAAGTTGAAGATGTGCGAGCCCCACTCCTTGTGCCAGCCGCGCTGGGGGTTGGGGTCCTCGTAGAGCGGCGTGCCGTCGAAGCGCGCCAGTGCCCACTCGTCGGTGGCGAAGTGACCGGGCACCCAGTCGAGGATGACGCCGACGCCGGCCTGGTGGAGCCGGTCGATGAGCCGCTTGAGCCCGTCGGGGTCGCCGAAACGGGCGTCGGGGGCGAAGTAGGACGTGACGTGGTAGCCCCACGAGCCGCCGAAGGGGTGCTGCATCACCGGCATGAACTCGACGTGCGTGAAGCCGAGGTCGGAGACGTACGGCACGAGGGCGTCGGCCAGCTGGTCCCAGGTGTAGATCTCGCCGGAGTAGTGCTTGCGCCACGAGGCGAGGTGCACCTCGTAGATCGACATCGCCTCGTCGACGGGCTGGCTGGTGCGACGCGCCTCCAGCCAGGCGTCGTCGTTCCACTCGTGCTGGGAACGCCAGACCACCGAGGCCGAGCTCGGCGGCTTCTCGGCGTACTGCGCGAGCGGGTCGGCCCGGTCGCCCCACTGGCCGTCCGCGCCGCGGAGCCGGTACTTGTACTGCGAGCCGGAGCCGACGCCCTCGACGTGGGCGTGCCACACGCCCGAGCCGTCGAGCTTCGTCATGGGGTGGGCCGCGCCGTCCCAGCCGGCCCACTCGCCGGCCACCTGGACCTCGAGCGCGTTGGGCGCCCAGACCCGGAAGGAGGTGCCGGTGTCGGTCGGCTGCGCGCCGAGCACCCTCCACAGCTCCTCGTGGCGGCCCTCGCCGATGAGGTGGAGGTCGAGCTCCCCGGGGGCGTAGGTGCGGGTGGTGCCGTGCGGGTCGGTCATGACGTCTCTCCCAACGCTGCCAGCGGGATGGACAGCCATCCCGGTCGGTTGCGGGCTTCGTAGACGGCCTCGTAGACGGCTTTGTCCGCGAGGTAGGCATCGAGCAGCAAGGTGGCGGCCGCGTCGACGTCGTCACCGCGTTTCGCGGTGTAGGCGGCGAGGAAGGCCTCGCGGTTGCGGGCCGACCACTCCGCGGCCCGGTAGGTCCGCTGGTCGGCCTCGCCGGCGTCGTAGTCGCCCGCGGTGAGGGCGACCACGCGCGGGGCGTAGTCGAAGGAGCGGATCATCCCCGCGACGTCGCGCCACACCGAGTCGGGCTTGAGCCGCTCGGCGAGCGGCTTGGCCGGCTCGCCCTCGAAGTCGACGATCTTCCAGCCGCGTGCGGTGCGCAGCGTCTGGCCCAGGTGCAGGTCTCCGTGGACCTGCTGGACCTCGACGCGGTCGAGGTCGCGCAGCCGGGCGTACGTCGCCCGCAGGCCCGCCTCGTGCTCGGCCAGGCCGGGCACCACCTCGAGAGCGGCCTCGAGCCGCCCCTCCATGGCGCTCGCCAGGGCGCCGACGGCGTCGGCGTCGCGCTCCTCCACGGGGAAGTGCGCGGCCAGGTCGGCGTGGACCTCGGCCAGCGCCACGCCCAGGCGGGCGGCCTCTCCCGCGAAGTCACCGCCGACCTCGTCGGCGTGCAGGTCGGCCTCTGCGAAGAGGTTGCGGACGCTGGCCAGCGCCAGGTCCCAGCCGTCGCTGGCGGTGCGCAGGAACTGCTGCAGCATCGCGAGCTGGATGGTGGTGTTGGTCTCCTCGTCCACCAGGTCGAGCCAGCCGTAGAGCGAGGCGACGTGGGTCGACCCGGCCTCGGTGAGCACCTGGTGGATGGCCACGTCGGGGTTGACCCCGGGCGTGACCTTGCGGAAGACCTTCATCAGCGCGTCCTCGCCGAACGCGACCGAGGAGTTCGACTGCTCGCCCGAGAACAGCGTCGAGTGCGCCTCGAGGTCGAGGTCGTGTCCCGGCAGGCTGTGGAAGGCGAGCTGACCGCGGTCGGTGCTGGACGGCGGCGCGGCGAACGCGCGCAGCCACAGCGCCATCGACTCCCGGTCGTGGAGGGCGTCGTAGACGAAGGTGTGGCCGAACGACGAGTCGTCCCACTCGCCGACCAGCGCGTGCGCCAGGCGCTCCTGCGGCTCGGAGTAGAACGCCAGCGGGAGCTGGTAGAGCTCGCTCTCCTCGCCCTGCTCGGAGCGGTAGGCCACCTCGGCGAGGTCGATCGAGACCCGCAGCCCGGGCGGTGCGTCCGGCAGCTCACCGACACGGCGTACGCCCGCCAGCGACCACTCGCGCCCCTTGCCGCCGAACCAGCGGGCCTCGCCGATCCACGTCGTCAGGTCGTGCGTCCTGGTCTCGTCACTCACTGCTCCACCCCCGAGCCGTTCGGATCCGTCAGTCGCAGCCACAGGAAGCCGTAGCCGCCGAGCGTCAGCAGGTAGGGCAGCTCGCCGATGGCCGGGAACGGCACGCCGCCGAGCAGCTCGACGGGCACCATGCCCTCCCAGTGGCGCAGGTCGAGCTCGACCGGCTGCGGGAAGCGCGAGAGGTTGTTGACGCACAGGATGACGTCGCGCCCGTCGTCGGTCTCGTGCTCGCGGATGTAGGACAGCACGCTCGGGTTCGAGCCGCCGAGGTCGACGAAGTCGCCGAGGCCGAACGCCGGGTGGCGGCGCCGTGCGTGCACGAGGCGCCGGGTCCAGTGCAGCAGCGAGGAGGTGTTCTCCAGCTGCGCCTCCACGTTCACCGACTGGTAGCCGTAGACCGGGTCCTGGATCGCCGGCAGGTGGAGCTTGCCGGGCGTGGCGTTGGAGAAGCCCGCGTTGCGGTCGGGCGTCCACTGCATCGGCGTACGCACGCCGTCGCGGTCGCCGAGCCAGATGTTGTCACCCATGCCGATCTCGTCGCCGTAGTAGAGGACCGGCGAGCCGGGAAGTGACAGCAGGATCGCGGTGAAGAGCTCCATCCGGTTCACGTCGTTGTCGAGCAGCGGCGCGAGCCGGCGGCGGATGCCGATGTTGGCCTTCATCCGGGGGTCGTGGGCGTACTCGGACCACATGTAGTCGCGGTCCTCGTCGGTGACCATCTCCAGCGTCAGCTCGTCGTGGTTGCGCAGGAAGATGCCCCACTGGCAGCCGTCGGGGATCGACGGCGTCTGCTCGAGGATCTCCGAGATGGGGAAGCGCGACTCGCGACGCACGGCCATGAAGATGCGCGGCATCACCGGGAAGTGGAACGCCATGTGGCACTCGGTGCCGACCCAGCGGCCGTCCTCGGTCTGCTCGGGGCCGAAGTACTCCACGACGTCGGCGGGCCACTGGTTGGCCTCGCACAGCAGCACGCGGCCGGGGTAGTGCTCGTCGACGAAGCGGCGGCACTTCTTGAGGAAGTCGTGCGTCTCGGGCAGGTTCTCGCCGTTGGTGCCGGGGCGCTCGTAGAGGTAGGGCACGGCGTCGAGGCGGAAGCCGTCGAGGCCCATGTCGAGCCAGAACGCCATCGCGTCCAGCATCGCGTCGTGGACCTTGGGGTTGTCGAAGTTGAGGTCGGGCTGGTGGTGGAAGAACCGGTGCCAGAAGTACTGCTGGCGCACCGGGTCCCACGTCCAGTTCGAGGGCTCGGTGTCGACGAAGATGACCCGGGCGTCCTGGTAGAGCTCGTCGGTGTCGGACCAGACGTAGAAGTCGCCGTAGGGACCCTCGGGGTCGCTCCGGCTGGCCTGGAACCACGGGTGCGCGTCGCTCGTGTGGTTCATGACGAAGTCGATGATCACGCGGATGCCGCGCTGGTGGCAGGCGTCGAGGAACTCGTGGAAGTCCTCGACCGTGCCGCACTCGGGGAGGATGTTGTTGTAGTCGGCCACGTCGTAGCCGCCGTCGCGCAGCGGCGAGGTGAAGAACGGCGGCACCCACAGGCAGTCGACGCCGAGCCACTCCAGGTAGTCGAGCTTCTCGATCAGGCCCTTGAAGTCACCCGTGCCGTCGCCGTTGGAGTCGCGGAACGAGCGGACGAGCACCTCGTAGAAGACGGCCGTGCGGAACCAGTCCGGCTCCGCGTTGAGCACCGCCGTGGCGGCCCCCGCGTCCGTCGGCATGTGGGCCGACGTGGGATGGGCTGGCGCGTGGTGCTCGGTCAACGGTTGCTCCTGACGCTGATGACGTGCGCGGGCTCGTGTCCGGGATCGAGGCGGACGTAGTTGTGGCGGCTCCAGCCCCAGTCTGCGCCGGTGATCTCGTCGTGGGCGTTGAACGACTCGTGCCACTCGAGGCCGAGCGCCGGCATGTCGAGGTGGACCATGGTCTCCCGCGTGCCGTGGGGGTCGAGGTTGATGACCACCAGCACCACGTCGTCGTGGCCGTCGGGCAGCGTGTGGCGCTTGGAGAAGACCAGGACGGAGTCGTCCTCGCTCTCGTGGATCGTGATGTTGCGCAGCAGCTGCAGCGCCGGGTGCTGGCGCCGGATCTCGTTGAGGCGGGTGAGGTAGGGCGCGAGGGTGGTGCCCTCGGCGTCGCGCTGCTCCCAGTCGCGGATGCGGATCTGGAACTTCTCCGAGTCGAGGTACTCCTCCGACCCGGGCTTCACCGCGACGTGCTCGAACAGCTCGTAGCCGGCGTAGACGCCCCAGCTCGGCGACCCGGTCGCCGCGAGGGCCGCACGGACCTTGAACGCCGCCGGGCCGCCGTACTGCAGGTAGGCGTGGAGGATGTCGGGTGTGTTGACGAAGAAGTTCGGGCGCATCAGGTGGTCGGACTCGCGCGAGACCTCGACGAGGTACTCCTCGATCTCCCGCTTGCCGGTGCGCCAGGTGAAGTAGGTGTAGCTCTGGTGGTAGCCCACCGCACCGAGGCCGTGCATCATCGCCGGCTTCGTGAACGCCTCGGACAGGAAGATGACGTCGGGGTCCGTACGCCGTACCTCGGCGAGCAGCCACTCCCAGAACGCCAGCGGCTTGGTGTGCGGGTTGTCGACGCGGAAGATCCGCACGCCGTGGGCGATCCACAGCTTCACGATCCGCAGCACCTCGCGGCAGATGCCGCTCGGGTCGTTGTCGAAGTTGATCGGGTAGATGTCCTGGTACTTCTTCGGCGGGTTCTCGGCATAGGCGATCGTGCCGTCGGCGCGCGTGGTGAAGAACTGCGGGTGCGTGGTGACCCACGGATGGTCCGGCGCGGCCTGGAGGGCGAGGTCGAGGGCGACCTCGAGCCCGAGCTCACCGGCCCGGGCGACGAAGGCGTCGAAGTCCTCGAAGGTGCCCAGCTCGGGGTGGATCGCGTCGTGCCCGCCGTCCTTGCTGCCGATCGCCCACGGCGAGCCGGGGTCGTCGGGACCGGGCGTGAGCGTGTTGTTGGGGCCCTTGCGGTTGAGCTCGCCGATCGGGTGGATGGGCGGGAGGTAGAGGACGTCGAAGCCCATCTCCGCGACGCGGTCGAGCCGCTTCGCCGCCGTGCGGAAGGTGCCGGAGACGACCTTGCCGGTCCTCGGGTCGCGCGTGGCGCCCTCGGAGCGGGGGAAGAACTCGTACCAGCTGCCGTACAGGGCGCGCACGCGGTCGGCGCGGAAGCGGAACGGACCCGTCACCGAGGTCAGCTCGCGCAACGGGTGGGCGAGCAGGACGGCGTCCAGCTCGGGGTCCTGCAGTGCTGCGAGGCGCGCGCCGACGGGACGTCCTTGGTCGCTCGCCGCGGCGATCGCACCCTTCACGAGCGCGGCGGACGTGGTGTCCGGCTTGTCGGTGCCGGTGCCCGCGGCGACGCGCTCCAGCAGGAGCCTGGCCTCGGTGAACATCAGCTCGACGTCGACGCCGGCGGGGATCTTGATGCCGGCGTCGTGCTGCCAGGTGGCAACAGGGTCGGACCAGGAGTGGATCTCGAAGGTCCACTCGCCCTCGGTGTCGGGGGTGACGTGGGCGACGTAGCGGTTGGGTGCAGCTCCGTCGGGGACCATCCGCACCGGGTCGCGACGCCTCCCGGCAGGGTCCGTGGCCACGACCTCGGCCGCGAGCTGGTCGTGTCCCTCGCGGAACACGGTCGCCCGGACCGGCATCGGTTCGCCGACCGTCGCCTTCGCCGACTGCCGACCGAGGTCGACGACGGGGGATACATCCATCACGGGTATGCGTCCAACCATGCCCCCACACTTGCGAACGTTGGGTCACGGGCGCAACCCGGGAGCGAGGTGGTCTCACCCCTTTGACTCCCACGCGACGGGGTACGCCCGGGTGCGGCGGGCACCCACGTCGCCCGTCAGTTGCGAGGGGCTCGCCGCGCGGCTCTTGGATCGATCCAAGAAATGCCCTAGCGTGCTGGTCCGTGCGAGCGTTCCGACGATTCACCGTCCGTCCTGTCCTTCCCGAGCCCCTCGGCGCCCTGTCCGTCCTCGCGGGCAACCTGCGCTGGTCGTGGCACCCCCCGACCCAGGACGTCTTCGCGTCCGTCGACCCACAGCTGTGGCGCGACGTGGCCGGCGACCCGGTCCGGTTCCTGGGGGCCGTGGGCCGCGAGCGCCTCGACGAGCTCGTCGACGACGGGGACTTCCGCGCCCGGCTCGACGCCGCCCACGCGGACCTCCAGCGCTACCTCTCCGAGGACCGCTGGTACGCCCGCAAGGCCGGCGAGGACGCCCCGCGTGCCATCGCCTACTTCTCGTCCGAGTACGGCATCGCCTCGGTGCTGCCGCAGTACTCCGGCGGTCTCGGCATCCTGGCCGGCGACCACCTGAAGGCGTCCTCGGACCTCGGCATCCCGCTGGTCGGCGTCGGCCTGTTCTACCGCCACGGCTACTTCAAGCAGGCGCTGGACCGCGACGGCTGGCAGCAGGAGAGCTACCCCGTCCTCGACCCCGACGAGCTGCCGCTGACCCAGCTGCGGGAGGCCGACGGCACGCGCGCGACGGTCTCGATCGCGCTGCCCGACGGCCCGGACCTCGTCGCCCGGATCCTGGTGGCGCAGGTCGGCCGCGTGCCGCTCCTGCTCCTCGACACCGACATCGAGGACAACAGCGCCCACTACCGCGACGTCACGGACCGCCTCTACGGCGGCAACTCCGAGCACCGCCTGCGCCAGGAGCTGCTGCTCGGTGTCGGCGGCGTCCGGGCACTGCGCGTGTGGTCGCGCATCACCGGCGCCCCGGCCCCCGAGGTCTTCCACGCCAACGAGGGCCACGCCGGCTTCCTCGGGGTCGAGCGGATCCGCGAGCTCACCGTCGGCGACGACGGGCCGCACCTCGACTTCGACACGGCGCTCGAGGTGTCGCGCGCCGGCACGGTCTTCACGACCCACACGCCGGTGCCCGCGGGGATCGACCGGTTCCCCCGCGAGCTGGTCTCGCAGTACTTCGGCGGCAGCTCGCCCACGCCGGGCGTCCCGGTCGACCGCGTGCTCGCCCTCGGCGCGGAGGACTACGACGGCGGCGACGCCGGCGTCTTCAACATGGCGGTGATGGGCTTCCGCCTCGCCCAGCGCGCCAACGGCGTCTCGATGCTGCACGGCCACGTGTCCCGCGGGATGTTCAACGGCCTCTGGCCCGCCTTCGACGAGGCCGAGGTGCCGATCACGTCGATCACCAACGGCGTGCACGGCCCGACGTGGATCGCCCGCGAGGTCATCGAGCTCGCCGCCAGCCGCGGCGCCGACGTCGACGGTGACGACACCGACGCCCTGTGGCCGCTGGTCGACCAGCTCGGTGACCGCGAGATCTGGGACCTCAAGCGCGCACTGCGCACCCGCTTCATCGAGGACGCCCGCGACCGGATGCGCCGTTCGGCGGCCAAGCGTGGGTTCGCCCCTGCCGAGACGACGTGGATCGACACTGCCCTCGACCCCGACGTGCTGACCATCGGCTTCGCGCGCCGCGTGCCGACGTACAAGCGGCTCACGCTGATGCTGCGCGACCCGGCTCGGCTGAAGAAGCTGCTCCTCGACCCCGAGCGCCCGATCCAGCTGGTCATCGCCGGCAAGGCGCACCCGGCCGACGAGACCGGCAAGCGGCTCATCCAGGAGATGGTGCGCTTCGCCGACGACCCGGAGATCCGCCACCGCATCGCCTTCCTGCCCAACTACGACATCGCGATGGCGCAGCCGCTCTACCCCGGCTGCGACGTGTGGCTCAACAACCCGCTGCGCCCCTACGAGGCCTGCGGCACCTCGGGCATGAAGGCTGCGCTCAACGGTGGGCTCAACCTCTCGATCCTCGACGGCTGGTGGGACGAGTGGTACGACGGCAACAACGGCTGGGCGATCCCGTCCGCCGACGGCATCGACGACGCCGATCGTCGCGACGACCTCGAGGCGCACGCGCTCTACGACCTCCTCGAGACCGACGTCGTCCCGCGCTTCTACGAGACCAACCACGAGGGCGTCCCGCCGCGCTGGCTCGAGATGGTGCGCCACACGCTGAAGTCGCTCGGCCCGAAGGTGCTCGCGACCCGCCAGGTGCGCGACTACGTCCGTGAGCTCTACGCGCCCGCGGCGCACACCGCGCGCTCGCTCAACTCCGACTACGCCGGCGCCCACGAGCTGTCGGCGTGGAAGCAGACCGTCCGGGAGGCGTGGCACGGCGTGCGCGTCGAGCACGTCGACTCCGAGGGCGTGGGCGACCAGGCCGAGGTCGGCGCGACCCTCGCCGTACGCGCCTGGGTGGCGCTCGGCTCGCTGTCGGCCGACGACGTCGAGGTGCAGGTCGTGCACGGCAGGATCGGCTCCGACGACGAGCTCACCGCGACGTCCGTGACCCCGATGCTGGTGGGGGAGTCCTACGACGGCAACCGCCACCGCTTCGATGCCGCCGTGTCGCTGGACCGGTCCGGTCCCTTCGGCTACACGGTGCGCGTCGTCCCGCGCAACGAGGCACTGGCCTCGGTGGCCGAGCTCGGTCTGGTGGCCGAGCCGGTCTGATGCTGGCGTGCCGTGGCGCTCAGGTCGAGCGCCACGGCTCCGGCGCGGTGCGGTCGCTCCCCAGGTCGAGCAGTGCGCCCCGCAGCCGGGCCAGGACCCGGTCGTGCGACTCGCCGGTGTCCTGCGCGACGTCGCCGTAGGTGCGTGCGCCGAACCAGGAGAGCCCCACCGCCCGAGCGTCGGGTCCCGACAGCGCGGCGAGGCCGGGGACGAGCATCGGCGTGCCGGACTCCTGCGGCCGGGTCGACCTCCGGCTCCGGACGGCGTGCTGGTGGGCCACGCCCACGATCCAGCTGCGGGCCGACCCCTGGGCCGGGTCGAAGAGCGACGCGGTCCGGAGGACGGCGAGGAGCGCGTCGCACGCCAGGGCCTCCGCCCGCTCGGGGTCGCCCGTCATGTGCAGCACCAGGCCGTAGACGACCTCGGCGACGTCGTCGTACACGGCCGCGGCGGCCTCGTGGTCGCCCCGACCTGCCTCCATGAGCCTCTGCTCCAGGATCTCCACCACGATCGGCACTCCCTTCCCAGGGGTCCTCAACATCTTGCGTCCAATGATCTTGTGCACAAGGTAGCGCCTCCGGGGTGCATGATGTCCCGGTGACCGAGATCGACACCCCTTCGTTGTCGGACCAGCTGTGCTTCGACCTCTACGCCGCCTCCCGGGCGGTCACGGCCGCCTACCGTCCCGCGCTCACCCAGCTGGGCCTGACGTACCCGCAGTACCTCGTGCTCATCGTGCTCTGGGAGCGCGACGAGCGGGCGGTCCGTGACATCGCGGAGGCGTTGCGGCTCGACCACGGGACGCTCACCCCTCTCCTGCGGCGGATGGAGGTCGCGGGGTTCGTCGCACGGCACCGCGACAACGAGGACGAGCGCTTCGTGGTCGTGTCGCTCACCGCGAAGGGCGAGCGCCTCCGGAGCCACGCCGAGCGCATCCACTGCGACATGAAGGAAGCGCTCGCCCTGAGCGTGCAGGAGTTCTCCGACCTGCAGGTGACCCTGCGGACGCTGACGGAGCGGGTCAGCTCCTAGCCCGCGGCGGCGCGCCCACGCGCAGCCCCGTGCCGCAGCTCGCCGCCGACCTCACCTCGCTCGACCCGGGTGTCGCCGTACCCGCACGTGCGGCGGCCGTCGACGCCGGGCGTCTCCGCGGCCGGCGCCTCAGCCGAAGGTCAGCACGAGGCCGGTCGCGGTCGGCACCAGGCCGAGCAACAGCCAGGGCGAGAGGATGCGGCGACCGTGGATCGCGAGCCCTGTCGCGACGGCGATCGCACCGAAGATCCCGGCGATGACGTTGAGCCCGATCTTCGAGCTGTCCGGTGCGTCGTCGAGCATGACCGCGGCCACCACCAGGCCGACCACCAGGTGGAGGATCGTCGTGACGGCCAGCGTCGACATCACCCACTTCTGCACGCGCGCGAGGTCGCGCGCGTCCTTCTCGGGGTCCGCCACGACGCGACGAGGGGCGTTCATGTCGAGGAGGTGACCTCGACCCTTCTCCTGCCGACGTGCGGGGACGCTGCTGGCCATGGCCTCATCGTCGCAGGCCAGGACCGTGGGACCAATATGCGGAGGCCCGTCAGGTCTGGCGCATCACCAGCACCGAGCGGGCCTGCAGCAGCATCGAGGTGCCTGCGACGACCGGCGTGCCCACGGCGACGTCGGCGTTGGTCGAGAGCACCACCTCGCCGTGGTGGACCCACTGGTTGTCCGGGAGGACGAGCTCCACGTCGTCGGCCCCGGCGTTGAGCCAGATCATGAAGGACTTGTCGCGGATCTGCTCGCCGCGTGGACCGGGGTAGCGCAGCGGCGCGCCGTTGAGGAACATCCCGACCGTGCGGACCGAGTCGTCGTTCCAGTCGTCGGTCGCCATCTCGCGGCCGCTGGGGTGGACCCAGACGAGGTCCTTGATGCCGCCGCGGATGGTGGGCCGGCCCTCGAACCAGTGCCGCTGGCGCAGGACAGGGTGTTCACGGCGCAGTCGCAGCGCGGTCTTGGTGATCTCGTAGAGGTCGAGCCACGCGTCGTCGGGACGCCAGTCGACCCACGACGTCTCGTTGTCCTGGCCGTAGGCGTTGTTGTTGCCGCCCTGCGTGCGTCCGCGCTCGTCGCCGGCGGTCAGCATCGGCACGCCGCTGGAGAAGCAGAGGGTGGCCATCAGGTTGGCCGCCTGGCGGCGTCGCATGGCGATGACCTCCGCGTCGTCCGTCTCGCCCTCGGCCCCGCAGTTCCACGACCGGTTGTTGTCGGTGCCGTCGCGGTTGTCCTCGCCGTTGGCCTCGTTGTGCTTGTCGTTGTACGACACCAGGTCGCGCAACGTGAACCCGTCGTGCGCGGTCACGAAGTTCACCGACGCGTAGGGCGAGCGGCCGTCGTCGGCGTACAGGTCGCTCGAGCCAGCCAGGCGCGTCGCCACGGTGCGTACGCCGGCGGAGTGGCCGCGCCAGAAGTCCCGCACGGTGTCGCGGAACTGGTCGTTCCACTCGATCCACGGCGGGGGGAAGCGGCCGACGCGATAGCCGTCCATCGAGGCGTCCCACGGCTCGGCGATCAGCTTCACGTGGCGCAGGACCGGGTCCTGGCCGATCGCGGTGATCAGGTGGCTGCCGAGGTCGACGACCTGGTTGGTGCGGGTCAGCGCGCTCATCAGGTCGAAGCGGAAGCCGTCGACGTGCATCTCGTTGACCCAGTAGCGCAGCGAGTCGAGGATCATCCGCAGGCTCTGGGTGTGGGTGGCGTCGACGGTGTTGCCGCAGCCGGTCACGTCCCAGTAGGTGTCGGGCATCGGGTCCTCGCCCGGCTCGGGCTGCGGGGCGACGACGCGTTGGTAGTAGCCGAGGTCGTCGAGCCCGCGGAAGCTCAGCGTCGGCCCGAGCGGACCCGCCTCGGCAGTGTGGTTGTAGACCACGTCGAGGATGACCTCGAGGCCCGCCTCGTGGAAGGCCCTCACCATCTGCTTGAACTCGGTGACCTGCTGGCCGCGGTCGCCGGCGTGAGAGTAGGCGTTGTGCGGGGCGAAGAAGCCGAGGGAGTTGTAGCCCCAGTAGTTCACCAGGCCGCGTTCGGCCAGCGCCGGCTCGGAGAAGAACTGGTGCACCGGCAGCAGCTCGACGGCCGTGACGCCGAGGTCGCGGAGGTAGTCGGTGACCGCCGGCGTGGCGAGCCCGGCGTAGGTCCCGCGCAGCTCCTCGGGCACCCGGTCGTGCAGCGCGGTCATGCCCTTGACGTGCATCTCGTAGATGACCGTGTCGCGCCAGCGCCGACGCGGCGAGGTGTCGGCGCCCCACTGGAAGTCGTCGTAGACGACCACGCTGCGCGGCACGTACGCCGCGGAGTCGAGGTCGCTGATGGTGTCGGGCTCACCCGGCACGTAGCCGAAGATCGCCTCGTCGACCACCAGGTCACCCGAGACCGCCTTGGCGTAGGGGTCGAGCAGCAGCTTGGCGGCGTTGAACCGCAGGCCGGCGTCGGGGTCCCACGGGCCGTGGGCGCGGTAGCCGTAGCGGGTTCCGGGCGCGACGCCGGGCACCGCCCCGTGCCACACGCCGAGGGAGTGCTCGGTGAGCAGGTGGCGCGTCTCGACGTCGTCGTCGTCGAAGAGGCACACCCAGAGCCGCTCGGCGTTGGGTGAGTAGACCGCGAAGTTGGTCGCGTCGTGGGACCAGGTCGCCCCGAGGGGGTAGTTGCGACCCGGCCAGACCTCTCGCGTCTCGCCGTCGTGGTTCCAGACTGATGCTTGGTCGGGGGGCGGTGTCACGCGAGCCATTGTGGTGCTTGCCGGCGGGCACGGCAGAATGCGCCCACGCAGTGGTGCACGCGGGCGCCGGCGCACCGGCGCACAGATGAAGGGGAGCAACCATGGAGTTCGTCTCGATCGACGTGACCGACCAGGTCGCGGTCCTGCGGCTGGACCGGCCCAAGATGAACGCGATCAGCGTGCAGGTGCAGGCCGACCTCCGCGAGGCGGCCGCCGAGCTCACCGAGCGCGACGACGTACGCGCCGTGGTGCTGTGGGGCGGCGAGCGGGTCTTCGCCGCCGGCAACGACGTCAAGGAGATGGCGGACATGTCGTACGCCGACATGGTCAAGGTCTCGACGTCCGTCAGCACCGCCACCACCGCGATCGCCCGGATCCCGAAGCCCGTCGTCGCCGCGGTGAACGGCTACGCCCTCGGCGGGGGCTGCGAGCTCGCGCTCTCGGCCGACCTGCGCTTCGCCGCCGAGGACGCCGTCTTCGGCCAGCCCGAGGTCCTGCTGGGCATCATCCCCGGCGCGGGCGGCACCCAGCGGCTCGCTCGACTGGTCGGAACGGCGAAGGCCAAGGACATCATCTTCACCGGACGCTTCGTCAGGGCCGACGAGGCCCTGCGCATCGGCATGGTGGACCGCGTCGTCCCCGCCGACAAGGTGCTGGAGGAGTCGGTCGCCTGGGCCGCGCAGTTCAGCGGGGCGGCCGCGCTGGCGATCCGCGCCGCGAAGGAGTGCATCGACCGGGGGAGCGAGGTCGACCTCGACACCGGCCTGGAGATCGAGCGGCAGCAGTTCGCCGGGGTCTTCGCCACCGAGGACCGTACCCGTGGCATCACCTCGTTCGTTGAGAACGGACCGGGCAAGGCCACGTTCGTCGGCCGCTGACCTGGTCCCACCCCCGCTCACCACGGGCCGACCCCGGCCCCGACAAGGAGACATGCACTGTGGCAACGAAGATCCGGGCTGCGCTGGCCCACGTCCTGTGGCTGGCCTGCGTGCTGTGCGCCCTGGTGCTCGCCGTCGGCGCGCTGCTGGTCGCGCTGGACGCCAACACCTCCAACGCGCTCGTCGACGCGGTCCTGCAGGCCGCCACGGTCGTCGACCTCGACGTCTTCTCGCGCAAGGAGGGCATCAAGCAGTTCGGCGGGGAGGGTGCCGAGGTCAAGAACGCGCTCTTCAACTGGGGTCTCGGTGCGATCGCCTGGCTGGTCGTGGGTCGCATCCTCGACCGCGTCGTGAAGCCCTGACCTCGACGCAGGGTTCCACGATGTCGCCCATGTCCCGGTCGCTCGCCACGGCGTCGGCGGCCGTGCTGGCCCTGGCAGTCGTCCCGGCGGGTCCTGTGGCGGCGTCCGGGGCGCCGTCCAGCACGGCCCTCGTGCTCAGCGCCACCGAGTCGGCGTACGGGCAGTCGGTGACCGCGTCCGCGCGGGTCGTGAGTGACGGGGGGCAGCCGCAGGGTGACGTCGTCTTCGCCGTCGACGACCTCCGCATCAAGGCCAACCTCGGCGCCGGCGGAGCCGCCACGATCGTGCTGCCGCGGCTGCTGGTGGGCACCCACGCGGTGGCCGCGACCTACGTCCCCCAGCTCCCGGCCGCGCAGTCCGGCAGCTCCTCGTCGACCGAGGAATGGGTCGTCGCGCCGGCGCGCTCGCACCTGCAGGTGCAGGTGGCAGGCAGGCGCACGCGCGTCGCGACGTCGGTGCGTCTCCGTGTCGACGGGGACTACGGCACCCGTCCCGCCGGCCGGGTGCGGGTCGGCCTCCGCCGGGCCGGCGTGGGCCGCGTCGCGCGGGTGGGGGTGCGGCTCGACGCCGGCGGTGCCGCGGTGGCACGCCTCGGGCGCCTGCGCGCCGGCGGCTACCGCGTGGAGGTGACCTACGTCGGGGACAGCCAGCACCGGCGTACGCGGGTGGTCGGGCGGTTCCGCGTCCCGCGCAGGTGATCCGGGACACCGCACACGACCGTGACAGTGTCACTGTGAGCGACCCCACCCGGATCGCCATTCCCCGGCGACGTGGCGGCAAGTAACCTCACCAGCACATCCGAGTGCACAGGAGGGGCCGCGAGGCCACACCACCATGAACATTGTTGTCTGTGTGAAGTACGTGCCGGACGCCACGGCCGACCGCAAGTTCGAGGACGACTACACCGTCGACCGCGTCGGCGTCGACGGGCTGCTGTCCGAGCTCGACGAGTACGCCGTCGAGCAGGCCCTGCAGTTCCGCGAGAAGCGCGAGGGTGAGGACATCGAGATCACCGCGTTGACCGTCGGCCCCGAGAAGGCCGTCGACGCGGTGCGCAAGGCGCTGCAGATGGGTGCCGACAAGGGCGTCCACGTCGTCGACGACGCGATCGCGGGCTCCGACTACATCGCCACCTCGCTGGTGCTGGCCAAGGCGATCGAGAAGGTCGGCGCGGACCTCGTGGTCTGCGGCATGGCCTCCACGGACGCCTCCGGCTCCGTGGTGCCGGCGATGCTGGCCGAGCGTCTGGGCATGCCGCAGGTCACGCTCGCCTCGGTGATCGAGTCGCAGGGCGACCAGGTCCGCATCAAGCGTGACAACGAGGGCTCGACCGAGGTCATCGGCGCGACGCTGCCGATCGTGCTGTCGGTCACCGACCAGTCGGGCGAGGCGCGCTACCCCTCCTTCAAGGGCATCATGGCCGCGAAGAAGAAGCCGCTGGACACCTTCTCGCTGTCCGACCTCGGCGTCGACGCCGGCCAGGTCGGCCTCTCGGTGGCCTGGTCGCAGGTCGAGGACACCACCGAGCGCCCGCCGCGCACCGCCGGCGAGATCGTCACCGACGAGGACGGCTCGGGCGCTGACGCGCTGGTCGGCTTCCTCGCGTCCAAGAAGTTCATCTGAGCAGGACAGGAGAGCCACCATGTCTGAAGTCCTGGTAGTCATCGACCACGCCGACGGCGAGGTCAAGAAGCCCACCTACGAGCTCCTCACGATCGCGCGCCGCCTCGGCGAGCCGTCCGCGGTGTTCTTCGGCTCGCCCGACCAGGGCGACGCCGTGGCCGAGAAGGTCAAGAAGTACGGCGCCGAGAAGGTCTACGTCGTCGACGACGCCCAGATCAAGGGCTATCTCGTCGCGCCGAAGGCCGAGGCGCTGCAGCAGCTGGCGGAGAAGAGCAGCGCAGCCGGGGGATTGGCCGCGATCCTGCTGCCGTCGACGTTCGAGAACAAGGAGGTCGCCGGTCGCCTGGCGATCAAGCTGGGCTCGGGCCTGATCACCGACGCCGTCGACGTCGCCGAGGGTGGCGTGACCACGCAGAGCGTGTTCGCCGGCAACTACACCGTGCAGGCCAAGGTCACGCAGGGCACGCCGATCATCACGGTGAAGCCCAACTCGGCCGCCCCCGAGGAGGCCGCGGGCGCGGGCGCCGTCGAGGCGTTCACCGCGACGGTGTCGGACGCGGCGAAGACGGCGCAGATCGTGGCCACGCAGCCGCGCCAGGCGACCGGTCGCCCCGAGCTGACCGAGGCCGCGATCGTGGTCTCCGGCGGTCGTGGCACCGGCGGCAACTTCGAGTCCGTCGAGGGCTTCGCCGATTCCCTCGGTGCGGCCGTGGGCGCGTCGCGTGCGGCCGTCGACTCCGGCTGGATGCCCCACGCGTTCCAGGTCGGGCAGACCGGCAAGACGGTCTCGCCGCAGCTCTACGTCGCCAACGGCATCTCGGGTGCGATCCAGCACCGTGCCGGCATGCAGACGTCGAAGACCATCGTCGCGGTCAACAAGGACCCCGAGGCCCCGATCTTCGAGCTCGTCGACTTCGGCGTCGTGGGTGACCTCCACACGGTCCTGCCCGCAGCGACCGACAAGGTCAAGGAGCGCAAGGGCTGAGTCCCTCGCCCCACGGACGCCCCCGACCTCCTGGTCCTGTTCGGCTTTACAAGTGGTTTTGGGGGCACAAGCGCCGGCTTTCCCGTAGGCTCGACCATCTGGTCGGCCAGGGAAGGCCGGCGCTTCTCGTTGCACGGAGGTAGGTCGTGGAAGCGACCGCAGGCGGGCCTGAGGACGACGGCTCCGCCTCGTCCGAGGCCTGCGCGACCCACCCCGGCAGCAGGCTCCGCCGACGCGGCGTCCGCCACACCGCAGCAGGCGCGCAGCAGCGCTGGGAGTGCCGCCCGGCCGATGCCGCGCCGCACTTCTTCCTGCGACCAGCCGACCGGCCCGCCGCGGAGAGTCCTCGGCGGCCAGCGGTGCACTGCCCCGAGCCGAGGCACGCGGACGGGAAGCTGCAGTCGCGCGGCACGCGTACGAACAAGGCCGGCAGCGGTACCGCTGCGTCCGTCCCAACGGCGAGCAGCACCAGTTCCAGGTCCTGCTGCGCGCGGCGAACACCGCGCTCACCTCGATCCACATCCCGCCGGCGTGCCCTGAGCACCCCGGCGCTCACATCACCCGAAACGGCACGAACGGCAAGGGCCCGCGCCGACGGCAGCGGTACCGGTGCGTGCCGCACGGGCAGCCGGAACTCACGCACGGGTTCAGCCCGCCCCTGACCCGCGAGGTCGTCGAAGTCGGGCACGACGAGTGCACCACCTGCCACGAACTCCTCGGGCCCCACAGCGGCGCTGCCACCGGCGCCCGGCACACCCCGTGGACCGGGCCGCTGTTCGCCCGCGCCCTCAACGAGCTCTCGATGGGCGCCAGCTAGGCGGCGACGTCGATGATGATGCGCCGCTACCGCGACCGTGCGCGTCGACACCTGCTCGAGGACCACGGCGAAGAGCTCGCCGCCATCCCACTCGGACCCGGAGCGACTGGCACCGGCTCCTCCTACATCCGCCGCGAGGCCGCCGGAGCGTGGCACCTGGCCGCCGACCTGGTCGAGCAGTACGCCCCGCTCATCTGGCGCAGCGTCAACGCCCGGATGCAGGAACGCGACCGCAAGCTCCGCACGCGCAACGACCAACTGCTCGAGGCGAACCCGACCGCCGGCCTCGCCCAACCGCTTACCTGGCTGCTGGACGAGCAGCCGGTCGTGGTGTGGGCGAAGAACTCCGCCGGGAAGCGCGTCCGCCGCTACTGGTCGGTGCTGGTCCTGGTCGAGGTCCGCTGGCACGACCCGATGGACCCGATGAGCTTCCCGCAGCGCGAGTACCGGCTGCGCCTCATGCGCGCCTACCCGCGCCCGAACCACACCGCTTGGCGTCTGATGTTCGACGAGGTGGGCGTGCGCCCCGACTTCGTCGTCGCCGACCATGCCAGCGCCATCGGCAACGCCGTCGACCTCCACTTCGGCCCTGGCGTCGTCGGCTTCGTGCCGAGCATGTTCCACATGCGCCGCAACCTGCGCGAGGCGCTGCTGGACACGAAGGCCGCCACCACGATCGTCCAAGGCCGCAAGACGCTGGTCGAGCCGCTCGCCAAGCACCTCGACCTCCTCCACCGCGACGACCTGGCCGCGCTCACGCCCGCGGACTGGGCACGATGGTGGGACGACCTCGAGCACCACGCAGCCCGCCTCGGCGTCCCGGTGGCCGGCATGACCGACCGCCGCCGCCTGTACGAGCCGCGCGTCGCGAAGGCGATGCCGTTGCTCACCGCCCAACCGCACCTGCCCGCATCGAACGCCGCGGTGGAGAACCGCATCCGCCACCTGCTCGAGCCGTTCCTGACCAACCGCAAGCAGATGTACCGCAACCTCGCGCGGCTGAACTTCCTCCTCGACCTGGCCGTGGCTCGTCAGCAGGGTGCGTTCACCGACCTCGAGGACGTCGCGAAGCTCATCCACGACGACAACGAGGCCGCCGGAGGGTGGGCGCCGCAGCCCCGGACGCTGGCGGACCCCCAGCCGCCCAAGCCCAAGACCGGCGACCTACCGGCTCGGTACGCCTCGCTGTTCAACGCCCACCTCGTCGAGGTGCTTGCCGGCGACCGTCTCCCATCCAGCACAGACCCCGCCGGTGCGCGATGACAACGCTCACGGCGGCCCAGTTCGAGCTGTTCGAGCGGCTCACCGAGCGCACCTTCCTCGTGCTCGACACCGAGTACTGCACCGACCCCGACGGCGGCCTGCCCCGCCTGATCTCCCTCGGCCTCACCCCGGTCGTGCGGGGCAAGCGGACCAACAACGGCGAGCTGTACATCGAGATGAATCCCTGCGTACCGATCGACGAGGCCACCGCGGCCGTTCACGGCTTCACCGACGCCTACGTCGCCCGCAAGCGCCGGTTTCCCCACTACGCACCCGCGGTGCTGCGCGCCCTCGACGTCGAGGACGCCGTGCTGGTCGGCCACACCGGCGCCGACATCGGAGTCCTGCGCGGCGAACTGGAACGGCTCGACCAGGCGGGCGGCAACGCCGTGGGGTTCGACGACCTCCCCGACCTGCCGATCGTGGACACCTCCACGCTCCCGCGGCTGCTGCGCCACCCCGTCGCCGGCACCAGCACGAGCGTGAGCCTGGCCGCGCTGTGCGCGGCCACCGGCGTGGCCAACCGCGCGGCGCACGACGCCAAGGCCGACGCCCGGGCCACCGCCGACGCGCTCATCCAGCTGCTGGTTCACGCCGCAGCGTCGATGTCGTACGACGGCATCGAGGCTCTGCTCGCGGACCACGACCGCGGCACCACCCGCACACCGCGGCTCGCCCTGCACATCAGCAGCCGCAACGCAGCCCCCTCCGTACCGGCCGCACACCTCGCCCGCCATGCCGCCCCGCTGACCCACCGAGGCGACGACGCCGAAGTGGCCGCGTGGCTCGAGCTCGCCGGAGCCTGCGTCCAGCTGCGTTGCGAGCACCTACGCGTCGAAGCCCGGCTCGCCGCGGCCGAGAACGCGCACGCGCTGCTCGCCCCGATGACGGCGCTCATGACAGGCGCGACCGAGCCCGGTCAGCCCGGGACGCTGCTCGGGGCGCTCGCCGAGCTCCTGATGGGCGGGACGGCTCGTGCGGATCCGCCCGCCACGACGCTGGTGCTGCCGGGCAAGCGGGTCTTCTTCTGGTGGCGGGCGCTCCTGCCCGACCTGAAGGCCAGCGCGCCGTGCGCAGGGAAGCTGCGGTGCCCGGACTGCTGGGAGGGCAACGGCTGCGCCCGCGACACCCTCTACAAGGCGGTCGCGAACCTCCTCACCCACGGCGAAGACCCCACGCTTACCCGGAAGCGGGTCAAGAACATGCTCTTCGGCAGCGACCCGCGCAAGCGCGTCAACGCCTGGTCGCAGGGACGCCCGGCGATCGCCGCCCACATGACCTGGCTCGTCGCCACGTGGGCCGAGGGACAGGAGACAAGCCCGGCGACCTTCCTAGACAAGGCCACGTCGCTCAGGCTCGAGGAACACGACCCGCACCTCGCGCTGATGGTGTGCCGGAACTTGGCGGAGGCCGGTTCCCCGACGGCCGTCGAAGATGTCGCGAAGCGTGCCCTCGAGCGTGCGACCACCGACCCGGCCTACGACGAGCTGCGTACCTGGACCACGTGGCGGGAGCAGGCCGCGGAACTCCACGCTCGACGATCCGCTCCGCGGGTCATCGTCGAGCCGAGGCGGGCTCGACCCGGAGGTCGGGTGAACCCCAACCCGTACCTGCCGCGCGCCTGAGCTGCTGGTGCCGCGCAGCGTCTACTGCGTCGTCGCGGAGGCAGACGCGAACAGCTCGTAGATGACTTCGGCGTTGCTCGCTTCGGCGAACACGTAGGACTCGTCAACGAGCCGGAGACCGACCCACGTCCCTGTACGTCCCTGGCGGACGCCGGGTCGCATCAGGTCTAGCGACGGACCGACCTCTGCGACCCGGAGCGCTTGGAGCCCTTGGCATTGGGCGGGCACGACGTTCTTCGGCCGACATCCATCCGGCAGCCGCACCGTCAGGCCAGCCCGAGAGAAGACGACTCCGGTGTCGTTTTTGGGGGCTGAGGACGCGCTGGGCTGTCGACTGGTTCCTGACGGCGCGTCCTCCTCCGGGGTGGACCCGTCGCAGGCGGTGAGAGCCAGCAGGAACATCAGGCAGCCGGCAGCAGGCAGCGAACGCGAGGACATACCGGAATTGACGCGCCAACGCCGCCGCCGGTTCCAAGAGCGGTCGGGGCGCGCCCTACGCCGCGGCGACCACACATGCCCAGTCGAACAAACCGCCGAACGCTCAACACATCCGCTGGGTGCTGCTGACGAGGCGACATGCTCGCGGCAGCGAAGAACGCGCCCCGGCCGAAGCCGAGGCGCGTTCTGGGGCGGAGCAAGAGCTCCGGGGATGTACCGATTTGCCCCGTGTACCCACTTGTAAAGCCGAACAGGACCTCCTGGTCGGGGGCGTCCGTCGTCCACGGGCGGGTGCCCCGTGATGCGAGACGCCCCTCCGACCGGCCGCGGACCGGCCTACGCTCTCGGTCATGAGCAGCGAGGAGGACGTGCGTGAGGTCGCCGCACGCGCACGGGCCGCCAGCCACGAGCTCGCCACCGCCACCCGCGCGGTGAAGGACGCCGCGCTGCATGCGATGGCCGACGCGCTGCACGACGCGGGGCCACAGGTGCTCGCGGCCAACGCCGAGGACGTGGCGCGTGCCGAGGCCGCTGGGACCCCTGCCAACATCGTGGACCGGCTGCGCCTCGACGACGAGCGCCTCGCCGCGATGGCCCAGGGCTTGCGCGACGTCGCCGGCCTGCCCGACCCCGTCGGTGAGGTGCTGCGCGGCAGCACGCTGGCCAACGGCCTCGAGCTGCGGCAGGTGCGGGTGCCGTTCGGAGTCGTCGGGATGATCTACGAGGCCCGACCCAACGTCACCGCCGACGCCGCCGGCATCTGCCTCAAGGCCGGCAACGCAGTGCTGCTGCGCGGCTCGTCGAGCGCCCGGTCGAGCAACGCTGCGATCGTCGCAGCGATGCGTGACGCGCTGGCTGCCAGCGGCCTGCCTGAGGACGTCGTACAGCTGGTGCCGGGGGAGACGCACGACAGCGTCAAGGCGCTGATGCGTGCGCGCGGGCTCGTGGACGTGCTCGTCCCGCGCGGGGGCGCCGGCCTGATCCGCAGCGTCGTGGAGGAGTCGACGGTGCCGGTGATCGAGACCGGCGTCGGCAACTGCCACGTCTACGTCGACGCGTCCGCCGACCTCGAGCAGGCGCTCGCGATCGTGCTCAACGCCAAGACCCAGCGCACCAGCGTGTGCAACGCCGCGGAGTCCCTGCTCGTGCACGAGGACGTCGCGGACGAGTTCCTGCCGATCGTGGTCGAGGCGCTCCAGGCTGCCGGGGTGCTCGTGCACGGCGACGCCGCCTTCGCCGAGTACGACGACGTCGTGCCGGTGACCGACGACGACCATGCGGCCGAGTTCCTCGGCCTCGAGATCTCCGCGGCCGTGGTGAGCGACGTGGAGGGTGCGATCGAGCACATCCGCCGTTTCTCGTCGGGGCACACCGAGGCCATCCTGGCCCGCGACCAGGCCACGATCCGTCGCTTCGTCGCGGCCGTCGACTCCGCCGCGGTCGTGGTCAACGCCTCGACCCGCTTCACCGACGGCGGCGAGTTCGGCTTCGGTGCGGAGATCGGCATCTCCACCCAGAAGCTGCACGCGCGCGGGCCGATGGGACTGGCGGAGATGACGTCCAGCAAGTACGTCGTGGTCGGGGACGGGCACGTGCGCTGAGCCGCCGCGGCGCGGACGATAGGATCACGCCATGCTGAACTCCCTGACTGTCCTCGCCTCCGAGGCCGAGCACGGCGACCCCGTCGTCAGCCCCTACGTCATCGGCGCCGTCACGCTGGTCCTGCTGATGGTGCTCCTCCTGGCCGTGGTGTCCTTCGGCGGCGGGCGAGAGCACAGCTGAGGTCGGCGACCTCCGTGACGGTCCCGGCGACCCGCCGACGCGTCGGCGTGATGGGCGGCACCTTCGACCCCATCCACCACGGCCACCTGGTCGCGGCCTCCGAGGTCCAGGCGTGGTTCGACCTCGACGAGGTCCTCTTCGTGCCCACCGGCGACCCGTGGCAGAAGAGCGACCGCGACGTCACCGAGGCCGAGCACCGCTACCTCATGACGGTGGTGGCGACGGCTGCCAACCCGCGCTTCAACGTCTCACGCGTGGACATCGACCGGGACGGCCCGACGTACACCATCGACACGTTGCGCGACCTCAAGGCCGAGCTGCCCGACGCGGAGCTGTTCTTCATCACCGGCGCGGATGCCCTGGCCGACATCTTCACCTGGCGCGACGCCGAGGAGCTGTTCGAGCTCGCCAACTTCGTCGGGTGCACCCGCCCCGGCTACGACATGGAGCGGGAGACGCTCGACAAGATCCCCTCCGACAAGGTCACGATCGTCGAGATCCCCGCGCTGGCCATCTCCTCGACCGACTGCCGCGAGCGCACCCGCCGCGGCGAGCCCGTGTGGTACCTCGTGCCCGACGGCGTCGTGCAGTACATCTCCAAGCACGACCTCTACGCCCCCACCTCCCGCACCACCCACAGCAAGGACTCCGCATGACAGCCACCGACCACGCCCTCGAGCTCGTCGCCATCGCCGCCCAGGCCGCGCACGACAAGAAGGCCGACCAGGTGCTGGCCTTCGACGTGAGCGAGCAGCTCGCCATCACCGACGCGTTCGTCATCGCCAGCGCCGGCAACGAGCGCGCCGTCGGCGCCATCGTCGACGAGGTCGAGGAGAAGCTCCGCGAGGCGGGCACCAAGCCGATCCGCCGCGAGGGCCACAAGGAGGGCCGCTGGGTCCTGCTCGACTACGGCGAGATCGTCGTGCACGTCCAGCACGAGGAGGAGCGGATGTTCTACGCCCTCGAGCGCCTGTGGAGCGACTGCCCGGTGATCCCGCTGACCCTGACGTGAGGCGCCTGGTCCTCCTGCGCCACGGTCGCACGGAGTGGAACGACTCCGGACGGGCCCAGGGCCACGCGGACGTCCCGCTCGACGAGGTCGGCGCCGCCCAGGCCAAGGCCGTCGCCCCCGTCCTCGCCTCGCTGCGGCCCGTCGCAGTGTGGTCCTCCGACCTGGCCCGAGCGGCCGGGACGGCGACCGCCGTGGCCGCCGAGTGCGGGCTCGAGCCGGTGCTCGACCCACGGCTGCGCGAGTTCGACGTCGGTCCGAACCGGCAGGGTCTGACCGCGGAGCAGTACGCCGCCGCCCACCCCGAGGAGTACGCCGCGCTGCTGGCCGGCGACCTCGACGCCATTCCCGGCCGCGAGACCCGCGACGACGTGCTGCGGCGCTTCCTGCCGGCCCTCGGGGCGTACGCCGACGCGCTGGACGAGGGGGAGACCGCGCTGGTCGTCTCCCACGGAGCGGCCCTGCGTGTCGCCGTGCCGGCCTTCCTGGGCTGGCAGGGCGACCCGGGTGAGAGCCTCGGGGTGCTGGCCAACTGCGGCTGGGTCGTCCTCGAGCACTCGGCGTCGACCTGGACCGGCGGGGTCGAGCGCTGGCGGCTGACGGCCTGGAACCGCGTGGTCACCCCGTGAGCGAGCGCGCCCGCGAGGTCGACGTGACCTCGAGCCGGCGGCTCGCACGCGTCATGGACGACGCGGTGACCGTGCCCGGCACGCAGATCGGCGTCGGCCTCGACGCTGTCATCGGGCTGGTGCCCGGCATCGGCGACGCTCTCGGCAGCGCGCTGTCCAGCATCATCGTGCGCGACGCGGTGCGCGCCCGCGTGCCGATGGTGGTGCTCGCCCGGATGGGGTTCAACCTCGTCCTGGACGCGTTGCTCGGTCTGGTGCCGGGCGTCGGTGACCTCATCGACATCGCCCACCGCGCCAACCGCAAGAACCTCCGGCTGCTGCTCCGCGAGGTCGAGCGCGAGCCGCTGCGCGAGCCCCCGACCCCGGCGTACGTGGTCGGCGCCGTGGCCCTGATGGTGGTCCCGATCGTCGCCGGACTGGTCGTGACGGTGCTCGGGATCTGGCTCCTGTGGCGGCTGGTCACCTGACCTGGGACCCCGATTTCACCTCGGCGAGGCCGTCGGCTAGTGTTCTCGTCGTTGTCCTCCCGGCTCCACGGGAGGACGATGTTGGGGCTGTGGCGCAGCTGGTAGCGCATCTGCATGGCATGCAGAGGGTCAGGGGTTCGAGTCCCCTCAGCTCCACCGACACGAAGAGGCCGGACCGCAGGGTCCGGCCTCTTCGCGCATTCCGGTCCTCGCCGAGTCGGCGTTCGGAAGAGGGCAGTGGCACCATGGGCACATGACCGCGACCGACCTCTCCACCAGCACCGTCTCCGAGCTCACGGAGGCTCACATCGCGACTACCGAGCGCTACGCCGCGCACAACTACCACCCCCTTCCGGTGGTGCTCGCGCAGGGCGAGGGCGCATGGGTCGTCGACGTCGACGGACGTCGTTTCCTCGACTGCCTGGCGGGCTACAGCGCGCTGAACTTCGGTCACTCCAACGAGCGCCTGGTCGCGGTCGCGCGCGAGCAGCTGGGCCGCCTCACGCTGACCAGCCGCGCGTTCTTCAACGACCGGCTGAGCACCTTCGCCGAGTCGCTGGCGCGCCTGACCGGCAAGGACATGATCCTTCCGATGAACTCCGGCGCCGAGGCCGTCGAGACCGCGATCAAGGTCAGCCGCAAGTGGGGCTACGAGGTCAAGGGCGTCCCCGCCGGCCAGGCCTCGATCGTCACCATGGAGGGCAACTTCCACGGCCGCACCACCACGATCGTCAGCTTCTCCGACGACGAGGTCGCCACCTCCGGCTACGCGCCCTTCACCTCCGGCTTCCGCCGCGCGGCCTACGGCGACATCGCCTCGGTCGCCGCGGCGATCGATGACACCACCGTCGCGGTGCTCTTCGAGCCCATCCAGGGCGAGGGCGGCGTCGTGATGCCTCCCGAGGGCTTCCTGCGCGACCTCCGGGCGCTCTGCACCGAGCGCAACGTGCTGATGGTGGCCGACGAGATCCAGTCCGGCCTCGCGCGCTCGGGCCGGACGTTCGCGTGCGACCACGAGGACGTCGTGCCCGACATCTACATCATGGGCAAGGCGCTCGGCGGCGGCATCTACCCCGTCTCCGCGATCGCGGCCGACCACGAGGTCATGGACGTCATCACCCCCGGCTCGCACGGCTCCACCTTCGGCGGCAACCCGCTCGCCGCGGCCATCGGCACCGAGGTCGTCGCGATGCTCGAGGAGGGCACCTTCCAGGCCCGCGCCGCCGAGATCGGCACCCAGATCGAGGCCGGCTTCCGCCCGCTCGTGTGTCGCGGCCTCGTCGACGTGCGCGTGCGCGGCGCCTGGGCCGGGATCGACATCGACCCGGCGCTGATGACCGGTCGCCAGATGTCCGAGGCGCTCATGGCCCGCGGCATCCTGGCCAAGGACACCCACGGCTCGACGGTCCGCTTCGCCCCGCCCCTCGTGGCGAGCGACGCCGACATCGCGATGCTGGTCTCCGCCGTCACCGAGATCCTCGCCGCCGGCTGAGCTCCCCGGTGGGCGCCCGGTTCGACCACCTCGTCGTCGCCGTCGACGACCTGGACGGGGCCGCCGCCCGCTGGCGTGCCGCGGGCCTCGCGGCCGAGCACGGGGGAGTGCACCCCGTCGGCACGGTGAACGTGCTCGTGCGCGGTCCGCAGGCGGCGTACGTCGAGCTGATCGCTGCTGGCTCCGACGAGTCCAACCCATGGCAGGACCGCGTGCGTGCGGCCCGCGGACCGATCTCGTGGGCGGTGGCGGTCGACGACGTCGACGTGGCCCACGCGGCGCTCCTCGGTGCGGGGTTCGAGCCCGGTCCGGTCCGCGACGGGTCGCGCACGACACCTGCCGGCGAGGTGGTCACCTGGCGGATGTGCGACGTCGGTCCGGGGCCGTACGACGGCTCGCTGCCGTTCCTGATCCAGTGGACGTCGCCGATGGCTCCCGGGCCCGCCGACGGCCCGGTCGTCGAGCACGTCGCCCTGGCGCCGCCGGACCCCGAGCGGGTGGCCGACCTCCTGCTCGCACTGGGCCTGGAGCCGAGCACGCACTGGCCGCGGCGCGTCTTCCTCGACGCCGCGGATGTGCGGGTCACGCTCCTACCGGCCGGCGAGCCGGTCGGACGAAGCGCCTGGTCGATGTCCTGGGAGCAGGACGACGAGCCGGTGGCGACGCTCACCCTCAGGACCGCGTCCGGTGACCTGTCCCACCTCGCCCTCGATGGTGTCGCGGTCCTCGCCTGGCCCGATCGGCGGAGCCTGGCTGCCTCGGTCCTGCAACCCTCGGCCGGTGCGGCGTCGGCCGTCGAGCGCGCGCAGGCGTGGGTCGAGTCCGTCGTCGACGCGGGGCTCGGCACCGCGCGGGACGTCGACGTCGTCTGGGCCGACGACGGTGTCGGGATCGACGTCGTCAGGTCGGTGCGGCTCGACGGACCGGACGGGACGCAACCCGTCACTGTGGTGACGTGTTGGCACCCGCTCGACCACCACGGCGTCGCAGTGGTCGGCGTCGGTGACCCCGTCGAGGTGCTGGAGCGGCAGCCGACGATCGGGGAGCCGTCCGTCGCCGAGCAGGTCGCCAGCCTCGACGACGCGTTCGCGCTCGTCCTCAGCGGAGGGGTGTACGTCGTCCGCGACGGCGACCGGTCGGTGGTGCGGCACTTCAACGGACGGTCGAGCAGCGGGCGCTTCGCCGAGGGCGAGCAGGAGCGGTGGCTGGACGACGCAGCCGCAGGACGGCGCACGGACGGCGTGGTCCGCGGGGAGCCCTGGCTCTAGGCCAGCCGGTCCACGACCCGGTCGAGCCCGGCGGCGCGAGCTGCCTCGAGCGGCGTCGTCCCCTCCAGCGGCGAGCGCAGGGTCGTCGAGGCGCCACGGTCGAGCAGGAGGAGCGCCACGTCGGTGCGGCCCTCCTCGATCGCCGCGACCAGCGCCGTGGACTGCAGCTCGGGGTGCACGAAGTCGACGTCGACGCCGGCCGTCAGGTGGTGCTCGACGAGGTCGACGTCGCCCGCGCAGGCAGCGGCGAAGAACGCCTTGTAGTCCCCGTGGGACATCAGGCGATCGTCAGGCCGCCGTCGACCGGGATCATCTGGCCGGTGACGTAGCCCGCGGCGTCGGACGCCAGCCACACGGCGGTGGCGGCGAGCTCGTGCGGGTCGCCCTTGCGGCCGGCAGGGACCCGCTGGAGGGCGAGGTCGAGGTAGCCGTCGGGGTAGGTCTCGGTCATCTCGGAGGTGAAGAAGCCCGGCGCGAGGGCGTTGACCCGGATGCCCTTGCGGCCCGTCCACTGCTGGGCGAGGTCGCGGGTGAGCCCGCCGAGGCCGGCCTTCGAGGCGGAGTACGCCGCCTGCGGCAGGCCGCCGGTGGTGATGCCGAGGATGGAGGAGATGTTGATGATGCTCGACCCGGGCTCCATCACCCGGCCGCACGCCTGGGCCATCCAGTAGCACCCGTTGAGGTTGACGTCGATGACCGAGCGGAATTGCTCCGGCGTCTCGCGGGTCGCCGGGACGGCGGTGCCGACGCCGGCGTTGTTGACGAGCACGTCGATCCGCCCGAACTTCGCCATCGCCTCGTCCACCAGCCGCTGGCACTGCTCGGGGTCGGCCACGTCGGTGGCGACCGTGTGCACGCGTCGACCGGTCGAGCGGACGGACTCGGCCACCCGCTCCAGCTTCTCGACGCGGCGTGCACCGAGCACCACGTCGGCGCCGGCCTCGGCGAAGCAGTGGGCGAACGCGACCCCCAGCCCGCTCGAGGCGCCGGTGACGATGACGACCTTGCCGTCGAGGCGGAACATCTCCATGACTCCCATGGCGAGACCCTAGGACGTGGTGGTCGTCACCGCAGCCTCCGGGGTCACCGGCGCCCGGGGCAGCGTGCGCACCGAGCGGGAGCACAGCACCAGCGCGACGACCGCGACGTACGCCAGCGCGGAGGCGACCAGCACCGGCCGGAAGCCGAAGGCCAGGGCGAGCGGTCCGTAGGCGAGCTGGCCGACCGGCATGGCGACGAACGAGCCGAGCGCGTCGTAGGAGTAGGCGCGCGACAGCATGCCGTCCTCGATGTTCTCCTGCATCGCCAGGTTCCACCCCATGCCGAAGACCTCGGTCCCGGCGCCGGCCAGGAAGGCGGTGGTGACGAGCCCGACGAGGGTGGGGGAGACGCCGAGCAGGAGCATCGGCGGCGCCATCATCGCCACGCCGAGCATGCCGAGCAGCAGCGGTCGCTCCAGGCGTACGCGCAGCAGGACGACCGTGGTGAGGAGCAGGCCCGCGGCCTCCGCGGACAGCACGATGCCCCAGGCCTGGCGGCCGATGGTGTCGTCGGCGACCGCCGGTCCGAGCGTGAACCAGGCGCCGGCGTGGATGGCGTTGAGCACGCCGAAGCCGATGACGACGATCCACAGCCACGGGGTCGCCCAGAAGAAGGACCAGCCCTCCCGCAGCTCGCGCAACGTGTCGGGCGCCTCCGCCCGGGGCTGCCGGGCGGGCAGGCGCACGGGGACGAGCAGCAGCGCGGCGAGCAGCCAGGTGGTCGCGTCGACGGCGAGGGCCCAGCCCGACCCGACCGTGACGACCAGGAGCGCGCCGATCGTCGGTCCGAGCACCATCATGCCGTTGCGGGTCAGCGAGACGAGGGCGTTGGCCGGCTGCAGCGCCGAGCGCTCCACGAGCTGGGGCAGGACGCTGGCCATCGCGGGGAACCCGATGCCCGAGACGATGCCGTGGACGATCGAGAGCACCACGAGCATCCAGATCTCGGCCTCTCCCGCCAGCACCAGCAGGGCGATGGCGCCCTGGCTGACCGCGGAGGCGAGGTTGGAGAACTGCAGCACCAGCGTGCGCGGGAACCGGTCGGCGATGACGCCCCCGTAGAGCAGCAGCGCGATCATCGGGATCGTGTGGGCGGCCAGCACCTGGCCGAGCGCGGCGGGGGAGTCGGTGATGTCCAGCACCGCGAACGCGAGCGCGATGCTCGCCATCATGTTGCCGAGCGTGTTCACGAAGCGGGAGGCGAAGTACCACGCGAAGTCCCGGTTGCGCAGGGGTGCGAGCGCGGCCGTCCAGGTCATCGCTCCTCCCTCG
This sequence comes from Nocardioides furvisabuli, assembly GCF_021083185.1. Classification (GTDB taxonomy): domain Bacteria; phylum Actinomycetota; class Actinomycetes; order Propionibacteriales; family Nocardioidaceae; genus Nocardioides; species Nocardioides furvisabuli. The sequence goes on along the minus strand of NZ_JAIGQB010000009.1, from coordinate 88,948 downwards.
CCGGGATCCAGCGCACGGCCTCGCCGTCGAGCCCGCCGGTCATGGTGAACGCGTTGGTGGTGGCGCTGACGTGGACGGTGTCGGGCGTACTGGCGGGTCGGGCCTCGGCGTGCAGCAGGTGCGAGGCCTCGTGGAGCAGGTCGAGGGCGCGGTGCCAGACCTCCACGGGTACCCAGGCCTCCAGGTCGCTGGAGGATGCGGCGCCCTTCGCCGCGTCGCGCAGGCGGCGCTCGACCTCGACGGCGTTGGCGCGCGCGTAGGCGATCCGGTCGTCGATGCCGCTGGTGCGGTCGGCGAGCTCGCGGGACGCGTCGTAGCGGTAGCGCTTGGCCGTCCCGCCGCGGATCTTCTCCTCGCTCTCGACCACCAGCTCGCCGATGTCGTGGAGCACCCGCAGGTGGTACGACGCGTTGGCGTGCGTCAGCTCGAGCGCGCGGGCGACCTCCGCGGCGCTCATCGCCTGCGCGGTCAGCAGCGACATGATGCGCAGTCGCACCGGGTGCGCGGTCGCGCGCAGGCGGGCCACCGCCTGTCCGTCGGTCTCGGGCTCGGTCTCGTCCACCACGGCGTACCCCTCCAAGAGTTCTTGGGGAGTGAGTGTGCCCGAGCGACGATGGACTGTCAAACAGTTGTTGGGCGGTCATCGTCGGGGTAGTCCACCGGGATGTGGTCGTCCGGGGGCGGGCAAAACAGCCGTTTCCCGGTGGACTACCCGCCATTTCCCGGTGGACTACCCCGACGAGCGAGCGCGCGGTCCGCCCGAGGAGCCCCCGCACCCCACCCCGATCACACCCTGACTCGACCCCGGGAGGGGGTGAAACCGGGTGTCGGACGTGCTTGGCTTGACCCAGAGGCAGGGCAGCCCCGCCCCGAGGAGTGAGTGAGATGTCAGACCAGTACCCGCAGTACCCCCAACAGCCCCACGACCCGCAGGGCCCGGGCCAGCCGGCCGGCTACGGTCAGCAGCCGCGGCAAGAGCAGGCCTACCGCACGCCGCCGGCCACGATGTCGCCGCAGGACGAGCGCACGTGGGGCGCGATCAGCCACGCCGGCGCCGTCGTCGCGATGATCGGCTCGGCCGGCTTCCTGGGCTTCATCGCCTCGATCGCCGTCTACGTGATCCATAAGGACCGCGGACCGTTCGTGCGGGCGCACGCCGCCAACTCGATCAACATCCAGATCTCGATGTTCATCTGGCTCGTGGTCGCCACGGTCGTCTACGTCGTCCTCGGGGTCCTGACCCTCGGCATCGGCTTCGTGGTCCTGCTCCCGGTCTTCCTGGTGCCGCTGGTGGTCGCAGGCGTCCTGCACGTGATCGGTGCGGTCAAGGCCTACAACGGCGAGTGGTGGAACCCGCCGCTGACGCCGTCCTTCGTGAAGTGAGCACCGTGAAGTGAGCACCGTCGGCTGAGCCGCCGCAGGACCTCGTCCTGCCACGCGAACGCCGCTCGGGCCCGGACCTCAGGGTCCGACCCGGGCGGCCGCGACTCCACCTGCCCAGGTCGGCAGCGGTGGGAGCGAGTATGATCCCGGTGTGCACCAGTACCTCCTTCTTCCTCGGCCGCGCTGATCACGTCCCACCAGGACGGACACGCGGCCACCCCTCCATGTGAGGGGTTTTTTCATGCCAGCACCCCGCAGCACGCCACAAGAGGACACGCCATGACCAGCCAGGACACGGGAGACACCGCCGCTCCGCAGGAGACGGCCGAGCGCGCGACGTACGACATCGCAGCCACCGAGACGAAGTGGCAGCGGGTGTGGGAGGAGCTGGACCCCTTCCGGGCCGACGACGACAGCCCGCGCGAGAAGCGCTACGCGCTGACGATGTTCCCCTATCCCAGCGGCGACCTGCACATGGGTCACGCCGAGGTGTTCGCACTGCACGACGTGGTGGCGCGCTACTGGTGGCAGCGTGGCTACGAGGTGCTGAACCCGATGGGCTTCGACTCCTTCGGGCTGCCCGCGGAGAACGCGGCGATCCGCAACGACGAGCACCCCGACACCTACACGCGCGCCAACATCGCGAAGTCGATCGAGTCGTGCAAGAAGTACGCCGTCTCCTTCGACTGGTCGCGCACCTTCAACACCTCCGACCCGGACTACTACCGCTGGACGCAGTGGCTGTTCCTGGAGTTCTTCAAGCGTGGCCTGGCCTACCGCAAGAACAGCGCCGTGAACTGGTGCCCGCAGGACCAGACGGTGCTGGCCAACGAGCAGGTCGTCGCGGGCGCCTGCGAGCGGTGCGGGGCGGAGGTGACCAAGAAGGAGCTCACCCAGTGGTACTTCAAGATCACCGACTACGCCCAGGAGCTGCTAAACGGCCTCGACGAGCTGGAGGGCACCTGGCCCGACCGGGTGGTCACCGCGCAGCGCAACTGGATCGGTCGCTCCGAGGGCGCCCACGTCACGTTCACCCTGTCCACCGGGCACGACATCGACGTCTACACCACCCGACCGGACACCCTGTACGGCGCGACGTTCATGGTGGTCGCGGCCGATGCCGCGCTGGCGGCGGAGATCGTGCACCCCGACCGCGCGCAGGCGCTGGAGGACTACCTGGTCGAGGTGCGCAAGGCCTCCGACATCGACCGGCTGGCCACCGACCGCCCGAAGACCGGCGTCGACCTGGGCATCACCGCCACCAACCCCGTCTCGGGTGAGGAGGTGCCGGTGTGGGCCAGCGACTACGTCCTGGCCGACTACGGCACCGGGGCGATCATGGCCGTGCCGGCGCACGACCAGCGCGACCTCGACTTCGCGAGGGCCATGGGCCTGCCGGTCCGACGGGTCATCGACACCGGGGAGGACAACCCGGAGGAGACCGGGGTCGCGACCTCGGGCGACGGTGCCTACGTCAACTCGGGCGAGCTGGACGGCTTGCACGACAAGGCGTCGGGCATCCGCACCATCATCGACGAGCTCGAGGCCGACGGACGCGGGTCCGGGGCGGTTAACTTCCGCCTGCGCGACTGGCTGATCAGCCGCCAGCGCTACTGGGGCCCACCCATCCCGATCGTCCACTGCCCGGTCGACGGCGAGGTCCCGGTCCCGGAGGACCAGCTTCCCGTCACGCTGCCGATGCTCAAGGGCGCCGACCTGAAGCCCAAGGGCACGTCCCCGCTGGGCGGGGCCACCGACTGGGTCGACGTCGCCTGCCCGACGTGCGGTGGCCCGGCCACCCGCGACACCGACACGATGGACACCTTCGTCGACTCGTCGTGGTACATGTTCCGCTACTGCTCGCCCCACGAGGACGAGCGGCCGTTCGACCCCGACAAGGTCAACGCCTGGATGCCCGTCAACCTCTACGTCGGCGGCGTCGAGCACGCCGTGCTGCACCTGCTCTACGGTCGGTTCTTCACCAAGGTCCTCAACGACATGGGCCTGGTCGGTTTCCGCGAGCCGTGGTCGGCCCAGCTCAACCAGGGCTTCGTGATCAACCAGGGCAAGAAGATGAGCAAGTCGCTGGGCAACGGCGTGAACCTGGGCGAGCAGCTGACCGTCTTCGGCGTCGACGCCGTACGCCTCACGCTGGTGTTCGCCGGTCCGCCCGAGGACGACATCGACTGGGCCAACATGTCGCCCGACGGGTCGCTGCGCTTCCTGCAGCGCGCCTGGCGGCTGTCCGGCGACGTCACCTCGGACCCCGGTGCCGACGTCACCACCGGCGACCTGGCGCTGCGGCGCACCACGGCGCGGACCGTGCACGACGCGGCCACGCTGGTCGAGGCCTACCGCTTCAACGTGATGGTCGCTAAGGTGATGGAGCTGGTCAACGCCACCCGCAAGGCCATCGACTCCGGCTGCGGACCGGCGGACCCGGCCGTGCGCGAGGCGACCGAGGCGGTGGCGATCCTGCTGTCGCTGGTCGCGCCCTACACGGCCGAGGAGATGTGGGAGCGGCTGGGCCACGAGCCCACCGTCGTACGTGTCGGGTGGCCCGAGGTCGACGAGGCGCTGCTGGTCGAGGACGCCGTCACCGCGGTCGTGCAGGTCAGGGGCAAGGTCCGCGCACGACTGGAGGTCGCCCCGGACGTCTCCGAGGCCGACCTCGAGGCGGCGGCACTGGCCGACGCGAACGTGCAGCGGGCGCTGGAGGGGGCGACCGTGCGCAAGGTCATCGTCCGGGCGCCGAAGCTCGTGAACATCGTCGTCTGAGACCGGACGCACGAACGGCCCCGCGGCGTGAGCCGCGGGGCCGTTCGTCGTTCAGCGGGGGAGCGTCACGGACGGTCGAGACCGAACGTGTAGCTGCCCGAGCCGGAGTAGGACTGCACACGCCACGAGTAGTAGCCCGCGGTGCCGGTGTAGGTGATCTTCTCCTCCGAGGTGCTGGTCACGCCCTGCGCGACCACCACCCACGTGGAGCCGTTCCACTTCTCGAGGTAGAGGTCGAAGTCGGTGCCCGCCGGGCCCGACACGCAGCCGACGTGGGTGCCGGCGCCGGAGTTGTAGTAGTCGTTCGTGCCGGGGTGGTAGGACACACCACCGGAGGTGAGCGAGCCGGGCTCGGTCTCCGGCATGGCGCTGCACGTGGTCGGCGTCGGGTCCGGGGTCGGCGTGGTGCCGCCGGTGCCGATGTGGAGGAGGCGGTTCGGTGAGCCGGTGCCCGCGTTGGTGACCTTGTTGGGCGTCGAGGCCGAGATCAGCGCGTTGCCGACGGTGGCCGGCGAGGCCGACGGGTTGCCCTGGAGGTAGAGCGCGGCCGCGCCCGCGACGTGCGGCGTGGCCATCGACGTGCCGCTGATGGTGTTGGTCGCCGAGGTGCCGGTGTGCCACGCCGAGGTGATGTTGGAGCCCGGGGCGAACATGTCGAGGCAGGAGCCGATGTTGCTGAAGCTCGAGCGCGCGTCGGTGTTGGTGGTGGAGCCGATCGTGAGGCCGGCCGCCACGCGGGAGGGCGAGCCGTTGCAGGCGTTGGCGCCGGAGTCGTTGCCCGCGGCCAGCGCGTAGGTCACGCCGTCGGCGATCGAGTTGTTCACCGCGGTGTCGAGCGCGCTCGAGATGCCGCCGCCGAGGCTCATGTTGGCGACCGCGGGCGAGCCGGCGGTGTGGTTCTGCGTCACCCAGTCGACGCCGGCGATGACACCAGAGTTGGAGCCGCTGCCGGCGCAGTCGAGGACGCGGACGGCCACGAGGCGTACGCCCTTGGCCACGCCGTAGGTCGAGCCGCCGACGGTGCCGGCGACGTGCGTGCCGTGGCCGTTGCAGTCGGTGGTGCCGCGGCCGTCGTTGATCGCGGTGTAGCCGGAGACCGCGCGGCCGCCGAACTGGGTGTGGGTGGTCAGGATGCCGGTGTCGATGACGTACGCCGTCACCCCCGCGCCGGTGGCGTCGTAGGTGTAGGAGTTGTTCAGCGGCAGGTCGCGCTGGTCGATCCGGTCCAGGCCCCAGGTCGCCGGCGACTGGGTCGCGGCGAGCTGCACCGGACGATCGGCCTCGATGTAGGCGACGTGGGGGTTGTTGCGCAGCGCGGCCAGGGCCTTGCTGTTGAGCTTGGCGGCGAAGCCGTCGAGCACCGTGCTGTAGCTGTGGGTGACGGTCGCGCCGTCCGCGCGGGCCTCGGCCTTGGCGGCGCGCAGGCTCTTGCCCGGGGCCTCCTTGTCGAGCACGACGATGTAGCGGTCGTCGGCCGACGTGCCGATGACCGGGGCCGGGCCGTCGTCGGCGACGGACGCCGCGGGAGCCTCCCGCGGCTTCTCCCCGGCTGCGTGGGTGACGGCCTGGGAGGTGGTGGGCGTCAGCGCGAGGGTGGCGCCGGCCAGGGTGACCGCGAGGCCGGCGGCCAGGCGGGGGTGGACAGGGTTCATCAAGGGGTTCCTTCCCGAGAAAGATGGACGAGCAGACCCTGACCGGGCGGGCGGCCCCGCGACAAGGCTTGACCGTTCCTTAACACTTAACTCAGGCCCGGGCCGGCCCCGCCCGGCACGGGTCAGGAAGCAGGCCAGGTCCAGCGGATGCCGGTCGTGCCCGGCGCCGTGTCGGAGTGCACCAGGTGCGCGCGGTGGTCGTCGTCGAGCGCGATCGGCTGCTCGAGACCGTCCGCGAACGACACCACGCCGGCGGGCAGCGCGCGGGGGTCGAACTCGACCTCGAGGAGGTACTCGCGCATCGGCAGGCGCAGGCGCCGGGTGTACTCGCACTCCTGCGGGCCGGGCGAGGCGGACACGACGTCGTACGTCACGATCACCGTCTCGCCGCGTCGCAGCGGGCGGAAGAAGAGCAGCTCCGCGCCGACGACGCCGCCGCTGCGGTCGTGCTCGACGGCGCCGAGCGAGCAACCGCGCACCGGTCGGATCCGGGGGAGCGCCACGTCGGTGTCGTCCTGCGCGTGCATCACCACCCGGCGGTCGGGGCCGTCGACACGGGCACGCATCGCCTGGCGCACCGTCAGGCTGACCTGGCGGCGGTCCGGGCCGATGCGGAGCACGTCGTGGACCGACACCCGCGCCAGGTGGGTGTCCCAGCTGGTGTCCAGGCGCCCGAGCACCGCAGCGTGCGGCTGCTCGGGCCACAGCGTCTCGAGACCGCGTACGGCGTGGCGCGGGACGCGCTCGCGGGTGTCGGGCAGGGTCCGGGTCAGGGCGCCCGGGCACAGCCCCAGCACCGCCTCGAGGTGCGGGAGGGCCGCCAGCGAGGACTTGCGGCCTGGAACGCTGCGCCCGGACCGCCAGTAGCTGAGGGAGGCGGCGCTGACGCTGACCCCGCGCCCGGCGAGGTGGTCGGTGATCCGCTCGAGGCTCAGCCCGCGTGCGTCGATGGCCAGCCGGAGCGCATCGGCGAAGCTGTCGAGCCTGTCGGGCATCTGGACATCCAAGCGGAGGCCGCCAAGCCGCGGCAAGGCGGACGGGTCGCGCTGCCGGGTGGTGCCAGCCACTAGCCTTCGGGGTGTGTCCGGCACCGTCATCGTCACCGACTCGACCGCGAGCCTGCCCGCAGAGGTCGCGCTCGAGCGCGACATCCGGGTGGTGCCGCTGCAGGTCGTGATCGGTGCCCGGGTGCTCGACGAGGGACCCGACGGCGCGACGCCGGACGTGGTCGCGGAGGCGCTGCGCGACTTCGTGCCGGTCAGCACCTCCAGGCCCTCGCCCGCCCTCCTCGCCGAGCTCTACCGTGACCTCGCGGCCGGCGGCGCGGACGAGATCGTCTCGGTGCACCTCTCGCGCGAGATGAGCGGCACCTTCGAGTCCGCCCAGCTCGCCGCCCTCGAGGTCGACGTGCCCGTGCACGTGGTGGACTCCGGGCAGGTCGGCATCGCGACCGGCTACGCCGCGCTCAGCGCCGCCGACGTGCGCGACACCGGCGGCAGCGGTGAGGCGGCGGCCGAGGCGGCACGGGCGCGGGGTCGCGGCGCGACCTCGCTGTTCTACGTCGACACCCTGGAGTACCTGCGCCGCGGCGGCCGGATCGGAGCCGCGGCCGCGATCTTCGGCAGCGCCCTGTCGGTCAAGCCCCTGCTCGAGATCGCGGGCGGCAGGGTCGTGCCACGCGAGCGGGTGCGTACCGCCTCGCGCGCCCTCGCCCGGCTCGCGGACCTCGCGGTGGAGGCGGCCGGTGACGCGCAGGTCGACGTCTGCGTCTCCCACCTCGCCAACGCCGACCGTGCCGAGGAGCTGGCCGCGGCGCTCACCGAGCGGCTGGCCGCCGGCCTCGAGGGGCGCGAGGTGATGTGCGGCGAGCTCGGCGCGGTGCTCGGCGCCCACGTCGGTCCCGGCATGGTCGCGGTCTGCGTCTCGCCGCGCCCGACCTCCTGACGGCTGTCCACAGATCGTCCTGCGCCCCTGTCGGCGGGGGCGTCGGTCTTTCTAGCGTGAAGGCATGCGCCGAAACCAGTCGTCCGCCGAGCACGCCGAGGCGGTGTCGCGGCGGCTCGCCTCGCTCAGTGCCGAGCTCGCGGCGGTCCGTGGGGAGCCGCACGCGGGGGAGCCCGCGTCCGGTGAGCCCTGGCCCCACACCCGGGTGCGCGACCGCAGCGGCGACGTCGGGCCCGTGGCGGCGCCGGTCGCGGCGCCCGTGACGCTGGCGGTCCCGGGACGCCACGCGTCGCGGCGGGTGCGGATCGGCGGGCTGCAGCTCGGTCCGGTGCACCTCGCGGTGGTGGCCGTGGTCGCGGCGGTGGCGGTCGGGCTGGCCGCCTGGTGGGCCGTGCGGGACCAGGCCGAGGCGGTCCCGGTGCGGGTCGACGCCACTGCGCCGGCGCCGCTGACGTCGCTGAGCCCCGACGCCGCGGGGGCCGACGCAGGTGCGGCCGCCGGTGCCGAGGCGACCGGGGACGGGGCGGGGGAGGCGGGGGAGGTGGGGGAGGTGGTGGTCGACGTGGCCGGCAAGGTCCGCCGGCCGGGCATCGCGGTGCTGCCGGTGGGGTCGCGGGTCGTCGATGCGCTGGAGGCGGCCGGGGGAGCCCGGCGCGGGGTCGACCTCACCGGGCTCAACCTCGCCCGCCCGCTCGTCGATGGCGAGCAGGTGCTGGTCGGCGTGGCGCCCGCGCCCGGTGTGGCCGGCACCCTGACGTCCCCCGCCCCGGCCGGAGGGTCGCTGGTCAACCTCAACTCCGCCGACCTCGCCGCGCTCGACACGCTGCCGGGGGTGGGTCCGGTGACGGCCGAGGCGATCGTGTCGTGGCGGGAGGACAACGGCGGGTTCACCTCGGTCGAGGAGCTGCTCGAGGTGGACGGCATCGGGGAGGCGACCCTCGAGGACCTCGCGCCGCTCGTCACCCTCTGACCCGTGCCCGACCTGCGCGCGGTCGCGCTCGGTGCCGGCGCGTGGGTGGGGGCGCTGCTCGTGCTGCTCCTGCCGGGACGGGGGGCGCTGGCAACCGTCGTGGGCGTGGTCGTGGGAGCGCTCGTCCTCGCGGTCCGCGGGACCCTCGCGGCAGCCTGGCTGGGGCCGGTGGCCGCGCTCGCAGCAGTCGCAGGAGTGGCCACCCTGCAGCTCACGCTGGTCGCGACCTCGCCGCTCACCACGCTCGCCGAGGAGTCGGCGGTCGTCGACGTCCGCCTCGAGCTCACCTCCGACGTCCGTGTCGTGGCGGGACGCTACGGCGAGCTCCAGGTCGTGCAGGCCACGGTGTCGCGGGTCGAGGGCCGGGGCACGGCTTGGGCGCTGACCGCGCCGGTGGTGGTGATGGCGGGCGCCGACTGGCCGCGCCTGCCGCTCGGCACGACCCTGGAGACCACCGCCCGGCTGGTGCCCGGCGACGGCGAGGAGGCAGCGCTGGTGCGCCCGACGGGGGAGCCCCGCGTGGTCGCCGGTCCCGACGTGTGGTGGGACGCCGCAGCAGCGGTACGCCGCTCGGTGCGCGCCGCGGTCACCGGCCGGGACGCCGACGCGCGCGAGCTGGTGCCGGCCCTGGTGGTGGGCGACGACGGTGGCCTCGACCCCGGCCTCGCCGACGACTTCCGCACCACCGGGCTCACCCACCTGCTCGCGGTGAGCGGCACCAACCTCACTCTCGTGGTCGGCGCCCTGCTGATCCTGGGCCGCTGGCTCGGCGTGCGCGGTCGGTGGCTGCACGTGCTGGCCGCGGTGGGCATCGCCGGCTTCGTGCTGACCGCGCGCGCCGAGCCCAGCGTCGTACGTGCGGCCGCGATGGGGACCGTCGCGCTCGTCGGGATGGGCAGCAACGGTCGCTCACGCGGGACGCGCGGGCTCGGGGTGGCGGTGCTCGGCCTCCTCCTGCTCTGGCCGCGCCTGGCGGTGACGGCCGGCTTCGCGCTCTCCGTGCTCGCCACGGCCGGGATCCTGCTGCTCGCGCCGGTGTGGCGCGACGCCCTGCGCCGTTGGACGCCGCGGTGGGTGGCGGAGGCCGTCTCGGTGCCGCTGGCCGCGCAGGTGGCGTGCACCCCCGTCGTCGCAGCGCTGTCCGGTCAGGTCAGCCTTGTCGCGGTCGGCGCCAACCTGCTGGCCGCCCCGGCCGTCGCCCCGGCCACCGTCCTCGGCCTCGGCGGCGGGCTGCTCGGGCTGGTCTGGGCGCCGCTCGGAGTGGTGGTGGGCGCGCCCGCGGCGTGGTCGGCGGGGTGGATCATCACGGTCGCCCGCTGGGGCGCGGCGGTCCCGACCGCCGCGATCGACTGGGGCACCGGACCGGTCGCGCTCCTCGTCCTGACCCTCGCGTGCCTGGTGTCCGTACCGGTGGCGCCGAGGCTGCTCGGCAACCCGGCGTCGACGCTGGCGTGCACCGGGCTGCTCGTGGTGGTCATGCTCGTGCGGCCCCCGACGCCGGGCTGGCCGCCCGCGGGGTGGGTGCTGGCCGCATGCGACGTGGGGCAGGGTGACGGCCTGGTGCTGCGGGCGGGGGAGCGCGCCGCCGTGGTGGTCGACGCGGGTCCCGACCCGGCCCTGATGGACGCCTGCCTCGACCGGCTCGAGGTCGAGCAGGTGCCGCTGCTGCTGCTCACCCACTTCCACGCCGACCACGTCGACGGGGTGGCGGGGGTCATCGAGGGGCGCGAGGTCGGGGTGGTCGAGGGCACCGGGCTGCTCGATCCGGTCGCCGGGGTGGAGGTGGTGGAGACGGCGGCGGGGCGCGACCCGGACGTGGCGGCGTACGGCGGCACGCGCAGGTTCGGCGACGTCACCCTGCAGGCGGTCTGGCCGCCCCCGGGGGCCGGCCGCACGGACCCCAGCGAGAGCGCCCCCAACAACGCCAGCGTCGTGGTCCTGGCCGAGGTCGGTGGCCTGCTGGTCCTGCTGACCGGCGACGTCGAGCCGTCGGCGCAGGCGGCGCTGGCGCGCGACGTGGCGGGCCTGGAGGTCGACGTCCTCAAGGTCCCCCACCACGGCAGCCGGCACCAGGACCTCGACTGGCTGACCTCGCTCCGGGCGCGGGTGGCGTTGGTGTCGGTGGGGGAGGACAACGACTACGGGCACCCTGCGCCCGACGTCCTCGCCGCCCTGGAGGCGGCGGGTGCGGAGGTGTGGCGTACGGACCTCGCCGGCGACGTCGTGGTGGTCGTGCGACGGGGCGAGGTCGGTGTCGTCACCCGCGACTAGGCTGGTCCCACCATGGCTCGCACTCCCTCCGCCGCTCAGGTCCTCGGCCGCGTCGTCCTCGTGACGGGCAAGGAGGAATACCTCTCCGCGCGCACGGTCGGCTCGGTCCGCGAGGCCGTCCGGGCCCACGACGCGGAGGCCGAGCTCGCCGAGTCGGCGGCCTCCGAGCTCACCCTCGCCTCGCTGGGCGAGATGTCCGCGCCGTCGCTCTTCTCCTCGATCCGCTGCGTGGTCGTCCGCGGCCTGGAGGACCTTCCCGACGAGTCCGTCGACGGCCTCCTGTCCTACTGCGCCGCCCCGGCCGACGACGTCGCGCTCGTGCTGGTGCACTCCGGCGGGCAGAAGGGCAGCGGCGTGCTCACCAAGCTGCGCAAGCTGGCTGCCGTGACCGAGGTGAAGTCCGAGGAGATCAAGGCCAGCGAGATGCCCGGCTTCGTGACCTCCGAGGTCGCCTCGCACGGCGCGAAGATCGCCTCGGACGCCGCGACCTTCCTGGTGCAGGCCATCGGCCACGACCTGCGCTCGTTGGCGGCTGCGGCCGACCAGCTCACCAACGACTACCCCGGCGAGCAGCTGACGGTCGAGAAGGTCCAGCGATACTTCGGTGGTCGCGCGGAGGCCAAGTCCTTCACCGTCGCCGACGCCGCCTTCTCCGGCAAGCGTGCGCTGGCGCTCGAGGAGCTGCGGTGGGCGCTCGACACCGGGACCCCGGGGGTGCTCGTGACGTCCGCGATGGCGGCTTCGGCCCGCGGCCTGGCGCGCTACCTCGGAGCCTCCCGTGGGGCGCGCGACGCCGACCTCGCCCGCGACCTCGGCGTGCCGCCGTGGAAGGTGCGGACCGTGCGCGAGCAGTCGCGCGCCTGGACGCCGGAGGGCATCGCTGCGGCCGTACGCGCGGTCGCGGTCGCCGACGCCGACATCAAGGGCCAGGCGCACGACGCGTCCTACACGCTCGAGCGGCTGGTCCTCACCGTGGCCGGGCTGCGCGAGAGCCGCTGAGGGTCGCGACCGGCCCGAAATGCGAAACACCCGCCACGGGGGCGGGTGCTTGCGGTGGAGGGACGACTCAGAGCGAGGCGGCCTTCTTGGCGATCGACGACTTGCGGTTGGCGGCCTGGTTGGAGTGGATGACACCCTTCGAGGCGGCCTTGTCGAGGGCCTTCATGGCGTCGCGGCTGGCAGCCACGGCGGCGTCCTTGTCGCCAGCCTCGGACAGCTCGCGGAACTTGCGAACGGCAGTCTTCAGGCGCGACTTCACGGCCTGGTTGCGCTGGCGCGCCTTCTCGTTCTGCTTGTTGCGCTTGATCTGGGACTTGATGTTCGCCACGTGTGGATCCTCGGATGCTCGAGCTGGTCTGGAATGGAAGTCTGGTGCTGTCGGCTGCCTGGCAACCCCGGTCAGGGGCGGGCGCCGGACACGCAGGGAGAAACTCTACCGTCAGGCCTCGTGCGCGCCCAAATCCGTCGTGCGCCGCGGCCGCTCCTGCGGCCGGTGCGACGAGCGACGGCCTCCAGCATGCGCCGCGACTCGCGGATCCGGAAATCGTTGAGCGTCGGGAGGTTGACGTCGACGGCCACCCCGGAGCGTACGGCCAGGTGGGCCCCCATGCCCGCGAGGAACGCGGTGACGGCTTCGTCGCCTGCTCGGGCCAGGGCGGGGGAGGTGGCGAGCGAGGTGTCGAACCACGGGGCGTCCATCCGCTCGAGCCGGGCGAGCAGCGGGTCGGCCCACGCAGGGCCGCGGGCCGCCATCCCCCAGTCGAGGAAGACGATCTCGCCGCCCGGGCGGCGCAGCATGTTGTCGATCCGGATGTCCCAGTGGGTGAGGTGCCGCATCGGGCGTGCCGCCAGCTCGCGCAGGACCTCCGCCCAGCCGTGCGGGTCGGTGCGCAGCCAGTCGGGCACCGGTGTCGAGTCCGGTGCGTCGGCGAGGGTCGCGAGCGTGTCCGCCCAGGTCCGGAACCGCTCGCCGATGTCCGCCAGGTCCACCGACTGCGGGACCTCCCGCTCCTGCAGGACCTCGGAGAGCCGGTCGGTCCCGTCGAGGACCGCTCGCAGCTCCGCGTCGTCGCTGAAGTCGGGGTGGCGTCCCTCGACGTCCTCGATCAGCAGCGCGACCCAGGCTCCGTCGTCGTACGCCGCCCGCAGGGTCGCCCACAGCGGGTGCTCGCCGAGGTGCTCGAGCACCGCGACCTCGCGGCGGAACAGGCCGGGGGTGTCGGGGTTGAGCTCGGAGCCGACCGTCTTGACGAAGGCGCGGGTCCCGTCGGCGCAGGTCAGCCGCGTCGCACAGCCCGGCGACATGCCGCCGACCTGCTCGGCGGTGCCGACGACGGGGGAGCCCAGCTCGTGCTCGACCCACGCGCGCACCGCGGCGGGCACGGCGGCGTACGGCAGGCGTACGCCGACCGCGCGGGGTGCGCTCACGCCCAGCCCCGGCGCTCGGCCAGCCAGTCCCAGCACACCTCGCCCTGCCAGCGCTGGTGGTCGCGGATGTGCGGCGAGGTCGGCGGGACCGGCAGCTCGCACTGGGAGAGGAAGTAGCCGACGTAGAGCGCGAGGTTGATGTCCAGCGTCTCGGCGTCGAGGTCGCGCAGGAGACGTCGCTCGGCGATCACCGCGTCGACGTCGATGCCCTCGCCGCGCGGAGCGATGAGCGCCGCGAGCGAGTCGAACCACGCCGCGCCGCGCACCGGCCAGTTCCAGTCGCACAGGAGCGCGCGGCCGTCGGCGTCGATGAGGACGTTGTCGGAGCGGACGTCGGTGTGGACGAGCGTGTCGCCGCCGACGACCTCGGCGTAGCGGCGTGCCAGCGCCTCCGCCTCGGCGAGGTGCGTCGGGTCCAGGTCGGTGCGGGTGCGGTGGATCGACTCCCAGCCGTCCAGCAGCGGGGCGAAGTCGGCCTCGGCCGTGTCGAGGGCGAGGCCGGCGGGGGCTGGGGTCAGCACGTCGGCGACGACCTCGAGGGAGTCGAGGAGCGCGTCGAGGTCGCCCGCGCGCCAGGGGCGGTGCGGGGTCCGTGCGGCGACGTGCTCGATGCCGAGCACCACCCAGTCGTCGTCGAGGTGCCAGAGCAGGCGCGGCGCCGGGACGCCGGTGGGCAGTGCGGCGAGCTTGCGCGCCTCCTCGCGGTAGGAGTCGGCGAACATGCGCTGCGCCTTGACGGACGCGGCCTTCACGAAGTGGCGCGAGCCGTCCTCGCAGACGAGCACGGAGGCGAAGCCCGGGGTGAAGCCGCTGGTCTGGGAGGTCGCGGTGACGACGGGGGAGCCGCACTTGCGCTCGATGTAGGCCCGGAGGTGGGGCGGGAGGAAGGGCCACTCGAGGCGCCGGGCCGTCCGGTCGTGCGGGACGGGGTAGGGCGTGACGGGTGCGGTGCGGGACATGTGCGGAATCCTCTCCCACCGACCTGTCGAGGACGAACCGATATCCGCCCACCCGGCCGCCTGACCGACGAAACCCGTGTGCGTCGCGCACCGGCGTCGGGGAAGGATGGCGCCCATGCCCGAGCTCGTCCTGCCCACCACCTCCGTCCGCGCGTCCTTCCTGGAGGCCATGGACGAGTTCGTCGCCGAGGGCGCGGAGCGCAGTCAGACGGCTGCGTGGATCGACCACAACGCTCCGGGCTGGCGCGACCCGCAGACCTTCGCCGCCTTCGTCGAGGCGGTCCGCGCCGACGCGCTGGAGGAGAGCCCGCGTCCGGAGTGGCACGTGCCGTGCACGACGCTGTGGTGGGTGGACGGTGGTCACTACCTCGGCCGGCTGGCGATCCGCCACCGGCTCAACGACTTCCTGCTCGACGTCGGTGGCCACATCGGCTACGACGTACGCCCCACGCGCCGGCGTGAGGGCCACGCCACCGCCATGCTGCGCGCGGCCCTGCCGTGGGCGCTCGAGCTGGGCATCGACCCGGCCCTGGTCACCTGTGACGACGACAACGTGGGCTCCGTCCGGGTGATCGAGGCGGCCGGCGGCGAGCTGGAGGACGTACGCGGGGTGAAGCGGCGCTACTGGGTGCCGACCACGCGGTAGTCCACCGGGATGTGGTTGCCCGGAGGGTCGCCCGACGACCGTTTCCCGGTGGACTACGCCGGCCCGACGACCGTTTCCCGGTGGACTACACCGGCCCGACGACCACTTCCCGGTGGACTACGCCGGCGGGGAGGGCGAGGGCGCGAGGTCCGGCGTACGGCGGGTGCGGGTCGCGACGGCCACGCCGACGACCGCGACGACCAGGCCGACGAGCTGGAGGGCCGAGAGGGTCTCGTCGAGGACCAGCCAGGCGAGCACGGCGGTGACCGGCGGGCTGAGGAAGAACAGGCTCGCCGCCGCCCCCGAGCCCCCGCGCAGCACCAGCAGCGACAACAGCACCAGGCCGACGATCGAGTTGACGACGGCCAGGAAGACCACCGCCACCAAGGCCTGGCGGGCGTCGGTGACCGGCCACGCCCCCTCGGTCGTCCATCCCAGCACCAGCATCGGAGGAGCGGACACCGCGAACTGGACGGTGGCCGACCACAGCAGGTCGGGCTGGGCCCCGATCCACCGCTGGCCGAGGGTGCCGAGGCTGAGGGTGAGCATGCTCAGGCAGCCGATCAGCACCGCGGCCACGCCGCCCGCGTGGCTGAGGTCACCGCCGAGCACCAGCAGCACGCCGAGCACCCCGACGACGAAGCCGACGACCTGCAGCGGCGACACGCGCTCCCCGAGCAGCCCGGCGGCGAGCAGCGCGGTGAGGACCGGGCTGAGGGCGTGGAAGAGCGAGGCGAGAGTGGCGCCGAGGCCGAGGTCGAAGGCGACGTACATCAGGCCGAACTGCACGGCGTTCATCACCAGCCCGACCGCCGCGACGCGGGCGAGGGTGGCGCGGTCCATCCGGGTCGGCCGGCGCAGCGCCAGGGACAGGGCTGCGGCCAGGACCGCCGCGAGCACGAAGCGCCAGCCCAGCACCGTGAAGGGCGCGGCGGCGTCGACCGCCGCCGGCCCGGAGACGTAGCCCGAGGACCACACGAGCACGAACGCGGCGGCGGGCACCAGTGGCAGGTGCGCCGATCCGGTCCGAGAGGTCACCCGCGCACGCTAACGCGCCGGTTCGGTGAGGCTCGCAGCGCGTGGAAGAATGACCCGACCCCGCCGTCGTACCCCTGAAAGCAGTCCGTGAGCCTCAAGAACGCGCCCAAGCCTGGCTCGACCGACCCGTCGATCATCCGCAACTTCTGCATCATCGCGCACATCGACCACGGCAAGTCCACGCTGGCCGACCGCATGCTGCAGCTCACCGGCGTGGTAAACGAGCGGGCGGCGCGGGCGCAGTACCTCGACCGCATGGACATCGAGCGCGAGCGCGGCATCACGATCAAGTCGCAGGCCGTGCGCATGCCGTGGACCGTGCCGGGCGACAACGAGGAGGGCGCTGAGCCCGGCACCTACGTCCTCAACATGATCGACACCCCCGGCCACGTCGACTTCACCTATGAGGTGTCCCGCTCGCTCGAGGCGTGCGAGGCCGCAGTCCTGCTCGTCGACGCCGCGCAGGGCATCGAGGCCCAGACGCTGGCCAACCTCTACCTCGCCATGGGCGCCGACCTCCACATCATCCCGGTGCTCAACAAGATCGACCTGCCCGGCGCGATGGTCGACAAGTACGCCGCCGAGCTGGCCGGCCTCGTCGGCTGCGAGCCCGAGGACGTGCTGCGCGTCAGTGCCAAGACCGGCGTCGGCGTCGCGGGTCTGCTCAACGAGATCGTCAAGCAGACCCCGCACCCGGTCGGCGACGCCGACGCGCCGCCGCGGGCGCTGATCTTCGACTCCGTCTACGACACCTACCGCGGCGTGGTCACCTACGTCCGCGTGGTCGACGGCAAGCTCACCCACCGCGACCGCATCAAGATGATGTCGACCGGCGCCGTGCACGAGATGCTCGAGGTCGGCGTGATCAGCCCCGAGCCCGTCAAGGCCGCCGACCTCGGCGTCGGCGAGGTGGGCTACCTCATCACCGGGGTGAAGGACGTACGCCAGTCGCGCGTCGGCGACACCGTCACCAGCCAGCACCACGGGGCCACCGAGGCGCTGGGGGGCTACAAGCACCCCAACCCGATGGTCTACTCCGGCCTCTACCCGATCGACGGCGACGACTACCCGACGCTGCGCGACGCGCTGGAGCGGCTGCAGCTCAACGACGCGGCGCTGACCTTCGAGCCCGAGACCTCCGGCGCCCTGGGCTTCGGCTTCCGCATCGGCTTCCTCGGCCTGCTCCACATGGAGATCACCCGCGACCGGCTCGAGCGCGAGTTCGACCTCGACCTCATCTCCACCGCGCCCAACGTGGTCTACGAGGTGGTGATGGAGGACGGCACCGACGTCACGGTGACCAACCCGAGCGAGTACCCGGAGGGCAAGATCGCCGAGGTCCGCGAGCCCGTGGTGAAGGCGACCATCCTCAGCCCGAGCGACTTCATCGGCACGATCATGGAGCTGTGCCAGACCAAGCGCGGCAACCTGCAGGGGATGGACTACCTCTCCGAGGACCGCGTCGAGATGCGCTACACGCTCCCGATGGGCGAGATCGTCTTCGACTTCTTCGACCAGCTGAAGTCGCGGACCAAGGGCTATGCCTCCCTCGACTACGAGCGCTCCGGCGAGCAGGCCGCTGACCTGGTCAAGGTCGACATCCTGCTCCAGGGCGAGCCGGTCGACGCGTTCTCGGCGATCGTGCACAAGGACGCGGCCTACAGCTACGGCGTGATGATGGCCGGCAAGCTCAAGGACCTCATCCCGCGCCAGCAGTTCGAGGTGCCGATCCAGGCCGCCATCGGTGCGCGCGTGATCGCCCGCGAGAACATCCGCGCGATCCGCAAGGACGTCCTCGCCAAGTGCTACGGCGGCGACATCAGCCGCAAGCGCAAGCTGCTCGAGAAGCAGAAGGCCGGCAAGAAGCGGATGAAGAACATCGGCACCGTCGAGGTCCCGCCGGAGGCCTTCATCGCCGCGCTGTCCACCACGCAGCCGACGGAGAAGACCGGCAAGAAGTAGTGGCCGTGCGCGAGCTGGCCGGGGCCGACGACGGGTCGTGGGTGGTCTGCCTCGTCGACGTCGGCGCCGACGGGCCGCTGCCGTCGCGCCCGGGCGTACGCCGCCTGCTGACGGTGGTGGACGGCCCGGTCCTCGGCATCGACGTCGAGGGGGCGACGCACGTGCTCGAGCAGCACCGGCCGTTCGCGGTGCCTGCTGACGCCGTGGTCGTGGCGTCGGTCCCCGAGGGACCGGCGCGCGTGCTCGACGTGGTCGTCGACGACCCGGTGGAGCCGTTCGTCACCGTGCTCGAGCTGGGCCGGTCCTCGGTCCTGCCGCTGGCGGGCGACCAGGTGGCCCACGTCCTCACGCGGACGGAGTCCCCGGACGTCGTCGTCGGACCGGGCGAGGTCCGGGGCCGCTGCACGGTCGCGGTCGTCACGCTCCAGCGCCCCTGACCCATCCGGCAGGGGCCGCGGCTCCGAAGGTGCCGTGATGAGACTCGGTGACCGGCTCAGGGTCGAGATGATGCGCGCCACGGCGCGGTGGACGGTGTCGTACGGCGACGACCTGAGGTTCGCCGGCCGCGACCTGCCCGCACCGCAGCGGGTGCGGATCCAGACCCGGCACGGCAAGGTGCCGGTGCACCTCTACCGCCCGGCACCCGGTCCGCTCCCGGTCCACGTGCACCTGCACGGCGGGGCCTTCCTCATGCGCCATCCCGCGATGGACGACTGGTGGTGCCGCTACGTCGCCGCAGTCGCGGGGGTGGTGGTGGCCAACGTCGACTTCGAGGTCGCGCCGCGGGTCGCCTACCCCGTGGCCCAGCACCGGGCCCACGACGTCGCCGCAGCGCTCGCCGCCGACGGCACACCGGTGTCCGTCGGCGGCTTCAGCTCCGGTGGCGGCCTCGCCGCCTCGGTGGCCCTGCAGGCACGCGACGCGGGCTCGTTCGACCCGACGCTCCAGGTGCTCGGCATCCCCGCCCTCGACCTGTCCGCGGAGCCGCGCGACGGTGACCCCGGGATGATCTCGCCGGAGCTGCGGCGACTGGTGCGGCGCGTCTACCTCCCCGACCCCGCGACGCGGCGCGAGCCGTACGCCTCGCCCCTGCTGGCCCGGGACCTGACCGGGCTGCCCCCGGCCGTGGTGCTCACCGCCGAGCACGACGTCCTCCGTGCGGAGGGCGACGCCTACGCCCATCGGTTGCGTGCCTCGGGGGTGCGCGTGGTGCACGACATCACGCCGGGCGTCGACCACTACTTCCTGACCGAGGACCCGGTCCGCGCACGCACCACGATGGCGATGGTCGCGACCGAGATCCGCGGCGCGCTCCTGGGCTAGGGGCGCCAGGCCGGGTCCCGGCCCAGCCGGGCCAGCAGGCGGTCGGACGCCGAGGCGTCGTCGGCCACCTCGACGGCCTCGGCGCACACCCCCTCGGAGTAGAGGGCATCACCCCAGCCGTCGGCCGTGGCATGGAGGCGTGCCGCCTCCTCGTCGCTGACCGACCACTCCCGACCCGTGGCGCGGGCGATGTCGGAGCCGTGGACGACCAGGTCCCAGCCGTAGAAGTCAGCCATGGTCGCAGCGATCGTGGTGCGGCCGAAGTAGCCGTCGTACTCGAGCTCGGCGACACCGTCGCGGCCGAGGACTTCTGCGACGGCGGCGGCATGCCCGCGCCACGCAGCGGCCGGGTCGTCCCGGTCGGGGGAGGGGTCGGGGCCGAGGTCGTGCCGCTCGAGGAACTCACGCTCGGTGTCGATGACGTGGTCGACGACGTCGCGCACGGTCCACCCCGCGCACGGGGTGGGTGCGTCCCACGCGGGCCGGGCCCGGTCGATGATCGTGGCGAAGGCGTCGGCCCGCTGGACGAAGTGGTGTGCGGTGTCGGTCATGGGGCCACGTTCGCAGCAACGGCGTCGGTGCCTCTTGTGATAATCCGACACATGCCGAACACGCGTGGGGCCCGGAGGGTCGATCCCGTGGACCGGGCCCATCTCACGGGTGTGAGCCGCCCCTCGCCGCCCATCCACCGCTACGCCCCGAGCAGCCATCTCACGGACCTGGTGGACCGTTTCTGGATCCCGGTCTGGTCGCTGGCCGAGCCGTCCACCCAGAGCACCCTCCAGCACCCCGTGTGCCTCGTGGTCGTCAGCAACACCTATGCCCGTTTCTACGGCGTCGCGCGGGGACGCTCGAGCGTGACGCTCGAGGGTGACGGCTGGGCGGTCGGCACCATGCTCACCCCTGGCGCGGGGCGTCTCCTGCTGGGGCGGTCGGTCGCCACCGTGACCGACCGCTGGGTCGACCTCGACACAGTGCTCGCGCCCGACCACGCCGACCTCGTCGGCCGGGTGAGGACGGCGATGGCGTCGGACCCGGACGATCCCGACGCACACGCCGCCGCGATCGAGGTCACCGAGCAGTGGTTGGCGACGCACCTGCCGGTCGACGAGCAGGGCATGCGGGTCAACGAGCTCGTCACCTGGTTGCGCGACCACCCGGACGCGACGCGGGTGTCCGACGTGGCACGCGAGGTCGGGCTGACCGAGCGGAGCCTCCAGCGCCTGGTCGAGCAGCGACTCGGCCTGAGCCCGAAGTGGCTGGTCCAGCGCCGTCGGCTGCACGACGCGGTCGAGGCGCTGAAGGCGCGGACGACCGGCCTGGCCGACATGGCCGCCACGCTCGGCTACACCGACCAGGCGCACTTCACGCACGACTTCCGCACGGTGACCGGGATGACGCCCGGGGAGTTCCTGCGCGACCAGCCAGGTGCCGTCACACCGTCTCGCGGGTGAGCGAGAGGTCCGTGATGGTGATGCCGAGTGCCGCCTCGAGCGCGGCCACCGGCTCGTCGAGCTCCGCCGTCCGGGGCCGCCGGGTCCCGGCGAACCACACCACCTCCAAGGGACGATGCCTCGCCGATCCGGACGCTCGCCACCAGCCGGTGATCCGGCCGTCCACGAGCAGGGGTGGCAGCACGAGGCCGTTGGACGCGCTCCAGAGGCGCCTGAGGTGCGCGGGCTCGGCGAACCGCTCTCGTCCCGCCGGCTCGTAGGCGCACATCAGCGCGTCGAACTCCGGCAGCAGGCGTACGCCGTCCAGTGCGCGCGGCGTGGGCGGGTCCGGCACGTCGAGGTAGGTGCGTCCGTCCGGACCCTCGACCCGGCCCAGCCCCACCCGGGCGTCGAGGTCGGCGACGAGCTCGTCGACCACCCGCAGCCCCATCCCCGACCACCACGCGAGGTCGTGGCGCGAAGCGGGTCCGTGGCTGCGCAGGTGGAGCTCGACCACGTCGCCGACCGACGCGTCCGTGCTGCCCGAGAGGGTGCGGTACTCCGGCGCGCCCTGGCCCGCCCAGTCGCCGTTCAGCGGACGGCGTACGAGGCCGCCGTGGCCGAAGGCGAGGTAGCGACCACCCGGCCCGCCGGTGACGACGTCACGGCCCTCGTGCTCGACCAGCCACCGGTGCAGGTGGTCGCGCAGGTCGTCGGGGCTTCGCCACGTCGACGCGAAGTCCTCGGTGGCCTGCCACAGACCCTCGACCGTCCCGTGCTCGAGCCGCAGCATCCGCTGCCACGAGGTGCGCTGTCCGACCCGGGTGGCCGCTCCGAGGACCGCGTACGCCTGCGGGGTGGTCGTGTGCACGGTGCCGCGGATGGTGCTCCCACGCACCACGGCACCGGACTCGTAGGCCTCGGTGACCTCGGCGCGGCTGGTGCCCGGGAACCGGGCGGCGAGCGCGAGATAGGGGGAGCGGGCGGTCTGCGACTGGACGGGCCCGATCCGGGCCAGCTGCTCCGCGACGCCGGTGGTCGGGCCGGGGCCGGGGAACTGGCGCGCGAGGGTCGCGGAGGCCAGCTCCTCCCACGTGTCGGCCACGCTCAGTCGCGCATCGGTCCGCCGGGACGGCCGTAGGACTCGGCCACGATCTCCGCCACCACGGACAGGGCGATCTCACCCGGGCCCTTGCCGCCGAGGTCGTGCCCCGCCGGGACGTGCAGGGCAGCCACGTCGACGCCCTCCTCCACGAGCTCGTCGAGGAGGGACACGGCGCGCTGCCGGCTCGCCATCATCGCGACGTACGCCGCCGGTGAGGCCAGTGCGGCTCGCAGCACGCTCGGTGCGTCGGGGGCGTCGTGGTCGCAGAGGACCACGGCGTCACCGGCCTGCGGGTGCAGTCCGGGTCCGCCGTCGTCGGCAGGCTCGACGTGCACCTCGCGCCCCACGGCGGTCGCGATCGAGGTGATGGCGCGGGAGATGGGGTTGTCGCTCAGGACCAGGACCCGACCGTGCGCGGCGGCCTCGTCGGACCAGGGCTGCTGGCGCTCGCTCATGGGGACAAGCCTCGCACACGCCATGTGCGCCAGGTCACACATGGCGATACGGTGCACGGGTCACGTGCACAGCGTCCCCGACCCGCGAGCGGTGGAAGAGAGCGACGAAATGGCCACAACAGTGATCGTCGGCATCGACGGCAGTGATCCGAGCAAGAGGGCGGTCGACTACGCCGTCAGCCTGGCCCAGGTGCAGAAGGTGGACCTGGTGGTGGTCCACGTCATCCCGTGGTCGCCCTACTCCTTCAACACCCCCTCCGAGAACGAGTCGCGAGGGGAGCAGAAGAAGGCGGAGATCAAGGCGGCCACCTCGCAGATCATCGAGCCTGCGGTCGCCGCCGCCTCGTCCTCCCCCTGCAAGGTGACCCCCCTCGTCCGGCACGGTGACCCGGTCGACACGCTGGTGGAGCTGGCCCGGGACTTCGACGCCACGGCGATCATCGTCGGCCGGACCGGCGACAGTCGCGTGAAGCGCGCCCTGTTCGGCTCGATCCCCGGCCACCTCGTGCACGAGAGCACCATCCCCGTGACGGTGGTGCCGTGATGGAGGACGAGCCCTTCTTCGACCGGATCCTCAACAAGATCACCGAGATCGTCTTCTACCCGATCAACATCGGCGGCGTCGACATCCTGCCGATCGTCGTGTGGCTGATCGTGGCCGCGGTGTTCTTCACCTTCTACCTCGGCTTCCTCAACATCCGAGGTTTCGCGCATGCGATCAACCTGGTGCGCGGGCGCTACTCCAAGCCGGAGGACGCGGGGGAGGTGTCACACTTCCAGGCCCTCGCGACCGCGGTGTCGGGAACCGTCGGGCTCGGCAACATCGCCGGTGTCGCGGTGGCGATCACGCTGGGCGGTCCCGGCGCGACCTTCTGGATGATCCTGGCGGGCTTCCTCGGCATGAGCACCAAGCTGGCCGAGTGCACGCTCGGTGTGAAGTACCGCAAGGAGCACGCCGACGGCACGGTCTCGGGCGGTCCGATGTACTACCTGCGAGATGGTCTGGCCGGTCTCGGTCTGGCCGGTCTCGGCAAGGTCCTCGCGGCCGCGTTCGCGGTGTTCTGCATCTTCGGCTCCCTGGGCGGCGGCAACATGTTCCAGGCCAACCAGGCGACCGCGCAGATCCTGTCGGTGACCGACAACGAGGGCAACACCACCCTGACCTGGGTCATCGGCATCGCGTTCGCGCTGGCCGTCGGTCTCGTCATCATCGGCGGCATCAAGTCCATCGCCCGGGTGACCGAGAAGGTCGTGCCGTTCATGGCCGCCCTCTACCTGCTGGCGTGCCTCGTGGTGATCCTGGGCAACCTCGAGAAGGTGCCCGGCGCGTTCGGGGACATCGTCTCGGGGGCCTTCAGCCCCGAGGGCATCACCGGCGGCGTCGTCGGCGTGCTCATCGGCGGGTTCCAGCGTGCCGCCTTCTCGAACGAGGCCGGCATCGGGTCCGCCTCGATCGCCCACTCGGCCGTCAAGACCAACGAGCCCTCGACCGAGGGCCACGTGGCGCTGCTCGAGCCGTTCATCGACACCATCGTGATCTGCACGATGACGGCGCTCACGATCGTCATCAGCGGCGTGTGGGAGGACGGGGAGGGCGTCGAGGGCGTCGCGCTGACCTCGTCGGCCTTCGAGACGGTCGTGCCGTGGTTCCCCAACGTCCTGGCGATCGCGGTCATCCTGTTCGCGTTCTCCACGATGATCTCGTGGTCCTACTACGGCATGAAGGCGACCGGCTACCTCTTCGGTGACAACCAGGTCGCGGAGAACGTCTACAAGGTTGTCTTCTGCATCTTCACCGTGCTGGGCGCGGTGACGGCTCTCGACTCCGTGCTGGGCTTCTCCGACGCCGCCATCTTCTTGATGTCGGTGCCCAACGTCATCGGCCTCTACATCCTGGCCCGGGTCCTGAGGAAGGAGCTCGCCCAGTACCGCGCCAAGATCGCCAGCGGCGAGATCCAGCGGGTGAAGTAGCGGGGCACCTGCCTAGGCTCACCGCATGCCTCTCCCCGTTCCCGCAGGACTGCTGTCCCAGCGGGAGCGGGGGGAGGACTGGGCGCGCTGGCTGGACCGGCTGCCGCGCCTGGCCGAGGAGCTCGTGGCGCAGTGGCGGCTCACGCCGAGCGCCGCGCCGCTGCACGGCTACTGCTCCCTGGTGCTGCCGGTCACCGACACCGACGGCATCGCAGGAGCACTCAAGATCACCTTCGACGGCGACGACGAGTCGTGCCATGAGGCACTGGCGCTGCAGCACTGGGGCGGACGGGGCGCCGTACGCCTCCTGCGCGCCGACCCGCGGCGGCGCGCCCTGCTCCTCGCGTGGCTGCCCGGCCCCGACCTGGCCGACACGTGGGACGTCGAGGCGTGCGAGGTGGTCGGCGACCTCTACGGCCTCCTCCACATCCCGGCCCTGCCGCAGCTGGCGCGCGTGGAGTCGTACGTCGAGCGGTGGTTGCGCGACCTCGACGGGCTCGGGCGCGACGCGCCGGTCCCGCGGCGCTACGTCGAGCAGGCCCTGGCCCTCGGACCGGCGCTGCTGGCGGACGCTCCGGCCCCGGTCGTCGTGCACGGCGACCTCCACTACGCCAACGTCATGGCAGACGCGGCGGGCGAGTGGGTGGCCATCGACCCCAAGCCGATGGCGGGCGACCCGCACTACGAGCCGGCGCCCATGCTCTGGAACCGGATGGAGGAGCTGAGCGGGCCGGGCGCCGTCGGCTCGGTGCGCGACGGCCTGCGGCGTCGCTTCCACGCAGTGGTCGACGCTGGCGGCCTCGACGAGGACCGGGCCCGGGACTGGGTGGTGGTGCGGATGGTGCTCAACGCGGGGTGGACGGTGCAGGACGCCCGACGGGCCGACCGCCGGCTCACCGGCGACGAGCAGGAGTGGATCACGCGGTGCGTCGCGGTCACCAAGGCCGTCCAGGACTGACCCCCGGGACCTGACGGAGAGGTCGGAGGTCGCAATCGGTGGCCAAGGTCCGGACAATTGCGGGTGTTTGCTACCGCTCGGTAAACACAGTGATCTAGGTTACAGCCAAGTCAGCCCAGCACGCCCCGCTGCGTGACGCTGCCGCGTCACGCACAGACGAATGAGTAGGTAACAGATGCCGACCACGATCGACACGACCTTCCTCGACACGATGCCGCCCAACGTGGCCGTCCAGTTCTTCGACCGCGTCACCGCGACCCCCGACGCGGAGGCCTTCCGGTTCCCGCGCGGCGAGGCGTGGGAGTCGGTCACCTGGAAGCAGGCAGGAGACAAGGTCGAGGCTCTCGCCGCGGGCCTGATCGCGCTGGGTGTCCAGCCCGAGCAGCGTGTCGGCATCGCCTCCGGCACCCGCTACGAGTGGATCCTCGCCGACCTGGCCATCATGTGTGCCGCCGGTGCCACCACGACGGTCTACCCGACCACCAACGCCGAGGACACCGTCTACATCCTCGGCGACTCCGAGAGCCGCGTCGTGTTCGCCGAGGACGACGAGCAGCTCGCCAAGCTCGTCGCGCACCGCGCCGAGCTGCCCCACGTCAGCAAGGTCGTCACCTTCGAGGGCAAGGCCGACGGGGACTGGGTGATCTCGCTCGACGACCTGGCCGCGATGGGCGCGCAGAAGCTCGCCGAGCAGCCCGACATCGTGCGTACGACGTCGGCCTCGATCGCTCCCGACCAGCTCGCGACCCTCATCTACACCTCCGGCACGACCGGTCGCCCCAAGGGCGTGCGCCTGCGCCACTCGTCGTGGGTCTACGAGGGAGAGGCCATCCGCGCGCAGGGGATCCTGTCCGAGACCGACCTGGAGTTCCGCTGGCTGCCGATGGCCCACTCGTTCGGCAAGGTGCTCATGTCGACGCAGATGGCGTGCGGCTTCGCCGCCGCGATCGACGGCCGGGTCGACAAGATCGTCGACAACCTGGGCGTCGTGAAGCCCACGTTCATGGGTGCTGCGCCTCGCATCTTCGAGAAGGCCCACGGCCGCATCGTCACCATGCAGGCCGCCGAGGGCGGTGCGAAGGAGAAGCTCTTCAAGGCCGCCTTCGCCACCGGCCTCGAGGTCGAGCGCCTCAAGCGCGAGGGCAAGGCCGTGCCGATCGGGCTCAAGGTCAAGCACGGCCTGTTCGACAAGCTCGTCTTCAGCAAGGTCCGCGACCGGTTCGGCGGACGCGTCCGCTTCTTCATCTCCGGTGCCGCTGCGCTCAACCGCGACATCGCCGAGTGGTTCGGGGCGGCCGGCATCACCATCCTCGAGGGCTACGGCCTGACCGAGACCTCGGCCGGATCGTTCGTGAACCACCCCGACCGCAACAAGTTCGGCACGGTCGGGCCGGTCTTCCCGGGCAGCGAGGTGAAGCTCGGCGACAACGACGAGGTCATGATCAAGGGCCCCGGCGTCATGGACGGCTACCACAACCTCCCCGAGGAGACGTCGCGGACGCTCACCAGCGACGGCTGGCTGCACACCGGTGACAAGGGTGCGCTGGACGAGGACGGCCACCTGGTCATCACCGGCCGGATCAAGGAGCTCTTCAAGACCTCCGGCGGCAAGTACATCGCCCCCCCGGCGATCGAGTCGAAGTTCAAGGCCGTGTGCCCCTACGCCAGCCAGTTCATGGTGTTCGGCGAGGACCGCAACTACTGCGTCGCCCTCGTGACCCTCGACCCCGACGCGATGACGGGCTGGGCCGAGGCCAACGGCATGAGCGGTGCGTCCTACACGGAGATCGTCCAGTCCGAGGCCGTCCACGCGATGGTCGCCGGCTACGTCGACGAGCTCAACAGCCACCTCAACCGGTGGGAGACCATCAAGAAGTGGAAGCTCCTCGACCACGACCTCTCGGTCGAGTCGGGCGAGCTGACCCCCTCGATGAAGGTCAAGCGCAACGTCGTCCAGGTCAACCACCAGGCACTCATCGACGAGATGTACGCCTGACACGTCGTCCGCGAACGGGTGCCGGTGGGAGACCACTGGCACCCGTTCGGCGTCTGTGGCGTGGTTGGATACCGGCGTGCCCCCCGCGCAACCCGACGGCGACGTCGCACCCGAGGACGGCCTGCTGCCCGACGAGGCATGGGCCGAGCTCGGCCGCAAGCCCTTCGGCCTCTACGTCCACGTCCCGTTCTGCAGCGTGCGCTGCGGCTACTGCGACTTCAACACCTACACCGCCCACGAGCTCGGTGACGAGGTCGGCGCCAGCCGGTCGTCGTACGCGGAGGCGGCCATCCGCGAGATCCGCTTCGCCCGCCAGGTGCTGGGCCACCGCGACGTCGAGATCGAGACGATCTTCTTCGGCGGCGGCACGCCGACGCTGCTGAAGCCCGCCGACCTCGGCGCGATCGTGGCCAGCGCGGCCGCCGAGTTCGGTCTGGCCGACGGTGTGGAGATCACCACCGAGGCCAACCCCGACAGCGTCGCCGCGTGGGACCTCGAGGAGCTGCGGACCGCGGGCTTCAACCGCATCAGCTTCGGCATGCAGTCGGCCGTCGACCACGTCCTGCGCACCCTCGACCGCACCCACGACCCGATGCGGGTGCCGGCGGCCGTCGACTGGGCGCGGCAGGCGGGCTTCGACGACATCAGCCTCGACCTCATCTACGGCACGCCGGGGGAGTCGCTCGCGGACTGGGAGACGTCCGTCGAGGCGGCGCTGGCGTGCGAGCCGGACCACGTCTCGGCCTACTCGCTCATCGTCGAGGACGGCACCGCGCTGGCCAGGCAGGTCAAGCGCGGCGAGCTGCCGATGCCCGACGAGGACGACCTCGCCGACAAGTACCAGCTCGCCGACGAGCGCTTCGGCGCCGCCGGGCTCGCGTGGTACGAGGTGTCCAACTGGGCCACGTCGCCCCAGCACCGCTGCCGGCACAACATGCTCTACTGGACTGGCGGGCACTGGTGGGGCGTCGGCCCCGGTGCGCACTCCCACGTCGGCGGCACCCGCTGGTGGAACGTCAAGCACCCCACGGCGTACGCCGATCGCCTGGCGCGCGGCGTCTCACCGGCGCTCGCGCGCGAGGTGCTCGGCTACCGCGACCAGCGGGTGGAGCGCGTGCTGCTCGAGATCCGTCTCGTGGACGGCCTCCCGGTCACCGCGCTCGAGGCCACCGGGCGTGCCCAGGTCGCCCGCCTCGTGGCGGACGGCCTCGTCGAGCTCGCCACCGAGCGGCTCGTGCTGACCGCCCGTGGCCGGCTCCTCGCCGACGCCGTGGTGCGCGACCTCGTCGACTGAGGCCCATCGGCGCTCGTCGTCCTGGTGGCTCGCCCCATCGGTTGCTTTCCCCGGGTACCCGGGGAAAGTGGAGCCTCCACCCCGAAGCATCGGGGGTGAGGCTCCAGCTTCGATATGGAACCTCGGACCCTCAGGGCTGCGTCGTGAAGTCGATGAGCTCCTCGACCCGCCCGAGGAGCGCGGGCTCGAGGTCGGCGTACGACGTCACGCGGCCCAGGATGTGCTTCCACGCCCGCGCGATGTCGGCCTGGTTGCGGTGCGGCCAGCCGAGCTGCTGGCACGTGCCGGTCTTCCAGTCGATGCCCTTGGGTACGGCGGGCCAGCGCGGGATGCCGAGGCGCTCGGGCTTGACCGCCTGCCAGACGTCGATGAACGGGTGGCCGACCACCAGGACGTGCTTGCCGACGGGCGACCTCGCGATGCCCTGCGCGATCCGGGCTTCCTTCGAGCCCGGGACGAGGTGGTCCACGAGCACGCCGACCCGTCGCTGCGGCCCCGGCCCGAAGTCGCGCAGGTGGTCGGCGAGGTCGTCGACTCCGCCGAGGTACTCGACCACGACGCCCTCGATGCGCAGGTCGTCACCCCACACCTTCTCGACCAGCTCGGCGTCGTGGCGGCCCTCGACGAAGATGCGGCTGGCGCGTGCGACCCGGGCCTTGGCGCCGTGGACCGCGACGGACCCGGACGCCGTACGGGTCGGGGCGGCGGGGGCGCTGCCGCGGACGGGCCGGGTGAGGATCACCGGCCTGCCCTCGAGCAGGAAGCCCGGACCCAGGGGGAACGTACGCCGCTTGCCGCGCCGGTCCTCCAGCGTGAGGGTGTCGATGTCGCGGTCGACGGCGACCACCTCGCCGCACCAGTCGGTGGTGACCTCCTCGACGACCATGCCCAGCTCGGTCGGGACCTCGACGGCGCGGCCGTTCTTCGGGGCGCGCCAGTCGGTGGACAGGACGTCGGTTCCGTAGCGATCGAGAGGCACCGGACCACGTTATGGACCTAGGGCCCGCATCGGGGGAGGCCACGCCGTGCAGAGCAGAAGACGGCAGCGCCGGGGAGTCAGCCCTGCGAGATGCCGGCGCCCTGGGACCCTTCGCCGCCCTCGTCGCCGCCGGCGATGGCTTCGTCCTCGTCCTGCGTGGCGTCCATCTCCAGCTCCTCGCGGCTCTTGGTCTCCTCCGCGTCCGGGTCCAGCGGCTCGGCGAGAGGGTTGTCCTCGCCCGGCTGGAGGTCCTCGGGCAGCTGGTCGTCGGAGATTCCGCCCAGGGTCGCGTCGTCGGGGGACGCCGTGGCGCCCTCGTGGTCGGAGTCGGCCGGGCTGGTGCCGCTGCCGGCGGTGGGGCTCTCGGTGGAGGCGGTGGGGTCGGTCGGGGTCTCGCTGTGGTCGCTCATGCCGTCAGTCCTACTGGCCCCCGAGCCGCGGGACCAGCCCCCGGAGGGTGGGCTCACGCCATCGGGAGGCGCTTCTGCCCGCGCGGCAGGTGCGCGTAGCCCAGACGCACGGCGCTCACGAGCCGCTCACGCTCCCACGGCCACTCGCCGACGTCGAGGGCCTGCGACTCGGGCACGCCGCGCGAGGCGAGGTCGCGGATCGTCTCGGCGATGATCCCGAGCTCGATGCGCTGGTCCTGGACGAAGTCCTTGTCCACCACCTTGCCGTGGCCGGGCACCACGATGGTGTCGTCGGTCATCAGCCCGACGACGAGGTCGAGGGTCCCTGGCCACTCGAGTGGCCAGGAGTCGTCGCCGATGAAGGGCGGGTCGGACTCCTCGACCAGGTCGCCGCCGACGATGACGTCGGCGTCCGGCACACGGACCACGAGGTCCCCGGCGGTGTGACCCCGGCCGGGGTGGATCAGCTCGACGGCCCGGTCGCCGAGGTCGAGCTGGACGGCGGACGAGAAGGTGCGGTCGGGCAGGTGGAGCGTGGTGGCGAGGACCTCCTCGCGCCGCGGGTCGTCGACGCGCTGCTCGAAGTCCTCGAACGTGCGCTGCGCGGACTCCTCGACGTGGTCGCGGGCCCACTCGGTGGCGTGGACCGGCATCTCGCCGAACTGCTCGACCATGGTCGCGTTGCCGAAGTGGTGGTCCCAGTGCTCGTGGGTGTTGACCAGCGCGGTGAGCGGGCCGGCGCCGAGGCGGCGTACGTCGTCGGCCACGATCCGCGCCTGTGCGGCGGACCCGTGGGAGTCGACCATCACCAGGCCGTCCGAGCCGCCGACGAGCGTGATGTTGACGTGCATCCAGTCGTAGTGCGCCACCCACACGCGGGGCGCCACTTCCTCGAACCGCGGGGTGTCGTCGGGCATGTCCGCGACACTACGGGCTGCTAGTAGAGTTGGCACTCCGGTTTGACGAGTGCCAGCGAGGAGGGCGGACGTGGTCGACGACCGCAAGCTCGACGTGCTGCGCGCCATCGTGGAGGACTACGTCGCGACCGAGGAGCCGGTGGGTTCCAAGGCCCTCGTCGAGCGCCACGGACTGGGCGTCTCGCCGGCCACGGTGCGCAACGACATGGCAGCGCTGGAGGACGAGGGCTACATCCACCAGCCCCACACGAGCGCGGGCCGGGTTCCCACCGACAAGGGCTACCGGCTCTTCGTCGACAGGCTCGCCACCCTCAAGCCGATGAGCGTGGCCGAGCGCCGCGCCATCTCCACGCTGCTCGACGGCGCGGTCGACCTCGACGACGTGGTGCAGAAGTCGGTGCGGCTGCTGAGCCAGCTGACCCGCCAGGTCGCCATCGTCCAGTACCCCACGCTCTCCCGCTCGACCGTGCGCCACGTCGAGCTCGTCGCGCTCACCCCGACCCGGGTGATGGTGATCCTGATCCTCAGCACCGGCCGGGTCGAGCAGCGCCTCGTCGAGCTCGACGCACCGGTCGTCGACACCGACCTGGCCGAGCTGCGAGTCGCGGTCAACCAGGCGTCTGCCGGCGTGCAGATCGCGGCGGCCGCCGCCGCGCTGGGCGAGCTGCCCGAGGCCGTGCGCCCCGAGCAGGTCGACACCGCGCGCGCCGTCGTCGGCGTGCTGGCGGAGGCGATGTCCGACCACCGCAGCGACGAGCGCGTCGCGGTCAGCGGCACCGCCAACCTCGCCCGCTACGGCGACTTCGACACCGCCGTACGCCCCCTGCTCGAGGCGCTCGAGGAGCACGTTGTGCTGCTCAAGCTGCTGGGGGAGTCGGGCGTCGACGCCCTCACCGTGCGCATCGGGCACGAAGGCCCCTACTCAGAGCTCGCCGCGACCAGCGTCGTGGCCACCGGCTACGGACCGCAGGAGTTCCACCTCGGCTCCCTCGGCGTGGTCGGACCCACCCGGATGGACTACCCCGGATCCATGGCAGCCGTGCGCGCGGTCGCGCGCTACGTCTCGCGGATCCTCGATGAAGGAAACCAGTGACCCAGGACCCCTACGAGATCCTCGGCGTCTCGCGTGACGCCAGCGCCGACGAGATCAAGAAGGCCTACCGCAGGCTGGCCCGCCAGCTGCACCCCGACGTCAACCCCGACCCGGAGACGCAGGAGCGGTTCAAGGACGTCTCGCGCGCCTACGAGGTGCTGAGCGACCCCGGCAAGCGGCAGGCCTACGACCGTGGCGGCGACGCCTTCAGCCAGGGCTTCGGCGGTGCCGGCCAGGGCTTCAGCTTCACCGACATCATGGACGCGTTCTTCGGTGGCGGCGCGCCCGGCGGCGGTCAGTCGCGCGGCCCTCGCTCGCGTGCCCGCCGCGGCCAGGACGCCCTCATCCGCCTCGACGTCACGCTCGCCGAGGCCGCCTTCGGCGTCACCCGCGACCTCAAGGTCGACACGGCCCTCACGTGCGAGACCTGCGACGGCGAGGGCACTGCGCCCGGCACGAAGCCCGTCGCCTGCGAGACCTGCCACGGCCAGGGAGAGGTCGCGGTCGTGCAGCGCTCCTTCCTCGGCGAGATCCGGACGCTGCGTCCCTGCGCGGCGTGCCGCGGCTTCGGCTCGGTCATCCCCGACCCGTGCCGCGAGTGCTCCGGCGACGGTCGGGTCCGCTCGCGCCGCACGCTGACGGTGAAGATCCCCGCCGGCGTCGACCACGGCACCCGCGTCCAGCTCACCGGCCAGGGGGAGGTCGGCCCCGGCGGCGGTCCCGCCGGCGACCTCTACGTCGAGATCCACGTCGAGCCGCACAAGACCTTCACCCGTCACGGCAACGACCTCCACACCACGATCTCGCTCCCGATGACGGCCGCCGCGCTCGGCACGCATCTCACGCTGCCGCTGCTCGAGGCCGACCTGACGTCGACGGCGGAGACCCCCGACGAGGAGAAGCCGGTCACGACGTACGACCTCGACGTCCGCCCCGGCACCCAGTCGGGGAGCGAGCAGGTGATCCGCGGCTTCGGCGTGCCGAGCCTGCGCGGTGGCCGCGGCGACCTCGTGGTCAGCATCAAGGTCGACACCCCGACGCGGCTCGACCCGCGCCAGGAGGAGCTCCTGCGCGAGCTCGCCGCCATCCGCGGCGAGGAGTCGCCGGACGGTCAGAACGAGGCCCCGACCAGGGGGATGTTCGGCCGGCTCCGCGACGCCTTCCAGGGCTGAGCCGTGTCCCTGCCGGTCCACCTCGTCGAGTCGCTGGCCGACGTGTCGGTCGGCTCCGTCGTGGAGGTGAGCGGCGACGAGGCCCACCACGCCGTCGCCGTACGCCGCCTGCGCGAGGGTGAGCACGTCGTGCTGACCGACGGCCTCGGGACCTCGGTCACCGGAGCCATCACCTCCACGGGCAAGCGGGTCTTCGCGGTCTCGGTGCGGTCCGTCGACGTCGTCCCGCGTCCCGAGCCGGCCGTCACCGTGGTGCAGGCGCTGCCCAAGGGTGAGCGCGGCGAGCTCGCCGTCGAGGTGCTCACCGAGGTCGGCGTCGACCGCGTCGTGCCGTGGGCGGCGTCGCGCTCGGTGGCGGTCTGGAAGGGCGAGCGGGCCACGAAGTCGCACGCCAGGTGGCAGGCGACCGCCCGCGAGGCCGCCAAGCAGTCGAGGCGCTCGTGGCTGCCCACGGTCACGCCGCTGGCCTCCACCGCCGACGTTGCCGCGCTCGTGGCCGAGGCGGACCTCGCCGTCGTGCTGCACGAGGACGCGAGCGCCCCGCTCAGCGTCGTCGACGTACCCGCCTCCGGGCGGATCGTGGTCGTCGTCGGCCCCGAGGGCGGGATCGCGCCCGAGGAGCTGGAGGCCCTGGTCGCGGCGGGCGCGGTGTCCGTACGCCTGGGCGCGGAGGTGCTGCGCACGTCCACCGCCGGCGTCGTCGCGGTGGCGGCGCTGCTGAGCCGCACCGCCCGCTGGTCCTAGCGCGGTCCGACGCCTACCGCACGGTGACGGTCTTGGTGTCGACGGCCGGGCCGTTGCCCTCCGTGCCGCCGCTCGGGTCGTCGGTCTCGCACTGCACGACGACCTCGCCGGTGACGCCGTCGAGCGGGAGGTCGACCTCGAACGGGAAGAGCCGCTCCTCCATCCAGCCCTCGGACTGATAGGCCTCGAGCGCGATCTCCTGCCCGTCCTGCAGCAGGCGGCACGGTCCGCTGGCCTCGAAGGAGTTCGCCACGCCGGTCACCGTCAGCGTGTCGCCGGTGACGGCGTCGCCCTCGGCAGGAGACGTGATGTTGACCAGGTTGAGCGTGCGCAGCGCGTTGCCCGCCTCGTACGGCGTCGTGGTGGGGAGTCCGAAGAGCGGAGCATCGCCCTCGCGCCGGATCTGCACCGGCACCCGCTCCTGCTGGACGCCCTGGAGCGTGTAGACGAGCTGCTGGAGCGCCAGCCGAGCATCCCGCCTGGACATGCCGTCGGGGCGCTCGGTGAAGCCGTCGGACGGGATGTCGACGAGCAGCACACCGTCGGTCGCCTGCACCGAGGTGATCTCGACCAGGGGCCAGAGCGTGCGGTAGTCGGGGTCGCCCGGCTCGTCGCCACCGGCGATGATGCGCGCGGCCTCGGTCAGCGGGTCGCCCTCGACGCGCCGGAACTCCCGGAACAGCGCCGTGCCGGCAGGCCCGTCACCGGCGAAGTAGAGCGGCACGACCGTGCTGTCGGGGGAGGTCGTGGGGTCCGTCGTCGGTTCGCCCGTCGGCTCCGCGATCGGCTCCTCCGTGGGCTCGGGGCTGGCGGTGCCGGTCGGCTCGCTGGTCTCGTCGGACACCGGGCGCTGCCCGTCACCGGTGCAGCCGGTCAGCACGAGCGTGGCAGCCAGCGCCAGAGCGCCCGCGCCTGTCCAGCGGCGTACGCGTCGGGCCGGGGTGGTGGGGAAGGTCATGTCGCTCACGGTAGTTGGACGAGCGGGTCGGTCATCCGGTTACACGCCGCGTCCGCAGACCCTAGGCTGGTGGGATGAGCGTGACCTCCGACGACTGCGTCTTCTGCAAGATCGTCGCGGGCGACATCCCCGCCGACGTGCTCGGTCGCACCGAGCACGCGATCGCGATCAAGGACCTCAACCCCCAGGCGCCCTTCCACGTCCTCGTCCTGCCGCTCGACCACCACGAGTACGCCGCCGCGTCGGCCGCAGCAGACCCCGCCAGCGTGGGCCACGCCGTGGCGCTGGCCGACGAGGTGGCTCGGGCCGCCGGCGTCGACGACTACCGTCTCGTCGCCAACACGGGCGCCGGGGCCGGTCAGACCGTCTTCCACACCCACTTCCACGTGCTCGGGCAGGCGCCCGGCATGACCGAGTCCCTGATCTGAGACCTCCATGACCCGCACCCGCACCGTCCTCGGAGCGCTCCTCGCATCCGCGCTCCTCACCCTGTCCGCCTGCGGCGGCACGGACCCCGGCGCCGAGGCCGACGCCAGCGCCGAGCGCAGCGCCACCCAGCCGGTCGAGCCGCCCGTGCCGGCGGCGGAGGAGGCCGAGCAGGCGGCCGGGGGGCACGGTGGCGGCCACGACGCGGAGCCCGCGAGGTCGAAGCCGCTGCGTGCCGGTGAGACGCGTACGACGATCGCGATGCCCGGCAGCTACACACCGTCGGCGCCCTACGGCGCCGGCACCGACGACTACCGGTGCTTCCTGCTCGACCCGGGCCTCGAGCGCGACGCGTGGCTCACGGGCACGCAGGTGCTGCCGGGCAACCCCGAGGTCGTGCACCACGTCATCCTCTTCAAGGTCCCGCCGGAGCAGGTCGCGGCGGCCGAGGCGAAGGACGCCGCCGAGGAGGGCGAGGGGTGGACCTGCTTCGGTGGCACCGGCCTCGACCGGTTCCAGGACGTCGACGACGCTGCGTGGATCGGCGCGTGGGCGCCCGGCGGCGAGGAGTCGGTCGTCAAGCCCGGCTTCGGCACCAGGCTCGCGAAGGGCAGCCGCGTGGTGATGCAGGTCCACTACAACCTGCTGGCCGGCCAGGAGCCCGACACCAGTGCCGCCCAGCTGCGGCTCGCCCCGGGCAAGCGGCCCTACGAGGCGTTGAGCACGATGCTGCTGCCCGCGCCGGTGGAGCTGCCGTGCCGCGAGGAGTACGCCCTCGGGGAGATGTGTGGTCGCTCCGCTGCGGTGGCCGACGTCCAGGAGCGCTTCGGGGCCGACGGCAACACCGCCAACGCTCTGCACATCCTCTGCAACACGGTCCCGACGCCGGGTGAGGTCCAGTCCTGCGTGCGCACGGTGCAGGAGCCCCTGACGATCCACGGGGTGGCCGGCCACATGCATCTCCTGGGTCGCGAGATCTCGATCGAGGTGAACCCCGACACCGCACGCGCGCAGACCATCCTCGACATCGACGTGTGGGACTTCGACGACCAGGGTGGGCGACCGGTGTCGCCGATCCGCCTCGAGCCGGGTGACAGCGTCAAGGTCACGTGCACGCACGTCCAGTGGCTGCGCGACAAGCTCCCCGCCTTCGAGGGCCAGCCCGACCGCTACGTCGTGTGGGGCGAGGGCACCACCGACGAGATGTGCCTCGGGATGGTGCAGGTCACCCGGCCCTGAGCGGGTGCCACCCTCCCCGACCCCGAACGGAGTGGGCCCTCCGCGGCACGCTCGCTAGCATGGAGGGCCCCGCCACCGACTCGGAAGGCCGCCCGACCCGGGCATCCATGACTGACAACACGCGCCGCTCGTCCCGCCCCGACACCGACTCCCAGCAGGACCGGCCGACCCACACGGTCGTCGTGCCGAACAGCATCGACATGGTCTCCGTGCTGGGGCCGGGCGACGAGCACCTCCGGTTGATCGAGCGGGCCTTCGACGCCACCGTCCACGTCCGCGGCAACCGCATCACCCTGAGCGGGGACTCCGCGGAGGTCGCGACCGCCGAGCGGCTGCTCGACGAGGTCGTCACGCTCGTGCGGACCGGTCAGGGTGTGACCGGCGAGACGGTCGAGCGGATCATCCAGATGCTGCGCACCGAGACCCAGGAGCGCCCGGCCGACGTGCTGAGCCTCAACATCCTGTCCAACCGCGGCCGCACGATCCGGCCCAAGACGCTCAACCAGAAGCGCTACGTCGAGTCGATCGACACCTCGACGATCACCTTCGGCATCGGTCCGGCCGGCACCGGCAAGACCTACCTCGCGATGGCCAAGGCGGTGCAGGCGCTGCAGGCCAAGGAGGTCAACCGGATCATCCTGAGTCGCCCGGCCGTCGAGGCGGGGGAGCGGCTCGGCTTCCTGCCCGGCACCCTGAGCGAGAAGATCGACCCCTACCTGCGCCCGCTCTACGACGCGCTGCACGACATGGTCGACCCCGAGACGATCCCCAAGCTGCTGGCTGCCGGCACCATCGAGGTCGCGCCGCTGGCGTTCCTGCGCGGTCGCTCGCTCAACGACTCCTTCATCATCCTCGACGAGGCGCAGAACACCACGCCCGAGCAGATGAAGATGTTCCTCACCCGCCTCGGCTTCGGCTCGCGGATCGTGGTCACCGGCGACACCAGCCAGGTCGACCTCCCGTCGGGGACCAAGTCCGGTCTGCGCGTCGTGGAGGGCATCCTCGACGGCGTCGACGACATCTCCTTCTGCCGCCTCACGGGCACCGACGTCGTACGCCACCGCCTGGTGGGCCGCATCGTCGAGGCCTACGAGGTCTTCGACGCCCAGGACCAGACAGCCGAGCACGCCCGGCGCCCGCGCACCGCGCCCGCCCCGGCCGAGCGGGGCCCGCGATGAGCATCGAGGTCCTCAACGAGTCGGGCCTCGAGCTCGACGTACGCCGCCTCTCCCGCCTGGCGCGCTTCGTCATGGAGCAGATGCGCGTCCACCCCCAGGCCGAGCTGTGCATCAAGGCCGTCGACGAGGACACCATCGCCGAGCTCAACGGCCAGTGGATGGAGAAGGACGGCCCGACCGACGTGCTGGCTTTCCCGATGGACGAGCTGCGCCCCGGCAAGGTCAACGAGGAGCCCGAGGAGGGCGTGCTCGGCGACCTGGTGCTGGCGCCGTCCGTCGCCGCGCGCCAGGGCGAGGAGGCCGGGCACGGCCGCGAGGCCGAGATCGACCTGCTCACCGTCCACGGCATCCTCCACCTGCTGGGCTACGACCACGCCGAGCCGGAGGAGCACGCCGTGATGTTCGGCCTCCAGGGCGAGCTGCTGGAGCAGTGGCGCTCCGCACCCGAGCCCGCCTGAGATGACCGCCGACATCTGGCAGCTCGGCTCGGCTGCCCTCCTGGTCCTGCTCGCCGGCCTCTTCTCCGCCGCCGACGCCGCACTCAGCGGCTTCTCCCGCGCCCGCGCCGAGGAGCTCAAGGCCGACGGGCGCCCCGGTGCCACCCGCCTGGTGATGATCCTCGACGACCCCGCGCGCTACCTCAACACCGCGCTCCTGCTGCGGCTGCTGTGCGAGATCAGCGCCATCGTGCTGGTCTCGACGTGGGCGCGCGACGCCTTCCAGGACTCGCTGCTGCCCAGCGTCCTCACCACGATCGGCGTGATGCTGGTGGTGTCCTTCGTCGTCATCGGCGTGGCCCCGCGCACCATCGGTCGCCAGCACGACGCCAAGGTCGCGCTGCTGTCGTCCGGGCCGCTGTCGCGGGTCACCACGATCCTGGGCCCGATCCCGGCGCTGCTGATCATGCTCGGCAACGCGATCACCCCCGGCCGTGGCTTCAGCGAGGGTCCGTTCTCCACCGAGACCGAGCTGCGCGAGCTGGTCGACCTGGCTGAGGCGTCGGCCGTCATCGAGTCCGGCGAGCGCCGGATGATCCACTCGGTCTTCGAGCTCGGCGACACCATCACCCGCGAGGTCATGGTGCCGCGGCCCGACGTCGTCTACATCGAGCGCCACAAGAACATCCGCCAGACCCTGTCGCTCTTCCTGCGCAGTGGCTACTCCCGCATCCCCGTCGTCGACGAGAACCTCGACGACATCGTCGGCATGGCCTACCTCAAGGACCTGGTCCGCCGTGACTTCGAGGCGCCGGACGTCGAGTTCACCCAGCGCGTCGACGAGGTGATGCGACCGGTGCACTACGTCCCGGACTCCAAGCCGGTCGACTCGTTGCTCTCCGAGCTCCAGGCGCGCCGCCAGCACATCGCCGTCGTCGTCGACGAGTACGGCGGCACCGCCGGCCTGGTGACCATCGAGGACGTGCTGGAGGAGATCGTCGGTGAGATCACCGACGAGTACGACGTCGAGGAGGTCGAGGTCGAGCACCTCGAGGACGGCACCATCCGGGTCTCCTCGCGCTACCCCGTCGACGACCTCGACGAGCTGGTGGGCTTCACGGTCGAGGACGACGACGTCGACAGCGTCGGCGGCCTGATGGCCAAGCACCTCGGCAAGGTCCCGATCCCCGGCTCGGTCGTGGAGTGCCAGGGCCTGCGACTGGAGGCCGAGCGCGCCACCGGTCGCCGCAACAAGATCGAGGCCGTGCTCGTCTCGGTGCTCGCCGCCGAGGACTCCGAGGACGACGACGCACCGGGGCATGCCGTGGGTTCGGGCCGCTGACGGCTCACTAGGCTGTCGACCATGACCCACGCGCCGGAACCCGCCGACCTCAGCCCCGAGGACGCCAAGCTGGTGACGCTCGCCCGCGCCACCCGGGTGCGCGCCCGGGCCGAGGAGGGCGCGGCGGTCCGCGACCTCGACGGCCGGACGTACGCCGCCGCGAGCGTGCGCCTGGAGCACCTCGGCCTGTCGGCGCTGGAGGCCTGCGTGGCGATGGCGGTGGCCTCCGCGGCGGCCGGCCTCGAGGCCGCGGTCGTGCTGACCGACGCAGGTCCGGACTCCGTTCCCGACCTCGGTGCGGTGGCCGACCTCGCCGGCCCAGGTGTCCCGGTCCTCGTCGGCGAGCCGGGCGGACGCATCCACACCCGCACGACCACGGGCACTTAGACCCTCGCTGGGCCGCCTGCCGCTCGCTAGCGTGGAGGGGTGCAGACGCCGGTCGGACGTGAGCAGCACCAGCAGGGGGTCGCGAGGCTCCGGGCCTCCTACGCTGCGCTGGGGCAGGATGCGCCGGTCCGGCTGGCCAAGCGCACCAGCAACCTGTTCCGGGGCCGTGACGGCACCTCCGCCGGCCTCGACGTCTCGGGCCTGGCGGGCGTCGTCGAGGTCGACGGTGACGTGGCCGACGTGCAGGGCATGTGCACCTACGAGCACCTCGTCGAGGTCACGCTGGCCCACGGCCGCATCCCACTCGTCGTGCCGCAGCTGAGGACGATCACCCTCGGGGGCGCGGTGAGCGGCTTGGGCATCGAGTCCACCAGCTTCCGCCACGGCCTGCCGCACGAGTCGGTGATCGAGATGGACGTCCTGACCGGCTCCGGCGACGTCGTCACCAGCAAGCCGGGCGACGCGCTCTTCGACGCCTTCCCCAACTCCTACGGCTCGCTCGGCTACGCCACGCGGCTGCGCATCGAGCTCGAGCCGGTGCCGGCCTTCGTCGCGCTGCGCCACGTCCGCCTGCACGACCCCGCCTCGCTCGCTGCGGTGGTCACGCGGATCGTCGAGGACCGGGCGTGGGACGGCGAGCGCGTCGACGGCCTCGACGGGGTCGCCTTCAGCCCGACCGAGCTCTACCTCACCCTCGCCCGCTGGACCGACGAGCCGGGGGAGACCTCCGACTACACCGGGCAGCAGGTGTTCTACCGCTCGCTCCAGCAGCGCACCACCGACCGGCTCACGGTGCACGACTACCTGTGGCGCTGGGACACCGACTGGTTCTGGTGCTCGCGGGCCTTCGGCGCCCAGCACCCGCTCGTACGCCGGGTGTGGCCGCGCCGGCTGCGTCGCTCCGACGTCTACTGGAGGCTCGTCGCGCTGGACCGGCGCCTCGGGGTCGGCGACCGCCTGGACCGGCTGGCCGGCCGCCCGCAGGGCGAGCGGGTCGTGCAGGACGTGGAGGTCCCGGTGGGTCGGCTCCCGGAGTTCCTCGACTGGTTCGACCGCGAGGTCGGGATGCGCCCGGTCTGGCTGTGCCCGCTGCGGCTGCGGCGCGACGACGCCGGTGAGCGGCCGTGGCCCGGCTACCCCCTCAGTGCGGGCGAGACCT
Organism: Nocardioides furvisabuli; assembly: GCF_021083185.1. Lineage (GTDB taxonomy): Bacteria > Actinomycetota > Actinomycetes > Propionibacteriales > Nocardioidaceae > Nocardioides > Nocardioides furvisabuli. Next base: position 47,942 of record NZ_JAIGQB010000009.1, on the reverse strand, counting down.
ACGTCAACGTCGGGTTCTGGGGCGTGGTCAACGTCGGTCCCGACGCGCCCCGGTCGCCCCGCAACCGTGCGATCGAGGCGAAGGTCTCCGAGCTCGGCGGCCACAAGAGCCTCTACTCCGAGGCGTTCTACGACCGTGGGGACTTCGACCGTCTCTACGGCGGCGAGCACCTCGCGCGGGTCAAGGCGCTCCACGATCCCGACGACCGGCTGACGTCCCTCTACGACAAGGTGGTGCACCGACGATGAGCTCCCTCTTCCACACCGACAGCCGTCACGGTCCCGAGCGCCGCGTCTCGATCGGCGAGGCGATGGACCGGCTCGTGCGGGGCGGGCTGCCGCTGCGCTTCACGGCGTACGACGGCAGCAGCGCCGGGCCGACCGACGCCGACCTCGGGATGCACCTGCGCACCGAGCGCGGACTGGCCTTCCTGATGACCGCACCCGGCGACCTCGGCATGGCGCGCGCCTACGTCAGCGGCGACCTGGACCTGTCAGGGGTCCACCCCGGCGACCCGTACGACGCGCTCGTGCTGCTGAAGGACCACACGAGGTTCCGGGTGCCGACGCCGTCCGAGGCCGTGCTCATCGCCCGCAGCCTGGGGGTGTCCCGCCTGCGACCGCCACCCCCGCCGCCGCAGGAGCACCTGCCCCGGTGGCGGCGCGCGGTGGAGGGTGTGCGTCACTCGATGACGCGCGACGCGGAGGTGATCTCGCACCACTACGACGTCTCCAACCGCTTCTACGAGCTCGTGCTCGGCCCGTCGATGGCCTACACCTGCGCCCTCTACGAGACACCGGAGGCCACCCTCGAGCAGGCGCAGGCGGCGAAGTTCGACCTGGTCTGCCGCAAGCTCGACCTGCAGCCCGGCCAGCGCCTGCTCGACGTGGGCTGCGGCTGGGGCACGATGGTGCGCCACGCGGCGCGCGAGCACGGCGTACGCGCCGTCGGCGTCACGCTGTCGCTGGAGCAGGCCCAGTGGGCCAACGAGGCGATCGAGCGCGAAGGCCTCGGCGACCTCGCCGAGGTGCGCCACCTCGACTACCGCGACGTCGTGGAGACCGGCTTCGACGCGGTGAGCTCGATCGGGCTGACCGAGCACGTCGGGGTGCGCAACTACCCCGCCTACTTCGCCCACCTGCGCGACCGGCTCCGACCGGGCGGGCGGCTGCTCAACCACTGCATCACGCGCCCGCGCAACACGCGTCAGGAGACCGGCGCCTTCATCGACCGCTACGTCTTCCCCGACGGTGAGCTGATCGGGTCGGGCACGATCATCGCCGCCGCGCAGGACCAGGGCCTGGAGGTCCAGCACAGCGAGAACCTCCGACCGCACTACGCCGCCACGCTGCGCGACTGGAACCGCAACCTGGTCGAGCACTGGGACGAGTGCGTGGCCGAGGTCGGGGAGGGCACGGCACGGGTGTGGGGCCTCTACATCGCCGGTTCCCGCATCGGCTTCGAGCGCGACGAGGTGGAGCTCCACCAGGTGCTGGCGACCCGCAACCACGCCGACGGACGCTCCGACTTCCCGATGCGCCCGCACTGGTGAGCCACCGATAGCCTCTTGGGGTGAGCACCCGCGCAGCCCAGTTCCAGGCGACCGTACGTCGCCGCGAACCGCTGTCGGACCACCTGGTCCGGCTGGTCCTCGACGGCCTCGACGGTCCCGACGGGTTCGCCAGCACCGGCGTGCCCGACGAGTGGGTCGGTCTCGTGGTGCCGGGGCAGTTCCAGAGCCGCTACTACACCGTCCGCGACTTCTCCGGGGGCGAGCTGACCCTCGACGTGGTGGTCCACGACATCGGCCTCGTCACCGAGTGGGCGATGCGCGACTGCGTGGGCGACACCGTGACGATCACCGAGCCGAAGTCGTCCTTCGCCCCCCCGGCCGGGGCGACGTGGCTGATGCTGGTCGGCGACCTCACCGCCATGCCGGCGATGGCGCGCATCGTCGAGGCCCGCCCCGACCTGACGACGTACGTCCTCGCGGAGGTCCCCGACGACCTGGCCGGCTACCTCCCCGAGGGCCCCGACGTCACCTGGCTCAGCCCGCCGTCCCCCGGCCAGAGCGCGCTCGCCGAGGTCGTCGAGGGCATCGAGTGGCCCACGGGTGAGGGCTACTTCTGGATGGCGGGGGAGTCGGCGCAGATGCGGGCGATCCGCAAGCACCTGATGCGCGTGGTGGGCCTGCCCACCAGTCACTACGACGTCATGGGCTACTGGCGCGCCACGACCGGCCGGCAGCCGCGGGCGGTCGATCCGGGTCCGCTCTGGCGCGCGGGCAAGGCGGCAGGGAAGAGTGACGAGCAGATCTGGGCCGAGTACGACGCAGCGCGAGAGGCGAGCGATGGCTGACGAGCAGGACCGCACCGACCAGGACGTGGTGGAGGAGACGGTCGACGAGACGGACGTCGAGCTCGACGAGGACCTCGACGACGAGGACGACGAGGACTTCGACCTCTCCGGGGTCGCGCCCGCCGGCGCGTTCTACTCCGCACCCGAGGGCTACCGCAGTGGCTTCGCCTCCTTCGTCGGTCGGCCCAACGCCGGCAAGTCGACGCTGACCAACGCGCTGGTCGGGCAGAAGATCGTCATCACGTCCTCCAAGCCGCAGACCACGCGCAACGTCGTGCGGGGCATCGTGCACCGCGACGACGCCCAGCTGATCCTCGTCGACACCCCGGGCCTCCACCGCCCCCGCACCCTGCTGGGGGAGCGGCTCAACGACCTGGTCCGCACGACGTGGGCCGAGGTCGACGTCGTCGCCGTCTGCTTCCCCGCCAACGAGAAGATCGGCCCCGGCGACCGCTTCCTGGTCACCGAGCTTGCCAAGGTGCGCCGCACCGTCCGCATCGCGGTGGCCACCAAGACCGACCTGGTGACCCCCGAGCAGCTCGGCCAGCACCTGCTCGACATCGCCGCTCTCGGGGCCGAGACCTCGACCGAGTGGGCCGAGATCGTGCCGGTGTCGGCGGTCTCGGGCGACCAGGTCCAGCTGCTCGCCGACCTGCTGGTCGGCCTCCTGCCCGAGGGCCCGCCGCTCTACCCCGACGGCGATCTCACCGACGCGCCGGAGGAGGCGCTCGCCGCCGACCTGATCCGCGAGGCGGCGCTGGAGGGGGTGCGGGACGAGCTCCCGCACTCCATCGCGGTGGTGGTCGAGGAGATGGGCCTGCGCGAGGGGCGCCCGGCCGACAAGCCGCTGCTCGACATCGTGGCCAACCTCTACGTCGAGCGTGACTCCCAGAAGGGCATCATGATCGGCCACAAGGGATCGCGGCTGCGCTCGGTCGGCACCGCTGCGCGCAAGCAGATCGAGGCGCTGCTCGGCACCCCGGTCTACCTCGACCTCCAGGTCAAGATCGCCAAGGACTGGCAGCGCGACCCGCGCCAGCTGCGCAAGCTCGGCTTCTGACGGCCGGTCGGGGCAGGGACCTGCGGCACTGGCCGACGCGCTGCACCGGGTCTAGGTTCGGGTGCACGGTCGCCCGACACTGGAGGTCCGCCATGAGGATCCCGCGCCTGTTGTCCTCGACGTCGCTGCTGGTGGCGCTGCTCGTCCCCGTTCCCGCCTCGGCGGGAGTCGCCGTGGTGCCTGCTCCGGGCGCACGGCCCGCCGCGCTGCCCCAGCTGGTCGACGTACGCGCCGTGCACCGCGACGGTGTCGATCGCGTGGTCCTGCAGTTCGACGACGGCATCCCGGCGGGCGTCGACGTGCGCTACGTCGACCGGCTCCGCGGCGACGGGTCGGGCCTGCCGATCCGCATCGCCGGCCGCGCGATCCTCCAGGTCGGGCTGCACCTGACCCGGACCGACCGCGTCTCGAGCGCCCCGGCCCGGCGGGCGTTCGCCACGCCCAACGTCATGACCGTCGTGCGCTCGGGCATGTTCGAGGGTTGGACGACGTACGGCGTCGGGCTGGCCCGGCGCGCCCCGGTGGACGTCGTCCGGCAGCCCGCCCGCGACCGCGTCGTCGTGACCGTGGGCGCCGGGTTCCGCACCGTGCAGCGCCGGGTGTTCTTCCTCGACGAGGACCGCTTGGTCGCCAACCAGGAGCCGTTCTTCGTCCCCCGACTGCGGCCCGTCCCGGTCGGCTCACCGGCCACGGGCGCGATGGACCGGCTCTTCGCCGGCCCCCTCGACCGGGAGCGCGTCCGCGGCCTGCGCCTCGTGCGCTCGCGTGCCACCGGCTTCGCGGACCTCGCCATCGCCGGAGGCATCGCGCGCGTGCGGCTGCGGGGCGGGTGCAGCAGCGGCGGTTCGACCGTGACCATCGCCGGCGAGATCATCCCGACGCTGCGGCAGTTCGACACGGTGGACCGGGTCAAGGTCCTGGATCCCTCCGGGGCCACCGCCGACGCGACCGGGCCGGGGAACTCCATCCCGGACTGCCTCAACCCGTGACGGGCACCCAGCAGATGCCGTAGCGCTGTCCGGCGTCCCACTGCTCGCGGGTGGGGGCCTCCTGCGACCAGGTGAAGTCGAGCGGGTCCGTCGCGGCCGCGCGGGCGTCGTCGCGGCATGTCGGGTCCATGCGCGCCGCGACCGCGGCAGGTCGCGGCAGCCGACCACCGGGCAGGTCGACCGTCGACGTCGCCCGCCACGTGTGCCGCTCGCTGCACGACACCCGTCGGAAGGCCGGGCTGCCGGGCGCCGCGGTGGCGCACATCTCGATCACCGGAGCGTCGCCCCAGCCCTTCGTCCGGCGCGGCAGCGCCAGCAGCTCCCGAGGGCCGGCGACCGCCACGACGTCGCAGCGGAACCAGTCGGCGCCGGCCTCGGCGCGGGCCGGGCTCGGCGTGAACCACACGGCCCTGACCATCGTGAGCCGCAGGTCGCGCGGTGTCACCCCGAGGTGCCGCGGCAGCCGCGCCGTGCACGTCGTACGTGCCTGGCGTTGGGCGGCCTCTGAGTCCACGCTCCGCGTCCGACCCGCAGGAGTGGTCAGTCGCAGTCGGCCGACGGAGTAGGTCTGGGCGGTGTGCCGTCGGCCGCACGCCACGGGGGCGGTACGCCCGACCACCGCGACGGCCTGACGGAAGGTGAGGGCGTGGCACTCGCCCACCTCGGGCGTCGGGCCGGGGTCGGGCGGAGGCTCCGGGGGTGTGGACGGGGTCGTCGTAGGGCTCGACGAGGGGCCTGGGTCGTCCGCGGGCGCGGGGGACGTGCACCCGGACAGCGCCAGCACGGCGGCGGCCGCGGCGACGAGGCGCCTCACGGCATCACCAGGGCCGCGAGCGTCCCACCCAGCTCGTACGCCGACTCCCGGTCCGCCTCGCCCACCTCGCCCAGCACCTCCAGGACCGGCGCCGCCTGGCGCCAGGGGAGCGCCCCGACGATCGACTGCACCGAGCGCACCGCGCCCGTCGTGTCGTAGCGGCCGTGGACGTAGAGGCCGTAGGGCCGGCGGCCGCCCTCGGCGCCGGCGGCACCGCCGTCGTCGGCCAGCGCCCCACCGGCCTGGAGGAAGATCGTGTCGAAGAAGTGCTTGAGCGCACCGCTCATGTAGCCGAAGTTCGCCGGGGTGCCGAGCAGGTAGCCGTCGGCGGCGAGGACGTCGTCCGCGTCGGCCTCGAGCGCCGCCCGCACCACGATCTCGACCCCCTCGATCGCGTCGTCCGAGGCTCCGGCGACCACTGCGTCGGTCAGGGCACGCACCGACGGCGTCGGGGAGTGGTGGACCACCAGCAGGCGAGGCACGCGACCGAGGCTAGCGTGGGCGTCGAACGCCGCCCGTCACGTGTCGTCAGGTGAGGAACCCGTGGAGGAGCGCCGACGTCCCCGCCAGGTGCTCGGCCATGGCCGAGCGCGCCCGCGCCGGGTCCCCGTCGTGGATGGCGGCGACCACGCGGGTGTGCTGCTCGTTGGAGTGCGCGATGTTGCGCTCGAGCAGGGGGATGGCACCGAGCAGGACGTTGAGCCGGCTCCGGGCGTCGGCGACCGCGGCGGTGAGCGAGGCCGATCCGGTCATCTCCGCGATCGCCAGGTGCAGGCGGGAGTCCATCCGGCGGTAGTCGGTCAGTGTCGCGGCGGAGCACTCGTCGAGGCACGCGCGCAGGTGGGACCGGTCCTGCTGCCTGAGGGCGGCTCCGGCGGCCGCCTCAGCGGCGCCGACCTCCAGCACGTGTCGCATCGTCAGGACGTCCTCGACCTCCTGGGCCGAGACAGCCTGCAGCCCGAGCGGGCGGAGCGGCTCGGTCGTCTGCTGGGCACGCACGAACGTCCCGCCGTGCCGCCCGCGGCGCGACTCCACGAACCCGGCACGGGCGAGCTCGCGGATGGCCTCCCGCAGGGTGGCCCGGGAGACGTTGAGCCGGGCCGAGAGGTCCCGCTCCGCCGGCAGGCGGCCTCCCGGGGGCACCACGCCGAGCTTGATCGCCTGGAGCAGGCGCTCGACCGTCTCCTCGAACGCGTTGCCGGCCCGCACCGGGCGGAACACCGCCTCGTCCGCCGGCGAGCGGGGGGACGCCCCCGGGCCTGCGTCGCTCACCCCTGCCCCCTCGGCCGACGCACGGGTGGTGGGCGTACGGACGACGACACCTCGACCGACCTACACCGGCGTGACGTACGCACCGGCGATCCCACCGTCCACGAGGAAGGAGGAAGCGGTCATGAAGGACGAGTCGTCACTGGCCAGGAACGCGACCGCCGCGGCCATCTCCTCCGGCTCGCCGAAGCGTCCCATCGGCACGTGCACGAGCCGGCGCTGCGCGCGTTCCTCGTCCGAGGCGAACAGCTCCTGCAGCAGCGGGGTGTTTACCGGGCCCGGGCACAGCGCGTTCACCCGGACCCCCTGGCGGGCGAACTGCACACCGAGCTCGCGCGTCATCGAGAGCACGCCGCCCTTGGAGGCGCTGTAGGAGATCTGGGAGGTGGCTGCACCCATCACGGCGACGAAGGAGGCGGTGTTGATGATGGACCCCTTGCCCTGCTCGAGCATGTAGGGGAGGACCGCCTTGCAGCAGTAGTAGACCGACGTGAGGTTCACCTCCTGGACCCGGCGCCACGCCTCGACCCCGGTGACGAGGATCGAGTCGTCCTCCGGCGGGGAGATCCCGGCGTTGTTGAAGGCCACGTCGATGCGCCCGTAGGTCTCCCGGGCCTGGTGGAAGAGGCCCTCGACGGCTTCCTGGTCGGTGACGTCCACCTCGACGAAGAGTCCCTCCACCTCCTCGGCAGCAGCGGTCCCGGCCTCGACGTCCAGGTCGGCGATCACCAGGTGGGCTCCCTCGGCGGCGAGTCGGCGTACGCTGGCCAGCCCGATGCCGCTGGCGCCCCCGGTGACCACGGCCACCCGCCCCTCCAGTCTCCTGCATGCGTGGGTCATGTCACTCCTCGGTCGAGATGAAGACGTTCTTGGTCTCGGTGAACGCCTCGACGGCGTCCGGTCCGAGCTCGCGACCGAGCCCGGACTGCTTGAAGCCACCGAACGGCGTGGAGTAGCGGACCGACGCGTGGCTGTTCACCGACAGGTTGCCGGCCTCCACTCCTCGCGACATCCGGATGGCGCGGCCGACGTCGCGGGTCCAGATCGACCCGGACAGGCCGTACTCGCTGCTGTTCGCGATCCGCACGGCGTCCGCCTCGTCGTCGAAGGGGAAGACCGAGACGACCGGTCCGAAGATCTCCTCCACCATGCTCGGGTCGTCCGCGCGGGTAGGAGCGAGCACCGTGGGCGGGAACCAGAAGCCGTCGCCGTCGGGGGCCGAGCCGCGGAACGCGACCGGCGCGTCCGACGGGACGTAGGAGGCCACCTTGTCGCGGTGGGACGCGGAGATGAGCGGTCCCATCTGCGTGGTCTCCGCGGACGGGTCACCGACGGCGAAGCCCGCGACCGCGGGCTCGAGCAGCTCCATGAAGCGGTCGTAGGCACTGCGCTGGACGAGGATCCGCGAGCGCGCGCAGCAGTCCTGCCCCGCGTTGTCGAACACCCCGCCGGGGGCGGCGGCCGCTGCCCGCTCGAGGTCGGCGTCGGCGAAGACGATGTTGGCGCTCTTGCCGCCGAGCTCCAGGGTGACCCGCTTCACCTGCTCGGCACACCCCGCCATGATCGCCTTGCCCACGGCAGTCGAGCCGGTGAACACGACCTTGCGCACCGCTGGGTGGGTGACGAACCGTTCGCCGACGACCTTGCCCTGGCCGGGCAGCACCGTGAGCACGCCCTCGGGGATCCCCGCCTCGAGCGCGAGCTCGCCGAGACGGATCGCCGTCAGCGGGGTCATCTCCGCGGGCTTCAGCACCACGGTGTTGCCCGCGGCGAGCGCAGGAGCCATGCCCCAACCGGCGATCGGCATCGGGAAGTTCCACGGGACGATGATCCCGACGACCCCGAGCGGCTCGTGGAAGGTCACGTTCAGGCCGCCGGCCACCGGGATCTGCCGCCCGCTCAGACGTTCGGGGGCAGCGGAGTAGTAGTGCAGCACGTCCCGGACGTTGCCGGCCTCCCAGCGGGCGTTGCCGATCGTGTGACCGGCGTTGCGCACCTCCAGGCGGGCCAGGTGCTCGAGGTCGTCGTCGACGGCCTCGGCGAATCGGCGCAGCAGGCGACCCCGGTCGGCCGGCGCGACGTCGCGCCAGGCCGGGTAGGCCGCTGCCGCGCCCGCGATGGCTGCGTCGGTCTCCTCCACGTCGGCGAGGTGGACGGTCTCGACCACCTCCTCGGTGGCCGGGTTGAGCACGTCGTAGGTCTCGGTCACGACTCCTTCTCCCTCCAGCGACCCGCCGCGGCGACGAACGCCTCGAAGAGTCGCAGGTCCGTCTGGTCCTCCTCGGGGTGCCACTGCACGCCCACGACCCAGCTGTCGCCGGGGAGCTCCACGGCCTCCACCAGGCCGTCCGCCGCCCGCGCGGTGGCGACGAGGGGGGTGGGCACCGTGTCCAGCCCCTGGTGGTGGTGGCAGGGCACCTGCGTGCGCTCGCCGACGATCCCGGCCACGAGGCTTCCGGCGACGGTGGTGACGGCGGTGGACCCGAACGACCCGGGCGCGGGACCGTGCCCGGTGTGCCCGAGCAGGTCGGGGAGGTGCTGGTGCAAGGACCCGCCGAGCGCCACGGTCATCAGCTGCGCACCCCGGCACACGCCGAGCACCGGGGTGCCTCGATCCAGGGCGGCGGCGAGGAGCCTCTTCTCGTGGTGGTCGCGGTCAGGCCGCGTGCCCGCCGTGGCCGCGTGCGCCGCCGCGCCGTAGCCGGGCGGGTCGAGGTCGGCGCCCCCGATCAGCAGCAGCCCGTCGAGGACCTCGAGGACGCCCTCGTCGGTGCCCGCCGGAGGAAGCAGCAGCGGTACGCCGCCCGACCGGGTGACGGCATCGACGTACACCGCCGGCACGAGGGCGGCGGGCCGGTGCCACACGCCCCAGCTGGCCGTCTCGAGGTAGGTGGTGAGGCCGATGCGAGGTCGGCGGGCGGGTCCGCGCGCCTCAGAGACGTTCGAAGCCACGTTCCCTCTCCCACGTGGTGACCGCGGCGTCGAACGCGGTGAGCTCTACGGCAGCAGCATTGAGGTAGTGGTCGACCACGTCGTCTCCCAGGGCCTTCCTGGCGAACGAGGAGTCGGCGAGCGCCTGCCTCGCATCGCGCAGGGTCGTCGGCATCTTCGCCACGTCCGAGGTGTAGGCGTTGCCGCCGAACGCCGCGTCGAGGGGGAGCTCGCGCTCCACGCCGTCGAGGCCGGCGGCGATCATCGCGGCGGTCGCGAGGTAGGGGTTGACATCACCGCCGGGCACCCGGTTCTCGAAGCGCAGCGACTCGCCGTGGCCGACCACGCGCAACGCGCACGTGCGGTTGTCGAGCCCCCAGGCGATGCCGGTCGGCGCGAAGCTTCCTGGCACGAAGCGCTTGTAGGAGTTGACGTTGGGGGCGAAGAAGTAGGCGAGCTCGTGCAGGTGCTCGACCTGGCCGGCCAGGAAGTGCTGCATGAGTGGGGAGAACCCGTGCTCCTCGTCGCCGGCGAACACGGCCTCGCCGGCCTTGGAGCGGAGGCTGAAGTGGATGTGGCAGGAGTTGCCCTCGCGTTCGTCGTACTTGGCCATGAACGTGATGCTCTTGCCGTGTGCCGCCGCGATCTCCTTGGCGCCGGTCTTGTAGAGCACGTGGTTGTCGCAGGTCGCCAGCGCCGTCTCGTAGCGGAAGCCGATCTCGTGCTGACCCGGGTTGCACTCGCCCTTCGCTGTCTCGACGTAGAGCCCCGCGCCCGTCATCGAGTTGCGGATGTCGCGCAACAGTGGCTCCACCCGGCCGGTGCCGAGGAGCGAGTAGTCGATGTTGTACTGGTTGCCGTTGTCCAGGCCCCGGTAGCCGCGGTCGAACGCCTCCTCGTAGGTGTCGTTGAAGAGCATGAACTCCAGCTCGGTGGCGGAGTGCGCCTCGAGCCCGAGGTCGTCGAGGCGCTCCAGCTGCCGCTTCAGGACCTGCCGGGGGGCGACGGGGATGGCCGAGCCGTCGAGCCACTGCACGTCGCACATGACCAGCGCAGTGGCCGGGAACCAGGGGATCAGCCGCAGGGTGTCGAGGTCCGGGTGCATCAGCAGGTCGCCGTAGCCGCGCTCCCACGAGGACATCTCGAAGCCCTCGACGGTGTTCATGTCCACGTCGACGGCCATGAGGTAGTTGCACCCCTCGGTCCCGTGCCCGGCGACCTCCTCGAGGAAGTAGCGCGCACCGCAGCGCTTGCCCTGCAGCCGACCCTGCATGTCGGTGATCGCGACGAGCACGGTGTCGATCTCGCCTGCGTCGACCATGGTCCGCAGCGTGTCGAGATCGAGCATTCCTGGGGTGCTGCCCATCGGGTCTCCTCGCGGGATTTGGGTCACTGTCAGGCCATTTCCGCCATGCAACACCCCGTTGGATGCCGTGTCAATGAGCGAGGGGGTCTTGACAGATCCCGGCCGATTCACAATCGTTCAAGCGATCCCAAAGGTCCACTGACGACCCAATCCCCTTCTGCGTCTCGGGCAGACGACCGCACGACCGGAGGATGACATGACCAGCGAGCGACGGCGTGTGCGCGGTGCGGACTACGAGAACGTCGAGAGCGACTACCTCGCCAGGAGACAGCTCAACCAGGGAGCCGCCGGCTGGGTGCTGCTGGCCGGCCTGGGTGTCGCCTACGTGATCTCCGGCGACTTCGCCGGTTGGAACTTCGGCATCGCCGAAGGCGGGTGGGGCGGCCTGCTGATCGCCACCGTGCTGATGGCCACGATGTACACCTGCATGGTCTTCGGCCTCGCCGAGATGGCCTCGGCGATGCCGGTCGCCGGCGCAGGCTACGGCTTCGCACGCCGCGCGATGGGACCCCTCGGAGGGTTCGCCACCGGTGTTGCGATCCTCATCGAGTACGCCATCGCTCCCGCTGCCATCGCGGTGTTCATCGGCGGCTACATCGAGGCGCTGGGGCTCTTCGGGCTCACCGCGGGCTGGCCGACCTACCTCGCGACCTATGCCGTCTTCGTCGGGATCCACCTCTACGGCGTCGGCGAGGCGCTCAAGTTCATGTTCGCGATCACCGCGGTCGCCGTCGTCGCGCTGATCGTCTTCGTGGTCGCGATGGCCCCGAAGTTCGACACGTCCAACCTCTTCGACATCGCCCCCACCTCCGCAGCGGGCGCCAGCGACTTCATTCCCTACGGATATGCCGGAGTGCTCGCCGCCCTCGTCTACGGCATCTGGTTCTTCCTCGCGATCGAGGGCGTGCCGCTCGCGGCCGAGGAGTCGAAGAACCCGCAGAAGGACATGCCCAGGGGCCTCATCACCGCCATGGCGGTGCTGCTGGTCACAGCCGCTCTCATGCTCACCCTCGCGCCGGGAGGGGCCGGCAGCTCGGTCATCGCCGAGTCGGACAACCCGTTGCCGCTCGCTGCACGCACCGCCCTCGGCGAGGGCAGCTGGGTCGCGGACTTCGTCAACTACGTCGGCCTGGCCGGGCTCGTCGCCAGCTTCTTCTCCATCGTCTTCGCCTACTCACGCCAGCTGTTCGCCCTGTCCCGGGCGGGCTACCTGCCGCGCTGGCTCTCGGTGACCAACTCGCGCAAGACACCTACCTTGGCGCTGATCGTGCCGGGCACCATCGGGTTCATCCTGGCGGCCGTCACCCAGGACGGCGCACTGCTGATCAACATCGCCGTCTTCGGCGCGACGGTGTCCTACGTGTTGATGATGGTGTCGCACATCCTCCTGCGGATGAGGCAGCCGGACCTGCCGCGTCCGTACCGCACCCCGGGCGGGATCGTGACGACGGGTGTGGCGCTGGCCCTCGCCATCACCGCGGTGATCGCGACGTTCTTCGTCGACAAGGTGGCAGCCGGCTGGACCGCCGCGATATTCGTCGCAGCCCTGGCCTACTTCTGGTTCTACAGCCGCCACCACCTCGTCGCCAGCGCCCCGGAGGAGGAGTTCGAGGCGATCACCAGTGCCGAGCGGGACCTGGCCTGAACGGGGTTCTCGTCCGGACCGCGCAGCGGTAGCGTCGCATCGTGTCGTTCGAGGTGGCTGGTGAGGCGTACGACCGGTTCATGGGTCGCTACTCCCGGCCGCTCGCGGCCGACTTCGCCGACTGGCTGGAGCCGACGTACGGCCAGCGTGCGGTCGACGTCGGCTGCGGACCCGGAGCCCTGACCGGGGCGCTCGTCGACCGGCTGGGTGCCGATCGTGTCTCCGCCGTCGATCCTTCGGCCCCCTTCGTCGACGCTGTCCGGTCCCGCCTCCCCGGGGTGGACGTGCGGCAGGGAACGGCCGACTCGCTGCCCTACGACGACGACACCTTCGACGTGGCAGCGGCCTGCCTCGTCGTCCACTTCATGCCCGACCCAGTGGCCGGCCTCACCGAGATGGTCCGCGTCACCCGCCCCGGCGGGTGGATCGCCGCGACGGTCTGGGACCTGGCCGGCGCGCGTGCGCCGATGTGGCCGGTGTGGGAGGCGTTCGGCGTGATCCGTCCGGGCGGGCTCGCCGAGGAGAGGCTGCCCGCCGGCACCGAGGACGGGCTGCGGCGGATGCTCGGGGTCGCTGGTGTCCGTGACATCGAGTCGCTGGAGATGCCGGTCGTCGTCACCCACGACAGCTTCGAGGAGTGGTGGACGCCCTACCTCGAGGGCGTCGGCCCGATCGGCGCGGAGCTCGCGGCGCTCGATGCCACCGACCGCGAGCGGATCGAGGAGCTGTGCCGTGACCGGCTGGGGGCGGGTCCGTTCGACCTCACGGCCGTGGCGTACGCCGTCCGCGGCCGCGCTTGAGGTGCCCGTGGTCCGCGGACCGGACGGGACGCTGTGCTCGTCCGCGCGGCGGCGTACGCTGGTTGACGTCATGACACGCACCCTCCTCCTTGGCTGCCGCAGCGAGGCCTGAACCGGCCCCCTCGTTGCGGAGTGCGGCGCGCGCCGGTCGCCCGACAACGACCGACACGAGGACACCATGACCAACCTGAGCAACACCGCCAACCAGCAGGGCACGAGCCCGATGCCGTTCGGCCGCTACACCCCGTTCGTGCCCGTCGACGTGCCTGACCGCACGTGGCCGACGAAGAAGGTGGAGAAGGCCCCGCGCTGGCTCTCCACCGACCTGCGTGACGGCAACCAGGCGCTCATCGACCCGATGACCCCGGCCCGCAAGCTCACCATGTTCGAGCTGCTGGTGAAGATGGGCTACAAGGAGATCGAGGTCGGCTTCCCGAGCGCCAGCCAGACCGACTTCGACTTCGTGCGCAAGCTCATCGTCGAGGACCGGATCCCCGACGACGTGCAGATCTCGGTGCTGACCCAGGCCCGTGAGGACCTCATCGAGCGCACCGTCGACTCCCTCGTCGGCGCCCCTCGCGCCACGGTCCACCTCTACAACGCCACCGCGCCGCTCTTCCAGCGCGTCGTCTTCAACGTGACCCCCGACGAGTGCCGCAACATCGCCGTGCGCGGCACCGAGATGGTGATGAAGTACGCCGAGGAGCGGCTCGGCTCGATCGTCGGCACCCAGGACTTCGGCTACCAGTACAGCCCGGAGATCTTCACCCAGTCCGACACCGACTTCGCGCTCAGCGTGTGCGAGGCGGTGTCCGACGTGTGGCAGCCCGAGGCGGGGCGCGAGATCATCCTCAACCTGCCAGCGACGGTCGAGATGTCGACGCCCAACACCTACGCCGACCAGATCGAGTACTTCGGCCGCGGCCTGACCCGCCGCGCGCACTCCGCGATCAGCCTCCACCCCCACAACGACCGCGGCACCGCGGTCGCGGCCACCGAGCTGGGCCTGATGGCCGGTGCCGACCGCGTCGAGGGCTGCCTGTTCGGCCACGGCGAGCGCACCGGCAACGTCGACCTGGTGACGCTGGCGATGAACCTCTTCAGCCAGGGCATCGACCCGCAGGTCGACCTCGGCGACATCGACGAGGTCCGGCGCACGGTCGAGTACTGCACCAACCTGCCGGTCCACCCGCGCCACCCCTACGCCGGCGACCTCGTCTACACCGCGTTCTCCGGTTCCCACCAGGACGCGATCAAGAAGGGCCTGGAGGACCTGGACAAGAAGTCCGCGGCCCTCGGCGTGCCCGTCGGGGAGCTGCCGTGGGAGGCGCCGTACCTGCCCATCGACCCCAAGGACGTCGGCCGCACCTACGAGGCGGTCATCCGGGTCAACAGCCAGTCCGGCAAGGGTGGGGTGGCCTACGTGCTGAAGTCCGAGCACAAGCTCGACCTGCCGCGTCGCGCACAGATCGAGTTCAGCCGCGTCGTCCAGCAGCGCACCGACACCGAGGGCGGCGAGATCACCCCCGAGGAGATCTGGTCGGTCTTCCGTGCGGAGTACCTCGACCGCACCGCCCCGCTCGAGCTCGACTCCGTCCACACCTCCAGCGCGGCGGGGGAGAAGGACCGGCTCACCGTCGGGGTGTTCGTCGACGGCGAGCGCCGGGAGCTGTCCGGCGAGGGCAACGGCCCGATCGCGGCCTTCGTGGACGCCATCTCCGGGCTCGGCCACGACGTGCGGGTCCTCGACTACGCCGAGCACGCTCTGTCGGCCGGCGGCGACGCCATCGCCGCGGCGTACGTCGAGTGCGCCGTGGGCGAGAAGCTGCTCTGGGGTGTCGGCCTCGACGCCAACATCGTCACCGCCTCGCTCAAGGCCGTGATCAGCGCCGTCAACCGCGCGTGACCGGCTAGATTCCCTCCATGTTGGTCAGCGAGCGGATCGGACAGTTCTTCGTCGAGTCCGACGGCGGGCGCGACCGGCTGGAGTACACCGAGTACGGCTCGGGCGACGAGTGGGTGGTGCTGCTCCACGGCTTGCTCATGCCGCGACGCATGCAGCAGCCGCTGGCGCGGGCGATGGCCGCCCAGGGCCTGCACGTGGTCACGCTCGACCTGCTCGGCCACGGCCGCTCCGACCAGCCCGCCGACCCGCTCGTCTACTCGATGACGTCGTTCGGCGAGCAGGTTGTCGCACTTCTCGACCATCTCGGCGCTGAGCAGGCCGTCATCGGCGGCACCTCGCTGGGCGCCAACGTGTCCCTCGAGGTCGCGGTGATCGCCCCCGAGCGGGTCAAGGGCCTGATCGTCGAGATGCCGGTGCTCAACCACGCGCTCGTGGCCGGGATCCTCGCCTTCGTGCCGATCATGCTGGCCGCGCGCTACCTGCCCTTCACCGCCAACACGCTGCAGAAGCTGTCGCGGTCGGTGCCCCGCGGCATCGTCCCCTTCTGGGCCGGGATCGGCCTCGACACCGTCGACCACCGCGCCGACTCGGTCGCCTCGGTGCTGCACGGCGTGATCTTCGGTCGCCTGGCGCCGTCGTCGAGCCAGCGCCGCCGGATCCACGCCCCGGTGTTCCTCGTGGGCCACCCGATCGACCCCATCCACCCGTTCGTCGACGCCGACATGCTCGCCGCCGAGCTGCCCAACGTCCGCTTCGAGCGCGCCACCTCGATCCTGGAGTGGCGCTTCCGGCCGGACCGGCTCACCGCGGCCGCCGCGGACTTCGCGCTCGAGTGCTGGCGGGCCGCGGCGCCCGCCACCACCGCCCGGGCGCGGAAACGCTGAGCGCCGACCGTCTCCAGCGGGGTGTGTGGGGGAGGATGTAGCCGTGCCCCTCTACCGCGACGAGGCGGTCGTGCTCCGCACCCACAAGCTGGGCGAGGCCGACCGCATCATCACCCTGCTGACGCGACAGCGCGGCAAGGTGCGCGCCGTCGCCAAGGGAGTGCGGCGTACGACGTCGCGCTGGGGATCGCGACTCGAGCCGTTCGCCCACGTCGACCTCCAGCTCGCCGAGGGACGAAGCCTCGACGTGATCACCCAGGCCGAGACGCTCGATCCGTTCAACTCCCGCCTCGGCATGGACTACGACCGCTACACCGCGGGCACCGTGATGCTGGAGACCGCCGACCGTCTCGTCACCGAGGAAGGAGAGCCGGCGGTCCAGCAGTTCCTCCTCCTCGTCGGCGGGCTGCGGGTCATGGCGACCGGCCAGCACGGGGCCAAGCAGGTGCTGGACTCCTACCTCCTCCGCTCGCTGTCGGTCGCCGGCTACGCGCCCTCCTTCGACCACTGCGTGCAGTGCGGCGTCGAGGGCCCGCACCGCTTCTTCAACCCCTCGGCCGGGGGCGTGCTCTGCACCTCGGACAAGCTGCCCGGCTCCGCCACGCCCGCCGCCGAGACGGTGCTGGTCCTGGGCGCGCTGCTCGTGGGTGACTGGCCCGTCGTCCACGCGGCCGACCCCCGCCACCTGCGAGAGGCCAGCAACCTCGTCTCGGCCTACCTCGCCTGGCACCTCGAGCGTGGCCTGCGCTCGATGGCGTACGTCGAGCGCTACTGACGACGGCCGACGGGCAGCGCCGAGAACTGGGTCGGACATGTCCGACCTCGCGCGGCGGCACCCCCCGATAGGGGATGTTGCGTCATCTGCATACCCCACCGGATCGGAACCTCGTTGGGCCGGAAGGGGGCAGGTCGGCCCCCTCCACACCACTGCGGACTCCGGAGGCGATCATCATGTCAGACCCCACAGATCTGCTGCTGCGACACCGGGCGGTGCGCTGGACCGTCCTGCTGGGCGTCGTCCTCGCGATGTCCCTGTCCCTCGCCCCAGCGTCGCACGCCACGGACGGCGGGCATCTGGGCGACCTCACCGACGTCGCGGGAGCGGTGACCGAACCCGTCGTCGAGCCCGTCGTGGAACCGGTGCACGCGGCCGTCCAGACGGTGGTCCCACCGGTCGAGCACGCCGTCGAACCGGTCACGGCGCACGTCGTCGAGCCGGCGCTGTCCCAGGTGGAGCACGCCGGCGAGGCAGCGAGCGGCGGGCCGGAGGACGGTCCGGTCGGTGGTGCGAGCGGTGGTTCGGGCGGCGGTTCGGACGACAGTTCGGGCGGCGGTTCGGGTGGCCCGGCAGCCGGTGGGGACGGCGTGTCGGCCGTCGGGTCCGTGACCGGGTCCCAGCCTCCCGGCGCGACCTCGTCGGCCGCTCCTGCCGGACAGGGCAGCGGCGACGACACCGGCGCGCCGGGTCGACGGGACGGACCGGGGACCGCCGTGGCCGATCGCACACGCGGAGGGCAGCGCCCGTCACCGGCGTCCTGCGACGGGGTCGGCGACCTCCCGGCACGCGGAGCTGCGACTCCCGCCGTCCAGGTCCGCCAGGACGTCCGCTCCAGCGACGCGGCAGAGCCCGGCTGGACCGACGGACGGTCTGCTGACAGGTCCGACGGCTTCCGGGGGTTCGTCCTGCCGGGGGAGGGCGTTCCGGCCCCGGCGCTCAGCGGTCCCGACGCCGCGCGCGCGCTCTGGCTGGCCGTTCTCGTCGCCGTGGCCATCATGCTGGCCATGGGCCTGACCGTGGTCCTGGCGCGCGAGCTGGAGTAGGCCGGTCCCCCGTCGGCGGCCATCGTCCAGCACTACGCTGGCGGACGTGAAGCGACCGGTGAAGCAGCCCACTCCGCACCCCAGTGGCGCTACGCCCCCGCCCATCCCGCGCGGCCTGGTCCCCGAGCACGTCGCCATCGTCATGGACGGCAACGGCCGCTGGGCCAAGGACCGGGGGCTGCCCCGCACGAAGGGACACGAGGAGGGCGAGTCGTCGCTCTTCGATGTCGTGGAGGGCGCGATCGAGATGGGCGTCAAGGCGATCTCGGCCTATGCGTTCTCCACCGAGAACTGGTCACGCTCGCCCGACGAGGTCCGCTTCCTGATGGGCTTCAACCGCGACGTGATCCGGCGCCGCCGCGACGAGATGCACGAGCTCGGCGTACGCGTGCGCTGGGCCGGGCGGGCCCCCCGGCTGTGGAGGTCGGTGATCAAGGAGCTCCAGGTCGCGGAGGAGATGACGAAGGACAACGACGTCCTGACCCTGACCATGTGCGTCAACTACGGCGGTCGTGCCGAGCTCGCCGACGCCGCGCGCGCCATCGGTCGCGAGGTCGCGGCCGGGCGGATCGACCCCGACAAGATCGACGAGCGCACCTTCGCCCGGCACCTCTACGTCCCCGAGCTCCCCGACGCCGACCTCGTCTGGCGCACGTCGGGGGAGCAGCGGCTGTCCAACTTCATGCTGTGGCAGGCGGCCTACAGCGAGATGGTCTTCACCGACGTGCTGTGGCCCGACGTCGACCGCCGCCACCTCTGGGCCGCGGTGGAGACGTACGCCCGGCGCGACCGCCGCTACGGCGGCGCGCTCCCCAACGCCTGACCGCGCGCTGCCTCAGCGGCAGGTCGGGCAGGTCCCGAAGATCTCCAGCGTGTGGCTGAGGTCGGCATAGCCGTGCTCGGCGGCGATGGCGTTGGTCCAGCGCTCGACGGCCGGACCCTCCACCTCGACCGTGGCGCCGCACGTGCGGCACACGAGGTGGTGGTGGTGTGTGTCGGAGCAGCTGCGCCAGATGGCCTCGCCGTCCTCGTTGCGCAGCATGTCGACCTCGCCGGCCTCGGCGAGCGACGAGAGGGTGCGGTAGACGGTGGCCAGGCCGACGGAGTCGCCCTGGCGCGAGATCAGGTCGTGGATCTCCTGGGCGCTGCGGAAGTCGTCGAAGCCCGCCAGGGCGGCTGCGACCGCGCGGCGCTGGCGGGTGGGACGCCGCTGCTGCGTCTGGGTGGTGCCGGGGGCGTCAGTGCTCGTCATAGTGCTCTCCGTGCGGGGCGTGCCGGTGACCGTCGTGGACGTAGTCGAGGTGGTCGTCGTGCGGGACCGCCGGGTGGCCGCAGTCGTCGCCGTGCTGGTGCGGGTGCTCGTCCACCTCGTGCGGACCCGGCGTGCCGGTGCCCAGGGCCGGGAACGGCTCTGCGAGCCGGCGACGGCGACGTGCCCAGACGCCGACCGGCCAGGTCGCGGCGAACATCGCCAGCGCGAGGAGCACGATGGACGGCCCCGGTGCCACGGTGGCCCGGGCCGAGAGCCATGCCGCGACGACCAGCCCGCCGACCGCGGCCACGCCGCCGAGGACCATGGCCCACAGCAGTGTCGAGCGGAAGGAACGCGCGAGCTGCTGGGAGGTGGCGACCGGCACCACCATCAGTGCCGAGACGAGCAGCAGCCCCACGGTGCGCATGGCGACGGTCACGCTGACGGCGGCGAGGACGGCGACGAGGAGGTTGTAGGCGCGGACCCGGAGGCCGGCGACCTTCGCGAACTCGGGGTCGGAGGCGACCGCGAACAGCTGCGGGAGGAGGCCGAGCGTGACGGTCAGGACCACGAGCGCCAGCCCGGCGGTGTACCAGACCTCGGTGGAGCTGATGCTCGTCACGGACCCGAAGAGGTAGACCTGCAGGCCGGCAGCTCCGTCACCGGCGAGTCCGGTGATGAGGACTCCACCTGCCAGCCCCCCGTAGAACAGCAGGGCGAGAGCGACGTCGCCGTTGGTGTGGCCCTTCTCCCTGATGACCTCGATGAGCACGGCGCCGAGGATGGCGACGACGACCGCGGTCCACGTGGGGGAGGTTCCGGTGAGGAGCCCGAGGGCGACGCCGGTCACCGCGACGTGGCCGATGCCGTCACCCAGCAGGGCGAGGCGGCGCTGCACGATGAAGGTGCCGATCGCGGGTGCGGCCAGACCGGTGAGCAGGGCGGCGAGGAGCGCGCGCTGCATGAAGTCGCGACCCAGCAGGTCGAGGAGCTCGGCGGGGCTCATCGGCGATCCTCCCTCGGGTCGAGCGACATGGTGTCGAACGGGGAGCCGACGTGCGGCACGTGGTCGTGCGAGCCGGCGATCGGGTGGTGGTGGCCGTGGACGTCCTCGTGGGCGAGCGGCGGGCCGTCGTAGGCGATCCGGCCGTCGCGCATCACCACCGCCCGGTCCACCAGCGGTTCCAGCGGACCGAGCTCATGGGCGACGAGGACGATGGTGGCGCCCCGCTCGGACAGGGTCCGCAGGGCACCGGCGAGTGCGAGCTGGTTCGGCAGGTCCACGCCGGCTGTCGGCTCGTCGAGGAAGAACAGCTCGGGCTCTCCCGCCAGCGCCCGCGCGATGAGGACACGTTGCTGCTGCCCGCCGGAGAGCGTCGAGACGCCCTCGCTGGCCATGCCGGTGAGACCCACGACCTCGAGGGCGTCGTCGATGGCAGCCCGGTCGGCCTTCCCTGCCGGGCGCAGCAGCGGGCGACGGGTGAGCCGGCCGGAGGCCACCACCTCGCGCACGCTGGACGGCACGCCGCCCGCGGCAGTGCCGCGCTGCGGGACGAAGCCGATGCGGTGACGCTCCTTGAAGTCCTGCAACGGCGTGCCGAAGAGGAGGACGGAGCCCTGGGTGAGCGGCCGCAGCCCGGTGAGGGCACGCACCAGGGTGCTCTTGCCCGACCCGTTGGCGCCCATCAGCGCCACGAACTCCCCGTGCCGGACCACCAGGTCGTTGCCGCGGAGCACCGGACGGCCGCCGAGGGCGACCGTGACGTCACGGGCCTCGACGACCGCGGTTCCGGCGGGGTTCAGCATCCGTTGGCTTGCTGGAGCGCCGCGAGGTTCTGCTGCATGAGAGCAACGTAGTCCGTGGCGCCGTCATCATCGCCCGGTCCCTCGATCGGGTCGAGGACGGCGGTCTCGACACCGGTGTCGGAGGCCAGGCTCTCGGCCATGGCGGGCGAGGCGAGCCGCTCGGAGAACACGGTCGTGATGCCCTCGTCGGCGATGAGCTCCTCCAGGTCGGCGAGCACGGCGGGCGTCGGCTCGGCGTCGGGGGTCAGGCCGGCGATCGCCTCGAAGTGCATGCCGTAGCGCTCGAGGTAGCCGAACGCCTCGTGGCTGACGACGACCGTGTCGCGCTCGCACTCCGCGAGGCCCTCGGTGAATGCGGCGTCGAGGGCCTCGAGCTCGGCCCGCAGCTCGTCGGCGTTGGCCCGGTAGGTTGCCGCGCCGTCGGCGTCGACCTCGGCGAGGCCCTCCGCGACGGCGTCGGCCAGGTCGGCCATCAGCAGGGGGTCCTGCCAGAAGTGCGGGTCGGTGTCGCCGTGGTCGTGGCCGTCCTCGTCGGTGTGCTCGTCGTCGTCGGCGTGCTCGTCGTCGTCGGCGTGCTCGTCCTCGTGGCCCTCATGCTGCTCCTCGAGCGAGCGGAGCTCGACGGACTCGGCGGCGTCGACGAGCACGGCGTCCGAGACGTTCTCGACCGCATCGTCGACGGCGGGCTGGAACTCGTGCTGGAAGACGACCACGTCGGCCTCGTCGAGGTCGGCCGTCTGGGAGATGCCGAGCTCGAGGTCGTGGGGCTCGCCCCCGGGCTGGGTCAGGTTGGTGACCTCCCAGTCGTCGCCCGCCACCCGCTCCGTCGCCCATGCCAGCGGGTAGAACGCCGCGACTGCCTGACGACCACTGTCGGAGTCGGCGGCGCCCGACTGGCCGCACCCGGCAAGGAGGGCGGTGGCGGCCAGGGCGCTGGTGAGGGCGAGGGAGCGGGAGCGGGTCGACATGAGAACGATTCTCAGCGATGTTGAGAACCATTGTCAAACCCACGGTCGTCGTACGCTGGCCCCGTGCTCGTCGTCACCCGCCTTCGTACGCCCCGCCCCGACGCTGCCGCGGAGGACGAGCTGCGCCACGGCCTGCTGCACGCCCTCGGGGTCCTCGCGGCCAAGCCCGGCTATGTCGGAGGGGGGGTCGGCCGCAACGTCGACGACCCCCGCCTCTGGGTGCTCACCACGCGGTGGGAGAACGTCGGCTCCTACCGCCGTGCCCTCGGCTCCTTCGAGGGGAAGATGCACGTCCAGCCGCTGATGGTGCACGCCCTCGACGAGCCCAGCGCCTACGAGGTCGTCGAGGAGGGGACCGACCTCAACGAGGCGCAGCCGCGGTCGATAGGGTGACCGCTCGCCCGCACGAGCCGGCAGCCAGCCGGCGCGACCCGAAGGAACACCACCGTGGCCAAGCCCGCCCCCACCGCCCTGGACAACGTCGTCTCCCTCGCCAAGCGGAGGGGTTTCGTCTACCCGTGCGGTGAGATCTACGGCGGCACCCGCTCCGCGTGGGACTACGGCCCGCTGGGCGTGGAGCTGAAGGAGAACATCAAGCGTCAGTGGTGGAAGTTCATGGTCACCCGTCGCGACGACGTCGTCGGCCTCGACTCGAGCGTCATCCTGCCGACGCGCACCTGGGAGGCCTCCGGCCACCTGAGCACCTTCAGCGACCCGCTCGTCGAGTGCCAGTCGTGCCACAAGCGCTTCCGCGAGGACCACCTCCAGGAGGACCACGCGGCCAAGAAGGGCATCGACGACCCCGACGAGGTCGACATCAACGAGTCGGTCGCATGCCCCAACTGCGGCACCCGCAACGCGTGGACCGAGCCGCGCAGCTTCAACATGATGCTCAAGACCTACCTCGGCGTCATCGAGGACGAGTCGGGCCTGCACTACCTGCGCCCGGAGACCGCGCAGGGCATCTTCCTCAACTTCGCCAACGTGGTCACGAGCAGTCGTCAGAAGCCGCCCTTCGGCATCGCCCAGATGGGCAAGAGCTTCCGCAACGAGATCACGCCGGGCAACTTCATCTTCCGCACCCGCGAGTTCGAGCAGATGGAGATGGAGTTCTTCGTCAAGCCAGGCGAGGACGACGAGTGGTTCCGCTACTGGATCCAGGAGCGCACCCGCTGGTACGTCGACCTCGGCATCAACCCCGACAACCTGCGCCACTACGAGCACCCGACCGAGAAGCTGTCGCACTACTCCAAGGGCACGACCGACATCGAGTACCGCTTCGGGTTCTCCGGCCGTGACTTCGAGGAGCTCGAGGGCATCGCCAACCGCACCGACTTCGACCTCAAGCAGCACAGCGAGTTCTCCGGCAAGGACCTGTCCTACTACGACCAGGCCGCCGACGACCGCTACCTGCCCTACGTCATCGAGCCCGCCGCCGGCCTCACCCGTTCGCTGATGGCGTTCCTCATCGACGCCTACACCGAGGACGAGGCGCCCAACACCAAGGGCGGCGTCGACAAGCGCGTCGTGCTCAAGCTCGACCCGCGCCTCGCGCCGGTCAAGGTCGCCGTCCTGCCGCTGAGCCGCAACGCCGACCTCTCGCCCAAGGCCAAGGCGCTCGCCGCCGAGCTGCGCGAGAACTGGAACGTCGACTTCGACGACTCCGGCGCCATCGGTCGCCGCTACCGCCGCCAGGACGAGATCGGCACGCCCTACTGCGTCACGGTCGACTTCGAGACCCTCGACGACAACGCCGTCACGATCCGAGAGCGCGACACGATGGCCCAGGAGCGCGTCAGCCTCGACGGCATCACGCGCTGGTTCGCGGAGAAGTTCGTCGGCTGCTGAGCGTCGCTCGCAACGTACGCCGTTCGGCGGCCCGGGCGGCGTACGGCGTGCCACGATGGCGCCATGTGGCGTGCCTCGATCCCCGCGCCGCTCGCGGGCGCGGTCCTCGCCCTCGCGCTGACGGGGTGCACCGGCGCGGGAAGCACTCCTGACGCCTCCGAGCCCGAGGAGGCCTCCGCCGCCACCTCCACTGCGACGGAGGCCACGGGCACCGAGCCCGGCACGCAGCTGGACTTCGGTGAGCCCGCGACGCTCGCCTGGCAGCCCACTGCCGACCTGACCGGCGAGCTCGAGCTGAGCGTCGAGTCCGTGGTCGAGCCGCGGCCGTCGGTCTTCGACGGCTGGCTGCGCGACGACACCATGACGGCCTCGCGCGCCTACTTCGTACGCGTCCGGCTGGCCAACACGGGTGAGTCAGACCTCGGGGGGCAGGCGGTCCCGCTCTACCTCCGTGACGAGGGAGGCACGCTCGGCGCCCCCTGGACCCTCGGCGGTGACTTCACCGCCTGTCAGAGCGGGCCGCTCCCCACGCCGTTCGTCGCCGGGGCCGAGGAGGAGATGTGCCTGGTCTACCTCGTTCCCGATCGCGGCCGGATCCGCGACCTCGTGTTCGAGCCCACGGAGGGCTACGACCCGATCGTGTGGACCGGTGACGTCGAGGCGCAGCGGCGCCGCGGCTGATTTGGGGTCGCGACGTGCGCGGTTCGACAATGGGGCCATGAGCGCCGTGCCCACCTCCTTGACGCTGGGTCCGCTGCGCGTCGAGACCCCGGTCGTGCTGGCTCCGATGGCCGGCATCACCAACGCCGCCTACCGCCGCCTGTGCGCCGAGCAGGGTGCCGGCCTCTACGTCAGCGAGATGATCACCAGCCGCGGGCTGGTCGAGGGCGACGAGACGACGCAGAAGATGCTCGTCTTCGACGAGCTCGAGACGGTGCGCTCGGTCCAGCTCTACGGCACCGACCCGGTCTACATCGGCAAGGCCGTCGAGATCCTCTGCGCCGACCACGGTGTGGCCCACGTCGACCTCAACTTCGGCTGCCCGGTCCCCAAGGTGACCCGCAAGGGCGGCGGGGGAGCGCTGCCGTGGAAGCGCGGCCTGCTCGGGGAGATCCTCACCGCCGCGGTCGCCGCCGCAGCGCCGTACGACGTCCCGGTGACGATGAAGACCCGCAAGGGTCTCGACGACGACCACCTGACCTACCTCGACGCCGGTCGCATCGCGCAGGAGACCGGCGTCGCCGCCATTGCCCTGCACGGGCGCACCGTGCAGCAGGCCTACTCCGGCGAGGCCGACTGGGACGCCATCGCGCGCCTGGTCGACCACGTGGACATCCCCGTCCTCGGCAACGGAGACATCTGGGAGGCCGCCGACGCCCTGCGCATGGTCGAGCAGACCGGCGCCGCGGGTGTGGTCGTGGGCCGCGGCTGCCTCGGCCGACCGTGGCTGTTCCGCGACCTGGCCGCCGCCTTCCACGGCGAGGACGTGGCGACGCTGCCCACCCTCGGCGAGGTGCGCACGATGATGCGCCGGCACGCCGAGCTGCTCTCTGCGCACATGGGCGAGGAGCGTGGCTGCAAGGAGTTCCGCAAGCACGTCACGTGGTACCTCAAGGGGTTCCCGGCCGGGGGCGAGATGCGCCACCAGCTCGCGCTGATCGACTCGCTGGCCGCCCTCGACGAGCTGCTGGACGGCCTCGACGGTGACGCGCCCTTCCCGGAGCGGGAGCTCGGCACGCCGCGCGGACGGCAGGGTGCGCCGCGCAAGAAGGTCGTGCTGCCCGAGGGCTGGCTCGACGACACCGACGGCCGCGGTGCGCACCTGCGTGAGGACGCGGACGAGACGACCGGCGGTTGATCCGCACCTTCGGATCCGGCACACCTCCGGACCACGTGATCGGTGTCTCGTGAGCCGGAACACGCCCAATTTTGCTGTGGGAGATTGGGACAGCCGCCGAATCCTGTGCTTCACTCGATGATCGCGCCGGCGTGGGCACGAGGTCTTCCCCCGCAGCACCTCGTGGACCGGCGCAGTCCCCCGTCAGCAATCGCAAAGGATCAGCGCTGTGGCTCATCATCGCCACAAGCGGGAAACCCCTGCTAGCAACACCCGCCCGTCCCGCCTCTCCCGCTCCGTCCTGGTGTCGGCACCGCTCGCCGTCGTGGCGACCATGTCCGCCGTGACCATGGGCGTGCTCGGCGCGGAGCCGGCGACCCCCGACGCCAACCTCCTGGCCTCGTCCACGACGTCGCAGTCCCTCTACGGCGCGAGCTCCGCGTCCGGGACCGGCGCCCGCGCAGGCTCGACCGGCTCGGCCCCGAGCGGTCGCGAGGAGATCGTGTCGCGATCCCAGATCCGGACCGCGGCCAAGGCCGAGGCGGCTGCCCGCAAGGACATCAGTGTCGACCGCCAGGCACGCCGCCTGGCCAAGAAGGTCGACAACCGCCTGTGGACCACCGAGACCCTCAACCTGTGGGACGGCCCGGGCGAGAAGGCCGAGAAGACCGGCGTGGTCGACGCCCTCACGAAGGTCTCGGTCACCGGCCGGCGCCAGATGGGCCGCGCGCAGATCGTCGTCGACGGCCAGTCGCGATGGGTCACCGCCACCTACCTGGCCCAGGAGAAGCCGAAGCCGGAGCCGGAGCCGGAGGAGCCCGCCGGCGCGAGCCTCGGCGGTGTCTGCGCCAACGGCTCCTCCATCGACGCCGGTCGCGCCTCCCTCTACGAGATCCACGACGCGGTCTGCGCCAACTGGCCCGAGATCACCAGCTACGGCACGTGGCGCAGCGACGGCGAGCACGGCCAGGGCCGCGCCATCGACATCATGGTCAGCGGCCAGACCGGTTGGGACATCGCCGAGTTCCTGCGGGCCAACCACTCCGCGCTCGGCATCGAGTACATCATCTACGCCCAGCAGATGTGGTCGGTCGAGCGCAGCGGTGAGGGCTGGCGTGGCATGTCCGACCGCGGGTCGACCACCGCCAACCACTACGACCACGTGCACGTCACGGTCTACTGATCACCTCCGCGACCGCGACCGGCTGCGCGGTTGCGTCGGTGGCGCTCGCTAGGCTGGGCCGCCGATGAGCATCGAGGACCTGTACGACGACGCGGCGCGCGAGCGCATCGTCGCCGAGCCCCCCAAGAGGGTGGACGCGCCCGTGCGGCTGGCGTTCGAGCGCGACCGGGCGCGCGTGGTCCACGCGGCCGCCTCGCGCCGGCTAGCGGCCAAGACGCAGGTGGTCGGCCCGCAGACCGACGACTTCGTCCGCAACCGGCTCACCCACAGCCTCGAGGTCGCCCAGGTCGCTCGCGACCTCGCGCGCGCCCTCGGCACCCACCCCGACCTCACGGAGACCGCGGCGCTGGCCCACGACATGGGTCATCCGCCGTTCGGCCACAACGGCGAGCGGGTGCTGGCCGAGCTGAGCGCGGAGTGCGGCGGCTTCGAGGGCAACGCCCAGACGCTGCGGCTGCTGACCCGTCTGGAGTCGAAGACCTTCGACGCCGACGGGCGCTCGGTGGGCCTCAACCTCACCCGGGCCACGCTCGACGCCTGCACGAAGTACCCCTGGTCCCGTGACGCCGCCACCGGCCCCCACGGGGTGCACGCCGACGGCACGCCGCGGGTGGTGGTGAAGTTCGGCGTCTACGACGACGACCGCCCCGTCTTCGACTGGCTGCGCAGCGGGGTCGAGGGTCGCCGGCGCTGCCTCGAGGCCCAGGTCATGGACCTCGCCGACGACGTCGCCTACTCCGTGCACGACGTGGAGGACGGGATCGTGGCGGGCCGTCTCGACCTCACCAGGCTCGACCGCGACGCCCTCTGGGAGACCGTGCGGTCGTGGTACCTCCCCGGCCTCGACGACGACGCGCTCGACGCGGCCCTGGCGGACCTGCGGTCCGTGGCGAGCTGGCCGGAGGCGCCGTACGACGGCAGCAGGCGCAGCCTGGCCGCGATCAAGAACCTCACCAGCGACCTCATCGGCCGCTTCTGCGGCAGCGTGCAGGAGGCCACCCTCGCCGCCTCGGACGGGGCGTCGCCGGTGCGCCACCGTGCTGACCTGGTCGTGCCGTCCCGGACGGAGGCCGAGATCGGGGTGCTCAAGGGCATCGCGGCGCACTACGTGATGCAGGCCGACGACCGGGTGAGCCTGATGCAGCGCCAGCGCGAGCTGGTGTCCGAGCTCGTCGAGGGGATGTGGGTGCGGGGAGTCGATGCGCTCGACCCGGTGTTCGTCGACGACTGGCAGCACGCCGACGACGACGCGGCGCGTCGCCGCGTCGTCATCGACCAGGTCGCCTCGCTCACCGACGCGAGCGCGATCGCGCGCCACCACTCGTTGGTCGAGTAGCCCGCGAGCAACGAGCGGGCGTGTCGAGACCCGACCACGAGCAGGACCCGATCAGGGCAGGTCGCCCTGCGGGTAGGGGTTGTCCTGGCGCGCGGTGCTCTCGGGGTGCAGCTGGTCCTCGAGGTCCGAGCGGTGGCCGCCGTTGCCCGACGGCGTCACCTTGTCGGCAGCCGCGGTGGCGGCTCCTGACGCGGCACCCGCCGCCGTGCCGGCTGCGGAGACGACGGCGTCCTTGACGCCGGGCGCCTTCTCCTTGGCGAGGTCGGCCGCCTGCGTGGCCTTCTCCTGGACCCGCGGGTCGTCCTTGACGCGGGTCGCGGTCCGCTTGATCTGGTCGTACCTCTCCCGCCCGGCGCGGGCGCCGAGCACGTAGCCGACACCTCCGGCGATGAGCAGCATGAGCTTCTTCATGATGGTTCTCCCTTCCCTGGAACGAGTGGTCAGTGGGTGCGGCGACGGCGCCAGAGCAGGAGCACGACGGCCATCGCCACGAGCGAGCCTGCAGCGCCGAGCACCTCGGGGCGCGGGCTGCCGGAATCGGTGGTCGCGGAGTCCTTGAGGTCCGCCGCCTTCTGCCGGGCCCGGGACTTCACGTCCAGCCTGGCGGCGAGCTCGTCGACGGTGCCGGCGAGCTGGGCGCGCTGGAGCTCGATCTCGGCCTCGATCTGCTCCGGTGTGCGGGTGTCAGCCATGGTGGTCTCCCTTGACGGTCGCGATGTCGTCCTTGATGCCCCGGATCGCCCGCTCCGGCGCTGCGGGCGTGGCCTCGGAGACCTTGTTCCTGCCCGCGAGCCCGGCAAGGGCTGCTCCCGCGAGCAGGACCAGGGCGACGACCAAGGCTGCGAGCCACGCGTCGACGACGTCGGCCAGGCCCAGGACAGCCGCTGCGACGAGCGTGCCGACGCCGAGGAACGCCAGGAGCCCCGCGACGCTGAACATCCCGATCCCGACGCCCGCACGCTTCCCCTTCTGCGCGACCTCGGCCTGCGCGAGACGGATCTCCGAGCGGACCAGGTCAGGGATCTGCTGGGACAGCTGGTGGACGAGGGCACCGAGGGTCTGACTCTCCGGCGCTCCGTGCTGTTGAGTCATGATCCGACCTTGGCAGTCCTCACCCCGGCGACCAACCCCGCGCACGCCCGAAGGGGTGGCGGTCCGCGACGTCGGGCGCGTCCGTGCCCATGTGGAGACTCGGCGTCGGCGGTGGGCGCACGCCCGTAGACTCCCCGGCGTGGCAGGCCGGATTCGCGACGACGACATCGCCGAGGTGCGCGAGAAGGCGCGGATCGACGACGTCGTGTCCCAGTACGTCACGCTCAAGCGCGCCGGCGGGGGGTCGCTGAAGGGCTTGTGCCCCTTCCACGACGAGAAGACGCCGTCGTTCAACGTCAACCCGGCCCGCCAGTTCTTCCACTGCTTCGGCTGCGGCGAGGGCGGTGACGTCATCGCTTTCCTGATGAAGGTCGACGGCCTCACCTTCACCGAGACCGTCGAGCGTCTGGCCGAGAAGGCGGGCGTCCAGCTGCGCCGCGAGGACGGCGACGACGAGCCGGCCCGACCGCGCGGCCCCGCCCGCGGGCGGCTCATCGAGGCGCACAAGGTCGCCCAGGAGTTCTACGCTGAGCAGCTCGCGTCCGCCGATGCGGTCGTCGCCCGGCAGTTCCTCCACCAGCGCGGCTTCGACCAGGCCGCTGCGGAGATGTTCGGCGTCGGCTTCGCGCCCCGGGACGGCGAGGCACTCACCCGCCACCTGCGGGGGCGACGCTTCACCGACGAGGAGTCCGTCGCTGCGGGGCTCGTCGCGCACGGTCGCTCCCACTACGACCGTTTCCGCGGGCGGCTGGTCTGGCCGATCCGGGAGGCCAACGGCGACACGATCGGCTTCGGCGCGCGCCGGATCTTCGACGACGACCGCATCGAGGCCAAGTACCTCAACACCTCCGAGACCGCGATCTACAAGAAGAGCCAGGTCCTCTACGGCATCGACCTCGCCCGCTCGGCGATGAAGGACGCCCAGCAGGCCGTCGTCGTCGAGGGCTACACCGACGTGATGGCCTGCCACCTCGCCGGCGTACGCACGGCGGTGGCGTCGTGCGGCACCGCGTTCGGCACCGACCACGCGCGGGTGCTGCGCCGGTTCCTCGGTGACCACGACGAGACCAGCGGCGAGGTCATCTTCACCTTCGACGGCGACTCGGCCGGCCAGAAGGCGGCGATGAAGGTGCTCGAGAGCGACCAGGTCTTCGCCTCCCAGACCTACGTCGCCGTCGCGCCCGAGGGGATGGACCCGTGCGACCTGCGGCTCCAGGAGGGCGACGAGGCCGTTCGCGAGCTGGTGGCCAAGCGGCAGCCGCTCTACCGCTTCGCCCTCGACAACATCCTCAACCGCCACGACCTCGACCGCGCCGACGGTCGCATCGACGCGCTGCGCGACGCTGCCGGCCTGGTGGCGAGCATCCGCGACAAGACGAAGGTCGAGGCCTTCTCCCGCGAGCTGGCCCACATGGTCGGTGTCGACGTCGACGAGGTCCGCACGGAGGTACGCCGTGCAGCCAGCCGGCCCGCGCGCACCGAGGAGCGGCGATCGTCCCGCGCCACGGCGCCGACAGAGGCACCGCAGCCGCCCCGGCCCACGTTGCCGAGCCTGTCCGACCCGCGGTTCCTCATCGAGCGCGAGCTGCTCAAGCTCGTGATCCAGCACCCCTCGGGGGTCGGCCGCACGACGACCCACGTCACCGCGTCCGACTTCACCCACCCGACCTTCCAGGGCGTCTGGGAGGCCGTGACGGCGGCCGGGGGACCGGCGGCCGGTGCCGACGACCCGGGCTGGTCCAACAAGGTGCGCGGGGCCGCGACCGAGCCGGCCGTCAGCGCCGCGATCACCGAGCTCGGCGTCGAGCCCGTGCGCGGCACCTCCGACCCCAACCCGACGTTCGCCGTGGCCTACGTCTACCGACTCCAGGAGCTCACCACGTCCCGCCGCATCGCCGACGTCAAGGCACGCCTCCAGCGCACCAACCCCGTCGACCAGGCCCTCGACTACAACCGCATGTTCGGCGAGCTCGTGATGCTCGAGCAGCACCGCCGCAAGCTGCGCGAGGGTGCCGTCGGCCAGGCCGGGGCCTCCTCGTGAGCCCGCGCTGGAGGCGTACGCCCTCGCCGTCGATCGCGGTCGCGCCGGGGGAGAAGGTGCTGGCCTCGGCCTCCGCAGCCGACGGCACCGTCATGGCCGGCACCCGCGACGCGTTCTACGTCGTCGTCGACGGCGACACCCGGCGCGTGCCGTGGGAGCAGGTCGAGGCCGCCGGCTGGGACCGCGACACCGAGACCTTCCGGCTCTCGGAGGTCGGCAGCTGGGGCAGGGAGCGCCCGGTCCACCGTGCCGTCCTCGAGCATCCCGGCCGCCTCCTCGAGCTCGTCAACGAGCGCGTCACCGCGAGCATCGTGCTGCAGCGTCACGTGAGCCTCGGCCGCCGTCAGGGCCTGCGCGTGATCGCGCGCCGCGCCCCGTCCGGGGTCGGGGGAGTGCAGTGGGTCTACGAGTACGACGAGGGCGTCGACCCCGACGACCCAGCCGTCCGCGCGGCCGCCCGCGATGCCCTCGAGCTCGCCCGGCGCGACGTCGGCCTGCCCTGATTTCCCCACCGCGCAGGGGCCTTGCTAGTGTTTGGCCCCGCTGCACAAGCGATCCCCTGTAGCTCAACTGGCAGAGCATTCGGCTGTTAACCGGAGGGTTGTTGGTTCGAGTCCAACCGGGGGAGCCAGAGAAGGACCCCGATCCGCGACGCGGGTCGGGGTCCTTCGCATCTGCGCCCGGCGATCTTGCCGTTCCCGGTGCGAAGACCCCGCGGGACGGGCAGAGTTGTGCAGCCGCCGTGCGTCCGTCGACGCGGTCCCACCCCGAACGAACCCAGGACCCCCGAACCGTGATCCGATCACTCCTGGCGCCCCGCACGAAGGTGTGCCTGGCCGCCGTCACCGTCGTCGCCGCCGGTCTGCTGGCCCCGACCGGTGCCGCCGGACCCGGACAGGCACCGCGGACGGCTCCGGCCACCGGGACAGTGTCGGCCCACGATGCGACGGCGGCCGCCCGAGTGCTGGCCGCGACCACGGTGAGGAAGCCCGCGCTGACCGTCAGGGCCGACGCCCAGGTCGTCGCGGGGGAGCGGATCGTCGTACGCGGTAGGGCGAAGCACCGCCGCGCGATGGTGAGCCTGCAGCGGCGGGCCGCCCGGCGGTGGGTCCGCCTCGATCGCGCCCGCACCAGCGCCCGGGGCGCCTTCCGCACGTCCATCCGCGTCGACGCGCCGGGGCGGCACGCGCTCCGGGTCGTGGTCACGCCTCGTCGTGGACGTGCGCTCTCGGCAGCTGTGCAGGTCCTGGTCGTCGCGGTGGAGCCGAACCCCGTCGAGCCCACCCCCACTGCCTGGCCGACGACCGGTCCGACCGGCACGCCGCCGCCCGTCCCCACTCCGACGACCGGGCTGGGCGACCCCGCACACTGGGCCTACATCGGCGGCACGGACCCCATCGCCTGGAACTCGTGCGCGCCGATCCCCTGGTCCTATGCTCCAGCCGGGGAGTACGCCGGCGGGTTGGCGGACATGACCCGCGCCGTCGCCGCAGTGTCCACACGCAGCGGCCTCCAGTTCTCCTACGTCGGGGCCAGCGGTGGCAAGCTGCACGTGGACTGGTCGGACGCGTCCGCGACCCCGGCCCTCGGCGGGGGCGTGGTCGGCATCGGCGGACCTTCTTACCACGTCGTCGATCCCGCGAAGAACGGCGGCGTGCGCCGGCTCATCACCAGCGGGCGGGTCACCCTCGACCGCGAGGAGCAGCTGCCGACCGGGTTCCCGACCAGCGAGCGGGCGGGCTGGGGCCAGATCATGATGCACGAGCTCATGCATGCCGTGGGCCTGGGCCACACGGTGGGTCGCGAGCAGGTCATGTACCCCATGGCGGGCGCCTTCGCCCTCGGAGCGGGCGACCACACGGGCCTGTTCAACGTCGGGTCCTCACGCGGGTGCCTCGGTGGCGCTGACGACCGCATCTCCCCGCGCCGCGGCGGCGAGGTGCTCGTCCTCGACTCCGTCGAAACGGTCCACTGACGTCAGCCGCGTGCGGCAGCAGCGGCGTACGCCTCCACGAGCTGCGCCTCAGCGGCGTCGAGGTAGGTCGCGATCGCCGACTCCGCAGCGGCGAGGTCGCCTGCCTCGAGGAGCTCGAGGATCGCCCGGTTCTCCGGCAGGTAGGTCGCGTGGAAGGCCTGTGGTGCGTCCATGACGTGGAACACCAGCCGCAGCTCGGCCAGGAGGTGGTCCATCGCCTCGGTGACGCGGGGGCTCTGCGCCAGGTCGGCGACCGCCTGGTGGAAGTTCATGTTGGCGGTGCCGACGGCCACCCACGCGCCCTGGGCGGCAGCGGACTCGCCCTCCTCGACGGCTGCCCCCACCGGCGCCAGCAGGTCGGCCGTCGGGGAGGGCGCGGCGGCGGAGGCCAGCCGCTCGGCGAGGCGTCGTACGGCGCCGCACTCCAGGATGCGTCGGACCTGGTAGAGGTCGCGCACGTCGTCGACCGTGAGCCGGCGGACGAACACCCCGCGGTTGAACTCGTGCACCAGCAGGCGCTCGTGGCCGAGGAGGCGGAACGCCTCGCGCAAGGTGTTGCGGGAGACTCCGAGCGCCGCCCCGATGTCCTCCTCCGACAGCCGCGTGCCGGGGCGGAGGTGGCCCTCGGTGATGCGGGTGCGCAGCACGTCGGCCACCCGGCCTGCCGTGCTCGCGCGACCGAGGTCGGGGCGCTCGCCGCGCAGCTCCTCGAGCCAGTCGGTGGTGGTCACGACCGCAGGCTATCCGACAGAGGGTATTGACGGATTGTTGAACAATCCTTCACGCTGGCGTGACGGAGAACACTCCTGACGCCGATGCCGAGGCCCGGGACCGACACGGACGGACGAGACATGACCGACGAGACACGACCACGCGAGCGCCGGACGGTGGGGCAGGGCACGACGTCCGGGACCGCCGTACGCGGCACGATGCTCGGTGCGATGTTCCTGATGGCGACCAGCGCCATCGGCCCCGGCTTCATCACCCAGACCACGGTCTTCACCGCGGAGCTCGGTGCGGCCTTCGCCTTCGCGATCCTGGTGTCCATCCTGGTCGACATCGCCGTCCAGCTGAACGTGTGGCGCGTCGTCGGCGTCTCCGGGATGCGCGCCCAGGAGCTGGCGAACTCGGTGCTGCCCGGTGCCGGCTACTTCCTGGCCGCGCTCGTGGTCGTGGGCGGCCTGGTGTTCAACATCGGCAACATCGGCGGCACGGCGCTGGGCGCCAACGCGATGGTGGGCCTCGACGTCAAGGTCGGCGGCGCGGTCTCGGCCCTCATCGCGATCGCGATCTTCCTGAGCAAGCGGGCCGGGATCGCGATGGACCGCATCGTCGTGGTGCTCGGCCTCCTGATGATCGCGATGGTCCTCTACGCCGCGATCGTGTCGGGCCCCCCGGTCGGGGAGGCACTGCGCCAGAGCGTGCTGCCCGACGACATCGACTTCCTGATCATCACGACGCTCATCGGCGGCACGGTCGGCGGCTACATCACCTACGCGGGCGCCCACCGGCTCGTCGACTCCGGCATCACCGGGCCCGACCGCGTCCGGGAGATCACCCGGGGCTCGGTGGCCGGCATCCTGGTGACGGGCGTGATGCGTGCCCTGCTGTTCCTCGCCGTGCTCGGCGTGGTCGCCGGAGGAGTGACCCTGGCCGTCGAGAACCCGCCCGCGTCGGCGTTCGAGGCAGCGCTGGGCGAGGTCGGCGTCCGCGTCTTCGGCATCATCCTGTGGGCCGCCAGCATCACCTCGGTCATCGGCGCGTCCTACACATCGGTGTCCTTCCTCGCAGGCTTCTCGCGACGCCTCGAGGAGCGCCGCAGCTGGGTGACCGTCGGCTTCATCGTCTTCTCGATGGTGGTCTACCTCGCCCTCGGCAAGGCGCCGGTCACGTTGCTGGTCCTCGCAGGTGCCCTCAACGGCCTCATCCTGCCGGTGGGCTTCGGCATCATCTTGTGGGTCGCAGCCCGCCGCACGGACCTCCTCCGCGGCTACCGCTACCCGAAGGCGCTGCTGGTCGTCGGCGCGCTCTCGTGGGTGCTGACGGTCTATCTCGGCTGGAACTCCCTCGGCGGGATCGCGGACCTGCTGTGACCACGTCCGCGAGCATCGACCTCAACGCCGACCTCGGGGAGTCGTTCGGCAGGTGGACCCTCGGCGACGACGACGCCCTCCTGGAGGTCATCACCAGCGCCAACGTCGCCTGCGGCTTCCACGCCGGTGACCCGACGGTGCTGCGACGCACCTGCGAGCGTGCCGTCGAGCGCGGGGTGGTGATCGGCGCCCAGGTGGGCTACCGCGACCTCGCCGGGTTCGGCCGGCGCTTCGTCGACATGGATCCCCACGACCTGACCAACGACGTGCTCTACCAGATCGGGGCCCTGGAGGCCTTCGCGCGCGTCGCAGGCACCCGGGTCCGCTACGTGAAGCCCCACGGCGCGCTCTACAACGCGATCGTGCACCACGAGGCGCAGGCCGAGGCCGTCGCCGACGCCGTACGCCGCTACGACCCGACGCTCCCCGTGCTCGGGCTGCCGGGGTCGGTGTGGCTCGCCGTCGCCGAGGCTGCCGGCCTCGTGCCCGTGGCCGAGGCCTTCGCGGACCGTGCCTACACGCCCGAGGGGACACTGGTCTCGCGCCGGGAGCCCGACGCGGTGCTCCACGACCCCGACGAGGTGGCAGGGCGCACGGTCCGGATGGCGACGCGCCACGAGGTGGTGGCCGCCGACGGCTCGCTCGTCGCGGTGCGGGCCGGCTCGGTCTGCGTGCACGGCGACAGCCCGGGCGCGGTCGCCATGGCGACCGCGGTCCGCCGTCGCCTCGAGGAGGCAGGGGTGCGGGTGGTGTCGTTCCTCGGCGGTGACGCGGGATGAGGTTCCTGCCGTGCGGTGACTCCGGCCTGCTCGTCGAGGTCGGGGACCTCGGCGACGTCCTGGCGCTCTACGCCGAGCTGGTCGAGGACCCGCCCGAGGGTGTCGTGGACCTCGTTCCCGCCGCCCGCACGCTGATGCTGCGCATCGACCCCGCACGGGCCGACCCGCAGGGCGTCGCCCGGGCCGTGCGAGCCGTACAGCCGCGCCGGGGCCACCGTCCCGATGCCGGGCTGGTGGAGGTGCCGGTCACCTACGACGGCGAGGACCTGGCCGAGGTCGGACGCCTGACCGGCCTGGGCGAGCGCGGTGTCGTCGAGGCGCACACCTCCCAGGAGTGGACGGTCGCCTTCTGCGGCTTCGCCCCCGGGTTCGGCTACCTCGTCGGCAGCGACGACCGGTTGGTCGTGCCACGTCGCACCGTTCCCCGCACCCGGGTCCCGGCGAGGTCCGTGGCGCTGGCCGGTGAGTTCACCGGCGTCTACCCGAGGGAGTCCCCCGGCGGGTGGCAGCTCATCGGTCGATCGACCCTCGAGCCCTGGGACCTGGAGCGCGACCCGCCCGCACTCCTCGTCCCGGGATCCCGCGTCCGGTTCCTGGAGGTCCGATGAGCGCCTGGCTCGAGGTCGTCGCACCCGGGCCGCTCGCCACGGTGCAGGACCTGGGCCGGACGGGTCTCGGTGCCCTGGGCGTGGGGCACTCCGGTGCGGCCGACGCGCCTGCGCTGCGCCTGGCCAACCGGCTGCTCGGCAACGCCGAGGCCGCAGCCGCGGTGGAGGTCACCTTCGGCGGGCTGGAGGTCGTCGCCCACGGCGAGGTGACGGTGGCGCTCACCGGTGCTCCGTGCCCGATGACCGTCGACGGCCGGGCGCACTGGGGGTTCGGCGTCGTCACGGTTCCCGACGGTGCGCACCTGCGACTCAGCGCGCCGGACACCGGCCTGCGCAGCTACCTCGCCGTCCGCGGCGGCATCGGCGGTCCCCAGCAGCTCGGCTCCCGCTCGACCGACACCCTCGCTGCCCTGGGCCCCACACCGCTCGCGCCCGGCGACACGCTGCTCGTGGGCAGTCCCACCGGTCCGCTCCCGGGCGTCGACCTGGCTCCGGTGGCCCACCCCGTGGTCGGCGACGTCACCCTCCGCATCGTCGACGGCCCCCGGGCCGACTGGTTCACCTCGGGGGCACGCGAGGCGCTGGTGAGCGAGCCGTACGACGTCACCGCGGACAGCAACCGGGTCGGCATGCGGCTCTCCGGACCCGTCCTGGCCCGGCAGCGCGACGAGGAGCTCCCGCCCGAGGGCATGGTGTGCGGCGCCCTCCAGGTGCCGCCGTCCGGCCAGCCCACGCTGTTCCTCGCCGACCACCCCGTGACGGGGGGCTACCCGGTCATCGCCGTGGTCGTCGGTCCCGACCTCCCGCTCGCCGCCCAGGTGCGTCCGGGCCAGCGCATCACCTTCGTACGCGTCCCGTCCGCACCCCTCACCCCAGGAGCCAGCCATGACTGACCCCGACCGTCCCGAGCGACTGTCGCCCGACGAGGCCCGTGCGAGGTTCCGTGCCGGCCTCCGGGTGCCCACGTCCGGCTGGTGTGCCGGGTGGACCCAGGCGAACCTCCTCGCGGTCCCGCGCGACCTGGCCTACGACGTCCTGCTGTTCGCCCAGCGCAACCCCGGGCCGTGCCCGGTCCTCGACGTCACCGAGCCGGGCGCGGTGGACAGCCCGCGGTTCTCCGGCGACCTGCGCACCGACCTCCCTGCCTACCGCGTCTACGAGCACGGTGAGCTGATCGCCGAGGTGGACGACGTGGTCGAGCGGTGGCGCGAGGACATGGTGGCCTTCCTCATCGGCTGCAGCTTCACCTTCGAGGACGCGCTCGTCGCGGCGGGCGTGCCGGTCCGCCACATCGAGCAGGGCAGCAACGTGCCGATGTACCGCACCGACGTGGCGTGCCGTCCGGCCGGTTCGCTGTCGGGTCCGCTGGTGGTGTCGATGCGGCCGGTGCCCGCCTCGCAGGTGGCCACCGCCGTGCGCGTCACCTCCCGCTACCCCGCAGTCCACGGCGCCCCGGTGCACGTCGGGTCGCCGGCGGACCTCGGGATCGAGGACCTCGACGACCCCGACTTCGGCGACCCGGTCGAGGTGCGTCCGGGCGAGGTGCCCGTCTTCTGGGCGTGCGGCGTGACCCCGCAGGCCGCGGTGATGCAGTCCCGGCCCGCGCTCGCCATCGGCCACGCCCCGGGGCACATGGCGATCACCGACATCCGCGAGAGCGAGCACATCGTCCCGTGAGGGCGGAGGGCGTGACGCCTGCTCAGCCCCACCCGAGCGGGAACACCTCGAACGTCGCGGCGTGGGTGACGCCGAGCCCCTGTCCGCCGCCGCGCAGGATGCCGTCGAGGAACTCCTCGGGGTCCCACCCCTCCCAGCCGAGCCCCTCGATGTAGGCGCGGTGCTCCTTCAGCGAGGCAACCCCGGCGTCGAAGGTGTCCGTCACGTCGACGGCGTGCGTGGCGTCGGGGGAGCCGCCTGCCCACACCGCCCGCACGCCACCCCACGGCTCGAGGCCGTCGGTGAGCTGCTCGGGGAAGACCCAGCGGTTGCCGGCATCGCGCACGGCGTCGAGCAGCGCCCGGCCCACCGCGATGTGGTCGGCCTGGTTGAGGTTGGTTCCGCCGAAGGTCTCGCGAAAGTTGATGGTCAGCGCGACGTCGGGGCGATGGCGTCGTACGACCTCGGCGATCGAGCCGCGCAACGCGACGCCGTACTCCAGGATCCCGTCCGGCAGCCGCAGGAACTCCACCTCGTCCACGCCGACCGCCCGCGCGGACGCGATCTCCTCGGCCTCGCGCAGCGGGCCGCACTCGTCGGGATGGAGGCCGTCGATGCCTGCCTCGCCGCTGGTCACCATGCAGTAGACGACCCGCTTCCCCTGGCCGGTCCATCGCGCGACGGCCGCCGCGGCGCCGTACTCGATGTCGTCGGGGTGGGCGACCACGAAGAGGGCGGTCTGCCAGTCCTCCGGGAGGGGCTCGAGGCGAGGTGCGTCGCTCATGGTCCGAGCATCGCACCCGCGACCGCGCGTGTCTGCCCCCGTCAGGCCATCACGCCGACGGTCTGCGGCGCGAAGCCCGGGAAGACCTGCCCGACCGAGACGCCGAAGCGGCGCGTGACGACCTCGGCGAGCACGCTTCGGTAGTCGGTGGTCACGAGCAGGTCGGCGTCGAGGGAGTCGGTCAGCCCGGGCCAGGAGCCGAGGTAGCGCCCGCCCCGCACGCCCGCGCCGGCCACGAACATCACGTTGCCGAAGCCGTGGTCGGTGCCGTAGTCGTCGTTCTCCTTGACCCGCCGGCCGAACTCGCTCAGCGTCACGAGCGTGACGCGGTCGGCCGCCGGCCCGAGGTCGGCGAAGAAGGCGGCGATCGACGAGGCGAGGTCGCCGGCGTTGCGCTTCATCTCGCCCCACTCGAGGGTCCCGAGGTCGGTGTGCATGTCCCAGTCGCCCTGGTCCACCGTGATCACCTCGGCGCCGACGCCGGAGCGGATGATCCGCGAGACGTCGGACAGCGCCCTGCCCAGCTGGCTGCCCGGGTATGCCGTGGCGGGGGTGCCGGCGGGCAGGTCGCGGGCGGCGCCGAAGGTCTCGGCCCCCGCGATCGCGTCACGCACCGCACGGCCCATCGGGGAGCGGCCCTTCCACGCGTGCTGGAGCGCCCGCAGCCGACGCCCGTCGTCGTCCGCGCCGGCCACCTCTGCCCGGTCGACCCGGTCGACCACGAAGGCGGGGTGGGTGCCGAAGAGGGAGGTCGGCACCTGGTTGCCCATCGCGGTGCCCTGCAGGGGAGAGGCTCCGGGCAGCTCGCCCAGGAGGCGGTTGAGCCAGCCGTTGCGGGTCGTCGACCCCGGCGCTGCGTCCTCGATGGCCTCCATCGCCGCGAAGTGCGAGCGGTTGGGGCTCGCCATGCCGGTGGCGTGCACGGCGGCAAGGGTGCCGGCCTTCCACATCGGCAGGAGCGGCGCGAGTGCCGGGTGCAGGCCGAACATGGCGTCCGGCGCCAGCAGCGCCGTGTGGGGTACGCCGATGCGCGGGCGCGCGGCGTAGTAGGCGGGGTCGCCGTGCGGCACCACCAACGACAGCCCGTCGGCCGCGCCGCGCAGGGACAGCAGCACCAGCACCGAGCCGGTCGTCGAGGCCAGGCCGGCCGCGCTGCGCCCGGTGACGGCGTACGCCTGCGGTCCCGAGCCGCTGAGCCCGGAGCCGAGGGCGATCGCGCCCCCGGTCAGGGCTGTCGCGCCGAGGAACGCGCGACGGCTGAGCGCCAGGCGGGCTTCGTCGTAGTCGGGGCAGCCGCAGGCGGGGGTGGAGCCGGAGGTCGAGGCAGGTGAGGTCGAGTCGTGGGTCGTCATGTCAGCACGCCAGGTGGTCGGGGGAGTCGAGGACTGCGGCGAGCAGCCGCGGGAAGCCCCATCGGTAGAGGTCGTGCTCGCGGTCGATCTTCTCCCGGCGACGACAGCCCGTCGCCAGGGATGCGGTCTCGACCATCGCCCTGGTCGCCCGTCGGTGGAGCAGGTCGCGGCACACGTCGTCGACCAGGTCCTCGAACCGGATGGGCTTCTTCGCCGGCACCCATGCGCTGGGTCTGCGGTAGCGCAGGTCGGTGGTGGGCCACCAGCCGCCGGCCATCGACCAGTGCATGCTCATCGACCCCAGCGCCCGCGACGGTGAGGCCCAGACCGCGTCCGTCACGGGCGTGCCGTCGGGTCGTGGCCAGGCGTGTGGCGACAGGCCCAGGCCGGAGGCCTGCCAGAGCATCGCGTTGGCGCCGGAGTCGTTCTGTGACGGGCGGCCGACGTCGACGCCGAGCGCGCGGTAGGTCGCCACCACGTCCTCGCTGGGGTCGCGCAGCTTCTTCCCGGCCGAGGACCGGAACTCCTTGCTCGCCACGAGCGCCCGCAGCACCGGCGCGATCGCAGTGTCGTTCTTCAGGTAGACCTTCGCCAGTCGCCTGACCAGCGCGGTCGGCGGGTCGTCGCGCACGAACTTGGTCGCGAGCCGCTCGGCGATCCGGTACGCGGTGTCCGGGTGGTGCGCGAGGTAGCGCAGGTAGTCCTTGGTCAGGCGGCGCCCGTCGGGCTTCCGGTTCCTGTCACGGAAGCCGCGGACCTGCACGGCTCCGGTCCAGTGGTCGTCCTCGACGTAGGACGCCGCCCAGGTCTTCCAGAGGTCGACGTGCCAGCCGGTGAGGATCCGCGACGAGGCCTTGACGTCGTCCTCGGAGTAGTTGCCCGCGCCGACGGTGTGCAGCTCGAGCAGCTCACGGCCCAGGTTCTCGTTCGGGGCACGCTTGGTGGAGGTGGCCGCCGACAAGAAGATGAGCATCGCCGGGTGCGTGGTGGTCTCCACGAGCATCTGGTCGAAGCGGCCGAGCGCGTGACGGCGGATCGTGTCGCCGTAGTCGACGCGCCAGGTGAAGTGCGCGTCGCCGCTCACCGGCACGTGCAGCATGCCCTCCCAGAACTCGGTCATCTTCTCGAGCACCGGACGGCGGGTGCGGATGCGCCGCACGAGCAGCCAGCGGCCGTAGTCCTCCATCACCTGCCAGCCGCCGCGGACCTCCTGGACCTGGCGCTGCCAGAGGTCGGCGGGCGTGCGGTCGAGGTCCGGCCACCAGCCGCGCACCTGGTCGGCCGCGCGGTCGGGGAACGCACCGGGGCGGGTGAGCTGGCGCTCGAACCACGCCTGCGCGCCACCAGCACGGCGTACGTCCCTGGCGAGCGCGGAGTCGACGCCGTAGCCGAAGCGCGTCACCAGGTGACGCTGCGACGGGCTCAGCAGCTCTGCACGATCCTTGGCCATCGCGGTCCTCCCATCCCGAGACGCACCACTGTCCCACGACCCGTCGCGCGGGCGGAGTCGAAACCGATATCCGGTTGTCCCGGCCGCGACGGTGGGGTCGGATGGGCCGGTGGACATCCGCGAGCTCGACGTCACCGACCCTGCTGCCCGCCGCCGCTGGTACGACGTGCAGGACCGGGTCCGCCCGGGCCGACCGTCCACACGCCCTGCTCGAGGCGTTCGACGCCTTCGAGGTCTCCGCGACGCAGCCGGGACCGTACGCCGACCGCGTCCGGTGGGAGGCCCACGACGGCGACCGCCTGGTCGGCGTGGCCGAGCTCGAGCTCCCGTTGACGGAGAACCCCGACCTCGGGTGGGCCGAGGTCCACGTGGTGCCCGAGGACCGTCGCCGCGGCGTCGGCCGCGCGCTGTGGGACGCCATCGCCGAACGCGCGCGGGCCGACGGTCGGGCCCGCGTGGGGGGCGAGGTCAGCGTGGACCTCGAGGTGGCCGGGGCGGGCTTCGCGTTCGCCGCCGCGATGGGGGCGGTCGAGAAGCACCGCGAGGACCACCTCGTCGCGGAGCTGCCGGTGTCGCCGTGCGCCACCGACCCGGCGTACGACGTCCTCACGTGGCGCGGTCGCTGCCCCGACGAGCACCGCCCCGCCTATCTCACGATGCGCAACCAGATGAATGCCGACGTCCCGGTCGGAGAGCTCGACCTCGAGATCACGGTCCTCGACGACGCCAGGCTCGCCGCCTCCGAGGAGCGCCTGGCCCGCTCGTACGACGTCCGGGTGGCCGCCGCCCGCCGTCGGTCCGACGGTGTCCTCGGCGGCTACTCGCTCCTCTTCGTGCCCCACGGTGCCGATCACGCCTGGCAGGACGACACGCTGGTCATGCCCGAGCACCGCGGCCGGCGGCTGGGAGCGGCGCTCAAGTCCGCCGCGTACGCCGCCCTGCCGCCGAACGTCACGCTCGTCCACACCTGGACCGCGCCCTCCAACACCGCGATGCACCGCACCAACACCGCGATGGGCTTCCGAGTGGTCGAGCACATGCACGAGGTCGAGGTCCGCCTCGCATAGGGTGCGCACCGAGGGGCGGTAGCTCAGTCGGTCAGAGCAGAGGACTCATAATCCTTGGGTCGTGGGTTCGAGCCCCACCCGCCCTACGACGCACGTGCGCGCGGTCAGCCCTCGCCGGCGATCAGGTAGCCGTCGCCGCTCT
This sequence comes from Nocardioides furvisabuli, assembly GCF_021083185.1. Classification (GTDB taxonomy): domain Bacteria; phylum Actinomycetota; class Actinomycetes; order Propionibacteriales; family Nocardioidaceae; genus Nocardioides; species Nocardioides furvisabuli. Next base: position 4,830 of record NZ_JAIGQB010000009.1, on the reverse strand, counting down.
CCTGGAGCAGCAGACGTCCCGGCTCGGTGGTCCTCCTGCCCGACGTGGTGACGTAGCTGACGGTGTAGGTGACCGAGAGGGCGTCGACGTCGGCGCGGATGTCGGACACGGTGGCGGACTCGATCGTGCTCCAGAAGCCCGAATACCCCTCGAAGCCGCCGCTCTGGGCCTGGAACTCCGGCGTCAGGAGCTCGAAGGTCGACTCCGGGTCGGACGTGACGCGCGAGAAGTAGTCGTCGACGAACGCCCGCATCGACGAGGCGTCGCCCGCGGGCGTCGGCTCGTCGGTGGTGGGCTCGGTGGTCGGGTCGTCGGTGGGCTGCTCGGCCGACGGGGTGTCGGACGGCTCCGGCTCCTGGCTCTGCCCGGTGGGCGCCTCGGCGGTGCTGTCGCTGCTGTCGTCGCCGGGTCGGAGGAGCCATGCGCCCAGCCCGAGCAGCATCGCGAGGGCCACGACGGTCGCGATCCGGGCGAGCGGGAGTCGGCCGCGCCGCGAGGAGCCCGTCGCCGCGGCGACCGGCGCCGTAGGTGGTGACGCAGGCGAGGTGGCCGATGGTGCCGCGCCGGGCACCGCGCCGAGGGTGAGGGTCGCCTCGCTGTCGGGACGAGCGCCGGCGGACGTGGCGACCCCGGTGCCGCTCGCGGCACGTCGCAGCTCGTCGCGTACCCGCTCGACCGGCCAGCGATCTGCGGGGTCCTTCTGCATCATGCCGGCAAGCACCGCTGCCAGCGGGTGGTCGTCCGGCAGGCGCGGAGGGTCGTCGTGGACGATCCGGTAGAGGCCACCCAGGACGTTCTGGCCCATGTCGTACGGCGCCCGGCCGACGACCGCGTGGAACAGCGTGGCCCCGAGCGACCAGACGTCGCTCGCGGTGGTCGCGACCGACCCGGACGCGACCTCGGGGGCGAGGTAGGCGGGGGACCCGGTCACGAGACCGGTGCGGGTCAGGGCGGCGTCGTCGGCCGACCGCGCGATGCCGAAGTCGCCCAGCTTCGCGTGGTCGCGGTCGTCGACCATGACGTTGCTCGGCTTGACGTCGCGGTGCACGATGCCGGCGCGGGCGGCCTCGACGAGGCCGTCGGCGGCCTGCGCGAGGATCCCGGCGGCCCGGGTGGGCTCGAGCGGCCCCTCGGCCGCCACGAGCTCGGTGACGGTGCGTCCCTCGACGTGCTCCATGACGAGCCAGTAGCAGTCCTCGTCCTTGACGAGGTCGAGGATCGACACCACGTGGGGGTGGTTGATCCCCGCTGCCAGCCGCGCCTCGCGCTCGGCGCGGGCGACGTCATCCTCCGTGGTGCCGGGGAGCAGCCCCATCCGCTTGATGGCGACGCTCCGGTCCAGCACCTCGTCGTGCCCGAGGTGGACCACACCGGCTCCGCCGCGCCCGATCTCCCGGACGAGGGTGTACCTGCCTGCAATCACCGTCGATGCCCCTTTCGTGACTCCGCCTCAGGCTAGGCACGTGCCCGGGCATCTCCGCACACCCGTGGGGACCAGTGCGGGGGGAGCCGGCTCAGCCCTCACCGGCGATCAGCAGCTGGTCGCCACTTCGCTTCAGCTGCAGCCGCACCTGCTGGGAGGTACGCTCCCCGGACTTCATGACGTAGTCGACGGTGTAGCCGACCGTCAGGTCTGACGGGTCGCTGCTGACGCTGGCGAGCTCGGCCGAGCGGACCCTGCCCCACCACCCCATGTAGCCGTCGAAGCCGTCGCTGGCCTCCTGGAACTCAGGAGTCAGCTGCTCGAAGGCTGCGCGCGGGTCAGTGGTGACGGTCGCGAGGTAGGAGGCGATGAAGGCATCCATCTGCTCCTCGGTGTCCTCCGCCGACGCCGGGCTGGCGCTCGGTTCCGGCTCGCTCGTCCCCGACGGCTCCGATGACGTGCTGCTGCCCGCCGCGGGCTGTGCCTCGGGAGTGCCGCGGCCGGCGAGCACGTACGCCGTGACGATCGTGGCGACCGCGAGCGCGGCTGCCGCCGCCACCCACGCCCATCGGAGCCGGTCCCTGGCAGGCCCAGCAGGCCCCGCCGCTGTGGGAGTGGGGGCCAGGGGGAGCACGCCGGTCTGCTCCGGGGGAGCGGCAACGACGGGCGCCACGGCCACGGTGGAGCGCCGTCCTCGTGCCACCCGGAGGAGCTCGTCGCGCACGCGCGGCATCGGCCACCGGTGCTCCGGGTCCCGGTGCATCATCACCGACAGCAGCCCGGCCAGCTCGTGGTCGTCGGGCAGGCGCGGCGGGTCCTCGTGCACAATCTTGTAGAGCGCACCGATGAGGTTGTCGCCGACGTCGTACGGCGGGCTTCCGGTGACCGCGTGGTAGAGCGTCGCCCCGAGCGACCACACGTCGCTGGCCGACGTCGCCGACGACCCCGAGGCGACCTCGGGCGCGAGGTAGGCGGGGGAGCCGGTCACCAGGCCGGTCTGCGTCAACGAGGGGTCGTCGTCGGCCCGGGCGATCCCGAAGTCGTTCAGCTTCGCCGCGCCGTGGGCGATCATGATGTTGCTGGGCTTGACGTCGCGGTGCACGATCCCGTGGCCGTGTGCCTCCACCAGGGCGTCCGCCGTCTGCGACAGCAGCGTGGCCGCGTCGGCTGCGTCGAGGGGACCGGAGGCGCGTACGCGTTCGCTGAGCGTCACCCCGTCGACGTACTCCATGACCAGCCAGCGGACGTCGTCCTCGTTGACCAGGTCGAAGACGGACACGACGTGCGGGTGATTCAGCGCGGCGGCGAGGCGTGCCTCGCGCTCGGCCCGCTCGAGCTCGCCGTCGTCGGAGCCGGGAACGAGCCCGATGCGCTTGATGGCGACCTGGCGGCCCAGCACCTCGTCGATGGCCAGGTGCACCGTCCCGGAGCCGCCTCGACCGATCTGTCGCTCGAGCCTGTACCTGCCTGCGATCACGTGCCGTCCCCTCTCCGCGCTCGCCCTAGGCTAGTGCCCGGCCACCAACCCGACCCCACCCGAAGGAACTGACGTGACGAGCTCCAACGTCCTCGACGAGCTGGAGTGGCGCGGCCTGATCGCCCACTCCACCGACCGCGATGCGCTCCGCGCAGCGCTGGCCGAGGGGAGCGTCAGGTTCTACGTGGGTTTCGACCCCACCGCCCCGAGCCTCCACATGGGCAACCTGGTCCAGCTGGTGACCGCGCGGCGCCTCCAGCTGGCGGGCCACACGCCCTTCATTCTGGTCGGCGGCGCGACCGGCATGATCGGGGACCCGCGTGATTCCGGTGAGCGCGTGCTCAACTCGCTCGACACCGTCAAGGAGTGGACCGAGCGCGTACGCCGCCAGGTCTCGCGGTTCGTCTCCTTCGAGGGGGAGAACGCCGCCACGACGGTCAACAACTACGACTGGACGGCCTCGCTGTCGACCATCGACTTCCTGCGCGACATCGGCAAGCACTTCCCGGTGAACCGGATGCTGGCCCGCGACACGGTGAAGCGGCGCCTTGAGTCGGGCATCAGCTACACGGAGTTCTCCTACGTCCTGCTCCAGTCGATGGACTACCTCAACCTCCACCGCGAGCACGGGGTCGCGCTCCAGTTCGGCGGCTCCGACCAGTGGGGCAACATCACGGGAGGCGCCGAGCTCGTACGCCGCGTCACCGGTGACAGCGCCCACGGCTTCGCGACGCCCCTGATCACCAAGGCCGACGGCACCAAGTACGGCAAGACCGAGGGCGGAGCCCTCTGGCTCGACGCGGAGATGCTGTCGCCCTACGCCTTCCACCAGTTCTGGCTCAACGTCGAGGACGAGAAGGTCGGCGAGCTGCTGCGCATCTTCACCTTCCTCACCCGGGAGGAGATCGAGGACCTCGAGCGGCAGACGCAGGAGAAGCCGTTCCTGCGCGCCGGGCAGAAGCGTCTGGCCGACGAGGTCACTGCGCTGGTGCACGGGACCGTTGAGGTCGAGCACGCCAAGGCGGCGGCCGCTGCGCTGTTCGGCGGGGGCGACCTCGCCTCCATCCAGCCCGCCACCCTCGCCTCTGCGCTGCGCGAGGCAGGGGGCACGACGGTCCCGGCCGCGGCGCTTCCCGGGATCCTCGACCTCCTCGTCGCGAGCGGACTGGCCCGGAGCAAGGGGGAGGCGCGGCGCACGGTCACCGAGGGTGGCGCCTACCTGAACAACGTGCGGGTGGAGGACCCCGAGTTCCAGCCCACTGCCATCGACCTGGTCGCCGGGTCGTGGCTCGTGCTGCGCCGCGGCAAGAAGAAGTTCGCCGGCGTCGAGGCGGTCTGAGCGCTCGTACGCAGCACGTCCCGGGCGGCGTGGCGAGTGGCTCGTACGCCCTTCGCCACGCCGCCCAGCTCGTCCCACGCGTCACAACAGGCCTCTGACCTGCGAAAACACGGATGTGCCCGCGGTCACACCGTTTCGATTTGCGTGTTCTGCCAGTCGTGATTAATGTTCTCTTTGTCGCCAGGGAGCGGCGGGGAGCAAGGCCGGTCAGGCCGGGCTCCCGGCCCCAGGCAGGACACCCCGAAGCGGTCATCGGTCACGGTGACACCACCGGGGAAGAGCGAAACAGTCGAGGATTTGCCACGACAGAAAGTCGCTCGCTAAGTTTGACCAGTTGCCTCACGCAACCGAGATCCTCACCGGATCACGATGTGAGTGCGTCTGATTCTTGAGAACTCAACAGTGTGTTTGATTAGTCGACGAATTAGTTTGTTATGCCCCGTTGGCTCTTCTGTTCTGGCCCTTTTTTTGGGGTTGGGGTGGTTGGGTCGCGGTTTCTTTGACAATGATTCTGACAGATGTCAGTTTTGTTCAGTCAGGGGATGTGGCTCTTATTGATTGTGGCTGGCCTGGCTTTGGTTGGGTTGGTTC
>NZ_JAIGQB010000008.1 GCF_021083185.1 Nocardioides furvisabuli | reverse complement strand
ACCTCAGAAGACGTCCGTCGAGGAGCACTGTCAGGATGGCTTCATCAGTACAACCACCACCGGCCCCACTCAGCCCTCGGTGGCCAACCACCCATCACCCGGTTGGACAACCTGGCTGGAGATCACACCTAGCCCTGGACCTCCAGGCGGTTCACGGTCCGGGTGATGCGACCGTCCTGCTTCTCGAGGAAGACGATCTCGCCGAACTCGAGGGAGGACCAGCCGTCGGTGTCCTCCGTCAGCTCCTCCGAGGCGAAGATGGCGGCCGTCGCGCCCTCCTCGCCGCTCGTCTCGAAGCTGAAGGTCGTCAGGTCGTGCTCGAAGTTGCGGCCCATCGTCATGTACATCGGCTCCAGCAGCATGGAGAGGGCGAAGTCGTCCGTGCCGGGGTCGGCCTTGCGCAGCTCCCTCCAGTCACCGGCCGGGTCGGTCTCACCGTGGTGACCGAGGCCGGTGTTGATCCCGATGATCCGGTTCGGCGTCACCAGGGCCATCTTCAGCTTGGCCAGGGCTGGGAGGTCGAGCTCCTTCATGGCCGCGGCGATGAGCCGGACCATCTTCTCGACCGCACGCTGCACGTCCTCGTCGCTGTCGCCCTCGAGGAGGGAGAGCAGGAGCACGTAGAGGAACTCCGTGTCGGTCGTGCCGCGCATCTGCTCGAGGTACCTGTCCTCGCAGTGCTGCAGCAGCTCCCGCTGCAGGAGCATCCAGTGCGGCAGGTCGCCGTTCTGGGCGAGGATCCAGGGGGTCTCCTCGAAGGAGAACGGGTGGCAGTTCTCGTCGACCATCACGACCTTCGAGTCGTACGCCGCTGCCCGCACGTGGCCGAGCATCGTGCTCGCCTGGAGGCTGGGGATCATGCGCGTGGCGTTGTCGTCGTAGAACGCCGCCATGGGCCGGCGGTAGATGAAGGGGTCCTCCGGCTTCAGCAGGTGCTCGCTCCAGGCGCCGAAGCCCCAGCCGGCGAGGTGGAGGTCCGGGTAGCGCTCGGGCTCGAGGGCCTGGTTGACCAGGCTGTTCGACGGCGTGAGCAGCAGGCTCTCGAGAGGGATCTCGGGCCCGATGTAGGCGAGCACTCGGCACATGGCGTTCCTTCACGGGTAGGTGTGTGGCGATCCGGGGTCGACCCGGTACCACCACGAGCCCCGCCACCCTATGGCTCACCGCCGTTCCGCCCCCCGGGCCAGGCTCACCCCAGCAGCGCCAGGTCCCGGCGCACGTAGCGCAGGTGCGCCCACTCCTCCTCGAGGATCACGCGCACGCAGTCGCCGACGGTGGGGTGCCAGTCGAAGCCCCAGGGGTCGTCGCGCTCCTCGGCGAGATGCTCCGGCGTCACGTCGGCGAGGAAGTCGGTGACCATCTGCTGGCGCTCGGCGCGCACGGCGAGGACCTCATCGAAGGTCGGCTCGTCGGTGCGGAAGATCGAGGTGTCGAAGCCCATGCCGGCGGCGCCGTCGAAGATCTGGCCGATCTCGTGGAAGGGCTGCTGGATCCGCAGGATCCCGCCGCGCAGCCACGTGTCGGTCGCCAGGACGAGGTGGCGCAGCGTCTGGGCCATCGACCACTCGTCCTCCACGTGGGCGTCCACCAGGTCGCGAGGGGTGTCGGCCACGGTCGTGGCCCAGGCGGACCGGACGGCGACCCAGCCCTCGCGCAGCCCCTCGGGCGTCTGCGCCTTCTGCAGCTCGCGACCCGGGAAGCGCCGGTTCAGCTCGGCGTCGACGAGCGGGACCACGTCGACACCGTTGACCACGAGGCTGCCCATGAAGAGGTCGTGGCTGTCGATGTCGAGCCCGTCGACGTCGACGCTGCGCATGGTGACGCCGCTGACGTCGGAGAAGCGCAGGGTCGCGCCCTTGAAGCTGGTCCTCACGAAGGTCCTGCCCTCGAAGTCGTTGGGCGAAGAGGTGGTCATCGCCCCATCATGGACCTCGCCGGCGTCAGTGGTGCGGCGTCGAGCACACCCCGACGAGCGATCTCGGTTTGCCTGCTCGCGCCGTCCGCGTGATGGTGGAGGGGACACATTCGCTATTCGGAAGGAGAGCCCATGCTTGCTCTCACCGAGAACGTGACCGAGATCGTGAAGAAGCTCGCCGACGAGGTGCCGGGGATCTCCGCGCTCCGCATCGCCACCGAGGCCGACGGGCAGTCCATGTCCGTGAGCCCCGCCGACCAGGCCGCGCCCGACGACGTCGTGCTCGAGCAGGACGGTGCCACCGTCTACGTCGACGGACAGGCGTCGGAGCTGCTCGCCGACAAGATCCTGGACGGGGGCGTGGACGAGGAGGGCAACATCCAGTTCGCGCTGGGCCAGCAGGCCTGAGGCGACCGCACGCAGCAGGAGTCCCGGACCCGGACGGGTCCGGGACTCCTGTCGTCCCGGGCTCAGGCTCGCGGGTCGTCCAGCACGTCGCGCCACGAGTGCTGCGGGTCGAACCCGACGAGCTCGCGCGCCTTGTCGATGGCGTAGAAGGTCTCGTCGCGACCCATCTCGCGGCGCACCGCGACGCCGTCGTAGAAGCGCTCGATGACCTCGTCGCTGGTCGCGGCCACCGACATGTCGGGGTTGGCGACGTTGAAGACCTCGTAGCCCAGGCCGTCGGTCTCCAGGCAGCGCTGCACCATGTGGCCCAGGTCGCGCACGTCGATGTAGGCGAAGATGTTGCGTCGCCGCAGGGCGGGGTCGGTGAGGAAGGCCGGGAACATCTCGGCGTACTCGTGCGGCTCGATGACGTTGTTGATCCGCAGCCCGTAGACGTCCGCGCCGGTGCGCGCCTGGAAGGACCTCGCGGTCACCTCGTTGGCGACCTTCGACATCGCGTAGGAGTCCTCGGGGACGGTCGGGTGCTCCTCGTCGACGGGCACGTAGAGCGGACGCCGCTCGCCCTGCGCGAAGCACACGCCGTACGTCGTCTCGGACGAGGCGAAGATGACCTTGGGAATGCCGAGGCGGGTCGCGGCCTCGAGCACGTTGTAGGTGCTGAGCACGTTGGTGGCGTACGTCGCCGAGTCCGGGCGCAGCAGGATCGCGGGCACCGCGGCGAAGTGCACGACGGCGTCGTACGTCGGCTTCTCGGCCAGGTCCAGCTCGTCGAAGGTGGCGAGCCCGGCGAGCGCGGAGTAGACCTCCCCGGTGTCGGTGAGGTCGACGCGGAGGTCCGCGACGTCGGGGTGGCCCAGGGGGACGAGGTCGGCGTTGGTGACCTGGTGGCCCTGCTCGGCGAGGTAGGGGGCGACGTGCTTTCCGGCCTTGCCGCTGCCGCCGGTGAAGAGGATGCGCATGCCTCTTTCCTACCGGGGCGGTGGTCGCCGTCGCCCGGACGCCAGCCCGTCGGGGTTGGCAGCTGCGCGCACGATGGACGCATGAAGTCAGCGTCCCTCGCCCTCGCCGGACTCGTCGTCGCGCTCACCGCCGGGTGCTCCGCCGACAGCGCCTCCTCGGGCGCGCTCGGCCCGGTGACGGCCGCCGACGACGAGGGGTGGCCGTTCGCGGTCGAGGAGGTCGACCGCTTCGACGAGCCCTGGGCGATGGCCTTCCTGCCCGACGGCGACCTGCTGCTCACCGAGCGCGCCGGGACGCTGCACCTGCGTGACGCCGCCACCGGCGAGCGGGTCGAGGTCGTGGGCACTCCCGAGGTGGTCGACGCCGGCCAGGGCGGGCTCGGCGACGTGCTGCCGGGTCCGACGTACGCCGAGGACGGGCTCGTCTACCTCAGCTGGGCCGAGGCCGGCGACGGTGGAGTCGGCGCTGCCGTGGGCCGCGCCCGCCTGGAGACCGGGAGCGAGCCGGCCCTCTCCGACCTCCGGGTCATCTGGCGCCAGACCCCGAAGACCGACGGCGAGGGCCACTTCAGCCACCGGCTCGCGTTCTCTCCCGACGGCGAGCACCTCTACGTCTCCTCCGGGGACCGCCAGCTCAAGGACCCCGCGCAGGACACCACCAACACGCTCGGCTCCATCGTGCGGCTGACCCTCGACGGCGAGCCTGCGCCGGGCAACCCGATGGCCGACGCGGGTGGCGCCACCGCGGAGATCTGGAGCTGGGGCCACCGCAACCCGCTCGGCCTCGAGTTCGCGCCCGACGGGACGCTCTGGTCCTCGGAGATGGGGCCCGAGGGCGGCGACGAGCTCAACCTCGTCGAGGCGGGCGCCAACTACGGCTGGCCGGAGGCCTCCGACGGTAGCGACTACGGCGGCGGCGAGATCCCCGACCACGCCGAGGGCGACGGCTACGCCGCCCCGGTGCGGTCGTGGACGCCGAGCATCTCCCCGGGCAGCCTGCTGATCTACTCCGGCGAGATGTTCCCCGACTGGGAGGGCGACGCCTTCCTCGGTGCCCTCTCGGGCGAGGCGCTCGTGCGCGTCGACCTCGAGGAGCAGCGCGCAGCCGACACCGAGGTCTACGACCTCGGGGAGCGGGTCCGGGCGGTCGAGCAGGGGCCGGACGGAGCGATCTGGCTGCTCGAGGACGAGGGCGCCGGGAGGCTGCTGCGGCTGACGCCGGCCGGCTGAGGCGTCACGGCTCGGGTGTCTCCCACACCCGCACCCAGTCGACGTACATGTGCTGCGGCAGCTGCCGGCCCTGGATCTTGGGGATCTCGTAGTCCGCGGCGATCAGGCTGAGGATGGGGAACTGGCGCACGTCGGAGATGCCCACGCGCATCCGGCGGGTCTCCTTGCCGTCGATGCGGAAGACGACCGTGCGTGGCGTCCACTCGACCGAGAAGACGTGGTAGTTCTTCGACCAGCCGTCGCGCTTGCCGTGGAGGTAGGAGCGCGAGTTCGGGATCCAGCCGCCCGTGGAGACGCGTCCGCGGGCGTCGTAGCGGTGCATGAAGGTGGCCAGCCCGCCCTGTGGGTGGCGGTCGCCGAAGTACTCCACGACATCGATCTCCGCGCCCGTGGACGCGGGGTGCATGCCGTCGGCCGGCTGGAGCCAGAAGGCGCCGTGCTGCCCACGCAGGCGGTGGAACTTCAGGCGGGCGGCGGCATGGCCGTAGCGGAACGAGTAGGCGCCCTGGGTGCCGATGTGGCCGTTGAGGCGGTAGGCGTACGTGCCGGGCACCGCGTCGCGACCGCGGATGCGGCACGTCCTCGTCGTGTCGGGGTCCTTGATGACGCTGAGGCGCGCGGCACCGCCGCCGACGGTGACGGCCCGCGGGTCGCCCTTGGAGCACGAGCGGCGGGCGGTCTTCACGTACTCCCGGCCGCGGTGGTTCCACACCGGGTCGAGCCGGTCGCCGGAGAACTCGTCGGTCCACGACGCGCGCTGCCAGCGGGCGGTGCTCACCGGGGCGCTCGTGACCTTGCGGAGACCGGCGTGCGGGAGCGCCTTGACCCGGTAGGTCAGCGCCCCCTTGCCGTCGGTCGACGCGGCCGCGAACTGCGCCCGGCCGCGGGCGTCCTGCCGGGCCGTGGCCACCACGGCCCACCTGTCGTCCTGCTGGACCTGGAGCTCGAACCGGCGGCCCACCCGCACGGGGCGCAGCGTCGCGGCGAGCGCGGCGCGAGCTGCGTCGGGACTCGCGACCCCGCGGCCGTGCTGCACGATCGGGGGGAGCGCCTCGAGCTTGACCCACTGGCGCTTGGCCTTCTTCACCGACACGTGGGCCGGGGGCTCGGCCGGGGGCGTCGGCTCGGAGGCCGAGCCGGTCGCCGATCCGGCGAGCAGGGAGGCGGGCAGGAGCAGCGCGAGGGCGCCACGCGCGAGGAGGCGTCGGGCAGACATGGGTGGCCTTGAGGTCGGGTCGGGCCGTCATGACGTGCCGCGAGCGAGTGGGTGTCGTACGGCGGTGTGACGCCGTACGTGCCCGACAAGTTGTCGGCGGCCCGGGTCCCGCGGCGGTAGTCCACCGGGAAATGGCTCTCCCGCCCCGGTAGTCCACCGGGAAATGGTTCTCCGGGCACTCCTTCGCCGACCACATCCCGGTGGACTACCAGGGGGGGCGAGTCAGCGCGCCTCGACCACCTGCTCGCACCCGACGAGCACGTCGAGCGGGTCGATACCGCCCTCGCCGTCGACCTCGAAGTAGGTGACCGAGTCGGTGCCGTCGCCGCAGTCGATGGTGTCGACCACCCCGTCGTCGATCGTCTTCAGCTCGTCGTCGCCGGTGCCGGCGAGGACCCGGTCCTGCCCGCCGGTCACGCCGAGGAAGTCATCGCCCGGCCCGGCGCGCAGCAGGTCGTCGCCCGGCTCGGCGCTCAGCTCGGTGATCACGCCGTCGGTGAGGGAGTCGGCACCGGTGCCACCGCGCAGGCGGTCGCCGCCGGGTCCACCGGAGAGGACGTCGCGCCCGGTGCCGCCGACGAGCAGGTCCCGGCCGCCGTCGCCGAAGACCATGTCCGCGCCCGGCCCGCCGCGCAGCACGTCGGGCCCGCTGCGGCCCTGCAGGACGTCACGGCCGCCGAGCCCCCGGATGACGTCGGCACGCGACGTGCCGGTCAACCGGTCGTTCCCGCCGGTGCCGTCGATCACGGCCGCGGCCGCGGGTGCCGCGGCGAGGGACAGGGACAGGGACAGGGCCAGAACTGCGATCGTCAGGTGCCGCACGGGCATCGCCTCCTCGGGTTCTCCTGCATCGTGGCACCCGCGGACGGCGTGCGACAGGGCGGAAGGTCTCAGGCAGGCGCGGACCCGGACTCGCGTCTGTCCGGTGCGGAGCGGTTCGCCGTGCCGCGGACGAGGGCGAGGTGCCCGCCGAGCAGCCCGGCCCCCGCCATGGCCACGTGCCCCGCGACGGCCAGGCGCGCGCCGGTCGCGTGTCGTCCGCGCAGCCGAGCGACCAGCGATCCGACGAAGAAGAAGGTGGCCACGTCGGTGCCGAGGGCGTGGACCGCGCCGATCCGACGGTCGCTGCCGGACATGGTGGCCCAGTCGCCGGCGCCCGCGAGCGCGGTCGGGCCGGACGCCGCGAGGCCGCTCGCCACCAGGAGGGCGGCGCTGCGCTGCCCACCGGGTCCGCCCAGCGCGTCGAGCACCGACGCGCCGAGCCAGCAGCCGAGGGTGACGTCGGTCAGCGGTGGGTGCACCGAGTGGCCGAGCCGGTCGGTGTGCAGCGGGCTACGTACGGCCCAGTCGAGGAGCGGGCGGTAGAGCGCTTCCTGCGCACCCGCGATCCGCTCCGCGGCCGGGCTCTCGCCCACGGTCCGGAACACCCGCTGTGCCACAGGTGACGACGACACATCCAGCACGGTACGCCGATCGCGCGGGAGCGGCCAGAGGCTTTGGTCGCTCAGTGCAGCGAGCGGCGCGGCCTCGTCGTCGCGATGGAGTGCAGGACCGCGTCGCGGCGGATCGCGCGCACCTCGTCGAGCCTGGCCCGGCAAGACGCGCAGCGGTCGCGGTCGCGGCAGCAGTGCGCGTCGCGCACCTCGGCCTCGAGCTGGTCGGCGTACGCACTGCGACGCCAGATGGTGTGCATCATCGGTCCCTCCCCAGGGTGATGGCGTCGAGTCTGTCGGCCCGGACGTGGCGCCGGCATCGGCAGGACTACCGATCTCTCGTGTTGTCAACGGCCGCGGCGACGCTGTCGTCGGCGGGCATCAGGAACCACAGGACGGGGTAGACCAGGAGCTGGCTCCCGGGCAGCACCATGAGCAGCACCACGAAGAGCAGCCGTGCGATCCACGGCGTCAGGCCGATCCGGCGTCCCACGCCGGCGCAGACGCCGCCCAGGATCCCGGCGTCGCTGGACCGCACGAGGCCCTGTCGGGCGAAGGCGGATCGGATGTCGTCCATGGTGGTCCTCCGGGAGGTCGGCTGGTGCCTCCAGCCTGCTGCGACGCGTGCCGTTCCGCCATCGGGATCACCCCCGGTCCGACCCTGAGGCGGACCCGGGTCAGGCGCGCGGGCGGCGAGCGTCGCCGGGCAGGCCGAACTCCGTGAACACCCCCGGGCTGAAGCCGACGTGGTCGGGCGGGCGCGACGCCAGACCGGGCAGTCCCACCGACGCCATCAGGCCGTCGTCGAGCGCGAGCACCTCGGCGTCGTGCACCGGCCAGGGCTCGTGCTGGTTCGGGACGTAGAGCGTCCGACCCCACCAGCGCTGGTGCAGGCCCCATCGGGCACTGAGGAAGTCGTCGAGCGGCGTGCTCTCGCGCCGTGCCCCGGCACGGACCACCAGGTGGCTCGACCCACGCGCACCCGGGTGGCGCAGGCGGGCGTCGTAGGTGTGCACGTCGCCGGCGCGGTGGTGACGCATCCGGGCCCAGCGGTAGGGCAGCCCGAAGGCCGCCCGGGCGCCGAGCACGACGCCCGCGCGATCGGTGTCGAGGCTGAGGAAGACGATCCCGCGGCGACCGGTCTCGTCGACGGAGTAGAGGCGCACGTTGGTCTCGAGGAAGGTGCCCAGCCACGGCACGCCCGGACCGCGCGCGACGCCCGCCCCCACCATCCGGAAGGGGATCAGCCCGACGTAGGTGACGCCGTCGAGGGTGTCGGGACGTACGCCCGGGGGCATGCGATCGGCGACCAGCGCCGGGTCGACGGCCCAGTGCAGGAAGGTCAGGTCACGCCAGTGCTGGGTCATCATCACCGTGCCGCGCAGCGCCGGCGGGTGCGGCGAGACGGGTTCGACGACGGGGTCGTTCACACCCCCACCCTAGGCAGGCGTACGAAGGCGTCCGCGGGCCTTGTCCCCAGGCCGCGCCACCCCCGTTTGGCGCCCTTCCCGCCCGGGCATCGGACCCGTGGGCGCACCACGGCGCCGCGGGCGCGAGGAGAGGCAGATGTACGGAGACACGCGGGTGATCCGGCGGCTGGCCCAGCAGGTGGGCGACCAGGGGGCCGAGATCCGACGGGGCGCGGACCGGCTCGTCGGTGCGTCCGAGCTGGTCGTGTGGGAGGGCCGGGCCGCGCAGGCGATGCGCGAGCGGATGACGGAGCGGGCGGTCGCGCTGCGACGCACGGCCGACGAGCACGACGACGCCGCCCGCGCGCTGCGCCGCCACGCCGACGAGGTCGACCGGCTCAAGGACCTCATCCGCGACATCGCCCAGCGGGTGCAGGGCCTGGTCGAGGGCGCCCGCGCCCGACTCGCGAGCCTGGCCGACACGGCACTCGACCGGGTCCGGGACCTCGCCCCCGACCCGGTCGACGAGCTGCTGGCGAGCTTCCGGCCGCCACCCGAGGGCCACCGCGACTGGCTCGACGTGCCCGGCCGGTTGACCGGGGGTGCGCGATGAACGCCATCCTGCTCGACGCCCGCGGCGACGAGGTCGACAAGCCGACCGTCACCCCGCGACGCGTACGCCTCACCCGTGCAGCCGTCGACCGCCTGGCTGAGCTCACCGGGGTGCCGTCGCCGGTCGCGCCGATGCCTGTGCCGGCGGGCGGTGCGTCGGCCGGCCTCGGCGGTCGGCTCGGCGACGAGGGGACCGCGCCCGGCGCAACGGTGGACGACCTCGACGAGGCGCTCGTGGCCGCCACCCTCCTCGCGGACGGCGTACCCACCGAGGAGGGCCGGGCGGTCCTCACCGTGTGGCACGCCCCGGCACTCGCCGTCGAGCTCGAGGTGCTGGTGCGCCTGCGTCGCGGGACGGTCCGAGTCCGCAGCTGGCACCGCAACCTCGACGACTGGGTGGTGTGCCTCTCGACCGGCGACGGCGTCGCCTTCGAGCTGGCCTGGCTCGCCGCCGAGGACTGGTGGCTCGAGCTCGGTCGGACCGCCCACGTCGACACCGCGACGCTGTGCGAGAGCCAGTACGCCGCCCCGCTTCCCGCCGTCCTCGAGACCCCGTGGGAGCTCCTGCTCGCCACCGGCGAGGCGGTCCGACGACACCGCACCGAGCTCCTCGACGCGATGGTCGCCGACCATGCAGGGACGACGCTCGCGGGGGACTCGACCGACGCCCTGGAGAGCGCCGCCAACGCCGACGTACGCCTGTGGCACGAGCAGCTCGAGGCCGACTCACGCGGGCGGCTGCACGCCGCCGTGATGGGTCGCGGTCGGCGCGGGCGTCCCGCCGCCGGCATCCTCGAGTGGGTGCTCCTCAGCGACGGCTGGCGCTCGCTCACGCCCCTCACCCGCGACGGCTGGACGATGGTCCGCATCGAGCGCCGCAGCGTCGTCGACCTCCCGCGCGAGCTGGCGGTGCGCGCCGCCGGGGTCACCTCGTGAGCCGCGGGAGCCTGCCCCCGATCGAGTCCGTGACCGGAGGCTCCCACGGCGTGGAGGCGGGCTACGAGCAGATGCTCGGCCTCGCGGCGCGCTACGAGCAGCACGCCGGGGACCTCGTCGAGATGGCGGGCCTCGGGGTGCGGGTCGTGGCCGACGGCGACCTGCTCGAGTCGGCGGTGCTCTCGCCGCAGTCCTTCGCCGACGCCGAGGTCCAGGTGCTCGGCGCCACCGCCGGCACGGACGGCCTCGCGGTCCGCGCCGTGGGCATCGAGGCCGACGCGCTCGGCGTACGCGCCGTGGTGGCGGCGTTCCGGGCGTGCGACGCCCTGTCGCGGCACGCCACGGAGACGATCGACCACACGCTCGGGCGGGTCGTGCTGACGGGGACCGTGACGGCCCTGCCCGCGCTGCTGGCGGCGGGGGGAGTCGGTCACGCGTGCTGGTCCTCGCTCACGCGGGAGGAGCAGCAGGCGCTCGAGGAGCGCCTCACCGACGAGCTCGGGTCACTGCTCCACGAGCACCCCGGACTGGTGCAGCACCTGGTCAACAGCGGGGGCGGGCTGGTCGGGTCGCTCGTGCCCGGGCTGGGTCTGCTCGATCCCGGCGACGGGCCGGTCGGTCAGCCCACCACCAACGACGCGGCACGCCTGATGGCGCTGCTGCTCGGCGACGACACCGACTACTCGGTCGCCCGCGTCGACGTCGTCGAGGGCGGTGCCGAGGAGGTGCTTCCGGACAGCCTCCGGGCGTTGGTCGAGCAGCTCGCCGCCGTCAACGATCTCGACGCCGGACCGCACGCCGAGGCCATGCATGGGGCGATCCAGGTCCAGCAGGTGGGGGAGGAGCGCTACGTCGTCTACCTGCCCGGCACCGACGACATGCGGCCCCTGCCCAACGGCGGCCTGGTCCGCGACATGGAGACCAACTACCAGCTGATCGGCGGCACGGACAGCGCCTACGGCCGTGGCATCCGGTCGGCGATGCTCGACGCCGGCCTCGACGGCAAGGCCGTGACGCTGGTGGGCCACTCCCAGGGCGGAATGGTGGCGACGTCGCTGGCGGCCGACCCCGACTTCACGCGCCACTTCGACGTCGAGCACGTGGTGACCGCGGGGTCGCCGACCGCGCAGGTGGCGCAGCTCCCCGACGGCACCCACGCCCTCCACCTCGAGAACCGCGGCGACGCGGTGCCGCTCCTCGACGGGGAGGACAATCCCGACCAGCCCCACCGGACGACCGTGCTCTTCGACGGCGGCACCCACCGGATCGCGGACAACCACGACCTCGACCGCTACGCCGCAGGTGCCGCTGCGGCCGAGGCGTCAGGTCACGGCTCGGTGCGGGACCAGGTCGCGCGGATGCACGACGACGGCTACCTCGGGAGCGGGCCGTCCGGACCGGTCCGGACCTACGTCGTCACGCGATGAGCGGGTAGGGAGGTGGATACCGCATTGTCGGCACTCTGCTCTAGTGTCGGCGGGTGTGACGGACTCCATGATCTCGGCACGGGGACTGCGCAAGTCGTTCGGCGACTTCGAGGCAGTGAAGGGCATCGACGTCGAGGTGCGACGCGGCGAGGCCTTCGGCTTCCTCGGCCCCAACGGCGCCGGCAAGTCGAGCACGATGCGCATGATCGCCTCCGTCAGCCCGGTCTCGTCCGGGGAGCTGCGCATCCTCGGCATGGACCCCGCCACCGACGGCCCGGCCATCCGTGGGCGCCTCGGCGTGTGCCCGCAGGAGGACACGCTCGACAACGAGCTCAGCGTCTTCGACAACCTCTACATCTACGGTCGCTACTTCGGCATCGACCGCGCCACCTGCCGCGACCGCGCCCACGAGCTGCTGGAGTTCGCGCAGATCACCGACAAGGCCAAGGCCAAGGTCGAGAACCTGTCGGGCGGCATGAAGAGGCGCCTGACCATCGCGCGGAGCCTGATCAACAGTCCTGACCTGCTGCTCCTCGACGAGCCGACGACCGGCCTCGACCCGCAGGCCCGCCACGTGCTCTGGGACCAGCTCTTCCGGCTCAAGCAGGCCGGGGTGACCCTCGTGATCACCACCCACTACATGGACGAGGCCGAGCAGCTCTGCGACCGGCTCGTGGTGATGGACAAGGGACTGATCGCCGCCGAGGGTTCCCCCCGCGAGCTCATCGACGCCCACTCCACCCGTGAGGTCGCCGAGCTGCGCTTCGGCGTCGGCGAGCACGAGGCGCTCGCGGAGAAGGTCGAGGACCTCGGCGAGCGCGTCGAGGTGCTGCCCGACCGCCTCCTCGTCTACAGCGACAAGGGCGAGGAGGTCGTCACCGCCGTCCTCGAACGAGGTCTGCAGCCGATCGCCACGCTCGTGCGCCGCTCCACGCTCGAGGACGTCTTCCTCCGCCTCACCGGTCGGAGCCTGGCGGACTGATGGCCATCACAGCTGCGCGTCCCGCCACCCGTCCGACCGGCTCGCTGTCGGTGCGTGAGGGCATCACCCGGCAGTACGACTACTGGCTCACCGTCTACAAGCGCACCTGGCGCGGGGGAGTGGCCAACTCCTTCGTGACCCCGCTCTTCTACGTCCTCGCGATGGGCGTCCTGCTCGGCGGCTTCATCGACGTCGACCCCGATCGCCTCGAAGGCGCCACCTCCTACCTCGCGTTCATCGTGCCCGGGCTGGTCGCCGCGCACGCGATGACGATCGCGGTCAGTGAGACGACGTACCCCGTGATGGGGGCCATCAAGTGGCACAAGACGTTCTTCGCCCAGCTGGCGACCCCCCTCGCAGTGCGTGACCTGGTCAACGCCTTCCTGTGCTTCGTGGTCTTCCGGATCGCCTCGGCGTGCGCGGTCTTCATGCTCGTCCTGGCGCCCTTCGGCGTCTTCGAGACGTGGTGGGGCCCGATCCTCGCGTGGGTCTCGCAGGTGCTGGTGGGCAGCGCCTTCGCCACCCTCGCCTTCGGCTACTCCGCGCGGCTCAGGTCCGAGGAAGGCTTCGGCCTGCTCTTCCGCCTCGGCGTGCTGCCCCTGACGCTGTTCTCCGGTGCGTTCTTCCCCATCGCCAACCTCGGCCCCGTGCTCGAGTGGGTCGCTCGGCTGACGCCGCTGTGGCACGGCGTCTCGCTGTCGCGGATGCTGTGCCTCGACACCGTCGACTGGTCCCTCGCCGCCCTCAACGCCGGCATCCTCGTGGTGCTGTGCCTCGTCGGCTGGCGCTGGGCCGTCACCGGCCTCGACAAGCGGCTGGAGGTCTGAGGTGGCGCTCGTGACCGGGATCCCCGCGCCCCTGACGCCGGTCAGTGCTGCTCGTCTGCTCGTGCTGCGCAACTTCATCGTCTACAGGTCGGCGTGGAAGCTCTTCCTCACCGGCTTCCTCGAGCCCCTCCTCTACCTCTTCTCGATCGGCATCGGCGTCGGCCAGCTCATCGACGGCTTCGAGTTCCACGGCGAGCAGGTGCCCTACGCCACCTTCGTCGCGCCCGCGATGCTCGCCACCTCGGCGTTCAACGGCGCGCTCCTCGACTCGACGTTCAACGTCTTCTTCAAGCTCAAGTACGAGAAGCTCTACGACCAGATGCTCGCCACCCCGCTCTCCACCGGCGACATCGCGCGCGGGGAGATCACCTGGGGCCTGATGCGCGGCTCGGTCTACTCCGCGGCCTTCCTGCTGGTCATGGTCGCGATGGGACTGGTCGAGTCGTGGTGGGCACTGCTGGCGCTGCCGGCCACCGTGCTGATCGCCTTCGCCTTCTCAGCCGTGTGCATGGCGCTGACGACCTGGATGAAGAGCTGGCAGGACTTCGACAAGATCACCCTCGCGCAGATGCCGCTGTTCCTCTTCTCTGCGACCTTCTTCCCCGTCGAGGCGTTCGGCAACGGCGTGCTGCGCTGGATCGTGGAGGCCACGCCGCTCTTCCGCGGCGTCGTGCTGTGCCGCGAGCTCACCACGGGCGTCGTGACCTGGGAGTCGGCGGTCTCGGTCGTCTACCTCGTCGTGATGGGCATCGTCGGGCTGCTCGTCGTACGCCGTCGCCTCGACACGCTGCTGCTGACCTGAGGGCTCTGGCGACGCACCGGATGCGCGTCGTAGGTTGCCGGGCATGGATTCCTACGCCCAGGGAGAGACCACGCCGGCGCTGCTGGAGGAGACGATCGGCGCCACCCTCGCGCGCACCGTCTCGACGTACGCCGACCGCGAGGCGCTCGTCGAGTGCGCGACCGGGCGGCGCTGGACGTGGGTCGAGCTCGACCGGGACGTCGCCGCCCTCGCGCGCGGCCTGATCGGCGCCGGGATCGAGGCCGGGGACCGGGTCGGCATCTGGGGGCCGAACAGCGCCGAGTGGACGTTGGTACAGCTCGCCACGGCGCGGGTCGGCGCGATCCTGGTCAACGTGAACCCGTCCTACCGCACCCACGAGTTGTCCTACGCCGTCAACCAGAGCGGGATGCGGATGCTGGTGAGCGCGACGTCGTTCCGCACCAGCGACTACCGCGCGATGGTCGAGGAGACGGCCGAGCACAACCCGACCCTCGAGCGGGTCGTCCTCCTCGACGACCCCGACAGCTGGGCAGGCCTGGTCGCCGAGGGCGAGGGCGTCGGCGACGACGACCTGGCCGCGCGCGAGGCCGCGCTGAGACCCGACGACGCGATCAACATCCAGTACACCTCCGGCACGACCGGCTACCCCAAGGGCGCCACTCTCAGCCACCGCAACATTCTCAACAACGGCTACCTCGTCGGTGAGGTCTGCGGCTACACCGAGGCCGACCGGGTCTGCATCCCGGTGCCCTTCTACCACTGCTTCGGGATGGTGATGGGCAACCTGGCCTGCGTCACGCACGGCGCGACCATGGTCATCCCGGCACCGGGCTTCGACCCCGCGTTGACCCTGCAGGCGGTCTCGCAGGAGCGCTGCACGTCGCTCTACGGCGTGCCGACGATGTTCATCGCCGAGTGGGCGCTGCCGGACCTGGCTTCCTACGACCTCTCCAGCGTCCGCACCGGGATCATGGCCGGCTCGCCATGTCCCGAGGAGATGATGAAGAAGCTCATCACCGCCGGGATCGACGAGATGACCATCGCCTACGGCATGACCGAGACGTCGCCGGTCTCCACGCAGACCCGGCGCGACGACTCCCTCGAGCGCAAGGTCGGCACCGTCGGCCGGGTGTGCCCGCACCTCGAGGTCAAGATCGTCGACCCGGTCAGCGGCGACACCGTGCCGCGCGGCGAGGCGGGGGAGTTCTGCACCCGCGGCTACTCGGTGATGCTCGGCTACTGGCAGGACGAGGAGAAGACGCGCGAGGCCGTCGACGCCGACGGGTGGATGCACACCGGGGACCTCGGCGTGATGGACGAGGAGGGCTACGTCCGGATCACGGGTCGCATCAAGGACATGGTGATCCGGGGTGGGGAGAACATCTACCCCCGCGAGATCGAGGAGTTCCTCTACACCCATCCCGACATCGAGGACGTCCAGGTCGTGGGCGTCCCGGACGCGAAGTACGGCGAGGAGCTGTGCGCCTGGCTCCGGATGCGTCCGGGCACCGAGCCGCTGGACGCCGTCGGGGTCCGCGCCTACGCCAGCGGTCGGCTGGCGCACTACAAGGTCCCGCGCTACGTCATGGTCGTCGAGGAGTTCCCGATGACAGTGACCGGCAAGGTCCGCAAGGTCGAGATGCGCGAGGTCTCGACCCGGGAGCTCGGCCTGGCCTGACCGGGAGTGGTGCTCCCCGGCCCGCGCGGCTGGTTGGATGGCGGGCATGAGCGCTGCGCCCGACGCGATCGTCCCGGACACCAAGGACTGGACGTGGGTCCTGGAGCGGCCGTGCCCGGAGTGCGGCTTCGACGCGGCCGCGCAGTCGCTGGACGCCCTGCCGACGCGGATCCACGACACCGCGATGGCGTGGTCGGACGTGCTCGCGCGCGCGGACGTCGGCACACGCCCCACGCCGTCGGTGTGGTCGCCGCTGGAGTACGCCTGCCACGTGCGCGACGTCCACGTCGTCTTCGCGGAGCGGGTGCGGCTGATGCTGGAGGTCGACGAGCCCGCCTTCGCCAACTGGGACCAGGACGCGACCGCGATCGAGAGCGCCTACGGCAGCCAGGACCCCGCGGAGGTGGCGGTCGGGCTGATCGAGGCCGCCGGAACCGTCGCCGGGCTCTACGCCACGGTCACGGACGCCTCGAGGGACCGGCGGGGGCTGCGGTCAGACGGCTCCGTCTTCACCGTGGCGTCTCTTGGCAGCTACCACCTGCACGACGTCGTCCACCACCTCCACGACGTCCGCGTCGGATGAGCCTGGACAAGACCGTCGTCTCGCTCCGATCGGGCATCGCGGGCCATCGGGGGGAGTCGTGGGTCGAGGTGTCGGCGGTCCGTGATTCGGTGTCCCCATGAGGCACACCGAGTTCTGGGCGCGGCTCGACCAGGCGCTGGGACGCAGCTACTCCCGCACCTGGGCCGAGCTCACCGTCGTCCGCGACCTCGACGGGCGCACGACCCAGGAGGCGCTCGACGCCGGAGTGCCGCCCAAGCAGGTCTGGGCCGCCGTCTGGCGCCAGCTCGAGCTCCCGGACAGCGAGCGGTGACCAGCGAGGTCGGCGCGGTCCTCGACGTCGCGCAGGTCCAGCGTCACACCGTCCGCACGCTCGTCGTCTCCCAGGCCGTCGGAGCCGTCGGTGTCACCATCGGCGTGGCCACCGCATCCCTGCTGGCGCGCGACATCTCCGGCAGCGAGACGCTCGCTGGGCTCGCCCAGACCTTCCAGGTCCTCGGCACGGCCGCAGCGGCGTACGTCCTCGCGCGGGTGATGCGCCGACGCGGACGCCGCATCGGGATCGTGCTCGGCTATCTCGCCGGAGCCACCGGGGCGCTGCTCGCCGTCCTGGCGGGCGTCGTCGACTCGATGGCGGTCCTGCTCGTCGGTGCCGTGCTGCTCGGGGCGACGACGGCGGTGAACAGCAGCTCGCGCTACGCCGCGACCGACCTCGCGCCCGAGGCGCACCGCGCCCGCGCGCTGTCGGTGGTCGTGTGGGCCACGACGATCGGCGCCGTCGCGGGGCCCAACCTGGTGGGCGTCGGCGGAAACGTCGCCCGTCCGCTCGGCATCCCGGAGCTCACCGGCGGTTTCGCGATCGGCTCGGTCGTGCTCGTGCTGGCGGCCCTGTGGGTCTGGGTGCGGCTGCGGCCCGACCCGCTCCTGCTCGCCCAGGAGGCGGCCGGGGTCGTGCCGCACGACGCGCCGCACGTGCGGGGCAGGTCGTGGGCGGCCTTCACCACGGTCGTGCGGGACGTGCCTGCGGTCGGGGCAGCTGTGGTCGCGATGGCGTGCGCCCATGCGGCGATGGTGACGGTGATGATCATGACGCCGCTCCACATGGAGCACGGTGGCGCTCACCTCGAGGTCATCGGATTCGTCATCTCGGTCCACGTGCTCGGCATGTTCGCCTTCTCGCCCGTCGTCGGGTGGGCGGCGGACCGCTTCGGGCGCTCGCCGGTGCTGGTCGCCGGGGGAGTGGTCCTGCTGGTGTCGCTCGCGCTCTGCGGGCTGTCGCCGGAGGGCTCCTCGTGGCAGATCTTCGCCGGCCTGTTCCTGCTCGGTCTCGGCTGGTCGTGCGCGACCGTCGCCGCCTCCACCGTGATCGCCGACCGCACCCCGGTCGCGGCGCGCACGGACGTGCAGGGCACCTCCGACATGGCCATGGCGCTCACCGCGGCCGGCGGCGGCGCGTTCGCCGGGGTCATCGTGGGGGCACTGGGCTACCCGGCGCTCGCCCTCTTCGCGGCCCTGCTCGCCCTCGCCGTCGTGGCGGCCGGCCGGCTCACCCGTACGTCCTGAGCCCGACCCGTCCGACCGGCGAGAGCATCTGCGCGACACGCCGCGCGGCGGCTGCCATCGAACACGTGTTCGGGCTACTGTTCGTCCACAGGTACGACGTGCGGCGAGGTTGTCCACAGCGTTCGACCGTCCTGATCAGGGACTGTCGGTGGCTCGCCCTAACGTCGGAGAAGTACCGACACACACGACGAGAGAACGGGACACAGCAATGGCTGGTGCAGACCGCGAGAAGGCCCTCGACGCCGCGCTCGCACAGGTGGAGAAGCAGTTCGGCAAGGGCTCGGTCATGCGACTGGGCGACGAGACACGTGCCCCGCTTGAGGTGATCCCCACCGGGTCGATCGCCCTCGACGTGGCCCTCGGCCTCGGCGGTCTGCCGCGCGGACGCGTGGTCGAGATCTACGGTCCGGAGTCCTCCGGAAAGACGACGGTCGCCCTCCACGCGGTGGCCAGCGCCCAGGCGGCCGGCGGCATCGTCGCCTTCATCGACGCCGAGCACGCGCTCGACCCCGACTACGCCAAGGCCCTCGGCGTCGACACCGACGCCCTCCTGGTCTCCCAGCCCGACTCGGGCGAGCAGGCCCTCGAGATCGCCGACATGCTGATCCGCTCCGGCGCGCTCTCGCTGATCGTCATCGACTCCGTGGCGGCCCTGGTGCCCCGCGCCGAGATCGAGGGCGAGATGGGCGACAGCCACGTCGGCCTCCAGGCCCGACTGATGAGCCAGGCGCTGCGCAAGATGACCGGTGCGCTCAACAACTCCGGCACGACCGCGATCTTCATCAACCAGCTGCGCGAGAAGATCGGCGTCATGTTCGGCTCGCCCGAGACCACGACCGGTGGTCGCGCGCTGAAGTTCTACTCCTCGGTGCGCCTCGACGTGCGCCGCATCGAGACGCTGAAGGACGGCACCGACATGGTCGGCAACCGCACCCGCGTCAAGGTCGTGAAGAACAAGGTGGCCCCGCCGTTCAAGCAGGCGGAGTTCGACATCATGTACGGCAAGGGCATCAGCCGCGAGGGCGGCCTGATCGACGTCGGCGTGGAGGCGGGCATCATCCGCAAGGCCGGCGCCTGGTACACCTACGAGGGCGACCAGCTCGGCCAGGGCAAGGAGAACTCGCGCAACTTCCTCAAGGACAACCCCGACCTCGCCAACGAGATCGAGAAGCTGATCCTGGAGAAGCTGGGCGTCATCCCGGCCGTCGACAAGCCTGCCGACGAGCTGAGTGACGAGCCCATCGGGGTCGATGACTTCTGAGGACAGGCCGCCGCCGTCGTGGGCGGGTGACGTCGGACTCGGTGTGCGCGCGTGGGTGGGGGAGACCCCACCCACGCCGTCACCGGCGACTGAGCCGGCCGAGCGGTCCGCGTCGCCTGGTGGGCGCTCGCGCACGAAGGGTCGCGGCCGGCGCCGCACCCGGACTCGCGCCGAGGCCGAGGAGGCTCGCGCCGCCACGGCCGCCGCGCGCGCTGCGGAGGTGGAGGCCGATCCCGAGGGAGTGGCCCGCGCCGTGCTGCTCGACGCGCTGACCGGTCAGGCCCGCACCCGCCGTGAGCTCGCCGACAAGCTGGCCAAGCGCGAGGTGCCCGACGACGTGGCCACCGAGCTGCTCGACCGCTTCACCGACGTCGGCCTGATCGACGACGCCGCCTTCGCCTCGGCGTGGGTGGAGAGCCGGCACCGCAGCCGCGGGCTGGCCCCCCGCGCCCTGGCGCAGGAGCTGCGCCGCAAGGGCGTGGACGACGAGGAGGCCAAGGCCGCCCTCGAGCAGATCGACGAGGACGACCAGCGGGCCGCGGCCCGCGCTCTGGTCGACCGGAAGATGCGGTCCGTGCGCGGCCTCGAGCCGCAGGTCGCCACCCGTCGGTTGGCCGGGATGCTCGCCCGCAAGGGCTACGGCGCCGGCCTCGCGTTCTCGGTGGTCCGGGAGGCGCTGGCCGAGGACGACGAGGTGGACGTGTCCGACCTCGTCGACCAGCCCGAGGACTGAGCGCCCCCTTCCCCGGCGAGGCAGCCCTCTGGTGGGATGGACCCGTGAGCAACGAGCGCGAGGTCCTCACCTACGACCTGTTCGGCACGGCCACCCGCGAGCTGGCGCAGGAGGTGGCCGACTCCGGGTTCGCCCCCGACATGATCCTGTCGATCGCACGCGGTGGTCTCGCGCTCGGCATGGGCCTGGGCTATGCGCTCGGGGTGAAGAACCTGTCGGTGATCAACGTCGAGTTCTACACCGGCGTCGACCAGCGCCTCGACGTGCCGATCATGCTGCCCCCGACGCCGGCGGCGATCGACCTGTCGGGCCTGAAGGTCCTCATCGCCGACGACGTCGCCGACACGGGTCGCACGCTCGAGCTGGTGCACCAGTTCTGCGAGGGCAACGTGGCCGAGGCTCGCACGGTGGTGATCTACGAGAAGCCGCAGTCGGTCATCAAGCCGGACTACAGCTGGCGGGTCACCGAGCAGTGGATCGACTTCCCGTGGTCGGTCCTGCCGCCGGTCGTGCCGGGCGCACTCGCCCACTGAGCGGCGCACGGGGCACCCGCCTGTGGGCCATGATGTGCCCATGAGCGACGACATCTCCGCGCACCTGCGCCTGACGCAGGGGCCGGTCGACCTGTCCGCGATCGGGACCGACGCGGCCCCCGGGTTCGAGGGCTCGAAGGCCGACGGCAGGGCGGCACTCGCCGCCATGGGGCCTGAGCTCGCCGACCTGCAGGAGCGTCTGTGGGCCGAGCGGACGGCTGGGTCGGAGCGCCGCGTGCTGCTCGTGCTCCAGGGCATGGACACCAGCGGCAAGGGCGGCGTGCTGCGGCACACCATCGGGCTGGTCGACCCCCAGGGCGTGCGGATCACCAGCTTCAAGGCCCCGACCGAGGAGGAGCGTGCACACGACTTCCTCTGGCGGATCGAGAAGGGGCTGCCGGCGGCCGGCTTCATCGGGGTCTTCGACCGCTCGCACTACGAGGACGTGCTGATCGCCCGGGTGCGCGGCTTCGCCGATCCGGACGAGATCGAGCGCCGCTACGGCGCGATCAACGACTTCGAGGCCCGGCTGGCCGACGAGGGCTTCTCGATCATCAAGTGCATGCTGCACGTGGGCCTCGACGAGCAGAAGGACCGGCTCGCCGAGCGCCTGGCCAACCCGGAGAAGCACTGGAAGTACAACCCCGGCGACCTCGACGAGCGCGCGCTGTGGCCGGCCTACCGCGAGGCGTACGAGATCGCGCTGGAGCGCACCCACACCGACGTCGCGCCGTGGCACGTCGTGCCCGCCGACAAGAAGTGGTTCCGCAACCTCGCGGTCGGCCAGCTCCTGCTCGACACGCTGCGCGGGCTCGATCCTCAGTGGCCGGCCGCCGACTTCGACGTCGAGGCCGAGACGAAGCGGCTCCACGAGGAGTCCCCGGTCCAGTGATGCCCACCGTTGCGGTCACCCGCTACGTCACGCCGCTGCGCGAGGGCGGCAGCCTGCCCGGGGTGGTGGAGGGTGACGACCTCGGCACCTATGTCTGCAAGTTCCGTGGCGCCGGGCAGGGCGCGAAGGTGCTCGTGGCCGAGGTCATCGCCAGCGGGCTGGCCACGCGGCTGGGCCTGCGCACCCCGCGACTCGTCGTCCTCGAGCTCGACGCCGAGCTGGCGCGCTACGAGGCCGACGAGGAGGTGCAGGACCTGCTGGTCGCGAGCGTCGGCACCAACCTCGGGATCGACTTCCTCCCCGGTTCCTTCGGCGTCGACGGCCAGGTCAGCGCCGCCGACGACGAGGGCGCGCGCGTGCTGTGGCTGGACGCGTTCACCGCCAACGTCGACCGGTCCTGGCGCAACCCCAACCTCCTGCTCTGGCACGGTGACCTGTGGGTCATCGACCACGGCGCCTCGCTCTACTTCCACCACGGGTGGCGCTCCGGCGTCGGCGACCCCGCGAAGTTCGCCGCCCAGCCGTGGGACGAGAGCGGTCACGTCTTCGAGACGTGCACCGACCGCGCGCGGGAGCTCGACAGCGAGATCGCCGCAGCCCTCGGGCCCGACGTCTTCGCCGACGTGCTGGCCGAGGTCCCCGACCTCTGGCTCGAGCCGGTCCCGGGCGCGGAGACGCCCGACGCGCTGCGGGCGGCGTACGTCGAGTTCCTCCTCGCCCGCCTCGGCACGCGCCAGTGGCTGCCGGGGGGTGCCCGATGAGGCTTGCCTACCAGTACGTCGTGCTGCGCTGCGTCCCGCGCCCGGACCGCGAGGAGTTCCTCAACGTCGGCGTGGTGCTGCACTGCCAGGGCGCCGACTTCCTCGACGCGTCGTGGAGCGTGGACCCCGGCCGGCTGCGCGTGGTGCAACCCGACCTCGACACCGACCAGGTCTGCGAGGCGCTCGCCTTCGTCGACGCGGTGTGTCGCGGGGACGAGCGGGCGGGGGAGGCGGCGCGCCAGTCGCTGGGCCAGCGGTTCGGCTTCCTGAAGGCCCCCCGCAGCACCGTCCTCCAGCCGGGTCCGGTGCACGGCGGCATGACCGCCGATCCCGCGCGCCAGCTCGAGCACCTGCGCGAGCGCCTCGTCGGGTGAGCGGACGCCCATGACCTACGTCGGAGCGGTGCGCGCCGCCCTCGCCGCGAACGGCGACCCCCGGCGGGCGGCACAGCAGCAGGCCTACATGAAGTCGGACCTGCCCTACGTCGGCCTCAGCGCCCCCGAGCTCCGGGCGCTGCTCAGGCCGAGCCTGGTCGAGCACCGCTTCGTCGACCGAGGGTCGTGGGAGGCCGCGGTCCTGGAGCTCTGGGACGACGTCACGCACCGCGAGGAGTGGTACTCCGCCGTCGCCCTCCTGCGCCACCGCACCTACCGCGTCTGGCTGGACCCCGACCTGCTGCCGCTGCTCGAGCACCTCGTCCGCATCGGCGCCTGGTGGGACGTCGTCGACGAGATCGCCTCCCACGTCATCGGGCAGGTGCTGCTCGACCACCGTGCTGCTGTGACCCCGGTGATGGATGCGTGGTCCGTCGACACGGACAGCATGTGGGTCCGGCGTACGGCGATGCTCGCGCAGCTGCGGCACGGCGAGGACACCGACACCGACCTGCTCGAGCGGGTGCTGGTCGCCAACCTCGACGACACGGCCTACGGCCGGGAGTTCTTCGTGCGCAAGGCGCTCGGATGGGCGCTGCGCCAGCACGCACGGACCGACCCCGCGTGGGTGCGGGCCTTCGTCGACACGTACGCCGACCGGCTCAGCGGCCTGTCGCGCCGCGAGGCGCTCAAGCACCTCGCCTGACGTCATGGCGGGTGGTCGGCGGAGCGACCACCCGCCATGACGTCAGCGGGGGATCAGACGGGGACGAGCTCGACGGCACCCACGGCGTAGCGGGCCAGGATCGCCCGCGCCACCGCCGGGTGCGCACCGAGCGGGTCGGAGACCACGACGGCCCCGGCCTCGAACGCGAGCTCGGTGGCCCGGTCGGGCAGTCGGCCCGGGGCGAGGAAGAAGGACGCGACCGCGATGTGTCGCTTGCCCTCTGCACGGAAGGCCCGGACGGCCTCACCGGTCGCCGGCGGGGCGGCCGAGGCGAAGGCAGCCGTGACCGGCAGCTTGTGACGCGCACCCCAGGTGCGGGCGATGCGGGCCACCGACTGGTTGGCGAGCGGGTCCGAGGAGCCGGCGGCCGCGAGGACGAGCGCGTCGAGCTCGCGCACCCGGGCGGCCTTCAGTGCGTCACGCAGGCGGACGTCGAGCACCTCGAGGAAGGCCGACTCCATGCCAAGGATCCGGCTGGCCTGGATCTTGAGGCCCTCGTGGCGCGCCATCGCGGCGGCGATGACCTCGGGGACGTCGACCTTGGCGTGGTAGGCCTCGGTGAGCAGGAGGGGGACGACGACGATCTCGTCGAAGCCGGCCTTGACCAGCCGGTCGACGACCGTGTCGAACGACGGCTTGGCGAGGTCGAGGAAGGCCGTCTCGACGCGGAGGTCGGGACGCAGTGCCTTGACCTCGGCGACGAGCGCCTTGATCGTCGCGGCGGAGCGCGGGTCCCGGCTTCCGTGGGCCAGGGCAACCAGAGCAGGAGCAGCCATCAGGGGTGCCTCCGATCGTGTGTGGTGGTGCGGTGGAGCAACAGGGTGTGGTGCAGCGGTGCGACGGCGTTGTCGCACCGGTGGGGGAGAGCGTCGTGGGGTGGTCTCATGCGTGGATCCCGCACTCGGTCTTCGTGGTGCCGGCCCATCGCCCGCTGCGCGGGTCGTCGCCCGGCGCGACCCGGCGGGTGCAGGGCCAGCAGCCGATGCTGGGGTAGCCGTCGTGCACGAGCGGGTTGACCAGCACGCCGTTGGCGGCGATGTAGGTCTCGACCTGCTCGTCGCTCCAGCGCGCCAGGGGCGACACCTTGACCTTGCCCTTGCGCGCGTCCCAGCCCACGACCGGGGCGATGACGCGGTTGTGGGTCTCGGCGCGTCGCAGGCCGGTGGCCCAGGCGTCGTACTCGGCGAGCGTGTCGGCGAGCGGCTTCACCTTGCGCAGCGCGCAGCACAGGTCGGGGTCGGTCTTGTAGAGGTCCTTGCCGTACTGCGCGTCCTGCTCGGCGACGCTCAGCGACGTGCTGACGGTGCGCAGGTTCACCGGCAGGGTCGCCTCGACGGCGTCGCGGGTGCCGATGGTCTCGACGAAGTGGTAGCCGGTGTCGAGGAAGACGACGTCGATGCCGGGCGCGACCTTGGAGGCCAGGTGGGCCAGCACGGCGTCGCCCATCGAGGAGGTGATCGCGAACCGGTCGCCGAAGGTGGCGACGGCCCACTCGATGATCACCTCGGCCGGGGCCAGCTCGAGCTCGGCGCCGACGTGGGAGACGAGCTCGCGCAGCTCCTCCGGCGTACGCCCCTCGGTGTGGGTGCCCTTGAAGTCGCGGGCGGCGCGGGTGGACAGGCTCACACCGCACCTCCACCCGGCCGGATCATCCCGGTCATCTTGACGGTGAAGGCGCGCAGGCACGAGCGGCACTCCCAGGCACCTGCCCCCTCCTGGGGGAACAGGTTCTCGTCCCCGCAGTAGGGGCAGTGGAAGGGCTGCGCGCGCTCGCTCATCAGACGGTCACCGGCTCCCCGCGCAGCAGGGTGTCGTCGGCACGCGCGACCCATGCGGCGAACCGCTCGCCGTCGGTGCGGTCGGAGAGGTACGCCGACACGACGGCCGTGACGTAGTCGTCGAGGCCGGCGCTGGTGACCTTGTGGGCGCGCAGCTTGCGGCCCATCGCCGGGTTGAGCCCGAGGGCGCCGCCGAGGTGGACCTGGAAGCCCTCGACCTGCTGGCCGTCGGCGTCCATCACGAGCTGGCCCTTGAGGCCGATGTCGGCGACCTGGGTGCGCGCGCAGGCGTTAGGGCAGCCGTTGACGTTGACCGAGATCTGGGTGTCGAGGTCGGGGAAGCGCTTCTCCAGCTCGGTCACCAGGCGGCGCGCACGCTCCTTGGTGTCGACGATGGCGAGCTTGCAGAACTCGATGCCGGTGCAGGCCATGGTCGAGCGGCGCCAGTTGCTCGGCCGCGCGGTGAGTCCGATCTTCTCGAGGTCGTCGGCGAAGGCTTCGGTGTCCTCGGCGG
The DNA here is from genome assembly GCF_021083185.1 of Nocardioides furvisabuli. GTDB lineage: Bacteria > Actinomycetota > Actinomycetes > Propionibacteriales > Nocardioidaceae > Nocardioides > Nocardioides furvisabuli. The sequence goes on along the minus strand of NZ_JAIGQB010000008.1, from coordinate 168,298 downwards.
CGACGCCGATCACCACGAGCTTCTGGTAGGCCGTGAGCCGCGCCCCGGCAGCGCCGTACTGCTCCACCAGGTCGCCCAACGCGGTCAGTGTGGAGCCGTCGATGCGCCCCACGACCGGTGCGGCGCCGACGTAGAAGCGCCCGTCCTTCTGCTCGTGGATGCCGATGTGGTCACCCTGGGCGACGGGCGCCTCGGGGGACGGGTTGTCGATGAGCGCGCGGTGGAGGTACTCGTTCTCGAGCACCTCGCGGAACTTGTCCTTGCCCCAGTCGGCGAGCAGGAACTTCAGGCGCGCCTTGGAGCGCAGGCGGCGGTAGCCGTAGTCGCGGAAGATCCCGGCGACGCCCTCCCAGGCGTCGGCGACCTCGTCGAGGGGGATCCACACGCCGAGCTTGTGCGCGAGCATCGGGTTGGTCGACAGCCCGCCGCCGACCCACAGGTCGAAGCCGGGGCCGTGCTCGGGGTGGACGGTGCCGACGAAGGACACGTCGTTGACCTCGGGGGCCACGTCGTGGCTGGGGTGGCCGGTCAGCGCGGTCTTGAACTTGCGCGGCAGGTTGGAGAACTCCGGGTTGCCCAGCACCCGGCGCTTGATCTCGTCGAGCGCTGCGGTGCCGTCGATGATCTCGTCCTTGGCGATGCCGGCGACCGGCGAGCCGAGGAAGGGGCGCGGGCTGTCGCCGCACGCCTCGAGAGTGGTGAGGCCGACGGACTCGAGGCGCTCCCAGATCGCGGGGACGCTCTCGATCTCGATCCAGTGGTACTGGATGTTGTTGCGGTCGGTGATGTCCGCGGTGTTGCGGCCGTACGCCGTCGACACCTCGCCGAGCGCCCGCAGGGCGGCGGCGTCGAGGACCTGGCCGTCGGTGCGCACGCGCATCATGAAGAAGCGGTCGTCGAGCTCCTCCTCCTCGAGCTGCGCGGTCTTGCCACCGTCGAAGCCGGGCGCGCGCTGGGTGTAGAGCCCCATCCAGCGGAAGCGACCGCGCAGGTCGGCCGGGTCGATGGAGTCGAAGCCGCGGCGCGAGTAGGTGAAGAGGATCCGGTCACGGACGTTGAGCGGGTCGTCGTCCTTCTTGGACTGCTCGTTCGTGTTGAGCGGCTCGGTGTAGCCGAGCGCCCACTGACCCTCGGCGCGCTTGGGGCGCGGGATCTCGGTGCTCTGGGCGGCCTGGGGCTTGAACCGGAGGTCGGGCATGGTCAGGAAGGTCCTGTTCGCTGAGGGGGTGCCGCGCGCGACGGTGAGCGCGGAGGGGGTGAAGATCGGCGGCGTCAGCGATGCCAACAGGTCGCGCTGCCCACGCGCATGAGGTCGACGTGACGTCGGACCACGAGGTGCGTGTGGGTGGAAGCGGAGACCATGTCAAGAAGTCTCAGGGAGTGGACACCCATTCCACAAGACGAAATCTCGTTCCCTGAGACGACGCTCCAAATAGTGAGACGGGCGCAGGCCGTCTCGGGGGCGGCGGGAGCAGGAGTGCGTCCCAGGTCACATCAGCGCGCGCGAACCCGGAGGACCACGCGGACCCGGTCGCGACCCGCCGCTGACGCCGCGGTGACGCGCAGCGCGCTCCGACCGGGACGTGCCGTGGGGCGCGCCGCCACGCGCACCGCCAGCCGGAGGGACTCGCCCGGCGCCAGCGCCGGGGTGCGCCACCCGTCACGGTCCAGCGCCCGCGTGCGGACGGTGCCTCGGTGGACGTACGACGCCTCGAGCGCCCCTCGCGCCAGCGAGGCCGGCGCCCGGAGCACGAAGCGGCCCCGGCTGTCTCCGGTGTTGGTGAGGCGGACGGTCGCCGAGGCGGTCCACCCGGGACGCACGGACAGGCGCAGGTCCTGGGCCTCGGGCAGCAGCGCGCCGACGCCGACCCAGCGGGTGCGCGGGACCCGGATCGAGAGATCCGCGCGCGCGGGCGCCGGGGGAGCAGTGACCGGCGGGTCGGCCGCAGCCGCCGGGGCGGCGAGGACGGTGTACGTCCTCGAGCGGGTCGTCGTACGCCCGGAGCCGTCGCTGGCGGTCACCGACCACCTGCGGGAGCCGGGAGCGCTGGTGTCGAGGCGGCGTCCGGCCGGACCGTCGCAGGCCTGGAGCGTGGAGCCGCCGCGATCGGTGCAGGAGAACGCGACCGGGACATCGGACCCCTGGGGCACGACGACGCCGTCCGCCGGCCCGTCCAGCACGACCTCCGGGTCGAAACCGTCGCGCGCGGGCACGAGGGCGGCCCGGTAGGTGATGTAGGGGCTCGGGGTGCTGCCGTTGACGGGCTCTCGGGTGTCGCGCAGCCGCCAGACGGTCGCGCCCTGTGCATCGGTCTCGGAGGCGATCGACTCCGTGGCGGAGGACCAGCCGATGAGCACGTTGCCTGCGGGCATCCGGGCCGCCGACCCCATGAACCACGCGAACCGTGTGGTCTCGCCGTAGGTCCGCACCGGCGTGGCCGTGCCGGTGGAGAGCGCGAGCTCGAGCTCGACGACGCGGGACGTCGGCCGCTCGACCGAGCCGCGCTGCGGGTCCTGCTGGTCGACGCAGAGCGGTTGTCCGAAGAACGTCGAGGAGCCGTTGTCGAAGAGCAGCACGTTGCCGTTGGGCAGGATGCTCGCGGAGTGCTGGGCGCACGGGCCGACGTCGGCGGTCCCGTCGGGCAGCGTGGGGAAGGCGAAGTCGCTGTCGCGCCCACCGAGCTTCCACACGACCTCGTCGTCGGCCCCGGGCCGGATCAGGAAGACCGAGCTGAGGTTGCGGAAGGAGGCCAGCACGTCGCCGTTCGGCTGCACGTCGATGGAGTTGATGTGCGAGTAGTCGGGGTTGCCCGGTACGGCCGTCTCGTCGGCGTACGGCGCGCTCGTCCACTGCCAGCGCAGCGTGCCGTCAGGCGCGAGGTGCTGGATGACCGAGTCGATCAGCCCGGTGGAGGCGTCGGGCTCGTAGGCGAGCAGCCACCGCGAACCGTCCGGGAGCAGGAGCGAGTCGTGGTCGTCGGTGTCGACGAGGCCCGACGTCTCGTGGCGACGCACCTCTTGGAAGCGGTCGTCGAGCTCGACGAGCGCACGGCCGGTGCGGCCCGGGGTGGTGGTGTCCCGGTGGACGGTGAAGCGCCCGTTGGCCGCGAGCTTGAGGTCGATCGAACGCTCGGAGTGCGCTCGCACGTGGACCGGTACGCCGTGGCGGTCGACGACGGCCTCGAATCGCGGGGCCGCACTCCCGACGAAGCTGTCGAGGGTGAGGGCGAGGTGGCCAGGCTCCACCGGGCCCCCTGTGGCGTCAGCCTCGAGGGTGGGGAAGGCCGGCGGCAGCACGTGGAGCGCGTGGGTGCGCCGCCCCGACGCGGTCCCGACGAAGACCGAGATCTCCTCACCCGGGACGACGTCGGTGAAGGTCGCGGCGCCGTTGGCGTCGGGGACGCCGTCGAACCACACCTGCGTGGCGCCGGTGACCTCGACGCGAACGGACCCGTCGCGCGACGCGTGAACGGCGTACCTGCTCGTCGTGGGGCTGTAGTCGGGATACATCCGCGCGCCGTCGGAGACGGTCAGCGACGGGGCGTCTGCCGCCTGGGCCGGAGCGGGCGTGCCGGGCACGAGGTGCAGGGCGGCGGTCGCCAGGACCGTCGCACAGAGCAAGGCCCCGAGATGAGTGCGCATGATGACCCCTTCGTCCCCCGGAGGGTATGTCGTCGCAGGGGCGCGTGTTCACGCAAACGCTCCCCTGTTCGCGACCGACCCCGGCCGCTCTAGGCTGGGGTCATGACGGACTCCCTGATCAGCAGTGCGTACTCCCAGGCCCTCGAGGTCATCGCGGCGGTCGAGCCGCGGATCGCCGAGGCCACCCGCCAGGAGCTGGCCGACCAGCGCAGCTCGCTGAAGCTGATCGCCTCGGAGAACTACGCCTCGCCGGCGGTGCTGATGACCATGGGCACCTGGTTCAGCGACAAGTACGCCGAGGGCACCGTCGGCCACCGCTTCTACGCCGGCTGCCAGAACGTCGACACAGTCGAGACCCTCGCCGCCGAGCACGCCCGCGAGCTGTTCGGCGCGCCCTACGCCTACGTCCAGCCGCACTCCGGCATCGACGCGAACCTGGTGGCGTTCTGGTCGATCCTGGCCAACAAGGTCGAGAGCCCCTACCTGGCCAGGATGCAGGCCAAGAACGTCAACGAGCTGTCGGAGGCGGACTGGGAGACCCTGCGCCACGAGTTCGGCAACCAGCGCCTGCTCGGCATGTCGCTCGACGCCGGCGGCCACCTCACCCACGGCTTCCGCCCCAACATCAGCGGCAAGATGTTCCACCAGCAGCAGTACGGCACCGACCCGGAGACGGGGCTGCTCGACTACGGCGCCGTCGCGGCCAAGGCGCGCGAGTTCAAGCCGCTGGTGCTCGTCGCCGGCTACTCCGCCTATCCCCGCCGGGTGAACTTCGCGAAGATGCGCGAGATCGCCGACGAGGTCGGCGCCGTGCTCATGGTTGACATGGCCCACTTCGCCGGACTGGTGGCCGGCAAGGTCTTCACCGGCGAGGAGGACCCGGTTCCCTACGCCCACCTCACCACCACCACGACCCACAAGTCGTTGCGCGGACCCCGCGGCGGCATGGTGCTGGCGCAGGAGGAGTTCGCCGCCGACGTCGACCGCGGCTGCCCGATGGTCCTCGGCGGTCCGCTCTCGCACGTGATGGCCGCCAAGGCCGTGGCCTTCGCCGAGGCCCGCCAGCCGTCCTTCCAGACCTACGCGCAGAAGGTCGCCGACAACGCCAAGTCGCTGGCCGAGGGCTTCCTGACCCGTGGCGCGAACCTCGTCACGGGCGGCACCGACAACCACCTCGTGCTGCTCGACGTGTCGTCCTTCGGCCTCACCGGCCGCCAGGCCGAGTCGGCGCTCCTCGACGCCGGCGTCGTCACCAACCGCAACTCGGTCCCGGCCGACCCCAACGGCGCGTGGTACACCTCCGGCGTCCGTCTCGGCACCCCCGCCCTCACCACCCGCGGCTTCGGCCACGAGGAGTTCGACACCGTCGCCGAGCTGATCGTCGACGTGCTCAGCAACACCGAGGCCGGCACGACCAAGGCCGGCGGTCCCAGCAAGGCGTCGTACGTCCTGGGCGACGGAGTCGCGGACCGCGTCACGAAGCAGTCGGCCGAGATGCTCGACAAGCACCCGCTCTACCCCGGGCTCGTCCTCAGCTGATCGCCGCTCCGGCCCAGACGTGGCCGACCTCCGGGCGCCCGGCGCCGCCGTAGCGCGGCGACCGGGTGACCCGGCCCTCGTCGGCGAGGTGCTCGAGGTAGCGACGGGCGGTCACGCGTGAGACGCCGACGGCCGTCGCGGCCTCGGTGGCGGAGAGGCCGTTAGGTCGCTGGCGCAGCGCCTCGACCACCGCGCGCAGGGAGTCCAACGGTGCCCGTCGGCCGCTGACCGTCGCTGGCGCGCCCCGGACCGTTGCGGTCCGGGGCACGCCGTCGTCGTACGGCTCGGTCGCAGACGCGCAGACGCGCAGACACGCGGGCGATGGTCGTCCTGCCCGTACGCCTCACGCAGCGACAGGGAGGCTGCGGTCGACCAATGCCCGCGCGCGAGCGGCAACGGTGCGCGCGAGCACCGCGTGCACCCAGTCCGGACGGAGCATGACGTCCTCCCAGGTGAACCGGAGCACCATCCAGCCGGATGCGGTGAGCAGCGTGTAGCGGCGCACGTCCTTGCGGAACCCCGCGCGGTCGCCGTGCCACTCGTACGACTCGCACTCCACGACCACCTCGAGCGCACGGTCGACCAGGTCGGGGCGCGCCCACACGAACGCATCGCAGATCGTGACCTGCGGCTCGACGTGGAGTCCGGGTACGCCGTGGCAGATCGCGCGGGTGACCGACTCGAACGGGTTCGCCGACTCGGCGCGTGCCTCGCGCGCCACCCGTGCGGCCTGGCGCTGCCCGCGACCCCGGACGAGCGCTGCAGCGCGGGCGAGGGTGGCGTGCTCACCGTGGCGCAGCGCGGAGTCCGCGATCGCGAGCGCCTCGTCGTACGGGAGGAGCCGCAGGCACTGCTCCAGGGTCAGCTCGCGGCTCGTGGCCCCGCCCGAGACGTCGTCCGGTCCGAGGTCGCGTCTGTGCAGCACGACCTCGCGGCGAAGGTGCTCGGGCACGTTGCGCTTCCGCGGGACGAGCACGTGCGGTGTGTCCGGAGCTGTCTTGACCGCCCAACCGTGGTGGAGGGCGGCGCTCGTCAGGCACAGGACGCCGTTCATCGCGTGCGCCGTGCGTGCGGCCGCGTCGACGTCGGGCAGGACGTAGCGGCCCTGGCCGGCACGCACCACCGACCCGTCGGCGAGGGCCCGGTCCACCTCGGCCCGGGAGGTCGCGCGGACGAGTGCGGCGCGCGTGGACATGCCGCCGTGCCGTTCCATCACCTCGCCCACGTCCATCCACCGATCATGGCGAGAACTGCCGGTGCGCGGTGTCGTCTCTCCACAGGCCGGGGACACGCCGACATAGGACGACGCCCGGCCGTCGTGCGAGCGCGACCGCAGGACTGACCGCTGATCAATGCCTGCGTGTCTGCGGCGGTCAGGTCAGCGAGCGGTAGAGCTCCAGCGTCCGGCCGGCGATGGCGTCCCAGCTGAAGGACTCCTGCGCGCGTCGACGACCGGCCTCGCCGTGGGCGCGTGCCCGGTCGGGGTCCGACACGGCGTCGGTCAGCGCGGCTGCGAGGTCGGCGACGTAGCGCTCGGGGTCCAGCGGCGTGCCGGTGCCGTCGGTGGCCTGCTCGATCGGCACCAGCCAGCCGGTCTCGCCGTGGACGACGACCTCGGGGATGCCGCCGGTGGCGGTCGCGACGACGGCGGTCTCGCAGGCCATCGCCTCGAGGTTCACGATGCCGAGCGGCTCGTAGATCGACGGGCAGGCGAAGACGGTCGCGGCACTCAGCAGCGCGACGACGTCGGGGCGCGGCAGCATCTCCGCGATCCAGACCACGCCGGAGCGGGTGGAGGCGAGGTCCTCGACGAGGCCGCGCACCTCGGCCTCGATCTCCGGGGTGTCCGGCGCACCGGCGCACAGGACGAGCTGCACCTCGGGCGGCAGCGCGGCGGCCGCGCGCAGGAAGAGCGGCAGGCCCTTCTGCCGGGTGATCCGGCCGACGAAGATCACGCTGGGCCGGTCGGGGTCGACGCCGAGCTCGCGCACGCGGTCGGGATTCGCGACCGGCGACCACTCGGTGGTGTCGATGCCGTTGTGCACCACGTGCACCCGCGCGGGGTCGACCAGCGGATAGCTGCGCAGCACGTCGTCACGCATGGCAGCGCTCACCGCGACGATGCCGGCGGCACCTTCGTACGCCGTGCGCTCCGCCCAGCTCGACAGGGCGTAGCCGCCGCCGAGCTGCTCGGCCTTCCACGGCCGCATCGGCTCCAGCGAGTGGGCGCTGACGACGTGGGGGATGCCGTGCATCAGGCCGGCGAGGTGCCCGGCCATGTTCGCGTACCACGTGTGGGAGTGGACCAGGTCGGCGCCGGCACAGTCGTCGACCATCGCGAGGTCGACGCCCAGTGTGCGGATGGCGGCGTTGGCGTCGGCGAGCGACGACGGCTCGGCGTACGCAGTCGTGCCGGGCTCCGAGCGCGGCGCCCCGAAGCAGCGCACCCGGGCGTCGACGTCGGGCTGGACACGCAACGCCCGGACGAGCTCCGCGACGTGCACCCCGGCACCTCCGTAGACCTCCGGGGGGTACTCCTTGCTGAGGACGTCGATGCGCATGAACCGAACCTAGTGCCCGCGGGTGGTCGACCGCGCCCCCGCTGGGGGATAGTTTCATCGCATGGCCATCACGCCCTCGCGCAAGAAGGTCCTCGCAGTCGTCCTCGCCGGCGGCGAGGGGAAGAGACTGATGCCCCTGACGGCCGACCGCGCCAAACCGGCGGTGCCGTTCGGGGGGATCTACCGCCTCATCGACTTCGCGCTGTCCAACGTCGTCAACTCCGGCTACCTCAAGGTCGTCGTGCTGACGCAGTACAAGTCGCACAGCCTCGACCGCCACGTCACCACGACCTGGCGGATGTCGAACCTGCTCGGCAACTACGTCACCCCGGTGCCGGCCCAGCAGCGCGTCGGCAAGCGGTGGTACCTCGGCAGCGCGGACGCGATCTTCCAGTCGCTGAACCTGCTCACCGACGAGCGGCCGGACATCGTCGTGGTCGTCGGCGCCGACCACGTCTACCGCATGGACTTCTCGCAGATGGTGGCCGACCACGTCGAGTCGGGTGCCGGCTGCACGGTCGCGGCGATCCGCCAGCCGATCAGCCTGGCCGACCAGTTCGGCGTCATCGACGTGGACCCCGCGAACCCGCAGAAGATCCGCGCCTTCCTCGAGAAGCCCACCGACCCCGTGGGCCTGCCCGACTCGCCCGACGAGGTGCTCGCGAGCATGGGCAACTACGTCTTCACCGCCGACGCCCTGGTCGACGCCGTCACGCGCGATGCCGACCGCGGCGAGTCCAAGCACGACATGGGCGGCGACATCGTGCCGTGGTTCGTCGACAAGGCGGAGTCCGCGGTCTACGACTACAAGGACAACGAGGTCCCGGGCTCGACCGACCGTGACCGCGGCTACTGGCGCGACGTCGGGACGATGCGGTCCTACTACGACGCCCACAAGGACCTGGTCTCGCCGCTGCCGGTCTTCAACCTCTACAACAACGCGTGGCCGATCTACACCAGCTACGGACCGCACCCTCCGGCGAAGCTCGTCGAGGGCGCCAGCGGTGCGGGTGTGTCGACCTTCAACTCGATCCTCTCGCCCGGCGTCGTCGTCAGTGGCGGCTCGGTCAACCAGTCGGTGCTCTCGCCGGCGGTGTGGGTCAAGGACGGCGCAGAGGTCTCGGACTCCGTGCTGATGGACGGGGTGCAGGTCGGTGAGGGTGCCGTCGTGCGCAACGCGATCATCGACAAGGGCGTGGTCGTCCCGCCAGGTGCGCGGATCGGCGTCGACCACGAGGAGGACCGCGCCCGCGGGTTCGTCGTGGACGAGGGACTCACGGTGCTCGCCAAGCAGCAGAAGGTGCCGCAGGACTAGCCGTCGAGCTCGTCGCGGCGGCTGAGCAGGAAGGCGCGCTCGACGTCGTTGCGGCATGCCGCGATCGCCTGGTCGTACGCCGCGCGCGCGGCGTCGGCGTCGCCCGCACGCGCGAGCAGCTGGGCGCGCACCGACGCCGGGCGGTGGCTGTCGGGGATTTCCACGCCCTCGAGCGCGTCGAGCCCCGCGGCCGGGCCGAGGTGCTCGGCCACGGCGACGGCCCGCGCGAGACGGGCCGACGGTGCCGGCGACACCTGCAGCAGCAGGTCGTAGAGGCCGATGATCCGGTCCCAGCGCGTGTCTGCGGCGCTCGCGGCGGTGGCGTGCTCGGCCGCGATCCGGCCCTGCAGGGCGTACGCCGCCGCGAGGGGTGTCACCGGGCCGGCCAGGCGGGGTGCGGCGAGGAGCCGCACCGCCTCGGCGACCTCGTCGTGGTGCCAGCGGGTGCGGTCCTGGTCGGCGAGCAGCACGAGCCGGCCGTCGCTGACGCGCGCGTCGCGGCGCGAGTGCTGCAGGAGCATCAGCGCCAGCAGCGCGACCAGGCTGGGCTCGTCGGGCCGCAGGGAGAGCACGACCCGCACCAGCCGGATCGCCTCTCCGGAGAGCTCGGCGCGGAGCAGGTCCGGTCCGGTCCCGGGGGAGTAGCCGGCGGTGAAGGCGAGGTAGGCGGTCTGCGCGACCGTGTCCAGGCGGTCGGGGAGTGCCGAGGCGTCGGGGACGGCGAAGGGGATGCCGGCCCCGACGATGCGCTTCTTGGCGCGGGTGATCCGGGCCGCCATCGTGGGCTCCGGCACGAGGAAGAGCCGCGCGATGTCGGCGGTGGGCACGCCGAGGACCAGTCGCAGGCTGAGCGCGGTGGCGGACTCGGGGGCGAGGGCCGGGTGGGCGCACATCAGCACCAGCCGCAGGACGTCGTCCTCCAGGAGACTGCCGCCGTCGGCCATGGTGCGCGCTCCTTCCTGGTGGCGTTCGGCGTCGGTGAGCAGCAGCGGCTGCTTGCGCGCGGCGACCGCCTCGGTGCGCAGCCGGTCGACGACCCGACGCTTCGCCGCGGTCATCAGCCAGCCGGCCGGGTTCGTGGGCACGCCGTCGGTCGGCCAGGTGCGGCTGGCCGCCTCGACGGCGTCCCCGAGGGCGTCCTCCACCAGGTCGAGGCGACGGAACTGCGCGAGGAGCAGGGCGACCAGGCGGCCCCACTCCTCGCGCACCACCTGCTCGAGCGCCGGGTCCGACGGGCTCAGGGCGTCACGTCCACGGTGGGATGGATCTGGATGTCGTAGGGCGGGAGCAGGCGCAGCAGGTCGACCACGACGTCGAGGTCGGGTGCCTCGAGGAGGTAGAAGCCGCCCATCGCCTCGATGACCTCCGCGTAGGGGCCGTCGGTCAGCTGCACCTGTCCACTCGTGGTCCGCATGACGGTCGCGTCCTGCGGGCCGCTGAGCGCCTCGCCCGCCAGCAGCTCGACACCGTCGCGGGCCGCGCAGGCGGCGTCGAACGCGCCGAACTTCGCCATTGCTGCCTCCTGCTCCGACTCCGACTGCTCGGGCCAGGGCTTCTCCGCCCCGTCGCCGATCAGCAGCACGAGGTACTTCATGACGGCCTCGTCTCGGGCACGACCGTCGGGACCACCTGCACGGCGTCGCCCAGCGCGGCGATGATCCTGCAGCACTCGAGCAGGTCGTCGAGGTCGTCGGTCTCGATGTGGAAGTAGCCGCCGACCTGCTCCGCGGTCTCCGCGAACGGCCCGTCGGTGACGGTCGCGCCGCCGGGCTGGACGGTGCGGATCGTGGCGCTGGGCTGCAGCTCGGCCCCGCCGACGATGCGGTGGCCGCGCTCGCCGAGCTGCTGGGCGAAGCGCCCGTACTCGGCGTAGCCGTCCCTGCGTTCCTGCTCGGTCATGGTGGTCCACCAGCGATCGGCGTCACCGACGATCAACACGACGTACTCGGTCATCTCGGTCTCCTGACTCCCACGGGCCCGCCGGGTGCGGTCCCACCACTGTGACGGACCGACCCGCCCGGAATCGACAACCGCCGTGCGCCTTTCTCGACGGGAGTTGCCGGACCCACCAAGATGGGGCCATGGCCACCCATGAACGCGCCGGACAGCTCGCTCGCACCGAGGACCTGGTCGACGTCTCCCACCTCGTCACGGCGTACTTCGACCTCGAGCCCGACCCCGACGACGTGACCCAGCAGGTCGCCTTCGGCACGAGCGGGCACCGCGGGACGTCGCTGGACACGTCCTTCAACGAGGTCCACATCGCGGCGACGACCCAGGCGATCTGCGACTACCGCGAGGAGCAGGGCTACGACGGCCCGCTCTTCATCGGCCGCGACACCCATGCGCTGTCCGAGCCGGCGTGGGCGACCGCGCTGGAGGTGCTCGTCGCCAACGACGTCACCGTGCTGGTCGACGACCGGGACGGCTTCACCCCGACCCCGGCGGTGAGCCACGCGATCATCCGCGCCAACCAGGGGCGTACGACGGGGGCGGGCCTGGCCGACGGCATCGTGGTCACCCCCTCGCACAACCCGCCGCAGGACGGTGGCTTCAAGTACAACCCGCCCCACGGCGGCCCGGCCGACTCCGACGCCACGAGCGTGATCGCGGCGCGGGCCAACGAGCTGATCCGCGGCAACATCGAGGGCGTGCGGCGGGTGGCGTTCGCGAAGGCGCGGGCGGCGGTCGGCTCCTACGACTTCCTCGGCACCTACGTCGACGACCTGCCGAACGTGCTCGACCTCGACGTGGTCCGCGACGCCGGCGTGCGGATCGGCGCCGACCCGCTGGGCGGGGCGAGCGTGGCCTACTGGGGCGAGATCGCCGAGCGCCACCGCCTCGACCTGTCGGTCGTCAACCCGCTGGTCGACCCGACGTGGCGCTTCATGACGCTCGACTGGGACGGCAAGATCCGGATGGACTGCTCCTCGCCGCACGCGATGGCGTCGCTGGTGCAGCGCAAGGACGAGTACGCCATCGCCACCGGCAACGACGCCGACGCCGACCGCCACGGCATCGTGACCCCCGACGCGGGCCTGATGAACCCCAACCACTTCCTCGCCGTCGCCATCGGCTACCTCTTCGGCGGCGCCCGGCCGGGCTGGCCGGACACCGCGCGCATCGGCAAGACGCTGGTCTCGAGCTCGATGATCGACCGGGTCGCGGAGTCGATCGGCAAGCCGCTCGTGGAGGTGCCGGTGGGCTTCAAGTGGTTCGTGCCGGGCCTGATGGACGGCTCGTTCGGCTTCGGTGGCGAGGAGTCCGCCGGCGCGTCCTTCCTGCGCCGCGACGGATCGACCTGGACCACCGACAAGGACGGGCTGCTGCTCGCGCTGCTGGCCAGCGAGATCCTGGGGGCCACCGGGCGAACCCCGAGCGAGCACTACGCCGACCTGGTGGCGCGCCACGGCGACCCGGCCTACGCCCGCATCGACGCCCCGGCGAGCCGCGAGGAGAAGGCCAAGCTGGGCGCGCTCTCGCCCGACGACGTGTCCGCCACGACGCTGGCGGGGGAGTCGATCACGGGCAAGCTCACCGAGGCGCCCGGCAACGGCGCGACGATCGGCGGCCTCAAGGTGACCACCGGGTCCGCGTGGTTCGCCGCACGCCCCAGCGGCACCGAGGACGTCTACAAGATCTACGCCGAGTCGTTCCGCGGCCCCGAGCACCTCGCGCAGGTGCAGGCGGAGGCGCGGGAGGTCGTCAGTACGGCGCTGGGCTGAGGGGGGTGTGCTCGCCCCGCGACTGCGGGGGCACGGTGACCGGGCCGGCCTCGATCGGCCCGCTCGCGCCGCCGCCGTGGGCGCGCGCGGTGTCGGGCTCCTCCATCTGCACGCGCGAGAACGTCACCGCCACCACGGAGTCGAGGCGCACGAGCGACTGGTGGCCGTCGCCGTCGTCGAGGACCGCGCCGAGGCCGTCGCACCCGAGCACCCGACCGTCGAGCCAGGTGCCCTGGACGAGCACCCGCACCGCCGCTCCCGTGTCCTCGGCGCGGCGCAGCAGCGTCCCCACGCTGAGCATCGTGCTGCTGATCTTCGTCATGCGCATCGCCTCCCACGGCCGTCGATGTGCCGACGGTAGGGCCGCGGCGGGGGCGGCGCGGCGCGAATGCGGCAGCGTGCGAGAGCCCTTCGGTGAACCTTGATGCGACGTGCGGGGTTGGGCTCAACCGCCGACGGGACCGGCCTCGATCGGGTCGCGCCGCCGTCGTCCGTGGGCGCGCGCGTCCTCGTCCCGGTCGTCGTCGATGTCGGCGCGGGAGAAGGCCACGGCCACGATGGAGTCCAGGCGCACCAGCACCTGCTGGGCGTTGCCGTCGTCGAGGATCACGCCGAGGCTGTCCGCGCCGACGATGCGGCCGTCGAGCCACGTGCCCTGCACCAGCACGCGCACGGGCGCGCCGGAGTCCTGGGCGTGCCGGAGCAGGGTGCCGACGGTGAAGAGCGTGCTGGACTGGCTGGACACGAGTTTCCCCCCTTGGTGAACGGGGCAACGGTAGTGCGCGCCGGCCGTCCCCGCGGGCGATCGTCACAAAGACCGTGACGCGCTCAGGTGCGCGGGGTCGCCCGCTCGACCACGGCGCGCAGCGACCCGCTGGTCAGCACGCCGAACGTGCCGCCGTACGACGTGCCGAAGCGGCTGCCGCAGAAGGCGTCGGCGACCTCCGGCGGGGAGAAGCGCACCAGCAGCGAGCCCTGCAGGCACGCCGCCATCTGCCCGGCCAGGCGCCGGGCCCCTGCCTCGAGACCGGCGGTGTCCCCGAGCATCGCCAGGGTGTCGTCGACCGCCCGGTCGAGCCGGCTGTCACCGCCCCGGGCGGCACCGACCTCGGCGATCCACGCGTGCAGCACCTCGGGCTCGCGGCCGAGGGCGCGCAGGACGTCGAGCGCGTTGACGTTGCCCGAGCCCTCCCAGATGGAGTTGAGCGGCGACTCGCGGAAGAGGAGCGGCAGCCCGGACTCCTCGACGTAGCCGTTGCCGCCGAGGCACTCCATCGCCTCGGCCACCATCGCCGGGGTGCGCTTGCAGACCCAGAACTTCGCCAGCGGCAGGGCGATGCGGCGCAGCGCGACCTCGTGGGCGTCGCCGGGCCGGTCGACCGCCGAGGCGAGTCGCATCGCCAGTGCGGTGGCGGCCTCGGACTCCACGGCCAGGTCGGCCACCACGTTCTGCATGAGGGGCTTGTCGACCAGCAGCCCACCGAACGCGGAGCGGTGGCCGACGTGCCACGACGCCTCGGCGAGCGCGCGCCGCATCAGCGAGGCCGAGCCCAGCACGCAGTCGAGGCGGGTCGCGGCGACCATCTCGATGATGGTGCGCACGCCGCGCCCCTCCTCGCCGAGGCGCTGGGCGAGCGTGCCGTCGAGCTCGAGCTCGCTGGAGGCGTTGGACCGGTTGCCCAGCTTGTCCTTGAGGCGCACCACGTCGATCCGGTTGCGGCTGCCGTCGGGCAGCACGCGCGGCACGACGAAGCAGGTCAGCCCGCCCGGCGCCTGCGCCAGGACGAGGAAGACGTCGTTCATGGGCGCGGAGGTGAACCACTTGTGCCCGCGCAGGGCGTACCAGCCGTCGTCGGCGGTCGGAAGGGCCTGCGTGCGGTTGGCCCGCACGTCGGAGCCGCCCTGCTTCTCGGTCATCCCCATCCCGGCGAGCGCACCGGCCTTGTCCGAGGGCGCCCGCACGCCCGGGTCGTAGGCGCGTGCGGCGAGCAGCGGCGTCCACTCCTTCGCGATCGCGTCGTCGGCCCGCAGCGCCGGCACGGCGGCGTACGTCATCGAGATCGGGCAGCCGTGCCCGGGCTCGGTCTGCGACCAGGCGAAGAAGCCCGCCGCCCTGCGCAGGTGCGCGTGCACGTCGCCGGCCTCCTGCCGCTCCCACGGCGCGGCCTGGAGGCCGTGGCCCACGGCCCGCTCCATCAGCCAGTGCCACGAGGGATGGAAGGCCACCTCGTCGATGCGTGTGCCGAAGCGGTCGTACGGCACCAGCTCCGGGTGGTGGCGGTTGGCGAGCATCCCGTGCTCACGCGCCTCCTCGGACCCCGCCTCCGCACCCAGGGCGGCGAGGTCGTCGACGACGGCCGCCGACCCCAGGCGGGTGACGGCCTCGGTGAGCGCGAGGTCGGAGGTGACGACGTGGTGCCCGACGAGCGGCGGCACCTGGTTGGTCGCAGCCCGGAGGTCGAGGAGGTCGTCGTGGTGGTCGGTCTCGACGAGGTCGGTCATGGGTGCCACCGTAGGCGCTGCGGGCGTGACGCCGCCCACGGCCGCGGGACAACCCGCCGCCCGGATTCGGCGGTCGGCCCCCTCCACTCGCTAGCGTGACGTCCATGGCCGAGGCGCGCGAGGACAGCCCCGCCCCGCGCCGCGCCGAGGTGCTCGTGCGGCGGTGGCGCGTCCAGCTGTGGCGCATCGTCGTGACGACGGTCGGCTCGTGCCTGCGGCACCGGGTGACCGGTCTGGCCGCCGAGGCGGCGTTCTTCGCGGTGCTGTCGGTGCCGCCGCTGATCTTCGCCCTCGCCGGCGCCGTGGGCTTCGTCAGCGAGCAGTTCTCCGCCACCCAGATCGATGACGTGCGCAACGCGGTGCTGGAGGTCTCGCGGCAGGCGCTGACGGAGAAGGCGGTCAACACGATCATCCGTCCGACGATCGACACGGTCCTCGACGGCGGGCGCTACGACGTGATCTCGATCGGCTTCATCCTCGCGCTGTGGTCGGGCTCGCGCGCGCTCAACGTCTTCGTCGACACCATCACGATCATGCACGGCCTCGGGGGGCACCGCGGGATCGTCGCGACCCGTGCGCTGTCCTTCGTGCTCTACGTCCTGGCGATGGTCACCGGGGCGCTCAGCCTCCCGCTCGTGGTCGCCGGCCCCTCGCTGGTCGACCGGGTGCTGCCGCAGCGGCTCGACTTCCTCAACAGCCTCTACTGGCCCGTGGTGCTCGTGGTCTGCATCTGCTTCCTCGCCACGCTCTACCACGTGTCGGTGCCGGTGCGGACCAACTGGAGCTTCAACCTCCCCGGCGCCGCCTTCGCGCTGTTCTGCTGGATCGCGGGGTCGTACGTCCTGCGCTGGACGTTGACGGTCACCGCGGCCGAGTCGCGCTCGATCTACGGGCCCCTCGCCGCCCCCATCGCGGTGCTGCTCTGGCTCTACCTCCTCGCCCTGGCGGTGCTCATCGGTGCGGCGGTCAACGCCGCCTTCGACACCGTCTTCCCCCAGAAGAACACGATGCGCGCGCGACTCGAGCTGGTCCAGCGCCTGCGCGGGCGCATGGGCGTGCGAGACTCCTGACCGTGTCGACGTCGAGCCACCAGCCCAGCGTCGGCCGGGTGTCGCTGCCCGAGCAGATCAGGTCGCCGTGGTGGGAGCTGGGACGTCGCGTCCTGATCGCCCTGTCGATCCTGGTGGGCACCGTGCTGCTCGTCTACCTCGACCGCGAGGGCTACCGGGACGGCAACGACCCGAAGAACGAGATCAGCCTGCTCGACGCGTTCTACTACACGACCGTCACGCTCAGCACGACCGGTTACGGCGACATCGCCCCGGTGTCGCCACAGGCGCGCCTGGTCAACGCACTGGTCATCACCCCGGCCCGCATCGCGTTCCTGGTCCTGCTGATCGGCACCACCCTGGAGGTCCTCGCCTCCCAGGGACGCGAGATGCTCCGGGTCTCCCGGTGGAGGAAGAAGATGGACCAGCACGTCGTCGTCGTCGGCTACGGCACCAAGGGCCGCAGCGCGATCGAGACCCTCCTCAACAACGGCTACGACCGCGACGCGATCGTCGTGGTGGACCCCAGCCCGGTGGCGGTCGCCGACGGCAACCGCGACCGGCTCGTGGTCATCTCCGGTGACGCCACCCGTCGCGGGGTGCTGCGCCAGGCCGGCGCCGAGAGGGCCACCCACGTCATCATCACCACCGACCGCGACGACTCCAACGTGCTCGTCACCCTCACGGTGCGCCAGCTCAACCCTGACGCGTGGATCGTGGCAGCGGTTCGCGAGCACGAGAACGTCCCGCTGATGCGCCAGTCGGGCGCCAACTCCGTCATCACCTCCTCCGACGCGGTCGGCCGCCTCCTCGGGCTCTCCTCCATGTCGCCGGAGCTGGGCTCGGTGATGGAGGACCTGATGACCTACGGCGAGGGCCTCGAGGTCGCCGAGCGGGACCTGCTCGTCAACGAGGTGGGCAAGCAGCCGCAGTCGCTGCCCGACCAGGTGATCGCCGTGGTCCGCGACGAGAAGGTCTACCGCTACTTCGACCCCGTGGTGTCGTTGCTCGCGCGCGGCGACCGGCTGATCGTCGTGCGTCCGGCCAAGGAGCTGCCGTGGGCGCCCCGTCCCGGCACGCACGGCGAGACGCTGGCCGACGAGGACGACTAGGTCCTCGCGCGTGATCGCCTCCCACCGCCACCGCTTCGTCTTCGTCAAGACCCGCAAGACCGCCGGCACCAGCCTCGAGATCGCCCTGTCGCGCCACTGCGGACCCGAGGACGTCGTCACCCGGATCAGCCCGGACGACGAGGTGCTGCGCGCCGCCGCCGGGGGAGTGGGCCCGCAGAACGACGACACCGACCCCAGCTCGTACGCCCACATGGGGGCTCGCCGCGTCATCGAGGTGATCGGTCGCGAGACGTGGGACGCCTACTTCACCTTCGCCGTCGAGCGGAACCCCTTCGACGTGGTCGCCTCGTCCTACCGCTACAGCGCCCGCAAGCCGACCTTCACCAAGACGTTCGCCGAGTTCGTGCGCACGCCTCGCCGCATGGAGCGGCTCGCCCTCAACGAGCGGCTCTACCGCCTCGGCGGGCAGGTCGTCGTCGACGAGGTCTACCGCTACGAGGAGCTGCCGGCCGCGGTGGCCGACATCTCGGCGCGACTGGGCTTCGAGCTCGACCTCCCGCACGCCAAGCAGGGGAGCGGCCCGCACTACCGCGAGCTCTACGGTCCCGGGGACGCCGAGATCGTGGCGGAGCGCTTCGCCCGCACGATCCGGGAGTTCGGCTACGAGTTCTGAGCCGAGCGCCTGCGCAGCAGCGCGTCCACGCCCCAGTACGCCGCCGCGACCACCAGGCCGAAGACCAGGATCGCGACGAGCGTCAGCGACACCGAGGCGTAGCCGAGCTCGGTGACGTTGGCGAAGCCGTAGGGATAGGCACCCACGACGGCGCCGCGCAGCATCATCCAACCGATCCACGCGAGCGGAACGACGAGGGCCAGCGGCACCAGCCGCGCGCTGATCCAGCCGCGCGGTCCCCACACCGCCCAGACGACGACCGTGACCAGCGGGGTGACGACGTGCAGGATCGGGTCGGTCAGCAGCGACCACCCCTCCACGTCGATCGTCGGCGCGAGCAGCACCTGGTAGACGATCGCGGTGACGGTGATCATCAGCAGCGCGTCGAGCCGCAGCACCCGCTGCACGAGCGTGTCGCGCACCGGACGTCGCAGCAGCATCGTCGTCGAGGCCGCCACGACGACGTTGGACCAGATCGTGAAGTAGCTGAAGGTGTCCATCACCCGCGCGAGCGCGCCGCCGAGACCGTCGCGGGTGTCGCCGTAGAGACCGGCCTCGACCGGGGCCTCGCGGTACCACCCGAGCGCCGACAGCACGACTGTCAGCACCACGCCCAGCCAGGCGATGCCGGCATTGACCGCGTACGCCCGGCGCGCGGTCCGCGTCGGGTGGAAGGTGCGGTCGTGGGAGGTCCCGGTGCTGGTCACCCGGGGAGTATGCCCGTCACCCGGCTGCATCCGGCCGAAATGCCGGAAGGCCCCGGATCTCTCCGGGGCCTTCGGTGATGCTGGTGGGCGATACTGGGTTTGAACCAGTGACCTCTTCCGTGTCAAGGAAGCGCGCTACCGCTGCGCCAATCGCCCGTGTGAACTTGTGTGATGCGAGGTGGGTACGGGATTTGAACCCGTGTAGACGGATTTGCAGTCCGTTGCCTCGCCTCTCGGCCAACCCACCGTGGAGGTTCCGAAATGAACGGGGGAGACCTTCCGAGCGGACAACGAGACTCGAACTCGCGACCTCAACCTTGGCAAGGTTGCGCTCTACCAACTGAGCTATGTCCGCCTGCGTGCTCCTGCCGGTTTCCCGGCCTGAGTGCGAGTAGAACAGTAGTACACGGGTTGCGCGGGGCCAAAATCGGGTCCCCCGTCTCGCGTGTTCGAGTGGCTCGTGAGGTGCGTGGGGCGGCCCTAGAGTGGCGCCATGCGCGTATGGCTGAACGGCGACCTGATGGCCGATCCGACCGCGGGGGCCGTGACGGTCACCGACCACGGGTTCACCGTCGGGGACGGTGTCTTCGAGGCGGTGAAGACCCTGCACGGCGTCCCGTTCGCGCTGACCCGCCACCTGACCCGGCTCGAGCGTTCGGCCGCGGGGCTCGGACTGCCCGCCCCCGACCTCGACGCCGTACGCCGCGGGGTGCAGGCGGTCGTGGAGGGCGCGGCCGGCGACCCGATGGGTCGCCTTCGGATCACCTTCACCGCGGGCCCGCACCCGATGGGGTCCGGGCGCGGCGGCGGCCCGCCGACGCTGGTGGTCGCCTACAGCGCCCTCGAGCCCGCGCCTGCGAGCACCCGTGTCGTCACCGTGCCGTGGACACGCAACGAGCACGGAGCCACCGCCGGCCTCAAGACCACGTCGTACGCCGAGAACGTCATCGCGCTCGCGCACGCCACGGAGCGTGGCGGCACGGAGGCCGTCCTCGCCAACACCGCGGGTCACCTCTGCGAGGGCACGGGCAGCAACGTCTTCTACGTCGTCGACGGCGAGCTCCGCACGCCGAGCCTGGCATCAGGCTGCCTGGCCGGGGTCACGCGCGCCCTGGTGGTGGAGTGGTGCGGCGCGCGGGAGGTCGACGAGCCCTTGGCCGAGGTCCTCGAGCGCTGCAGCGAGGCGTTCCTGGCCTCCACGACCCGGGACGTGCAGGCCATCGCCCGGTGGGACGACCGCGACCTGCCGGCCCCGGGGCCGGTCACGCGGGCCTGTGCGGAGACGTGGCGCAGCCGCGAGGCTGAGACGATGGACCCGTGAACCTCCCTGTTCCGTCCCTCGACCCCGCCATCTCGTCCCGCCTGCGTCACACCGCAGAGGGGCTCGTCCCCGTCGTCGTGCAGCAGCACGGGTCCGGCGAGGTGCTGATGCTGGCGTGGGTCGACGACGAGGCGCTGGCCCGCACCCTCGCGACCGGGCGCGCGACGTACTGGTCCCGGTCGCGGCGCGAGTACTGGGTCAAGGGCGAGACCTCCGGCCACACCCAGGAGGTGAAGGAGGTGCGCCTCGACTGCGACGGCGACACCCTCCTCTTCGTCGTCGACCAGGTCGACGGTGCCTGCCACACCGGCGACCGGACGTGCTTCGACGCCGACCTGGTGCACCGGTTCGATGGCTGAGCGGACTCAGGGGCGCGGTGGGTTCGGCCCAGTCGTCCTCGTCGGTGTGGCGGCCGCCGGGCTCTCCGCCGTGGCGGGCAGCAAGCCGTGGGTCGCCGGCCGCTCCGGCGCGGTGGACACGGCCGCCGACTCGGCGATGGCGTCCGCGCTCTCCCTCGACAGCGTCCAGGAGTCGCCGCTCGCCGCTGCGCTCGCACTCGTGCTGCTGGCGTGCTGGGGCGTCCTGCTCGTCACCCGCGGTCGCGTCCGGCGGGCGGTGGCGGCGCTCGGGCTCGTCGCGGCCGTGGGCCTGGTGGCGACGGTCGTGGAGGCCTTCTGGAGCCTGCCCGACAAGCTCGCCGACGCACTGCTCCGCGCGTCGGGCACCGACACCGTCGCCACCGACCTCACGGGCTGGTACGCCGCCGCTGCCGTCGGGGCGCTGCTGAGCGTCGCGGCGAGTGCCGCCGCGGTCGTCCTCGTGCCCCGCTGGCCCGAGATGGGCACCCGCTACGACGCCCCCACCGGCGCCGGCGCGACGGATGCCCACGACGCCGGGCCGCAGGAGAACATCGACATCTGGAAGGCCCTCGACGAGGGCCGTGACCCCACCACCTAGACTTCGGCACGCAAGCGTAGATCCGACGAAGGAGCACTCCCCATGGCTGCTGGCCACGGCAACACCCCCGCTGCTTGGACCGCGGTGTCGGTCGCGATGCTCGGCTTCGTGGTGGGCAGCGTCGCCCTGCTCCAGGTCCCGACCCAGATGACGCTGCTCTGGATCGGTCTCGTCGTCGCGACGCTCGCGTTCCCGCTCTTCCTCGTGCTGTCCAAGCTCGGCTTCCACAGCTCCGAGCACTGATCCCGGGCCGGGCCGCGCCCGGTCCGACCCCTGGGCACCGGCCCCTCCCGGGCTGGCCCCGGGTGAGAGGGTTGTTGCATGCCTGCGACCGGTTCCGTGCTCGACGACATCGTCGCGGGCGTCCGTGAGGACCTCGCGCGCCGCGAGGCCGACCTCCCGCTGTCCGAGCTCCTCGCGCACCTCGCCGACGCCCCGGCTCCGCGTGACCCCATGCCGCACTTCCGCGCCCGCGGCTCGAGCGTCATCGCCGAGGTCAAGCGGCGCAGCCCGAGCAAGGGCGACCTCGCCGACATCCCCGACCCGGCGGTGCTCGCGTCGGCGTACGCCCGTGGTGGTGCGGCGGCGATCTCGGTGCTCACCGAGGAGCGTCGCTTCGGCGGCAGCCTGGCCGACCTGCGGGCGGTCCGCGCCGCGGTCGACACCCCGATCCTGCGCAAGGACTTCATCGTCGAGACCTACCAGCTCGTCGAGGCGCGGGCCGCCGGCGCCGACCTGGCCCTGCTGATCGTCGCGGCCCTCGACGACGACACGCTGCGCCGCCTCCACGACGAGGCCGGCGAGCTCGGCCTCACCGTGCTGGTCGAGGTGCACGACGAGGCCGAGACCGAGCGGGCCCTGGCGCTCGACGCCGAGCTGATCGGCGTCAACAGCCGCAACCTCAAGACCCTCGAGGTCGACGCGGACGTCTTCGGGCGCCTCGCGCCCCAGATCCACGCCGACGTGGTCAAGGTCGCCGAGAGCGGCATCACCGGCGTCGCCGACGTCCAGCGCTTCGTCTCCGAGGGAGCAGGCGTGGTGCTGGTCGGCGAGGCACTGGTCAAGGACGGCGACCCCGAGGCCGCCGTACGTGCGATGACAGGAGTGACGGCACCGTGAGTCAGCAGACGACCCAGCCCGTGCAGTACGACGCCGACGAGCGCGGCTACTTCGGCCAGACGTGGGGCGGGCGCTTCATGCCCGAGGCCCTCGTCGCCGCGCTGGACGAGCTGACCGACGCCTGGCAGGACGCGATGGCCGACCCGGCCTTCGTGGGCGAGTTCGAGCGGGTGCTGCGCGACTACGCCGGCACCCCGAGCCGGCTCTACCACGCGGAGCGGCTCTCGCGGACCGTCGGCGCCCGGGTGCTGCTCAAGCGCGAGGACCTCAACCACACCGGTGCCCACAAGATCCGCAACGTGATGGGCCAGGCGCTGCTGACCAAGCGGATGGGCAAGACCCGCGTCATCGCCGAGACCGGGGCCGGCCAGCACGGTGTCGCGAGTGCGACTGCCGCGGCCTACTTCGACCTCGACTGCACGGTCTACATGGGCGCTGTCGACACCCGCCGCCAGGCGCTCAACGTCGCCCGCATGCAGCTGCTCGGTGCCAAGGTCGTCCCCGTCGAGTCCGGCAGCGCGACGCTGAAGGACGCCATCAACGAGGCCATGCGGGACTGGGTCGCCAGCGTCGACCACACGGCCTACCTGTTCGGCACTGCGGCAGGTCCGCACCCGTTCCCCAGCATGGTCCGTGACTTCTGCCGCGGCATCGGCGACGAGGCGCGCCAGCAGTGCCTCGACCAGTACGGCGTCCTCCCGGACGCGGTCGCGGCGTGCGTCGGCGGCGGCTCCAACGCGATCGGGCTGTTCACGGCGTTCCTCGAGGACGAGGGCGTCGAGATCCACGGCTTCGAGCCCGGAGGAGACGGCGTCGAGACCGGTCGCCACGCGGCCACCATCCACGCAGGCGAGGCCGGCGTCCTGCACGGCGCGCGCACCTACGTCCTCCAGGACGAGGACGGCCAGACCGTGGAGTCGCACTCCATCTCCGCCGGGCTCGACTACCCCGGCGTGGGTCCGCAGCACTCGTGGCTCGCGGCCCTGGGGCGGGCGACGTACACGCCCGTCACGGACGCCCAGGCCATGGAGGCCATGGCGCTGCTGAGCCGCACCGAGGGCATCATCCCGGCGATCGAGACCGCGCACGCGGTCTACGGCGCGCTCGACGTGGCCCGCCGCCTGGGCGAGGAGAAGGGCCCTGACGCGACGGTGATCATCAACCTGAGCGGTCGCGGCGATAAGGACATGGGCACGGCCATCGAGTGGTTCGGGCTCGGCGACGCCGACGGCGAGGCCGAGCCGGTCATCGCGACGGCGCCGGGGGAGGAGGCCTGATGACCTCGACCACCGCCTCGACCACCCAGGCGTTCGACAAGGCCCGTGCCGAGGGCCGCTCGGCCCTCGTCGGCTACCTGCCCGCAGGCTTCCCGACCGTCGAGGGCTCGATCACTGCACTGCGCGCGATGGTCGAGGCCGGGTGCGACGTGATCGAGATCGGCCTGCCCTACAGCGACCCGGTGATGGACGGGCCCACCATCCAGGCCGCCGCTCAGCAGGCGCTCGAGGGCGGCGTCCGCACCGCCGACGTCCTGCGCGTGGTCGAGGCCGTCGCCGAGACCGGCGTGCCGACCCTCGTCATGACCTACTGGAACCCGATCGAGCGCTACGGCGTGGAGCGGTGGGCGAGCGACCTGGCGAAGTCCGGGGGTGCCGGGATGATCACGCCCGACATCACGCCGGACCACGGGTCGGCGTGGATCGACGCGGCCGACGCGCACGACCTCGACAAGGTGTTCCTGGTCGCCCCCAGCTCCACCGACGACCGCGTCGCGATGACGGCCGCCGAGAGCCGCGGCTTCGTCTACGCCGCGGCCGTCATGGGCGTCACCGGTGCCCGTGACGCGAGCTCGGACCTCGCGGGGCCGCTCGTGGAGAGGGTGCGCGCCAACGGCGACATCCCTGTCGCGGTCGGCATCGGCGTCAGCAACGGCGACCAGGCAGCCGACGTCGCCGCCTACGCCGACGGCGTCATCGTCGGCTCGGCGTTCGTGCGCTGCCTGCTCGACCACGCCGGCGACCAGGACGCGGGGCTCGAGGCGCTGCGTGCGCTCACCACCGATCTCGCCGAGGGCGTACGCCGTGGCGCGAGGTAGGGCCCTCGCGGGACTCGCGCTGCTCGGGCTGCTGGCCGCCTGCGGCAGCGAGGTCGGAGCGGGACCGGGCGCGGCGAGCGGCGAGCTCTCCGGCACGGTGCTGGACCCGCCCTTCGAGGTCGACCCGACCGCGCTGGTCGACACCAGCGGAGCGGCGTACAGCCTGACCGAGGACACCGACAAGGACCTCACGCTGGTCTTCTTCGGCTACACCAGCTGCCCCGACATCTGCGGCCAGGTGATGGCGACGCTGGCGGGCACGCTCGCCCGGCTCGACGACGAGCAGAAGGAGCGCCTCGACGTGGTCTTCGTGACCACCGACCCGGCCCGTGACACCGGCGAGGTCGTCGAGGACTACGTCAGCGCCTTCGACGACAGCATCGTCGGCGTGACCGGCCCGCTCGACGACATCATCGGCGTGGCGCGCAGCATGGCTGTCGCGGTCGACCAGGGTGAGAAGCTGCCGAGCGGCGGTTACGAGGTCACCCACGGCACGCGGGTCCTGGCCATCGACGCCGATGACGAGTCCACCATGATGTGGGACCAGGACGTCTCCCAGGCCGAGCTCGCCGGCGACGTCGCCCTGCTGCTCGACGAAGGATGAGTGCCACCATGCTGCCCCTGCCGTCCCCGATGGTGGTCCTGATGTCCATCCCCAGCCCGTCGCAGGGCGTGTGGCACCTCGGGCCGGTGCCGATCCGCGGCTACGCGCTGAGCATCATCCTCGGCATCGTCTTCGCCATCTGGCTCGGCGAGCGCCGCTGGGTCGCCCGCGGCGGCAAGGCCGGCGACGTGAGCGACCTCGCGATCTGGGCGATCCCGTTCGGCCTGGTCGGCGGCCGGCTCTACCACGTCATCACCGACTGGGAGCTCTACTTCGGGGAGGGCCGGAACCCGGTCACCGCGCTCTACGTCTGGCGGGGCGGACTCGGCATCTGGGGCGCGATCGCGCTGGGCATCGTGGGCATCTGGATCGGAGCGAGGCTGCGCGGGATCAAGCTCCTGCCGCTGCTCGACGCACTGGCCCCGGGCGTCCTGGTCGCCCAGGCGCTGGGACGCTGGGGCAACTGGTTCAACCAGGAGCTGTACGGCCGTCCGACCGACCTGCCGTGGGGCCTGGAGATCGACGTGGCCAACCGTCCGTCGCAGTACCTCGACGTCGCGACGTTCCACCCGGCGTTCCTCTACGAGTGCCTGTGGAACCTCGGTGCCTTCGCGGTCCTGATCTGGCTCGACCGCCGCTACCGGCTCGGCCACGGGCGCGTCGCCGCGCTCTACGTGATGCTCTACACCGCTGGGCGCGGGTGGATCGAGAACCTGCGCATCGACGACGTGCAGATGAACGACGTCCTCGGCCTGCGGCTCAACGTGTGGACCTCGATCGTGCTCTTCGTCCTCGCGGCGATCTACCTCGCCGTCTCGGCCCGGCGTCACCCGGGCCGCGAGGAGGTCGTGCGCACCCGCGAGCCGGACCCGGACCCGTCCGCGGAGGACGCCGACGAGCGCTCCACGTCCGGTCCCACGGCCTGAAACACCGTGCGCCGGCGCCGTGGGCCGGTGATAGGTTCCGTCTTGCTCGGGCCAACGTCGTCCCCAGCGGAAACGCCCACCCCCCGTGACCTGCCAGCTGCACGCACTGGCGCGCCGGGACGACGACGGGAGAACCAGTGTCTGTGAAGCACGCGTTCCCGCCGAACTTCCCTTCCCCGCAGGGTCTCTACGACCCGCGGCACGAGAAGGACGCCTGTGGTGTCGCCATGGTGGCGACCCTGACCGGTGAGGCCAGTCACGACATCGTGGCCAAGGCCCTCACCGCCCTGCGCAACCTCGACCACCGCGGTGCCGCCGGCGCCGAGGTCAACTCCGGCGACGGTGCCGGGATCCTGCTGCAGGTGCCGGACGCGTTCCTGCGCGAGGTGGCCGGTTTCGAGCTCCCGCCCGCGAGGGCGTACGCCGTCGGCACCGCGTTCCTGCCCGGTGACGACAAGGCGGTCGCCGCCACCCGTCGCCGCATCGAGGAGATCGCCGACGAGGAGGGCCTCGCGGTCCTCGGCTGGCGCGAGGTGCCCGTCGACGACTCCACCCTCGGCGCGACCGCGCGCAGCGTGATGCCGCGCTTCATCCAGCTCTTCGTGGCCGGCAAGGGCGCGCGCGTGACGGGCATGGCCCTCGAGCGCCTGGCCTTCTGCCTGCGCAAGCGCGCCGAGTCCGAGACCGACGTCTACTTCCCGTCGCTGTCCTCGCGCACGCTCGCCTACAAGGGCATGCTCACCACCGACCAGCTCGACCGGGTCTTCCCCGACCTGACCGACGAGCGGGTCGCCTCGGCGATGGCCGTGGTGCACTCCCGCTTCTCCACCAACACCTTCCCGAGCTGGCCGTTGGCCCACCCGTTCCGCTTCATCGCCCACAACGGCGAGATCAACACCGTCATGGGCAATCGCAACTGGATGCGCGCCCGTGAGGCGCTCCTGGAGAGCGACCTGATCCCCGGCGACCTCGAGCGGCTCTTCCCGATCTGCACGCCCGGCGCCTCGGACTCGGCGTCGTTCGACGAGGTGCTCGAGCTGCTCCACCTCGCCGGTCGCTCGCTGCCCCACGCGGTGCTGATGATGATCCCCGAGGCCTGGGAGAACCATCGCGAGATGGACGCCCAGCGTCGGGCGTTCTACGAGTTCCACTCGATGCTGATGGAGCCGTGGGACGGCCCCGCGTGCGTGGTGTTCACCGACGGCACGCAGGTCGGCGCCGTGCTCGACCGCAACGGCCTGCGTCCCTCGCGCTACTGGGTCACCGACGACGGCCTCGTGGTGCTCGCGTCCGAGGTCGGCGTGCTCGACCTCGACCCCGCCACCATCGTCCGCAAGGGCCGGCTCCAGCCGGGCAAGATGTTCCTCGTCGACACCGACGAGCACCGCATCATCGAGGACGAGGAGATCAAGGGCCAGCTCGCCACCGAGCAGCCCTACGACGAGTGGTTGCACGCAGGGCTCGTGCACCTCGACGACCTCGACGACCTCGAGCACATCGTGCACACGCACGCCTCGGTGACGCGGCGCCAGCAGATCTTCGGCTACACCGAGGAGGAGCTGCGCGTCCTGCTGAGCCCGATGGCCAACACCGGTGGCGAGGCGCTCGGCTCGATGGGCACCGACACGCCCATCGCCGCCCTCAGCGACAAGCCGCGGCTGCTCTTCGATTACTTCTCGCAGCTGTTCGCGCAGGTCACCAACCCGCCGCTCGACGCGATCCGCGAGGAGCTCGTCACCTCGCTGAGCGGGTCGATCGGGCCCGAGGCCAACCTGCTGGAGCCGACGCCTGCGTCGTGCCGCCAGATCGTGCTGCCGTTCCCCGTCTTCTCCAACGACGACCTGGCCAAGATCCGCCACATCAACCGCGACGGCGACATGCCCGGCTTCCAGGTGCACATCGTGCGCGGCCTCTACGACGTCGCCGGGGGAGGGGAGGCGCTCGCCGCCCGCCTCGACGAGCTGTGCGCGGAGGTCTCCGCCGCCATCGCCGACGGCGCGCGGATCATCGTGCTCTCGGACCGCCACTCCACCGCGGACCTGGCGCCCATCCCGTCACTGCTGCTCACCGGCGCGGTGCACCACCACCTGGTGCGCGAGAAGACCCGCACCCAGGTCGGGCTGCTGGTCGAGGCCGGCGACGTCCGCGAGGTGCACCACGTGGCGCTGCTCGTCGGCTACGGCGCGGCGGCGGTCAACCCCTACCTCGCCATGGAGTCGGTCGAGGACCTCGCCCGCGAGGCCTACTACGTCAAGGTCGACCCCGAGAAGGCCGTCGCCAACCTCATCAAGGCGCTCGGCAAGGGCGTGCTGAAGGTGATGTCGAAGATGGGCGTCTCCACGGTCGCGTCCTACACCGGGGCCAAGATCTTCGAGGCGGTCGGCCTGTCGCAGACCGTCATCGACCGCTACTTCACCGGTACGACGTCCAAGCTCGGGGGCATCGAGCTCGAGACGATCGCCGAGGAGGTCTCGCGTCGCCACGCGATGGCGTACCCCCGCGGCGGCATCGCGCCGGCGCACCGCGAGCTGAGCATCGGCGGCGAGTACCAATGGCGTCGCGAGGGCGAGCCGCACCTCTTCGACCCCGAGACCGTCTTCCGCCTCCAGCACTCCACGCGCACCGGCAGCTACGACGTCTTCAAGCAGTACACCGACCGGGTGAACGAGCAGTCGCAGCGCCTGATGACCCTGCGCGGGCTCTTCACCTTCAAGGACGGCGTCCGCGAGCCGATCGACGTCGAGGAGGTGGAGCCGGTCTCGGAGATCGTGAAGCGCTTCTCCACCGGTGCGATGTCCTACGGCTCGATCAGCAAGGAGGCGCACGAGACCCTCGCGATCGCGATGAACCGGCTGGGCGGCAAGTCCAACACCGGTGAGGGCGGCGAGGACCCCGACCGGCTCTACGACCCCGAGCGTCGCTCGTCGATCAAGCAGGTCGCCTCGGGCCGTTTCGGCGTCACGTCCGAGTACCTCACCAACGCCGACGACATCCAGATCAAGATGGCGCAGGGCGCCAAGCCCGGCGAGGGCGGCCAGCTGCCCGGCCACAAGGTCTACCCCTGGGTCGCCAAGACCCGGCACTCCACGCCGGGTGTGGGCCTGATCAGCCCGCCGCCGCACCACGACATCTACTCGATCGAGGACCTGGCGCAGCTGATCCACGACCTCAAGAACGCCAACCCGTCGGCGCGCGTGCACGTGAAGCTCGTGTCGGAGGTCGGCATCGGCACGGTCGCAGCGGGTGTGTCCAAGGCCCACGCCGACGTGGTGCTCGTCTCCGGCCACGACGGTGGCACCGGCGCATCCCCGCTCACCTCGCTCAAGCACGCGGGTGGTCCGTGGGAGCTCGGCCTCGCCGAGACCCAGCAGACGCTGCTGCTCAACGGACTGCGCGACCGGATCGTGGTGCAGGCCGACGGCCAGCTCAAGACCGGCCGCGACGTCATGATCGCCGCGCTGCTCGGCGCCGAGGAGTTCGGATTCGCGACCGCACCGCTGGTCGTCAGCGGTTGCATCATGATGCGCGTGTGCCACCTCGACACCTGTCCGGTGGGCGTGGCGACGCAGAACCCGGTCCTGCGCGAGCGCTTCAGCGGTCAGGCCGACTACGTCGTGAACTTCTTCGAGTTCATCGCCCAGGAGGTACGTGAGCTGCTCGCCGAGCTCGGCTTCCGCACCCTCGACGAGGCCGTCGGCCAGGTCGGCACGCTCGACGTCGGCCGTGCGGTCGACCACTGGAAGGCTGCCGGGCTCGACCTGACGCCGATCCTCCACCAGGCCTCGCGCCACGGTGAGTTCGGCCAGTTCGAGGACCAGGACCTGCGCCACACGCGCAGCCAGGACCACGGCCTCGACAAGGCGCTCGACAACGAGCTCATCGCCATCGCCGCCCCGGCGCTGGAGTCCGGTGAGCCGGTGCGCGCCCAGGTCGCGATCCGCAACGTCAACCGCACCGTCGGCACCATGCTCGGCCACGAGGTGACCAAGCGCTACCGCGGGGAGGGACTGCCCGAGGGCACGATCGACATCACCCTCACCGGCTCGGCCGGCCAGTCCTTCGGCGCGTTCGTGCCACGCGGCGTCACGCTGCGGCTCGAGGGCGACGCCAACGACTACGTCGGCAAGGGCCTCTCGGGCGGGCGCATCGTCGTACGCCCCGACCGGTCCGCGACCTTCGAGGCCGGCGAGCAGATCATCGCCGGCAACACCATCGGCTACGGCGCCACGTCGGGCCAGATCTTCCTCAGCGGCCGCGCGGGCGAGCGGTTCTGCGTCCGCAACTCCGGTGCCAGCGCGGTCGTCGAGGGCGTGGGGGACCACGCCTGCGAGTACATGACCGGCGGCGTCGTCGTGGTCCTCGGTCCGACCGGGCGCAACATCGCTGCCGGCATGTCCGGCGGCTACGCCTTCGTCCTCGACCTCGACGAGGCCAGGGTGAACCCCGAGCTGGTCGACCTCTCACCGGTCACCGGCAGGGCGGTCGAGGAGCTGAGGGTCCTGGTCGAGCAGCACGCGGAGGAGACCGGCTCCGCCGTCGCCGCCGAGCTGCTGGCCGACTGGGACGCGGCGCTGGCGCGCTTCACCGAGATCATGCCGCGCGACTTCAAGCGCGTCCTCGACGCGCGCGAGGAAGCGCTGGCCGACGGCCTCGACGAGGACCAGGCCAATGCGCGCATCATGGAGGTGCTCCATGGCTGAGCGTCCCCACCACGACAGGTCCGACCGGAAGAAGGTGACGCACGATGGCTGATCCCAAGGGTTTCCTCAAGCACGGCCGCGAGGTCGCCTCGCGCCGTGACGTCACCGAGCGCGTGCACGACTGGAACGAGGTCTACCCCGACGGGGTCGGCCGCGCGCTCCTGCCGATCATCACCACCCAGGCGGGGCGGTGCATGGACTGCGGCATCCCGTTCTGCCACCAGGGCTGCCCGCTGGGCAACATCATCCCGGAGTGGAACGACCTGGTCTGGCGCGACGACTGGGACGGCGCGATGGACCGGCTCCACGCGACGAACAACTTCCCGGAGTTCACCGGGCGGCTGTGCCCGGCGCCGTGCGAAACCGCCTGCGTCCTGGGGATCAACCAGGACCCGGTGACGATCAAGAACGTCGAGGTCTCGATCATCGACCGCGCCTGGGGCTCGGGCTACGTCCGTCCCCAGCCGCCGGAGTGGCTCTCGGGCAAGACCGTCGCCGTCATCGGCTCCGGCCCGGCGGGCCTCGCCGCGGCCCAGCAGCTCACCCGCGCCGGCCACACGGTCGCGGTCTACGAGCGGGCCGACAAGATCGGCGGCCTGCTGCGCTACGGCATCCCCGAGTTCAAGATGGAGAAGAAGCACCTCGACCGGCGCCTGGACCAGATGCGTCGCGAGGGCACCGTGTTCCGTGCCGGCGTCGACGTCGGCGGGGACCTCACCGGCCCGCAGCTGCTCGCGCGCTACGACGCGGTCGTGCTCGCCATGGGCGCCACCAACGCCCGTGACCTGCCGACCACCGGGCGCGAGCTCGGTGGCATCCACCAGGCCATGGAGTTCCTGCCCCAGGCCAACCGCGTCGCGCTGGGGGAGGCTGCGACGCTCGACGGCTCGGAGCAGATCCTGGCCACCGACAAGGACGTCGTCATCATCGGCGGCGGCGACACCGGCGCCGACTGCCTCGGCACCTCGATCCGGCAGGGCGCACGCTCCATCACGCAGCTGGAGATCATGCCGCGACCCGGCGAGGACCGGCCCACCGGCCAGCCGTGGCCGACGTACCCCATGACCTTCAAGGTGTCCTCGGCCCACGAGGAGGGCGGCGAGCGCGTCTATGCCGTCTCCACGCAGGAGTTCGTGGGCGACGCCGACGGCAACGTCGCCGGGCTGCGCCTGGTCGAGGTCGACGCGGCGTTCCAGCCCGTCCAGGGCACCGAGCGCGAGATCCCGGCGCAGCTGGTGCTGCTCGCGATGGGCTTCGTCGGCCCCGAGAAGGCGGGCCTGGTCGAGCAGCTCGAGGTGGACCTCGACGAGCGCGGCAACGTCCGCCGCGACGAGTCGTACGCCTCCTCGGTCCCCGGCGTCTTCGTCGCCGGCGACGTGGGCCGTGGCCAGTCGCTCATCGTGTGGGCCATCGCCGAGGGCCGCTCGGCCGCCGCGTCGGTCGACGCCTACCTCACCGGCTCCACGACGTTGCCCGCGCCGATCAAGCCGCACGAACGCCCGTTGGTCGTCTGAACCCCGCTGCCCGCCTCGGCCAGCTCATGTAACGCCGGGTTGGTGCTTGTTCTACCCATACTCTGCAGGGGTGCCTACAAGTACCAACCCGGCGTTACATCTGATTTCACGCGCGGGACCCTTTGGATCGTTCCAAGGTCCGCTAGGCTGACGTACGTGCGTAGAGCAAAGATCGTCTGTACCCTCGGTCCCGCGGTCAACACCCCCGAAGGGATCCGAGCCCTCGTCGAGGCCGGGATGGACGTCGCCCGGCTCAACATGAGCCACGGCGCGTACGCCGACCACGAGGCGGTCTACCGCCTGGTCCGGCAGGCCTCCGACGACACCGGTCACGCGATCGGCGTCTTCGCCGACCTGCAGGGGCCCAAGATCCGGCTCGAGACCTTCGGCGACGGGCCGGTCAAGCTCAAGAAGGGCGCGACCTTCACCATCACCACGCGCGACGTCGTGGGGGACGTGCACCAGTGCGGCACGACCTACAAGGGCCTGCCGGGCGACGTCGAGCCGGGCGACCCGCTGCTCATCGACGACGGCAAGGTGCGCCTCAAGGTCGTGTCCGTCGACGACACCGACGTGGTCACCGAGGTGATGGTGGCGGGCAAGGTCTCCAACAACAAGGGGATCAACCTCCCGGGCGTGGCCGTCTCCGTGCCCGCGCTGTCGGAGAAGGACACCGAGGACCTGCGCTGGGCGCTGCACCTCGGCGTCGACTTCATCGCACTGAGCTTCGTGCGGTCCGGCGACGACGCCGCCGCTGTGCGCACGGTGATGGAGGAGGAGGACATCTTCGTCCCGATCATCGCCAAGATCGAGAAGCCGCAGGCACTGGAGAACATCGACGCCATCATCGACGCCTTCGACGGCATCATGGTCGCGCGCGGCGACCTCGGCGTGGAGTGCCCGCTCGAGGACGTCCCGGTCCACCAGAAGCTGCTGGTCGACAAGGCCCGCCGCAACGCGAAGCCCGCCATCGTCGCCACCCAGATGCTCGAGTCGATGATCTCCGCTCCCGCGCCGACGCGCGCCGAGGCGTCCGACGTCGCCAACGCGGTCCTCGACGGCGCCGACGCCGTGATGCTCTCGGGCGAGACGTCGGTGGGGGAGTACCCGATCGAGGCGGTCAGCACGATGGCGCGCATCATCTCCTCCACCGAGAGCCACGGCCTTTCCCACATGGCGGAGGTGACCTGGTCGCCACGCACCCGCGGTGGCGTCATCGCGAAGGCCGCCGCCGAGGTCGCGGAGAGCATCGGAGCCAAGTACCTCGTCGCGTTCACCGCGAGCGGTGACTCCGCCCGGCGCCTGGCTCGCTACCGCGGCCACATCCCCGTCCTGGCCTTCACCACAACCGACCGCGTGCGGTCCCAGCTGTCGCTGACCTGGGGCATCGAGACCTTCAAGGGCGCCGAGGTCGAGCACACCGACGAGATGGTGCGCCAGGTCGACGAGGCGCTGCTCGCCATCGGTCGGGTCGAGGAGGGCGACCTGGTCGTCCTCATCGCCGGCAGCCCGCCCGGAATCCCCGGCTCCACCAACGCGATGCGCATCCACCGGATGGGCGACGCGATCAACGAGGTGGCCCCGGCCTATCGCCGGCGCTGAGTCAGGCCTTCGGACCGATCAGCTCGTCGAGGCGCGCGACCGCCTCGCGCCTCGAGACGGAGACGACTCGTGGGCCCGACCGGCGCCATGCCACGACTGCGCCGGGAACCCGGCGCGTGTGGGGCTTGCCAGTGGGTTTGACGGTCGCCATGAGCTCGAGGAGGTGAGCGTCGAGCGCGACGTAGCTCGCATCGTTGATCACGGCACGCCAGGGCCGAGTCGACGACGGACTGCAGACGGACGTGGGGCACGTGACCATGCTGGACGCGACCACCGACGACCGTCGCGCTCGCTCCGGACGGACCACGTGGGTGCCGGGTGCGGGATTCGAACCCGCACGCCCTTTCGGACAATGAGGTTTGAGCTCATAGCGTCTGCCATTCCGCCAACCCGGCTAGGTGGCGAAACCCTATCCGACTAGCCTTGCGGCCGTGACGCAGCCCGTTGACAGCCGCCCCCCGTCCGAGGACGTACGCCGTGTGGTGATCGCCGAGGACGAGGCCCTCATCCGCATGGACCTCGCCGAGATGCTCGGTGAGGAGGGCTACGAGGTCGTCGGGCAGGCGGGCGACGGCCAGAGGGCCATCGAGCTGGCCCGCGAGCTGCACCCCGACCTCGTGATCCTCGACGTCAAGATGCCCGTCCTCGACGGCATCGCGGCAGCGGAGGTCATCGCGAGCGAGCGCATCGCTCCCGTCGTGATCCTCACGGCCTTCTCCCAGCGCGACCTGGTGGCGCGGGCACGCGACGCCGGCGCGATGGCGTACCTCGTCAAGCCGTTCCAGCGGGGGGACCTCGTGCCCGCCATCGAGATGGCGGTGAGTCGCTACGCCGAGATCAGCGTGCTCGAGCAGGAGGTCGCCGACCTCCAGGAGTCCCTCGCCACCCGCAAGTCGGTCGACCGCGCCAAGGGCGTGCTCCAGGAGAAGCTCGGCCTCAGCGAGCCCGACGCCTTCCGCTGGATCCAGAAGACCGCCATGGACCTGCGCCTGTCGATGAAGCAGGTGGCCGACGGAGTGGTGGAGCACGGCCCGGAGACCGGCGCCGGCACTTCCTGAGCCCGGGCGCGTGGGGGCCGAGAGAGACTGAACTGTTACCAAGCGTGTCCGCCACTTGTGACGCAGGAGACTCCGAGGTGGTTATGCTCCGGTCCGACGAGGGTCACTGGACACTCGCTTGACGGGAGTAGAGCGTTGCGACTGCGACTGTTGGCCTTGTTCGCCGCTGGCCTGGCCTTCGTGATGATGGTGCTGTCTCCGCTGGCTGCGCTGGCGGACGGCACCACCGAGCCCACCGAGCCCACGTCGACCACGTCGTCGACCGAGGAGCCCGCCGACGAGACCGGCGAGGACGCCGAGCCGGTCGAGCCGCCCGACGGCCCCTACATCACAGTGGTCCTCCTCGACTCCGGCAACGACGACGCGCCCATCGTCGGCGTCACCTTGACGGTGACGGCCGAGGACGGCACCGAGGTCGGATCGGCCGTGACCAACGACGAGGGCCGGGTGATCATCGAGACCCCCGAGCGCGGGGCCTACGAGGTCGTGCTCGATCAGGACACCCTGCCCGAGGGGACCGAGCTCAGCGATCCCGACGACGCCTCCATCACCATCCAGGTGCGGTTCGACGGCCCGAACCCCGGGCTCTTCCCGATCGGGGTCGAGGAGGTCGTCGCTGTGCCTTTCGTCGACCGCCTGGTGACCGCCCTCACCTCGGGGGTCAAGTTCGGCCTGATCGTGGCGCTCGCCGCACTGGGCCTCTCGCTGATCTTCGGCACCACCGGTCTCACCAACTTCGCGCACGGCGAGCTCATCACCTTCGGGGCGGTGATGACCTACGTCGCCAACCGCGGCTTCGGCCTGCCGGTGATCCTGTCCGGCGTGCTGGCCGTCGCGGTGTCCGCGTTGTTCGGGTGGGCACAGGAACGCGGGCTGTGGCGACCTCTGCGCAGACGTGGCACCGGTCTGATCGCGATGATGATCGTCTCGATCGGGCTCGGGCTCCTGCTCCGCAACTCCTTCCAGTACTCCATCGGCAGCTCGCGCCAGTCGCTGAGCCAGTACGTCAGCCAGGGACGGCGTGACTACGGCTTCATCAGCCTGGCCGACAAGGAGCTGGCGATCATCCTCATCGCCCTGGTCACCATCACCGTGGCCTGCGTGCTGCTGATGAAGACCCGGCTCGGCAAGGCCATGCGCGCCGTCTCCGACAACCCGGCCCTGTCGGCGTCGTCCGGCATGAAGGTCGACAGCGTGATCGGTGCCGTCTGGATCCTGGGCACGGCCCTCACCGGCCTCGCCGGCGTGCTGCTCGCCATCAACAGCCAGGTCAACTTCCTGATGGGGTTCAAGCTGCTCCTACTGGTGTTCGCCGCCGTGACCCTCGGCGGCCTCGGCACCATCTGGGGCGCTCTCTTCGGGTCGATGATCATCGGGGTCATGGTCGAGGTCGGTCCCCTGTTCGGGGTGCCGTCGTCGATCAAGGAGGTCGGTGCCCTCGTCGTGCTGATCCTGGTCCTGCTCCTGCGACCGCAGGGCATCCTCGGGCGTCGCGAGCGGATCGGGTGACGGACGTGAGCGACCCCCGAACCCCCGTCCTGCCGACTCCTTGCGAACGGAGCACCCGCCCATGAGCGCCACGACCCGTGAGCCGAGCGCCGCACCCACGCTGCGCCCGAAGCGGACCCACCCTGCGGCCATCGCGTCCGCGGTCCTCGGTGTGGCCGGCCTGACGCTCACCGCCGGCATCGCCTCCCCGTTCGCCTTCTGGAAGGGCCGGCAGGCACTTGCGGCGATCGAGGCGGACCCCGACGACTACGAGGGTCGCAACCTCGCCAACCTCGGCCGCGTGCTGGGCGTCCTCGGCACCGTCCTGCTCCTGACCTGGCTGGTCCTGGGGCTGTTCACCGACACGCTTCCCGTCGACATCGCCCGGGTCTTCAAGACGGCACTGAACCAGGCCCTGGGCCCCAACGCGATCGTCTTCGCGCTCGCCGCGATCGGTCTCAACGTCCACTTCGGCTACACCGGGCTGCTCAACTTCGGCCAGGCAGGTTTCATGGCGGTCGGCGCCTACGGCCTGGCGGTGAGCGTGGTGACCTTCGACATCTCGTTCTGGGCTGCGGTGGGGATCTCGCTGCTCGCCCCGATCGTGCTGGCGATCCTGCTGGGCGTTCCGACGCTGCGGCTCCGGGCCGACTACCTGGCCATCGCGACGATCGCCACGGCCGAGATCCTGCGCCTGACCTTCGGCTCGGTCGAGATGTCCGACACGCTCGGCGGCTCCAACGGGCTCACCGGCTACGCCAGCACCTACCAGCAGCTCAACCCCTTCGACTCCCGCCTCGACCTCGGCTTCGTCGCGTTCAGTGCCCGCGACACCTGGTCGGTGCTCGTGGGATGGAGCATGGTCGCGATCTGCCTGCTCATCGTCTGGGCGCTGATGCGCAGCCCGTGGGGCCGCGTGCTGCGTTCGATCCGCGAGGACGAGGACGCCGTCCGATCGCTCGGCAAGAACGTGTTCGCCTACAAGATGCAGGCGCTCGTCCTCGGAGGCATGTTCGGCGGCCTCGCGGGGCTGTTCCTCGCCCTCAAGCAGGCCTCGGTCGTCCCGACCGACTACTCCACCAACGTGACGTTCTTCGCCTACACCGCCCTGTTGATCGGTGGTGCGGCGCGTGTCTTCGGGCCGGTCGTCGGGGCGATGATCTTCTGGTTCCTGATCTCCGGTCTGGGGTCGTTCCTCGGCCAGGCGACCTCCGGCATCGACCCGCTCGTGCCGACGTGGATCATGGACAACACCCAGTCCAGCCTTGTCCGCTTCATCGCCACCGGGCTCGGCCTCATGCTGCTGATGATCTTCCGACCACAGGGGATCTTCGGCGACCGAAGGGAAATCGCGATCGATGAGCGCTGACACCGAGCCGAACCGGCCCTCCGCCGCCGCGCCGCGTCCCGACCTGAGTGGGCTCGAGGCCAGGCCCGGTGTGCCGAAGCCGGACCCCATCGTCAAGGGCGACGGCATCCGACGCACCTTCGGCGGCCTCGCGGCCGTCGACGTGGAGCACATCGAGATCCAGCGCGGCGTCATCACCGCCTTGATCGGACCCAACGGTGCGGGCAAGACCACCCTGTTCAACCTGCTGACCGGGTTCGACATGCCCGACTCGGGGGAATGGAGCTTCAACGGCACCTCCCTGCAGCGGGTCGCCCCCTACAAGGTCGCCCGGCTGGGCATGGTCCGCACGTTCCAGCTGACCAAGGTGCTCGCCAAGCTCACGGTGATCGAGAACATGCGCCTCGGTGCCACCGGGCAGCGGGGCGAGAAGTTCTGGTCGGCCGCGCTGCCGTTCCTGTGGCGCAGCCAGGAGGAGGCCAACACCCGACGCGCCGACGACCTGCTGGCGCGGTTCAAGCTCGACGCCAAGCGGGAGGACTTCGCCGGGTCGTTGTCCGGCGGGCAGCGCAAGCTGCTGGAGATGGCGCGGGCGCTGATGGTCGACCCGGAGCTGATCATGCTCGACGAGCCGATGGCCGGGGTGAACCCCGCTCTCAAGCAGTCGCTGCTGGGCCACGTGAAGTCCCTGCGCGACGAGGGCCGAACGGTGCTCTTCGTCGAGCACGACATGGACATGGTCCGCGACATCTCGGACTGGGTGATCGTGATGGCCCAGGGCCAGATCGTGGCCGAGGGCACGCCCTCCGAGGTGATGAGCAACCCGGCCGTGATCGACGCCTACCTCGGCGCCCACCACGACACCGACCTGACCGAGCTCGACGAGCACGAGATCGATTCGGAGGCCGAGGCCGAGCTGGCCCACGAGACTCCGAGGAAGGCAGACAAGCACAGGAAGGACGTGCCGTGAACGACACCGACAACGCAGCCAAGGAGCGCGAGGCCCATCTCGCCGCTGCGGGGGACGCCGTCCTGCGTGCCGATGCCCTGCGTGGCGGCTACCTGCCCGGGGTGGACATCCTGAACGGCGCAGACCTCTACTGCAACCGGGGCGAGCTCGTCGGCATCATCGGCCCCAACGGCGCCGGCAAGTCCACGCTGCTCAAGGCGTTGTTCGGGCTGGTCAAGGTGCGCACCGGGTCGGTCACCCTCGAAGGTCGCGACATCACCAACATGCGGGCCGACCAGCTGGTGACGGCCGGTATCGGCTTCGTTCCCCAGTCGAACAACGTGTTCCCCAGCCTGACCATCGAGGAGAACCTCGAGATGGGGTGCTACCAGGCGCCGAAGAAGTTCGCTGAGCGCTTCGACTTCGTCACCGACATCTTCCCGAGGCTGGGCGACCGCCGCAAGCAGCGTGCCGGATCGTTGTCCGGTGGTGAGCGACAGATGGTCGCGATGGGACGCGCCCTGATGATGGCGCCCTCGGTGCTCCTCCTCGACGAGCCCTCGGCGGGGCTCTCACCCGTGCTGCAGGACGAGGTCTTCGTGCAGACGCGCAACATCAACCGCGCCGGGGTCTCGGTGATCATGGTCGAGCAGAACGCTCGCCGGTGTCTGCAGATCTGCGACCGCGGCTACGTGCTCGACCACGGGCGCAACGCCTACACCGGCACGGGCAGGTCCCTGGGCAGCGACCCGAAGGTCATCCAGCTCTACCTCGGCACGCTGGGTGCCGCCGCGAGCTAGACCAGCTGCAACGACGAAGGGCCCGGGATCCTCGATCCCGGGCCCTTCGTGTTCCTGCGCCTCGCCAGCACCCGCAAGAATGGCCTCCGGCCCGAGACCGTGAGGTCTCGGGCCGGAGGTTCGTTCAGGTGCTGATGCGATCCGACCGGATCAGATCTGGCCCTCGATGTACTCGACGGGAGCGATCTGGTTCTTGGCGTCGTACTCGTAGATGCCGATCGAGGCGGCCGTCGGGCTGCCCGTCTCACCGAGCTCGATGGGGCCGGAGGCGCCGTCGTAGTCGATGTCCTCACCGGCCTCGAGGAGCTCGACACAGGTGGCGAAGTCCGTGCACTTCTCGCCGTCCTTGGTCACGCCCGGGATCTCGAGAGCCAGGGCCTCGGCGTTGTCGCTCTCGGCCGCGACAGCAGCCAGCGCGGAGATGATGACCGTGTCGTAGGACTCGGCTGCGTAGGCGAACGAGTCGAGGTCGGGGTCGATCTCGAGGAGGCGGTCCTGGAACTCACCGCCGCTGTCGGCGCCGGGGATGGTGCCCTTGGTGCCCTCGAGCGTGCCCCTCGGGAGCGGGGTGGACCCGGCCGGGCTGTAGTCGGCGGTGTTGCCGTCGACGAAGTAGGTGTCGATGTCCTGCGGACCGGCACCGGCGGTGATGAGCTGCGGGATGATCGTGGCGGTCTCCTCGAAGCCGACCAGCACGAGCGCGTCGCCACCAGCGGCGGCGATCTCGTCGACCTGGGAGTCGAACGACTGGGCGTTCTCGCCGTAGAAGACCGTCGCGGCGACGGAGCTGCCGGCGCCCTCGAGGTTCTGCGTGATCTGGTCCACGAGGGTCTCGCCGTAGGCGTCCTGTCGCGACAGGATGGCGACGTTGGACTTGCCGTCCTGGATCAGCAGGTTGGCCATGACCGCACCCTGGAGGATGTCGGAGGGGGCCGTGCGGAAGTAGAGGTCCGGCTCGGCGTAGTCGCCCTCGTCGAAGGCGGTCGAGGTGTTGGCGGGGGAGAACATCACGCGTCCAGCGGCCTGGATGGCGTCGATGACCGTGAGGGAGACGCCGGACGAGGCGGCTCCGACGATCACGTCGGCCCCTTCGGCGATCAGCTGGTCGGTCTCGGCGGGGGCGATGCCGGAGTCGGCGTCACCGGAGTCGCCACGCACGTGCACGACGTCCTGGCCCAGCACGCCGCCGGCCTCGTTGATCTCCTGGACGGCGAGGTCGACGCCTGCGAACTCGGGCGGGCCGAGGAAGGCGAGGCTGCCGGTCTCGGGGAGCAGCGACCCGAAGGTCAGCGTGCCGTCCCCCTTGGGTGCGGCGGACTCGGTCTCCGAGGTCTCGCCACCGGCGTCGGGGGTCTCGGTGTCGTCGCCGTCGGATCCGCACGCAGCGAAGACGAACAGGCTGGCGACAGCCGCGGCTGCGACACGGGTACGACGATTGGTGGTGCGCTTCATGCGTCCTCCGGTTCTTGCCGGCTCCGGTCGGAGCCATGGGGCTTTGACGGAACGGTAGTGCGGACGACACGCATGGGCGAGCATGTTTGCGCAACTCCGCGGTTCGTAGCCGTTTCGTTACCTCGGGGAAGACATTCCCACCCGGCCCGTTCAGGTCGCCGGAGGAGTGGGCCGGCCTTCGGCACAGGGCCCACCGCGGCGTAGCGTGGAAGGGCGCCCGGGCGATAAGGTCGCCCGGGTGTGGTGCCGGGACAGGCCGGTGGGGGCCGCACCGAACGTGCTCCAGGAAGTGGTGGGTCGATGAGTCGGACGCCGGTGACCGTGCGCAAGGCACAGCCCTCTGACGTGGCGTCCCTGCGCGAGCTGTGGGGCGACATCCTGCGCAAGGGTGGTCTGGACGAGCAGCTGGCGGATGTCGCGCGCGTCATCGCGTCCGCCGAGGCGTGCGAGACGCAGGCCGTGGCCGTGGCCGTGGCCGAGGTCGACGGCGAGGTCGCCGGTGCTGTCTACCTCGAGGCCACGACCTTCACCCCGCTCAACCTGGAGCCGGCCGTCCTCGCGGTGTCGCCGCACGTCTTCCCGCGCTTCCGGCGCAAGGGCGTGGGCAGCGCCCTGATGGAGGCGGCCTGCCGCTTCGCCGAGCAGCACGGCATCGCCCACATCCAGACCGCCGCAGCGGCCGAGGCACGTGACGCCAACCGGTTCATGGCGCGCCTGTCCTTCGCGCCTCAGGCGATGCTGCGCGCCGCGACGACCAGCGCCGTGCGCTCGCGGCTCCCGCAGTCGCGGCAGGTGACCCACGCCGCGAGCAGCAGGCAGCGGATCGACCGGGTGCTGGCCGCGCGCCGCATCCGGCGCGAGCGCGTCCCCGGCTGAGCCCGGTCCCGTCTCAGCGTGGGGGAGCCGGCACGAGTGCGCAGGTGATGCGCGAGGTGCACACGCGCTTGCCACGCTCGTCGGTGATGACGATCTCGTAGGACGTCGACGTGCGTCCCAGGTGCACCGCCGTCGCGACGCCTGTGACGATCCCCGAGGTGGCGGCGCGGTGGTGGGTGGCGTTGATGTCGACCCCCACCGCGACCTTCTCGGGGTAGGCGTGGATCGCCGATCCGATCGAGCCCATCGTCTCGGCGAGGACCACGGACGCGCCGCCGTGCAGCAGGCCGAAGGGCTGGGTGTTGCCCTCGACCGGCATCGTCGCGACGACCCGCTCCGCGGACACCTCGACGAGCTCGATGCCCATCTTCTCGTTGAGCCGACCATTGCCCTCGGGCATGTAGGCGATCAGCTCCTCGACGCTCAACCCGGCCAGTGTCTCTGGAGTCGTCATGGCGGCCATTCTGCTGTCGGTGACGACGGATAGAGTCGGCGGGTGCCTGA
Source organism: Nocardioides furvisabuli (assembly GCF_021083185.1). GTDB lineage: Bacteria > Actinomycetota > Actinomycetes > Propionibacteriales > Nocardioidaceae > Nocardioides > Nocardioides furvisabuli. The sequence goes on along the minus strand of NZ_JAIGQB010000008.1, from coordinate 126,199 downwards.
GACGAGCGAGACGACGCGCCCACGCCTCCTGTTGCTGGACGGCCACTCCCTGGCCTACCGGGCCTTCTTCGCGCTGCCGGTGGAGAACTTCGCGACGGCCACGGGGCAGCACACCAACGCCGTCTACGGGTTCACCTCGATGCTGGTCAACGTGCTTCGCGACGAGGCCCCCACGCACGTCGCAGTGGCCTTCGACCGCTCGCGCCAGACGTTCCGCCTCGAGCAGTACAGCGAGTACAAGGCCAAGCGCAACAAGACCCCCGACGAGTTCAGCAGCCAGCTGCCGCTGATCCGGCGGGTGCTCGACGCGCTCTCGATCGCCCACCTCGACCTCGAGGGCTACGAGGCCGACGACATCATCGCCACGCTCGTGACCGAGGCGCTCGCCGAGGGCATGGAGGTGCTGATCCTCACCGGCGACCGCGACTCCATCCAGCTCGTCACCGAGTCCTCCACCGTGCTCTACCCCATGCGCGGCGTGAGCGACCTGGCGCGGCTCACCCCGGCCTACGTCGAGGACAAGTACGGCGTCCCGCCGCACCGCTACCCCGAGCTCGCGGCCATCGTCGGCGAGACCTCCGACAACCTTCCCGGCGTCCCCGGCGTCGGCCAGGGCTACGCGGCGAAGTGGATCAACCAGTTCGACGGCCTCGACAACGTCATCGCCCGCGCCGACGAGGTGACGGGCAAGAAGGGCGAGGCGCTGCGCGCGCACCTCGGCGACGTGATCCGCAACCGCCAGCTCAACGCACTGGTCCGCGACCTGAGCCTGCCCGTCCGCCCCGGCGAGCTCGTACGCCGCCCCTGGGACCGCACCGGAGGACTCGAGCTCCTCGACGAGCTGGAGTTCCGCGGCGAGCTGCGCACCCGGCTGCTCGACACCATCGACCCCGAGCCCGACGACGCGACGGAGGCCGAGGCCGGCTTCGAGCTGGAGGGACGCCGCCTCGGCGCCGGGGAGGCAGCCGCGTGGCTGGACGAGCACGCGCCGGCGGGGGAGCGCGTCGGGGTGTCGGTCCACGGCACCTGGCGCGCCGGCACCGGCGAGGTGCTCTCGGTCGCCGTGGCCACGAGCACGGGCGACGCCGCCTGGGTCGACGTGGCCGACATCGGGCCCGAGGACGACGCCGCGGTGGCGGCGTGGCTCGCCGACCCGTCGCGTCCCAAGGCGCTGCACGACGCCAACGGTCCGAGCCTGGCCCTGGCTGCCCGCGGGTGGACCCTCGCAGGGCTGGACGTCGACACCGCCCTGGCCGCCTACCTCGTCCAGCCCGACCAGCGCTCCTACGACCTGGCAGACCTGACCCTGCGCTACCTCAAGCGCGAGCTGCGCCAGGACGCCGTCGACGCTGACCAGCTCAGCTTCGACGCCATGGACGACACCACGGCGAGCGACACCGCCATGCTCACCGCGCGCGCAGTCCTCGACCTCGCCGACGCGCTCGACGGCGCCGTGGAGGAGCACGGCGGCACCCGCCTGCTCAGCGAGGTCGAGCTGCCGCTGATCGGCACGCTCGTGCGGATGGAGCAGGTCGGCATCGCGGTGGACACCGACTACCTCGAGGGCCTCGAGGCCGAGTTCGGCGAGCAGGTGCGGGCCGCGGCGACCGACGCCTATGACGTCATCGGCAAGGAGATCAACCTCGGCTCGCCCAAGCAGCTGCAGGTGGTTCTCTTCGACGAGCTCGACATGCCGAAGACCAAGCGCACCAAGACCGGCTGGACGACCGACGCCGACGCCCTGCAGCAGCTGTTCGAGAAGACCGAGCACCCGTTCCTGCAGCACCTGCTGCGCCACCGCGACGTGATCCGGCTGCGCCAGACGGTCGAGGGGCTGCTCAAGACCGTTGCCTCCGACGGGCGCATCCACACCACCTACAACCAGATCATCGCGGCCACCGGGCGCCTCTCCAGCACCGACCCGAACCTCCAGAACATCCCGATCCGCACCGAGGCGGGCCGTCGGATCCGTGAGGGCTTCGTCGTCGGTGAGGGCTTCGAGTCCCTGATGACGGCCGACTACAGCCAGGTCGAGATGCGCATCATGGCCCACCTCTCCGAGGACGAGCTGCTCATCGAGGCCTTCCGGTCCGGGCAGGACTTCCACTCGATCACCGCCGCGCGCGTCTTCGACGTCGACGCAGCTGCCGTGAGCGTCGAGCAGCGGGCCAAGATCAAGGCGATGAACTACGGGCTCGCCTACGGCCTGTCCGCCTTCGGCCTGTCCCAGCAGCTGCGGATCGACACCTCCGAGGCCCGCGGGCTGATGGACGAGTACTTCGAGACCTTCGGCGGAGTGCGCGACTACCTCGGCGGCATCGTCGACGAGGCCCGTCGCTCCGGCTTCACCGAGACGATCCTCGGACGCCGCCGCTACCTGCCCGACCTCACTACCGACAACCGTCAGCGTCGCGAGACCGCCGAGCGGATGGCCCTCAACGCCCCGATCCAGGGCTCGGCCGCCGACCTGGTGAAGGTCGCGATGCTCGGGGTGGAGCAGGCGCTGGCCGAGCAGGGCCTGCGCTCGCGCATGCTGCTCCAGGTGCACGACGAGCTCGTCTTCGAGGTCGCCCCGGGCGAGGGTGACGACCTCGCCGCGCTCGTGCGGGCCGAGATGGGCGGCGCCGCGGACCTCGCTGTGCCGCTCGACGTCTCGATCGGCACCGGCCGCAGCTGGCACGACGCCGCGCACTGATGGACGCAGGGCTGTGGGTCACGTCCTGCGACACCGACACGAGCCTCGCGGTCGCCGCCCGCCTGTTCGACCTCTACCGGCGCCACTACGGCGAGTCGACGGGGATGCGCTCGCCGCAGGCGCGACCCGGCTGTCCCTCGTGACCGAGCCGGACAACGTCGCCGCGCTCGGCCTGTACCGCAGGATGGGATTCCGGCCGGTGGAGGGCTTGGCGCCGCTCAGCCTGGACCTCGCGCCCGGGACCACGACCTAGGGGCACTGCCTCAGCCCGGTGCGCGGGTGGCCGCAGGCGCGGCCCGGCTCGCCAGCCGGAGGCTGGCGAGCGTCAACACCGTCAGCAGGACGGCGTCGACGGCCACCACCACGGTGACCAGGGCGGCGACCGACTCGACCCGCAGGCCGAGGACGACCAGCACGACCAGAGCTGCCCAGACCAGGAGGACCGATCTCCGCGCCTGTCGCGCCAGGACGGCGTACACCTGCAGCTGGAGCATGGCCAGCACCGTGCCGAGTGCGGCGAAGACCCAGAGCAGGTCCTCCACCTCGCCGAAGTCGGCGCCGCCGACGAAGAACATCGCGACGGGGGACAGCACCTTGGCCGCCACGACGGCGAGGCAGCCGAGGACGCCGATCGCCAGCAGGCTGCGCACCAGCGCGCGCTGCCGGCTCTCGGTCGACGCCATGTCCGGGAAGGCGACCACCACCACGAACTGCGGCAGGAACAGCATCACCTTGGCCATGATCAACCCGGCGGCGTAGAGGCCGGCGTCGTGGTCGTCGAGCACCTGGCGGGCGATGACGATGTCGACGCTGGAGAGGGCGAAGTAGGCAAAGAGCACCTGCGCGTTGTGGGCGCTCTCGACCAGCATCGAGTGTCCCGAGTGCTCGGGCGGGACGACGTCCGGCGTACGCCGGTCGCGCAGGACCCACCACCCCACGACCAGCGGGAACAGGAAGCCGATCGCGACGCCCAGCAGTGCGCTGGTCGCGCTCGGGCGCCACAGCACGAGCGACGTGCCGACGAGCAGGCGCGGCAGACCCTGTGCGAGGTAGAACACCGCAAGCGCGCCCCAGCGACGCTCGCCCTGCAGGATGCCGGCCTGGCCGCCTGCCAACGTCAGCGGGACGGCGGCGACCGCGACCACCGCGGCGGTGACGAGGCTGTCGAGGTTGAGCAGCGCATCGATCGCGGGGACCAGCAGCAGGAGCAGCAGCCCGACCGCGAGGGAGACCTTGCCGGCGAGGGCCAGGATGGCCCGCTCGATGGCGGCGACGTTGCCACGGTCCACCGCGATGCGGCGCGCGGCCGTGGCCTGGAGGCCGAGGGCGCCGACCTGCACGACGATGAGCAGGCTCAGGCAGGCGGCGAAGGCGCCGTACTCGCTGGGTCCCACCGCGCGGGCAGCCACGATGGTGAAGCCGTAGGTCGCGACGTTCATCGCGCTGGTGGCGACCGCGACCCGGCCCCCGCCCGACAGCGCCCGGCGTGCGCTCGAAGGCTCGGACATGGCCGCCACCCTAGGACGCTCCCGCCGACGCGGCCGTGCTCAGCTCCACGAGGAGGTCTCCCGGTCTAGCCCCACGGTGATGCGTCCGTTGCCGAGAACGTGCCGACGAAGACCCGGGTCACGCAGACCGGTCCACCGTCCGGGTCCACGGTCACCTCGAACGAGGTCACGCTGTCGGTGACCTGGAAGTGGACGGCGTTCAGCCCGGCGTCGAGGGAGAGCTCGACGGCCTCGTGGTCGGTGGTGACCGTCGCCCGGGTGGCCTCGTCGGCGAAGTAGTCCATCCGGACCCCCCATCCCCAGGGGTAGAGGTCGGTGGTGAGGGGGATCTCGGTGCGCTGGCCCGGGTCCACCAGGAACCCGCACCTGCTGTTGGTGGGAGGGACGTTCGCTGCCGCGAGGTTGGCCACCTCGGCCACCTTGAGCCGCCCCGTGCCATCGGGCATCACGAGGAGATCTGAAGGCGCGTCGAAGCGCAGCGGCAGGTCGAGCGGGGCGAGCATCCGCCGCAGCTCTGCGTACTTCATGAAGATGACTGGGTGCAGGACGTGCTCGGGCGACAGCGTGTTCACCACGGCCGCACCTCCGGCCCGGGTGCTGTCCGCGACGACGGCGTCCACCCACGGACGGGGAGAGCTCTCGCGCGCGGTCCGCCACGCAGTGACGTTGACCCCGACCATCGCCACCGTGACCACGATAGCCAAGATCGCCAGCCCCGCCCCGCCGAGGCGTGGGACAGCACCGGACGCGGGCGCCGGACGGCGGGTGGCCCCTCCCGGGGGCTCGACGACGGTGCGTGTCGTCAGGAGGGCGATGACGAGTGCGGCCACCGGCAGGATGTCGGCGGAGTAGCGACCCATGCCCTCTGTCCCTTGGTGGAGGAACCGTGCCGACGTGACGAGGAGTCCCCAGTTGACGGTCGTGTACGCGAGGACGCAGGCAAGTGCCGGCGCGCTGTGCCTCCTGATCGCGAGAGCTGCGACGACCAGCAATAGGAGCAGTCCGGTCAGCGCGGCGGTGAGCATCGGGGGAGCCGGGTCGTAGAGGTCCCACGCGTCGCTCAGCCGCTGGAACGGGCCCCCGAAGAGAGTCGGGACACCGACGTCCTGGGCGGATGCGGTGAAGAACCTCTGCCAGTCGGCGGCCGTCCGCGCCCCGAACTCCGTGCGCGGGATCGCCAGCTCGCCGACCCGGCGCGTGGCCAGGTAGACAGCGGTGTACGCCGCGCTCACGGCGGTCGGCAGGGCGAGAACCCTGACCGTCGACACGAGCCGGGTTCGCCCCTGCCCTGGCGACATCACCCAGGCCACGAGCGCCAGCGGGATCATGACGAGCAGCGCCTTCTGCCAGAAGAACAGTCCTGCGCCGTAGCTGACCAACAGCCAGATCATGTCACTCCGGCGGCGCCCTCTCAGGAGGTAGCGCGACACGAACAGCACGCACAGCCCCATGCACAGCTGCAGGGGCAGGATCTGGAGAGCCGATGCCCACCAGATGCTGGGCAGGAGCAGCAGGGGAGACAGTGACAGGAAGGCGAGTGGGAAGAGCAGGCGAAGGCGCTCCCCGAACATCTCCCGCAACGCCGCCGCCCACGCGAGGAGCGACGCAACGGCGAAGAACGTGAGGACGAGCGCCGCCCATCCGTAGTCGAGGGGCGCGACTGCGGTCAGTGCCCAGGTGAGGAGGAACTGCCCGGGCATCAGGTGGCTGTTGTATCCCTGGAAGACGTACTCGACGAAGCCCATCTCCTGGGTCTGCTCGAGGTAGAACCAGTCGTCGGCGAACCACGACCAGTGCCAGCCGGTCCACCACCTCCAGGCCGCTGTCACCAGGACGAGCACCAGGAGGCCGACCCGGAAGCCGCTGATGGGCGCCTCGGCAAGCGGCGGGCGGGCAACCATGCCACGTGATGTCACGGCAACTCCATCGTGTCGATCGGCGCGGGTGCTGGGGCGCGCCACCGCCGAACTGTATGCACCGACACCACCCGGCGCTCCACGAGGGGTTAACATCCACCCGGTTTCGTCTGTGAGGGAAGTGGGGGGCCGTGGCGACGATGGTCGAGGAGCCCGTCTCGACCCGCCCCCGGATCGCGGACTGGGCGGTCTACGCGCTCATCCTCTTCTTCTCGATGATCCAGGAGTTCGGGCGCACGACGCTGGACACCCGCATCGAGCTCGCCGAGCGGCCCGCGTCCTTCCTGGCCGGCGCCTTCACGCTGTGGCACGACACCACGAACTTCGGCGAGCTGCTGAACCAGGCCTACGGCTACCTCTTCCCCCAGGGCGCCTTCTTCGTGCTGGTGGAGTGGTCGGGCCTTCCGGCCTGGGTCGGCCAGCGCCTGTGGACCGCGCTGGTGCTGATCGTCGCGTTCGAGGGTGCGCGCCGCTGCGCTCGGGTGCTGGGTCTGTCCTGGCACCCCGCGACGCTCGCCGGGCTCGTCTTCGCGATGAGCCCGCGCATGCTGGGGACCGTCGGGGTGATCAGCGCGGAGAGCCTCCCGGGCGCGGTTCTCCCGTGGGTCGTCCTGCCCGTCCTGCTGGTCGCCCGCGGTCGGATCGGGCACGTCCGGGCCGCGGTGCTGAGCGCCGCCGCCGTGGTCTGCATGGGAGGCGTCAACGCGGTCGAGGTGATCGGCTCGCTGCCGATGCCGCTGCTCCTCGCCTGCTGGGTCGCGTGGCGCCGCCTGGTCCCACGCTCGTTCCTGGGGTGGTGGTGCGGGCTGGTGACGCTGGCCTGCACGTGGTGGCTCCTCCCGCTGCTCGCGCTCGGGCGCTACAGCCCGCCCTTCTACGAGTACGTCGAGAGCGCCAGCAACACCACCGGCGCGATCGGCTGGTCCGAGGCGCTGCGTGGTGACTCGCACTGGGTGGCCTTCATCTCGACCGGCGGCCAGGGCTGGTGGCCGGCGGCGCACGCCCTGATGTTCGACCCGCTCCTGGTGCTCGTCGCAGCGGTGGTGACCGGCGTGGGCCTCCTGGGCCTCCTCCACCTCCCCAACGTCATGCGTGCACCGCTGGTGACCGGCGCCGCCGTCGGGCTCGCGGCCCTGACCATCGCTCACGGCGGGTGGGAGGGGAGCCCCTTGTCGGGCTTCTTCCTCGACGCTCTCGAGGGCCCGCTGCAGGTCTTCCGCAACGTGCACAAGGTCGACCCCACGGTGCGCTTCGCCGTCGCGATGGGCTTCGGCCATGCCGTCGCGGTCGTGATCACCCGGCTCCGCGCCACGACGGCGTCGGACCGCTGGGCGACGGTCGTCCCGGTGCTCGCGGGAGCACTCGTGCTCGTCCTGGGCCAGCCGTTCCTGCTCAACGACTCGCGCTCCCCGGGCTGGAAGGAGGTCCCCTCGGCGTGGACCGGGGCGTACGACTACCTCGCCGAGCGTCAGGACGGCACCACCACCCTCGTCGTGCCGGGCTCCGGCTTCGCATTCCAGTCGTGGGGCTGGACCTATGACGAGCCGATGCACGCCCTCGGCGACGAGGTGCGCTGGGCCACCCGCAGCCAGATCCCGATCATCCCCGGACAGTCGATCCGGGTGCTGACGGCCATCGACCGGCTGGTCTCGCAGGGCCAGGCCGACACGAACCTCTCCGAGCAGCTCGCGCGCGCCGGCATCGGGCACGTGCTGGTGCGTCGCGACCTCAACCGCGGGTTCACGTCCTCGCCCCCTCCGGCCGGGGCGGGTGTCTCCCTCGACTCCGCCGGTCTGCGGAGCGTGGCGACCTTCGGTGGTCCTGCCGAGGCCGGCCCGGAGATCGAGATCTTCGCGGTGCCCGACCGGTTGCCGCGGATCAGGTCCACCGTCCGCAGCGACGTGGCCACCGTCGCCGGCTCGCCCGAGGCCTGGCTGCCGCTCCAGGGAGCCGGGCTCCTCGACCCTGAGCGCGCGACCGTGATGCAGGGCGACGTGGGCTGGTCGGACGAGAGCGCCACGATCGTCACCGACACCAACCAGCGGCGCGAGCGCGCCTTCGGGCGGGTCGAGGAGTCGCTCTCCACCGTGCTGGAGGACGGCGAGCTCTACCGCTTGGACCGCTCGGTGCCGGACTACCCCGTCACCCCCGGCAGCGAGCAGGTCGTGGCGACGTACGGCAAGGGTGGCTCCGTCCGCGCCTCGAGCTCCCAGGGGTACGCCGACGCCTACGGGGCCGTCGTGCCCCAGGCCGGGCCGCAGGCCGCCTTCGACGGCAACAACCGCACGCGATGGGTCTCCTCGCTCAGCGGCAGAGCGCGGGAGCAGTGGTTGAGGGTGAGCTTCGCCGAGCCACGGGCTCTGCGTCGCGTCGGCGTGCTGCCGGTCGTCGACGACCGGTCGATGGCGCCGGTGCGGACCCTGCGGGTGCGTACGTCGCGCGAGAGCGTCGACGTCGACACCAACCCCGCCGGCGCAATGGTCGAGGCGACGCTCGGCGGCGAGCCCGTGGACTGGGTGGAGGTCCGCGTGGTGGCCGTCGCGACCGTCCCCGAGCGCAACCAGGTGGCCATCGCCGAGGTCACCCTCGATGGCGCCTCCCTCCCGCGGACGCTCGCGCTGCCGGAGCCGCTCCACCGCGGTGACGACCTGCTCCTCACCGCCGAGCCCGGGACCCGCGCCTGCCGGGCGACAGGGACGCTGCCCGAGTGCGACCTGGCGCGGGTCCGTGCGGGGGAGGAGCCCGACGGCATGCGTCGGCGGGTCGAGGTGCCCCAGGGTGCCAGCTTCACCTTCCAGGGCCTTGCCGTGGCCCGCGCGTCGCGGTCGGCCGCGCTGCTGCTCGAGCCCTTCCTGTCGGAGCAGACGGTCGGGGCCACCTCGATCCTCGGCGACGACCCGTTGGTCGCCAGTCGCTTCGCCTACGACGGGCGGCTCGACACCCACTGGGTCCCGTCCCCGCGCGACCGGCAGCCGACCCTCCTCTTCCAGTGGGGCGTGCCGCGCCGCATCACCGCGGTGCGGCTCCCGGACGGGGGCCAGGTCGCTCCGGGATACAACCGGATCGTGGTCCGCGGCGGCGGTCGCGTCGAGCGACTGACGGTGACGGGGGAGACGACCCGGCTGCGCCGCCCCATCTACGCCGACTACCTCGAGGTGTCCTTCGTCAAGGACGAGGTCGAGGGCCTGGTGTCCGTGCCCGAGATCGACCTCGACGGCGGCGGCGTCGTACGCCCCTTCGACCCCGACCTGCCCACCGGCTCGCAGTGTGGCCTCGGTCCCACGGTGACGGTGTCGGGCAACAAGCTTCCGACGAAGGTGGAGGGCACGCTCGGCGACGTGCTCAGCGGGGCGCCGATGAAGTTCACGACCTGCCGCCGGTGGGATCCCGACGGCCCCGGTCGGGTCACCTACGTCTCGCCCGGCACCCGCACCTTCCGCACCACCCCGACCGCGGAGTTCGACGTGGTGGCCCTCGCCGGCCGCACTGCACGGCAGGGCGGCGTCGAGCAGCGCGCCGTCGTGGTCGACGACGACGCCGCCGACAGCACCGGCCTCACCGCGCAGGTCGCCGAGGGACCCGAGTCGGTGCTCTCGATGCCCTCGAACTTCAACGACGGATGGGTCGCTCGCCTGGACGGACGCCGGGTGCCGGCGGTGCGGGTCGACGGCTGGCAGCAGGGCTGGATCGTCCCGGCCGGCGCCGGGGGTGTGCTCACCGTCGAGTTCGCGCCGCAGGGCGCCTACACCCTCCTCCTCGTCGGCGGTCTGGTCGCGGCCGGCTCCCTCCTGCTCGCCGCGCTCGTGCTGCTGGTGCTCGGTGCCCGCGCACGACGCAGGGGAGAGGTGGCGCCGTGGCGCGACCTGCCTGCGACGGGACGGGCCTCGGCCCGCACGCGCCTGGTCAGCGGGGTGCTGGTGGCCGTGGCGCTGGGGTGGGTCGCGGTCGCTGCCTACGTCGTCGGGTCGCTGTGGTCCGCGCGCGACCTGGCGCGGCTGCGTGGCACGGTGCTGGCCCTCGTCGTGGCATCGGGAGCGCTCGACGCGTGGCCGCAACCGGTTCCGACCTCGGTCGCGGACGCACTCGCGGTGGCGGCCGTCGGCACGGGCCTGGCCCTGTGCCTGCGGTGGCCGCTCCGGACGGAAGGTGGGCGATGAGCAGCACCACGGGACCGACGACCGCCGCGGCTGCTCGCCGGCGACGCAGCCCCTGGCTCGGGCCGCAGGGGTTGGCGGCAGCGCTCGTGCTGGTCGTGACGGCCGGCTGGCGCGGGGTGCTGCTCGAGGGCTCCTACTTCAACCAGGACGACTACTACCTGACGTCGCGGGCGCTCGCGCAGACCACGTGGTCGTGGAGCTATCTCATGGAGCCCGTGGCGGGACACGTGATGCCGCTGCAGCACGCTACCCACTGGCTGGTCGGGCACCACCTCCCGTTCGACTGGCAGTCGGTGGCGTTCCTGATCCTGCTGCTCCAGCTCACCTGCGGCATCATCGCCTGGCACCTGCTGAGCCACCTCCTGCCGGACCGGTGGGCACGGGTGCCGCTCCTCGCCCTGCTGATGTGGGCCCCCCTCACGCTGGCGACGACGCTCTGGTGGAGCGCGTCGATGAGCCTCTGGCCGCACCTGCTCAGCGCACTCGTCGCGGCCCTGGCCCTCGTGCGCGAACGCCTCGGCCGCGGCCGGTCCTGGATCAACATCCCGTTGTGCCTCGCTGCCTGCTTCTTCGGCCTGGCGTGGCACGAGCGGTCGGTGCTCATCGCCCCGCTCCTGGTCGGGCTGGCGCTCGCGCTGTCCCCGGCCGACGGCTGGCGACGCATCCCGGAGGCCCTGCGCCGCTTCTGGGTGCTGTGGGCGGCGTACGCCGTCGGGATGGTCGCCTACCTGTGGCTGCACGTCGAGATCACGACCGTGAGCGCAGGCACCGGGTCGGCGCGCAAGTACGTCGAGCTCTCGATCGCCTACGTCTTCGAGAACGCCCTGCCCGGTCTGGTCGGCGGACCATGGATGGCGGAGGTCCGGGGCGGGGCGGTGGTGCCCCCGGTGTGGGTCAGCGTGCTGAGCGGGCTCCTCGTCCTCGCAGTCGCGGTCGCGCTCCTGCGCCGGGGCGGCGCGGACGCGCGCTGGGCCCTCCTGCTCCTGCTCGTCTACCTCGCGCTCGACCTCGCGCTGGTGCTCGCCGGCCGCGTCGGCTTCGGTCGCATCCTCGGCTACGACCCGCGCTACGCCTCCGACCTGCTGCTGCCCGCCGTGCTCGCTGTCGCGCTGGCGCTGCGCAACCGCGGGCCCGGCGCCGACGGCACCTCCGCCCCGGCGGGAAGGAGCGTGCTGCGACGTGCCGGCGGTGCAGCGCCCGCGCTGGCGGTCACCGGGCTCGTCCTGGTGGCCAGCAGCTTCGGCACCGCGGTGCTGGTCCCCCACTTCCAGAACCCCCTCGACCGGGAGTACTGGTCCAACGTGCGCGCGGACCTCGCTCGGGACCCCTCCCAGGTCATCGTCGACGAGCTCGTGCCGCCCGAGATCCTGCTCCCGTTGCTGGGTGAGGAGGCCCTGGCGTCGAGCGTCTTCGCGCCGCTGCCCGAGACCCCGGTCTTCGACCAGCCCGCCCCCCAGCTGCGCACCCTCAGCGGCACGGGTCGCCTCGAACCGGTGACGCTCCTGCTGCCCCAGCCCATGAAGCCCGGCCCCGACCCCGGCTGCGGCTACGCGGTGTCGGACGAGCCGCGCAAGGTCAGGCTGCAGGCTGCGATCGCCGGACGCTTCGTGGCGCGCATCAGCTACTTCACCGACACCCCCACCGACATGTCGGTGACCGTCGGCGACCACGAGGCACGCTTCCGCGCGTTCGACGGCCCGAACGATGTGTGGGTCGTCGTCCCGGACCAGCTGGTCTCGCGCACCTTCACGTTCGAGCAGGTCGGCCCGCCCGACGGCTCCGGCGACGCCGGCGGCGAGGACCCGGTCGGCACGGTCTGCATCGCCGGTCTGGTCGCAGGCGTGGCGGAGGGCTCCTGACCGTGCACGGGTCGGACGGCGCACGGCCGCACCCTCGTACGCGGGTGGCCGCGGCCGCGCCCGACCTGCTCACCGCCGGCGTGAGCGTCGTGATCGCCCTCGTGGTGCTCGGGCCGGCGCTGCTCGCTTCGGGCTCGGTGCTGCGCGGCGACATGGTCTTCGTGCCGCACCAGCCGTGGAAGGACGCATGGCTCGGTCTGGACGGAAGCGTGCCGCGGGCCGTGCCGATGGACGCGCTCGTGTCCCTCGCCACGAAGGTGGTCCCGGGAGGGTGGCTGCAGAAGATCCTCCTGCTGTCGTCGTTCGTGGTGGCCGGAACCGGCATCGGACGCCTGGTCCGCCGCGTGGTGGGCGGGTCCTCCTGGGCCGCGGTCGCCGCCGTGGCGGCGTACCTGTGGAACCCGTGGGTCGTCGAGCGGCTCTCGATCGGGCAGTGGGCGACCGTCGTCGGCTACGCCCTGCTGCCGTGGGTGGTCCTGGCCGCGTGGCGGGTGCGGGACGACGCGACGCGCTGGCCGATGCTGCTGGTGACCCTCGTGCTCAGCGCCGTGTGCAGCCCCTCGAGCGGGCTCACGGCCGCCCTGGTCGCCCTGGCCGTCGTGGTCACCCGGTGGCGTGCGGTCCTGGTCGTGGTGGCGAGCGTCGGCGTGGCCAACGCCCCGTGGCTGGTGCCGGGGCTCACGCTCGGTGACCGGGTCGACCTGGGCGGTGCGGCCGGGTTCGCGTCGTTCGGTGCCCGTGCCGAGTCGTCGCTGGGCGTGCTGCCGAGCGTGCTGTCCCTCGGGGGCATCTGGAAGGAGAGCGTGGTGCCGGCCGAGCGGACGTCCGCGCTCGTCGTGGCGGCGGCGCTCCTCCTCAGTGTCGTGGCGGTGCTCGCCCTGCTCCGTGCCCGCGTCGACAGGGGTCTCAAGCGGTCCCTGCTCGCGACCGGCGGGCTCGCCGTCGCGCTCGCGGTCGTGCCCGCCTGGGCGCCGGACGGCCTCGCCGACATCTCCCGCGTGGTGCCGGGGTTGTCGATCCTGCGGGACTCCCACCGCTACCTCGCTCCGCTCGCCCTCGTCCTGTCGCTCGGCGTGGCCCTCGTCGTGGTCGCCCTGCGCCGCCGGGCCGCCGCGGGACAGGAGGGACTGCTGGTGCCCACGCTGGCGTTGCTCGCGGCCCCGGCGCTGCTGCTGCCGAGCGCGGCCTGGGGGCTCGCCGGTGACCTGCGCCCGGTCACCTACCCCGCCGAGTGGGACACCGTGTCAGCGATCCTCGCCGAGGACGACGCCGCCGGTTCCGGTGACACCATCGTGCTCCCGTGGGTCGGCAGCTATCGCCGGCTCGGCTGGAACGACTCCCGCGCCTCCCTCGACCCGGCCCCGCGGCTGCTGCCCGGGGAGGTGCTCATCGACGACCGGATCGTGCTGCCGGACCGCGTCCTGCCGGGGGAGGACCCCCGCGCGGCGCAGGTGACCGGTGCGCTCGAGGAAGCCGACGCCGCGCAGGCGCTGCACGACGTCGGCGTGCGGTGGGTCCTGGTGGAGAAGCCCGTGCCACGCGCGTACGACGCCCCGCCCGGCACGGTCGTCCACGACGGACGCTGGCTCACCCTCGTCGACCTCGGACCCGCCGCGCAGGTCGACGACCCGCGGGCCGGCGGCGCCGGACGTAGGGCCGTGATCCTGGCGGCTGACGCGGTCGCTGTGGTGGGACTGTTCGTGGCGATCGTCACCTTTGCCCGTCGCAGGGGTTATGCTCCCCCCGGCCGGACTGGCGAGTAACTAACCGTCGCGGCCTCATTCTGGGAGGGTTCTTGTGAACAGCATCGTCATCTCTGGTGTGTCCGGCCTCGTCGCGGCACTCGTCGTCTCCGTGGGCGGCGTCAACGCGGTCAAGTCCATGACCGCCGGCGAGCCCGTCGCGCAGTCCTCCATCGGCGGGTACGCGGACGAGTGACCGCCCGACCTGCCGAGGTCGGCGGGAACGCCGGGCACGAGGCCGGTCCGATGATCCAGGTCGTCGTCCCGGCCTACAACGAGGCGCAGCGCCTGCCGCGCACCCTCGTCCTCCTCGGCTCCTGGATCGGTGAGGCGCACCCCGACTGGGCCGGTCGCCTCGAGGTGCTGGTCGTCGACAACGCCAGCACCGACGGCACCGCCGACGTCGCGCGGATGCTGTCGACCCCCCAGGTCCCGGTCTCGGTGCTCCACTGCCCCGAGCCCGGCAAGGGTGCCGCGGTCCGCGCCGGCATCCTCGCCACCACCGCCGACCTCGTCGCCTTCGTCGACGCCGACGGCGCCACCTCCTTCGACGCCTTCACCCAGGCGGTCGAGCACATCCGCCGCGGCGCGGACGTGGCCATCGGCTCGCGAGCGGTGTCCGGCTCGGTGACCATGGCGCGCCACAGCGGTCTTCGCGAGCGCGGGGCGGCGGCCTACCGCTGGTGCACCGCACGCCTGGTCGAGGACGTGCGCGACACCCAGTGCGGCTTCAAGGTCTTCCGCGGGCCCCTCGCGCGGCAGGTCTTCGCCGACACGCACACGGCCGGCTTCTCCTTCGACGTCGAGGTCCTCGGCCGCGCGCAGCTCCTCGGTGCCAGCATCGCGGAGTTCCCCGTCACCTGGGTCGACGTGCCCGGCTCGACCTTCGACCCCGCCCGGCACGGCGTCCAGTCCTTCGCCCAGCTCGCTGGGATCGCGCTGATGCTGCGACGGGCCCAGCGACGGGCCCAGCGACGCGTCCCGGCCGCGCCGGTCGACGCCTCGGTGACGCCCCTCGTGCCACCCGCGTCGGCCGACCTCGCGCTGGATGCCTGAGCCCGGCTCCCTCGACGGCGTCCGTGCGGTCGTCGTCAACTGGCGCGACCTCGACCACAGCCTCGCCGGTGGGTCGGAGCACTACGCCTGGGAGTATGCCCGCGCCCTGCAGGAGGCCGGGGCGCGCGTGGAGTTCCTGACCGCGCGTGACCGCCACCAGCACGCGACCGACGAGCGCGACGGGATCCCCGTGCTCCGCGGCGGCAGCGCGATGACGTTCTACCCGTGGGCCGCCTGGCAGCTGCTGCGGCGCCGTCGTCGTCTCGACGTGGTCATCGACCCCGAGTGCGGCATCCCGACCTTCTCGCCGCTCTTCGTACGTCGCCGGACCGCAGTGGTGCTGCTCGTGCACCACGTGCACCAGGAGCAGTTCCGCACCTACTTCCCGCGTCCGCTCAGCACGCTGGGCAGGTGGCTCGAGGGGTGGCTGATGCCGCGCGTCTACCGCTCCGTGCCGACGTACGCCGTCTCGCGGTCCACCGCCGAGGAGATGCGCGAGCTCCTCGCGTGGGAGGGTCCCATCGGCATCCTGCAGAACGGCGCGACCGACCGCGCGGGGGAGGCGCACGCGAGCCCCGGCGCGCCGGCCCACGTCGCCGTGCTGGGCCGCCTCGTGCCCCACAAGCGGGTCGACGCGGTGGTGCGCGCGATCGTCTCGCTCAAGCCCGAGCTCCCCGACCTGCGCCTCGACGTCATCGGCCGCGGACCGGAGGCCGACGCGCTGGCCGCGCTGGTCGCCGAGCTGGACGCGGGCGGCTACGTGACGCTCCACGGCTACCTCCCTGACGATGAGCGTGATGCCGTGCTGGCGCGCAGCGGGCTGCACGTGTGCGCATCCGACGCCGAGGGCTGGGGGCAGGTGGTCATCGAGGCCGCTGCGCACGGCCTGCCGACGGTGGGCCGCGACGTGCCCGGCCTGCGGGACTCCATCGTCGACGGGGAGACCGGGTGGTTGGTCGAGGCCGACTCGGGCGAGCGGCTGCCCGAGGTGCTGGCCGAGCGCATCCATCACGCCGTCACCGTGCTCGGCGACACCACCGAGCGCGAGCGACTGGTCGCGGGCTGCCGTCAGTGGGCCTCGGGCTTCACGTGGGAACGGATGCACACCGAGGCGGTGGCGGCCACGGTGGCCGCCCTTGAGGACCGTGACCTACCCGCGAGTTCTACTCGCGCGTAACTACTTGACACAACATGGGTCGGACACGGTGCCAAGGCCCGATCCCGCTGCTACTGTGACGCTCGATCTGCGGCCAGCAGGCGCTTCGGAGGGAGAACAGATTCACATGCGACGTATCCTCGGCCCCGTCTTGGTGGGGCTTGGCTGCTTCTTCTTGGCAGTCGCTCTCCTGGTGAGGTTCTACGCCTACCCCGAGCTGGCGGTGGCACCGGTGAACCAGAACAGCGTCACCAAGCTCCAGGCAGAGGACGCCACCTACTTCAACACCTCCACCCTCTCCGAGGAGCAGACCGACCTGTCGGTGCAGAACCTCACCCTGGGTGACGCCGAGGCGACCGAGGAGGCCGGCGACGACGTACGCGTGTGGTTCGGCTCGCAGTCCATCCGCGCCGCGGACGGCACCATCATCTCCCGCAGCCAGGAGCGCGTGGCCTTCGGCGCCACCGACGGTGCGGCGGTCAACTGCTGCGATGCCTTCACCGAGACCACGGAGGGCGAGCGCACCGCCGCCAACCGCGAGGGACAGGTCTACAAGCTGCCCTTCAACACCCAGAAGCAGACCTACCAGTGGTGGGACGGCACGCTGGGCGAGTCGATCGACATGGAGTTCGTCGAGGAGACCGACATCGACGGCCTGACCGTCTACCGCTTCGAGTCCGACGTCCCGGCCACCGAGGTCGGCACCCGTGAGATCCCGGGCTCGCTGGTCGACTCCGACGAGCCGTCCGTCACGGCCACCACCATCTACGAGAACAGCAGGACGCTGTGGGTGGAGCCCGAGACCGGCGCGATCGTCGACCGCAACGAGAGCACCCGCACCAGCCTGGAGTACGAGGGCGAGGAGGCGATCGTCGCGACCGACGCCAACCTCGAGTACACCGACGAGACCGTCGCGACCAACCGCGAGGACCTCGGCGACCTGGGCCGGCAGCTCGCGCTCGCCCGCACCACCGCGCCCATCGTGCTCGGTGTCCTCGGTCTGCTGCTGCTGGGCCTCGGCATCCTGCTGGCTCGTCGCCGCAGTGCCGACTCGAGGGCCGCCTAACCCTCCCCGAACAGCATCAGGGAGACGGCCAGCCGTCTGTCACATCAGCCTCGTGGTCCGGGCTTGCTCGCCCGGACCACGAGGCTGATGCCTTTCCTGGCGCCGACAGGAAGGAGCGACTCCAGCCCGACGGCGGCGCGCAGGCCGGCGTTGAGCACCGGGTGCACGGGCTCCATCTCGCTCTCGCTCTCGGAGTGCCGGCGCCGCCGCGCCTTGGCGACCGGGCGCAGCAGGACGTTCCACGAGCGGACGTCGTCGACGTGCAGTCCCACCGACTCCACGAGCGCGACGAGGCCATCGCGGTCGTAGCGACGGACGTGGCCGAGCGCGACGTCGTGGCCGCTCCAGAGGTCCATCCCCGCCGGGACCGCGACGAGCAGGCGACCGCCCGGGCGCAGCACGCGCGCGGCCTCGGCGGCCACCTGGTCGTCCTCGACGACGTGCTCCCACATGTCGGTCGACATCACCAGGTCGAAGGTCTCGTCGGGGAACGGCAGGTGGCGCGCGTCGCCGCGCAGCACCGGGAGCTGTCGGGCACGGGCGAGCCTCGCCGCCGCGGGCGAGTACTCCAGGCCGGTCACCGACCAGCCGAGGTCGCGCAGCACGGCGGTGTTGCCGGCCGACCCGCAGCCGACGTCGAGGGCGCGGCCCGGCGGGACCTGGCGCACGAGGCGCCGGACCAGCGCCCGGCGGCCGGCGTACCACCAGTGCTTCTGCTCGAGCTGTGCCGACTTCCGGATCTCGTCCTCGTCCACGCGGGCGAGCCTAGAGCACCCGCTTCGGCGCATCCGCCCACCGCCCGAGGGAGACCTCACTAGGATTCGGCCATGGTCACCCAGGACGACGTCGACAGGTTCGCAGAGCAGTTCGACGCCATGGCGGCCAACATCGAGCAGGCGCTGCTCGGCAAGGACCACCTCGTGCGCCTGACGCTGAGCTGTCTGGTCGCCAACGGCCACATCCTGCTCGAGGACTACCCCGGCACAGGCAAGACGATGCTCGCCCGCGCGCTGGCCAACACCATCCACGGCTCGCACGCCCGCATCCAGTTCACCCCCGACCTGCTGCCCTCCGACGTCACCGGGGTGACGGTCTTCGACCAGCACACCTCGCGCTTCGACTTCCACCCGGGCGCGGTCTTCCACAACCTCCTCCTGGCCGACGAGATCAACCGGGCCTCGCCCAAGACGCAGTCGGCGCTGCTCGAGGTGATGGAGGAGGGACACGTCACCGTCGACGGGGTGACGCACGACGTGCCCCGCCCCTTCATGGTGATCGCCACGCAGAACCCGATCGAGCAGGCGGGGACCTACCGACTGCCCGAGGCCCAGCTCGACCGCTTCCTCGTCAAGACCTCCGTCGGCTACCCCGACGCCGACGCCACCGAGACGCTGCTGCGCGGCAGCGCCATCCGCGACCGCGCAGGGCTGGTGTCCCCGGTCGCGGGTCTCGGTGACGTCACCGCGATGGGCGAGGTGGCCGATCGCGTCCACGTCGACGACGCCCTCATCCGCTACGTCCGGCTCGTCGCCGAGGCGACCCGCGACCACCCCGACGTGCGCGTCGGCCTGTCTCCCCGCGGTGCGCTGGCGCTCATCCGGGTCGCCAAGGTGTGGGCCGCCGCCGCGCGCCGCACGCACGTCGTCCCGCACGACGTCGCGACCCTGGCCACCCCCGTCCTCAACCACCGGCTGCTGCTGCGTCCCGAGGCCGTGTTCGGCGACACCACGGTGGAGGCGGTGATCGACGACATCGTCGCGTCGGTCGCCGCGCCCACCGGTCGCGGGTGATGGCGCCGGCGGTCCTGAGGGGCGCGACGGCGGCCGTGCGACGAAGGGTCACCCCCACGGGATGGGGCCTGGGTGGGCTCGCGCTCGTGGCGGCCTGGCTGGGGGAGCGCTACCAGTGGACCGAGCTCGTCCACCTCGCTGCCACCGTCGGGGTCGTGCTGGCGCTGGGTGCGGTGACCGTGCTGCTGCCCCGGCGCGCGGTGGTCGAGCTGGAGCTGCGGCCCTCCCGCGTCACGGTGGGCGACGGCGCGGTGGCCGCACTCGACGTTCGCGCCCACCGGCTACCGCTGCTCGCGCCGACCTTCGTCGTGCCCACCGCGGGGGATGCGCGCGGCGTACGCCCGTCGCTCGTGACGACCACCCGCCCGGCCCGGGTCGACCTGACCCTGCCCACCGAGCACCGCGGCCTCGTGGACGTGGGCCCGGCGGTCCACGTGCGCACCGACCTGTTCGGCGCGTTCCGCCGCGAGCGCGCGGTGACCCCGACCCTCCTCCTGCACGTGCGCCCCAGGATCGCGCACCTCCCGTCGCTGTCGGCCGGAATGGTCCACGACCTCGAAGGGGTGCCCAGCGACCGGCTCACGGCCAGCGACTTCTCGTTCCACGCGCTGCGCGAGTACGTGCCCGGTGACGACCCGCGCCACGTCCATTGGAAGTCGTCCGCCCGCGCCGGGTCGCTCCTGGTGCGCCAGTTCCAGCTCACCCGCCACAGCCACGCCTCCGTGCTGCTCGACCCGCACCGGGACAGCTACGTCGACTCGGCTGAGTTCGAGCTCGCGGTCTCGGCCGCCACCTCGGTCGCCGTCCGTGCGGCCCAGGACGGCTTCGAGGTGGCGTTCGCGTGCGGCGACGAGGTGACGGTGACGACCGAGGTCTCCTCGCTGCTGGACCTGGCGTGCCGGTTCACCTGGGGCAGCAGCGACCTCCAGCACACCTGTGCCCGGGTCTCGGGCGGGATGGGTGGCAGCAGCCTCGTGGCCACGGTGACCGGGAGCCGGGCCGACGGGGCGGCCGTGCGCCGCGCCGTCAGTCACTTCCCGACATCGGCCGACGTCCTCAGCGTGCGCGCCGACCACGGCGCCGAGCCCCGCACCGCACGCAGCGGTCGGTCCACCTCCCTCGTGGTGGACGACCTCCCGCACCTGGCGTCCCTGCTCGCGAAGAGCCTCGGATGACGACCGCGGAGCGCGCTCCCGAGCACCGCCCGACCTCGTGGGCGGACGTGGTCGCACCGGTGGTGCTCGTGCTCGTCGTCCTGACCGCGCTGGAGGGCAGCTACTCCGACCGCTCCTACCTCGTCGTCGGCGGGCTCGGGGCCGTGATGGCCACGGCGCTGGCCACCGTCGCCTGGACGCAGGGTCGCTCGCGCTCGGAGCTCGTGCTCACGCTGCTGGTCCTCTTCGCCCCGCTCGGAGCGCTGGTTTCGCGCCACGAGGGTGACCTCGTGACGGTCCCGGGGCCGGACTCCATGTCCGCGGTCCTCACCGGCGCGGTGACCGGGCCGGGTGAGCTGCTGAGCACGATCCCGCCGGCGGACGCCGCGGGCGCACCGCTGGTCCTCACCTTCATCCTCGGCTACGTCCTGGCCGGGAGCTGCGCGGCGCTGGCGCTCTTCAGCCGGCGTCCGGTCCTGCCGCTGCTGCCCGTCCTGCTCGGCTTGGTGCTCACCACCCTGCTCGGTGTGCAGGACCCGGGTCTCGACGGCGTACGCCTGCTCGTGCTGGCTGCGACGGCCATAGCCTGGTCCTCCTCGCGCGGGCACCGGACCGGTCCGACGACCGTGCGCAACGCCGGAGCCGTCCGGTCCGCCGTCGCGCTGGTGGTGGCCGGGGGAGTCGCCGCACTGCTCGGGACCGTCATCGAGCCGCCGGCGCCGGCCGCCGACGACCAGCGGTGGGTGCTGCGCGGGCAGGTGGGCGCCGGCGAGGACGTGTCGCGGCTGGACAACCCCCTGTCCCGTTTCCGGAGCTTCACGCGCCAGCTCCCCGGCACGCCCGGCAACGTCTTCAACGAGACCCTCCTCAAGGTCTCCGGGCTGCCGCGCGACACCCCGCTGCGCTTCGTCACGCTCGACGTCTACGACGGCACGACCTGGAGCCCCGGCAACCGCACCGTGGAAGGCCGCAGCGACTCCCTCTTCCTGCGCATCGGCCAGGAGGTCGGCGCGCCGCTGCGTGGTCGTCCGGCGACCGTGGAGGTCAGGGTGCGCCGCGCGTACGAGGGCAGCAGCTGGCTCCCGCTCGCAGGACAGCTGACCTCGCTGGAGTTCACCTACCTCGACGGCCGCGCGCAGCGCGAGGACGTGAGGTACAACCCCGCCACGCTCACTGCGATGGTGCGCGGTGGGTTGGTGCGTCGCGACGACTACTCCTTCACGGCCGTGCTGCCGCCCTCGGAGCTGCGGGTCGCGATGGTGCCCTACCGGCGCGGCCGCAGCCAGCCCGAGGGCCGGTTCCTCGACGACGCCCTCGCTCCGTGGCGCCAGGCGTCCCTCACACCGATGCAGCGCGTGTTCAGCGTCGCCGACTACCTGCGCACCAACGGGCGCTACAGCGACGGCGCCGAGTCGTGGGAGCAACGCTTCACCGCCGGCCACGACGCCGCCCGGCTGGGGGCCGGGTTCTTCGAGGCCGAGCAGATGGTGGGCGACCACGAGCAGTACGCCGCCCTGCTCGCACTGGCGGCGAACCGCCTGGGCGTACCTGCACGGGTCGTGGTCGGCGCGGTGCCGGGCAAGGACGGGCTCGTGCGCGGGAGCGACGTGACGACGTGGGTGGAGGTGCGGGTGGCCGACGGCTCGTGGCGCGTGCTGCCGGCCGAGCTCTACCTCAGCACCCGAGCCCCGCGTCGCACCGATCCGCCGAAGCAGGACCCGGGTGCCTTCGTGGTCGCGGAGGAGGAGGCGGCGCAGAAGGAGAAGGAGAAGGATCCCCGTGCGCAGCCGCCCACCGCCGAGCCCGAGCGGAAGACCCTGCCGACGAGCGAGGAGCCGGAGGACTCGCGGGTGCCGAGGGTCATGGCCGGGGTGCTGGCGGCCCTCCTCCTGATCGGCGCCGTCCCGGCGGCCAAGTGGTGGCGCCGGCGCCGGCGGCGTACGTCGGGATCACCGGCCGACCGGGTGGCGGGCGCGTGGCAGGAGCTGCTCGACCTCGTCGTGGACCTCGGCCACCATGTGCCCGCGGGTGCGCCGCGGCCTATGCAGGCCGCCGTCCTGGGGCGCGGCGTCGACCTCGCCCGGATGGCGGACGGTGTCTTCGCGCTGGTGCCGCCCAGCGAGGACGAGGCGTCGCGCGCGTGGCAGGTCGTCGTCCGGGAGCGCCGCGACCTCCTCACGCAGCACGGCGTCCGGGGGCGGCTACGGGCCTGGTGGGGACCGGCGTCGCTGCGAGGCAGCGTCCGCAAGGCGGTGCGGCGGGCCTTCTCGGCCCCGACGCACGACGCTGTGCCGACGGTCACCCCCGAGCAGGAGTCGGCCGGCGAGTTCGTCGGGCGCTGAGCCCGGTCGGGTCACGCCCGACGGGCGGCCACCACGACGGAGGAGCCGAACGGCAGGTCGCGGGTGCGGAGCAGCCGCTGGTCGACACGGGTGGCACGCAGCAGTGCCCGCGCGAGCACCGGGTGCACCTGCGGGAGCTCGGGCTCGGTGCCCGAGGGCGCGGGTGCGGGCGCGGGGGAGCGGCGCTCGCTGATGCGGCGCCGCAGTCGGTCAGCGGCGAAGGCGGGGAAGGTGGCTCCGAAGGCGTACGTCGCCCGCTCGACGCGGAACCCCGCACCCGTCACCGCGTCCACCGCACGGCGCCTGGTGTAGCGCCGGTGGTGGTGGTTGGCCTCGTCGAACTCGGTCCACGCCCACTGGTAGGCCGGCACCGACATGAGGAAGACGCCTCCCGGGGCCAGCACGCGCGCCGCCTCGGCCAACGCGAGCGCCTCGGGGGCGCAGTGCTCGATGACGTCGAACGCAGCGACGACGTCGAACGACGCGTCGGCGAAGGGGAGCGCGGTCGCCGAGCCGCACACGCCGCCGGCGACGAGTCCCCGCGGATCGATGTCCATCGCGACCGCGAGCTCCGAGGCCGTCAGCCAGCCGACGCTCGGGCCGTCGGCGCTCCCCACGTCGAGGACCCGCCTGGCGCCGGCGGCGTACGGCTCCAGGACGGTCTGCAGCAGCCGTGCGCGGGCGGTGTACCACCAGTACTCAGGCGCGTTGAGCGACGGGGAACCTGCCGTGACCATGGCGCGAGTGTGTCAGGTGAGTGCTAGTTTTCCGTGGTGACCGAGGCGCCCGCACCATCTCCTCGGCACACCGTCGCCGTGGTCATCCCCGTCTACCAGGGTGAGCAGACCCTGCGGGCGGTCGTCGAGGAGCTCGCGCCGCTCTTCACGCCGCGGGTCACGACAGGTGGCCACGACATGGTCGTCGCCGAGGTGCTGCTCGTGCACGACAACGGCCCGGACGACTCGCCGCAGGTGATGAGGTCGCTGGCCGAGAAGTTCCCACAGGTGCGCGCGGTCTGGCTGACGCGCAACTTCGGACAGCACGCCGCGACGCTGGCGGGCATGGCGTCCTCGGGCAGCGACTGGATCGTCACGATGGACGAGGACGGCCAGCACGACCCCGAGGCGATCCCGCGCATGCTCGACACCGCGATGCACGAGCAGGCCGGGGTGGTCTACGCGAAGGCGACCAACCCGGCTCCCCACGGTCTGCTGCGCAACCTCGCCTCGCGCTCGGCGAAGTCGGCCGTGCAGCGACTGGTCCCCGGCCCCGACATCGTCAGCTTCCAGAGCTACCGGCTCGTGCTGGGCGACATCGGGCGCAGCGTGGCGGCGTACTCCGGTGCGGGGGTCTACCTCGACATCGCGCTGGGCTGGGTCAACTCGCGCGTGGCGACCTGCCCGGTGGAGCTGCGGGCCGAGGGCGGACGCCCGTCGGGCTACTCGAGCCGCGCGCTCGCCTCCCACTTCTGGCGCCTCGTGCTGTCGTCGGGCACGCGAGCCCTGCGACTGGTCTCGCTGCTCGGTGTCTCGGTCGCCGTGCTGGGTGTCGTCTTCGCCGTCGGGGCGGTCATCGGCCGCTTGCTCGGCACCATCGACGAACCCGGCTGGACCTCCGTCATGGTGGTGATGCTGCTGGGCGTCGGGACGGTGCTGTTCTCCCTCGGCGTGATCGCCGAGTACGTCGGCGTCTCGGTGAACACCTCCATGGGGCGGCCCAACTACCTGATCACCGGCGACCGGAGCCAGGGACCGCTGGGCCGACGGCCGATCGCGCCCCCGCATGACTGAGGGGTCCTCCGCCCGACCGGTCCTGTGGGTCGTCGGGGCCGGTGGCCTGCTCGGCTCGTCCGTGGTGGACGCGACGGTCACGTCCGGGACGGCCGAGGTGTGGGCGCCCCCGCGCCCGGTGGCCTGGCTGGCTGCGGATGCGACCCGGATGAGCCTGGAGGAGATGGCGCGGGAGTTCCTCGCCCACGCCGCGGGGCGCCCGTGGTGGGTCGCGTGGTGCGCGGGCGCCGGTGTCTCCGGCACCTCGGCGACGGACCTCGCGCGCGAGGTCGAGGCCTTCGCCCACCTGCTGTCGAGCCTGCGCGAGGCGGGAGCGGGACCGGAGGGGTCGCTGTTCCTGGCGTCGTCCGCCGGCGGGGTGTACGCCGGTTCGGCCGACCCGCCCTTCGACGAGGAGACGGTGCCGGTCAGCATCTCGCCCTACGGCGACGCCAAGCTCGCGCTCGAGGCACTCGCCCGCGACTTCCAGCGCGCCACCGGGTCCTCGCTGCTGATCGGTCGCATCGCGAACCTCTTCGGTCCCGGCCAGGACCTGTCCAAGCCGCAGGGGATCATCTCCCAGCTCTGCCGGGCGCACCTGCTGCGCCGGCCGCTCTCGATCTACGTCCCGCTCGACACCATGCGCAGCTACATCTACGCCCCCGACTGCGGCGCCATGGTTGTCGCCGGCCTGCGGCGCCTCGACGGCGCGGCGGTGGGCGGCGGTCGGTCGGTGGTCAAGGTGATGGCCGCCCCGCACGCGGTGTCGGTGGGGTTCGTGGTCGCGGAGTTCGCCCGCGTCGTCAAGAGGCGACCCCTGGTGACCTTCGGCTCGTCGTCGACGTCCGCCTTCCAAGCCCGTGACCTGCGGGTGCGCAGCGCGGTCTGGCCCGAGCTCGACGCGCTCGCGGCGACACCCTTCGTGGTCGGGCTCGCCGCCACGCTGGAGCACCTGCGCAGGTCGGTCGCGCTGGGGCACCTGGCCTGATCCCGCCGCCCAGCGGCGTACGGTCAGCTGCCGGTCGCCTCGAGCGCGTCGTGCACCCGGCGCCCGAGGGCCTCGAGCGTGGCGGACGGGTGTCGGTGGCCACGGCCGCGCAGGGTGACGACGGTCGTCCCCCGCAGGCCCACTGCGCCCACGGACACGCCGCTGCCCCCGGCCGTGACGGGGTAGAAGGCCAGCTCCTCGACCTGCGGTGCATCGACGTCGCCGAGGTGGGACACGAGCAGGGTGGACCCGAGGCGGGACGAGAGCGCACCCATCGCGACAGTGGCGACGCGTCCGGTGAGCGACGGTCCGTCACCCGTTCCGGGCGGCGGCGGCTCGGGAGCAGCCTCGCGGATGGCGGCACGCACCTCGGGGACGGACAGCCGCTCCACTCCCCGGAGCCGGAGGAGGGCGCTGTGGTCGCCCACGACCGGGACCTCGCCTCCCAGCCGTGAGGCGCCGATCGCGACGGCGACCCGCGTCGTACGCCCTCCGACAGCACGGTTGTGGGCCGTGACGCCCTGCACGGCCGCGTGGGTCAGCTCGGCGACGGGGAGCCTGCGGGCGACGGTGAAGCGGGCGAACGCCTCGCCCGCATCCCGCCGGCCCGCCGCTGCAGGTGCTGCGACCGGGGCGGGAGGTGAGAGCAGCGCCTCGGCGAGCCGTCGGGCCGTGGAACCGAGTGCCGACCCGCGTACGTCGCGCTCGCCCAGGCCACGGGCCGACGACGTGGCCGCCGCGCCCGTCGCCGCCTCGAGCAGGGCGAGGAGCCCCAGCCCGTCGCAGCGCTCGTGCTGGGCGCCGAGGACGACACGGTTCGTGGAGACCGCCGCGCGGACCGCAGCGGTCCTTGGCGCAAGGACCTGCTGGAGGGCGTCCGGGCCCCGGTCGGCGGTCACGACCGGTCCGGGGAGTCCGGCGGAGGCAAGGCCCGCTGCGACCTGTTCGACGTCCACCGGCTCCCGAAGGTGCGCCTCGAGGGCGATCACCCACGCGACCGTCGGGTCCGCGACCCAGGCGCCGGTCGTCACTGGACTGCCACGTGCGCGACGAAGATCGCCGTCCCCGGGGTCAGCACCCCGCGGGCGCGTGACCACCCGCCCCACACGCGGTCGTGGTCGGCCGGCCACTCGGGCTCCACGAGGTCGGAGAGGACGAAGCCGTGGCCGGCGAGCAGCCGCACCCAGTCGCCGAGGGTCCGGTGGTGCTCGACGTAGGACACCACGCCGGTGGCGTCGTCGACCTCGACGTAGGGCGTGCGGTCCCAGTAGGACTGGGTGGCCGTCAGTCCCGCCTCGCCCGGGTCGTCGGGGAACATCCAGCGGGTGGGGTGGGTGACGGAGAAGGCGAAGCGGCCGCCCGGACGCAGCACGCGTGCCACCTCGCCCACGGCGTCCTCGATGTCGCTGACGAACTGCAGCGCGCCGAAGGAGCAGAAGACGACGTCGAAGGTCGCCGGGGCGAAGGGGAGGTGGGTGGCGGTGCCCCGCACGGACGGGACGGCGACACCCGTCTCCTCGTCGAGCCGCTGCGAGTGCTGGAGCTGGCGGTGCGAGAGATCGAGGCCGAACCCTCGACCGCCCCGGGTCCGCACCCAGCGCGAGCACTGACCGGCCCCGCTGCCCACCTCGAGCACGTCGAGGCCGGCGACGTCACCGAGGACGTGCAGCTCCTCCTCGGTGTGGCCCTCCGGCCCCCACACGAAGCCGGCGTCGCCGAGGAACGTGCCGTGGGTCGCCTGGTACTCGTCGGCGTAGCGGTCCCAGTCGGGGCCGTTGGCCCGACGCGACTCCTCCTCGGAGACCGCTCGGCGCTCGACGCGGACCGACTGGGGCAGGTGATCGTCCACGAGCGGGAGCCTAGTGCGCACCCACGGCGCGACCGGGTCCCCGGACAGGTGTCCGTCCGAGGACCCGGTCGTCGCTGCTTCGCTCAGCCGATCCCGAAGGAGTCGTCGCGGCGTGTGGGCCTGGTGCCGCGGATCCGCGGGTCACGCGGTCCCGAGCGCCAGTCGGCGGGGTTGGACCTCGCCCTCACCTCGGCGCCGTCGCCGACGCCGCCCTTGTCGGTGTCGCACTTGGACGGGTCGGTCCGGTCCCTGCCGAAGCGCTTGTTGGCCTTGCCGGTCAGCTCGACCTTGTCCTCCAGGCCGTCGCGGTCGGTGTCCTTCCTCGTCGGGTTGGACCGGGTCCTGCCGATGAAGAACGTCTTCTTCTTGGTCCGCACCTTCTGCTTGATCCTGTAGCCGCGGACCTCCTTGCCGTCGGTGAGGCCGTCCTTGTCGGTGTCCTTCGACAGCGGGTCGGTGCGGACGAGGATCGCCGTACGCGCCTTCTTGCCGCAGACTTCGAAGCGCTCCTTGATGCGCACGCCGCTGACCTCACGACCGTCGGTGATGCGGTCGCCGTCGGTGTCGCGGTCCCGAGGGTCGGTCCCGTGGACGTTGGTCTCGGCGCCGTCGCTCAGGCCGTCGTCGTCCGTGTCGTGGTTGTTCGGGTCGGTCCCGAGCATCGCCTCCTGGCCGTCGGACAGGCCGTCGCCGTCGGTGTCATTCGACGCCGGCGACGCCGGGGACGTCGGAGGCGTCGTGGCACCGACGATCGTGAAGGACACGGTGTCGGCGGGGCTGACGTTGCCGTCGGCGTCGGCCTGGGTGGCGCTGACGGTGTGCGGCCCGAGGGGCAGCGCGACCGCGGGCGAGCACGACCACGTGCCGTTGGTGGCCACCACTGCCGTGCAGAGGACGGTCGAGCCCTCCGCGACGGTCACGGTGGCCCCCGCCTCGCCGGTGCCCGAGATCAGCGGCGTGGTGTCCTGCACCGACGCGCCCTCGGCGGGTGCGACGATCACCGGCGCGGCCGGCGGGACGGTGTCGCCGCCGTCAGGCACGATGATGAAGGTCGTCGTCGCGGTGTCGGTGTTGCCGGCCTCGTCCTCCGCGGTGACCGTGAGGGTGTGCTCGCCGGGGAGCAGCGGCAGCGCCGGGTCGCACGACCAGGTGCCGTCGGACTGCACGGTCGTGGTGCAGACCGGGAGCCCGCCCTCGGTGACGGTGATCGACGCGCCGGCCTCACCGGTGCCCGACACTGCCGGTGTCGGGTCGGAGGTGCTGGATCCGTCCGCAGGGGTCAGGACGTCCACCGTGGTCGTGGTGTCGACCTCGAACGTGACCGTGTCCGGTGCGGAGGTGTTGCCCGCCGCGTCCGTCGCCGTGGCGGAGTAGGTGTCCTCGCCGTCGGTCAGGTCCGCGGCCGGTGCGCAGCTCCACGTGCCGCCCTCGGCAACGTCGGTGCAGACCTGGTTGCCGTTGGAGTCCGTCACGACGACCGTCGAGCCGGGCTCCGCGGTCCCCGAGAACTCAGGCGTCGCGTCGTTGGTGACGGATCCTTCTGTGGGCTGGTCGATGACCGGGGCGGCGGGTGCGTCGTCGTCCACCCCGCACTCCACCCCGCCGGTCGGTGCGGTTGCCTGCACCGACATCGGGGCGATGCCGAGGGAGACGTCGGCGGCATCGAGGAGCCCGGTGTTTAGGACCTCGAGGTCGATGCGCAGGAGCGCGTCCGCCGTCGCGCTGCCCGTCGCGCCCGCCGACTGGTCTTGCGCGGGGTAGGCGGTGAGGGAGAGGTTCACGAGGAGGTCGAGCGCGAACGGCAGCGTGATCGGCTGCGGTTGGCCGTTCGGCGGGATGGTGACCTGCTGGCCACCGACCGTCGCGACGATCGTCGGCGGGTTGACGTAGCCGGCGCTGCCCGTGGCGCCGTCGGAGCGGGCCTCGAGGACGACGGGGCTGGTGACGTCGACGGTGACGGCGTCGTCGAGGAGGCTGATGTCACCGACCGTGGTGGTGGTCCGCGAGACGACGTCGGCACCACCTGGTGCCTGGTCGTCGAGGAAGGTACGGGTCCGGGTCTCGGACGCCGCCACGTCGGCGAGCGTGCCCAGGCCGGGGAGCGACGCCAGGCTCAGGCCGGCGAGCGTGGTGCGCGCGTCGGACATGACCCTCGTGCCGTCCTGCGCGGCGGGCACGCAGGTGTTCGCGCCCGCCCACGACGCCTGAACGTCGCCCTGGACGGCGCCGACAGTGACGACCGGAGCGAGGGGGACACCGAGGAGCGTGGTCGCGGGAGGGTCCTGAGACGGCGGTGCGGTGACGGTCTCCTCGTCGAGGGTGAGTCCGGTTCCTGCCAGGGTCCCGCCGAGGTTGGCGGAGGTCGCCGTGCTCGTGCCGTCGGTCGTCGTGCTCGCGACCGTGCTGCGGCTGTGCCCGACCTGGACCCCGGCCAGGTCGAGGGCGAGCAGGTCGACGTCGAGGTCGACGATGTCGGCGTGGGCGTCGGCGGAGTAGGCCGCCGGCAGCGGCGCCGCCGCGGCGGGCGCCTGGGTCAGGGCCAGCATCGACCCGGGTAGCGCGAGCGCCACGGCTATGGCCGCTCCTGTGGAGAACCGGCCCCGTGGCCGGTGCTGTCGTCGTGCCTGCATGCGTCCTACCCCCTGTGCGTCTGCGCCCGTAGATCCTCGAGAGATCTACGCCACGGTGAGAAGAGATCTAGCCCGATCAACGAGTCGTGCACAAGAAGGTGACATGAACCGTGTCCGAAGGTATGAGCCGAGCTCTCCGGGGACGTGCCCGCGGCCCGTGCCACCATGGCGCGGGTGAGCGACCTCGGACTCGACTGGCATCCCCTGCCCGGCGGCCACTCCGGCCGCACCTTCGTCGCCGGTGCCGGCGGAGAGCGGGCCGTCGTACGGATCTACCCGCCCGGTGACCGGCGCGGTGCCGCGGCCCCTGAGGTCGACCGCTCGGTGCTGGGCCTGGTTCGCGGCCTGGTGCCCGTCCCGGACGTGCTGGAGGTGCGCCGCCCGCTCGCCGAGGAGGACGTCCCGGGGTTGCTGGTGACGTCCTTCGTGCCGGGCGAGCGCGGCGACCTCGCCGTCGAGCGCCTGGTGGCGGCCGGTGACGTGGAGTCGCTGGCGCGCCTCGGTCGGTCCCTGGGCGTCGTGGCGGCTGCGCTCGCCGGGATGCCCCTGCTGCGACCCGGTCCGTTCGTCGACGCCGAGCTGCGGCTGGGACGCTTCCCCACCGACGACCTGCTCGAGTGGGCCGCCAGCCGTTTGCCGGGGTGGTCGGACGCGCGGCTGGACGCCCTGACCGACGCCTGCGGGTCCGCGCAGGCACTGCTGGACGAGGTGGGTCGTGCCAGCCTCGTCCACGGCGACCTCAACCCCAAGAACGTCCTCGTCGCGCCCGGGACCCTCGAGGTCGCCGCCGTGCTCGACTGGGAGTACGCACACGCCGGCCACCCGTGGACGGACCTGGGGAACCTGCTCCGCTTCGAGCGCCACCCTGCCTACGTCGCCGCCGTCCTCGACGCCTGGGTCGCCGTGCGCGGGGGAGACCCGGCCGTCGTCCTCGAGGGCGCCCGCGCGGCCGACCTCTGGGCGCTCGTGGACCTCGCGTCACGGGCAGGGGAGAACCCGGTGGCGGACCGCGCCGAGACACTGCTCCTGGCCATTGCGGAGACCGGCGACGTCCACGCGTGGCCCTTCGGTCGCTGAGCGTGGCGTGAGCGTGGCGTGAGCGTGGCGCGAGGGGGCCTGCCCGGTTGGACGTGCGCGGTCGCAGGCGCGTACTCTTGTGTGCTGCGCCAGACGTCTGCCCGGTTTCCGTACCGAGCGAACCCCGGCTCGCCGAGCTCTCGTCAGTGACACCTCACCGCCGTGGCTCAGTGAAACAGGCGGTTGCGCGCGTCCGCACGACTCCATCCATCCAAGGAAATTCCTTCCATATGACGAGCACGCTCTCCACTCTTCCGGACTACGACGCGCCCCAGGTCGCGATCAACGACATCGGGTCCGAAGAGGACTTCCTCGCGGCAATCGACGCGACCATCAAGTACTTCAACGACGGCGACATCGTCGAGGGCACCATCGTCAAGGTGGACCGCGACGAGGTCCTCCTCGACATCGGCTACAAGACCGAGGGCGTCATCCCCTCGCGCGAGCTGTCGATCAAGCACGACGTCGACCCCAACGAGGTCGTTTCCGTGGGCGACAAGGTCGAGGCCCTGGTCCTCCAGAAGGAGGACAAGGAAGGCCGCCTGATCCTGTCCAAGAAGCGTGCTCAGTACGAGCGTGCCTGGGGCACCATCGAGCAGGTCAAGGAGGAGGACGGCGTCGTCGAGGGCACCGTCATCGAGGTCGTCAAGGGTGGCCTCATCATCGACATCGGCCTGCGCGGCTTCCTGCCCGCCTCGCTCGTGGAGATGCGTCGCGTCCGCGACCTGCAGCCCTACGTCGGCCAGGTCCTCGAGGCCAAGATCATCGAGCTCGACAAGAACCGCAACAACGTGGTCCTGTCGCGCCGTGCCTGGCTCGAGCAGACCCAGTCCGAGGTGCGTCACGGCTTCCTCACCCAGCTCCAGAAGGGTCAGATCCGCAAGGGTGTCGTGTCCTCGATCGTCAACTTCGGTGCCTTCGTGGACCTCGGTGGCGTCGACGGCCTGGTCCACGTCTCGGAGCTGTCGTGGAAGCACATCGACCACCCGTCCGAGGTCGTCGCCGTGGGCGACGAGGTCACCGTCGAGGTCCTCGACGTCGACATGGACCGCGAGCGTGTCTCCCTGTCGCTGAAGGCGACGCAGGAGGACCCGTGGCAGCACTTCGCCCGCACCCACCAGATCGGCCAGATCGTGCCCGGCAAGGTCACCAAGCTGGTGCCCTTCGGCTCGTTCGTCCGTGTCGAGGAGGGCATCGAGGGCCTGGTGCACATCTCCGAGCTCGCCGAGCGTCACGTCGAGATCCCCGAGCAGGTCGTCCAGGTCAACGACGACGTCATGGTCAAGATCATCGACATCGACCTCGAGCGTCGCCGGATCTCGCTGTCGCTCAAGCAGGCCAACGAGACCGCTGCCGCCGCTGACGTGGAGGAGTTCGACCCCACGCTCTACGGCATGACCGCGACCTACGACGAGCAGGGCAACTACGTCTACCCCGAGGGCTTCGACCCCGAGACGGGCGAGTGGCTCGAGGGCTTCGACGAGCAGCGTGCGGTCTGGGAGGACCAGTACGCCAAGGCGCACGCGCGCTGGGAGCAGCACGTCAAGCAGCAGGAGGAGGCCAAGCAGGCCGAGGTCGAGGCCGGCGAGGCCACGTCCTACTCCTCGGGCGGCGACGTCGTCGAGGGTGGCGAGTCCGGTGGCGACACCGGCGGCTCGCTCGCCTCGGACGAGGCGCTGCAGGCGCTCCGCGAGAAGCTCACGGGTGGCCAGGCCTGATCGGCTGACCCCCTGACCTGACGCACATCACGACGGCCCGCCGGGATCCCCGGCGGGCCGTCGTCGTGCGTGGGGTAGAACTGGCGCATGACAGGACACGGGCGTACGGCACTCGTCCTCGGCGGTGGCGGCATCACGGGCATCGCGTGGGAGATCGGCATCATCGCCGGCCTGGCGGAGGCGGGGGTCGACCTCACTGACGCAGACATCGTGGTGGGGACGTCCGCGGGCTCGGTCGTCGGCGCGCAGGTCGCCAACGACGTACCGACCGCTGACCTCTACGCCGCGCAGCTCGAGCCGCCCGACGCCGAGCTGGGTGGCCGGCTCTCGCGCATCGCCGCGCTCAAGCTCGCGCCGCCCTACCTCCTGCCCGGCAGCGGTCGCGACAAGCTGGCCAGGGTCGGCCGTGTCGCGCGCGCAGCCCACGAGCCCGGGAGCGCCGACCGCGAGGGCGTGATCCGCTCCCGGCTGCCCGTCCACGCCTGGCCTGAGCGCGACCTGCGCATCACCGCCGTCGACGCGGAGAGCGGTGAGTTCACCGTCTTCACCGCCGACTCCGGGGTCGACCTCGTCTCGGCCGTGGCCGCCAGCTGCGCCGTCCCGACGGTGTGGCCACCGGTCGAGATCGGCGGTCGGTCCTACATGGACGGCGGCATGCGCTCGACCGCCAACGTCGACGTGGCCCGCGATGTCGAGCGGGTCGTGGTCCTGGCGCCGCTGCCGAGGTCGCTGAGCAAGAAGACGTCCATCCGGGCGCAGCTCGAGCGCGTGGCCCCCCGGGAGTGGTCGGTGGTGACGCCGGATCCCGAGGCGCTGGCGGCCTTCGGGCGCAACCTGCTCGATCCCGCCAGGCGCAAGGACGCCGCCGAGGCGGGGCTGCGGCAGTCGCGCGGTCTGGTCGACGAGATCCGCCACGTGTGGACGGCCTGACGCTGCCGGGTCAGGGGGCCAGCCCGGCGAGTGCGTCGCGGCGGACCTTCCCGGTCGCGGTCATCGGCAGCTCACCGACCGTGACGTAGTCCTTCGGTCGCTTGGCGGGGGCCAGGACCCGGCGTGCGTGCGCGGCGAGCTCGTCGGGCGAGGCGGTGCCGACGACGGCGGCACACACCCGCTGCCCCCACTGATCGTCGGCGACGCCGAACACGGCGACGTCCTGGACCCCGGGGTGCTCGCGCAGTGCGTTCTCGACCTCCAGGGGGTAGACGTTGACCCCTCCGGAGATGATCAGGTCCGTACGCCGCCCGTCGAGGTGGACGTAGCCGTCGGCGTCGATGCGCCCGACGTCGCCGACGGTGAAGGCGGGCCCGGCGGTGGTGTCCCGCCACGCGGCGGCCGTCTGCTCGGGAGCGCCGAGGTAGGTGAACCGGGCGTGCGAGGGCACCGCGCACCAGATGCGGTCCTCGGAGTCGGTGGTCAGGGTGCGACCTGGGCGGGCGCGACCGACTGTCCCGGGGTGGGCCAGCCACTCCTCGGACCGGCAGGCGGTGAACTGCCCCTCGGTGGAGCCGTAGAACTCCCACGTGGAGCCGTCGGGGAACAGCTCGACGAGGCGGCGCTTGACCGCGTCGGGGCACGGAGCGCCGGCGTGCGCGACGAGCCGGAATGACGACAGGTCGGGCACACCGACCTCGTCCCAGTGGGCGAAGAGCCGCTGCAGGTGTGCCGGCACGCAGAACATCGTCGTGGGGCGGGCCGCCGCGATGACGGCGGTGACGGCGGCCGGGTCGAACTTCCCGGGGACCTCGATCCGGCCGCCGGCGAGCAGCGTCCCCATGGCGAAGCGCAGCGGGGCGGAGTGGTGCAGCGGGCTGAGGACGAGGTTGACGTCGGATGCGCCGAAGTCCCAGAGGTCGCGCTCCTCCGCCACCAGCGCCGAGGCCTCGGCGCTCGTCAACAGGCCCGACCACACGCCCTTGGGCGTGCCGGTGGTGCCGCTCGTGCAGTGGATGGGGCGCCCGCGGGGGAGCGACCGCTGTCGGTCCGCCCGGCCCGCCAGCAGGTCGTCGACCTGCTCCTGGGAGGTCACCAGGAGGTCGGGCTCGATCGGGGCGAGGATCCGCTCGCGCTCGGACGCGGTGAGGGCGGGGTCGAGCGGGACCGGGAAGATCCCGTCGGCCAGCAGCGCGAGCACCAGGTCGACGTACGCCGGCGAGCCGGGCACGAGCAGGGCGACCCGCGAGCCCTCACCCAGCCCGTCGTCGCCCATGCCCCGCATTGTGCCGGGTCGCCCGTGCCCGTCGGGTGTGGGGACAGCCGGGGCCTGGCAGGAATGGCGGTGCTAGTCGAGTTCCTGCCATGGGCGGGGCATGCTGAGGTCCGTGAAGAAGGTCGCCGTCGTGGTCCAGGGCCAGCCCGAGCCGTTCGGGTTGGGAGCGTTGTGCGAGGTATGGGCCGAGCCCTACCACCCCGAGGACGACAACCCGGTCTTCGACTTCGTCGTGGTGACACCCGAGCCCGGCAGGCTCCGCACGCGGGCCGGCTTCGACCTCGTGGTCGAGCACGGGCTGGACGAGGCGGCCGACGCCGACCTGGTCTGCCTCGCGCCCAAGGGCAACTACCTGGAGACGTCGCCGGAGGTCTCCGAGCTGCTCCGGGCCACGCACGCGCGGGGCGCGATGCTCTTCGCCCACTGCTCGGCGACCTTCATGCTGGCGCAGGCCGGCCTCCTCGACGGTCGTCGCTGCACCACGCACTGGCGCTTCGCCGCCGAGCTGGCCGAGCGCCACCCGGAGGCGATCGTCGACCGCGACGTCCTCTACGTGCAGGACGGATCGATCGTCACCGGCGCAGGCTCGGCTGCCGCGCTCGACGCCGCGCTGCACGTGATGCGCCAGCAGTTCGGCGCCAAGGTGGCTGCCACCACCGCCCGGCGGATGGTCGTGCCGCCCCACCGAGACGGTGGGCAGGCGCAGTTCATCGCACGCCCGGTCCCGGTCTGCGAGTCCGAGGCGCTCGCGCCGCTGCTGGCCTGGATCAGCGAGCACCTGGCCGATGACCTCGACGTCGAGACCCTCGCGCGCCAGATGCACATGTCGGCACGCACCTTCGCCCGCCGCTTCAAGGAGGAGACCGGGACGACCCCCTACAGCTGGATCCTCGGCGAACGGGTGCGTGCGGCGCAGGAGCTGCTCGAGCAGACCGACCACTCGGTGGACTGGGTCGCCGGCGAGGTCGGGTTCGGCAACGCCGCCACCCTGCGCCACCACTTCGGTCGCTCACGCGGAGTGAGCCCGCAGGAGTACCGGCGTTCGTTCCGGCTGACCGCCTGAGGCGGCCGTGAGGCTGCGTGCGTCCCGATCCGTGGCGCCACCCCCGGGGCCGCAGGACGGTCCTCGGTAGCCTTGCCCGCGTGACCGCGACTGCGCTGACCGACCTGTCCGCCGACGACCTCGCCACCCTGCTCGAGGAGCAGCGGGCGGCCTACGAGGAGCTCAAGGGACGCGGGCTGAAGCTCGACCTCACCCGCGGCAAGCCGTCGTCGCAGCAGCTCGACCTCTCCGACGCGCTGCTGCACCTGCCCACCTCGACGAAGGACGCGGCGGGTGTCGACGTGCGCAACTACGGCGGGCTCGAGGGCCTGCGCGAGCTGCGCGAGATGTTCGCCGAGCTGCTGTCGGTCGAGCCCGACCAGGTCGTCGCGGGCGGCAACTCCAGCCTCACGATCATGCGCGACTGCCTCGTCTACCTGATGCTCTTCGGCGGCGTCGACTCCGAGCGCCCGTGGCGGCAGGAGGAGAAGGTGCGCTTCGTCTGCCCGGTGCCGGGCTACGACCGCCACTTCACCCTGCTCGAGAGCCTCGGCATCGAGATGGTGACGGTGCCGATGCACGACGACGGCCCCGACGTCGACGCGGTCGCGGCGCTGGTGGCCGACGACCCGAGCATCAAGGGCATGTGGATCGTGCCGACGTACGCCAACCCGACGGGCGCCGTGGTGAGCCAGGACGTCGCCGCTCGCCTGGCGGCGATGCCGGCGGCAGCGCCGGACTTCAAGATCTTCTGGGACAACGCCTACGCGCTGCACCACCTGACCGAGGACGAGGCGAAGAGCGCCGACATCCTCACGCTGGCCTCGGCCGCCGGGCACCCGCACCGGCCGATCATGTTCGCCTCGACGTCGAAGATCACCTACGCCGGCGCAGGCGTGGCGTTCCTCGCGGCGTCCACCGCCAACGTCGCGTGGTACCTCGGGCACCTCGGCAACGGCTCGATCGGCCCGGACAAGGTCAACCACCTGCGGCACGCCCAGTTCTTCGGCTCGCCGCAGGGCGTGCGAGAGCACATGGGAAAGCACCGCGAGATCATCGCGCCGAAGTTCGCCGAGGTGGACCGGGTGCTGACCGAGCGCCTGGGCGGTCGCGGTGTGGCCACTTGGAACAAGCCCGCCGGCGGCTACTTCGTCAACCTCGACGTCGTGCCGGGCACCGCGTCGCGCGTCGTGGCGCTGGCCAAGGAGGCGGGCATCGCGCTCACGCCCGCGGGCTCGTCCTTCCCCTACAAGCAGGACCCGGACGACACCAACATCCGGCTCGCGCCGACGATGCCGCCGCTCGCGGAGGTCACCGAGGCCATGGAGGCCGTCGCGACGTGCGTGCTGCTGGCGGCCGCCGAGAAGGCGTCCGCCTGAGCCGACCGGGCACTTCGTTTCCCGCAGGCAAGCCGAGCGGGCACTTCGTTCCTCGCAGAGGCGCTGACCGGGCGATTCGTTCACTCGCAGACGGAACGAAGTGCCCGGTCGCCGTCCAGCACAAGCACGAAGTGCCCGGTCGGCGTCGCGGACCGTCGAGAGGCGGTGCGCGCACTGCCACCGAGGTGGCCGCCGCCCTCGAGCGGGACCTGGCCGTGCTGACGCTGGCGCAGCGTCGTACGCTCCACGAGATGCTGACCGTCGTCGTGGGGGAGGACCAGTGACCGTCCGGGTGGGGCTGACCGGGGGCGTCGCCTCCGGCAAGAGCACGGTGTCGGCGATCCTCGCCGAGCTGGGCGCGGTGGTGATCGACGCCGACGCGATCGCGCGCGAGGTGGTCGCGCAGGGGACGCCGGGGCTGGAGGCGGTCGTGGCCGAGTTCGGGCCCGGGCTGCTGACGCCCGGGGGAGACCTCGACCGTCCGGCCATGGGTGCCCTGGTCTTCGCCGACGCGGGTGCCCGCAAGCGCCTCGAGGCGATCATCCACCCCCTGGTGCACCGGCGCAGTGCCGAGCTCGAGGGCGCAGCCGACGCCGACGCGGTGGTGGTCCACGACATCCCGCTGCTGGCCGAGGTCGGTCGGGCCGGTTCGTTCGACGCCGTGATCGTCGTGGACGCACCCTCCGAGGTCCAGATGGCGCGGATGGTCGGTGACCGCGGATGGACCCGGGAGGACGCCGGGTCGCGCATCGCCGCCCAGGCCTCACGGGAGGAACGACGGGCGATCGCGACCCACGTCATCGACAACACCGGCTCGCTCGAGGACCTGCGCCGCCGGGTGGAGGACGTCTACGCCGAGCTGGCCGCGCGGGGCTGACGTTTCCGGTTCGCGCGGGCGCGGCCGGTACCCTCCACGCGTGCTTCCGATCCGACCCCGACTGGCCGCGATCGCGACGGGTGTCCTGCTCGTGAGCGGCTGCGCCGTCCTCAGCCCGACGTCCGACGAGGCGGCGCCTGCGACCTCCGCGCCGTCGTCCTCTGCCCCGGCCGGGTCCACCTCGTCAGGGGCCGAGTCCGGGGCCGAGGAGACCGAGGACCCGGACGCCCCGACCTCCTGGGGACCCACCGTGGGCGAGCTCGACGCGGCCCGCGAGCTCGTCAGCACCTGGACCCCCGAGCAGCTCGCCGGCGGTGTGATCGTGGGGCGCTTCCACGGCACCGATCCTGCTGAGCCGGCGCAGATGGTGCGCGACCTCCACCTCGCAGGCGTCTCGGTCACCGGTGCCAACGTCGCCGACCTCGACCAGGTGCAGGCGATGACTGCCGGCATCGCGCAGGCGGCGGCCGACGACGGTCGCGACTTCCCGCCGGTGATCGGCGTGGACCAGGAGGGCGGCTACGTCTCCCACCTGCGGGGCATCGCCACCGAGTTCCCACACTTCGCCTCCGCGGGACAGGCCATCTCCGCCGATCCCGAGGAAGGGCGCCGCGCGACCCGGGTGGCTGCGCTGACCACGGCGCTCGAGCTGCGCGGCCTCGGCTTCACCTGGGTGTTCGCCCCCGTCGCCGATGTCACCATCGGCGCCGCCGACCCGACGATCGGTGCCCGCTCCCCGTCGACGGACCCGGAGGTCGCGGCCGACGCCGTGGCGTCGGCGATCAAGGGCTACGACGCCGCCGGGATCGTCTCGACGGTCAAGCACTTCCCGGGTCACGGGACCGCCACCAGCGACAGCCACGACACGCTGCCCGTCGTGGACTCGCCCCTCGGTGAGATCGAGGCCCACGACCTGCCGCCCTTCGAGGCGGCGATCGACGAGGCGGCCCCCGCGGTGATGCTGAGCCACCTCGACCTGACCGCGATCGCGCCCGGCGTGCCGGCGAGCATGGCCCCCGAGGTGTACGACCTGCTGCGCGACGACCTCGGCTTCGAGGGAGTGGCCATCACCGACTCGCTCGGCATGGGTGCGGTCGGTGGACGGCCGACGCCGGCCCTCCAGGCGCTCAAGGCGGGTGCCGACCTGTTGCTCATGCCGGTCGAGACGGCCACGACGCACCAGATCGTCACCGACGCGATCATCGCAGGCGACGTCTCGCGCGAGCGGGTCGAGGAGGCGGCGGCCCGGGTCGTCGCGCTCCAGGTGTGGCAGGCACGCGTGGCAGCACAGCGGCCCGTGCCCGCCGACGTGGTCGAACGGGCACGGGCCGCGAGTGCGGACCTGTTGTCCGCGGCGTACTAGACGATCAGGCCGCGAGGTCCGGGTCGCCGGCGCGGCGGAGCTTCTGCAGTGCCTCGCGCTCGAGCTGGCGGACCCGCTCGGCGGAGATGCCGTGACGGGCACCGATGTCGGCGAGCTTGTGCTGGCGGCCGTCGGCCAGGCCGTAGCGCGCCCGCACGATGTCGGCCGAACGCTCGTCCAGGATGCCCACGAGGTCCTCGAGCCGCTGGCGCGCCTCGACGTCCAGGAAGTTGAGGTCCGGACCCGGAGCGGTCTCTTGCGCCATCAGGTCACCCAGCGAGGTGTCTCCGTCCTCGTCGACGGGGGTGTCCAGCGAGACGTGGTCGCGACCCCAGCTCATCAGGTCGAGCACGCGGTCGAGCTCCATCCCGAGCTCGGTGGCGATCTCCTGCGGCTCCGGGTCGCGGCCGAGCTGGCGCTCCAGCGTGCGACGGGCGCTGCCGACCTGGTTGAGCTCCTCGACCACGTGGACGGGGAGCCGGACGACGCGGGCCTGCTGGGCGATGCCGCGGGTGATCGCCTGGCGGACCCACCAGGTGGCGTACGTCGAGAACTTGTAGCCCTTGGTGTAGTCGAACTTCTCCACGGCGCGGATGAGTCCGGTGTTGCCCTCCTGGATCAGGTCGAGCATCGGCATCTGGGAGCGGCCGTACTTGCGGGCGATGGAGACGACGAGGCGGAGGTTGGCCTCGATGAAGCGGTCCACCGCGAGGCGTCCCTGCTCGGCGAGCCACTCGAGCTCCTCCTCGTTGGCGCTCATCGGGGCACCGCCCTTGCGGCGGCCGATGCGACCGGTGTCGAGGAGGTGCTGGGCCAGCAGGCCTGCCTCGATGGTCTTGGACAGCTCGACCTCGGTCTCGGCGTCGAGGAGCGGGGTGCGGGCGATCTCGTCGAGGTAGAGGCCCACGCTGTCGCGGCCCTCGATCTCACGCGTGGTGGTGGTGCGCTTGGCCTGTGCAGTGCTCATCTGGTCCTCCTGCTCCTCGTGCGCCCACCCCTGTGTCGCACGTCTGATCCAACGCCTGTGTCCGTTGCGGGATTCCCGAACGGATTGCTCGGTGCCTTCACCAGATGTGACGCGCCAGTGGCTGCTGGAATTCCACGATTCCGGAACTCTCAGGGACTTCTCAGGGGTTCCCCTCCGCGCGGGGATCATGCGCGGGCCGCGCGGGGAGACTGCCCGACGGGGGCGCGGCGCGCAGCACGCGACCGGTGGACACCCGGTGACGGGTCGGTCTCGGCTCAGTCCTCGGCGGGCGGCTCGAGACGGCGCAGCGCAGGGTCGTCGTCACGGAAGCTGCGCACGGGACCGGGGGGAGTCTCGGCGGTCTCGAAGCGGACGGTGACCACGCCGGAGCCCGACCCCCAGACCCAGCCCTGGCCCATCTCGTCGTGCACGACGTCCGCGCCCGGCGGCCAGGTACGGCGCGGTGGCTCGAGCAGCCGCACCTCCTCGGCCTCGTCCTCTTCCGGTGTGGACCCGAACAGGTCCTCCTGCACCCAGTCGGCCAGCCCGGAGACGCCGACGCCGAGCAGCCGCACGCCCCCGGTGGTGTCGAGATCGGCGAGCAGCGACCGGGCGATCCGGGCGATCGTCGTGCCGTCGTCGGTGGGGCTGGACAGGGTGCTGGAGCGGTTGAGGGTGGTGAAGTCGTGCAGGCGGACCTTGATCGTCACGGTGCGACCGGAGAAGCCGTTCTTCCGCATCCGGGCGCCGACGTCGCGCGCCTGGCGGGCGAGCAGGCCCTCCATCACCCGGCGGTCGTTGAGGTCGGTGTCGTAGGTGCCCTCGACGCTGATCGACTTCGTCTCCCGCTCGGCCAGGACAGGGCGCGGGTCGCGGGCGCGCGCCAGCTGCCACAGCCCGTGCCCCTGGGCCTGGCCGAGCAGGCGTACGAGCTCGTCCTCCTCGACCGCCTCGAGCTCGGCGATCGTGTGGATGCCCGCCCGCCGCAGCCGCTCGGCGGTGGCTGGTCCCACGCCCGGGATGACGGTCACCTTCATCGGCCGCAGCAACGTCAGCTCGGTGCCCGGCGGCACCACCGTCATCCCGTCCGGCTTGTCGAGCTCGCTCGCGACCTTGGCGAGGAACTTGGACGAGGCGATGCCCACCGTCGCGGTCAGGCCACCGGTCACCTCGTGCACGCGCTGGCGCAGCCGCTCGCCTGCCGCGGTCACGGTGGACACCTCGAGGTCGGGCAGGTCGGCGGCGGCCAGGTCGACGAAGGCCTCGTCGAGCGACAGCGGCTCGACGAGGGGGGAGAGCTCGCGCAGCACCTCCATGACCCAGGCGCTGGTCTCGCGGTAGGCGTGGAAGCGGCCGCTGAGGAACGCCGCGTGCGGGCAGCGCGCCCGCGCCTCACGCCCGGACATCGCCGACCCGACGCCGAAGGTGCGTGCCTCGTACGACGCCGTGGCCACGACGCCGCGCCCACCGGTCCCACCGACGATCACCGGCTTCCCGCGCAGCGACGGCTTGTCGCGCTGCTCGACGGCGGCGAAGAACGCGTCGAGGTCCAGGTGCAGGACCGAGGCGGTCGAACGCATCAGGCGCGCATCGTCTGTCCGGTCACCGCCGCATCCTCTCAGGGTCTCGTCCACGGGGCTCGGGCGGCGGGTCGTGGGCCACGAACCGTCCACAGGCGGGCCGCGGGGTCGGTTCTCCACAGGGTTGGAGCCGATCGGGCATGGAGGGTCGGTGGGCGCGGGAAGCGTCCTGCTCATGGAAACCTCCGACAGCACCCCGTCCCAGTCCGCCTTCGCCTCCGCCGACCGGGGCTCGCCGCCGCGGACGCTCCTGCGAGCACGCACCCCCGCCGACATCGCTGCCTTCGTCCCTCTCGCCCTCGGGTTCCTGCCCGAGCACTCCGTGGTGATGGTGAGCACCGGGGCGCCGGGTGGCATGCAGGCCCGCGTCGACCTGCCGCACGACCCGGACGACGTGGACGACGTCGTCGAGGCACTCCTGCGCCCGGCCCGTCGCCACGGCGTGCGAGAGGTCGTCATCGTGATCTACGACGACGACACCACCGTGGCCGACGAGGCCGCCTGGGCGATCCACGAGGAGTTCGGCGAGGCCGGCGTCGAGGTCCGCGAGGTGCTGCGGGTCCACGATGACCACTGGTACGCCGTCCTGCCGGGCGCACCGCTCGCGGCCTACCGCGGCGTGCCGTTCGAGCTGGCCGAGCACCCGTTCACCGCCCAGGCGGTCTTCGACGGACGTGTCACCCACGCCAGCCGCGAGGCCCTGCGCGCGTCGATCGCCCTCGACGCCGTCCTCGCGCGAGAGGTCGAGGACGAGATATGCTCTGCTGCGACCTTGCCCGCCGGTGCTCTGGGGGCGCTGGTGCGCCGGCACCTGGCAACCGGCACCCGGTTCACCCGCGCCGAGCTCGCGACCGTCGCGCTGACCGTCACGGCCGGTGCGCTCCGCGACGAGGCGTGGGCCTGGCTCGGACGCGCCGACGCACGTGGCGCCGTCGAGCTGTGGTCCGACGCCGTTCGCCGCCTGCCGACGAGCCACGTCGCCGCCCCCGCAGCCGTGCTGGCCTTCGCGGCCTGGCTCGCAGGGGACGGCGCGTTGGCGTGGTGCGCGGTCGACCGCTGCCACGACGTCGATCCCGACCACTCGCTGGCCGGACTCGTCGCCCAGCTCCTCGAGTCCGCCACGTCGCCGGACGACTGGGAGGTGCTGCGACCCCGGCTCGGCGGGACCGCGGATCCCGCGGCCTGACCCACAGGCCTGACCCATCGGCGTGGACCAGCCTTCGGGACGGTTCCCGCGGTGTGCCCGCGACACTAGGGTTCGGGCATGGGTGAAGAGGTCGATCAGCAGGAGTTCAGTCGCGCCGACCGGACGAGGCACCGCGCGAAGGTGCGCCGCAACCTCGATGTCTTCGCACGCATGCTGCGCGAGGCACGCTTCGACACCGACGACCCGATGACCGGGCTCGAGATGGAGCTCAACCTCATCGACGACGCCGGCGATCCGGCGCTGAAGAACGCCGAGGTCCTCGAGGCGATCGCGGACCCCGACTTCCAGACCGAGCTCGGCCAGTTCAACATCGAGATCAACCTCGCTCCGGCCAAGTTGCGCGAGGGCGGCCTCAGCACCTTCGAGCAGAGCCTGCGCCACTCCCTCAACGACGCCGAGGAGAAGGCGGCGCAGGTCGGGGCCCACCAGGTGGCGATCGGCATCCTGCCGACGCTCGCGGAGGGCCACATGAGCCGCGCCAGCCTGAGCGCCAACCCGCGCTACAACCTGCTGTCCGAGCAGATCCTCAACGCCCGCGGGGAGGACATCACCATCAGCATCTCGGGGCGTGAGCGGCTCAGCACCACCGCGGACTCGATCGTGCCTGAGGCCGCGTGCACGAGCACGCAGTTCCACGTGCAGACCTCACCCGACCAGTTCGCGGCCTACTGGAACGCGGCCCAGGCCGTCGCCGGCGTGCAGCTGGCCGTGTCCGCGAACTCCCCGTTCCTGCTGGGCAAGGAGCTGTGGCGCGAGACCCGCATCCCGCTGTTCGAGCAGGCCACCGACACGCGCAGCGAGGAGCTCAAGGCGCAGGGCGTACGACCCCGCGTGTGGTTCGGCGAGCGCTGGATCACCTCGGTCTTCGACCTCTTCGAGGAGAACGTGCGCTACTTCCCGGCCCTGCTGCCGGTGACCGACGAGGAGGACCCCCTCGAGGTCCTCGAGTCCGGCGGCACCCCGCTGCTGCACGAGCTGCGCCTGCACAACGGCACCATCTACCGCTGGAACCGGCCGGTCTACGACGTGGCCGACGGAGTGCCGCACCTGCGGGTGGAGAACCGGCTGCTCGCGGCCGGGCCCACCGTCGCCGACACCATCGCCAACGCGGCCCTGTGGTTCGGCCTGATCCGCTTCCTCGCCGAGAACGAGCGGCCGTTGTGGTCCCAGATGTCGTTCTCGGCCGCGGAGGAGAACTTCCACGTCGCCGCCCAGATGGGCGTCGACGCCCAGGTCTACTGGCCCGGCATCGGCCAGGCCCGCGCCACCGAGCTCGTGCTGCGCCGCCTGCTGCCCATGGCGAAGGCCGGTCTCGACGCGTGGGGCGTGCCCACCGAGGAGAGCGAACACTACCTCGGCATCATCGAGCAGCGGTGCCTGCTGGAGGCCAGTGGCGCTGGATGGTTCGTCGAGCGGGTGCGCGCGCGTGGGGGAGAGGACCGCTTCGACGCCCTGCGCGCCACGTTGCTGGACTACAAGGACCGCATGCACAGCAACGAGCCCGTGCACCTCTGGGACTGAGGCGACCTCACGCCCGTCGGCGCAGGCGCCGCCACTCGCGGCGTACGCCGCTGACGGGGTCGAACCAGCCCCGGCGCGTCACGACGACCAGCG
Organism: Nocardioides furvisabuli; assembly: GCF_021083185.1. GTDB lineage: Bacteria > Actinomycetota > Actinomycetes > Propionibacteriales > Nocardioidaceae > Nocardioides > Nocardioides furvisabuli. The sequence continues at coordinate 81,492 of NZ_JAIGQB010000008.1, read as the reverse complement.
GGGTGTGCGCCCCGAGGGCTGACGTCGCCCAGGCGGCGGGGCCGAGCCAGCGCAGGTCCTCGTCGTGCGTGCTCAGCTCGCCGGGCCGGGTGAGCCATAGGTAGGGGCGCGGGGTGAGCGCCGACGCGTGGCGCAGCAGCGCCAGCACGAGGTCGGCCCGCAGGCCCGGGTCGGCGGCCCGCGGCTCGTCGCAGTGGCGCGCGGTGCGACCGGGCACGCCGGCGTGCAGCACCGCCGGGAAGTGACGCCGCGCCTCGGCCTCGACCAGCTCCAGCGTCGCGGCGCGCAGGACCGCATGGGTGGCTCGGTCGATCGGGGCCTCGAGGCCGACGACGGGCCCTGCGGGACGCGCACGGGTGGACGCCATGTCCTCACCCTGCCGGAGGAGAGCGTGCGCAACGCGCCTGTCCACAGGCTGCCCAAGGCAGCCGGTTTCCGTTACGGTGCCACCAGGTCGGCGGCGTGGCGCTGCTGGTCACGAGAGGAGACACCATGGGCACCGTCGTCGTCGGGTACGTCCCCAAGCCGGAGGGCGAGGCCGCCCTGTCAGCTGGCATCAGCGAGGCGAAGCTGCGTGGCAGCAAGCTCGTGGTGGTGAACTCCCACCGGGGGGGCCAGGAGTTCGACGGCACCCGGGCACGCACCGCGGAGGACGAGATGGCAGCGGTCCGCGCCACCCTCGAGGAGGCTGGCGTCGAGCACGACATCCGCCAGCTCGTACGCGGTTTCGAGCCCGCCGAGGACCTCATCAGCATCGCCGAGGCCAACAACGCCGACCTGCTCGTCATCGGCCTGCGTCGCCGCTCGCCCGTGGGCAAGCTGATCCTCGGCAGCAACGCCCAGCGCGTGCTCCTCGACGCCCCGTGCCCGGTGCTGGCGGTCAAGGCCCAGTAGGTCCGCCCGGCAGGTCCCGGGCCGGCACCACGTCGGGCAGGATGGACCCATGGGCTTCCAGATCACCGGCGACCCCGCCGCCGACAAGGTTCTCGACGACTCCGCCTTCGCGCTGCTGGCCGGGATGATGCTCGACCAGCAGTACCCGATGGAGCACGCGTTCCGCGGCCCCGCCAAGGTGCTGGACCGCTTCGGCACGATCGCGCCCGAGGCGATCGCCGCGGCCGACCCCGACGAGTTCGCCGCGATGGCCTCGACCCCGCCGGCCATCCACCGGTTCCCGGGGTCGATGGCCTCGCGCCTGCAGGAGCTCGCCGGCATCGTGGAGGAGACCTACGGCGGTGACGCGTCCCGGTTGTGGACCGAGGCCGCCGACGGCAAGGACCTGCTCAAGCGCGTGATGGCGCTGCCGGGCTTCGGCAAGCAGAAGGCCCAGATCTTCGTCGCCCTCCTCGCCAAGCAGCTCGGCGTACGTCCTGAGGGTTGGGAGGCCGCGGTCGGTGACTACGCCCTCGAGGGCCACCGCTCCGTCGCCGACGTGGTGGACGCGGACTCCCTGCAGAAGGTGCGTGACTTCAAGAAGGCGAAGAAGGCCCGGGCCGGGTCCTGACCCCGCGACGTCGCGAGCTCAGGTCGGGACCGGATGCCACGGGTCGTGGAGGACCGTGGCAGAATGACGGTGCGGCTCTTGACGTCACCGGGCCTCGCCGCGCCCCGAAGCTGTCCGACGAGAGGTGTTCGTGTCTTCACACGCACGCAAGTTGCTCCCCGCGGAGGTGCTCACGCACCCCTCCATCACCGCCCTGGTCGCCGGCGGGACCCCCACCGGCACCGTGTCCCCCGAGGACGTACGTCGCGCCAGTGACGAGGCCGGTGTCGAGCCCCGCCACCTGAAGGCACTCCTCGTGCACCTGAGCGGCCTGGGGATCTCGGTCCAGGTCGACGCCGCGAGTCTTCGTGCGGTCGCTGCGACGAGCAAGCGCTCGGCCAGCACCGCCGCGGCGAAGAAGGCCCCGGCCAGGAAGGCTGCCGCGAAGGCGACACCGGCCAGGGCCGCTGCGACCGAGGCCGCGGCTGCGCCCGCCGCCGAGGCGCCGGCGAAGAAGGCCCCCGCGAGGAAGGCCGCCGCCAAGAAGGCACCCGCCAAGAAGGCCGCCGCCACCGACGAGGTCGTCGATCTCGGCGCGGTCGAGACCCCCGTGCTCGGGGCCGACGGCAAGAAGATCCTTCCCGACATCCCCGACGAGGTGTTCGAGAAGGACGTCGCCAAGGACCCGTCGATCAAGGAGGACGAGAAGCAGGCCTTCACCGTCTCCGCGGCCGACGAGACCGACGAGCCCGAGCAGCAGGTCATGGTGGCGGGCGCCACCGCCGACCCGGTCAAGGACTACCTCAAGCAGATCGGCAAGGTCCCCCTCCTCAACGCCGAGATGGAGGTCGAGCTCGCCAAGCGCATCGAGGCCGGCCTCTTCTCCGAGGAGAAGCTCGGCAAGGGTGGCCGCATCAGCCCCAAGATGCTCGAGGAGTACGAGTGGATCGCCGAGGACGGTCGCCGCGCGAAGAACCACCTCCTCGAGGCCAACCTGCGTCTGGTCGTCTCGCTGGCCAAGCGCTACACCGGTCGCGGCATGCTCTTCCTCGACCTGATCCAGGAAGGCAACCTCGGCCTGATCCGTGCGGTCGAGAAGTTCGACTACACCAAGGGCTACAAGTTCTCGACCTACGCGACGTGGTGGATCCGTCAGGCCATCACCCGCGCGATGGCCGACCAGGCGCGCACGATCCGCATCCCGGTCCACATGGTCGAGGTCATCAACAAGCTCGCCCGCGTCCAGCGGCAGATGCTGCAGGACCTGGGCCGCGAGCCCACGCCCGAAGAGCTCGCCAAGGAGCTCGACATGACCCCCGAGAAGGTCATCGAGGTCCAGAAGTACGGCCGCGAGCCCATCTCGCTCCACACGCCGCTCGGCGAGGACGGCGACTCGGAGTTCGGTGACCTCATCGAGGACTCCGAGGCGATCGTCCCGGCCGACGCCGTGTCGTTCACCCTGCTCCAGGAGCAGCTCCACGCGGTGCTGGACACCCTGTCCGAGCGTGAGGCCGGCGTGGTGTCGATGCGCTTCGGCCTCACCGACGGCCAGCCCAAGACCCTCGACGAGATCGGCAAGGTCTACGGCGTGACGCGCGAGCGCATCCGTCAGATCGAGTCGAAGACCATGTCGAAGCTGCGGCACCCCAGCCGGTCGCAGGTCCTGCGCGACTACCTGGACTGACCAGGCTCCAGGTGCGAGCGGACGTGCACCGCCTCGCGAGCAGCGTCGCCCTCACGGCGGCGCTGTTCGCCATTTCGGGGTGCTCGGACGGCGACGTACGCCCTCCCGCCCCCACGTCGTCGCAGGCGAGCGACGACCCCACGACGGCGCCCCCGTGCGACTCGACGGCCCTGGAGCCCGAGCCGGCCGAGCCGGAGGTGGCGGTCCTGGACCCGGTGCGGGCCGGTGACCTCGACCGGACCATCGCCGTCGCGGCCGTACGACACCTGGCCGGGGTGGTCGGCCCCCGCGAGGCCACGGGCCCCGCCTACCGGCAGGCCGCCGGCTGGGTGTCCCGCCGGCTGGGGCGGCTGGGCTACGACGTCGTACGCCAGCGCGTGGACGTGCCCGCCGGGGAGTCGTGGGGCGTCGCGGTGCCGGCCGGCACGTCGGTCAACGTCGTCGCGACACCGCCCGGGCTCGAGCCCGGCGACCCGCACCTCGTCGTGGGCGCCCACCTCGACACCGTCCCGCAGGCCCCGGGCGCGGAGGACAACGCCTCGGGCGTCGGCGTGCTGCTCGCGGTCGCGGAGGCGGTCGCGCAGCGGCGTACGCGCCTGCCGGTCGTGCTCGTCGCCTTCGGGGCCGAGGAGCCGCGCGGGCCGGGCGACGCCGACCACCACTACGGCTCGCGGCGCTACGTCGCCCTGATGGGGCCGCGGGAGCGCAGGGCGCTGCGGGCGATGGTCTCCCTCGACCGGGTGGGTGTCGGGGACCGGGTGCCGATCGGCTCCGCCACCGCGTCCGACCCGGTGCAGCGCAGCCTGCTCGTCGCGGCCGGTCGTGCCGGCGTCCCGGTGGTCGCCGACCCGGAGGAGCGCAGCAGCGACCACTGGTCCTTCGTCCGCGACGGCCTGCCGGCCGCACGGCTCGGCTCGACGCCCTACGCCGGCTACCACTCGGCAGGAGACGTCCCCGAGGTCGTGTCCCCCGACCAGCTCGGGCGGGTGGGGCGACTCGTGCTGGAGTGGCTGGCGCCGAAGTAGGGCCGGGTCAGCCGGCCAGACCGGCGCAGGAGCGCAGCGAGCGGCGTTCGGCCGTGAAGGCGTCGGTGTCGTCGCCCCGGACCCGTGACGGCAGTCCGTCCTCGCCGATTCGCGCCGGCCACCACGACGAGCGCACGACCCGTGCGCGCCCGGACCGCTCGCGAGGCGGTCGGACGGCGAGGGTGAGCACCCCGGTGCGGGCGGTCGCCGCGGTGCCGGGGGAGTACCAGGCGAAGTTGCCGAGCCCGTAGGCGACGTAGCCCCGCCCGAGGCGGCCGTCGCCCTGGACCACGTGGGCGTGGCTGCCGACCACGATGTCGGCGCCCGCGCGCACGAGCCGGGTCGCGAGGCTCCGCTGGTCGGCGCTGGGGCACCGCTGCCCCTGCACGCCCCAGTGGAGGTAGACCACCACGACGTCGGCACGACGGTCGGTGCGGCGCACCGTCGCGAGCAGCCGGCTCGGGTCGAGGGCGGTCGCGACACCCGCACGCTGGTCGGTGGCCGCCCACTGCCTGGTGGGGTCGGCGGACGGGTCCTGGTCGGCGGCGGAGGCGGCGAGGGTCGCCACGACCGTGCCACGCACGTCGACCAGCGCCGGGCTGAAGGCCTGACGCGCGGTGCGGCCGATCCCGACCACGGTGAGGGCGGGGGCGGCGTCCTTCCCCGCGCGCAGGGTGCTGGGCAGCCGGGCCCGACCGAAGTCGAGCGCGTGGTTGTTGGCCATGCTCGCGACGTCGACCCCGGCAGCGGCGAGCGCGTCGAACGCCGCTCGCCCGGCAGAGAACGTGAAACGCTTGCCCGCCTCGGGCTGACCGCCCGTGCCCACCGACGTCTCCAGGTTCACGACAGCGACGTCGGCCGCGCGCAGTGCGGCTGCGGCAGGGGCCAGCGCCGTCGCCGGGTCCTGCAGCCGGTCGGCGAGGACGCCCTCGAAGTGGATGTCTCCCGCGACCGCGATCCGCACCGGGCGTCGTACGGGCTCGGGCGGCGGTGCCGGGGGAGACGGCCGCGCTGAGCCCGTCGCGGAGGGCGCCGAGGCCGGTGACGGGTCGGCCGGCGCGTCCTGGGGCGTGCACGCGGCGGAGGCGAGCACTGCGGCCAGTCCGGCGGCGAGCATCGCCCCGCGGCGGCGTACGCCCCGGATGCGCGCGCCCGTCATGGCGCCATCGTGCCACTGGGAGCCGATCCACCCCCTCAGGTGGGTGGAGCGCGCAGGGGGGTGGTGCCACAGTGGGGTCATGAGATCTCGGACCGCCCTGACCGCTGTCTGCGCCGTCGTCCTCGCGAGCCTGGTGGCTGCGCCGGCGCAGGCGGAGTACTACAGCACCTCCGACCCGGCTGACGCGAACAGATCGCTCACCGACATCCGTGCGGTGCGCGCGAAGCACGGCGCGGCCAACGTGGTGGTCAAGGTCCGCTTCCAGGATCTGACCCGCTCGAGCGCCGCGGGGTTGTCGGTCTTCATCGACACCGACCGTGGCGAGAGGGGGGCGGAGTACGTCCTCAGCAGCGGGCTGAACGACGGCACGGACTACGTCCTCACCACCGCTGCCGGGTGGCGCGGCACCGCCGAGCGCGTCGAGTGCGACTACGAGGCCACGTACAACTGGGGCATCAGGAACTCCGTGCGGGTGCGGATCGACCGCGAGTGCCTCCAGCGCCCCTCGGCGGTGCGGGTGTCGGTCAAGATGGCTGATCCGACCGACGGGTCCACCCGGGTCGTCGACTGGTCCCCGGAGCGCCGACGCTGGAGCCTGCCGATCGAGTCCGGCCTCGGAGCCTGACCGCGGCCAGCCCGCGGCGGCCAGGGCGAGGCCGGGTGCGCGGCGAGCAGCAGTGCCGTCAGGTGACGATCACGCCGACGACCCACGTCGCGGCCGCCAGGGCGGCGGCCGCGAGCTCGATCAGGATCGACACGCCGACGGCCCGGAGCGCGTGCTTGGTGGAGGGCCAGGCGGCCTCGCCGCCCACCCGGGTGCGCTCGGCGAGGTAGATGCCGAGCACGAAGCCGACGAAGAGCCCGACGACCGGGATGACGAAGAAGCCGACGAAGCCCAGCAGCGCTCCGGCGAGGAGGGTCTGGGTGGGCACACCGGAGGCCTTGAGCTGCCGACCGGGCACAAGGTACTTCACCACCGCACCCGCGACGAGGAACGTGGCACTCACGGCGAAGACCGCCCATGCGGTCGGCGTACCGATGTCGAGGGCCCACACGAGGACCGCCCCCAGCACGAGGACGGTGCCGGGCAGGACGGGGACGATCACGCCCACGACGCCGACGGCGATGACGAGGGCGAGGAGGATCTCGGTGGTGCTCACGTGCGCAGCCTTCCAGACCTGTCGCGGGACGCAGAACGGCCCCGGAGAGCTGAGTCCGGGGCCGTTCGGGAAGTCGGGGTGTGGTCGGGTGCGGGTCAGGCCTCCGGGTTCACGACCGGCGTGCCGAGCTTGTGCGTCTCGTCGTGCACGGCGGCGGCGACCTCGCGGAGCTTCTCGCCGTGCTCCCGGGCGTGGTGGGCGCAGAAGAGCAGCTCACCTCCGGACTGGAGCTCCACGCGGAGGTAGGCCTGGGCGCCGCAGCGGTCGCAGCGGTCACCGGCCGTCAGGACGGCCTGGGTGGGTGCGGTGGCAGTGGTCACGTCAGCCTCATTTCTTGTTCATCGGTGTCTGGCCCAACGTAGCCAGTGGGACAAAGATTCCCGCCGGCGGTGTAGATCGAGAACGGCTTTCAGTCAATCACGTCACACCCTCCGCCGTGGGCGTTGTCCCCATCCGTGGACGAGCCGTTGCCGAAGTGAAACCTGGTGGCGCCGCCCACGCTAGCCCTGCCGGAGCCCGCGCCGGGGCAGGCGTGCCTCCGCCGGGCCACGGCGTGTCGCGGGTAGTCTCGGCGTGTTCGCAGCACCTCCCGCACCGCACGACAGGACGTCCGTGGCAGCACCGGCAGACAACACCTACAACGCAGCACACCTCTTGGTCCTCGAGGGCCTCGACGCCGTGCGCAAGCGGCCGGGCATGTACATCGGCTCGACCGACACCCGCGGCCTGATGCACTGCCTGTGGGAGATCATCGACAACGGGGTCGACGAGGCGCTGGCCGGCGTCGCGCACCGCGTCGAGGTGACGATGCACGACGACGGCTCGGTCGAGGTGTACGACGACGGGCGCGGCATCCCGACCGACAAGGAGCCCAAGACCGGGCTCTCGGGCGTGGAGGTGGTGGCGACCAAGCTGCACGCGGGCGGCAAGTTCGGCGGCGGCTCCTACGTCGCGACGGGCGGACTGCACGGCGTCGGCCTCTCGGTCGTCAACGCGCTGTCGGAGCGGATGGACATCGACGTCGACCGTTCGCCCTCGCAGCAGGGCCTCTCCTTCCAGCGCGGCGTACCAGGGGTCTTCGACGGCGACGGGCCGGCAGCGGCCTTCACCCCGCAGTCGGGCCTGACCCGCAAGGGCAGGCGGGTGGCCAAGGGGAGGACCGGCACCCGCATCCGGTTCTGGCCGGACCGCCAGATCTTCACCAAGGACGCGCGCTTCGAGATGGAGGGCCTGATCGGCCGCGCGCGCCAGACGTCGTACATCGTGCCGGGCCTCGAGCTGGTGATCCGTGACCAGCGCACCGAGGAGATGGTGGAGGAGAAGTTCCGCCACGACGGCGGCATCGCCGAGTTCGTGGAGTTCCTCTCCCACGGCGAGCCGGTCACCGACATCCTGCGCCTGCAGGGCACCGACACCTTCACCGAGACGGTGCCGCTGCTGGACGACAAGGGCCACATGACGCCCCAGGAGGTCGAGCGCGAGCTCACCGTCGACGTCGCCGTGCGCTGGGACGCCGCCTACGACACCGAGGTCCGCTCGTTCGTCAACGTGATCGCCACGCCCAAGGGCGGCACGCACGTCAGCGGCTTCGAGAGCGCGCTGACCAAGACCTTCAACGACTCGATGCGCGCGGCCAAGGTGCTCAAGGCCGCCGACGCCGACGTGATCAAGGACGACGTCCTCGAGGGCCTCACCGCCGTCGTCACCGTCCGCCTGGCCGAGCCGCAGTTCGAGGGCCAGACCAAGGAGATCCTCGGCACGCCCGCGGCGCGCGGCGTCGTGCGCAAGGTCGTGGCGGGGGAGCTCAAGGCGTTCCTCACCTCGACCAAGCGCGCCGAGAAGGCGCAGGCCAAGCTCCTGATGGAGAAGGTCGCCGGAGCCTCCAAGACCCGCCTGGCGGCTCGCCAGCACAAGGAGAACCAGCGCCGCAAGAACGCACTCGAGTCCTCCGCGCTGCCGGCGAAGCTCTTCGACTGCCGCAGCAGCGACACCGAGCGCACCGAGCTCTTCATCGTCGAGGGCGACTCCGCCATGGGCACCGCCAAGGCGGCGCGCAGCAGCGAGTTCCAGGCGCTGCTGCCGATCCGCGGGAAGATCCTCAACGTCCAGAAGGCCTCGGTCGGCGACATGCTCAAGAACGCCGAGTGCGCCTCGATCATCCAGGTCGTCGGTGCCGGCTCCGGGCGGACGTTCGACCTCGAGGCGGCCCGCTACGGCCGGATCATCCTCATGGCCGACGCCGACTCCGACGGCTCCCACATCCGGTGCCTGCTGGCCACGCTGTTCTTCAAGTACATGCCCGAGCTCGTGCGCGACGGCCGGCTCTACTCCGCCGTGCCACCGCTGCACCGCATCGAGCTGTCCAACCCCAAGAAGGGGATGGACAAGTACATCTACACCTACTCCGACGACGAGCTGCAGCGCCGCCTCGCCGAGCTGAAGAGGAAGAACGTGCGCTGGAAGGACCCGGTCCAGCGCTACAAGGGCCTCGGCGAGATGGACGCCGACCAGCTGGCCGAGACCACGATGGACCCGCGTCACCGCACCTTGCGCAAGCTCACCATCGACGACGTCGACGAGGCCACCCGTGTCTTCGAGCTGCTGATGGGCTCCGACGTGGCACCGCGCAAGGAGTTCATCGTGCAGGGTGCCTATGAGGTCGACGTCGAGACCCTCGACGCATAGGACGCATGAAACGCACGCGTTCGCTGCGTTGTCGTCGTTGCGCGATCGCTTCGCTCCAAGATCGCGCTGCCTCCTCCGCCTTGCGACCACGCACGTTTGACGCGCCCCGACGCTGACAACGGTTGTGTCGCGAACTACCTCTCAGTAGGTTTGTGGCCCGCGTCACAGCAGGTCGAGAGGGAGCACATGCCCGACGAGAAGTTCGACTACGTCGTCATCGGATCGGGCAGCGCCGGCGGTGTCGTCGCCGCCCGGCTGACCGAGGACCCGGACGTCCGGGTGCTGCTGCTGGAGGCGGGGCCGGCCGACGACGACGACAACATCCACATCCCGCTCGCGTTCTCGATGCTGTTCAAGACCAAGTGGGACTGGAACTACGAGACCACGCCCCAGAAGCACCTCGACGGTCGCCGGGCCTACTGGCCGCGCATGAAGGCCCTCGGCGGCTGCTCCTCGATGAACGCGATGATCTACATCCGTGGCAACCACGCCGACTACGACGAGTGGCGCGACGCGTACGGCGCGACGGGCTGGGGCTTCGAGGACGTGCTGCCCTACTTCGTGAAGGCCGAGGGCAACACCCGCCTCGGCGGCCGCTACCACGGCACCGACGGTCCGCTCCACGTCGAGGACCGCACCTACGACCACGAGCTGAGCACGGCGTTCGTCGAGGCCGGTGTCGCAGCCGGGCTCAAGCGCAACGACGACTTCAACGGCGCCGAGCAGGAGGGTGTCGGCCTCTACCAGGTGACGTGCAGGAAGGGTCGTCGCTGGTCGGTCGCCGACGCCTACATCCACCCGGCGGACAAGCGTCCCAACCTCACGGTCCGCACCGAGGCCTTCGTGACCCGGATCCTGCTCGAGGGCAACCGGGCCGTCGGCGTGGCGTACACCCGTGGGGGCGAGGACCACGTCGTCCGGGTCGAGGCCGAGGTCGTGCTCAGCGGCGGCGCGATCAACAGTCCGCAGCTGCTGATGCTGTCCGGCATCGGCCCCGGCGCGCACCTGCGCGACCTGGGCATCGACGTCGCGGTCGAGTCGTCCGGAGTCGGACAGAAGCTCCAGGACCACCCGGCTGCGGGAATCCTGAGCTACACCAAGGACACCACGGACATCGCCGAGATGCTCGGCGTCGGCAACCTGCTGAAGTGGAAGGCGACCGGCAAGGGCCCGTTGAGCTCCAACGTCGGCGAGGCGGGCGCGTTCTACACCTCGAGGGACGACCTGGACCTGCCGGACATCCAGCTGCACGTCGCGCCGACCGGGTTCTACGACAACGGCATGCACGAGCCCGTACGCCGTGCGCTGACCACCGCCGTGACGCTGGTCAACGTGCAGAGCTCGGGCCACGTGCGGCTGCGCTCGGCTGACCCGACCTGGCACCCCGAGATCGACCCGGGCTACTTCGACGACCGTGCCGACCTCGAGGCCATGATCGGCGGCTTCCGCACCGCGTTGGAGATCCTGCGTCAGGGCCCCATCGCGACCTACGTCGACGAGCCGTGGATCCCCGCCTCGACCGACCCGAGCGACGACGACATCATCGAGGGCATCGGACGGCTCGGCCAGACGCTCTACCACCCCGTCGCGACGTGCGCGATGGGCACGGTCGAGGGCAGCGTCGTCGACCCGCAGCTGCGGGTCCACGGAGTCGAGGGCCTGCGGGTTGCCGACGCCTCGGTCATGCCCCGCGTCCCGCGCGGCAACACCAACGCCCCCACCATCATGATCGGCGAGAAGTGCGCCGATCTCATCAAGGAGTCACGATGAGCACCACGCTCGAGCCGTCCGCCCCCGCCTCCACCGCGTCCGAGACGTTCGACTCCCTCGACCCCGCCACCGGCGACCTCGTCGGCACGCACCCGGTGATGGGGCGCGACGAGGTCGATGCGGCGGTGGCCCGCGCCCGCGACGCCGTCGACTGGTGGGGCAACCTCACCTTCGACGAGCGGGCCGACCACCTGCTGACCTGGCGCAGCGTGATCACCCGGCGCATCGCGCAGCTGGCCGACCTCGTGCACCGCGAGACCGGCAAGCCCCACGGCGACGCCCAGCTCGAGATCGTGCTCGCGATCGACCACATCGCGTGGGCGGCGAAGAACGCCAAGAAGGTGCTGGGGGCGCGCAAGGTCTCCTCGGGCCTGCTGATGGCCAACCAGGCCGCCACCGTCGCCTACCACCCGCTCGGCGTCATCGGCGTGATCGGGCCGTGGAACTACCCGGTCTTCACGCCGATGGGCTCGATCGCGTACGCCCTCGCGGCGGGGAACTCGGTGGTGTTCAAGCCCAGCGAGTTCACCCCCGGCGTCGGCCAGTGGCTCGCCGACAGCTTCCGCGAGGTGGTGCACGGTCGCGACGTGCTCCAGGTGGTGACCGGGCTCGGCGACACCGGCAACGCGCTGTGCCGCGCGCGGATCGACAAGCTCGCCTTCACCGGCTCCGGCCGCACGGGCAAGAAGGTGATGGCGGCCTGCGCGGAGAACCTCACCCCGGTCGTCATCGAGGCCGGCGGCAAGGACTCGCTCATCGTCGACGAGGACGCCGACCTGCCCAAGGCCGCCGAGGCGGCGCTGTGGGGAGGCATGGCCAACGCCGGCCAGACCTGCATCGGCACCGAACGGGTCTACGTCCACGAGAAGGTCTTCGACGCCTTCCTGGCCGAGATCCTCGCGCAGGCCGACGGACTACGCGCCGGATCCGACAGCGGGGCGAAGATCGGCCCGATCACCATGCCGTCGCAGCTGGCCGTGATCAGGAGCCACCTCGAGGACGCGGTCGCGAAGGGCGCGCGGGTCGTCCTGGGCGGACCGGAGGCGGTGGGGGAGCGCTTCGTGCAGCCCACGATCCTCACCCACGTGCCGGAGGACTCCACGGAGATCACCGAGGAGACCTTCGGTCCGACGCTGGCGATCAACCCGGTGAAGAACATGGACGAGGCCGTACGACTCACGAACGCCACGCAGTACGGCCTGGCCGGGGCGGTCTTCTCCAAGAGCAACGGCGTCTCGATCGCCCACCGCGTCCGTTCGGGGATGACCTCGGTGAACTCCGTGATCGCCTTCGCGGCCGTGCCGGGCCTGCCGTTCGGCGGGGTCGGGCAGTCGGGCTTCGGCCGGATCCACGGCCCCGACGGCCTGCGTGAGTTCACCTACGCCAAGGCCGTCACCCGACAGAAGTTCGCGCCGGTGATGAACCTGACGTCCTTCGCCCGCGACTCCGCCACCGACGGCAAGGTCGCCCAGCTCGTGACCCTGCTGCACGGTGGGAAGCAGACCCTCAGGTAGGCGGCGCACGACGGCTCCCTGCCCGGGTGGCCGGTGACCGGGCCACATCCCTCGCGGTCCGGAGGTGGCCGGGACACCGCTCCCGAGGCGCTCAGGCGTGCTGGGCCAGCAGACCGGTGTCGACGTCGTAGAGGAAGCCGCCGACGGCGGCGCGCCCACTGATGAGCGGGTGGGTGCGCACCTTCTCCACGTCCTCGCGCAGCTGCCCGAGCTGGTCGGTGACCACGCCGAAGGACTGCCAGCTGGCGTCGACGCCGGCGGACTCGCCGACGCGCACCCGCAGCTCGGCCTCGGACGCCGACGCCATGGCGCACCGGGTGTGCGGCACCACGAGGATCCGCTGCACGTTGAGCAGGTGCACCCCGAGCACCAGGGCCTCGAGCGCCTGCGGCGTGACGCGGCCACCGGGGTTGCGGAAGATCTTGGCGTCTCCGTGCTTGAGCCCGAGCATCCGGAGCGGGTCGATGCGTGAGTCCATGCACGTCACGAGCGCGATGCCGGCGTGCGCCTTGCCGTCGAAGCCACCGAGGTCGAAGGTGTCGGCGAACGTGCGGTTGGCCTGGATCAGGTCGGTGAAGTCGTCCACGCAGCCGACATTATCGGAGCCGGGGGCGGTTTCGTCGGGTGCTCGCCCTCCGGACCGACCTCAGTGCCCCGTGAGCGCCTCGCGGGTGCTGACCCGGTCGGGGCGCACGCCGCGGAAGACGACGAGCGCGATCACCGCGGCGGCGACGGCGCACCCGGCAGCACCCCAGAAGACGGCGTGCTCCTGGGCGATCCCTGCGACGCGCAGCAGGTCGGAGAACTCCTCGCACCTGCTCTTGCCGTCGCAGACCTCCTGGACCGGCGGCACCTCGCCCTGCTCGGCGTAGTAGCGGCGCAGGCCGATCGTGGTGAGCGCGGAGATGCCCACCAGCATGCCGACCATCCGCGCCACCACCACGAAGGCGCTGGCGACGCCGTGCACGTCGTCGTCGGTGTGGGCGAGGAGCGCGGCGTTGACCGGTGCGAGCGCGAGCCCGAAGCCGAGGCCACCGGTGATGAGCGCGACGTTGGCGATCGGCTCCTCGATGGTGGTCAGGCCCCAGCGAGTCATGAGCACGAAGCCGGCCGCTGCCATCAACATCCCGCCCGCGGTGACGATCGCGGGGGACACCGTGCGGATGAGGTAGCCGCCCACGACGGCACCGACCGGCAGTGCGAGCAGGAACCGGACGAGCACGAGCGCGGCGGGCAGCTGGTCGTCGGGGTAGACGGTGGTGCGGGCGAAGAGCGGGATGTCGATGAGCGCGGCGATCAGCGCGGCGCCGACGAAGAAGCTGACCAGCAGCGCACCCCACGCCGGCGTGCGCCGCAGCGCCCCGCGGGGCACGAGCGGGTTCGCGGCACGGCGTACGTGCCAGAGGAAGGCGGCCGTCGCGACCGCGGCTCCTAGGAGGTACCACCGACCGCGCGGGGAGAACACCTCGATCTTGGGGTCGGCGGTCACGAACGCGAGGATCACCCCGCCCAGGGCGGCGGCGAGGAGCACGGCGCCCACGAGGTCGGCCTCGACGAGCACCCGCACCCAGCCGCGCAGGTCGAACGCCGGCCGCGCAGCGAACCAGCACCACGCCACGAGCAGCACCAGTGCCATGACAGTGGCCGCGCCGAGCGGCGTGAGCCACCGCCCGTCGCCGGCGAACGGGATGAACAGCCGGCCCCACGTGAGGTCGCGCATCAGCGACGCGGGCCGCAGGAAGACGACGGCCCCGCCCGCCATGGTGGCGAGGAGGAGGAGCGGGCCGACGAGGTCGACGCGCCCCCTCGAGGCCCGCTGCGCCGGCGCCTCGACCAGCGAGGGTGAGGGAGGGGCCAGCGCCCGGATCGCGGCGGCGAGGACGAGCCCGACGGCGAGGTTGATGGCGAAGATGGCACGCCAGTCGGCGAAGGCGAGGACGGCCGCGCCGAAGAGCGGGCCCAGCACGGACCCGATCTCCTGCACGGCCGAGACGATCCCGAGCGGGACGCCGCGGCGCTCGGCGGGGTAGAGGTCGGCGACCAGGGCCAGCGTCGCCGGCACCAGGCCGCCGCCGCCGACACCCTGGAGGAAGCGGCCGGCGACGATGCTGGGCATGTCGTAGGCCAGGGTCGTGACCAGGCTGCCGAGGGCGAAGAGCACGAGCGCCATGACCAGCACCGGCACCCGTCCGCGCAGGTCCGCGATCCGGCCGATGAGCGGCAGCATCGCGACGTAGCCGAGCAGGAAGCCGCTGACGATCGGTGCCGCCCGCTGGAGCTGGTCGATGGGCACCCCGACACCCGTCATCATGTCCGGCAGCGCCAGCACCACGACGTAGGTGTCGGCGGCCGCGAAGGCGACGGCGACCGCCGCCATCGCGAGGAGCAGCCGCGAGGTGCGGGTGACCTGCGCCTGCTCACCCACGCTCACGGCGCGGCGATCTCCTGCTCGGTGCCGTAGTCAGCGAACTCGACGGTGTAGGTCATCTCCTCGGCGCGGGGGTAGAACACCCCGGTGAGGGTCGCCGTGCGGAGCTCGCCCTCGTCGGTGACCTGCCACTCGACGTCGAAGGACTCCCCGGACGACGACGGGATGATGGCCTCCATCGCCTCGCCCGGCACCGTGCCGGTGTAGGTGGTGAGGACCTCGGAGTTGTCGGCGCCGCCCCTCACGCTCTCGCCCTCCTCGGGCGACTCGGTCAGGCCGAGCAGGCCGGCGAACCCGTCCTCGCCGACGAGACCGGACGGGTCGGGTGCGCCGTACTCCTTGGGGTCGACCTTGTCGTAGCCGGGCGTGAACGGCAGCTGGGCGTAGACGGTGTCGTCGACGGCGATGACCGGCACGTCGACGGTCTGGCCCGCGAAGACGACGGTGATCGAGCCCTCGAAGGCCGGTGCGTCGGTCACCGTGCCGACCGCGCGCGTGATGCCGGAGACGCCCTGCGGCAGCGCGTCCGTGGACAGGGTCAGGTCGACACCGCTGGTCTCGGACAGCAGCGTCGAGGCCTCCGCCAGGACCTCCTCGGGCGTCTTGCCGTCGGCCTCGGCGCCGCCCTCGTCGCCTGAGCAGGCGACGAGCAGGGGCAGGGCGAGGAGCGCGGAGGTGGCCGTGGCGGCGAGGCGTCCGGCGGTGCGGGCGCGGACTTGGACTGACATGGTGCTCAGCCTTCCACAGCGGTGGTCGGGGAATCGCCGACCTGGGCAGCGACCTGCAGCGCGACCGGGGACGCGACCGTCGCGATCGGCTGGGGGGCGGGTACGCCGGACCCGTCGCGGCGGCCGTTGGCCTCGGGCAGGTCGACCGGTGCCCCACTGGACGCGGCGGCGCGGGCGGGGCCCGGTCCGGCCCACGCGGTGACGAGGGTGTCCTCGCCCTTGAGGAAGCGGTGGCTGCGCACGCCGCCCGTGGCGCGGCCCTTGCCCGGGTACTCCGTGAACGGCGTCACCTTGACGGCGCCGGCCTCGGTGCCGGGCAGTGCGGTCGACGATCCGGACGCGGTGACGACGACGGCATCGGTGGGGTCGAACGCGCCGAAGAAGGCGACGTGCTGGCCCGCGCCGAGCTTGATGCCGGCCATGCCGCCGCCCGAGCGGCCCTGCGGGCGCACGCCGGATGCGGGGAAGTGGAGGAGCTGGGCGTCGGAGGAGATGAAGCACAGCTCCTCCTCGCCGGTGACGAGCTCGACGGCGCCGACGACCTCGTCACCTTCCTTGAGGCCGATGACCTCCCACTCGTCGCGGTTGAGCACCTCGGGGTTCACCCGCTTGACGATGCCGTCGCGGGTGCCGAGCGCGAGACCGGGGCCATCGGCGGACAGCGAGGTCAGTGCGAGGGCGCGCTCCCCGGTGGCGAGGGGGAGCAGCTCGCTGAGGGGGTAGCCCCCCTGCAGGTTGGGGTCGTTGGCCGAGTCGGGCAGCTCGGGCATGTCGAGCACGCCGACCCGCAGCAGCCGGCCGCGGTTGGTGAGCACCCCGACCTCGCCGCGGGCGGTGGTGCGTACGGCGCTGGTCACGACGTCGTGGCTGGCACGGCCCTCGCCCTGACCGGGCGCGGCGCCGGACGTCGTACGAGCGAGCAGGCCGCTGGACGACAGCAGCGCGAAGCACGGGTCGTCGGCCACCTCGACAGGCGTGGTGGCGGTGACGGTGTTGCCGGCCGAGGCCAGCAGGACCGTACGTCGCGGCGTGCCGTGCTCCTTGGCGACGTCGGTGAGCTCGTCGGAGACGACCTTCCGCAGCAGCTTCTCGTCGGCGAGGATCGCATCGAGGTGCTCGATCGTGCGCTCGAGCTCGGACTTCTCCTTCTCCAGCTCCAGCTTGCTGAACTTCGTCAACCGGCGCAGCGGCATGTCGAGGATGTAGTCGGCCTGGACGTCGGAGAGCTCGAAGATCTCGATGAGCCGCTCCTTGGCCGCGGCCGCGTTGTCCGAGCCGCGGATGACCTGGATGACCTCGTCGATGTCGAGGATGGCGATGAGCAGGCCGTCGACGAGGTGCAGCCGGTCGGCTGCCTTCTTGCGACGGAACGTCGAGCGGCGGCGTACGACCTCGAAGCGGTGGGCGAGGAAGACCTCGAGCATCTCCTTCAGGCCCAGCGTGCGCGGCTGGCCGTCGACGAGCGCGACGGCGTTGATGCCGAAGGAGTCCTCGAGCGCGGTCTGGCGGTAGAGCTGCTCGAGGATCGCCTCGGGGACGAAGCCGTTCTTGACCTCGATGACCAGGCGCAGGCCGTGCTCGCGGTCGCTGAGGTCCTTGATGTCGGCGATGCCCTGCAGCTTCTTGGCCAGGACGAGCTTCTTGATCTGCTCCATCACGCGCTCGGTGCCGACACCGTAGGGCAGCTCGGTGACCACGATGCCCTTGCGGCGCGCGGTGACCGACTCGATCCGGGCCGTGGCGCGCATCTTGAAGGTGCCTCGGCCCGACTCGTAGGCGTCGCGGATCCCCTCGAGCCCCACGATCTTGCCGCCGGTGGGCAGGTCGGGACCCGGGACGAAGCGCATCAGGTCGTCGAGCTGGGCCTTGGGATGGGTGATCAGGTGCTTGAGCGCCTGCACGACCTCGACCAGGTTGTGCGGGGCGATGTTGGTCGCCATGCCCACCGCGATGCCCGCGGCGCCGTTGACCAGCAGGTGCGGGATCGCAGCGGGCAGCACGACGGGCTCGGTCTCGCGGGAGTCGTAGTTGGGCTTGAAGTCGACGGTGTCCTCGTCGATGGAGGCCGTCATCGCGACCGCGGCGGGCGCCATCCGGCACTCGGTGTAGCGCATCGCGGCGGGGGAGTCGTCGGGCGAGCCGAAGTTGCCGTGACCGTCGACGGTGGGCAGCCGCATCGACCACGGCTGCGCCATCCGGACCAGGGCGTCGTAGATCGCGCCGTCGCCGTGCGGGTGCAGCCGGCCCATGACCTCGCCGACGACGCGTGCGCTCTTCACGTGGCCCCGGTCGGGCCGCAGCGACATCTCGTCCATCGTGTAGAGGATGCGGCGCTGCACCGGCTTGAGACCGTCACGCGCGTCGGGCAGCGCCCGGGAGTAGATGACGGAGTAGGCGTACTCCAGGAACGACGTCTGCATCTCGTCGCGGATGTCGGTGTCGAGGACGTGCTCCTCGAAGTCGTCCGGGAGGGGCTCCTGCTTCGTGCGTCGTGCCATGAGGGCCATTCTCCCCGGTGGGCCGCGAGGATCGGCCCGGGGCTCGCCGAAGGTGGGTCTCGATACGCGGTGCCCGATAGATTGCTGTCGTGACCGAAGCGGACGCTGCTGCAGACGTGGGGACGACGGCCCCGCCCCGCCACTGGGAGGCGGACGTGCTGCTGCGCGACGGCCGGACGGCGCACATCCGGCCGATGCAGCCGGAGGACCGCGAGCTGCTCGTGGAGTTCTACAGCCGCGTCTCCGACCAGTCGAAGTACTACCGCTTCTTCTCGCCGATGCCCGAGCTCTCCGAGCGCGACCTCGACCGCTTCACCCGCGTCGACCACCGCGACCGGGTCGCGATGATCCTCACCGTGGCCGGGCAGATGATCGCCGTCGGGCGCTACGACACGATCCGCCCCGGATACGCCGAGGTCGCTTTTCTGGTCGAGGACAAGCACCAGGGGCGCGGCATCGGGCAGCTGCTGCTCGAGCACCTCGCCCAGGCGGGCCGCGAGCGCGGGGTCGAGGAGTTCGTGGCCGAGGTGCTGCCCGACAACCAGGCGATGATCCACACGTTCAAGGACGCCGGCTACCAGGTGAAGAGCGCCTTCGAGGACGGCGTGATGGAGCTGGTCTTCCGCATCGATCCCACCGACACCGCGATCGGGGTGATGGAGCAGCGCGAGCACCGCGCGGAGTACGCCTCGATCGAGCGCTTCTTCTCGCCGCGGTCGGTCGCGATCATCGGCGCCAGCCGCCGCCAGGACACGATCGGCCGCGCGCTCGTGCGCCACCTCGTGCTCGGCAACTTCTCCGGTCGCATCCACGTCGTCAACCCCAGCGCCGACTCGGTCGCGGGCATGCCGGCGTGGAAGTCGGTGGGCGAGATCCCCGGCGACGTCGACGTCGCCATCGTCGCGGTGCCCGCCGACGCGGTGCAGGACGTGGTGCTGGACTGCGCCGCCAAGGGAGTCCACGGGCTGGTGGTGATCTCGTCGGGCTTCGCCGAGACCGGTGAGGAGGGCCGGATGCGCCAGCGGCGCCTCGTGGGCCTCTCGCGCTCCTACGGTCTGCGCCTGATCGGCCCGAACGCGCTGGGCATCATCAACACCGACCCCGATGTCTCGCTCAACGCCTCGCTGTCGTCGGTGATGCCACCGCGCGGTCGCGCCGGGTTCTTCTGCCAGTCCGGTGCGCTCGGCTCCGCCATCTTGGAGAAGGTGCAGAACCGGGGCCTGGGCCTCACGACCTTCGTCAGCGCCGGCAACCGCGCCGACGTCTCGGGCAACGACCTCCTGCAGTACTGGGAGGAGGACGACGCCACCGAGGTGGTGCTGCTCTACCTCGAGTCGATCGGGAACCCGCGGAAGTTCTCGCGCATCGCGCGCCGTGTGAGCCGCCGCAAGCCCATCGTCGCGGTGCGCTCGGGTCGCAGCTCGCAGGGCGTGCCGATGGGTCATGCGGTCCGCAAGATCGGCGCGCCCGCCCAGGCTGTCGACGCGATGTTCCGACAGGCCGGCATCATCCAGGTCGAGTCGCTCGAGGAGATGTTCGACGTCGCCCAGCTGCTGGCCCACCAGCCGCTGCCGCGCGGTCGCCGGGTGGCCATCGTCGGCAACTCCGACGCGCTCGGCCTCCTCGCGGCCGACGCCGCCAACTCGGTCGGACTCGTCGTGAACCGCCAGGAGGCGCTCGGGGCCGACGCCACCGCGGAGGACTTCGAGGACGCGCTCGATGCCGCGATCGACGACCCGGAGGTGGACGCGGTCGCGGCGATCTTCATCCCGCCGCTCAACGTGACCGGCGCGCGGGAGGAGGTGGCCAACGTCCTGGCCGCCGTCGGCGAGCAGTCCGACAAGCCGATCGTCTCGACCTTCCTCGGCACCGAGGGCGTCCCCGAGCTGCTGCGCGTGCCCGACGTCGCCGGCTCGAGCGCCGGTCGCGGGTCGGTGCCGTCCTACCCGGCCGTGGAGGCCGCCGTGCGCGCGCTCGCGCACGTGGTCGAGTACGCCGTGTGGCTGCGGGTGCCGCAGTCGACGGTCGGCGACCTGCCGTCCAACGACCGCGATGACGCGCGTCATCTCGTCAACGAGCTGCTGATGCGACACCCCGAGGGTCGCGACCTCGACTTCGTGGAGCAGCGGCGGCTGCTCGGGGCCTACGGCATCGACCTGTGGGACACCTACGCCGTCGAGACGCTCGACGAGGCGGTCGCCGCGGGCGAGGCGCTGGAGTGGGACGTGGTGCTGAAGGCAACGGCCGACCACCTGCGTGACCGGCCCGACCTGGCCCACGTGTGGCGCAACATCGACACGGCCGACGAGATGGCCGACGCCTGGACCTCGCTCAACCAGGTGATCACCGATCCCGAGCGTGCCGGCTTCGTGGTCCAGCGCAACGCACCCCCGGGGGTGCCGGTCACGATCTCGACGGTCGAGGACCCGCTCTTCGGCCCGGTGCTGTCCTTCGGCATCGGTGGTCCGCTGACCGAGCTGCTCAGCGACCGGTCCTACCGGATCCCGCCGCTCGCCGACCACGACGCCCAGGACATGGTGCGCGAGATCAAGGCCTCGCCGCTGCTCTTCGGCTACCGCGGCAGCGAGATCGTCGACGTCGCCGAGATCGAGCGACTGGTGCGCCAGGTCGCCCAGCTGCAGCACGACCTGCCGCAGGTCCGTGCGCTGCACCTCCCGCTCGTCCTCGCCGGCGCCGAGGGGGCCAGCGTGCTCGGTGCGTCGGTGCGCGTGGAGCAGGTGCCGAACGCGCGCTCGGACTGGTTCGTGCGCCGCCTGAGCACGATGCCGGGGGACACGCTCCCCGACTGAGGCCGCATGCGTGACAGACTGCCACCATGCCTCGCTCCACCCGTGACGCGGACGTCTCCCAGGACCTCCGCAAGGAGATCCACCGCACCGGCTACTACCCCGAGGTCGTCGCTGACGGCGTCTTCTCGGCCGCAGGCGGTGAGGAGGTCGTCTCCTACTTCGTGCACCACGAGACGACCTTCGACCACGAAGAGGTGCGCCGCCACCTCACGGCGCTGCTGCTGACCCCGACCCGGCTGGTGATCGCCCACACTGACGAGCACCCCGGCGACGACCTGCTGCCCGAGCCCTACACCTCGACCACGACCGAGGCGGTCACGCTGACGTCGATCCGCACCGTCGTGGTGACCCGCATGGTGGCCAACCCGACCAAGGGCGTCGCGCCGCCGGCCGAGGCCGTGCTGACCATCGGGTGGGGCGGCGTGGGTCGCCTCGACCTCGAGCCCGCGGCGTGCTCGGACCCCGAGTGCGATGCCGACCACGGCTACACCGGCACGTTGGCCGGCGACGACTACACCCTGCGGGTCTCCGCGGCTGCCGAGGGCTCGGACGCGGTCGCGGGGCTGCTGGCCTTCTCCGACGCGCTGTCCGCGCGCACCCGCGGATGAACGCTCCCCGGTGACGGGCGCGTTCACCCCGCCGGCGTACGGCGACCGCTCGCTCGCCGACGTGGTGCCGTCCGTGGCCCGCGCGCTCGGCGCACCCCTGGACGGTCACCCCGTGGGCCTCGAGCTGCCGCCCGCGCCGTCGTACGTCGTGTTCCTGGTCGACGGCATGGGTGCCGAGCTCCTCGCCCGCCATGCGCACGTGGCGCCGTACCTCTCCTCCCTCCTCGAGGGTGGCTCGACCGGCACCGCCGGGGTCCCCTCGACGACCGCGACCTCGCTCACCTCGCTCGGCACCGGCCTGGTGCCCGGCGCCCACGGGCTGGTGGGCTTCACCGCCCGCATCCCCGGCACCGACCGGCTGCTCAACCACCTCGGGTGGGACAACGGCATCGACCCGCTGGAGTGGCAGCCGCACCCCACCGCCTTCGGGCGTCTGGCGGATGCCGGCGTGCACGTCACGTCGGTCAACAAGCGCGACTTCGACGGCTCCGGGCTCACGGTGGCCTCGCAGCGTGGGGCGACGTACGTCGGCGCGGACCGCGTCGGTGAGCGGATCGCCGCGACCGTCAGCGCGTCGGCCCGCCAGCCGTCGCTGACCTATGTCTACGACTCCGACCTCGACTGGACCGGCCACAAGTTCGGTGTGGCCTCCACCCAGTGGCTCCAGCAGCTCGCGATGGTCGACGCCGAGGCCGAGCAGCTGCGCGAGGCGCTGCCCGCCGCGACCCGGCTGCTGGTGGTGGCCGACCACGGCATGGTCGACAGCCCGCGCGACGCACGCGTGGACGTCGACGCCGTCGACGGCATGCGCGACGGGGTGTGGCTGCTCGGTGGCGAGGCCCGCTTCCGCCACCTCTACTGCTCCGGGCGCGCCGTCGACGACGTCCTCACCACGTGGCGTGAGGTGCTGGGGGAGCGGGCGACGGTCCTGGCCCGCGAGGACGCCGTCGACCGGGGATGGTTCGGGGCGGTCGACGCGCGCGTGCTGCCCCGGCTCGGCGACGTGATGGTCGCCTGCCACGGCGACACCGCGATCGTCTCCACCCGCGACTTCGCCTACGAGGACACCCTCGTCGGGCTGCACGGCTCCCTCACGTCGACCGAGATGCTGATCCCCATCCTCGTGGGATGAGACCGGCCTCAGCCGAAGGGCAGCGGCTCCGGGGCCAGGCTGACGGCCTTCGCCCGGGCGGCGGTCAGCCGGCGACGGTGGTGCTGGCGGCACAGGACCTCGTAGGCCACGTCCGCGGGCGGCTCGTCGGCCTGCTCGACGTCGCCGACGACGATCACCTCGCCGTCGGTGACCATCGCACCGTTCTCGGTGCGAGCGTTGTGGGTGGCGCGCTTGCCGCACCAGCACAGCGCCTCGACCTGGAGCACGTTCATCCGGTCGGCGAGCTCGACGAGGCGTGCGCTGCCGGGGAAGAGGACGCTGCGGAAGTCGGTGAGGATGCCGAAGGCGAACACGTCGATCTGGAGCTCGTCGACGACCTTGGCGAGCTGGTCGATCTGGTCGGCGGAGTAGAACTGGGCCTCGTCGCAGATGAGGTAGTCGATGCGACCGCCGCGGGTGAGCGTGGTGACGACGTAGGCCCAGAAGTCGAAGTCGGTGCCGACCTCGAGCGCGTCGTGGGTCAGGCCCAGCCGGCTCGAGACGACCGCCGCGCCGGAGCGGTCGTGGGTGGTGAAGATGCGGCCGACGCGTCCTCGGGCGGCGTGGTTGTGGTTGGTCTGGAGCGCCAGCGTCGACTTGCCGGAGTCCATCGTGCCCGTGAAGAAGTGCAGTTCAGCCATGACCGGCCGATCTTGTCACAGCCCGGGTGCCGACCTGCGGCTACCGTGCCGGGCATGGACCACGACTTCAGCCCGCTCATCGGTCCCGAGGAGCTGGCGGCGACGCTCGACGATGTCACCGTGCTCGACGTGCGCTACGTGATGGGCGGCCCGCCCGGCCGCGGGCTGCACGAGGCCGGCCACGTCCCGGGAGCGGCGTACGTCGACCTCGACGCCGACCTGGCCGCGCCACCGGGCGCCGGGGGCCGGCACCCGCTGCCGGACGTCGGCACCTTCGAGGCCGCGATGCGGCGCGCAGGCGTGCGCGACGGACGGTCCGTCGTGGTCTACGACGACTGGCAGGGGCGGGCTGCGGCGCGGGCCTGGTGGTTGCTGCGCCACCGCGGCCACGACGACGTACGCGTCCTCGACGGCGGCTGGACCGCCTGGCGCGAGGCCGGCCACCCCGTGGAGCAGGGCGCGGTGCAGACCGCCCCGGGGGACTTCACGGCGGCGGCGGACGTCCGGATGCCCGTCGTCGGGGCAGACGACGTGCGCGAGGTCGACGTGCTCGTCGACGCCCGCGCGCCGGAGCGCTTCGCCGGGGAGTCCGAGCCCGTCGACCCGGTCGCCGGGCACATCCCCGGCGCCGTCAACGTCCCGACGACCGAGAACCTCGACGCGCGCGGCCGGTTCCGTCTGCCCGAGGACCTCCGCGCGGTGTACGCCCGGGTGGGCGCCACCGACGCGACGACGGTCGCCGCCTACTGCGGGTCGGGGGTGACCGCTGCCCACGACGTGCTCGCGATGGAGGTCGCCGGCGTCCGCGCCGCGCTCTACCCCGGGAGCTGGAGCGGCTGGATCACCGACCGCGGGCGGCCCGTGGCGACGGGTCGCTGATCAGCGTGCGGTGACCTCGTCGCCGACCCGGATCGTGCCCTCGGCCAGCGGGACGAGGTGAGCGGCGAAGAGCGTCCTGCCGTCGACGAGGCGGTGCCGCGCCAGGGTGCGGGTCGGCTCCTTCGCCGTGCGGAGCGTGGCAGGGTCGAGGGTGGCCATCACGCAGCGACCGACCGGCTTGGCGACACGGAAGCGGACCTCGCCGACGCGGACCTCGGCCCAGCGGTCCTCCGCGAACGGCTCGTCGCCGTCGACGACCAGGTTGGCACGGAACCGCTCGACCGGAAGCGGCTCCGGCGGCTCCTCGCCCTCCTCGAGCGCCCGCTCGAGGATCCAGTCGTCCAGCCGGCGCAGCGAGGCGAGGGAGGCGACCGTGACCGGGAACGAGTCCGCGAACGCCGTGTGGTCAGCGGGGGAGGAGAAGCCGGGCTGCAGCCGGCGGCGCGTCGGGTCGTGGCACCACACGAGGCGTACGTCGGTCCCGAGCACGTCGCGCAGCCACGCATCGGCCTCCGGACCGGCGGGCGTCGCGGGCAGGTCGAGGGAGAACAGGTGCACCAGCACCTCGGGGCCGCCGGGCAGGTCGACGGCCAGGTCCCGGTGGCCGACGGCACGCAGCCGCAGCGCCGACGACACCGTGGGATCGGTCGCCGGGGTGTCGGCGACGACGCGGAACAGCGCCGGCAGCTCCCGCGCGGAGACCAGGCGGTCGTCGGGGCCGACGAGCATCCACGAGCGGTCGTCGACGAGGCCACGGGCCAGCACGGCGGCCGACCCGACCGGACGGATCGCTGCGGACTTCAGGGGATGGACGTTGAGACGGACCAGCCGCACCGCCTCAGTCGCCCTTGCCGCCGCCGAACATGATCTCGTCCCAGCTCGGGACCGACGCGCGACCGCGCTTCTTGGGCTTGGCGACCGGCTCGGCAGGCGCCTGCGCAGCCGGCTGCTCGGGCCGGGGCGCCGGCTCGGGCTCGGGCTCGTCCGACAAGGTGCCGTCGGTGCCCTCGAGGTAGGCCTCGATCGACTGCTCGGAGCCGAGCGCGCCGGAGATCTCCATCGTGGTCTCGTTGGGGGACTCTTCGTCGGCCCCGGCCCCGGCGTCGGCCCCGGCGTCGGCCACCGCGCCGTCGGCCACCATCTCGATGGCGTCCTCGCCGAGCGGGACGTCGCCGTCGACGGCGCTGAGGCGGCGCTGGCGGGCGAGGGCCAGGTCGTCGGAGGCGGGCCCGGCGGGTGTCGCCGGGGCGGCGTCGCCGACCAGCCAGCGGGCGTCCTCGTCGTCCACGGTCACGAAGTTGCCGCGCGGGTCGTGGGAGAAGGTCGCGGCACCGGTGCGGCCGGCGACGTCGTAGAGGCCGGTCAGGGTCCAGCGGCCGTCCTCGCGGCGGAAGGCGTCCCACTCGACGCTGCCCGGGTCGGCGTTGTGCGCCCGCAGCTGCGCGGCGACCGCCTCGCCGAGGGTCCGGGCGCCGGACTCGGTGGCGCGGCGGCGTACGGAGGCGAGCTGGGCGCGCTCGGCGACGTGGGCGCGCTCTGCCATCACGGGCGCCGCGAACGCCATGATCTTCTCCACCGACGTCCCGGCGGCGTGGGCGACCGCCTCGGGCGACTCACCTGCCCGGATGCGCGTCTGGATGTCGCGGGGACGGAGGGTTGATTCCATCGGGATCTCCAACTGGCCGTTGCTTTCGGGTGCGCCGGTGAAGGCGCGGCGGAGCCGGGCGTCGATCACCAGGGTGTGCTCCTGGCCCGACTCGTCCACCAGCAGCAGGCGCTTGCCGTCCTTGCTGCGTCCGGTGAACGTCAGCTTGGCCATGGACGGCGGGCTCCTGCCTGAGGTGGTCATCGATGCGAGGCATCCGATCGAGTCGAGCCTACGCCAGCGCGGGGCCGGGGCCGGGTTGCGCCTGCGGCGCGCCGGGACCCGCCCGGTCAGGGGTGGGGTCGTCCACCCCTGACCGCTGGTTGGCGGGAGGGCGGCAGCGCGATCTAGCCTTCGGGCGTGCCCGTGACCGAGTTCGCCGCGACGCTCGTCGTCCTCGACCTCGTCGGCATCTTCGCCTTTGCAGTGGCGGGCGCGCTCGTGGCGGTGCGCAAGAACCTCGACCTCTTCGCCGCGCTGGTCCTGGGCGGGGTCACCGGGCTCGGCGGGGGCTTCATCCGCGACGTGCTGATCGGCGCGACGCCACCCGCCGCGCTGGCGGACTGGCGCTACCTCCTCGTCCCGGTTGCGGCCGGCCTGCTGACCTTCGTCTTCCACCCCACGGTGGGCCGGCTCGAGCGGGTCGTCACCCTCTTCGACGCCTTCGGGCTCGCGCTCTTCTGCGTCACCGGCGCCCTCAAGGCGGTCGACTACGGCCTCGACCCCCTGCCCGCCGCGCTCATGGGCATGCTGACCGGCATCGGCGGCGGCATGCTCCGCGACGTGCTCTCGGGGAGCGTGCCGGTGATCTTCGAGGGCGTCCTCTACGCCACACCCGCGCTCGCCGGCGCGACCGTCGCGGTGCTGCTCGACCGCACGGACGTGCCGCTGCTCGTGGTCGCCGCGGCAGGGTTCACGACCTGCCTCGGCTGGCGGCTGCTGGCGCTCGTGCGCGGCTGGCGCGCCCCGCTGCCCAAGGGACCGGCGAACGTCTGACCGGGTGTGTCCCCATGGGCGAGCCCGTTGACCGGAGCCACCGGAAGTCGGGGTGTTGTCCGCTCATCCCGATGAGCGCCGAGGGCGATCGTCAGACCTAGGTGGCTTCAGCGTTCGCAGCGACGCTCGCGTTCGGCATCGCAGCGGTCCTGGCGGCCATTCTCCCCGTCGGCTGTGTCGCGACCGCCGCCTCCGCGGAGCACGTCCGACCCGTCCCCGCCCCTGAGGTCGTCGCGGCCGCTGCCACCGAGAAGCACGTCTGATCGGGCGCGACCTTGGAGTTCGTCATTGCCTGCGTTCCCGACCAGCCGGTTGCGGCCCAGCCACCCCCTGATGCTGTCGTCGCCGGATCCACCACGCATCGTGGCTCTCATGCCCACGCACTCCGACTTGATCTGGGCCTCAGGGCCGTCCTCGTTCCCATCTCCACCGCTGAGGCGGTCGTTTCCGCCTCTTCCGACGAACAGCACATCGCATCCCAGACCGAAGAGGAGGTTGGCCTCGGCGTTGCCTCGCAACACCGCGCGCGGCGCGACTACGCTCGCGCCGTCGATGCCAGACAGGTCGACCGCATGGACCCCCCCGACCGTCACCATGTTGGTGTCCAGGTCGATCTCCACGTCCTGGTCGGCCGACCAGACGGCGATCCCGCCACCGGTGTAGGTGCCACGTGTCCCGGTCGCAGGCGCGGTGACCGTCAGGATCGCCCAGTCGGCGTCTGTCACGGTGTCATCCGTGCCGTCCGCGTACACCACGTTCTGATTGAGCGCGGCTGAGACGGGACCGTTGTTGCCAGGTCCCCCGAGGTAGCGGTCGAGACCAGCACCGAGATAGGCACTCATCTGTGTCCCAGCCTCGGACGCGACCACCACGTCATCGCCGTCGCCCGCGTACACGCGCAAGGCGGTCGGGCTCACGCACACCAGGTCGTTCCCAGCGAGAGCGTAAATGACCTGGGAGGTGCCGGTGACGATGACGTCATCACCCGGCGTGCCCTGGATGTCCGGGCCAGTGCCGACGATCGTGGCCGGGCGGCCCTGGCAGGTCCGGTCAGTGTCCGACGCCGCCGACGACGGTGCGCCCAGCGCCCCCGTCACAAGCGCGGTGACAACAAGCGTGGTCGAACGTCGAAGCACGGTTCCCCCTGGGTGAGCCACCCCCGATGACGGTGGGCAGCGTGTCGGTGACAGTACGTCGCATGCGACGGTCCTCGGTGTGACGCGCCGACCTCGTGGTTGGTTGTCTGCGTTCGTCGGGTTGCGAGAGTCAAGTGGCTGTCTCGACGGTCCGCAGCCTGCGAACATCCGGCTGGTGGAGAACAGACAGCAGGCTCACTGCCTGCGCCGTGACCACACGACTCGTCCAGGCACCAGGGACACGCTGCGAGGTGGCCGACGGCTCAGTCGCCCAGCACGCGGCGGAGGTAGGAGTTGGCGAAGACCCGGTGCGGGTCGAGCCGGTCGCGCATCGCGAGGAAGTCGTCGAACCGGTCGTACGCCGGCGCCAGGTCCGCGGCCGTGCGCGTGTGGACCTTCCCCCAGTGGGGTCGACCGCCGGCCTCGCGCAGCAGCGGCTCGAGCCCCCCGAAATAGGCCCGGTGGTCGGTGTCGGCCGGGACGTGGAAGGCGAGGTAGAGGCTGTCGCGACCGTGGGCGGTCGACAACGGCACGTCGTCGGCGGGAGCGGTGCGGACCTCGACGGGGAAGGCGATGCGCCAGTCGCTCGCCTCGATCACCCGGCGGCACTCGCGCAGCACGTCCAGGCCGACCTCGCGCGGGACGGCGTACTCCATCTCGCGGAAGCGGACCCGGCGCGGGCTGACGAAGACGCGGTGCGCGAGGTCGCTGTAGCGGCGCTCGGAGAGTGCCCGGCCGGCGACGCGGTTGATCCGCGGGACCAGGCCCGGTGACCGCGAGCCGATGCGGCACAGCGCGCCGAAGACGGTGTTGGAGACCAGCTCGTCCTCCCACCACGCCGCCAGGCGCGACGGCGGCTCCTGCTCGCCGGGCTCGAGGTCGGTGCGGACGTCCTGCTTGACCACCATCGCGTCGGTGTGGGGGAACCAGTACATGTCGACGTGGTGCGCCGCAGCCACCATCTCGTCGTACGACGCGAGCGCGGCGTCCCACGTCATCGGCTGCTCGTGGGCCTCGACCACGAAGAGCGGCTCGACGTGGAAGGTGAGGCTCGTCAGGATGCCGAGGGCGCCGAGCCCGACGCGGGCCACCTCGAGGACGTCGGCGTTCTCGTCGGCCGAGGCCCGCAGCACCTCGCCGGTGCCGGTGACCAGCTCGAGGCCCGCGAGCTGGGCGGACAGTCCGGCGGCAGTGCCGCCCGTGCCGTGGGTGCCGGTCGACGTGGCCCCGGCCAGGGTCTGCTCGGCGATGTCACCCATGTTGTGCAGCGAGAGGTCCAGGCGCTCCAGGGCGAGGTTGAGGTCCTTGAGCGGGGTGCCGGCGCGTGCCGTCACGGTCATCGCCTGTCGGTCGACCTCGACGACGCCGTGCATCCCGTCGGGTCGCAGCATCGTGTGCTCGGGGGCGGCGATCGCGGTGAACGAGTGACCGGTGCCGGCCATCTTGACGGTGGTCCCGGCCTCGCATGCGTGGCGCACGGCCCCGACGACGGCCTCGACGGAGGTCGGCGTCACGACCTCTCGGGGAGCCGCCTCCTCGAGGCCGGACCAGTTGCGCCAGCGGGTCGACGTCATGAGCGCACGGTAGCCAGGGCGCGCGACGGCCGGGCCGTCTGCGCGGCGAGCGCGCCGAGCACGCCGCCGGCGAGGGCCACGGCGTACGCCGCCGACGCCCCGCTGTGGTCGACCACGAAGCCGGCGATGCTCGCGCCCGGCGCGACGCCGGCGACGATCCCGGTGTGCAGGATCGCCATGCCCTCGGTCAGCCGGCCCGACGGAACGCCCTGCTCCACCATCGTCATCGCGCCGATCATGGTTGGCGCGATCGCGAGCCCGCCGATGAGCAGCACGACGGCCATCAGGGGGATCGAGGAGACGAACATCAGGGGCGCCATGGCCAGCGCCATCGCAGCCGAGCCCCAGCGCAGGCGCACGTCCGGCCCGCTGCGCCACGCGATCGCGCCGGTGACGAGGCCGGCCACCAGGCTGCCGAACGACCACGCCGCCAGCAGCCAGCCGGCGGCCCCGCGCTGTCCCTGCTCCTCCGCGAACGCGACGGTGGTGACCTCTGCGGCCCCGAACAGCGCGCCGAGGGTGAGGCAGACGAGCGCCAGCGGCAGCACCAGCCGCCACGGCATCGGCGGCTTCGGCCCGCCGGTCGTCGAGCTGCGCCCCGCCGGGGGCTCCGTGCGTCGCTGCGCGGCGAAGGCGAAGGTGCCGAGCACGCCGCTGACGAGGGCGAAGGTGAGCCCGGCGACGGGGTGGTAGCCGGTGGCCAGGAGCGTGACGAGCACCGGTCCGACCACGAAGACGACCTCGTCGAGCACCGCCTCGAGCGCGAAGGCCGTCTGCTTCTCGCCGGGCTGGTCGAGCAGGTGGGACCAGCGGGTCCGCACGCTCGCGCCGACCTGCGGGAGGGAGGCGCCCGCGACCGCGGCGAAGAGGTAGGTCCAGACCCGTGCCCAGTCCTGCTCGACCGCCACCATCATCAGTGCCAGCCCGGCGCCGAAGAGGGAGATCGCGAGGGGGAGGACGCGCGACTGGCCGAAGTGGTCGACCCACCGGCCGTGCAGGACCGCGAAGGCGGCCTCGGCCAGCACGAAGACGGCGGCGACGGTGCCGGCGAGACCGTAGGAGCCGGTGCGCTCCTGGACGAGGAGCACGATGCCGAGCCCGACCATGGAGATGGGCAGGCGCGCCACGAGGGCGGCGCTGCTGAAGGCGAGGGCACCCGGGCGCCTCAGCACCCGCGCGTAGGAGTCGAGCATCGAGGTGATGGTAGGCCCGCCTAGGCTGGCGCCATGAATCCTGCGGGACCCGACGTGAAGCCGTACGACGCTCTTCTGGTGCTCTCCTTCGGAGGTCCCGAGAAGCCCGAGGACGTGGTGCCGTTCCTGGAGAACGTCACGCGTGGGCGGGGCATCCCCCGCGAGCGCCTGGAGCAGGTGGGGGAGCACTACTTCCTCTTCGGCGGCAGGAGCCCGATCAACGACCAGAACCGCGCGCTGATCGAGGCGTTGGAGAAGGACCTCGCCGAGCAGGGGATCGACCTGCCGGTCTACTTCGGCAACCGCAACTGGGACCCCTACCTCGCCGACACGCTCGCGCAGATGTCCGCCGACGGCGTGCAGCGGGCCGCGGTCTTCGCCACGTCGGCGTACTCGTCGTGGTCGTCGTGCCGGCAGTACCGCGAGAACCTCTTGGACGCCGTCGAGCAGGTGGAGGGCGCCCCGCGCCTGGACAAGCTGCGGCAGTACTACAACCACCCCGGCTTCATCGAGCCGGCCGTCGACGCCTGCCTGGCGGCGCTCGCCGAGCTCCCCGACGGGGGCGACCGGGCGCGCCTGGTCTTCGTCACCCACTCGATCCCGACCGCGATGGCCGAGACCAGCGGCTCGGAGGACCCCCTGGGCCAGCCTCGCGAGGCCTACGTCCGCCAGCACCGCAGCGCCGTCGACGAGGTGGCCCGGCGGGTGCGCGAGGCGACGGGTCGCGCCCACCGCCACGACCTGGTCTACTGCTCGCGCTCGGGCGCGCCGTCGACGCCGTGGCTGGAGCCGGACGTGAACGACCACCTCGAGGAGCTGGCCACCGACGGGGTGAGCAGCGTGGTGCTGATGCCGATCGGCTTCGTCTCCGACCACATGGAGGTCATCTACGACCTCGACACCGAGGCGATGGCCACGGCCGAGCGTCTCGGCATCTCGGCCGTGCGCGCCGCCACCGCCGGGGTCGACCCGCGCTTCGTCGCGATGGTGCGCGACCTGCTCCTCGAGCGCGCAGCGGCCGAGCGTGGCGAGGCTCCCGAGCGTCCGGCCGTGGGCTCGATGCCGGCCGGCCCGGACGTCTGCGGGGTGGGCTGCTGCCCCAACCCGCGCGGTCCGCGCCCCGCCCTGTGCGGTCGCGACTCGTGAGCACTGCGGACCCCGCCGCCCTGCGCGACCTGGCCCGCACCGTCGCCCACGAGGGCGCCGCGCTGGCCCGGGAGATGCGGATCGGCGGCATCGGCGTGGCCGACACCAAGACCAGTGCGGTCGACGTGGTCACCGAGGCCGACCGGGCGGTCGAGACACTCGTGCGCGAGCGCATCACCGCCGCGCGGCCCGACGACGCGATCCTCGGCGAGGAGGGCGACGACCGGCCCGGCACCAGCGGGGTGCGGTGGGTCGTCGACCCGATCGACGGCACCGTCAACTACCTCTACGGCCTGCCCGACTGCGCGGTGTCCGTCGCCGCGGAGGTGGACGGCGAGGTCGTGGCGGGCGCCGTGGTCGCCATCCCCACCGGCACCGAGTACGCCGCCGCCCGCGGCCTCGGCGCCACCCGCGACGGGGCCTCCATCGGCGTACGCCCCACCCCGCCGCTGGCCGAGCGCCTGGTCCTCACCGGCTTCGGCTACCAGCGCGCCGTCCGCGAGCACCAGGCCGCCTGCGTCGCACGCCTGCTGCCCGAGGTGCGCGACATCCGCCGCATGGGGTCGTGCTCGCTCGACCTGTGCCACGTCGCCGAGGGCAGCGCCGACGCCTACGTCGAGGCCGGCCCCCAGCCGTGGGACTGGTCGGCCGGCGGCCTCGTGCTGCGCGAGGCCGGAGGCCGCTTCGAGCTGCTCGACGGCACGATGACGCTCCCCGGCTTCCCCCGGCGCAACGTCGTCGTGGGGACACCTGCCGACGGCTGGGACACCTTCGCGGACGCGCTGCGGAGCACCGGTTTCCTCGCCTGACGGGGTGACCCGCGTCACCCCTGCGCGGGTGGGTCCGACCGGGCTGGACCACGCAGGTGGCACGGGGAATAGCGAGGCGTCGCGCACTGTTCATGCGACACGTTGCGGACCGGCTCACCACGGAGCCGGTTCATGGTGCACAATCTGGCGCCGACGACGAGCAACAACTCGGTCTCACGCCCGTGCCGCGATCCGGCCGGTCTGAGCCACTGCATGGGGAGAGGGATTCGATGGCCACCGACTACGACGCACCGCGCAAGTCCGAGGAGGACCAGAGCGAGGAGAGCATCGAGGAGCTCAAGGCCCGCCGCCACGACAAGAACTCCGGCAAGGTCGACGAGGACGAGACCGAGGCGGCCGAGTCCTTCGAGCTTCCCGGTGCCGACCTCTCGCACGAAGAGCTGGCGGTCGAGGTCATGCCGCGGCAGGACGACGAGTTCACCTGCATGAGCTGCTTCCTGGTGCACCACCGCTCGCAGCTGGCCGATGAGAAGAAGCTCATCTGCCGCGACTGCATCTGAGCACGGCTGCACGAACGCACAGCGCCCGCCCCTCCGTCGAGGGGCGGGCGCTGCGTCGTGCGGGAGGGTGCGCTCAGGAGGTGGCGGCAGGGGCCTTCGAGGCGTCCTGTCCGTCCTTCGCCAGCTGCGGGGGCAGGTGCCCGGTGGACTTCGCGTAGTAACCCGCCGCGCGACGTGCCGCCAGCATCCGGGCCACCCCGATCAGGGTGCCGCTCACGGCGGCCCACATGACCGCCTCGCCGAGCCCGACGTCGGGGTCCGCCGGGTTGGTCGGCGGGTTCTTGCCGGTGGTGGCGCGCCACGTGGTGTTCAGTCCCTTCTTGGCGACCGCCGCCGCCCCGATCGCAGCGACGAGCGAGAACGCGGAGAAGAACTTGCTGGAGGAGTCCTGGGAAGCCATGGACGCACCCTATCCAGCGTCTCGGTGCGTGCGCGTCGCCTCCAGGGCTGAGACGAGGGCGTCGGGGCGCCGGCAGCTGATCAACCAGTAGGGCGTGGGATCGGCCGGATCGGTGATGTCGACCCGCACGCCGCGCTTGAGGTAGGGCCGCAGGAGGAGGTAGGCACGGGCGTCGGCGTCCACGCCCGCCTGGCGGCGTACGCCGTCCGCATCGAGGGCGGTGGCCGCCCCGACGTGCTCCAGGGGGATGTGCGCCCGCCCGGCCCGCAGCGTGTGGTCGTCGACCGAGACCTTCGGGCTGCCGTAGGTGCCGAGCAGCGCCACCAGCAGCGCCAGCGCGACCGCCGTGACCGACCACGCGACGACCTCGGGGGTCGCGGCCAGGACCGCCAGCCAGAGCGACGCCACGAGCATGGTGCCCTGGACCCACCAGCGCAGCGGGACGGTGAGGCGTTCGGCGTAGTCCACGGCGCAGAGCCTATAGATTCTCTCCTCGTGCCCGACGCCCACCTCATGCCCGAGCCCCCGTCCGAGACCCAGCGCGACATCCAGCTCGACATCCAGCTCGACATCCAGGTCGTGCGGCTCGACCCCGACCTGCCGCTGCCGTCCTACGCCCACCCGGGCGACGCGGGCGCGGACCTGCACACCACCGTGGACCTCACCCTCGCCCCCGGCGAGCGGGCCCTGGTGCCGACCGGCATCGCCGTCGCGCTGCCCGACGGTTACGTCGCCCTGGTGCACCCGCGCTCCGGGCTCGCGGCGCGCCACGGGCTGTCCATCGTCAACACGCCCGGCACCGTGGACGCGGGCTACCGCGGCGAGGTCAAGGTGCTGCTGATCAACCACGACCCGGTCGAGGCGGTCACGCTGCGCCGCGGCGAGCGCATCGCCCAGCTGGTGGTGCAGCGCTTCGAGCGGGCGCGCTTCGTCGAGGTGGGGGTGCTGCCCGACTCGGTGCGGGGAGACGGGGGCTACGGTTCTACTGGTACGGGTGTGCGCACATGAGTCCTGCGCGCCTCGGGCCCATCGACAAGGAGTGCTGACGTGAAGTTCCGCCGCAAGGCAGAGGCCACCGACCCGGCCGTGACGGCCGACGACGAAACCGTCGCCGCGGAGGAGCCGATCCCCGCCCCGACGGCGTCCGGGCCGTTCGACGTCTCGGAGGTCGAGGGCGACGGCATCGAGCGCGCCGACCTCGGCTCGGTGCTGGTGCCCGCGATCGCCGACCGCGAGCTGCGGCTGCAGGTCGACGAGCAGAGCGGCCAGGTGCGGGCCGTGATGCTCGCGGGCCAGGACGGCGCCGTCGAGTTCCAGGCCTTCGCCGCGCCGCGCAACGGCGACCTCTGGTCCGACGTCCGACCGCAGATCGCCGCCGACATGGCGCGCCGGGGCGGCCACGCCACCGAGCGCGAGGGCCGCTGGGGCACCGAGCTGGTCTGCGCGATGCCGGTCCAGCGTCCCGACGGCACCGCCGCCACCCAGCCCTCGCGCATCATCGGCATCAACGGCGAGCGCTGGATGCTCCGCGCGTCGTTCCTCGGACGCCCCGCCGTCGAGCCCGACGCCGCCTCGGAGTGGGAGGACGCCCTCGCCCAGGTCGTCGTACGCCGTGGCGAAGGTGCGATGCCGGTCGGCGAGCCCCTGCCGGTCCGCCTGCCGGACGACGCCCGCCGGGTGGGGTGAGCCGAGCGTGGCCGAGAAGAGCCGCCTGCGACAGGCGCTGTCGAAGTGGGCAGACAGCTCGGAGGCCCACCAGCGCGAGCTGCGCCAGTCCCAGACCAGCGACGAGGCTGTGTGCATCTCCGAGGCTCCCGAGCGCGAGCACGTCGTGGTCAACGGCGTCGTCCGCACCGTGACCCTGCGCCCCCGCGGGGGCGTGCCTGCCCTCGAAGCCGAGCTCGACGACGGCTCCGGCGTCATCACCGTGGTGTGGCTCGGGCGACGCCGGATCTCCGGCATCGGCCCCGGCCGGGCGATGACCGTCGCCGGCTGCATCGGACGCCAGAGCGGCGTGCCGATCATGTTCAACCCCCGTTACGAGCTGCGCGCATGAGCGAGCCGACGCGGACCGCCGCCGCGGCCGACACCGACACGGTCGAGGCCGTCGTGCGCCAGCAGCTCTCCAAGGCCCTCGGCGGGCGCCGGGGCATGGCCGAGGCGGCCGTCCCGACGATCCTGTTCACCCTCACGTGGCTCACGATGCGCGACCTCGACACCGCGATCTACGTCAGCGTCGGGGCCGCGCTCGTGCTGCTGGTGATCCGGCTCGTGCAGCGCTCGACCGTGCAGTTCGTGGTCAACGCGCTGTTCGGCATCGCGATCGGGTGGTACTTCGTGCACCGTTCCGCTGCCGCCGGCGGCTCCGAGCAGGACCAGGCGTTGGCCTACTTCCTGCCCGGCATCCTCTACAACGGCGCCTACGCCGTGGTGCTGGGCTTCACCTGCATCATCGGGTGGCCGCTGGTCGGCTTCATGGTCGGCTCCATCACCGGCGACCCCACCGCCTGGCACTCCGACCGGCAGGTCGTGAAGCTCTGCAGCCGCCTCACCTGGCTGCTCGTCGCGCCCTGCGCGCTCCGTGTCGTGATCCAGGCGCCCATCTGGCTGGCCGGCAGCTCCGGCTCGATCGACCCTGACGCCGCAGTCGCGGCGCTCGGCGTGCTCAAGATCGTGCTCGGCTGGCCCCTCCAGCTGGCCGCGCTGGCCACGATGGTGTGGCTGCTGTCGCGCAACCGGACGCCGGTCACGCCGGCCACCGGCGACGCGACGCCTTCCTGACGGCGTACGCCCTGCGCTGCCGGCGGCGTGGCCGGGGCTCAGCGGTGGCCGGGGGAGAGCAGCTGCTCGAGCTCGTGCTCGACCTCGGCCGGGACCACGAAGAGCAGCTCGTCGCCGGACTCCAGCGGCTGCTCGGCGTCGGGGGTGTAGACCTGCCCGTCGCGCAGGATGGTCACGAGGGCGCAGTTGTCCGGGAACGGCACCAGCCCGCTCGGGGTCCCGACGAAGGGGGAGTCGGCCGACAAGGTGAGCTCCACGAGGTTGGCGTTGCCCTGGCGGAAGGTGAACAGGCGCACGAGGTCGCCGATGGAGACGGCCTCCTCGACGAGCGCGGACATGATGCGCGGGGTGGAGACGTTGACGTCGACTCCCCACGCCTCGGTGAACAACCACTCGTTGTTGGGGTGGTTGACCCGTCCCACCGTGCGCGGCACGCCGAACTCGGTCTTGGCGAGCAGCGAGGTCACCAGGTTGGCCTTGTCGTCGCCGGTCGCGGCGATCACGACGTCGCACTTGCCCAGCTGCGCCTCGGCGAGGGAGGACAGCTCGCAGCAGTCGGCCAGCAGCCACTCCGCGTGGGGAACCCGCTCGGGTCGGATCGCCGACGGGCTCTTGTCGATGAGCAGGACCTGGTGACCGTTCTCGATCAGCTCCCGGGCGATCGAGCGACCCACGGCTCCGGCTCCGGCGATGGCGACGCGCATGTGTGGTGCTCCTGCTTCAGTCTGGGGTCGGGTCAGTCGGCTTCGGGGCCGGCTTCGAGCACGGCGTAGGCGTGCGCCGCGTGCTCCTCGCGCATGACCAGGTGGAGCATGTCGCCCTCCTGCAGCACGGTCTCGCGGGTGGGCAGCATGCCCTCGCCGAGCCGGTCGATCCAGGCGATGCGGCTGCGCGACTGCATCTGGAACTCGACCGTCCGGGTGCCGATCCACGCCTCGGGGATCGGGACGTGGTCGACGCGGATCGTGCCCGACGGGTCGCGGAAGTCGGGCTCGGCGCCGGCGGGCAGGATCCGGCGCAGCACCTGGTCGGCGGTCCACTTGACCGTGGCGACCGTCGTGATGCCGAGACGCTGGTAGACCTCGGCGCGGCCCGGGTCGTAGATGCGGGCCACGACCTGCTGGAGGCCGAAGGTCTCGCGCGCCACGCGGGCGGCGATGATGTTGGAGTTGTCGCCGCTGGACACCGCGGCGAACGCGTCCGCGCGACGGATGCCGGCCTTCTCGAGCACCTGCTGGTCGAAGCCGTAGCCGGTGATCTTGTCGCCGTTGAACTCCGGACCGAGGCGCCGGAACGCGTCCGGCTCGCTGTCGATGATCGACACGGTGTGGTTGCGGTCCTCGAGGCTGCGGGCGAGCGTCGAACCGACGCGGCCACAGCCCATGATCACGACGTGCACACGGGAACCGTATCCCAGCGAGGATCTGGGCGCCTGCGGGTCTAGGCTTCCGGCCTGTGAGTGTCGGCGACGTGTCCAAGCGGATCCTGCTGGGTCGCAAGCTGCGCAGCAGCCAGCTGGGGGAGACCCTGCTGCCCAAGCGGATCGCGCTGCCCGTCTTCGCCAGCGACGCGCTGTCGTCGGTGGCCTACGCACCCGATGAGATCTTCATCATGCTGGCCGTGGCCGGCGCGTCCTCCTACGTCTGGTCGTGGAAGATCGGCCTCGCCGTCGCGGTCGTGATGCTCACCGTCATCGCGAGCTACCGCCAGACCGTCCACGCCTACCCCTCCGGTGGCGGCGACTACGAGGTGGCGTCGGTCAACCTGGGTCGCAACGCCGGCCTCACGGTGGCCAGCGCGCTGCTCGTCGACTACGTGCTGACCGTCGCGGTGTCGATCTCGTCGGCCTCGCAGTACGCCGCCGGCGCGATCCCGGCGCTGATCGGGCACGAGGCGAGCGTCGGCCTGGTCGCGGTGGTGCTGCTCGCTGCGATGAACCTGCGCGGCGTGCGTGAGTCGGGGTCGTTCTTCGCGTTGCCGACCTACCTCTTCATGCTGTCCATCCTCGGCATGAGCGCCTACGGCCTGCTCCGCCTGTTGTCGGGCGACCTGCCCCAGGCCGAGAGCGCCGGGCTCGTCATCGAGGCGCAACCGGGCTGGGAGGAGCCGCTGACCCAGATCGGGCTGATGTTCCTGCTGGCGCGCGCCTTCTCCTCCGGCTGTGCTGCCCTGACCGGCGTCGAGGCGATCAGCAACGGCGTACCGGCCTTCCGCAAGCCCAAGAGCCGCAACGCGGCCACCACGTTGTTGATGCTGGGCCTCATCGCCATCTCGATGATGATGAGCGTCATCGTCCTCGCCAACCAGATGGCCATCCGCTACGTCGACCCGCACGAGCTCGACCGGCTGCGCACGGCGTCGGGTGCGGCGCTGCCCGCCGGCTACGAGCAGCACCCGGTGATCTCCCAGATCGCGGCCGGGGTCTTCGACCACTTCCCGCCCGGCTTCTACTTCGTGGTCACCGTCACCGGCATCATCTTGGTGCTCGCTGCCAACACCGCCTTCAACGGCTTCCCGGTGCTCGGATCGATCCTCGCCCAGGACGGTCTCGCGCCGCGCTCGCTCGGCTCGCGGGGGGACCGGCTGGCCTACAGCAACGGCATCGTCTTCCTGGCCGCGATGTCGATGCTGCTGATCTGGGTCTTCGACGCCGAGGTGACGAAGCTGATCCAGCTCTACATCGTCGGGGTCTTCGTCTCCTTCAACCTCAGCCAGCTCGGGATGATCCGCCACTGGACACGGCACCTGAGGACCGAGACCGACCCCGCCGTGCGTCGCCGGATGATGCGCTCGCGGGCGATCAACACCTTCGGCCTCTGCATGACCGCCGTCGTGCTGGTCATCGTGGTGGTCACCAAGTTCCTCGCCGGCGCCTGGATCACGATCCTGGCGATGGGCTTCTTCTACGTGGTCATGCGGGCGATCGGTCGCCACTACGACCGTGTGGAGCTCGAGCTGGCCGCCGACGAGCAGGACAAGGTGATGCCGACACGCGTGCACGCGATCGTGCTGGCCTCCAAGCTGCACAAGCCGACCCTGCGGGCGCTGGCCTTCGCCCGCGCGACACGCCCCAACGTGCTCGAGGCGATCTACGTCAGCATCGATGCCAAGGCCACCAACCGGCTCCTCGAGGAGTGGGACGAGCGCCACCTCGACATCCCGCTCAAGGTGCTGCACTCGCCCTACCGCGAGGTGGTGCGCCCGATCGTGGAGTACACCCAGGAGATCCGGCGGGCCAGCCCGCGCGGGGTGGTCGCGGTCTACATCCCGGAGTACGTCGTCGGGCGCTGGTGGGAGCAGCTGCTCCACAACCAGACCGCCCTGCGCCTCAAGGGTCGGCTGCTGTTCACCCCCGGTGTCATGGTGATCTCCGTGCCCTACCAGCTCCGCTCCTCCCAGGCCGCGCAGCAGCGCGAGAAGTGGGACGAGGCGCGCGTGCACGCCGGTGACCTGCGTCGCGGCCGGGTGGCCTCCGAACGTCCCTCCGACATCCGGGACGACCTGTGAGCCGCGGCTCCTACCGTCCCCGCAAGCCGCGCGGACGCTCGCGGGTGGGGGAGCGCTTCGAGGCCGAGGTCGGTCCGGTCGCCCACGGCGGCCACTGCGTCGCCCGGCTGCCCGAGCCCGAGTCCCGGGTGGTCTTCGTGCGACACGCGATCCCGGGCGAACGGGTGGTCGTCGAGATCACCGAGGGCACCGACGGCGACCGCTTCTGGCGCGGCGATGCCGTGTCGGTCCTGTCGCGCTCGCCCGACCGAGTCGAGGCGCCGTGCGCGTACGCCGGCCCCGGGAAGTGCGGCGGCTGCGACTTCCAGCACGTCGCCGTGCCTGCCCAGCGCGACCTGAAGACCGCGGTCGTCCGCGAGCAGCTCGTGCGCCTGGGACGTCTCGACGCGTCCTCACCGCTCGTCGCCGGACTCCGGGTCGAGGCGGTGCCCGTGCCGGGTCGCCCCGACGACG
Source organism: Nocardioides furvisabuli (assembly GCF_021083185.1). GTDB lineage: Bacteria > Actinomycetota > Actinomycetes > Propionibacteriales > Nocardioidaceae > Nocardioides > Nocardioides furvisabuli. The sequence goes on along the minus strand of NZ_JAIGQB010000008.1, from coordinate 41,106 downwards.
GCCTGCGGTGGCGTACGCGTCAGCGCTACGCCGTGCTGCCCGACGGTCGGCCCGCGATGCGCGCCCACCGCTCCCACGAGCTCGTCGCGATCGACGACTGCCTCATCGCCGCCGAGGGGGCGCGTCCCGTCGATGCGGATGGACCCGCCGGACCGGACGAGGTCGTGGCCCGGGGCCTGGTCCAGCACGACGTCACCGCGGCCGGCCGTACCCACGCGTTCACCGTCGCGGCCGACGGCTTCTGGCAGGTCCATCCCGAGGCGCCCCGCGTGCTCGTGGAGGCAGTGCTCGACGTGCTGGCGCCGCAGCCGGGGGAGCGGGCGCTCGACCTCTACTCCGGCGTCGGCCTCTTCGCCCGCTTCGTGGGCGAGGTGACGGGCGCGCGCGTCGTCGCCGTCGAGGGAGACCGCGGCGCCTGCCAGCACGCGCGCACCAACCTCTCCGCCCTCGAGAGCGCGGTGGTCGAGTGCGGCCCGACCGACAGGGTGCTGCGCGACGGCTTCGACGAACCCTTCGACCTCGTCGTCCTCGACCCTCCGCGGGAGGGAGCGAAGCGGGCCGTGGTCGAGCAGGTCGTCGACCGTCGCCCCCGCGCGGTGGCGTACGTCGCCGGCGACCCCGCAGCGCTGGGGCGCGACGTGGCGATCTTCGCCGAGCACGGCTACGAGCTCACCGCGGTCCGGGCCTTCGACCTGTTCCCGATGACTTCACATGTTGAGGTTGTGGCGTTGTTGTCGAAAGGCAGCCTGAACCGCCCCAGGTTCTCGGCCGCTCCTCTACGGGGTGCGGCTCTCGGTTGAGAGCAGCGTAGTGGGCTTGCTCGTACTCGACCGGATGGGACGCTTTCCAAGGTTGCGTGGAGCCTTCTGTCGATGTACCAATCGACCCCGCAGGGGCTGGCTTACTCGGCGTCGGCGACGGTCTTCAGCGGTTGTGCTGCGATCAACTTCTATCCATGGTCGACGGGCAAGCGGGCCCGCTTCACCGGTTCCCTCACTCGGCCGAGCCTTCAGGGACGCGAAGCGTTGCGCACCAGATCTCGGTGAGCGCGTCCAGCGCGCCGGCCCGCTCGGCCTGTGGTGTTTCGGGCTGCAAGTACTGGGTCAGCACGCTGTTGAGCAGCATGACCAGCATCTCGACGCGGAGGACGCCGCGTTGTCTTTCCGGGCCTTCTGGCAGCGAACTCTCGAACTGGGCCAACGAACGCCCGATGCGATCGTAGACACCCCGTGGCGACGCTCGCAGCGTGGCGTCGACTGCAACAGCTTCGTTCCAGGCGGAGACAAACGCCGCGTTGTCCAACCACCAGCGTGCGGCATCCTCCAGCCACGCGCGGATCGAGGCGCGGCTACCACTCGTCAAGGCGGCGTCAAGTGTGTCCCAATGGGCGAATGCACTCCTCGCGAGCTGGTGTTCGATCACCGCCAGGAAGAGTTCTGACTTACCTGCGAAGTGCAGGTAGAAGGTCGCGCGGTTCACGTCGGCCGCGTCGGTGATGTCGCGGATCGCAGTGGCGGAATACCCAGACTTGATAAAGGTCTCGTAACCTGCCGCAACCAGCCGTTCGCGCGTCATCCGCTTCTGCTCGTCTCGCAGAGACGTTCGTCTTGCGAGTGTGGGCTTCACCGGTTCTGTTGGCATTGCAGCAGGATACGAGTAAGCGATCGCTCCTCGACCTCTGCGCATGGTTCCGCTGACCTCACCTGGTGACGCCGCTGTCGGCTTCAGTGAGTCCGCTCATCACCATGCTTGATGCGACCAGTGATCTGGACGTATCCGGAGTCGTCCATGACGGCGAGGTCTCCTGTATGCCTCCAGCCGTCGCAGTCGACGGCTTGGGCGGTCTGGTCGGGCTGTTCGGCCATGCTGCCGGTCGAACCCTTCGGGGGGAATCACCATCGTGATTGCGTGCGTGATGGCTACGAGGTGGACCACCCACTCGACGTTGGGTCGTGTCAATCGTCACCCTTTCGCTTTCGGCTAGGCATACGACTCTGTGATGCTTGACACAACACTGTGTCGCGTGAGAGGTTCACGGCCTGCCTTTGTATGTCGTGCATCACAGGCCCAATTCACGGCTCCGGCCGGTGCGGGATCGCCCCGACACCGAACGCGGCCGACTGTCCCTCGAGCAAAGGAACGCCGATATGACTGTCAGACTCCCCGTCTCCGGCACGCCTGTCCGTGTCGACTTCGATCCTGACCAGACGCGCCGACGCTTCGCCGAGCAGCGCGACAAGCGGCTGAAGCGTGAGCCCTTGGGGCAGTTCCAGGGTCTGTCCGATGTGCTGGAGCTCGAGTACGTCGACCGCTTCGCCGATCCCGTCGTACGTGACGCTCTCATCGAGGATGTCGAGGTTGCGATCCTCGGGGGAGGGTTCGGTGGCTTGTGCGCCGGCGCGCGCCTGACCGAGCAGGGAGTCACCGACTTCCGCATCATCGAGCACGGGGGCGACTTCGGCGGAACCTGGTACTGGAACCGCTACCCGGGTGTGCAGTGCGACGTCGAGTCGCACATCTACATGCCGCTGCTCGATGAGACCGGCTATGTGCCGAGCAAGCGCTACGCCGATGGCGACGAGATCTTCGAGCACGCGCAGCGGATCGGTCGGCACTTCGACCTCTACCGCACCGCCTTGTTCCAGACCACCGTGATCGCGACCGAGTGGCAGGCCGACGTGGCTCGCTGGGAGGTGCGGACCGACCGAGGCGACGTCATCCGTGCCAGGTTCCTTCTCCGCTCGAACGGTCCCCTCAGCAAGCCGCAGGTTCCCAGACTGCCGGGGATCAACGACTTCCGCGGCAAGATCTTCCACACCAGCCGATGGGACTACGACTACACCGGTGGCGACCAGCACGGTGGCTTGGAGAACCTGCGCGACAAGCGGGTCGCAATCGTCGGCACGGGTGCCACGGCCATCCAGGCGGTCCCTTACCTCGCCGAGTACGCGAAAGAGTTGCTTGTCGTCCAGCGAACCCCGAGCACGGTAGGTGTCCGGGCCAACAAGCCCACCGATCCGGCTTGGGCCGCAGACCTCGAGCCAGGGTGGCAAGCGGACCGGATCCACAACTTCAACAACGTTGTCAACGGGCACGATCCCGACGAGAACTTCGTCGGAGACTTCTGGACCGAGGTCTTTCCCAACGCCACGGGCCGCAAACTGGTCGACGTGCCGCCGGCCTCGCTGCCCCTGGAGGACCAGATGGCGCTGGCCGAGATCGCGGACATGAACGCAACCCACGCCATCCACGACCGGATCAACGGGATCGTCGAGGACCCGAATACGGCTGAGGGGCTCAAGCCCTGGTACGGCTTCCTCTGCAAACGACCCGTGTTCAATGACGAGTACTACCCGGCGTTCAATCGCCCCACGGTCAAGCTCGTCTCGGCCCCAGGCGGCATCGAGGGCATCACCGGGACCGGCCTGGTCGTCGACGGCACCGCGTACGACGTCGACCTCATCATCTTCGCCACAGGCTTCGAAACCGGCAGCTCGACATCATCCCGCTACGGCTACGACATCATCGGCCGCGACGGACTGTCGTTGGCCGACCACTTCGCCGACGGGACCAAGACCCTCCACGGTCAGTTCACCCACGGCTTCCCCAACTTCCTCGAGCTGGGCCTGAGCCAGAACGCCTATCTGGTGAACTACACGTACATGTTGGATCGCAAGGCTCACCACGCCGCGCGCATCATCGCCCACGCGCTCGACCATGGCGTCAGCACCATCGAACCTGTCCTCGAGGCCCAGGACGCCTGGGTCGAGACTGTCCGCGCTGCAGCCCAGCCACACCTGCACTACGTCTCGACGTGTACGCCCGGCTACTACAGCGGCCAGGGCGACATCTCGCGTGCCTTTTTCACCGACGTCTACCGGATCAGTGAGGTCGACTACTGGAACATGATCGACCGCTGGTGGGCAGCTGGCACCTTCGAAGGTCTGACCCTGCACACCCCTGCGACCGCCAACCTGGCCGCCCGGCCATGAGGAGAACAACTGTGTCCACCACAACCAACCACACCACCGCCCCGCTCGACCCGGACGCGAAGGCGGTCGCCGACCAGTTCGCCGTCCTCCTTCCCGCCGGTCTGTCCGGTCTGGGCGTCGACGGCGTCCGAGCGTTCGGAGAGCAAGCGAACACCCAGACGCCGCCGGCGGCCGAGGTGCACCGGGTGAGTGAGCACCAAGCCCCGGGTCCACACGGAGACGTTCGGGTGCGCCTGTATCGGCCCGACTCGGCCGGGCCGGTCCCCGTCCTGCTCTACATCCACGGTGGTGGTTGGACGATGGGATCCATCGACGGCGGCGTCGACTACCTGGCGCGCGATATCGTCTGCACGCTCGGCATCGCAGTGGCATCGGTGGAATATCGCCTGGCACCAGAGCACAAGTTTCCGATTCCGGTCGAGGACTGCCAGGCGGCCTTGGCCTGGCTCCGCGGCTCGGCGCCCACGCTGGGCCTGGATCCGTCGCTCGTCGCGATCGGCGGCGACAGCGCAGGAGCCAACATCGCGGCGGCCATCACGCATCTGGACCGGGGCAACGCCATGCCTCTGGCCGCCCAGGTGTTGTTGTGTCCGGCGACCGAGTATGCAGTTGACCGGCCCTCGTGGATCGACAATGCCAACGCCCCCCTGCTGACTGCCGCCGACACGGTCTGGTTCTGGGATCAGTACCTGCGCACGGAGGCTGACCGAACCGATCCGCGGGCGACCCCGGCCAACGCGAGCTCCTTCGCCGACCTGCCTCCGGCACTGGTGGTCGTGGCCGGACACGATCCGCTTCGCGACGACGGTCTCCACTACGCCGAGCTCCTCGAAGGCGCCGGAACTCCCGCCGAGGTCGCTCGTTTCGACGGATCGTTTCACGACTTCATCACGATGCCTGCCCTGGCGGCCTACCCACGCGGGCTGGGGGCGGTCACTGGGTTCCTCGCCAATGCGTTGGCCGCGGGCTCCGCACCGACCGCAAAGGAGACCGCGCAAAGGAGGTGAGGTCCAGAACCTCACTCGCCGCGCGCAGCCCCGGGCCAGCTTCTCTGGGGTGTCGCCGCGTCAATCGCTGCTCGATCACAGGAGGTGAGCGTGGTGCCTGCGTCAACTGACGCGGTCCTCAATCGTCTGAGCCCCGCCATGCCCGCCTGGCGCAGCGTCGGTGGCATGGACTTGGCCTTCGGCGGGGTCGTCGACGAGAAGTCCGGCTCGCTTCACATCATGTCGACGGTAGGTGCGAGGACGAAGGCTCTCAACAACCTCGAAGTCGTCTCCCGGACGGGACTCGGCGGCAAGGCGCTGGCGCTTGTGCGTCCTACGAGCGTCGAGAACTATGAGGCCGCCAGCGGGATCACGCACCACTACGACCACGCGGTTCGCTCTGAGTCGCTGGTGACGGCGGTCGCCATTCCGATCGTCGTTGCCGGCACACCTCGTGCGCTCGTCTACCTCGCGAGCACCACCGAGGTCTCGATCGGCGACCGATGGTTCGACACCCTCGAACCGCTACGACGTCGACTGCAGCACGAGATCCTCGTCGAGGACGAGGTCCAAGCGCGCCTGGCACAGCTTCAGGCGGGTTCGGCTGCTCTGAGCTCGACGGCGAACACCATCGAGCTTGCTGCCGTAGTCCGGGAGCTTGGCGAGGTCTCAGCTGAACTTGGCAACGCCGCGATGAGCGCGCGACTCGACCGCATCCGACAACGGCTCGACGGTGGCCTTGCCGTCGACCGCGGCGTCGAACTTCCCAACGGCTCCCGACTGACTCGCCGCGAGATGCAGGTCCTGGTCGAGGCAGCCCGCGGGTTGTCCAACCGACAGATCGCCGAGAACCTCGGCCTGCTGCCCAACACGGTCAAGTCCTACCTGCAGGACCTGATGCGCAAGCTCGACTGCACCAATCGTGTCCAAGCGATCGCAGCGGCCCGGACCGCGGGTTGGATCGATTGACCGGGCGCCACACGGCTCACCCGGCGAGCACCTGAGGCTCGGTCTTCTCCCGCACCTCGTCGATGGTGACGGCTGTCGCGAGCTCGACGAGCTGCAGTCCGTCGGCGGTGATGTCGAGGACGCCGAGGTCGGTGATGATCCGCTGCACGACGCCACGGCCCGTGTAGGGCAGTGAGCAGTCGTTGACGATCTTGTACGACCCGTCGCGAGCGACGTGCTCCATGAGCACGATGACCCGGGTGGCGCCGTGGACCAGGTCCATCGCGCCGCCCATGCCCTTGACCATCTTGCCGGGGATCATCCAGTTGGCGATGTCGCCAACCGCCGAGACCTGCATGGCGCCGAGGATCGCGGCGTCGATCTTGCCGCCGCGGATCATCCCGAACGACGTGGCCGAGTCGAAGAACGATGCGCCGGGCCGCAGCGTGACGGTCTCCTTGCCGGCGTTGATGAGGTCGGCGTCCTCGTCTCCATCGAGGGGGTAGGCACCGGTGCCGAGCACGCCGTTTTCAGACTGGAGCACCAGCTCGACGTTGTCAGGTACGTAGTTCGGCACCAGTGTTGGGAGCCCGATCCCGAGGTTGACGTAGGACCCGTCGCTCAGCTCCGCGGCCGCCCGTGCGGCCATCTCTTCACGCGTCCAGCTCATACCGTGGTCTCCTTCGTCCGGACGGTCCGCTTCTCGATCCGCTTGTCGGCTGCCTGTCCGGCTGTCAAGGCCACCACGCGCTGGACGTAGGCGCCCGGGGTGTGCACGAGGTTCGGGTCGAGCTCACCCGGCCCGACGAGGTGTTCGACCTCCGCGATCGTCACACGCCCACACATTGCCGCCAACGGGTTGAAGTTGCGCGCACTGTCGCGGTAGACGAGGTTGCCGTGCCTATCGCCTTTCCAGGCGCGGACCAGACCGAAGTCGGCGACGATCGCCTCCTCCAGCACGTAGTCGAGGCCGCCGAACTGCTGGACCTGTTTGGCCGGTGAGGCCACGACCACCTTGCCATCAGGGTCGTAGCGCCACGGCAGACCGCCGTATGCCACCTGGGTGCCGACGCCGGTGCGGGTGAAGAACGCCGCGATCCCGGACCCACCAGCACGCATGCGCTCGGCGAGCGTGCCCTGCGGCGTCAGCTCGACCTCCAGCTCGCCGGCGAGGTACTGGCGGGCGAACTCCTTGTTCTCCCCGACGTACGACGCCACCATCCGCCGCAGCCTGCCCTCGGCGAGCAGGATCCCGAGACCCCAGCCGTCGGTCCCGGCGTTGTTGGATACCGCCTCCAAACCGTCGACGCCCGAAGCGTGCAACGCCCCGATCAGTACCGACGGGATGCCGCACAAGCCGAACCCGCCGACCGCGATCGTCGAGCCTGGCCCGATGTCGGCGACGGCCTGTTGGGCTGACGACACGACCTTGTCCATCGCTACGACCTCGCCTCGACCGTGAACAGTGGCGCCCCGAGAGGTACCTGGTTGCCGACGACTTCCTGGACGCGCTTCACTTCCCCGGCGACCGGCGACCGAAGGCTGAGCGCCACGCGGACCTGGGTGTTCACATCGACCAAGCCCCGCGCCCGCGAACCATCGATCACCATCGGCGTCCCTGCCACGTCTTCCTCGCCCTGGCCAGTCATCATCACTCGACCGGGAGCCCGAGTCCACGTGCGATCAGCATCCGCTGCACTTCAGAGGTGCCTTCTCCGATCTCGAGCACCTTCGCGTCGCGATAGAACCGCACCACTGGGTACTCCTCCATGAACCCGTAGCCACCGAACACCTGAGTCGCGATTCGCGTAGCCGTCACAGCTGCCTCGGTGCAGTGGACCTTCGCGACCGACGCTGCTTGCTTGAACTGCTGGTAGGGCGCTCCCGCGTCCTTGAGCGCTGCTGCGCGGTACGTCAGCAAGCGGCTGGCGTGGAGCATCACCTCGAGGTCAGCGATCTGGAACGCCACGCCCTGCTTGCGTCCGATCGGCCCGCCGAACGTCTGACGCTCGCCGGCGTACTGCAGCGCCATGTCGAGACAGGCCTGGATGCAGCCGACGCTGAGTGCCGAGATCGCCACCCGTCCGTCGTCGAGCGTCGCCAGGAACTGCGCATACCCGCGACCCTGTTCTCCGAGCAGGTGGTCGGCAGGCACCCTGACGTCCTCGAACGACAGCGGGTGCGTGTCCGAGGCGTGCCAGCCGAGCTTGTCGTATGCCTTCTCAGCCGTGAAGCCCGGCGTTCCTGCGGGAAGCATGATCGTGGAGATCTCTGGCTTGCCGTCCTGGCGGGTCCCTGTGCGGGCCGTCACCGTCACCACGCTGGTGATCTCGGATCCAGAGTTGGTGATGAACTGCTTGGAACCGTTGACCACCCACCCGCCGTCGACCAGCTCGGCTTTGGTCCGGGTTGCTCCGGCGTCCGAGCCGGCACCCGGCTCAGTGAGGCCGAACCCGGCGAGACGTTCACCTGCCACCAGGTCGGGCAGCCATCGCTCCTTCTGCTCCTGGGTGCCATAGGTGAGGATCGGATTGATCCCCAACCCCACCGCGGCCTGCAGGGTGATGCCCATCGACTGGTCGACTCGGCCGAGCTCCTCGATCGCCACGCACAGACTGGTGAAGTCACCGTCGTTGCCGGCGCCGCCGTACTCCTCGGGAGCGGTCAAGCCGAAGAGACCGAGCTTGCCCATCTTCTGGACGACGTCGATCGGGAAGTGGTGGTCCTTGTCCCACAGGGCGGCGTGCGGCGCGATCTCAGCCTGCGCGAACTCGCGCACGCTGTGGCGGAACTCTTCATGTTCGCGGGTCAGCTCAAAGCTCATGTCGGGACCGTATCCAGGAGGTTAACGATCGCTCACCTCCGATCGGAGGTGCCTGAGTTCGGCATTGCGCTCCCACGTCAGCGTCGTCGTGTCAGGGTGCCATCCACCCCACAGATCCCTGACCGGTCGACCAGCAACGGGTTGGGACCGCGCACCTCCGATCGGAGGTGTGAGCAGTGTCTTGTCGGTGTCTAGGGTCCGGATGTATGAGTACCAGTACGGCATACGACAGCGGTCCCGTCGGAACGGAGCTGTTGGACGAGACCATCGGAGCCAACTTCGAGCGGACGGTCGCCGCGCACCCAGATGGTGAGGCGCTGGTCGAGGTCGCGAGCGGGCGACGTTGGACGTGGGCGGAGCTCAACAAGGATGTGGATGCGCTCGCGCGAGGACTCCTCGCTGCTGGGTTGTCCACGGGTGATCGGCTGGGGATCTGGGCGCCCAACTGCGCCGAGTGGACCCTCGTGCAGTACGCCACCGCCAAGCTGGGCGTGGTGCTGGTGAACGTCAACCCCGCCTACCGCACGCACGAGTTCGTCTATGCGGTGAACCAGTCCGGGATGCGGATGCTGATCGCGACCTCGAGTTACAAGACCAGCGACTACCGCGGCATGATCGAGGAGACCCGCGCCGAGTGCCCAGACCTCGAACGTGTGGTCCTTCTCGACACCGATGACTGGGCGACGCTGGTCGAGGAGGGCAAGGCGGTCGACCGCGGAGCCGTCGCCGAGGTCCTCGCCACGCTCGAGCCGCGCGACCCGATCAATATTCAGTACACCTCCGGGACAACGGGGCGCCCCAAGGGTGCGACGCTGAGCCACCGCAACATCCTCAACAACGGGTACTTCACAACCGAGCTGATCAACCTGACCCACGAGGACCGGCTCTGCATCCCGGTGCCCTTCTACCACTGCTTCGGGATGGTGATGGGCAACCTCGGCTGCACCAGCCACGGCACCACGATGGTGATCCCGGCACCGGGCTTCGACCCCGAGATCACTCTCCGCACGATCGAGGCCGAGCGGTGCACGGGCGTCTACGGTGTGCCAACGATGTTCATCGCGATGCAGAACCACTCGACCTTTGCCGAGCACGACCTCTCGACCCTGCGCACCGGGATCATGGCCGGATCCATCTGCCCGGTCGAGGTGATGAAACGCTGCATCAACGACATGCACATGTCCGAGGTCTCCATCGCCTATGGCATGACCGAGACCAGCCCGGTGGCCACGCAGACCCGATCCGACGACGACCTGGACCGGCGAACTGCCTCCATCGGCCGGGTGCACCCGCACCTCGAGATCAAGATCGTCGACCCCGCCACCGGCGAGACCGTTGAACGCGGGGAGACCGGCGAGTTCTGCACCCGTGGCTACTCCGTGATGCTGGGCTACTGGAACGACCCGGAGAGGACAGCCGAGGCGATCGACGAAGACGGGTGGATGCACACCGGAGACCTGGCCGAGATGCGCGACGACGGCTACTGCAACGTGGTCGGCCGGATCAAGGACATGGTGATCCGCGGCGGAGAGAACGTCTATCCGCGGGAGATCGAGGAGTTTCTCTACGCCCACCCCGACATCGAGGACGTCCAGGTCATCGGGGTTCCGGATGATCGGTACGGCGAGGAGCTGTGCGCCTGGATCAAGCTGCGGGCCGGCGCAGACCGCCTCGATGCGGCTGCCGTCAAGGCCTACTGTGACGGCCAGCTCGCGCACTACAAGATTCCGCGATACGTCATGCTCGTCGACGAGTTCCCGATGACGGTCACCGGCAAGATCCGCAAGGTCGAGATGCGTGACACTGCTGCGCGCCAGCTCGGACTCCAGCGCTGACGGACAACGAGGTCTCGGCCCGCGAGAGCCGTTCCGCCAAGTGCGGCACGGTGACTGGCGCGCTGGTCGCGGCCTGCTCCACGATCAACTCGTGTTCGCGGCGGGGTCAACCGTCCGAGAGCGGCCAGTCGTTGGCGACCGGCGGGACGATCGCTGTCAGGGCAAGGCCCTCAGCCTGTCGTCGCCCTGCCGCCCGGGGTCTGTGCGGAAGTGGCTCGGTGACACGCCGTACTGGGCACGGAATGCGCGGGTGAAGTGACTTGGATCGTAGAACCGCCACCGAGCGGCGATCTCGGTGATGGAGGCGTTGCTCGACACCAGGTCCTGACGGGCTCGAGCCAGCCTGCGGGTCCGGACGAACCCGACGACGGTGGCGCCCGAGCCTTCGAACAGGCGGTGCACCGAACGGACGGACACGTTGTGCGCCAGAGCAATCGTCGAGGGGCTGAGATCCAACCCGTCTAGGTTGTGTTCGATCCAGCGGTTGATGGAGGCACGCAATGCTGCGCCATCCCGCGGCAGGGGCTCATCGACCTGCTCAGGCTGCAGAGCTGCACTGACGAGGTCCAGCGTCGCATTGCGCGCCGCGGCGACCGCGGCTGGGGAGAGTTGGTCGACCGTGCGCGCAAGAACGTCGAGATAGCTCGTCAGAAGCTCGGTGGCTGGCGCGTCCTTGCCGAGAATGGCCCCAGCGATACCCAGGCTTCGGGCACCGATCTCGTCGAGGGCGCTCCGCGGCACGAAGAGGCTCCGCTTCGCGAGGGGCTCGAGAACGCGGAATTTCACTGGGCGGGTGGTATCCCACACCACGGCGTCGCCGGCGCGCATCTCGGCCGCTGCGTCGTGCTGCGACACGACCTCCCGGCCACGGAGGTTGATCAGGATGACGACGTAATCGAGGTCGGCGCCCTTGATCCGGCTCGCGGAACGGACCCCGCTGCACGGGTCACATGTCACGTCGACCAAGGCCAGGTCGTCGATCCACATCCGGCGGGCCGTCGCGCGGAACGGCTTCGGAGACCGAGTCATGGGCTCGTCGGAGATGCGCAGCCGAAGATCGACGTGGGTCGAGGAGAGAATCTCCTCCCACCGGCCCTCCTTGTCCGCCTCCGGTACGCCGTTGAGGTCGTAGTGCTCGGTCAGAACCTGCCCCACGGCGGCCCCCTTTCGTTGCGGACCCCGCGAGCGTAGCCCTGGCCAGTCGCTCCTGGCCTGTACGAGCGCGCCAAATCCTCCAGCAGCGTGCCCCCGATCCGCCGGGCCACCCACGGCGCATCGATGAGGCGCTGACGTACCAGAAGTTGTCGCGGTCGTCCCAGCCCTGGTTGCACAGCGACCGGCATGGTGTGACCCACAGCAATAACGAGGAGGATCGAAATGAGCCGCGAGGACATCGAGTTCGATGCACAGGGAACGACGCTCAGGGGCTGGTTCTATCCGGCCACGGGCTCGGACGGTGACGCCCCCTGCGTGGTCGTCCAGCACGGGTTCGCCGCCGTCAAGGAAATGTGGCTCGACCGCTACGCCGAGGTGTTCCAGGAGGCCGGGCTCAGCGCCCTCGTCTACGACCACCCGGGCTTCGGGGCCAGCGACGCGGTGCTAGGCACACCCCGTCAGGAGATCGATCCGTGGCAACAGGTGCGGTGCATCCAGCACGCAATCACCTACGCACAGAGCCGCCCGGAGGTCGACGCGGAGCGGATCGGCCTGTGGGGTTCCAGCTACGGCGGTGGCCACGCCTATGTCACTGCCGCGATCGACCGCCGGGTGAAGGCCGTCGTCGGCCAGGTGCCCGCGATCTCCGGCTCCCATAGCTTCCAGCAGCTGGTCCGCATCGACAACTGGGCGGCCATGGACGCCGCCTTCTCCGCCGAGCGGCAGGCCCGCGCCGCCGGGGCGGACGCCGCCTTGCTGCCAGTGGTCGACAAGGACCCGACCGCGATGTCGGCCCTCCCGACCCCGGATTCCTATGAGTGGTTCCAGACGACGGCGGACGATCGAGCCTCGTCTTGGCGCAACGAGGTCACGATGACGTCGATGGAGTACTTCCGGGGTTACGAGCCCGGCATCTACATCCCGCTGATCGCACCGACTCCGCTGCTCATGATCGTCGCCCCACTCGACCGCCTGGCCGACGGGCGACTGGCAACGGCTGCTTACGAGAAGGCTTCACAACCCAAGAACCTCGTTCTCGTCGGCGGCGGGCACTTCGACGCCTACACCGGTGATGGGTTCGAGACGAGCTCGGGCGCTGCCCGCGACTGGTTCGTTGAGCACCTCGGCCGCCGTCGCCCGCACGAGGGGGATCATCGCTAGCTCGAGCGCACGGCATTCGTCGGTGGGTTGCAGAAGGCGGTTCGCGGTACTACGCAGCGACAGCTCCATCGCTGCGTACTCGGGATCGGCGGCGGTGTCCGGCCGCAGACGTCGGCAGCGTCCGACCGAGTCCATCAGGGGTCGGCCGCGCAGTTCCTCGCGCAAGGCGACGGGCGCGGCAAACGACAAGTGCTTCGAGGACGATGGTCGCGGCGACCCGCGCGAGTTTCGCGCTGTCACGGCCGGTGATGAGCGTGCGCAGTCCTTCGCGGGCACCACGCGAACGCGGCGTCGCCCAGGTCTTGCGGTCAAAGATCTCGCGTGCTGCACGCACGGCCGGTGCCAGGCCTGACGTCGAGCGTGTCTCTGGGGTGCCGTGCCAGGGCGGTTGACCGCGGGCGTCTGTGCACGTCTGAGCCTGCTGACTGCAGGGCGCGGTTTGGGCGCACTTTGAGTCGCAACGGCCCGCAACCGGCTACTAACGCCAGCAACCCTCGAAGTCAGCATCATTGCAGGTCAGCGGGCACCTTTGGCCGCCGATCGCAGTCAAGCGCAAAGTTCTGCAATCCCGCGTAACGTCGCCGGTGAGTTCCCGATGACAAGTCATGTGGAGTGCGTCGCGCTGCTGGAGCCTGTGAACGTTCGCGTGAGGCTGCCCAAGCCGACTTGACGGTGACCGGCCATGTGGAGCGCGTCGCGCTGCTGGAGTCTTCCTTCGGACCAGTGTCGATGGCACGTGCTCGCTCCTCGGGTCCGGTGCCGCTGCCTGCCCTCACAGCGGCAGGATCGAGGTGTCCGGCTGGCGGCCGGGTGTGGCTGTGCCTAAACTCAGGAGGCGATGACTCTTGCCGACCGCACCTTCCCAGGAGCCGTGAGGACGCGGCTTCCGCTGGCCGTGCTCCTGTGCGCAGTCGCGCTCGGGATCGTTGGCATGCACGGGCTGGCGTCCGGGCCGGAATCCGGCGAGCACGTCGGACACCACGCCGCCCCGACGATCATGATGACCACCGACACCACGTCGGGCGTGGTCGCATCCCCCGGCGTCGTTGCCGGCAACGAGGCCCCGCCGGCGGATGACGCGGGGTTGGTCGCGCTGTGCCTGATGGTGCTCACGCCCGGTCTGGCGCTGGGCCTGTGGCTGCTCGCCGCTGCGGCACGCGGCGGAGGATGGCGTCTGCCGCGTCCGTTGCCGTGGGTCGTCTCCGCACTCGACGTGGCGGGGCTGCCACCGCCGTTCGAACGTCAGCTGACCGTACTCCGGATCTGATCAGGCACACCGGCGCACCACCCACGTGGGTCCGGTGCGTCTGTCCTGCCCGTCACCGATCTCAATGGGAGTATGCGCATGTGCGCGACGCGCAATTCACTGAGTCTGTCTGCTGGTCTCCCTCTGGTCGTCGGCCTCTCCGTGGCCGCGGCCCTGCTCGCCGGCTGCGGCTCTACAGAGGACCCGGCCGCCTCGGACGCCGCTGCGGCCGGGGAGGAGCTCGGCCATGTCCACTCCCTCGACGTGAACCCCGCGGACGACACGCTCTACGTCGCGAGTCATCACGGAGTGTTCGCCCTCGGTGCCGACGGGTTCGAGCGTGTGGGGGAGGCGCGTTTCGACGCGATGTCGTTCACCATCGCCGACGCGGACCGCTTCCTGATGAGTGGACACCCCGAGCCGGGCGCCGGCGGACCCGCGCACTTCGGACTCTCCGAGTCGAAAGACTCCGGTCGGACGTGGAGGTCGCTCTCATTGGAAGGGGCGGCGGACTTCCATGCGCTCGAGGCGTCGGGTGACCGCGTGTACGGGGTGGACTCCCAGAGCGGGCGCCTCATGTCCACCGAGGACGGCAAGCGGTGGCGCGACCTGGGACAGCTGCCCGCCGCCGACGTGGCTGCCCATCCAGGCAACCCCGATCTTGTGCTGCTGACCGATGGCAGCGGTTCGCTCGTCCGGCTCCAGGTCCCTGGGTCTCCCGAGGTCGTGGAGTCCGCGCCGCGGTTGGTGCTCCTGGACTGGGACAGCGAGGACCTGCTGGTCGGGGCCGGCCCCGAGGGGTCGGTCTACCGCAGCGTCGACGGTGGGGACACCTGGCGGGAGGTGGGATCACTCCCGGACGTGCCTCACGCGCTGACCGCCACCGAGTCGCGGTGGTACGCCGCTACGGGGGTCGGCGTCCACGTGTCCACCGATGCTGGTGCCACGTGGTCCGAGGTCGGTCGCCCATGATCGCGTGGTTCTACGGAGTGCTGCTGGTCCTCGGCGTCGTGCTGCTGGCGGTGACGGCGGTGCGCATGCTGGCCGGGGGCCTCCACACCGGTTCGGGCCGGCCCGGTCGGCCGAGCGGGACCGGTGGTGCCCGACAGATCCTCGAGAAGCGGTACGCGGCGGGCGAGCTGAGCACGGAGGAGTACCAGCACCGGTCGCGCGTCCTGGAGGAGGGACAATCGTGAGATCGATCAGCCGACGCACGGCTCTGACGATGGGCGGTGCCGGCCTGGTGAGCACCGTCGTCGGTGGCACGGGCCTGTGGCGGGAGCTGTCCACCTCGGTCCTGGACCCCGTCGCCGGGGAGCGGTTCACCGAGCCCGAGGTTCTCCGGAGTGCCGGCGGCCTGCTGGAGGTACGGCTGGAGGCTGCGCTGGGCAAGCACGAGGTCGCCGGCCGACAGGCCACGACGATGGGGTTCAACGGCGGTGTGCCGGGTCCCACGTTGCGGCTGCGCCCGGGCGACACGTTGCGGGTGGAGCTGGTGAACCGGCTCGATGAGGTCACGAACCTGCACGTGCACGGGCTGCACGTCTCGCCCGAAGGCAGCGGCGACGACGTGTTCGTCGCTGTCGAACCGGGCCGGGCGCATCGCTACGAGTATCGGTTGCCCGACAGCCATCCACCAGGCGTGTACTGGTACCACCCGCACCACCACGGCACGGTCGCGGCCCAGGTGTTCGGCGGACTCTACGGCGCCATCATCGTGGAGGACGACGAGGAGATCCCCGTCGACCGGGAACGGATCATGGTCGTCTCCGACATCACCCTCGACTCCGGCGGCTCGCTGGTCAGCCCGTCCACCATGGAGCAGATGATGGGCCGCGAGGGTGAGCTCGTCCTGGTCAACGGTGCCGTTGAGCCGGAGCTCAGGGGTCGATCGGGTGAGCGTGAACGGTGGCGGATCGTCAACGCCTGCACCGCCCGCTACCTCGCGTTGAGACTGCCAGAACAGCGGGCTCGAGTGGTCGGTCGCGACGTGGGTCGGCTGCCCCGGGACACGGCGTTGGAGGACGTCGTGCTCGCCCCCGGGAACCGGCTCGACCTGGTGGTCGACCTGTCCGAGGGAAGCAGCGAGCTCACCGCGATGCCGGTCGACCGTGGCGACATGACGGGCCAGATGATGGGCGGGGGCCCGATGCCAGGCGGTGACGGGCCGGTGACGCTCGCCCGCCTGGGCGTGTCCGCGAGCGGCAACCGAGCCGCGGGGGGGATCCCGCCTGGCCCGGCTGTCCGCGACCTGCGTGAGGCTGACGTCGATGGTCGTCGGTCGATCACCTTCCAGATGGGCATGGGCGCGGTGATGGGCGGTGGCGACGGTCCGATGAGCTTCACCTTCGACGGTGAGGAGTTCGACGCCGACCGGATCGACCAACAGGTGGGGATGGACACGGTGGAGGAGTGGGTCATCGGCAATGACAGCTCGATGGACCATCCCTTCCACTTGCACGTGTGGCCGATGCAGCTGCTGGAGGTCGACGGGCGACAGCTGTCTGAGCCGGTCTGGCTCGACGTCGTGAACGTTCCCGCCCGCAGCCAGGTCAAGGTCCGGGTCGCGTTCGAGGACTTCGGCGGTCGGACCGTCTACCACTGTCACATCCTCGACCATGAGGACCGGGGGATGATGGGCACGATCCTGGCCAGTTGACCTTGTCTGCGGTCACCGCCCAGATCGGGTCGCCTGACAACAGAGGCGGAGCTTCGGGCTCGAGGAATGAAAGCGAGGTGAGACCCATGTACGGCAACGGAGGGGGCATGGGGATGTGGTTCATCTGGCCCGTCATGATCCTGGTCATCGTCCTCGTCGTCGTGCTGCTGGTTCGCGGCAGCGGCGGAGGCGCGAACCGCGGCAGTGGCAGCGCGCCACCGCCTGGACCGGGGACCGGGAGAACTCGAGCGCAGGAGATCCTCGACGAGCGCTACGCCCGTGGCGAGCTCACCGACGAGGAGTACCAGGACCGTCTCCGTCAGCTCCGAGGCGACAGCGACCGATAGGCGCAGGCAAGACCATCGCCCCGGATCACCGACGACAGGCTCCGGTGTCACAACCGGCGATGTGGACAAGTATCCCCGATGAGAGGAGACCCAGCATGACCACGAAGTCCGATCAGAACCAGTCCTCCGAGCACGAGCAGCGCAAGTTGCACGAGCGCAAGATGTACCTCGTCTTCGCGGCCATGATCACCACGTCGACGGTGACGATGTTCCTGCTCACCTACACCAACGCGTTCACCTGGTCGCACATGACGTTCAGCGAGGAGCGGGTCTACATGGCGATCCTCATGGGGTCGGCGATGGCGATCATCATGCTCGGCTTCATGTGGGGGATGATGTACAAGAACGTCAAGGTCAACGTCGCCATCATCGTCGCCGCGCTCGTCGTGGGGGGCTCCGCGTTGTGGCTGTCCCGGTCGCAGACGTTCGTGCAGGACGAGTCCTACATGAAGGGCATGATCCCGCACCACTCGATCGCGATCCTCACCAGCGAGCGGTCCGAGATCGAAGACGTGCGTGTGCGCAAGCTGGCCGACGAGATCATCGAGGCTCAGCGCATCGAGATCGCCGAGATGAAGTGGCTGATCGAGGACATCGAGAAGAACGGCGCCGCCACCACCGAGGAAGAGGCCGAGCAGCGCCCCGTCCCGGACTTCGAGGCCGGCCCCTGAGCACGGATCCCCGTCCATGGCCAGCCGGTGGCGACGATCTGAACGCGAGAGGAGAGTCATGTACGCAGGGGTTGTCGCGATGGCGAGCGCGGTCGGGGTACTCGTACTCGGGCTGTACGCGCTGCACAGGCTCACCGCCGTAGCGCCAGACTCGCTGAACGTGCTTCCGTTCGAGTCGGGCTGGGCCCCCGCGCAGCACGCACTGTCGCGGTACCACGTGCGCTGGTACCTCGCGACGCTGCTCTTCCTCGCCTTCGACGTCGAGATGCTGTTCATGTATCCCTGGGCGGTCGTCGTCGCACAGGTCGGCGTGACCGCGGTCGTCGAGATGTTCCTCTTCCTGGCTGCCTTGTTCGTCGCCGTGCTCTGGGCATGGCGGGAGGGGGCACTGCGTTGGGTCTGAGTGACGTGCTCGCACGGAGCGCTTCCCGGCACGCTCACGCTCTGGTCGTCGAGGTGCCGGGCTCGTGGCGCGCGCGAATGACGGCGGAGCGCAACTTGTTCGCGCGAGGATGGCGCCTCGCCGACTCACCCGCGGACGCCGACGTACTCGTCGTGTGCGGCGCACCCGGGCCGGGGCTCGCGGAGGCGATCGAGAGCGTCTGGCACCAGATGCCGGGACCACGGGTGCGCGTGGACGTGCACGCGGGCGACGAAGTGGGTGCTCGACTGGACGAAGCGCACAGGGGCCTGCTCGACACCGACCACCACCGCCGTGACGCGCAACAGCGACCCACCGCCTCCGAACTCCTCGCCGAGCAGGCCGAACCTGAAGCCGAGAGCCATGGCGGCCACGAGGGCATGGACCACGGCGGCCACGACGGCATGGACCACGGCGGCCACGAAGGCCATGACGACATGGAGATGTCCCCGGGAGGGATCCCGCTCGCGGAGGGCGGTGAGGACCGCGACGGCCTCGAGATGGACGTCTTGCAGGTGCGTTTCGGGCCTGTTCTGCCGCACTGGCCGGCCGGGCTGGTGTTGCGCTGCTCGCTGCAGGGCGACGTCATCGTCGAGGCACAGGCCGAGCTCGTCGACGGGGCTGCCCGCCAAGAGGACGACGTCATCGGGCCAGCCCGCGGCATCGACAACATCGCCTCGCTCCTGGCGTTGACGGGGTGGGACGACGCCGCGGCAGAGGCCCGGCGGATCCGCGACACCGCTCTGGAGCCCGGGGACGGAGCGGCGGGCTCGGATCTCGAGCGTCTGCGCCGGAGGGTCCGTCGTTCGTGGACGTTGCGCTGGTCGCTCCGAGGCGTCAGGCGGCTGAGCGACGAGGGCGCGCACGCCCGGGGGTTGCCGGCCGACGCGGTCGGTGACACCTACGACCGGCTGATCGGCATGCTGGACCGGGCGGTCGCCGGTGTTGCCGCGACCGCCGCCGGTGACACCGGTCGGACGAACGTCGCCGACCGGACACTCTCGACCGACCACCTGGCACCTCTGGTGACGGGTCTGGATCTCGCCACGGCACGTCTGGTCCTCGCCAGCCTCGACGTCCACGAGCTGGTCGCTGGTCAGGCGGAGCACGAGGTGTCCCATGGCTGACCCGATGCCGATGACGGACTCGCCGATCACCACCGTTGCACCCGGCTGGGCCATCGCCGCCTTGGCCATGCTCGGTGTGTTGGCCGTTGCCGCTGCCATGCTGGACGGTGCCCTCGCCGCGCGTGCCGGCGGCGGAGCAAGCGGTGTGACGCGGCCGTTCGGTGAGGCGGCCCGGCTGATGCGGCAGCGTCGTCGTACCACCGTCGAGGCGGACCGCCTGCTGTGGCGCATGGGTGGTGCCGGGCTGCTGGTAGTGGCCGCGCTGATGGTGACGGTCGTGCCGTTGGGGGAGTGGACGATCTTCGACCTCGACGTGGGCGTCATGTGGTTCAACGCCATGGACGTGATGGTCTGGGCGCTGGTGTGGCTGACCGGGTGGGGTGCGAACTCGGCACACTCGCTGGTCGGCGGCTACCGGTTCCTGGCGCACGGCCTGGGCTACGAGCTTCCGTTGATGTTTGCCTTGGTCGCTCCGGCGATCGCCGCCGAGAGCCTGAACGTCGGCAAGGTCGCGGCGGCCCAGGACGGCCTCTGGTTCGTCGTCTGGATGCCGGTGGCGTTCGTGGTCTACCTGCTCGGGGTCGCAGCCTTTTCCGTGTGGGGACCGTTCGCCCCGGCCCTCGGCGCCGACATCGCCGGCGGCGCCCGCGCGGAGCTGTCGGGCGTGGACCGGCTGGTGTTCGAGGCGGGTCGCTACGCACTGCTCGCCGCCGGCGCCGCGTTCGCGGTCCCGATGTTCCTCGGTGGCGGCGCCGGCCCACTGCTCCCGGACTGGGCGTGGGTGCCGGTGAAGACCGTTGCCCTGCTCGCGGTCCTGGTCTGGCTGCGGCGGCGGTTGCCGGCCTTCCGCCCCGACAAGTTCATGGAGGTGGGCTGGATGCTGCTGCTCCCGGCCGTGCTGCTGCAGGACCTGGTCGTCGCCGTCATCGCCGTCTGGAGGTCGTGAACGTGATCAGCGACATCGCTTTCTGGGGGTTCGGGCTCGTCGCGTTGCTCGGCGGCGCTGCGGTCTTCTACGTCAACTCGATGGCGCGCGCGACGTACGCCCTCGCCCTGTCGTTCGTCGCGGTCGGTCTGCAGGTGCTCTTCCTGCAGCAGAACTACGTCGGAGTGGTGACGATCCTGATGATGGTCATGGAGATGGCGATCATGGCCGTCTACATGGTCATGTTCATGGGGATGAACCCGGCGCTGATGCCGATGAGCATGGTGCACGGCAACAGGACCGCCATCGCCGTCGCCCTGACCACGTTCTTGGGGCTGGCGGCGGGCATCCTGATGGTCGACTGGCCCGCCCGCCTGGGCGGTCCGTCGTCGGACGTCACCATGGCGCTGGGGGAGTCGTTGATGGGCCCGAAGATGCTGGTGATGGCGGTGATCAGTCCGGTCATGGTCGCCACGATCGTGGCTGGCGTCGTGCTGGCCGCACACCGCACCCGCTACGACCGGTTGGGCGACGACCTGAAGCAGCGTCCCGCAGACGACCCTCAGCCGGGAGGTGTCGGCCGATGACCTTGGAGGCGACGCTGCTCATCGCCGCGGCGATCTTCAGCGTGGGGCTGTACGGCGCGATCTCCCAGCAGGTCGTGGTGATGGTGATGATGGGCCTGGAGCTCATGATCAACGCTGTCATTCTCGCCGCTGCCGGCGTCTGGTGGTTCCTCGCGCCCGACCCGACCGGGCAGGTCCTGCTCATGGTGA
The DNA here is from genome assembly GCF_021083185.1 of Nocardioides furvisabuli. Lineage (GTDB taxonomy): Bacteria > Actinomycetota > Actinomycetes > Propionibacteriales > Nocardioidaceae > Nocardioides > Nocardioides furvisabuli. The sequence continues at coordinate 20,033 of NZ_JAIGQB010000008.1, read as the reverse complement.
TCATCGCCGCGATGACCGTGGAGATGGCGATGGGCTTCGCGGTCGCCACGCTGCTGCATCGTGAGCGTGGTGCCGACATGACCGACATGGCCACGGACCTGTCGGGGTGACCATGTCCATGTCCGAGACCGCACTCTGGCTGCTCGTTCTGCTGCCCGCCGTGGTGGGCGGAGGGCTCGCACTCTCCCGCCTGGAGCAGGGGGCGGCCGCCGTGTCGGTGGCCACGGCCTTCACCACAGCCGCACTGTCGGTGGTGGTCGCCCTCGAACGGCCGAGGGTGTCGGTCCCGTTCATGGCCGGCAGCGATCTCGCCTTCGGGGTGGATGCGCTGTCGGCCTTGGTCGCACCGACCGTGGCGGTCGTGAGCCTGCTCGTGCTGGTGTTCTCGGCCGGCGAGATCCGGGAGTCACAGGCCCGGTTCCACGGGCTCATGCTGCTCTTCGCCTCCGCCGCGCTCCTGACGGCTACTGCCGAGACGCTGCCCGCGCTGCTGTTCGCCTGGGAGGTGATGGGTGCGACGTCGTTCGCCCTGATCGGGTTCTGGTGGCGCGACGACCACCGGGTCACCGCGGGCCTGACCGCGTTCGTGACCACTCGCACGGCGGACGTCGGGCTGTACGTCGCGGCTGGAGCAGCGCTCGCTGGTGGAGCCGGCCTGGCACTGGGCGACCTTTCGGCGAGCAGCGAGGGGTGGCGCCACGTAGTCGCGGCGGGTGTCCTGGTCGCAGCGCTCGGCAAGGCGGCCCAGCTGCCGTTCTCGTTCTGGTTGTCGCGGGCGATGGAGGGCCCGAGCCCGGTCAGCGCACTGCTGCACTCCGCCGCCATGGTCGCCATGGGCGGCTACCTGCTGCTGCGCACCGAGCCGCTGTTGGCCGCGACAGGCTGGGCCGCGCCGACTGCAGCCTGGGTGGGCGCGCTCACCGCACTGCTGCTCGGCGCCGTCGCCGTGGCGCAGCGGGACCTCAAACAGCTCCTCGCCGCCTCCACGTCCGCCCAGCTCGGCTTCGTGGTCATGGGCGCCGGGCTGGCCTCGGTGAGCGGGGGAGCGGCACACCTCGTCGCCCACGCCTCAACCAAGGCGCTGCTCTTCCTCGCCGCCGGGGCTTGGCTCACCGTGCTCGGCACCAAGCATCTCGCTGGCCTGCGTGGCGTGGCTCGAAGGTGGCGGCTGGTCGGCTGGGCAGCCACCGCGGGTGCGCTGTCCCTCGCGGGCGTCGCCCCGCTGGCGCTGTGGGCGACCAAGGACGCGATCCTCGCCGCGGCGCTGGCGGACTCACCGTGGCTCTACGCCGTCGGCCTCGCCGCGGCCGCGTTCTCGGCGGCCTACGCCGGCAAGATCCTGGTGATGCTGTGGCGACAGCTACCCGAGCGGGAACACGCCCAGGTCGAGGCACACCTCGACGAGGAGGAGCGAGGCACCCGCCACATCGGCATGCTGGAGCAGACGCCGCTGGTCGCCCTCGCCCTCGGCGCAGTGGTCCTCGGCGTGCTCGCGCTGCCGCCGTTCGGCGACACGGTCGTCCGCGCTCTCGGCGAGGAGCCGCTCCACCCGACATGGGCGGAGATGGCTGCGTCGGTCGTGGTCGCACTGGGGGTGCTCGCGCTCGTGTGGTGGCGTCCTGTGCCGGAACCGGGCTGGGCCCTGGCCTGGCTGGGCCTCGAGCGCGCAACACAGGCCCTCGTCGTACGCCCGACCCTCGCGCTGGCAGAGGCGCTGGCGCGCTTCGACGACCGCGTCCTGGACCGGGGCGTGGCCGGGTCCGCCGCGGCCGCGCTCGGTCTGGCGCGTCGGGCATCGACCTTCGACGACCGGGTGCTGGACGGGGCGGTCGAGGCAACGTCCCGGGCGTCCTTGCTGGCCGCGGCTGGTGCGGCACGGGACGACGACCGGTGGTTCGATCGGGCGGTCGAGGGGCTCGCTGCGCAGCTGCGCCGCCTCGGCCGGCTCGCACGTCGTCCGCAGACCGGCCAGCTGCACCAGTACTACATCCAGGCCGTCGCGGTGCTCGCGATCGGCGTCCTGCTCCTTGTCACGGTGAGGTGAACGTGCTCAGTTTGATCGTCTTCCTGCCTCTGGCTGCCGCTCTGGCCCTGCTCGCGCTTCCGCGGCTCGGCGACACGGCCGTACGATGGGCATGGGTCGCGGTCGCAGCCGCCGACCTCGCCCTGGTGGTCGCGGCGTGGCTGCGCTACGAGACGCCCACGCCCGGACGACTCGCCTTTGAGGAGCAGGCCGAGTGGATCCCCGGCGTGAACAGCAGCTACCACCTCGGCGTCGACGGGTTGTCCCTGCCGCTGATCGCGATGACCGCGGTGATATTCCTCGCCTGCGCGATCTTTGCGCTGCGCGAGACCGACCGGCCGCGTCTCCAGGCTGCGCTGTTCCTCTTCCTGCAGAGCGTCAGCATGGGCCTGTTCGTCGCCGCCGACCTGATCCTCTTCTTCGTCTTCTTCGACCTCTCGATCGTCGGCATGTACTTCGTGATCGCCGGCTGGGGTCACGGCAACGCCGCCCGGTCGGCGATGAAGTTCTTCCTCTACACGTTCCTGGGCTCCCTGGCCCTGCTCGTCGGGTTCATCGGCCTCTACATCGCCGCCGACCCGCACACCTTCGACATGGTCGAGCTGGCCGAGCAGACCCCGCTCGCCGGGTCGTCGCTTGCCGGTGGGCTGGTGCTGGCCGCCATCCTGGTCGGACTGGCGGTGAAGACCCCGACCGTGCCGTTCCACACCTGGCTGCCCCCGGCCCACACCGACGCGCCGGCGATCGGCTCGGCGGTCCTGGCGGGCGTGCTGCTGAAGATGGGCGCCTATGGATTCGTGCGGATCGCGATGCCGATGCTGCCCGAGGCGTGGCGGGACTGGGCGTGGGTGATCGTCGTCGTGGGCATCGTCTCCGTCGTGTACGGCGCCCTGGTGGCCCTGGCCCAGACGAACTTCAAGCGGATGGTCGCCTACACGTCGGTGAACCACATGGGCTACATCGTCCTCGCCGTCGGCGCCGCAGGGCTCGTCGCGGACGACACCGCGCAGGCACGGTCCATTGCGGTCACCGGTGCCGTCACACAGATGGTCAGCCACGGGCTGATCACAGGTGCGCTGTTCCTCCTCGCCGGCGTCCTCCAGGACCGGGCAGCGACCTACGACATGGACTCCTACGGCGGCCTGGCCGGACCCGCCCCCCGATTCGCCGCCTTCTTCGCCGTCGGTGCCTTCGCATCCCTTGGCCTTCCCGGGCTGTCCGGCTTCATCGCGGAGTTCCAGATCTTCACCGGCAGCATCGCCGCCGCCCCCGTCACGGCGATCGCGCTCGTCGGAATCCTCCTCACCGCGGCGCTGTTCCTCCGAGCGCTGCAACGGATCTTCACCGGCGAGACCCGCTGCCGCTCGGTCGGCTTCACCGACCTGCGCGCCGCCGAGGTCTGGTCGGTCGGCCCGCTGCTGGTGCTCTCCCTGCTCATCGGAGTATTCCCCCGACCGCTGCTCGCCGTGATCGAGCCCGCGGCCGAGGTCGCCGTCGAGCTCGTCGGAAGGTAGATCCGTGGGCTCCGACATGGCCATGCGGCCGCTCTTGCTGCTGCCGGAGATCGTGCTGTTCCTCGGCGGGCTCGCGGTCCTGGTCAGCGGGTCCTTCCTCCCGCGGACCCGCCAGTGGGTCACCCGTGCCATCGCCGCGGTCGCGCTGGTCGCTGCCGCCATCCTGGCCGCGGTCGACCTCCCCAGCCCGGCCCAGCCGGCGATGGAGGGCACCTTCACCGTCGACACCGCCACCGGAGTGGCGCGGATCGTCGCCGCCCTCGGGACGCTGATCGTCCTCGCGCTGGCCTCCGACGAGGTCGCCGGCTCGCCACGGGAGAGCGAGACCTACGCACTCTTCCTGTTCTCGACGACCGGCACGCTTGTCCTTGCCGGCGCCGACGACCTGCTCGTCGTCGTGGTCGGGTTCCTGCTCGCAAGCATCCCGCTCTACGGCCTGATCGGCATCGCGCGCACCCCCCGCGGAGCCGAGGCGGCCATGAAGACCTACCTGCTGGGTGCCCTGTTCGGCATCCTCTTGCTGCTCGGGGTCACGCTGCTCTACGGAGTCTCCGCGACCACGTCGTACGCCGACCTCACCGGTCGACTTGCTGAGGCGCCGCAGGGCGTGGTCGCGGCGGGCGTCGTGGCGGTGCTGGGTGGCTTGATGTTCAAGGCCGGCGGCATCCCGGGGCACTTCTGGGTCCCCGATGCCGCCGAGGGTGCGGGCGGGGCGGTCGCGGCCTTCCTCACCACCGTGCCCAAGATCGGCGCGATGGTCGCAGCCTACCGACTCATCGCCATGCTCCCCGACACCCTCGCCTGGCCGCTGCTGGTCGCCGTCCTCGCGGTTGCCAGCATGACGCTCGGCAACCTCGCCGCCTACTGGCAAACCGACCCCCGACGCCTGCTCGGCTGGTCCACGGTCAGCCAGGTCGGCTACCTCCTCGTGCCGGTCGCCGTCGCCGGGCGCAGCGACCTCGCCCTGCCCTCCCTGCTGCTCTACCTCGCCGGCTACACCGTCACCAACCTCGCGGCATTCGCAGTGACGACCGCCTTCCCCGACCGGCGCGACCTCGACTCCTACCGCGGCATGGGCCGAGCCCGGCCATGGCTCGGCGCATCCCTCGTGGTGGCGCTGCTCGGCCTCGTCGGCACCCCACCGACCGTCGTCTTCGCCGGCAAGCTCACCACCACCGCCGCCGCCTGGGACGGCGGGCTTGCCTGGCTGGCCGTGCTGGTGTTCGTCAACACCGTGATCAGCCTCTTCTACTACCTTCGGTGGATCGCATCCGTCTACGGCCGAGGGGAACCCCCCGCGCGGACCCTGCCAGAAGGAGCGTTCGTTCCTCGTGCTTGGTCGGCAACGGCGGCGGTGGTGACCTCGGCTCTCAGCCTCGTGCTCGGCATAGGCGCAGGCGTCCTCTGGAGTGTCTTCTCGATCTGACGGGTTCCCCAGATGGGGAACCGCAGGCCACGTGGCGGAGGGTCAACCCTCGAGCACTGGCTGTCCGGTTGCGGTCTCGCCCGTGAGGCGTCGGTAGAGCAGCCGGCCGGTCGAGGAGGTCACGCCATGGGCCACGGTGCTCGCGACGACGATCATGATCCCGGCGCCCATGACGGTGTCGGAAAGGCCGAGCTCCTCGGCCTCGAGGGTCAGGTAGAACACCGCCGAGACTCCGACGGGTCCGAACCAGCCCAGGTACAGGGCGTCCGGCCAGCCCAGACGCAGGGGTCGCTTGAGCAGCAACAGGACGGGCATGCGGCGGAACAAGAGCACGGCGACGCTCAGCAGGATCGCCGCCCACCCCAGCTCGCCCCACACGGACCAAGGCAGGGTGGCGCCCAGCAGGACGAACATCGGTAGGACCGCGAATCGGTTCACAGCCTCGTCGATCTCCAGGTCTGCGGTCCGCTCGCTGCCGGTGCTGGTGAGGTTGAAGGCGAGGCCGGCGACGAACGCTGCGAGCACGCCGTCAAGGTGGAGCACGCCCGACAGGCCCAGCACGAGCAGGGCGAGGAGGACGGTGAACAGCAGCATCGGGCCGTGGGACGCAGCCCCGTATTCGTCGCCTGTCCGCAAGGCTCGACCGCCGAGCCAACCGGCGAGCACGCCGAGGGCGACAGCGCCCGTCACCTGCCACAGCGCCTCGGCAACTGCCTGCCCGGCGGTCATCGGTCCCGCGAACGCGACCGCGGCGAGCACGAACGGCAGGGCCAGACCGTCGTTGGCGGCTGACTCCAGGGAGAGGATCTGCCGGTCACGGGCCGGTAGGTCCTCTTCGGCGGGCTTGCCGGTGACCACGCTGGAGGCGAGGACCGGGTCGGTAGGGCAGATCGCTGTCCCGAGCAGCAGCGCAGCGCCCAGCGTGACCCCGAGGATGGCGGCGGTCAGGCCTGTGGAGACCAACGTCATGGCCGGCATGGCCACCAACAACAGGATCGAGACCGGCCGGAGCTGGGCACGGACCGAACCGAACGGATAGCGCAGCGCGACTCCCATCACCGATATCACCAGCAGGATCCGTGTCGCGTCGTGAACGCTCGCGTGCTCGGTGGTGATCGGTGGAAGAGGCAAAGCTCGGAGCACCTCGGGCCCGACGAGCACGCCGACCACCAGAGCAAGGAGCGGCTCGGATACGGGCAGACGCCTGATTCGTGCAGACAACGCAGCCACCAGCACGCCGAGCGCGCCGGTCGCGATGAGCAGCACGTCAAGGGTCATGGCAGCGCCCTGCCCCGCGCCTTCGTCATCATGCGTGGGGCTCGAATCCGTGGTCGGCGCGGTAGGACGCGAGCACCTCCGGTGTCGCGGACCCGGTCTTGAGGTAGGCACGGTCCAGCAGCAGGGCAAGGCTCTCGACGGCCGCTGTGAGCATGTCGGCTGAGAGTTGCACCTCGCGCGAGGACGACGACCTTCCGGCCTCCGCCAGCTCCAGGGCGTGGGGGAGGGACGCAGCCAGCGACAGCTCTTCCTCTTCCTCGATGAAGTAGTAGGACTCGGCGTACTGCATGAGGTCCGTCTCGGCCTGGATCGTGCCGTCGGTCACGGCGTCCAGCATGCGGCTAGCGACGCATGGTTCCCCACCGGCCACCACGGCAGTCGCATGACTCGACTGCAGAAGGCTCAACCGCTTCGCAACAGACCTCCGCCTGCCCAGGGCGGGGTAGACCTGCAGGATCCATGAGATGGCGGCGGTCAGGAGGACGAACCCGAGAAGCGCCTCGAACGGTGCGAGCAGGCGCAGGACGGGGTCGGCCGGGGTGACGTCACCGAAGCCGAGCGTGGCCACGGTGACCAACGACAGGTACAGGGCGGTCAGGGCATCGGAAGACTGCTCGGGTCTGAGTGCAGACCCGAAGTAGAAGCCGTCCGACATGTGGGGCAGGTAGACCAGAGTCCAGCCGATCACCACCAGACCGGTCCACAACGCCACGGTTCCGAGGATTCCGATCGGCCCGGCGAGGTGCCGGCTGTGGCCGGGCAACACGTGCTTGGTGGCCAACCACACGAGCTGGAACACCCACCGAGCGATCCGGCCGAATCCGCCCGGGTGCCACAGAGTGTGGAAGATGTCCCACAGCGCCACCAAGACAACGAGTAGGCCAGCCGCACTGATCATCCATCCCATCCGGGCGACTGTAATCTCTCAACGCCGCTTCCTCAGACCCGACGTCAGGCCTTTCGGGTGTGTGCCCACTGCCATTCGGGTTGCGACACTCACTCCACCGACGCTCTCGCGGATGCGATCCGCCACCGTGTCCGGGTCGGTGCCGGGTCGAGGCCGACGAGTACGTAGGGCGTCCGTGCCGTGGTCATCTACTGATCGCAAACACCAGCAATACCCGGCCGAAGTGAGCTACATCGAGCGACATCACGCACGTTCACCCGGCATCGCTCCTGGAGTCAGAGCGCTCTTCCGCAAGGAAGCGCATGATTCGGGGCACGACCGGGCCGTCGATGGATGTAGTGCCGCTCGGTGACCGCCTTGGACGTGTGGCCGAGCTGGTTCATCGCGGCGTCGGCGTCGTGGACCTCGGCGATCTTGGTTGTCACGGTTCGGCGGAACCGGTGGGGTGAGACATCCATCAGTCGGCGAGCCGGCGGATATGCCACAGCCGGCCCTGGACGTTGGTGGGGAACGCCGTGCGGATCCATGGCGTGGAGCGAGCGCTCGCGACGAGAGGGCCCGTGTGCCCATCCCGTATAGTCTTCCAAAGATCTTTGGAGGACTGATGGAATCAGACGACAGGCGCAACCGGCTCTTCGACGAGCTCGCCGTGGTCGGCAAGGCCTTCGGCAGCCCCAAGCGGCTCGAGCTGGTCGAGCTCCTCGCCCAGGGCGAGCGCACGGTCGAAGCGCTGGCGCGTGCCGCCGGGATGGGAATGAGCACTGTCTCGGCCCACCTGCAGGTACTCAAGCTCGCCAACCTCGTGCGGACCCGGCGCGAAGGCACCAAGGTGTTCTACCGCCTTGCGGGCGACGATGTGGCCCAGCTGTACGCCGCGATGCGCAGCGTCGCACGGGAACGCTCCGCCGACGTGAGCCAGGCTCTCGAGGTCTACCTCGATCTGCCCGGATCCGGCGAGGTGGGCCTGGTGACGCGCGCGGAGCTCGAGCAGATGCTGGCGGCGGGCGAGGTCACCCTGTTGGACGTGCGCCCGTCCGAGGAGTACCTGGCCGGCCACATCCCGGGCGCCCGGAGCGCACCGCTCGACACGTTGGGCGCCGAGGTGGACACGTTGCGCGAGACGCCCGCCGTGGTGGCCTACTGCCGCGGCAGCTTCTGCGTCATGGCGCACGACGCCGTGCGCATCCTCGGCGGCGCCGGCGTCGAGGCCAGGCGCCTCGAGGACGGGATGCTGGAGTGGCGCACCGCGGGGCTCCCCGTCGCTGCGGGCGCGGCATGACCACCCCATGGTCGGTCCTGCTCACCTGGCCGGCACGACGCTGGCTCGTCGCGCTCTCCACCGCGGCCGGGTTCGTGCTCGTCGTCGCCATCCCCACCGACCTCATCGACACACCGGTCTTCGGACGCGAGGTGCCGGCCACCTGGTGGGCGTGGCCCTCGCTGCTGGTGTCCTCGCTGCTCGCTGGCCTGCTCGTGGCGACCTACGTGCGCGCTCCCGTCCAGCCGGACCGACCCTCGAGCCGCCGGGGTGGTTGGGCCGGCGGGCTGCTCACCTATTTCGCCGTCGGCTGCCCGGTGTGCAACAAGCTCGTCCTTCTCGCCCTGGGCAGTGCGGGCGCGATGACGTGGTTCGAGCCGTTCCAGCCCGTCCTGCAGGTTGCTGCCGTTGCGCTGCTGGTCTGGGCACTGCGCAGCCGACTGCGCGGCGAGCTGTCGTGCCCCGTGCAGCCGGCCCGCGCGCCGGCCTCTGGGCCCGCGGCTGGACCCGCCGGCTGAACCTGCCGAGCTCCCCCGAGGCCCCGGACCGTCGCGGACGATCCCCGACTGCCCCCGTCCACCCACCGTCTACCCCCTGTCTGGAGTTCCTGCTCGTGTCTGCACAGCGCACGACCCCCGTCGTCCCGCTCATCGTCGCCCTTGTCGCGGCTCTCGCCCTCGGTTTCGTGCTCGTGGAGGGCAGCGGTGACGACGAGACGAACGGACCTGTCGATGCGGCGCCGGCGACCGAGTCGGCCGCGCCGCCGCAGACGTGGGAGGAGCTGGTGCGCCGCGACGCCGGCGACCCGATGGCGCTGGGCGAGCCCGACGCGCCGGTCGTGATGGTCGCCTACTCGGAGTTCCAGTGCCCGTTCTGCGGGAAGTTCGCCCGCGACACCGAACCGACCCTGGTCGAGAAGTACGTCGAGGACGGCACGCTGCGCATCGAGTGGCGCGACTTCCCCTACCTCGGTGAGGAGTCGCACGTGGCAGCCCGTGGCGGGCGTGCAGCCGCCGCCCAGGACAAGTTCTGGGAGTTCGAGGAGGCGATGTACGCCGAGCAGCTGCCGCCGAACAGCGGCAACCTCGATGAGGACTACCTGATCTCGGTGGCCGAGGACATCGGCCTCGACGTCGAGAGGTTCCGCGGTGACCTCGGCTCCGCCGAGCACGAGGAGGCCGTCGAGAAGGACTTCGCCGAGGGGCAGGCCATCGGGGTGACCGGTACGCCCGCGTTCGTCATCAACGGTGTGCCGGTCATCGGCGCGCAGCCGACCGAGGTCTTCGAGCAGACCATCGAGCAGGCCGCCGATGTGGCCGAGAACGCGGGGGGCGCGGGTCGATGAGCGAGGTCGGAGTCCTGGCTGCGTTCGCGGCCGGGGTCCTGGCGCTGCTGTCGCCGTGCAGCGCCCTGCTGCTGCCGTCCTTCTTCGCCTACGCGTTCGCCAGCCGCCGAGCACTCCTGGCCCGGACGTTCGTGTTCTACCTTGGCCTGCTCATCACCCTCGTGCCGCTCGGCACCGGTGCGAGCGCGGCGTCGTCGCTGTTCTATGGTCACCGGCCGCTGCTGATCACGATCGCTGGCTGGAGCATCATCGGCCTCGGCGTGCTCCAGCTGGCCGGACGTGGATTCGCCGTGCCGGGCGTCGCGCGGCTCCAAGCGGCGGTGTCGACGCGCGGCGACAACGGCTGGTTGTCGACGCTGCTGCTGGGAGCCGTCTATGGGCTAGCGGGCTTCTGCTCGGGCCCGGTGCTGGGTGCCATCCTCACCGTCGCGGCCACCCAGGACTCGCCGTGGAAGGGCGGGGCGCTGCTCGCGGTGTACGCCCTCGGCATGGCGGCTCCGCTGTTCGTCCTCGCGGCCCTGTGGGACCGGTTCGAGCTCGGCCGCCGCCGGTGGTTGCGTGGCCGCACCCTGACGTGGGGACACCTGCGGGTGCACACCACGTCACTGGTCGCGGGCTTGCTGTTCATCGCCGTCGGTGTGGTGTTCCTGCGCTACGACGGCACGGCCGGGCTCACCGGGTCCCTCGGCATGGGCGACCTCACCGACGTCGAGTACTCCGCGCAGCGGGCGGTCACCGAGTGGGCCGCGCACGTGCCGACCTGGCTGCCGCTGTTGGCGGTCGTGCTCGTTGCGCTCGCCATCGCCTGGCGCCGCCGTGATCACGGCAGTCACGATGAACCGGTCGAGCGGTCAGAGGAAGACCGCGCAGGAGTGCTGTGATGCGGGACGCTCCGCGGGCCGGCGTCAGGCCGTGTCGCTCCGCCGCCCGCAGTCCGGACCTGGCCTCCGGTGACATGTCCCCCTGAACAGCTGTGCGTCAGGTGCCGTCGCGCTCGGCCAGGAACTCGGCCTTCTGGCGACGGGTGCGCTGTTGGTCGGCCATCGCGGCGGCAGCAGCCGCGTACGCCTCGGCTTCTCGGGCCGTGGCGTCGGCGTCGGCGACCGGATCCGAGCCGTCGCCGACCTTGCTGGCCCGGGCGGCCCTCTTCTGCACTTCGCGGTTGGACTTGATCGACTTCTCGACCTGCTCGTCGGTCTCGCTGAGAGAGTCGGCGAGTGCTCGGGTGCTCAAGGTCTGTGCGAGCTCACGCCGCTGGACCATCGGGTCCCAACGGACCGAGGGCCACTTCGGGTCCAGGTCGATCAGCGTCTGGGTCAGGATCTCGGTGATGGCCACGCGGGCGTACCACTTGTGGTCGGCTGGGACGACGTACCAGGGCGCCACATCAGTGGACGTGCGCCGGAACACGTCGGCGTAGGCGTCCTGGTAGTCGTCCCAGCGACGCCGGGTGGAAAGGTCGCTCGCGCTGTACTTCCAGTGCTTGTCGGGACGGTCGAGCCGCTTCATCAGCCTCATGCCCTGCTCGTCGTGGCTGATCATCAGGGCGACCTTCACCACGGTGGTGCCACCCGCGACGAGGTCGGCCTCGAAGTCGTTGATCTCGTCGTACCGCTCCTCCCAGACCTCGGGCGCGACGAGCTCATCGACCCGCGCGACCAGGACGTCCTCGTAGTGCGACCGGTCGAAGACGCCGATGAGGCCGGGGGCCGGCAGCTCCTTCTCGATCCGCCACAGGAAGTGGTGCCGCTGCTCCTCCTCTGTCGGAGGTCCGAACGAGCGCAGAGCCACCCCTTGAGGGTCGACCTTGCTCATGACGTGCCGGGCGACGCCACCCTTGCCCGCAGTGTCGAGGCCCTGGACGATCACCAGGAGCGACCGACTGCCTCCTGTCCGGCCTTCGGCGTAGAGCCGCTCCTGGAGCTCGCTGAGCAGGCCACCGCGCTGCGCACCGAACTTCTTCGCGGCGCCCTTGTCGTCCTCCCAGCCCGGAGTGCCGCCACGGTCCATCTGGAACAGGTCGAAGTCCGGGTGGGCCCTGAGGGCGTCTCGCGGGTCGGCACTCCACGCGCCAGTGCCCGACTTCTTCTTGCCCATGGCTCAGTCCCTCACTGCTGGATCGGCGCGACCGTCAGGGTCGAGAGCACGAGACCTTACCGACGCGGACGAACTGACGCTCTCGTCGCTGCAGCGTCTTCCGCCGCGAGGAGGCAGCCGGGTCCTCGCGCCATGCGCTGGCGCCGACGGGGTCGAGGCCGCGTCCCCGCCGACCGGCTGATGCGCGGAGCCGGCCGCTCATCGCGCAGCCACCGGACGTTAGGGACTCGTTCGGCCCCGCAGCGCCGACATCTGCACATGTCAGAACGAGGCATACTCTCGATCAGACCACCTCATCGAGGCCCCGGCCCCGTCGCGTGGCCATGACCGAGGTCCCAGCGACAGGAACGAGCGCGAGATGCTGTCTCAACTGAGGGCCTGGGGCGACCGACTTCGCAGCAGCCTCTTCTTCGTCCCCATGCTCTGCGTGATCGGCGGCGTCCTTCTCGGCGAAGCGATGCTCGTGGTCGATGCCCTGGTGACCGGCATCGATCCACGCCTGACTGCCACGGTCGACAGCGCCCGGACCGTGCTGACCACGGTGGCCGGCGCGACCCTGACGTTCGCCGGCATCGCGTTCTCCGTCAGCCTGCTGCTCATCTCGCTCGCGTCGAGCCAGTACTCACCGCGCGTCGTCCACGGCATGTTCCGCGACCCGTTCAACAAGCGGGTGATGGGTCTGGTCATCGGAACGTTCACGTACTGCCTCGTCGTGCTGCGTGCCGTTCGAGGGGCGCTGGAGGATGCGGGTGACGCGGTCGTCCCGAGCGTCTCCATCCTGCTCGCAGTCGTGCTCGGAATCGTCTCCATCCTCTCGATCGTCGCCTTCATCAACCATGGGGCTCACTCCATGGACGTCTCGAAGATCCTGCGCCGCGTGACCGACGAGGTGCTGACCCAGGCACGCTCGGCCTGGCCGGAACCGGAGCCGGAATCGTCCGGTGTCGAGCAGGGTGAATCACCGCCTCTGCCCGAGGGCGCTGCTGCGGTGCGCTTCGCCACCTACGGCTGGGTGCAGAACGTGGACTACGACGTGCTCCTGTCTGTGTTGCCGCCCGGAGCGACGGTGCGCTTGGACACCTTCGCCGGGCAGTACGCCATCCAGCACACGCCGATCTGCCACATCTCTCCCGTCCCCGACGACATCGCGGACATCGCCGAGGCAGTCCGAGCAGCGGTGATGGTGGGGGAGACCCGGACGTTGCAGCAGGACATGGCCTACGGTGTGCGCCAGCTCTCGGACGTGGCGTTGAAGGCCATGTCTCCCGGCATCAATGACCCCACCACGGCCCACGACGCGATGTCTCACCTCGGCACGGTCCTGGCCGACCTGCTGAGTCGGCAGGCACCGTCTCGCCGGTTGTCCGGACGAGACGGCCTGGTCCTGATGGTCCCGCACGCCACGACGTACGAGGAGCTCGTCGGGATCGCGTTCGACGAGGTGAGAATCGCATCGGCGGAGCAACCGACCGTGCTGATCTACCTGCTCGACGTGCTGCACCACATCGAGCAGTCGCTGGCCGGGCTCCACCGCCCCAGTGCCGCGCTGGCCCTCCGGAGCCAGGCCGAGCTGATCCGGGCGATGAACGAGACGGCCGACGTGCCGGAGCCAGACCGTGAGCGCGTCCGAGTCGCCTACGCGCGGCGCTACCGGGATGACTTCCACCCCGAGAGCGGTCCGACCAGCGACACCGCACGCCCGGTCGACCTGGACGGGGTGGGATGACGACCGAGGTCCCGAGCTGGTCGAGGCGAGCGACTGCGTCGTCGAGCGCAGCGACGGCGACCAGGGACTTCACCCGTGGGTCGTCGGGACAGCCGACGTCCGGTGGGAGTCGACGTCCCTGGTGCACGTCCCCGTTCGCCTAGGATCGCTCAAGTGCGTCTCCTCGCGGTTGTCCTCGGCTTCGCCCTGAGGAAGGTGGGCTTGTTCGTCGCCCTGATCGCGGCGCTGTTCCTGTCCTACCTCGTGGTCCAGGCCGTCGTCCCGACCGTGAGCGAGGCCGTCGCCGACCGGGAGCGGCTGGAGCAGGTCACCGAGGAGCGGGCCGCCCTGCAGGCAGACCTCGAGGACCTGAGGCGTCGGGCGGCCGAGGAGCGAAGCACGGCGATCGCGTCGCTGACGAGCTCGATCGCCGCCGAGGTCGAGGCCGGGCGCCGGAACGTCTCGGAGAAGCAGGCCGAGGTGCAGCGCCTGCGCGATCGTGAGGACGAGGTGTGCGGCTTCTGGGAGAAGCTCGGCTCCCTCGTGCTGCCCGGAGATGCCTGCGACGCGGCCGAGCAGGCAGTCGAGAAGGCCGACGCGGCGCTCGACACGCTTGAGCAGAACCTCGACCGTGCGCAGGCGCAGGCCGCGATCCTCGGCGACCCCCAGCTGAGCAGCGAGGAGAAGCTCCTGCGTCTGGGCAGCGGCGGCCGGACGTCCACCCTCGAGCGGCAGATCGACAACACGGAGTCCGAGCTCGTCCAGAAGACCGCGGAGCAGCGCAGCCTGCGTGCGGCCCGCGACTCCGGTGCGGCCTGGCTGGTCGACCAGTGGGCCCGGTCGTGGCCGTGGTTGGTCGGCATCGCCTTGCTCGTCCTGCTCCTGCCCCTCGTCCTGCGCGTCGTCGGCTACTTCGTGCTGATGCCCCTGGTCGCTCGTGTGCACCGGCGCATCGACCTCGCGACCGGCTCCGCGCACGGGCCCGGGACCCTGAGCACCACCGACGCGCAGCGGACGCTGGCCGTCGACCTGGCCGACGGCCAGGTGCTCTCTGCGAGATCGGAGCACGTGCGTCCGGTGGAGGGCAGCGTCCGTGGCCGGCTCCTCTACGACTGGTCGTCGCCGTTCATCAGCTTCGCGGCGGGTCTCTACGGGCTCAGCCGGGTGACCGGGGACGGCGGCGGCACCTCTGCCACGCTGGCGACGCCGGACAGCCCCGACGCCTACCTCATGCGCATCGACTTCGAGGACCACCCGGGGGTGGTCGTGCACCCGAAGCACGTCGTCGGCGTCATCGGGACACCGGAGCTCCAGACCCGCTGGCGGTGGGGCATCCAGTCCTTCGCGACGTGGCAGGTGCGCTACATCATGTTCGCCGGCACCGGCAGCCTCATCGTCCAGGGCAGCGGCGACGTCGTGGCCACGACGCCCCGGGGCAGGTCCACCAGGATCGAGCAGAACCTGGTGATGGGCTTCGACTCCCGGCTCGCCGTCGGGGTCAACCGGACCGAGGTGTTCTGGCCCTACCTGTGGGGCAGGACGCCGCTCGTCGACGACGAGTTCACCGGGAGCCACCAGCTCTTCTGGCAGAAGTCCGCGACCGGCGGGTCGAGCAATCCGATCGTCCGGACGTTCAACACGTTCTTCTCCGCGCTCGGCAAGCTGTTCGGCTTCTGACTCCGGGCCAGACGGCCAGACGGCCAGACCTCAGGCCCCGGCCCGACACCCACGAGCGCAATTCGTCGATGTCGCACAGCAGCGTGCCGGGGTGGCGGCCGGCCCACGAGCGGGTGAGGGTCGACTTGCCCACGCCGGAAGGACCGTTGAGGTGGAGGAGCGTGGGCACGGGCAGAGGCTGGACCGGTTGTGATATCTTGACGTCAAGATATTGTGACGTCAGAACTAAGGGTCGCCTTCCTTCCCGCACCTCAGGGTGCGACGGCAAGATGGACGCAGACCCGCGAACTCCCGAGGAGATGTGGCTGATGGCCAGTCAGGACAGCTTCGGTGCCAAGAGCACCCTGGACGTGGACGGACAGTCCTACGAGATCTACCGCCTCGACGCGGTGAAGGGTGAGGGTCTCGACGTCGAGAGCCTGCCCTTCTCGCTCAAGGTGCTGCTGGAGAACCTGCTCCGCACCGAGGACGGCGCGGACATCACCGCCGACCACATCAAGGCGATCGCCGGCTGGGACGCCAGCGCCGCGCCCGACCAGGAGATCCAGTTCACGCCTGCGCGCGTGATCATGCAGGACTTCACCGGCGTGCCCTGTGTCGTCGACCTCGCCACCATGCGCGAGGCGATGGCCGAGCTCGGCGGGGACGCCACGAAGATCAACCCGCTCGCTCCGGCCGAGATGGTCATCGACCACTCCGTCATCGCCGACGTCTTCGGCACGCCGCAGGCGTTCGAGCGCAACGTCGAGATCGAGTACGAGCGCAACCGCGAGCGCTACCAGTTCCTGCGCTGGGGCCAGGGCGCCTTCGACGACTTCAAGGTCGTCCCGCCCGGCACCGGCATCGTGCACCAGGTCAACATCGAGCACCTCGCCCGCGTGGTCATGGTGCGCGACGGTGTCGCCTACCCCGACACCTGCGTCGGCACCGACTCCCACACCACGATGGTCAACGGCATCGGCGTGGTGGGCTGGGGCGTGGGCGGCATCGAGGCCGAGGCCGCGATGCTCGGCCAGCCGGTCTCCATGCTCATCCCGCGCGTGGTCGGCTTCAAGCTCTCGGGCGAGCTGCCGGAGGGCTCGACCGCCACCGACCTCGTGCTGACGATCACCGAGATGCTGCGTGAGCACGGCGTGGTCGGCAAGTTCGTCGAGTTCTACGGTGAGGGCGTCTCGGCGCTGCCGCTGGCCAACCGCGCCACGATCGGCAACATGAGCCCGGAGTTCGGCTCCACGATCGCCGTCTTCCCGATCGACGAGCAGACCGTGGACTACCTCCGCCTCACCGGCCGCTCCGAGGAGCAGCTCGCGCTCGTCGAGGCGTACGCCAAGGAGCAGGGCCTCTGGCACGAGCCGAGCGCCGAGCCGCGCTACAGCGAGCGCCTCGAGCTCGACGTGTCGACCGTGGTGCCCTCGCTGGCCGGCCCGAAGCGTCCCCAGGACCGTGTTGAGGTCACCAAGGCGCAGGAGAGCTTCGAGAAGGCGCTGGCCGACTACACCGAGGACCGCGCCGCCAGGGCGACGGTCAACCTCGACGGTCAGGAGTTCGAGATCGGCCACGGAGCGGTGACCATCGCGGCCATCACCTCGTGCACCAACACCTCGAACCCGAGCGTGATGATCGGCGCTGCCCTGCTGGCCAAGAACGCCGTCGACAAGGGCCTCTCGCGCAAGCCGTGGGTCAAGACCACGCTCGCGCCCGGCTCGAAGGTCGTCTCGGACTACTACGAGAAGTCCGGCCTCACGCCGTACCTCGACAAGCTCGGCTTCAACCTCGTCGGCTACGGCTGCACGACCTGCATCGGCAACTCCGGCCCGCTCATCCCCGAGGTCAGCGCCGCCGTCAACGAGGCCGACCTCGCGGTCGTCTCGGTGCTGTCGGGCAACCGCAACTTCGAGGGCCGGATCAACCCGGACATCAAGATGAACTACCTCGCGTCCCCGCCGCTGGTCGTCGCCTACGCACTGGCCGGTTCGATGGACCTCGACCTGTTCAACGATGCGCTGGGCCAGGACCAGGACGGCAACGACGTCTTCCTCAAGGACATCTGGCCGAGCCCGACGGAGGTCGAGGAGACGATCGCGATGGCGATCAGCTCCGAGATGTTCAACGACTCCTACCAGGACGTCTTCGCCGGCGACGAGCGCTGGCAGTCGCTGCCCACCCCCGAGGGCAACACCTTCGAGTGGGACCCCGAGTCGACCTACGTGCGTCGTCCTCCCTACTTCGACGGGATGCCGCAGGACCCCGAGCCGGTCAGCGACATCGTCGGCGCGCGGGTGCTGCTCAAGCTTGGCGACTCGGTCACCACCGACCACATCAGCCCGGCCGGTGCGATCAAGAAGGACAGCCCCGCGGGTCGCTACCTCGCCGAGCACGGTGTGGAGCAGCGTGACTTCAACTCCTACGGCTCGCGCCGTGGCAACCACGAGGTCATGATCCGCGGCACGTTCGCCAACATCCGCTTGCGCAACCAGCTCGCCCCCGGCACCGAGGGCGGCGTGACGCGCGACTTCACCGCCGACGGCGAGGTCACCAGCGTCTACGAGGCCAGCGAGCACTACCAGGCCGCCGGCACGCCGCTGATCGTCCTGGCGGGCAAGGAGTACGGCTCCGGCTCCTCGCGCGACTGGGCCGCGAAGGGCACGGCGCTGCTGGGCGTGAAGGCCGTCATCGCCGAGTCCTACGAGCGCATCCACCGCTCCAACCTCATCGGCATGGGCGTCATCCCGCTGCAGTTCCCCGCGGGCAAGACGGCCGACGACCTGGGTCTCACCGGTGCCGAGATCATCTCGATCTCCGGCATCACCGAGCTCAACGACGGCACCACGCCGAAGACCGTGACCGTCAAGGTCGAGCCGGCCCCCGGCACCGACCAGGCGCACGGCGAGACCAGTGAGTTCGAGGCGGTCGTGCGCATCGACACCCCCGGCGAGGCGAACTACTACCGCAACGGCGGGATCATGCAGTACGTCCTGCGGAACCTGCTCAAGGCCTGACCTTGCGCGAGTTCCTCGCGCGGGCACAGGCGGCCGTCGACCTCACCACCGGTGGGGGCGGCGGCCGCCTGCCGTCCGCCTGGAAGGGATCCCGCCGCCTCGCCCGGTTGCGGACGCTGCTGCCGGACCGGCGCGACGCGCGAGACGCTGGGCGTACGTCGGTAGCCTGACGCCGTGAGCGACCCCGACACCTCGTACGACGTGCCGCCGCCCGCCACGGAAGAGGTCATGCCCGGTCCGAGCCGCTTGCCGCTCGTGCTCGCCAGCGTCAGCGCCGCCCTCGTGATGGGCGCGGCGCTCGCCGCACCGCTCGTCGACCGGGTGATCCGCGGGGACGAGGCGGAGCAGCAGGCGTTGGACCTCAGCGAGGTCGCGACCTTCGTCATCGACGACCGCGCCCACACCATTGGCGACGTGACCTACCCCCAGACGCCGCCTGCCGGCGGGGCGCACGCCCCGATCTGGCTGGCGTGCGGTGTGTACGACGAGCCGGTGCGCGACGAGAACGCTGTCCACGACCTCGAGCACGGCACCGTCTGGATCACCCACGACCCGGAGCTGTCGCAGTCCGACCGCGACGCGCTCGCCGCCCGGCTGCCCGACAACGGCATCATGTCGCCCCACGGGGACCTGCCGTCGCCGGTGGTCGTCACCGTCTGGGAGGCCCAGCTCGCGCTCGACGGCGCTGATGACGAGCGGCTCGGCCTCTTCCTCGAGGAGTACGGCGACGGTCACACTGCGCCGGAGTTCGGCGCGAGCTGCCAGGGGGGTACGCCCGACCCCCAGGGTGCGCTGCCGGGCCAGGGCGCGAACGCCTGATTCCTGGTCCTCGGTGATCGAGCAGGTCGCGAGCGCCAGCGAGCGGGCGTATCGAGACCGGCCTCGGGGCAACAGCGGCGCCCGGTTGAACTCCTCGGCGTGACTCACGTTGAACCCGTGGGGCGCCTCTGGAGGTCGATGTCCTAGCGTGGCCCGCATGCTCGTCGCCTTCTCCATCTCACCCGTCGCCCAGGACCCCAGCGGGTCGGTCACCGAGGCGGTGGCTGCCGCCGTACGCGTCGTTCGCGAGTCGGGCCTGCCGCACCAGACCAACGCGATGTTCACCAACATCGAGGGGGAGTGGGACGAGGTGATGGCCGTGGTCAAGCGGGCCGTCGACGTCGTCGCCGAGGTCTCCCCGCGCGTCGGCCTGGTCCTCAAGGCCGACATCCGCCCCGGCCACGACGGGCAGCTCACCGCCAAGGTCGAGCGGATCGAGGAGGCGCTGCGCGATGGAGAGTGAGGTCCGCACCTATCGCACCGGCGCCGACGAGGTGGTGCTCGACCTGACCCGCGACGCCGCGGACTTTGTGGCGGGCCGCGGGGACGGTCTGCTCCAGGTCTTCGTCCCGCACGCGACCGCGGGCATCGCGATCATCGAGACCGGGGCCGGCTCCGACGACGACCTGCTGGCCGCGCTGCAGGACGTGCTGCCGGCCGATGATCGCTGGCGCCACCGCCACGGCTCGCCCGGCCACGGCCGCTCCCACGTGATGCCGGCGATCGTGCCGCCGCACTGCACCGTGCCGGTGATCGACGGCGGGCTGGCCCTCGGCACCTGGCAGAGCATCTGCCTGGTCGACCTCAACGTCGACAACGACCGGCGCGAGGTGCGCTGGTCCTTCCTGGCCGGGTGAGTGTCGTGTTTCAAGACATCGGTGACAGTTCTGTATCAGGACATTGGTGACACGAAGGGGGTGTTTGGTGGTGACACTTCTGGCTGGCTGGGGCGGTGCCGACCACCAATGAGCCCGTTGATCCTCGT
>NZ_JAIGQB010000007.1 GCF_021083185.1 Nocardioides furvisabuli | reverse complement strand
GAACCAACCCAACCAAAGCCAGGCCAGCCACAATCAATAAGAGCCACATCCCCTGACTGAACAAAACTGACATCTGTCAGAATCATTGTCAAAGAAACCGCGACCCAACCACCCCAACCCCAAAAAAGGGCAAGAACAGAAGAGCCAACGGGGCATAACAAACTAATTCGTCGACTAATCAAACACACTGTTGAGTTCTCAAGAATCAGACGCACCCGTTCCTCACCGGCTTGGCCGGGTTGGTCGCGGGGCAACCTGCAGAAACTTACCGGGCGCTCCATCCCGCGTCAAACTCGGCGGGACTTCGTGCTTCGGTGGTCGCAGCTGGTTTCCGCTTCATCTGACCTTCTGGCCAGGAGGCGGCGCCGCTTGCGGCGACAGGTGAAACATTAGACGACGATCGGGCGACATGACAAACCGGGGGTGCCCGTCACGCATAACTGCAGGTCAGAGGCCTGTGCGACGCGGAGGGGCTGGACGGTAGGTGCTCACGGTCGGGTCGTCGGTGACCCAGAACCGCCACGGACGATCGGCTGCGTGACGCAGGCCGACCCGCGGCCCGGCACTGATCTGGACCACCTGCTCCCCCGCCCGGAGGTCCACGTCGGACCCGTTGTGCGAGAGGTCGATGCCCAGCGCGCGGCACAGGCGTGCCGGTCCACGAGCCAGCTCGCGGTCGCGACTGCCCGAGCGGCGCGCCCGAGCGAGCTCGATCCCGGACACGACCTCGCCCGCGCGGAGCAGGACCGCACCGGGATCACCGTTGGCTCCGGTGACGAGGTTGGCGCAGTGGTGCATCCCGTAGACGAAGTAGACGTACAGGCGACCGGGCGGACCGAACATGACGTCGTTGCGCGGCGTACGTCCGCGGAAGGCGTGCGACCCCGGGTCGGCCGGGCCGGCGTACGCCTCGACCTCGGTGATCCGCAACGCGACTCCCCCGTGCGTGAGCACCGCACCGAGGAGTCGCGGGGCGACCTCGAGGGGGTCGCCCTCAGCCCAGGCGGGCACGATGGTCGGCACTCGCCGAACGAAGCTCGTCGAGCTGCTCCCCCACGCGGACCGGTGCGGTTCCGCCCCGTCCCGAGCGGGAGGCGACGGAACCGCTGACGGTGAGGACCGCGCGAACGTCGGGGGTCAGCGCCGGCGAGACGGCCGCAAGCTGGTCGTCGGTCAGGTCGGGGAGGTCGCACCCGAGCTCCTCGCAGCGGCGTACGCAGGCACCGGCGAGCTCGTGGGCGTCGCGGAACGGCACCCCCTCCCGCACCAGCCACTCCGCCACGTCGGTGGCGAGGGAGAAGCCCTGGGGTGCGAGCTCGGCCATGCGCTCGACGTTGAAGGTCAGCGTCGCGACCATGCCGGTGACAGCCGGGAGAAGCAACTCGAGGGTCTCGACGGAGTCGAAGACCGGCTCCTTGTCCTCCTGCAGGTCGCGGTTGTAGGCGAGCGGGAGTCCCTTGAGGGTGGCCATCAGACCGGCCAGGTTGCCGATGAGGCGACCGGCCTTGCCGCGCGCGAGCTCGGCGATGTCGGGGTTCTTCTTCTGCGGCATGATGCTCGACCCCGTCGACCACGAGTCGTGCAAGCGGGCGAAGTCGAACTCACGGGTGGTCCACAGGATGACCTCCTCCGCGAGCCGGGAGAGGTCGACCCCGACCTGGGCGGTCACGAACGCGAACTCGGCGGCGAAGTCACGGGCAGAGGTTCCGTCAATCGAGTTCGCCGAGGAGCCCGAGAAGCCGAGCTCTGCGGCGACGGCCAACGGATCGAGGCCGAGCGTCTGGCCCGCGAGGGCACCCGAGCCGTACGGCGAGTCGTCGGCCACGCGTGCGTCCCAGTCGCGCAACCGGCCGACGTCACGCAGCAGCGGCCACGCGTGGGCCAGGAGGTGGTGCGCGAGCAGCACCGGCTGGGCGTGCTGGAGGTGGGTGCGGCCCGGCATGACGACCTCGAGGTGCGCCTCGGCCTTGCCGGCGAGGACGTCGACGAGGTCGAGGAGCAGCGCGGAGATCGAGCGCGCGTGGTCGCGGAGGTAGGCACGGAACAGCGTCGCGACCTGGTCGTTGCGCGAGCGGCCGGCCCGCAGCCGGCCCCCCACCTCGGTGCCGACCTCGTCGAGCAGCAGGCGTTCGAGCGCACCGTGCACGTCCTCGTCGGTGTGGGACGGGCGCAGGTCGCCGGCGGCGTACCTCTCCCCCAGCACCTCGAGACCCCGCAGGAGCTCCGCGTGGTCGGCGTCGGTGAGCAGGCCTGCGCGGTGCAACGCGTTGGCGTGCGCACGCGAGCCCGCGAGGTCGTACGGCGTGAGCTGCCAGTCGAAGTGCGTCGACCTCGACAGCGCCTGGAGCTCGGGCGACGGTCCGCTGGCGAAGCGTCCACCCCACAGCGAGCCCTCGTTGGTGGTGCCGTGCTCGCCCATCAGTCGGTCCCGACGTCCATCGCCGCGTGGTCGAGGGCCTCGTCGTCCAGCTGGTCGGCGCCGTTGCGCCGAGCGATGCGGTCCGCTCCCCCAGGCTCGATCTCACCGAACAGGTTGCCGTTCTCGACCAGGACGTGGCCCTGGTCCTGCGGCTGGGAGGCGTAGAGCTCGAGCTTGCTGCGTGAGTCGGCGATGTCGAGGTTGCGCATCGTGAGCTGGCCGATCCGGTCGGTCGGACCGAAGACGGCGTTGTCGGTCCGCTCCATGGAGAGCTTGTCGGGGTGGTAGGAGAAGGCCGGGCCGTCGGTGGCCAGGACCGTGTAGTCCTCGCCGCGCCGGAGCCGGAGCGTGACCTCGCCGGTGACCAGGGAGGCCACCCAGCGCTGGATCGCCTCGCGCATCATCAGCGCCTGCGGGTCCAACCAGCGGCCCTCGTAGAGCAACCGGCCCAGGCGACGACCCTGGCTGTGGTAGCTCTCGATGGTGTCCTCGTTGTGCACCGCGTTCAGCAGTCGCTCGTAGGCGATCCACAGCAGCGCCATGCCGGGGGCCTCGTAGATGCCGCGGGACTTGGCCTCGATGATCCGGTTCTCGATCTGGTCGGACATGCCGAGCCCGTGGCGCCCGCCGATCTCGTTGGCCTTCAGCACCAGCTGGACGGCGTCGGGGAAGGACTGCCCGTCGATCGCCACGGGCCGGCCCTGGTCGAAGCGGATCGTCACGTCCTCGGTGTCGATCACGACCGTGGGGTCCCAGAACTTCACGCCCATGATCGGCTCGACGGTCTCCAGCGAGACGTCGAGGTGCTCGAGGGTCTTGGCCTCATGGGTGGCACCCCAGATGTTGGCGTCGGTGGAGTAGGCCTTCTCCTTGCTGTCGCGGTAGGGCAGGTCCCGCTCGGTGAGCCACTGGCTCATCTCGTCGCGACCGCCGAGCTCGTGGACGAAGTCTGCGTCGAGCCACGGCTTGTAGATGCGCAGCTCGGGGTTGGCGAGCAGGCCGTAACGGTAGAACCGCTCGATGTCGTTGCCCTTGAAGGTCGAGCCGTCGCCCCAGATGTCGACGCCGTCCTCGTGCATCGCGCGGACCAGCATCATCCCCGTCACGGCACGACCGAGCGGCGTGGTGTTGAAGTAGGTGCGACCGCCGGAACGGATGTGGAAGGCGCCGCAGGCCATCGCGGCCAGGCCCTCCTCGACGAGCGAGGCGCGACAGTCGACGGCGCGCGCGACCTCGGCGCCGTACTCCTTGGCGCGGGCAGGCACGCCGGAGATGTCGGGCTCGTCGTACTGCCCGATGTCGGCGGTGTAGGTGCACGGCACCGCACCCTTCTCGCGCATCCAGGCGACCGCCACCGAGGTGTCGAGGCCTCCTGAGAAGGCGATGCCGACGCGCTCGCCGACCGGGAGGGAGGTGAGGACCTTGCTCACAGGACGTCCTTTGCAGAGGTGGTGGTGTGGTGCGGGTGGTTGGCCAGGTCGAGGAACCGCTGGGCGAGGGCGTCCCCGCCGAGCGGGTCGCGCCCGATGACGAGCAGGGTGTCGTCGCCGGCGATCGTGCCGAGGATGTCGCCGAGGTCGGCCTTGTCGAAGGCGCTGGCGAGGAACTGGGCGGCGCCCGGCGGGGTGCGGAGCACGACGAGGTTGGCGCTCGCCTCCGCGCTGACGAGCAGCTCGGCGCACAACCGGGCGAGCCGGTCCCGTCCGGCGGCGGAGTCGCGCGGGGCCGTGGGCGTGCGGTCGCCGCCCTCGCCGGGGACGGCGTAGACCAGGGCGCCGTCGGCGCCGCGGACCTTGACCGCGTCGAGCTCGACGAGGTCGCGGCTCAGCGTGGCCTGGGTGACACGTACGCCGAGGCCGGCCAGCAGGTCGGCGAGCTCGGTCTGGGAGCGCACCGGACGGGAGGTCACGAGGTCGATGATCCGCTGGTGCCGCGCGCCCTTGGTCAGCGGGGTCATCGCGCTCACGGGTGCTCCAGGAGCCAGGTGAGGACGGCCTTCTGGGCATGGCGCCGGTTCTCGGCCTCGTCCCACACGACCGACTGCGGACCCTCGATGACGGACTCGGCGATCTCCTTGCCGCGGTAGGCGGGCAGGCAGTGCATGACGATGGCGTCCGCCGCAGCGTGGCCCAGGAGGTCCTCGGTCACGCCGTAGGGCGGAAAGACGCGGAGGCGGCCCTGCGACTCCTCCTCGCGGCCCATGCTGACCCACGAGTCGGTGATGACCACGTCGGCGCCGCCGACGGCCTCGACGGGGTCGGTCGTGATCTCGACGGAACCGCCGGTCTGCTGGGCCAGCTCACGTGCCTGGGCCACCACCGTGGCGTCGGGGGCGAAGCCGTCGGGCGCGCCGACGACGACGTGCATCCCGGCCGACGCGCCGGCCAGCACCCACGAGTTCCCCATGTTGCAGGCACCGTCGCCGACGAACGCCGCGCGGACGCCGGCGAGGCGACCCTTGTGCTCGCGCACCGTCTGCAGGTCGGCGAGCAGCTGACAGGGGTGGAACTCGTCGGTGAGCGCGTTGAGGACGGGTACGCCGGCGTGGTCGGCCATCGTCACCACGTCGCTCTGGTGGGCGGTGCGCCACACGATCGCCGCAGCCTGGCGCCCCAGCACGCGGGCCACGTCCTCGACGCCCTCGCGCGATCCCATGGCCGCCAGCCCGCCGTCGACGGTCATCGGGTTGCCGCCGAGCTCGGCGATGCCGGCCACGAAGGACACCTGCGTGCGCA
Organism: Nocardioides furvisabuli; assembly: GCF_021083185.1. GTDB lineage: Bacteria > Actinomycetota > Actinomycetes > Propionibacteriales > Nocardioidaceae > Nocardioides > Nocardioides furvisabuli. The sequence continues at coordinate 194,436 of NZ_JAIGQB010000007.1, read as the reverse complement.
GGGTCGGGCGGTCGAAGACGAGCGCGACGGTGTGCGGGCCGGCGAGGGGCTTGTGCCCGAACTGGTCAGCCTTCATCGCGTCGGCCAGGTCGAGCACGTCGAGCAGCTCGGCGGGCGAGAGGTCGTCGTCGCGGAGGAAGTGGCGGGTCATCGGGTGGTCTCCTGTGCTGCGGTCCGGGCGGACTCGAGGATCTGGGGCAGGGCGCGCCCGAGCGCGTCGAGGTCGTCGGAGGTGAGGACCAGCGGCGGCACGAAGCGCAGGCGTGAGGGTCCCGTCGCGTTGAGGATGAAGCCCGCGTCGCGGGCCGTGGCCACCGCGTGGACGCCGTACGGTCCGTCGAGCTCGGCGCCGCGCATCAGGCCGGCCCCGGTGACCTCGACGACCCCGGCCTGGCTCGCGAGCAGCTCGGCGAGCCGGTCGCCGCGCTCGGTCGCTGCGGCGAGCAAGCCCTCGGCCACGACGGTGTCGAGCACGGCGAGCGCGGCAGCGCACGCGACGGGGTTGCCGCCGAACGTGGTGCCGTGGTTGCCGGGCTGGAGCAGCGTCGCGGCCCGTCCCCGAGCGACAGTGGCCCCGATGGGGATGCCTCCGCCGAGGCCCTTGGCGAGCGTCACGACGTCGGGCTCGACCCCGTCCACCAGCTGGTGGGCGAACCAGGCACCTGTGCGGGCGATGCCGGTCTGCACCTCGTCGAGCCACAGCAGGGCCCCGTGCTCGTGTGCGATCCGCTGCGCGGCGAGGAGGTAGTCCGGGGACGGGACGACGACGCCCGCCTCCCCCTGGATCGGTTCGAGGACGACGGCGGCGACGGTGTCGTCCACCGTGTCCGCCAGGGCGGCGACGTCGTCGAACGGGACGAACGTGACGTCACCGGGCAACGGCTCGAAGGGCTCGCGGTAGGCCGCCTTGGACGTGAGCGCCAGCGCGCCCATCGTGCGACCGTGGAAGGAGCCCTCGGCAGCGACGATCCGGGTGCGGCCGGTGCGCCGGGTCAGCTTGATCGCGGCCTCGTTGGCCTCGGCGCCGGAGTTGCTGAAGAAGACGCGCGACTCGTCCCAGCCGAGCAGCGCCTGCAGCCGCTCGGCGAGGGCGACCTGGGGCTCGGTGGCGAAGAAGTTGGAGACGTGGCCCAGGGTCGAGAGCTGGGCGGTCACGGCCTCGACGAGCGCCGGGTGCGCGTGGCCGAGCGCGTTGACGGCGATGCCGCCCAGCAGGTCGACGTACTCCTTGCCGTCGGTGTCCCACACGTGCGCACCGTGGCCACGGACCAGCGCCAGCGCCGGCGGGCCGAAGGTGTTCATGACGGCGCCGGTGTAGCGCTCCTGGATGCTCATGACTCGTCCTGGGGCGCGTAGGGCTTGCGCATCCGCGTCGCGACACCGGGCAGCACCTGGGTGCCGACGCCTTCGTCGGTGAAGATCTCCAGCAGCACCGAGTGCGGCTCACGGCCGTCGACCACGGTCGCGCGGGGCACGCCGCCGGTGACCGCCTCGTAGCAGGCCCGCATCTTCGGGACCATGCCCGCGTCGAGGCTGGGCAGCATCTCCCCCAGCGCCTCCGGGCTGATCTCCTGGATGAGGTCGTCGGAGTTGCCGTAGTCGCGGTAGAGGCCCTCGACGTCGGTGAGGACGAGCAGCTTCTCGGCACCGAGCGCGATGGCGAGCGCGGCGGCCGCGGTGTCGGCGTTGACGTTGTGGACCACGCCGTCGACGTCGGGGGCCACCGAGCTGACCACGGGCACCCGGCCGGCCTCGATGAGGTCGAGGACCGCCTCGGGGCGTACACGGGCGACCTCGCCGACCAGTCCGAGGTCGACCTCCTCGCCGTCGACGATGGTGTTGGTCGCCTCGGCCGTGAAGAGTCCCGCGTCCTCACCGGAGAGGCCGACGGCGAGCGCGCCGTGCTGGTTGATCAGGCCGACCAGCTCCCGCTGGACCTGCCCGACCAGGACCATCCGGACGACGTCCATCGCCTCGGGGGTGGTGACCCGCAGGCCGCCGCGGAACTCCGACTCGATGCCGAGCTTGTCGAGCATGCGGGAGATCTGCGGACCGCCGCCGTGGACCACGACCGGCTTGAAGCCGGCGAAGCGCAGGAAGGCGATGTCCTCGGCGAACGCGACCTTGAGCGCGTCGTCGGTCATCGCGTTGCCGCCGTACTTCACCACGATCGTCTGGCCGTGGTAGCGCTTCAGCCACGGCAGCGCGGCGGCGAGCGTGCGGGCCTTGGCGGGGTCGGGGCGTCGGGGGTTCTGGTTCGTCATCTCGTCACTCATGAGCTGTAGGCGCTGTTCTCGTGGACGTAGGCGTGGGTGAGGTCGTTGGTCCAGACGGTCGCGCGGGCGTCGCCGGACTTGAGGTCGATGGTCACGCTGACCTCGCGGGGCGTGAGGTCGACGGTGGCCGGGTCCTCGGCGGGGGTGGACCGGCGGCAGACCCAGACGCCGTTCATGGCGACGTCGAGGTCGGCGGGGTCGAAGGTCGCGCTGGTGGTGCCGATGGAGGCGAGCACGCGACCCCAGTTGGGGTCGTTGCCGAAGATCGCTGCCTTGAAGAGGTTGCTCCGCGCGACGCTGCGGCTGACCTCGACGGCCTCGTCCTCGGTCGCGGCGTGGAGCGTGGTGATGGCGATCTCGTGGTCGGCGCCCTCGGCGTCCTCGAGCAGCTGCATCGCGAGGTCGGTGCACGCCTGGGTGAGCGCGGCCGTGAAGTCCTCCGGCGTGGGGGTGATGCCGCTGGCACCGCTGGCCATCACCGTGACGGTGTCGTTGGTCGACATGCAGCCGTCGGAGTCGAGCCGGTCGAAGCTGACCCGGGTGGCGGCGCGCAGGGCGGCGTGGAGGTCGGCGGCCGGCACGACCGCGTCGGTGGTGAGGACGACCAGCATCGTGGCGAGCTGGGGCGCCAGCATCCCGGCGCCCTTGGCCATGCCGCCGATCGACCACCCGGCGCCCTCGACGACGGTGTTCTTGCTGACCGAGTCGGTGGTCATGATCGCCTCCGCCGCGAGGGCACCGCCGTCCGGGGACAGCGCGGCGGTGGCGGCCTCGACGCCTGCGAGCAGGTCGTCGCGGTCGTTGGCCAGGCCGATCAGCCCGGTCGAGCAGACGACGACGTCGATCGCGCCGATGCCCAACCCGTCGGCCACCTTCTCGGCCACCGCGTGCGTGGTCTGGAAGCCCTCCGGGCCGGTGTAGCAGTTGGCGCCGCCGGAGTTGAGCACGACCGCGCGCACGACACCGTCCTTGACGACCTCCTGGCTCCACAGGATCGGGTTGGCCTTGCAGCGGTTGGCGGTGAAGACGCTGGCGGAGTCGTAGGTCGGCCCCTGGTTGACGACGAGGGCGAGGTCGCGGGCGCCGGTGGACTTGAGTCCCGCGGCGACGCCGGCGGCGGTGAAGCCGGCGGGGTGGGTGACGGTCATGACTTCTTCTTCCGGGACGGGACGGCGGGGGCGACGGTGTGGCCCTGTCGTCGCCATGCCTCCGCCACGCGCTCCGCGTCGTCCCTGGCCACGAGGATCCAGTCGGTGTCGTAGGTGGAGAGCGTCAGGACGCTGACCTCCTCCTCCACGAGCGGCCCGAGCAGGCCGTGGAGCACGCCGACGAGGTCGAGGTCGAGCGGACCCTTGACGGCGAACGCCGTCAACGGGCCGCGGTGCACCGACTTCGTCGGCACGCTGCGCGCAGCGCACACGAGCGAGGTCTCGTCGCCGGTCGCGGTGATCGAGAAGATCGAGGACGACTCGGCCCACTCGGGGATCTCCGCGCCGGGCGCGAGCCGCACCACCGCGAGGGTCTCGGGGAACTGCTCGATCTCGTGGGTGCGTGCGGTCATGGTGCGAGTCCGATCGTGGAGAGCCCGGTGGCCTCGTCGAGGCCGAGAGCGAGGTTCATGCACTGGACGGCGGCGCCCGCAGTGCCCTTGGCCAGGTTGTCGACCACGGCCACCGCGACGAGGCGGCGTACGCGCTCGTCGACGCAGGCCTGGACCTGCACGGCGTTCGAGCCGAGCACCGACTGCGTCTGGGGCCACTGGCCCTCGGGGAGCAGGTGGACGAACGCCTCGTCGGCGTACGCCGTCTCGTAGGCGGCGCGGACCTCGGCCTCCCCCACTCCGTCGAGGAGCGGCGCCTGGACCGTGGCGAGGATGCCCCGCGACATGGGAACCAGCAGCGGCGTGAAGCCGACCTTCACGCGCGAGCCGGCGACGCCGCTGAGGTTCTGCACGATCTCGGGGGTGTGCCGGTGCGACCCGCCGACGCCGTAGGCGCTGGCGTTGCCCATGATCTCGCTGCCGAGCAGGTGCGGCTTGGCGGCCTTGCCCGCGCCACTCGTGCCGGACGCCGCCACGACGGTGACGTCGGCCTCCACCAGCCCGGCCGACAGCGCCGGGACGATGGCGAGCGTCGAGACGGTGGGGTAGCAGCCGGGCACCGCGATGCGCCGCGCTCCACGCAGCAGCTCGCGCTGTCCCGGCAGCTCGGGGAGACCATAGGGCCAGGAGCCGGCGTGCTCGCCGCCGTAGAACGCCTCCCACTCCCCCGGGTCGGTCAGCCGGAAGTCGGCGCCGCAGTCGATGACCACGGTGTCGTCCCCGAGCGCCTGCGCGATGGCCGCGGACTGGCCGTGCGGGAGGCCGAGGAAGACCACGTCGTGCCCGGCCAGGGACTCGAGCGTGGTGTCGGCCAGGACGCGGTCGGCCAGCGGCAGCAGGTGCGGCTGCAGCGCGCCGAGGCGCTCACCTGCGTTGGAGCCGGCGGTCAGCGCGCCGATCTCGACGTCGGGATGGCCCAGGAGGAGGCGCAGCACCTCACCCCCGGCGTACCCACTGGCTCCGGCAACGGCGACTGTGGCGGACATATGCATGACTATACATTGCACCGTATTGCATGCGGAAACGGGGTGGCCGATCTGCCGTTCCCTGCGAGGACGTCGAGCCGGACGGCGTGGTCGACCGCCCGGCCCGAAGGCGCGTGGGAGCGCCCGGCGCGATCAGCTCCGCTGGACGGCGCCGGTCCGCTCGGCGGCGAGTGCCACCGCTGCGTCGCGTGCGGCGGCTGACTCACCCTCCTTGAGGGTCCGGTCGGCAGCGCGGAAGCGCAGGGCGAAGGCCAGCGACTTCTTCCCGTCACCGACCTGCTCGCCGGTGTAGACGTCGAAGAGCCGGATCGACTCCAGCAGCTCGCCCGCGCCCTCGCGCAGAGCCGCCTCGACCTCCGCGGCCGGCACCGAGTCGTCGACGACCAGCGCGACGTCCTCCTTGGCGACGGGGTAGGAGGAGAAGGCCGGCGCCTGGCGCAGGTGGACCGCACGAGCGATGAGCAGGTCGAGGTCGACCTCCGCCGCGACCGTGCGCCGGGGCAGGCCGAAGGCGTCGCACACCTTCGGGTGCACCTCGCCGGCATGCCCGACGACCTCACCGTCGACCGACAGCTCGGCACAGCGGCCGGGGTGCCAGGGCGCCAGCTCGACGGCAGCGGCGGTGACCTCGAGCCCGAGCGCGTCGGCGACCGAGCGGACCGCGTCGACCGCGTCGGACCACGAGACCGGACGCGCCGCGCCCCACCAGCCGCCCGCGACCGCGTCGCCGGCCGCGACGACGGCGAGGTGCAGCGGCTGTGCGGGGAGCGCTGCGTCGAGCGCGGCGAGCTCCTCCTTGGTCGGTCGGCGGTCGACCGGCAGGATCGCGGCGGGACCGCTGTGCCGGGGCAGGGTGACCGTGCCGGTCTCGAAGATCGCGAGGTCGGTGGTGCCGTGCCCGACGTTCTTGCCGGCCGCACGCAGCACGCCCGGCAGGAGCGTCGTGGTCATGTAGCCGGCCTCCGCACTCAGCGGGTTGGACAGCCGGAGCACGTCACGGCGCGGGTCGTCCGGGGCCAGACCGAGGGCGTCGAGGTCCTCGGTGCCGATGAACGGGAACGTGACGACCTCGACGAAGCCCTCTCCCGCGAGGGTGCGACCGATCCGGCGGCGCAGCTGCTGCGGCCGAGTGAGGCCCCGGCCCGAGGGCGGTGTCGGGAGCACCGACGGGACCAGGTCGTAGCCGACGAGGCGGATGACCTCCTCGGAGAAGTCCTGGGCGTCGGTGAGGTCGGGGCGCCACGGCGGCGGGATGACCGAGAGCGTGCCCGAGCCGGTCACCTCGCACCCGACGGCGCGCAGGCACTCGACGCTGCGCTCCTCGGTGATGTCCATGCCGGACACGCGGGCGGCCAGGTCCCCGCTGACCTCGACGGGCGCGATGGCCGGTGCGGACCCGACGACGGTGACGCCGGGGTGCGCCTGGGCACCGCCGTGCTCGACCAGCAGCTCGACGACGCGATCGGCGGCTGCCTCGCAGATGGTCGGGTCGACACCGCGCTCGTTGCGCTTGCCTGCCTCGGAGGTGATCTTGTGGCGCCGCCCGGTGCGGTACATCGACACGGCGTCCCAGTGCGCGGCCTCGACGAGGATCGACGTCGTCGCGCCCGAGATCTCGGTCGTCTCACCGCCCATGACTCCGCCGAGCCCGATGATCCCGGAGTCGTCGGTGACGACCAGGTCGCCCGGGTCGAGCGTGCGGGAGGCGCCGTCGAGGGTGGTGAGCCGCTCGCCGTCGCGCGCACGGCGTACGACGAGGGCGCCCTGCACCTTGTCGGCGTCGTAGCCGTGGATGGGACGGCCGGTCTCGAGCATGACGTAGTTGGTCACGTCGACGGCCAGCGAGATCGGGCGCATGCCGGCCGCGGTGATCCGGCGCACCATGAAGTCCGGGGTGGGCGCGGTGGGGTCGAAGCCGGTGACCGTGCGGGCGACGAAGACCGGGCAGCCCTCGGCGTCCTCGACCACGACCGGGTGGCCCTCGCCGTTGGCGGCCGGGGTGTCGCGCAGCGCCGGGTCGCGGAAGCCGGTCGCACCCTCGACCGAGACGAGCACCTCACGGGCGATGCCGCGGATCGACAGCGCGTAGGCGCGGTCGGGGTTGATCTCGAACTCGATGGTCTCCTCGTCGAGACCGAGCAGGGGGCGTACGTCCTCGCCGGGCGAGCCGGCGTCGGCGGGGAGCACGATGATGCCGTCGTGGTCCTCCCCCAGGCCGAGCTCGCGGGCCGAGCAGATCATCCCGGCCGACAGGTGGCCGTAGGTCTTGCGGGCGCCGATCTCGAACCCGCCGGGCAGCACGCCGCCGGGCAGGACCGTGACGACGAGGTCGCCGGGCGCGAAGTTGTGGGCGCCGCAGACGATGCCCTGCGGCTCACCGGTGCCGTTGGCGTCCCCGACGTCGACGGTGCACCAGTTGATGGTCTTGCCGTTCTTCTGGGGCTCGGGCTCCATGGTGAGCACACGACCGACGACCAGGGGCCCGGTGATGTCACGTCCGGGGCTCTCGATCGCCTCCAGCTTGAGCCCGGTGAGGGTCAGCCGGTCGGTGATCTCGTCGGTCGTCGTGCCAGCGGGTACGTCGACGTGGTCCAGGATCCAGGACAGGGGTGCCTTCATCTCAGTTCTCCCCTCTCAGATCTCGGTGCCGAATGCGCTGCTGAACCGGACGTCGCCCTCGAAGAGCGGACGCAGGTCCTCCAGGTTGTGGCGGAACATGAACGAGCGGTCGATGCCCATGCCGAAGGCGAAGCCGCTGTAGACCTCGGGGTCGACGCCGCAGGCGACGAGCACGCGCGGGTTGACGACACCGCAGCCGCCCCACTCGATCCAGCCCTCGCCGCGGCAGGTGCGACAGGCGTCGGAGTCGACGCCCGTCCCGCTTCCCAGGCACACGAAGCACTTGACGTCGACCTCGGCCGACGGCTCGGTGAAGGGGAAGTAGGACGGGCGGAAGCGGGTGGTGATGCCGTCGCCGAAGAGCTGGGAGGCGAAGTGGTCGAGCGTGCCCTTCAGGTGCGCCATCGTGATGCCCTCGTCGACGACGAGGCCCTCGACCTGGTGGAACATCGGCGAGTGCGTGGCGTCGTACTCGTCGGTGCGGAAGACCCGACCCGGGCACACGACGTAGATCGGGGGCCTGCGGGTCAGCATGGTGCGCGCCTGCACCGGCGAGGTCTGCGTCCGGAGCACGACGTGATGGTCGGCCGGCTCGGTCCAGAAGGTGTCCTGCATCGTGCGGGCCGGGTGGTCGGGACCGAGGTTGAGGGCGTCGAAGTTCAGCCACTCGGCCTCGACGACGGGGCCCTCCGCGACCTCGTAGCCCATGGCGACGAAGAGGTCGGCGATGAGCTCGGACTGGAGCGTCAGTGGGTGACGCCCGCCGCGTGGGCGCCGCGTCGTGGGCAGCGAGACGTCGACCGTCTCCTCGGCGAGCATGCGCTCCTCGTGCTCGGCCTCGAGCACGACCTGGCGGGCAGCGAGGGCCTGGTTGATCGCGCCGCGGGCCTGGCCGACGCGCTGGCCGGCCTCCTTGCGGGCCTGCGGTGGCAGGGCGCCGATCTCGCGGTTGGCCAGTGCCAGCGGCGAGCGGTCGCCCGCGTGGTCCAGGCGCACCTGCTTGAGGGCATCGAGGTCCGCGGCGCCGGCGATGGCGGCCAGTGCCGCCTCGCGCATCGCCTCGACCTCCTCGGACTTGAGCGGGGTCACTTCGACGGGGTCGTAGTCGGTGTTGGGGCCGGACATGGCTCCCTTTCGCGCGGCGGCACAAGGACGCCGCAGAGTCTAGAAGTGGAGGGGCATCGGGTCGGACGGGGCACTCCCCGGACCCACGACGTCAGCTGCCCGACGGACCAGGTCCGGGGCGCAGAAATCGCAAGCACGTGTCCACGCCCCTAGGTTACTCGGCGAACCTGTTCCACACATCGGCGCACTCGTCCTCAGGCGCAGGGAACCCCGGAAGCACACCGATCCGGCGAACAGCGTCCTGCGCCCGTGACCGGGACAGATTCCACGCCCGCACGTCGTCGAGGGCCTCGGGGTCCAGCGAGCTGAGCGGCAGTGTGCGGAGCACGCACCGCGCCACCTCCGCGGGAAGGCGCTCCACGATGACGGGGGCGGCGTCGGCCGACAGCGACTGCAGGTAGTAGAGGTCGAGTGCGCCCGTGGACTTGTAACGGTCGAGGTTGCGCCCGGCCACCCACGCGTCGGGATTGATCGCCGCCAACCCGACCAGCGCGACCGCCCCGGACGCGAGCGCCACCCGCGGCAGCCAACGACCGAGGCCGAGCGCGCCGGCCACCATGATCGAGAGCACCACGAAGCCCAGCCATCCCTCGAAGACGTCGACGAAGAGCCGCAAGGTGGTGAAGCCGTAGGCGTCCTGGTAGACGCCCATGCCTCGCAGCGCAGAGGCGACCACGAGGAGGGTCAGTGCGCAGAGCAGGCCGAGTGAGGCGAACATCCAGCGGCGGTCAGCGGGGGCCTCCCCCGCCCGCCTCGACGCCACCCACACCACGAGCACGGTGAGCGCGGTCGCCAGGGTGAGCTGTCCGAAGCCCTGGTGGACGTAGTCGGCGTACGTCAGTCCGGTGGACGCCTCGATGTAGGCGCGCCCGCCGATCAGGGCACGCGCCTGGGCCGCGATGAACGCCACGAACACGGCGTCGACGACGAGCACCGGCACGAGCCACTCGAAGCGGTTGGCCAGCGGGGTCACCCGCCGGTCAGCGAGCACCTCCACCCGGGCGGGGTTGAGCGCGAGGTAGCCGGCGCCGAGGGTGGCGGCGAAGACGAACCCGGCCAGGAACAGCCGGCCGACGACGTCGTTGAAGCTCAGGGTCGGCACCAGCTGGTCGACCCACGACCCGAAGACGGGGTTGGCGCTGGCGAAGATCGTGCCGAAGACGCCCAGCCCCAGCAACGACCACACCGCCGTACGCACCAGGGCGGGCGTGCGGGACCCGGTGCCGGCGATGCGGAGCGACCGACCGAACCACGGCAGCCCCCGCAGCGAGGCGAGCGGCCACGCGATGCCCGAGAGCAGGATCCCGGGGACCGTGCGAGCACCGGTCATGCCGCACAGGAAGACGGCCGTGGCGGAGATCAGCCCGAGCGCCTGCACCCACCAGGCGTCGAGGAGGGTCATCGGCAGGACGAGCAGCAGGGCCAGGACGCTGCACAGGACGGTCCACGTCTCGCGCCGTCGGCGCGCGGTCGCGAGAGCAGCCGCACCGCTCGTCACTGCCACGAGGGTCCAGGTCACGCCGACCGCGGTGAGGGACAGCGCCAGTCCGGCCACGAGCCCGGCTGCTGCGGCGGCCGCGACGGTCGCCAGGCCCGAGCCGATCCCGGACTCGGGCCAGAACCTGCCGAACAGCTGGTCGAGCCCGGACGGCGGAGTGCCGCCGACCGCCAGGTCGTCAGGCGACGGCGGTGCGGGCCGGGTGGTCGCGGTCATCGGAGTCTCCTGTGTCGTCGTGGGAGTGGTCCACCGTGGACCGGCTGGAAGAGGTGTGGGCACGGCGAGACGCAGGCGGGCGCCCCGCCCGGCGGGTGGGTCGAGGAAGCGCAGGGTGCCGCCGTGCAGCTCGGCGACCCACCGGGCCACGGCGAGACCGAGGCCGGTGCCACCGGCGCCGTCGGTGCCGAACCGCGCGAAGACCCGCTCGCGGTCCTCGGGCGCCACTCCCCTACCGCTGTCGGTGACCTCGAGCCACCACCCGTCGGCGACCGCGCCGGCGCTGACCCGCACGTGCGTGTCGGGCGGTGCGTGACGACCGGCGTTGTCGAGGACGTTGACGAGCAGCTGGCGCAGCCTCGCCGGGTCGGCGCGAACGCGCAGGTCATCGGCGACCTCGACGTCGTACCTCCCGGGTCGACCGGCGGACACCACCTGGGCCACTGAATCGACGACGAGAGCGCGGAGGTGGATCTCGCGACGGTCGAGGTCGACCACCCCCGCCTCGAGCCGTGAGAGCTGGAGCAGGTCGTCGACCAGGGAACCCAGCCGCTGCGCCTGCTCGAGCGCGGCGCCCAGCTGGGCGGTGTCGGGCGGCACCACGCCGTCGGCGAGGTTCTCGAGCAAGGCGGTCATGGCTGTCAGCGGGGTCCGCAGCTCGTGGGACACGGTCGCGATGAGGTCGCGCCGCTCCCGGTCGACGGTGGCGAGGTCCTCGGCCATCCGGTTGAACGCCGCTGCGAGCTGACCCACCTCGTCGGTGGCCGACGTGCGCACCCGACCCGAGTAGTCACCACGTGCCATCGCCCGGGAGACGGTGGTCATCTGCCGCAGGGGCGCCACCATTCCCGCAGCAAGGAGCTGGGTGACGCCGAGTGCGAGCGCCACGCTGACCGGCAGGACGAGCAACGGCGAGACGTCAGCCGCGGAACCGAGCAGCGTCAGCAGCACCGCGGTGACGACGGACGCCACCACCAGCAGGCCGAGCTTGGTCTTCAGGCTCGACACGGCGTCCAGCGGGCTGCCCGCCGGTGGGGCGTTCACGGCAGGTCCTCCAACGCATAGCCCACCCCGTGGACCGTGCGGATGCGCGCGGCCCCGACCTTGCTGCGCAGCGCCTTCACGTGGCTGTCGACCGTGCGGGTGGCGCTGGCGCTGGCCCAGGCGTCCCCCCAGTCCCACACCTCGCGCAGCAGGCGCTCGCGGCTGAGGACCTGCCCGGCCTCGCGGGCCAGGCAGAGCAGCAGGTCGAACTCGGTCGGCGTGAGGTGCACCGCCTCGCCCGTCACGGTCGTACGCCGGGTGCCGGGGTCGAGGCGCACACCGCCGACCTCCAGCGCCGCGGGACGCTGGTCGACCAGGGCGGCGGCCCGCTCCACGCGCCGCAGCAGGGCGGAGACGCGGGCGACCACCTCGCGCATCGAGAACGGCTTGGTGAGGTAGTCGTCCGCGCCGACGCCCAGCCCGACCAGCAGGTCGGCCTCGTCGTCGCGCGCGGTCAGCATCAGCACCGGCACCGGCCGGTCCGCCTGGATGCGCCGGCACACCTCCAGGCCGTCGTAGCCCGGCAGCATCACGTCGAGGAGCACCACGTCAGGGTGCCTCGCCGTGGCGATGTCGACCGCCGACGGACCGTCGAAAGCCTGGTCGACCGTGTATCCCTCGGCCCGCAACCGGTCGGCGAGCGCATCGTTGATGGTGCGCTCGTCCTCGACCACGAGGGCCCTGCGTGACGTCATGCACCGACCCTAGGAGCCGGACCGGGGTGGAGGCGGGGACGACTCGTGAAGGTTGTGTGGAGGCTCAGTCCTCGCGCCGGTCCACGCTCGGCCAGTCGACCATCACCCGCGCGCCACCGCCGGGAGCGTCGTCGATCGTGACCCACCCACCGTGGGCGCGTGACAGACCGCCGACGATGTACATCCCCAGCCCGGTGCCACCGGACTCCCCCGTCGTCCAGAACTTGGTGAAGACCCGCCGGCGCAGCTCCACCGGGATTCCGTCGCCCTCGTCGTCGACCGTGATGCGCACGCCGGGCAGCTCGGGGAGTGCGGCGAGCCGAACCCGGACCCGGCCCTGACCGTGGCGTACGGCGTTCTCCACGAGGTTGGTCACGACCTGGGTGAACTTGTCGGGGTCGGCGAAGACCTCCGGGAGGTCGTCCTCGACGTCGAGCCCGACGTCGCGGGCCGTGCCGGCCTCGATCGAGTCGACGACCCGGCGCACCAGCACCTCCGCAGACGACTGCCGGGGGTAGAGCTGGAGCCGGCCGGTGTCGATGCGTGCGACGTCGAGGAGCTCTGCGATCAGCCTGGCAAGTCGGTCGGCGTCGGCGTTGACCGTCATCAGCATGAGCTTGCGCTGGTCGTCGCTGAGCTTGTCCCAGCGGTTCAGCAGCGCCTGCACGAAGCCCTTGACGCCGGTCAGCGGTGACCTCAGCTCGTGCGCCACCGTGGCGACGAGGTCGGAGCGCTCCCGGTCCAGCCGTGCTCGTCCCCGACCGCTGCGAAGACCGACCGCGATCCCCGCCACCGGTGCGAGCGGCTCGTTGCGGATCAGCGTCGCGGTGGTGAGGACCTCCTCACCGGCAGCGCTCAGCCACGACTGCTCCGGCATCGCGCGCACGATGGAGATGCTGTCGAAGGGCCGGTTGACGTCGAGCCAGGTGCGGCCGTCCTGGTCGAGCAGCCGGAGCACGTCGGCCAGCGGCATCCCGAGCGCGTCCCGGGCGTCGACCCCGAGCAGTGCGGCTCCCTGGGCGTTGAGGATCGTCACGACGCCGTTGCGGGTGGCGCCGAGGATGCCGTCGGGGTAGGAGTCCGCCAGCGAGCGCAGCCTGCTGGGAGCGCTCCCGACCCGTCTGCCACCCTCGTCCGTCACAGCCGCAACCCTAGTCGCGCGACTGCGCCTTCGGCCGCCGCAGGCCCGCGGCGCGCAGGGCGAGGACCAGCTCGCGGGACGCGACCGGGACCGCCCCGGCGGCCACCATGGCGTCGTAGTGGTCGGCCGGCACGTCGTAGTGGTCACGGTCCCAGCCGCGCGACGGGATCCCGTGCGCCGCGGCGAAGGCGTGCACCTCGTCGTACGACGTGTCGCTGGCCAGGTGCGACCACAACCGGTCCCAGCGGGGCACCGATGGCGGGTCGATGAGGATCATCGCGACGACCGTTGGGCGCGGGCGCTCGCGTAGAGGCACACCGCGGCCGCCGTGGAGAGGTTGAGGCTCTCGGCACGGCCGTGGATGGGGATGGCCACCCGGTGGTCGGCCAGCGCCGCGAGCTCGTCGGGGAGCCCCCAGGCCTCGTTGCCGAACAGCCACGCCGTCGGGCCGGACAGGTCGACGTCGAAGAGGTCGTCCTCACCACCGCCGTCGGCGGCGAGGACAGTGAGCCCGCGGGCCTGTGCGGCACGGACTGCCGCAGCCGGGTCCGGTGCGATCGCGAACGGCAGGTGGAACAGGCTGCCGACCGTGGCGCGCACGGTCTTGGGGTTGTAGGGGTCCACCGACTGGCCGGCCAGCACCACCGCATCGGCGCCCGCCGCGTCAGCGGTGCGGATCACGGTGCCGGCGTTGCCGGGGTCGCGGACGTCGGCGCAGATGGCGAGCAGCCGCGGGGACGCGGTGACGACGTGCTGCAGCGGGGCGTCGAGGTGGCGGCATACCGCCACCACGCCAGCGGGGCTCACCGAGTCCGACAGCGAGGCGAGCGCGCGGTCGTCGACCAAGGTGACGTCGGCGCCGGTGAGCAGGGTCGCGTGGTGCTCGAGCGCAGCAGGCGTCGCGAAGACCTCGACGACGCAACCCTCGACGGAGAGGGCCCCCTCGACGGCCTTCGGGCCGTCAGCGAGGAAGAGCCGCCGCTCGGTGCGTACCGAGCGGCGGCTCAACTTGCGAGCCTCCTTGACGCGACTGTTCCCAGCGGTCAGTGGAGTGCCCATGTGGATCAGGCGGAGACCTTGGGCGCGTTGACGTCCTCGGGCAGCGCGGCCTTGGCGGCCTCGACGAGCGCGGCGAAGGCCGGGGCGTCGTTGACGGCAAGCTCGGCGAGGATCTTGCGGTCGACCTCGATGCCGGCCAGGCCGAGGCCCTGGATGAAGCGGTTGTAGGTCATGCCGTTCGCGCGGGCAGCGGCGTTGATGCGCTGGATCCACAGCTTGCGGAAGTTGCCCTTGTTCTTGCGGCGGTCGTTGTAGCTGTAGACGAGGGAGTGGGTGACCTGCTCCTTCGCCTTGCGGTAGAGGCGCGAGCGCTGGCCGCGGTAACCGCTGGCGCGCTCGAGGGTGGTACGACGCTTCTTCTGGGCGTTCACTGCGCGCTTGACGCGTGCCATGGTGCTACTCCTTGGTGCAGAGGAAAATCAGGATGGGACGGCGGCTGGGCCACCAGGGGATGAGGCTCAGATGCCGAGCATCTTCTTGGCGCGCGAGACGTCGCCCTTCTCGAGCTCGACCATGCCGGCGTTGCGGCGGTGCTTCTTGCGGCTGCCCGTGGTCGGCGCGGACGCGAACGCAGCGCCGGACTTGCGGCCGGCCTGCAGGCGCATGATCTTGCCCGAGCCCGTCACCTTGAAGCGCTTCTTCGCGCCCGAGTGGGTCTTGTTCTTCGGCATGTCTGTCTCTTCCTTCGATTGCGTGTGTCTGTGGGAGCGAGGCTCAGGCCTCGATCTCCGGATCCAGGTTCTCGGAGCGGCCGCGCTCCTTCTTCTGCGCCACGGGGCCGGCGGCGTGGGCTGCCTCGCGCTCCGCGTCCTCCTCGGCCTTGCGCTCGGCGCGCTCCTGCTCCTTCGAGGCGCGGGCGGCGTCGGCGTCGATCTTGGCGTCGGCCTTTTTCTTGTGCGGGCCGATGACCATCGTCATGTTGCGACCGTCCTGCTTCGGCGAGGACTCGACGAAGCCGAGCTCCTGCACGTCCTCGGCCAGCTTCTGCAGCAGGCGGAAGCCCAGCTCGGGGCGGTGCTGCTCACGACCGCGGAACATGATCGTGATCTTGACCTTGTCGCCGGCTCCCAGGAAGCGCACGACGTGACCCTTCTTGGTCTCGTAGTCGTGCTTGTCGATCTTGGGACGAAGCTTCATCTCCTTGATGATCACGTTCGTCTGGTTGCGGCGCGACTCGCGGGCCTTCTGGGCGTTCTCGTACTTGAACTTGCCGTAGTCCATGAGCTTGCAGACCGGGGGGCGTCCCTGGGGAGCGATCTCGACGAGGTCGAGGTCGGCCTCCACGGCCAGCTTGAGTGCCTGGTCGGTCGGCACGATGCCAACGGTCTCGCCGTTGGGTCCGACGAGCCGGACCTCGGGTACGCGGATCCGCTCGTTGATGCGCAGCTCGGTGCTGATGGGTCCTCCAGTGGTTCGGTGGGTGGGAGCTCCACTGTGCCCCGTCGAATCACTTCGCCCGGAAATGCACAACGGCTCCCGCTGGTGCCAAGCGGGAGCCAGTCACGACACGTCCCCCTCTCGGAGGAGCTCGTGGTCACAGAGGTCGCGCGACTCCTGTGCTCACTGGACCTTGACCCGACGATCTGTGGTGCAGGGCGATCGGTGCGGGTGGGAGACGATGGTGCTGCCTCCGCTTGGCGGGATCGGCGCCACCGTGGATCTGTGGTGGCACTGATCGGTCAACACGGAAGGCTAGCGGATCATTGCGCCGACGGGCCAATCCAGCCGTGTCCCTGTCCCACGCCCACCAGGCGCCAGCCCGCGGCCAGCCGGGTGAGGTCCTCGCCGTCGACGACGTACGTCGCCGGGCCGGCGAGGTCCACGAGCAACGCCTCGGCACCGTCCTGGACCGCGGCGGTGGCAGCGGTGGCGGCAGTGACGGGCACCGGACGTGCCCCCGGGTCCCACAGCGCCATGGTCTCGGTGGAGGTGAAGGCCAGCAGCCCCGTGCTGCCGTCCGCGGCCTGCACCAGCACGGCTGCCATGTCGGACGACTTGTCGTGGGCGAGCCCCTGCGCGTCGTGCTCGACCTCGCCGAGGACCGCGACCACCGGCACCAGGAGCCGGGCGTCCTGCAGCGTGGCCAGCACGGTGCCCGAGGTCGCCCGCCCGGCCACGTGATCGGCCAGCGCGCGGCGTACGCGGGGGTCGGCCTCGCCGCGGTCGTCGGCGAAGCCCGGGTCCGGGATCGTCCGGGGCGGCTCGTCCGGGGCGGCGGTCTCGGGTCGCGGGTCGTCGTGGGGCACACCGTCATTGTCCCGGAGGTGTGGCGCGCTGTGGGACTCTGGGGCCGTGGATGGGACTACGTGGGCCGCTCTGACCGCCGCACTCACCGTCGCGGGAGGCATCTGGACGTGGATCGCTTTCCGACGCAGGGGCGCGGTCAACGGGCTGCGCGCCCTCGGCTTCACCCTCCTTCCGGCCGCCGCATGGCTCACCGGGACCCTGGAGGTCGTGGTCGAGATCGCCGGGTCGGTCACCGACTGGGCCACCGGGCTGGTCTTCGACGTCTTCACGTGGGCGGGTGTGGGCCTGGCCGGCCTCGCCGTCGTCCTGTTCGTGGTCAGTGGCTTCCTGCGCGACCGCCAGCTCGGTCGCGCCCAGGGCGGGGGCGCTGCACCGGGCCGCGTCGACCGCAAGGCCGCGGACGCTCTCCCCCGCACGTCGTCTCCCGGTCCCGCGGGTCGCCCCGCGGTCGACGACGACCTCGCCGACATCGAGGCGCTGCTGCGCAAGCGGGGCATTGAGTGAGTGACCACCTCGTCGAGCGCAACCGGTTGTGGGCGCGGCTCGACCAGGCGGTCGCGGCCCTGCCCGAGCCGCCGTCCACCCCCATCGCGGTGGTGGACCTCGACGCGTTCGACGCCAACGCCGCCGACCTCGTGCGCCGCGCCGGGGGCAAGCCGCTGCGGGTCGCGTCGAAGTCGCTGCGGGTCGCGGAGCTCGTCCGGCGGGCCCTGGCCCACGACGGCTTCTCGGGCGTCCTGGCCTTCACCGTCGCCGAGGCGCTGTGGCTGCACGAGACAGGCGTCAGCGACGACATCGTCGTGGCCTACCCCTCGGTCGACGTCGCCGCGCTGCGTCGCCTCCTCGCCTCCCCCGCTGCCGCGGGCGCCATCACGTTGATGGTCGACGACCCCGCGCACCTCGACGTCGTCGACGCGGCACGGGTCGTCGACGACGTGGAGGTCCGCATCGCCCTCGACCTCGACGCGGGCCTGCGCCTGGGCGGGCAACACATCGGACCCAGACGCTCCCCGCTGTTCGACACCGCCGACGTCGTGGCGCTGGCCCGGCAGGTCCTCGAGCGCGACGGGTTCCGGCTCGTCGGCGTGATGACCTACGAGGGACAGGTGGCCGGGGTCCAGGACGACGTCCCGGACCAGCGGACCAGGTCCCTGCTCGTACGCCGCCTCAAGCAGGCGTCGATGGCTCAGCTCGAGGTGCGGCGACGCGAGATCTCGGAGGCGATGTCGCGCGTCGCGGAGCTGGAGTTCTGGAACGGCGGCGGGTCCGGCTCGGTCGAGGCGACAGCCGCCGACGGTGCCGTCACCGAGATCGCGGCCGGGTCGGGGCTGCTGGTGCCCGGGATCTTCGACCACTACGCCTGTTTCGAGCCGCGCCCGGCGGCGTACTTCGGGCTGCGGGTCACCCGCAAGCCGACGCCGGCCGTCGCGACGGTGCACGGCGGCGGCCTCATCGCCAGCGGCGCGACCGGGGCGGACCGCTCACCGGTGCCGTGGGCTCCACCGGGGCTGCACCTGACCGGGCTCGAAGGCGCCGGCGAGGTG
The DNA here is from genome assembly GCF_021083185.1 of Nocardioides furvisabuli. GTDB lineage: Bacteria > Actinomycetota > Actinomycetes > Propionibacteriales > Nocardioidaceae > Nocardioides > Nocardioides furvisabuli. Next base: position 176,386 of record NZ_JAIGQB010000007.1, on the reverse strand, counting down.
CAGACGCCGCTCACCGGTCACCCCGCCGCGCTCCTGCGCATCGGCGACCTGGTGTGGTTCCGCCACGCCAAGTCCGGCGAGCTGTTCGAGCACGTGCGCGACGTGCACCTGGTCCGGGGCGGGGTGGTCACCGACGTCGTCCCGTCCTACCGCGGCTGCGACCGTGCCTTCTGACTCCAGCACCGACCCCCGTGCCACCGCCGGCCTCGTCGCCGGCCGGGTGCTCGACGCCCCGCCCACGCTCGGCACCGGACGGCTGGTCTGCATCGACGGGCCGGCCGGGTCCGGCAAGACCACCCTGGCAGCCGAGATCGCCGACCTCGCCCCGCACGCCCAGGTGGTGCACTGCGACGAGCTGCTCGAGGGCTGGCGGGGGCTCCCCGGCCTGGCCGGCTCGCTCGAGCGGCTGCTGGCCCCACTGGCGGTCGGCGAGGTGGGCCGGTGGCGCCGCTGGGACTGGGTCGCCGATGGCTGGGCCGAGTGGCACGCCGTGGCTCCGGGTGGGCTCCTCGTGCTCGAGGGGGTGGGGTGCTGGTCGCCGACCGTCGCCCACCGGGTCGGCGTACTGGTCTGGGTCGAGGCCGCCTCCGACCTGCGGCTCGAGCGGGGGTTGGCCCGCGACGGCGAGCACATGCGCCCGCAGTGGGAGCAGTGGCGCACTGACGAGGAGCAGCTCTTCGCCCGGCTGCGGACCCGCGAACACGCGGACCTCGTCGTCACCACCGGCTGACGTCCGTCACTAGGGTGGCCGCCATGGTCCTCCCCAGCGGCGAGCAGTACGAGATCCGCGCGGCCGGCTACGTCGCCGTCGTCACCGAGAGCGGTGCCGCCCTGCGGACCCTGTCCCACCACGGCCGCGACCTGGTGGACGGTTTCGCCGACACGGAGATGTCCGGCGGGGGTCGCGGGCAGCTGTTGATGCCGTGGCCGAACCGCATCCGCGACGGCCGCTACTCCTTCGGCGGTCGCGAGCACCAGCTGGGCCTGAGCGACCCCACCCGTGGCAACGCCTCGCACGGACTGGCCCGGTGGGCTTCATGGACCGTCGAGGAGCACACCGGCACGTCGGTGTCGCTCGTGCATCGGGTGATGGCCCAGAGCGGTTACCCGTGGGCCCTGGACCTGCACGTCCTCTACGACCTCACCGCCGACGGGCTCGTCGTCACCCAGACCGCCACGAACCTCGCACCCGAGCCGGCGCCGTACGCCAGCGGGGCGCATCCCTACCTCGCGGTCGGGACCACCATCGAGGACCTCGAGCTGCTGGTGCCGGCGCGTACCCGGCTGGTGGTCGACGACCGCCGGCTGCCGATCGGCACCGAGCCGGTCGCCGGGGCGTACGACTTCGCGACCCCGCGCCGCATCGGCGACACGGTGCTCGACGACGGCTTCGGCGACCTCCGGCACGAGGACGGCCGCGTCACCGTCACGCTCCTCGACCCGCGCACCGGGCGCGGAGTCGCGCTGTGGGTCGACGATCGCCACCGGTGGCTCCAGGTCTTCACCCCGCCAGCCGACGGCGGACGGCCGGCGATCGCGGTCGAGCCGATGACCGCACCGGCGGACGCCTTCAACTCCGGTACCGACCTGACCACGCTCGCCCCTGCGGGGAGCGCCGGCGACGAGCTGTCGGTCTCGTGGGGCATCCACGCCCTCCAGCCGGTCTAGCGGTCGAGCAACGCCCGCACCTGGCGCACGCCGTCGCGGGCGACCTTGCCGTCGGAGCCCTGGAAGGCCATGGCGGAGATCGTCGTGCCGTCGGCCAGGTCGATCACGGCCCACGGTGCCCCGGCGGGGAGGTGGATCGCGACGACCTGCTCCCAGGCGAGGTGGCGCGTCCGGAACCCGTTGACGACCACCAGCGCGTCAGGCTCCGCGGTGACGCGGGCACGCCCCAGCGCCCAGCCGCACGCGGCCAGGCACCCGCCCAGCACCAGCAGCGTGAACCGCTGGAGCCACGTGAAGCGGTCACGCACGGACTCGTCGAAGCCGAACCACGCCGCGGCACACACCACGAACAGCATCAGACCGAAGCCGACCACCGCGTAGCGCACGCCCATCGGCCGCCAGGTGCGGGGCAGGTCGCCACGACCGACCGGCTCAGAGGCGGCAGGCATGGATGTCCGTGAGCAGGATGGCGCGCGCGCCGATCGAGTAGAGCTCGTCCATCAGCCGCTGCGACCCGGCCCGGGGCACCATCACCCGCACAGCGACCCAGCCGGCCTTGCCCAGCGGCGAGATGGTCGGACCCTCGCGCCCGGGTGCGAGCTCGGTCGCGCGCGGGAGGTCTGCCTCCTCGATGTCGTAGTCCATCATCACGTAGCTGCGGGCCACCAGGACGCCCTCGATGCGGCGCCGGAAGATCTCGAAGTCGTCGTGCACCACGTCACCGCGGGTGATCAGCACGGCCGCGGAGTCGAGGATGACCTCGCCGAAGGTCGCCAGCCCGGCAGCGCGCAGGGTGGTGCCGGTCTCCACCACGTCGGCGATCACGTCGGCGACGCCGAGCTGGATGCTCGTCTCGACCGCGCCGTCGAGACGGGTGACGGAGGCGTCGATGCCGTGGCGGAAGAGGTAGTCCTCGACCACGCCGACGTACGAGGTCGCGATGCGCAGGCCGCGCAGGTCCTCCAGGGAGGAGTAGCGGCCGGCGGGGCCGGCGAAGTGGAAGCGCGAGCGGCCGAAGCCGAGGTCCATCACCTCGTCGGCCTTGGCACCCGAGTCGAGCAGCAGGTCGCGGCCGGTGATGCCGACGTCGAGGGTGCCCTCGCCGACGTAGAGCGCGATGTCGCGCGGGCGGAGGTAGAAGAACTCGACGTCGTTCTCGGAGTCGACGAGCGCGAGCTCCTTGGAGTCGCTGCGCTGGCGGTAGCCGGACTCGCGCAGGATGTCGGTGGCTGCCTGGGACAGCGATCCCTTGTTGGGGACGGCGATGCGAAGGGTCATCAGTGGCTCACAGGTGTGCGTAGACGTCGTCGAGGGTCAGTCCGGAGGCGAGCATGAGCACCTGCGCGTGGTAGAGCAGCTGGCTGATCTCCAGCGCCGTCGCGTCCCTGCCCTCGTGCTCGGCGGCCATCCAGGACTCGGCGGCCTCCTCCAGCAGCTTCTTGCCGATGGCATGGACGCCGGCGTCGAGCTGGGCGACGGTGCCGGAGCCCTCGGGGCGCTCCTCGGCCTTGGTGGACAGCTCTGCCCACAGCTCCTCGAACGTCTTCACGAGGGACAAGCCTACGGCGCGGCGCCCCGCGCGCTGCGGCCGGTCCCGGGTGCGGACCACCCCGCGGGAGGGTTGTCCTCGCCGGTGCGCGGGCTACAGTCGCATCATGACTGAATCGAACATGCATTCGGATCCCGACACCACCGACAGCCGGGTCCCCGAGACCCCGGACGCCGACACCCTGGGCGGCCCCCAGGGCGACACCACCCGCAAGGACCCCGAGGAGTGGGTCACCGGCGACGAGCCGATCACGGGCGCGCAGCGCAGCTACCTCGACACCCTCGCCCGCGAGGCCGGCGAGGAGCTTCCCGGCGACCTCACCAAGGCGCAGGCCTCCGAGCACATCGATCGGCTCCAGGGCGCGACCGACCGCACGTCCTGACCGACGGCCCTCAGCGCCCGCGCAGTCCTTGCAGGACTCGTGCGGTGTCGAGGGCGGCCGCGGTGGCCTCCCAGCCCTTGTCCTCCGACGAGCCGTCGAGCCCGGCCCGGTCGAGCGCCTGCTCCTCGGTGTCACAGGTCAGCACGCCGAAGCCCACCGGGACCGCGTGCGCCACGCTCACCTGCGTGAGGCCGTCGGTCGCGGCCGAGCAGACGTAGTCGAAGTGTGGGGTGCCACCGCGGATCACCACCCCCAGCGCCACCACGGCGTCGTACCCCTCGTGGGCCAGGGCCGCGGCGACCACCGGCAGCTCGAAGGTGCCGGGGACCCGGACCACCTCCGGCTCGGTGATGCCGTACGCCGCCAGCGCGCGCTCGGCGCCGCCCACCAGTCCGTCCATGACCTGGGTGTGCCAGCTCGCCGCGACAACGGCGACCTTCAGGCCGCTCGCGTCGAAGGGCTGGGACGTGGGTGCTCCGGCGCCGCTCATGGGCGTCCTCCTTCGTGCAGGGGCTCGTCTCCGACCAGGTCGGGCAGGTCGTGCCCCATCCGGTCGCGCTTGGTCAGCAGGTAGGTGAGGTTGTGGTCGTTGGGGTGCGGCGTGAGCGGGACCCGCTCGGCCACCGTGATCCCGAAGTCCTCGAGGCTGGCGGTCTTGTCGGGGTTGTTGGTCATCAGGCGCACCGAGGAGACCCCGAGGTCGCGCAGGACCTGCGTCGCGGTGCCGTAGTGGCGTGCGTCGGCGGGCAGGCCCAGGTCGAGGTTCGCGTCGACCGTGTCGCGCCCGCCGTCCTGGAGCTGGTAGGCCTGCAGCTTGGCGACCAGGCCGATGCCGCGGCCCTCGTGGCCGCGGAGGTAGACCACCACTCCCCGGCCCTCGGCGACGACCCGGGCGAGGGCCTCGTCGAGCTGGGGACCGCAGTCGCAGCGCTCGCTGCCGAAGACGTCACCGGTGAGGCACTCGCTGTGCACCCGGGTCAGCACCGGCTCGTCACCGCTGATGTCACCGTGCACGAGCGCGACGTGCTCGCTGCCGTCGATGGTGATGCGGTAGCCGTAGGCGGTGAAGTCGCCGTGTCGCGTGGGCAGGCGCGTCTGCGCGACCCGCTCGACGTGGCGCTCGTGCCGCCGGCGGTAGCGCACGAGGTCCTCGATCGAGATCATCGCGAGCCCGTGCTCGTCGGCGAACTCCCGCAGCTCGGGCCCCCGCTTCATCGTGCCGTCGTCGTTCACCACCTCGACGAGCACGCCGGCCGGGGTCAGGCCGGCCAGCACGGCGAGGTCGACGGCTGCCTCGGTGTGCCCGCGGCGCACGAGCACGCCACCCTCGCGGTAGCGCAGGGGGAAGACGTGCCCGGGCCGGGTCAGCTCCCACGGCTCGGTGGCCGAGTCGGCGAGCGTGCGGGCGGTGTGCGCGCGGTCCGCGGCGCTGATGCCGGTGCTGACACCGTCGCGGGCGTCCACCGAGATCGTGTACGCCGTGCGCAGCTTGTCCTTGTTGTGCGGGGTCATCAGCGGGATCTCGAGACGCTCCAGCATGTCGCCGGGCATCGGCACGCAGATCACGCCGCTGGAGTGGCGGATCGTGAAGGCCATCAGCTCCGGCGTCGCCTTCGCAGCGGCGAAGATGATGTCGCCCTCGTTCTCACGGTCCTCGTCGTCGACGACGACGACGGCCCTGCCGGCCGCGATGTCGGCGACGGCGCGCTCGACGGGGTCGAGCCTGACCCTGCTGTCGGGAGTGGTGCTCATGCTGCGACGACCTCCTCGGCCTTCTCGGTACCGCTGGACTCGACGACGGTGCGGCTGGCGCGGAGCCAGACCACGAAGCCGATGACGACGAAGACGGCGTAGACGAGGTACATCCCCGCCGTCGGGTAGTAGCCGGCCTGGACGAGGGTGGTCACGCCGACGACGTCGACGAGGACCCAGACGAGCCAGAACTCCACCCATCCGCGCGCCATGCCGTAGGTCGCGAGCACGGAGCCGGCCAGGATCCACGCCTCGGTGCTCGGACCCCACGAACCGATCCGCTGGAGCACGACGTACGCCGCGGCGTAGCCGACGACGCCCAGCACGAGCAGCTGGACCCGCTCGGCACCGGTCGCCCACCGCGGGGCGATGGCGCCACCGTCGGACGCGCCGCCTGCGTCGCGCAGCCGGGACCAGCGCCACCAGCCGTAGAGCGAGACGGCGGCGAAGAACACCTGGCGACCGGCCTGTCCCCACAGCGGCTCGGCGACGGCGCCGGAGAGCTCGCCGGTCGCGAAGACCGTGAAGAGCAGGACGTTGCCGACCAGGCCGACCGGCCACGCCCACACCACGCGCCTCATCCCGAGGATCGCGCTGGCGAGGCCGAAGAGGTTGCCGACGACCTCCCGGGCGCTGAGCTCCCCGCCGGGCACCGGGATGGTGCCGTCGAGGAGCCACTCGATCAGGGGCATCAGGAGTCCTTCTGGACGTGGGCCGGGAGGTGGGTGGAGGCATGGGCGCCGAGAAGCTTCTCCACGTGCTTGGCGATGACGTCGGCCTCGAGGTTGACCAGGTCACCGGGACGGCGCGAGCCGAGCGTGGTGCGGGCGAGGGTCTCGGGGATGAGGCTGACGGTGAAGGAGGACTCCCCCGCCTCGACGACGGTGAGGCTCACCCCGTCGACGGTGATCGAGCCCTTGTCGACGAGGTAGCGCGCGAGGTGGGCGGGCAGCGAGACCTCGACGACCTCCCAGTGCTCGCTGGGCGAGCGGGAGACGATCTCGCCGACCCCGTCGACGTGGCCCTGCACGATGTGGCCACCCAGGCGCTTGTCGACGGTCACGGCGCGCTCGAGGTTGACCCGGTCACCGGGGGCCGCGCCGCGCAGCGAGGTCTTGTCGAGGGTCTCCTGCATCAGGTCGGCGGTCCACCGGCCCTCCCCGAGCTCGGCGACCGTCAGGCAGCAGCCGTTGACCGAGATCGAGTCACCCAGGACGGTGCCATCGAGCACGGTGGACGCCTCGATCGTGAGCCGGATGGCGTCTCCCTGGTCGGTGACCTCGGCGATCGTGCCGAGCTCCTCGACGATTCCGGTGAACATCAGGCCCTCCTGGGGGTCGTGAGCGGCTTCATGGTCAGCCGCACGTTGGTGTCCTCGCCGTCGTGGCCCTGGAGCACCGCCACGTCGGTGACGTGCAGGTGCAGGGCGTCGGCGATCGTGGTGATGCCGAGGTCCGCGACGGCGCTGGTGCCCGCGCCGAGCAGCATCGGCGCGACGTAGGCGACGACCTCGTCGACGAGGCCGGCGGACAGGAACGCGCGGGCGAGCGCGGGTCCGCCCTCGAGGAAGACGTGCTGGCGGTCGAGCTCGTGCAGCCGGGCCAGCGCCTCCCCGGGGTCGCGGGTGCGCAGGTGCACCGTCTCGGCGCGGTCGTTGAAGATGCGGCGGTCGGGGCCGAGGTCGCGCAACCCCATCACCGCGCGCAGCGGCTGCACCGCGACCGGCTCGTCGACCTCGTCCCGGACGGTGAGCTCGGGGTCGTCGACCTCGACCGTCCCGGTGCCGACCAGCATCGTGTCGCAGAGCCCGCGGAGGCGGTGGGTGTCGAGCCGGGCAGCGCGGCTGGAGACCCAGCGGCTGGTGCCGTCGGGGGCGGCACTGCGGCCGTCGAGGGTGGTGGCGAACTTCCACGTGACGAAGGGACGCCGCCGGGCGACGGCGAAGGTCCAGGCGCGGTTGATCGCCTGTGCCTCCTCGATCATCACGCCACCGACGACCTCGATGCCCGCCTCGCGCAGCCGTCCCGCACCACCCACGGCGACGGGGTTGGCGTCGGGCTGGGCGTAGACGACACGGCGTACGCCTGCGGCGACGAGCGCCTCGCTGCACGGCCCGGTGCGACCGGTGTGGTTGCACGGCTCGAGGGTGACCACAGCGGTCGCACCCCGGGCGGCGTCACCGGCCTCCGCGAGCGCGGCGGCCTCCGCGTGGGCCGTGCCGGCGCCACGGTGGAACCCCTCAGCGATCGTGGCGCCATCGGCTGCGAGCAGCACGCAGCCGACGCGGGGGTTCGGACCGAGCGGCACGCCCGGGGTGACGGCGAGCGCCAGCGCACGCTGCATGGCGCGCCGCTCCGCCTCGCTGGTCGTCGTCATCTCCGCCTCCGGTCCGTGGTGGGACTCCGGGGGGCGGGCGACGGCGTACGCCCCTCGCCGGGGCGGGAGGGCGTGGAGCCGCCAGCGTGCACTTCTCATCCGGACTGTGACCGTCGGTCCAGGAGTTCCACCTGGTCAACCGGCCACTGGATGTGGTCGGGTCGCGGACTGTGACCGCCGGTGCGGAGTTCCACCGCCCCCAGAGCACGCAAGCTCTTCGTGGACGCAACTGTGCCACAGCGCGCGTCATTCCCTGGGGGGTGTCCGGTGGTGACGTGCGCGACACCCGCTGACCGTGTCGCGTCAGACCTGGTCGAGGAAGCGGTCGAAGACACGCGCGCCGAACTCCAACGCGTCGACCGGGACCCGCTCGTCCACGCCGTGGAACAGCGCCGTGAAGTCGAGCTCGGCGGGCAGGCGCAACGGCGCGAAGCCGTAGGAGCGCATGTCGAGCCTGCGGAAGTGCTTGGCGTCGGTGCCGCCGCTCATGAGGTAGGGGGCGACGAGGGCGTCGGGGTCCTCGGCGAGGAGGCTGCGGCTCATCGCGGTGACCAGGTCGCCGTCGTACGGCGTCTCCCACGGGTCCTGCTTGGACTCGAAGTCGAACTCGATGCCGTCGCCGGCGAGCTCGTGGAGGGTGGCGAAGAACTCGTCCTCGTAGCCGGGCAGGAAGCGTCCGTCGATCGTCGCGTGCGCCTCGGTGGGGATGACGTTGGTCTTGTAGCCGGCCTTGAGCATCGTCGGGTTGGCGGTGTTGCGGATGACCGCCCCGAGCATCCGGGCCGCGTCGCCGAACTCCTCGACCAGGGCCTCGGCGTTCTCCGGGGTCGCCTCGGTGCCGGCCAGCTCACCGACGGTGGCCAGCAGCACCTCCATCGTGGGGGTGAGCCGCACCGGCCACTGGTGCGCGCCGATGCGCGCGACCGCGCCGGCGAGCCGGGTGACGGCGTTGTCGCCGTTGATCATCGAGCCGTGGCCCGCGCGGCCGCGGGCGGTCAGGCGCATCCACGCCATGCCCTTCTCGGCCGCCTCGATGAGGTAGACCCGGCGGCCCCGGACGGTCGCGGAGAAGCCGCCGACCTCGCCGACCGCCTCGCTGCAGTCGGCGAACAGGTCGGCGTGCTGGTCGACGAGGATCCCGGCGCCGTGGTGGCCGCCCGCCTCCTCGTCGGCGGTGAAGCAGAGCACGACCTCGCGGTCGGGTGCGGCGTCGGCAGCCGCCCGGGCTCGCACGACGCTGAGCAGCATCGCGTCGAAGTCCTTCATGTCGACCGCGCCCCGGCCCCAGACCTGACCGTCCTTGATCTCCCCGGCGAAGGGGTCGACCTGCCAGTCCGACGCCTCGGCGGGCACGACGTCGAGGTGCCCGTGCAGCAGCAGCGGGGCGCGGCCGTCGCCGCCGCCCCAGCGTGCGACGACGTTGGCCCGGCCCGGTCGACCCTCGATGATCCGGCTCTCGATGCCGACCTCGTCGAGGAGCGTGGCGACGTGCTCGGCGGCCTTGCGCTCTCCCGGCCCGTCGTCGGTGCCGTAGTTGGAGGTGTCGATCGCGATCAGGTCCTGGCACAGCTGCACGACCTCCTTCGCGGGGTCGTACGAACGGACCGGCGAGCTGACTGCCGAGGGGTCGGTGGGCGCCTGTTCCATGCCGTCCATCCTGCCCCACGAGCAAGCAGCAGCCCCGATTCGTTGGTGGGGAGCCGCTTTGCTACTGTTTCCCAGCACTCGTCCGGGTGGCGGAATTGGCAGACGCGCTAGCTTGAGGTGCTAGTGCCCGTATTAGGGCGTGGGGGTTCAAGTCCCCCCTCGGACACCAGCTCGACACACAAGCCCCAGGTCCCTGACCTGGGGCTTCGTCGTTGTCGCGGATGCGTCACCCCGTCGGGCCGGGCAGCCCCTCATCCCACCAGGACGCGCTCGCGGTAGGACGGCACGACAGCCGTCCACCCGAGCTCGGTGGAGATCTTGCGGGCGAGGGCGGCCGATGAGGCAGGTTCGCCATGGACGACGTAGACGGTCCGCGGCGGGCGCGGCGCGCGACCGAGCCACTCCAGGGTCTCCCGCGCGTCGGCGTGCACGGAGAAGCCCGTCAGCGCCACCACCTCGGCGCGGACGGGGACGTAGCGGCCGTGGATCTTCACCTGCTGTGCTCCCTCAGCCAGCTGCCGCCCTCGGGTGCCGTCGGCCTGGTAGCCGGTGAGGAGGACCGTGTTGCGGCGGTCGGGCAGCTGGTGCGCGAGGTGGTGCAGCACGCGCCCGCCGGACGCCATGCCCGACGCCGAGATGACGATGCTGGACCGTCCGGGGCGGTTCAGCCGCATGGAGGCCTCGGGGTCGTGGACACCCTGCACGCCGGCGTCGAGGTCGGCCATCAGCGCGCGCGCCTCCGGGCGCAGCTCGGGAGCGCCCCGGGTCGCCGCACGGCGGTAGACCTCGAGCGCGGCGAGTGCCATGGGGCTGTCCACGAAGACGGGCACATCGGGGATCCGCCCCTCTCCCACCAGCCTCCGGAGCTCGAGGAGGACCAGCTCGGTGCGATCGACGGCGAAGGCCGGCATCAGCACCGATCCGCCCCGCTCGACCGTGCGGCAGATCGCGTCGGCGAGCTCGTCCGGGTCCGGCGCGGGGTGCATGCGGTCGCCGTACGTCGACTCCACCACGAGGGTGTCCGCGGCGCGCGGATCCTCCGGCGGGCGCAGCAGCGGATGGTGGGGACGACCCAGGTCACCGCTGAAGGACGCGCGCGACTCCCCCAGGTGCACGTCGACGGTCGCCGAGCCGAGGATGTGGCCGGCGCACGCGAGCCGCACCTCGATACCGGGCGCGAGCGCCACGTCGGTGTCGAGCTCGACCGGGTCGATGAGGGCGAGCGCACGCTCCACGTCGTGGTCGTCGTAGAGCGGGAGGGCCGGACGGTGCTTGGAGAAGCCTGCGGTGTTGGCGTACCTCGCGTCCTCCTGCTGGAGGTGTGCGCTGTCGCGCAGCACGATGGAAGCCAGCTCGGCCGTGGTCCGCGTGCAGGTCACACGCCCGGCGAAGCCGTCCCTCACCAGGCGTGGCAGGTAGCCGGTGTGGTCGAGGTGGGCGTGGGTCAGCAGCACGTGGTCGATCGTGCGGGGATCGACCGGCAGCGGCTCCCAGTTGCGGCGGCGGTGGGTCGCCAGGCCCTGGTAGAGGCCGGCGTCGACCAGGACCCGCGTCCCGTCCGCCTCCAGCAGGAACTTGCTCCCGGTGACGGTGTCGACCGCACCCAGGAAGGTCAGCGACGCGTGCGCGGCCACGGGGCTCACCTCCCCAGCGACTCGATCGGCGGGAAGAACCGTGCGGGGTCCTCGTCGTCCTCGTGGACGCGGGCGGCAGGGCCCACCAGCAGCGGGTCGGGCGTGCCGACGACGTCACGGTCCTTCTGCGGGTAGTCCAGCTGCGAGAGCACGACCCGCATCGCCTCCAGGCGGGCGCGCTTCTTGTCGTTGGACTTGATCACGGTCCACGGAGCGTCACCGGTGTCAGTGTGGAAGAACATCGCCTCCTTGGCGTCGGTGTAGGCCTCCCACTTGTCGAGGCTGGCCAGGTCGGTCGGCGACAGCTTCCACTGCCGGACCGGGTCGGACGACCGCGCGGCGAAACGGGCCGCCTGCTCGGCGCGCGAGACCGAGAACCACAGCTTCACCAGGTGGATGTCGGCATGGGTGAGCATCCGCTCGAAGTCCGGCGTCTCGCGCATGAAGTTGAGGTACTGGACCGGGGTGCAGTAGCCCATCACCCGCTCGACCCCGGCGCGGTTGTACCAGGACCGATCAAAGAGCACGATCTCCCCGGCGCTCGGCAGGTGGGCGACGTAGCGCTGGAAGTACCACTGCGACTTCTCGAGCTCGGTCGGCACGCTGAGCGCGACGAGCCGGGCGCCGCGAGGATTGAGGTGCTCCATGAACCGCTTGATGGCGCCGCCCTTGCCGGCGGCGTCGCGGCCCTCGAAGAGGATCGCGACCTTCTGGCCGGTGTCCTTCACGTGCGCCTGGAGCTTGAGCAGCTCGATCTGCAGCAGCCGCTTGGTGTGCTCGTAGTCGCGACGGCTCAGCTTGGAGGCGTAGGGGTAGCCCTGCCGCCACGGAGGTACGCCGCCGGGCTCGGGCCGGTCGTCGGCCTCCTCGCCCTCCCTGCGGAGCTCGTCGGTCAGGTCGAGGAGCTCGTCGAGCTCCCCCGCGTGCCCGGGGGTGCCGACCGGTACGCGGGGGGACAGGGTCGGGCCGTGGCCGTCGAGGGTCGCCATGCCCCGACGCTAGGGAGCGCGGCGGTTCGCGGGCAGTGCCCATCGTCCCGACCACGGGGGCCCTTCGGCCGCGGGGGTCAGCGGGCGCGGGCCTCGCGCCTGCGCCTGAGCGTGGCGGGGAGGGTCAGCACGAGCGCCAGCGCGACTCCGACGAAGGTGCCGATCGAGTTCGCGGCCACGTCGCGCGGGTCCGGCACCCGGCCGGGGATCGCGCGCTGGGCGCTCTCGATCATCGACGTCAGCACGATGCCGACCACGATCGCGACGGGCCACAGACGGGCGCCCACGAGCAGCAGGAGGAAGACTCCCACCGGGACGAAGAGCCCGATGTTGGCGAGGAACTCGATCCGGTCCACGTTCAGCCTGCTGGTCAGCGGGTCGAGGTCGGGGTAGCGCTCGAGCCGGGCCAGGACACGCGCGGCGAGGCCGTAGTAGTCGGGCTGCTCCGATGCCGGGACCAGGGTGACGAGCCCGACGAAGCCGAGGTAGGCCAGCGTCAGCAGGCTGAGGAAGGGATGTCGGTGCAGCACGCGTCCATCATCCGGGTGGACCACGGGGGCCTCGACGTCGGTGCCGTGGGAGAGGGTGTCCCCATGACCCGGGTCCAGCTCTCCCGCCTGCCGGGCGAGCGCGTGCTCATCACCGGGGGCGGCGTCGAGGACCAGCTCGACCTCGCCGCGCTGCCGGCGTACGTCCGGGCGCGCGAGGACGATCCGGCCGTGGCCCCGAGGTGGGTCTGGGACGACACCGCCCGGTGGTATCCCCCGCTGCTCGCCGCGGGGGTGCGGGTCGCTCGCTGCCACGACCTGCGGCTGTGCCGGCGCGTGCTGCGCCGCGCCCCTGCTGTGGACGGACGCCTGCTCGACGGCGACGAGTCGGCGCACTGGGACCGGCTGGGTCCCGCAGCAGCGCCGGCCCACCCCACCCTGTTCGCCGCCGACGAGACCTCGGAGCACCTGCGGGCCGACCTCGAGGACGCCCGCCAGCTCGCCGCGGTCGCCGCGTCCACCGAGGCCACCCGGCTCGGGCTGCTCCTCGCGGCGGAGTCCGCGGGGGCGCTGGCCGCAGCCGAGATGACGTACGCCGGGGTGCCGTGGCGCACCGAGCTGCACGAGAGGCTGCTGACCGACCTCCTCGGCCCGCGTCCCCTGCGCGACGCGCTGCCGCCGGTGCTCGACGAGCTCGTCGCCGAGGTGCGCCGCACCTTCGGTGCCCCCGGCCTCAACCCCGAGTCGCGGACCGACCTGCTCGACGCCCTGGGACGGGCGGGTGTCGACGTGCCCGACATCCGGGCGTCCACGCTCCGCCAGGTCGACCACCCGGCCATCGAGCCGCTGCTGCGCTACAAGAAGCTCGCCCATCTCTTCCAGACCAACGGCTGGACGTGGCTCGACGAGTGGGTCAGCGGCGACCGGTTCCGCCCGTCCTACCAGCCGGCCGGCTCCTCGACCGGTCGCTGGTCGTCCAACGGCGGTGGCGCACTGTCCTTCCCCGTGCAGGTGCGCTCCGCCGCGGTCGCCGACGAGGGGTGGGTGCTCGTGGTCGCCGACGTCGCGCAGCTCGAGCCCCGGGTGCTCGCCGGGATGAGTCGTGACTCCGCGCTCGCGCGGGCCGCCCAGGGCGCCGACCTCTACCAGGGCATGGTGGCCGACGGCGCCGTCGCGACCCGGCAGGACGCCAAGCTCGGCCTGCTCGGCGCGATGTACGGCGCCACCAGCGGGGAGAGCGGACGTATGGTCGCGGGGCTGACGCGGCGCTATCCCGCCGCCTTCGCCCTGGTCGACGAGGCCGCGCGAGCCGGCGAGCGCGGCCAGGTGGTCCGGACCCTCCTCGGACGTGGATCCCCCTCCCTGGGCGGGTCCTGGGACGAGGAGCCCGACGGACCACCGTCCGACCTCCAGGCGCTCGACCGCCGGCGGCGGGCCTACGGCCGGTTCACCCGCAACTTCGTCGTGCAGGGCACGGGCGCGGAGTGGGCGCTGTGCTGGATCGCGGACCTTCGCAACCGGCTGTGGCGCCTCGGCGGCACCGGCGCGATCGACCGGCGTCCGCACCTGGTCCTCTTCCTCCACGACGAGGTCGTGGTGCACGCCCCGGCCGCACTCGCGGACGACGTCGCCGCCGAGCTCGAGCAGGCCGCTGCGGGCGCGGGACGACTGGTCTTCCGCGACTTCGCCGTGGACTTCCCGCTGAGCATCTCCGTCGTCTCGTCCTACGGCGACGCCGGCAAGGACAAGCGCAAGGCCGGGACCTAGGTCCTCCGCACCCGCGCCACTCGCCCCTGCACCGCGCTGCCGGACTGCAGGAGGCTGGTGTTGGACGCAGGAGGCACCGGTGAGCACCACGATCGAACGCGGCACGGCGGTCCACGCCGCCGGCACGGGCAGCGCACGCGCGGCTGCCGTCCGTCGGTTCGTCGGCGGCTCCTACCTCGTCATGGGCGGCATCAACGCCGGCATCGCCCTCGCGGACGCCGAGACCTACCGCACCTTCGCCGACGGCTCCTTCTGGTCCTTCGTCGCCGACGCCTGGCAGCAGGTGGTGATGGCGCACCCCCTGGTCTGGATCCTGCTGCTGGCCGCGGGCGAGGTCGTCCTCGGCCTGCTCCTGCTGCGTGGCGGCCCGGCCGCCCGGGTCGGGTGGGCGGGCGTGCTGGGCTTCCACGTCCTGCTGATGTCGTTCGGCCTCGGCTTCTGGCTGTGGAGCATCCCGGTGCTGGCCGCGCTCGTCCCGACCGCCCGTGCCGACTGGCCCGCGCTCACCTCGGCGCCACCGCCTGTCGCGGCGCGACGGCGTACGCCGGCCACGTCGGGCACCGGTCCGCGGACGAGCCACGAGGCGCTGGGCCCGTCGACGGTGTGGTCGAGCGTCGTGCTCGCCGGCTGCGTCGTCGTGGCCTCGGTCTACGGCCTCGTGGCCGAGTCGCCGTACCGGTCGCTGCCCGAGGCGACGGTCCTCGGTGCCCGCGCCCAGGACGCGTGCAGCATCGTCGTCGCCGTCCTGCTCCTCCTCGTCGTCCGCCGCGCCTCCACCACGATCCTGCTGGTCCGGATCGGCCTGCTGGGCTACCTCACCTACAGCTACCTCATCTACGTCACCGGCGTGCCGATGAACCGCATGTTCCTCGTCTACGTCCTGATCGTGGGGCTCGCCGGCTCCGGCCTGGTGTCCGGACTGGTCCGGGTCCTCTCCCGCCCGCCAGCCAGCAGCGCCTCCAGCGCGCTCACGACCGGCACCGGCTGGATGCTCGTGGTCACCGGCATCCTGTTCTCCGGGCTGTGGCTCTCGGCCCTGCTCCCCTTCGCCCTCGGCGGGGCACGTCCAGAGCCCGAGGGCGTGGGCGGCACGCCCTACCCGGTCTTCTGGCTCGACCTGGCGATCGTCCTGCCACTGGTCGTGCTCGTCGGCGTGCTGCTGCTGCGGCGTCACCGCGCGGCGCCGGCCCTCGCGGTCGTCGCCCTCATCAAGGTGGTCACGCTCTTCACCGCCCTCTGGGCCGGGCCCCTGCTCTCGCTCGCGACCGGCGCCGAGGTCCACCTCGGTCCCGATGCGGGTCCGAGCCTCCTGCTGCTCGCGGCCAGCACCTGGCTGGCCCTGCGCTGGCTGCGGTCGATCGACCCGCGCCACCCGTCGACCCTCGAGGAAGGAGACCCGTCATGACCACGCTCGTCGTGCACGAGTCCATGTTCGGCAACACCCGCGCGATCGCGGAGGCTGTCGCCGCGGACCTCCCCGGCCACGTGGAGGTGGTCGACGTGGCGGACGCACCCACACCGCTGCCGGCCCACGTCGACCTGCTCGTCGTCGGCGGCCCCACCCACGCCTTCTCCATGAGCCGCGCGGGCACGCGACGCGACGCCGTCGCACAGGGCGCCGCGCACGGTCACGAGATCCGCGGCATCCGCGAGTGGCTGGCCGGCCTGCCCCGGACCCCGCACGTCGCCGTGGCGGCCTACGACACCCGGGTCGCCAAGGTGCGCCGGCTCCCGGGATCGGCGGCACGTGTGGCCGGCAAGATGGTGGTGCGGCGCGGCCTCGGACACGTGGTCGCGGTCGAGTCGTTCTACGTCGAGGACGTGCCCGGGCCGCTGCTCGAGGGAGAGCTGGACAGGGCGCGGGCATGGGCGCGTTCGCTCGCCGCGGTGGCACACCCACGCTGAGTGCTACGTCGGTCGGCGCTCGTGCGGACCGGTCCCACCGCCGACCGCCGGAGGCGCTGGTGGTCATGTGGCCGGCGACGTCCGGAGTCTTTCCGTGGCAGCCGGGCGCTCCGGCGCTCCTCGACGAGCTGCAGCCCACGGACCTGACCGCGCGTGCGACCGCCGTAGGGTCGTCGCATGATCGCCCCCCTGCGCGTCGGCTTCGTCACCGGTGCGACCCCCGACAAGTGGGCGCGCAGCTGGCGCGACCAGCGGCGCGAACCCCTCGAGCTGGTTCCGCTCACGGAGTCCGACCAGCTCGACGGCGTGCTCGACGGCAGCCTGGACATGGCGCTGGTCCGGCTCCCCGTCACCACCGACGGGCTCCACTGCGTGCGCCTCTACGACGAGCTGCCGGTCGTCGTCGCCTCCCGCGACCACCTCCTGGCCGCCGCCGATCCCGAGGTGACCACCCCGGACCTGGCGGACGAGCAGCTCGTACGCCCTCACGCGAGTGGGTGGCGGCCCGCCGCCGAGCAGCTGGACTGGCCGCCGATGACCGAGCGGGAGGCCGTGGAGACCGCCGCCGCCGGGACTGGCGTCGTGATCCTGCCGATGTCGGTGGCGCGGTTGCACCAGCGCAAGGACGTCGTCACGCGAGTCGTCACCGACCTCGACCCCACGACGATCGCGCTCGTGTGGCGCATCGAGCGCGACGACGAGGTGACCCAGACGTTCGTCGGGGTCACGAAGGGGCGTACGGCGCGGTCCTCGCGCTGAGTCCGGTCCGCCCGCTCACGGCGCGGGGCGACCCTTGCTGCGCGAGCGGACGTGCAGCGACCACGCGTTCCCGATCCACAGCAGCGGCAGCGACATCAGCAGCAGGAACGGCGTCGCGATGATCAGGCCGACCACGAACAACCCGCTCTCGTCCTGGGAGGACCACCAGCCGAAGAGCGTCGCCAGCGCCGAGACGACGGCCACGGCGGCGATCCGGACGCGGGTGCTGCGCCGGCCGAC
Source organism: Nocardioides furvisabuli (assembly GCF_021083185.1). Lineage (GTDB taxonomy): Bacteria > Actinomycetota > Actinomycetes > Propionibacteriales > Nocardioidaceae > Nocardioides > Nocardioides furvisabuli. The sequence goes on along the minus strand of NZ_JAIGQB010000007.1, from coordinate 159,230 downwards.
GAGCGCCCCGGCGACGATCCAGGACGCGGCCACCGTGGCGAACCAGGCGACGTGGACGGCATCGCTCGCCTTGTCCTCGCTCCACGAGACCCACAGGAGCCAGGCGACCGGCGGGCCGACCACCACCACCGACCACGCTGCGAGGGGGTTGGGAGCCGGCTCACGGGAGGAGGTCGCGGACGCGAGCCTCCCGGTCCGCGAGCCCGCACACGAGGGGCGGGTACTCAGCTCCTCGGCCCGCGGGTGATGTCAGTCGCGGTGCTTGCCCCGTCGGGAGTGGGGCGTGGCCATGACCTCGTGGACCGTGACCGGGTCGTAGTCCTCACCGAGCCAGTCGAAGAGCCCGCGCAGCACCTCGGGGTCGGCGACGTAGTCGTCGTAGTGGACGCGGCGGACGGCGTCGCCCAGTCCCTCGGCGGCGCTGAGCATCCGCTCCTCGATCCGCTGCACGCGGCCGAGCGGGTCGTCCTTGTGGGTCCAGAAGTTGCTGGCGGCGACGTCCTCGAGGTTGCGGGTGTTGAGCACGAACCGCGCGCCGGGGAAGACCTGCTGGAGGAAGTCGAGGTAGTCCGGGAGGTCCTCGTCGTACCACCGGATCTCCTTGTAGCCCGTGACCCGGGTGTCCGGCTCGGGCCGCAGGAGCGTCGCCTCGGCAAGGGCGCGGATGTGCTGGAGCGAGACGACCTCGGGGAACGCCTCGATGCCGAACCACGGGTGCGTGGGCTGGCTCGCCCGTCGCGCGTCGACGCGCGCCCTCTCCACCAGGCCGCTGCGGTGGAAGTCGTAGAGGTGGCGCATCGCGTGACGGTTCTCCCCGCGCAGCAGCCAGCCCGGGATGGAGTTGAGGATGCCCATCAGCAGGGTCGAGCCCGACCTGCCGTAGGTCATCACGAAGACGTGACGGAGCTCCCCCACGTCACCACGACCTGGCGAGTGGGCGGCCCTCGTGGAACCCCGCGGCGGACTGGACGCCGACCACGGCCCGGTCGTGGAGCTCGGCGAGGCTGGCTGCGCCGGCGTAGGTGCACGCCGAGCGCACCCCCGAGCAGATCTGGTCGATGAGGTCCTCGACGCCGGGGCGGTCGGGGTCGAGGTACATCCGCGAGGACGAGATGCCCTCCTCGTAGAGGCCCTTGCGGGCCCGGTCGTAGGACGACTCGCCGGCGGTGCGGTTGGCGACAGCCCGCGCCGAGGCCATGCCGAAGGACACCTTGAAGGGCCGACCATCGGCGTCGTGCATGAGGTCCCCGGGCGACTCGTGCGTGCCGGCGAACCACGACCCGATCATCACCGACGAGGCACCCGCCGCGAGGGCGAGCGCGACGTCGCGCGGGTGGCGTACGCCGCCGTCGGCCCAGACGTGCTTGCCGAGCTCACGCGCGGCAGCCGCGCACTCCAGCACCGCGGAGAACTGTGGACGGCCCACGCCCGTCATCATCCGGGTCGTGCACATCGCGCCGGGTCCGACGCCGACCTTGACGATGTCGGCACCGGCCTCGATCAGCGCACGGGTGCCGTCGGCGGAGACGACGTTGCCCGCGACGACCGGGACCGTCGGGGACAGCACCCGGACCGCTTTCAGCGCCTGGAGCATCCGGTCCTGGTGGCCGTGGGCCGTGTCGACGACCAGGCAGTCGACCCCGGCAGCGAGCAGCTCGCCCGCACGGGCCTCGACGTCGCCGTTGACACCGACGGCCGCGGCGATGCGCAGGCCGCCGCGCGCGTCCAGCGCCGGGGTGTAGAGGGTGGCGCGCAGCGCGCCGAGCCGGGTCAGCACGCCGACCAGCTCGCCGGTCTCCGAGACGGCGACGGCCAGGGGCGCCTTGGCCCGCTCGATCGCGTCGTAGGTCTCACGCGGGTCGGTCGATGCCGACACCGTCACGACGGCCGGGTTCATCACCTGCGACACCTGCGCGAAGCGGTCGACGTCGGCGCAGTCGGCCTCGGACACCACGCCCACGGGCCGGCCGTCGTCGACGACCACGGCCGCGCGGTGCGCCCGCTTCGGGATCAGGGACAGCGCCTCCGCGACCGTCTGGTCGGGGCGCAGCTCGATGGGGGTGTCGAAGACCCGGTGGCGCTCCTTCACCCACGCCACCACGTCCGCCACCACCGGGATCGGGATGTCCTGCGGGATGACGGTGATGCCGCCGCGGCGGGCCACGGTCTCGGCCATCCGACGACCGGCGATGGCGGTCATGTTGGCCACGACGAGCGGGAGGGTCGCCCCGGTGCCGTCGGAGGTGGCGAGGTCGACGTCGTACCTGCTCGCGACCGCCGAGTGCCGGGGCACCATGAACACGTCGTCGTAGGTCAGGTCATGGGACGAAGCGCCCCCGGACTGCGTGGTGAGGAACTGCACTGGCCGCACTCTACGCGGCAGGCAACCTCCTCGGCCGGAGTCCGTCGTCGGGTGAGGACCGTCAGGCCTCAGCGGCTGCGGCCTCCTGCAGCGCCCGCCACGTGCGGTCGACGTCAGCCTCGGTCGTGCGCCAGCTGCCCACCGCCAGCCGGATCGCCGCTCGGCCCTCGACCGTGGTGTGCGACAGGTAGGCCTCGCCGGAGGCGTTGACCGCCTCCATGGCTGCGAGCGTCTGCTCGTCGCCCGCGCGGAGCCGGAAGACCACCAGCGACAGCGACGGCTCGGTGACCATCTCGAAGCGGTCGTCCGAGGCGACAAGGGCGGCGACGTGCTCCGCGAGGGCGATGCCGCTGCGGATGTGGGCGCGGAGGCCCTCCAGGCCGTAGGTCCGCAGCACCGCCCAGAGCTTGATGGCCCGGAAGCGCCGTCCCAGCTGCGGGTGCCAGTCGCGGTAGTCGACGACCTCGCCGGACTCGGTGGCTGCGTTGCGGAGGTACTCCGGCAGGATCGACAGCGCACCGGTGAGCGCCGCGCGGTCGCGCACCCAGAACGTGCTGCAGTCGAAGGTGGTGAGCAGCCACTTGTGGGGGTTGGTGACGAACGAGTCGGCCGACTCGACCCCGGCCAGGAAGTCGCGGTGCTCGGGACAGACCGCGGCGACGCCCGCCCACGCGGCGTCCACGTGCAGCCACACGTCCCACTCCCGCACCGCTTCGGCGACCGCGGCGACGTCGTCCATCGCGCCCGTCGAGGTCGAGCCCGCGGCGAGGTGCACCATCACCGGGCGCAGGCCGGACTCCACGTCCTCGACAACCGCGCCGCGCAGCGCGGCGACGTCGATGGCCTGGGTGGTCGGGTCGACCGCGACGGTGCGCACCGCGCGCGCCCCCAGCCCCGCCATCATCGCGGCCTTCACCAGCGAGGAGTGGGCCTGCGTCGAGCCGTAGACCCGCCACTGCTCGCTGCCCACACCGTCGACGCGCGCCACTCCCCCGCTGGCCCGGTGGAGCGCGGACAGCAGCGCCGTGAACGTCGCCGTCGAGGCGGTGTCCTGGATGACGCCGCCGCCGGCACTGTCGCTGCGGAAGCCGTCGGGAAGGCCGAGCGCCTCGGCGAACCAGTCGAGGACGACCTGCTCGACCTCGGTGACGGCCGGGCTGGTGGCCCAGATCATCCCTTGTGCGCCGATGCCGCTGGAGAGCAGGTCGCCGAGGATGGCGGCCGGGGAGGAGTTGGCCGGGAAGTAGGCGAAGAACCGCGGGTGCTGCCAGTGGGTGAGCCCGGGCACCACGACGCGGTCGAGGTCGGCCAGCAGGGCGTCGAACGGCTCGGCCTGCTCGGGAGCCGACGCGGGCAGCCGCCGGCGTACGTCGCCGGGCGCGACCTGGGCGCGCACCGGCAGGTCGTCGAGCGAGGCCCAGTAGTCGGCGATCCAGTCGATGGCCGCGTGGCCGTGGCGGCGGAACTCCTCGGGCGACATGTGGCTGGGTTGCTCGTCTGGCATGGCCCGAACGTACCGGGAGGGTCGGGTGCGCGTACTCAGCGCAGGTCGGGTAGCCGGCCGGGTCCGCAGGGGCCGCGACGTCACGAGACTCCTGCCATGACCTCCAAGACCGACTCCACCGCCAAGAACACCACTGCCTTCGCCGCCCAGGCCGCGATCTCCTTCGGCGCCTCGCTCTTCGCGATGCTGGTCGCCGTCTACTTCATGCCTGCCGACCCGTGGATCAAGGGCTTCCTCGCCCTCGGCACCCTCTACCTCACGACCTCGGCCTTCACCCTCGCCAAGGTGATCCGCGACCAGCAGGAGGACCAGCGGGTCTTCCACCGCATCGACCAGGCCCGCGTCGACAAGTTGCTCGCTGAGCACGACCCGTTCCGCGCCGTCTCCTGATCCACGCTGACCGGGCACTTCCTCGCGCTGCACATCACTGACCGGGCGGTTCCTCGCGTTGCACCGCGAGGAACCGCCCGGTCAGTGCATTCCAGCGGAAGGAAGTGCCCGGTCAGCGGAGCTGAGAGCTCGTCAGCCCGAGGATCCGCCGGGCCACGATCAGCTGCTGGATCTGCTGGGTGCCTTCGAAGATGTCGAGGATCTTGGAGTCGCGCGCCCACTTCTCCAGCAGCTCGCCCTCGCTGTAGCCGAGCGTGCCGCACAGCTGCACGCACGAGAGCGTGACGTCGGAGCCGACACGTCCGGCCTTCGCCTTGGCCATCGACGCCTCGAGCGAGTTGGGCAGCCTGTTGTCGGCCATCCACGCCGCCTGCATCATCAGCAGCTGGGCGCCCTCCCAGTCGGCCTCGAGGCGCAGGAAGGTGGCCGCGGCCGCGCTCTGCGACTGGGCCGGTCGGTCGTAGTCGATCACCACGCCCGCCTGCTCGAGGAGGTCGCGGGTGAGGTCGAGGGAGGCGCGGGCGCACCCGACGGCCATCGCGGCCACGAGCGGGCGGGTGTTGTCGAAGGTCGCCATCGCCCCGGCGAAGCCGGACTTGACGTCGATCTCGGGCGAGCCGAGCAGGTCCTCGGCCGGCACCCGGCAGTCGGTGAAGGTGATCGCAGCGGTGTCGGAGGCGCGGATACCGAGCTTGTGCTCGAGCCGCTCGACCTTGAGCCCGGGGTTGTCCTTGCGGACCAGGAACGACTTGATGGCCGCGCGGCCGAGCTCCTTGTCGAGGGTGGCCCACACGACCACGCTGTCGGCGCGGTCGCCGGAGGTGACGTAGATCTTCTCGCCGTTGATGACGTAGTGGTCGCCGTCCTTCACGGCGGTCGTGGTGATGTTGGCCGAGTCCGAGCCGGTGCCGGGTTCGGTGATCGCCATCGCGGCCCACGTGCCCTGGTAGCGCTCGAGCTGCTCGTCGTTGGCCACCGACGCGATCGCCGAGTTGCCCAGGCCCTGGCGCGGCATCGACAGCAGCAGCGCCGTGTCGCCCCAGCACATCTCGGCGACCGACAGCACCGAGGCGAGGTGGGCGCCGTTGCGCACCGTCCCCGTGCCCGCCCCCGACGGCTCGTCGTCGCGTCGTACGCCGCCCGCGCCGGCGCCACCGGTGGCGCCGGTCTCGGACACGCCGTCGATGAGCGCCGCGAGCATGTCGAGCTCGTGGGGGTACTCGTGCTCGGCTCGGTCGTACTTGCGCGAGATCGGGCGGAGCATGTTCATCGCCAGCTGGTGGGCCTGGTCGATCAGGCCGACCTGCTTCTTCGGGGTCTCCAGGTTGATCATCAGACCAGCACCGCACCTTCCATCACGCCGACGGCCCGCAGGTCGCGATACCACCGCTCCACCGGGTGTTCCTTGACGAAGCCGTGCCCGCCGAGCAGCTGGACGCCGTCGAGCCCGATCCGCATGCCCTTTTCCGTGCACAGCTGGCGGGCCAGCGCGACCTCGCGGGCGTGGTCCTGGCCGCGGGTGGCGCGCGAGGCGGCCTTCCACGTCAGCAGGCGCATGGCCCGCACCTCGATGGCCATGTCGGCGACCATGAAGGCGACCGACTGGCGGTGGCTGATCGGCTCCCCGAACGCCTCGCGCCCGTTGACGTAGTCCTTGACGTAGTCGAGCACCGCCTGTCCGGTGCCGACCGCGAGGGCGCACCACGCCAGACGCGAGAGGCGTACGCACTCGCGGTAGGCGATGCCCTCGGTGTCACCGAGGAGCGCCTCCGCCCCGACCCGTACGCCACTGAGGTGCAGGCGGGCCAGGCCAGCGGCGCGCACGCCCATCGACGGGTCTGCCTCGACCTCGAGGCCGTCGGCTCCCGCCTCGACGAGGAAGAGCGCCGGGGTGCCGTCGAGCCGGGCGGCGACGACGAAGAGCTCGGCGTCGGCGCCGCGGACGACCGCGGACTTCACGCCGTCGAGCACGAAGCCGCCACCCTCGCGCCGGGCGGTCGTGGCGAGCGAGAACGGGTCGAACAGGATCGTGGGCTCGGCGATCGTCAGGGCTGCGACGGGAACGTCGTCGCCGGTGAAGGCCGGGAGGTAGGTCTGCTGCTGGGCCTCGGTGCCCCAGAGGCCGATCGCGGTGGCGACCGCACCGGGTGCGAGCGTCGCGACGGCCAGGCCCATGTCGCCCTTGGCGAGTGCCTCGGCGACGAGCGTGCCGGCCATCGCGGAACGTTCCTCCATGATGCCGCCGAGGGCGGCAGGCACGCCGAGGCCGGGCAGGCCGACCTCCTGAGCGGCTGCCAGGACCTCTGCCGGCGCGGTGCACGCCTCGTCGGCGGCGGACGCGACGGGGCGGAGCAGCTCGGTCGCGAGCTCGTGGACGACCGCCACGAGCATCGCCTCGTCCTCGGTCGGGGTCAGGTCGAAGACCCCGCTCGACCCGGCACTGGCCGGACGCGCTCCGGGGGCGTTCCGTCCGGCACGGGCGAACGTGCGACCGGCGGCAGTCGCCACGCGGAAGCCGTTGCGGGTGGTGGAGTAGACGGCCTGCTCGGCCTGCTTGCGCAGCCCGATGCGGTCGATGAGGTCGCTCTGCGCCAGCCGGTTGACGGCGGCGACGGCGAAGCCGATGGGGTCGCGGGTCTCGCGCGAGGACACCCCGTGGCGGCCTCCCGGCCGCAGGCGGAACAGTGGACTCATGCACTCAATGTAACTTCGAGTTACACCTTTGGCCAGAGCACGGCCGGCAGGGTGCGGGTCACCTGCCGCACCTCGCTAGGATCCTCGTCATGCCCGAGGACCAGCCGACCGACGCAGACCTCGACCTCCGGGCCCCCCACGGCCCCCTCCCCGAGGGTGGTTCGGTGCGCCCGATCACCCGCTGGGGCACTCCCGTGATGCACCGACCGCAGGCCGCGGTCAGGACGTACGACGAGGCGCTGCGCACTCTCGCGGCCGACATGGTCGCCACGATGTACGCCGCCGAGGGCGTGGGCCTGGCGGCCTGCCAGGTCGGCGAGGACGTGGCGATGTTCGTCTTCGACTGCCCCGACGACACCGGCACCCGCACCGTCGGCGTCGTGTGCAACCCGGTGCTGACGTTGCCGGAGGGCCGGGACCGCCGTCTCGAGGACGACGAGGAGGGCTGCCTGTCGTTCCCCGGCTCCTTCGAGTCGTGCCCGCGACCCGACTGGGCGCGCGTGGACGGCACCGGCCTCGACGGCGAGCCGGTGACCTTCGAGGGCGACGGGCTCCTGGCCCGCTGCCTGCAGCACGAGACCGACCACACCCTCGGCACGGTCTTCGGCGACCGGCTCTCGGCGAAGTCGCGCAAGCGGCTGACCAAGAAGCACGACGCCGCCGCCGAGGACTTCCCCCTCACCTGGCCGGCCGGATGAGCGACCTGCGCATCACCCGCGAGAACGCGCGCTTCCAGCAGTGGGAGGCGCTGCTCACCAACCGCTCCAAGCGCCACCGCAACCGCGAGTTCCTGGTGCAGGGCGTACGCCCGATCACCCGTGCCGTCGACGAGGGCTGGACCGTGCGGGCGCTGCTGCGCGCGGACGGCGCCTCCTCAGCCTGGTCCGACGCGCTGTGGTCCGCCACGGACGGTGAGCGCGTCGACCTCTCCCCGCACCTGCACGCCCGCCTCAGCGGCAAGGACGGCGCCGAGCTGGTCGCCGTCGTGGAGATGCCCGACGACGGCGTCGCCCGCCTCGCCGACTCCGCACGCCCGCACGGCCCGATCGTGGTCTTCGACCGACCGACCAGCCCCGGCAACATCGGCACCCTGGCCCGCTCCGCGGACGCCTTCGGCGCCTCCGCGCTGGTCGTCACGGGGCACGCCGCCGACCCCTACGACCCGCAGTCGGTGCGCGCGAGCACCGGTTCGCTCTTCGCCCTGACGGTCCTGCGAGTCCCCGGCCCCGGTCCGGTCGTCGAGCATGCCCAGTCGCGCGGCTACCGGATCGTCGGCACCGACGAGGTGGGCAGCCCGCTCGCGGAGGTCGACCTGTCCGGCCGGGTGGTCGTCGTGGTCGGCAACGAGACCCACGGCATCTCCTCGGGATGGCGTACGGCCTGCGACGACGTCGCGAGCATCGCCATGACCGGCACGGCGTCGTCGCTCAACGCGGCTGTCGCCGGGTCGATCGTGCTGCACGAAGCGCTGCGCCAGCGAGGCTGAGCGACCGCACCGGTCAGCGGCGGGCCGCTGCGTAGCAGGCGACCGCGCTGGCCGCGGCGACGTTGAGCGAGTCGATGCCGGCCCGCATCGGGATGATCGCGCGCCGGTCGGCGGAGGCCTCCCACCGCGACGACAGCCCGTGGCCCTCGGAGCCGAGCACGAGCGCCAGCCGGTCGACACCGGCGACGGCGTCCTCGATCGGCACCGAGTCGGACGACAGGGTCAGCGCCACGGTGATGAAGCCGCGCGCCGACAGGTCCGGCAGGGCGTCGTACCAGTCGGGCAGGCGGGTCCAGGGCGTGGTGAACACCGCACCCATGCCGACCTTGATCGAGCGCCGGTAGAGCGGGTCGGCGCAGCGCGGCGCCAGCAGGACCGCGTCGAAGCCGAGGGCGGCGCCCGATCGGAAGACGGCACCGACGTTGGTGTGGTCGACGAGGTCCTCGAGGACCAGCACCGACCGCGCCTGGCCCAGCACGGCGTCGATCGCGGGCAGCGGTCGACGCTGGAGGGAGGCCAGCGCGCCGCGATGGACGTGGAAGCCCGTCACCTGCTCGATCAGCCGCTCGGGCATGACGTAGCACGGTCCGGCGCTCCGCGAGATGACGTCGTCGAGCCCCTCGAGCCAGCGCGGTGCCATCAGGAACGAGCGGGCGTCGTGGCCGGCCTCGACCGCACGGCGTACGACCTTCTCGCCCTCGGCGAGGAAGAGCCCGTGCTCGACCTCGAGGCTCTTGCGCAGCTCGACGTCGCGCAGGTCGCGGTAGTCGGCGAGGCGGGGGTCGTCGGGGTCGGTGATCTCGACGGTCTCAGGCACGTCCGTAGTGTGCCGGACGGGCCACCGCCACCACCTCGCCGATCACGATGATCGCGGGCGGGACCACCTCGTGGGCGGCGAGGTCGTCGGCCAGCGAGCCGAGCGTGCTGAGCACGGTGCGCTCGGTGGGCATGGTGCCGTCGACGATCACCGCGACCGGGGTGTCGCCCGCGCGTCCGCACTCGAGCAGCACCTCGGCGATGGCGGCAGCGTTGTCCACCGCCATCAGCAGCACCAGCGTCCCCCGCAGCCCGGCGACCGACTCCCACGCGACCAGTGACTCCGGGTGGCCCGGCGGCAGGTGGCCGGAGATGACCGTGAACTCGTGCGCCACGCCGCGGTGCGTGACGGGGATGCCGACGCGGGCCGGCACCGCGATGGCGGAGGTGAGGCCGGGGACGACGGTCACCGGCACCCCGGCGGCCGCGCACGCCTGGATCTCCTCGTAGCCGCGGCCGAAGACGAAGTTGTCGCCGCCCTTGAAGCGCACCACGCGCTTGCCCGCGAGCGCCCGGTCCACGATGACCTGGTTGATCTGGTCCTGGGAGGCCGACCGGCCGCGCGGCAGCTTGGCGACGTCGATGAGCTCGACGTGCGACCCGAGGCCGTCGAGGAGCTCGCGCGGCGCGAGCCGGTCGGCGACGACCACGTCGGCCGAGGCCAGGGCGTGGTGAGCCGCGACGGTGGCGAGCTCCGGCTCACCGGGACCGCCACCCACGAGCACCACGCCGGGCGTGCGGTCGTGGGCGTCGGCGGCACTCAGCTGGCCGTCGCGCAGCGCGGTGACGATGTCATCGCGCAGCGCCGCGGACTTCCGCGGCTCGCGGTTGCCCAGCACGCCGACCGTGACACTGCCGTGGTGGCCGACGGCCGGGGTCCAGGCGGACCCGCCGAGGGCATCGTCGGCGCGCACGCAGAAGGTGTGGCGCTGCTCGGCTGCGGTGGCCACGCGTGCGTTGACCTCCGGGTCGTCGGTGGCGGCGACGACGTACCACGCGCCGTCGAGGTCTGCCTCGGTGAACTCGCGCAGCACCAGGGTCAGCTCCCCGCCCAGCCCCTCGATCGCCGGGGTCACCTCCGGGCTCACCACCACCACGTCCGCGCCGGTCGCCAGGAACGTGGGGACGCGGCGCTGGGCGACGTGCCCGCCGCCGACCACGACCACCCGGCGTCCGGCCAGGACGAGCCCGGCCAGGTAGGGATGGGTCTCCGAGGAACCGTTGTCGAGCATGCTGCATTGTCTCTGGTCAGCGTCTTGGACCCGTGGCTAGGTTCGAGGAATGAGCATCGAGCGACCTGTCAGCCCGAACCCGTACGACTACCTGCCGGCGACCGCGTCCTTCACGGTCACCAGCGACGACGTCACCGATGGTGCGCCGCTCAAGGACGACCAGGTGGCCGCCCTCGGCAACACCTCGCCGCAGCTGAGCTGGTCGGGCGCGCCCGAGGGCACGAAGTCCTACGTCGTCACCTGCTTCGACCCCGACGCGCCGACCCCGAGCGGCTTCTGGCACTGGTGCCTGGTCGACGTCCCCGCCGACGTCTCCTCCCTCGACACCGGCGCCGCGGCCGGCGACCTGCCGGGCAAGGCCTTTCACGTGCGCAACGACGGCGGCGAGGCCGGCTTCATGGGTGCGGCGCCGCCGGAGGGCGACCAGCCGCACCGCTACTTCTTCGTGGTGCACGCCGTCCAGGACGAGTCGCTCGGCGTCGACGACAGCGCCTCCAACGCCGTCGTCTCCTTCAACCTCGCGTTCAAGACGCTGGGCCGCGCGATCATCCACGGCACCTACCAGCACTGATCCGCCTGCGCCCGTGCCCCTGGGGGCCCGGTGGTCCCGACCCCTGCGGTCCAGACCACCGGGCCCCCCTTTCCGGGTTCCGACATGCAGAAACGGTCAAACTGTTGTGATCCGTGGTGGGAGAACTCCCGAGATCTCCTCAAGATCCGACACCCCCGACCCGGATCCCGCACTGGAGGGACGACCGTGCGCCACCCCCGACCCCGCTCGCGACGGTCGCTGGCGCGCGCCGCCACCGCAGCGGCGCTCGGCGCGGTCGTGCTGGCCGGGCCGACCGGCGCGCTCGCCGCGACGTCCCGGTGGGAGCCTGCGGCACGGACCTGGTCGGTCCCCACCGTGCTCATCGGGGACCCCACGACCAGCCGGGACCGCGACCGGCTCGAGGACGCGCTGATGGTGCGGATCAACGACGCCCGGGCGGCGCTGGGCCTGCGCAAGATCTGGAACTTCGACGTCTGCACCGACGAGCTGGCCGAGCAGTGGGGCTCCCGCATCGCCCGCACCGGCGTCCTCTCGCACCGCGACCAGAGCGAGGTGATCCGCCGCTGCCGCCACGCGTGGGCCGGGGAGACGCTCGTGCGCGGCACCGCGCTGACCCCCGACGAGATGGTGCGGCTGTGGCTCGACTCCCCCGAACACCGCGCGATCCTGCTCAACCCGGACGCCCGTCGCGCCGGCGTGGCGATCACCGAGGATCCGCAGGGCCGGGTGGTCGGCGTGGTCAACCTGGTGCGGCACCGCTGACGCGAGGACACGCGCGCGTGCGCCGTACCCCTCACGTGTGAGACGATCCCCGGCCCCTCGTGGGTGGGCCGGGGATCGTTTCGCGAGAGGGGTACGGATGCTGCACGTCGCCGTGGCGTCACGCGCCTTCCGCCGCTACTCGACCTACCGCGCGGCCACCGTCGCGGGGGTCTTCACCAACTCCGTCTTCGGCGTCATCTACTCCTTCGCCTACCTCGCCCTCTGGAAGGCCAACCCCGACGCGGGCGGCTACGACGCCGTCGACGCGGTCACCTTCGTCTGGCTCGGCCAGGCGCTGCTGATGACCGTCGCGCTGTGGGGAGGGGGCGCCACCGACGACCTCGCCGAGCGGATCCGCACGGGCGACGTGGCCATCGACCTCTACCGGCCCGTCGACCTGGTCGGGTGGTACCTGGCGAGCGACCTCGGCCGGGCGGCGTACCACTTCCTCACCCGCGGTCTCGCTCCGACCGTCGTGGGGCTGCTGCTCTTCGACATCGCCCTGCCCGACTCCCCTGTCGCGGCGCTGGGCTTCGCGCTGAGCATCCCGCTGGCGGTCGTGGTCAGCTTCGCCATCCGGTTCCTCGTTGCATCGACCGCCTTCTGGCTGCTCGACGCCAGCGGTCCGCGCATCCTCACCGGCGCGCTCGCGATCTTCTTGAGCGGCATGTCGCTCCCGCTCGTGCTGTTCCCCGGCTGGCTCGGCACGCTCGCCGAGGCGCTCCCGTTCTCGGCGATGATCCAGGTCCCCAACGACATCTGGCTGGGGCGGCACACCGGGCTCGATCTGGTGGGCGCGCTGGCCTTCCAGGCGGGCTGGGCGATCGTGCTGCTGCTCGCCTGCCGGCTCGTGCTGGCACTCGCGACCCGCAAGCTGGTGGTGCAGGGTGGCTGAGACCTCGACGACCCCGGCGAGCGCGCGGTCGTGGCACCCGGTCGCACGCTACGGCGACATGGCGCGGCTGTGGGTCCGCGCGGAGCTGTCCTACCCGGCGTCCTTCGCGATGCTCGTCGTGGGCAGCATGCTGATCAACGCCCTCGACTTCGCCGGCATCGCGATCATGTTCTCCAGCATCGACTCGCTCGGCGGTTTCGGCCTGCGCGAGATCGCCCTGCTCTACGGCGCGACCGGCGTCGGCATCGGCATCGCCGACACGCTCATCGGCAGCGTCGAGCGCATCGGCGAGTTCATCCGCACCGGCCGCCTCGACCAGATGCTCACCAAGCCGGTGCCCCTGCTCGTCCAGGTCTGCTCCGACCGCTTCACGCTGCGCCGGCTCGGGCGCATCACCCAGGCGGGCGTCGTGATGGCGTGGGCGCTGCCGGTCGTGGACTGGACGCCCTCGCGCGTGCTGGTGGCGGTGCTGATGGTGCTCAGCTCGAGCGCGCTCTTCTTCGGCCTGTTCGTCCTCTTCAGCTGCGTCCAGTTCTGGACGAGCGACGCCAGTGAGTTCGCCAACGCCTTCACCTACGGCGGGAACACGCTCACGCAGTACCCCCTCACGGTCTTCCCCCGCGAGCTGGCCATCGCGCTGACCGTCGTGCTGCCCATCGCCTTCGTCAACTGGTACCCGTGCCTCTACCTCCTCGGCCGGTCCGACCCCTTCGGCTTCCCCGCGTGGCTGCAGTTCTGCTCGCCCCTGGCCGCGTCCGTCGTCGTGGCCGCCGCCCTCCTCGTCTGGCGCACCGGCGTGCGCCGCTACACCTCCACCGGGAGCTGAGCCCCATGCCACTGATCGACGTCTCCGGCCTCGAGCGCACCTTCGTCGTACGCCGTCGCGCGGGCTTCGTGCGCCGCACGCGCTCCGAGGTGCGCGCGGTCCACGACCTGACCTTCTCGGTGGAGACCGGCGAGATGGTCGGCTACATCGGCCCCAACGGTGCGGGGAAGTCCACGACGATCAAGATGCTGACCGGCATCCTCGTCCCGACCGCGGGCTCGCTGCGGGTGGCCGGCCTCGACCCGAGCCGGCAGCGCACGCAGCTCGCCCAGCGCATCGGCGTGGTCTTCGGCCAGCGCACGACCCTGTGGTGGGACCTGCCGCTGCGCGACTCCTTCGAGCTGCTGCGCAAGATCTACCGCATCCCCGACGCGCGCTACCGCGAGAACCTCGACCGCTTCGTGGAGCTGCTCGACCTCGGTGACCAGCTCGACACGCCCGTGCGCCAGCTCAGCCTGGGCCAGCGGATGCGCGGCGACATCACCGCGGCCCTGCTCCACGACCCCGAGATCCTCTACCTCGACGAGCCGACCATCGGGCTCGACGTGGTGAGCAAGGGCCGGCTGCGCGAGTTCCTGCGCGCCCTCAACGCCGAGCGCAGCACCACGCTGCTCCTCACCACGCACGACCTCCAGGACATCGAGGCACTGTGCGACCGGGTGATCGTGATCGACCACGGCACGTCGGTGTACGACGGCTCGCTCGGCGGGCTGCACGCCCAGGGCGGGTCGAGCCGCACCCTGGTCGTCGACCTGGTCGACGAGGGCCCGCCCATCGACGTACCGGGCGCGTGGGTGAGGAAGGTCGAGGGTCCGCGGCAGTGGCTGTCGTTCCCGACCGAGGCGAGCGCGGCCCCCGTCGTGGCCGCAGTGGCGGCGGCGTACGACGTGGCGGACCTGTCGATCCAGGAGCCCGACATCGAGGACGTCATCCGCGACCTCTACTCCCGCGGCGCCTGACGCGGTCAGCCGCCCAGGGCGCGGCTGCGCTCGGAGTCGCGCTCCGGCGAGGTCAGCGGCTGGCGCTCGAGGACCAGCATCGCGCGGTCGTCGTCGCCGCGCGGGACCTTCTTCAGGACCCGCTTCGGCATGCCGGTGAAGCCGCGCGCGTCCACCGCCTGGAGGGCGACCTGGCGCAGCCAGTCGATGCCGTCGTCGAGGTCGCGTCCGGCCGTCTCGATGACGCCGTCGGTGTAGAACATCAGCGCCTCGCCGGGGCGCAGGCGACCGTGGCTGGGGGTGAAGTCGGCCTCCTCGATCACGCCCAGGGCCATGCCGCGCGCGTTGTCGACCGACCACCCCCGCTGCCCGAGGTGCCAGTGCAGCGCGGGCGGGTGGCCGGCGCTGGTGATCGTGTAGTCGCCGGTGACCAGGTCGACCTTGATGTGCACGGCGGTGGCCAGTGACTCGTCGGACTCCTGGCGGAGCAGGAAGTTGTTCGCCGCCGCCATCAGCTCGGCCGGCGGCAGCGCGCCGATCAGGCCGCCCAGGGCGCCGGCGAACTGCAGCGCCTGGGGACCCACGGACGTGCCCTTGCCGCACACGTCGACGAGCGCCATCTCGAGCCACCTGCCCTCGCGGAGGTCCGCGACGAGGAAGTCGCCGGCGTAGCTGGGCCCGTTGGCGGTGATGGTGGCCGACTGCGAGCGCCACCCCTCCGGCAGGGGCGGCACCACGCCCTGACGCTGCAGGCGGTCGCGCAGCTGGGTCAGCACGGCCTCGCTCAGCGCCATCGGCAGGCCTGATCGCTGGCGGCTGGACTGGTAGAGCGCGAGGACGATCGCCACGGCGAAGATGAGCAGCGCCGACGCGCGGCTCGGGGCGGCGAAGCTGGTCTCGACGGACGTCCACACCGAGACACCGAGGAGGACCGTGACCAGCACGACCAGCGGCAGGAAGCGCAGCAGCATCGTCCCGAGCATCAGGAAGAAGAACCAGAGCGACACCGGCACGATCACCTGCAGCAGGGAGCCGATCACCACGGCCAGCGCCACGAGGGCCAGGAGCACGAGGAGCAGGAACGCCTGGCTGCCGCGCGAGCCGGTGCGCCAGCCCTCCACCCGCTGGCGGACGTAGGCCCCGCACGCGCGCATCACCGCTCCGACCGTTCCCGACACGTCCGAAGGCTAGGGCTTGGGCAACCTTCGCCGCGCGAGAACCGGGATATCCGCCGAGGTGCCTCGCTAGGCTCCGGACATGCCGCTGGAACCCCTGCAGGCCGACGTCCTCGGGCCGGACTACCGGGTCGAGACGTTCTCCCTCCCACCCGACGACGAGGGCCCCGTCGTCGCCACCCTGGTCACGCTCGAGCCGGCTCGCCCCAACGGCTGCGCGGTGCTCCACGTCCACGGCTTCGCGGACTACTTCTTCCACGACGAGTACGCCCGCTGGTGGGCCGACCGCGGCTACACCTTCTACGCCATCGACCTGCGCAAGTACGGCCGGTCGCTGCGCGAGCACCAGACACCTCACTACGTCAGCGACCTGGCGGAGTACTTCGGTGAGATCGACCTGGCCTGGTGGCGCATCACCCAGCGCGACGGGTTCACCGACGTCATCGCCTCCGGCCACTCCACCGGCGGGCTGACACTGCCGCTCTGGGTCCACGAGCGGCGGCCCCCCGAGCTCCGGGCGCTGGTGCTGAACTCGCCGTGGTTCGACATGCAGGGAGCAGCCTGGCTGCGGAGCCCGGCCACGCGGGTGGCGCTCGAGCGGCTGGGCGCCAGGCGACCCATGCAACCCATCCCCCGGAAGGTCGACGACGTCTACGGCCGGACACTGCACCGCGAGCACGGCGGTGAGTGGGACTACGACCTCGACTGGAAGCCGCTGCAGTCCCGCCCGGTCTACATCGGCTGGCTGCGCGCGGTCCGCCGTGGCCACGCGCAGCTGCACGCCGGCCTCGACGTCGCCTGCCCCACGCTGGTGCTGTCCTCAGCGCGCTCCTGGTTCGGCCCGCAGACCGACGAGACCGCCACGACCCACGACATCGTGCTGGACGTGCAGCAGATCCGGAAGTGGGCCTCGTCGGTCGGTCGCCACGTCACCTCGGTGGCCGTGGAGGGCGCGATCCACGACGTCGTGCTCTCGCGCCCCGAGGTCCGGGCGACGGCGTACGCCGCCCTCGACACGTGGCTGCGCGCGTGGGTGGAGCCGCCCTCGGCGCTCGAGTAGCACGCGAGCGCCGGCGAGCGCCCTCAGACGAGCAGGGCCACCAGCGCGGTGAGGCCGACGACCGCGATCACGGCGCGCAGCAGGGACGCCGGGAGGCGTCGGCCCACCGTCGCGCCGAGCTGTCCGCCGATCACCGAGCCGAGGGCGATGAGCCCGGCGACCTCCCAGTCGACCTCGGCGACGGCGATGAAGACCAGCGCCGCGACAGCGTTGACGATGAGGGCGAGCACGTTCTTGGTGGCGGTGTGGCGCTGCATCGAGTCGGCCACACCGATCCCGAGCACGGCCATGAGCAGCACGCCCTGCGCGGCGCCGAAGTAGCCGCCGTACACGCCCGTCGCGGCGACCGCCGGCCAGACCCACCAGACACCGTGGTCGGGGATGCCGCCGCGCGCCTCCGCTCGGGCGGCGACGGCCCGCTGCACGCGCGGCCCGATGACGACGAGCACGACGCCCAGCAGGATCAGCACCGGCACGATCGCGTCGAACGCCGCCGACGGCAGCCACAGCAGGAGCACGGCGCCGAGGATGCCGCCGAGCAGGGACGCCGAGCCGAGGCGCAGCACGCGGGAGCGCTGGCCGGCGAGCTCGCGGCGGTAGCCGAAGACCCCCGACATGCTGCCGGGCACGAGGCCGACGGTGTTGCTCACGTTGGCGGTCACGGGCGGTACGCCGAACGCCAGCAGGGTCGGGAACGTGATCAACGTTCCCGACCCCACCACGGTGTTGATGGTGCCGGCCGCCACTCCTGCGAGGGCGATCAGCGCTGCTTCGACGGGACTCACTGGCCGGCGGGTGCCTCCGGGTCAGTGGGAGCGGCCGGGTCCGTGGGAGCGGCCGGCTCGGCGCTCGAACCCCCCTCGAGCTTGCGGGCGCCCTTGCCCGGGTTCGCGGCGTTCTCGGCCTCGGCGATGGCCTGCTGGACCGCCTCGCTGGTGGCCTGCGTGTCCGGCTCCGCCGACGATCGCGGCAGCTGCGGCTCGGTCGGACCCATGTCCACGCGCTTGCTGGGCGTGGCGTCCTTCGGGATGCCGGCGATCTCGTGGATCGAGGAGCCGAGCCCCTCCATCGCCTTGGTGATCTCCGAGGGGATGACCCACACCTTGTTGGCCGAGCCCTCGGCGATCTTGGGCATCATCTGGAGGTACTGGTAGGCGAGCAGCGACTGGTCCGGGCGCCCGTCGTGGATGGCCTGGAACACGGTCTGGATGGCCTGGCCCTCGCCCTGGGCGCGCAGGATCTGCGCCTCACGGTCCGCCTGCGCCCGCAGGATCTGCGACTCACGGTCACCCTCGGCGGAGAGGATCGACGACTGCTTCTCACCCTCGGCGGTCAGGATCGCTGCCTGGCGCCCACCCTCGGCCGTGAGGATCTGCGCCCTCTTGTCGCGGTCGGCCCGCATCTGCTTCTCCATCGAGTCCTTGATGGAGGGCGGCGGGTCGATGCCCTTGAGCTCCACCCGGTTGACCCGGATGCCCCACTTGCCGGTCGCCTCGTCGAGCACCCCACGCAGGCGGGTGTTGATCTCGTCGCGGGAGGTCAGCGTCTCCTCGAGGTCCATGCCACCGACGATGTTGCGCAGGGTGGTCATCGTGAGCTGCTCGACGGCCTGGATGTAGTTGGCGATCTCGTAGGTCGCCGCCACCGGGTCGGTGACCTGGAAGTAGATGACGGTGTCGATCGACACCACCAGGTTGTCCTCGGTGATCACCGGCTGGGGCGGGAAGCTCACGACCTGCTCACGCAGGTCGATGAGGTAGCGCACCCGGTCGACGAACGGCACGACGATGTTGAGTCCGGCCGGAAGCGTGCCCTTGTACTTGCCGAAGCGCTCGACGATGGCCGCGCGTGCCTGGGGCACGATCCGGACCGTCTTGGCGAGCATCACGACGACGAAGAGGACGATGAGCGCGAACAGGACCAGCAGTGCTGTTCCCATGGGTTCTCCCCCGATCTTGGTGTGTGCGAGTGGTGCAGGAGTGCAGCCCAGCTCAGGACTCGAGCGTGGCCACCGGGTGGACGTAGGCGGTGGCGCCCTTGATCTGGAGGATCTCCACCGTCTCCCCCGGCGCGATGCGGAGGTTCTCGTCGTAGGGCAGCGCGGTCCAGATCTCACCACCGACCTTGATCCGCCCCGGGGCCAGGCCGGTGATCTCCTCGGTGACCATGCCGCGGGTGCCGACGAGCTTGCCGTGGCCGAGCGAGAGCTCAGGGCCACCGTGCAGCTTCTTGACGAACGCAGGCCGGACGAAGGCGAGCATCGCGACGGAGGCGACGAGCGCTGCGAGGATCTGCGCGACGAACGGGAGGCCCACCAGGGCCGCCACCATGCCGATCACGGCGCCGGCGGCCAGCATCGCCAGGATGAGGTCGAGGCTGAACATCTCGGCGACGCCGAGCGCGATCGACAGCGCCAGCCAGGTCTCCCAGAGGTGGTCGCGGATCCAGTCCATGTCCCGACCCTATCCAGTCACTGATCGAGGACGCGCCGAGGCGCACGTCGCCGCGCGGCGAACCGGTCGTCCGCCCGGCTCAGCAGGAGAGGCATGCCGAAGGTCTCCGACAGCGTCTCGGCGGTGACGACGTCCTCCACCGGTCCTGCGTCGACCACACGGCCCTCCCGCAGGAGCAGGGCGTGGGTGAAGCCCGGCGGGATCTCCTCGACGTGGTGGGACACCAGCACGGTCGCCGGCGAGTCGGGGTCGAGCGCGACGTCGGACAGGGTGGCGACGAGGTCCTCGCGACCACCGAGGTCGAGCCCGGCCGCCGGCTCGTCGAGCAGCAGCAGCTCGGGGTCGGTCATCAGCGCGCGGGCGATCTGCACCCGCTTGCGCTCCCCCTCGCTGAGGGTGCCGAAGGTGCGCTCCAGCAGGTGGGCAGCACCGACCTCGGCGAGGAGGTCGGCGGCGCGGTCGTGGTCGAGGTCGGCGTAGTGCTCGCGCCAACGGCCGACCACGCCGTAGGAGGCGGAGACGACCACGTCCCTGACCAGCTCGTCCCTCGGGATCCGGTCGGCGAGCGCCGCACTGGTCAGCCCGATGCGCGGGCGCAGCTCGAAGACGTCGGTGGTGCCGAGCACCTCGTCGAGGATTCCCGCGACCCCCGAGGTCGGGTGCAGCTGGGCCGCGGCGACCTGGAGCAGGGTCGTCTTGCCGGCGCCGTTGGGGCCGAGCACCACCCAGCGCTCGTCCTCCTCGACCTCCCAGCTCACCTCGTCGAGCAGCAGCGCCCTGCCACGGCGCACCGTGACTCCCGCGAACTCGATGACGGCGACCACGTCGTCACCCTATCCAGCAGCAGGCGCGCCGCCGGACCGGACACGTCGGTCGTGCGTGGCCGAGTAGCCTCGCCCCGATGTCGACCGCCTCCTCGGGCCACGTAGTGGCCCTGCCCCACTCCGCCACCCTGGCCTGGTGGCTGACGGCGTGGTTGCGTGGGCACGAGCAGACCGACCACGTGCTCGACGTGCTGGCCGAGGACACCCACCTCCTCGAGGGCGGCTCGGCTCTGGACCTGCTCGTCCGAGCACGCGCCAGCGGGGCCACGTCCGCCGGACTGGCGCTGCCGGTCGACGGCGACCCGCTCGGCCTGGGCGGGCCGCGGGACTTCAACGCCGCCGCGCTGGAGGCCGGCCAGGCGGTCGTCGCCGGGGACCTGGGCCTCGTGCCGGTGGAGCACGGCGAGACGGTGCAGTGGCGGATCTTCCAGGCCGGCCCGCGCCAGCTGCCCGACGTGGGTGAGGCCGACCGCGGACTGAGGGAGGCGCTGGTCTCGACCGCCGGCGACCTCGCCGACCTCGATGTGGCGAAGTGGCGGCCCGAGGCCGCGGACGCACTGATGAACCTCCACCACCGTCCCGCCCTCGAGGCACCGCTCGGCACCCCGGCGCGGTGCGCGGACCTCGCTGCGCGCGGGCTCCAGGCGTGGGCGATCGTGGACCTCGCGCTCGACGACGACGGCGGCGCGCTGTCGTCGTACGAGGTGCAGCGCCGTCGGGGGCTGCTGCAGCCCCTCGGCCGCGCCGCGCGTCGCGCCGTCGTGGCGGCGTGCTCGCCCGAGGTGTGGCCGCCCTAGCGACCACGCCCCCGCACGTGGTGCAGGTCAGTCGCCGTACTGGCCGCTGCCGTAGGGCGCCGCAGGCGGCTGGTAGCCCCCGCTGGTGCCGTGCTTGGGGTCGGGGCCGTACTGGTTGTCCCCGGCCTCGGTGTCGGTGCAGTACCAGACGATCAGCAGGATCCAGCCGACGATCGGGATGATCCCGATCAGGATCCACCAGCCGCTGCGACCAGTGTCGTGCAGGCGTCGCACGGGTCGGACCGCCACCGGTGCCGAACGTAGGGCATGCGCGCCGTCTCGGGCCAGCACCGCCGGGCGCACGGGACCGTGTCGGACCGATCGGCGGACTCCCCCGCGGACCGGGCACCTGCCCGACTAGCCTCTCCCCACCATGGAAGACGAGCCGAAGACCCTCCTGGTCACGCTCACGGGCAAGGACCGTCCCGGCGTCACCTCCGCGATCTTCGCCGCGCTGGCCGCGGCCGGGGTCGAGGTCGTCGACATCGAGCAGATCGTGCTGCGACGGCGGCTGGTGCTCGGCATCCTCGTGACCGCGCCGCGGGACTGGAAGAAGCTGCGCGACGTCATCGTGCGCACCGCCGAGGAGCTCGACATGAGCGTCGAGGTCGAGCGGGGGGCCGGCGACAACCGCAGCCGCGCCGGCGACCGGTCGCACATCACCCTGATCGGCAACCCGCTGCGCGCCTCCGCGATGTCGGCCATCGCCGGCCGCATCGCCGACTCGGGCGCCAACATCGACAAGATCGAGCGGATGGCGCGCTACCCCGTCACCGCGATCGAGATGCACGTCTCCGGCGCCCCCGCCGACCGGCTCCGCCCGCTGCTCGCTGCCGAAGCGGTCAAGCAGGGCATCGACCTGGCGGTGCAGCGCGACTCGCTGCACCGTCGTGGCATCCGTCTGATCGTGATGGACGTCGACTCCACCCTCATCCAGGGCGAGGTGATCGAGATGATCGCCGCGCACGCCGGCCAGGAGGCGGAGGTGGCCCGGGTGACCGAGGCGGCCATGCGCGGCGAGCTCGACTTCGAGCAGTCGCTGCGCGAACGCGTGGCGCTGCTCGCGGGCGTGCCGGCCTCGGCGCTCGAGGACGTCTACTCCTCTGTCGTGCTCGCGCCCGGCGCCCGCACGATGGTGCGGACCCTGCGCCGGCTGGGCTACCGCTTCGCGATCGTCTCCGGCGGCTTCACCCAGATCACCGACCGGCTCGCCGAGGACCTCGGCATCCACTTCGCCCGGGCCAACGAGCTCGAGATCGTGGATGGCGTGCTGACCGGGCGGATCGTGGGCGACGTCGTCGACCGCGCAGGGAAGGCCACCGCGCTGCGCGAGTTCGCCGCCGAGGTCGGCGTACCGCTCGATGCGGTGATCGCCATCGGCGACGGCGCCAACGACCTCGACATGATCAACGCCGCCGGACTCGGCATCGCCTACAACGCCAAGCCGATGGTGCGCGACGCCGCCGACACGGCCGTCAACGTGCCCTACCTCGACGCGATCCTCTACCTGCTCGGCATCTCGCGCGAGCAGATCGAGGAGGCCGACGCGGCCGCCGGCATCGTCACCCCGGCACCCCCGCTGGAGGAGATCAGCTGAGCGGTCGCTCGCCGAGCGCCACGCAACCACCGACCTCGTCGTCGGTGACGACGTCCGTCAGCAGCCCCGAGCCGGTCATCGCTGCGATCGTCAGGTCGGACTGCGCGTCGCTGGTCTCGACGAGCAGGACCCCGCCGGGCGCCAGCCAGTCCGCCGCGCCGGCCGCGAGCCGCCGGTGCAGGTCGGCGCCGTCGGGTCCGCCGTCCAGCGCGACGACGGGCTCGTGGTCGCGCGCCTCGGACGGCATCGTCGCGATCAGGCCGGAGGGGACGTACGGCGCATTGGCCGCGATCACGTCGACGAGGCCGCGGAGACGGTGCGGCAGCGCGTCGTAGAGGTCGCCGAGGTGCAGGTCCGCCGCCTGCGCGTTCGTGCGTGCGCACGCCAGCGCTGAGGTGCTCACGTCCGCGGCGTGGACCTCCGCCCCACGTCCGTCGAGGGCTGCCGCCACCGGGGCGACCCCACAGCACATCTCGACGACCACGGGCGGCGCCCCGTGGGCGATCCGTCGGTCCGCGACCTGCGCGAGCGCGAGGCGGGCCAGCAGCTCCGTCCGGCGCCTCGGGACGAAGACGCCGGGAGCGACGGCGAGCCGCCGGCCGAGGAACTCCACCCACCCGAGCACGGTCTCCAACGGCTCGCCAGCGGCCCGTCGGGCGACCAGCACCTCGAGCTCGACGGGTGTCGCGGCCGCCGCCTCGAGCGCCACCGCCTCGTCCTCGGCCCAGACGCACCCGGCGGCGCGCAGGCGCGCCACCACGAGCGGATCGGTCATCCGTGGCCGGGGTGGAAGGCCTCGATGCGACCGGTGCCCGGACCGAGGTCGGTCCAGCCGACCTCGACGGTGAAGACCGCGAGGGCGGACGTGGGGAAGCCTCGGGTCACCAGCCCCGTGGTGGCCTCGAGGTCACCTTCCCCGTCGTCGATCAGCTCGGCGATGTAGGCCATCGTCGGGTTGTGCCCGACGACCACGAGCGTCCGCGTGTCCGCGTCGACCTCGCGGATGAGGTCGAAGGCCGAGTCGGCCCCGGCGGCGTAGAGGGCGGCGGAGAGATCCGCCTCGAGGTCCCAGCCGGCCGCGTCGGTGACGTGCTCCCAGGTCTCGCGGGTCCGCTGCGCGTCCGAGACGAGTGCCGCGTCGGGCTCGATCCCCCGCTCGCGCAGCCACCGACCGACCTGCTGGGCATCGGCCCGTCCACGGGGCGCGAGCCCCCGCTCGTGGTCCGACGGGGCCGTCGCGACCGCCTTCGCATGCCGCATCACCACCAGCCGCCGCATCTCGTCTCCCCTCGACTGCTGCATCTGTCCACCCTTCCAGCCGCTAGCCTGCCTGTCATGCCCAACGGACCACTCATGATCATCGGTGGTGCCGAGGACAAGGTGCGCAAGCCGACCATCCTCAAGCACTTCGTCGCACTCAGCGGAGGTCCGGATGCGCGCATCGCCGTGATCCCGACCGCTTCGTCGCTCGGACGGGAGGTGGTCGACGTCTACGACGCGCTCTTCACCAAGTTCGGCGCCGCACGCGTCGACGCCGTACGCCCCGAGTCCCGCGAGCAGGCCCACGACCCGGCACTGGTGAAGGCCGTCGACGACGCGACCGGCGTCTTCATGACGGGCGGCAACCAGCTGAAGCTGTCCTCGATCGTGTGCGGGACGCCCGTGGGCGAGGCGATCCTGCGCGCCCACGAGCGTGGCGCGGTGGTCGCCGGCACGTCGGCCGGCGCCAGCATCCAGTCCTCGCACATGGTCGCCTTCGGGGTCGGCGGGGCCACGCCCAAGCAGCGGATGACGCAGGTCGCCGCCGGACTGGGGCTCGTGGACGCCGCGGTCATCGACCAGCACTTCGACCAGCGCAACCGCTACGGCCGGTTGCTGATGATCGTGGCGCAGAGCCCGCAGCTGCTGGGGATCGGCGTCGACGAGGACACCTGCGGGCTGGTCGAGAACGTCGACGGCGACCTCGTGATGCGGGTGATGGGCAAGGGTGCGGTCACCGTCTTCGACGGCACCCGGATGGTGTCCAACGCCTACGAGGCGACCCGGTCCTCGCCGCTGCTCGCCAGCGGCGTGGTGTTCCACTCGCTGCCTGAGGGCGCGGCGTTCAACCTGACCACCCGCGAGCTGCTGCCGCAGGAGCAGGCCGTCGACCCCGAGGACGCCGACGAGCTCGCCGAGGCCGGGCGCGACCTGCGCCAGCTGGCGCGCGACATCGCGGCAGCCGACGCCACACCCGCCGCGATCAGGCGCCGCCTCAAGCTGAGGCGTACGCCCCGAGCGTCCGACACCACGCCCCCCACCCCCGAGGGAGACCACTGATGAGCGAGCGCCCCACACCCGACCTGGAGATCGTCGAGACACGCGTCTACCGCGGCGCCAACGTCTGGTCCTACGACAAGTCGATCCACCTGGTGGTCGACCTCGGCTCGCTCGAGCAGTTCCCGACCAACACGATCCCCGGTTTCTCCGACGACCTCGTCGCGATGCTGCCCGGCCTGCGCGAGCACTCCTGCTCGCGCGGACGTCGCGGCGGCTTCGTCGAGCGGCTCAAGGAGGGGACCTGGCTCGGCCACGTCGCCGAGCACGTCGCGCTCGCGCTCCAGCAGCTGGTGGGCCACGACATCCGGCGCGGCAAGACCCGCCAGGTCAAGGGCCAGCCCGGCCACTACAACATCATCTACGGCTACATCGACGAGAACGTCGGCCTCTCCGCCGGTCGTCTCGCCGTCCGGCTGGTCAACCACCTCGTCGAGGGCGACCCCGACTTCGACTGGGAGACCGAGCGCGACGACTTCATCCGCCGGGCCGAGCGCACCGCCTTCGGTCCGTCCACGCAAGCCATCGTGGACGAGGCGGTCTCGCGCGACATCCCGTGGATCCGGCTCAACCAGTACTCCCTCGTCCAGCTCGGCCAGGGCGTGCACGCCAAGCGCATCCGCGCCACGATGACGTCGGAGACCTCCTCGATCGCGGTCGACATCGCCTCCGACAAGGACCTCACGACCAAGCTGCTCGGCGCTGCGGGACTCCCGGTGCCCAAGCAGGAGTCGGTGCGCTCGGTGGACGCCGCAGTGGCTGCCGCCCGCCGCATCGGTCATCCCGTCGTGCTCAAGCCGCTCGACGGCAACCACGGCCGCGGCGTCTGCCTCGACCTGAAGGACGACGACGACGTACGCGCTGCCTTCCCGATCGCGGAGGGCCAGTCGCGTCGCGGCAGCGTCATCGTCGAGTCGTTCGTGACGGGCAAGGACTACCGCTGCCTGATCATCGACGGCCGGATGGTCGCGATCGCCGAGCGCGTGCCCGCCTCCGTGACCGGCGACGGCACCTCCACGGTCGAGCAGCTCGTCGACCTCACCAACGCCGACCCGCGCCGCGGCGTGGGGCACGAGAAGGTGCTGACCCGGATCAAGGTCGACGACGCCGCGGTCGAGGTGCTGGCCGACCAGGGCCACACGCTCGACTCCGTGCCCGCCGAGGGTGAGATGGTCAAGCTCGCGCTGACCGGCAACATGTCGACCGGCGGCATCTCGATCGACCGCACCTTCGAGGCGCACCCGGAGAACGTCGAGATCGCCGAGGAGGCCGCGCGCATGGTCGGGCTCGACATCGCCGGCATCGACTTCATCTGCCCCGACATCACCGAGCCGGTGCGCGAGACCGGCGGCGCGATCTGCGAGGTCAACGCCGCTCCCGGGTTCCGGATGCACACCCACCCCACCATCGGCGAGCCGCAGTTCATCGCCAAGCCTGTGGTCGACATGCTCTTCCCGCCGGGGGCGACCTCGCGGATCCCGATCGTGGCGGTGACCGGCACCAACGGCAAGACCACGACGAGCCGGATGATCGCCCACATCTTCAAGGGCCTCGGGCGCAAGGTCGGCATGACCTCGACCGACGGCGTCGTCATCGACGAGCGCCTGGTGATCCGCGCGGACGCCTCCGGCCCGCGCTCGGCCCGGATGGTGCTGCAGAACCCCCGCGTGGACTTCGCGGTCTTCGAGGTGGCCCGCGGCGGCATCCTGCGCGAGGGCCTGGGCTACGAGCGCAACGACGTGGCCGTCGTCCTCAACGTGCAGCCCGACCACCTCGGCCTGCGCGGCATCGACACCGTCGAGCAGCTCGCCGACGTGAAGGCCGTCATCGTCGAGGCGGTGCCGCGCGACGGCCATGCCGTCCTCAACGCCGACGACCCGCTGGTGCGCGAGATGCGGCGCAAGTGCTCGGGGCAGGTCGTGTGGTTCTCCATGGAGGAGCCCGGCACCGAGGTGCGCGACATGATCGACGCCCACTGCCGTCGCGGGGGCAAGGCGATCGTGCTCAACCCGACCGAGCGCGGCGAGATGATGGTCGTCCAGCACGGTAGGCGCGAGATGCAGCTGGCCTGGACCCACCTCCTGCCGGCCACCTTCAGCGGTCGCGCCCGGATGAACGTCCAGAACGCGCTGGCCGCCGCTGCTGCCGCGTTCGCCGCCGGCGCCCCGCTGCACGACATCCGTCAGGGCCTGCGGACCTTCTCGACCAACTACTACCTCTCCCCCGGCCGCCTGAACGAGGTCGAGGTCAACGGCGTCAACGTGATCGTCGACTACTGCCACAACGCGCCCGGCATGAAGATGCTCGGTGACTTCGTGGACCGCGTCGGCGAGTCGCTGGAGTCCTCGCACGACCTGGCCCGCCCCTCGCGCATCGGCATCATCGCGACCGCGGGCGACCGCCGCGACCAGGACATGCACGAGCTCGGCCACATCGCCGCCCAGCACTTCGACGTCTGCATCGTCCGCGAGGACGTCGCCCTGCGCGGACGCGAGCGCGGCGCCACCGCGGAGCTGGTGCTCGAGGGCGTACGCGCCGCGATGGACGAGGGCGCCCGCTGCAAGCAGGCCGAGCTGGTGGTGGAGGAGATCGAGGCCGTGCGCCACGCGATGAGCCGCGCCAACCGCGGCGACCTGGTCGTGGTGTGCGTCGACAAGCACGCCGAGGTGATGGCCGAGCTCGAGCAGTGGTCCGACGTCGCGCAGGCGGGTTCGGTCACCAACCCCGACGCCCCGTCCGCCGACCCGGACTACACGCCGCAGTCGGAGACGTGAGTGCGGATCCTCGACCTCGCAGACCTGCCGCACCGACCGATCGAGGCGCACGGCAGCCGCAGCTTCTCGGTGGGCGCCTTCGGCATCTGCGCCGACGCCCACCTGGTCGCGGTGTCGCTGGCGCCCGGCGGCACCATCGGCCGTCATCCGGCGGTCGGCCGCCAGCTGCTGGTGATGCTGTCGGGGGAGGCCGAGGTGGCTGGAGCCGAGGGGACCGTACGCCGCCTCGGCGCCGGTCAGGCCGCCGTCTGGGAACCCGGTGAGCTGCACGAGACCCGGTCGCCGGGCGGCATGACAGCCATGATCGTCGAGGGCGACCTCGACGTCGGCGCCCCCGGCGAGCAGGTGGACCCCGGCGACGTCTGAGGTCGTCCCACTCCGGCTGGGCGGTGCGCCAGCCACATCCGTGCCGCTCCGGTTGCTGCTACGGCACCGCCCGACGGCGCGTCGGCGTACGACACCGGCTGAGCGGTGCGTGAGACACGTTCTCGGCCGGCAGCACGTGGCTCACGCACCGCGGCATGACGGACCTCCGGTCGAGCGGTGCGTGGACACGTCCCGTAGTCGCAGAACCTGTCCTACTCACCGCTCGGGAGCGGGTCAGCCCTCGCTGGCAGCCCGCACCTTCGACGAGAGCGCCTCCGCGCTGTCCGGGGTGCCGCCGTGGGCGGCGAGCCAGTCGTAGGCCTCCTGGCGCTCGGCGTGGCACATCAGGCCGACCACGTCGCCCGGACGCGCCCGCTCCACGAGCGCGGCGAGGCAGGCGACCTCGGTCTGATGGGTGTCGATGTCGGTGACCCCGACGCGCGCCGCACCCGCGCGCAGCAGGGCGTCGACCTCGTCCATCGTGCGACCGCGGAGGTACCACTCCTTGTGGCCGATCGCGACGACGTCGCTGCCCTTGGCGCCGATCTCGCCGAGCGCGTCGATCAGCTCATCGGTGCGGTCGCCCACGGCGCCGAGGCCGAGCAGCAGGCGCGCACCGGGACGGCGTACGCCGCTCATGATCTCGAGCAGCGCCTCGAGCCCGGCCTCGTTGTGGGCGAGGTCCATGACGACGCTGACCTCGCCGGGCAGGGAGAAGAAGTTCATCCGGCCCGGGTTGTGCTCGGCGTCGGGCAGGAAGGACCGCAGCCCGGCGATCACGTCGGCGCGGTCGAGCCCGATCGCGAGCGCTGCGGAGGCGGCGGCGAGGGCGTTCTCGATGTTGAAGCGCGACAGCCCGGCCAGCGTCATCGGGACGTCGACGAGCTCCACGAGCGGGTCCGGGTCGGCGCCGGGCGTCAGGACGGTGATCCAGCCGTCGATCACCGTGGTCGCGCGACCCCCGCCGTGGCCCAGCACCTCCCGCACGGCAGGCGAGTCGGGGTCGCGGCTGAAGATCCACGGCTGAGCGCTGACCACGCTGCGCATCGCGAGCACGCGGGGGTCGTCGCCGTTGAGCACGGCCCAGCCGTCCTTGCGCGTGATGCGCGGGACGACGGACTTCACCTCGGCCAGCTGGTCGACGGTGTCGATGCCCTGGAGGCCGAGGTGGTCGGCCGTCACGTTGGTCACCACGGACACGTCGTTGCGGGTGACCCCGATGCCCTTGAGCAGGATCCCGCCGCGGGCGGTCTCGGTGACGGCGAGCTGGACGCCGTCGAGGCCGAGCGCGCGACCCGCACCGGAGGGGCCGGAGTAGTCGCCGGCCTCCACCAGCACGCCGTCGCGGTAGACGCCGTCGGTGTTGGACCATCCCACGACCAGGCCGCTCGTGCGGGCGATGTGCGCCACCATCCGGCTTGTGGTCGTCTTGCCGTTGGTGCCGGTCACGGCCACGACGGGGATGGTCGGAGTGATGGTGGTGGGCCGGCTCCCGGGCTCCGCGGCTGCGACCTCCTCGGCGGCGGCGCTCACCGCGGCCTCGACGTCGGGGGTGGGCAGGGCGTCGATCGCGTGCGCCACGGCCTCGCCCAGCGCGCGCGCCCGCCCGCGGTGGCGCCACGGGAAGGCGACGACGAGGACGTCGGGGTCCGAGGTGGGGCGCACCCGCACCGCGAGGCGACGGGTGCCGGCCTCGCTCGCGATGGCCCGCACCAGGCGCTCGACCGCCCGGAGGGCGAAGCGCTGCCGGAAGCCGGACCCGGGCGCACCGGGGCGGGTCGTCCGCAGCCCGATGCGGCGCGCGAGGCGCAGCACCGCGTCGTCGCTGGCCTCGCTGATCGAGGACACGTCGAGGGTGAGCTTCACCGCGGCCCGCGGGAAGTAGAGGTTGGGGCCTTCGAGGATGCGCAGCTCGACGAGTGAGGTCACCGGTGGAAACTACCGAACCGTCACGAGGCGGCTACAGCCCCATCGCGTGGAAGCCGCCATCGACGTGCACGATCTCGCCCGTGGTGGCCGGGAAGAAGTCGCTGAGCAGTGCGCACACCGCCTGCGCGGTCGGGGTGTGGTCGGTCTCGTCCCAGCCCAGCGGCGCGCGGTCCTTCCACGCCGACTCGAGGTCCTCGAAGCCCGGGATCGCCTTGGCGGCGAGGGTCTTGAGGGGCCCGGCGGAGACGAGGTTGCAGCGGATCCCGTCCGGACCGAGGTCCCGGGCGACGTAGCGCGAGGTGTTCTCCAGCGCGGCCTTCGCCACGCCCATCCAGTCGTACGCCGGCCACGCGGTGGTGGCGTCGAAGGTGAGTCCCACGATCGACCCGCCGCGCGACATGAGCGGGCGCGTGGCGACCGCGAGCGACTTCAGGGAGTAGGCGGAGACCTGGACGGCCTGCGCCACGTCCTCCCACGGGCCGTCCATGAACTTGCCGCCCAGCAGGGTCTCGGGGTTGCCGTAGGCGATCGAGTGCACGACGCCGTCCAGCCCGTCGACGTGCTCGCGGACCTGGTCGGCGAGACCGGCGAGGTGGTCCTCGTCGGTGACGTCGAGCTCCAGCACGGGCGGCGTCTGCGGCAGCCGCTTGGCGATGCGCCGGGTGATGCCGAGCGCACGGCCGAAGTTGGAGATCAGCACCGTGGCGCCCTGCTCCTGGGCGATCTTCGCGGTCGCGAAGCCGATCGAGCTGTCCATCGTCACGCCGGCGACGAGGATGCGCTTGCCGTCGAGGATTCCCATGTGCGTGTGCCTTTCGTGTGGCGTCGAGGAGCGGGGTGGGTGCGTCAGTGGCCCATGCCGAGGCCTCCGTCGACCGGGATCACGGCTCCGGTGACGTAGGCGGCGCCGTCGGAGGCGAGCCAGGTGACGGCCGAGGCGACCTCCGCCGGGGAGGCGTAGCGCCCCAGCGGGACCTGCGTCTTGATGGCGGTCTTCTGCTCGTCGCTCAGCACGTCGGTCATGTCGGTCTCGACGAAGCCGGGCGCCACGACGTTGGTCGTGATCGAGCGGCTGCCCAGCTCGCGCGCGAGCGAGCGGGCGACGCCGACGAGACCGGCCTTGGAGGCGGCGTAGTTGACCTGCCCCGCCGAGCCGAGCAGGCCCACCACCGACGAGATGAGGATGATCCGACCGCGGCGCAGGCGAAGCATCCCCTTGGCCGCGCGCTTGGCGAGCCGGAAGGTGCCGGTGAGGTTGGTGTCGATGACCGACGACCAGTCGTCCTCGCTCATCCGCAGGAGCAGGGTGTCCTTGGTGATGCCCGCGTTGGCGACCAGCACCTCGACCGGGCCGTGGGCCTCCTCGACCTGCTTGAACGCAGCCTCGACCGCATCGGGGTCGGTGATGTCGCACCGCACGTCGAGCGCACCCTCGGGGGCGCCTCCGTTACGGGTGGTCACCGCGACCTGGTCGCCCTGGGCGATGAAGGCCTCGGCGATGGCACGACCGATGCCGCGGTTGCCGCCGGTGACCAGGACGGAACGGGGGGCGCTGGGTGCGGAAGTGTCGCTCACTCCGACGACGCTAGTGATTACCGGGTGGTAGACCGAAACCGACTACTCGTCCTCGAGGCGGAAACCGACCTTCATCCCGACCTGGAAGTGCTCCACGGACCCGTCCTTGGCCTGGCCGCGGATCTGGGTCACCTCGAACCAGTCGATGTGGCGCAGGGTCTGGCCGGCACGCTCGATGCCGTTGCGGATCGCCTGGTCGATGCCGTCGGGCGAGGTGCCGACGATCTCGGTGACACGATAGGTGCGGTTGGACATGGTTCCTCCTGTACGACGGGCAGCCGGGCGCCGCTGTGGGGTGCGACACGGCCCGTGGATTGTGGAGCCTAGCGACGTACAGTGGAACGCATGGCCGAGTCCGACGTCGTACGCATCACGACGGCACGCAGCAGCGCCGCGGACGACATGAAGCTGCGCAAGCGCCGCTACGCGTGGTCGATGTCGATCAGGCTGGTCTGCTTCCTCGCCGCGGTGATCGTCGGATCCGGCGTGTTCATGTGGCTCCTGATCGCCGGCGCGGTCTTCCTCCCGCTCTTCGCTGTGGTGATCGCCAACGCCGTCGACCAGCGAGACGACGGATTCACCCTGCCGGCCGGTCCGTCCGCCCCCGAACTGACGGCCGGGGAGCGTCCGGACTGAGGAAGATGAGTCCGGCGAGTCCTGGTCGGGAGGTTTGGTTTTCACCGACCCGCGTGGAATGATCTTCCACGCGAGCGCAGCATCCCCCGTCTGTGTTCGCTTCCGAGGTGCCGGACAGCTTCCCCCCGTGGCTGTCCGGCACCTCTACATTTGTCCCCTCCCACACCCCGAGAGGCCCCCATGGATCCCGATCGCCCCATCTGCTCGGCGAAGGGGTGCCAGGCCGACGCCGTGTGGGACCTGCAGTGGAACAACCCGAAGATCCACACGCCCGAGCGACGCAAGTCGTGGCTGGCGTGCGACGAGCACCGCGGGTCGCTCTCGGACTTCCTCGGCGCGCGCGGATTCCTCGAGGACGTCGTGCCGCACGAGCACGGCGCCTGACCCCGAGGACAGCCTGCTCAGGCAGTGATCGCGGTGCCGGAGGTGGCGTCGGCGACCAAGCGGTCGCGCAGTGCCACGACCTCGGCCACAGCCGCCATGAAGCGCGTGGTGCTGTCGCCCACGTGCAGGTCGTCGAAGTAGTGGTGGCGCATCGCCACCCGGTCGAGGTGACGCGTGTCGTGGACGAGCCGGTCGGCCAGCAGCGCGGTGAGGGTGTCCACGTTGGTGTGGTCGAGGACGTCGGCGCAGCGGCTGATCGGGACCTCCTGCCACAGTGACTCCGTGTCTCCGTGGCGGTCGGTGAGGAAGATCGGCTTGTCGGTGTGCAGGTAGAGCCAGTCGAGGCCGACCGAGGAGACGTCGGTGACGATGGCGTCGCACCCCGGCATCACGGCCAGGATGTCCCCGTTGAGCACCCGGGTGTGGCCCGCAGCGGGGTCGGCCTCCGCGGCCTCGTCGACGAGCTCGGTGATGCGCTGGTGCGCGGCGGCGATCGCCGGGGCGAGGCTCGTGGTCACCTTCGGGTGCGGCTTGTAGACCAGCCGTACGTCCGGCACCGCGAGGATCCCCCGCACGATCGACTCGCCGAAGAGGTCGACCGAGGTGTAGTCGTTGTAGTCGGCGTCGCCCTCCCATGTCGGGGCGTACATCACCGTGCGGCGCGGGATCGGCTCCAGGAGCGGCGTACGCGGCAGATCGAGCTGGGGGCGACCGATCCGCACGAGTCGGTCGGCGTCGAAGTCGAGGAGACCGGTGAGGTAGCGCTCGACCGCCGCGCCACCGGCGACGAAGACCCGGTCGTAGGCCTTGGCGTTGTTGCTCGCCATGGACTGCTTGTCGCTCTCGCCGTGGTTGATGTGGACGTGCAGGCGGCGGCTGTCGAGGAGGGACTCGAAGTTGAGGACCGAGTTGTTGCAGTAGAGCACGACCTTGGCGTCCAGCTCGGCGTAGAGCTCGGTCAGCTCGGGGAAGGTCGGGGCGGTGAAGACCTGCAGGTCGGTGCGCGCCGCCACCAGGTCCGCGGAGTCAGGGTCGCGCAGCACCAGACCGACGCGGTGGGCACCGTCGAGGATCTCGAGGACCTCCAGCCACTGCACGAGCTGGTAGGTCCTGGTGGGGTCGCCTGCGAAGTAGGCGATCACGTGCACGTCGTTCACGAGCAGATTCTAGTCGCCCGGCGGCCGCCGGACCCACCCTCCGGTGGATGTGGACCGACTCAGCCGCCGATGGCGGACATCGGCCGGTCGGGCTGCAGGAAGGTGACGTCGTCGATGCCGTGGCCGGCGCGCTTGCCGAGCATCGCGATCACCCAGCGCTCGGCGATCTCCTGGTCGGTGGCATCCGAGCGCAGGGCCGTGCGCAGGTCGGACTCCTCGCGTGCGAACAGGCAGTTGCGCACCTGGCCGTCCGCGGTGAGGCGTACGCGGTCGCAGTCGCCGCAGAAGGGTCGCGTGACCGAGGCGATGATGCCGACGGTCGCCGGTCCCCCGTCGACGTCGAACAGCTCGGCGGGGGCGCTGCCGCGCGGCTCGCCGTGCGGCGTCAGGGTGAACTGGTCGGTGAGCTGGGCGTAGATCTCGTCGGCGGTCACCATCGCCGCACGGCTCCAGTCGTGCTGGGCGTCGAGCGGCATCTGCTCGATGAAGCGCAGCTCGTAGCCGTGGTCGATGCTCCAGCGCAGCAGCTCGGCGGCCTGGTCGTCGTTGGTGCCACGGAGGAGGACGGCGTTGAGCTTGATCGGGCCGAGGCCGGCGGCCTTGGCGGCCTCGAGGCCCGCGACCACGTCCTGGAGCCGGTCGCGGCGGGTGATCGTCGCGAAGGTCTCGGGCCGGACCGTGTCGAGGCTGGCGTTGATCCGGTCGAGGCCGGCGTCGGCCAGCGCCTGCGCCGTGCGGTTGAGGCCGAGCGCGTTGGTGGTCAGCGAGGTCTCGACGCCCAGGGCGTGGGTGCGGGCCACGATGTCGACCAGGCCGCGCCGCAGGAGCGGCTCGCCGCCGGTGAAGCGCACCTCGCGGATCCCGAGGCGCTCGACCCCGATCGTGATCAGGCGCACCACCTCGTCGTCGGTGAGCGTCTGGTCCGTGGGCAGCCAGTCGAGGCCCTCGGCCGGCATGCAGTAGTTGCACCGCAGGTTGCACCGGTCGGTCAGGGACACGCGCAGGTCCGTGGCCACGCGGCCGAAGCGGTCTGCCAGAGGTGTCGTCACACCGACCACCCTAGCGAGGCACCCCGCACGCGCTCAGGACGCGCCGGATAACCTCGACCCCGTGCACAAGCTGCGGTTCCTGGTCTCGCGCCGCTGGGTCGCCTTCGCGCTCGTGGTCGTCCTCCTCGGCTGGGTGGCCTGGCGCCTCGGCGAGTGGCAGTTCGACCGCCTCGAGGAGCGGCAGGACCGCAACGCGACCATCGAGCGCAACGAGCGGGCCGGCGCCGACCCGATCCTCGAGGTGATGGCGCCCGGGCGCGACGTCACCCGCGACACCGAGTGGCGGATCGTGGAGGCCACCGGCACCTACGTCGTCGAGGACACGGTGATCGTGCGCTACCGCACCCGCGAGGGCGCCGCCGGCGTCGACGTCGTCGTGCCCCTCGAGCTCGCTGACGGCTCCAGCGTGCTGGTCGACCGCGGCTGGTTCGGCACCGACAACCGTGGCGCCACGTCCGAGGACGTGCCCGAGCCGCCCGCCGGCGAGGTGACGGTCACCGGCTTCGTCCGCCAGGACGCCGAGGGCGACAGCACCCAGGTCAGCGACCAGTCCACGCGCGCGGTCAACAGCGCCGAGATCGCCCGGGCCCTCGACCGCGAGGTGCTCGGCGGGTGGATCGACCTGCGGACCGAGTCGCCCGAGGCAGCGACGCCGCTGGCGCCGGTCGAGATGCCCGAGCTCGACGAGGGTCCCCACTTCTTCTACGGCCTGCAGTGGTGGTTCTTCGGCGCGCTCGCGATCTTCGGCTTCTTCTACCTGATGTACGACGAGTGGCGCGGCGGTCGCGGACCGTGGGGCAAGACCCGTGACGAGGCCGCCCGGTCCGGCGCCGCTGCTGCTGACCGGACGCCGGCGTCAGAGGCTGCGCAGGAGCCCGCCGTCGACCGGAAGCATCACGCCCGTCAGGAATGACGCTGCGGGCGAGAGCAGGAACGCCGCGAGCGCCCCCAGCACGACCCCGGCAGCTCAGGGCGTGGCCACGCGCTCCTCGCGGAACTGGGTCGCGTGGAGGGTGGCGTAGAGGCCGCCCGCGGCCAGCAGCTCGGCGTGGGTCCCCTGCTGGACGACCCGCCCGTCGTCGAGGACGAGGATGAGGTCGGCGTTGCGGACCGTCGAGAGCCGGTGGGCGATCACGAGCGACGTACGCCCCTCGAGCGCTGCGTCGAGGGCCTGCTGGACGGCCGCCTCGGACTCGCTGTCGAGGTGGGCGGTCGCCTCGTCGAGGACCACGACGGCGGGCGCCTTCAGGAGCAGCCGCGCGATGGCCAGGCGCTGGCGCTCGCCGCCGCTGAGACGATAACCACGGTCGCCGACCACCGTGTCGAGCCCGTCGGGCAGCGACCGGACGAGCGTGGCGATCTGCGCGGCCTCCAGGGCCGCCCACACGTCGGTGTCGTCGGCGCCGGGGCGGGCGTAGAGCAGGTTGGCCCGGATGGTGTCGTGGAACATGTGGGCGTCCTGGGTGACGTAGCCGACGACGTCCTCCAGTGACTGGAGCGTCACGTCGCGCACGTCGTGACCGCCCACCCGCACGGCACCGGACTCGACGTCGTAGAGGCGCGCGACGAGGTGCGTGACGGTGGTCTTGCCGGCTCCGGACGGACCGACGAGCGCGACCATCTGTCCGGGCTCGGCGGTGAACGTCACGTCGTGGAGCACCTGCCCGGTGTCGCGCGACTCGGTGCGCGCCACCGTCTCGAGCGAGGCGAGCGAGATCTGGTCGGCGCGGGGGTAGGTGAAGGCGACGTGGTCGAACTCGAGCTTCGAGGCGCTGGGCGCCAGCGCGACGGCGTCGGGCCTCTCCTGGATCAGCGACGGCAGGTCGAGGACCTCGAAGACCCGGTCGAAGCTGACCAGGGCGGTCATCACGTCGATGCGCACGTTGGAGAGCCCCTGCAGCGGGCCCAGCAGGCGGGTGAGGAGGACGCCGAGGGCGACGATCGTGCCGACGGACAGGTCGCCCTGGATCGCGAGGTAGCCGCCGATGCCGTAGACGAGCGCCGTGGCCAGCGACGGCACCAGCGTCATCGCGGCGAAGAAGACCCGGGTCAGCAGGGAGATCCGGATGCCGAGGTCGCGCACGACCGCGGCCTTCTGCGCGTAGGCCACGTCCTCGACGTCGCGGCGCCCGAAGAGCTTGAGCAGCATCGCGCCGCCGACGTTGAAGCGCTCGGTCATGGCGTTGCCGAGGTCGGCGTTGCCGTCCATCTGGGCGCGGGACAGGTCGGCCAGCCGCGCGCCGACGAGGCGCGAGGCGATCAGCAGGATCGGGAAGAGCGCCAGGCACAGCACGGTCACCGGCCAGCTGAGGAAGAGCATCGTCACGCCGACGACCACGGCGGAGATGATGTTGGAGACCGTGCCCTGGAGCGTGGAGGTGAAGGCCCGTTGGGCGCCGATGACGTCGTTGTTCAGCCGGCTCACCAGCGCACCGGTCTGGGTGCGGGTGAAGAACGCGAGCGACTGGCGCTGGACGTGGGCGAACACCTGCGTGCGGAGGTCGTAGATGAGGCCCTCGCCGATGCGGCTGGAGAGCCATCCGGTGATCAGTCCGAACCCGGAGTCCACGATCGCGACGAGCGCGACCAGCAGGGCCAGCCACACCACCAGCGAGGTGTCGCCGGAGCTGACACCGTCGTCGATGATCATCTTCAGCAGCAGTGGCGGCGCCACGACCAGCGCGGCGTCGACCACTGTCACGGCGAGGAAGCCCGCGATCAGCCGCCGGTGCGGCCGCGCGAAGGCCAGGACCCGGCGCAGGGTGCGGCGCTCGATCTTGTTGTCGACGACGCTCCGGTCACTGCGCAGGTGCCGCCACGGCGGTCCTCCTGCTCCCGGTCCCATCGACATGTGTTCTCTCCCTCAGCCCGTCCGACGCAGGCAGAACGCCCGCGTCGGTCCCAGTGTTCCTGAGGGGTACGACGATCAGCCGGCGAGGGCTGCCGCGACGGCGCGGAAGCGGCGTACCTGCGCCTCGCGCTCGAGGCGGCGCTGCTCGTCGAGGTCGCGCTCCCCCGCCCCCTGGAGCAGCGCCTTGGTCTCGGGGACGACCCCGGGCATCGGTGCCGTGAGGGCCGCGGCGAGGTCGCCGACCGCGGCGTCGAGGTCGGCGGACGGCACCGCCGAGGTCGCCAGCCCGATCCGCACGGCCTCCTCGGCCGTCACCACACGCGCGGTGGCGCAGATCTCGAGGGCGCGGGCGTAGCCGACGTGCTCGACCAGCGGCTTGGTGCCGGTGAGGTCGGGCACCAGACCGAGGGCGGACTCCTTCATGGAGAACTTCGCGTCGTCGGCCACCACGCGCAGGTCACACGACAGCGCGAGCTGGAAACCGGCGCCGATGGCGTAGCCGCGGACCTTGGCGATCGAGACGAAGCGCGGGTCGCGCAGCCACGTGAAACCGCCCTGGAACTCGTCGATCCGGGCGGAGGCCTCCTCGTCGCTGAGCGCGAGCAGGCCGACGACGCTCTCCTGGCCCGCCGTCGACGGGTCGAGCATCGCCCGGTCGAGCCCCGCGGAGAAGGTGTCGCCCTCCCCCGTCACCACCACGACGCGTACGTCGTCGGGCAGGGTGCGCCCGATCTCCCCGAGCGCGATCCACATCGCCGGCGTCTGCGCGTTGCGCACGTCGGGTCGGTCGAGCGTCACGGTCGCCACCGGGCCCTCGATGTCGAGGCGGAGTCCGACGGCGGCCAGGTCTGCGGAGGTCATGCGCCGAGGTTACTACCGGCGGGTAACCTCAGGCGAGCGACACCAGGTCGGCGTAGTCCTCGTTCCACAGGTCCTCGTCGCCGTCGGGCAGCAGGAGGACCCGGTCGGGGTCGAGCGCCCGCACCGCGCCCTCGTCGTGGGTGACGAGGATGATCGCGCCGGTGTAGCTGCGGATCGCGTGGAGCACCTCCTCGCGGGAGGCGGGGTCGAGGTTGTTGGTGGGCTCGTCGAGCAGCAGGACATTCGCGCTGGAGACGACCAGGATCGCCAGGGCGAGCCGGGTCTTCTCCCCGCCCGACAGCACACCGGCGGGCTTGTGCGCGTCGTCGCCGGAGAAGAGGAACGAGCCGAGCACCGAGCGGGCCTGGGTGTCGGTGAGCTCGGGCGCCGCGCTGTGCATGTTCTCCAGCACCGTGCGGTTGACGTCGAGCGTCTCGTGCTCCTGGGCGTAGTAGCCCATCTTGAGCCCGTAGCCCGGCACGACCTCACCGGTGTCGGGCTGGTCGACGCCGGCCAGGATGCGCAGCATCGTGGTCTTGCCGGCGCCGTTGAGGCCGAGGATGACCACGCGGCTGCCCCGGTCGATCGCGAGGTCGACGGCGGTGAAGACCTCGAGCGAGCCGTAGGACTTCGACAGCTCCGACCCCATGAGCGGCGTCTTGCCGCACGGGGCGGGCTCGGGGAAGGCGATCCGCGCCACCTTGTCGGCCGCACGCTCGCCCTCGATGCCGGCCATCATCTTCTCGGCCCGCTTGAGCATCGACTGCGCGGCCTGGGCCTTGGTCGCCTTGGCGCGCATCTTGTTGGCCTGGTCGGTGAGCACCTTGGCCTTGTTCTCGGCGTTCGAGCGCTCGCGCTTGCGGCGCTTCTCGTCGTCCTCGCGCTGGGTGAGGTAGTTGTGCCAGCCCATGTTGTAGACGTCGATGACGGCGCGGTTGGCGTCGAGGTGGAAGACCTTGTTGACCGTGGCCTCGAGGAGGGCGTTGTCGTGGCTGATGACCACGAACCCGCCGCGGTGGGCCTTGAGGAAGTCGCGCAGCCACACGATCGAGTCGGCGTCGAGGTGGTTGGTGGGCTCGTCGAGCAGCATGATCTCGGCACCGGAGAAGAGGATGCGGGCGAGCTCGACCCGGCGGCGCTGGCCACCGGAGAGGGTGCCGATCGGCTGGGCGAGGATGCGCTCCTCGATGCCGAGGGCGGCGGCCATCTGCGCGGCCTCGGACTCGGCGGCGTAGCCGCCCCCGGCGTGGAGCTCGGCGTCGGCGCGCGCCCAGCGCTTCATGCCGCGCTCGTGGACCTTGGGGTCGGGGTCGGCCATGTCGACCTCGGCGTCGCGCAGGCGGCGTACGACCTCGTCGAGGCCGCGCGCGGACAGGATCCGGTCGCGGGCGATCACCTCGGGGTCGCCGACGCGCGGGTCCTGCGGGAGGTAGCCGACCTCGCCGCTGCGGAGGACCTGCCCGTCGGCGGGGGTCCCCTCGCCGGCGAGGATGCGGGTGAGGGTCGTCTTGCCGGCTCCGTTGCGCCCCACGAGGCCCACCTTGTCGCCTGCGGCGATGCGGAAGGTGACGTCCTCCATGAGGAGCCGCGCGCCGGCTCTGACCTCGAGCTTCTGGGCGGTGATCATCGGGCCACATCCTACGAAGGGGTGGAGGCAGGAGCCCCATCGGCGGCACAGGCGCTAACCTTCGCTGCGGTCGCTCCGACCGTCACGACCTGCTGGAAGGCACCACCCATGCGCTTCAACCCGAAGGCCCGGCTCGACACCTCTCGCGTCCGCGACGGTGGCGGCGGTGGCGCCTCCGGCGGCCCGATGCGCATCCCGCTGCCGGGTGGCACCAAGGCCGGTGGCGGCATCGGTGCGGTGCTGATCGTGATCCTGTTCCTCGTCCTCACGCAGTGCACCGGCGGCGGCCTCCCGAGCCCCGGCGGCGGCACGTCGTCGGGCACGGACACCAGCCGCATGCAGGACGAGGAGCGCTACCAGAACTGCCGGACCGGCGCGGACGCCAACTCCGACGTGGACTGCGCGCGCGTGGCGGTCGAGAACTCCCTCGTCGACTACTGGGCCGACACGCTGCCCAGCCAGTCCGACACCGGCTTCTCCCCCGCGTCGATGACGACCTTCAGCGGTGCCGTCACCACCGGGTGCGGGCAGGCCTCCTCACAGGTCGGGCCGTTCTACTGCCCGCCCGACCAGGGCATCTACCTCGACACCACCTTCTTCGCCGACGTCCTCGAGGGCCAGCTCGGCGGCCGGGGCGGCGACTTCGTCGAGCCCTACGTCCTCGCCCACGAGTACGGCCACCACGTGCAGAACCTGATGGGCACCATGGGCCGGGTCCGCACCCAGCAGGGCGCCGACTCCGACGCCGTGCGCCTCGAGCTCCAGGCCGACTGCTACGCCGGGATGTGGACCGCGCACGCCGAGGACAGCGAGCTGATCACCCTGGACGACGCCGACATCGCCGAGGCACTCGACTCGGCCAAGGCCGTCGGCGACGACCGGATCCAGCAGAAGTCCGGCCAGGGCGTCGACCCCGAGGGCTGGACGCACGGCTCGTCGGAGCAGCGGATGGCGTGGTTCACCCGCGGCTACGAGGAGGGCTCGCTCGAGGCGTGCGACACCTTCTCGGCCAGCGACCTCTGACCCGACGCACCCTCAGGCGAGCAGCGCCTCGATCTGGGTGACCTGGCGCTGCATCGCGCGGATGTAGGGCGCCACGCTCGGGTGGCGGAACTTCCCGGCGAGCGCTCCGTCGCCCTCGGCGACGCGGGCCAGGGCCCAGTCCAGGCGGGTGAGGGCGGTGTAGACCGCCATCACCCGGGCGCCCGTCATCACCTGCTCCGTGGTGGCCAGGCCTGCCGGCAACGCGTCGACGTACGCCTCCACGAGCGGCTCGACGGCCTCGCGGGTCGCGAGGGAGAGGTAGCCCAGGTCGGCGCCGACCGGTCCGCGCCCCAGGTGGGCCCAGTCGATGGCGATCGCCCCCTCGCCCCCGGACACTCGCCCGGGGATGTTGGCCGCGGACGGGTCTCCGTGCTGGGCGACCTGCGGGAGCGCGTCGCACCGGTCGAGCCAGGGCTCGCGGTGCCTCCAGAGATGATCGGCGATGTCCGCAACAGGCGTCCGGGCGAGGACGCGCCATCCGCCGCGTCGGTCCACCAGCGCCAGTCGGGTGCGCAGCTGATCGCGGACGAGCCACGGGTGCTCCCCCAGGTCGACGGCCGCGAAGCGACCGAGGCAGGCGGCCAGCCAGAGGCCGGGCGCGTCGTGGTGCTCGACGCGCTCGTGGACGAGCGTGACGCCCTCCTCGTCCTCCTCGACCCGTACGACGCCCGCCTCGCGCAGCCCCGGTGAACCGGCGACCACGCCGCTGAGGGCGACGTCGGCGGCGCGCCGCCAGTAGTTCACGTCGCGTGGCGCGAGGACGCCGCCGGCGGCGTACGGGTCCGGGGCCTGCAGCCGCTTGACCACCACGTCACGCCCGCCGACGCTGGCCGA
Organism: Nocardioides furvisabuli; assembly: GCF_021083185.1. Taxonomy (GTDB): domain Bacteria; phylum Actinomycetota; class Actinomycetes; order Propionibacteriales; family Nocardioidaceae; genus Nocardioides; species Nocardioides furvisabuli. The sequence goes on along the minus strand of NZ_JAIGQB010000007.1, from coordinate 117,463 downwards.
CCAGACCCCGGCGGTGGCCGGTCCGGCACCGGGAAGGGCTCGCCACCCGGGCTCGGGCTGCCAGCGGGAGCCGTCCATGGCCGCGAACCTAGCGCACGCCGCGGTCGCTGCGGCGCAGGATCGCGCATGCGGGTCACCCGGCGTTGGTGACCTCGACGCGGATCGCCTGCGCGTCGAGCACCGCCCGGTCGAGCACCGCGCGACGGGGGTCGGGCACGGCCAGCCACGGCTCGACGACCGTGAGCCGCGCGAGCCGCGGGTCGTTGAGCACGGCCTCGACCGCACCGTGGTCGCCCCCTGTCACGACCGGCCCGACGCCGGCGAGGATCCGCGCAGCGTGCTCGGCCGCCGCCTCGTAGGCCTGTCGTGCCTGGTTGTCGCGTCGACGGGCGAAGCGCTGCTGGCTCTGCCCGCCCGCCTTGGTGCGGCCCTGCACGTGGCGCTGGCCGATCTTGTGCTCGACGAGACCGGTGGTGCGCAGGCGCGCGACGGCGAAGCCGCCCTTGCGCACCAGCAGGACACCCCACTCCCCCGGCGGCACGGCTGCCTCGGCGAAGGCCGCGGCGTCGGCCGGTCCGTCGTACGCCGTCGCGAACGGCAGGTGGGCGGTGAAGTGCGAGCCGTCCGCGGCGCTCCCCGACAGGTCGCCCTCCCGCACCTGCAGGTCGGTGTCGCCGTGGCCGGTCGTGAAGTTGTCGACCCAGCGCGGCCAGCGGGCGGCGGGGACGAGGACGTGGGGCACGGGCCGAACCTAGCCTGCCGCTCGGAACCCGTGGTTACAGTCGAAGATCCACCATTTCCGGGAGGTCCCTCCGTGCGCCGCATCCTCGTCCCCGCCCTCACCGCCGTCCTCGGGCTCAGCGCCCTGACCGCCACGTCTCCCGCGTCCGCCGAACTCGCAGAACGCGACAGGCCGTTCCCCTCACGCATCGAGCTGCCCGACGGCTTCCAGCCGGAGGGCATCGCGATCGGTCCCGGCGCGAAGGCCTGGCTCGGGTCGCTCGCGGACGGCGACATCTACCGCGTCTCGCTGCGCACCGGCGAGGGCGAGGTCGTCGTCGACGGCACCGGCACCCCCGCCGTCGGCCTGAAGTCCGACCGACGCGCCCGGCTCTTCGTCGCCGGCGGTGACTCCGGCACCGCCCGCGTGGTCGAGACCCGTTCCGGGGACGTCACCGACTACGACGTCGACGGCGCCTTCGTCAACGACGTGGTCCTCACCAAGCGGGCCGCCTGGTTCACCGACTCCGGGCTCCCGCAGCTCTACCGCGTCGCGCGCGACTCGAAGGGTGCTGCGGCCGCGACGGCGACGACGCTCCCCCTGACCGGCGAGTGGGTGCAGGGCACCGGCTTCGGCGCCAACGGCATCAGCACCACCCCCACCGGCGGCGACCTGCTCGTGATCAACTCCGGCACCGGCGTGCTCTACCGCGTCGACCCGGCGACCGGGGTCGCGACCGCGGTCGACCTCGGTGGCACCTCGCTCACCATGGGCGACGGCATGCTCCGCCACGGCCGGTTGCTCTACGTCGTGCGCAACCGCATCAACGAGATCGCCGTGGTCCGCCTCGACCGCACCGGGTCCAGCGGCGAGCTCGTGCGCACCATCACCGCCGACGACCTCGACGGGTCGACGAGCTTCGACGTGCCGACCACGGTCGCGAAGTTCGGTGGCAGGCTCTACCTGCCCAACGCGCGCTTCGGCACCACCGCGACCCCCGACACCGACTACTGGGTGACGAAGGTCCGCGCGAAGCCGTGACGGCGGCGGGAATCCGTGGAGCCGACTTCTCGAAGGTGTACTGCGTCCTCGACGCCGTCGCTACAGTCCGCGCATGCACACCGTGAGGGCTCGCGCCGCGACCACCACCATCGTCCTGGCTGTTCTTGCGCTCCCAGCTTGTTCGTCAGCGACTCCCGAGGACCTCGCCGTCCCCACCCCGAGCGGCACGACCGACCGAGACTCCGTGGGCCAGGCCGAGGAGGCGCTGGCCTTGACTCCACTGGAAGAGGCACTGGCCGTCCTGCCTGCGGGAGTGGGAGGTGTGGAGTTCCGTAGCGACAAGCGGTCCGCCGACCGACTCGGCCTCCTCGGAGCCGATGGCACGAGTGTCGTCGAGCGCGGCGCGGCCTATGCCGACCGTCGTGGGGACGTGCCGCCGTCCGACTTCGCTGCGGCGAGCAGCCTCGCTCCCTTCGTCGAGCAGATGACGACCGGCGGCGCCCCGTTCAGCCAGCTCGACGTCGAGTGGTCGCTGCTCGCGCAACAAGACAGCTCGCGCGAGGAGAGCACGTCGACTGAGATCATCCGGGTCAGGGACGAGGTGGACCTCACGGCTGCCTACGCAGACCTGGCGAGCGCAGGCTTCGAGCAGCGCTCCGAGGGAGCGTGGGAGGCATTCCACCTCGATGGCATGGCGGCCGACCACGTCGACACCCTCAACGCCGGGCTCATCGCCGATCGCTTTCCCTCGCAGTTCTTTCCCGTCGTCCGGATCCACGCCGCATCCCACCTGGTCGTCCTCGGCGACGTGTCAGGGCTGGACCCCACCGGCGCTGAGGACCGGACCGGCTTGGCAACGATCCTCGAGCCCGACGGGCTGCAGGATCTGGAGTGGGTCGGGATGAAGACCAGCGACTTCTTCTACTGCGGTGCACCGGTCGCCCGGGCGACGTCCAACCGAGACACGCCCGAACGCATCACGGCCTGGGCGGAGCGCTTCGGCATCACCGAACTGGGCATGCCCCGGTCCACCGTGATCTCGTGGGAGCCGGGTCAGGACGTCATCCACCGCAGCGTCTTCGTGGACACGGCGGCCGCCGAGTCAGCCATGACAGTCCGGGAGCAGATGTACTCGGGGGTCGCGCTGGATGATTCGCTGGCTCTCGGCGTGCTGATGCCTGCGGACGGCAACAACTCGCCCTACGATCCCGGCTGGACGATGGTCCGGCAGAGCAACGTCATCGAGGTGCGACACAACGAAGGTCGCCCACGTGCCGCCCTGCAGACCTATGCCTCAGGCGGCGTCGGGTTCGACACCTGCGCCCCGTGAGCGAGTCCTTCCCAGGGCTCGCTGCCTCAGAGGAAGTCGAGCGGGTCGAACTCGTCGATCGGGATGATCCGCACGCGCGGCAATGGGGTGTTGAAGGCACCGAGGTCGTACTCGAGGTCGAAGATCCGCAGGCCCGGGAGGTTGCGGAACTGCGAGTTGACGAACTCGGTGAAACCGATGACGCCGACCTGCCGCGAGCCGTCGCAGAGCTGCGCGACCTGGTCGACGAAGTCCCCGTCGTGGCTGACGAGCACGACGTCGGCGTCACGGTCGACCAGCGCCTCGGCGGTGCGCTGGATCGCGATGTCGACGATCTTGCCCTCGCCGCTCAGCGGGACCGGCTTGAAGCCGATCGCGAGCAGCGCCTGCACGAAGCTGATCGGCATCTCGGTGCTGGCCGCGAGGAAGAACAGGCCGGTGACGTCCTGGTCGAAGGCCCGCTCGGCCCACTCCAGCAGCCGGTCCCACCGGGGGCGCTCCTCGGGCCGGGGGCGCCGCCCCAGGATCGAGGTGCCCAGGGTGGCGTCGATGTTCTCCCCGTCGACGAGGAGGTAGGTCATCCGCTCGGCCATGCGAGGACTCTCCCACACCCGGCGACGCGCCTCAGGCGCGGTAGACCACCCGGAACGACTCGACGACCTCGTCGTCCGCGATCGCGACCTCGCTGACCTCCACCAGCGCGCGCGGCACACCGGACCCGTCGCACAGGATCGACAGCACTCCCACCTGCGGCAGGTCGCCGGCATAGTCCGCGGCGTCCGCCGACGTCGATCCGCGCTCGTCGGCCAGCACCTGCTCGACGAAGGCGTCGGACTCCTGCGCCGAGTCGCCGAACGCCCACGCCGGCGGCGGCACCGACTCGAGCGTGGTCGGACCGAAGTAGGACGGCGCCGCGTTGAGCTTGGCGTGGAAGCGGGCCAGGTTCCAGAAGACGCGGAGCTCCTCGTGGTCGAAGTCCGTCTCGGGCAGGTCGACCTCGGGCTCATCCATGACCGGAGCCTAGCGAGCCGACCCCGATCCGTTCAGGCCTCGGCGGCGACGTACGCCGCGAACTCCCGCGCCGCCTCCAGCGATCCCGGTCGCGGTGGGTCCTGCGGGTCGAGGCCGAGGTCGCGGTCGGCCAGCACCTGCTGGAGGAGCGGCCGCCATCGCGGGTCGCCGTGCACCATCGCCCAGCGCAGTGCGTCCCGCTTGCTCGCCACCTCCCCGGTGCGGACGGTGTAGAGGCACCGGCTCGCCTGGACCACGAGGTAGCGCTGGCACCAGGCGACGTCCGAGGGGCACCAGGAGGCGATGTCGTCGACGAGGCTTGCGAGGCCGGTGCGCGCACTGCCGCGCAGCACCTCGTCGGGCACCGCGCCGACCAGCTCGACCGGGCACGGACCGACGAGCGTGATGCCGTGCTCGCGCAGGACCCAGCGGGTCCAGGGCTGGTTGCAGTGGGTGGACCACGTCATCTCGACGTGACCGTGGTCGACGTAGAGCCACTCGCGGCCCAGACCGTCGACCGAGCGCAGGTCCGCGGCGACGGCGTACGACCCCTCGAGGTGGCCGAACCAGTGCCCGTCCCGGTCCGGCAGGTCCCGGTGCAGGGCCCGCAGAGCCGCCTCCTGCGCGGCGTCGGGTCGCCCCCGCACCGCGACGACGAAGTCGCAGTCGCTGTGCAGGTCACCCGCGCCGAGCGCGAACGACCCCTGCACGTAGGCGCCCACGAACGACTCCCCCAGCGCCTGCTGGGCGCCGGTGACGAGCACGTGGAGCACGCCGTTGAGCTCGGCGTAGCGCGTGGGGTGGGGGTTCAGCACGGGTGGAGTGTGCGCCCCGGCGCACCCCCGACGCCACGGAATATCCGCAGGTCAGGTGCGCCTTGACCTCAGACGTTGAACCCGAGCGCGCGCAGCTGCTCGCGGCCGTCGTCGGTGATCTTGTCCGGTCCCCACGGCGGCATCCAGACCCAGTTGATCGCGACGTCGTTGACGATCCCCTCGAGGGCCGCGTTGGTCTGGTCCATGATCACGTCGGTCAGCGGGCACGCCGCCGACGTCAGCGTCATGTCGAGCACCGCGTTGCTGTGCTCGTCGAGGTGGACGTCGTAGACGAGGCCGAGGTCGACGACGTTGATCCCGAGCTCGGGGTCGACGACGTCCTTCATCGCCTCGGTGACGTCGTCGACGGTCACCGTCGACGTGCCACCTCCGGCGCTCGCCTCAGGCACGTCGGGCAGGTCGCCGTGGTCGATCTGCTGGTCAGTCATGGGTGACTCCTCCGGTCGGGGCCGAATCTGATTGGGCCTGGGCGGTCGCGTCCTTCCACGCCATCCAGGAGAGCAGCGCGCACTTCACGCGCGCGGGGAACTTGGCGACACCGGCGAACGCGATGCCGTCCTCGAGGACCTCCTCGTCGGGCTCGACCTGTCCCTTGCCCTGCATGAGCTCGAGGAAGGTCTGGTGAACCGACATGGCCTCGTCGACCGGCTTGCCGATCACGAGGTCGGCCATCACCGACGTGGACGCCTGGGAGATCGAGCACCCGACGGCGTCGTAGGACACGTCCTCGACGATGCGGCCCTCCGGCCCGTCGGTGAGGTGCACGCGCAGCGTGACCTCGTCGCCGCAGGTCGGGTTCACGTGGTGCACCTCGGCGACCCCAGCAGAGGACGGGTCGCCCCTGAGTCCCTTGTGGTGCGGGTTCTTGTAGTGGTCCAGGATGATCTCCTGGTAGAGCGAGTCCAGCTCGGCACTCATCGGTTCATCCCACCTTGAAGTAGCTGCGGGTGTGGTGGAGGCCCTCCACGAGCGCGTCGATCTCCGCGGGCGTCGTGTAGAGGTAGGACGACATCCGCGTCGAGCTCTGCACCCCGAAGCGGGCGTGCGCGGGCCTGGCGCAGTGGTGCCCGGCGCGCACGGCGACGCCGCGCGAGTCGAGCACCTGGGCGATGTCGTGGGGGTGGACGCCGTCGAGCTCGAAGGAGATCGCACCGCCGCGCCGCGTGGCGTCCAGCGGACCCATCACCCGGAGCCCGGGCACGGACTGCAGGCCCTCGAGGGCGTACGCCGTGATCGCCTGCTCGTGGGCGTGGATCGCCTGGAGCCCGATGTGGCCGAGGTAGTCGACCGCACAGCCCAGCCCGACCGCCTCGACGATCGGCGGGGTGCCGGCCTCGAAGCGGTGCGGCACCTTCGCATAGGTCGAGCGCGCCATGGTCACGGTCTCGATCATCTCGCCGCCACCGTGGAAGGGCGGGAGCGCGTTGAGCAGCTCCTCACGGCCCCACAGCACGCCGATCCCCGTCGGGCCGCACACCTTGTGACCGGTGAAGACCAGGAAGTCGCACCCGACGGCTTGCACGTCGATCGGGAGCTGCGGCGCGGCCTGCGAGGCATCGATCACCGACAGCGCGCCGAACGCGCGGGCACGCTCGACGAGGTCGGTGACCGGGTTGATCGTGCCGAGCATGTTGGAGACCCACGTGAAGGCGAGGACCTTGGTGTTCTCGTCGACCAGCTGGTCGGCGTCGGCGAGGTCCAGCTCGCCCTCGTCGGTCAGCCCGAACCAGCGCAGCTCCGCACCGGAGCGCTCGCAGGCCAGCTGCCACGACACGATGTTGGAGTGGTGCTCCATCTCGGTGATGACGACGTTGTCGCCGGGCCCGAGCTCGATCGTGCGGGCCAGCAGGTTGAGCGCCTCGGTGGCGTTCTTGGTGAAGACCACCTCGTTGCGCGACGGCGCGTTGAGGAAGGCAGCCACCTTGTCGCGGGCGCCCTCGTAGGCCTCGGTCGACTCCGCGCCGAGCTGGTGCATGGCGCGGGCGATGTTGGCGTTGTGGCGCTCGAGGTGGTCGACCATCGTGTCGATGACCACCTGCGGCTTCTGCGAGGTGTTGGCGCTGTCGAGGTAGACCAGCGGCACCCCGCCCGCGAGCGTGCGCTCGAGGATCGGGAAGTCCTTGCGGATGACGTCCAGATCCGGAAGCAGTCCGTCCACGGTGGTCTCCTCTCTCGTTCTGGCGGGGTGGGTCAGGCCGAGGCGGGGTTGAGGTAGCGGTCGTAACCCTCTGCCTCGAGCTGGTCGGCGAGCTCCTTGCCGCCGGACGCGGCGACCTTGCCGTCGACGAAGACGTGGACGTGGTCGGGCTCGATGTAGCGCAGGATGCGGGTGTAGTGGGTGATCAGCAGGACACCCTTGCCCTCGCGTGCCCGGAAACGGTTGACGCCCTCCGAGACGATCTTCAGCGCGTCGATGTCGAGGCCGGAGTCGGTCTCGTCGAGGACGGCGACCTTCGGGTCGAGCAGCTCGAGCTGCGCGATCTCGTGGCGCTTCTTCTCGCCACCGGAGAAGCCCTCGTTCACGTTCCGGGTGCCGAAGGTCGGGTCGAGGTTCAGCTGCTCGAGGGCCGCGTTGACGTCCTTGACCCAGGTGCGCAGCTTGGGCGCCTCGCCGTCGATGGCGGTCTTCGCGGTGCGGAGGAAGTTCGACACCGAGACGCCGGGGACCTCGACGGGGTACTGCATCGCGAGGAACAGGCCGGCGCGGGCGCGCTCGTCGACCGAGAGCGACAGCACGTCCTGGCCGTCGAGGGTGACCGAGCCGCCGGTGATCGTGTACTTCGGGTGGCCCGCGATGGAGTAGGCCAGGGTCGACTTGCCGGAGCCGTTGGGGCCCATGATGGCGTGCGTCTCGCCGTCGTCGATGGTCAGCGTGACGCCCTTGAGGATCTCCTTCGGGCCGTCCTCGGTGTCGACGGTGACGTGCAGGTCGGTGATGACGAGCTTGCTCATGCGGGGGTGACTCCGTTCAGGGTGGTCTCGGTGTCGACGTAGACGTCGCTGGTGCCATCGGCATTGGCGCGTACGTCGACGGGGAAGGTGGCGACCGGCTCGGTCGCGGGGAAGTTGGTCGGCTTGCCGGTGCGCAGGTCGAACATCGACCCGTGCAGCCAGCACTCGATCTGGCAGGCGCCGTCGCTGGTGGCGACCTCGCCCTGGCTCAGGGCGACCTCGGCGTGGCTGCAGAGGTCCTCGACCGCGAAGACCTCGTCGCCGTCACGGGCGATGGCGATCTCGTAGCGGCCGAGCGTGACGGCCAGGGCCTGGTCGGTCGGCACCTCGTCGAGGGAGCAGGCGCGCTCGAAGCCCATCAGGAGAGCTCCTTCAGCACGTTCTTGGCCAGCTCCGCCTCGACCGTCGCCAGCAGCCGAGCCTCGATGGAGGGGACACCGACCTTGCGGATCAGGTCGTTGAAGAAGCCGTGCACGACCAGGCGCTGGGCCTCCTTCTCGGAGACCCCGCGCGACTGGAGGTAGAACAGCTGCTCGTCGTCGAAGCGGGCCGTGGCCGAGGCGTGGCCCGCGCCCTCGATCTCGCCGGTCTCGATCTCGAGGTTGGGGATCGAGTCGGCCTGGCAGCCGTCGGTGAGGACGAGGTTGCGGTTCTCCTCGTAGGTCTCGATCCCCTCGGCGACCTTGCGGATCAGCACGTTGCCCACCCACACGGTGTGCGCCTTCTCGCCCTGCAGCGCGCCCTTGTAGACGGCGTGCGACTTCGTGCGGGGCGCGGTGTGGTCGGCGAAGATCCGGTGCTCGATGTGCTGGCCGGCGTCGGCGAAGTAGAGACCGAGCAGCTCGGCGGAGCCGCCGGGACCGTCGTAGGTCACGTTGGCATCCATGCGCACCACGTCGCCGCCAAAGGAGATCGCAGCGTGCTTGTAGGACGCATCGCGACCCACGCGCGCCTGGTGGTGCGAGAGGTGGACGGCGTCGTCGGCCCAGTCCTGGATCGAGACGACCGAGGCGTCGGCGCCGTCGGCCACGACCACCTCGACGACCGCCGAGACCGCGGCCGAGCCGGTGTGGTTGAGCACCACGACGGCCTTGCTGTGGGTGCCGAAGCGCAGCACCACGTGCGCGCCGCTGGTCACGTCGGCGTCGGTGCCGTCGACGTCGATCACGATCGGTTCGGACACCTCGGTGTCGGCCGGCACGTCGACCAGCAGCGTCGCCGGGACCTCGGCCAGGATCCGTGCGGTGAAGCGGGTGTTGGGTGCCCAGCCGCTCACGCCGCGCAGTGCGGTGGCCTCGTCGCCGGTCACCACGCCGACCGTGGCGCCCTCGGGGGCGTTCCAGGTCGCGCGGGTGTTGCGCCAGTCGAGCGGCGCATCGGCGTGCAGGCCCCTGAGCCGCTTGAGCGGCGTGAAGCGCCAGATCTCCTCGCGGCCGGTGGGGACCACGTGGTCAGCGACGTCGTAGGAGCCGGCCGGGTGGAGGTGGCTCTCCACCTTGTCGAGGGGCGCCTGCTCCAGTGCGGAGCGGACTGAATCAGTGGTGACGGTCACTACTTCTCTTTCTACGTGCGGATCGGACGGGGACAGGCGCGAGCGTCAGCCCACGGCCCCTTCCATCTGGAGCTCGATGAGGCGGTTGAGCTCGAGGGCGTACTCCATCGGCAGCTCCTTGGCGATCGGCTCGACGAAGCCGCGCACGATCATCGCCATCGCCTCGTCCTGCTCCATGCCGCGTGACATGAGGTAGAAGAGCTGGTCGTCGGAGACCTTCGAGACGCTCGCCTCGTGGCCCATCGACACGTCGTCCTCGCGGATGTCGACGTAGGGGTAGGTGTCGCTGCGGCTGATCTGGTCGACCAGCAGCGCGTCGCACAGCACGTTGGACTTCGAGCCGTGGGCACCCTCGTTGACCTGGATGAGGCCGCGGTACGACGTACGCCCGCCGCCGCGCGCCACCGACTTGCTCAGGATCGAGCTCGACGTGTGCGGCGCTGCGTGCACCATCTTGGCGCCGGCGTCCTGGTGCTGACCCTCGCCGGCGAACGCGATCGACAGCGTCTCGCCCTTGGCGTGCTCGCCCATGAGGTAGATGGCGGGGTACTTCATCGTCACCTTGGAGCCGATGTTGCCGTCGACCCACTCCATGGTCGCGCCGGCCTCGCAGGTGGCGCGCTTGGTGACGAGGTTGTAGACGTTGTTCGACCAGTTCTGGATGGTCGTGTAACGGCAGCGACCACCCTTCTTGACGATGATCTCGACGACCGCGGAGTGCAGCGAGTCCGAGGAGTAGATCGGCGCGGTGCAGCCCTCGACGTAGTGCACGTAGGCGTCCTCGTCGACGATGATCAGCGTCCGCTCGAACTGGCCCATGTTCTCGGTGTTGATCCGGAAGTAGGCCTGCAGCGGGATGTCGACGTGGACACCCTTCGGGACGTAGATGAACGAGCCGCCCGACCACACCGAGGTGTTGAGCGCGGCGAACTTGTTGTCACCGACCGGGATGACGGTGCCGAAGTACTCCTTGAAGAGCTCCTCGTGCTCCTTCAGCGCGGTGTCGGTGTCGACGAAGATGACGCCCTGCTCCTCGAGGTCCTCGCGGATCGAGTGGTAGACGACCTCGGACTCGTACTGGGCGGCCACGCCGGAGACGAGGCGCTGCTTCTCGGCCTCGGGGATGCCGAGCTTGTCGTAGGTGTTCTTGATGTCCTCGGGAAGGTCGTCCCACGTGGCCGCCTGCTTCTCGCTGGAGCGCACGAAGTACTTGATGTTGTCGAAGTCGATGCCTCCCAGGTCCGAGCCCCACGTCGGCATCGGCTTGCGGTGGAAGAGCTTGAGGCCCTTCAGGCGCAGGTCGAGCATCCACTGCGGCTCGCTCTTGAGACCGGAGATGTCGCGTACGACGTCCTCGCTGAGGCCCCGCTTGGCGACGGAGCCCGCCGCGTCGCTGTCGGACCAGCCGAACTCGTAGCGGCCGATGCCCTTGAGCTCCGGGTTCATTTCTTCGATGCTCAGGTTCTGGGTCATGACTGCTCCTTCTTGGGGTCCGTCTGAGGGTCCGTCTTGAGGGTCTGGGGGATGCAGGTGGTGCACACGCCGTCGCCGTGGGCGATGGTGGCGAGACGCTGGACGTGGGTGCCGAGCACGGAGGCGATCGCTTCGGTCTCGGCCTCGCACAGCTGCGGGAACTCGTGGGCGACGTGGGAGACCGGGCAGTGCTGCTGGCACAGCTGCTCCCCCACGACCGGCAGGTCGCGCACCGAGGCGGCGTAGCCGTTCTGGGTGAAGACCCGCGCGAGCGCCTCGGCAGGCGTCAGGTCCGGGTCGGCGGCCGTGACGACGGCGTAGTCGCGCTCGACGAAGGCGACGCGACGGCGGGCGAACTCGACGACGGCGTCCTCGCCCTGGGTCTCGGCGAGGAAGCGCATCGCCTGCACGGCGAGGTCGTCGTACTGCTGGTCGAAGCTGTCGCGCCCCGCCTCGGTGAGCGCGAAGACCCGCGCCGGGCGGCCGCGACCGCGCGTGCCGTAGACCTTCTGCTCGCGCGACTCGACGATGCCCTCGGCGAGCAGGTGCTCGAGGTGGCGGCGTACGGCGGCGGGCGTCAGGTCGAGGCGGCCGGCGAGGTCAGCCGCGGTGGACGGTCCGTTCTCCAGGATCGTGCGCGCCACGCGGTCGCGCGTCGGCGCGTCCCCGTCAAGGCTCGCCGAAGCGCGGCTGGGCGCTCCTGCGGTAGATCCGGTCAATTCCACAACGACAGTGTGACGTTATTGCCCCACCTGCTTCAAGGAAGGGTCACCTAAGTGCGCCGGGGACTCTGTCCGCACCGCGCTCAGTCGGCCGTGCGACTGCGGAACGTGCGGATCGCCAGGGGGGCCACCACGGCGGTGATGAGGATGATCCAGCCGATGGTGAACGGGATCGGGTGGTGCATCGGGAACGCCGCGCCCTCGGCCAGCGGCTGGTCGTTGCCCCAGAGCTCGCGCACGGCCTGGGTGAGCGAGGAGATGGGGTTCCACTCGGCGACGGTCCGCAGGAAGGGCGGCATCCGGTCGGTCGGGGCGAAGGTGTTGGCGAGGAAGGTGATCGGGAAGATCGTGGCGAACATGACCCCGTTGACCGCCTCGACCGAGCGCATCGCGGAGCCGACGAGGATCCCGATCCAGATCATCGCGAAGCCCCACCCGAGCAGCAGCACGTAGCCGAAGGCGGCCTCGAAGATGTTGGTGTGGATGCGCCAGCCGATCAGCAGGCCGGTCAGCGACATCACGACCAGCCCGATCGAGGCGTGCACGATGCTGGAGATGCTGCGTCCGACCAGGACCGCCGCCGGGTTGATCGGCAGCGACCGCATCCGGTCGACGATGCCCTTCTCCAGGTCGGAGGTCAGCCCGACCGCCACGATGAACGAGGCGAAGGCCACGGTCTGGGCCATGATCCCCGCCAGCAGGAACGCGCGATAGCCGGCGGGCGTGGCCACGTCGATGGACGAGCCGAAGACGTAGGCGAAGAGCAGCACGAACATCACCGGCTGGATGGTGACGTCCAGCAGCATCTCGGGCATCCGCCGGATGTGGCGGAAGTTGCGCCGGGCGATGGCCCACGACTGGGTCAGGAGGCCGGTGTCGCGGATCTCGGGTCGCTCGATGGTGCTCATCGGGTGATCCTTCCTGCCTGCTCGGTGGCGGTCTCGTCGTCCTGGGTCCCGTCCTGGGCCCCGTCCTCTGCCCGGTGGCCGGTGAGGTGGAGGAACACGTCGTCCAGGCTCGGGCGCTTGAGCCCGATGTCGTCGAGCACGATGCCGCTCTCGTCGAAGATCCCGGCGACCCTCGTCATGTGGCCCAGCCCCTCGGCGGGCGCGGTCAGCTGTCGGGAGCCGGCGTCCACGTGGACCTCCCTGACGTGCGGACGGATGAGGGCCTCCGCCGCCTCGAGGTCGCGGGGGTGGGACACCGTGACCACGAGCGCCGCAGCGCCGGACTGGTCCTTGAGCTGCAGCGGGGTGCCCTCGGCGATGACCGTGCCCCGGTCGATGACCACGATGTTGTCGGCCAGCTGGTCGGCCTCCTCCAGGTATTGGGTGGTCAGCAGGAGCGTGGTGCCGTCCTTGACCAGCTCGCGCAGCACCTCCCAGAGCTCGACGCGCGAGCGCGGGTCGAGGCCGGTGGTCGGCTCGTCGAGGAAGAGCACCGGCGGCGTCGCGATCAGGCTGACCGCGAGGTCGAGGCGCCGGCGCATCCCGCCGGAGTAGGTCTTGGCGATCCGGTCACCGGCGTCGGAGAGGGAGAAGCGCTCGAGCAGCTCGCCGCTGGCACGGGTGAGGTAGCTCGGGTCGAGGCCGTAGAGCCGGCCGATGAGGCGCAGGTTCTCCCGACCGGTCAGCAGCTCGTCCACGGTCGCCGCCTGCCCGGTCAGGCCCATGCTGCGGCGCACCGCTGCGGGGTCGTGGAGGATGTCGTGACCGGCGACGCGCGCGGTGCCGGACGTGGGACGGGTCAGCGTCGTCATCATGCGGACCGTCGTGGTCTTGCCGGCTCCGTTGGGCCCGAGGAGGCCGAGGACGGTGCCCTCCGGCACGACGAAGGACACCCCGTCCACGGCCACGGTGTCCCCGAAGTGCTTGACGAGGCCCTCGGCCTCGATCGCTGGGCGAGTCATGGCAGCCACGCTAGCGGCGGGGACCGACAGCCGCCGCCCATTAACCCGCCCCTAGGATTGGAGCGTGCCAACCGCCTCCCCCGCCGTCGAGATCGACGGCCTGGTGATGGCGTACGGCGACAAGGTGGCCGTCGACGGACTCTCGCTCGAGGTCGCACGTGGATCCGTCACCGCCGTGCTCGGTCCGAACGGGGCGGGCAAGACCACGACGCTGGAGACCTGCGAGGGCTACCGCGTCCCGCAGCGCGGCACGGTGCGGGTGCTCGGGCTCGACCCGCAGCGCGACCGCGCGGCACTGCTCCCCCGGATCGGTGTGATGCTGCAGGCCGGCGGCGCGTGGAGCGGCGTACGTGCGGTGGAGATGCTCGAGCACATGGCCTCCCTGCACGCCCTCCCGCTCGACACCGAGATGCTGGTCGAGCGCCTCGGCCTGGGTGACTGCGGACGTACGCCCTACCGCCGGCTCTCCGGAGGGCAGAAGCAGCGGCTCGGCCTCGCCATCGCGCTCGTGGGCCGTCCCGAGCTGGTCTTCGTCGACGAGCCGACGGCGGGCATGGACCCGCAAGCCCGGCGCACGACCTGGGAGCTGCTCGAGGAGATCCGCGCCGACGGCGTGACGGTGGTGCTCACCACCCACCACATGGACGAGGCCGAGCACCTCGCCGACCGCATCCACATCATCGACCGCGGCCGCGTGATCACCAGCGGCACGCCGGCCGAGCTGACCCGGGGCGGCCGCTCGGCCACCATCCGCCTCGTGGTCAACCGGCCCTTCCCCGAAGGCGCCCCGGAGTCGCTGCGCGCCGAGCTCGGCCCCGAGACCGAGGTGCGCCAGCTCGACGAGGTCAGCATGCTCATCCACGGCCCCGCCGACTCGACCACGCTGGGCCGGGTCTCGCGCTGGTGCGAGGAGCACGGCGTGCTTCCCCAGACGCTCAACCTCGGCCAGCGCACCCTCGAGGACGTCTTCCTCGAGCTCACCGGACGCGAGCTCGCCTCGTGAGCCCCCGCACCTTCGCTCCCGCCCCCGGCGGCGCATCGCTGCGCCGCATGGTGCTCGCCCAGTCCCGGATGGAGGCGCGGCTCATGCTGCGCAACGGTGAGCAGCTGCTGCTCGCCATCGTCATCCCGGTGATCGTGCTCGTCGGGGGCGTGGCCGCGGCCGGGCGGATCGGGATCGACCTCGACGGGCACCGCGCGGTCGACATCCTCACGCCCGGGGTGCTCGCTCTGGCGGTGATGTCGACGGCCTTCACCTCGGTGGCGATCTCGACCGGCTTCGAGCGCCGCTACGGCGTCATCAAGCTCCTCGGCGCCTCCCCGCTGCCACGCCACGGCCTGCTGCTCGGCAAGGTGCTCGCCCTGCTCAACGTGGTCGCGCTCCAGCTCGTCGTGCTGGTGGTCGTGGGTCTGCTGCTCGGCTGGGAGCCGACGCTGGACGCACCTGCGCGCACGGTGCTGGGCGTGGTCCTGGCGGTCGCGCTCGGCACCGCGGCCTTCGCCGCCCTCGGCCTGTTCGTGGCCGGTGCACTGCGCGCCGAGGCGACCCTGGCCCTCGCCAACCTCGTCTACCTCCTGCTCATGGCCGGGGGAGGCGTGGTGCTCCCGACGAGCACCTACGGCGCCGCGTCGACCGTCATCCAGTGGCTCCCGTCCGGCGCGCTCGGCGAGGCGATGCGTACGGCCCTCGTGGAGGCGGGCGTCGACGGTCGCTCCCTGCTCGTCCTCGCTGCCTGGGCCGCCCTGGGCACGCTGCTCACGGCTCGAACCTTCAGGTGGGAATGATGCACACCCTGCTCGCCCGGCTCTCCCGGCACCTCTGGCCCCTCGCGGTGGCCAACCTGCTCGCCAACATCGGCATCGTGGTCACCGGCGGCGCCGTACGCCTCACCGGCTCCGGACTCGGCTGCCCGACCTGGCCGCGCTGCACCGACGACTCCTACGTCGCCCACGGCGAGCTGGGTCTCCACGGTGCCATCGAGTTCGGCAACCGGCTGCTCACCTTCGTCCTCGTCGCGATCGCACTGCTGTGCTTCCTCGCCGCCCTCGGCGCGAGGCACCGCCGAGCGACGCGGCTCTCGCTCGTCATCGGGCTCGGCATCCCGCTCCAGGCCGTCATCGGCGGCGTCACGGTGCTGACCGACCTCAACCCGTGGATCGTGGCCGGGCACTTCCTGCTCTCGATGGCGATGATCATGGTCTGCGTCGCGCTGCTCGACGAGCTGCGCAGCCCCGACCGCACCGCCGCCCCCCGGCTGCCGCGCAGGCTGGCCTGGGCGACGCTGGCGTCGGGCTGGGTGGCGCTCTACCTCGGGACCGTCGTCACCGGCGCCGGTCCGCACGCCGGTGACACCGACTCGCCGCGCAACGGGCTCGACCCGGCGGCCGTCTCCCAGGCGCACGCGATCTCCGTCTACGTCCTCGTGGCCCTCACGGTGGCACTGCTCGTCGTCGCGGTCCGCGGTGGCCACCGGTGGCTGGCCCGCGTGACCGGCCTGGTGCTCGTCGTCGAGGTGCTCCAGGGCACGCTCGGATGGGTGCAGTACTGGCTCGACCTGCCGGTCGCCCTCGTCGCCCTGCACATGCTCGGCGCCGGGCTGCTCGCGGCGGGGCTGGCCCGGATCGGGCTCGCCGTGCTTCCGCACGCCTCGGAGAACGAGGCCCGGGCCGAGGCGGGCACGCAGCCGCGCGCGGCCACGCACCTCGGCTGACGCGGGTCAGCCCAGCAGCGGGTCGAGCGCGACCGCGACGAACAGCAGCGAGAGGTAGAGGTTCGATGCGTGGAACAGGCGCATCGGGTTGATCTCGGACAGCGCGTCGGAACGCTTCGCGCGGCCCCACATGCGGTGGGCCTCCACCAGGAAGACCGCGCCCAGCACAGCGGCGGCCACGGGATAGACGAGGCTGGTGCCGGCCACGGGCCACAGCAGCAGCGAGGTCGCCACCATCACCCAGCTGTAGACGACCACCTGTCGGCCCACCTCTGCGGCGGGCTTCACGACCGGCAGCATCGGGACGTCGACGTTGCGGTAGTCCTCGCGGTAGCGCAGCGCCAGGGCCCAGGTGTGGGGCGGGGTCCAGAAGAAGACGACGAGGAACAGCACCACCGGCGTCCACGCCAGCTCGTTGGTGACCGCGGTCCAGCCGATGAGTGCCGGGAAGCACCCGGCGAGGCCGCCCCAGACGATGTTCTGCGTCGTGCGCCGCTTGAGCAGCATCGTGTAGACGAAGACGTAGAAGGCGTTGGCCAGGAGCGAGAGCCCGGCAGAGAGCCAGTTGACCCAGAAGCCCAGCACCACGGTCGACAGCACCGCCAGCACCGTGGCGAAGACGAGCGCGGAGACCGGCGACACCATGTGCCGCGGCAGTGCCCGGCGACGCGTACGCCGCATCTGCTCGTCGATGTCGCGGTCGTAGACGCAGTTGTAGGCCGACGCCGAGCCCGCGGACAGCGAGCCGCCGATCACGGTCGCCACCACCAGGCCGAGGGCGGGGATGCCACGCTCGGCGAAGAACATGACCGGCACGGTCGTGAGCAGCAGCAGCTCGATCACGCGCGGCTTGGTCAGTCCGACGTAGGCCGCGACGACGTCGCGCCAGGTCGGCGGTCCCTCGCTCCCGGGCTCGTCACCGGTCGACGGCCGCGCGGATGCTGCGTGCGGGCCGGCGTGGGACACGGTGGGGACCTCGGTGACAGGAGGGAGCGGGACAGGACGGATGCGATCCCGACTTCGGGGAACCGAGGTGGATGAGGAGCACATGAACCGACATCCGGACGGCCCGTCGGGCGGGGTCGAGTCTACTCGGCCACGGCGATAGGCTCGCAGTCGAGGCCACCTCGTGCCCCTGTGATCCTGCACTCCAGCCCGAGCTCCAGCCCGAGTCCCGGGCCGCACTCCACCGAGAGGAACCGCGTTGACCGAGAAGTCCGCCCTGCCCACCACCCTCGAGTGGGACGACGTCGACCAGCGCGCGGTCGACACCTCCCGGGTCCTGGCGATGGACGCGGTCCAGAAGGTCGGCAACGGCCACCCCGGCACGGCGATGAGCCTCGCCCCGGTGGCGTACCTGCTGTTCCAGAAGGTCATGCGCCACGACCCGGCCGACCCGGAGTGGATGGCCCGCGACCGGTTCGTGCTGTCGTGCGGCCACAGCTCGATCACCCTCTACACCCAGCTCTACCTCGGCGGCTTCGGCCTCGAGCTCGACGACCTGAAGGCGCTGCGCACGTGGGGCTCCAAGACCCCGGGCCACCCGGAGCTCGGCCACACCGCCGGCGTCGAGGTGACGACCGGACCGCTGGGCCAGGGCGTCGGCAACGCCGTCGGGATGGCCCTGTCTGGACGGCGCGTCCACGGCATGCTCGACGCCGACGCCGCGCCCGGCGAGGGCCTCTTCGACCACCAGGTCTACGTCCTGGCCTCCGACGGCGACCTCCAGGAGGGCGTCAGCTCCGAGGCGAGCTCGATCGCCGGCACCCAGAAGCTCGGCAACCTCACCCTCATCTACGACCGCAACCGGATCTCGATCGAGGGCGACACCGACATCGCCTTCACCGAGGACGTCGCCGCCCGCTACGAGGCCTACGGCTGGCACGTCCAGACCGTCGACTGGACCAACGGCGGCACCGACTACGTCGAGGACGTCCCCGCCCTCTACGCCGCCATCCGCAAGGCCCGCGACGTGAGCGACCAGCCCTCGCTGATCGTGCTCGACACGGTCATCGCGTGGCCGGCGCCCAACGCCCAGGGCACCGAGGCCGCCCACGGCAGCGCCCTCGGCGCCGAGGAGGTCGCCGCCACCAAGAAGATCCTCGGCTTCGACCCGGACCAGACCTTCGAGATCCCGCCGGGCGTGCTCGAGCGCACCCGCGAGCTGCGCGAGCGCGGGTCAGCCTGGGGTGCTGCATGGGACGAGGCGTACGCCGCCTGGGCCGACGCCCACCCCGAGTCCGCCGAGCTGCTGCACCGGCTCAAGCGCCGCGCCATGCCCGCCGACCTCGCCGAGACGCTGCCGACCTTCCCCGCCGACGCCAAGGGCGTCGCCACCCGGTCCGCCTCGGGCAAGGTCATCAACGCGCTGGCACCGGTGCTGCCCGAGCTGTGGGGCGGCTCCGCCGACCTCGCCGGCTCCAACAACACCACGATCACCAGCGCCCCCTCCGTCGGTCCCGAGGTCGCCGAGGTCGGCGAGTGGAGCACCGACCCCCACGCCGGTCGGGTCCTCCACTTCGGCATCCGCGAGCACGGCATGGGCGCGATCATGAACGGCATCGCGGCCGACCGGCTCACCCGCGTCTTCGGTGGCACGTTCCTCACCTTCTCCGACTACATGCGCGGCTCGGTGCGCGTGGCGGCGCTCAGCAAGCTGCCGGTCACCTACGTGTGGACCCACGACTCCATCGGCCTCGGCGAGGACGGCCCGACGCACCAGCCGGTCGAGCACCTCGCCGCCCTGCGCGCCATGCCCGGCCTCGACGTCGTACGCCCCGCGGACGCCAACGAGACCGTCGCCGCCTGGCAGACGATCCTGGGTCGCACCGACTCCCCCGCCGCCCTGGCCCTGACCCGCCAGAACGTGCCGGTCTTCCCGCGCGGCGAGGACGCCGACTCCGGGCAGACGTGGGGCTCGACCGAGGGCGTTGCCCGCGGCGCCTACGTGCTGCTCGACGCCGACAAGGGCACGCCTGACGTGATCCTCGTCGGCACCGGCTCGGAGGTGCAGCTCGCCGTCGAGGCGCGGGCGCTGCTCGCCGAGGACGGCATCGACGCCCGCGTGGTGTCGATGCCGTGCCTGGAGTGGTTCGAGGAGCAGGACGAGTCCTACCGCGACACCGTCCTGCCCCCCACCGTGAAGGCGCGCGTGTCCGTCGAGGCCGGCGTCAAGCAGGGCTGGCGCGAGATCGTCGGCGACAACGGCCGGATCATCTCCATCGACCACTACGGCGCGTCCGCCGACTACGCCCGGATCTACACCGAGGTCGGCATCACCGCCCAGGCCGTCGCCGACGCCGCGCGCGACAGCGTCGCCGTCGTCAACGCCTGAGCGACCACGACCGTCCAGACCCATCCACGGGAGGAACCCGCATGAACGACCGCCTCAAGGCCCTGGCCGACGCCGGGGTGTCCATCTGGCTCGACGACCTGTCCCGCGAGCGCCTCGAGACCGGCAACCTCGCCGACCTCGTGCAGAACCGCAACGTGGTCGGGGTGACGTCCAACCCGGCGATCTTCCAGGCCGCGCTCGCCGACGGCGAGCGCTACGACGCCCAGGTGCGCGAGCTCGCCGCCGACGGCGCCGACGTCGACCGCGCCACGATGGTCATCACCACCGACGACGTGCGCGAGGCCTGCAAGGTCATGCGTCCGGTCTTCGACGCCACCGACGGCGTCGACGGCCGCGTCTCCATCGAGGTCTCCCCCGGCCTGGCCCACTCGACCGACGAGACCGTCACCGAGGCCGCCGCGCTGTGGAAGACCGTCGACCAGCCCAACGTGATGATCAAGATCCCCGGCACCGAGGCCGGCTGGCCCGCCATCACCGAGACCATCGCCGCCGGCATCTCGGTCAACGTGACGCTGATCTTCGGCCTCGAGCAGTACCGCAACGTCATGGAGGCCTACGTCTCCGGCCTCGAGAAGGCGCTGGAGAACGGCCACGAGCTCGCCGACATCCACTCGGTCGCCTCGTTCTTCGTCTCGCGCGTGGACTCCGAGATCGACAAGCGCCTCGAGGCCACCACCGAGGGTCCGGGCACCGACCCGGCCCTGCGCGGCAAGGCCGGCGTGGCCAACGCCCGCCTGGCGTTCCAGATGTACGAGGAGTTCTTCGCCGGCTCCCGCTGGGAGGCCCTCGCGGCCAAGGGGGCGCGCAAGCAGCGACCGCTGTGGGCCTCGACCGGCGTGAAGAACCCCGACTACGACGACACGATGTACGTCGTCGACCTCGTCGTCGAGGACACCGTCAACACCATGCCGGAGAAGACCCTCGACGCCGTCGCCGACCACGGCGAGGTGCGCGGGGACCGCGTACGCCCCTTCTACGACGACGCGGCCGCGCACATGCAGGCGCTCGCCGACGCGGGCATCGACTACGACGACGTCATCGCGGTGCTGATCGCGGAGGGCGTCGACAAGTTCGTCGTCGCCTGGGACGAGCTCCAGACCACCCTGTCGGCCTCCCTCGAGGCCGCGCGGGCATGAGCACGGGCGCGGTCGACCCCACCACCACGGCCGCGTGGAGCCGGCTGGCTCGGCTGGCCGGCTCCTTCCAGCCCGACCTGCGCTCCTCCCTCACCCCCGACTGGGTCGAGGAGCAGACCCTGGTCGCCGGTGACCTGCACGTCGACCTGTCGAAGAACCTCGTCGACGCGGAGGTCGAGTCGGCGCTGCTGGCGCTCGCCGACGAGGTCGACGTCCTGGGTCGCCGCGACGCGATGCTCGCCGGTGAGCGGATCAACGTCACCGAGGACCGCGCCGTGCTCCACACCGCACTCCGTCTCCCGGCAGGCGCGTCGCTGACGGTCGACGGCCAGGACGTGGTGGCCGACGTGCACGAGGTGCTCGAGCGGGCGTACGCCTTCGCGGAGCGCGTGCGCTCGGGCGAGTGGACCGGGGTCACCGGGCGCCGCATCGAGACGGTCGTCAACATCGGCATCGGCGGCTCCGACCTCGGTCCGGTGATGGCCTACGAGGCGCTCGAGCCCTACCGCCAGGACGGCCTGTCCTGCCGCTTCATCAGCAACATCGACCCGACCGACGCCGGGCAGTCGCTGTCCGGCCTCGACCCCGAGACGACGCTGTTCATCGTCTCCAGCAAGACCTTCGGGACGCTGGAGACGCTGACCAACGCCCGACTCTGCAGGGCATGGCTGCTCGAGCAGCTCCCGGCCGGCACCGACGCCGACGCAGCGGTCGCGCAGCACTTCGTCGCCGTCTCGACCGCGCTCGACAAGGTCGCCGACTTCGGCATCGACACCGACAACGCCTTCGGCTTCTGGGACTGGGTCGGCGGCCGCTACTCGATGGACTCGGCCATCGGCCTCTCGCTGGTGATCGCGATCGGCCCTGAGCGCTTCGCCGAGCTGCTGGCGGGCTTCCACGCGATGGACGAGCACTTCCGCACGGCACCTGCGGCAGCCAACGTGCCGCTGAGGATGGGACTGCTCAACGTCTGGTACACCAACTTCCTCGGTGCCCACACCCACGCGGTGCTGCCCTACTCCCAGCTGCTGCACCGCTTCCCGGCCTACCTCCAGCAGCTCACGATGGAGTCCAACGGCAAGGGTGTGCGGTGGGACGGCACGCCGGTGGACTACGACACCGGCGAGGTCTTCTGGGGCGAGCCCGGCACCAACGGCCAGCACGCCTTCTACCAGCTGATCCACCAGGGCACCCGACTCGTGCCGGCGGACTTCATCGCCTTCGCGCGGCCGGCGTACCCCCTCGTCGACGAGGTCGACGGACGGCAGGTGGACGTCCACGAGCTGTTCCTCGCCAACTTCTTCGCCCAGACCAAGGCGCTGGCCTTCGGCAAGACCGCCGACGAGGTCCGTGCCGAGGGGGTGGAGGAGGCGCTCGTGCCGGCCCGCACGTTCCCCGGCAACCGGCCCACGACCTCGATCATGGCGCCGCTGCTGACGCCCGGGGTGCTGGGCCAGCTGGTCGCGCTCTACGAGCACATCACCTTCGTCGAGGGCGCCGTGTGGGGCATCGACAGCTTCGACCAGTGGGGCGTCGAGCTCGGCAAGCAGCTCGCCCAGGAGCTCGGCCCCGCCGTCTCGGGCGACACCGGAGTGCTCGCGGAGCAGGACCCCTCCACCCAGTCCCTGATCGGCTACTACCAGGAGCACCGAGGCTGATGAGCACCCCACGACGTTCTTCTCCCCCGCTCCGCTCCTCCGAACAACGACCTGGGGACCCCGCATGACGCACGTGAACCCGCTGCGCGACCCGCAGGACCGCCGGCTCCCCCGCATCGCCGGCCCCTGCGGGATGGTGCTGTTCGGCGTCACCGGCGACCTGTCGCGCAAGAAGGTCATGCCGGCCATCTACGACCTCGCCAACCGCGGCCTGCTGCCTCCGGGCTTCAGCCTCGTCGGCTTCGCGCGCCGCGACTGGGCCGACCAGGACTTCGCGCAGATCGTGCACGACGCGGTCAAGGAGCACGCCCGTACGCCGTTCCGCGAGGAGGTCTGGAACCAGCTCTCCGAGGGCTTCCGCTTCGTGCCGGGCAACTTCGACGACGACGACGCCTTCGAGCAGCTGCGCCGCACCGTCGAGGAGCTCGACCAGCTCCGAGGCACCGGCGGCAACATGGCCTTCTACCTCGCGATCCCGCCGTCGTTCTTCGGCACGGTCGTGGGCCAGCTCAAGAAGCACGGCCTCGCCGACCGCGCCGGGGACCAGTGGCGCCGCGTGGTCGTGGAGAAGCCCTTCGGCCACGACCTCGAGTCGGCGCGTGAGCTCAACGACGTCCTCGCCGACGTCTTCCCGTCGGGCTCGATCTTCCGCATCGACCACTACCTCGGCAAGGAGACGGTGCAGAACATCCTCGCGATGCGCTTCGCGAACAACATGTTCGAGCCGATCTGGAACGCCAACTACGTCGACCACGTGCAGATCACGATGGCCGAGGACATCGGCATCGGCGGCCGCGCCGGCTACTACGACGGGATCGGCGCCGCCCGCGACGTCATCCAGAACCACCTCCTCCAGCTGATGGCGCTGGTCGCCATGGAGGAGCCGATCGCCTTCGACGCCGAGAGCCTGCGCATCGAGAAGCTCAAGGTGCTCGCCTCCGCCCAGCTGCCCCCGCGGCTCGACACGACCACCGCGCGCGGCCAGTACGCCCCCGGCTGGGCCGGCGGGGAGAAGGTGACCGGCTTCCTCGACGAGGAGGGCATCGAGAAGACCTCGACGACCGAGACCTTCGCCGCGATCACCGTCCACGTCGAGACCCGGCGCTGGGCCGGCGTGCCGTTCTACCTCCGCACCGGCAAGCGCCTGGGTCGACGCGTCACCGAGGTCGCTGTGGTGTTCAAGAAGGCGCCGCACCTGCCGTTCTCGCAGACCGCGACCGAGGACCTCACCCAGAACGCCCTCGTCATCCGGGTCCAGCCCGACGAGGGCATGACGATGCGCTTCGGCTCGAAGGTGCCGGGCACCGCGATGGAGATCCGCGACGTCAACATGGACTTCGCCTACGGTGGCTCCTTCACCGAGGCGAGCGCCGAGGCCTACGAGCGCCTCATCCTCGACGTCCTGCTCGGCGACCCGCCGCTCTTCCCGCGCCACGAGGAGGTCGAGCTGTCGTGGAGGCTCCTCGACCCGGTCATCGATCACTGGGCGAAGAAGGGCCGACCCGACGCGTACGACTCCGGCACCTGGGGTCCGCCGTCCGCAGACAAGATGCTGGCCCGCGACGGCCGCACCTGGAGGAGGCCGTAATGATCGAGCTGACCGACACCAACTCGGCGAAGATCGCCGCGGAGTTCGTCCGCGCCCGCACCCGCGCCGGCAGCCCCGCGATGGGCATGGTGATGACGCTGATCATCGTGACGCCCGAGGACGACGCCGCCGAGGCGATGCGGGCCGCCAAGCGGGCCTCGCGCGAGCACCCCTCACGCGTGCTCGGCGTGATCCTGGGCGACGCCCGCGGCTCCGCCGTGGTCAACGCGCAGGTCGGCAGCGGTGACGGGTGGGGCGGCGAGACCGCGCTCATCCGACTCAAGGGCGAGGTGGTCAAGCACGCTGAGTCAGTGGTGCTGCCCCTGCTCCTGCCCGACTCCCCCGTCGCCATCTGGTGGCCCACCTCGGCACCTGCCGACCCGGCATCAGACCCGCTCGGCGCGCTGGCCCAGCGCCGGATCACCGACTCGGCCGCGGTCTCGCGCGGCAAGGCGACCGCGATGCTCGCCCAGTGCCAGCACTACTCGCCCGGCAACACCGACCTCAGCTGGACCCGGCTGACACCGTGGCGCGCCCTGCTCGCAGCAGCACTCGACCAGCACCCCCTCAAGGTCACCGGCGCACAGGTGACCGCGGAGCGGGTCAGCCCGAGCGCCGACCTGCTCGTGGCGTGGCTCACCGATCGGCTCAAGGTCGAGGTCACGCGCGCCAACTCCGACGGGCCAGGGATCACGGAGGTCAGCATGGACACCAAGGAAGGCGCGATCCGCATCTCGCGTGCCGACGGCCGACTGGCCACGTTCTCCTCGCCCCACCGGCCCGACCGGCCCGTCGCGCTGAAGCGGCGCGAGGTCCCGGCGCTGCTGTCTGAGGAGCTGCGCCGACTCGACGAGGACGACGTGTACGCCCATGTCGCGGCACGCCTCGTCAAGCTGAGGAGCACGACGTGAGCGCCCCCGAGATCCGCCGCCACGACGACGCCGACCTCCTGGTCGGCGACATCGCCTCCGCCCTGCTCGACCGGCTCGAGGCCGCCCAGGCGCGTGGTGAGGTGCCGCAGGTCGGGCTCACCGGTGGCAGCATCGCCGAGGCGCTGCACCGCGAGCTCGCGCGGCGGGCGGCCGACTCCTCGCTCGACTGGTCGCGCGTGGTCTTCTGGTGGGGTGACGAGCGGTTCGTGCCTGCGGACTCCCCCGACCGCAACGCGCGCCAGGCCCGCGAGGCGTTGCTCGACCACGTCGCCGTCGACCCGGCCAACGTCCACGAGGTGCCGGCCAGCGACGCGGTCGCCACCGCCGAGGACGCAGCCGCCGCCTACAGTGCCGACCTGCGCGAGCACGGCGACAGTGCCTTCGAGGTGCTGATGCTCGGGATCGGGCCGGACGGGCACTGCGCCTCGCTCTTCCCCGGGCACCCCGTCCTCAGCGCGCGCGACGCGATCGCCGTCGCGGTGCACGACTCCCCCAAGCCGCCGTCGGACCGCGTGACCTTGACCTTCGAGACGTTGGGGCGCTCCCGAGCGGTGTGGTTCATCGCCAGCGGTGAGGGCAAGGCCGAGGCCGTCGCCCGCGCCCTCGCCGAGGACGGGTCGGTCGAGGAGACACCCGCTCGCGGCGTACGCGGCGAGGAGACCGTGTGGTGGCTCGACGAGGATGCCGCCTCCGCTCTCTCCTGACCGGGCAGTTTCTTGCGCTGAACCCCGCCGACCGGGCGGTTCCTCGCGCTGTGCGCGACTGACCGGGCACTTCATTGCGCATCACATGCGCGCGAGGTCGATGATGGTCACGCTGCGTGAGGCGTACGTCGCCCGCGCCGACTCGAAGCCGGCCCGGAGTCGGTCACCGGCGCCGAGCTCGTTGCCGTAGCAGTCCTCCCTGACGAACACGTCCATCATCCAGGCGCGCCGTGTCCTCAACCACGACAGTCGTTCGTCGTCGTGCTTCCCCGCGTCGTCGTCGTGGAACTGCTCGCCGAAGTACTCCGCGCCGTAGCGCACCTCACGACTTCCCACGTCGATCCGGAACCGTGGCGTCCCGTCATCGGCGTACTCCCAGATCTGCGTCTCGGGCGGAACGGGGATGCCTGACTCGTGCCAGTGCAGCCGGAGCGCGCTCTCGGGTGGCGACTCCGCGCCGGTGTCGCCCAACGGCGCGAGATGGCGCAGCTGTACGACGCCGCGGTGCCCCTTGAACCGGTCGACCTCAGTGAGGAGCTGGCGCTGGTCCACGCCGAGGCGGAGGAAGCCGTCGATGGCGGCCAGTGCGTCGTACCTCCACAGCAGCCGCCCGAGGTCGCACGTGGTACGCAGCGGGGAGGTGATGAGAACTCCTTCGACCTCCTCCACGTCGCGTGGAAGCAGCTCACGGACTCCGCTCCTGACGCCAGCTCGGCGCATGCGACTTCCGGCGAGGCTGAACAGGTCGAGGGACGGCATCTCGTGGATCGCGCTCCGTGGCAGCGCGTCGACACCGTGCACCCACGCCGCTGTGCGGTCGACGACCACGACGTGCGGAGGGAGCACCAGCTCGACGGCCGCCACCCGCAGTCGCAGCGAGTCGGGGACGTGGGATGCCACGAAGACCCCGCGGAGCAGCGGCCGGAGCAGCCCGCCCGCAACGAGCCTGCGGCGCAGGCTGGCCGCCACACCGGCGACATCGGCCTCGACGGCAGTGAACGGGCGATCGATCGGGATCGGCGCCGATCCGTCGAGGAACGCGACATCACGACACCAGGCGGGCAGCTGCGGCATGGCGATGACCCTGCCCGGATCCGACAACAGGTGCAGCGGTCATCCACAGGCGCAAGCATCTGCGCAACGAAGTGCCCGGTCGACGGGCCTCGGCGCAACGAAGCGCCCGGTCAGCGAGTCTCAGCGCGAGGAAGCGCCTGGTCAGCGAGTCTCAGCGCGAGGAAGCGCCCGGTCGGTCAGAAGATGATCTCGCCGGCCTTGCGACGGCTGCGCAGCAGGGCGACAGCCTCGTCGAGGATGTCGGCCGCCTCGGTCTCGCTGCGACGCTCCTTCACGTAGGCCAGGTGCGTCTTGTAGGGCTCGGTCTTCGGCGCCGGGGGCGGGTTCTCCGAGTCCAGGCTCGCGGGCAGGCCGCACTTGGGGCAGTCCCACGAGTCGGGCGCGGTGGCCTCGATCGAGAACGTCACCACCGACCGGTGGTCGTGGCTGCAGAAGTAGGTGACCGTCTGGCGGGGAGCGGCTTCGCCGCGCTCCGCCTCGCCCATCGGACCGGCACCGATTCGACTACCGCGGATCGCATTTCCAGCACCAGCCACGACGACTCCTTCGAAAGAAAGCTGAGGGGGATTAGTTGCCCGCGTAGGCCTTGAGCAGACCGAGGGCGATGATGCACGCAAACCAGATGACACCGACGCCGACCGTGAAGCGGTCGAGGTTGCGCTCGGCCACCGACGATCCCCCCAAGCTGCTGGAGACGCCGCCACCGAACATGTCGGAGAGGCCACCACCGCGGCCCTTGTGGAGCAGCACCAGCAGGATCATGATCGCGCTCGTGATGACGAGCAGGATGGTGAAGAGCAGAATCACGAGCGGCAGCCTACGTCACGTCCACGCGGAACCGGTGAGCGCCCTCACAGCACGGGCATGTCGTAGAAACGGCAGATGCCACCGAACTCGTCGACCTGCAGGCTGGCGCCGCCCACGAGGCATCCGTCGACGTCCTGCTTCTCCATGATCCCGCCGGCGTTGGCGGCCTTGACCGACCCGCCGTAGAGGATCCGTAGGCCGTCGGCGGCCGCGTCGCCGTGCACCTCGCGCACGCGCCCACGGATGGCTGCACAGACCTCCTGCGCGTCGTCGGGGGTGGCGACCTCGCCGGTCCCGATGGCCCACACGGGCTCGTAGGCGACCACGAGACCGGCGACCTGCTCCGCGGTGAAGCCGTCGAGCGAGCCGTCCACCTGCGTCAGCGTGAACGGCACGTGCTCGCCCGCCTGACGCACGTCGAGCCCCTCGCCGACGCACACGATCGGCGTCATGCCGGCCGCGAGCGACTTGTGGGCCTTGGCGTTGACCAGCTCGTCGGACTCGTTGTGGTACATCCGCCGCTCGGAGTGCCCGACCACGACGTAGGAGCAGCCCAGCTTGCTGAGCATGCCCGCGGAGATCTCGCCGGTGTAGGCGCCCTCGTCGTGCACGGACACGTCCTGCGCGCCGTAGCGGATCGAGAGGCGGTCGCCGTCGACCAGCGTCTGCACCGACCGGATGTCGGTGAACGGCGGCACGACGACCACCTCGACCTTGCCGTGGTCGTGGCGCTTGTCCGACAGCGTCCAGGCGAGCTTCTGGACCAGCACCACCGCTTCCTGGTGGTTGAGGTTCATCTTCCAGTTGCCCGCCATCAGCGGCGTGCGGTCGTTCTTGGCCACGGGTTCAGTCCCTCTCGAGTACGGCGATGCCCGGGAGCTCCTTGCCCTCCAGGAACTCCAGCGACGCGCCACCGCCGGTGGAGATGTGGCCGAAGGCGGCCTCGTCGAAGCCCAGCTGTCGTACGGCGGCAGCGGAGTCGCCACCACCGACGACGGACAGGCCGTCGACCTTCGTCAGTGCCTCGGCGACGGCACGGGTGCCGTCGGCGAACGCCTCGACCTCGAAGACGCCCATCGGCCCGTTCCAGAAGACCGTACGCGCGTCGCTCAGCGCCGCTGCGAAGGCAGCCGCCGAGTCGGGACCGATGTCGAGCCCGAGGGCGTCCGACGGGATCTCCGAGGCGGGCACGACCCGGGGCTCGGGGGCGCGGTCGCCCGACGGGAACGCCGTGTCGACCACGACGTCGGTCGGGAGCAGGATCTCCACCCCACGGTCCGCGGCCTCGGCGAGGTAGCGGGTGCAGGTGTCGAGCTGGTCTGCCTCGAGCAGGCTCTTGCCGACCTCATGACCCTGGGCCTTGAGGAAGGTGAAGACCATGCCGCCGCCGATGAGCAGCTTGTCAGCCTTGTCGATGAGGTTGTCGATGACGCCGAGCTTGTCCGAGACCTTCGAGCCACCGAGGACGACGACGTAGGGGCGCTCGGGGTGCTCGGTCAGCCGTCGCAGCACGTCGACCTCCGCCGCGACCAGTCCGCCCATGGCGGACGGCAGCCGCAGCGCGACGTCGTACACGCTGGCCTGCTTGCGGTGCACGACACCGAAGCCGTCGGAGACGAAGGCGTCGGCCAGCTGCGCGAGCTGGTCGGCGAACGCGCCGCGGACGGCGTCGTCCTTCGACGTCTCGCCGTCGTTGAACCGGACGTTCTCCAGCAGGGCGATCCCGCCGTCCTCGAGACCGGCCACCGCCTCCGACGCGCTGGCGCCGACGGTGTCGGACGCGAACACGACCGGGCGACCCAGGAGCTCGGAGAGCCGGCGCGCGACCGGCTCGAGGGAGTACCTCGGGTCGGGCGAGCCGCCCGGGCGGCCCAGGTGGGCGGTGACGACCACCCGGGCGCCCGCGTCGGACAGCTGCGTGATGGTCGGGACGCTCGCGCGGATCCGGCCGTCGTCGGTGATGGTGGTGCCGTCGAGCGGCACGTTGAGGTCCGAGCGGACCAGCACGCGCTTGCCCGACAGGTTCCCCAGCGAGGCGATGTCCGACATCGAGCTCAGAGGCTCGAGCCGACGTGGGTGATGAGGTCGGCGAGGCGGTTGGAGTAGCCCCACTCGTTGTCGTACCAGCCCAGGACCTTCACCTGGTTGCCGATGACCTTGGTCAGCGGCGCGTCGAAGATGCACGACGCCGGGTCGGTGACGATGTCGGTGGAGACGATCGGGTCGGTCGAGTAGCGCAGGTAGCGGCCGTCGGCGGCGGCCTTGACGATCTCGTTGACCTCGTCGACCGACGTCTCGCGCGAGGCCTCGAACGTGAGGTCGGTGGCCGAGCCGGTCGGGACCGGGACGCGCATGGCGTAGCCGTCGAGCTTGCCCTTGAGCTCGGGCAGCACCAGGCCGATGGCCTTCGCAGCGCCGGTCGAGGTGGGCACCATGTTGAGCGCGGCGGCGCGGGCGCGACGCGGGTCCTTGTGGATGTTGTCCTGGAGGTTCTGGTCGGCGGTGTAGGCGTGGATGGTGGTCATCAGGCCCTTGTTGATGCCCAGGCCGTCGTGCAGGGCCTTCGCCATCGGCGCCAGGCAGTTGGTGGTGCAGGACGCGTTGGAGATGACCGTGTGCTGCGAGGGGTCGTAGAGCTCGTGGTTGACGCCCATCACGATGGTGATGTCCTCGTTGGAGGCGGGCGCGGAGATGATGACCTTCTTCGCGCCGGCCTCGACGTGGGCCTTGGCCTTGGTCGCGTCGGTGAAGAAGCCGGTGGACTCGACGACGACGTCGACGCCCAGGTCGCCCCACGACAGGTTGGCCGGGTCGCGCTCGGCGGACACGGCGATCCGCTGGTCGCCGACCATGATCGAGGTGTCGTCGCTCGACACGTCGGCGTCGAGACGCCCGAGGATCGAGTCGAACTTGAGCAGGTGGGCCAGCGACGCGTTGTCGGTCAGGTCGTTGACGCCGACGATCTCGATGTCAGCGCCCGAGGCGCGCACGGCACGGAAGAAGTTGCGGCCGATGCGGCCGAAGCCGTTGATGCCTACGCGGACGGTCATGGTGGATGCCTCCTAGGTGCGGGGCCTTCGGTGGCCCCGTCGACAGCTCTGGCCTTCGGTGACCAGCATCACCGACCCTATCGGGTCACGCCGGAGCACCGGAGCGAGGTCGACCGCGGTACGGACAGGTAACTTTGGATCGATCCAAAGTCCCCCGCCTCAGCCTTCCTCGGCCAGCATCTCCGGCGTCAGGGACGCCTCCGTGTCGGGGATGCCGAGCTCCTCGGCGCGCTTGTCCGCCATCGCGAGCAGTCGGCGGATCCGCCCGGCGATCGCGTCCTTGGTCAGGACCGGGTCGTGCAGCTGGCCGAGCTCCTCGAGCGAGGCCTGCTTGTGCTCGAGGCGGAGGTGCCCGGCCTGGCGCAGGTGGTCGGGGACCTCCTCGCCGAGGATCTCCAGCGCGCGCTCGACGCGTGCGCCCGCGGCCACGGCTGCCCGCGCGGACCGGCGCAGGTTGGCGTCGTCGAAGTTCGCGAGGCGGTTGGCGGTGGCACGGACCTCGCGGCGCATCCGACGCTCCTCCCACGCCATGAGCGACTCGTGGGCGCCGAGGCGGGTGAGCAGCGCACCGATGGCGTCGCCGTCGCGGATCACGACCCGGTCCACACCACGCACCTCGCGCGCCTTGGCGGAGATGCCGAGACGACGGGCGACGCCGACGATCGCGAGCGCGGCCTCCGGGCCGGGGCAGGTGATCTCCAGTGACGACGAGCGGCCGGGCTCGGTCAGGGAGCCGTGGGCGAGGAAGGCGCCGCGCCACGCCGCGACCGCGTCGCAGCCGCCACCGCTGACGACGGCGGGCGGCAGGCCGCGTACGGGACGACCGCGCTGGTCGAGCAGGCCGGTCTGGCGTGCCAGGGCCTCACCGTCCTTGGTCACCCGCACGATGTAGCGCGAGCCCTTCCGGATGCCGTTGCCCTGGACCATGACCACGTCGGAGGGATGGCCGTAGACCTCGGAGATGTCCTTGCGCAGGCGCCGCGCGGCGGCACCGGTGTCGAGCTCGGCCTCCACGACGATGCGGCCGCTCACGATGTGCAGGCCGCCTGCGAAGCGGAGCATCGAGGCGACCTCGGCCTTGCGGCAGCAGGTCTTGGTGATCTGGGTGGAGGCGAGCTCTGCCTTCACCTGTGCCGTCATAGCCATGGTCCGAATCCTGCCATGCTGGTCAACGACCCTCGACCGCCCGGCCGACCCGGTCAGGCCCCGTCGACGATGCGTCGGAAGGCGGCCGCGAGGCGGTCCGGGTCGTGGCGCGGCTCGCCGCGTACGGCGATGTCCTCGACGACCAGTCGGGCGCCCCGATCGGCGACCGCCTTCTCGAGCGCCTCGCGCTCCCCCGCCAGCGACCCGGCGTCGACCAGCACGGCGTGCACGTTGAGGTCGGGGGCGTGCTCGAACAGCGCCGCGAGGTGCTCCTCGGGCCCGAAACCGGTGGTCTCGCCCGCCTGCGCCTCGAGGTTGAGCACGACGACCAGCCGCCCCGGCGTCTCGGCCAGCGCCCGGCGCAGGCCCGGCACCATCAGGTGCGGGATCACCGAGCTGAACCACGAGCCGGGGCCCAGCACGACCCACTCGGCGGCCAGGACGGCCTCGACCGCCTCCGCGCAGGCCTGCGGGTCCTCCGGCACCAGGGCGACCGACTCGATCTGCCCGGCGGTCGTGGCGACCTCCACCTGGCCGCGTACGACCGTGAGGGCACCCGGGTCCGACGGGTCTGCGCCACGCACCCGCGCGGTGATGTCCATCGGCGTGGTGGCCATCGGCAGCACGCGTCCGTGCGCGCCCAGCAGGCGACCGACCCAGTCGAGGCCCCGCACGTGGTCGCCGCCCATCAGCTCCCACAGCCCCACGATGAGGAGGTTGCCGACGACGTGGCCGTTGAGCTCCCCCTGCCCCGCGAAGCGGTGCTGCACCACCTCGGCCCACGTGCGGCCCCACTCGTCGTCGCCGCAGAGCGCGGCGAGCGCCATGCGCAGGTCTCCGGGAGGCAGTACGCCGAACTCGCCCCGCAGGCGGCCCGACGACCCACCGTTGTCGGCCACCGTCACGACGGCCGTCAGGTCGTCGATGGTGAGGTCGTCGTTGAGCCGCCGCAGCGCCGACAGCGTGGCGGCCAGGCCGTGGCCCCCACCGAGGGCGACCGCAGCCTGCGCGGTCTCGCGCGCCACCTCACTCCCTGCCGAGGTCGCGGTGCGCGGTGCGCACGTCGTAGCCCGCCTGCCGCATCAGCCCGGCGATTGCCTCCGTCATGGCCACGCTGCGGTGCTTGCCGCCGGTGCAGCCGACGGCGACCTGCATGAAGCGCTTGCCCTCGGTCAGGTAGCCCTGGGCGACGGTCTGCAGGACCGGGAGGTACTGGTCGAGGAAGGTCCCGGCACCGGGCTGGGACAGCACGTAGGCAGACACGTCGGGGTCCCGGCCGTTCTGCGGGCGCAGCTCGGGCACCCAGTGCGGGTTGGGCAGGAAGCGCATGTCGGCGACCCAGTCGGCGTCGACGGGGATGCCGTACTTGAAGCCGAAGCTGATGACGGTCACCTTCAGGCGGGTCGTCGCGGCGGTGCCGAAGAGCTCGGTGATGCGGTCCTGGAGCTGGTGGACGTTGAAGTTGGAGGTGTCGAGGAGCACGTCGGCGTCGCCGCGGATGTCGGCCATGACCTCCCGCTCGCGCTGCAGCCCGTGGAGCAGGCGACCGCTTCCCTGCATCGGGTGCGGACGGCGAGCGGCCTCCTGGCGGCGTACGAGCACCTCGTCGGTCGCCTCGAGGAACAGCAGCGTCGTCGGCCGGCCGGTGACCTGCTGGTGACGGTTGGCCTGGAGTGAGTCGAAGAAGGAGCCCGAGCGCACGTCGACGACCACGGCGATCGGCTGGTCGATGCCGCGGCTGTCGTCGACGAGGCGCACGACGTCACGCACCAGCGTCGGCGGCAGGTTGTCGACCACGAAGTAGCCGAGGTCCTCCAGCTCCTTGGCGGCCGTGCTCCGGCCGGCCCCGGTCATGCCGGTGACGATGACCAGCTCGCCGGGAGTCGCCTCGACCATTCAGTCCTCCTCGATGCAGTGCTCAATCATCATCAGAGATGATCTCGCCGGTGGCGGTGTTGACCGCCGGCTCCCTGGGGTCAGTCTTGCGGGTCGCGTCGGCCTTCGCGACCGCTTCCTTGATCGCGCTGGCGGTCCGCGGACCGATGCCGGGCACGAGTGCGATGGCATCGGGGTCGGCCTCGCGCAGCTTCTTCAGCGAGCCGAAGTGCTTGAGCAGCGTCTTGCGCCGGACCTCGCCGAGGCCCGGCACGTCGTCGAGCAGGCTCTCGACCATCGACTTGGAGCGCCGGCCGCGGTGGTGGTTGATGGCGAATCGGTGGGCCTCGTCGCGGATCCGCTGGAGGAGGTAGAGGCCCTCGCTGGTGCGGGCCATGATGACGGGGTCCTCCTCCCCCGGGAGCCAGACCTCCTCGAGCCGCTTGGCGAGCCCGCACACGGGGATGTCGTTGACGCCGAGCTCGGCGAGCGCCTGCTGCGCCGCCGCGACCTGCGGCGGGCCGCCGTCGACGACGACCAGCGAGGGGGCGTAGGCGAACTTCCGCGGCCGCCCGGTCTCCGGGTCGACGAGGAGGGGCGCCTGCGGGTCGGGCTGCTGAGCCTGCGAAGCATCCGAGCCCGTTGGCGCCGCTCGAGGAGCATCTTGGAGCTCAACGCGCGCCTGCTCGTCGAGGAGCCGCTTGAAACGCCGGGTGATGACCTCGTGCATCGACGCCACGTCGTTCTGGCCGTCGACGCCGCGGATCACGAAGCGCCGGTACTCGGACTTGCGCGAGAGCCCGTCCTCGAAGACGACCATCGAGGCGACGACCTCGGTGCCCTGGAGGTTGGACACGTCGTAGCACTCGATGCGCAGCGGCACCTCGTCGAGCGCGAGCGCCTGCTGGATCTCCTCGAGCGCGCGGTTGCGCGTGGTGAGGTCGCTGGCGCGCTTGGTCTTGTGGAGCGCGAGTGCCTGCGCGGCGTTGCTGGCGACGGTCTCCTGGAGGTCGCGCTTGTCGCCACGCTGCGGCACGCGGATCGCGACCCGGCTGCCGCGCCGCTCGCTGAGCAGCTCCTCCATCACCGTGTGGTCCGGCGGCAGCGCCGGCACCAGGACCTCGCGCGGGATGGTGTCGCCGGCGTCGGGGTCGGCGCCGCCGTAGAGCTGGAGCAGGAACTCCTGCACCAGGCCGGCGGTGTCGCTGTCGTCCGAGCGGTCGGCCACCCACCCACGCTGGCCGCGGATGCGACCGCCACGGACGTAGAAGATCTGCACGGCCACCTCGAGCGGGTCCTCGGCCAACGCGATCACGTCGGCGTCGGTGCCGTCGCCCAGCACCACGGCCTGCTTCTCCAGCGCCTTGGTCAGCGCGCCGAGGTCGTCACGCAGCCGCGCGGCCTTCTCGAAGTCGAGCGCCTCCGAGGCGGCGTACATCTCGCGCTCGAGGCGCTTGGTGAAGGCGGTCGTGCTGCCGGCCATGAAGTCGCAGAAGTCGTCGACGATCTCCCGGTGCTCCTCCGGCGTCACGCTGCCGACGCACGGGGCCGAGCACTTGTCGATGTAGCCCAGGAGGCACGGGCGCCCGATCTGGGCGGACCGCTTGAAGACGCCGTTGCTGCACGACCGCATCGGGAAGACGCGCAGCAGCAGGTCGACGGTCTCGCGGATCGCCCAGGCGTGGCTGTAGGGGCCGAAGTAGCGGGTGCCCTTGCGCTTGGCACCCCGGCCGACCATCACCCTCGGGAACTCCTCACCCACGGTCACCGCCAGCCAGGGGTAGGACTTGTCGTCGCGGTACTTGACGTTGAAGCGCGGATCGAACTCCTTGATCCAGCTGTACTCCAGCTGGAGCGCCTCGACCTCGGTGTCGACGACCGTCCACTCGACGCTGGCGCCGGTCGTCACCATGGACGCGGTGCGGGGGTGCAGGTTGCCGATGTCCTGGAAGTACGACGACAGGCGCGGGCGCAGGCTCTTGGCCTTGCCGACGTAGATCACGCGACCCTTGGCGTCCCGGAACCGGTAGACCCCCGGCTTGGTCGGGATCGACCCCGGCGCGGGTCGATAGGTGCTCGGGTTGGCCACCCGTCAACCCTACGGGCGGCCCCCGACAGTGGTGACAGCCCGGTCAGGCCCGGGTGATGGAGTCCCCGTCGACGGTGATCTCCACCGCAGCCAGGGCAGCGGTGGCCGGGCCGGCGAGCGGGGATCCGTCCTCGATGGAGAACCTGCTCCCGTGGCACGTGCAGTTGATGGCACCGTCGGAGATGGCGGTGACCGGGCAACCCTGATGGGTGCAGATCGACGAGAAGGCCTTGAAGTCGCCTTCCGTGGGCTGGGTGACCACGACCTTCTCGGCGTCGACGATGGTGCCCCCACCCACGGGTACGTCGCCAGCGCTGGCGAGCACCACGCCGCCCGCAGCCGCACCGTCCTCGGACGGGGACGACGGATCCGAGCCGGAGGAGGTGGCGGGGTCGGCTGCTGAGGTGTCGGCGTCGTCACCGCAGGCGGCGAGGAGCGGGACACCGACGGCGACGGCGGCGGAGCCGGCGAGGGCACGACGTCTGTTGATGGCGGTCATGCCGAAAGACAGTAGCGAGCGCACCTGTGAGAATGCTGTGACGGCTACTTCTTCGCCACTGCCTTCCGGGGAGCGGCCTTCTTCGCCGCGGTCCTCGTGGCTGCCGCCTTCTTCGCGGGCTTCTTGGCCGCCGCCGTCTTCTTCGTCGTCCTGCCGGCCGGTGCCGAGGTGGCCGCGGCCGCGCGTCGCGGCCTGCCCGGCTGCGCGGCCCCGCGCCCCTCGAGGATCGGCCGCAGGAACGTGCCGGTGTGGCTCGCCTCGACCACCGCGACCTCCTCCGGGGTGCCCTCGGCGACGACCGTGCCGCCGCGCGAGCCGCCCTCGGGACCCATGTCGATGAGCCAGTCAGCGGTCTTGATGACGTCGAGGTTGTGCTCGATCACCAGGACGGTGTTGCCCTTGTCGACCAGGCCGGACAGGACGTGGAGCAGCTTGCGGATGTCCTCGAAGTGCAGGCCCGTGGTGGGCTCGTCGAGGACGTAGACGGTGCGTCCGGTCGAGCGCTTCTGGAGCTCGCTGGCGAGCTTGACGCGCTGTGCCTCGCCGCCGGACAGGGTCGTGGCAGGCTGACCGAGGCGGACGTAGCCGAGGCCGACCTCCTGCAGGGTGTTCATGTGGCGCGCGATGGCCGGCACCGCGGCGAAGAAGTCCGCGGCCTCCTCGATCGGCATGTCGAGGACCTCGGCGATGGTCTTGCCCTTGTAGTGCACCTCGAGCGTCTCGCGGTTGTAGCGCGCGCCGTGGCACACCTCGCACGGGACGTAGACGTCCGGCAGGAAGTTCATCTCGATCTTGATCGTGCCGTCACCCGAGCACGCCTCACAGCGCCCGCCCTTGACGTTGAACGAGAACCGGCCCTGGAGGTAGCCGCGCATCTTGGCCTCCGGGGTGGAGGCGAAGAGCTTGCGCACGTGGTCGAAGACCCCGGTGTAGGTCGCCGGGTTGGACCGGGGGGTGCGGCCGATCGGCGACTGGTCGACGTGGATCACCTTGTCGACGTGCTCGAGGCCGGTGATCTTGGTGTGCCGACCGGGGACGGTGCGGGCGTTGTAGATCTGCTTGGCCAACGAGGTGTAGAGGATGTCGTTGACCAGCGTCGACTT
The DNA here is from genome assembly GCF_021083185.1 of Nocardioides furvisabuli. Taxonomy (GTDB): domain Bacteria; phylum Actinomycetota; class Actinomycetes; order Propionibacteriales; family Nocardioidaceae; genus Nocardioides; species Nocardioides furvisabuli. The sequence continues at coordinate 80,249 of NZ_JAIGQB010000007.1, read as the reverse complement.
GCCCGAGCCGGACACGCCGGTGACGGCGGTGAAGACGCCCAGCGGGAAGCTGACGTCGACGTCCTGGAGGTTGTGCTCGCGGGCGCCGTGGACCGTGAGCTCGCGACCGACGGTGCGCGGACGGCGTACGGCGGGGACGGGGATCTCGCGACGGCCGGAGAGGTACTGACCGGTCATGGAGTCAGGGTGCGTGAGGAGGTCCTCGACCGAGCCCGAGTGGACGACCTGGCCGCCGTGCTCACCGGCGCCGGGGCCGATGTCGACGACCCAGTCGGCGACCCGCACGGTGTCCTCGTCGTGCTCGACGACGATGAGGGTGTTGCCGAGGTCCTTCAGCCGCAGCAGCGTCTCGATGAGGCGCTTGTTGTCGCGCTGGTGCAGGCCGATGGACGGCTCGTCGAGGACGTAGAGCACACCGACGAGGCCTGCGCCGATCTGCGTGGCGAGCCGGATCCGCTGCGCCTCGCCGCCCGACAGCGACCCGCTGGGCCGGTCGAGGGAGAGGTAGTCGAGGCCGACGTCGAGGAGGAACTGCAGGCGCTCCTGGATCTCCTTGAGCACCCGCTCACCGATCTGGCGCTCGCGCACGGACAGGTCGACGGTGCGCAGGTAGTGGGCGGCCTCGTTGATCGGCAGCGCGCAGACCTCCGCGATGTTCTTGCCGCCTTCGTCTCGGGCGCCGAGGGTGACCGACACCGAGACCGGCTTGAGGCGCGAGCCCTGGCAGGCCGGGCACGGCACCTCGCGCATGAAGCCCTCGAAGCGCTCGCGGCTCGTGTCGGACTCGGCCTCGCGGTGCCGGCGCTCGACGTAGGGGCGCACGCCCTCGAAGGCGGCGTAGTAGGCCCGCTGACGGCCGTAGCGGTTCTTGGTGACGACGTGGACCTTGGTGGAGTGGCCCTCGAGCAGCGACGTGCGCTGCTTGGGGGTCAGCTGGTCCCACGGGGTGTTGAGGTCGAAGCCGAGCTCCTCGCCGAGCGCGTTGACCAGGCGGAGGAAGTAGTCGGCGACGTGGGCGCCGCTCCACGGCGCGATGGCGCCCTCGCCGAGCGTGGCGCCGGTGTCGGGGACCACGAGCTCGGGGTCGACCTCCATCTTGGTGCCGAGGCCCGAGCAGACCGTGCACGCACCGAAGGGCGAGTTGAAGGAGAAGGAGCGCGGCTCGAGGTCGTCGGTGTCGATGGTGTGGTCGTTGGGGCACGCCATCTTCTCGGAGAACTTCATCTCCCGGCCCGGGTCCTTGGCGTCGAGGTCGACGAAGTCGAAGACCACGAGTCCGCCGGCCAGCCCGAGCGCGGTCTCGACCGAGTCGGTCAGCCGGCGCTTCGACGACTCCTTGACCGCGAGGCGGTCGACCACGACCTCGATCGTGTGCTTGAGCTTCTTGTCGAGCGTCGGCGGCTCGTCGAGGGAGTGCGTCTCGCCGTCCACGCGGGCCCGGCTGAAGCCCTGCTGCTGGAGCTGGCGGAACAGCTCGACGTACTCGCCCTTGCGACCCCTGATGACCGGCGCGAGCACCTGGAAGCGCCGCCCCTCCTCGAGGCCGAGGATGCGGTCGACGATCTGCTGCGGGGTCTGGCGCTCGATCGGCGCACCGCACGTGGGGCAGTGGGCACGGCCGGCGCGGGCATAGAGGAGGCGGAGGTAGTCGTAGACCTCGGTGATGGTGCCGACCGTCGAGCGCGGGTTCTTCGACGTGGACTTCTGGTCGATGCTGACCGCGGGGCTCAGGCCCTCGATGAAGTCGACGTCGGGCTTGTCCATCTGACCGAGGAACTGGCGCGCGTAGGCGGACAGGGACTCGACGTAGCGGCGCTGGCCCTCGGCGAAGATCGTGTCGAAGGCGAGGCTGGACTTGCCGGACCCCGACAGGCCCGTGAAGACGATGAGCGCGTCGCGCGGCAGGTCGAGCGAGACGTCCTTGAGGTTGTGCTCGCGAGCGCCCCGGATGATGAGCTGGTCGGTCACGGATGTCCTCGTCGGTCCTCGTGGCGGGCAGATCGGTGAAGTCGAACACATGTTCGTCTCGACGGCGCCCGCGGTCAAGCCGACGCACCGTTCCACCTTCTCACGCGGCACCCACACCGGCCGGATCGTCCACCCACGGGGGTGGGGCCCGCGGAGGTGGCACGATGGACCCGTGACCGACTTCGCGGCCCGCGCCGCCGACCTGATCACGGACGCCGACCGGGCGCTCGTCCGGACCGTCGACGGCCTCGGCGACGCGGCGTACGCCGAGCCGTCGCTGCTGCCGGGCTGGTCCCGCGCCCACGTCGTCGCCCACCTCGCCCTCAACGCGGAGGCGCTGGCGGGCGTGCTGCGCGGAGCGCACGTCGGCACCCCCCAGCCGATGTATGCCTCGGCGCAGCACCGCGACTCCGACATCGAGCACCTCGCGGCGCAACCCGCACAGGCCCTGCGGGACCGCCTGCTGGCCTCGACCACGGAGTTCGAGCAGGCGATGCGGGCGATGCACGACAACGACTGGGACGGGCGCTTCGAGCGCGCCCCGGACGGCCCCGACTTCGCGGTCGCGACGATTCCCCTCATGCGTGTGCGCGAGGTCGAGATCCACCACGCCGACCTGGACGCGGGCTACACGGCGGCGGACTGGAGCGAGGACTTCGTGGTGCTCCTGCTCGAGTCGATGACCAGGCGGCCCTACCCGACGCCGTTCACCGTCCTCGCGACCGATCTCGACCGCAGCTGGCACTACGGCGAGCGCGGGCCCGGAGCCCCGGACGAGCCCCTGGTGATCGGCGGCGCCGCCGCGCTCGCGTGGTGGCTCACCGGTCGTGGGTCCGGCGAGGGCGTCACGTGCGAAGCGGGCGCGCTGCCGAGGGTGGAGTCATGGTGAGCACGGACGACTACACGGGCGAGGTCTCCCCCGGCGGCGCACCCGACGTGCGCCGCGCCGGATGCCTGACCGTCACCAAGGTCGCGGTCGACCCCGACATGTCCAACAACTGCTACCTCCTGCACTGCCGCGAGACCGGCGAGCGGGTGCTCGTCGACGCAGCGGCAGAGCCGGAGCGGCTGCTCGAGCTGATCGGCGAGGGCCCGCTCACCTCCATCGTCACCACGCACCAGCACTGGGACCACCACCGCGCACTGGCCGCGGTGAAGGCGGCCCACCCGGGCGCCACGGTCGTCGCCGGCACGCCCGATGCGGACGCGATCGAGGAGCAGACGGGCGTGGACGTGGAGCGACGTGTCGGCGCCGGTGACAAGGTCGCCGTCGGCACGTGCGACCTCCACGTGATCCCGCTCGCGGGGCACACACCGGGCTCGATCGCGCTGCTCCTCGACGACGAGGCGGTGTCGGCGCACCCGCATCTGTTCACCGGCGACTCGCTCTTCCCGGGCGGTCCCGGCCGGACGACCAGCCCCGAGGACTTCACGTCGTTGATGGACGACCTCGAGGAGAAGGTCTTCGGTCGACTGCCCGACGCCACGTGGTTCTACCCCGGCCACGGCAACGACTCGACGCTCGGCGCCGAGCGCGGGTCGGTGGCCGAGTGGCGCGCCCGCGGCTGGTGACCCCTGCCACCCCCGCGCCGGCGACGTGAGTCCCCGGCCTTTGCGTGGCAGGCTGGAGGCATGAGCACCCGTGAGCTGACCCTGGCCGACTTCGAGCAGACCGTGAGCGGCGAGGGCATCGTCCTCGTCGACTTCTGGGCTGCCTGGTGCGGACCGTGCCGGCAGTTCGCCCCGGTCTATGAGAAGGCGTCCGAGGACAACCCCGACATCGTCTTCGGCAAGGTCGACACCGAGGCCGAGCAGCAGCTGGCCCAGATGGCGGCGATCACCTCCATCCCGACCCTGATGCTCTTCCGCGACGGCGTCCTCCTCTTCAACCAGGCCGGCGCGCTGCCGCCGCAGGCGCTCGCCGGTGTGATCGAGCAGGCCCGCGAGCTCGACATGGAGGCCGTACGCCAGGAGGTGCAGGCCGCGCAGGAGGCCGCCGCCAACGGCCCCCAGGACGAGATCGGCCTCGACGAGTTCGCCGCCGCGCACAGCCAGGGGGCGTACGTCGTGGACGTGCGCGAGGCCGACGAGGTGGCCGGCGGGCGCGTCCCCGGGGCGGTGCACATCCCGATGAACGACGTGCCGACCAGGGTCGCGGAGCTGCCGCAGGACCAGCCCGTGTTCGTCATCTGCCAGTCCGGTGGCCGCAGTCGTCAGGTGGTCGACCACCTGCGGGCCCAGGGCGTACCCGCCTTCAACGTCGCCGGTGGCACCGGTGGCTGGGCGCAGCGCGGCTGGCCGCTCGAGGCCTGAGCCGGATCAGGCTGGCGCCTCAGCAGTTGCGGACGCCGGAGAGGGCGTAGGTCCCGCCGAGATTCGACGTGACGGCACCGGTGCGGTTGTTGGTCGCCCGGTAGCGCAGCGTCAGGTCGAACTGGCTCGGGCTCGAGGCCGTGCAGAACGTGAAGACGATCTGCGTGGAGGTCGCACTGACGGTGAACGACTGGGGCACGACGCTCGCCAGGAAGTTCACGTTGTCCACGAGCAGTGTCGTGAAGTCGATGGTCCACGTGTCGCTGGGCTGGACGGTGAGGTTCAGGGTCGCGCGGTAGCTCTGGCAATTCTGGCCGGCACCCGGGAGCTTGCAGACCACGAAGGCCGACGACCCAGGGATGGACGGTGCATCGGTGGATGCGGCGAAGGCCGGCGCGTTGGACGCGACCGCCACGACCGGCAGGCTCCAGGCTGCCCCACGAACGACGGTGCGCCGGTTGTACTGCGGCATGCTGAACCCCCAGGGTTCGGTGAGTGTGACGTCATCCCCACGATGACTATGTTGACACTACGAGGTTAGTCCGATGAACCTTGGATTGAACGCGGCTTCTTGACGATTCCTTCGATTGTTCCCCGGATTGATACGTCCCTGGACTGGACCAGTCGGCATGTCCAGCGGCGGACGACGGTCCAACTCCTCGCGTCGAACCGTCCTCCGGGCGTGGCTCACAGGTGGGATAGCCTCGGCGCGTGCTCATCAGCGACTCCCGGCAGGTGCTCTTCGTCCACGTCCCCAAGACCGGCGGCGTCTCGGTCGAGGAGACGGTGAAGGAAGCCTGTCCGGACGCCCGCAAGGCGCGTACGCCGATCGGCCGGCACGCCACGCTCGGCAAGATCATCAAGCACGAGCCGCAGGTCGTGGACTACTGGACCTTCGGCTTCGTGCGGAACCCGTGGGCCCGGATGGTGTCGTGGTACTCGATGATCTCGGCGTGGGACCGGCGCCACGGCCCCGCCAGCGGCAAGCCGCAGGACGTCAGGCACGGCTCGATGCGCGACGGCAACGACATGTGGCGCGCGGCCGCGGCCTACTCCGGCTTCGACGAGTTCGTGATGCGCGGCACCGAGGAGCTGCCCCGGGTCGGCACGCCGCAGATCACGTACCTCCGTGCGCCCAAGCACCACCGTGAGGTCGACTTCATCGGCCGCACCGAGAACTTCGTCGAGGACCTCCAGCGCGTCCAGGTGCATCTGGGGCTCGAGCCGTCGACGCCGGTGCACAAGAACAAGTCCAAGCACGGGACCTACCACGACTACTACACCGACGAGACCCGTCAGCGGATCGCCGAGGTCTACGCCGAGGACATCGAGCTCTTCGGCTACACCTACTGAACCGGGCTCTCCAGCCGGGTCCCCCGCGCGTCAGCCCACTCCCCCGTCGGCTCGAGGCGGCGCCACACGTCGTACTCGGGGGCGAAGTGCGCGGCGAGCGCCTCGCGAGTGGCGAAGGACAGCTCACCCCTCACCGCGCCCGACGCGTTGCGGCGCTCGAACTCCAGCGGAGCGCCGATCCGCTCGCTGAACCACGCCGACCACACATCGGGGCGCTCGACGCTGAAGACCCGGTCGACCGCGACGGCGCCCTGCGCGTGGAGGAACTTCGCCGGGCGTCCCCTGGGGATCGGTGCGTCGCCGTCGCCGGCGAGGTAGTGGAGGGCGAACTGCTCGAAGGGCATGTCGGCCGTCGACTGCCGGCTGTCGTCGCGGGCGCGGTAGCGCCACCACGACTCCAGCCACGCGATCGGCTCACGGAACATCGTCACCAGCTCGTACGACTCCCGCGGATGCCCCTGCTCGGCGAGCGCGGCCGCCCGCGTGTGCACGAAACCCCGGGCCGGGAGGTGCTTGCGCGCCGGCGGGGCGCTGACGACCTCGGTGGCGTACGGCGCGAGCGTGCGCTCCAGCGTCGTGCTCGCGGTCTTCGGCAGCGCGAGCAGCACGAAGTCCCGGCCGGGCCCGAGCTCCAGGAACGTCATCACCCGACGATCATCTCGCGCGCGCACGGCTGCGCCCGCCGCGGGTGCGTGGGCTAGCCTCGCGCCCGTGCTGATCTCCGACGCGAAACGTGCGCTCTTCGTGCACGTGCCGAAGACCGGCGGGGTGTCGGTGGGCGTCGCCTTCGAGCGCGCCTGTCCCGACGCGCGCAGCAAGGCGCCCGGCGTCCGACCGCCGCTGGGACGGCACGCACCGTACGAGCGGATCCTGCGCGCGGAGCCGCAGACGGTCGACTACTGGTCGTTCGCGTTCGTGCGCAACCCGTGGGCACGGATGGTCTCGTGGTGGTCGATGATCCAGGACTGGGACCGCGAGTGGGGCCCGTCGAGCGGACGGCCGCAGGGGGCCGACGCGGAGAAGATGCGCGGCAACGACATGTGGCGCGCCGCGGCGGCGTACTCCGGCTTCGAGGAGTTCGTGCTGCGCGGGACGACCGAGCTGCCCCGTGTGGGTCGTCCGCAGGTCGACTACCTGCGCGCGCCCGACCGCGAGGTCGACTTCGTCGGGCGGACCGAGTCGTTCGCCGAGGACCTCCAGGAGGTCGAGCGTCGCCTCGGCGTCGAGCCGACCCGGATCCCGCACCGCAACAAGTCGCCGCACGGCAGCTACCGCGACTACTACTCCGACGCCACGCGAGCGAAGGTCGCCGAGGTCTACGCGGCAGACCTCGACGCCTTCGGCTACACGTTCTGACGGCCCCTGGCCATCGACCGACCACGGGACACCGGAGCCATCGAGGTGGACCTCCCCTTCCGCCACGGCGCCGACGCTGGCAGATTCCTGGTCGTGGACGCACTCGCGAGCTGGACCAGGACCGAGCACACCGCCGACGTGGCAGGCCGCCCCACCACCCACCCGGTCTGGCGCAAGGGCGCCGGGCCGGGCGTCATCGTGGTGCACGAGATCCCCGGCATCACCCCCGAGGTGGTGGCGTTCGCCCAGGAGGTCGTGGCGGCAGGCCACACCGTGCTGATGCCCAGCCTCTTCGGCGCCGACGGCGCGCCGATGACGGCGGCCACCACCGCGAAGGCACTCGGTCGGGTGTGCGTGAGCCGGGAGTTCACCACGCTGCGCACCGGCGAGACGACCCCGGTCGCCGGCTGGCTGCGCTCGCTGGCGCGGGAGCTGCACGCCGAGGTGGGCGGCCCGGGCGTGGGAGCGCTCGGGATGTGCTTCACCGGCGGCTTCGCCCTCGCCATGATGGTCGACCCGTCGGTGACGGCTCCCGTGCTCTGCCAGCCGAGCACGCCCTTCGCGGTGACGCCCGGCCGGTCGCGCGACCTCAACCTGTCGCCCGGGGACCTCGACATCGTCAAGGGCCGCTGCGCCGCCGGCCAGCAGGTCCTCGGCCTGCGCTTCCGCTCCGACCCCGCCGTCGGCAAACGCTTCGACACGCTCACCACCGAGCTCGGCGAGGCGTTCATCCGTGTGGAGTTCGAGGGCAAGGGCCACTCGACCGTCACCATCCATCGGCAGCAGGCCGGGGTGGACGCGGTCCTGGGCTTCTTCCGGGACAAGCTGGGCGCGGGCTGAGGAGCCTCTTCTTCCTCGGGGGTCGAGTAGCCGGAGCGAGGCACCTCCTCCACCGGTGGTCGAGTGGCCGAGCGAGGCGTATCGAGACCCTCCCCGGGGCGTCGCCAGCTCGAGGTGACTGTCGGACCACCCCCCTACAATCGAACGCATGATCGAGGCGCTGGAAGCGGGAGCAGAGGCCGGGGCAGACGCCCTCGGCCCCGCAGCCCTGCTCGCCTCGATCCGCTCCCGCAAGGCCGCCGAGGACCAGGCCGCGGCAGATGTTCTGGAGCTCGCCGCCCGCTGGGCCGACCTCCACCCGCCCGAGTCGATCCACTCCGCCGCGACCTTCACCGTCGCGGGATGTGAGCACGAGGAGCCCATCGCCGGCCCGGGCACTCCGCTGGTGGCGGAGTTCTGCGTCGCCGAGCTCGGCACCGTCCTGGGCATCACCAGCGTGTCGGCGAAGAAGCTCATCGGCCACGCCCTCGAGCTCCGCCACCGCCTCCCACGACTCTGGGCACAGGTCCACGCCGGGCGGGTTCCGGCTTGGCGTGCGAGGGCGGTCGCCGAGGTCACCATCCACTCGTCCCCGGTCCTCACCTGTGAGGCGGCCGCGTTCGTCGACAGCCAGGTCGCCGCCGTCGCCGGGCAAGATCGGTCCCGCGCAGCTCGACCGGCTCGTGGCCGAGACCATCAAGAGATTCGACCTCGCGACCACCGATCCGGCAGCTGACCCGGAGGACGGCTACCTCCACGTCGACCCGCGCCACGTGACCATCCACGACCAGGACGTCCACTTCGCCGGCACCGTGCGGCTCGAGGCGGAGGTCGACCTCGCCGACGGCTTCGACCTCCACCAGGCCTCGCCCACCGTGCTGCCACCCTCAAGGCCCTCGGGTCCGAGCTGCCGCTCGACGCACGCCGCGCTAAGGCCCTCGGCGACCTCGCCCGCACCCAGACCGCGCTCGACCTCCACACCTCTGCCGATGGTCGAGCAGTCGGTGAATCTGCCGGTGGTCGACCACCAGACCTCCCCGCCGCCCGCGAAGTGGTCCTGCACGCTCACTTCGACGCGTCGGTCGCTGGCGACGCCACGGTCTTCGGACCGACCGGCCGGCTCGAGGAAGGCCAACGCCTCCTCCTGCTCCACCAGCTCAGGTCGTGGTGCGCAGACTCCCGCACCAAGATCACCGTCAAGCCCGTCATCGACCTCAACACCGACAAAGCCACGCCGGGCTACGCGATCCCGGACCGCATCCGCGACCTCGTGGCTCTCCGCGACCGCACCTGCGCGTTCCCGTGGTGCGCCCGCCCAGCCCGGGGGTGCGACGTCGACCACGTCACCGAGCACGACCATCACGCTGACGCGGAAGGCCGACCACAGCCCGGCCCGACCGACACCGACAACCTCGCAGCCCTGTGTCGCTTCCACCACCGACTGAAGACCCACACCCCCTGGCGCTACCGGATGACTGCGCCCGGGATCTTCGAGTGGACCAGTCCCCACGGCCACCGCTACCGCCGAGACCGCGACGGCACCACCGCACTCGACCCACCCGGACCAGGCCAGGGACCGCCCCGGATCCCGTCGCCCCGAAGATGACCCCGCCCCGCACCCCGCCACCCTCGCGTTGGCGGGGGCACAGGTATGCCCGGACTCCAGCGCGACCTCTGGTCCCGGCGGCGCGACGAGGATCTCGTACAGCTGCCGGGATCCGGGCAGCCGCACGAGCAGGTCGTCGTCGTGCATCCTGGTCATCGGACAGGACAGAACTACCGGCCAGTAGATTGAGCAGGTGAGCTTTCTGATGCGCCAAGGCGTCGTCGCCGCCCTGACCGCCAACGCCCTGCGTCCCAGCCGCGGTCGACGCGCCGGCTTCGGCTCGTTCCTCGCCGGGTTCCTCTTCAACGAAGCCGCACCGCAGGTGCTCGCGGTGACGGCGCTCGACGCCGCGACCCACCTGACGACCGGACGACGCTCGGGGATCGCCGCGAAGGCCGGCCTGGCACTGGCCGGAGCGAGCGCGCTGGGCCTGGCCAGGGTCGTACGCCAGAGCCGCCGGTCAGCCGACCGCTTCGACGAGGCACTCGTCGAGGGCCTCGGTGTCGACTACGTCGAGCAGCTCGACGCGGTGCCCGACCCGGCCGACCTGGCGACGGCGTGGCGACGGCTCGCGCGGCCCTTCAACTTCGCCGACGCGGGCGTTCGCGTGATCAGCGACGTCCCCTATACCGAGGCGGGCAAGCGCGGACACCTCGACATCTACCTCCCGGCCGGGCAGGACGCGATCAAGGACGCCCCGGTGCTGCTCCAGGTCCACGGCGGCGCGTGGACCGTCGGCGCCAAGGAGCACCAGGCCCGTCCGCTGATGAATCACATGGCCGCCCGCGGCTGGGTCTGCGTGGCGATCAACTACCGCCTCGCCCCGCGCGACGCCTGGCCCGCGCACATCGTCGACGTCAAGCGCGCGATCGCGTGGGTGCGCGAGCACATCGCCGACTACGGCGGCGACCCCGACTACCTCGCCATCACCGGCGGGTCCGCGGGCGGCCACCTCGCCGCGCTGGCCGCACTGACCCCTGGCGACCCCGATTTCCAGCCCGGCTTCGAGGACGCCGACACCAGCGTCCGTGCTGCGGTCCCCTTCTACGGCGTCTACGACTTCGCCGGCTCGACCGGGCTGACCAACGCGATCGGGATGCGCGACGCGTTCCTCGGTCCGCGCGTCATGCAGACGACCTGGACCGACTCCCCCGACGTCTACGAGGCGGCGTCCCCGATCCTGCGGATCACGCCGGAGGCCCCCGACTTCTTCGTCATCCACGGTGACCTGGACTCCCTCGTGGCCGTCGACCAGGCGCGGCTCTTCGTCGCCGAGCTGCGACGCACGTCGCGCACGTCGGTGGTCTACGCCGAGCTGCCCGGCGCCCAGCACGCCTTCGACGTCTACCACTCGATCCGCAGCACGTACGCCGTGCGCGCCGTCGATCGCTACCTCTCCTGGCACTGGAACACCTGGCGCCACGGGCTCGAGGCGGACAGCGGCGTCGAGCCCGGCGACCTCGACGGCGACGCACGCAACGAATGGAGCGCCTAGGTGACGCTCCCGGCCGACCTGCTCGCGCACGCCCGCGCCGCCAAGGGCTTCATGCCCGAGGACGAGGGCGCCCTGCTGCACCGCTGGGCGCTCGAGCGGCTCCCGCACGGGCCGGCCCTCGAGGTCGGCACCTACTGCGGGAAGTCCGCCGTCTGGCTCGGCGGCGCGGCCCGCGAGACCGGCGGCACTGTCTTCACGGTCGACCACCACCGCGGCTCGGAGGAGAACCAGGCCGGCTGGGAGCACCACGACACCACGCTCGTGGACGCCGAGGCCGGCGTGATGGACACGCTGCCCACCTTCCGCCGCACGATCGCCGCCGCGGGGCTCGAGGACCAGGTGGTCGCGGTCGTCGGCCGCTCGGAGACGGTCAGCCGCTGGTGGCGTACGCCGCTCTCGCTGCTCTTCATCGACGGCGGCCACGGCGTCGAGCCCGCGCGCGCCGACTTCCGGGGGTGGCCGCAGTGGGTCGTGCCCGGCGGCGTGCTGCTCGTCCACGACGTCTTCCCCGACCCCGCGGACGGCGGGCGCCCGCCCTACGAGGAGATCTACCTCCCCGCGCTGGCCAGCGGGGCCTTCACCGAGGTGGACGTCGTCGGGTCGATGCGGGTCCTACGTCGTACGTCGGGGGCCGCCGGCGACCCGGTCGCCGACTGAGCCGTCCTCGGGCAGGCAGGGCAGGCACCCGCACCGGAGGCCGATCTCCGCGAAGTCCGGGGCCAGCGTGGTGCCGCGCATGATGTCGGCGCCGGGGGTGCCGTCGGCGAGCGCGTCGACCGCCAGGATGACCGCCGCCGCGGTGTAGGTGGTCTGCTCGACCGGCCAGTGGACCTCGTCCGGCCAGACGTAGCCCGTCCAGTAGGACCCCTCGTCGGTGCGCAGGTGCTGCATGTCGGCGAGCAGGCGCAGGGCCCGCTCGCGGTCGCCGATCGCGTCGAGCGCGAGCACCAGCTCGCAGGTCTCCGCGCCGGTCACCCACGGGTTGGTCGACACGCAGCGGATGCCGAGGCCGGGCTCGACGAAGGTGTCCCACCGCTCGGCCAGCAACGCATGGGCGGCCGGACCACGGACGGCGCCGCCGAGGACGGGGTAGTACCAGTCCATCGAGAAGGTCGACTTGTCCAGGAAGAGGTCGCGGTGCTCGCGCAGCGCGTGCCCGAGCCGGCCGCCGGCCAGCTCCCACTCGACCTGCGGCTCGTCGACCAGCTCGGCGAGCGCCACACCCGCGCGCAGCGAGTGGTAGATGCTCGACGACCCTGCGAGCAGGGCCTGCTCGTTGACACGCGCGGGTGCACCGTCGTGCCACTCCTGCGACCACGCCACGCCCCCGAACGGGAGCTGGAGGGACACGACGAAGTCCAGGGCCCGCCGCACCGTCGGCCACATCCGGCGTACGAATCCCTCGTCACGCGCGGTCAGCCAGTGGTGCCAGGTCGCCACGGCGACGTACGCCGACATGTTGGTCTCGCCGGAGTGGTCCTCGACCTCGCCCGCGACGATCTTCATCGGCCACGAACCGTCGGGCCGCTGCGTCGACACCGCCCACGCGAAGGCGCGCTCGGCGGCCTCGCGCTCGCCGCCGACCATCAGCGCCATCGCCGACTCGAGGTGGTTCCACACGTCGGTGTGCTCCCCCGGCGTCCACGGGATCGCGCCGGACGGCTCCTGCATCGCCGCGATCGTGGCTGCGGTCTGCTCGACCTGGGCGCGGGTGAGGACCTGCGTCATGCCGGCTTGCGGAAGTAGAGCACCATGCTCTTGCCGATGAGCGGGTCGAGGACCTTGCCGGCGTACTGCAGCGCCTTCGGGTTCTTCATGATCTCCCACACCAGGAGCTTGTGGTAGCCCTTGGCGAGCGGGTGCTCGTCATTGGTGACGCCGACCGCGCACTTGATCCACCAGTAGGGCGTGTGCAGGCCGTGGGCGTGGTCCTTGCCGGTGAAGACCATCGCGTCGCCGGGCGTGCCGTCGTTGGAGCGGCCGGCCTTGGTGACCTTGTCGACGAGCTCCTCGGCCGTGTAGATGCGGACGTGGCCGCCCTCGGCGTTGTGGTAGTCGTCGGACAGCTTCCAGTTGACGATCTCCGGGAGCCACCGCGGCACCGAGATCGCGAGAGTGCCGCCCGGGCGCAGCACGCGGACCAGCTCCTTGATCGCGTCGACGTCGGCGTGGATGTGCTCGAGCACCTCCGCGGCGACGATGCGGTCGAACTCGCCGTCGGCGAAGGGCAGGGAGAGCGCGTCGCCCTCCTTCACGTCGGCCTCGGCGCCGGCCGGCACCTCCCCGGCGTCGCGCATCGCGGCGAACCACTCGCGCACGGTCGCGAGCTCGTCGGCGTCACGGTCGAACGCGATGACGTCGGCGCCCCGCTTGTACATCTCGAAGGCATGGCGCCCGGCGCCGCAGCCCATGTCCAGCACCCGGTCGCCGGGCAGCAGGCCCAGGCGGTCGAAGTCAACGGTCAGCACGGTGGCTCTCCTCCTGCTCGCGCGGACCCCGCTCGCGGCGGAAGTCGGCGATGGTCTCCTCGTAGGCGGCGGCGGTGGCCTCGGCGACCGCGCGCCAGCTGAACAGCTCCTCGACGCGGGCGCGCCCGGCCGCGCCCATCGTCGTACGCCGCTCGGGGTCGTCGAGCAGCGCGGCGATGGCCTGCTCCAGCTCGTAGACGTCGCCCGGCGTGACGAGGTCGGCGCACTCCCCGTCGGGGCCGACGACCTCGGGGATGGCGCCCGCGCGCGAGACCACCAGCGGCGTGGCGCACGCCATCAGCTCGGCGGTGGGCAGCGAGAAGCCCTCGTAGAGCGACGGCACGCACGCCACCTCGGCGGAGCCCATCACCGCGACGAGCTCCTCGTCGGTGACGCCGCTGACGAAGGTGACGCGGTCGGCGATGCCGAGCTGGTCGATCAGCTGCTCGGTGCGTCCGCCCGGCTCCGGGCGGGTGACCAGCACCAGTGACACCTCACGCTCGACGCTCAGCTTGGCGAAGGCCTCGAGCAGGGTCGCGATGCCCTTCATCGGGGCGTCGGCGCTCGCCATGGCCAGGATCCGGCCCGGCACACGCGGCGCGGTGGGCGGGGCGAACACGTCGTCGACGCCCAGCAGGATGGTCTGCATCCGGTCGGGGTCCACGCCGAAGTCACGTGCCACGTCGCGTCGCGAGGACTCCGAGGGGGTGAGCACCTTGCGCAGTCGGCGGGCCACCTTGGTCTGCATGCGCAGGAAGCCGTACCACCGGCGCAGGGTCATCCGCTTGCGCCAGGTGGGCGCGGTCTGGAGGTCGATGCGGCGGTCCATCGTGATCGGGTGGTGGATCGTGGCGACCACGGGCAGGCCGTAGGACTCGAGCTCCATGACGCCCGGGGCCAGGACCTGGTTGTCGTGGGCGATGTCGAAGTCGCCGGCGCGCTCCTTCATCAACCGCGCGATGCGCGACCCGAAGGTCTTCGGCTCGGGGAACCCGGCCGTGCACATCGTGAGGAACTCCTCGACGTCGATGCGGTCGCGGAACTCGCGCAGCCTCGGCACGCGGAAGGGGTCGGGCTCGCGGTAGAGGTCCAGGCTCGGCACCTTGGTCAGCCGCACGCCCTCGTCGAGGTCGGGGTAGGGCTGGCCGGAGAACACCTCGACCTCGTGCCCGAGTCGTACGAGCTCCCGGCTCAGGTGGCGGATGTAGACACCCTGGCCGCCGCAGTGCGGCTTGCTGCGGTACGACAGCATGGCGATGCGCACTGTGGTCTGCCTTTCGCGCTCGATGAAGCCCCCATTATGCCTACTCGCCGGTAGGCGCCGGACGCCTCACCCCTCGCTGGAGTGGCCGGGGAAGACGTGGGCCGAGGGGTCGAGGACCACGGCGGCGTTGTTGACGGCGGTCGCCGCCTCGCCGAAGCCGACCGCGATCAGCCGCACCTTGCCGGGGTAGTCGGTGATGTCGCCGGCGGCGAAGACGCGCGGCAGGTTGGTGCGCATCGAGGAGTCGACGACGACGTGGCGCTTCTCGGTGACCAGCCCCCAGCGCTGGATCGCGCCGAGGTCGGCGATGAAGCCGAGCGCTGCCACGAGCGCCTGCGCCGGGACCACTCGCGGCTCCTGCCCGTCGACGGTGATCTCCACCTCCTCGAGGTGGGCGTCACCGCGCAGCTCGGTGACCTGGGCGCTGGTGATGATCTCGACGCTCGAGGCCCTGACCTCCGCGACGGTGCGCTCGTGGGCGCGGAAGGCCTCTCGCCGGTGCACCAGGGTCACCGTGGACGCGACCGGCTCGAGGTGCTGGGCCCAGTCGAAGGCGCTGTCGCCTCCCCCGACGATCACCACGTCCTTGCCGGCGTAGGGCGCGAAGCTCGGCACGAAGAACTCCATGCCGCGACCGACCCAGCCGTCGCCGGCCGGGAGCGGGCGGGGGCTGAACTTGCCGATGCCGGAGGTGATGAGCACAGCACGGGCGGTCACAGTCGTGCCGTCGTCGAGGGTGACGACCACCTGGTCCTCGCCGTGCTCGAGCGTGGTCGCGGTGCGGTCGAGGAGGTACGTCGGGGAGGCGGTGGCGGCCTGCGCGACGAGCCCCTCGACGAGGTCACGCCCCTTGATGCTGGGGAACCCCGCGACGTCGAGGATCGCCTTCTCGGGGTACATCGCGGTGATCTGTCCACCCAGCTCGGGCAGCGAGTCGACGACCGTCACCGACATCCCGCGGAAGCCTGCGTAGTAGGCGGCGTAGAGGCCGGTGGGACCGGCTCCGATGATCAGCAGGTCGGTCGTCACGTCGTCCACGTCGTGATCCTCGCGTCCAAGACGCCCTGCTCACAAGGCATCGAGCTCGCTGACCTTCCACTCGCCGTCCACGTCCGCCAGGCTCACCAGCACCCGGTCGAGGTCGAGGAGGGGCTCCTCGAGCCCGCGACCGGTCGTGCGCTGGTTGACGAAGACCAGCACCCGGGCGTCGGTCCCCGTGGCGGTGACGAGCGCTGTGTCGACGACCTCCGCCGAGACGACCGTGCGCTCGCGCTGGCCGGCCGCTCCCGTGCCGGCCATCGTGCGGTCGTAGCGGGCCTGCATCGCGCTGGTCATGAGCGCCCGGGCCTGCGCCTTGTCCTCGGCGAGGGTGTCCCAGGAGTAGCTGTAGGCCCGGGCGGCGGCCTCCGCGGCGACCTCACGGACCTCCTGCTTCACCGCGCGCGAGGCGACGGTCGCGTCGGCTGCGTCGGCGGAGCTGATCGACGTCGTGGTGGGACGCCCCTCGCGGACCAGCCAGGCGAGGGCGACGGCGGCGGCGACCACCAGGACCGCCAGCACGACGCCCGCGCGCCTCACCATGCTCACCGGACGAACTCCACGGCGCTGGTCAGCCAGCGTCCGTCCTCGCGCACCAGGTCGAGGCGCAGACGGTAGTAGCGCACCTGCCCCTCAGGTCCGGTGCCGCTGTTGGTGACGGTGCTGTTGGCCGCGACGAGGACGGTCGCGGCGTCGTCGTCGAGGTCGCCGACCCCGAGGGCCACGACCTCACCGGTCGAGGTGGCGTCGGTGCGCACGGCCTCGCTGACGAGGGTGTCGCGCTGGGCGGCGTACTGCTCGGCGAAGTCGCCCGTGGCGCCGGCCAGCACGGCGTCGACGACGGCGTCCATGTCCTCGTGGTCGACGGTCAGGAACGCGACCGCCTCGGCACGCGCGGCTGCGGCGACCTCGCGTTGGGCCGTCGAGAGCCCGTCGTCGACCTCCCCCGTGGACGTGGTCACCAGAGCGATGGCGACGAGCAGCGCGGCGAGCACGGCGGCGAGGCCACCGACCACCCACCGATCCGATCGTCCAGCCACTCGTCGTGCCACGACCCGAACCTAGCCCAGCGGAGCGCCGCGGCGAGGCTCATCGGCGTGCCTAGACTCCCTCCTCGTGAAGCGACCACTCGGACAACTGGTGACGCACCCGTCCGCCCTGCTGCTGGGCGCACAGCTCCTGCAGGTGCTCCTGTGGCCCTTCCTCGACGACTCGGTGGTGGGCCGGGCCAGCCTCGGGGGCATCGGCATGCTGGCGGTGGGCGCCGCCGTCCTCGCCGTGCGACGTACGCCCGCGGCGAGCCGCGTCGTCCTGTTCCTCGGGGCTCCGGCCATGCTGCTGACGCTCGTCGAGCCGGTCTTCCCCGACAACGACGCCGTCGTGCTCGTCTCCGGGCTGCTCCACGCGCCGTTCTACGTCTACGTGTCCTACGCGATGCTGCGCTACCTGTTCCACGACGACAAGGTGACCACCGACGAGTACTACGCCACCGGCGCGGCCTTCACCGTCGTGGCGTGGGCCTTCGCCTATGCCTACTCCGTCGTCCAGGTGCTGTGGCCGGACTCGTTCTCCAGCCCGTCCGGCTCGGACCAGAGCTGGTTCGAGCTGCTCTACCTGTCCTTCTCGGTCCTGACGAGCGTCGGTCTCTCGGACATCGTCGCGGTGGGCTCGCAGGCCAGGTCGATCGTCATGGTCGAGATGATGACCGGGGTGTTCTACATCGCGATGGTGGTCTCGCGCATGGTCGGCCTGACCATCCTGCGGCGCCGCGGGTGACGGCTCAGCGCTCCCAGCCCTCCGGGCGGTCGCGCTTCGGGAGACGGGAGACCACCAGCCGGTAGGACTCCTCGACCGCCTCCACGAGCTCGTCGTCGGGAATGGCCCCGTCGAGCTTGAGGTCGTTCCACCCCGAGCGACCGATGTAGGCCATCACGCTCGCGTCGTCGGGATATCGGACCAGCCACTCGTCGGCCACCTCGCGGTTCGCTGCGGCCTTGACGCCGACGCTGTCGGCGGCGAGGGAGGCGAAGATCTTGCCACGGTCGGCCGGGCCGACCTTGAAGACCGGGTGGTCGTGGCCCCACGGGTCGTCGGGCCAGGCGCCGGGGAAGGCGCTGCACACCTCCCGCATGCGGGTCACGTCCACCCGGCCACCACCTCAGTCGTCGGAGTCCTCGTCGAGAAGGCCCTCACGCTCGGCAGCCTTCACGATCCGGCGGACGTTGTCGATGGCACCGCAGTCGGCGTCGAGCTGCTTGTTGCGCTCGGTGGCGAAGGCGGTGCCGAGCTCGGCGCGCACCTGCTCACCCACCTCGTCCCTGGCGGGGTTGAGGATCGTCAGCTCCTCCTCCGTCAGGTGGTGGTTCAGGGCGGTCGCCAGCTCCTCGACGGCGTCGTCGAAGGCCTGGGTGTCGGTGCCCTTGAGCTCCAGCACCTTGAGCATCGCCTCGTGGCCCTCGGCGTGCTCCTCCTCGCCGTGCTCGGCCTCGTGCTCGGTGATCGCGTCCTTGCGGCGCAGCGTGGGATAGACGTGCTTCTCCTCCGCCTCCGCGTGCGCGACGTGCAACGCGGCCAACGCCTGTCGTACGGCGTCGCGGTCGGCCGTGCTGTCGCGCAGGTCGCGCAACAACGCCTCGAAGCGCCGGTGGTCCTCGAGGATGAGGTCGATGACGTCGCCGGAGATCGGGCGACCGAGGTCGATGGAGGTGCTCATGGGCCGAACCTAGCCACCGTGCCCAGGGAGCGCACGCCGCCCACCTCCCGTCGGGTGGGCCGTGCCTGTTCTGGGACGGTGCCAGGCGTCGAGGTGTGGAGCCAGTTCGACCACGACCCGCGCCGCCCCGAGAACGCGGCGATGCGGGCCTCCGACCGCGACCGTGCCGCGATCGAGAGCGTCCTCGCCGACGCCTTCGCCGAAGGGCGCCTCACCCGCGTCGAGTACGACGAGCGCACCGAGGCCGCTCTTCGTGATGCTCGGCACCGAGCTCAACGTCGCCTGCGTGCTCTGGAACAGGGACGACATCGTCGAGCAGGAGAATCTCCGCCTCGAGAAGAAGGAACGCAGGGAGCTCAGGAGGCGCGAGGAGTCCGGCTGAGACCGACCGGCATGCACCTGTTGACCCGCTCCGCGAGCCGCAGTTCACTGGAGGATCGACACTGCGACGAGGGAGGCAGCATGTCAGGCAAGGTGGTGCACTTCGAGATCCCGTTCGACGACGGCGACCGTGCCAAGGCGTTCTACACGGAGACGTTCGGTTGGCAGACGGCCGTCGTGCCAGGCATGGACTACACGATGGTCATGACCGGCCCGAGCGACCCCGAGGAGGGTCCGACCGAGCCGGGATTCATCAACGGCGGGATGTTCGAGCGGAGCGCGGATTTCCCGGGCAAGGCGCCGAACCTCGTCATCGACGTGGCGAGCGTGGACGACGCGCTGCGCAAGGTGGAGGCCGCCGGCGGGAAGACGGTCACCGAGAAGATGGCCGTCGGCGACATGGGCTTCACCGGCTACTTCACTGACACCGAGGGCAACCTGATCGGGCTCTGGGAGACCGCCTGAGCGAGGCTACTTGGTCGCTTCCATCATCTGGCGGAGCTCCTTCTTGAGGTCGCTGATCTCGTCGCGCAGGCGTGCCGCCACCTCGAACTGCAGCTCGGCGGCCGCGGTCTTCATCTGGTCGGTGAGGCCCTGGATGAGCTCGGCGAGATCGCTGCTCGGGATGCCGGCGGTGTCGGGCGCCTCGGCATGGATGCGCGACAGGGCGGGCGTCGGCGACTTCCCGGCCTTGACTCCCCCTGCGCGACCCTTCTGACCGACGTCGGCCCAGGTGCGGAGCAGCTCTTCGGTGTTCTCGTCCTCGCGGGCGAGCATCTCGGTGATGTCGGCGATCTTCTTGCGCAGCGGCTGGGGATCGATCCCGCGCTCGGTGTTGTAGGCGACCTGGATCGCACGGCGACGGTTGGTCTCGCCGATCGCGTTCTCCATCGAGGGCGTGATCTTGTCGGCGTACATGTGGACCTGGCCGGACACGTTGCGAGCCGCACGACCGATGGTCTGGATGAGGGACTTGTCGGAGCGCAGGAAGCCCTCCTTGTCGGCGTCGAGGATCGCGACGAGCGACACCTCCGGCAGGTCGAGGCCCTCGCGGAGCAGGTTGATGCCGACCAGGACGTCGTACTCGCCCATCCGCAGCTCTCGGAGCAGCTCGATGCGGCGCAGCGTGTCGACCTCCGAGTGGAGGTAGCGGGTGCGGATGCCGGCGTCGAGGAGGTAGTCAGTGAGGTCCTCGGACATCTTCTTGGTCAGCGTGGTGACCAGCACGCGCTCGTTCTTGTCGGCGCGGGTGCGGATCTCGTGGATCAGGTCGTCGATCTGGCCCTTGGTCGGCTTCACGACGACCTCGGGGTCGATCAGGCCGGTCGGGCGGATGATCTGCTGCACCGTGCCGTCGATGCCGCCGACCCGGTCGAGCTCGTAGTTGCCCGGGGTCGCGGACAGGTAGATCGTCTGGCCGATCCGCTCGAGAAACTCTTCCCACCGCAGCGGCCGGTTGTCCATCGCACTGGGCAGCCGGAAGCCGTGGTCGACGAGGTTGCGCTTGCGCGACATGTCGCCTTCGTACATGCCGCCGATCTGCGGCACCGCGACGTGGGACTCGTCGACGACGAGCACGAAGTCCTCGGGGAAGTAGTCGAGCAGGGTGTTGGGCGCGCTGCCGGGCTTGCGGCCGTCCATGTGCATCGAGTAGTTCTCGATGCCCGAGCACGAGCCCACCTGGCGCATCATCTCGACGTCGTAGGTCGTGCGCATCCGCAGTCGCTGCGCCTCGAGCAGCTTGCCCTGCTTCTCGAAGGTCGCGAGCTGGTCGTCGAGCTCGAGCTCGATGCCCTTGATCGCGCGCTCCATCCGCTCCGGACCGGCGACGTAGTGGGTGGCGGGGAAGACGTGGAGCTCGGTGTCCTCGGAGATCACCTCGCCGGTGATCGGGTGGAGCGTCATCAACCGCTCGATCTCGTCGCCGAAGAACTCGACCCGGACCGCGAGCTCCTCGTAGACGGGGAAGATCTCGAGGGTGTCACCGCGCACGCGGAAGGTGCCGCGGGTGAAGGACATGTCGTTGCGGGTGTACTGGATCTCCACCAGCCGGCGCAGCACCGAGTCGCGGTCGTGCTCCTCGCCGACGTTGAGGCGCAGCATCCGGTCGACGTACTCCTGCGGGGTGCCGAGGCCGTAGATGCAGGACACCGTCGAGACCACGATCGTGTCGCGGCGGGTGAGCAGGCTGTTGGTCGCGCTGTGGCGCAGCCGCTCGACCTCCTCGTTGATCGAGGAGTCCTTCTCGATGTAGGTGTCGGTCTGGGGGACGTAGGCCTCGGGCTGGTAGTAGTCGTAGTAGGAGACGAAGTATTCGACTGCGTTCTCCGGGAAGAGCTGGCGCAGCTCGTTGGCGAACTGCGCGGCGAGGGTCTTGTTGGGCTGGAGCACCAGCACCGGACGCTGGACCTGCTCGGCCACCCACGCCACCGTCGCGGTCTTGCCGGTGCCGGTCGCGCCGAGCAGCACGACGTCCTGCTCGCCGGCGTTGATCCGCTCGACGATCTCCTTGATCGCCGCCGGCTGGTCGCCGGAGGGCTCGTAGTCGGAGACCACCTTGAAGGGGGCCACCCGGCGCTGGAGATCGGTGACTGGACGCATGCGTCGAGCCTACGGGCCGCCACCGACAGCGGCTCCACCCCGCGTGCGGGGGTGAGCCCTGGACTCGAGCGATGGAGCGCACCGGGACCGGGCCCAGCCGACGCACGTGGTCCTTCGTCGTGGCAGCGTGCTGGGGGCTGCTTGGGCTCTGGGTGATGAGCACGGGACGGACCTGGCTGGGGCTGGCGCAGGTCGCGCTGGCCGTCGCCCACGTCGCGGCCGCGATGTCCCCCAGGGTCGAGACGTGGAACCGGGCGCCGTGGCGGCGCTCGAGTGGACTGCGTGGCTAGATTGTCCGCGTGACCGTCGCCCGCCTGTTGACCACCGCGCGGCGGACCCTGCTCGGCCTCCTCGGACTGCAGGTCGGACTGGCCGTGGCGCTGTCGCTCGTCGACTCCTACCGCCGCCGCGGCAAGAAGCCGAAGCCCTTCCCCGTGACCGTCCCGGAGACCGTGCCGGTCGGCGACGGTCTGATCACGACCTACACCTTCGGGCGTGACCTCTACGACGACATGCTCGCCGCGATCGACGGGGCGAAGAAGCAGATCCTCTTCGAGACCTACATCTGGAAGGGCGACGAGATCGGGTGGAAGTTCAAGACCGCGCTCACAGCTGCTGCTGAGCGGGGCGTCGACGTCCACTGCATCTACGACGGCTTCGCCAACATGGTCGTCTCCCCCGCCTTCAAGCGGTTCTCCCCGTCGCTGAAGGTGCTGCGCTATCCCGTGTGGACTGCCGGCCTGCGCTTCTGGGACCTGCGCCACTACGGTCGCGACCACCGCAAGATGCTGGTCGTCGACGAGGAGGTCGCCTTCCTCGGCGGCTACAACATCGGCTCGGCGTACGCCACCGAGTGGCGCGACACGCACGTGCGGATCACCGGCCCGGGCGTGTGGGACCTCAAGCGCGCCTTCGCCGACTTCTGGAACCTCAACCGCCGCCACCGGCTGCGCCGCAGCGAGCGTCCGCTGCTGCTGGAGACGTCGTCGCAGTGGGACCCGCAGATCCGCATCCACCGCAACAGCCCGCGGCAGTGGAACTTCCCGATCCGCAGCATGTACCTCGAGGCGATCAACCGCGCCAGCCACAACATCTGGCTGACCACGGCCTACTTCTTGCCCGACCAGGACTTCGTCGACGCGCTGACCGACGCGGCGCGCCGCGGGGTCGACGTCCGCATCCTGCTGCCGCTGAAGTCCAACCACATCGTCGCGGACTGGATCTCGCGCGGCTACTACGGCCAGCTGCTCGCGTCGGGGGCGCGGATCCTGCGTTTCAAGGACGCGATGGTGCACGCCAAGACCGCCACCATCGACGGCAGCTGGGCCACGGTCGGCACGGCCAACATCGACCGGCTCAGCCTGCAGGGCAACTACGAGATCAACATCGAGGTCATCGACCCCGACTTCGCGGCGGTGATGGAGCGGGTCTTCCTCGCCGACGAGGGCAACTGCCTCGAGCTCACGCTCCACGAGTGGGAGGCGCGCGACCTCAACCGCAAGTTCACCGAGAGCTTCCTGGCGCCTCTGCGCCCGCTGCTCTGAGCCTCACCTCGTTGGCAGGTGCGTCGGGATGCTCATCCGCGGGCCCCGGCGCGGGCGCTGCTGCCCCCCGGCCATCGCCATCGCGGCGGCCCGGCCGCGGTGGGGGCGGTAGGGCTCGAGGAGCTCGGCCATCTCGTCGTCGGTGATGTCGTGGCCGACGAGCGCCCACCCGACCCAATTGGCGAGGTGGTAGTCGCCGAAGCTCACCGCGTCGGGGTCGCCGAGGGCGCGCTGGCGCACCTCCGCGCTGGTCCACACGCCGATGCCGCGCACGGATCGCAGGCGCTTGTCGGCCTCCTCGACGGACACCTCGGTGATCCGCTCCAGCGACGGCGCGAGCCGGCAGGCGGTGACGAGGGTGCGCGACTGGGCGGGCTGGACGCCGAGCCGCAGCCACTCCCACGACGGGATCGCGGCGATGGTGGCCGGCGTCGGTTGCACCATCAGGCGCAGGGCCGCGACCGGCCCGGGCGCGGGCTCGCCGTGGCGCCGCACGAGCTCGCGGAAGGAGCCGAAGGCCTGCTTGCCGGTGACCTTCTGCTCGAGGATCGACGGCACCAGCGACTCCATCACCAGGCCGGTGCGGCCGATGCGCCAGTGCTGGTGGCTGCGCCACCCGGCCGCGACCTCGGGGTGGTGGTGCGCCTCGAACCCGCTCGGGTCGTCGTCCGCGCCGAGCAGGCCCGGCATCGACTCGAGCGCCCAGTCGGCGCCCGGCCCCCACGCCCGCCCGAGGACGTCGCCCGTCGAGGGCCGCGGCAGGATCGCCAGCGTCGCCGGCCCGGTCGGCGTACGCATCGCGCGCCAGATCCGTCCCGACTCCTCGTGGCGCTGCGTCGGGTCGCCCGCTCCGCGACGCTGGGGGCGCAGCGCCTGCGCAGGAGCGCACGGCCAGTGCGGCACCCAGGTGCGGCTGCGCTCGGGCTCGGCGGGGGGCATGGCGTCGACGGTAGACGAGGCCACCGACCGCGACGAGGGATAGGTTGCCGCCCATGGATGGATCACCGAACAGGCGCGAGCTCGAGGACGGCATCGAGAAGGACTTCTCGCGCTCGATGTCCTACGGCGACTACCTGCGACTCGACGTCCTGCTCGCGGCCCAGCAGCCCCGGTCGGACCCCCAGCAGCACGACGAGCTGCTCTTCATCGTGCAGCACCAGACCAGCGAGCTGTGGCTCAAGCTGATGATCCACGAGCTCCGCTCGGCCCGCGCGCTGCTCCGCTCCGACGACCTCTCCCCCGCCCTCAAGCGGATGGCGCGGATCAAGCACATCCAGCACACCCTCACCGACCAGTGGTCGGTGCTCGCGACGTTGACCCCGAGCGAGTACGCCGAGATCCGCCCGTTCCTCGCCACGAGCTCGGGCTTCCAGTCCGCGCAGTACCGCGAGGTGGAGTTCCTCCTCGGCAACAAGAACGCTGACATGGTCGACGTCTTCTCCCACGACGAGGGCGCCCGCGCCGCGCTCGACGAGCTGCTCCACGAGCCGTCGCTCTACGACGAGTTCCTCGCCCACCTCGCCCGCCAGGGGTACGCCGTCCCGCAACGGCTGCTGGAGCGCGACTGGACGCAGCCGCACACCACCGACCCCGACCTGGTCGAGGTCTTCGCCTCCGTCTACGCCGCGCCGGCCGAGCACTGGGGCGTCTACGAGACCTGCGAGGAGCTCGTCGACATCGAGGACGCCTTCCAGCAGTGGCGCTTCCGCCACCTGCAGGTCGTGCAGCGCGTCATCGGGCACAAGGTCGGCACCGGTGGGTCGTCCGGCGTGGACTTCCTCCGCCGCGCGCTCAGTCTGACGTTCTTCCCCGAGCTCTACGAGGTGCGCACGCGCATCGGCGAGTGACCCTCGCCCCGACCGAGGCGCCCGCCCTAGGCTGCACCCGTCGCTCGCCTCGGGCGTCGTACGCACCACCCGACCTCGAGTGAGGACCACCCCGTGCCCGTCCGCAGCCTTCGGCAGGAGGAGGCCGTCGAGCGTGCGGCCCTCCTGTCGGTCACCTCCTACGACATCTCGATCGACCTCACCGGCCTGGTCGACGGCCCCGACTTCCGTGCCGTCAGCACGATCCGCTTCACGGCCGCCGAGGGGGCGTCGACCTTCGTCGACTGCTGCGCCGAGGTCGAGTCGGCCACGCTCGACGGTCAGCTGCTGCCCGCGCCGCAGGAGGGCCGGATCGTCCTCGACGGGCTGGCCGAGAAGAACACGCTCGTGATCGCCACCGTCCAGCGCGACACCCAGCACGGTCGCGGGGTCCACCGCGCCGTCGACCCCGGCGACGACAACGTCTACCTCTGGACCTCGTTCGAGCCCGACGAGGCGCGCTACGCGTGGGCCTGCTTCGACCAGCCCGACCTCAAGGCGCCGCACGCCTTCACCGTCACCGCACCCGCCGCCTGGACGGTCGTCAGCAACTCCGGCGAACCGCTGGTCGAGGACGTCGACGGTGGTCGGCGCTGGACCTTCGAGCCGACACCCCCCCTGTCGACGTACAACCCGGTCGTGGTGGGCGGTCCCTTCGTCGAGGTGCGGCACGAGGCCGGCGGCCACGACCTCGGCCTCTACGCGCGCCAGACCCTCGCCGCTGCGCTGGAGCGCGACGCCGGGCAGCTCTTCACCCTCACCACGCAGGGGCTGGAGTTCTTCGGCGACCGCTTCGGCATGCCCTTCCCGCAGCGGTCCTACGACCAGGTGTTCCTGCCCGAGTTCGGCGGGGCGATGGAGAACTACGGCTGCGTCACGTGGTCCGACGCCATCCTGCGCCGCCACGAGCCGACCACCGCCGAGTGGCAGGTGTTCGCCAACGTGCTGCTGCACGAGATGGCGCACATGTGGTTCGGCAACATCGTCACGATGCGCTGGTGGGACGACCTCTGGCTCAACGAGGCCTTCGCCGAGTTCGCCTGCATGTGGGCCGCCGAGCGCGCCACCGCCTACGGCGACACCGCGGCCAACAACCTCGTCGGCGACAAGCTCAACGCCTACCTCGCCGACCAGGGCCCGGCCTCGCACCCGATCCGACAGCCCGTGCCCACCGTGGCCGACGCGGAGTCGATCTTCGACTCGATCACCTATCCCAAGGGTGCGGCGGTGCTCAAGCAGCTCATGCACTTCGTCGGCGAGGACACCTTCTGCGTCGGCATGAGCGCCTACTTCGCCGAGCACGCGTGGGGCAACACCACGCTCGACGACCTCGTCGGTGCGCTCGAGCAGGCCAGCGGGCGCGACCTCCAGCCGTGGCGCACGGCCTGGCTGGAGACCGCCGGTGTCGACCGGCTCGGCATCGAGCAGGCTGACGACGGTCTCGTGCTCACCGCAGCCGGCGCCCACGGCGCCCCGCACCCGCAGGTGGTGGGCGTGGGTGCCTACCGTCGCGCCGGCGACGCGCTCGAGGAGGTCGGCTCGGTCCGGGTCGAGGTGGCCGGCGAGCGCACCCCGGTCGAGGGCCTCCCCGACGCCGACCTCTACCTCGTCAACCACGACGACACGACCTTCGCCACCACCCGACCCGACGCCGCCGGGCGCCAGGTGCTGGTCAGCCACCCCTCGGGCCTGCCCACGACCCTGACCCGTGCCGTGGCGATGGCCACCGTGTGGGACATGCTCTCCCACGGCGACGCCACGACGGCCGAGGCCGTGGGCGCGCTCACCGACGTGCTGCGCGTGGAGACCGTGGAGACGGTTGCCGAGCCCTGCCTCGAGCTCGCCCTCCAGGCCGCCCGGCGGTGGGCACCGGAGTCCGAGCGCGCCAGCCTCGAGGCACAGGTCGCCGCTGCCGCGCGCCAGATGGTCGACACCGGGGTGTCCCGGCAGGCTGCCCTGCGTGCGTTGGCCGGCACCGCGACCGGCGAGGACGACCTCGCCACCGTGCGCGAGCTGGCCGGCGACGACCTCGACCTGCAGTGGTACGTCCTCGAGCGCCGGGCCGAGCTCGGCGAGGTCGACACCGACGCGGTGCAGGCGCTTCAGGAGCGCGACCCCGACCCCGACGCGTGGGTCCGCGCCCTCGCCGTACGTGCCAGCTCACCCTCGGCCGAGGCCAAGGACGAGGCCTGGACAGCCGTGGTGGGGCGCACCGTCCCGATCCAGGCCGCCCGCACCGTGGCGGCCGCCTTCTGGCGCCCCGGCCAGGACCCCGTGCTGGCCCCCTACCCCGCGCGCTACCTCGAGGCGCTGCCCACCTTGCACGAGGGCGGGATGATCCCGGGCCTCGCCCTCACCGCCAGCCTCTTCCCGCTGTACGCCGTCGACGAGGCGTGGGTCGCGCGGGCCCGCGAGGTGGCGGCCGCCGAGGCGGCGCCGGTCGTCGTCGGCTCGCTCACCGAGCGCTCCGAGCTGGTGCTGCGGATGCTGCGCGCCCGCGCGCTCTGAGGCGGGCCGCTCAGGCGATCCCGGTGAGCGCTGCGGACCGCTCCCACAGCCCGTCGATGATCGCGCGGTCGCTTGCCTGCCTGTTCTCGCGACCGTCGGGGGTGAAACGGCTGAAGTAGCGGCCGTCGAGCTCCTGGTCGGGCCCCCGCTCGGCGAGGGCGACGAGGGGCGCCGCGCCCTCGGGGACGCTGATCGTGGCGAAGCGCTTCAGGGGCGTGCGGTAGAGCAGCCCCACGAGCCACGAGTCACGTCCGAAGGAGCTCCCCACCGGGCCGGGGTGGACGGCGACCGAGACGATGCCGTCGCCGGACCAGCGGTCGGAGGCGCCGCGGGTGAAGACGATGTTCATCAGCTTGCCCGTGCCGTAGGCCGCGAACTCGCGCGCCTTGCGGTGCTCGTGGTCGAGGTCGTCCAGCACGACCTTGCCCATCAGGTTGGCGATGCTGGACGTGTTCACCACGAGCGAGCGACCAGCGGCGGCGAGCTTCGGGTGCAGGAGGTTCGTGAGCAGGAAGGGCGCGAGGTGGTTGACCTGGAAGTTGGGCTCGTGGCCGTCGGCGGTCGTCCGGGACGGGGAGAAGGTGCCGCCGGCGTTGTTCATCAGCACGTCCAGCGTGCCGACGCGCTCGGCGACCTGCTCGGCCAGGCGGCGTACGTCGTCGAGGCGGGAGAAGTCGGCGACGAGGGGCTCGGTGCCGACGGCCTCCGCGACCGGCCGCAGCTTGTCGAGGGAGCGCCCGGTGACGTGCACCGTCGCGCCCCGCTCCGCCAGCACGCGCGCCGCCTCGGCGCCGATCCCGTCGCTCGCCCCGGTCACCAGGACCGTACGGCCCGCCATCGTCTGCTCAGTCATGCCCCGAGCCTAGGTCGCGGCTGCTGAGGAGGAAGAAGTGGAGCGGACGCGAGGATTTGAACCTCGACCATCTCCCTGGAAGGGAGCCGTGCTGCAACTACACCACGTCCGCAGGACCGGCCCTGGCGAGCCGGCAGGTGACAAGTGTGGACCACGCCCCCGGCCGGCCGGCCACCGGGTCGGCGGCTAGGTTGACGGCGTGTTCCACGTGATGTTCCTCGAGCCCCGGATCCCGCCCAACACGGGCAACGCGATCCGCATGGTGGCCGGGACCGGAGCGACCCTGCACCTCGTCGAGCCGCTGGGCTTCGACCTGTCCGAGCCGCAGCTCAGGCGCGCCGGGCTCGACTACCACGACCTAGCGTCGGTGGTCGTCCATCCCGACCTCGACACCGCGCTGTCGAGCCGGGCCCTGGCGGGCTCGCGGGTCTTCGCGTTCACCGCGCACGCGACCCGCTGGCACACCGACGTCGCCTTCGAGCCCGGCGACGTGCTGCTCTTCGGTCCGGAGCCGACCGGCCTCCCGGACGAGGTGCTGGCGCACCCCCGGGTCACCGACCGGCTCCGGATCCCGATGCTGGCGGGGCGCAGGTCGCTGAACCTGTCGAACTCCGCGGCCGTCGTAACCTACGAGGCGTGGCGCCAGCAGGGGTTCACCGGCGCCCAGTGAGCCGTCGGGCTCAGAGGAGCCGACCGCAGGTGGGCCACGGCGAGCGGCCGCGCTGCTTGTAGAGCAGCTTCGCGCGGAAGGTCTGCTCGCCGGCCGAGGCGGCGGTCGGGAGGCCGGAGCCACCCACGCTGCGCCAGGTGCCGAGGTCGAACTGGTAGAGCCCGTAGTAGCCGGCCGGGTTCACCGCGCGCGGGTTGCCGCCCGACTCGCAGTTGGCGAGCGCCCCCCAGTTGAGGCCGTCGGCACCAGCGACGGCGTACGCCTTGCGCCCGACGAGGACGCGCCGCGGGCGCGGGTCGCGGACCATCTTCTTCTTCACGACGCGGTACTTCACCGGCTCGCCGTTGTGCAGCGTCTTCATCGCGACGACCTTGCGGACACCGGGACGGCCCTTGCTCACGACCTTGCGCACGCCGGGCTTGAGCTTCGTCGTGAAGACCTCGACGGTGCCGCGGCGCACCTTCTTGCGCTTGGTCTTGCGCTCCTTGACCACGTCGGTGACGCGTACGACGTCGCCCTGGCGCAGGCGCTTGCGCTTGCCCGTGACCTCGCGGCCGTCACGCACGACGTCGACCAGGTCGTTGTCGTCGGTGGGGACGCCGTAGGCCTCCAGGAGCTGGCCGGGCCACGCCTGGGGCGTGACGGCGACCGCCACGGGAGCCGCGTCGGCGACCTCGAGGCGTACGTCGACCGGCTCGGCGCTCGACACGGCAGCCGCGCTGCCGGGGACGAGGGTCAGCGCCAGCGCGGACGCGGCGATGGTGGCGGCGACGCCACGGGAGCGGGCGAACGGGGCAGGTGTGGTGGTGGCACGCACGTGCTTCGGACCTCACAAGATCGGGGGTACGCCTCCGGGGCGCTCGGACGCGGCGCCGTCTCGGGCGCCTGGACCACGGCCAGCGCTCGCCTCACGAGGGGAGGCGCCTCGTCGTCGAGGGGGCGGCTGCGGTGACTCCACGAGAACACGGCACGGCACGACTGTCGAATCGGGTGCGCCCGTCCCAGGCGGGACAGAGGCCGAAGAGGTGAGCCGTTTCACTCCGATCTGCCGTTTCCGCCTCCCGCCGCGCGTCGCCCTGCCTACCATCGGCACGTGCGCGCGACGAGGACCCGGACCACCCTCGCGGCCGTCGGGGCAGCAGTGGTCGTCGCGCTCGGCGCCGCTGCGGGTGGGGCTCACTTCTCCTCCGTGCCCGAGCGGCCAGGTCCTGCGGCGGCACCCGCCCCCGCGCGGGACGAAGCCGCCGAAGCGGCTGGCATCGCGTCGGCCGAGGCGACCGTGCGCGCCTTCTTCGCGGTGCGGTCCCGGGCGCGGCAGCCCACCAGCAGGCAGATCGACAAGCAGGCGGTCTACCTCACCTCCCGTGACGTCCACCCGACCGCGGCCTACGAGGCCGGCATGGAGGGTCGGCCGTCGATGGTCACCGACTCGCACGTGAGCGTCGCCCTGTCCAACGCGCGCTGGGTGGGCGACACGATCCGGGTCGACTTCGAGTTCGACCACGCCGGCACGAGCTATCCGATGATCGGCGACGAGCTCCAGATGGAACAGGGGCAACCCGCGGGGGGTTACTGGCACGGGACCGCGACGCTGGTCGACCGGGACGGCGAGTGGCTGATCGACCGGCTGACCGCCGACTCCTACGGCGGCAGCCTCGGCTGATGAACCCCGCGTCCCGGCCGAGCGGCGCTCAGCGGGCCGGCGTGTAGATCAGCTTCTTGTTCACGAACTCGTCGATGCCGTAGGGGCCGAGCTCGCGACCGACGCCCGAGCGCTTCGTGCCGCCGAACGGGAGGTCGGCGGCCGAGCCCTGGGCGCTGTTGATCCACACCATGCCGGTGTCGAGCTGGTCGGCGACCTGCTGCGCCTGCTCGGTGTCGGAGCTCCAGACCACCCCGCCCAGGCCGAAGGACGAGTCGTTGGCCAGCGCGACGGCCTCGGCGGCATCGGCGACGCGGTAGACGACGGCCGCGGGACCGAAGAGCTCCTCGCGGTAGGCAAGCATCTCGGGCGTCACGTCGGTGAGCACGGTCGCCTCGACGAAGGCACCGGGACGGTCGAGCCGCTTGCCGCCGGTGCGGAGCGTCGCGCCCTTCGACACGGCGTCCTCGACCTGCTCGAGCAGGTTCGTCGCGGCCTGCTCCGACGACAGCGGGCCGAATCCGGTGGTGCTGTCGAAGGGGTCGCCGGGCTTCAGCCCGGACATCGCAGCGGTGAACTGCTCGACGAAGTCGTCGTACAGGTCGTCGACGACGATCATCCGCTTGGCGCCGTTGCACGCCTGGCCGGCGTTGCCCATCCGGCCACGCACGGCGGACTTCACCGCGGCGCCGAGGTCGTCGGCATCGAGGAGGATGAAGGGGTCGGAGCCGCCGAGCTCGAGGACGACCTTCTTGAGGTGGCGTCCGGCGACCTCGGCGACGGCGGAGCCGGCCCGCTCGGAGCCGGTGACCGAGACGCCCACCACGCGCGGGTCGGCGATCATGTCGGCCGACTGGTCGTTGGTCGCGAAGACGTTGATGTAGGCGTCGGCCGGCAGCCCGGCGTCGGCGAAGACCTGCACGATCGCGAGCGCCGACTCGGGGCACTGCGGCGCGTGCTTGAGCAGGATCGTGTTGCCGACCATCAGGTTGGGCGCCGCGAAGCGGGCCACCTGGTAGTAGGGGAAGTTCCACGGCATGATCCCGAGGAGCGGGCCGATCGCCTCCTTGCGCACGACCGCGTTGCCGCCCATGGCCGGATCCAGCGGGGTGTCGGCCAGCAGCGCGGCGCCCTGGTCGGCGTAGTAGCGGAAGATCGAGGACACGAGCTTGAGCTCGCCCCTGCCCTCGCGCAGCGGCTTGCCCATCTCGCGGGCGATGATCGCCGCGAGGTCGTCGGCGCGCTCGTCGTAGAGGTCGGCGACCGTGCGCAGGATCGTCGCGCGCTCGTCCAGGGTGGTGGTGCGCCACTCGCCGTACGCCGCGTGGCTGCGCGCGAGCGCGTCCTGCACCTCGGCGTCGGTGGCGGTGGCGAACTCCTTCTCGACCTCACCGGTGGACGGGTTGACGACCTGGTAGTCGCTCATCGTGACTCCTCTCGAACGGGGCGGGGACGGGCGTGCTCCCCTGTCCGAACCTACGGTCGCGCGCCGGCATCACAAGGGCCCGAGGGGGTGAGGAGTCACACCGCCGCGATCGGGAACGGGCCGATCGTGCGTCAGCCGCCGGCGAGCTCGCGGCTGCGCTGCTCGATGCCCAGCTCGCCGTAGGGGTAGTCGGTGGCGGCGAGGTCGCTGGCCTCGTCGAGGCTCGCCTGCTCCTCGGTCGTCAGCTCGAGACCCGCGGCCTCCAGGTTCGCGGCGAGCTGCTCGGTCGTGCGCGCACCGAGGATCGTGGACACCACGGCCGGGCGGTTGGTGACCCACGCGAGCGCGACCTCGGCCATCGAGATCCCACGGTCGGTGGCGACGCGCCCGACCGCGTCGATGATCCGCCAGGTGCGCTCGCTGCCGCGACGGTCGTACGCCTCCATCCCGCGGCCGGGGTCCTCCCCGAGCCGGGTCTCGCCGGTGGGGCGCTGGTCGCGGGTGTACTTCCCCGACAGCCAGCCGCCGCCGAGCGGGCTCCAGGGCAGCAGGCCCATGCCGGCGTCGAGCGCGGCCGGCACGACCTCCCACTCGATCTCGCGCACGATCAGGCTGTACTGCGGCTGCAGCGTCACCGGCTCGCGCAGGCCGAGCGCGCGAGCGGTCAGCACGGCCTTGGTCAGCTGCCACCCGGTGAAGTTGGACAGGCCGTAGTAGCGGATCTTGCCGGCCTGGACGAAGCCGTCGAGCGTGCGGAGCGTCTCCTCCATCGGCGTGTGCGGGTCGAAGGCGTGGACCTGGTAGAGGTCGACGGTGTCCACCCCCAACCGGCCCAGCGACGCGTCGAGGGCGCGGGTCAGGTGCCGCGCGGACAGCCCGTTGCCGTTGGGACGGGCATCGGTGGCGAACCTGCCCTTGGTGGCGAGCACGACGGACTCGGTGACGTCGGCGGGCCGGTCGGCGAGCCAGCGGCCGATGATCTCCTCGGAGGTCCCGGCGGAGTAGACGTCCGCGGTGTCGACGAGCGTGCCGCCGGCCTCGACGAACAGGTCGAGCTGCTCGTGGGAGCCCGCCTCGTCGGTCTCGGCGCCGAACGTCATCGTGCCGAGGCACAGCTCGGAGACGGCGCAGCCACTCTTGCCCAGCAGTCGGTATCGCATGGGTCCAGCCTAGACACGGGCCCGGCGCGCGTCCGGGTCGACGAGGGTCAGCGACGCGCCGGCACCGTCACGGTCGAGCGCTCGACGGCGGCTCGTACGACGTCGGTGCCGGCATAGCGCACGACCACCGGCTTCGTGCCCGGGCGGAGCCCGCGCAGCACGGCACGCCCCTTCCCTGCGACGACCTGTACCTCCACCGTGCGCTTGCCCACGCTGACGGTCATCGTGCCGTCCGGTCGCGGCGCGCCCACGGCTCGCACGCGGACGTCCACGGCGACCCGCTTGCGCGAGGCGTCGGTGCGCACCTTCAGGGTGGGCGTCGTCATGACCATCGGTACAGCAAGGGTCTCGGTGGTGCTGCGGAAGTGGCGACGCGACAGCGTGATCTCGACCGACAGGGTGCGGCCGACGTCGGCCTTGCGGACCGTGTAGGTGGGGCGCGTCGTCCTCGCGATGCGCTTGCCGTCCCGGAGCCATCTGTAGGTGGCCGTGGCGTCGGTGGGCTTCACGCTCCCCGCACGGACCATGAGCTTGTTGCCCACCGTCGGCGTGCCCTTCACACGGGACGGGCGGGTGATCACGACCGGCTTGGCGAGGACCGGGCCGGTCTCGACCGCAGTCACCCTCGACTTCTTGTAGCCACTGGCGCTGGCGATGGCGCGCGCGCTGATCCGCCTGTCGATGTGGTCACGCGTGAGGACCAGCGAGGCTCCTGTCGCACCGTCGAGGGCCACGCCGTCGGCGTACCACTGCGTCTCGACCCTCTTGGGCTGCGGCGCCCACGCCGGGGGCGTGAGGGTCAGCGTCTGGCCGACCTCGGGCACACCCTGGATCGTCGGCTGCGCAGTGGGCTGGAAGACACCCGGCGCGACGGGGGCGGTCGCGAGGCTCGCCCGACCGGCGGTGTAGCCGCTGAGCTCGGCGGTCACCTCTGCGGTGAGGGTCTTGCCCTTCACGTCCGGCGTCGGCACGTAGGACGGGGTGGTGGCGCCCGGGATGGCGGCACCGTCGGCGAGCCACCTGATGGCGACGCTGCTGGGCGTGGGCGTCCACGCGCCGGTCGCCACCTCCAGGGGTGCACCGACCGCCGGGGACCCGACGATGGCAGGAGCCGTCGTGGGTGCGACCACGCGGTCGTTGAAGTGGATGAAGCCCGAGGGCCAGCCGCCGCCGGTCTTGGTGATGCGGCGCCAGTAGAAGTCACCGCCCCAGTAGTCCTCCGAGACGATGATCTCGGTGTCGGAGATGACCTGCTCGACGTAGGCGACGTGTCCGCTGCCGCCTGCCGGCGTCACGTGCGGCTTGTACCAGGCGACGGACCCGACCGTCGGGGTCTGGTCGGTGATGGGCGCCATCGCGACGCCCCAGTTCTCGGCGTTGCCGCTGCCGGACCACGGCCGGACGTTCGGCATGCCGGACTGGATCAGGCGGTAGGCGACGTAGTTGGTGCAGTTGTGACCGGCGTACATCCGCCAGAACATCGTCGACGACGCCTGGCGGTAGCCCGCGTGGCCGTAGCCCGCCGCCTGGCACCCGGCGTAGCCCGAGCAGAGGTACGTCGACGTGACCAGGTTGATCTTGGCGGTGGTCGTCGGGAGGGCCACCACGACGAGCGCCACCAGCGCCGTCAGCAGGCTCGCCGTCCGACCGGCACGGCGTACGACGGCGGCGAGCGCGGCCGGTCCTGCGGGGGCGCTCTGTGACGGCTGTGACACGTGAGGCAGTTGTTGCACCGAGTGATCGTATGGGCCAGAAGTCAAGGGCGCCACGCCGACGAGTGAAGATCAATCATGTAATTCGATCCCGGGTTCGAGGAGCTACCTCTTCACCTGCGACCTGAGGGCGCGCAGCCGTCAGAGGACGAAGATGAGCAGCACGAGCGCCGTGAGGGCCAGTGAGACGAGCAGCGAGCCGGCACAGCCGAGTCGGTTGCTGAAGAAGACGAACATCAGATGCCGCTGCGGCCGACCGGGAGCACCGACGTCGCCGCGTGGAGCACGGCGGCACCGAGCATTCCCAAGACGTGGCCGATCGAGCGGACGTACACCGGGGTCACCGGTCCACCGCGCCCGAGCGGGCGATCGTGTTCAGCGGGGGCGTGTGGATGGTCGACATGCGTGTCTCCGGTGCTTCTCGAACGTGCCGGCCCATGTCCTGAGCCCGGTGGTGCCTCTTGGTACCCCTTCGCGCGCGGCGCATGTCGTGACCAGACGTGGGCTACGTCGCACGCGCGGGGCGACCGCCTCGCGCGCTGGTGAATGACCGTCTCGTGCGGCCCGCGTCAGACGAACGACGGAGAGGTCGGCGCAGCCAGCGGCCCGCTCGACCGGTCCCGCGCCACCTCGTACCCGTGCGCGATCTCGATCAACGACCCCTCGCTGCGCGCGGTGCCCCAGAACGACACGGCCACCGGCAGGCCGGCGGCGAGCTCGCTCGGAACCGTCACCAGGGGGTAACCGGCGATCGCGGCGGGGCTGCTGCAGGCGCCGGCGAGGGTCTCGGCGTTGACGAGATCGATCGGATGCGCAGGCGGGTAGGACGGCGTGACCAGTGCGTCCAGCCCGTGCTGGTGGAGCACCTGGTCGATGCCGCCGCCACGGGTCGCGTCGACGCCCCTCGAGCGCGCGTCGAGGTGCTCGGGGCTCCCGGCCCGCGGGCCGGCCAGGGCCTTCTCGAAGAGGGACTGACCGAAGTGCGCGAGCTCGGTCTCCGCGTGCGCGCGGTTGAAGTCGACGATGTCCTGCAGCGTGCGGGGGACGTCGCCGGTGCGGGTGGCGAGATAGTCCTCGACCCCCGAACGGAACTCGGCCAGCAACACGAGCAGCTCGTCGTCGCCCACCTCGTCCCCGAACGCCGGCAGGTCAGTGTCGTCGACGATCGTGGCGCCCTCGGCGGCGAGCAGCGTCAGCGCCCGCTCGGCTGCGGCGTCCGCGTGCGGGGAGTAGCCCCAGTACGTCGTGCGCGGCACCCCGATCCGTTTGCCCGCCAACCGGCCGCGCACGGCGTGCGCGGCGTAGTCGTGGTCGTTCGCGGCGAGCACCGTCAGCAGCGAGGCTGCGTCACGGACCGTCATGGCCATCGGGCCGGGGGAGTCCTGGGAGGTCGAGATCGGCACGACGCCGCTGGTCGCAACGGTGCCGACCGTGGGCTTGATGCCGACGCACCCGTTGAAGGCCGCCGGACAGGCGATCGAGCCGTCCGTCTCGGTGCCCACCGCGAAGGGCGCAAGACCAGCCGCCACCGCAGCACCGCTGCCAGCACTGGAACCTCCCGCGGACCGGTTGAGCCCGTACGGGTTCCGGGTCAGCCCGCCGTAGGCGCTCCAGCCCGATGTCGACGACTCGTCGCGGATGTTGGCCCACTCGGAGAGATTGGTCTTGCCGAGGATCACCATGCCCGCGTCACGAAGCCGCCGCACGAGCGGCGCGTCCCGGCTGGGTGGTGGCGCATGGGCAAGCGCGAGCGAGCCGGCCGTGGTCGGCAGGTCATGGGTGTCGATGTTGTCCTTGACCAGCACGGCACGTCCGTGGAGCGCGCCCCGAACGCCTCCTGCAGCGGCCTCGCGGTCGAGCCGTTCTGCCTGCTCCAGAGCGTCAGGGTGGAGGGTGCAGATCGAGTTGATCTGCGGCTCGACCACACTGACCCGCTCCAGGAGCCGCTCGACGGCCTCGTGGGCACTCGCGGTCAAGAGAGCCGTCCCGTCGCGGTCACGACCTCGCGGACCCGGCGGGCGAGACCGTCGTCGAAGGCCCCGGCACGCGCCTGCCAGGCCCAGTTGTCGCCGGCGGTGCCGGGCGTGTTCATCCGCGCCTCGTTGCCGAGCCCGAGGATGTCCTGGGCAGGTACGACGCTGAGGCGGGCACGCGACTGCATCGCCAGCCGGATCAGCGCCCATGGCATGGGCTCCTCCGGGTCGACGAGACTCGAGCGCACCTGCTCGCGGTCCGTCTCGTCGAGCTGGTCCCACCACCCGAGCGTCGTGTCGTTGTCATGGGTGCCGGTGTAGACGACGCTCTGCTCCTCGTGCCGGCTGGGCAGGTGGAGGTTGCCGCGGTCGCCGTCGAAGGCGAACTGCAGCACCTTCATGCCCGGCAGGCCGAACTGGAGGCGCAGCTCGTCGACCTCCTCGGTGATGACGCCCAGATCCTCGGCCACCAGAGTCCCGGGACCAGCAGCATCCACGAGGACGGACAGGAGGTCCGCCCCTGGTCCGGGGACCCACTCGCCCTCACGGGCCGTGGGCGCGTCGGCAGGCACGTGCCACGCCGCGTCGAGCCCCCGGAAGTGATCGATGCGGACCAGGTCGAAGAGCTCGCGCTGGCGCGTGATCCGACGTCGCCACCAGCCGAACCCGTCCTCGGCCATCGCAGCCCAGTCGTAGTGGGGGTTGTCCCAACGCTGCCCGTCGGCCGCGAAGTAGTCGGGCGGGCATCCCGAGACGGTGATCGGTCGGCTTTCCTCGTCCAGGTGGAAGAGGTCGCGCGACGCCCACACGTCTGCGCTGTCGAGGGACACGAAGATCGGCAGGTCGCCGAACATCAGCACGCCCCTCGACGCGGCGTAGTCCCGCAGCCGGTCCCACTGCACCGCGAAGACCCACTGCTCGAAGCGCAGCAGCTGCACCCGGTCGGCCAGTGGTGCCAGCGCATCGGCGACGGCCCGCGGATCGCGGTTCCGCAGTGCAGGCGGCCAGGACGGCCAGGGCGCGAGGTCGTGCCGCTCGCGGAGGGCGGCGTACTCGACGTAGGGCTCGAGCCAGTCGGCCTGAGCGGCACACCACGACGAGAAGGCGGCTTGCTGCTGCGCCGTCAGCGTCGCGGGATCGTCGAGGCCGTGGGCGACCCGGTGCTCGCTGCTGATCAGGTCGGTGTTGCCCGCCATCGCCGACAGGGCGTCGTACGGCGACCTCTCCGCCGGATGCGTCGGCGCCAGCGGCAGGAGCTGCCAGACCGAGCAGCCAGCGGCAGCGAGGAAGTCGACGAACCGGTAGGCCTCGTCGCCCAGGTCACCGGACGAGCCGGGACCGGGCAGGGATGTCACGTGCAGGAGCACACCCGCCCGTCGCCGTTCGAGCGGCATCTCTCGGTGCAGCATCCCATTCCCTCCAGCGCGGTGTCGCGACTGTATCGTCCGCGGCACGGCACCACGAGAGGACGGAGGTCGCATGGCGATGAACGAGGCCGACGTACGGAACCGGTGGTCCAGCGGGAGCGCCTGCCACGGGTTGTGGAGCCTGCTGCCCGGTGTCGTGACCGCCGACGTGCTGGCGCGGACCGGGTCCGACTTCGTCGTGGTGGACCTGCAGCACGGCGCCGTGTCGGAGGCGGAGCTCCCGGGGATCACCGCAGCCATCGCGGCAGCGGGCGCAGTACCCCTGGTCCGGACCCGGAGTCCGTTGTTCGCCGACGTCGGCCGACCGCTCGACCTGGGTGCCTGCGGCGTCATCGTGCCGAACGTCCGCGACGCCGAGCACGCACGCGAGGTGGTCGCTGCGACGCGCTACGCCCCTGCTGGCGTGCGATCCATCGGCCGCCTGACCGGCGGGGCCGCCCAGCCGCTGGTGATCGCCATGGTCGAGACGGCCACGGCCCTCGAGGACCTGGACGCGGTGCTGGCCGTCGAGGGGCTGGACGGCGTGTACGTCGGTCCCGGCGACCTGTCGCTGTCGCTGGGGCTCCACGGTGCGGACCGCAGGGCGGAGCTGCGCAGCGTCCTGTCCTCGATCATCGCCCGGGCCACTGCATCCGGGGTGCCGGTCGGTGTCCACGCCTACGACGGCGAGGAAGCCGCGGGATACGCCGCTGAGGGAGCGACCATCGTGACCGTCGCAGTGGACACCGTCTCGCTCGGCGAGGTCATGGCACGGCACCTCGAGGTCGGCCGAAGCCGGGCGGGGGCCGACGGTCGCTGATCGCATGCCCGTGGCTGCACACCCGCGCGACGCGGCGGGCTGACTACCCCGCCCGATCGATCGTCGTCACCACGTCGGTCACCGACGGCCGGGCAGGCGTCGACGAGAACCCGAACCGGCACGGCGGGTCCACCGGAGCGAGCGACCCGAGACCAGCACCCCGCCACTCCCCTGCGATCCGCGTGACGGCCCGCACCGACGTCGCGCCGTACCACTCCCGCCGGCCGCTGCCGGCGGTCCCCCGCGTCCGCACCCCGCGCATCACGACGCGCGCCACCGGGTCGATCACCGTGCACCACGCAGGGGAAGTCGCCACTCGCGAGGGCACGAGATCGAGTGCCGCGCCCAGCGGCGTACGGCCGCCGACCTCCAGACGCAGCGAGAGCGAGGGCGTCGACACCTGCCAGCCGTCGGCAGTGTCCTTCACAGAGACCGGCTCGATGACGTGCTCGTCGAAGGAGTAGGTCGCGGTCACGAAGTCGCGCACGCGCTCGTCCGGGGCCAGCAGCACCCGATGCCCCGAGGCGTCCTCGACCATCACGTCGGCGAAGGCGCCCCAGGGCGAGTCGTCCCAGCGGCCGACGACGACGCGGACGCCGCTGGTGCTGCCCACCCCGGCGATGCGGCCGGTGAAGCGTTCGCGGATCCGGCCGGGCCTCACTGCTCGACCAGCCCGGACGGGTCCCGCCCATCGGCTGCCAGTCCACGGGCGACGCCGACGCGGTCCTCGTCGGAGCGGTTCTGGCTGAGCTTGGCCTTCGCCTCCACCGACGAGACGACGAGCTCGACGCCGACGATGGGACGCAGGTTCTTGGTGACGTAGTCGTCCGGGGCATCGCTGACCGCCCACGGCTCGTCGCGCGGCTGCTCGTGGTGGCCGGTCAGCCGGGTCACCAGGTCGCGCACCCACGCGGGGTCGTCGTGCACGACGACGCTGCCGCGCAGGTGGACCACGGAGTAGTTCCACGTCGGGACGACCTTGCCGTGCTCGGCCTTCGTGGCATACCAGCTCGGCGAGACGTAGGTGTCCGACCCCGTCACGACCGCGAGCGCCGGCGAGCCGTCGACGATGCGCCGCCAGTGGGTGTTCGCGCGGGCCAGGTGGCCGACGAGCCGGTCGCCCTCCCACAGCACCGGGAGGAAGGTCGCGTCCGGCAGGCCGTCGGCGCCGACGGTGACGAGCTGCGCGGTCGCGACCGCCGCGACGAAGGGGCGTACGTCGCCTGCGTCCATCACGTTGAAGCGCGGGACGTAGAGCTCGGGGTCGGTCACCCGCCCATCCTGCACTGCCCGTGGGGAGGCACCGGACTGTCGGTGCCGGGCGGCAGGATGGGTCCATGCTGCTCGCCGAGCTCGTCGCCACGTCCACGTCGGTGGCTGCCACCCGGTCCCGCAAGGCCAAGGTCGCGGCCCTCGCCGAGACGCTCGCGCGCGTCGAGCCCGCCGAGCTCGAGGTGGTCGTGTCCTACCTCGGAGGCGCGCTGCGCCAGCGGCGCACCGGTCTGGGCCACCGCGGCCTGACCGACCTCCCGCCGCCGGCCGACGAGCCGACGCTGTCCGTGCTCGAGGTGCACGAGGCCTTCGACGCGATGTCGGCCATCGCCGGGCCCGGCTCCCAGCTGGCCCGACGCGAGGCGGTGACTGCGCTCTTCGGGCGCGCTACCGCGGCCGAGCAGGCGTGGCTGCGCGCCGTCGTCACCGGCAACGTCCGCCAGGGCGCGCTCGACGCGGTCACCCAGGAGGCGGTCGCACAGGTCGCCGGCGTCCCCCTCGCAGCCGTACGCCGTGCCGCGATGCTCGCCGGCAGCACGGTCGCAGCCGCCGGGGCGGCGTTCGCAGGCGAGGAGGCGCTGGCCGAGATCGGCCTGGAGGTGGGCCGCCCGATCATGCCGATGCTCGCCTCCAGCGCCCCCGACGTCGCCGCCGCGATGGCGGGCCTCTCCCCCGACGGCACGACCGAGGTCGCGATCGACGCCAAGCTCGACGGCATCCGCATCCAGGTGCACCGCGACGGCGACGACGTGGTCGTGGTGACCCGCAGCCTCGACGACATCACCGGGCGACTGCCCGAGGTCGTGGAGGTCGCCCGGTTGCTGCCGGCCGATCGCTTCGTCCTCGACGGCGAGGCGCTCGCGCTGTCCGAGGACGGGCGGCCGATGGCCTTCCAGGACACCGCGAGCCGCACCGCCCAGGACACGGGCGTCGCCGTCACCCCCCACTTCTTCGACCTGCTCCACGTCGACGGCCGCGACCTGCTCGACTCCCCCGGCCACGAGCGGCTCGCCGCCCTCGACGCGCTCGTCCCCGAGCAGCACCGCGTGCGCCGCCTCGTCACCTCCGACCCCGACGAGGCCGACGCCTTCGCCACCGAGACGGTCGCAGCGGGCCATGAGGGCGTCGTGCTCAAGGACCTGTCAGCGCCGTACGCCGCCGGCCGTCGTGGCTCGGCGTGGGTGAAGGTCAAGCCGGTCCACACCCTCGACCTCGTCGTGCTGGCGGTCGAGTGGGGCTCGGGACGGCGCGAGGGCTGGCTCTCCAACATCCACCTCGGCGCCCGCGACGACTCCTCGCCGTCCGGCTTCGTGATGCTGGGCAAGACCTTCAAGGGCATGACCGACGAGATGCTCGCCTGGCAGACCGAGCGCTTCACCGAGCTGGCCACCTCACCGGTCGACCGCAGCTCCTACGTCGTGCACGTGCGCCCCGAACAGGTCGTCGAGATCGCCTTCGACGGCCTTCAGCGCTCGACGCGCTACCCCGGCGGCGTCGCGCTCCGCTTCGCCCGGGTCATCCGCTACCGCGACGACAAGGCAGCAGCCGAGGCGGACACGATCGAGCAGGTCCGCGCCCACATCGCCACCTGACGCGCGCCCGGCCGATCCCCACGCTCCCTAGACTGGCCCCCATGACCTCCGAGCCGTCCGCCCCGACGACCACCGGACGCAGCGGCACCGCTGCGGCGCGGCGCCGGGTGCGCGAGGCTGAGATCATCTCCGCGACCCGCGGCCTCTTCGACGAGCGCGGCGTCCGCGACGCCCAGATCGAGGACATCGCCAAGGCCGTCGGGATCAACCGGGCC
The DNA here is from genome assembly GCF_021083185.1 of Nocardioides furvisabuli. Classification (GTDB taxonomy): domain Bacteria; phylum Actinomycetota; class Actinomycetes; order Propionibacteriales; family Nocardioidaceae; genus Nocardioides; species Nocardioides furvisabuli. Next base: position 38,216 of record NZ_JAIGQB010000007.1, on the reverse strand, counting down.
ATCATCTACCGCCACTTCACCGGCAAGGAGGAGCTCTTCAGCCTCACGCTGGTGGAGTACCTCGATGAGCTGCGGGTGGCGCTCGAGCAAGGGGCCGCCTCGACGGACGAGCCGCGCGCCCAGCTCGAGGCGCTCGTCGAGGCGTTCGTCGACTACGGCCTGGCCCACCCCGCCTTCGTCGACTGCGCCCAGGCGATCATGCGGCGCTCCGGCGGTGACCTCCTCGAGGAGGTCAGCGAGAGCGCGATGTTCCGCCTCGGGCAGGCGATCAACGGCTGCCTGTCGGTGCTGACCCGCACCATCGAGGCCGGGGCCGCCAGCGGCGCTTTCAGCGTCGACGACCCCCGGCTGCTGGCCAACATGCTCTACGCCAGCGGGCTCGGGACGCTCCAGCTCGGCCGCGTGGCCATGCTCGTCTCCGAGGACGCTCCCGGCGTACCTCGCATCAGCCGCGTCACCGCCGAGCAGGTGCGCGACCACATGGTCACCACCGCGCTCGCGGTCGCCTCGGCGCCGCGACGCTGAGAGCAGGGTCCGCCGTCAGCGCGACAGGTGCCTGGCACGCGCGAAGCAGAACAGGCCGTAGGCCGCGAGCCCCAACCCGATGGCGACGACCATCGCCTGCCCGAACGGGTAGCCCAGGACGGTCTGCAGCGCCTGGTCGAGTCCGCCGGACTTCTTGGCCTCGTGGGTGATCGCGGCATACATGAACAGGCCGCCGATCAGCATGATGGCGACGCCCTTCGCGATGTAGCCGACCTTGCCGAGCATGATGTAGGCCGAGCCGTCGTCCCCGGACTTCCCCTTGGCGTCGAGGTGCTCCTTGAAGCCCTCGGTCCATCCCTTGTGGATGAGTCGAGCGCCGTACGCCAGGATGCCCAGGGCGACGAGGCCGACGATGAGCTGACCCCCGGGCAGGTTCATCAGCTTGGCCGTCATGGAGTCGGTGCCACCACCCGAGCCTCCGCCCGAGCTCGTGGCGATCTGGATCCCGGTCACCGCGACGGTGCCGTAGAGGATGGCCTTGCCCAACGACGTCGCCCGCTTGCGCCAGCGCTTCTTCTCGTCGGTCTCGTCCTGGTGGCCGAACGCGGCCTCGATCAGCCGCCACAGGACCATCAGGCACATGCCGATCGCGATCACCCAGATCAGCACCTCACCAAGGGGTTGCTGGGCGAGGGTCCGCAGTGCTCCGGTGCTGGAGGCGTCGGCCGACGATGCCTCTCCGAACGCGAGCTGGATCGCGAGCCACCCGATCAACAGGTGCACGGTCCCGTAGGCGACCAGCCCGGCGCGGGCCACGTGGTCCAGCCATTCGCTGTTCTCTGCGGACCGGCCGGCTGCCTTGGCATCGTTCATGGAGTCAACCTAGGGGGTCGGCGCCGCAGCGGCGAGCGCGGTGCCCCCCGCGGGGTGAGACGGATCGGACCAGCCGTCAGACCGGTTCTCAGACCAGGGTGGAGCGGTCGCGCTGGATGGAGCCGAGCAGACCGTTGACGAAGGCCGGCGAGTCGTCGGTGGAGAGGTCCTGCACGAGGTGCAGCGCCTCGCTCACCGCGACGGTGTCGGGGACGTCGGCGTCGCCCCACAGCAGCTCGTAGACGCCGATGCGGAGCACGTTGCGGTCGACCGCGGGCATCCGCGCGAGGGTCCAGCCCTTGCTGTAGGTGCTCAGCACCTCGTCGATGCGCTCGAGGTGCTCCACCACGCCGCGCACCAGCGTGCCGGTGTAGGGGTTGGTCGGGCCCTCACCGGCCTCGATGGCGCGCTCGAGCGCGACGACGGGGTCCTCGGAGCGGAGCTCGGAGGCGAACAGGATGTCGAGCGCGCGCTTGCGCGCCTTCGAACGGGCAGCCACGTGGTGCGCTCAGCCCTTGACGCGGCCGAGGTAGGACGAGTCGCGGGTGTCGACCTTGACCTTCTCGCCGGAGGTGATGAAGAGCGGCACGGCGATCTGGTGGCCGGTCTCGAGCGTGGCGGGCTTGGTGCCACCGGTGGAGCGGTCGCCCTGCAGGCCCGGCTCGGTCTCGGCGATGAGCAGCTCGACCGAGGCCGGCAGCTCGATGAAGAGCACGCGGCCCTCGTTGGTGGCGACGATCGCCTCCTGGTTCTCCAGCATGAAGTTCTTGGCGTCGCCCACGATCTCGGGCGCGACCTCGAGCTGCTCGTAGGTGCTGGTGTCCATGAAGACGTAGGACGAGCCGTCGTTGTAGAGGTACTGCATGGTCCGCTTGTCGACGTTGGCCGTCTCGACCTTGGTGCCGGCATTGAAGGTCTTGTCGACGTTCTTGCCCGACTCCACGTTGCGGAGCTTGGTGCGCACGAAGGCCGGGCCCTTGCCGGGCTTGACGTGCTGGAACTCGACGACGGCCCAGAGCTGACCCTCGATCTTGAGGACCATGCCGTTCTTGAGGTCGTTGGTGCTTGCCATGCTGTGTTCCGCCTCCGTCGAGTTGTCAAAGATGAGTGGGCGCCGGACTGATGAGCGGTCGGCGCCGACGCGCCAGTCTAGGGGTGGCCCGCGAGAGCCATGAAATGCTCGGCCTGCGCCTCGGTCCTCCCGTGGTCGACGTGGTCGGCGACGGCGAGGCCGTGGGCGGAGGTCTGCACCGGCTCACCGCGTCCGCGGTAGCGTCGCCACCATGCGCATCACGATCTTCGGCGGCCACGGCAAGGTGGCCCTCCTGCTCGCTCCTCTCCTCGTCGAGGCCGGCCACGAGGTCAGCTCCGTCGTCCGCAACCCCGACCACGTCTCCGACGTCGAGGCCACCGGCGCGACCGCGGTGGTGTCCTCGCTCGAGGACGCCGACACCGCTGCCCTGACCGAGCTCCTCTCCGGCCAGGACGGCGTTGTGTGGTCGGCCGGCGCAGGCGGCAGCAGTCCCGAGCGCACCGACGCTGTCGACCGCGACGCCGCGATCCGCTCGATGGACGCCGCGGTCGCGGCGGGCGTGAAGCGCTACGTGATGGTGTCGTTCTCCGGCGCCTCCACCGAGCACCTCGTGCCCGAGGACGACCCGTTCCGTCGCTACCAGGACGCCAAGATCGCCGCCGACGAGCACCTGCGCGGCACCGAGCTCGGCTGGACCGTCCTCGGCCCCGGCGCGCTCACCGACGACCCGGCCGACGCGCGCGTCAACCCGGCCGCGACCTCCCGCGACGGCGACGAGTCGCCGCGTGAGCTGGTGGCACAGGTCGCAGCCGCCGTGGTGGCCGACGACCGCGCCACGCGCAAGACGCTCGTCTTCGGCAAGGGCGACGTACCGATCGACGACTGGCTCTCGTCCCTGTGAGGATCCTCGTCACGGGAGCCACCGGCTATGTCGGTGGCCGCCTGGTCCCCCTGCTCCTCGACCGGGGCCACACGGTCCGCACGACCACCAGCGACCCGGCGAGAGAAGCGCCGTGGTGGGGAGGGCGTGTCGAGACCGTGGTGATGGACGTGCTCGACCCCGAGCAGGTGGCGACCGCCTGCCAGGACGTCGACGCGATCTACTACCTGATCCACGGGATGGGTGGGGACGACTTCGCCGAGACCGACCGCGAGGCGGCCCGCAACGTCGCCGCTGCCGCGCGCGCCGCATCAGTGGAGCGCGTCGTCTACCTCTCCGGCATCGTCCCCGATGTCCCGGACGACCAGCTGTCGGAGCACATCACCTCGCGCCGGGAGGTCGAGCAGATCCTGCAGAGCGCCGCCGACACGGTCGTCGTGCTGCGCGCCGCGGTGCTCATCGGCAGCGGGTCGACGTCGTTCGAGATCATCCGGCAGGTCAGCGAGCGGCTGCCCCTGCACACCGTCCCCCGCTGGATGGACTCGCTCGTGCAACCGGTGGCGGTCGTGGACGCCCTCGAGGCCCTCGTCGGAGCACTCGACCACTCCGGTCCCTCCCGGCACTTCGACGTCGGCGGACCGGACCGCATGCGCTACGGCGCGCTCCTCGAGGGCTACACGGCGCACGCCGGCCTGGACCGCACCCAGGTGACGGTGCCCCTGGTGCCGACAGCACTGGTCGGGACGCTGGTGGGCAGCCTCACCGACGTGCCGCGCCCGACCGTCGAAGCACTGGTGGAGAGCCTGCAGCACGACATGGTCGCAGCCGACGACGACTTCCTGGAGCTGCTGCCCGAGGGGCACGCGCTGGTCGGGATCGACGAGGCGCTGCGCCGCTCCCTCGTGCCCGCGACGACCGGTCCCGAGGAGGCGGACCCGATGGGCCCGATGCCCCAGGACCCGGTCTGGGCCGGGGGCGGGGACGGGCGAGGAGCCCTCGCACGGGTGGCGGACGCGGTCAGGGGCGCGCTGCCCGGCACCTGAGCGCCCGTCAGGCGTCCAGGGGCGCCTGCGTCGTCGCGTCCGTGCGTGCCGCGCGGCGCGACGCCACCCCCGCATCGGTGCAGAACCCCTCGCCGCTCCGCTTCAGGCACAGCAGGCCCAGCAGCCGCCCGTCGGGGTCGATGACCGCGAGACGCCGGTCGCCCGCAGCATGCATCGCCCGGCGCGCGTCCTCCGCCGGTGTGGCGGCACCCACGGTACGGCCCTCGAGGCGGGCGTGGGCGAGCGCGGTGCCCGCCGCCCCGACCCCCGCGGGAGGCAGGTCGCCGCGCACGAGCGTGCCGAGGAGCGGCTCGCCGACGCGGCCCGAGGCGGTGAGCAGGACCATGTGGACGTGCGAGCTGTCGAAGACCCTGCGCACCTCGTCCAAGGACTCGGAGTCCGCCAGCACGATCGGTGAGCGCAGCATCAGCCCGGTGACACCACCTGTCATGTGCCCATGATGGGCGCACTGCCGTGTCACGTCCTCACCCGGGGCGGCGAGAGGAGGCGACGCGGCCCGCACCGCCGAGGCGGCTACCCCAGGTCGACCTCGCCGACCATCCGCGTGACCGCGTCTCCGGACACCCACACCTGGTCGCCGTAGGCCTCGACCCGCACGCGGCCCTCGCGGCCGATCACGGAGCCCTGCCGGGACGTGTAGGCCGACGGCAGGGCGGCGGCACCGATGAGCCACTGACCCAGGCCGGCGTTGGCGCTGCCCGTGACCGGGTCCTCGCCGAAGTCGCGGCCGTCGGCGTAGAACGCCCGCACTTCGACGTCCGCGCCGATCTCCGCTGCTCGCGCTGCGTCCCAGCGTCCGAGGACCGTCACCTTGAGGTCGGTGAAGGCGGCGATGTCGGGCACCACCTCGAGGACGGCCCGCGCGGTCCCGAGATCGACGCCGACCCAGCCGGGCCCGTTGTCGATCCAGGCCATGTCCTGCACATCTGCGTCCGAGATCGCGAGCGCACGCACGACGCGCCCGCGAAGGTCGGCGTCCACCGGCCCCGACCGGCGCAGCGGGGGCGCTGCGAAGCCGAGCCGCGGCGAGCGGCGTACGTCGACGAGGCCGGCGCCGCACTCCTGCACGACCACGTCACCCCGCGGCACTCCCCCGGCCTCGAGCCAGGCGTGGGCGCTGCCGATCGTCGGGTGGCCGGCGAAGGGCAGCTCACCGGTGGGCGTCCAGATCCGCACCCGGTAGTCGGCCCGCTCGTCGGTCGGGGCACACAGGAACGTCGTCTCCGACAGGTTGGTCCAGCGCGCGAAGCGCGCCATCTGCTCGTCGTTCACGCCGTCGGCGTCGTGGACGACCGCGAGCGGGTTGCCGAGCCACGGCTCGGCGCTGAAGACATCGACCTGTCGGAAGGGCAGCACCGGCCGATCCAAGCACAGCGTCAGCCGTGCGCGCTCCACGTCCTCCATCATGCCCACGAGGCAGAGGTTGCTGCACCGTGCAGGCAGTTCGCCCACTGTCGAGCCGGGCCGCAGCGTGGACAGGCTCCCCGCTGAGCCCAACTGCCGTCACGGTGTCGAGCGTCGGCCCCCCGCCAGGTGCTCCAGCGCCTGGCGGTAGCCGTCGATCCCCTGTCCGGCGATCGTGACCTCGGCGTGCGGCTCGACGACCGAGGTGTGCCGGAACTCCTCCGCGCGCTGCTTGGGATCGGAGATGTGCACCTCGACGAGCGGGGCCTCCAGCTGGGCGCAGGCGTCCCAGAGCGCCAGCGAGTAGTGCGTCCACGCGCCCGCGTTGAGCACCACCGGGGTCAGGTCGTCGGCGGCGACGTTGAGCCAGTCGAGCAGCTCGCCCTCGTGGTTGGTCTGGCGCACCTCGACCTCGAGGCCGAGCGAGCGTCCCCACTCGACGCACTGGTGGGCGAGCTCGGCATGGGTCGTCGAGCCGTAGATCTCCGGCTGCCGGCGACCGAGCCGACCGAGGTTGGGGCCGTTGAGCACGAGGACCTTCACGTCGTGCCACCCAGCGCGGCGTACGCTGCCCGCAGGTCGCCCTCGCCCGGTCCCGCGAGGATCCGCGGGGAGGCGAGGTCGTCGAGCACGACGAAGCGCAGCTGCGAGCCACGCGCCTTCTTGTCGACCTTCATGGCGGCATGCAGGTCGTCGAAGGACGCGGCGTCGTACGTCGTGGGCAGCCCCACCCGCGACAGCGCGGCGCGGTGACGCTGGACCAGCGCGGGGTCGAGGGACCCGGCACGGGCGGCGAGCTCGGCGACGAAGACGCAGCCGATCGCGACGGCCTCGCCGTGGCGTACGGAGTAGTCGCTGGTGCGCTCGATGGCGTGGGCGAGGGTGTGGCCGTAGTTGAGCACCTCGCGACCGGGGTGACCGTCGGCGCCGCCCTGCTCGCGCAGGTCGTCGACGACCACGTCCACCTTGACCCGGATGGCCCGCTCCACGAGCTCGCGGAGCTCGGCCGACCCGGCGCTCAGCGCCTCGGGGTCGGTGCGCTCGACGATGTCGAGGATCACGGGGTCGGCGATGAAGCCGCACTTGACGACCTCGCCGAGGCCGGCGACGAGCTCCTCGCGCGGCAGCGAATCGAGCAGCGACAGGTCGCACAGCACGCCGGCGGGCTCGTGGAAGGCGCCGACGAGGTTCTTGCCGGCGCCGGTGTTGATGCCGGTCTTGCCGCCGACGGCGGCGTCGACCATGGCGAGCAGGGTGGTGGGCACGTGCACGACGCGTACGCCGCGCAGCCAGGAGGCGGCCACGAAGCCGCCGAGGTCGGTGGTCGCCCCGCCGCCGACCGTCACCACGGCGTCGCTGCGGGTGAAGCCGGACTCGCCGAGCGCCTCCCAGCAGTCGGAGGCGACGGGCGCGGTCTTGGCGCGCTCCCCCTCCGGGAGCCCCAGCGCGAGGACGTCGTAGTGCTCGACGAGGGCGTCGACGATCGGGTCGACCAGCGCGCCGAGCGTGCCGGCGTAGAGCACGGCCACCCGCTCGACGGAGTCGCCGAGGATCGCGGGCAGCCGCCCGGTGATCCCGTGGCCGACGACGACGTCGTAGGGCGAGGCGCCGCCGACGTGGATGACGGTGTCGCTCATGGAAGGAGCTCCCTGATCTCGTCCGCGACCTCGTCGGGGGTGCGTCCGTCGGTGTCGACGACGTGGGTGGCGACCGACTCGTAGACCGGGGTGCGCTCGTCGAGCAGCACCTTGATCCGCGAGCGGACGTTGCCGAGCAGGAGCGGACGGCCGACGCCGATGCCCACGCGCTTCACTGCGTCGGAGAGCCCGACCCGCAGGAAGACGACGGGCACGTCGGCGAGCAGGTCGCGCGTCTCCGCGCGCAGCACCGCACCGCCGCCGAGGGCCAGAACGCCGTCGTGCTCGGCGACCGCTGCGGCGACCGCAGCCACCTCGAGCTCACGGAAGGCGTCCTCCCCCGACTCCACGAAGATGTCGGAGATCTCGCGACCGGTGGTCGCCTCGATGTCGGCGTCGGTGTCGCGCACCGGCACGCCCCAGGCGTCACCGAGCAGGCCCGCCACCGTCGTCTTGCCGGCGCCCATCGGCCCGACCAGCACCACGCGGGGCGCCATCAGCGAAACCCCGTCATCGGAATCGCAGGGTGTCGAGGTAGGACTCGACGTTGCGCTTCGTCTCGGCCACGGAGTCGCCGCCGAACTTCTCGACGACCGCGTCCGCGAGCACCAGCGCCACCATCGCCTCAGCGACGATGCCGGCAGCCGGGACCGCGCAGACGTCCGAGCGCTGGTGGTGCGCCACTGCTGCCTCGCCGGTCGCCACGTCGACGGTCGCCAGCGCCTTGGGCACGGTGGCGATCGGCTTCATCGCCGCACGCACACGCAGCACCTCGCCGGTCGTCATGCCGCCCTCGGTGCCGCCGGCGCGACCCGTGGTCCGGCGCAGGCCCTCGTCGGTCGGGACGATCTCGTCGTGGGCGAGCGAGCCGGGGGTGTCGGCGAGCTCGAAGCCGTCGCCGACCTCGACGCCCTTGATCGCCTGAATGCCCATCAGGGCACCGGCGAGCCGGGAGTCCAGGCGCCGGTCCCAGTGGACATGGGAGCCGAGGCCCGGCGGGAGGCCGTGGACGACGACCTCGACGACGCCGCCGAGGGTGTCGCCGTCCTTGTGGGCCTGGTCGATGCGGGCCACCATCGCGGCGCTCGCCTCGGGGTCGAGGCAGCGCACCTCGTCGGCGTCGAGCCGCTCGACGTCGTCGGGAGCGGGTACGACGCCCGCGGGCGCCTTCACGCCACCGAGGGACACCACGTGCGACACGATCCGTGCTCCGGTGGCCTGCTCGAGGAAGTTGGAGGCCACCCGGCCGAGGGCGACGCGGGCCGCGGTCTCACGGGCCGACGCCCGCTCGAGGATCGGACGGGCCTCGTCGAAGTCGTACTTCTGCATCCCGGCGAGGTCGGCATGGCCGGGGCGCGGGCGGGTCAGCGGGGCGTTGCGGGCCAGGGCCTCGAGCTCCACCGGGTCGACCGGGTCGGCCGACATGACCTTCTCCCACTTCGGCCACTCGGTGTTGCCCACCTCGATGGCCACCGGGCCGCCCTGGGTCTTGCCGTGCCGGACGCCGCCGAGCACGCGGATCTGGTCCTGCTCGAACTTCATCCGCGCGCCGCGGCCGTAGCCGAGGCGGCGGCGGGCCAGGGAGTCGGCGAGGTCGTCGGTCGTGACGCGGACATGGGCGGGAAGCCCCTCGAGGATCGCCACCAAGGAGGGACCGTGGGACTCGCCTGCTGTGAGCCATCGGAGCATGGCCCCAGTCTCTCAGCCCCAGATGCGTCCAGCGAGCGCAGTCCCCCAGACGAGACCCACCAGCGCTCCTATCACCATGAACGGGCCGAACGGGAACGACTGCTTGAGCATCAGTCGGTCGCGCCGCCAGAGGGCCAGCGCGAGGGCGGGGACGACGAAGGCCACGAAGCTGGTCCACACCCCGATCGCCACCGCTCCCCATCCGACCCAGCCGAGCACCAGCCCGACGGGAGCGGCGAGGCGGACGTCGCCGAAGCCCATGCCGGCCGACCGCACGAACCACAGCACCCAGAAGAACGACCGCACCGCGACCATCGCGACCAGCGCGCGGACCAGGGCCTCGCGCTGGTCGGTGGCGAGCCCGACCGTGGTCACCACGCCGACCGCGGCGAGGGTCGCGGGCACCACGACGACGCGCGGCAGCAGCCGGGTGTGCCAGTCGACGACCGAGAGCGCGACCGCGACGGGGGTCAGCGGCACCAGCCACAGCAGCGGCCAGTCGAGGCCGCACGCGGCGCCCAGCAGGGCGCCCGCGGCTGCGGAGACGGCGGCGCTGCGCCACCCCAGCCCCGGCCGGGCGGCGATGTCGGCGTACGCCGTCTTCGGGGGCTCGGCCTGCGCCGGATCCTCGGGTCCCGGCTTCGGCTCCGGCTCCGGCACTCGGGCGATCAGCGCCGGCACCAGCAGACCGCCCAGCCCGGCGACCAGGCCGGCGAGCAGCGCCGCCAGCACCACGTCACTCACCCGTCGCCCCGCGCCTCGAGGGCGGCGCGACCGGCCTCCCGCATCACGTCCAGCGGGGCCGGGACGCCGGTGAAGAGCTCGTGCTGGAGCGCTGCCTGGTGCACCAGCAGGTCCAGCCCGCTCACCAGCACCCGCCCGGAGGCGAGCGCTGCGGCGGCCAGCGGCGTGGGCCACGGGTCGTAGAGCGCCTCGAAGACCACCGGCACCCCGGCGACGCGGTGCAGCAGCCCGGGCGCCTGCGCCGCCGCGGGGACCGTGGAGACCACGATGTCGGCCGCCAGCACGTCCGACGCACCCAGCAGACCGGTGCGTACGTCGACGTCGGCGGCGTGCGAGCGCAGCACCTCGGCCGTCTCCTCGGCCCGCGCGACGTCACGCACGAGCAGGTCGATCGTCCGCACCCCGAGGTCGACCAGCGCCAGGCCGACCGAGGCGGCCGTGGCTCCCCCGCCCAGGACGACCGCGGAGGTCAGCGGGGCGGACGTGCGCTCCCGGACCGCGGCAGCCGCGCCGGGCAGGTCGGTGTTGTCCCCGACCCGCTCGCCACCGGGCTCGAGCAGGAGGGTGTTGACCGCGCCCGCGAGCCGCGCGCGGTCGGTGAGCCGGTCGACCAGCGGCAACGCCTCCCGCTTGAGCGGCATGGTCAGCGACAGGCCGCGCCAGGTGTCGTCGAGCCCGGCCAGGAAGGACTCCAGCCCGCCCGACGGCACCCGGTGGGCGTCGTAGGACCGGTCCAGGCCGAGCTCGGCGTACGCCGCCCGGTGCAGGAGCGGCGACAGCGAGTGGTCGATCGGGTCGCCCAGCACGCCGCAGCGCCGGCCCGGCATCAGCAGCGGTCCGACGTCTCGCAGTAGGCGCGGTACTCGTCACGACCCCCGAGGAAGTCGTCGTAGTCCTCGTAGAACTTCGTCTCGCCCGTCTCCAGGTTGACCGTGACGTAGTAGTACCAGGGCCCGTCAGCCGGGTTGGCCGCCGCCTCGATGGCGTCGTCCCCGGGCGCCTCGATCGGCGTCGGCGGCAGTCCCGCGCGGCGACGGGTGTCGTAGGGGGTGTCGACCGCGAGCTGCTCGGTGGTCAGCGCCGTGGTGCCCGACAGGCCGAGGCCGTAGGCGTTGGAGGCGTCGATCCCGAGCGTGCCGTTGGTGCCGCCCTTGTCGCCGGGCCCGTCGAGGCGGTTGTAGATGACGCGGGCGATCTTGGGCATGTCGTCGCCGCGGCCCTCGGCCTCGATGAGCGAGGCGATGATCATCAGCTCACCCGGCGTCTTGCCGAGCTCGGCGGCCTTCTCCTCCAGACCGGCCTGGTCGGCGGCCTCGCGCCAGCGGTCGACCATCATCTTCAGGATCCGCACCGGCTTCTGCCCGGGCTTGATCTCGTACGTCGCCGGGAAGAGGTAGCCCTCGGCGTTGCCCTCGGCGTAGTCGGGCAGGCCCAGCTTGCCGGGCTTCCGGAGCGCGCGGTTCCACGCAGCCTCGGGGAACTCGGTGTTCTCGGCGAGGGTCGAGACGATGTCGACGAGCCGCAGTCCCTCGGGGATGGTCACCGTGGGGAAGCTGATCATGTTGTCGGGGTCGATGAGGACCTCGAGCGCGTCGGCGGCCTTCATCTCCTTCTGGAGCTCGTAGTCGCCGACCTGGATGCCGCTCGAGGCCGGCTCGCCCGCGGCGGCGTCGATGAAGGCCTGCACCGACGCGGTGACGCCCTCCTCCTTGAGGTTGCGGCCGATCTCGGCCACCACGTCGCCCTCGTTGACGGTGAACTCGACCGAGCCCGTGCCGGGGCCGGGGTAGTCCTCGGGGCCCTGGAACTGGTCGGCCACCCAGGAGACGCCCTTGGTCAGGCCGAAGTAGAAGCCACCGACGAGCACGGCCAGCGCGACCAGGACCGCGATGCACCCCTTGGCTCCGCGGCCCTTGCGGCGCCGCCCGCCCGGGACGTACTCGTAGTCGTCCTCACGCAGCACGTCCTGCTCGGACTCGTGCTCACTCATCAGTCACCTCGACGATCTCTCCAGGCGCCTGCCCGCCGATGCGCTCGGTGTCGAGCGCCGTCTGCAGGATCAGCACCGCCGCTGCCTGGTCCACCACGGCACGGCGCTTGGCGCCACGACGTCCCTGCTCCCGCAGGATCGACTCGGCCGAGACCGTGGTCAGGCGTTCATCACACAGTCTGACAGGGACGGGTGCAACTCGGCGCGCGACCCGGCGGGCGAGGTCGCGCGCCTTGTCGGCCGCAGGACCCTCCGTGCCGTTGAGCGAGCGGGGCAGGCCTATGACGACCTCGACGGCCTCGAGCTCGGTGACGAGCTGCGCGATCCGGCGTACGTCGCCCTTGCCGGTGCGCACCGTCTCGACGGGGGTCGCCAGGAAGCCGGAGGGGTCGCTGCTCGCCACCCCGATCCGCGCGTCTCCCGGGTCGATGCCGAGCCGCACCCCGAACCGCACGCTCAGGCCTGAGCCGACGCGGCGACCCGGCGCGCGACGAGCTCGAGGGCCTCGTCGATGCGGGAGGCGTCCGTGCCGCCGCCCTGCGCCACGTCGTCCTTGCCGCCGCCCTTGCCGCCGAGCAGCGGGCCGACGGCGCGGACCAGCTCGCCGGCCGACAGCCCACGGGCGCGCGCCTCGTCGTTGGTCGCCGCCACCACGGACACCTTGCCGTCTGCCTGTCCGATGATCACCACGACACCGGGCTCGCCCTGGGGCAGGCGCCCGCGCACGTCCATCGCCAGGTTGCGTACGTCGCCGCCGCCCGCGCCGTCGGCACGGTGGGCCACCAGCCGGACCGGGCCGACCTGCGTCGCACCCGCCGCCAGGTCGGCGCTGGCGCCGAGCAGCTGCGCCAGGCGCGCCTTCTCCAGCTCCTTCTCGGCGTTCCTCAGTCGCTCGGTGAGCCCCTGCACGCGGCTGACCAGGTCGTCGGGCTGCGTCTTCAGCAGGCCGGTGAGCTGGGCGACGACGTCACGCTCGCGGGCGAGGTAGCCGAAGCCCTCGACCCCGGTCAGCGCCTCGATGCGACGGTTGCCCGAGCCGACGCTCGTCTCCCCGGTCACCACGACCGTGCCGATCTGCGAGGAGTGGTCGACGTGCGTGCCGCCGCAGAGCTCGCGCGACCAGGGACCGCCGATCTCGACGACGCGCACCTTGGTGTTGTCGTAGGTCTCGCCGAAGAGCGCGATCGCGCCCCACTCCTTGGCCTGCTCCAGCGTCATGTAGTCCCACGCGACCGCGAGGTCGGCGCGCAGCGCCTGCTGCGAGACCGTCTCGACGTCGCGCACCTGCTCGGGCGTCAGCGCCTGGGTCCACCCGAAGTCGAGGCGGAGGTAGCCGGGCCGGTTGTAGGAGCCGGACTGCAGCGCCGTGGGGCCGAGGACCTCACGCAGGGCGGCGTGCACGACGTGCGTGCCGGAGTGCGCCTGGCGCGCGCCCGTACGCCACTCGGGGTCGACGCGGGCGTGCACCTCGCGGCCGGCCTCGAGCTCGCCCTCGAGCACCCGCACCTGGTGCACGACGAGGCCCTTGATCGGGCGCTGCACGTCGAGGACCTCGAGGCGACCGCCGTCGAAGACGATCGTGCCGGCGTCGGCGGCCTGGCCGCCGGACTCGGCGTAGAACGGGGTGCGGTCGAGCACGAGCTCGCCGACCTCGCCCTCGGCCAGTCGCGGCACCGAGGCACCGCCGCTGAGCAGCGCCAGCGGGCGGGACTCGGTCGTGAGCGTCTCGTAGGCCAGCCACTCGGTGGGGCCGTGCTCGTCGAAGACGCCGCGGTAGACACCCGTGTCGCCGTGGGCGCCCTTCTTGGCGCGCGCGTCGGCCTTGGCCCGCTCGCGCTGCTCGGCCATCAGGCCGCGGAAGCCCTGCTCGTCCACCTGCAGGCCCTGCTCGGCCGCCATCTCCAGCGTGAGGTCGATCGGGAAGCCGTAGGTGTCGTGCAGCGCGAAGGCGCGCTCGCCGGACAGCGTGGAGCCGCCGGTCTGCTTCACCTCGGAGGCGGCGACGTCGAAGATCTGGGTGCCGGCCTGCAGGGTCTTGCGGAAGGCGTCCTCCTCCGCGAACGCGACCTGGGAGATGCGCGGCCAGTCGCTGACGAGGTTGTCGTAGGTCTCCCCCATCCGGTCACGCGAGACCGGCATCAGCTCGGGCAGCACCCGGTCCTCGCAGCCGAGCAGGCGCATCGAGCGCACCGCGCGACGCAGCAGGCGGCGCAGGACGTAGCCGCGGCCGTCGTTGCCGGGCGTGACGCCGTCACCGATGAGCATCATCGAGGAGCGCACGTGGTCGGCGACGACGCGGAACCGTACGTCGTCGTCGCGGTCGGCGCCGTAGCGACGGCCGGTGAGCTGCTCGGCCTTCTCGATCACGGGGTACATCACGTCGATCTCGTACATGTTGTTCTTGCCCTGGAGCAGGAACGCGACACGGTCCAGGCCCATGCCGGTGTCGATGTTCTTCTTCGGCAGCGAGCCGGCGACGTCGAAGTCCTCCTTCGAGCGCACCGCGGAGAGCTCGTCCTGCATGAAGACCAGGTTCCAGATCTCCAGCAGGCGGTCCTCGAGCTCGAAGGGCATGTCCGGGCCGAGGGTCGTGACGTCGAAGTCCGGGCCCCACTCGGGACCGCGGTCGTAGAGGATCTCCGAGCACGGCCCGCCGGGCCCGGGGACGCCCATCGACCAGTAGTTCTCCTTGTTGCCCAGCTGGACGATCCGCTCGCGCGGCAGGCCGGTGGCCTTCATCCAGTGACCGATGGCCTCCTCGTCACCGACCAGGACCGAGGGATAGAGCCGGGACTCGTCGAGCCCGAAGCCGCCGTCGTCGACCGACGTGGTCAGCAGGTCCCACGCGAGCTCGACGGCGCCCTCCTTGAAGTAGTCGCCGAAGGAGAAGTTGCCGCACATCTCGAAGAACGTGCCGTGGCGGGTGGTCTTGCCGACGTCCTCGATGTCGGGGGTGCGCACGCACTTCTGGATGCTGGTGGCGCGCGGCCACGGCGGCGTCTCCTGACCCAGGAAGTAGGGCTTGAAGGGCACCATGCCGGCCGGCACGAACAGCAGGTTGGGGTCGTCGGCGAGCAGCGAGGCGGAGGGCACCACGGCGTGTCCGGCGGCCTCGAAGTGCGCGAGGAAGCGGCGGCGGATCTCGGCGGTGTCCATCAGTTCTCGTTCTCCTTGGGTGCATCGGTGGGTGAGGTGCGAGCCGGGGGGGCCTCGCCACCACGTGTGAGCTCGGGGATGCCATGGGGCCGCAGTCCGAGCTGTTCGCGCAGCTCGGTCTCGCGCTCGGCGCGGCCCTGCTGGACCTCCTCGGCGAAGAGGCGGGCACCCACCTGCCAGCCGCGCAGGCGGTCGCGCAGGCCGTCGGCGGTCAGCGCCTCGGCGGCACGGCGGGCGCGGGCGGCGGCGTACACCCCGACCCCCGCCCCGGCCACGAACCAGAGTGGGCGACCCATCAGGCGACGTCCTCCCCCACGTCGCGGCGAACGTCGCGCCCGAGGCCGGCGCGCTCACGCGCCCGGAACTCGCGCAGCGCCTGCTTGGTCTCGGCGCGGCGCTGCCGGGTCGCGCGTCGCGTCTCCTGGCGCACCTCGAAGCGGATGCGGTTGCGGCTCGCCGGGGACAGGGCGCGGCGCAGGCCGTGGGTCCACGACGCCGCCAACACCACGCTCTCGCGCGCGACGACGTCGGCGAACAGGCGTCCGTCGAGCGGTCGCGCCACGGGCACCTCGGCGACGGGCGCCTCGTCGACGCCCATGCCGGTGATCACGAAGGTTGCCGGGGCGTCGTCGACCGCCGGCTGCGGTGCGGCGCTGACCGGCGACTCCAGCACCGCCACGCGTACGGCGAGGGCCGCGGCCCGCGCCTCGGCACGGCGTGCGCGACCGAGCGCGAGGGCCGACAGGACGAGGGCGACGAGCGCCACAGCGCCTGCCGCGCCCCACCACACCTGCTCCGTCGTCACCGGGACACCCTAATAGAAGGCGCGAGAGTCACTGCACGACGTAGAGGTCCTTGTAGTTCGGGGTGCCCATCGAGCCGTCGCCCGTGGGGTTGCCGATGTCGGCGCCGAACACGAAGAGCTGGTTGACGTAGGCGGTCGGGATGATCGGGAAGTAGTCGGTCATGACCTGCTCGTCCAGCCTGCCCCACGCGTCGGGTTGTTCCGCGAGCGGGAGCGTCGCGAGGCGGTCCATCTCCTCGTCGACCTCGGGCTCGTCGAAACCGGCGGTGTTGAAGACCGCGCCGGCCCCCAGCAGGGCTGGCAGCAGCGCCGCCCCGGACGGCCATGCCGGGCACAGGTTCACACCGCGGACGTTGAGCTGCTGGTTGAGCTCGTCGTCGGGGTCGAGCCACGTGTTGTAGGGCGACTCCTGGACAGGGATCGCCCTGACCTCGAAGCCACCTTCCTCCAGACCGGTGGTGATCTGTTCCTGCGCCGCACCCGCCTGCCGGTCGAGCTCGTAGTAGATCATCGTGATCGGGTAGGGCTCGTCGCCGTGGCCGGCCTCGGCCAGGAGCTCCCGGGACCTCTCGGGGTCGTAGGTGATCTGCGCACCGTCGACCTGGAACTCCCGCCGCCCGTCCATGCCCGGCGGCATGACCGAGCTCGCGTAGTCGCGCGTCACGCCGGGGACCTCGCCGTCCGCGATCCACACGTCCTCGTAGGGGTAGGCGTAGGCCAGCGCCTTGCGGACCTCGATCTCGTCGATCTCGGCGTAGTCGGGCGCCAGGGTGGTGACGCACGGGGAGCTCTGCTGCACCAGGCGCTCGCCGAGCGCCGCGCTCGCCTCGGTGTAGCGCCCCGGTCCGAGGGACGTGGCGAGCGAGGTCCTGCTCTCCGAGGTCCCCGACAGCATCATCTCGTCGACCATCGCCTGGTCCTGGCTGAACCTGAAGACCCAGCGGTGGGGGTACTGGTGGCGCGCCGGGTCGGAGCCGGCGTCCCACGCCTCGTTGCGCACCAGCACCAGCTCCTCGGCGGGTGACCAGCTCTCGACCAGGTAGGGACCGGTGGCCATCGGCTGCTGGCGGTAGGTGGCCGGATCGGCGGCGTCGCCGAGCGGCGCCGGCCCCATCGCCATCACCGCGCCCCAATAGTCCATGTCGGGGAACGGCCGCTCCATCTCGATGGTGACGTCCTGGCCGTCCACCGTGATGGCGTCGTAGTCCTCACAGCCCGGGTCGTCGCCGGAGTAGGGGCCGTCGTAGTCGCTGGCCCCGGCGAAGTAGGTGCGGGAGTACTGGGTCCCCGGTCCGGCGGGGAACGCCTGCGCGTCGAGCGAGCGGCAGATACCGAAGGCGACCTCCTCGGGCGTGACGGGCGAGCCGTCCTGCCAGGTCGCGTCGTCGCGGATCGTGAAGGTCCACTCCGTGTAGTCGTCATTGTGCGAGCCCAGGTCGGTCGCGAGGTCCGGCACCAGGACCGGGCTGCCCTCTTCGTCGCGGGCGTACTGCGTGAGCGAGCGGCTGACGAGCGCCTGCTGGATCGCGTTGCCGACGACGGCCCACCCGGCCGTCGGATCGAGCGAGTCGGGGCCCGGGGCGCCGGGCAGGTGGACGGTGATCGTGCCCCCCGGGGTCGCGCCCTCGACCGGGGCGGCCGGGCCCTCGCGGGTGTGGTCCTTCGAGCCGCCCGCAGCCGGCGCGATGGACCGGACCGTGCCACCGCCAGCCGGTGTCCCCGGACGGACCGGTCCGCCAGCGCAGGCCGCGAGCGTCACCACGGCAGCACCGAGTGCGCACGCGAGCGCCCTGGACCCCCTCATGCCTACCCCTGTTCCCTCACGAGCCGCGAACGATGCGGCGTACGCGCTCCCAGCGCTCCCGGACCGCGGACTCCGCGCCGAGGCTGGTCGGTGAATAGTAGGTCGCGTCGGCCAGCACGTCGGGGAGGTACTGCTGCTCGACGACCCCGAACGGCTCGTCGTGGGGGTAGGCGTAGCCCTTGCCGTGGCCCAGGTCCTTCGCGCCGCCGTAGTGGGCGTCGCGCAGGTGCGGCGGCACCTGCCCGATCTTGCCGGCCTTCACGTCGGAGATCGCGGCGTCGATCGCGGCGATGACGGCGTTGGACTTCGGCGCGATCGCGAGATGGATGGTGGCCTGCGCCAGGTTGATCCGGGCCTCGGGCATCCCGATCAGCTGGACCGCCTGCGCGGCCGCGACCGCCGCCTGGAGCGCGGTCGGGTCGGCGAGCCCGATGTCCTCGCTGGCGTGCACCACCAGCCGGCGAGCGATGAAGCGGGGGTCCTCCCCCGCCTCGATCATCCGGGCCAGGTAGTGCAGCGCCGCGTCGGGGTCGGAGCCGCGGATCGACTTGATGAAGGCCGAGATCACGTCGTAGTGCTGGTCGCCCTGGCGGTCGTAGCGCACCGCGGCCTGGTCGACGGCGGTCTCGGCGGTGGCGAGGTCGATGGCGTCGAGGCCGTTGCTGGTCGCTGCCCCGGCCGCGGCCTCGAGGTAGGTCAGGGCCCGGCGCGCGTCACCACCCGCGAGGCGGACGAGGTGGGCGCGGGCCTCCTCGTCGAGACCGGTCTCGCCGGCCAGGCCGCGCTCGTCGGCGAGCGCCTGGTCGATGACCTCGGCCACGTCGTCGTCGGTCAGCGACTGCAGACGCAGCAGCAGGCTTCGCGAGAGCAGAGGACTGATCACGGAGAAGAACGGGTTCTCGGTGGTCGCCGCTATCAGCGTCACCCAGCGGTTCTCCACCCCCGGCAGGAGCGCGTCCTGCTGGGCCTTGGTGAAGCGGTGCACCTCGTCGACGAAGAGCACGGTCTCCTGACCGCTGCGGACCAGCTCGGCGCGGGCGCCGTCGATGGCGGCGCGGACCTCCTTGACACCGGCCGCGACCGCGGACACCTCGACGAAGCGTCGGCGCGTCTGCTGGCTCACGATGGCCGCGATCGTGGTCTTGCCCGTCCCGGGCGGCCCCCACAGCAGCAGCGACATCGACTGGTCGCCCTCGATGAGGCGCCGCAGCGGAGAACCGGCGGCACGCAGCTGCTGCTGACCGACCAGCTCGTCGATGGTGCGCGGTCGCATCCGCACCGCGAGCGGGGCGGACGCGAACGTGTTGGCACCCAGCGAGCCGGCTCCCGGGTTGCCGGGTCCGGACATGGATCCGGGCGCGGGTTGCCCCGCGCCCGAGATCTCGAACAAGCCGTCCACGTCGGTGAGTATCCCCCGTGCCGCGAGCGGCACGGCGGGCGGGCTCAGACGCCGGTCGTCTGCTTGGTGTGCAGGTCGTACCAGGTCTTCTCGTAGCCCGGGATGGTCAGCTGCGTGTTGCTGGGCGTGGCGCCCGGGACCGGGCTGCCCTGGTCGTCGACACCGAGCAGGTCGGTCGTGACCGGGGCGGCCGGGTGGGCGCCGAGCTCGCCGGCGAAGTGGCAGGCGACCTTGTGGCGCTTGCCGATCTGCAGCAGCGGTGGCTCGACCTTCGCGCAGATCTCCTGGGCGAACTGGCAACGGGTGCGGAACCGGCAGCCGGACGGCGGGTTGATGGGGCTGGGCACGTCGCCCTCGAGCCGGATGCGCTCACGACGACCGCCCACAGCCGCCTGCTTCACGTCGGGCACCGCGGAGAGCAGCGCCTGCGTGTAGGGGTGGTGCGGACGGCTGTAGATCGTCTCTCGGTCACCGATCTCCACGATCTTGCCGAGGTACATCACGGCGATCTCGGGGCAGAAGTGACGCACGATGGCGAGGTCGTGGGCGATGAAGAGGAAGGCCACGTCGAACTCGCGCTGGATGTCCTGGAGCAGGTTGACGACCTGTGCCTGGATCGACACGTCGAGCGCCGAGACCGGCTCGTCCGCGACGAGGACCTTGGGGTTGAGCGTCAGCGCGCGGGCGATGCCGATGCGCTGGCGCTGGCCACCGGAGAACTCGTTGGGGTAGCGGTTGTAGTGCTCGGGGTTGAGGCCCACGACCTCCAGCAGCTCCTGGACGCGCGAGAGCACCTGGTTCTTAGGGACGATCTTGTGCACCTCGAGCGGCGCACCCACGATCGTGCCGACGGTATGACGCGGGTTCAGCGAGGTGTAGGGGTCCTGGAAGATCATCTGCACGTCACGACGCAGTGGCTTCATCTCCTTGTTGGACAGCTTGGCCAGGTCGTTGCCCTCGAACATCATCGAGCCGCCGGTCGGCTTGTAGAGCCGGGTGATCAGGCGACCGGTCGTCGACTTGCCGCAGCCGGACTCCCCGACCAGGCCCAGCGAGCCACCCTTGGGCACCTCGAAGGAGATGCCGTCCACGGCCTGCACGTGCCCGATGGTGCGCCGCACGACGCCCGAGGAGCGGACCGGGAAGTACATCTTGAGGTTGTCGACCGTCAGCACCGCCGGCGCGTCGGGGTCGAGCGTGGAGGCCGCGTGGCCCAGCTCGGAGACCGAGTGATGGCGGCCCGAGCCCGGGACCTCGTGGGAGGAGTAGGCGTCGCTCACCTCGGGGGCGAGCTGACGCTCACCGGACTCGGCGGCGTTGGCGCCGACCTCGGTCGGAGCGACCTGGGCGTCGGCGTTGGGGTCCTGGGTCATCGGGTCTCCTCGACCAGGTCGGGGGCGATCTCCGGCAGCACCTCGGACTGGTAGACCGCACTGGGGTCGGCGAGGTGGCAGCGCCGGAGATGGGCCGCGCCGACGCTCGCCGGCAGCAACGGGGGCAGCTCGGTGCGGCACAGGTCACCGGGGACCTTGTCGGAGTGCACGCAGCGAGGGTGGAACGAGCAGCCCGAAGGCGGCCGAAGCAGGCTCGGCGGGTTGCCGGGGATGGGGATCAGGCGCGCGTCGGTGGACGCGAGCACGTCGGGCACGCTGGAGAGCAGGCCCCACGTGTAGGGCATCTCGGGCGCGGTGAGGATCTGCTTCACCGTGCCGTACTCCACGCAGCGACCGGCGTACATCACGAGCACGTCGTCGGCCATCTCGGCGATGACGCCGAGGTCGTGGGTGATGATGATGACCGCGGAGTTGAACTCGCGCTGGAGGTCCTGGAGCAGGTCGAGGATCTGCGCCTGGACCGTCACGTCGAGCGCCGTCGTGGGCTCGTCGGCGATCAGCAGCGACGGGTCGTTGATGAGGCCCATCGCGATCATCGCGCGCTGGCGCATGCCGCCGGAGAACTGGTGCGGGTAGTCGTCGACGCGACGGTCGGGCTGCGGGATGCCGACCCGGTCGAGCATCTCGATCGCCTTGCGGCGGGCGTCGCGCTTCGACGCGCTCGAGTGGTGGACGAGGTAGGCCTCCTCGAGCTGCTTGCCGATCTTGTAGAACGGGTGCAGCGCGGCGAGCGCGTCCTGGAAGATCATCGCCATCGAGTTGCCGCGCAGGGCGCGCATCTTCGACTCGCCGAGGCCCACGACCTCGGTGCCGCCGACCCGGATGGAACCGGAGATCTGCGCGGACTTCGCGTCGTGCAGGCCCATCACGGCCATGCTCGACACGGACTTGCCGGAGCCGGACTCACCGACGATGCCGAGGGTCTTGCCCCGCTCGACCGAGTAGGACAGGCCGCTGACCGCGGTCACCGGACCGTCCTCGGTCGGGAACGTGACCTTCAGGTCCTCGACCACGAGGAGGGGACCTTCGCTCGCGGAGCCCTCGCTCACGGCGGACTGGGTCATGGGAACGCTGGTCACGAAAGCCTCACCCTCGGGTCGAGCACGCTGTAGACGATGTCCACGAGCAGGTTGGAGATGATCAGGACGACGGCGCTGAAGAGCGCGGTCGCCATGACCACCGGAAGGTCCCTGTTCTGCACGGCCTGCAGGCTCCACCAGCCGATGCCCTGGATCTCGAAGATCCGCTCGGTGAAGATCGTGCCGGCGAGCAGCGTGCCGAAGTCGATGCCGAAGATGGTGACGACCGGCACCAGCGCTGCGCGGAGCCCGTGCTTGTAGACGATGGTGCGCGTCGGCAGGCCCTTGGACTTGGCGGTGCGGATGTAGTCCTCGCTGAGCGCCTCGACCATCGCGCCACGGGTGAAACGGGTGTACTGGGTGCAGCCGAAGATGCCCAGCGCGACCCAGGCCAGGAAGAGGCCGCTGAACCATGCCCACGGACCCTCGGTGATCGGCGAGAAGTAGCCGGTGTTGCTGAAGAACGGGATCTCGAAGGTGATCGTGAGGTAGAGCCAGGTCAGCAGCGCGAAGAGGTAGTAGGGGATCGAGCTGATGAACAGGAAGCTCGAGACCAGGGCCTTGTCGGTCAGCGTCCCGCGGCGTCGCGCTGCGGCCACACCGATGGGGATGCCGAAGAGGAGGTAGAGGAAGGCGCCACCGATGGCCACGGAGAAGGTTGCCGGGATGCGATCGACCAGCGCTTCCTTCACGGGCTGCTTGGTGACGAAGCTCAGGCCGAGGCACGGCGCGGTGCACTCGTACTCGTTGGAGGCGACGGTGATCGTGCGACCGACGAAGACGCCCTTGACGAACTTGCCGTACTCCTCGTAGACGGGGTTGTCGTAACCGAGGGTGCGCTCGTAGATCTCGATGCGGTCGCCGCACCGGTTGCTGGTCTCTCGGTCGCAGACCGTCTGGGCGGGACTCGAAGGCCCGTACCAGAACAACAGGAAGATCGCCATCGAGACCAAGGCCACGACGAGGACTCCCGAGATCAGCCGCTTCACGACATACGCGAACATCGCAGATCACTCTCCGGGGATGGTGGATGAGTCGGACCCCCGAGGCACGACAGCCTACTGGGGTCCGGGCTGGCGAGTGGGGGCTCCCGGGTTCGGGAGCCCCCACCCGTCAGTGGTTGCTACTTGTTGCTGGGTGGCGCTCCGCGCACCGGGTCATCGAGGACCCGGACAGGAGCACCAGGATCACTGCATGACGAACAGGTCCTTGTAGTTCGGCGCACCGATCGAGCCATCGCCCGTCGGGTTGCCGATCTTGGTGCCGAAGACGAACAGGTCGTTGCGGAACGCGGTCGGGATGATCGGGAAGAAGTCCGTCATGATCTTCTCGTCCAGGTCGCCCCAGGCAGCAGCCTGGTCCTCGAGCGGGAGGGTGGCGATGCTGTCCATCTCGTCGTTGATCGCAGCCTCGTCGAAGAAGGCGGTGTTGTAGACAGCGCCACCCTTCAGCAGCGGCGGCAGCATGGTCGAACCGGCAGGCCAGTCCGAGCACCAGTTGACGCCACGGAGGTTGAGCTGCTTGTTGACCTTGTTGTCGGGGTCGAGCCAGATGTTGTACGGCGACTCCTGGACCGGGATGGCCTTGACGGAGAAGCCACCGGCCTCGAAGCCCTTGGTGATCTGGTCCTGGGCGTCCTTGGCCAGCGGGTCGACCTCGTAGTAGACCATGGTGATCTCGTAGGGCTTGTCGCCGTAGCCGGCCTCGGCCAGGAGCTCCTTGGACTTCTCGGGGTCGTACTTGATCTGCTCCCCGTCGACCTGGAAGTCCTTCTTGCCCGCCATGCCGGGGGGCATGATCGAGTTGGCGTAGTCACGGGTCACGCCCGGAACCTCACCGCCCGAGATCCACACGTCCTCGTAGGGGTAGGCGTAGGCGAGGGCCTTGCGGACCTCAATCTCGGTGATCTTGGTGTAGTCAGGCGTCAGCGTGGAGACACACTGCGACGTCTGCTGCACGAGGCGCTCGCCGAGCTGCGAGTTGGCGTCGTTGTAGTTGCCCGAACCGAGCGAGGTGGCGACGGCGGTCTGGCTGTCGGAGTTGTCCGAGAGCATGATCTCGTCGACCTTGGCCTGGTCCTGGTTGAACTTGAAGACCCACTCGTCGGCGTACTGGTGACGGGCCGGGTCGGAGTCGGCCGACCACTGCTCGTTCTTCACCAGGCGCAGCTCCTCGTTGGGCTTGTAGCCACCGGGAGCGATCTTGTAGGGGCCGTTGGACAGCGGCTGGTTGCCGTAGTTCGGCGGCTTGGAGGCGTTGCCGAGCGGGGCCGGGCCCATCGCCATGAAGGAGCCCCAGTAGTCCATGTCCGGGAAGGGCGTCTCCATCGCGATGGTGATGTCCTGACCCTCGACGGTGATGCCGTCGTAGGCCTCGCAGTTGGGGTCCTTGCCGGTGTAGGGACCCTCGTAGTCGGCAGCGCCGGCGAAGTACGTCTTGGAGTACTCGGTGCCGGGACCCGACGGGAACGCCTCGGAGTCGAGCGAGCGGCAGATGCCGAACGCGACCTCTTCGGCGGTGACGGGCTTGCCGTCCTCCCACGTGGCGTCCTCACGGATCGTGAAGGTCCACTCGGTGAAGTCCTCGTTGGCCGTGCCCAGGTCGGTGGCGAGGTCGGGAACCAGGACGGGCTGGCCCTCCTCGTCACGCGAGTACTGGGTCAGCGAACGGCTCGTGAGCGCCTGCTGGATGGAGTTGCCCGTGACGGACCAACCACCGGTGGGGTCGAGCGAGTCGGGGCCCGGGTCGCCGGGGAGGTACACCGTGATGGTGCCACCGGCGGCTGCGCCCTCGACCTCGGGAGCGGGGCCCTGACGGGTCTCGTCCTTGGTCCCTCCCTCCTGTGCGCCGATCTCTCGGTCCGTGCCTCCATCGCCATCACCGTTCTCCGACGACCCGCCGCCACAGGCAGCGAGGGTCAGAAGAGCGGCGCCAGCGACGAGCGCGAGCGGCTTGTTCCGCTTCATGCTGTCCAGCCTTTCCTTTTTGTTCTCACCGAGGACGGCGTCTCCGGCGACGTGCTGCGACCTTGACCGAGGAGTGCTCAGCGTCGGGTCTTGGGGTCGAGGGCGTCGCGGATCGCGTCGCCCAAGAGGTTGAGGGAGAGCACCAGGGCGACGACGCCGATCATCGGCTGCCACAGGTACTGGGGGTAGTCGCGGAAGTAGACCGGGGTCGCCGCGTCGAGGATCATCTGCCCCCACGACACGCCGTCGGTCACGCCGATGCCGAGGAAGGCCAGGCCTGCCTCGAGGGCGACGAACGCAGGGAGCATCAGCGAGACGCTGATGATGATGGGCGCCGCCAGGTTGGGCAGCAGCTCCTTGAAGAGGATGCGCGAGGTCGGCATGCCCATCACACGGGCGGCCTGGACGAACTCACGCTCACGCAGCGAGAGCACCTCGCCGCGGATGAGACGCGCGGTGCCCATCCAGCCGAACACGGACAGCACGACCACGAGGCTGAACTTCTGGATCGTCGCGTAGTTGTCGGCCGTGTTGAACCGCTCGTTGAGGATCGGCGCCAGGGTCAGCGCGGCGAGCAGGAACGGGATCGTGAGGAACATGTCGATGAAGAACGACAGGACCTTGTCCACCTTGCCGCCGAGGAAGCCGCTGAGCAGACCGACGACGACACCCACGATCGAGGCGATGATCGCCGCGGTGGTCGCGATCATGAGCGACACACGGCAGCCGTAGAGCCAGTAGGCCATGTTGTCCTGCCCGGTGCGCGGGGCCACGCCCATCGGGTGGTCCCACGTGAAGGGGCCGTTGGGCGGGCCCATCTCGGGCTTGGGCAGGTTGTTGTTGAGGCCGTCGACCCGCGCGCTGGCCAGCGGGGTGTCGAGGCTGACCCCGAACAGGTTGCTGATCGTGCCCGCGAAGACGGCGCAGACGATGAAGAACAGCACCACCAGGGCACAGACCACGGCGACCTTGTCGCGGGCGAGGCGGCCCAGCGCGATCCGCAGCGGTGACTTGCCGGAGATCTCCTTCGCCTGCTGGCTGTCGGGGTCCTGCGGCGCGGGCTCGTTGCTCAACGAGCCCAGCGTCTCCGGCCCTGCGGTGTCTGCCGACATGCTCTCCCCATCTGGTTCGGGACTTGTCCCGGCGCGCTCCGGGGGTCCCCCGAGGCCAGCGCCGAGACGGGACTCTATGTGACCCGCACCGCAGGGACGATCACCGACGGGTAACGATCCAGTTACGACGCGTTCACCCCCGCCGCGCGGTGAAACCTGCGCCGGTGGAGCGCGTGCACGGAAGTTCCTGTCACGTGCGCCCCCAGCGACGCCCGTCCTTGTGGCACTCGGCCCCGTACGTCGACGGCGCCCGCCCCGACCGCGGTGGCGGTCGGCGCGGGCGCCGGCGACGCAGTGGTACGGGGCGTGGCTGTCAGGCCGGGGTGGCGTCGCCCTTCTCCGGCATGGCGTCCACACCGGCCTCCTTGCGTTGCTCCGGCGTGATCGGCGCGGGTGCGGCGGTGAGCGGGTCGTAGCCGCCGCCGGACTTCGGGAAGGCGATCACGTCGCGGATCGAGTCGGTGCCGGCGAGCAGCGCCACGATGCGGTCCATGCCCACGGCGATGCCGCCGTGCGGCGGGGCGCCGAACTTGAAGGCGTCGAGCAGGAAGCCGAACTTCTCCTGCGCCTCCTCCTCCCCCAGGCCCATCACGGAGAAGACGCGCTTCTGCACGTCGCCGCGATGGATACGGATGGACCCACCGCCGAGCTCGTTGCCGTTGCAGACGATGTCGTAGGCGTAGGCCAGCGCGCTGCCGGGGTCGGTGTCGAACGTGTCGACGAACTCCGGCTTGGGGCTGGTGAAGGCGTGGTGCACGGCCGTCCAGGCGCCCGCACCGACCGCGACGTCGCCGCTGGCGACGGCGTCCGAGCTCGGCTCGAACAGCGGCGCGTCCACGACCCACGTGAAGGCGAAGACCGAGTCGTCGAGCATGCCGCCGCGGCGGCCGATCTCGAGGCGGGCGGCCCCGAGCAGCGCGCGGCTGCTCTTGGCCGGGCCGGCCGCGAAGAAGATGCAATCACCCGGCTGGGCGCCCACGTGGGCGGCGAGGCCGTCGCGCTCGGCGTCGGTGAGGTTCTTGGCCACCGGCCCTCCGAGCTCGCCGTCCTCGGCGACGGTCACGTAGGCCAGGCCCTTGGCGCCGCGCTGCTTGGCCCAGTCCTGCCAGGCGTCGAACTGACGGCGCGGCTGGCTGCCGCCACCGGGCATGACGACGGCGCCGACGTAGGGCGCCTGGAAGACCCGGAAGGTCGTGTCCTGGAAGTAGTCGGTGCACTCGACGAGCTCGAGGCCCATCCGGAGGTCGGGCTTGTCGGAGCCGTACCTCGCCATCGCGTCGGCGTACGTCATCCGCGGCAGCGGCCGCTCGATGGTGTGACCGGCTTGGGCCCACATGGCCTCCAGGACGTCCTCCATCAGCGTGATGACGTCCTCCTGGTCCACGAAGCTCATCTCGATGTCGAGCTGGGTGAACTCGGGCTGGCGGTCGGCGCGGAAGTCCTCGTCGCGGTAGCAGCGCGCGATCTGGTAGTAGCGCTCCATGCCGCCGACCATCAGCAGCTGCTTGAACAGCTGCGGGCTCTGCGGCAAGGCGTACCAGCTGCCGGGCGCCAGGCGCGCGGGCACGAGGAAGTCGCGCGCCCCCTCGGGGGTCGAGCGGGTCAGCGTGGGCGTCTCGACCTCGACGAAGTCGCGAGCGTCGAGCACGTCGCGCGCGGCCTTGTTGATCTTGCTGCGCAGCCGCAGCGCGGCGTTGGGACCGGAGCGGCGCAGGTCGAGGTAGCGGTGCTTGAGGCGCGCCTCCTCGCCGACCTCGCCGCCCTTGTGGCCGGACGCGTCGTCGATGGGGAACGGCAGCGGCTCGGAGGAGGAGAGCACCTCCAGCTCGGTCGCGACGACCTCGATGTCGCCGGTGGCGAGGTTGGGGTTCTGGTTGCCGTCCTTGCGGGCCACGACCTCGCCGGTCACCTTGATGCAGTACTCGCTGCGCAGGCTGTGGGCGACCGCCTCGTCGCGGACCACGACCTGGACGACGCCGCTCGCCTCGCGGAGGTCGAGGAACGCCACGCCGCCGTGGTCGCGCCGGCGCGCCACCCACCCGGCGAGCGTCACGGTCTGGCCGACGTGCTCGACGCGCAGGGCGCCGGCGTCATGGGTGCGGATCACTTGGGGGTCTCCTCGGTGTTGATGGTCGGCCGGAGGTCTGCCTCCGGCGGGGCCCAGGTGGCGGGGTCGGCGTCGACCTGCTCACCGGAGCGGATGTCCTTGACCTGGTGGCTCTGCTGACCGGTTTCGGCGTCGGCCTGGACGAACCAGACGAAGGGGATGCCGCGCCTCTCGGCGAACCGGATCTGCTTGCCGAACTTCGCCGGCTCCGGGGCGACCTCGCAGGCGATGTCGCGGGCACGCAGCGCGGCGGCCACCGCGGTGCTGGCGGCCCGCTCGTCCTCGGTGTTGAGCGCGACGAGCACGGCGCTCGGCACCGGGCGGCTTCCGGACAGCACGCCGTCGGCGAGGAGCGGGACGAGGGTGCGCGAGACGCCGAAGGAGACGCCGACGCCGGGATAGGTCGTACGCCCGTCGCTGGCGAGCGCGTCGTAGCGCCCTCCCCCGCCGACGGACTTCAGGCGCTCGTAGCCCTCCATGAAGATCTCGACGACGGTGCCGGTGTAGTAGTCCAGGCCGCGCGCGATGCGCAGGTTGGCCTCCACCCCGACGCGGTCGCCGGCCACGGCTCGGCAGCCCTCGACCACGGCGGCGAGCTCCTCGAGGCCCTGGTCGAGCAGCTCGTCGCTGACCCCGAGCGCGCGGACCTGTTCGACGAACGAGGTGTCCGGCACGCGGATGGTCGCCAGCTCCAGGCACCGCTGTGCCTGCCCGGGCGTGGTGCCGACGCGCTCGACGAGCAGCCTGGCGACCTCGTCCTCGGGCAGCTTGTCGAGCTTGTCGATGACGCGGATGGCCTCGGTGACGTCGTCGATGCCCAGGCCGCGGTAGAAGCCCTGGATGAGCTTGCGGTTGTTGAACTGGAACGACACGCGCGGGATCGGCAGCCGGCCGAGCGCGTCGACCATCACCGACATCACCTCGACGTCGTGGTGGAAGGGCAGCTCGTCGCGCCCGACGATGTCGACGTCGGCCTGGGTGAACTGCCGGTAGCGACCCTCCTGGGGGCGCTCGCCGCGCCAGGCCGGCTGGACCTGGAAGCGGCGGAACGGGAACTGAAGGTGCCCGGCGTGCTCGAGGACGTAGCGTGCGAAGGGGACGGTGAGGTCGAAGTGCAGGCCGAGGTCGGCCTTCGCGTCGGGCTCGGCCGCGATGCGCTGGAGGACGTAGATCTCCTTGTCGACCTCACCTCCCTTGGCCAGCCGCTCGATCGGCTCGACGACGCGCGTCTCGATGTTGGCGAAGCCGTGCAGCTCGAAGGTGCGCGAGACCGACGCGATGACCTCGCGCTCGACGGCACGCTGCGCAGGCAGCAGCTCGGGAAACCCGCTCAGCGGGCTGATCTTGCTCATGCGGGGTCCCTGCGGCGTTGTTCGGAGGAGCGAAGCGGAGGAGAAGAACGTCGTGGGGTGTTCATCACAGGTCCTGGAGATAGGGGTTGGTGGCGCGCTCGCGACCGATCGAGGTCTGCTCGCCGTGGCCGGGCAGCACCACGATGTCGTCGGCCAGCGGCAGCACCTTGTCGGTGAGGCTGCGCAGCATCGTGGCGTGGTCGCCACCGGGCAGGTCGGTGCGGCCGATGGAGCCGGCGAACAGCAGGTCGCCGGAGAACATCACCTCGGAGACGTCCTGCTGGGCGTACGGCGAGCGGAAGGTCACCGAGCCCTCGGTGTGGCCGGGGGTGTGGTCGACCACGAACCGCATGCCGGCCAGCTCGAGCTCGGCGAGGTCCGCCAGCTCGCGTACGTCGTCGGGCTCGGCCCACGAGTAGTCACCGCCCAGCAGCATCTGCGTGGTCTCGCGGCTCATCCCCGCCATCGGGTCGCTGAGCAGGTGGCGGTCGGCCGGGTGGATCCAGGCGGTGGCGTCGTAGGTGCCGGCGACCGGCGCGACGCACCACATGTGGTCGACGTGGCCGTGCGTGACGAGCACGCTGACGGGCTTGAGCTTGTGCTCGCGCACCACCTGGGCGACGCCCTCGGCGGCGTCCTTGCCGGGGTCGATCACGACGCACTCGGACCCGGGACCCGTCGCCACGACGTAGCAGTTGGTCCCCCAGGGCCCGGCGGGGAAGCCGGCGATGAACACGGGCGTCAGTCCTTGCTTGTCTCGCGTGTCGGTGGTCGGTGGGGCGTGGTCGTGCCCGCCTCGGGTGGGAAGCCTACCGAGGCCTCTGCGGGCCATGACTACGATGGGCGACCATGAGCGCCGACAAGCAGTCCCGAGACGATTCGGCCCCCGCTGAGATGCCTTGGGGTCGGGTGGCCGAGGACGGCACCGTCTATGTCCGCACCGCCGACGGGGAGCGTTCCGTCGGCTCCTACGAGGCCGGCACGCCCGAGGAAGCACTGGAGTTCTTCACCAAGCGCTTCGACGAGCTCGAGGGCAAGGTCCACCTCCTCGAGCAGCGGGTCGCGTCGGGCCGGCTGGCCCCCGAGGAGGCCGCGTCGTCGGTGAAGTCGCTGCGCGAGCAGGTCGTCGACGCCCACGCGGTCGGCGACCTCGTCTCCCTCGCCGCGCGGCTCGACGCGCTCGGCCCGGTCATCGCCGTGCAGCGCGCCGCCCGCAAGGAGGAGCGCGCGCAGAAGGCCGCGGAGTCCAGGGCGGAGAAGGAGAAGCTGGTCGCGGAGGCCGAGAAGCTCGCCGCCGGAACCGACTGGCGCAACGGCGCCAACCGCCTGCGCGACCTGCTCGCGACGTGGAAGGAGCTCCCCCGCCTCGACCGCGCCACCGACGACGCGCTGTGGCGTCGCTTCTCCACCGCCCGCACGACCTACACCCGTCACCGCAAGGCGCACTTCGCCGAGGAGCACGAGCGCCGCGACTCCGCGCGAGTCATCAAGGAGCGGCTGGTCACGGAGGCCGAGGCGCTGTCGGGCTCGACCGAGTGGGGTCCCACGGCCGGCAAGTACCGCGACCTGATGCGCGAGTGGAAGGCCGCCGGCCCCGCCCCCCGCGAGGTCGACGACCAGCTCTGGCAGCGCTTCCGCGGCGCGCAGGACACGTTCTTCGGTGCCCGCGACGCGACCAACGCCGCGCTCGACGAGGAGTTCGCCGCGAACGCCGTGGTCAAGGAGGAGATCCTGGTCGAGGCCGAGAAGCTGGTCCCGCTGCTGCAGTCGGAGGGGGCGGACCTCGAGGCCGCCAAGAAGGCCTTCCGCGACCTCGCCGACCGCTGGGACGCCGCGGGCAAGGTGCCGCGCGACCGGATGAAGGAGCTCGAGGGCCGCATGCGCAAGGTCGAGCAGGCCATCCGCGCGGTCGAGGACGAGCAGTGGAGCCGCAGCGACCCCGAGAAGTCCGCGCGTGCCGACGACATGATCGCCAAGCTCGAGGCGGGCATCGCAGACACGCAGACCAAGCTGGACAAGGCCACCGCTGCCGGTGACACCAAGCGCGCCAAGGACCTCGAGTCCGAGCTCGCCAACAAGCAGGCCTTCCTCGACATGGCACGCAAGGCGGCCGCCGACTTCGGCTGAGCGGGCACTTCCTCGCGCCCAGAGGCCTCGACCGGGCACTTCGTTGCGCTGACAGCGCGAGGAAGTGCCCGGTCGCCGTGTTCCAGCGCGAGGAAGTGCCCGCTCGGCGGTGGTCAGGACGTGACGCGGTAGGCGTCGAACACGCCCGGCACGGCGCGTACGGCACGCAGCACGCCGTCGAGGTGGGCGGCGTCGGCCATTTCGAAGGAGAACCGGCTCTTGGCCACCCGGTCGCGGGTGGTCGAGAGGGTCGCGCTGAGGATGTTCACGTGGGCGTCGGAGAGCGCCATCGTGATGTCGGAGAGCAGGCGCGCCCGGTCCAGGGCCTCGACCTGGATGTTGACCAGGAAGGTCGACTGCGACGTCGGCGCCCACTCGACCTCCAGCACCCGCTCGGGCTGGCCGAGCAGGCTCGAGGCGTTGGTGCAGTCGCGGCGGTGCACCGAGACTCCCCCGCCCTTGGTCACGAAGCCCAGGATGGGGTCGGGCGGCACCGGGGTGCAGCACTTGGCGAGCTTGACCCAGAGGTCGTCGACGCCCGGCACGATGACGCCGGAGTCCGTCGGGGAGCGCTTGGCGCGGGAGCGGCCGGTGATCGTGACGGCCTCGGACATGTCCTCGGCCGCGCCGTCGTCACCCCCGTGCAGGTCGATCACGCGGCGTACGACGGCCTGGGCGCTGAGGTTGCCCTCGCCGACCGCTGCGTAGAGCGCGGACACGTCGGCGTGGTGGAAGTGCTCGGCCACCAGGGCGAGCACGTCATGGGTCATCAGCCGGGTGAGGGGCAGGCCCTCCTTGCGCATGAGCTTGGCGATCTGGTCCTTGCCGCGCTCGATCGCCTCCTCGCGCCGCTCCTTGGTGAACCACTGGCGGATCTTGGAGCGGGCGCGCGGTGACTGCACGAAGTTGAGCCAGTCGCGCGACGGGCCGGCCGTCGGGGCCTTGGAGGTGAAGACCTCCACCACGTCACCGTTGTCGAGCGTCGACTCCAGCGGCACCAGACGCCCGTTGACCCGTGAACCGATCGTGTGGTGGCCGACCTCGGTGTGGACGGCGTACGCGAAGTCGACGGGGGTGGCGCCCACCGGCAGCGGGATGACGTCGCCGCGGGGCGTGAAGACGTAGACCTGCTGCTGGTTCATCTCGAAGCGCAGGGACTCCAGGAACTCGCCCGGGTCCTCGACCTCGCTCTGCCAGTCGAGGAGCTGGCGCAGCCAGGTGAGGTCGTCCTTGTCTCCGAGGCGGTCGGTGTCGACGCCGGCCTTGGAGTTCTCCTTGTACTTCCAGTGCGCCGCGACGCCGTACTCCGCGCGACGGTGCTGGGCGAAGGTGCGGATCTGCACCTCGACCGGCTTGCCCTGCGGACCGATCACCGTCGTGTGGAGGGACTGGTACATGTTGAACTTCGGCATCGCGACGTAGTCCTTGAAGCGCCCCAGCACGGGGTTCCACCGCGAGTGGATCACGCCGAGCGCGCTGTAGCAGTCGCGGTCCTCCTCGACGAGGATGCGGATGCCGACCAGGTCGTAGATGTCGGAGAAGTCGCGGCCGCCGACGATCATCTTCTGGTAGATCGAGTAGTAGTGCTTCGGGCGCCCGGTGACCTTCGCGGTGATGCGCGCGCCCTTGAGGTCCTCCTCGATGTCCTCGACCACCTCGGCGAGGAACTGGTCGCGCGACGGCGCCCGCTCGGCGACCATCCGCACGATCTCGTCGTAGATCTTCGGGTGCAGCGTGGCGAAGGCGAGGTCCTCGAGCTCCCACTTCAGCGTGTTCATGCCGAGGCGGTGCGCGAGGGGGGCGTAGATGTCGAGGGTCTCGCGCGAGGAGCGCTCCTGCGAGGCCGCCGGGACGTAACGGAGCGTGCGCATGTTGTGCAGGCGGTCGGCGAGCTTGATGACCAGCACCCGGATGTCGCGCGACATCGCCACGATCATCTTGCGGATCGTCTCGGCCTGCGCCGAGTCGCCGTACTGCACCTTGTCGAGCTTGGTGACGCCGTCGACCAGCACGGCGACCTCGTCGCCGAAGTCGGCCCGCAGCGCGTCGAGCGTGTAGGGGGTGTCCTCCACCGTGTCGTGCAGCAGCGCTGCGACCAGGGTCGGCTCGGTCATGCCGATGTCGGCGAGGATCGTGGTCACCGCGAGGGGGTGGGTGATGTAGGGGTCACCGCTCTTGCGCATCTGGCCGGTGTGCCACTTGTCGGCGACCGCGTAGGCGCGTTCGAGGAGCGCGAGGTCGGCCTTCGGGTGGTTCGCCCGCACCGCCCGGAAGAGCGGCTCCAGGACCGGGTTGGACGAGGGCGGCTTGGTCCCGACGCGGGCCAGGCGTGCGCGCATGCTGCGCGCTGTCAGGGGCGCCTTCGGCTCCTGCGTGGGCACCTGCTCCTCAGCCATCACCCCAGTCTAGTGACGGCAGTGGCGCAGTCGTGCGCCGACGACCCCGTGACCGCTCTCAGACGGTCAGCAGGGTGGAGATCGGAAGGGCGCCGGTGACTGCGCGCGGGTCGAGGAAGGACAGCTCCATCAGCACCGACGCGCCGGTGGCGACGCCGCCGCAGGCCTCGATGAGCTGGCGGGTGGCCTCCACCGTCCCGCCGGTGGCGAGCACGTCGTCGACCATCAGCACCCGCTCCCCCGCGCCGATGGCGTCTCGGTGGACCTCGAGGATCGCCTCGCCGTACTCCAGTGAGTAGGAGACCGCGTGGGCCTCACGCGGCAGCTTGCCGGCCTTGCGGACCGGGACGAAACCGATGCCGAGCGCGAGCGCGACGGGCGCGGCGAGGATGAAGCCGCGGGCCTCCATGCCCACGACCTTGTCGACCACGACGTTGCCGTGGTCGTCACGACCGGCCGCGGCGAGCGCGGTGATGATCGCGGAGAAGGCGTGGTGGTCGGCCAGGACCGGGGTGATGTCCTTGAAGGTCACGCCCTTCTCGGGCCAGTCCGGCACGTCCACGGTGAGGCGCTCGAGCGCCTCCTGGGCCGTACGCCGATCAGGCATCGCCGGGCTCGCCGGGCTCGACGGCCACGGGCTGGTCGACCTTCGCGATGGCGGCGCGGGCGATCTCGATGACCGTGCCGTGGGTGATCTCGAGGTGGGCGCGGTCGTCGGTGAGGGAGACGACGGTGCCGAAGATGCCGGACGACATCATCACGCGCTGGCCTACCTGGATGCTCTCCTGCAGGCGCACGACCTCCTTCTGCCGGCGCTGCTGCGGGCGGACCACCATGAACCAGAAGAGGGCGAGGATGGCCACCAGGGGGATGAGGGCGGCGATGTCGTTCACGGTCGGGGCTCTCCTGAGGAGTGGGGGACGGAGCGCGTGGAGTCTACGCGGCGCCGGCCCGAGGCCTCACACGTCGTCGAAGAGCGTGGAGTCGACGGTGGGCATCGCGGGAGGCGTGAGCCCGAGGTGGTGCCACGCCGCGGGCGTCGCGACGCGTCCGCGGGGCGTACGCGCGAGCAGTCCGCTGCGGACCAGGAACGGCTCGGCCACCTCCTCGACGGTCTCGCGCTCCTCGCCGACGGCGACGGCGAGCGTCGAGATGCCGACCGGTCCCCCCCCGAAGCGGCGGCACAGGACGTCGAGGACCGCGCGGTCGAGGCGGTCGAGGCCGGACTCGTCGACCTCGAAGAGCTCCAGCGCGGCCTGCGCCACCGGCAGGCTGAGCACGCCGTCGGCGCGGACCTGGGCGTAGTCGCGGACCCGGCGCAGCAGCCGGTTGGCGATGCGCGGGGTGCCGCGCGAGCGCGACGCGATCTCGCTGGAGCCGTCGACGGTGAGGTGCACTCCGAGCAGCCCGGCCGAGCGGTGCACGATCTGGTCGAGCTCGTGAGGCTCGTAGAACTCGAGATGGGCGGTGAAGCCGAAGCGGTCGCGCAGCGGCCCGGGGAGCAGGCCCGCGCGCGTGGTGGCACCGACCAGGGTGAAGGGCGGGATCTCCAGCGGGATGGCGGTCGCGCCGGGGCCCTTGCCGATGATCACGTCCACCCGGAAGTCCTCCATGGCCATGTAGAGCATCTCCTCGGCCGGGCGCGACATCCGGTGGATCTCGTCGACGAAGAGCACGTCGCCCTCGTTGAGCCCGGAGAGGATGGCGGCCAGGTCGCCGGCGTGGGTGATCGCCGGGCCGCTGGTGAGACGCAGCGGGGTGCTCATCTCGGCGGCGATGATCATCGCCAGCGTCGTCTTGCCCAGTCCGGGCGGACCGGAGAGCAGGACGTGGTCGGGCGCCCGGCCACGGCGGCGGGCCGCCTCGAGGACGAGCCCCAGCTGGTCGCGTACGCGGACCTGCCCGACCACCTCGTCCAGGGTCTTCGGGCGCAGTGCGGCCTCGACGGCGCGCTCGTCACCGTCGGCATCGGCGTCGGTGAGCCGCTGGAGGTGGCCGATCTCGGCCTCGCTCAGCTCGACGTCGTCGTAGGTGTCCTCGTCGGTGTCGTCCCAGTTCATCGGGGCCCGGACCTCACGCCTTGCTCAGCGTGCGCAGCGCAGCGCGCAGGAGGGCGCCGACGTCGGGCGCCTCCCCCGCGTCGGGCGCGACGGCCTCGACCGCCTTCTCGGACTCCTTCGCCGACCAGCCGAGGCCGATGAGGCCCTGCTGGACCTGGTCGCGCCACGGAGCGCCGGCCGGCTGCGAGGCCGGCGAGGGGTGGGCGCCGACGGGAGGGCCGATGCGGTCCTTGAGCTCGAGGATGATGCGTTGGGCGCCCTTCTGCCCGATGCCGGGGACACGGGTGAGCGCCTTGACGTCCTCGGTCGTGATGGCACGGCGTACGTCGTCGGGGCTCATCACCGCGACGATCGCCTGGGCGACCTTCGGACCGACACCGGAGGCGGTCTGCACGATCTCGAAGACCTGCTTCTCGTCGTCGTCGAGAAAGCCGAAGACGGTGAGGCTGTCCTCGCGCACCACCATGCTGGTGGGCAGCATGGCCTGTCGACCCACCCGCAGCGTGGCGAGCGTGCCGGGCGTGCACATCAGCTCGAGGCCGACCCCGCCGACCTCGAGCACGGCGCTGTTGAGCGTGACGGCGGCGACCTCGCCGCGGACGAAGGCGATCATCGGGTCCTCACAGGTCGTCGGTTGGCGGCCACCGCCGCGTCGAGGCGGGACTGCGCACCGCCGCGCCACACGTGGGTGATGGCCAGGGCCAGGGCGTCGGCGGCGTCGGCGGGCCTGGGCAGCTCGGTCAGGCGCAGGATGCGCACCACCATCGCGCCGACCTGCGCCTTGTCGGCGCGGCCGTTGCCGGACACGGCCGCCTTGACCTCGCTGGGGGTGTGCAGCGCGATGGGCAGGCCACGCCGCGCCGCGACCACCAGGGCGATGCCGCTGGCCTGGGCGGTGCCCATGATGGTGCTGACGTCGGAGCGGGCGAAGACGCGCTCGACGGCGACCGCGTCGGGGCGGTGCTCCTCGATCCACGCGTCGAGGCCGCGCTCGATGGTGACCAGACGCTGCGCGATCGGGAGGCTGGAGCTGGTGCGGATGACGCCCACGTCGACCATCGTCAGCGGGCGGCCGATGCTGCCGTCGACGACGCCCACGCCGCACCGGGTGAGGCCGGGGTCGATGCCGAGCACCCGCACGTCGTCCCACCTCGTCCCGTCAGATCCGTCCGAACACGTGTTCGTGTGCCCACGCTAACCCGCCCCGGCTGCGGGGCCGGGGACGACACGCGGCGTGGCGGTGGGCGCCGTGCCCTTCCGTCCCTACGCCGGCCCCGCTGCAACGCCGGGTTGGTGCCTGTAGGCACCCCCGCAGAGCATAGGTAGAACAGGCACGAACCCGGCGTTACATCCGCAACCGGCGACGGAGCCGAGCCCCGAGACCGGGCCACCGATCCTCCACAGGCGCCGGGTGCCGGCCTCTTTCCACAGGCGGTCGGCGCCCCGGTCGCGGGACAGGTGCCAGCCCGGTGAGCCTTGGACCCATGTACCTCCCCGCCTTCTCCCTCCTCCGGCGCCAGCACGGCCTGATCACCCACGCGCAGGCACTGGAGCTGGTGCCGCACCGGGGCGACGTACGCCGCCTCGTGCGCGCCGGGCGCCTGGTCCCGGTGCGTCGCGGGGTGCTCGCCG
The DNA here is from genome assembly GCF_021083185.1 of Nocardioides furvisabuli. GTDB lineage: Bacteria > Actinomycetota > Actinomycetes > Propionibacteriales > Nocardioidaceae > Nocardioides > Nocardioides furvisabuli. Next base: position 1,027 of record NZ_JAIGQB010000007.1, on the reverse strand, counting down.
ACCGCGAGGTGTGGGACGCCGCAGAGCCCTACCGGGAGAGACCACTCCTGCGCATCCGTGCCGCCACCCTCACCCTGCAGGCGACGTCGTACGTGTTCAGCCACGACTCCTCCTCGATCGTGCTAGAGATGGGCGCCCCGGCGCCGGCTTCGGCGCTGATCCACATCAGCCGGGCCAAGGTGCACGGCGACGCGGTGCGGGCCGGGATCAAGCACCACCGTGCTCCGTACGTCCGCGCCGAGGTGGTCCAGGTCGCCGGACTGCGCCTGCTGGACCCGGCGCGAACCGCCCTTGACATGGCCCGCGAGCACGGGCGGGCCGCCGGCCTCGCGGCCTGCGACGCCGCGCTCCGGCTCGGCGTGACCCGCGACGAGCTGGCGGAGGCCTTCGCACGGATGCACTGCTGGCCGGGGAGCACGGTGATGCGCTGGTGCATCGAGCACGCCGACGCGGGTGCTGAGAGCTACCTCGAGTCCGTGGGTCGCGAGCTCGTGCTCGAGCTGGGCGTCGGGGTTCCGCACGCCCAGTTCGGCATCTCTGACGGGCGCCGCGAGGCCTGGTGCGACCTGCGGGTGGGCAGGCACGTCTTCGAGGTCGACGGTCTGCTGAAGTACCCCGAGGACCCAGCGGCGGCCAGACAGGTGCTGCGCAAGGAGAAGGAGCGCCAGGACTTCCTCGGCGGCTTCAAGCTCGGCGTCTCCCGCATCACCTCGTACGACTGCGGAGCGGGTCGGCAGGCGGCACTGGCGCGGCTGCACCGGGAGCAGTCCGACACGTGCCGCCGGTTCGGGACGTCCATCGACGACCTGGCGCCGTACGTCCTCCCCGCCTCGCAGCGGCGCCGGAGCGGCTGAGCCGCAGGCGGGACAGCCGCATGCCCGTCCAGATGTAACGCCGGGTTAGTTGTGATGCCCAGTCACGTTGTGCGATCGGGCACGGCGAGCCGTAGATAGGTGAAGGCCTCCCGGTGTGGAGTGGAGCTGTCTAGGACTTCACTTCCAGAGGGAGGCCTTCATGGCCCACGTTA
>NZ_JAIGQB010000006.1 GCF_021083185.1 Nocardioides furvisabuli | reverse complement strand
TGTAGCGCCAGCCGCCGCCGTCGGGGATGTTGCCGAACTTGGTGACGTCGACATGGATCAGCTCGCCGGGCCGCTCGCGCTCGTAGCGGCGTGCTGGCTCGCCAGTGACCCGGTCGATGTGAGTGAGCCGATTGAGCCGACACCGAACGAGCACCGCGTGCACGGTCGAGGCCGGCATGCCCAGCTTGGCTGCGATCGGGGCCGGTCCGAGTCGTTGCTTCCAGCGCAGGTGCACGATCTTGCGCACTACCGGCCGTGGTGTCTTCGCGTGCTGGATGTGGCGGGCCGAGGATCGGTCGTTCATCCCGGCGGGTCCTTCGTCGCGGTAGCGCTGAGCCCACTTGTCCGCGGTGCGCCAGGTGACGTTGAAGAACTCGGCCGCTCGAGCCGGAGTCCAGCCGTCATCGACGATGAGCCGTGCCAGGCGGAGTCGGTGCTTCGGGGTCAAAGCCGCGTTAACGTGGGCCATGAAGGCCTCCCTCTGGAAGTGAAGTCCTAGACAGCTCCACTCCACACCGGGAGGCCTTCACCTATCTACGGCTCGCCGTGCCCGATCGCACAACGTGACTGGGCATCACAGCTAGGGGTGGGCCCTAGTCTCGATCCATGGCATCTGACATCCACTTCTACTTCGACCCGGTGTGCCCCTTCTGCTGGCTGACCAGCAAGTGGGTCCGGATGGTGCAGGCCGAGCGCGACCTGACGGTGGACTGGCGCTTCATCTCGCTGCGCCTGATCAACGAACACATCGACTACGACGCGCACTTCCCGCCGGAGTACGAGGCGGGTCACACCGCCGGCCTGCGCCTGCTGCGCGTCGCCGCACGGGCTCGTCACGAGCACGGAGCCGAGGCGCTGGACGCGCTGCAGGCCTCGCTGGGCGCCCACATCTTCGACGCCCCGCCCGCCGAGGACGCGGACGACGAGACCGATCGCCACCGGCACGGTACGCGGGAGTTCCTCGAGCCCGTCCTCATCGAGGTCGGCCTGCCCACCGACCTGGTCGACGCCCTCGACGACACCTCCTGGGACGACGCGATCCGTGCGGACGGCGACGAGGCGCGCGCGCTGACCGGCAAGGACGTCGGGACCCCGATCATCCACTTCGAGCCGCCGGACGGCGTGGCGTTCTTCGGCCCCGTGATCAGCCGGCTCCCCGAGCCCGAGCAGGCCGGCGAGCTGTGGGACCACGTGGTCGGCCTGGCCCGCTTCCCCGGCTTCGCCGAGCTCAAGCGCAGCCTGCGCGAGCGCCCGCAGCTGATCGGCTTCGGTGTGGACCCCGACACCATCGGCAAGCAGGAGGACTGGCACGGCGGCAGCCGTCGGCAGCGCAGTGAGCGCGGATGACGCAAGCACCACAGTCACGGACCCACCAGGACGGCGTGGTCATCGCGGCCTCCCCCGAGGCGGTCTACGACCTCGTCAGCGACATCACCCGCACCGGCGAGTGGAGTCCCGTCTGCACCGGCTGCTGGTGGGACGACGAGACGGAGGCGGGTCGCGTCGGGGCGTGGTTCACCGGGCGCAACGAGCTCCCGGACCGCACGTGGGAGACCCGGTCGCGGGTCGTGGCAGCCGACCCCGGCCGCGAGTTCGCCTGGGTCGTGGGCCAGGGCTTCGTGCGGTGGGGCTTCCTCCTCGAGGCTGAGGGAGCGGGCACGCGCCTGACCGAGACGTGGGAGTTCCTCCCCGCAGGTCAGTCGATGTTCGCCGAGAAGTACGGCGACAGCGCCGCGGACGAGATCGAGGACCGCACCCGGCAGGCCCACGCCGGGATCCCCCGGACGCTCGCCGCGATCAAGCAGCTCGCCGAGACCGGCGCTGGCCGAGCCGGAAGCCCACTCCCCCGGCGATGACCACCAGCCCCAGGGCCACGACCGCTGAGCCGGCCACCTGCCACGGCGTCACGATGAGCGCAGACCCGTTGCTCATGGGGTCGCTCCAGCCCATGTGCCAGTCGGGGTCGTCGCTGAGCGGGGTGTAGGCGAACCACCCGAAGTCGTCGGGACCGGCCTGGGCGGACAGCATGATCACGACGCCGCTGCACACCAGTACGAGGCCCAGGACCCACCACAGATGACGACGCATGCGGCGAGTATCGCCGACTGCCGTGGAATGCTGCGGACATGCGCCGCGTCGCCACGTTGCTCCTGCTCCTGGGTGCCACCGTGCTCGGGTGCGGTGCCACCGACGAGCCTGACGAGGCGCGGACGACGCCCTTCCCTGAGGGCCTCGCGGCGTACGTCGACCAGTCGCGGTTGCAGCGCGAGGGACGCACCCTCTTCGTACGCCTGGTGAACGACGCTGAGCGGCGCGTCACCGTCACCCACGCCGACATCGAGTCGCCGCGGTTCGGCACGATCACGTGGGCCGGCGAGAAGTCGTTCGAGAACGAGGCGGACCTCGAGTTCGAGCTGCCGACGTCAGGGTGCGGCACCGGGTCGGACGTTGAGGTCCGGTTGACCTACCGCATCGACGACGGACCCGAGCTGCAGTCGACCACCACGGCGACCGACCGCTACGGCGCCGTCGCCCTCTTCATGGACCGCGACTGCGCGGAGGAACGGCTGGGCGAGGCGGCGACCCTCGAGCTCGGGACCGTACGCATCGCCGGCGAGGGCAGGAACTCCGTCTACGAGCTGCCGGTGACCCTGACTCCCACCGGCGCGCAGGACGAGGTCGCGTTCGCGGGCTTCGAGGACACGGTGCTGTTCCGACAGGTCCCCGGCTCGGCCCACGTCGACGAGGGAGTCACATATCCCCTCGGTCCTGACGACCCTCCGGTGGAGGTCGTCCTGCGACTGATCCCCAGTCGGTGCGACCCGCACGCGCTGGCCGACGACAAGGTCGGCACCCTTGTTCCGGTACGCGTGACCGGACCCGACCTGCCGCCGGGCGCGGCGTTCTACCTGCCCATCGGTGACGAGCGTCGGGCCGCGCTGCGCGGGTTCGTGCCGACGTACTGCGGATGGTGACACGCGGCCCTTCCCACCGGGCGCGACGAGGCGCACCATGGAGGCATGGCCTTCATGTGGCTGCTCCTGGCGATCGCGCTGGGTCTGTGCGTCGGGACCGTCCGGGCCCTGTTCAACGACGGGAGGCCGTTGCGGCCCCCCGCCTCGCACCTGCAGGACCCGCTCTTCGTGGCTCCCGGCCGCCAGATCGAGCAGCCTCCCCGCGGCGCAGTCCTCTACTCCGACGCCTGGTTGCCGACGCAGAGGCCGGTGAGCTCGGTCGGTCCCCCGCCGGAGATCCTGCAGATCGGGCGGCACGGCCGGCGTGCGGCCCAGTGATCGTCGGGACCTCTTGATGGGGATGCGCGTGAGCGCGCTGGCGCTCGCGGTGCTCATCAGCGGGGCGGCACTGGGTTCCTGTGGCGCGGACCGACACCCGCCCGGGGCAGCAGAACCGAGCGGACGGCTCACGCCACCTGCGTTGGCGTGGCTGGTCGACGAGCACATCGAGGGTGAGGCCAGCAGCGCCGAGCCGATGACCGCCTCGACCCTTGGCCGGCTCGGGGAGGACGCCGTGGGCGTGCGGGTGAGGTTCCGTCCCTCCGAGGGCGACGACGGCGACCTCGTGGAGGTCTTCACGGCCCCGTGGGCCTCGCCGGGAATGCGTGAGTACCGCCCTCTGCGCTCCTGCGCATCCGCAGCCCTCAGCTGCGCCAGGATCCAGGGCGTCTCGCTCCGATGGGACACCGGCCATCCCGGGGAGGATCCCGGGAGCGTCATGGCGCTGCACCGATCGGGGTCCACTGCCGTGGTTGCGTCGTTCGCCGGCCCGATGATCACCGGCGACCCGCGCGAGCTCGATCTGCCGGTCTCTGTGGACGAGCTCGTCGGGCTGGTCACCGATCCAAGGGTCGCGCCAGTCACGACGACCGAGGCCTTGGCGCAGGGTGCTCGGTTCGAGGTGTACGACGACCCGGCCACCCCGGGCCGCGATCTGCCCGGCCCAGTCCTGAGCGATCCCGCCACGCCAGCCACGCTCGCTCTGCTCACGCAGGACCACACTGCCTGGGACGCCGCGACGGCCGGTCCCGACCCGCGGACGACTCCGCCGGAGGTCGGCATCATCATGCAGTTCCCGCCTCAGGGTGGTTGGGCAGCGACGACGCTGCGGGTCGCGTTGCGGCCGGCGCAGCGGGAGCTCCGGGGGGCAAGCCTTCGACGTGAAGCGCGCTGCGCCGAGAGCGACGGCTGCGCGCCCTCCGGCGGTGCACTGGTCGCCTGGACACATGCCGACGGCGCCGACCCCGGGAGCATCACTGTGACTCGCTGGCGCGCGGGCGTGATGGTGCGTGCATCCTGGACCGGGCACCCGGTCACGGGCGACCCTCGTCAGCTCGACGGACCTGTGCTGGTCGAGGAGATGGTGTCACTGGCCGGTGACCCCGGTCTCGGCATCGGCGCTCCCGCCGACCTCACCCAGCGAGCCGAAGACATGCCGGCCTGGTGGCAGTACTGACCCGATCCGGGCGGCGCCAGGGCAACCTCGTCGCCGGCTGAAGCGTCTCACGGCTATGGACGCACCACTTCGCTCGCGCCACGTACTTCTCGTGCTGGCTCTGTCCGTCGCCCTCGCAACCGGCTGCGCCGGCAGGGAGGGCGTAGACAGCATCAACGAGGATGGGGAGGCAAGAAGCTCGACACCGCCCACGTCCGCGAAGCCGAACGCCCCCAGCGACCCCGGACCGCAAAGGGCCCAGGTTCCCGCGGGCGCCGTGATTCCGTCCGACTTCGCGCTCGCCGAAGGTTGGCCCGGACCAGGCGAGGACGAGGGCGGACCGAACGGGCTCGAGGGGCCCTCACGGAAGCTCCCACCCCTGACCCTGACCGCCTGCGGAACCACGATCTTCGTCCCGAACGGCAGCGACCGGTTGTCAGCCGTGTGGACCAACCCCGAGGACCACCGCTCGCGAATGCTCCTCACCTTTGGCTCAGCGGTCACCGCACGCGAGTACGCAGCGTCGGTGACGGACCTCTACCGGAGCTGCCCGACGCAGGACACCGGCGACGGGTACACCACCCTGGCCGAAGTCGTGACGACCGATCTGACCGAGGACTCGGCGGCGGTAGTGCTCCACTACCTGATGGGCACCGAACCGGCCGTCGGTCTCGGTCTGGTGCAGGTCGTCCGGTCGGGCACAGCCGTGCTGGTCGAGACGGGCAGCAACGAGGGCGGGAGCGGGTCTCGTCCCGAGGAGCAACGCAGGCAGTACCTGCGCGAGAGCACCGCAGCGCTGCACGACGTGGTCGACGCGATGAGCGCATTCGGATCGACCGCGAACCGCAACGACCGTGCGGCCGCAGGGTTGCCCTCCTGGTCCCCCGCTGCTCCGGAGGGTCCGGACGGTGCACCCCTCGAGCTCGGCAACATCGTGCTCGGCGGCATCGAGCCGGTCGAGGTCGGCAGGCAGGTCTCCGGATACATCCGACAGGGCTACCTGGTGGCCGACCAGGACCCACCGTGCGAGGGCAACGACTGGCTGTGGCGCGGAGAGCTCTCCGACGGGTTGTACGTCTCCGCCGACCAGGACGGCACCATCAGCGCGCTCGGAACCGACGAGGACGGCTTGGAGACCGCCGACGGCATCGGCGTCGGCAGCAGCCACCGGGCCCTCATGGCGACCTACGGCGAGCTCTTGGCCCAGGTCCGGGCCGACGACCAGGGCGTGGGCTGGGTCTTCGTCAAGGAGGGCGCGGACTGGATCGCCTTCTCACTGGGGCCCGTCGAGCAGGTCACTGACACGAGTCGCGTGGACTTCATCGAGGTGGGCAGGGGCGAGGTCCTGCACCACTTCAGCGACGCCTGCTGAGCGCCCGGATCCGCCGACCCAGGTGTCCGCCTCGACAACGGGAACACCCCCACGACCGGCCCGGGTGGCCCGTCCGGCGAGCGCCCCGGGACAGGGGTTCCTACGGCACGCGGTGCCCGACGCCGAGCGCGCCCTACTTCACCTCTGACCGCCGCAGCGAGAGCAGCCCGATGACGAGGGGGACGACGATCCAGATCGTCGTGGTGGAGCCGAGCATCGCCCACTCCTCGCCGGTGTCCGTGGTGCCCTCGAAGAGCTTCACCTGGGTGTAGTTCCAGTCGATCCACGGCTGCAGGTCCAGGAACCAGTCTCGCACCAGCGCGAGCAGCTCGAGGATGCCGGGCAGCACGAGCGAGACCACGAAGTAGCCGACGATCGCCGCGGCCGAGGCACGCAGCACGACGCCGAGCGTGAAGCCGATCGCCATGCCGACCAGGTTGCCGAGCACGATCTGGGGTGCGGTGGACAGCGACATGTCCCAGACCGTGTCGACGCCGGCGAGAGCGGAGCCGGCCAGGTTGCCGACGGCGCCGACCGCGAAGGCGACGGCCATCGAGCCGAGGCCCACCAGGCCGGTCGCGATCGCCTTGGCGCCGATGACCCGTCCGCGGCTGGGCACGAGCGTGAACGTCGTGAGCCCACTGCGTTGGCTCCACTCGCTCGTGACGGCCAGGATCGCGACCACCGGCAGGATGACCGACATCGGCAGGCCGATCGCCGTCGCGAAGCTCTCGTAGGTGATGGCGCTGTCAGGGGCGAAGACGATGACGGCCCCGGTCGCGAGCACCGACAGGACGCCGATGCTGACGAGCATCCAGAACCCTGAGCGGGTGTCGAACATCTTGCGCAGCTCGACGCGGACGAGTCGCGCGAACGGGACGGGCCGCGCTGTCCGACGGACCGAGATGGAGGTCGGGGGGACGATCGTGGCGGTCATGCCGCGACTCCTTCGCGCTGGGTGTCGGCAGTGAGCGACAGGAACATGTCCTCGAGCCCGGCGCCCTCGGCGGACCGGAGCTCGGTGAGGGCGATGCCGGCCGTCAGCGCGACCGATCCCACCCGGGCGGGATCGGCGTCGGTCCGCACGGATCCGTCCCCGGCGAGCGTGCTGGGGATCCCGGCCTGCTCGAGCGCGTGGGCGAGGTCTCGCGGTGAGGTCGAGCGGGCCAGTGTCCCGGCGGCTGCGAGGAGCTCCTCCTTGGTGCCGGACGCGACGATCGCCCCGTTGCCGATCACAACGAGGTCGTCGGCGATGACCTCGATCTCGTGCAGCAGGTGCGAGGACAGCAGCACTGTGCCGCCCCGGCCGGCGAAGTCCGTCAGCAGGTCCCGCATCCACCGGATCCCCGCGGGGTCGAGCCCGTTGGCGGGCTCGTCGAGGATCAGCACCCTCGGGTCGCCGAGCAGGGCGGTGGCGATGCCGAGGCGCTGGCGCATCCCGAGGGAGTAGTTGCGCACGCGACGCCTCGCCTCGGTGGGGGTCAGGCTCACCAGCTCGATCATCTCGTCGACCCGGGTGCGGGGCAGGCCCATCGTGTCGGCGGCGATGGTGAGGATCTCGCGCCCGGTGCGACCGGCGTGCTGGGCGGAGGCGTCCAGGAGGACGCCGACCTCGAGGCCGGGGTTGGGCAGGTCGGCGAAACGTACGCCGTCGATGGTGGCCGAGCCGGACGTCGGAACGGTCAGACCGACCATGACGCGCATCGTGGTGGACTTGCCGGCTCCGTTCGGGCCGAGGAAGCCGGTCACGCGACCGGGCCGGGCGGTGAAGGAGACGTGGTCGACGGCGGTGAACCCGCCGTACCTCCGGGTCAGGGACTCAACTGTGATCATGCGTCCACCCTCGCGGTCCCGGGCCGCGGGCGTATCGGCTCGACGGCCGGTCCTGTCCTGGCCGAAAGTACGGCCCCCGCGCGGCGCTGCGTCCCTAGGCTGAGGGGGTGAGCAACCCACTGCGGTCCCTGCTGGAGGAGCCCCGGCCCTCGCCCCCGCCGGCGCGGGTCTGGCGCGACTGGGCGCTCCTCGGGCTCGTGACGGTCCTGGCGCTGCTGGAGTGGTCGCTGCGCGACGACCTGCCGCTGCCGGGGCTGTCGATGGCGCTGGCCATGGGACTGGCACCGCTGCTGCTGTGGCGGCGTACGCACCCGCTCGCCGTGGTCGTGGCCGCCTTCGGTGCGGTCACGGTCGTCGACCTCGGTGTGATCGCGTCCGGTGCGCAGACGCTCGACATCTACACGATGATCTACCTCCTGGTGCTGCCCTACGCGCTCGTCCGGTGGGGGTCAGGACGAGAGGCGGTGGCGGGACTGGCCGTCATCGCGGTCCCCGCCGTGCTGAGCATCGTCGTCAGCTGGAGCGGGGTGGGCGACGCGATCGGTGGGATCGCGGTCCTGATGGCCGCCTGCGCCCTGGGCTGGGCCGTGCGCTCCCAGGACGGCGCCCGGCACCGCAGGCTGGAGCAGGTGAAGTCGGAGGAGCGGGTCCTGCTCGCGCGCGAGCTGCACGACACGGTGGCCCACCACGTCTCCGCCATCGCCGTCCACGCCCAGGCCGGGCGCGCCCTCGCCTCCTCCAGCTCCTCGGCGCCGCTCGAGGCGCTGGAGGTCATCGAGGTGGAGGCATCGCGCACGCTCGCGGAGATGCGGGCGATGGTGCGCGTGCTGCGCAACGGGTCGCCCGCCGACTACTCCCCGCAGCCCGGCGTGGCCGACCTCGAGCGAATGGCTGGCGCGTCGCCCGTCGGGCCGCGGGTGGAGGTCGGGGTGTCCGGTGACCTCGCCGCACTCCCGACCGCGATCGACGCCGCCGTCTACCGGATCGCGCAGGAGGCGGTCACCAACGCCCTGCGCCACGCCCGCAACGCCACGCTGGTCGACGTACGCGTCGCCGGCGACCGGTCCACGGTCAGCCTCGTGGTCCGCGACGACGGCGACCCGGACCAGGCCGCCCACGAGGCGGGCTTCGGCATCACCGGGATGGTCGAGCGCGCACTGCTGCTGGGCGGCACCTGCCAGGCGGGTCCCTCCCCCGGTCGCGGCTGGGCCGTCACCGCGACGCTGCCGCGGCAGGTGCCGGCATGAGCATCCGGGTGCTGGTCGCCGACGACCAGGACCTCGTGCGGACCGGGCTGCGGCTGATCCTCGGCACCCTGGACGGCATCGAGGTCGTGGGAGAGGCGCGCGACGGGCAGGAGGCGGTGCGGCTGGTCCGCGAGCTGCGTCCCGACGTGTGCCTGATGGACATCCGGATGCCCGTCCTCGACGGCGTGGAGGCGACCCGCCTGCTGGCCGGCCCGGGCGTCGCGGACCCGGTCGCGGTCGTGGTCATCACCACCTTCGACCTCGACGAGCACGTCCACGGTGCGCTCGCGGCCGGGGCCACCGGCTTCCTGCTGAAGGACGCCGGGCCCGCGCTGCTCGGCGAGGCGATCCGGGCGGCCGTCCGGGGTGACTCGCTGATCTCGCCCAGCATCACCCGCCGGCTGCTGTCGACGTTCGCGCGCACCGGCCGGACAGCTCCTCCCGTCCAACCCGTCGACCCGCTCACCGAGCGCGAGGAGCAGGTGCTGCTGACCCTCGCGCGGGGACGTACGAACGCGGAGATCGCCGCCGAGCTGCACATCAGCCTCAGCACGGTGAAGACCCACATCGGCAGCCTGATGACCAAGCTCGGCGCCCGCAACCGGGTGGAGGTCGCGATGTGGGGCTACGAGACCGGGCGGGTCAGGGACCAGTGCTAGGCCCCGAGCCCCAGCTCACCGATCCGCGCCCGCAGGCTGCCCTCCGCCGAGCGCCAGAGCGTGGCGGAGTGCGCGTGGTGGTGGTGGACCATCGTCCCGGGACGCGCGCGGTCGCGCAGCACCTCCTGCTCGTGGGCGCGGGCCGCGAAGGCATCGGCGGCCTCGGCCAACGCGCTGACCACCGCCGTCCGTTCCTCACCCGCCAGCGCCGTCATGGACAGACCTTGCCCAACGGCGCTGTCGAGAAGGCCGCGGCGACGTGGGATTGACCCAAATTGGAGGCCGCTCGCCCCCACTGGTCCAGCCTTCGGGGCGGGGCGGGTGTCGTACCCCAGTGTCAGACTGCAACGCATGACCGCCCTCGATCGCTTCAGTGCGCCCACGCGTGCCTGGTTCGAGGCGTCGTTCGCCGGGCCCACACCCGCGCAGGAGGGCGCCTGGTCGAGCATCGCCGAGGGACACCACGCGCTCGTCGTCGCGCCCACCGGCAGCGGCAAGACGCTGAGCGCCTTCCTCCACGCCATCGACCGGCTGCTCAGCACCGATCGTCCCGACGACAAGTCCCGACGCACCCGCGTGCTCTACATCTCCCCCCTCAAGGCGCTCGGCGTCGACGTCGAGCGCAACCTCCGCGCGCCCCTCACCGGCATCCGCAACACCGCCGAGCGGCTCGAGACCGCCGTCCCCGAGGTCACGGTCGGGCTTCGCTCCGGTGACACCAGCCCCGCCGACCGCCGCAGGCTCGGCACCACGCCGCCCGACATCCTCATCACGACGCCCGAGTCGCTCTTCCTGATGCTGACCAGCCAGGCGCGCGAGACGCTGCGCGGGGTCGACACGATCATCATCGACGAGGTCCACGCCGTGGCCGGCACCAAGCGCGGCGCCCACCTCGGCATCAGCCTCGAGCGCCTCGACGGCCTGCTCGACAAGCCCGCCCAGCGCATCGGTCTCAGCGCCACCGTGCGCCCGCTCGACGAGGTCGCGCGCTTCCTCGGCGGCACCCAGCCGGTCGAGATCGTCTCCCCGCCCAGCACCAAGGAGTGGGACCTCCGCGTCGTGGTGCCGGTCGAGGACATGACGATGCCCGGCGACTACGACGAGGAGTCCGAGGACCCCGGTCGCGCCACCAGCATCTGGCCCCACGTCGAGGAGCACGTCGTCGACCTCGTCGAGCAGCACCGCTCGACCATCGTCTTCGCCAACTCCCGGCGCCTCGCCGAGCGCCTCACCGCCCGGCTCAACGAGATCGCCACCGAGCGCGCCGAGGAGCGCGACGCCGGCGACGGAGCGGAGGGCGGGCCGACGGGGCCGCCGGCTGAGGTGATGGCCCAGTCCGGCCAGAGCAGCGGCGCCGGCACGATCATCGCCAAGGCCCATCACGGCTCGGTCTCCAAGGAGCAGCGCGCGGTCATCGAGGACGACCTCAAGCGCGGGCGCCTGCCCTGCGTGGTCGCCACCAGCAGCCTCGAGCTCGGCATCGACATGGGCTCGGTCGACCTGGTCGTCCAGATCGAGTCGCCACCGAGCGTCGCGAGCGCGCTCCAGCGCGTCGGCCGCGCGGGTCACCAGGTCGGCGAGGTCAGCCGCGGCGTCCTCTTCCCCAAGCACCGCGGCGACCTCGCCCAGACGGCCGTGTCGGTCGAGCGGATGCGCAGCGGAGCCATCGAGAAGCTCTCCGTGCCCACCAACCCCCTCGACGTGCTCGCCCAGCAGGTCGTGGCGATGCTGGCGATGGACGAGTGGGACGTCGACGAGATGTACGCCCTCATGACCCGCGCCGCGTCCTACTCCCAGCTCCCCCGCTCCGCCTTCGACGCCACCCTCGACCTGCTCAGCGGCCGCTACCCCAGCGACGAGTTCGCGGAGCTGCGCCCCCGCATCGTCTGGGACCGTGTCACCGGCACCCTCAGCGGCCGTCCCGGCGCCCAGCGCCTCGCGGTCACCAGCGGCGGCACCATCCCCGACCGCGGCCTCTTCGGCGTCTTCCTCGTCGGTGAGAAGGCCAGCCGCGTCGGCGAGCTCGACGAGGAGATGGTCTACGAGTCGCGCGTCGGCGACATCTTCGCCCTCGGTGCGACCAGCTGGCGCATCGAGGACATCACCCACGACCGCGTGCTCGTCACCCCCGCCCCCGGCATCCCCGGCCGCCTCCCGTTCTGGAAGGGCGACGCCCTCGGCCGTCCCGCCGAGCTCGGTGCCGCCGTCGGCGCCTTCACCCGCGAGCTCGCCGCCATGCCAGCGGCGAAGGCGATCGCCAGCGTGCGCGAGCGCGGTCTCGACCTCAACGCCGCCACCAACCTCGTCACCTACCTCGGCGAGCAGCGCGAGGCCACCCAGGTCGTCCCCCACGACACCCAGGTCCTCGTCGAGCGCTTCCGCGACGAGCTCGGCGACTGGCGCCTGGTCGTCCACTCCCCCTACGGCACCCCCGTCCACGCCCCGTGGGCGCTGGCGATCAACGCGCGCCTGCGCGAGCGCTACGACGTCGACGGGCAGGCGGTGGCCTCCGACGACGGAATCGTGATCCGCATCCCCGACACCGACGCCGAGCCGCCCACCGGGGAGGTGATCGTCTTCGAGCCCGAGGAGATCGAGCAGCTCGTCACCCAGGAGGTCGGCGGGTCCGCGCTCTTCGCCAGCCGCTTCCGCGAGTGCGCCGCCCGCGCGCTCCTGCTGCCGCGCCGCGACCCCGGTCGTCGCAGCCCGCTGTGGCAGCAGCGCCAGCGCAGCGCCCAGCTCCTCGAGGTCGCCTCGAAGTACCCCGCCTTCCCGATCGTCCTCGAGGCGGTGCGCGAGTGCCTCCAGGACGTCTACGACCTCCCCGCGCTGGTCACCCTCCTGGGTCGCGTCCAGCGCCGCGAAGTCTCCGTCGTCGACGTCGCCACCACCTCGCCGAGCCCCTTCGCCCGCAGCCTGCTCTTCGGCTACGTCGCCCAGTTCGTCTACGAGGGCGACTCCCCCATCGCCGAGCGCCGCGCCGCCGCGCTGTCGCTCGACCAGGGCCTGCTCGCCGAGCTCCTCGGACGTGCCGAGCTGCGCGAGCTGCTGGACCCCGAGGTGCTCGCCGAGGTGGAGTCCGAGCTGCAGTGGCTGGCCGACGAGCGCCGCGCCCGCGACGCCGAGGCCGTCGCCGACCTGCTGCGCCTCGTCGGCCCGCTGTCCACCGAGGAGATCCGCGCCCGCTCGGTCGAGGGAGCCGACGTCGAGGGCTGGATGGCCTCCCTCGCCGACGTACGCCGTGTCGTGCAGGTCCGGATGGCCGGGGACGACCGTTGGACCGCCATCGAGGACATCGGGCGGCTGCGCGACGGGCTCGGCGTGCCGGTCCCCGTCGGCACCCCCGACGCCTTCCTCCAGCTGCCCGAGGACCCGCTCGGCGACCTCGTGTCGCGCTACGCCCGCAGCCACGGGCCCTTCACCACGTCCGAGGTCGCCACCCGGCTCGGCCTCGGTGAGGCCGTCGCCCGCCAGACCCTCCAGCGCCTGGCCCACCGCGGTCGGGTCCTCGACGGCGAGTTCCGACCCTCCGGCTCCGGCACCGAGTGGTGTGACGCCGAGGTGCTGCGCAAGCTGCGCCGACGCTCCCTGGCCCGGCTGCGCCAGGAGATCGAGCCGGTCGCCCACGACGCGGTCGCCCGCTTCCTGCCCGCGTGGCAACGCGTCGGAGGGTCCTTGCGGGGCGTGGACGGGGTCGTCGCGGCCATCGACCAGCTCGCCGGCTGCCCGGTGCCGGCCAGCGCGCTCGAGCCGCTGGTGCTCGCCGCGCGGGTCCGCGACTACGAGCCCTCCATGCTCGACGAGCTCACCGCCGCCGGTGAGGTCATCTGGACCGGGCACGCGCCCCTGCCCGGCAGCGACGGCTGGGTCAGCCTCCACCTCGCCGACCAGGCCCACCTCACCCTCCCCGAGGTCGAGGGCGACGAGCCCACCGGCGTGCAGCGCGCGGTGCTCGACCTGCTCGACGGTGGCGGCGCGTGGTTCTTCCGCCAGCTCGCCGACCGCGTCGGGTCCACCAGCGACGCCGAGCTCTCCACCGCCCTGTGGGACCTGGTCTGGCGTGGGCTGGTCACCAACGACACCCTCACCCCGCTGCGGGCCCTGGTCCGCACCGGCACGCCCTCGCACCGCACCCGGCGTACGCCGCCCCGGCTGGGGCGCACCACGGGCGGTCGGATGCCTGCGCGCACCGGACCACCCGAGACCGCCGGACGCTGGGCGTTGCTGCCGGAGCGGGACACCGACCCCACGCGCCGCGCCAAGGCCCGTGCCGAGCACCTCCTCGAGCGCCACGGCGTCGTCACCCGCGGCGCGGTCGTCAGCGAGCGCGTCGCCGGCGGGTTCGCCGGCGTCTACAAGGTCCTCAGCGCCTTCGAGGACACCGGACGCTGCCGCCGCGGCTACTTCATCGAGGGCCTCGGTGCCGCCCAGTTCGGCAGCGCCGGGGCGATCGACCGGCTGCGCACCTTCGCCGAGCCCGCCAGCGCCACGGGCGGCGCCAAGCCCGCGGTGGTCGCGCTCGCCGCGACCGACCCAGCCAACGTCTTCGGCGCCGCGCTCCCCTGGCCCGAGCCCCTCGATCCGGATCGCGCCGGCCACCGGCCCGGGCGCAAGGCAGGAGCCCTCGTCGTCACCGTCGACGGCGCCCTCGCGGTCTACGTCGAGCGCGGCGGACGCACCCTGCTGACGTGGAGCGACGACCCCGAGGTGCTCACCCCTGCGATGGCCGCGCTGGCCGACGCCGCTCGCCGCGGAGCCCTCGGAAAGCTCACCGTCGAGAAGGTCGACGGGCAGGCGCTGATCGGAAACGGTGGCGAGACGCCGATCCGTGTGGCACTGTCAGCGGCCGGGTTCATCGCAACACCGAAGGGGTTGAGACTGCGTGCCTGAGGGTGACACCGTCTGGCGCGCTGCCGCCAAGCTCGACCGCGCCCTCACCGGCCACCGGCTGACGATCTCGGACTTCCGGGTGCCGGGCTACGCCACATGGGACCTCACCGGCGGCACCGTGATCCGCACCCTCGCGCGCGGCAAGCACCTGCTCACCCGCATCGACGCGGACCGCGCCTGGACGCTCCACACGCACCTCAAGATGGAGGGCTCGTGGCACGTCTACCCCGAGGGCGAGAAGTGGCGCCGTCCCGCCGAGCAGGTCCGCGTGGTGCTCGGCATCGAGTCCCGCAAGGCCGTCGGGTTCTCCCTCGGGATCGTCGAGATCGTGCCCCGCCACGACGAGGCCGCGCTGGTCGCCCACCTCGGCCCGGACCTCCTCGGCCCGGACTGGGACGAGGACCTCGCGCTGCGCAACCTGCGCGCCGAGCCCGCCCGCCCGGTCGGCCAGGCCCTGCTCGACCAGCGCAACCTCGCCGGCGTCGGCAACATGTACATGGCCGAGCTGTGCTTCACCAGCGGCATCCACCCGGCGACGCCGCTGCACCTCGTGGGCGACCTGCCCCGCCTGGTGCGACGCGCCAAGCAGATGCTCGAGGTCAACAAGGAGCGCGCGATCCAGACCACCACGGGCGACCTGCGCCCGCGGGAGCGGATGTGGGTCTACCGCCGCGACACCTCGCCATGCCGACGCTGCGAGACCCCGATCCGCGTGGAGATGCTCGGCGAGCCCGGCCGTGAGCGCGCGGCGTACTGGTGCCCCAGCTGCCAGCCGGCTGGCTTCTGACCCGTCGAGCTCGGCAGCGTCAGGCGGCGGAGGCGACCACGTCGCCGGAGCGGCGTACGGCAGTGATGGGCGTCGTGACGATCTCCAGCGCGGCCTCCTCGACGGCCACCGCGTCGGCGACGTCACGCAGCACGTCGGACAGCGGCAGGTCCATCGCCTGGCACAGCGAGGCGAGCAGCTCGGAGGAGGCTTCCTTCTGGCCGCGCTCGATCTCGGAGATGTAGCCCAGGCTGACCCGGGCCTCGGCGGAGAGCTCGCGCAGGGTCATCCCGCGATGCATCCGCGCACCGCGCAGCACGTCACCGAGCAGACGTCGGAAGAGCACCATGCGCGAGTCCTTACTCTGGTCGAGGCAGGTCGTGAGGCTCAACGCTACCCGAGGGCTCCTTCTTCCCGCAGGTGGTCCACCAGCAGGGCCAGCACGGCCTCGCACGTCGCCTGCCGGATCATCAGCCGGTCCCCGCGCAGCTCGAGCCGGTGGGCGGCCACCAGGCCGGGGCCGGCGAGCGCCACCCACACCGTGCCGACGGACTGCCCCTCCTGCTCGTCGGGGCCGGCGACGCCGGTCGTGGCGAGGCCCCACGTGGCGTCCAGCCGTGCGCGTACGCCGCACGCCATCGCCTCCGCGCACTCCTGCGAGACGACCCCGTGCTGCTCGACCAGGTCGGCCGGCACGTCCAGGGCCGAGATCTTGATGCGGGTGGCGTAGGAGACCACGCCACCGACGAAGCTCCGCGAGGCGCCGGGCACGTCGGTGAGCAGCGCCGCGAGCAGCCCGCCGGTCAACGACTCGGCCGTCGCGACGGTCTCGCCACGTCGGGCGAGCGAGTCCAGCACGCGCACGGCGATCGACGGCTCCCACATGTCAGCGACACTAGCCGCATGGCACTCCCCATCGAGGACTATGCACTCATCGGCGATCGCGGCACCGCGGCCCTGGTCGGCAAGGACGGCTCCATCGACTGGCTGTGCCTGCCCCGCTTCGACTCCCCCGCCTGCTTCGCCGCGCTGCTGGGCACCGAGGAGCACGGACGCTGGCTGCTCGCGCCGGCCGAGCCGGTCGTGGCGACGCGCCGCCGCTACGTCGACGGCACGGCACTGCTGGAGACCACCTTCACGACCGCCGACGGCGAGCTGGTGCTGCTCGACGTGATGCCGACCGGCGACGGGCGCGCGGACGTCGTACGCCGTCTCACCTGCACCCGCGGCACCGTGCGGGTGCGTCACGACTGGGTCGTGCGCACCGACTACGGGAAGGTCCGGCCGTGGGTGCGGCACGAGGAGGCGCACGGAGAGGACGTCGTCATCGCCGTCGCCGGCCCAGACAAGTTCATCCTGCGAGGACCGCGCCTCCCGCACGGCCACCACGGTCACCACTCCGACGAGTTCGAGCTGTCGGCAGGTGAGGAGGCGACGTTCTCCACGACCTGGGTGCGCTCATGGCGCGACATCCCTGAGCCGGTGGGCTTCGACGGACCGATCGCGGCCACCGCGGCCCGCCAGCGCGCCTGGTCGCAGCGGTGCCCGGACGAGGTGCCGCACGCCGACATGGTGCGCCGCAGCCTGCTGACGCTGCTGCTGATGACCCACGCCGAGACCGGCGGCATCGTCGCGGCGCCGACGACCTCGCTCCCGGAGGACTTCGGGGGCGAGCGCAACTGGGACTACCGCTTCTGCTGGCTGCGCGACGCCGCGCTCACGCTCGAGTCGCTGCTCGGGGCGGGCTACGACACCGAGGCGCTCGCGTGGCGCGGCTGGCTGCTCCGCGCGGTCGCCGGGGACCCGGCGGACCTCCAGATCATGTACACCGTCGACGGCGGTCGCCAGCTGCCCGAGATGGAGCTCCCCCACCTCCCGGGCTACGCCGACAGCCTGCCGGTGCGCATCGGGAACGGTGCGGTCTGCCAGCGGCAGAACGACGTGCTCGGCGAGGTGATGATCGCCCTCGAGCTCGCACGACAGGCGGGCCTCCACGAGAGCACGAACTCCTGGGCCCTGCAGCGGGCGCTGGTCGACGACCTGGCCGAGCACTGGGGCGCTCCCGACAACGGACTGTGGGAGATCCGCGGCCCGCAGCGCCACTTCACCCACTCCCGCGTCATGGTCTGGGTCGCCTTCGACCGCGCGATCCGGGGCGTGGAGGAGCACGGACTGGAGGGCCCGGTGGAGCGCTGGCGAGAGCTGCGCGACCGGGTCCGCGAAGAGGTGCTCGAGAAGGGGTACGACGAGGAGCGCGGCACCTTCACCCAGCACTACGACACTGCCGAGGTCGACGCCTCGCTGCTCACCCTCCCCCTGGTGGGCTTCCTGCCGCCCGACGACCCGCGCGTGCTCGGCACGATCGACGCGGTCGTCGAGGACCTCATGCGTGACGGCCTGCTCCTGCGCTACCGCACCGTCTCGGGCGTCGACGGCCTGAGCGGTGACGAGCACCCATTCCTCGCCTGCTCCTTCTGGCTGGTCTCGGCGCTCGCGGCCGCGGGTCGTCGTGCGGAGGCCGAGGAGCTGATGGGGCGCCTGTGCGGCCTGGCCAACGACGTCGGCCTGCTGTCGGAGGAGTACGACGTCGCGCACGACCGGATGGCCGGCAACTTCCCCCAGGCCTTCAGCCACCTCGCGCTGGTGCAGGCGGCGCTCTCGCTCAGGTGAGGTGACGCACCGGGGCCCGGCCGTCGCGTACGACGACCGGGCCCCGGTCACTGCTCCAGGCGAGGGACGTCAGCTGCGACGCACCCGCACGGTGATGACCTGCTTGTCACCGCGGATCTTGCGGTTGCCCAGGTAGGACACCACGATCCGCTTCTTGCCGGTCTTCGCGAAGCGGTCCAGGCGCAGGAACGCCTTGCCCTTCTTGAGCTTGACCGTGTAGGTCCTGCCGCCGGCCTTCACCTTGACCTTGCCCGTCACCTTGGAGATGCCGAACGCCGAGGCCTTGATCTTGACCCGGGTGCGGGTCTCGCCGCGGACGATGCGACCGGGCTTCGTGCGAGCCTTGAGCACGCCCTTGGCCTTGCGCACGTCGATCGGCAGCGAGAACGTCGTGCCGGTCGTCGGGCCCGTGAAGGTCAGCATCTGCTTGCCCGTGCGGGTCTTGCCCTTGAGCTTGACGTCCACCGCGCTTCGCCCGCTCTCGTCGAACGGCGTGGCGTCGACGGTGTTGTCGACCGGCGTCGGGTTGAGCCTTCGGTCGCCCACCTTGACGTTGAGGAACGCGTCCTTGGCGTCGAAGACGGCCGTCATCGCGAGCGAGGAGAGCTTGAGCTCGACGTCCTGGCCGATGCGGTAGAACCGCGGCTTGTCGGCCGGCCACGTGGCACCCACCTGGCGCTGGTCGCTCTTGACCGCGAGCGGGGCCTTGGCGGCGAACGTGGCCATGTAGTCGACCATCGCCTGCAGGTCCACCTTGCCGGTGTCGCGGCGGGCGGTGCCCTTGGCGAACTCGCGGAAGTTGTCACCACCACCGGCGAGGAAGGAGTTCACCGTCACGGAGTACGACGTCGCGGGCTCGATGGCCTTGCCGTTGAGCGACATGCTGGTGATCCGGTCGCCCTCGGGGCGGCTCGCGTCATAGGTGGAGAGGAAGCCCTGCGAGGTGCCCAGACGAAGGAACGGGCGGCTCGGGACGGCGCCCTTGTCGTCGCGCTGCCACTGCTGCTCGAGGACCGTCTTGATCTGCGCGCCCGTCATCTTCATGTTGATGAGGGTGTTGGCGAACGGCTGGACGACCGCGGCCTGCTTGTAGGTCAGCGTGGCGGGGTAGCCGCCCGCGTTGTTGCCCACCATGTCCTGGCGCAGACCGCCGGGGTTCATGAAGGCGATCTGTGCCGCACCGGCCTCGGGCGTGCCGGTCGCCCAGCGCTGCACCTCCGCCACGAGGTTGCCGAGGGTGGACTCACCACCACGGTTCTCCGTGGTGCCGTTGGCCAGGCGCGCCCGGCCGAACGGGCCGGCGAGCTTGCCGAGCTCGACCGCACCGAGCACGTCCGCCCGGGCGACGGCCGCGTCGACGATCGACGTGACCTCGGCCTTCTTGTCGATGGCCGCCTGTGCGGTCAGCGGGAGCGACGACGCAGCGACGATCGCGTTGGTCTTGACGGTGACCTCGTCGGTCACGGGGTCGACGGTGAAGACCAGCTGGTTGAGGTTCGTGCCGTACTGGCCCGACGAGACGACCGGACGGCCGTTGATGAGGTGGTTGTAGGCCAGGTGCGTGTGGCCGGAGATGATCGCGCTGACGTCGCTGTCGACGCCGTTGACGATCCGGCTGAACGGGTTGTCGTTGGTGCTGGCGTCTGCCAGCGCCGTCGACGGTGCGCCCTCGTGGACGAGGAGCACGACCATGTCGGCGCCGTCGGCCTTGAGCCGGTCGGCCGCGGCGTTGGTCTCGGCGATGATGCTCGAGATCTTCACGTCGGCGATGCCGGTCGGGCTGACCAGCGAGGAGAGCTCCTCGGTGACACCACCGATGAAGCCGACCTCGACGCCACCCACGGTGGTCGTCCAGGTGCCGCCGTCGGAGGCGTCGTTGGCGTCGGGGGTGCGCGCGGTGATGTCGGGCAGCGCGTAGGAGCTGTCGGACTTCTTGCGCACGTTGGCCGCGATGTACTGCCACAGCGCGCCGCCGTACGGGTTGGTGGCGGCGTCGAAGGGCGCCATCACGCGGTTGACGAGGTCGCCGTAGCCCTGGTCGAACTCATGGTTGCCGGCCGCCGAGACGTCGAGGCCGGCCGCGTTGAGGGCGTCGAGCGTGGGCTTGTCCTGCTGGATGAAGGACTCGAAGGTGGAGGCGCCGATGAGGTCGCCGGCTGCGGCGAAGATCGTGTGGGGGTTGGTAGACTCGAGCTGGGCGACCGCGCCGGCGAACTGCGCGGCGCCTGCCTCGGAGCCGTTGGCGAGCAGACGACCGTGGAAGTCGTTCGTCGCGAGGATCTGGATGTCGACGGGAGCGGCCTGCGCGGGACTCGCCGTGATGACGGCGAGCGGCGCGGCGACCAGCCCTGTGAGGGTGGCGGCAAGGGCGACCTTGCGCCCGGATCGTGATGCTGACACGAAGTGGCCTTTCGCGAGAGAGCGTGTGAGTCGGCTCACCCTAACCCGCGCTGTCCGCGCCCGAATCCCCCTCTGGGCGTACATCCGAGCCGGAACGCCGGACGGCCCGGCCACCCCTTGCGGGATGGCCGGGCCGTCGTGTCGTCAGATCAACGACGCAGGATGTTCAGCCTCACCACCAGCTTGTCGCGCTTGATGCGGTCGTTGCCGATGTAGCGCACGACGACCTTCCTGGTGCCGGGCCGCTTGAAGGCGGGCAGCTTCACGATCGCCTTGCCGTTGCGGACCTTGAAGCGGTAGATCTTCGCCTTGCCCTTGACCTTGACCTTGAGCTTGCCGGTGACCGGCACGACAGCTGCCGAGGCACGCTGGGACGCCGGCTGGTCGACCTTGACCTTGACCTTGAACCGGACCCTTTCTCCGACCACGCCCGTGACGTTGAACGCCTTGAGCTCGGACTCGAGCTTCTCCGGGGTCGGAGTGGGCGTCGGCGTCGGGGTCGGCGTCGGCGTCGGGGTCGGCGTCGGCGTCGGCGTCGGGGTCGGCGTCGGCGTCGGCTTGGGCTTCACGGTGACCACGACGGTGCCCGACGACGCCGCGTGCTGGTCGTCACCCACATAGTTGAGCGGGAGCTCGTGCACTCCCACCGGCAGCGCGTCAGCCGCCAGCGCAATGGTCGCCTCGCCCGCGACGAGCGTGGCC
Organism: Nocardioides furvisabuli; assembly: GCF_021083185.1. GTDB lineage: Bacteria > Actinomycetota > Actinomycetes > Propionibacteriales > Nocardioidaceae > Nocardioides > Nocardioides furvisabuli. Next base: position 201,153 of record NZ_JAIGQB010000006.1, on the reverse strand, counting down.
TCCAGGGTCATCTGGCCGAGGCCGAGGACGACCTCACCGGTCGCCGTGCTCGGAGTGACCTGGACCGGCACGGAGCCGGGCTGCCCCTCCTCGATCGTGATGTCGGTGCCGGTCACCGTGGTGGCGATCAGCTCCTCGGCCTCGATGGCGATCGGGACCGTGGTGCTGGTGCCGGTGGTGGCGCCGGTGACGACCAGGTCGTACGTCGCGCCGCCATCGACCTCGGGGACGGTGAACGTCACCGTGGTCTTGCCGGCCTCGTCGTTGCTGTTCGCGTCACCGGCCGGGTTGGCAGTGTTGTCCACCGCGAACTCGTCGACGGGCTGGCCGTCGAACGTGGCGACGACCTCCGCGTCCTGCAGGTCACCCGTGCCGGTCATGGCGAGGGAGGACAGGTCCACCGTCACCGTGTCGCCGACGGCGTACTCGTCGGCCACGCCGGTGACACCGACTGCGCGCTGCGAGTAGTCGACGCCCAGCGGGTCGGCGTCGGTCGCGAAGGTGTCCAGGTAGTCCACCATCGCGGCCAGGTCGACCTTGCCGGAGTCACGCTTGCCGATGGCCTCGGAGAACGCGTAGAAGTTGTCTCCGGTGCCCGAGGCGAGGAACGCGTTGGCAGCCACCTGGTAGGTGGTGTCGGCGTCGATCGCCTCACCGTCGAGCCACATGCCGGTGATGCGGCTGCCCTCGGCCTTGGTCGGGTCGTAGGTGTACTCGAACCCGTCCGAGACGCCCAGCTTCAGGAACGGGCGCGAGGGAACGGTGCCGTTGGGCAGTCGCTGCCACTGCTGCTCGAGCAGCTTCTTGATCGAGGAGCCCTTGAGGCCCATGGTCACGATCGTGTTGGCGAACGGCTGCACGTCGGCGGCGTTCTTGTACGTCACCGTGCGCGGGTAGTCCGTGCCGGTGCCCAGCATGTCCTGGCGGAGGCCGCCGGGGTTCATGAAGGCGATCTCGGTGTCGGTCGACCAGCGCTGGACCTCGGCGACGAGGTTGCCCAGCGTGGACTCGCCACCGCGGTTCTCCGCGCCGCCGACGAACTTGGCCCGCGAGAAGCCGGCCTCGATCTTGCCGAGCGGCTGCGCACCGAGCACCGCCGCCTTGGCGTTGGCGTCGTTGACGATGGCCTGCGTCGCCGCGTCACCGGTGGCAGGGAAGCTGCCGAAGGGGACGAGGGTCTGCGTCTTCGCCTGGACGTCGCCGGTGGCGTTGTCGACGGTGAAGACCAGGTTGTTGAGGTTCTCGCCGTACTGGCCGGCCGAGACGACGGGGCGCTCGGTCACCGCGCGACCCTCGGTCACCCATGCGGGGACCGGGACCGAGTGGTTGTAGGCCAGGTGGGTGTGACCGGAGATGATCGCGTCGACGTCCGGGCTGACACCGTTGACGATGTCACCGAACGCGGTGCCCGGCGTGGTGGCCGACGCGAACGACGTGCCGCCCGCGCCCTCGTGGACGAGGAGCACGACGACGTCGGCACCCTCTGCCTTGAGCTCGGTGGCCGCCTCGTTGGTGGCGTCCACGATGTCGGTGACCTCGATGTCGGCGATGCCGCCGGCGGCGACCAGCGAGGGAAGGTCCTCGGTGACCGCGCCCACGAAGCCGACCTCGACCGCGCCGAAGTCGCGGATCCAGGTGCCCTCGAGGGCATCGGAACCGTCCGCCTTGAACTTGACGTTGGCACCGAGGTACTGCCACTCCGCGCCACCGTCAGGGTTGGTGTCCGCGTCGTAGGGCGCCATGATCCGGTCGACCAGGTCGTCGAAGCCGGCGTCGAACTCGTGGTTGCCCACGGCCGACACGTCCAGCCCGGCCTCGTTCATCACGTCGATCGTCGGCTTGTCCTTCTGGATGAACGACTCGAACGTCGTGGCACCCACGAGGTCACCCGCGGCCGCGAAGACCGTGTTCGGGTTGGCCCCACGAGCAGCCTTGACGTACGCCGCGAGACGCGGGCCCGCGGCCAGGCGGCCGTGGTAGTCGTTGCTGCCGATGATCTGCACGTCCGTCGTGGTCGCGTCGCTGGTGTTGATGCCGACGATCTCCGGGTTGTGGTCGGAGGACTTGAACGGCGTGCTGGTGTAGAGGTTGGTGACGTTGGAGTTGAACCGGCTGTACTCGTAGTAGACCGACTCGCTCGCGTTGATGTCCCAGATGTCGACGCCCGCGACGTCGACCAGGGCCGCGGCGTTGGCGAGGACGTGGTCGAGCGAACCGACCTGCCCGTCGAAGTTGTAGCTCTCCTCGTCGGGGTCGCTGGTCGACTCCAGGTTGGTGTAGCCCGCCGCGTTGAGGACCTGGATCGGGTCCTCGTGCGTGTAGGCGTTGAAGTCACCGGCGAGGAAGACGCGCGAGATCTGGCGAGCGGTCTTGAACTCGTCGGCGAAGGTCACCAGCGCCTCGGCCTGGGCCACGCGGTCGGGGTTGGCGTTGCCCTGCCCGGTGCCGTCGTTGACGCCGGAGCCCTTGGACTTGAAGTGGTTCACGATGACCGCGAACGCCTCGTTGTTGGGCGTACCGACCCGCTTGAAGGCCTGGGCCAGCGGCTCACGCGCGTTGCCGAAGGCCGCGTTGCCGACCAGGATCTTCGAGGTGCCGACCGTCTTCGCGACGGCGGGCTGGTAGATGAAGCCCGTACGGATCACGTCCTCCTCGGCCAGCGGCGGGAGGTCCGCACCCGTCGGCGAGGGCACGAACGCCCACTTGCCGGGCGTGCCCACGTTGAGCGCGTCGACGAGCTTGCCGATGGCGAAGTCGCGGTTCTTGCCGAACTTGGCCGAGTTCTCGAGCTCCTCGAGGGAGACGATGTGCGCGCCCGAGCCCTTGATCGCCGCAACGATCTTGTCCTGCTGACGGACCAGGTTGGCGGTGTTCGCCGCGCCACGGGGACCGTCGGGGTTGCAGGAGTTGACCGTGATGGGGTTGCCGGCGCGGTCGTTGTAGAAGGTGCAGCTGCGCCCCCCGCCCAGGGCGACGAACTCGTCACCGGTCGTCGGGAAGTAGTTCAGCACGTTGAACGTCGCCAGCTTGATGTCGCCGCCGACGTCCTGGGGGGCGAGGTTCTCCGCGCGGGTCTGCTCGACGTCGATCTGGCCGGTGGGGTCACCGACGATCTGCGACTGGGGCAGGATCCGCCAGGTGCCGAAGCCCTCGGTGAAGACGACCGGCTTGGGGAAGCTGATCTCCGCACCCACACGGACGCTGTGGTCCGCGGTGAACCACGGGAACGGCAGGTCCCTGTTCGTGCCTGAGGAGTAGGTCACGCTGGAGCCGTCGTCCATGACGATGCGGTGCGCGTTGTTGTACTTCACACGGTCGGCGATCTGGGCCGACGCCTGGGCGTCGATGACCTCGGTCGGCGTGACCAGGGGCATGTCGCTGTTGGCCGCGACGCCGATCTCACCGCGGAAGGCGGAGGAGAAGGACGTGCCCTGCCAGAAGGGGCTGCCGTCGTAGACGTCAGTCGCGGTCCACGGGGCGGTCGGCTGGAAGAGCTCGCTCTCGGTGACCTCACGGGCGGTGTTGAGCGCCGCACCCTCGAGGCAGTCGGTGCCGGGCAGGGCGCAGTCGGTGCCGGGGACAACGGTCTTCGGGGTGACGGTGCCGAGCAGATCGGCCGACGTGACGCCGGCGTTGTTGGCGATGATCTGGGTCTGGCCGGAGAACTCGGCCGCCTCACCCGTCACCTCGACGGCGTCGCCGACCTCGGGGTAGGTGGCGAAGCCGCTCGTGCCGCCGTAGACGAAGATCGCGTCCGAGGCGTCGGGGGTGTCAGCGCCCGGGGTCTGGATGTAGAAGCCGTTGAGGCCGCCCGTCGGGAAGGTCGCGGTGACGACGCCCTGGGTCCTGACGTCCTGACCGAGGAGCGGGGTGGTCGCGCCCTCGCCCTGGATCGTGGCGATCGGGGTGATCGCAGCCGGGTCGGTGACGGTCCACACGAAGGACTCGGTGTCGGTCACGTCGTCGGCGTCCGTCACGGAGACCTCGACGGTCGGCGTGCCGGCCGTCGTCGGCGTACCCGTGATCGCGCCGGTCTCGGTGTTCAGGGACAGCCCGGCGGGGAGGTTCGTCGCACCGAAGGTGTAGGGGCCCGTGCCGCCGCCGGCGGTGAGGGTCAAGGTGCTGATCGGCGTCCCCACGACGCTGCTCTGCGGACCGGGGTTCGTCATGGCCAGGGCGGATGTGCCGCCCTCCGCGGTGATCGAGATGTCATCGATCCCCACGAGCTCGTCGCTGCCGACAGCGTTGGTCGTCATCACCCGGACGAAGACGCTCGCCTGGTCCTCGACCGCGGCCGGGAGGGCGATGTCCCTCGCCGTCACCTGGGTCGCGCTGCCGGCGGTCGTCGCGTCGGCGATGTAGCCAGCCGGGATGTTGGTGAAGGCACCCGCCGCTCCCACGCGGTACTGCACTGCGACCTGCTGGACCGCGTCGTCAGCCGAGGCGTCCAGGTCCTTGGCGTTGAAGGCGAAGGACACATTGGTCTGGCCGGTCAGATCCAGGTGGAACGCCACATAGGGAGCGTCAGCGGTCGCGCTGCCCTGGATGGCGATGGTGTTGCCCTCGACCTCGACGACACCGCCGTTCGTGGCCGACGCAGAGGCATTGGCGACGACATCTGTGTCGTTCGCCAGAGCGCTCTCGCCGGTCAGCGTCTGCGGGTCGACACCCGTGGCCGTGGTGATGTCCTGACCGAGGTAGCCCTGGACGCCGCTGACACCAGACCAGTTGTCGTTGACCGTGATCAGCGCGGCGTTCGACCAGTCCTGCGAGTAGGGGAACGTGCCGATCTTCGTCGCAACGTCCGCGTTCGCGGGCGATGCTGCAATGGGGGTGAGTCCGGCCGCCAAGAGGGCCAGACCGGCTCCAGCCGCGATGCGTCGCGGCGAAGGGAGCGCGGGTGTGCGCATGTGTGCTCCGATGGTTCGGGTTGACGTGACCGACGCATCTTCACCCACGCGGACCCCCAAACGGAGTCCTGTGTCCAACTCTTTCCTGCGAGTGTTGCCAAAAGTTCACGTGCGACTTTGGCGAGACCTGAGGCCCGGATTTCAGTGGTGGTGTGATCCCCGCTGCTTGCGCACCTCGCGGACGAACTCCCAGCCCGACCACATCGTCATCACGACCGCGCCGGCGAGCATGATCTGACTCAGGTAGAAGAGCACCTCGCCCAGCGGTCCGGGCCAGAAGTCGAAGGCCCCGCCGTGAGCGTCACCGTGCGGCAACGGCCAGAGCAGGCCGGCGAGGGCGAAGGCCTGGAGGACCGTTTTGATCTTGCCGCTCTGCGCGGCCGGGATGACCACGGACTTCAGCACCGACAGCCGCAGCAGCGTCACGCTCCACTCGCGGAGCAGCACCACGACCGTCACCCACCACCAGATGTCGCCGACGATCGACAGCCCGATCAGGGCCATGCCGGTCATCGCCTTGTCGGCGATCGGGTCGGCGATCTTGCCGAAGTCCGTGACCAGGCCGTGCTTGCGGGCCAGGTCACCGTCCACCTTGTCGGTGATCATCGCGACCGCGAAGATCCCGAAGGCGATCCAGCGCCAGCCCGGTGAGTCCCCGCCGTCCTGCAGCAGCGCCCAGCCGAAGACGGGCACCAGTGCGATGCGCAGCACCGTCAGGACGTTGGCGATGTTGAGGTTCGAGACTTGCTCCTGCTCGGTGGTCATCGGGTGGCTCCGTCCGCTCGCGCGATCAGGTCGACGCCGTCGGTCCCGGTGACGGTGGCCGTCAGCAGGTCGCCGACCTTCGCACCCTCGGCGCCGGTGAGCAGTGTCGTACCGTCGACCTCGGGGCCCTGGTGCGCGGCCCGGCCCTCGACGGTGTCGGCGTCGACGTGCTCGACGAGCACGACGACCTCCTCCCCCACGCGCTCCTCGGCGCGCTGGGAGTTGAGCTCCTCGACCAGCGCGGTGACGTGCTCGGTGCGGGCGCGGATCTCGTCGTCGTCGAGCTTGAGGTCGTCGCCGAACGCGGCCGCCTCGGTGCCGTCCTCGTCGGAGTAGCCGAAGATCCCGGTGACGTCCATGCGCGCGGCCGCGAGGAAGTCGCAGAGCGTCTGCAGGTCGTCCTCGGTCTCGCCGGGGAAGCCGACGATCACGTTGGACCGCACACCCGCGAGCGGTGCGAGGCCGCGGATCTGCTCGAGCAGGCCCAGGAACGACTCGGGGTCACCGAACCGGCGCATCCGGCGCAGCACCGTGGCGCTGGCGTGCTGGAAGGACAGGTCGAAGTAGGGCACGACGCCCGGGGTGTCGGCGATGGCCTCGATCAGGCCCGGGCGGGTCTCGGCGGGCTGGAGGTAGGAGACGCGTACGCGCTCGATGCCGTCGATGCCCGACAGCTCCGGCAGCAGGGTCTCGAGCAGGCGCAGGTCACCGAGGTCCTTGCCGTAGGACGTGGAGTTCTCGCTGACCAGGAAGAGCTCCTTGACACCCTGCGTGGCGAGCCACTGCCCCTCCTGGAGCACGTCGCTCGGGCGCCGGCTGACGAAGGATCCGCGGAAGCTCGGGATGGCGCAGAAGGAGCAGCGCCGGTCGCAGCCGCTCGCCAGCTTGAGGGGTGCCATCGGACCGGCGTCGAGGCGACGGCGTACGGCGCGGGGTCCCGTCGCGGGCGCGCCGGCGCCGATGTCGGTCACGTCCGCGACCTCGACCTGGTGACCCGGCACCGAGATGGTGGAGGCGTCGCGCTCGGTCGGCGTGATCGGCAGCAGCCGGCGGCGGTCCGAGGGCGTGTGCGGGTGGTGCACCTCGCCGCCGACGATCGCACGCAGCTTGGCCGCGATGTCGGGGTAGTCGTCGAAGCCCAGCACCGCGTCGGCCTCGGGCAGCGAATCGGCGAGGTCCTTGCCGTAGCGCTCCGCGAGGCAGCCCACTGCGACGACCGCCTGGGCCCGCCCGCCGTGCTCGACCTTGAGGTCCGCGGCCTCGAGCAGCGTGTCGACGGAGTCCTTCTTGGCCGCCTCGACGAAGCCGCAGGTGTTGACCACCACGGTGTCGGCGTCCTCCGCGTCGTCGACGAGGACGAAGCCGCCGGCCTCCAGCCGACCGGCCAGCTCCTCGGAGTCCACCTCGTTGCGGGCGCAGCCGAGGGTCACCACGGCGACGTTCAGCGGGGTCGGGGTCTCGGCCTGGGGCTCGTGCTCGGTGGTCGTCATCGCACCCGTGAGTATGCCGGTTCCCTGCGCGTGGAGCCGCACTCCCGTGGCGGTGAGCCGACTCACCCGCGTGTTTCGTCCGAGCAGGCGAGCACATGGTCACCTCGGTGGTCGAACAGCGGTAGCCCAGCGAGGCGTGTCGGGACTCCTCATGACCCCACCCAGATCTTGACTGCTCCTCGTACTTCCCACCCTGGTTCCCTGTCGGACCACTTCCCTACAATCGAACGCATGATCGAGGCACTGGAAGCGGGAGCCGAGGCCGGGGCAGACGCCCTCGGTCCTGCAGCACTGCTCGCCTCGATCCGTTCGGCTCGGTCTGCTGAGGATGCTGCCGCGGCGGAGCAGCTCGACCTCGCCGCCCAGTGGGCCGACCTCCACCCGCCCGAGTCGATCCACACCGCCGCCACCTTCACCGTCGCGGGGTGTGAGCACGAGGAGCCCATCGCCGGCCCCGGCACTCCGCTGGTCGCGGAGTTCTGCATCGCCGAGCTCGGCACCGTCCTGGGCACCACCAGCGTGTCGGCGAAGAAGCTCATCGGTCACGCCCTCGAGCTCCGCCACCGCCTCCCCAGGTTGTGGGCGCAGGTGCATGCCGGACGCGTGCCCGCCTGGCGGGCGAGGGCGGTTGCAGAAGTCACCATCCACTCGAGTCCGGCCCTCACCCGGGAAGCAGCCGCGTTCGTCGACAGCCAGGTCGCCGCGGTCACGGGTCGGATCGGTCCCGCTCAGCTCGACCGCCTCGTCGCCGAGACCATCAAGCGCTACGACCTCGCGACCGCGGACCCGGCCACCGATCCCGAGGACGGTTACCTCCACGTCGACCCCCGCCACGTCACGATCCACGACCAGGACGTCCACTTCGCCGGCACCGTCCGGCTCGAGGCCGAGGTCGACCTCGCCGACGGCCTCGACCTCCACCAGGCCCTCGCCCACCGAGCCGCCACCCTCAAGGCCCTCGGGTCCGTGGAGTCGTTGGATGTGCGTCGGGCCAAGGCCCTCGGCGACCTGGCCCGGACGCAAACCGCGCTCGACCTCTTCCAGCACGGACACACCAACCGCTCGGACGACCGGCAAGCCCTGCCGGTCGCGCGGGAAGTCGTGCTCCACGCCCACATCGACGCCACCCTGTCCGGCGACACCACGATCTTCGGACCGACCGGCCGGCTCGAGGAAGGCCAACGCCTCCTCCTGCTCCACCAGCTCAAGGGCTGGTGCGGCGACTCCCGCACCACGATCACCGTCAAGCCGGTCATCGACCTCAACACCGAGAAATCCGCGCCCGGCTACGCGATCCCCGACCGGATCCGCGACCACATCACCCTCCGCGACCGCACCTGTGTTTTCCCGTGGTGCGGTCGCCCCGCCCGCGGGTGCGACGTCGACCACGTCACCGAGCACGACCATCACGCCGACGCAGAAGGCCGACCCCAACCCGGGCCGACGCACACCGACAACCTCGCGGCCCTGTGCCGCTTCCACCACCGGCTCAAGACCCACACCGCCTGGCACTACCGGATGACCGCGCCCGGAGTGTTCGAGTGGACCAGCCCGCACGGCCACCGCTACCGCCGCGACCGCGACGGGACCACCGCACTCGACCCACCCGCACTCGACCCACCCGCACTTGCCCCACCCGCACTCGACCCACCCGACCCCGGCCCACCCCGGATCCCGTCGCCTCGAAGATGACGCCGCCCCACACCCCGCCATCCACGTGATGGCGGGGCCACAGGCGCGTCCGGTTGGCATGACAACCGCGGGGCAGGCGATGTGCGCCGCACACGGGCACGCGGACTGACATGCTGAATCGGGTGGACCCCACGTCAGCTGACTGGCATGGCCGCTTTCCTCGACTCTTCGAGGAGACGTACGTGGACTATGCGGGCGCGAAGATTGCGTACTCCAGCGGAGTAGCGCCCGACGACCTCGTCGCGCGCTTGCACGTCATCGCCGTGACCGAGCAGCTCGAGGTCGTGGTGTGCCAGAGCGCCGAGGGATGGCGCTTCCTGCCGGGTGGAACCCGGGAGCCGGGCGAGTCCCTCAGAGAGCTCGCGCGGCGAGAGCTGCTCGAAGAGGCGGGTGCCGTCCTGGAAGGACCGGTGATCCAATTCTCCGCACACCGAGTCGCCAGCGAACGGGAGCACCCGTATCGACCACACCTTCCTCATCCGCTCGCCTACTGGGCCTACGCCGTCGGGCCAGTGCGAGTCGCGTGTCCGCCGGTCAATCCCCCGACGGCGAGACCGTGGCCGAGGTGTTGACCCTGCCGGCCCCACGAGCGGCGGCCTACCTCGACGCGGGAGAGGACCCCATCCACGCCGACGTCCTCCGACACGCCACGGCGCTGGGTCTGTTGGACGACTCCTAGCGATCGCCGTCTCCGCGTGCGGACGACGCTCAGACGTCCAGCAGCGAGTCGTCCTGCCGCACGTCGGTGTGACCGGGAGCGTAGACGAAGCGCGACCCGGCCGGGAGCTTGAGCAGCGGGTCCAGCTCAGGACAACGCTCCAGTGCATGAGCCACGTGCCAGGGCTGGAAGAAGTCTGCGTCCTGCTGCAGCTGCCCCGTCCAGAGGTGCCAGCCGGTGGTGTCACCCTGCGGCGGATGGCGCAGACCATGGAGCGGCCACTTCCAGACTCCTGCCTCGACCACCGCATGCGACGCTCCCAGCACACCTCTGGCAGTCACCATCCCGACACCGTGCCACGAGCCCTCGCCCGGAGACCAGCGCCCTGATTCGAGCTCCTCATGACCGACTGGGACCGCCCTGGCCTGAGGTCAACCGACGGATCGGTCAGGGGGCGACGAACGTGCCCTGACCGGACACGCCGGCCTCGCCGATCGCACGCGCCTCGGCGCCCGCGATCGACACCGTGACGGCACCGTCGGTCGACATCACCCGCACCGGCGGGGACGCCTCCATCTCGCGGCTCTGGCCTGCGGCCAGGGCGCCACCGAAGACCTCTTCGCCGGCACCGTCGCGCACGACGATGCGGGCGCCACCGCCCGGGGCACTGACCACGACCGCGACGGGTTCCGCGGGCGGCGCGTTGCCGGCACCCTGCGGTCCTCCGGACCCGTTGAGCACCGGGTTGGTCCCGCGCAGCTCGGGCGGGGTGTCCATCACGAGCCGGGCGATCGACCAGGCCAGCACCAGAGCCATGACGACGGCCACGAGCACAGACCAGTTCGGGCCACCGCGCGTGCCGCGGATCGAGCCGTTCACCCCCGTGGCGAGCTCAGCCTCGAAGACGCGCCGCGGGTTGATCGGGGCGTGGGCGTAGCGCTCGTCGTACGACGCCAGCAGCGGCGCCACGTCGATGCCGAGCACCCGGGCGAGGGTGCGCAGGTGGCCACGGGCGTAGAAGTCGCCACCGCAGGGCTCGAAGTCGTCGACCTCGACGGCCTCGATCACGTGCGGGCGGATGCGGGTCCGGTCGGCCAGCTGGTCGACCGTCAGGCCGAGCCGGGTGCGGGCGGCGGCCAGCTCGGGGCCGATGACCGGGTCCTCGGCGGGCTCGACCTCGAAGTCGTCGAGCACCAGCGGCTCGACCGGCTCGCCCGGGTGGGCGATGGCGCGGACGCGGTCGCCCCACGACTGGGTCTCCTCGACGAGGCTGACCCGGCCGGGACGACGGAGCTCACGGCCCTCCAGCTCGGCGACCTCGCTGTCGTCGATGTCGCGACGGACCTCCGAGCGTCGCCCGGCACCCGTCTCGCGCAGGGCCGCCGGCGTCGGGCTGGCCACCAGCTCCTCGACGGGCTCCTCCACGACGGGTGCCTCGGCGGAGGGCGAGTCCTCGGCAGCAACGTCGGCGACAGCGACGTCCTCCAACACGACGACCTGACCGGCGTCACGTGCGACGCGGACCAGTGCCTGCGACAGGTCGTCGCCGGCACCGACGACACGCGTCGAGAGCCCCAGCGGCACCGCGAAGGGTGCTCCGTGCAGCAGGCGCGAGAAGCTGGTGTGGCGCTTGCCAGCGCCGGTGAGCTCGGCCTCGATCAGCTCGAGGTTGTGCGGCACCACGACCAGGCGGCCGTCGTGCAGCAGGTCGCGGCGCGGTGTGTGCTCGACGTGGTGCACCGCGGTCCACGGCAGCCCGCGCCAGGTGCGCCCGAGGCGGATCCGGATGCCCTGCGCGTCGGCGACGAGCAGCGGGGTGCGCGAGTCGACGAGCCCGACGAGCCAGTAGGCGCCGAGCAGGCCCATCGCGACCACGAACGCCCAGTCCAGCGCGGACCCGCTCTGGGTGGCGCGGCCGAGGTAGGCGATGGCGACCGCGGAGGCGGTGAGCCCGACCCCGGCGGCGACTCCCGCGTGGCGGCGTACCTCCACGACGTCGGGCGCGACGCTCAGCACGTCACCGTGCCCGCTCCCCTGCCCCGTCTCGTCAGCGTGGACCTCGGTCTCGTGCATTGCGGCGCCCATCAGGCTCCCCCCTCCAGAGTGGCGATCACTGCGTCGATCTCGTCAGGCTTGACCAGCACGTCGCGGGCCTTGGATCCCTCGCTGGGACCGACCACGCCACGGCTCTCCATGATGTCCATCAGCCGCCCGGCCTTGGCGAAGCCGACACGGAGCTTGCGCTGCAGCATCGACGTCGAGCCGAACTGCGTGGAGACGACGAGCTCGATGGCCTGCACCACCAGCTCCATGTCGTCGCCGATGTCGTCGTCGAGCTCGCGCTTGGACTCCTTCGGAGCCGTCACGTCCTCGACGTAGGTCGGCTCGAGCTGGTCCTTGCAGTGCTTGACGACCTGGTGGATCTCGGCCTCGGTGACCCACGACCCCTGGACGCGCACCGGCTTGGAGGCACCCATCGGCAGGAACAACCCGTCACCCTGGCCGACGAGCTTCTCCGCGCCCGGCTGGTCGAGGATGACGCGGCTGTCGCCCAGCGAGCTGGTCGCGAACGCCAGTCGCGACGGGACGTTGGCCTTGATCAGACCGGTGACGACGTCCACCGAGGGCCGCTGCGTGGCGAGCACCAGGTGGATGCCAGCGGCACGAGCGAGCTGGGTGATGCGCACGACCGAGTCCTCGACGTCGCGCGGCGAGACCATCATCAGGTCGGCGAGCTCGTCGACGATGACCAGGAGGTAGGGGTACGGCGCCAGGACCCGCTCGCTGCCCGCGGGCACCTCGACCTTCCCGGCCCGCACGGCCTTGTTGAAGTCGTCGATGTGGCGGAAGCCGAAGTTGGCCAGGTCGTCGTAGCGCATGTCCATCTCGCGCACGACCCACGCCAACGCCTCGGCGGCCTTCTTCGGGTTCGTGATGATCGGCGTGATCAGGTGCGGCACGCCCTCGTAGGCGTTGAGCTCCACCCGCTTCGGGTCGACCATGATCATCCGCACCTCGTCGGGCGTGGAGCGCATCAGGACCGAGGTGATCAGCGAGTTGATGAACGACGACTTTCCCGAGCCCGTGGCACCGGCCACGAGCAGGTGGGGCATCTTCGCCATGTTGGCGACCACGAAGCCGCCCTCGACGTCCTTGCCGAGCCCGGCGACCATCGGGTGGTGGTCGTTGCGCGCGGTGGACGAGCGGAGCACGTCGCCGAGGGAGACGATCTCCTTGTCGACGTTGGGGATCTCGATGCCGATCGCGGACTTGCCGGGGATCGGGCTCAGGATCCGCACGTCGGCCGACGCGACGGCGTAGGCGATGTTCTTCGACAGCGCGGTGACCTTCTCCACCTTCACCGCGGGACCGAGCTCGACCTCGTAGCGCGTGACGGTCGGGCCGCGGGTGTAGCCGGTGACGGTGGCGTCGATGCCGAACTCGTCCATCACCTGCATGAGCCGCTCGACGACCGCGTCGCTCGCCTTGGACCGGGCCTTGTGCACCGATCCCGGCTTGAGCACCTCGTTGCCGGGCAGGGAGTAGGTGATGTCGCCGGACAGCGCCAGCTGCTCCACCCGCGCCGGCAGCGGGGTGTGCGGCGGCGGCTCGAGCGCCTCGGGCGCCGACGGGGCGTCCGGCACGGCCGGGCTGACCTCGGTGGGGGCGTCGGCGAAGAGGTCGATGCCGTAGTCCTCGAACGGCTCCTCGGCCGCAGGCTTGTTCTTGCGACGCTTCTTGAGCTCGCGGTCCGACAGCACCGGGCTGTCGTAGGCCGGGTCGCCCATCTCGGGGTCGACCTCGTCGTCGAGCGCCGAGCGGCGGCGGGTGCGCACCGGCTTGGTGGGCTGCTCGGCCTCGGGCTCGGCGTGGGTGCGGCCCAGCGCCTGGTCGCGCAGCGCGGCGAGGCGCGCCGGGACCTGGTAGACCGGCGTGGCGGTGATGATGAGGATGCCGAAGGTCGCCAGCAGCACCAGCAGCGGCACCACGACGTACGGCGTCTGCATGAGGTCGAGCAGCAGGCTCGAGGTGACGTAGCCGACCGCGCCGCCCGCCTCCTGGAGGTTCGAGGCGTCGCCGAGCACCGGCTGCGGGTTGCCGTTGGCGATGTGCACGATGCCGAGCAGGCCCAGCGCGAAGGCCGACCAGCCGATCACCTGGCGACCGGCGGGGCCGTTGCGCTCGGGGTCGCGCAGCGTGCGCCACCCGGCCCAGACGAGGAACAGCGGCACGAGCCAGCCGACCTTGCCGACCGCGCCGGCGGTCACCGAGCGGGCGAAGTCCATCACTCCGCCGGGCAGCTGCCACCACACGGCGGCCGCCGCGACCGTGGCGAGGCCGAAGAGGAACAGGCCCACTCCGTCGCGGCGGTGCTCGGGGTCGAGGTCACGCGCCGACTGCCCGATCGAACGGGCGAGCGCTCCGAGGGCGTGGGCCAGGCCCAGCCACACGGCGGCCACACCGCGACCGATCGCACCGAACGAGCGTGCGACCGGCCCCGGCCCGTTGCGCACGGCGCGGGGCGCAGGACGCGATGCGGGTCGGCGCGAGGACGCGCTCGAGCGGCTCCGCCCCTTCGCGGACGAAGAGGAGGAGCGTTTGTTGTTGCCGGTACTCCGTGATCGGGTGCTCGAACCCTTGGTGGTGCGCTTGGTTCCAGACGTGCTCGAGCTCCGCGACCCCGGCGGGGAAGACGTACGGGTCGCCATGGGCCGACCCTACGGCCACGTCACACCAGTCACAGGGACCACACGAGTGCGTGTCGTGTTGCTGCGCGCGTCCACATCGAGGGCGACTACACCCCTGAGGCGGAAGTTTGCGCCCGATAGTCGGTCGTCCCTTCCCGAAAGTCGGACGTCCTTCTTATGGTGTCCCAGATCACTCGAGCTCGGATCTCGGGTGCAGAAGGAGAGGTCACGCAGTTGAAGCGACTCACTCGAGGCCAGGGACTGTCCCTGGGCCTGACACTCATCGCCGCTGGGCTCGCAGTCCAGCCGCTGGTCGGCGCGCAGGCCGCGCCTTCCAGCCAAGCGGACCCGTCGGTCGTCAGCCGACTCCGCGATGCCGCCTCCGGGTCCGTGGACCTGCGAGCAAACCCAGCCACCGGACGCGTCGGCTTCGTCCGCGCCCTGGGCACCAACCCCGACCTGCTCCCCGGAGTCGCCGCTGAGGGGCGCCAGGGAGCCATCGAGAAGGCCACGACCTACCTCGACAAGTTCGCAGGCGCCTTCGGCGCCCGGGCCGGCGAGCTGACGCAGACCGAGGTCTACGCCGACAAGGCCGGCTGGTCGGTCACCTTCGAGCAGTCCTATCGGGGCGTGCCGGTCTTCGCCGCCGAGGTGAAGGCGCACGTGGACCGTGAGGGCGACCTCACGTCGGTCAACGGCTTCGCCGCACCCGGCCTCTCGCTCGACGTGGCGCCGCGCCTGTCCAAGGCGCAGGCGTCGGAGAAGGCCCTCGCCGCCGTCAAGGCCAAGCCTTCCGGCCACGAGGACGGCGGACCCGCCGGTTACCGCGACGGCCTCACGGTCCGCAACGCCGAGCTCACCGTCTACCGCACGGGCAGCACGCGCGGCATCGACGGCGAGGCCCGCCTTGCCTGGGCCGTGGAGGTCTGGAACAAGGCCACCATCCGCGAGTCGCTGATCATCGACGCCGCCACCGGCAAGCCGCTCAACCGCTGGTCGATGATGGCGCACGCGCTCGAGCGCCACGTCTACGAAGCCCAGCAGGAGGCGCCCTACGGTTACGACCGCGTATGGAGCGAGGGCGAAGCCTTCCCCGGCGACATGACCGAGGACCAGCAGAACGAGGCCCTCGGCGCCTCGGAGTCCTACTGGCTCTTCCGCAACACGTTCGGCTACAACAGCTGGGACGGCAACAGCGGCCCGATGTACACCATCAACAACGACCCGCGGATCAGCTGCCCCAACGCCAACTGGAACGGCTTCTCGACCAACTACTGCACGGGCGTGACCGGTGACGACACCGTCGCCCACGAGTGGGGTCACGCCTACACCGAGTCGACCTCGGGCCTGATCTACCAGTGGCAGTCCGGCGCGATGAACGAGGCCTACTCCGACATCTGGGGCGAGACCGTCGACATGCTCAACAAGCGTCAGAACGAGGGCGGCGAGACGCCGGGCGACCCCGTCTACCGCACGCCCGGCCTGTGCTCGGACTACACGCGGTCCGACATCACGATGGCGATCACCGCTCCTGAGAACGTGGCAGGACCGTGCACCGCAGCGCCCGCCTCCTTCGGGCCGACCATCGGGCAGACCCCGGTGACCGGCACCGCGGTCGTCGGCGTGGACGGCACGGGCACCCTGCCCGACGGAAGCGCTGACAACTCGACGGGCAACGGCTGCCTGGCGTTCACCAACGCCGGCGCCATCGCCGGCAACTGGGTCTACGTCGACCGCGGCGCCTGCACCTTCGGCACCAAGGCCGCCAATGCCGAGGCCGCTGGCGCCGAGGGCATCGTCGTGGGCGACATCGTCGCCGGTCGTGCGCCGATCTCGATGTCCGGCTCCGCCGACATCTACGGCGTGATGGTCACTCTCGAGGACGGCGCGAAGTTCAAGTCCGCCGGCGAGCCGGTCAGCTTCACCACGCAGGCCGTTGCCGCTGACACCGACGAGACCTACCGGTGGCTGTCCGGCGAGTCCGACCCGGCCTTCGGCGGTGCGATCCGTGACATGTGGAGCCCCAACTGCTACGGCGACCCGGGCAAGGTCTCGGACGAGGAGTACCACTGCACCAGCGACGACGCCGGCGGCGTCCACTCCAACTCCGGCGTGGTCAACCGCACGTTCGCCCTGCTGGTGGACGGCATGGACGGTCAGGGCACCGGCATCGGCCTGGACAAGGCAGCGTGGCTGTTCTGGCACACCCAGACCAACTACCTGACGCCGGCGTCCTACTTCCCGGACCTGGCCGACGGCCTCGAGGCCTCGTGCGAGGTGCTCCAGGGCCGCAGCCTCGAGGTGGTCACCCTGGGTGACCCGCAGCAGGCCGACGGCTCCGACGGCGGCGTTGTCGACCCGGAGACCTTCGGCGGGCTCGAGGAGGCCGACTGCGTCTACCTCAAGGACGTCATCGCCGAGACCGAGCTGCGCATGGACCCGACGGAGCAGTGCGACTGGCAGCCGCTGCTGGCCAAGGGTGCTCCCACGCTCGACTGCGGCAACGGCACCACCACCCAGACGGTCTTCTCGGAGGACTTCGAGGACGGTCTGGCGGGTTGGACCCAGGACGAGGAGCTCGGGTTCCCCGAGGCTTCGGGCTACGCATGGGAGGCGTCGAACGACGCGCCTGGCGGTCACGCCGGTGGCGTGGCCTTCGGCCCCGACCCCGTTGCGGGCGACTGCTCCGGCGGAGCGGGTGACATCACGAGCCGCAACGGCCTGATCACGCCCGCCATCACGGTCCCCCAGGGCACCACCCCGCGGATGTCGTTCGACCACTACGTCGCCACCGAGGCGACGTGGGACGGCGGCAACGTGAAGGTGAGTGTCGACGGGGGCGACTTCGAGCTCGTCCCGGCCGACGCCTACCTGTTCAACGCGCCCGGCGGCGAGCTGGACTCACGTCAGGGCCCGATGGGCGGCGAGCCCGCCTGGACGGGCACCGACGGCGGCCAGCTCAAGGGTTCGTGGGGCACGTCGATCATCGACCTCGGCGCGATCGCGTCGAAGGGTGCGTCGGTGAAGTTCCGCTTCGACATGGGCCGCGACGGCTGCAACGGCATCGACGGCTGGTACGTCGACGACGTGAAGGTCCAGGTGTGCGCCACTCCGGCGCCCACGCCCACGCCCACGCCGACGCCCACGCCGACGCCCACGCCGACGCCCACGCCGACGCCCACGCCGACGCCCACGCCGACCTATGACTCGACGACGAAGGCCAAGGTCTCCCCGAAGCGTCCCCGTGTCGGCAACGACTTCACGGTGATCGGCAAGGTCAAGACGGAGAACCGGGCCCTGCGGGGCAAGGTCATCTTCCGCATCGACGGCAAGCGCGTCGGCTCGCGGAAGATCCGCGAGGGCCGTGCAGTGATGACGGTCCGGAAGAACTACGGTGCCGGCAAGCACACGCTCGTCGTCATCTACCGCGGCACCGACGCGGTGGCTCCGAGCCGGGACAAGCTGAGGTTCCGGATCCGCCGCTGACCCTGGGGCAGCGACAGCACGAAGAGGGCCCCGGTGGAGCGATCCACCGGGGCCCTCTGCACGCCCTGGATTCAGCGCAGCCCCGCCAGCCAGGGCAGCACGACCAGCAGCGTGGGGAGCGCGAGGATCGCGGCGGCGAGCGCCAGCACCAGCAGGGCCTGCGCCCGGTGGGGGCGCGTGTCACGCAGGACCTCCACCCGGGCCGCGAGCGAGCCGGCCGACCCCAGCGCCCCGGCGGGAGCCGGGGAATCGGCCAGCTCGAGCAGCGCCGACACCAGCGCGCGGCGATCACCGGTGCGGCAGGCGGCCCGGTCGGCCAGCACCTCCACGAGCACCTCGACCTCGCGGCGCGCCGACCCGCTGGCCACCCAGCGAGGGAAGGCGCGGTGCAGCACGGCGAAGGCCTCGAGGACGAGGTCGTGGCGCGCACGCAGGTGCGAGCGCTCGTGCTCGAGGACTGCTGCCAGCTCCTCGGGCGCGAGGCGAGTCAGGGTCGGGCGGGACACGACGATCCGCGATCCGGTCATGCCCGGCACGCAGTAGGCGACCGGGAGGTCGTGCTCGAGCACCGACACCCCCCCGTCCGTGCGCGCCACCAGGTCGACCCGCGCACGGTGCGCACGACGCATCCGGCGCAGGGCGGTGCCGGTGCGGTGGCCGCTGAGCAGCAGCCGCGCCGCGACCACGACCGTCACCAGACCGGCGAGCGCCGCCACGACGACGTCACCCACGGCGACGGGCGCCAGCCAGAGGCGGTCGGTGGCCAGGGAGAGCCCGGCCCCGAGCGCGGCGAGGACCGCGGCCAGGGCGGTGCTCTGCCACAGCAGCATCGCCGCGGAAGGCGTACGCCTCAGGCCCGTCCAGCGCGACAGGGCCCTCGGCAGCGGACCGGCGAGCGCCACGGCGAGCGCCCCCAGCACGAGCGGGGTCAGCACGCGCGAGCCCCGGTCAGGTGAGGTCGGCGAGGGCGCGGCGCAGCGCCGCGAGGTCCTCGGCGCTGGCCTCGCCCACGAAGGAGACGAGGGCCTGGTCGCGGTCGGCGCCGGTCGCCTCGAGCGCCTCGCGCATCAGCTCGGCGGTCATCGCGGCGCGGCCCAGGCGCGGCGCGTAGCGAAAGGCGCGGCCGTCGCGCTCGCGGACCACGACGTCCTTGGCGACGAGGCGGTCGAGCACGGTCATCACGGTCGTGTAGGCGAGGTCGCGCCCCTCGAGACAAGCGTGCACCTCTCGCCCGCTGGACGGGCCATCAGCGTCCCACAGGGCGTCGAGGACGGCCTGCTCGAGCTCTCCCATCCGGGACCTTGGACTCATGGAACAGGAGTCTAGGGGCCCTGACCGAGGAAGTACGACATTGCGTAGTATCTACTACGATCTGTCGTAGTACTGCGCCACGGCGCCTGACCAACGCAAGGGTGTGCCCATGGACGTCCTCGACATCGCCCGGTGGCAGTTCGGGATCATCACCGTCTACCACTTCCTGTTCGTGCCGCTGACGATCGGGCTCACCGCCGTCATCGCCGGGCTCGAGACCGCGTGGGTGCGCACGGGCAAGGAGGACTACCTCCGCCTCACCAAGTTCTTCGCCAAGCTCTTCCTCATCAACTTCGCCATCGGCGTGGTGACCGGCATCGTGCAGGAGTTCCAGTTCGGGATGAACTGGTCGGACTACTCCCGCTTCGTCGGTGACGTCTTCGGGGCGCCGCTGGCGGTCGAGGGCCTCCTGGCCTTCTTCCTGGAGTCGACCTTCCTCGGCCTGTGGATCTTCGGCTGGGACAAGCTGCCGCGCGGCCTGCACGCGGGGTGCATGTGGCTGGTGCACCTCGGCACGCTGGCGTCGTCGTGGTTCATCCTGGCGGCCAACTCGTGGATGCAGCATCCGGTGGGCTACACCTACAACGCCGAGTCCGGTCGCGCGGAGCTGACCGACTTCTGGGCGGTGATGTTCAACAAGGTGCAGGTCGTGACCTTTCCGCACGTGATCCTCGCGGCCTACATGACCGCCGGCACCTTCCTGCTCGGCGTGAGCGCCTACCTCTACATGAAGAAGAAGCACGAGGCCGACCGCCCGATGTACCACCGCGCCATCCGCATCGGCGCCGTCATCACGCTGCTCGCCGGCATCGGCGTCGCGATCACGGGTGATCTCCAGGGCAAGGTGATGACCGAGGTGCAGCCGATGAAGATGGCGGCCGCCGAGGGCCTCTACGAGACCAGCGAGAGCTGCGCGCCGTTCTCCGTCTTCACCGTCGGCACGCCCGACGGCAAGGAGGAGAAGCTTGCCGTCACGGTCCCCTGCCTGCTGTCCTTCCTCGGCACCGGCTCGATCGATGGCACGGTCGAGGGCATCAACCCGCTGAGCGAGGACTACGTCGAGACCTACGGCCAGGACCCCACGTCGAAGGCCTACACCGAGGGTGACTACACCCCCGTCATCCCGGTCACCTACTGGTCCTTCCGCTTCATGATGGGCCTCGGCGCCTTCGCGGCCGCCGGCGCGGCGCTCATCCTGTGGCTGACCCGCACGGGGCGTACGCCGGGAGTGCGCTGGCTCGGCGCCCTCGGGATCAGCCTGCCCATCGCCACCACGCTCGCGAGCTCGTGGGGCTGGATCTTCACCGAGATGGGCCGCCAGCCGTGGGTGGTCTTCGGGTTGATGACCACCGAGTCGGGCGTCTCCCCCGGCGTCTCGGTCTTCGAGGCCGCCACCTCGCTCATCGTGCTGACGCTGCTCTACGCGCTGCTCGCCGTCGTCGAGGTCAAGCTCCTCATCACCTACGTCAAGAAGGGCGCGGACCCCTATCTGGAGCCGCCCCGGGTCAAGGTCGGCGGCTCCGACGAGGACAAGCCGCTCACCTTCGCCTACTGACCACCGACGACGTCACGACAGAGAGATCACCATGGAACTGACCACCGTCTGGTTCGCCCTCATCGCCGTGCTGTGGGTCGGCTACTTCTGCCTGGAGGGGTTCGACTTCGGCGTCGGGATGCTGCTGCCTGTGCTGGCCCGCGACGACACCGAGCGCCGCGTCATGATCAACACCGTCGGTCCAGTCTGGGACGGCAACGAGGTGTGGGTCCTGGTCGCGGGCGGTGCCACCTTCGCCGCCTTCCCGGAGTGGTACGCCACCCTCTTCAGCGGGTTCTACCTGCCGCTCCTGCTCATCCTGGTCGCCCTCATCGTGCGCGGGCTCTCCTTCGAGTACCGCCACAAGCGCGAGGAGACCGAGTGGAAGGGCCGGTGGGACCTCGCGCTCATCATCGGCTCCTTCGTGCCGTCGCTGCTGTGGGGCGTCGCATTCGCGAACATCGTCGCGGGGGTGCCGATCGACGCCGACAAGGAGTTCACCGGCAGTCTCTTCACCCTCCTCAACCCCTTCGGCCTGCTCGGCGGACTGGTGACCCTCACCCTCTTCGCCACCCACGGGGCGATGTTCGTCGCGCTCAAGACCGACGGCGAGATCCGCCGCCGGGCCCGCGACCTCGCCGTGCGCATCGGCGGTGTCGCCGCGGTCCTCGCGGTGGTCTTCCTCGTGTGGACGCAGCTCAAGACCGGCACCGCCCTCACCGCGGTCGTCTTCGCCGCAGCCGCCGCCTCGCTGGTGGCCGGGCTCGTCTCGGCCCGCGCCGGGCGCGAGGGCTGGGCCTTCGTGGGCACCTTCGTCACGATCGCGCTGGCCGTCGTCGGCCTGTTCCTGGGCCTGTTCCCCGACGTGATGCCGTCGAACACCGACCCGGCGTACTCGCTCACCACGGCCAACGCGGCGGCGACGACGTACACGCTGAAGGTGATGACGTGGGTCGCGGTGATCTTCACCCCGATCGTCCTGGGCTACCAGGCGTGGACCTACTGGGTCTTCCGCAAGCGCATCTCGGTGCGGCACATCCCCACGGCCGTCCTCGCCGGCTCGAGCGACACCGCGTCGTGAGGCCGCTCGACGCGGCCGTCCGCACCCACCTGCGACCCGCGCGCGGAGCGCTCACGATCGTGGTCGCGAGCGGTGTGCTCGGCGGCCTGGCGACGGTGGCGCAGGCGTTCGCGCTCGGCGCCCTGGTCGTGGCAGCGGTCAGCGGGAGCGACTGGACGAACGCCGCGTGGTGGCTGGTCGGGCTCGTGCTGCTCCGCACCGCGACGGCGTACGCCGGCCAGCTGGCGGCAGCACGCGCGGCCGGCGAGGTGTCCGGCGCGCTGCGCCTGCGGCTCCTCGACGCCGTACGCCGCACCGCGGACGTCGCGCCCGCCCGCCTGTCGGTGCTCGCGACCCGCGGGGTGGCCGGGGTCGAGCCCTACGTCACCCGCTACCTCCCGGCGCTGGTGCCCGCCGCCGTCCTGCCCGTCCTCACCCTCGTCGCGATCACCTGGCTCGACCCGCTGTCGGGACTGGTCGTCGCGCTGACCCTGCCGCTGGTGCCGGTCTTCGCGGTCCTGGTGGGCCTGACGACCCGCGACCGGGCGCGGACGCAGTGGCGCGCGATGGAGGCGCTGTCGGGCCACTTCCTCGACGTGGTGCGGGGCCTGCCGACGCTTGTGGCTCACCGGCGGGCCGACGCCCAGGTGGCGACCATCCGCTCGGTCACCCATCGCTACCGCCGGGCGACCGTCGACACGCTCAAGCTCGCCTTCGCCTCCTCGTCCGTCCTCGAGCTGGTCGCCACGCTGTCCGTCGCGCTGGTGGCGGTGACCGTCGGGCTCCGGCTGGCGTCGGGGTCGGTCGACTTCCGCGTTGCCCTCACCGTGCTGCTGCTGGCGCCGGAGGCCTACTGGCCGCTGCGCCGCGTGGGCGCAGAGTTCCACGCCGCCGCCGAGGGCACCGCTGCACTGGCCGAGGCCGACGCCCTGCTGGCCCGGGCCGCCTCACGGCCTCTCGGGACAGAGCGCCCGGCACGCGCGACACTGGGCCTGCACGGGCTCGTCGTCGGCCACGACACGCCCCTGACCGCACCCCTCGACCTCGACCTGCCCGAGCGCGGGCTCGTCGCGATCGCGGGGCCATCCGGCTGCGGCAAGTCGACCTTGCTCGCGACGCTGCGCGGCGAACTCGCGCCCCGCGACGGGGACGTCGTCGTGGGCGGCACCCCCCTGCCGCGGACCGACCCCGCGTGGTGGCGTGACCAAGTCGCCTGGGCGCCGCAGCGGCCGTGGCTGCTCGCCGACACGATCGCCGCCAACGTCCGCCTCGGGCGCCCCGGCACCGGCGACGACGAGGTGTGGTCCGCACTGGCCGCGGTCGGCCTGACGGACGTGGTGCGCGCCCTCCCGGAGGGCCTGGACGCGCCCCTCGGCGAGGACGGCGCCGGCCTCTCCGCCGGCCAGCGGGCCCGCGTCTCGCTCGCGCGCGTCGTGCTGGCCGCCCGACCCGTCGTGCTCCTCGACGAGCCGAGTGCGCACCTCGACGACGAGACCGAGCAGGTGCTGCTCGACACGATGACCGTGCTAGCCCACACCAGCCTGGTCCTCGTCGTCGCCCACCGTCCTGCCGTGCTTGCCGCCGCGGACCGGGTGCTGGAGCTGGCCCCCGCTGCCCCGCCGGAGGTGGCGGCACACGACAGCGGACGCCCGACCCTGGCGGCACACCGCTCCGAAACGGCCGCAACCCCTGTCCTGTGCCGCCACGCCCCGGCGACTTCGGCCACCGTCCCCGCACCTGAGGACGACCCCCACCCCCGCTGGGGCCTGCGCACCGCGACGCTGCTCGGATCGCTGTCGACCGCTTCCGGCGTCGCGCTCACGGCGACCGCAGGCTGGCTCATCACCCGCGCCAGCGAGCAACCGCCCGTGCTCTACCTGATGGTCGCGATCGTCGGCGTACGCCTCTTCGGGCTGGCGCGCCCGGTGCTGCGCCACGTCGAGCGGGTGCTGAGCCACGACGTCGTGCTGCGAGAGCTCGCCGACCGCCGGGCGCAGGTCTACGCCGACCTCGTCCCGCTCGTGCCCGGACGCCCCGGCCCCCGGCGCGGCGATCTCCTCACCCGCGTCGTCGACGACGTCGACGCTCTGCTCGACGACCGGCTCCGGGTGCGGCAGCCGGTCACCACGGCCGCGCTGGTGGGCTGCGGTGCGACGCTGCTCACCTGGCTGGTCGTCCCGGCCGGCGGCCTGGTCGTGCTCGGCGTATGTGCCACCGGTGGGCTTGCCTTCACACTGGCCCGTCGCGGGGTGTCGGCCGTCGAGCCGGACCTCCTCGCCGCGCGCGCAGCCCTCGGCACAGGCGTCGAGGAGGTCGCTGACGGCCTGCGCGAGCTGGAGCAGTGGGCCGCTACACCGCGAGCGCTGGCCGCGGTGCAGCAACAAGGAACCACTCTCGCCGTAGCCGTACGCCGCTCCGCGCGCGCCGTCGCCGCTGCCTCCGCCCTCGCCACCGCGGGCACCGGCCTGGGCGTGGTGCTCGTCGCCGCGACCGTGACGACCGCCCACGTCTCCCCGGCGCTCCTCGCGCTGCTGCTGCTGGTCCCCCTGGCACTCGCCGACGTGACCGGCGGTCTCGCCGACGCGGGCGCGCTGTCGGTGCGCGCCGGCGCCGCCCGCGAGCGCCTCGACCGGCTCGCGGCCACCACCCCGGCGGTCAGCGATCCGCAGTCCCCTGAGGCGCCTCCGCACTGCCACGCGCTCGCCCTCCGCGACGCGGAACTCGGCTGGACCCAGCGGCCCGTCCTGGCGCTCGACAGCCTGGACCTCCGCCCGGGCGAGCGCCTCGGGATCACCGGCCCTTCGGGCTCGGGCAAGTCGACCCTGGCCGCCACACTGGTGCGCTTCATCGACCCCGTGTCGGGCGTGGCCCTGCTCGGCGGCACGGACCTGCGCCGGCTGGCGCTGGACGACGTACGCCGCACGGTGGGCCTCGTCGACGACGATCCGCACGTCTTCGCCTCCTCCGTCGCAGAGAACGTGCGGCTGGCACGACCGCGTGCGAGCGACGAGCACGTGCGCGACGCACTGGACCACGCCTGGCTGGGCGCGTGGGTCGACGGCCTGCCCGACGGCATCCACACCCACGTCGGCGCCGGGTCGCGTGAGGTCTCGGGTGGCGAGCGCGCCCGCCTGGCGATGGCAAGGGCGCTGCTGGCCGACGCCCCGGTCCTGGTGCTCGACGAGCCCACCGCCCACCTCGACGCCGCCACGGCGCGGGCCGTCGCGGCTCAGATCCTCGACGCGGCCGGCCGTCCGGGGCGCTCGGTCGTGTGGATCACGCACGGCACGATCGGCCTCGAGGCGATGGACCGGGTGGTCCACCTCGACGCAGCCGGTCCCGACCGGACCGGTGTGCTCAGCCCTGCTCTCGCAGGGAGCGCAGCGGCAGGGTGAAGCGGAAGGTGCTGCCGTGGCCGAGCTCGGACCTCACCGAGAGCGTGCCGCCGTGGGACTCCGCGATCCGCTGGGCGATCGGCAGGCCGAGGCCGGTGCCCGGCACGGAGAGCGCGTTGGGGTTGGTGGAGCGGTGGAAGGCCGAGAAGACGTGGCCCTGGTCGGCCGACGAGATGCCGATGCCGGTGTCGGTGACCTCGATGCTCACCTCGTCCTCGCCCACCTCCATCGACACCGTGACCGAACCGTCCTCGGGCGTGTACTTCACGGCGTTGTCGACCATGTTGTCGATGACCCGAGCAAGCTCCTCGGGGTCGCCGAACACCACGACCGGGGCCGTCCCGGTGCGCTCGAAGGCCAGCCCGACGCCCGCCTGCTTCGCCCGGATGCTGAGCAGGTCGACGCTCGCCTCGCACAGCTCGGCGAGGTCGACCGCGCGGCGCACCGTCTCGCGGCGACCCTGGATGCGGGAGTAGTGCAGGAGGTTGGCGACCAGGTTGTTCAGGCGCTGGGCGTTGCGGATGATCGCGTCCAGCGACGTCATGTCCGGGTGGCGGTCGGCGATCAGCTCGGCGTGGCCGAGGATCGCGGTGAGCGGGGTCTTGAGCTCGTGGGAGATCGTCGCGATCAGCTCGCTGCGGTAGCGCGCGAGCTCGCGCAGCTCCTGGACCAGGCGTTGCTCGGTCTCCAGGACGCGGGAGGCGCGCACCGCCTGCGCGAGCAGACGCCCCACCTCCAGCACGGCGTCGGCCTCCGACAGGGTCAGCGGTCGGGCGTTGCGAGCGAAACCGAGCACGAGGTAGCCGACGAGGTCGTCCCGCGAGACGAGCGGGCACACGAGGGCACGCTGGACGCGCAGCGCTCGCATCAGCTGCTGCATCGGCTCGATGCTGGTCGGCAGCCGCACCGACGTGACGTCGTGGAGCCCCAGCTCGACCAGCACGGGCAGGTCGTCGAGCGCGGCGAGGTCCTGGCGGATCTGCGGCACGTCGTGGTCGGGGGTGAAGGGACGCGGGGTGCCCACGCCGATCTGGTGGCCCTGGGCGTCGCTCGGGAAGGTGCGTACGACGGCCTGGGTGGTGCCGAGCGCCTCCGCGACCGCCTCCACCGCCGTCGTCACCGCCTGGGCGAGCCCGCCCTGGACGCCGGCGCCGGCCGCCGCGACCGAGGTCAGCATCCGGTCGAGGCGGGCGCGGTCGGTGAGTCGCTCGCGCTCGCGGGCGTTGGACAGGGCCACGCCGGCCTGCACGGCGAACATCTCCAGCAGCTCGCGGTCGGCCTCGTCCGGCACCCGGCCGTCGGCAGGCAGGTCGACGGCCATGTTGCCGAGGAGCTCGCCGCCGGCGGAGTAGAGCGGGGCGTAGAGCGCGTGCTGGGGGTGCCAGGCGTCCGGGTCGTCGCTGGGCTCGACCTCGGGGATCCAGGCGGCGCGCAGTCGCGACTCCGACATCCGGCCGGCGGGGACGAAGCGCAGGATGCCCCACCGGTCGGCTTCTCGGAACTCGTCGAGGATCTGCTCGGCCGGGGTGCGGCGGTGCAGGATCTGCGCGACGACGTCGGGCGGGCCGGCGACGTTGGTCATCACCAGCACGTCGCCCTCGAGCCGGGCGATCGCCGCGACGCCGTAGCCGAGGACGTCGACCACGCCGTGCGCGATCTCCTCGAGGATCACCTCGGTGTCGGTGGACGAGTTGACGCGTCGCATCAGCTCGGCCAGACGACTCAGCGCGCCCTGGTTGCGCGGCATGCCCACCTCCCCACGAGGTCGTTCGGTGCCCTCCAGCCCCGTGACGGACTCTAGGGCGCTCAGGCCTCGATCACCACAGGAATGATCATCGGGCGACGACGGTGGGCGCGGTTGACCCAGCGGCCCACGACGCGGCGTACGACCTGCTGGAGCTGGTAGGAGTCGGTGGCGCCGTCGGCGATCGAGGCGTTGAGCGCCTCGATGATCGGCCCCTTGATGTCGTCGAAGGTGGCCTCCTCCTCGGCGAAGCCGCGGGCGTGGATCTCCGGGCCGGAGACGACCTTGCCGGTCACCGAGTCGACGACCACGATGACGGACAGGAAGCCCTCCTCGCCGAGGATCCGGCGGTCCTTCATCGAGGCCTCGCTGATGTCGCCGATCGTGGTGCCGTCGACGAAGACGTAGCCGACGTCGACCTTGCCGACGATCTTCGCGACGCCGTCGACGAGGTCGACCACCACACCGTCCTCGGCCAGCACGACGTTCTGCACGCCGGTGGCGCGGGCCAGGTCGGCGTTGGCGCGCATGTGCCGGACCTCGCCGTGCACCGGCATGACGTTGCGCGGCTTGACGATGTTGTAGCAGTAGAGCAGCTCGCCGGCGCTGGCGTGGCCGGAGACGTGGACGAGGGAGTTGCCCTTGTGGACCACGTTGGCGCCCAGGCGCGAGAGCCCGTTGATGACGCGGTAGACGGCGTTCTCGTTGCCCGGGATCAGGGAGCTGGCCAGGACCACGGTGTCGCCGGGCTCGAGGTGCACGAAGTGGTGGTTGTTCTGCGACATCCGGCTGAGCGCGGCGAGCGGCTCGCCCTGCGACCCGGTCGAGATGAGCACCTGCTTGTGCGGCGGGTGGTCGGCGAGCTCCTTGGCCTCGACCATCACGCCGGGCGGGACGGTGAGGTAGCCGAGGTCCTGCGCGATGGCCATGTTGCGCACCATCGAGCGCCCGACGTAGGCGACCTTGCGGCCGTGGGCCACCGCGGCGTCGAGCACCTGCTGGACGCGGTGCATGTGAGAGGCGAAGCAGGCGACGATGATCCGCTGCTCGCTCTTGGCGAAGACCCGGTCCAGGACCGGGCCGATCTCCTTCTCCGAGGTGGTGAAGCCCGGCACCTCGGCGTTGGTGGAGTCGGTGAGGAACAGGTCCACGCCCTCGTCCCCGAGGCGGGCGAACTCGTTGAGGTCGGTGATGCGGCCGTCGAGCGGCAGCTGGTCCATCTTGAAGTCACCGGTGTGCAGCACCACGCCGGCACCCGTGCGGATCACGACCGCGAGGGCGTCCGGGATCGAGTGGTTGACCGCGACGAACTCGAGCACGAAGGGCCCGAAGGTGATCGTCTGCCCCTCGGCGACCTCGTACTGCGCGGTCTCCTTCAGACGGTGCTCGCGCAGCTTGGAGCCGAGCAGCGCCAGGGTCAGCCGGGAGCCGACGAGCGGGATGTCGCCGCGCTCGCGCAGGAGGTACGGCGTGGCGCCGATGTGGTCCTCGTGGCCGTGGGTCAGCACCAGCGCCTCGACGGCGTCGAGGCGGTCCCGGATCGGGTCGAAGTCGGGCAGGATGAGGTCGACGCCGGGGTGGTGGTCCTCGGGGAACAGCACGCCGCAGTCGACGATCAGCAGCCGGCCGTCGTACTCGAAGACCGTCATGTTGCGACCGACCTCGCCCAGTCCGCCGAGCGGGATGACCCGCAGCCCTCCGGCCGGGAGGGGGGCGGGCGCGCTCAGGTCGAGGTGGGGATGGCTCAAGGGTTTCCTTCGTTCGTGAGGAGGGTGGTTCTCACAGGAGGCCGGCGGCGGCGAGCCCCACGCGGAGCGCGGTGACCTCGTCGTCGTCCAGGGCGACCAGTGGGCCGCGGACGCGGCGGTTGTCGAGCACGCCGAGGAGCTCGAGGGCTGCCTTGGCGGTGGTGGCTCCGTAGTTGGGCACGCCCATCACGGCGTCGAAGGCCGGGATGAGCGAGGTGTGGATCCGCAGGGCCTCGGCGTGGTCGCCGTCCGCCCAGGCGCTGAGCATGGACGCCAGCTGGTCGCCGGCGGCGTGGGCGACGACGGAGACCAGGCCGACCCCGCCGTAGGCGAGGTAGCCGAGGGTGTTGGCGTCGTCGCCGGAGTAGACCGCGTAGCCCATGTCGACGAGCTGGGCGGTGCGGGCCAGGAGACCGGTGGCCTCCTTGACCGACGTGACGTGGTCGTAGCGGCGCATCGCCTCGTAGGTCTCGAGCTCGATCGTCGTCGCGGTGCGGCCCGGCACGTCGTAGAGCATCACCGGCAGGTCGGTGGCCTCGGCCACCGCGCTGAAGTGGTGGCGCAGGCCGACCTGGCCGGGCTTGTTGTAGTAGGGGCTGACGAGCAGCACGCCGTCGACACCGACCTTGGCCGCCTGCTCGGCGAGCTCGACGGAGTGGGCGGTGGAGTTGGTGCCGACGCCCGCGACCACGACGGCGCGATCACCCACGGCGCCGTGCACCGCGCGCAGGATCTCCCCGTCCTCGGCGACCGAGGTGGTGGGGCTCTCCCCCGTCGTGCCGCTCACGACGAGGCCGTCGTTGCCGTGCTCGACGAGGTGGGCGGCGATGCGCGCCGTGGCGTCGAGGTCGACGGTGCCGTCCTCGTGGAAGGCAGTGGCCATCGCGGTCAGCAGCCGGCCGAACGGGACATGGGTACTCACGTGCGAAGGTTATCGCTCCCCCGGCCCCGAGTCGTCGGCGGCGACACGCGAGGCGCCGCCGGTCGTGCGAGCATGACCGGCGTGACGCTGGTCCTCGATCTTCCCGCCTGGCTCACCGCCGGGCAGCGGGACACGATCTCCGCCCTGGCCGAGCGCAACGACGCGGCGCACGGGGACGACCTCCTCGGTCTCGTGCTCAGCGGCTCGGCCGCCCGTGGCCTCGCCACCGAGCGCTCCGACCTCGACGTGGTGGTCGTGCTCACCGACGACGCCGCGGAAGGGCGCTCGACCGACAAGTCCCCCGAGGTGGACGAGATCGTCGACTCCTGGTCCGAGCTCACGACCGTCCCGCCCTTCGGCACCGAGCACTGGTGGTCCCGCTGGTCCTACGCGTGGGCCCCGGTGCTGCTCGACCGCACCGGCGGCGAGCTGGCGGCAGCCGTACGCCGCCTCGCGACGGTGACGCCCGAGGAGGCCGACGCGGTGCTGATCGAGCACGACCGGCTCGACGGCTGGGTGAACTTCGCCTACCGCGCGCTGAAGAGCGTCCGCGACGGGCGCTCGCTCGAGGCACGGCTGGACGCCGCCGAGTCGGTGCCGTGGCTGCTCGACGTGGTCTTCACGATGGCCGGGCGGGTGCGCCCCTACAACAAGTACCTGGCGTGGGAGCTGCGCACGCACCCGCTCGAGGACTGGCCCGCCGACGAGCTGCTCGGGCTGGTCGAGCGCTCGCTCGACGGCGACGCGGACGCGCTGCGCGAGACCTTCGCACGGGTGCGCGCTGCGTGTGCGGCGTACGACGATCGGCGCGGGCACACGCGCACCACCGACATGGTCGACGGCTGGCGCGACCAGCTGGCCGTCTTCGAGGACCGCGCCTAGCTGCATCCGACCCCGGCCCGGTGTCGCCAGGTCAGGGAGTCGTCGACGTGGCGCGGATCATCGGGAGCACGTGGTGCTCGAGCATCGGAGCGAGGTCGTCGGGGTGGTCGGTCACCGGGGTCCACCGCACCTCCGCGATCTCCGCCGCGGCCACCGGCTCAGCGTCGGACTCCACCCAGAACACCGTCGAGTGCAGGGTGTGCCCCGGCTCGTTGGCCGCCTCTGAGAGGAACTCGCCCAGCAGCGTCGCCGACGCCAGCACCAGGCCGACCTCCTCGCGCGCCTCGCGGAGCGCGGCGTCGTACGCCGACTCCCCCGGCTCGAGCTTGCCGCCGACGAGCATGAACCGCTCGGTCCCGCGCTTGCGGACCGTCAGCACGTGCCCGTCGCGCACCAGGGCGACGGCGGCGACCACGATGTCAGCGACCGGTTCCACGTCCGCGAGCCTGCCACGGACGGACTGGACAGCACGCAGCCACCCTGGCCGGGGCTTACCCGCGGGTGGCTGCGTGGTGCTGCTCGCCGGTCCGTCAGCCGCCTCTCGGCGTAAGGCCGCTCGCAGCGGCAAGGGGTGAGGCCCGGGGGCATGATGCGGAGCCAGCTGGCGGGTGCAACGAGGTCTGCGGCGTCGGCATTCCAGCGCACCCGGCCAGTCCGATGTGAGGTCGCGCACGCGCGGGACGGCCGCGCGGCGAGGGCGTCAGCCGGAAGCGAGCGCGCGGCGAGCGGCCTCGAGGGCGTCGGCCTCGGACACACCCAGCGTGCGCACCGTGGCGGCGTACGACGCCGCGGCCTCGCGCAGCGATCGCTCCACGCCACGGCCCGCGACGAACGTGCCGGCGCGACCGCGGGTCTCGACGACACCGAGCGCCTCGAGCTCCTTGTAGGCCCGGGCGACGGTGTTGGTGGCGAGGTCGAGCTCGGCCGCGAGCGACCGGACGGGCGGCAGGCGGAAGCCCGGCTCCAGGACCCCTGCGTCGACCTGGCCACGGATCGCCTCCCGAACCTGCTCGAAGGGCGGCACCCCCGAGGTCGGGTCGACGGCGAGCTTCATGCCGCGGGGTCCATCCGCTCGAGCCAGACGCGCTCGTAGCCGTCGAAGCTCTCGCGGGCGGTCTCCACCCAGTCCCCGGCGGCGTACTGCGGGTAGTGCACGTCCCCCGCTGGCTCGAGGTCCACCTCGGTCAGCACCTGGTGGGTGGCGTGGGGCAGGAGCGCGGCGTAGACCTCTCCCCCGCCGGCGACCATCAGGTCGCCGGCCTGCTGCGAGGCGAGGTCGAGCGCCTCGTCGACGGTGTGCGCGACCAGCACGCCCTCGTGGGACCAGTCGGCGTGGCGGGTCAGCACGATCGTCGTACGCCCCGGCAGCGGCCGGCCGATCGACTCGAAGGTCGTGCGGCCCATCAGCAGGGTGTGCCCCCAGGTCAGCTCCTTGAACTGCGCCTGCTCGCCGGGGAGCCGCCACGGGATGTCGGGGCCGTTGCCGATGACGCGGTTGCGGGCGTGCGCGGCGACCAGCACGACACGTTGATCTGGACGCGGACCGGTCACGGTGCCTCCTCAGACTGCAATGGGCGCCTTGATGCCCGGGTGGGGGTCGTAGCCCTCGACGGCGATGTGCTCGAGGTCGAAACCGTCGATCTCGGTGACCGTGGGATCGAGCACGAGGCGCGGCAGCGGCCGCGGGTCGCGGGCGAGCTGGAGCCGGGCCTGCTCGACGTGGTTGAGGTAGAGGTGGGCGTCGCCCATCGTGTGCACGAACTCCCCCACCTCGAGACCGGTCACCTGCGCGACCATGTGCGTCAGCAGGGCGTAGGACGCGATGTTGAAGGGCACGCCGAGGAAGGTGTCGGCCGAGCGCTGGTAGAGCTGGCAGGAGAGCCTCTCCTCTGCCACGTAGAACTGGAAGAGGGTGTGGCACGGCGGCAGCGCCATGTCGTCGACGTCGGCGACGTTCCACGCCGAGACGATGTGGCGGCGCGAGTCGGGGTCGGTGCGGATGCCCTCGACCAGGCGCGCGACCTGGTCGACGTGGCGGCCGTCGGGCGTGGGCCACGAGCGCCACTGGTGGCCGTAGACCGGGCCGAGGTCGCCGTCGTCGTCGGCCCACTCGTCCCAGATGGTGATGCCGCGGTCCTGGAGCCACTTCACGTTGGTGTCGCCGCGCAGGAACCACAGCAGCTCGCCGAAGACCGACCGGGTGTGCACCTTCTTGGTCGTCACGAGCGGGAACCCCTCGGCGAGGTCGAAGCGCATCTGGTGGCCGAAGACGCTCAGCGTCCCGGTGCCGGTGCGGTCGCTCTTCTCCACTCCCTCGTCGAGGATCCGCTGGAGCAGGTCGAGGTAGGCGCGCACGGGACGACTGTACGACGTCCGGCGACCCCTCCTAGGACCGCGGCACGCGCGCCTCGACGAGGACGCACTCGACGTCGAAGGCGAAGTCCCCGTCCTGGTCCCGATCCTCGCGCCACGGCGCACCCAGCGCGTCGTACGCCGTGCGCAGGCGGGTTCGCACGTCCTCGGGCTGGGCCCGCCACACCACGCCGAAGTTGCCGACGGTGGTGAGACCCGCCCACAGGTCGTCGGGCGCCACGCGCCACGTCCACGCCAGGGTGCGGGCTTCGGTCACGGCGAGCCCGGCCTCCTCCATCAGCCCTGCGAGCCCGCGGGGCGAGCGATCGAAGTCCCGCTCCTCCGGCAGACGAGGCGCGGGTGGGCGCTCGGCGCCGGCCTCGTCGAGGAGCCCGTTCCACATCACACCCTGCGGCGGCGGCGTACGCCCCCAGATCGTCGCGCGCACCATCCCGCCCGGCGCGGCGACACGAGCCAGCTCGCGCGCGCCTGCGCGGGGGTCATCGACGTGGTTGAGCACGAAGCCGGCCGTCACGGCGTCGAAGCCGTCATCGGCGAAGGGCAGGTCCGGAAGGCCACCGGCCACGACGTCGTCGCCCAGCCGCTCCGTCGCGAGGGCCGCCATCTCCGGGTCCGGCTCGACACCGATCGCCTCGAGTCCGCGCTCGCGCGCCTCCGCGACGAGCGCGCCCGTCCCGCAGCCGACGTCCAGGAGGCGGCCGCTGACCGGGAAGCCACCCACGACCTCCGGCACCACGCCCTCGCACAACCCCGCGAAGCTCTGCGCGTACGCCCGAGCCACACCTGTCCACAAAGCCTCAGCCACGGCCGGGAGGCTACGCGCTCACCTCAGGCGGACCGAGCCGTCCGCGCCGGGATCCAAGTCTATTCTCCGCTTCCGTCCGCGGGCCCAGCAGTTCCGGGCATAGTAGGGCGCGTGAGAAGCCAGAAGGGACGGGGCCCGTCCCATTGCCTCCTCGCCCGGGACACCGACGGTCGAGGACGAGGCACCCCGGCCCAAGGGATGCCGGCGTGAGCCGGGCAGACAGCGTCTCGGTGGTGATCCCGACCTACAACCGAGCTCACTGCATACGCCGGGCGGTCGAGAGCGCGCTCGACCAGAGTGCTCCCCCCGACGAGGTGCTCGTGATCGACGACGGCTCGACGGACGACACCGAGTCCGTCGTGAAAGCCATTGAGAGCCCGATTGTTCGATACGTCAAGAAGAAGAACGGCGGTGTCAGCGCCGCTCGGAACCTAGGTGTCGACCTGGCAACGGGGCATTGGATCGCCTTCCTGGACTCAGACGACAC
The DNA here is from genome assembly GCF_021083185.1 of Nocardioides furvisabuli. Lineage (GTDB taxonomy): Bacteria > Actinomycetota > Actinomycetes > Propionibacteriales > Nocardioidaceae > Nocardioides > Nocardioides furvisabuli. The sequence goes on along the minus strand of NZ_JAIGQB010000006.1, from coordinate 167,203 downwards.
CTGGCGCCCCACGAAGCTCGAGCTTCAGCTGCGATGCCTGTCGGCCACCGGGAGTTCCGTCTGCTTCACCGGTGTTGCCGCCGAGGGCGGAGAGCGGCCGGACGGGATCGCTGAACTCGACCCGGACCTGCCGGCCGACGAGTGCCGCAGCTATCCACGGCCCGTCGAGTTCATCGCCCGCTCCCTGATCCACCCACTGGTCGTCTCTCTCATGATCAGCAAGGACGTTCTGATCGATGCTGGGGGCTTCGACGAAGACATGGTCGCTGCCGAGGATACGGCTCTGTTCTACGACCTGACGTGCAAGCACGACATTGCGCTGCTGAACACCCCGCTCGTCGACATCACGACCGATCGGGTCGTCGCTGGCCTGAGCGACCAGCGGAACGCCGGAGCGGCCGCCGCACGCCTGGACTGTGCCATCCGCGTGCAGGCGAAGGCACTCGGACACATCAGCGGACAAGCCCTCCATCCGGAGGAGCGCATGGCCTCGATGCGCATCGTGCGGAAGAGGCTGGCCTACTTCCTGAGCCGCCGCTCCGAAGTCGCTCATGCCATGGGTGACCACATCGCTGGCAAACGACTGGCCAAGGAGGCGATGAGCCTCGTTGGCGACAGACGCACCATGGCACGAAGCCTGATGCTGACGTTCGGCTACCGATGGCTGGTTCCACGACTGCGGAGGAAGTGGCCCAGCGACTGACCCCGCGCGACGGATCAGCGCAACCGGATGGTGCCTGCGGCGCCGACCACCGTCAACGGCGCGTCGCACGATGACACCGTGCGACAGACCAACACTGCTCGGCGACCCGACTCGGACTTCCGGATCGCCTCCTGGGTGCCGTACCGGCGTGACGAGTCGATCAGATGCGCCCACCCGCCCTCGGGGAGCGGGACGCTCTGGATGCGCACGTCGTAGCGCCCCGGCGGCAGGAATGCCGGGGCCGGGGTCGGCGCGTCGAGCTCGGCGGGGGCCTCGTCGAGCGGCTGCACCTCACCGTCCGGCTCGACCCGGAGGAGCTCGCCGTCGGACAGGCGCACCGCGACGTCCGGGCCGTCGGCGACGAACGCCTCGACGTCGGTCAGCTCGACCACCACGTCGGCGAGGTGGAGCTCGCCCTCGGCGTACCAGTTCACGGGAAGCGGGTTCGCCTCCTCGCGGACCGCGGGCGGTCGCGGCTGCGCCGCCCACCACGCCCAGCCGGCCGCGAGGACGGCGGCGACCACCAGCCCCGTGGCACCGCGTCGCAGGCCGCGACGTCGTCGAGCGCCACGCTGCACCTCCGCGCGCGCCAGCCAAGGGTCGGCCGCGTCCCGCGGGTCGAGGGGGCGTACGCCGTGGGGCGCGGGCTCGCCGGGACGTGCGGCCAGTCGCGCCCGCTCGCGCACCTCCGCCCACAGGCTGACGTCGACCTGCTCGTCGCGCACCCGCCGCGACCAGCCACGGCGGCTCGCCAGGAGCACCTCGGCGACGGCGAGCCGCGCCTCGTCGGGTGCGACGCCTTCATCCTCGAGCCCGCCGACCAGGTCCGGCCAGCGGGCAGCGACGTAGTGGTCGAAGTCGGCGTCGGCGCTCACATGAGGTGGTTCGGCACGACGACGGTCCGCGGATGGCTCAGGCGCTCAGCGACATGGGGCCGTAGACCTGGCGGTCGTGCTCGAAGAGGGTCACTGCGGCCACGCCGTGGTCGGCGAGCTCGGCCCAGATCTCCCCGACCCACGACTCGGCGTCGCCCTGGGTGGAGAAGCGCTGGTCGGCGTGCTCGGCCACCTCGACCGTCGCACCGTCGGCGTCCTCGAGGCGCCACCACCACGGACGCTCGGACGCCGACGGCTGGCGGAAGGTGGGCGGCTGTCCGGGGAGCACGTCAGGACTCCTTCACCGACGGGTCGACGAACGGCGGCTTGACCAGCTGGAAGATCTCGCGGCGGCCCCGGACGTCGACCCCGACCTGGGCGTCCTCGGCCACCGTGGTCGGGATCAGTGCGAGCCCGATGCCCTTCTTGAGCGTCGGGGAGAACGTGCCCGACGTGATGTCGGCGAGGGGGACGTCGTGGGTGAGGGTCACGCCCATCCCGGGACGCGGGATCCCGCGCCCGACGGCGACCAGCCCGCGCAGGCGGCGCTTCGGGCCCTCCTCCTTGACCTCGAGCACCGCGTCGCGGCCCCAGAAGGCGTCCTTCTTCCAGCCCACCGCCCAGGACAACCCGGCCTCGACCGGGTTGGTGTCGAGGCTGATGTCCTGGCCGTGGAGGGGGTAGCCCATCTCGGTGCGCAGGGTGTCGCGCGCACCCAGCCCGCAGGCGGTGATCCCCCACTCCTCACCGGCCGCCATCAGCTCGTCCCACAGCTGCCCGGCGGTGTCGTTGACGACGACGAGCTCGTAGCCGCGCTCGCCGGTGTAGCCCGTGCGGCACACCACGACGCCGACGCCGGTGTCGCCGAGCTCAGCCTCGACGAAGGACATGTAGCCGTGGCCGGTCGGGAGGCCGACCTTCTGCAGCACCTCGTCGGAGCGGGTGCCCTGCACGGCCAGCACGGCGTAGTCGTCGTGGTGGCTGACGACCTTCACGCCCTCGGGAGCCTGCTCCTGCAGGCGGCGCACGACCTCGGCGGTGTTGGCGGCGTTGGGGATCAGCAGCACGTGCTCGTCGTCGTGCCAGTAGGCGATGAGGTCGTCGACGATGCCACCGGACTCGTCGAGGCAGAGCGTGTACTGCGCCTTGCCGGGCTCGATCTTGGCGAGGTCGTTGGACAGGGTCGCGTTGACGAACTCGGCAGCACCCGGTCCCGACACCATCGCCTTGCCGAGGTGGCTGACGTCGAAGATCCCGACGGCCTCGCGCACCGCCGTGTGCTCCTTGACCACGCCGGTCGGGTACTCGAGGGGCATCGACCACCCGCCGAACTCGGCGAACTTCGCGCCGAGGGCCTCGTGACGGTCGTGGAGGGGCGACTGCTTCAGCGATCCGGCCATGGCTCGAAACCTACCGCAGCCTGCGGACAGCCAGACCTCCCCTAGCATGCCCGGGTGACCTCGTACTCCCTGCGCAGCGCCAGCCCCGCCAAGACCCGCGCCGACGCCGTCGTGGTCGGCGTCGTCGCCACCTCGGACGGACCGCGGCTGTGCGACGCGGCCGACGACGTCACCCAGGCCTACGGCCGGCGGCTGCGCGCGTTCCTGTCGACGATGGGCGTCACCGGCAAGGCCGGTGAGGCGGTCAGGACTCCGACCCGCGACGAGGTCAACGCACCCCTCCTGGTCTTCGTCGGGCTCGGCGACGACGCGACCGACCCCGTCGCCGTACGCCGTGCTGCGGGCGTCGCCGCCCGCAGCGTGCCCAACGCCGCGTCGGTCGCCCTCGCGCTGCCGGCCGAGACCCCCGAGCTGGTCGCCGCGGTCGTCGAGGGCCACCGTCTCGGCGGCTACACCTTCACCGCCTACAAGTCCGCGAACAAGGCCGAGACCACCGAGCCCGCCGACGTCGTGGTGCTCACCCCGATCGCCCGTCGCACCGAGGCCGTCGCTGCGCTCGAGAAGGGGGAGGTCCTCGCCGATGCCGTCGCGCTGACCCGCGACTGGGTCAACACGCCCCCGATGGACTGCACGCCCCCGCTGCTGGCCGACCTCGTGACGAGCGCCCACAAGGCCGTCACCAAGGGACGCGGCGCGCCGAAGGTGAAGCTCGAGGTCTTCGACCACGAGCAGCTGGAGGAGATGGGCTGCGGCGGCATCCTCAGCGTCGGCAACTCCTCCGCGTCGCCCTCGCGCCTGGTGAAGCTCACCTGGGCGCCCAAGGACGCCGTGGCGCACCTCGCGCTGGTCGGCAAGGGTGTCACCTTCGACTCCGGCGGCCTCACGATCAAGCCGTCGTCGAGCATGGTCAACATGAAGGGCGACATGGCCGGCGCGGCCAGCGTCGTGGCCGCCACGCTCGCGATCGCCCGCCTCGGGCTGCCCGTCAAGGTCACGACCTTCGCCCCGATGGCCGAGAACATGGTCTCCGCGACCTCCACGCGCCCCGGTGACGTGATCACGATGCACAACGGCACGACCGTCGAGATCGCCAACACCGACGCCGAGGGCAGGATGCTGCTGGGCGACGTGCTGTCGCTGGCCGTGCTCGAGGAGCCCGACGTCGTCATCGACATCGCCACCCTCACCGGCCACATGCAGCTCGCACTCGGTGACAAGGTCGGCGCCGTCATGGGCACCGACGACCAGGTCCCCGCCGTCCTCGCCGCCGGCGAGGCAGCGGGCGAGCAGCACTGGCCGATGCCGATCCCCGAGGAGATGTCGGAGCGGATCACCAGCTCCAAGGTCGCCGACCTGCTCCAGCACGACTGGGTGCGGTGGGGCGGTGGCCTCTACGCCTCGGCGTTCCTGCGCGAGTTCACCGGTGGCCTGCCGTGGGCGCACCTCGACATCGCGGGCAAGGAGATGAACCTCGCCAGCCCCTACGGCCACGTGCCGTCGGGCGCCACCGGCTTCGGCGTCACGACACTGGTCGAGATCGCCCGGTCGCTGTCCGAGGCCTGAGCCCGGCTCGGGTCCCGCTCAGATCCCTTCGGCCTTCTTGCGCTTGTTGTAGTCGCGCATCCGCTGCGGCACGCCCACGACCGCGGCGTCGTACGACGGCACCTGATGGCGGTTGGCGAAGTCGTGGGCCCACTTCACGCTGGGCACCCGGCGACGCGTCCACTCACCGTCGTGCGCGACGAGGAGGATGGTGACGTCGCTGACCGCGGTGCGCGGCTCGACGAAGCCCTCGACCCCCTGACGAGTGGTCACGAAGCTCTCGAGGTGGCGCGCGTCAGCACCGTCGGAGGCGCGCACACGGGTGGAGCCGGTGCGGGCGGCGTCCCGCGCCGGAGCACTCGTACGCCCACCCGTACGCCCCTTGCGGCGGAATCGATCGAACAAACCCATGGCACACATTCTGCCCGGACGGTCCCCACCGCGCCCGCGGATCGCCGACGCCGACCCGCACCGACCGGGTGTGGACAGGCTCACGAAGAGTGCAAGGATGGGCGAGCCCATGCACGTGGTGTGCGAGTCGGAAGTGTGGAGGGAATCTGTGGCGGACGGTGAGTTCGACGTCCTCGTCCTCGGGGCAGGTTCGGGCGGATACGCCTGTGCCCTGCGAGCAGCCCAGCTGGGGCTGAAGGTCGGGCTGGTCGAGAAGGGCAACCTCGGGGGCACCTGCCTCCACGTGGGTTGCATCCCGACGAAGGCCCTGCTCCACGCCGCGGAGGTCGCCGACTCGGCTCGCGAGGCCGCGCAGTTCGGCGTCTCGGCCACCCTCGACGGCATCGACATGGGCGGCGTCAACGCCTACAAGGACAAGGTCGTCGACCGGCTCTTCAAGGGTCTCACCGGACTGATCACGTCGCGCGGCATCACCGTCATCGAGGGCACCGGCACGCTGACCGGACCCCGGGAGGTCACCGTCGACGGCACGGCGTACGCCGGCAGGGCCGTGGTCCTCGCGTCCGGCTCCTACAGCAAGTCGCTGCCCGGCCTCGAGGTCGACGGCGAGAGGGTCCTCACCTCCGAGCACGCCCTGCGCCTCGACCGCGTCCCTGCCTCGGCCATCGTGCTCGGCGGCGGCGTCATCGGCTGCGAGTTCGCCAGCGTGTGGAAGTCGTTCGGCTCCGACGTCACGATCATCGAGGCCCTCCCGCGCCTGGTCGCGGCCGAGGACGAGGCGTCCTCGAAGGCGCTCGAGCGCGCCTTCCGCAAGCGCAAGATCTCCTTCCTCACCGGCACGCCCTTCCAGAGCGTGAAGACCACCGACACCGGCGTCGCCGTCACCGTCGAGGGCGGCGACGTGATCGAGGCCGAGATCCTCCTCGTCGCGGTCGGTCGCGGCCCGTCGACCGACGGTCTGGGCTACGCCGAGCAGGGCGTCGAGATGGACCGCGGCTTCGTGCTCACCGACGAGCGCTGTCGCACCAACGTCGAGGGCGTCTACGCCGTCGGCGACATCGTGCCCGGCCTCCAGCTCGCGCACCGCGGCTTCCAGCAGGGCATCTTCGTCGCCGAGGAGATCGCCGGGCTCGACCCGCGCCCGATCGACGAGTCCGGCATCCCGCGCGTGACCTACTCCCACCCCGAGATCGCCTCCGTCGGCCTCGACGAGGCAGCGGCCCGCGAGCTGCACGGCGACGCGGTCACGACCGTGACCTACGACCTCGGCGGCAACGGCAAGAGCCAGATCCTCCAGACCCAGGGATTCGTCAAGCTCGTCGGGCTCACCGACGGCCCGGTCCTCGGCGTCCACATGGTGGGCGATCGCGTCGGCGAGCTCATCGGCGAGGCGCAGCTCATCTACAACTGGGAGGCACACGCCGAGGACGTCGCGCCCCTGCTGCACGCCCACCCCACCCAGAACGAGGCGCTCGGCGAGGCGCACCTGGCCCTGGCCGGCAAGCCCCTGCACGCCCACTCCTGACCCCCAGCTTTTCAGCTCTGGCCCCACACCTACCTACACGCGAGCGAAGGAACACCAATGGCCTCCGAAGTCACCCTCCCCGCCCTCGGCGAGTCCGTCACCGAGGGCACCGTCACCCGCTGGCTCAAGCAGGTCGGTGACACGGTCGCCGTCGACGAGCCGCTGCTGGAGGTCTCCACCGACAAGGTCGACACCGAGATCCCCTCCCCCGTCGCGGGCACCCTGCTCGAGATCACCGCCAACGAGGACGACACCGTCGAGGTGGGCGCGGTCCTGGGCGTGATCGGCGAGGAGGGCGAGTCCGCGGGCGACGCCTCCGACACCGCCGAGCCCGAGGCGCAGCCGCAGGACGAGGAGGAGTCGGAGAAGAAGGCCGAGCAAGAGGAGCAGGTCGCCGAGGAGACCGGCGAGCTGCCGCCCGGCGACGAGACCCCCGAGTCCGAGAAGGACGAGACCCCCGAGTCCGAGCCCGCCGCCGAGAAGGCGTCCGGCAGCTCGGGTGGCTCCGGTGGCGGCTCCGGCACCTCCGTCACGCTCCCCGCGCTGGGCGAGTCGGTGACCGAGGGCACCGTGACCCGCTGGCTCAAGCAGGTCGGTGACGAGGTCGCCGTCGACGAGCCGCTGCTCGAGGTGTCCACCGACAAGGTCGACACCGAGATCCCCTCCCCCGTCGCCGGCACGCTGCTGGAGATCAAGGCCGAGGAGGACGAGACCGTCGAGGTCGGCGCCGAGCTCGCGGTCATCGGCTCGGCCGACGACGCGCCCGCCCAGGCCGAGCCCGAGGCGCAGCCCAAGGACGAGGAGCAGGCGGAGCAGAAGGCCGAGCAGGAGGAGCAGGTCGCCGAGGAGACCGGCGAGCTGCCGCCCGGCGACGAGACCCCCGAGTCCGAGAAGGACGACGCCCCCGCCGAGGAGCCCGCCGCGAAGCAGGAGGAGCCGAAGCAGGAGGAGCCGAAGCCGGCTGCCCCCGCCGCGCCGGCGCAGTCCGAGGGCGGTCGCGACCAGACGGCGTACGTCACCCCGCTGGTGCGCAAGATGGCTGACCAGCACGGGGTCGACCTCGGCTCGGTGCAGGGCACCGGTGTCGGTGGGCGCATCCGCAAACAGGACGTCCTCGACGCCGCGGCCGCGGCGAAGGAGGCGTCGGCTCCGGCTGCTGCCCCGGCCGCGCCGGCTGCCGCCGCGCCCGCCGCGTCGGCTCCCGCCTCGTCCAGTCCCTCGCCGCTGCGCGGCACCACCGAGCCGCTCTCGCGCCTGCGCAAGGTCATCGCGACCCGCATGGTCGAGTCGCTCACCGAGGCCGCCCAGCTCACCCAGGTGATGGAGGTCGACGTCACCTCGATCGCCCGTCTGCGCGAGGCGTCGAAGGCCGACTTCCTGGCCCGTGAGGGCGTGAAGCTCACCTACCTGCCGTTCTTCGCCAAGGCCGCGATCGACGCGCTCAAGGTGCACCCCAAGCTCAACGCGGCGATCGACGCCGACAAGGGCGAGGTGACCTACTACGACCGCGAGAACATCGCGTTCGCGGTGGACACCGAGAAGGGCCTGCTCACGCCGGTCGTCAAGGACGCGGGCGACCTGTCCATCGCCGGGATCGCGAAGAAGATCGCCGACGTGGCCGAGCGCACGCGCACCAACAAGATCACGCCTGACGAGCTGTCCGGCGGCACCTTCACGATCACCAACCTCGGCAGCTTCGGGGCGCTCTTCGACACCCCGATCATCAACAAGCCGCAGGTCGCGATCCTCGGTCCCGGTGCCGTGGTGAAGCGACCGGTCGTGATCGACGACGCCAACCTGGGCGAGACGATCGCGGTGCGCCACATGGTCTACCTGTCCCTGACCTACGACCACCGCCTGGTCGACGGCGCCGACGCGGGCCGGTTCCTGCAGGAGGTCAAGAAGCGCCTCGAGTCGGGAGCCTTCGAAGTCTGAGGTTCGCCGTACGACGCCCCGTCCGCCACGTGCGGGCGGGGCGTCGCCTCGTCCTGCCCCCTCGGAAAACCACAGGCGCACTGTCAGTCCCACCACCTAGCCTGAAGGCACCGTGACCCTCACCGACACCACCCGGCCCACCGACGCGACCACCTCCTCGTCGGGCCTCCCTGCGCACCGTCGGCCGGTCGACTGGCGTCGCGTACGCCGCCCGCTGACCTACCTGTGCTTCTCGATGTCCCTCGTGGGCGCGATCGCCTCCGCGCTGGGCTCGATGGTCGCCGGTCGCCTCGCCGACGGCCCGACCGAGACCTTGCTGCTCCTGCTGGCGCTGTGCGTGGTGGGCGGCGCGGTCATCGACACCGTCGCCAAGACCATCTGGGCCACGATCTGCGACCGTGCCGAGGGCCAGCTCCGCTCGGACCTGCTCGACGCCGCGATGGCGCAGCCGCTGTCCGAGCTGTCCGAGCAGGCCGTCGGCGAGGTGCTCGACCGCATCGACGACGACACCTGGGAGGTCGGCCAGCTGATGCGCTGGGGCGTGTGGCAGGCCGCGCGCACCCTGCTGGCGTCCGGTCCGCTGTGGGTGGTCGCGTCGCTGACCTGGTGGCCGGCGGCCTTCCTCTTCCCCGTCACCGCGGTCGTCACCTTCCTCTCCATCCGCCGGCTCCTGCCGGAGGTCTCGGAGAAGAAGGTCATCGAGGAGGCTGCCTGGACCGACCACGCCGCCTCCACCGAGGAGGGGGTCGCGGCCCGCGACGACCTGCGCACGTCGTTGGGGCAGGCCCACGTCCTGCGCCGCAACGCCCACCTCGCCTCCGTCGTCCACCGCACGCTCGACGCCGTGCTGGCCGTCGAGGTCCGCATCACCCGTCGCAGCGGCGGTCTCCTGCACGGCGCGCTCGCCGCGGTCGGCGTGATCGGGGTCGCGCTCGTCCTGGGCGGCGACCTCTCCACCGCACGGCTGGTGACGCTCTTCCTCGTCACCACGATGTTCGTCGGCGGCGTCGACATGCTCGCGCGCCACCTGCCCGACCTGCAGGAGGGCTTCGGCGCGGTGCTGCGCCTGCGCGGCATGATGGCCGCGGCCGCCGAGCCGACGGGTGGCCGGCCGGTGCCCGAGGGGCCCCTCGACGTCGAGTTCCGCCACCTCGACTTCAGCTACGGCACCGGCACCTTCGCACTGCGCGACGTCGACCTGCTGCTGGCTGCCGGGCACACCTGCGCCCTCGTGGGCCGCACGGGCTCGGGCAAGTCCACCCTGGCCTCGTTGCTCTCGCGGGCCGTCGAGCCGCCGCGGGGCTCGGTGTTCCTCGGCGGGGTCGACGTCCGCGACCTCGACCTCCAGCAGCTGCGCTCGGCGGTGGGCGTCGTCACCCAGCGCACCGAGGTGCTGGCGGGCAGCCTCGCCGACAACATCGCCCTCTTCGACGACGTGCCCCGCACACGGGTCGAGGCAGCGGTCGCCGAGCTCGGACTGACGGACTGGGTCGCGGGACTCCCGGCCGGCCTCGACACGGTCCTCGGCCCGGGCGGCACGAGCCTGTCCGCGGGCGAGGAGCAGCTGGTCGCCTTCGCCCGTCTGCTCGTGCGCGACGTGAGCGTCGTCGTCCTCGACGAGGCGACGGCCCGGATGGACCCGGTCACCGAGGCGCGTGTGGTGCGCGCGGCCGACCGCCTCATCTCCGGACGCACCGGCATCCTGGTCGCCCACCGTCTCTCCACCACCGAGCGCGCCGAGCAGGTCGCGGTGATGGAGTCGGGCCGCGTCGTCCAGCAGGGTGCGCGCGCCCGGCTCGCCGAGGTGGACGGCCCCTTCCGCACCCTGCTCGAGGCCGCCGCCCACGAGTCGGTGATCGAGGAGCACCACCACGACGCCTCCACGATCGGGTCGGTGCGGCGCAGCACGACTCCCCCGCCCCCGCCCGAGCTTGCCCGCACCCCGAGCCTGGCGCGCCAGGTCCTGCACGCCATCAGCATCCAGCCGCAGTGGGGCCTGCTGGGCGCGTTCCTGTTCCTGGCCGCCTCGCTGACCGGTGCGTTCGGCGCCGTCACCGGGTGGATCTGGGGACTCGTCGTCACCGACCTCCAGGCCGGCGAGGACCCCGGCCTCCTGCTGGTCGCGCTCGTCGCCTCGCTCGTCATCGCCCCCTTCCTGCTGTCCCAGGCCTTCCGCACCTACCCCCACTGGTGGGTCGAGGTGCGCCTGCGGGTCAGGGCCGCCGTGCTCCACGGCCAGACCTCCCAGCGTCGCCTGCTCCGTACGCCTCCGGGCGAGGTCGTCGCCCGCACCATGGACGCCGACCGGCTCGCGCGCTACACCGACCGCTGGGTCGACTTCGTCAACGGACTAATGGTCGCCGCGATGACCGCGCTGATCGCCCGGACGTGGGTTGCCGGCGCGGTCCTGCTCACGGTCATGGTCGTCTCGGCCCTGGCCTCGACCCTGGGCCGCCGGGTGGCCGGTCGCTCGGCCGCCGCCGCATCCACGGCTCGCGCGCGGTTCGGGCAGTCGCTCGTGTCGGCGCTGGAGTCGGTGCGCACCGTCAAGCTGGCCGCCGCCACCCCGCAGGTGCACCAGCACCTGCGCGACGTCGACAGCGGCCGCGTCGACGCCGCGGTGCGCGAGCACCGCGTGCAGGCGCTGCTCGACGGCGTGCCCGTCGTGATGGTCCAGCTCGGCGTCGTCGCCGCCTGGGCCGGCCTGCTCACCGGCCGGTGGGAGCTCGCCACCGCGCTCCTGGTCGCCAACGCGGTCAGCGGCTTCGACTGGTTCGGCCGCGTCGCCGGCTCGGTCGTCACCGAGGCGCCCGGCACCCGCGCCTGGATGAACGCCACCAGCGAGCTCGCCGGCGGCGGCGACCTGATGGACCTCCCGCCGGGCGTCGACCTCGTCCGCGGCACCGGCCCGGACCCGGCGCCGGCACACCGCGACCCGCTGCGCACGCTCAGCCTGCGGGGGCTCGACGCGGTCCACGACGACGGCACCCTCGGGGTGCAGGGCGTCGACCTCGAGGTCCACGCCGGCGAGCTGGTGCTGCTGCTCGGGCAGGTCGGCTCGGGCAAGTCCAGCCTGCTCAGCGCCCTGGCCGGCCTGGTCACCAGCACCGGCGAGATCCGCTGGAACGACCAGGTCGTCGCCGATCCGCAGACCGCGCTGCGGCCCGGACGCGTGGCCCACGTCGCGCAGGTGCCGCGGGTGCTGTCGGGGACCTTCACCGGCAACGTCGCCCTCGACCACGCCGAGCGCGCTGTGCTTCCCTCCCTCGAGTCCGCCCGGATGGGGCGCGACGTGGCGGAGGCGGGCGGGCCGGACTCCCTCGTCGGGCACCGCGGCGTACGCCTCTCCGGCGGGCAGGTCCAGCGCCTGGCGCTGGCGCGGGCACTGGCCGCCGAGGCCGACGTGCTGCTCGCCGACGACGTGTCCTCGGCGCTCGACGCCGCCACTGAGGTCGAGCTGTGGCAGGCGCTGCGGGCGCGCGGCACGGCCGTGATCGGCGCCACCAGCAAGGCCGCTGCCCTTGCCCAGGCCGACCGCGTGGTCGTCCTCGACGCGGGGCGGATCGTCGAGCACGGGCCGTGGCACGAGCTGTCCGCCCGTTGGGGGCACCTGGCCGGGTGAGGGCTTTGGCCCCCGCTGGTTGGGTGGAGGCATGCGCGTCCTCATCGCCGGTGCCTCAGGGTTCCTCGGCACCCATCTGGCCACGCACCTGCGGGTGCACGGGCACGAGGTGACCGCGCTCGTGAGGCGCGAGCCGACCTCGGCCCACGAGTCCCGCTGGGACCCGAGCACCGGAGACATCGACGCCGCCGCAGTCGCCCGCACCGACGCCGTGGTCAACCTGGCCGGCGCCACGATCGCGGCCAACCCGCACTCGAAGAAGTACGCGCGGGAGGTGATGGACTCGCGCGTCTCGACCACGCGCGTCCTCGCGGAGACGATCGCGGCGGTCGAGCGCCCGCCCGCCTTCCTCGCCGGCAACGGCATCAGCTGGTACGGCGACCACGGCGACCGGCTCGTCACCGAGGACTCCGAGACCAGTGGCGACGCCTTCCTCACCCGGGTGGCGCGCGAGTGGGAGGAGGCGACCCGTCCGGCGCAGGAGGCCGGCGCCCGGGTGTGCGTGCTCCGCACCGCCCCCGTGATGGACCGCACCTCCCCGCCGCTCAAGCAGCTGCGGTTGCTCTTCCAGCTGGGCGGTGGAGCCCGGCTCGGGTCCGGCGAGCAGCACATGCCGATGATCTCGCTGCGCGACTGGGTCGGGGCCGTGAGCTACCTGATCGAGTCCCGCGACGTCTCGGGCGCCTTCAACCTCTGCTGTCCGCGCACGCCCACCAACGCCGAGTTCACCCGCACCTTGGCGTCCGCGGTGAAGCGCAAGGCCTTCCTCGCCGTGCCGGCGCCGGTCATGAGGGTCGGCGCGGGCTACCTGGCCCCCGAGCTCCTCGGTTCGGTCAACGCCCGCCCGGCGGCCCTGGAGCGGGCCGGCTACGACTTCGAGGACGAGGACGTCCGCGAGGTGCTCGCCGCGGCGCTCGCCTGATCGCGGGCCTCCGCGACCAGCCACGCCCGCCCCGGACGTACGAGCACGACCCTGCGCGTGGACGCCCGGTCCGTGGGCAGCGCCACCGGCCGCGTCCCGCCGACCGCTTGACCGGCCACCACCCGATCGGTGACGTCCAGCACCAGGCGCCGCTGCTCGCGTCGCACTACCGCGACCGCCAGGAGCTGCGTCGTGAGCCCCTCCACGGTGAGGCCGCGGTCGCGGTAGTGCCGGAGCAGGCGCACGTCCGCCGCCCCCGTGCGCGAGCCATCCGCGTAGAGCCCGGCCAGCGCATCGACGTCGCCAGCAGCCCACGCCGCGGAGCGGCGCGCGTCCCAGGTGGCGAGGACCGCGGACGCGCTGCCGGGCCCGGGCGTCCGCGCCGCCGAGGGCCGCGCCTCAGCGGGCCGGGCGGCCGCCGGACCGGACGAGCCGGTGGGGGTCTCCCCCGGCCGCGCCACCGTGACGACCAGGGTCGCCACGACACAGGCGCACGCGAGAGCGGTGAGCACGGGGAGCAGGCGTCGTGGGTCCACCCGACCACCCTCGCCGATCCTTGCGGGCGGCGTGGGCGTCATCCACAGGCGCCCCGCCCACCCCGCCGCCCGCTCCTGCGTCGCCGCCGGCTCACCGGGCGTAGGCTCGGCGCATGCCGCTGGACTTCGAGATCGCCGGTCTCGGCGAGGACGCCGTCGACTACCTCGCCGCGTGGGACGCACAGCGTCGCGTGCACGAGGCCGTGGTGGCGGGAGAGCGCCCCGACTCGGTGCTGCTGCTGGAGCACCCGCCTGTCTTCACCGCCGGCAAGCGCACCGACCCCCACGAGCGCCCGCTCGACCCGGGCGGTGCGGACGTCATCGACGTGGACCGCGGCGGCAAGATCACCTTCCACGGTCCCGGCCAGCTCGTCGGCTACCCCATCGTGCGCCTGCCCGACCACGTCAAGGTCGTCGACTACGTACGTCGTGTCGAGGAGGCCCTGATCGCGGTCTGCCGCGACCTCGGGGTGGCCACCGCCCGGGTGCCGGGCCGCAGCGGGGTGTGGCTGCGTGCCGACGACCGGGGCCCCGAGCGCAAGATCGCTGCCATCGGGATCCGCGTCAGCCGCGGCGTGACCATGCACGGCTTCGCGCTCAACTGCGACGTCGACCTCCGGTGGTACGACCGGTTCGTCCCCTGCGGCATCGCCGACGCCGGCGTCACCTCGCTGACCGAGGAGCTGGGGCGCGACGTCACGGTCGCCGACGTGCTGCCGGGCGTGCGCGAGCACCTGTCGGCGTACCTCCTCTGGGAGCCCTACGTGGCGACCCCCGACTACGAGCCCCGTCCCGAGCCGGGCCACGGTCCGCGCATCCAGCTGGTCACCCCCGGTCGCTGACCGGCGCGCCTCCGCGCCGCCCCCGGCCCACGCCTGCCAGAGTCGCCCCCACGGGGAGGGCGTCGCGTCGGCGCCCCCGCGGACACGCGCGGTCGACGAGACCCGCTTGCGACGGTACCCAACTCAGTGCCGGTCACGGCGATGTTCTCCCGGCGCGACGGCATCGTGGCCCCGACCCCGACGTGCGGGCAGCTGGCGCCCTCAGGCACCCAGCGGGCGCCGTCGTACCTGCTCGGTGTTGAGCACCGGCTCTCCGTTCGCCACCTCTTCCTCGGCCTTCGCGCGCTCCGCGGAGAAGGCCGACGTCACGGTCCGCATGGCCTCGCTGAGCTCGCCGGGGATCACGAAGTAGCCGTTGCCGTTCTCGGCCAGACGGGGCAGCATCTCGAGGTACTTGTAGGCCAGCACCTGCGGGTCGGCGTCGTTGTCGTGCACCGCCTGGAACACCCGCTCCAGCGCTTTCGCCTCGCCATCGGCATCCAGCACCTTCGCCTGCTGGCGTCCCTCGGCCTCCAGGATCATCCTGGCGCGGGTGCCCTCCGCGGTGAGGATCAGGGACTGGCGCTGGCCCTCGGCCTGGAGGATCACGGCACGCTTGTCGCGCTCGGCGCGCATCTGCTTCTCCATCGCCTCCTTGATGCTGCTGGGCGGGTCGATCGCCTTGATCTCCACCCGGTTGACCCGGATCCCCCACTTCCCGGTCGCCTCGTCGAGCACCTCGCGCAACCGGACGTTGATGGTCTCCCGGGAGGTCAGCGTGCTCTCGAGGTCCATCGACCCGATGAGGTTGCGGAGCGTGGTGACGGTGAGCTGGTCGATCGCCTGCAGATAGCTGGTCACCTCGTAGGCGGCCGCCCGTGGGTCGGTGATCTGGTAGTAGAGGACGGTGTCGATCGCGACCACCAGGTTGTCCTCGGTGATCACCGGCTTGGGGTCGGAGGAGTAGACGTGCTCGCGCACGTCGAGCTTGGTGTTGACCCGGTCGACCAACGGGATGAGCAGGTTGAGCCCCGGTTGCAGGGTCCGCTGGTAGCGGCCGAACCTCTCGATGTTGTAGCGCCTGGCCTGCGGCACGATCCGGATCGTGGAGGCCACCAGGAACGCCACGAGGACGGCCAGCACGGCCAGCGGCACCCAAACTTCCATCACACTCACGTCTCTCTGGGTAGGGATTCGGTCAGGGGGTCGGTCAGGGGGTCGCGGGGGTGCACCAGGACGGTCGCGCCCTCGATCTCGAAGACGTCGACGCGCACTCCGGCCGGGATCACCAGGTCCTCGTCGTAGGGCCGGGCCGACCAGTCCTCACCTGACAGGTGCACCAGACCACCCGTGGAGCTGACCTCGCGCGTCACCACCGCGGATCGTCCGACCAGGGCGTCGCTGCCGTCGCGTGAGAGCGGTGGGAGCGCGAGATGCCGCCTCGCGATCGGACGGACGGCCACCATGCCGACACCGCCCGCGACGACGAAGGCGATCAGCTGGAGGGGGACAGAGGCACCCAGCCCGGCGGCGACTGCCGCGACGAGCGCCGCGCCTGCCAGCAGGCCGAACGCCAGCGTCAGGGTGAAGAACTCAGCCGCGCCCAGAAGGACGGCGACGACCAACCACACAGCCCACCACATGAGGTCCTCCCTCCTCCGCGAGGGGGCATCCTCAGCCTACGCCGATGGCGGTAGAAGTCGATCGAGCTCGCGCTCGTCCCGGCGAGGGGAGGATGATCGGTGCCCAGGCGACACCCGAGCGATCCAGATGAGAGGTAGTTCGATGACGACGACCACCAGCACCACCGTCCAGATCGACGCACCGGCCGAGCGGGTCTGGCAGCTGGTCACCGATCCGGACTGGTGGAACCGCGCCGACAACGGGGTGGTCGAGGTCACCGGCCGCATCGAGCAGGGCGAGAAGATCAAGCTGGTCTCGGAACTGCAGCCCAAGCGCGGCTTCACGCTGTCCGTGGCCGAGATGCAGGCTCCTCAGCGGATGACCTGGACCGGCGGCATGCCAATGCGGCTGTGCACCGGTCGGCGCACGTTCGCGATCGCTTCAGAGGGAGACCGCAGCTGCACGTTCACGATGGCGGAGGACTTCACCGGGCCGCTCGCGCCCCTCATCGTGAAGTCGATGCCCGACTTCCAGTCCTCCTTCGACGGGTTCGCCGCGGCGCTCAAGAAGGACAGCGAGGCCTGACCTGAGCGGGCGCTCTACCCAGGAGCGGCTGACGACGGACAACCGTGAGCAGGCAAGCAGACCGGGACCTCGGACCTCGGGTGGGTGACGGAGAGGTACGGCTGAGCCATGGCGGGGAACCAACAGGTCGTGGCGTATGAGAGCGGGGTCGCGCCCGTGGAGCGCGTCGCCCGCCACCCACGCATGAGGAGCACCTTGGCACTCTCCACACGGCCCCGCCTCCGGCTCGTCGCCGCCGCGGCGGCGACGCTCGTCGCGCTCGGCGCGTGCGGGAGCGACAACGGCGCCGGTGCCGGAGCCGGCAGCAGCGGGAGCGCCACCTCGCAGAGCTCCTCCGAGGCGTCCGGGACCACCGGGTCCACGGCGGACGCCGACTTCCCCGACGTCATCGCGGTCGAGCTGCGCGACGACGGTGACACCTACTCGCTCGACGTGACGATGAGCTCGGAGTACGACAGCCCGGAGCGCTACGCCGACGGGTGGAGGGTCCTCGACCCCGACGGCAACGAGCTCGGCACGATGGAGCTCGCGCACGACCACGCGGGCGAGCAGCCCTTCACCCGCTCGCAGAGCGGCCTGGTGATCCCCGACGGCGTGGAGACGATCACGGTCGAGGGCCACGACCTGGAGAACGGCTACGGCGGCGCCACCGTCGAGGTCGACGTACCGTCCTGACTCCTGCGGGCTAACCTCGCGGCCATGACCACTCCTGACCCGCTCCCCAGGGTCGAGGCGCCCCGCCTCGGCGTGCCCGAGGAGGAGGCGCTCGACCGGGTGCGGACGTTCGCCGACGACCTGGCGCGGCGGCGGTCGGTGCGTGACTTCGACGACCGGCCCATCCCCGACGGCGTGCTCGAGGAGGCGATCCGGGTCGCAGCGACGGCGCCGAGCGGCGCCCACGTGCAGCCGTGGCGATTCGTGGTCGTGACCGATCCGGATGTGCGAGCGCGGCTGCGGGAGGCGGCCGAGGCGGAGGAGCGGGAGTTCTACGGACGGCGTGCCTCGGCCGAGTGGCTGGCCGCGCTGGGACCGCTCGCGACCGACGCCGACAAGCCGTTCCTGGAGACCGCGCCCGCGTTGATCGTCGTCTTCGAGGTCCACCGGGGCCCGAACTCGCCGCTCCCCTACTACGTCAAGGAGTCCGTCGGCATCGCCGTCGGCTTCCTGCTCGCAGCGCTCCACCTCGCCGGCCTCTCCACGCTGACCCACACCCCGAGCCCGATGCGCTTCCTCAACGAGATCCTCGGCCGTCCCCCGGAGGAGCGGGGGTTCCTCGTGGTGCCGGTCGGATATCCGGCGTCCACGGCGACCGTGCCCCTGCTGGACCGCAAGCCCCTCGACGAGGTGATGGTCCGACTCTGACCGGCGCCCGGCCGGATGCTGACGTCCGGCAAGGTCGAGGACCTGCTGGGCCGTACGTCGTACCGGCTCCGCGTCCACGACCCCACCGCGGCCGCCGAGGTGCTCGAGGCTGCCCACGATGCTGTTCCGCAGCACGGTCGCCACGCTGTCGCTGATGTTCGGCGTCGCGATCGCGGGGTCGCTGCTCGTCGTCGCGATCCTCGGCGACAACGCCGCCCGCTGGCTGCTGCCCACCGACTTCCTCACCTTGGTGCTCGGTGGCTTTCTCCTACTAGGACCCGAGCGCCTGCACCCAGTCCCCCGAGGGGTCGGTCACCGGGAGCTGTGAGGCGACGCTGTCCGCCGTCGACGGCGGGGTCGTGCTGGCGGCGCTCGTCGTGGTCTCGGTGGGACTGTCGGTGTGGGCGACGCACCAGTGCGACGTGCCCTGGGCGGGCTGCCTCGACCATGAGTTGGGAGCCCCTCACCACCGTCGTAGAGTGAGGCGTGTGACTGCCGCTCCCGCACCTGAAGGACGCAAGCTCCTCCGACTGGAGATCCGCAACGCGGAGACCCCGATCGAACGTAAGCCGGAGTGGATCAAGACCAAGGCCAAGATGGGCCCTGAATACACAGCGCTGCAGAACCTCGTGAAGTCCGAGGGCCTCCACACCGTCTGCCAGTCCGCCGGCTGCCCCAACATCTTCGAGTGCTGGGAGGACCGCGAGGCCACCTTCCTCATCGGCGGCGACCAGTGCACCCGCCGCTGCGACTTCTGCCAGATCGATACCGGCAAGCCCCAGCCTCTCGACCGCGACGAGCCGCGCCGCGTGGCGGAGTCGGTGCAGAAGATGGAGCTCAAGTACGCGACCATCACCGGCGTCGCCCGCGACGACCTGCCCGACGGCGGCGCCTGGCTGTACGCCGAGACGGTCCGCGCGATCCACGACCTCAACCCCGGCACGGGCGTGGAGAACCTGATCCCCGACTTCAACGGCAAGCCCGATCTCCTCCAGGAGGTCTTCGAGTCGCGGCCCGAGGTGCTGGCCCACAACGTGGAGACCGTGCCGCGGATCTTCAAGCGGATCCGTCCGGCCTTCCGCTACGACCGCTCCCTCGACGTGATCACCCAGGCCCGCGCCTTCGGCCTGGTCACCAAGTCCAACCTCATCCTCGGCATGGGCGAGACCCGCGAGGAGGTCAGCCAAGCCCTGCGCGACCTGCACGACGCCGGCTGCGAGCTGATCACCATCACCCAGTACCTCCGCCCCTCCCCGCGGCATCACCCCGTCGAGCGCTGGGTCAAGCCCGAGGAGTTCGTCGAGCTCAAGGCCGAGGCCGACGAGATCGGCTTCGCCGGCGCCCTGTCGGGGCCGCTGGTCCGCTCGTCCTACCGCGCCGGGCGGCTGTACGGTCAGGCCATGGACGCGCGCTCCGCCGCCACCGTCTGACCCGCTCCACGACCCGCGTACCCCACCTCACCTCCCAGCTGGACAAGGCCACCTATGTCGACCCCCGCCTCCACGCCCACCACGCGCCGTGGGCAGATCATGCAGACCTACACGATGGCCAAGCGGACCGACCCGCGCCTGGGCCTGATCATCCTGGGTGTCTTCGTGCTGGGCGCGGCGATCGGCTTCGGCCTCATGTGGCTGCTGCCCGGCGACGGCTGGATCTCGCTGGTCCTCTCCATCGTGGTCGCGTTCATGACCGGCATGCTCGCCGCGCTGCTGGTCTTCGGCCGCCGCGCCCAGAAGGCGGCGTACAAGCAGATGGAGGGCCAGCCCGCCGCGGCCGCCGGCGCGCTGCAGATGCTGCGCCGCGGCTGGAAGGTCGACCCGGTCGTCGGTTTCACCAAGCAGCAGGACGTCGTGCACCGCGTGGTCGGCCCGCCCGGCATCGTCCTGGTCGGCGAGGGCACGAGCCAGGCTCGCGTGAAGCAGCTGATGGTCAACGAGCGCCGCAAGCACGAGCGCGTCGCCTACGGCGTGCCGATCCACGAGATCATCGCCGGTCGCGGCGAGGGTGAGGTGCCGATCCCCAAGCTCGTGCGCCACGTGCAGAAGCTCGGCCGCAACGTGAAGCCCGCCGAGATCACCGACATCCTCCAGCGCCTGAAGGCGCTCGATGCCCAGCGCGGCAAGCTGCCGCTGCCGAAGGGTCCGGTCCCCACGTCGATGAAGGGCATGCGCTCGCAGCAGCGCGGCCGCTGAGCCAGCTCGTAAGCCGCACGCCCGGCAGCGCAGGAGACAGGTTCCGAGCACCGAGAACGTGCGTCACGCACCGCTCGGACGGAGGGTGGCGTCAGATCACGACGGTCCGCGTGCCGGCGACGACGTCGTGGAGCCCGCGCTCGTCATAGGTGAGCAACGGCGGGAGGATCAGGAAGGTCAGCACCGTCCGGACCAGCGCGCGGAGCAGGCCCACCGGACGCGACGGATCGTCGTGCCGCACCACGCGGATGTGCATGACCAGCTTGCCGAAGGAACCGCCCAGGACGGCCGTGAACAGCGCCATCTCGGCGATGATGATGATCGTGCCGGGAGTCCCCGAGTCGGGCACGAGGTCGAGCTCGATCAGCGCGAGAGCGAAGGCCCAGCTCGTCGCGAAGTCGATGAGGAGCGCCAGCAGGCGCCGCCCGAAGGTGGCGGCCTGCGGGTCGACTGTTACAGCGCTGGTCACGCGTCAAGCCTAGGCAGGCTCCGCCCGCCCGCCACCTGCCGGGCACTTGTAACACGGGCGAAACAAACGGGATACGGTCTAGAAACTGCTCCCGCCTAGCGTGACGACCACGGTGCAACGAGGCCCCGTTCCGTGACGCTGCAACTTGGACGTGCGCTGGCCGCCGTCGAGGAGGAACCGAATGTTCAACAACTCCGATGAGCTGCTCAAGTTCATCAAGGACGAGGGCGTCGAGATGATCGACGTCCGTTTCTGTGACCTGCCGGGCATCATGCAGCACTTCACTGTGCCGGCCTCGTCCTTCGACCAGAGCGTCTTCGACGACGGCCTCGGCTTCGACGGCTCCTCGATCCGTGGCTTCCAGGCCATCAACGAGTCCGACATGTCGCTCTTCCCGGACCCGACGACGGCGTACCTCGACCCGTTCCGCAAGTCCAAGACCCTGAACGTCAACTTCTTCATCCACGACCCGATCACCGGCGAGGCCTACAGCCGCGACCCGCGCAACATCGCGCGCAAGGCTCTGGCCTACCTCGACTCGACCGGCATCGCGGACACCGCCTACTTCGCCCCCGAGGCCGAGTTCTACATCTTCGACAACGTGCGCTACTCCACCGGCGTCAACGAGGGGTACTACCACATCGACTCCGTCGAGGGCTGGTGGAACTCCGGCAAGGACGACGGCCAGAACAAGGGCTACAAGACGCGGCTCAAGGGTGGCTACTTCCCCGTCGAGCCCTACGACCACTACAGCGACCTGCGCGCCGACATGGTCAAGAACCTCGAGGCCAGCGGCCTGCTCGTCGAGCGCGCCCACCACGAGGTCGGCACGGCCGGCCAGGCGGAGATCAACTACCGCTTCGACACACTGCTCAAGGCCGCCGACGACGTGATGAAGTTCAAGTACCTCATCAAGAACACCGCCTGGGAGCAGGGCAAGTCGGTCACCTTCATGCCCAAGCCCATCTTCGGCGACAACGGCTCGGGCATGCACGTCCACCAGTCGCTGTGGAAGGACGGCGAGCCGCTGTTCTTCGACGAGACCGGCTACGCCGGCCTGTCCGACATGGCGCGCTGGTACATCGGCGGCATCCTCAAGCACGCCCCGTCGCTGCTGGCCTTCACCAACCCGACGGTGAACTCCTACCACCGTCTGGTCCCCGGCTACGAGGCACCGATCTCGCTGGTCTACTCCTCGCGCAACCGCTCCGCCTCGGTCCGCATCCCGATCACGGGCGCGAACCCGAAGGCCAAGCGCGTCGAGACCCGCTTCCCCGACCCGTCGGCGAACCCCTACCTCGCCTTCGCGGCCCTCATGCTCGCCGGCCTCGACGGCGTCCAGAACAAGATCGAGCCCGCGGCCCCGATCGACAAGGACATCTACGAGCTGCCGCCGGACGAGATGGCCGAGATCGACCAGGTGCCGACCAGCCTCGGCGCCGTCCTCGACGCGCTCGAGGAGGACCACGACTACCTGACGGCCGGCGGTGTCTTCACCGACGACCTGATCGAGACGTGGATCCACTTCAAGCGGACCCAGGAGATCGCTCCGGTCCAGCTGCGGCCGCACCCGCACGAGTTCGAGCTCTACTACGACATCTGATACGTGAGCCCCTCCTGTCATTAGGCAGGGTCAGGCGCCGCCGGTCCGTGTGGGCTGGCGGCGCCTGCTTGGCGGGCGATGGGACCGACGCTCTGACGAGAGTCAACGCCGGGACAGACCCCTCTGACCGCCGGAACGCCGCCGATCGGCCTCGCAGTCCTTCGGCGGCGTCTTCGCATGTCCTGGCACTGGCTCGTTGCACCCGTGGCACGGGGGCCGGCCACGCTGTTCTCACTCAGGACCGAGGGCCCTTGTCGACTCTGCTCGAGGTGGCGATGCTGGAACGAGGGGGACAGCACCACCGCGTCCCCTGCTGGAGGAGCGAAGGAGACGTCATGAGCGACGTGGACCCGGATCCGACGCCGTCCCCACCCACCCCGTCGTCCGAGTCGCCCGCCCCGAGGCTGGTGTTCGGCGACGACGGTTCTGCTGCCGCAGACGTGGTCTGGTTGTGGATCAACAACCACCACTGGCCAGGTTGGCGCATCTCCGTCGTCACGGCCGCGCTTCCCGGCATCGGTGCGCCGGTGGGAAGTGAGCGCAGCACGCTGCATCCGTGGGACCCGGCCCACCCGCGGCGGCTCTTCACCGACGATGCCGAGGTCGAGCACCTGTACGCCGAGACCGACCCGCGCCTGGCGATCGACTCCTGCAGCGACGCGGCACTGGTGGCTGTCGGTCCTCGCGGGCACGGGGTGTGGAAGAAGCTGCACATGGGGAGCACGACGGACTGGCTCGTCGGGTCACACCGGCCCCTCGCGCCCGTGGTCATCGTGCGTTCGGCGAGGGCCACCCAGAAGGTGCTGCTCTGCACGGACGGTTCGGACCACGCCGCTGCCGGTCTCCAGGCGCTGTTCGACCTGCCGTGGGTCGACGGCTGCCGGGTGGGCGTGCTCGGCGTCGACGACGTCAACAACCGCACGCAGGACGCTGTGGTGGATGCCGTGGAACAGCTGCGTGCACACGGTGTCTCGCACGTCACGCACGACGTGGTGTCGGCCGTACCGCACACCGCGACCTTCGACGTCCGGTCCACCATCCTGGCGTCGATCGCCGAGCAGTCACCAGACCTCGTCGTGGTGGGTGCGCGTGGGACCGGCGGCCTCAGGGGGCTGCTCGTGGGCTCGGTCGCTGCAGCTGTCGTGAACCACACCGCGTGTTCGGTGCTGGTCGCCAAGTCGAGCTGACCAGCGACCACGACGGGGTCTCACACCCCGATCAGCACGGTGCCGAGCAGGTAGGCGGCGGCAACGAGGAGCAGGAGGACGCCGCGGACCTTGCCCATCGGTGCCGTGCGGGCCGGGGTCACCAGCGCCAGCGCCAGGAGGCAGGCGACGACAGCGAGCAGGACCTCGCTCACGTCAGCCCGGATCGGATGGATCAGCGCCGCGACGCCGACGATCCACAGGTTGTTGAACACGTTGCTGCCCAGGAGGGTGCCCACGCCGACCTCCACGTGTCCGCGCCGCCGCGAGATGATGACCGTGGCCAGCTCGGGCGTCGACGTGCCCAGAGCGACGAACGTGGCGCCGACGATGAAGGGGTCGAGGCCCAGGTCGGCACCGATGCCCTTGGCCGCCACCACGATGAGGCGCCCCGCCAGCACCAGCAGGGCCAGGCCCGCCACAGCACTCACGAGCGCCGCCCAGCGTGTGCGCGTACCGAGTTCGTCCACAGAGCTCTGTCGTGCCTTCCGAGCCGCGTTGACGACCAAGGCGAGCCACCCCGCGAACACTCCGAGAAGAGTGGCAGCCTCGACGGAGGCCAGCACCCCGTCCACGAGCGTGACGAGCGTGAGCAGCGGCGCAGCCACAGCAAAACCCAGCTCGCGGCGCAGGTCCCGCCTGGCGACCACGAGCGGCCCGGTGACCAGGACGATCCCCAGCACGCAGGCGATGTTGATCACGTTGCTGCCGAGTGCGTCGCCGAGCGCGATTGCCGGAGTGCCGCTCATTGCGGACTGCACCCCGACCGAGAGCTCGGGGCTGGATGTGGCGAAGGCAGCCACCGTCGCGCCGATGATGCCTGCCGGCACCCTCGCCCACGCGGCAAGTCCCACAGCCCCACGCACGAAGAGCTCACCCCCGGCGGCCGCAGCGACGACGCCCGCCGCCAGCGCCAGCAGGTTCATCGTCGGCCGATGCGACACGACACGCACGAGGCGCCTGTCGCCCGTGGGAACCGAGCTGGATTCACCACGGCCGCGTGTTCCCCACGTCCGGAGTCGTGGCCCCACGACGGCGCACGGCCTTGTCGATCTCGCCGGTGAGCAGCGCCAGAGACGCCACTGCGGCCGCGGCAGCCCAGTGGAGCGGGTCGAGAGCGACGGTGCCGAAGAGACCCTGCATGAACGGGACATGGACCACCAGCACCTGCAGGCCCACCACCAGCAACAAGCTACCGATCAGGGCGCGGTTGTGCGGGACGGCGCGGGAGAACGCCGACTCGAGCTCCGAGCGGACGTTGAACGCGTTGGCCACCTGGAACAGCACGAACGTGGTGAAGGCGAACGTGACGGCGTACGGGATGCCGCGGCTCTCGTCGACCGACGCCAGCGCGGAGAGGGTGCCGGCTGCCATGACCGTCGCGACCAGTGCCATCCGGGTCAGCCTCGGGCCCGACAGGATCTTCTCCCCCGGCGGACGCGGTGGCCGGTCCATGATGCCCTGACTCGGACCGTCCAGGCCGAGCGCCAGCGCGGGCGGTCCGTCGGTGATGAGGTTCACCCACAACACCTGGACCGCCGTCATCGGGGCGGGAAGCCCTGCCAGGACGGCTGCGACGAACGTGAGGATGGCAGCGATGTTGGTGGTGAGCTGGAAGCGGATGAACTTGACGATGTTGTCGTAGATGCCACGGCCCTGCCGGACGGCGCGGACGATCGTGGCGAAGTTGTCGTCGGTCAGAACCAGGTCCGCGGCTTCCTTGGTGACGTCGGTACCGGTGCGGCCCATGGCGACGCCGACATCCGCCGCGCGAACGGCCGCGGCATCGTTCTGGCCGTCCCCCGTCATCGCGGCCACGTGACCGTTCGCGGTGAGTGCGGCGACGATGGCGACCTTGTGGGCCGGAGTGACCCGGGCGAACACGCCGATGTCGTCGACAACCGCGTCGAGCTCCCCACGGTCCATGGCGTCGAGCTGCGCCCCGGTCACTGCACGACCGGCGATGCCGACCTCCCCTGCGATGGCAGCCGCGGTTGCGACGTGGTCGCCGGTGACCATCTTGACCGCGATGCCAGCTCGGCGGCACAGTGCGACGGCCTCGACCGCTTCGGGGCGAGGGGGGTCGGCGATCCCGGCGAACCCCAGGAAGACCAGGTCGTCGACCGATCGGGCGAGGGTCTGCGCCGTCCACTCCTGCGGGCCCGAGACAGCGTGCGCGTCGGCAGCTGCCAGCACCCGCAGACCGGCCGCGGCCCTCGCGTCCACCGCATCGAGCAGCTTCGCCCTGAGCTCGTCGTCGAGGGCGATGGTGGCGCCGTTGACCAGCGCGTGCCCACATCGCGGCAGGAGCACGTCCGGAGCGCCCTTGACGGCAAGCGCGATCGTCCCGTCGGCGCTGCGATGCGCGGTCGCCATGAACTTCGCCTCGGCGGAGAACGGCAGCTCCGCGACCCGCGGTGTGCGATGCCGGGTCGTCATGACGTCGACACCGTGGCTCGACGCAGCGGCCACGAGCGCGACCTCCATCGGGTCCCCGACCGCACGGGCTTCGGTACCAGCGGCGTCGTTGCACAGCACGAACGCGGACAGGAGGCGCCGGGGGTCACGAGGGTCGTCCACGGGCTGTCCGAGTGCGCACGCCGCGGGGACGAGCTGCCGTACGGTCATCCGGTTGCGGGTGAGGGTGCCGGTCTTGTCGGTGCAGATCACCGTGGCTGACCCCAGGGTCTCCACTGACGCCAGCCGTCGCACGATCGCACCGTGGTCCGCCATGCGGTGCACCCCGACGGCCAGGACGAGAGCCAGGACCGCCGGAAGTCCCTCGGGCACAGCAGCCACAGCCAGAGCAACGCCGCGCAGGGCGATGTCGGCCAGCTCGTCGCCGCGCAGTGCGGCCGCGGCTGAGTAGAGGACCACCGCGACGATGCCGATCACTGCGATCCGACGCCCAGCGACGTCGAGCTGCCTCTGCAGTGGCGTGCGGGGGGTGCTGCTGCTCAACAGCATCCCGGCGATCTGGCCCACCTCGGTCGCCATGCCGGTGGCGGTGACCAGGAGCTCAGCGCGCCCACGCACCACCACCGTGCCCGCGTGAAGCATGTTCGCGCGGTCTGCCAGAGCCACCTCGCCAGTCATGGTCTCGGCGTGCTTGGCGACCGGAACGGACTCCCCGGTCAGCGAGGACTGGTCGACCGCGGTGTCGTGGGCCACCAGCAGTCGCCCATCAGCCGGGACCCGGCTGCCCGCGTCCAGCATCACCACGTCGCCCGGCACCAGGTCGGCCGACGGCAGTGTCACCAGTCTGTCGTCGCGACGGATCGTGGCCGTCGGCACCAGCAGCCCCTTGAGCGCTGCAAGGCTCCGGGTCGCCTTCCGCTCCTCCACGAATCCGATGGTGGCGTTGATCAGCACGACCGCTCCGATGATGGCGGCGTCCGTGGCGTCACCGACCAGCGCAGCCAGTCCGGCCGCGACGAGAAGGATCAGGAACAATCCGCTGCGAAGCTGGTCGGCGAACACCTTCCATCCGGGACGGGGCGGCTGCTCCCTGAGCTGGTTCGGACCGAACTGCTCCAAGCGCGCGGTCGCCTGCACGTCGGTGAGCCCTCGCACGAGGTCGACCGCCAGCGTGTCGGCGATCGCGTCCGGGTCGAGCAGGTGGCACTCGGAACCCTGCGGCCGCGTGATGCCCGGATCGCGAGAGCGCGAGGCGCTCATCCCGGACCCCGACCGCATCGGCGAACAGGCCGGTGGGGCCCGCGCAGCGTCTCCCGTGACAGAGCCGCGGGGGGTGCGCTCGCCGCGACGCCGCCGGCCAGCGGGGCGATCTGCCGGCCAGGTGAGGGATACATGATGACCCTGTCAGTCGTGTGTGATGCCTCCAGCGTTCAGCACCCTGCCCGCGTGGCCAATGGGCCGAAGGTCCCTCAGCAGATGCCCTTCGTCGGCCCATGGCATGGGAGGGACCTCGCTCGACTAGACGGTCTGCGGGGATCGCTCGGCCTCGGGCGCGGTCGGCAGCGGCGAGGTGGGATCGACGACGAGCACCGGCAGGTGCGACCGACGAACCAGGTCACCTGAGACACTGCCGAGCAGATGTGAGGTCAGCCCACAACCGCGGCGCCCCACCACCAGCAGGTCCATGCCCTGATCGTCGGCGAATCGTCGCAGAGCCTCGCCCGGTGGTCCGGCCAGCACCTCGAACTGCACGTCGACCCCGGTCTCCCCCACCTCGGCGGCCGACACTGCCAGGCGCTCTGCCGCTGCCTCGATCTCGGACTGTGCATCACGCTCGGTCGCGTCGTAGGACACGACTTCGGCCAGCATGAGCAGGCTGCATCGTTCGCCGAGCAGATCCATGGCTTGGGTCAGTGCCCGACGGGACTCCGCAGATCCGTCCAACCCGACCAGCACTCTCGGCCCGGTGACGGCCTGATCCTCTCGTTCCCCGAGCGCGTCGGGACCGGACGCCGCCAGCCGGGGGACCCGCTCCACCAGCTCCAGCGCGATGGGCACGAACACGGGACCGAGGACCACCGCTATGACCGTCCAGCGCGGGTCGTGACCGCGACGCACCATCCACAGCCCCACGAAGAGCCCGAGACTCACCCAGCCCGCCACGACGATCAGACTCACGATCGGATCCATGCCTCCACGCTCACCGATGCGGCACCTTGCGCACAGGGTCCCAGGACCTCGACACTCCGGCCCAAGGTCCTGCGCATCCCCGCTGGTGGGAGCAGCTGGGGGGACGGGCTCGCTCGACCCGCATCTCCCCTCGCGCACGTGGACAGCACCCCCTGCGGGAACGTCCTCGCGCCGAGACGGGGCTCACGCAGGGGTGGCCGGAGCGTCTGGAGGAGCCGGACCGAGGTCGGAGCGCCCGAGCACCCGTCTCGTCTCGCGTGCGATCTCCGAAGCCTCGGACGCGGTGACCACGACCGTGCGTGCCCGAGCACCGGGCTCGCTGATGTCGCCGTCGGAGTCGGCCACCGCGTTGACCTGCTCGTCGATGGACGCCCCGAGGTGGTGGGCACCGTACACGGCAAGGGACCTGACCTCGGCCTGGTGCTCGCCGATCCCCCCGGTGAAGACGAGCAGGTCGAGCCCGCCGCTGCTCGCGGCCATGGCGCCGATCTCGCGTCGTAGCCGGTGGATGAACACGTCGAACGCCAGCGCCGCGTCGGCGTCACCGCCGTCCCTGGCAGCCAGCACGTCGCGCAGGTCCCCCGACGTGCCTGAGAGGCCCTTCAGACCTGACCGGTGCTCGACGACGTCGGAGAGGCCGGCCGGGCTCTGGCCGCCGTGCTGCAGCAGCCAGAGGAGCAGGCCCGGGTCGACCGACCCGCAGCGGGTGGCCATGACCAGGCCCTCGACGGGGGTGAACCCCATCGTGGTGTCGACGCAGCGACCGTCGCGCAACGCAGCAAGTGACGCACCCGCTCCCAGGTGGCACGAGATCACCCGCAGGTCTGCGAGGTCCCTGTCGACGAGCTCGGCTGCTCGGCGTACGGCATGGGCGTGGCTGAGCCCGTGGAAGCCGTACCGCCGAAGCCCCCACCGCTGGTTCCAGGCCTTGGGGAGCGCGTAGGTGTGGGCTGCGGCGGGGAGGCCGCTGTGGAACGTGGTGTCGAAGCACGCGACCTCGGGGACGTCCGGCAACAGCTGACGCATGACGCGGATGCCCGCGACCGCTCGCGGGTTGTGCAGGGGCGCGAGGTCCTCGATCGAGTCGAGGTAGGTCAGGACGTCCCCATCGAGGGGCACGGACTCCGTCAGCCGTGGCCCGCCGTGGACGATGCGGTGCCCGATGGCATCGACCGTGCCGACCTCCTCGACGAACCCGGCGATCGCAGCGAGGTCCTGCTCGCCGTCCCATCGCTCCACCGTGGTGGCTACGACCGGGCGGTCGCCGTCCATCACGGCGAGCTTCAGGCTGCTCGAGCCGGCGTTGACCACCAGCACCCGCACCGGTTCAACCCTCGGGGGCGTCGCGGGCGGGGTCCTCGGTCGTGAGGTCGGGACCGACCGTGGGGGTCCACCGCCAGCTCCGGATCTCCTCCAGGTCCTCACCGTGCGAGCGGACGTGGATCTTGTGCTCGACGAGCTTGTTCTTCAGCTGCTCGCGCGCCGCTCCCGACGTGGCCTGCAGTCGCGGCACCCGGTCGATCACGTCCATCGCGAGGTCGAACCGGTCGATCTGGTTCATCACGGTCATGTCGAAGGGGGTCGTGGTGGTGCCCTCCTCCTTGTAGCCGCGCACGTGCAGGTTGGCGTGGTTGGTGCGCCTGTAGGTCAGTCGGTGGATCAACCACGGGTAGCCGTGGTAGGCGAAGATGATCGGCTTGTCGCGCGTGAACAACGCGTCGAACTCCGCCTCGGACAAGCCGTGAGGGTGCTCGCGCTCGTCCTGGAGGCGCATCAGGTCCACGACGTTGACGAACCTGATCCTCAGGTCGGGGAAGAAGTCTCGGAGCAGGGAGACAGCGGCCAGCGCCTCCATGGTCGGTACGTCGCCGGCGCAGCCGATGACGACGTCGGGTTCCTGGCCCTGGTCGGTGCTGGCCCAGTCCCAGATCCCGATGCCCTTGGTGGCGTGGACGATGGCCTCGTCCATGTCCAGGTACTGGGGGGCGGGCTGCTTGCCGGCCACGATGACGTTGACGTACTGCTTGGACCGCAGGCAGTGGTCGGCGACCGACAGCAGGGTGTTCGCGTCCGCGGGCAGGTAGACGCGGACGACCGAGGCCTTCTTGTTCATCACGTGGTCGATGAAGCCGGGGTCCTGGTGGGAGAAGCCGTTGTGGTCCTGGCGCCACACGTGCGAGGTGAGCAGGTAGTTCAGGGAGGCGATGGGGCGGCGCCAGGGGATGTCGTTGGTGACCTTGAGCCACTTCGCGTGCTGGTTGAACATCGAGTCGACGAGGTGGATGAACGCCTCGTAGCAGGAGAACAGCCCGTGTCGCCCGGTGAGCAGGTAGCCCTCGAGCCAACCTTCGCAGGTGTGCTCGGAGAGGATCTCCATGACCCGGCCGTCGACGGCGAGGTGGTCGTCGTGGGGCAGGGACACGGCGTTCCAGGTCCGATCAGTCACCTCGAGGACGTCCTGGAGACGGTTCGAGTTGTTCTCGTCCGGGGAGAACAGGCGGAAGTTGTCCATGTTGCGTGCCATCACGTCCCGGAGGAACGTGCCGAGGACTCGGGTGGACTCCACCGAGCCGGTGCCGGGCGCTTCCACGGCGACGGCGTAGTCGCGGAAGTCGGGCATCCTGAGGTCGCGCAGGAGAAGGCCGCCGTTGGCGTGCGGGTTGGCGCTCATCCGACGATCTCCGGCGGGGTGGAGCGCCGCGATCTCCGGCACCGGGGCGCCGTCGGCGTCGAAGAGCTCCTCGGGCCTGTAGCTGCGCATCCAGGTCTCGAGCACCTCGCGGTGCGAGTCGTTGCCCCGGGCATCGGCGAACGGCACCTGGTGGGAGCGCCAGGAGTCCTCGATCCTCTTGCCGTCGAGCTCCTTGGGTCCGGTCCAGCCCTTCGGGGAGCGCAGCACGATCATGGGCCACGGACGACGTGACACCGCACCCGTGCGCCGACGCGGGGCACGGGCCTCGGCCTGGATCTCGCGGATCTCGTCCAGGCAGTGGTCCAGGGTCGCGGCGAACGCCTGGTGCATCTCGGCCGGTTCGGACCCCTCGACGACGTAGGGCGTGTGCCCGTAGCCGCGCATCAGGGACGTGAGCTCGTCCTGCCTGATGCGCGCCAGCACGGTCGGGTTGGCGATCTTGTAGCCGTTGAGGTGGAGGATCGGAAGCACGGCACCGTCGCGGGCGGGGTCGATGAACTTGTTGGAGTGCCAGCTCGTCGCGAGCGGGCCGGTCTCGGCCTCTCCGTCCCCGACGACGGCGGCGACGACCAGGTCGGGGTTGTCGAAGGCGGCACCGTAGGCGTGGGAGAGGGAGTAGCCGAGCTCGCCACCCTCGTGGATGGAGCCCGGCGTCTCGGGGGCGACGTGGCTGGGGATGCCGCCGGGGAACGAGAACTGGTGGAACAGCCGCCTCATGCCTTCGGCGTCCTGGGTGATGCCGGGGTACACCTCGGTGTAGGTGCCCTCCAACCATGCGGAGGCGACCAGCCCGGGACCACCGTGACCCGGGCCGATGATGTAGATCATGTCGAGGTCGCGCGCGGTGATCACCCGGTTGAGGTGGGCGTAGAGGAAGTTCAGGCCGGGGGTGGTGCCCCAGTGGCCGAGGAGACGCGGCTTCACGTGCTCGGCCACCAGGGCGTCGCGCAGCAGCGGGTTGTCCATCAGGTAGATCTGGCCCACCGAGAGGTAGTTCGCCGCGCGCCACCACGCGTCGATGCGCCGGAGCTCGGCTCGACCCAGAGGGCGTCCGGAGACGGTGCTGGTCGTGACGCTGCGTCGGCTCATGCCCCTCGACGCTAGCGCCGAGTCATGGCCGCGTCGAGTGCTTCGCGCATCATCGCGGCGCCCAGGTCAAGCAGGTCCGACGGAGCTCCTCCCGCCGTCGACCACAGGGCGGCGCGTGTCCTCCTCGGGCTCCCCCGCCAGCGCCGGCGCGGCACTCCCGGGTCGCTCGTCCCGCACTGCCCACTGAGGCGCACGCCTGTCGGACAGCACGACCCGGAACCGGGCGCCCGGCCGGACGTCCTCACCGACCGGGAGCTCCACCTCCAGGGGCGAGTCGTCGTCGCCCACGAGGGAGACCACGACGCGCGTGCCGATGGGACGCCGGCGTACGACACGGGCCCCGATCCCCGGTCCGGCGCCGAGGTCGGCGTCCACCTCCAGACGCAGCGCCTCGCGACGCACCAGGAGCACCGCGGCACCGTCCCCCGCTCCCTCGGCGGCGACAGGGAGCCGTCCCCAAGCGCAGTGGTGCACACCGTCGCGGACCGTGCCGGCGATCTCGGTGAAGCCGCCCAGCAGGCGGGCGACGGCGACTGTCGCCGGCCGCCGGTAGATCTCGGTCATCGGCGCGTGCTGGTGCACGCGCCCGTCGATGAGCACGACGCTCGACTCGGCGAGCGCCGCCTCGTCGAGGTCGTGGGTGACCATCAGGATGGTCGGCGCCAACGCGGCGCGCACCTCGACGAGCAGGTCGTGCATCGAGGCCCGGAGCTCACGGTCGAGGGAGCTGAAGGGCTCGTCGAGGAGCAGGGCGCCGCGCTCGGCCGCCAGCGCCCGGGCGAGCGCGACCCGCTGCTGCTGGCCACCGGACAGCGACGCGACGTCGCGCGAGTCCATTCCCTCGAGGTGGACCAGGCGCAGGTAGCGCCGGGCACACCGGCGGGCCTCGCGACGTCCGGAGCCGGCCAGCCGAGGGGCGAAGGCGACGTTGCCGGCGACGTCGAGGTGCTCGAAGAGCAGCGGGTGCTGGAACATCACCGTGAGGTCGCGCCGCTCGGTGGGCTGGTCGGCGACGTCGCGGCCGTCCACCAGCACCTCGCCGGAGGTGGAGCGCAACAGGCCCGCAGCGACGCGCAGGAGGGTGCTCTTGCCGGACCCCGAGGGTCCGACGACGGAGACCATCTCGCCGTCCGCGACCGCGACGGATGCGCCCCGGAGGGCAGGGGCGTCCGCGTCGGGGTAGCGGTGCCACACGTCGCGGACCTCCAGCGTGCTCATCAGCGCATCCTCTCGTGGTCGGGCACGGGCTCGGGCAGACGGTCCGCCGGCGCGGTGCGACCGCTGCCTCGGACCCGGAGGGCGGCGACGGTCACCAGGACCACGGGTGGCGCGACGGTGGCCAGCGCCATCGCGGCGACCGTCGCATCGTTCCCGGAGCCGGACGCCGCGGCTCCCAGCAGGACGGGCGCGGTCACGAGCTGCCCGCCACCCACCAGCAGCGTGACGACGTAGTCGCTCCACCCGACCAGGAAGGCCAGCAGCGCCGCCACGAGGATGCTGCCGCGCACGGCGGGCAGCACGACCCGCAGCCGCGCCTGGCGGGGCGTCGCCCCCAGGGCCCGCGCCTGGGCCTCCAGCTCCGGCGACGTCCGCGCGAACGCGGTCGCGCTGGTGTACGCCGTGTAGGGGATCGCGACCACGGACAGCAGCAGCACCACCGATACCAGCTCGTGCAGCCCGACCCGGATCAGCACCACGTCGAGGCCCATGGCCACGGCGAAGGGCGGCAGGACCAGCGGGACAAGCAGCAGGGCGACCACCATCCGGGGGCGCCCGGTGAGGCGCCAGCCGAGCACCCGTCCGGTCATCACCCCCAGCGGAGTCGCGACGGCAGCAACCGCGAGACCCAGCACGAGCGAGCGCAGCAGCGCGAGCGGAAGTCCGGCGGAGGCTGCCTCGCGCCATCCCGACACCCCCCAGTCGCGAGGAAGCAGGTCGGGGAAGCTCCAGCGCTCCGCCCCCGCCCACACCAGCACGGGGGCGAGCGGCACGACCAGCCAGAGCAGCGCCAGCACCAGGCCGGCCGTGCGCACGACCCGCGTCACGGCGCACCGCCCGTCGAGAGTGACCGCAGTCGCGGCAGTGCCGCGAGCGCTGGCACGGCGACGCAGAGGGCCAGGGCGGAGCCGGTCACTGCAGCCGCCGCGGCAGCCGGTCGGTCGGTCAGCTCGATGGAGCCGAAGAGCCGGAAGGCCAGCACCGGCAGGGGTTCGGGGACCGCACGCCCCAGCAGCCACGCCACCTCGTAGGACCCGATGGCGTAGACGAGCGTCACCAGCGAGGCAGCTCCGACAGCGGGTGCGGCCGTGGGCACCAGCACCCGGAGGACCCGTTGCACGGGGCGTGCCCCCAGACCCGCCGCGACCTGCATCCGCATGCGATGGCCCGGCGCGACCGCGGCCAGGACGACGAGGGCGACGAACGCCGACTCCTTCCACGCCAGCTCCAGGACGGTCGCGACCGGCCACGGACCGCCGACGAGTGCCGGCCAGCCGTCGCCCCCGGCCGGCGCTGCGAGCCGGGCGGCGACTCCCCCGTCGCTCAACAGCAGCGACACCGAGGTCGCTCCCACCAGGTGTGGCACCGCGAGCACCGCGAGGCACGCCAGGCGTACGACGGACGCCGCCCGGCCACCGCCGAGCATCAGCGCCGCCAGGAGGAAGCCGACCAGGGCCGCGAGCACCGTCGCCGGCAGCGCGATCAGCAGCGACTCCCCGATGCCGGCCACCAGGTCGGGCGCCGCCGAGCGCCAGCCGTCGAGGCTCGGCGCGGGCTTCCCGTACAACGGCATCAGCCCGACCGAGGTGGCCACCACCGCAGCCATGCCGGTGCCCGCGACCACGGTGATGGCCACGATCCCGGGCGCGGCACCGCTCACCCCCGGGCTCCTCATGGGCGGCCGAGGACCTCGCGTCGCCAGCCCTCGTCGAGCGGAGTCACCCACGACGAGGAGAGCTCCGGCTGCGCGTTGCGGGACAGCTCGTCGTACGCCGGCACCACCGGTGAGTCCGGCAGCCGGTCGAAGGCATGGGCCGCGTCGTCCTCGAGCAGCGCGATGTCGAGGACGGTGAACTGTCCCCACACGTCGGGGTCGGCCTTCGCGACCTGCTGCTCGGGCGACAGCGCGAGGTCGGCGACGGCCATCGCCCCGGCCTGGTCCGGCGAGCTGGCCGGGATGGCGAGGAAGCTGGCGTTGCCGATCGTCCCGTCCTCCACGGACAGCACGCGGGTGGTCGGCGCGAAGGTGCCGTCCTCGACCAGCTCGGTGAGGGTCGCCGGACCGTAGGTCATGGTGAAGTCCACCTGGCCGTCGGCGAACAGCCGGTCCAGCGCGACCTGGTCGCGCGGGTGCGTGCGCCCCTCGCGCCACAGCGCGGGCGCGAGGTCGCGCAGCCGCTCCCACAGCGCCGGCGTGAGCTCGTCGTACGCACCCTCGTCGAAGGCCGCCGGGACTCCCTCCGCTCCGCCGGACAGCGCGTAGAGGGCCTGCCGGACGAACACCGAGCCGGTGAAGTCCGGCGGCGCGGGATAGGTGAAGCGACCGGGGTTGGCCTCGGCCCAGTCGAGGAGCCCGGCGACCGTGGCCGGCGGATCCGTGACCCGGGCGGAGTCGTAGGCGAAGGTGAACTGCGCCTTGTGCCACGGCGACTCGCACCCCTCGACCGGCACGCCGAAGTCCTCGCTCACCAGGGGGTCCTCGTCGCTGACGTAGCGCATGTTCGGCAGGTCGTCGGACCAGCCGCACAGCCACGCACCAGCCTCCTGGCCGGTGGCGAAGTTGTCGCCGTTGACCCAGACCAGGTCCACGGAACCCTCGTCCTCGCCGGCGGCCCGCTCGGCGAGCAGACGTCGCATCGCGTCCTTGGTGTCCGCCACCGGCACCCTCCGCACCGTGACGCCGAGGTCGGCGGCCGCCGGGGCCAGCACGTCGTCGACGTAGGCGTTGCCACGCTCGTCACCGCCGTACATCCACAGGTCCACGGTCTGGCCCTCCGCTTCAGCCAGCACCTCGTCCCACGGGCGGTCGGCCGAGGTCGCCGGGCTGTCGGCGGCGGGTGCTGCGCAGGCACTGACGAGCAGGGCCGAGGCCAGCGCGGTCGCTGCCAGGCTCACGGGACGGGCACTCACGGCGGGGTGTCTCCTCGGGCTGACGGGCTGTCGGGGCGATCTTGCCGCAACGGGAACACGATGGGGGTCTCGCGGACTTCCCTCCCCGTGGACCCGATGCGCACGCCGAGCCGATTCTGGGCGTGGGCACGACTCGGCGCACTCGCGACGGTCCTGCTCGCGGTGTTCGTCGTCGAGCAGCGCCGTGGATGGGACGACGTCCGGCTGCTCCGCGAACAGGTCGACGGCACCGGTCCGTGGGGGGCCGCCGCCTTCGTCGCCGGGTACGCCCTGCTGTGCCTGCTGCCGGCACCCAAGGCGCTGCTGACCGCCCTGGGCGGTGTGCTGTTCGGGCTGTGGCTCGGCGCCCTCCTGTCGTGGCTCGCTGCCCTGACCGGGGCCGCGGCGACCTTCGGGCTGGGCCGCGCACTGGGTCGGGACGCGGTCGACCAGCTGACACGGGGACGTGTCGAGCGGGCGGACCGGCTGCTGGCCGACCACGGGTTCGGCGCGGTCCTCGCCGTGCGGCTGACTCCCGTGCTGCCCTACACCGTGATCAACTACGCCGCGGGTCTGACCGGCGTGCGGTGGCGCGACTACCTCCTCGGTTCGGCGCTGGGCATGGTGCCGGGAAGCCTGGCCTACGCCGCCCTGGGCGCGTGGGGCGCCGACCCGTGGGGGGTCTTCGCCGGGGTCGCGGCCCTGGTGGCCCTCGTCGTGATCGGCACGTTCGTCGGCCGACGCCAGCTGGGCCATGATGGCGGCGCTGCGCCCGCGCCGGCCCCCGACGCAAAGGAGACATGATGTTCGACGCCGTGCTCCGACGTCGTCTCGACGGCCCGCTGGCCTCGGTCGCCGGACGGATCGACCGGTCGTGGGTGACGCCCGACCGCCTCACCGTGTCCGGGCTGGCGCTCGGTCTGGCCAGTGCCACGCTCGCGGCGGGTCAGCTGTGGGGCTGGGCGCTCCTCGCGTGGCTGCTCTCCCGTGCCCTGGACGGCCTGGACGGTCCCCTGGCCCGCCGGCGCGGCACCGGGCGTGGCTCCCCCGCCGGCGGGTACCTGGACATCACCGCGGACTTCGTCGCCTACGGCGCGACCGTGGTCGGGGTCGCCGTCGGCACGGTCGGAGCCTCGGCCCCGCTCACGGAGTGGTTGCCCTTCCTCGCCGTGCTCCTGGCCTACTACGTCAACGGCACGGCGTTCCTGGCCTTCTCCTCGATCGCCGAGCGCACCGGGCACCGCATCGACGACGGCCGGTCGTTGAGCTTCCTGGGCGGGATCGCCGAAGGGGCGGAGACGATCCTCGTGCACTCGCTCTGGTTGCTCGTCCCCGCGTACGCCCCCCAGGTCGCGACGGTGTGGGCGGGTGTGGTGGGGATCAGCGCCGCCCACCGGATCGTCACCGGCTACCGCACCCTGCGCGAGCCGTCCCCGGGCACGTGACCCGGACCCGTCGGGAAGTCGCGAGGGCGGTCGGTGGGTTCCTCCCACATGACGACCCCACCAGCTCGTGACGACGTGGCGGACAACGTGGCCGACGACGTGATCGGCGACGCAGGTGCGCCCTCGGGTGCGGCCGGCCTGCGACTGGCGGCGCTGGTCCTGGCCTTCGCCGCGGCGTCGGTCGCGCTGCACCTGAGCGGCTGGAACGGACCCGAGCGTCTCCAGGCCCTGGTGGAGTCAGCAGGCTGGGCGGGAGCGGCGGTGTTCGTGGTGGGGTACGCCGTCCTTGTGCTCGTGCCGGCACCGGCATCGTTGCTCACGATCCTCGGCGGTGCCCTCTTCGGGCTGTGGTGGGGCACCCTGCTCGCCTGGACAGGCGCCCTGCTCGGCGCCTTCGGCGGCTTCCTGCTCGGCCGACGGCTGGGCCGCCCGGCCGTCGACCGGATGCTCCGCGGACGGCTCCAGCAGGCCGACCAGGTGCTGGCTCGCCACGGGCTGGCCGCCGTGCTCGCCGTCCGGCTCCTGCCGCTCTTCCCCTTCACCCCGATCAACTACGCCTCGGGCCTGCTGGGGGTCCGTGTGCGCGACTACGTGCTCGGCACGGCGATCGGCATCGTGCCCGGGGCACTGGCCTACGCGGCGGTCGGCGCCTCGGGAGCTGACCCACGCGGCATCGTCATCGGCGTCGGCGGGCTCCTGGTCCTCACGCTGCTCGGCGGCACGGTGGGGCGCCGCCTGGTCAGCAGCGCGCGCACACCTGTCGACGACGACGCTGCAGGTCAACCGCGGTAGGTGGACAGCCAGCGTCGGTCGATACGGCTCTTCAGCGCCAGGCTCGAGGGGCCCAGCCACCACCACCGACCGCGCACCGCGAGCGCCGTGCCGCCCCCGAGGTCGAGGATCGACAGCACCCGCCGCTGCGGGCGGTAGACCGGGGCCGGGGCACCGCTCGCGCGCGCCTCGAGTGCCGCGAGCAGCACCGGCCCCTGGCGTACGCCGTGGACGCCGAGGCGTGGAAGGGGCGACGGGAGGAAGTCGGCGCAGTCGCCGGTGGCGTACACGTCGTCGTGGTCGCGGTGCTGGAGGGACGCGCGCACCGGGAAGCCACGCGGACCGCCCAGTGGCGACCGCCTGGCCAGCGGTGGCGGCGCGAGGCCGGTGGCCACGACCAGGATGTCGTGGGGCAGGCGGGTCCCGTCGCGCACCACCAAGGTGTCCGCCTCGCTCCGGACGGGGCCGGCGTCCGTCACGATCCGGACCCCCCGCGCCTCGAGCAGGCTGACGAGTCGTCGTGCCGCGCGCTGCGGGAGGAAGTCGCCGACGCGAGGGCCCTGCTCGACCAGGTGGACACGGTCCGTGTCGGCGCGCGCGGCGAGGTGCGCGGCGAGCTCGAGCCCGCTGGCGCCGCCGCCGACCACGGTGACGTGGTGCCCGCGCCCTGTCGGCGCGACCTCGAGGCGCTCACGCAGTCGGGCCAGGCCGCTGAGCGGCTTGACCTCGACGACGGTGTCAGCGCTGCCCAGGACCGGAGGCACGTCGACGACGCTGCCGATGTTGAACGACACCACGTCCCACGCGAGCCGTGACCCGTCGTCGACGGTCGCCGTCCGCGTCAGCGGGTCGACGTCGGTGACCACACCCTGCCTGTGGTCGACCCGGTGGCGTCGGGCGAGCGCGGCGACGTCGATCAACCCCTCCGCAGGGTCGCGGTGACCGGCCGCGATCCCCGACGCGGCCCCGCTGTAGTCGAACCGTGCGGGTGCCACCAGCGTCGTGCGATAGCCGGCGGCGTCGAGGCGCGACGCATGGCGCAGGAGGTGGAGGTGCGCGTGGCCGGCGCCCACCAGCAGCAGGCGGCGCTCAGGCGGCACGGCGCTCGAGCCACCAGCGACGGGTCCGCGCCAGCGTGTGCAGCGCGCGCCGCGTCGCCGGGCGGTCGAGCTGCGTCCGGACGTCGGCGACCGCGGCGTTCCACGGCCCGTCGTTCCACGTCGGGTAGGCGTGCGTGATGCCGGCCAGGTCGCGCGTGCGCAGCCCACGCCGGACGGCGATCGCGAGCTCGCCCAGCGTCTCCCCCGCCCGGGGTCCCACGACGGTGGCTCCGAGGATCCGACCCTTGGCGTCCACCGCCAGGCGGGTGAGCCCGTCGGTGTGGTCCTCGGTCACGGCACGGTCGACGTGGCGGTGGTCCAGGGTGAGGATGCGGATCCCGTCGCGCTCGCGTCCGGTGTCGACGCCGACTGCGGCCACCTCGGGGTGGGTGTAGGTGACCCGTGGCACGGCCGAGGTCTCCACCGCTCGACGTACGCCGAGCACCGCGTTGCCGGCGGCGAGACTGCCGTGGACGCCGGCGACGTGGGTGAACTGCGGATGACCCGTCAGGTCACCGGCAGCCCAGATGCGGGGGTTGGTGGTCCGCAACCGTGGGTCGACGACCACGAACCCGCGCTCGTCCACCTCGACGCCGACCGTGTCGAGGCCGAGACCCGTCGTCCGGGGCTGTCGTCCCACAGCGACCAGCAGCCGGTCGAAGGCGACCTTGTCCCCGTCGTCGAGGACCAGCCACCCCGACTGCGGGTCCGACGCGATGACCGACGCCACCGACTGACCGGTCAGGATCCTGACGCCGTCGGACTCCAGCGCGCGGTGCACGACGGCGGCAGCCGAGGCGTCCTCCCGTGGCAGCACCCGTGGCGCTCCCTCGACGATCGTCACCTCGATGCCCAACCGCGACAGCCCCTGTCCGAGCTCGCAGCCGATGCTCCCCCCACCGAGGACCGCCACCCGGCGTGGAGCCTCGGTGAGGTCCCACACCGTGTCGCTGGTCAGGTAGTCGAGGTCTGCCAGGCCGGGGACCGGCGGCACCGCGGGCGCCGCTCCCGTGGCGACCACCGCCTGCGTGAAGCGGACGGTCTCGCCGTCGAGGTCGAGCGCGCCCTCACCGACGAACCTGCCGTGTCCGGTGCGCACCGTCACGCCGGCCGCCTCGAGAGCCTCGATCGAGTCGACGGGAGCGATCTGCCGGACCGCGCCGTGCACGTGCTCCATCACCTGCGCGAAGTCCACCCGCACCTCGTCGACCGTGACCCCGAACCGTCCCGCGCGACGTACGCCTGCGGCGGCCTCGCCTGCGGCGAGCAACGCCTTGGACGGCACGCACCCGGTCCACAGGCAGTCGCCACCGGTCCGGTCGCGCTCCACGAGGAGCACCCTCGCACCGAGACGCGCCGCCGTCTTGGCCGCGACGATCCCGGCGGTGCCGCCGCCGAGGACCAGCAGGTCCCATCGCTGCGTCGTGCTCACCGCTGATGCCCGTCGACCAGGTCGTCGAGGACGGCGCGCATCCGGTCGACCGAGGCCTGGTCCACCGGGCGGCGTCCCGACCACAGCGACAGGGCGCGGTGCAGCAGCCGGTGCTGGCGCATGACCTCGCTGCACCTCGCGCAGGTGGCCAGGTGCTCCTCGAGCCGGGTGACCTCGCCCGGTGTCAGGGGTGCCGCCGGATCGGCGTCCAGGTAGCGCTGGATGCGGCGTGCGGTCCAGTGGCAGGTGATCATCTGCCGGAGCGCTCCACTCATGACTGCTCCCCTCGGGTGGTGGTGAAGGTGGGGCCGAGTGCCCTGCGCACGCGTTCGCGAGCGCGGCTCAGCCGGGACATGACGGTGCCGACGGGCACGTCGAGGACGGCGGCTGCTTCTGCGTACGACAGGTCGTGGACGTCGACGAGCACGAGCGCTGAGCGGAACTTCGGGTCCAGTCCCGAGATGGCCACCTGGAGCGCCCCGTCGAGCTCGTCGGCGACGTACACCTCCTCGGCGGCAGGGGACTCCACCGACCCGAAGGCGGGACGGGAGGCATGGATCAGCTCCCAGTCGTCGACGGCGATCGGCCGGCGCCTGCGGTGCATGTTGACGTTGGTGTTGCGCACAATCGTGAGTAACCACGCGCGGGGGTGGCGGCCGTCGAACCGGTCGATGGCCCGGAAGGCGCGTACGAGCGACTCCTGGACGAGGTCCTCTGCGTCGGCGGTGCTCCCGGTGATGCTCCGTGCCACCCGCAGCATGACCTCGATCTCCGGCTCGACGATCTCCGCGAAGGCACGCCTGCGCGCGGCATCGGCGGGAGCGCTCGTCTCACTCATGCCACGGGAACCCGTCGACGGTCCGGATGTCTTCCGGACACGGCATGGATCCTCGCGGTCGGGCACGGCGCAGACAGAGGTTCAGCATGCGGCGAGCCTTGCACGTGCGTCCCGAGCAGCGTGCTGGCCGGACGGCGCGAGGGCCGACGCCCGGTCGGCACTCGGCCCTCGAACGGGCGCTCCGGGCCTCAGACCTCGGGTGCCTGGGGCACGTCGAGCTCGGTGTGGACATGGTGGTTGAAGTAGTTCGTCAGCAGGTTCAGCGTCACGTGGGCCGAGAGCTCGGTCAGCTGCTCCACGCTCCAACCGGTGTCCAGTGCTGCCTGCCACGCGGCGTCGCTGGTGTTGCCGACCTTCGCGGTGTACTCCCGTGCCAGGGTGAGCAACGCGTCCAGGGCAGGGTCGAAGTCAGCCTCGCCGCGGCGGATGGCGATCATCTCGTCGTCGCCGAGGCCTGCGGCCTTGCCGCCGCCGGTGTGGGCGGACTGGCAGTAGGTGCACTCGTCCTGGTTGCCCACCGCCAGTGCGATCGCCTCGCGGGTCCTGGCGTCGAGCAGCGCGTGCTCACGGATGACGTCCTGCAGGGCGACGTAGGAGTGCAGGACCGCCGGTGAGTGCGCCATCTCGCCGTGGATGTTGAGCACCTTGCCGTAGGTCGCCTCGAGCTGCTTGAGCGCGTCGCGGCTGGCCTCGGGTGCGTTGTCCGTGGTGTGGACGGGAATGCGGGGCATGTCTCCTCCAGGAGATCGGGTCAGGTTGTCCCTGCGGCAACCCGGCCACGACGGGGCACGATTCCGCACGAGGGTGTGGATGGGGTCACGTACCTCCTCTCGGCCGATCGGGAAGGAACCCGATCCTTCGCCGGGTTTCGTGAGTGAGCACCCAGTCTCCGACCCGGCAGGGAGGTCATCATGAAGGCAGTGAGTGCCCACACCTGGACTCGATCTCTCGTCGGGCTGGTCGCGCTTCTCGTGCTGCTGGTCTCGGGATGTGGCACCGGCGCGCGGAACGCCACCGCCGACGAGACAGCGACCGACGACACCTCGACCACCACAGCAGGCACAGCGACGCCTGCGGTGCTCGACTTCACCTCCGAGACCGTCGACGGTGACGCCTTCGACGGCAGCACGCTCGCCGGCAAGCCGACCGTCTTCTGGTTCTGGGCGCCGTGGTGTCCCACGTGCCGCGCCCAGATCTCCGGTGTCGGCGAGCTCGCCGAGTCCTACGGCGACCAGGTCAACGTCGTCGGTGTCGGATCGCTCGACGAGCAGGCGGCCATCGAGGGTTTCGCCGCCGAGGTGTCCCCCGACGTCACGCTGCTCGCCGACCCCTACGGCGCGGTGTGGCGCCAGCTCGGCGTGACCGCCCAGAGCACCTACGTCGTCCTCGACGAGACCGGGGCGGAGCAGGCGTCGGGCTACCTGGACGACGGCGAGCTGGTCGCCCTCGTCGAGGACCTGGTGGGCTGATGTCCGCGGGACGAGCGGCCGCAGCGGGCGTGCTGGTCCTCGTCCTGGGCGCCTGTGCGAGCGCCACGGACGAGCCCGCCGCGCCCACCGGGGAGGACCGGTCGCCCACGTCGGCGACCAGCGACAGCG
Source organism: Nocardioides furvisabuli (assembly GCF_021083185.1). Classification (GTDB taxonomy): domain Bacteria; phylum Actinomycetota; class Actinomycetes; order Propionibacteriales; family Nocardioidaceae; genus Nocardioides; species Nocardioides furvisabuli. The sequence continues at coordinate 124,192 of NZ_JAIGQB010000006.1, read as the reverse complement.
CGCCGGGTGGCGAGAAGCCGCCGTCGGCCCTCGACGATCCGGCACATCCCGACTTCCCCGACCCGCTGATCGACCTCGACGACCTCCTCCCCGGTGGTCCGCCTCCGAACGGCATCCCGTCCATCGACTACCCGCTCTTCGAGCCGGTGGCGGAGGTGGACTGGCTCGACGACGACGAGCCCGTGCTCTCGCTGACGATCGACGGCAGGACCAAGGCCTACCCGATCCGGATCATGATGTGGCACGAGATCGTCAACGACCGGCTCGCCGGCGTCCCGGTGGCGGTGACCTACTGCCCGCTGTGCAACTCCGGCGTGGCCTTCGAGCGCATTGTGGCCGGCGAGACGACCACCTTCAAGGTCTCCGGCCAGCTCTACGCCGACAACCTGGTGATGTACGACCGGCTCACCGAGTCGCTGTGGCCCCAGCTGACCGGCCGGGCGTCGGTCGGCGCACTGACGGGCACCCGGCTCGAGAGCATCCCGGTCGGAGCGGTCGGCTGGGGGCAGTTCCGTGACGAGCACCCGGACGCGCGGGTCCTCAGCAGGTCGACAGGACACGACCGCGACTACCTCACCAACCCCTACGTCCGCTACGACGACCCGGACTCCGAGCCGCTCTTCGCGCTCCCGGCAGACCCGGACTCCCGACTGCCGGTGAAGGCTCGCGTGGTCGGGGTCGGCGAGGGGAAGGACGCGGTCGCCGTGTCCCGGGACGTGCTCGCGGACCGAGGCGTGCAGCACGTGGAGGTGGGCCGGGACCGGGTCGTGCTCTGGCACGCTCCGGGCCAGGTCTCGGCGCTCGACGCCCGCGAGATCCCCGACGGCGCCGAGATCGGGTCGGTCGCTGCCTTCGCCGCGGAGGTGGGCGGGAGGGCCCTGGACTTCGCTCGAGCACCCGACGGCACGTTCCGCGACCGACAGACCGGGTCCGGGTGGAACCTCTTCGGCCGCGCCGAGAGCGGGCCGCTCGCCGGCGAGCAGCTCACGGCCGTCGAGCACCTCGACACCTTCTGGTTCGCCTGGGCCGCCTTCCAGCCGGGCACGAGGCTCGTGCCCGGGGGCCGACAGACCGCCCGGACGTCACGCCAACGCGTCGGCGAGCGCCTCGAGTGACGCCGCCGTGACATCCGGCGCCGCGAAGTACGACGGGTAGGGACCGCCTGTCCGGTTGATCCAGGCGGTGGCCAGTCCGGCACGGCTCGCGCCGTCGACGTCCCACGGGTGCACGGCGACGAGCATGGCGTCCTCGGGCCCCACTCCGCACTCGACCAGCGCATGGGCGTACGCCCCCGGGGCCGGCTTCCACACGCCTGCGTCCTCGACCGTGAGCAGTCGCTCGAAGCGGTCGCGCACACCGGCCCCCTGCAGCAGGGCGTCGGCGACTCCCGCGGACCCGTTGCTCAGGGTCACCAGCCGGATCCCGAGGTCACCCAGGACGCGGACACCCGCGACGACGTCCGGGTGCACCTCGAGCTCGGAGAACCCCTGCATGACGTGGTCGACGGCGTCCTCGAGCGGACGGTCGAGCTGCTGTCCGTGCAGGCGCACGCGCAACGCCTCGGCGCCCACCGCGGCGAACGGCCGGAGGTCACCGGCGACCGTCAGGGCGAACCCGTCACGCAGCAGCTCGGCGAACCAGAGCTTCGCGAGGTGCGCGGGTGCGCCGACGTCCTCGAACCGCGCCGACAGCGGCGCCATGTCCGACAGCGTCTCGTTGACGTCGAAGACCAGCAGCCGCGGACGCCGGGGCCCGTCCGGGCTGACCGGGTGGTCGGAGCTCGGCGGTGCGTCGGTCATGGGGCCTCCTCGTCGGTCGACGCGCTCCGGTCGCGCGCGACGACCTCAGTGTGACCCGCGGCCCGACCGCGCACCACCCCGGGACGTGACGACGTCCCCGGGGCCCCTGACCCCGGGGACGTGCGTTCCCCCACTCCCCCGTAGCTCTGTGTGCCGTCACCCGCGACGGTCGAGGAAGTACGGCTCCCGGTAGCCGTCCTCCCAGAACGGCGTGTAGCCGAAGTAGTTGTAGACCGCGCGGTAGTCCACCGGACCGGGGAGGTCGGGGTCGTAGTCGAAGCCCGACTCGACGTGCAGGTCGCTGCGCTCGAGGCGCACGTGGGCCCGCACACCCGATACCGCGTCCACGGGCACCAGCCGGTGGTGGTCGCCGAGCCCCAGGACGCCGCCCGACGCGACGACGAGCATCCGAGCACGGCGCTCGTCCGCGTCGAGCAGGATCTCCTCGACCTCACCGACACGGTGGTCGCGCACGTCGAGCACGGTCATCCCGCGCACGTCGTCTTGGTCATCGGCGAGGCCGAAGCCCGTCCCGGCGAGCGGGAGCAGCTCGAGGGTCCTCGTCATCGGTGACTCCTTCCGGGGGGCGCTGGGCGTCAACCCTCGCAGCGGAGTGTGACGATCACGCGTGGGTCCGCATTGCAGTTGCGTGACATTGTCGGGCGGCACTCCGCGGTGGCCGGGACCCGGCGACGATGCGACGATGGACGACATGCCCACGCGAGTGCTGGTCCTCGAGGACGACCCCGGGCTCCGTACGTCGCTCCGGATGGTGCTCGAGGACGACGGCTACGAGGTGGTCGAGGCGCACGCTGCCGATCGGGCCCTGGAGCTGGTCGACGCGGGCGTCGACCTGATGCTCGTGGACCTGATGCTCGGCGGGGTCGACGGGTTCACCTTCATCCGGCGCGCCCGTCCGGTGACCGAGGCCCCGATCGTGGTCATCAGTGCGCGTGACGGTGTCGAGGACATCGTCTCCGCGCTCGAGGCCGGCGCTGACGACTACGTGACGAAGCCCTTCGACGTGGAGGAGGTGCAAGCGCGCATCCGCGCGCTGCTGCGGCGGCCGGCCCTCGCCTGTCCGCCGACGATCGACGACGAGGCGACGCACCAGCCGGACGGTGGCCCGTCGCAGGACGAAGTCGTGCTCGACTCCGCCGAGGGTCCGCTGGTCTTCCGTCCCGCCGCGGCACAGCTGCTGCGCGGCGATCGGGAGATCCACCTCACGATGACCGAGTACCGGTTGCTCTCCGTCCTCGTCGACCACCTCGGCCGGGTGCTGAGCCGTACGGCGCTGCTGGAGCACGTCTGGGACAGTGGCTTCTTCGGGGACGAGCGCATCGTCGACGTGCACGTGCGACGGCTGCGCAAGAAGCTGGAGCTCGATCCCACCGAGCCGCGGAGCATCGTGACCGTGCGGGGACTCGGCTACCGGCTCGACGGACGATGACCCCGCGGGTGCGGCGACCGGGGCTGCGCTCGTCGGTGACGGCTGCCTTCGCGATCGGGGCGCTCCTCCTGTCGGTCATCCTGTCCGTGGGGACGTACGTGTCGGCACGTCACCTGCTGGTGGAGCAGCGCGAGCGCACCGCCCTGCGCCAGGCGTACGCCGACGCCGCGCTCGTCCGGGACCGCTTGCGGACGCCCGGCACCGGGGTGGCCGAGGCTCTCGGGGCCGTGGCGCCGCCGTCCGGCGCGACGATGCTCGTGCGGCGCCAGGGGACGTGGTACTCCTCCAGCCTCGACCAGTCGGGCGACGACCTGACCGCGGTGGTGCGGCCCGCCGTCGCGGACGGCGGGGTCGGACTCGGGTGGACGGCGCGCACCGATCCCCACTCGGTCGTGGTCGGCATCCCCCTGCCCGCGGTGGGCGCCGAGTACTACGAGGTGGCGGTCGCGGACGAGCTGGACGCCACGCTGCGCACCCTCGCCGTGGCGCTCCTCCTGGGTGCCGCGCTCACGACCGTCGCCGGCGCCGGGCTCGGGCGGCTGGCGAGCAAGCGCCTCCTCGCCCCGCTCGCCGAGGTCACCCGCGCGGCTGGGGAGATCTCCGCCGGGAATCTCGGCACCCGACTGCAGGACACGCACGACCCGGACCTGGGTTCCCTGGTGAGCTCGTTCAACCACATGGTCGATGCGGTCCACGAACGCATCCAGAGGGACGCCCGGTTCGCCGCCGACGTCAGTCACGAGCTCCGGACCCCGGTCACCACCCTCACCACCAGCCTGGCACTGCTCCAGCGGTCGGATGAGCTGGACCCGCGCTCGCGCCAGGCCGTGGGGTTGATGGCGGACGAGCTGTCCCGATTCCGACGGGCGCTCGAGGACCTCCTCGCCCTCGGCCGCCTCGAGGCCGGGCTGGACGACTCGCGCGTCACGGTGACCGGGGCCGGCGAGCTCGCCCGCAAGGCCCTCGCGGCCAGCGGTCGCAGCGTCGACCTCGTGGTCGCGGGGAGCACGGGCCAGGGTCCGGACCCGCTCGTGGACGTCGATCGCGCGCAGATGGTCCGGGCCCTGGTCAATCTCTACGACAACGCCGACCTCCATGGCGAGGGACTCGTCGGTGTGGAGGTCCGGACGTGTGACGACCGCGTGGAGATCCGGGTCCTCGACCGCGGGCCGGGCGTGGCCGACGAGGACCGGACGAGGATCTTCGAGCGCTTCGCGCGAGCCGGCTCGTCCAGGCCCGGGACCGGCAGCGGCCTCGGGTTGAGCCTGGTCGCCGAGACGGTCCAGCGGCACGACGGGCGCGTCAGGTGCAGCTCGACCGGTCGCGACACGGCGTTCGTGGTCGACCTGCCGCTCGTGACCCCGCGAGGTGAGGAGGCATGAGGCGCCCGTGGAGCCGTCGACGCGCCATCGGACGGTCCCTGCTGTCGCCACTGGCACCGGCACTGGCACTGGCGCTCGCGGGTTGCGGGCTCCCGGGTGAGGAGCGCACCCGCACCGTCGACGCCCCCGTGCCGTACGAGCTGCTGGACAGCGCTCCGGCTGCCGGGGACGGGGTCCGTGACGGCGCGCCGCTGCGGAGCGTGCCCGTCGTCCTGTGGCTGAGGGGCGACGACGTGCTGGTGCCAGCACCCGTTGCAGCCTCGTGCGAGGATCCGCCCTCCGAGGTGGTGGAGGCCACGCTCGGCACGCTGGCCGCCGCTCCCTCGACGGAGGAACGCGACGCGGGGTTGTCCTCGGCCCTGCCTCCGTCGGCCCGTCTCCGGCTGGTGGCGATCAGCAACGGCCTCGCCCGCGTGGACGTCGACCTGATCGACCTCGGAGATCCTGAGAGACTGCCGTTCGCGGTCGGCCAGCTGGTGCTGTCGGTGACCTCCGCGCCCGAGGTCGACGCGATCGAGATGGTCACGTCCGGTCGCCCCGTCGAGGCACCCCTGCCCGGCGGTGCGCTCGCGGACGGTCCGGTGACGGCGGACGACTACGCCGACCTGCTCCCCGGGCACGAGGAGTCCCCCGGGGCGCCGCCCGGCCTCGGCTGCCCGGACCGGAGCCGTTGATCCCGGCCGCGGTGGGGAGTCGCCTGACGACTCGTGCGGAAGCGTCGCTGACCCGGTGACCTCCCGTCAGGAGCCTCCGAGCCGCTCCCCGAGCCGCGCCAGGTCCTTGGTCATCGCCGCCCTCATGGCGCGGCGCACGACCGGAGCGCCGACCTTTGCGAAGCCGGTGGGGGTGCCCCGGTTGCGCAGCCGCATCAGCGTCCCGCCGGCGACGTCGGACCAGGTGTAGGTCGTCTCCATCGGGAACGGTCCGTCGGCGGTGCGCATCACCAGCCGCTCGCCGGGCACCAGCTCGGCGACCTCGTAGGTGTAGGCGAGCCGCCGGCCGAGGAACCTCGCCCCGAAGTCGATCCGAGAGCCCGCCGCCACGGGCGGGGGCGTCCGCCAGCGCACCGAGTCGATGTTGGCGTACCACTCCGGCGCCCGGGCGGGGTCCCCGGCGTAGGCCGCCACCTGCTCGCGGGGGAAAGGCAGCACGGCTTCCACCTCGACATCGACGTCCGCGTCCTTCGACATGGGACGAGTATGCGCCACCGAACGCTGTCCACCCTTTGTCCAAGGTTTTCGTTTTTCGGCTGTCGACCCGTCCCTGCTCCCGACACACTCGGTGCACGCTCACGTCGAGCAACCACCTGAGACTTGTCAAGGAGATCTCGTGACCACCCTCGCGATCGTCCCCCAGCAGGCAGAGCAGCAGCTCCTCGCCCGCCCCGCCCAGTCGAGCGACCGCCAGCGGCAGGTCCACGAGCTCATCGAGGGGCACCTCGCGGTCGCCCGCTCGATGGCCGCGCGCTATCGCAACCGCGGCATCGACCTGGAAGACCTCGAGCAGGTCGCACTCGTCGGACTCACCAAGGCCGCGCAGCGCTTCGACGCCCGCGTGGGTGAGGACTTCCTGGCGTACGCCGCCCCGACGATCCGCGGCGAGCTCCGCCGCCACTTCCGCGACGCCGGCTGGATGATCCGGGTGCCGCGGCGGGTGCAGGAGATGCAGGCACGGATCGCCCGGGCCGAGCAGGACCTGCTCGCGGCGCTGGGGCGCTCCCCGCGTCCCACGGAGGTCGCGGCCCACCTCGGCGCCGACCTCGACGACGTGGTCGAGGCGCTCTCGGCGGACGGGTGCTTCCGGCCCACGTCGATCGACACCACCGCCGGGGAGGGCGACGACACGATCGCGAGCCTCATCGGGTGGCACGACCCCGGCCTCGCGTCCGTCGAGGCCAGGCTCGTGCTCGGCACTGCGCTGGCGGACCTGCCGGAGCGCGAGCGGCGGATCCTGCACTGGCGCTTCGTCGACGAGCGCACACAGGCCGAGATCGCCGAACTCCTGGGTCTCACCCAGGCGCAGGTCTCGCGCATCCTCTCGCGCATGCTCCGCCAGCTGCGGGCAGGCCTGTCCGAGCCGCTGCCCGCCGCCTGAGGACGGGCCGTCACATGCTCGGCGCCCCCAGTGCGAACACGCCGTAGCCGAAGCCGTCGACGCTCAGGCGCTCGCCCTGCACCGTCGCACCACTGCCCAGCAGCAGGTCGGCACCGCGCAGAGCGGCAAGGTCCAGGAACGCCGGTTCCTCCCGGGGGTTGACCACGACCACGTGCCCCTCGCCTCGCTGGTAGGCGAAGGGGTAGCCCGGGTGCAGCACCGTTGTCGCGCTCCGGCCGCCGAGCTCGGGGCGCGACCTGCGCAGGGCGACGAGCCGCCTGACCAGGTGGAGCGTGGAGTCGGGGTCGGCTTCCTGCGCTGCCACCGTCGGCCGCGCGGGGTCGTCGTCGACGGGCAGGTAGAGGTCGGCGGGGTCCGCGGTCGAGAAGCCGGCGTTCGGCCCGTCGTCCCACTGCATCGGGGTGCGGCACCCCGCCCGGTTGTAGCCCGGGTCACAGCGCGAGCCCTCGACCTCCGGCATGTCAGGCAGGTTCCGCATCCCGATCTCGTCCCCGTAGTAGAGGCACGGGACCGTGCCCCAGGTCAGGAGGAAGGTCAGGGCCGCACCGAGCTGCTCGGGAGTCCGCGCCCCCGCCCTCAGGCGCGAGTAGTCGTGGTCGGCCGTGGACATGATGACGGGGCGCGTGGGGTCCGGGCCGCGGACCGAGTCCCAGCTCGCGAGGAAGACATCGGTGCTGCCACGGCCGGCCCCGTCGAAGAACGGCTCCCGGGGCGGCTGCCAGGGCAGGACGCCGGCGGCGTGGTTGTCGAACAGGCTCGCGTGCTCCTCGTGGATGACCAGGAAGAAGTCGGCGTGGAACGCCGGCCGGTCCCCGGCACGCGGCTCCTTGCCCTCGGGGATGATCACCGCGTCGGGGTGGTGCTCGTCCAGCCACCGGCGCACACCACCCCACAGCGCGGCCGTCAGGGCCTGCGCGCGCTCGGGATCGACGTCGTCCTTGACCAGGGAGAAGGCCATGTCGATGCGAAACCCCGCGACGCCCCTGTCGAGCCAGAAGCCCATCACGTCCTTCAGCGCCTCGACGTTGCGCCGCGGCCCCGGGTCGTCGACGGAGTCACGCCACGACTCGCCGTCCCGAGTGCTCGCCCAGCCGAAGTTGAGGGCGGGCTGCTCGTCGTAGAAGTTCTTGAGGTACCACCCCGGCCGCGGCCCCGGAGAAGGCACCCACGCGGGGGTGCCGGGAAGGTCGTCCGCCCAGGCAGACCCCGGCGGGTCGGTGCGCCAGACGTAGCGATCGCCTTCGGGAGACGGGCCGGTGGCCCGCAGCTCGCGCTGGAACCAGTCGTGCTCGATCGAGGTGTGCCCGGCGACGAGGTCCAGCAGCACCCTGATCCCGCGCGCCCTCGCCTCCGCCACGAGCTCCTCGAGGTCCGCGTTCGTGCCGTAGCGAGGCGCGATCCGCAGGTAGTCCGAGACGTCGTAGCCGGCGTCGACGAAGGGCGAGGCGAAGCAGGGGTTGAACCACACGGTGTCCACGCCGAGGGAGGCGATGTGGTCCAGGTGGTCGATCACCCCGCGCAGGTCCCCCACGCCGTCGCCGTCGGAGTCGGCGAAGGACTGGGGGTAGACCTCGTAGAGGACCGCGTCGTGCAGCCATTCGGTGCCCATGTCAGTCGTCCTCCCAGTAGGGGCCCTTGCGGTAGTGGTCGCGCTCGATCGTGGTGACCGGGCGACGCTCGGTGACCCAGACCCGACGCCGCGTCCCGTCCGCGTCGACCACGGTGCGACGTACGCGGAAGTTGGCGTACGACGTCGTGTAGGCGTTGCGCGAGTTGCGGGCGTTGTTCCACTGGTAGTCGAAGTTGGCCAGGTACTTCTTCGCCACGACCGCGCCGCGCACGGTGAACCAGACCTCGTCGTTGGCGCTGCTCAGGCTGGACCAGTTCACCGAGCCGGTGAGCACCATCGAGGTGTTGGGGACGCCGTTGTAGGTGCCCTGGACGACCAGGTACTTCTGGTGGCTGTAGTAGTCGAGGATCAGGTCGTCGACGCCGTCGTTGTTGAGGTCGAAGTTGTCCTCGGTGTCGAAGTCCAGCCCCGTGGAGCGCAGCGGGATCCGGCCGCGGGCGGTGGGCGCGCCGAGGACGCCCTTGGTGTGGTAGCCGATGAGGCCGTAGCTGACCCGCACGTCGCAGCCCTGGACGTACTTCTTGCGGATCGCGGCAGCGAGGTAGTCACCGCGCGCGCCGCGCATGGTGTGCATCGACAGCGCGAGCCGCGTGCGGGTGACCTTGCCGGTGACGGGGTCGACGTTGCGGCACTGCACCCGGTCGAGCAGGGTCAGCACGAGGTCGTTGCGCGGACCCGACGCCCGCGGGAAGGCGACGACCGTGTGCTTGTCGACCGAGTCGTCGCAGACGCCGAGGAGCGGCGTGCCGCAGAACGCGAGGGGCTCCTGGCGGGTGTCGTAGTCCTTGCGCATGTCGTTGAACAGCCCGACGAACTGGCGGAACAGCTCGTGGTCGCCGTCGGTGAAGTAGAGGTCGTTCCACTGGTGGATCGCAGCGTTGCGCGTCATGTTGGCCGAGCCCACGGCCACGACGTCCTTCGACCGGCCGGCCTGGCTGAAGAGGTAGAACTTCGAGTGCAGGTTGTTGACGTCGCTGGCCGCGCCACGGCAGCTCTGGCGGCACTTGTAGATGAAGCTGTTGCGCCTCGGGTTCTTCCCGATCTCGGCGCGGATCATCCTCAGCGCCGCGTTCTCCCAGTGGTCGTTGAGCAGCATCTGCACCTGGACGCCCCGCCGGTGGGCAGCCACCAGGGCACTCGCCACGTTCATCCGGTCCAGCGAGTAGATCGCGATCCGGATCGTGGAGCCCTTGGGCGTGCGGTTGATCGTGTCGATCACCCGGCGCTCGATCTGGAAGTGCCCCTTGGCCAGGTGCGGGTCGTTGAAGAAGGGCCCGCTCGGGGCCTTCCAGCGACGCGTTTTCTGCGGCTTCGCCTGCGCGCCCCGGTCCGCCTGGGCGGCCACGACCCCTTGCGACGCGCTCGACGCAGCGACCCCGGGAGCGACAGCTCCCAGCGACGCCGTCAGCGCCAGACAGATGCTCCCCACGAGCATCGACAGCTTCGACACGACCGGACCCCTTCTGCGGATGGTGCCGTGCCAGCATAGGTATCCTCGCGCCCCTTCGGGCGCCGCCTCGCCGCTTGACTCGTTCGAACACGTGTTCGATGATGGGGTCATGTCCTCCGCCCGCTCGATCGCCGCCCTCGACCCGCGGCGCTCGGTCGTCGAGCAGCTGCGTGAGCGGGTGGCGGCCATGGAGCGCAAGCCGGCAGGCGAGCCGGTCCCGACCCTTCCCGGGTTGGCCGACCTGGTGCCGATGTACGCCGGGGCGACGTACGCCGTCGACTCAGCCTCGCTCGCCCTCGCCCTGGCGGCCGGGGCGTCCCGTGCCGGGGAGTGGGTCGGCTTCGCCGGCTGTGCGGACTTCGGCGCCGAGGCGGCGGCCGAGCTGGGGATCGAGCTCGCGCGCACGGTGCTCGTCCCCGACCCGGGTGAGCACTGGCTGGAGGTGACCGCAGCGCTGGTCGACGTCCTGCGCGTGGTGGTCCTGCGGGCCCCTGCAGCGGTCGACGAGCGCACCGCCGGCATCCTCGACTCGCGCCTGCGCACCCGCTCCTCGGTGCTGGTCGTCCACGGCGACTGGCCCCGGGCGGAGGCCCGGTTGAGCCTCGAGGAGTCCGTCTGGACCGGACCGTCCTCGGGCGCCGGGCAGCTGGAGGAGCGCCGCGCCCGCGTCGTCGTGCGCCGCGGTGCCCGCCCGCCGCAGCGCGCCGACCTGGCCTGGCCGGGGGTGCGCCGGGCCGACACGTCGACGCAGGACCAGCGACGGGTCTCGGGGTGAGCACCCCGTGAGGGTGATGGTCGTGTGGTGCCCCGACTGGTCGGTGGTCGCCGCGCTCGACGAGGCCGACCGGTCGCTGCGCTCCCCCGCCGCCGTGCTCCACGCCAACATCGTCGAGGTGTGCAACGGTCCCGCCCGCGCCGAGGGCGTCCGCCGCGGACAGCGCCGGCGCGACGCACAGGCCCGGTGTCCCGAGCTGGTGCTGCTCCCCGCCAACCCCGACCGAGACGCCCGGGCCTTCGAGCCGGTCCTGACGGTCGTGGAGGACCTGCGCCCCGGGGTGTCGGCCCTGCGGCCCGGGCTGCTGGCCGTGCGCGCGCCCGGCAGCTGGTACGGCACCGAGACCGCCGCCGCGGCGACCGTGTGCCAGGCGCTGGTCGAGAGCGGCGTGTGGGACGTCCGGTTCGGCATCGCCGACGACCTCTTCACCGCCGAGCAGGCCTCCCGCACCGCCGAGGTGCAGTCGTGGACCGTCGTGCCGCCCGAGGAGTCCGCGGCGTTCCTGCGCGGTCTGCCCGTGCACGTGCTCCAGGACGACGGACCGCGCGGGCGCGAGCTGGTCGGCCTGCTGCAGCGCCTCGGCCTGCGCACCCTCGGCGACCTGGCCGACCTGCCGGGTGACGCCGTCGAGCACCGGCTCGGCAGCCACGGTGCGGCCGTACGCCGACGCGCCCGCGGCGAGGACCGCACGCTCTTCGCCGCCCGCACGCCTCCGCCCGAGCTGGACGCCGAGGTGGTCTTCGAGCCCCCTCTGGAATCGGTCGAGGCGATCACCTTCAGCGTCCGCACCACCGCCGAGCGGTTCGTCACCCAGCTGGCGCAACGCCAGCTCGTCGCCACCGGCGTCCTCGTCGAGGCCGAGTCCGACGGGGTCGTCTGCTCGGCCCGCACCTGGTTGCACCCGCGCCACTTCTCCGCGCGCGACCTGGTCGACCGGGTGCACTGGCAGCTCCAGTCGGCCGGGTCCACGAGCGGACCGGGAGGCTCGCTGCGCGCCCGCAAGCAGTCCGGCGAGGTGCGAGCGCCGATCGAGCGGGTCCGGTTCGTCCCGGAGGTGGTCGAGTCGGCCGCCGCCCACGGCGAGGCCCTGTGGGGCTCTGCCTCCGACGACCTCGTCGAGCGGGGCGTGGCCCGCGTGCAGGGCATGGTCGGCTTCGACGCCGTACGCCGTCCGGTGCTGCAGGGCGGCCGCAGCCCGTCCGCCCGGCAGTCGCTCGTGCCGTGGGGCGAGCGCGCGGTCGACCTGCGCCCCGTCGACCGGCCGTGGCCGGGGCGGGTGCCGGGACCTGCCCCCGTCCGGGTCTTCACCACTCCCCCGATCGCAGAGGTCGTCGACGACGCGGGCCGCGAGGTGCGGGTCACCGACCGCGGCGTCGTCACCGGTGAGCCCCGACGATTCCGGCTCGGCGACGCCACCGGCCGACAGAGCCTGCCCTGGCAGCCCGTGACCGCCTGGGCCGGTCCGTGGCCCACCGACGAGAGCTGGTGGTCGGGCGGCGCCGGACCGAGTGCGCGTTTCCAGGTCGTCGGCGCCGACGGGCGCGCGTGGCTGCTGCTGCGCGGGCCCGAGGGATGGTCGCTGGAGGCCGGCTATGACTGACCCCCGAGTGGGGGTGCGCTGATGGGCTGGAACAACCCCGCCATGCACTGGAAGGAGCTCGAGCGCCGGCTCAGCGGGCTCCCGGGCGCCGACGACGCGCCTGTGTCGCGGCGCAAGCGCGCCTCCACCGAGGCGCGGGTGATCGAGCGACCGGTCGCGACGACGCCCTACGCCGAGCTGCACTGCCACAGCCACTTCAGCTTCCTCGACGGTGCCAGCTCACCCGCCGAGCTCGTCGAGGAGGCGGTGCGGCTGGGGCTCCACGCGCTCGCGGTCACCGACCATGACGGCTTCTACGCCGCCCCCATGCTGGCCGAGGCGGCAGCGGCCTACGACCTGCCGACGGTCTTCGGCGCCGAGCTCTCCCTCGGCCTGAGCGGCCCGCAGAACGGCGTACCCGATCCCGAGGGCAGCCACCTGCTGGTGCTGGCGCGGGGCGTCGAGGGCTATCACCGCCTCGCCGCCGCGATGACCGACGCCCACCTCCGCGGTGACGAGAAGGGCCGCCCCGTCTACGACCTCGACGAGCTCGGCGAGCGGGGGCGCGACCACTGGGTGGTGCTCACCGGGTGCCGCAAGGGCAGCGTGCGCCAGGCGCTGGCCGCCGGGGGCGAGGCCGCCGCGGCGGAGGCGCTCGACCGGCTGACGGCGCTCTTCGGGATCGAGCACGTGCTGGTCGAGCTGTCACCGCGACCGGGGGCCGACGCAGCCAACGCCGCGCTCGCCCGGCTGGCGGCGGTCCACGGTCTCGACGTGGTCGCGGCCGGAAACGTCCACCACGCGACCCCGCGGCAGGCGCGACTCGCCTCGGCCATGGCCGCCGTCCGCGCCCGCCGCAGCCTGGCCGACCTCGACGGCTGGCTCGACCTGTCGGGCTCGGCCCACCTGCGCACCGGAGAGGAGACGGTCGCCGCGCTGGCGGCACAACCCCTCGGCACCGGAGCGGACGACGTCGGACGCCGTGCAGTCGAGCGCAGCGTCTCGCTCGCAGACGAGCTGGCCTTCGACCTGCGCAAGGCCTCCCCAGCCCTGCCGAAGCGGCAGATCCCCGAAGGCCACACCGCCGACTCGTGGCTGCGCGTCCTGGCCGAGCGCGGCTTCGCCGAGAGGTACGCCGGCGTCCCCCACGAGGCCGCGGCCCGCGAGCGGCTGGAGCACGAGCTGCGCGTCATCTCCGAGAAGGACTTCGCCGGCTACTTCGTCATCGTCCACGACATCGTCGCCTTCGCCCGCTCGCAGCGCATCCTGTGCCAGGGCCGCGGGTCCGCCGCGAGCTCAGCGGTCTGCTACGCCCTCGGCATCACCGCCGTCGACGCGGTCTTCTACCAGCTGCCCTTCGAGCGCTTCATCTCCGCGCACCGCGACGAGGAGCCCGACATCGACGTCGACTTCGACTCCGACCGCCGCGAGGAGGTGATCCAGTGGGTCTACGACACCTATGGGCGCCGCAACGCCGCCCAGGTCGCCAACGTCATCGCCTACCGCCCCCGCATGGCGGTGCGCGACGCGGCCAAGGCGCTCGGCTTCTCCCCCGGCCAGCAGGACGCCTGGTCCAAGCAGATCGACGGCTGGAAGTCCGTGGTCGCCGGCGACCAGGGCGACCCGGACGCCCACGACGTGCCCGCTCCCGTGGTGGCCCTGGCCGAGGAGCTGATGGGCGCCCCGCGCCACCTCGGCATCCACTCCGGTGGCATGGTCCTCACAGAGCGCCCCATCGGTGAGGTGTGCCCGATCGAGCGGGGGCGGATGGACCGTCGCACGGTGCTGCAGTGGGACAAGGACGCGTGCGAGTCGATGGGGCTGGTGAAGTTCGACCTGCTCGGGCTCGGGATGCTCGGCGCGCTCGACCACATGATGCGCCTGGTCGCCGAGCACCTCGGCGAGGAGTGGGACCTCGCGACGATGCCCAAGGAGGAGCCGGCCGTCTACGACATGCTCTGTCGCGCCGACTCGATCGGCGTCTTCCAGGTCGAGAGCCGGGCCCAGATCGGGACGCTGCCGCGGCTGCGCCCCCGCGAGTTCTACGACCTCGCCATCGAGATCGCCCTGATCCGCCCCGGACCGATCCAGGGCGGCGCCGTGCACCCCTACGTCCGCCGCGCGACCGGCAAGGAGCCGGTCACCTACGACCACCCCGAGCTCGTCCCCGTGCTCGAGCGCACCAAGGGTGTGCCGCTCTTCCAGGAGCAGCTGATGGCGATGGCGGTCACCCTGGGCGACTGCAGCCGCGACGACGCCGACCTGCTGCGCCGCGCGATGGGGTCCAAGCGCGGGATCGAGCGGATCGAGTCGGTCAAGGCGAAGCTCTACTCCGGCATGCGGCGACGCGGGATCACCGGTGAGCTGGCCGACTCGATCTACGTCAAGATCCTGTCCTTCGCCAACTTCGGCTTCGCCGAGTCGCACGCGCTGTCCTTCGCGCTGCTGGTCTACGCCTCGTCGTGGTTCAAGCTCCACTACCCCGCCGCCTTCCTCGCCGGGCTCCTGCGCAACCAGCCGATGGGCTTCTACTCCCCGCAGTCGCTGGTCGCCGACGCGCGGCGCCACGGCGTCGACGTACGCCGTCCCGACGTGACGCGGTCGTCGGCCCGGGCGGACCTCGAAGGGGTCGTCGTGGGCCCGGTCGCGGCCACCGGCCCCGACGCGTGCTGCCAGCCGCGCTTCGAGCGGACCGAGTGGGTGCCGGGCACCCCCGACCCGGTGCCCGCGCACCGACGCGACGCCGCGCTGGCCGTACGCCTCGGGCTGGACTCGGTGCGCGGCATCGGGCTCGAGGTGGCGCACAGGATCGTCGCGGCCCGCGACGAGTCCCCCTTCACCGGCGTCACCGACCTGTCGCGACGCGCGGACCTGACCACGGCCCAGCTCGAGGCGCTGGCCACTGCCGGCGCGTTCGACGCGTGGGGGCTCGACCGCCGCGAGGCCCTGTGGGCCGCCGGCTTCGCCGAGGGGGCCGACCACCTCCCCTGCAGCACCCCTGCCCCGGCCGCCCCCACGCTCCCCGGCATGAGCGAGCCCGAGCTCACCCTCGCCGACCTGTGGGCCACGGGCGTCTCGCCCGAGCGGCACCCCGTCGAGCACCTGCGCGAGGAGCTGCGCCGGGCGGGGATCCGATCGGTCGCCGACCTCGCCACCGACGAGGCCGGGCGCCGGGTCCACGTCGCCGGTCTCGTCACCCACCGTCAACGCCCGGGGACGGCGATGGGCGTGACCTTCCTCAACCTCGAGGACGAGACCGGCATGCTCAACGTGGTCTGCTCGATCGGGGTGATGAAGGCGCACCGGCAGGCTGCCCGCAACCGCGTCGCCGTGGTCGTCCGGGGTCGGCTCGAGCGCAACGAGGGCGTCACCAACCTCGTCGCCGACAAGGTCGAGGGGATCGACGTCGTCGTGCCCGGGGCAGGCGCGGTGCTGCAGGCGCGGGCATCATCGCGCGACTTCCGGTGAAGGACGACCCCGACCGCGTCGCAGTCCGGGCCCACGATGCGATGTACTGCAGCCTCGCCGACCTCGACAGGAAGCCGACCGATGCCCCGCTCCCCGCAGGCCCACCTCTACGCCACGGTCCGCACGCCCTTCGGCCGCTTCGGCGGCGCGCTGGCCAGGACCCGGCCCGACGACCTCGCGGCCGGCGTGCTGCGCGCCGCACTCGCCCGGACCGACCTGGACCCGGGCGAGGTCGACGAGGTGGTGCTGGGCAACGCCAACGGCGCGGGTGAGGACAACCGCAACGTCGCGCGGATGGCCTCCCTGCTGGCCGGACTGCCGGTCTCGGTGCCCGGCACCTCGGTCAACCGGCTGTGCGGATCCTCGCTCGACGCCGCGATGATCGCCTCGCGCGCCATCGAGACCGGGGACGCCGACATCGTGCTCACCGGCGGAGTGGAGTCGATGACCCGCGCCCCCTGGGTGCTGCCGAAGCCCGAGCGCGCCTTCCCCGCCGGCAACACCGAGCTCGTCTCCACCACGCTGGGCTGGCGGCTGGTCAACCCCCGCATGGCCCCCGAGTGGACCGTGTCGCTGGGCGAGTCCAACGAGCAGCTCCAGGAGATCCACGGCGTGTCCCGAGCGCGGCAGGACGCCTTCGCCGCACGCTCGCACCGGCTCGCCCACGACGCGTGGGAGTCGGGCTTCCACGACGACCTCGTCGTCCCGGTCGACGGCGTCGACCTCGCCCGCGACGAGGGCATCCGCCCCGGCGCCACCCCCGAGTCGCTCGGCGCACTCACGCCGTCCTTCCGCCCCGCCGGCACCATCACCGCCGGCAACGCCTCCCCGCTGAGCGACGGCGCGTCCGCGGTGCTCCTCGGCTCGGTCGCGGCCGCCGACCGCATCGGCCGCGAGCCGATCGCCCGCATCGCCGGCCGCGGCACCCACGCCGTCGAGCCGCACCGCTTCGGCTACGCGCCCGTCGAGGCGGCCGAGAAGGCCTTGGTCCGCGCCGGCATCGGCTGGGCGGACGTCGGTGTCGTCGAGCTCAACGAGGCCTTCGCGGTCCAGTCGCTGGTCTGCGTCGACGCCTGGCTGGCCCGCGGGCTCAGCGACCCCGAGGTCGTGAACACCCGCGGCGGCGCCATCGCGATCGGCCATCCGCTGGGCGCCTCCGGTGGCCGCATCCTCGGCTCCCTCGCCGCCGCCATGCGCACGGACGGCCACCGCTGGGGCGTCGCCGCGATCTGCATCGGCGTCGGCCAGGGCCTGGCTGTCGTGCTCGAGAACGAGCACGTGGCGTGAGCGCCACCCTCGTCGCGAAGGACCTGTCCGGCGGGCACGGCCACCGGGTGCTGTTCGAGGACCTCGACCTCACCGTCGCCCCCGGCGACGTGATCGGCGTCGTGGGCGCCAACGGCGCCGGGAAGTCGACGTTGCTGTCGTTGCTCGGCGGCGCGACCACGCCGATGGGCGGCTCCGTGTCGTGCGCGCCCCGCGACGCCTTCGTCGGCCTGCTCCCCCAGGAGCACGAGCGGGTGCCGGGCGAGACCGTCGCCCACTACGTCGCGCGCCGCACCGGTGCCGCCGAGGCGACCGCGGCGATGGAGACGGCAGCCGCCGCGCTCGGCTCCGGCGACGCCGGCGCGGACGACGCGTACGCCGTGGCTTTCGACCGCTGGATGGCGAGCGGCGCCGCCGACCTCGACGACCGCATCGCGCCGGTGCTCGACGACCTCGGGCTCGACGTCGGTCCGGACGCACTGATGACGTCGCTGTCCGGCGGCCAGGCCGCCCGCGTGGCGCTGGCGGCGCTGCTGCTGAGCCGCTTCGACGTCGTCCTGCTGGACGAGCCGACCAACGACCTCGACCTCGACGGGCTGGCCCGGCTGGAGGCCTTCGTCCAGGGCCTGCGCGGCGGGGTAGTCCTCGTCTCGCACGACCGCGAGTTCCTCGCTCGCTGCGTGACGCGCATCGTCGAGCTCGACCTGGCCCAGCACCAGGTGAGCGTCTACGACGGCGGCTACGACGCGTTCCTCGAGGAGCGTGCCGTCGCGCGGCGCCACGCGCGCGAGGCCTACGAGCAGTACGCCGACACCCGTGCCGACCTGGTCAAGCGGGCCCGCACCCAGCGCGAGTGGAGCTCGCATGGCGTGCGCAACGCGATGAAGAAGAGCCCCGACAACGACAAGATCCGTCGCAAGGCCGCGACCGAGTCGTCGGAGAAGCAGGCCCAGAAGGTCCGCCAGATGGAGTCGCGCATCGCGCGCCTCGACGAGGTGGAGGAGCCCCGCAAGGAATGGGTGCTCCAGTTCGACATCGCCGCAGCGCCGCGCTCGAGCACGGTGGTCGCCACCCTCAACGAAGCCAGCCTGCGCCTCGGTGACTTCGCGCTCGGCCCGGTCTCCGCGCAGGTCGAGGCCGGCGACCGGATCGGCATCACCGGCCCCAACGGCGCCGGCAAGACCACGTTGCTGCGCCTGCTGCTGGGCGAGGCCGACCCCGACACCGGCTCCGCCTCGCTGGGCGCGTCGGTGGCGATCGGCGTGATCGACCAGGCCCGCACCGGCCTGGACGAGGCGATGACCCTCGGCGAGGCCTTCGAGGCGGAGGTGCCCGAGCTGACGCAGGCGCAGGTGCGCACCCTGCTCGCGAAGTTCGGCCTGAGGGCCGACCAGGTCACCAGCCAGGTCGGCCGGCTCTCCCCCGGCGAGCGCACCCGGGCCGCGATGGCGCTCCTCCAGGCGCGCGGGGTGAACCTGCTCGTCCTCGACGAGCCGACCAACCACCTCGACCTGCCGGCCATCGAGCAGCTCGAGCAGGCCCTGGCGTCGTACGACGGCGCGCTGCTGCTCGTCTCCCACGACCGCCGCCTGCTCGAGAACGTGCGGCTCGACCAGCGGTGGGAGGTGGAGGCCGGACGGGTCGTGGTCCGTCACGTCTGACTCCTCCGGTGCACCGGGCTCAGCGACGAGACGACGTCATGGCGGGTGGTTGCCCGGGCGACCACCGGCCATGACGTCCGCCTGTGCCTGACCGGCGCTCCGATTCCGTGCGCGGCTCGTCCGTTCCCTAGAATCGTCCCAGCAGAGGGTTACACGCGTCTTGGAGGTGGGTTCGGCGCGTCGTTCCGACGCACCCTGAAGGACCCCCGTGACACCTCTCGCCTCCTACCGACGACTCCTCCACATCGCCGGACCGGCCTATGTGCTCGTCGCCTTCGTCGGCCGACTGCCGCTGGCCATGAGCCAGCTCGGCACCCTCCTCCTCGTCTCCACCGCGTCCGGCAGCTACGGACTCGGCGGCCTCAGCGCCGGTGCGCTCGCGGTCGCCAACGCCGTCGGCGCCCCGGTCGCCGGGACGCTCGCCGACCGCTTCGGGCAGCGACTCGTGGTCCTCGCCCAGTCCCTGCTCGGCGCCACCGGGCTGGTGCTGCTGGTGACGGCGGTGGGCAGCGACGCCGGCGACGGCACCGTCGTTCTGGCCGCCGCGGCCACCGGCCTGATGCTCCCGCAGGTCGGTCCGCTGGCCCGCGTGCGGTGGCGGCCGCTGACCCGCGCCACCGGCGGGCACCAGCGCCGCCTCGTCGATGCCGCGTTCTCCTACGAGGGAGCCGCGGACGAGGCGTCCTTCGCGATCGGTCCCGCCCTCGTCGGCCTCTCCGTCGCCGCCGTCTCTCCCTCCGGCGCCCTGCTCCTCGCCGCGGCGCTGCTCGCGGTCTTCGGCTCGGCCTTCGCGCTCGACCCGTCCGCCCGGCTCACCCACGCCCAGGAGCGCCCGACCGGCACCGGCCGACTCGTGACCCCGGCGTACGCCGTCCTCGTCGGCGCGCAGCTCTCCATCGGCATGCTCTTCGGCGCGACGCAGACCGGCGCGACCGTGCTCGCCACGGACGCCGGCACGCCGGGCGTCGCGGGCCTGGTGCACGCCACGCTCGGCGTCGGGAGCGCGGTCGCCGGGCTCGCGACGGCGTACGTCCCGGAGCGGATCGGGCACGAACGCCGCGCCCTGGTGGCCGCGTGGGCACTGCTCGTGCTGTCCCTGCCGCTGCTCGTGGTGGGCTCGCTGGCCACTGCCACGGTGACCGTCCTCTTCCTCGGCGTCGCCGTCGCGCCCTACATGATCGCGGTCTTCTCCCTCGCCGAGCGGGTCGTCCCGCCGGCCCGGGTGGGAGCGGCGATGACGATGCTCGCCAGCGCCACCGGCCTGGGCTACGCCCTCGGCTCCAGCCTCGCCGGCTGGTTTGCCGACGCCTCGGGCGCCACGGCTGCCTTCGGCGTGACCGTCGGCGCCACCGTGCTCGCGGTGGTCCTGATGACGAGCCAGCAGCGGCGGCTGCGGACCGCGACCGTGGCGGCCGAGGCGGACCTCGCGCAGGCGCCGTCGGAGGAGCCGGCGCTGCTGGGCGCCTCGGGCCCGGGCGTATCGTCGAGGAAGTGACCACGACAGAGTCGGCGACGCTCGCCCTCGACCACCGCTTCGCCGACGAGCTGCCCGAGCTGGCGCTCGCGTGGCAGGCCCGCGAGGTGGCCGAGCCGCAGCTGCTCGCCCTCGACGAGTCCCTGGCCGCAGAGCTGGGGCTCGACCCCGCCTGGCTCCGCGGGCCGGAGGGCCTCGGCCTGCTCACCGGCAACCGGTTGCCGGACGGCGCCGCGCCCGTGGCGCAGGGCTACGCCGGGCACCAGTTCGGTGGCTGGTCGCCACGCCTCGGCGACGGCCGCGCGCTGCTCCTCGGTGAGCTCACCGACACCTCCGGCCGGCTGCGCGACCTGCACCTCAAGGGTTCGGGCCGCACGCCCTTCTCCCGCGGCGGCGACGGGCTCGCCGCGGTCGGGCCCATGCTGCGCGAGCACGTGATGAGCGTGGCGATGCACGCCCTCGGGATCCCCACCACCCGGTCGCTCGGCGTCGTGGCCACGGGTGGCCAGGTCGAGCGCGAGGTCCTGCTGCCCGGTGCGGTGCTGGCCCGGGTCGCGAGCAGCCACCTGCGCGTCGGCAGCTTCCAGTACGCCGCCGCCTCCGGCGACGTCGACCTCCTGGGACGGCTCGCCGACCACGCCATCGCCCGCCACCACCCCGACGCCGCGGAGGCCGAGCGGCCCCACCTGGCCCTCTTCGAGGCCGTCATGGCCGCCCAGGCCGAGCTCGTGGCGCGGTGGATGCTGGTCGGGTTCGTGCACGGAGTGATGAACACCGACAACGTGACGATCTCCGGCGAGACCATCGACTACGGCCCCTGCGCCTTCGTCGACGCCTTCGACCCCGCGACGGTCTTCAGCTCGATCGACACCGCCGGCCGCTACGCCTTCGGGCAGCAGCCGGTCGTGGCGGAGTGGAACCTCGCCCGCTTCGCCGAGTCCCTCCTGCCGCTCCTGGCCGACGACCAGGACGAGGCGGTGGCGATCGCGACCGCCTCCCTGGGCCGCTTCCGGTCGCTCTACTCCGCCGCCTGGACGCGAGGCATGCGCGACAAGCTCGGCCTCGCGGCCGCCGTCCCCGACGAGACCGTCGCGAGCCTGGCCGACGACCTGCTCGACCTCGTGCGGACCGACCACGTCGACCACACCCTGCTCTTCCGCCGCCTCGGCGCCGCCGCACGTGGCGACGCCGAGCCCGCCCGCAGCCTGTTCCTCGACCTGGCCGGTGTCGACGCCTGGGTGGAGCGCTGGCGCACGCTCGGTCCGGACGCCACCGTCATGGACCGGACCAACCCCGTCCACGTCCCCCGCAACCACCTGGTCGAGGAGGCCCTCGTCGCTGCGACGGGCGGCGACCTCGGGCCGTTCGAGCAGCTGGTCGAGGTCGTCTCGGCACCGTACGACGAGCGTCCCGGGATGGAGCGCTATGCCGAGCCGGCACCCGAGTCGTTCGGCGCCTACCGCACCTTCTGCGGGACCTGAGCGGGGCCGGGGAAGCGGCGCTCGGCGCTCGCGGCGGTAGATTCTGCCGGTGCCTGACACCCGCCCCCGCCGTACGTTCGCCGTCATCAGCCACCCCGACGCCGGCAAGTCGACCCTCACCGAGGCGCTCGCCCTGCACGCGCGGGTGATCACCGAGGCGGGTGCCGTCCACGGTAAGGGCGACCGCCGCGCGACGGTGTCGGACTGGATGGCGATGGAGAAGGCCCGTGGCATCTCGATCACGTCCGCGGCGCTGCAGTTCGTCTACCGCGACCACGTCATCAACCTCGTCGACACCCCGGGCCACAGCGACTTCTCCGAGGACACCTACCGGGTGCTCTCCGCGGTCGACTCCGCGGTGATGCTGGTGGACGCCGGAAAGGGTCTCGAGCCGCAGACGCTCAAGCTCTTCAAGGTCTGCGCGCTGCGCGGGATCCCGGTCATGACGGTCATCAACAAGTGGGACCGTCCCGGCCTCTCGGCGCTGGAGCTGATGGACCTCATCCAGCAGAAGATCGGCCTGCGACCCACTCCCCTGACCTGGCCCGTCGGCGAGGCCGGCGACTTCCGCGGCGTCCTGGACCGGCGCACGGGCGAGTTCGTGAAGTACACCCGCACCGCGGGCGGCGCGACGCGTGCGCCCGAGCGGCGGTTGGGCCCGACCGAGGTCGAGGAGGCCGACGCCGACCTGTGGGCCGCCGCGGTCGAGGAGCACGAGCTGCTCGAGCTCGACGAGGCGGACCACGACCAGGACCGCTTCCTCGCCGGCGAGACCACTCCGGTGATGTTCGCCTCCGCCCTGCAGAACTTCGGGGTCGCGCAGCTGCTCGACCTGCTGCTGGACATCGCGCCCGACCCCAGCCCGACCGAGGGCGTGGACGGCTCGGTGCGCAAGGTCGAGGACGACTTCAGCGCCTTCGTCTTCAAGGTGCAGTCGGGCATGAACAACGCCCACCGCGACCGACTCGCCTACGCCCGCGTGGTGTCGGGTGAGTTCGAGCGCGGCATGGTCGTCACCCACGCCTCGACCGGTCGGCCCTTCGCGACGAAGTTCGCCCAGTCGGTCTTCGGGCGCGACACCCAGGCGGTCGAGACCGCGGAGCCGGGCGACATCATCGGCTTCGTCAACGCTCAGGCCCTGCGCGTCGGTGACACCGTCTACGTCGGCGACCCGATCGAGTACCCACCGGTCCCGAGCTTCGCCCCCGAGCACTTCGTGACCGCCAGCGCGGGCGACATCGGTCGCTACAAGCAGTTCCGCCGCGGCATCGAGCAGCTCGACCAGGAGGGCGTGGTGCAGGTGCTGCGCTCGGACCTGCGCGGCGACCAGAACCCGGTCCTGGCGGCGGTCGGTCCGATGCAGTTCGAGGTCGTCGAGGACCGGATGGCCAACGAGTTCAACTCCCCGATCCGCTTCTCCCGGCTCGACTACCAGGTCGCCCGGCGCACGGACGCCGCCGGCGCCGCAGCGCTCGCGGGCATGCGCGGCGTGGAGGTGCTCCAGCGCAGTGACGGCACCCACCTCGCGCTCTTCGTCGACCAGTGGCGCGCGATGGTCACCGCGCGCGACAACCCCGACCTGGTGCTCGAGGCCCTTCCCGCGGGCGGGAGCTGACGTGCAGATCACCGGAGCAGTGCTCGAGGAGCTGGGACGTCCCGGCCCGTGGTCGCGGACGCGGCCGCTCACGGTCGGCACGCTCGAGCTGGACCCGCCCGGGCCGGGTGAGGTCCTCGTGGAGATCGCCGCGGCCGGGGTGTGCCACTCCGACCTGTCGGTCGTCGACGGCAACCGGGCACGACCGGTCCCGATGCTGCTGGGCCACGAGGCCAGCGGGCGCGTCACGATGCTCGGCGCCGGGGTCGGCGACCTGGCCGTCGGCCAGCAGGTGGTGATGACGTTCGTGCCGCGCTGCGGCGAGTGCGCCGGGTGCGCCACCGGCGGGCGGATGCCGTGCGGCCCCGGATCGGCCAGCAACGCGGCGGGCGAGCTGCTCGGCGGCGGTCGCCGCCTCAGCCGCGACGGCGTACCGGTCCACCACCACCTCGGCGTCTCGGCCTTCGCCACCCACGCGGTGGTCGACGCCCGGTCGGTCGTCGCCGTCGGCGACGACGTGCCGTCCGACGTGGCCGCCGTGCTGGGCTGCGCGGTCCTCACCGGCGGCGGCGCGCTGGTCAACGCCGCTCCCCCGGAGCCGGGCCAGAGCGTGATGGTCGTCGGGCTCGGCGGCGTGGGGATGGCCGCGCTGCTCACCGCGGTGGCCCTCGGTGCCGGCGACGTGGTTGCCGTCGACGGCGTCGCGGCCAAGCGCGAGCGGGCCCTCGAGCTCGGGGCGACCTCTGCGCTCGACCCGGCGGAGCTGGCGTCGGCCGGCACCCGCTGCGACGTGGTCGTGGAGGCTGCCGGCAGTGCGCGCGCCTTCGAGGCCGCCCTCGCCGCGACCGCCCCCGGCGGCCGCACGGTCACCGTCGGCCTGCCCCCACCCGACGCGCTGGCGAGCATCTCGCCCCTCCAGCTCGTCGCGGAGGCGCGCACGGTCATGGGCAGCTATCTCGGCTCCGCCGTGCCGTCGCGCGACATCCCGGTCTTCGCCCAGTGGTGGCGCGAGGGGCGCCTCCCCGTCGAGGCGCTGGTCTCCTCGCGCATCGGGCTCGACGACATCAACCTCGCGATGGACGAGCTGGCGGCCGGGACTGCCCTGAGGCAGGTCGTCGAGCTCTGAACCGCGCCGGTCTCAGGCCTGCGGCGAGATCTCGTCGGCGACGAGATCCCAGTCCTGCGGGGCGTCACGGTGCGAGCGCACGGGCACGACCATCACGGGGCTCCTCGCCTCGCGCACGACCGTGCGCGCCAGCGAGCCCAGGTGCGCCGGCTCGAAGGCGCGCGGTCCGTGCCGGCCGACGACCACTAGCGAGGCCACCTGCGAGTCGTCGACGAGCACGTCGGTCGGCCACTGGTGCCGCACCTCGACGGTGACCTTCACCGCCGGGTGCCGCGCGCGCAGGCCGTCCACGACAGCGGTGAGGACACGTTCCTGCTCCTCGCGCCACTCGGCGGCGACGCGGTCGGTGATGATGTCGTCGTAGACCGCGTCGAGGCGCCACGCGTGGACGACCCTGAGGGGCGCGCCCGTCGCCTCGGCCTGCGTGAGCGCGGTCTCGAGCACGGCGAGCGGCACACCTGCCTCGTGGACGCCGACGACCACCTCCCCAGGCGCGTCGGTCACGGGCTGCCAGTCCGCAGGCACGGAGACGACGGGGCAGCCGGCGTGCGCTGCCACGGCGTACGCCGTCGAGCCGGCGAAGAGCCTGCGCAGGCCGTGCGGAAGGTGGTGCTGCACCACCACCGCCCGGGCGTCGCGGCCGAGGTCGACCAGGACGTGCGCGGGGGTGCCTGCGACGGCGAGGGTGCGGACGGGGACCGTCCCGTCCGTGAGCTCGGCCAGCTCGTCACCGACCTGCTTGATCACCCAGTGCGCCGTGTCGGCGGCGTCGGCGAAGGTCAGCAGCGCGCGCGGGGGCGGGCCGGTGAGCGCGGTGCGGAAGGCGTGCACGGCCACCACCTCTGATCCGTCGCGGCGGGCGCACTCGACGGCCCAGCGCAGGGCTGCGGTCTCGCGACCGGGTCCGCTGACGCCGACGACGACGGCGTCCTTCGTGGTGGTGTCCATGGTGGTCCTCCTCCGGCAGCGCTCCTGCCCCTACCTCCAGCGTCGTCCTCGACGCAGGGGGAGGACAGGGCCACAGGTCCCGGTGCGAGGCGCGGACGACCCGTGGGGAGGCTCAGGCCTCGTGCACGCACTCCCCGTCGACCCAGGTCGATCGCACCCGCGCCCGACCGATCTCGTGGGGCTCCAGGAAGGGGTCGGAGTCCAGCACGACGAGGTCCGCCACCGCGCCGGGCCGGACCGTTCCCGCGTCGTCGCGGTGGTTCACCCACGCCGAGCCGCTCGTGTAGGCGGCGAACGCCACCTCGATGGGGATCGCCTGCTCCGGCAGGAACGGCTCGGTGCCCGCGGGCGCCGGCTCGCCGTACGCCGTGCGGTGCACCGCCGTGTGGATCGCCGCGAGCGGGTCGGGCGTGCTCACCGGCCAGTCGCTCCCGGCCACCAGCCGGGCGCCGGCGGCGTGCAGGTCGCCGAACGGGTACTGCCGTCCGGCACGCTCGGACCCCAGGAACGGGATCGTGAGCCCGGTCATCTGCTCGTCGAAGCAGGCCCACAGCGCCTGGATGTTGGCCGCGACGCCCAGGGCTGCGAAGCGGCGTACGTCGTCGGGGTGGACGAGCTGGAGGTGCGCGATGTGGTGGCGCCGGTCGGGGTGCGTGCCCTCGAAGGCGTCGAGCGCCTCGCGCACGCCCCGGTCGCCGAGGCCGTGGACGTGCACCTGGAAGCCGTGGTGGTCGAGCTCGCCGACGTAGGAGCGCAGGACCACCGGGTCGACGAAGGAGATCCCCGCGTTGTCGGTGACGTGCCCGCAGCGGTCGAGGTAGGGCTCGACGAGCGCCGCAGTGCCGTTCTCCGCGACCCCGTCCTGCATCACCTTGACCGAGGTGGCCGCGAACCGGCCGCCCGAGTAATCCTCGCGCTTCGCGAGGAGGTCGGTCACCTGCTCCCGCCCCCGCGCCCGGTCCCACCACAGGGCACCCACCACAGTGCCCGTGAGCTCCCCGTTCGCGGCCGCGCGCGCGTAGGTCGGGCCGACGTCGCGCATGCCGGAGTAGGCGCCGACGATGGCGTCCTGCCAGGCGGTGATCCCGAAGGAGTGGAGGTGGCGCTGGCCCTCGAGGAGCGCGGCGTGGAGCTGGGCGTCGTCGACGGGCGGCAGCACGTGGTCGAGGAGCGCCATGGCTCCCTCGTGCAGCACGCCGGTCGGACTCCCCTCGGCATCGCGCTCGATGCGACCGTCCGCAGGGTCGGGCGTGCGGGCCGTGATGCCGGCGACCTCCAGCGCGCGGGTGCTGACCCACATCCCGTGGTGGTCGCGGTTGGCCAGCGCGACGGGACGATCGCCGACCACCTCGTCGAGCTGCTGCGCGGTCGGCAGGCCGCCGGGGAACGCCGCCATCGCCCAGCCCCCGCCCAGGACCCAGCCGTCGCCGGGTCGCGAGCGGGTGTGCTGGGCGACGTGGCGCACGTACGCCGTCGCGTCGGCCGGTAGCCCGCTCAGGTCGCAGCCGAGACGCTCCAGCCCTCCCTGCACCGGGTGCACGTGGGCGTCGGTGAAGCCGGGCAGCAGGAGCCCGCCGTCGACGTCGACGACCCGCGCGCCGGCGGGCACCGAGTCCGCACCCACGGCCGCGACGCGACCGTCGCGCACCACGACGTCACCGACCCGTCCGAGGTGCGCGACACCGTCGAACACGGCAGCGTTGCGGAAGACCGTGACGGCCACGTCGCCTCCTCGGGTCCGTCGGGGGGATGCCCAGTGTGGCGCACCGGCGACGCGCGTGGCGCCCTGCGGACGGGGGCGCCAGCGCGTTAACGAGATCGATTATCATCGCGCCCGTTGTCCTCGAGAGATCGGTCGTGAGATGAGCAGCTCGACGAGCCAGGAGACCCACGCGCCCCCGGACGCGAGGCCGTCCGGGCGCCCCTCGCTCCAGGTGTTCCTCGTCTTCGGTGTCCTGGCCGTCCTCGTGGCGTCGCAGCAGTGGCTGGTCCCGCGTCTCGACGACCCGGCACTGGCGACGTGGAGCACGATCTTCGTCGCGATCGTGGTGCAGTCCGTCCCGTTCCTCGTGGGCGGGGTGCTGCTGGCCGGCGCCATCGCGACCCTGCTGTCCGAGCGGGCACTGCGCCGGCTGGTGCCCGACAACGCCGCCCTCGGCGTCCCGGTCGCCGGCCTCGCCGGGGTCGCGCTCCCCGGGTGCGAGTGCGCGTCGGTGCCGGTCGCGAGCAGCCTCATGCGTCGCGGCGTGGCCCCGTCGGTCGCCCTCACCTTCCTGCTGGCCGCGCCGGCGGTGAACCCCGTCGTCCTCGTCTCGACCGCCGTCGCCTTCCCGGGACGCCCTGAGATCGTGCTGGCCCGCTTCCTGGCCTCGCTCGTCACCGCGGTCGCGGTGGGCTGGCTGTGGCTGCGCTTCGCCGGACGCGTGCCGATCCTGCACCGCCGCGGCACCCACGACCACGACGCCGGCACCGCCCGGGCGTTCCTGTCCAGCGTGCGCCACGACTTCATCCACGCCGCCGGCTTCCTCGTGCTCGGCGCGATGATCGCGGCGGCCGTCAACACCTTCGTGCCGCGGGAAGTGATCGACAGCCTGGCCGGCAACGCCCTGCTCGCCGTGCTCACGCTCGCGACCTTCGCCTTCGTCGTGGCGCTGTGCTCCGAGGCCGACGCCTTCGTCGCGGCCAGCCTCACCGCCTTCTCCGACACCGCCAAGCTCGTCTTCATGGTCGTCGGTCCCGCCATGGACGTGAAGCTCGCCTCCATGGAGTCCGGGCAGTTCGGCGGAGCCTTCGCGCTGCGCTTCGTGCCCCTGGTGCTGGCGGTGGCGGTCCTGTCGGCCTGCGGGATGGGATGGTGGCTGCTGTGACCCGCGCGACCCAGACCCTGCTGCTCGCGATCACGGGCGCGGTCCTGATCCGGATGGCCTCGGGCGACGCCTACCTGCGCTACGTCAACTCGTGGATGCGATGGCCGCTGATCGCCTGCGGCGCGCTGCTCGTCCTGCTCGCGCTGGTCGACGTGTGGCGCCAGGACGACGGCGAGGAGCACGACAGCCACGTCCCGCGCGCTGCGTGGCTGCTGTTCGTTCCGTCCCTCGTGTTCTTCCTCATCGCGCCTCCTGCTCTCGGCGCCCACTTCGCCGAGCGCGCCCAGACCGCACCCGTGGCCCTCGAGCCCGCCGACGAGGTCTTCCTGCCCGAACTGCCGGACACCGACCCGGTGCCCGTGCTGCTCGACGACCTGATCATCCGTGCGGCGTACGACGGCGGCGCCACCCTGGCCGACCGCAGGCTGACCTTCTCCGGCTTCGTCAGCAGGGGCGGGTCGGACCGATGGTTCGTCACGCGCTTCGGCATCAACTGCTGCGCCGCCGACGCCACGGTCATGCGGGTCGCGGCGACCGGGGTCGAGCCGCCCGCCGACGATCAGTGGGTGAGGGTGGTGGCCCGCCACGTCCCGGGGTCCGGCGACGGGGGCACCTCGGAGCCCGAGGTCGTCGTCGAGGAGCTCGAGCTCATCGAGCCTCCGAGGAATCAGTACCGCTGATCCGCCGGCGCCCGGCGCGGGTCACGGCGGGCAGAACTCCGCCAGGTAGGACGAGAACGCCGCGTCGGCACCGTCGAGCGGCTCGTCGGGCGCGCCCACGGCAGCCGGGGCGAGGTCGTCGTCGACGCTCTCGTAGACACCGCTGATCACGGTGTAGTAGCCGCTGCGCGCCGCGATGGACATCGACTCCGGCACACCGATCCCGACCAGGGCGTCGGCCGACTCCCGCAGCTGGTCGGGGTCGGCGCTCTCGCCCTGGCTGACGTGCAGCGCCTGGCTCTCGGCCAGGCGCCGGAAGCCGCCGCAGAAGTCCTCGTCGCTCGCCTGCGCCGGCGCGGCCGGAGGCTGCGCGGAGGAGCCGGGCGGGTCGGCGGCCGGGGTCGGCGGAGGGCTGTCGGTGGGTCGCGCCACGAAGACGACCAACCCCGCCACGGCCAGCAGTCCGGCGACCCCGAGGGCGCGCGAGACCCGACGGTCCGGCGTACGCCGTGACACCTCCGGCATCGTCCTCCACCCTTCGCCTCGTGAGCTGAGGCGCACATGCTCCCATCCCGGCGGGACGGCCCCGAGCACGCCCCAGCACGAGCGCGACAGGGAGGCTCGACCTAGGCTGGGGACATGGGCGAGGAGCAGCTGCGTCAGGCGGTCGACGCGGCGATGCTGCCGCTCGTGGCCTCGCTGGCGCCCGCCGGCGTGCTGGAGGCGCACTGGCTGCCGGACCGCGGCGGCTCGCCCGTCGTCTGGGTCCGCGTCGCCACCGAGGCCGGTCGCGTCGCGGTCGAGTCCTACCCCTGGGTGCTGCCGCAGGTGCAGGTGATCCTCGCCCGGCTCGGGCTGTCGCCGGAGAAGGTGTTGGCCCTCCGGATGGAGGTCACCTCGGTCGAGGTGGAGGACCGGCTCTTCGAGTGAGCCGGTGCCGCCCCGGTGCTAGGAGCCCCGCGCGTCGGTGATCGAGGTGATCCACGACTGGTGCGTGACGCTGTTCTTGGTGATCGCGAGCAGCTCGTCCATGTGCGGCTCGAGGCCGGTGACCTTGTCGAGCGGCACCCCGATCACCAGCTGGAAGCCCAGCCCCTTCCAGGCGCGCACGGCACGACCGGCGAACTCGGAGTCGGCCTTCACGAAGCCCTCGTCGAGGAAGACCGGCGCGAAGCGCGGGCGCGAGCGCATCTCGTCGCCGAGGCGGAAGCGCAGCGCCGAGCCGACGATGAAGGCCACCAGCTCCTGGCTCTCGCCGCCGCTCTTCTCCCCCAGCGTGCGGTAGGTCGCTCGCAGCTCCCCGGTCAGGGAGTCGTAGCGCTCGGCGCTCACCTCGACGTGGCGGCGTACGTCGAGCAGGCGGTCGCGCTCGCTCGCGGTGCCGTCCCCGCCCTGGGCCGGGCGGCGCAGCTGCTCCATGAAACGGCTGAGCTCTGCGAAGCGCTCCTCGAGGCCGGCCTCGTCGGTGTCGGGCGCCGACCGGGCGGTGAGCGCGCGCAGGTCGCGCAGGAAGACCTGCACGTGTGCCGGGGCGAGGCGTCGCAGCCGGATCCGGAGCCGGTCGCCCGCGCCTCCGAACTCCAGGCGGCGCAGGATCGCGTTGATCGGCTCGAGGCGGTCCTCGATGTCCTCGACCGACGCGGCCATCGCGCCCAGCAGGGGCACGAGGTCCTGGCCGCTCCACTCGGTCAGGCGGCGGCGCCACTCCGAGCGGCGTCCGGCGAGCCCGGTTCCGCGGATCTCCTCGAGGATGCGGGCGTAGTCGCCGTAGGACTCCGCCGTCGCGCCGAGGTTGGGCGACTCCCACTGGAGCTTGTAGGCCCGGAAGATCGCGGCGAGCTCGTCGTCGGCGCGGCGCAGCTCCGCCTCGGCATCACCGACCGCCTCGCGCAGGCGCTCGGCCAGGCGCTGGGAGGTCTCGGCGAAGCGGTCGAGGTCGTCGGGGTCGCCCGGTGCCGCGGCAGCGCGGAAGTCCGCGGCGAGCGCGTCGCGCTGCTCGGCGTCGAGCGCGAGGGGCGCAGCCGTCTCGAGGCGGTCGTTGACCAGGTCCTCGTCGTCGACCAGTCGTCCGTGCTGCTCGTTGAGCTCGCGCTGACGCTCCTCGAGGCCGAAGCGGACCCGGCGCGTCGACTCCAGCTGCTCGGCGAGCCGCTCCATCTGCTGCTCCAGCACCTGGAGCTCGTCGTCCGCGCCGAGGAGCTCGGTACGCCGGGCCCCGAGGTCGGCCAGGCGCCGCTCGCTCGCCTCGACGTCGAGGTCGTCGAAGCGCGCGACCGCCACGGCGTCGTACGCCGAGCGCTGGTGCTCCAGCACCGCGGCCCGGCGGTCGAGCTCGGCGACCTCGGCGTCGATGGCGTCGAGGTCGGCGCCGATCGATGCGAGCTCGGCGTCGAGCTCCTCGATCGCGTCGGCGTTGGAGAAGCCGATGATGCTGCGCCCCTCGGTGCGACCGTGCGTGCCGCGGCGACCGCTGCGGGTCTGGCCCGCGAGGGTGACGCGGAGGCCGCCGCCGTCGAGGTCGGAGGCGTCCTCGACGCACAGCGCGTTGCGGGACGGCTCGGCGACGTGCGCCTGCAGCCAGCCCGAGAACGGCGAGTCCTTGAAGAGCAGCTTGCCGGCGATCCGCTCGGGGTCGGCCGGCCCCAGGTCGGGCAGGTCGAGCGGGACGCCCTCGAAGACGAGGCGTCCGCGCAGGTGGAGCCCGTCGATGGCGCGGGAGAAGTGCGAGAGACGGTCCACCGGCACCAGCAGGGTGCGGGCGCTGGCACCGAGGACGGTCTCGACCGCGGTGCGCCAGCGGGCCTCCTCGGGGGCGAGGTCGAGCAGCTCGGCGACGTAGGGCAGCTCGTCCTCGGAGAGCCCTGCGGCGCGCGCGACCTCGGCGCGCAGCTCGTGCATGCGGGAGCCGACACGACCCTGCTGGCTCTCCAGCGACCCGCGCTCGCGGCGGAGCTCGGCCTGGCGGTGGCTGAGCGGGTAGCGCCGGTCGCGGGCGCCGTCCCGCTCGCGCTTGAGCCGCTCCTGCTCGCGTTCCCAACCGGCGAGCCACTGCCGGGCGTGCAGCTGCAGCACGGCGAAGGCCTCGGCCGACATCAGCGCCGAGTCGATGTCGGGGGCGCTGGCGTCGGCGACGTCGATGAGCGGCAGCAGCCGGTCGGAGAGGACCGCACGTCGGCTCGCCCGGTCGTCGCGGACCACCTTCTCCTGCTCGACGGAGAGGGCCAGCGACTGCAGGGTCGACCCGCCCGCGGCGCGGTGGGCCTCCTGCGCGGCCTCGGCGTCCGCCACGAGCGCCCGCTCGGCAGCGGTGGTCGCGGTGAGCGCGTCGCTGGTCGCGACACGGTCGGCGCGGTTGGTCGTCACCGCGTGGGAGATCAGGCGCAGGTGCTCCTGGAGCAGCCAGGTGCGCAGCGGGGTGTCGCCGGAGCGGGTGACGCCGAAGGAGTCCAGCTCGGCGAGCCGTCGCGCGGCCCGGACCTTGCGCTCGTGGATGCCTGCGATCGGCTCGAGGAGCTCGAGCTTGTGCTGCTCGGTGCGCATCGCGGCATGCGCGGCGTCGAGGTCGTCGAAGTGCTCGATGGCGCGGTCGGCGGCCGCGTAGGTCGCCGGGCGCTCGAGCACCATCTCCTTGTAGAGCTCGTCGACGCTGCGGACCTGGTTGCCCGACTGGATGCGGGCCAGCAGCCGCAGCGCCTTCGCGCCGTCGCCGTTGGCGCCGATGCCGAGGCGGGCGTGCAGCACGGCGGCGAACTCGGCGTACGTGCGGTGCACCCGCACGCCGGGGAAGAGCTTCTTGAGGGTGTTGGCGTGGAAGCGCTCGGCGACCGCGACCTCGAGGGTGTCGAGCGGGAGCGGGCCGTCGTGGGTGACCAGCTGCATCTGGACCTCGCCGGAGCGGGTCGCGCGGCGCGGGACGTAGTAGGTGCGCAGCACGGTGAACTGCCCGCCCCGGTCGTTGACGAACGTCATCGCGACCGCGCCCCAGGTGTCGCCACCGCGGCCACGCAGCAGCTTCTCCACCGGACGACCGGTGCGCGGGTCGTCGACGACGTCGACGGCGCCGCGCAGGTAGGACAGCAGGTTGCGCTGGCCGATGCTGCGTGCGCGGCCCGCGACGGCGTCGTTGGAGGCACCGTTGAACTTGGTGTCCGAGGGCATCATCAGCGCGGTGTAGGCGTCGAGGATGGTGCTCTTGCCGACGCCCGAGGCGCCGGAGATCATCGTGGCGTCGCCGCGCAGCGGCACGGTCGTGAGCCCGCCGAAGCCGCCCCAGTTGACCAGCTGCAGCAGCGCCGCGCGCCACTGCATGGTGTCGTCGGCCGGCGTGGCGACGCTGTGCTCGGCGAAGAGCCCGTCGGGGTCGGCGCCGTCAGGGTCGGAGTCAGCGGTGGCGTCGGGGCGCACCTCGTCGATGCTCATGCCTGCTCCTGTCCCTGCTGGTCCGCGGCCGGCTCGAAGAGGTCGCCCTCCGGCTCGCCCGGCGTCTCGCCGCCGTTGGCGCGACGCAGCGCCTCGAGGAGCTCCTGGAGCAGCTCGAGCGGCAGCAGCGGCTCGACGGCCTCGCTGATCTCGAAGCGGTCGTCGCCGGGAGCGCCGATGAGCAGGCCGGCCTTCACGATGCTCGTCACCGCGTTGCGGGCGCGCTTCTCGTCGCCCGCCTCGTCGGTGGCGTGGGCCGGGCGGAAGCTCTCGATGTAGTCGACGACGTCGTCGCGGTCGACGTACACCCGTGCGTCTCCGCCGGCGAGGCCGGCACGGAGGCGGTCGCGCAGGTGCACGAGCACC
This sequence comes from Nocardioides furvisabuli, assembly GCF_021083185.1. Lineage (GTDB taxonomy): Bacteria > Actinomycetota > Actinomycetes > Propionibacteriales > Nocardioidaceae > Nocardioides > Nocardioides furvisabuli. Next base: position 90,683 of record NZ_JAIGQB010000006.1, on the reverse strand, counting down.
AGCGTCTCCTCGCGCGACCACGCCACGTCGTGGAGCAGGGTCGGGAAGCGGCCACCGGTCTCGGAGGTGGCCTGCCGCTTCCACGCGACCTCGCGGGACCGGTCGACGAGGAGGTCGAGGAACAGGTCGTTGAGGCGTCCGCGGATGACTCGCTCGTGCTCGACCAGCACGCGCCAGTCGCGCGGGTGGGTGCGGGCGCTGATGAAGCGCTGCTTGAGCAGCGTGACGAGCGCGTGCCGCTGGCCGTGCTCGAGCCCGCCCTCGTCGCCCTCCCACAGGGAGACCGAGGCGAGGTCGGGGTCGGTGTCCCCGGAATCGAGGTCGGGCTCGAGGTCGCTGTCGGGTTCGAGGTCGAGGTCGGTGTCCACGCTCATGCGCGGGCCTCCTGCTGGTGGGTGTCGAGGTCGGGGTCCGGCAGCGGCACGCGCGGCACCGCGAACGTACGACGGGTGCCGTCGTGGCGGACCGCGACGTAGGTCTCGGCCGGGGCGTCGGTGCTGCCGGAGCTGCCGCGACCGGGCTCGCGCGCCAGGTCGGCGGCGAGGTGGAGCAGCCCGAAGATCTCGACCGGGCGCTGGAGCGAGGGCTCGAGCCGGTCGAAGAGCTCGCCGAGCGAGCGCACCGGCGCGAGGTCCGACCGTGCCGTGACCAGCCGGTCGCGCAGCGCGTCCAGCTGCGGGCCGCCGTGCGCGATCAGGTCGTCCAGCGACACCGGCGGCGCGTCGGCGGGGTCGGCGGTCCGGATCGGGTCGGGCAGCACGTCGTCGGCCGGGTCGTGGAAGCGCTCGCGCAGGTGGTCCACGGACGCACGCGCGGGGAGCAGCGGCACGGCGTGCACGGCGCGGGGCCCGGTGGTCGCCATCCAGGTCATCAGCTCCGACTCGACCTGGCGCAGCGTCTGCTCGAGCTCACGGTCGCGCACGGCGTCGTGGGAGACGATGTACTCCTTCAACGTCGCGGTGACCCGCGACCGCTGCGACAGCACCCGGTCCAGGCCCTCGCGGACCAGGCTCACCGTGCCACGCAGCTCGGCCCGGTCGGCGTCGCTGAGGAGCCGGTCGGAGAGCGGGTGCTCGAGCAGCGCGGTGAGGTCCTCACGCAGCTGGGTCACCATCGCGTCGTCGCGCAGCAGCGCGAACGCGCCCTCGAAGGCGCGGCCCTCGTGGGTGGCGGTCATCAGCGCGTCGGCGCGAGCGAGGTAGGCGTCGATGACCTCGCCGGCCGGGCGGTCCTCGGCCCGGAAGGCGGCCAGGATCTCGCCCCGGATGGCCCCGAACCGCTCCTCGACGCGGGCGAAGTCGCTGGGGAGGGCGGAGATGAGCGAGAGGAGCTCGGTGAAGCCCTCGTGCATGTAGTCCTCGGTGGCCCCGAGCATCTCGTCGCCGTCGACGAGCCGGTCGCGCTCGGCGCGCAGCCGCGCGATCTCCTCGTTGAGGATCGTCACCCGGGTCGTGCGGTCGGGGTTGGCCTCGGAGTTGAAGCGACGCACGGTGCCCAGGATCGTGGTGATGCGGTGCTCGCTGAGGGTGGCGCGGTCGCGGCTGAGGTTCTTGACCAGCTCGAGGGCCTGCTGCGCGTGCGAGGTGAGGGTGTAGACCTCGTGGCCCTGCTCGTCGAGCGAGCGCACCAGCCACTGCCCGCGCATCCACCGCTGGCAGATCTCGCGGCCGCTGCCGCTGGGCAGGTCGGTCTCGCCGGACTCGCGAATGCCCGCGAGGTGCTCCTCGACCTGGGTGTGCAGCCGCGCCGTGGGGATGGGCCGGTTGTTGCGACCGAAGGCGGCCCGGAAGATCGTGATGACCACGGGCGCCTGGCGCTGGTGCAGCAGGGTCAGCGTCGGCTGGGCGAAGGCGCCCTTGACCCGCGCGAGCTCGACCGCGATCTCGCTCACCTGCCTACCTCCACCTGCGCTCGTACGGACCTGCCTGCGACGCGACAGCATCCCAGAGCCGCCGGACACCGGCGGGCAGCGGGGGCCGCCTGCGTCGTACGCCGAGGGGTTCACGCTCGAAGCTGGAGCCTTGCCCCCGAAGTTTCGGGGTGGAGGCTCCGGGTTCCCCGGGTACCCGGGGAACGCGACGACAGCAGCCCCTCAGCGGCGCCGGATCCGGATCGGGCCCTTCGCGGTCGAGGGGTCCACGACGTGCCCGGCCTGGGTGATCTCCACCTCGCCGCGCTCGACGAGCCGACGCGCGGCCCGCCGCGCCGGCTCCATGAGGTCGCGCCAGGTGTCCTCGTCGCCCACCAGCCGGGCGGCGTCGGAGGGGCAGATCGTGGCCGTGCGCGCGCGCTGGGCCAGCAGGTCGGTGATCGCGGTCTCGAGCCGCCGGTCGACCTCGCTCACCCCGCGCTTGCGGCACGACGCCGAGCAGTAGCGCACCTGGTCCCAGTCCCGCTCCCACTTCTTGCGCCACTCGATGGTGCGCCCGCACGACTGGCAGGTCTTCGGCTCGGGGGTCATGCGTCCAGTGTGCCGACCGGCATCGAGAGGGCGGTCGAGTCGTGTGACCTGGCCCTCACCGCACCGGTCCCCGGCATAGTCGCGGGTCCACCTCGGTTGCTTTGAGGAGACAGATCCACGAGAAGCAACGAAAGGCACCACCATGCGCGCACTCGTCCAGCCCCGTTTCGGAGATCCGTCCGAGGTCCTTTCAGTCACCGAGGTCCCCGACCCCCAGCCCGGTCCCGGCCAGGTGCTCGTGCGCGTGCTCCTCTCCCCCATCCACAACCACGACCTGTGGACCGTGCGCGGCAGCTACGGCTTCAAGCCCGAGATGCCGGCGCGCGCCGGCACCGAGGCCGTCGGCGTCGTCGAGGCGCTCGGGGAGGGCGTCGAGGGACTCGAGGTCGGTCAGCGCGTCGCCACCGGCGGCAGCTTCGGTGCGTGGGCCGAGCTCATCGTGGCGCCGGCCGCGGGCGTGGTCCCGGTGCCCGAGGGCGTCTCGGACGAGGCCGCGTCGCAGCTGGTGTCGATGCCGTTCAGCGCGATCGCGCTGCTCGACTTCCTCGAGCTCTCCGAGGGCGACTGGTTCGTCCAGAACGCCGCCAACGGCGCGGTCGGTCGCCTGCTCGCCCAGCTCGCAGAGGCCCGCGGCGTGCACGTGCTCGGCCTCGTCCGCCGCGCCGACGGCGTCGAGGAGCTGCGCGAGCAGGGCATCGGCCGCGTCGTGGCGACCGACGACGACGGCTGGCGCGACCGGGTCCGCGAGATCGTCGGCGACGCGCCCCTCGTGGCGGGCGTCGACTCGGTCGGCGGGGCCGCGGCGGGCGACGTCGTGTCCCTCCTGGCCGACGACGGGGTGCTGGTCGTCTTCGGCGCGATGGCCTCTCCGACGCTGGAGATCGGCTCGGGTGACGTGATCTTCAAGCAGGCCGTGATCAAGGGCTTCTGGGGCAGCAAGGTCTTCGGCGCGATGTCGGCGGACAAGCGGGCCGCCCTCATGGGCGAGCTGGTGCGCGGCATCGCCGCCGGGACGCTGACCCTCCCGGTGGAGAAGGTCTACGCGCTGGAGGACATCGCCGACGCCGCCCGCGCGAACGGTGCGCCCGGTCGCCGCGGCAAGGTCCTGCTTCGGCCGTGAGCCGGCTCCCGGTCGTGGGACGCGGCACGATCAGCGGACGACCACGACCGGGCACTGCGCCCGGTGCAGGACGGCCTGGCTGACCGATCCGAGCAGCAGGCCGCGGAAGTAGCCCTGGCCGCGCGAGCCCACCACGACGAGAGAGGCATGGGCCGAGGCGTCCACCAGGCACTTCTCCGGGGCCACCGAGATCGCCTCGTGCTCGATGCGTACGTCCGGGTGCTCGCTGCGCATGCCGGCCAGGCTCTCGGCCAGCAGCAGCTCGTGCTCCTGGATCTCGATCATCCGCGGCTCGGAGCTCCAGACGTCGGCGGAGGCGACGTGGTCGCGCCAGCCGTGGATGGCCACGACGGTCTCCCCGGTCTCCTCGGCACGGCGTACGGCGAAGTCGAGCGCCGCCATGCTCGTCACCGAGCCGTCGATGCCGACGACGATCCGCCGCGAGGTGGCGTCGCGTGGCTCGCGCACCACGACGACCGGGCAGGTCGCGTGGCGTGCGAGGTGCTGGCTCACCGAGCCCATCAGGGCCTCGCCGGCGGCGCTGTGCCCGCGGCTGCCCACCACGAGCACGGACGCGTGGTCCGCGGCGTGGAGCATCTCGTCGACCACGTTGCCCGAGCGGGTCTGGGTCGTGACGTCGGTGACGCCGAGGTCGGCGAGCTCCTTCTCGGCCTCGCCGAGCAGCTCGGAGCAGTCGCGGACGTAGGTCTCGGTCACCACGATCGTGCCGCCGACACCGCCCCACGTGGGCGCGAGGAGCTCGTTGACCGCGAGCACGCGGACCGGGGCGCCGGTGCGCAGCGATTCCTCCGCCACCCACCTCAGCGCGAGCTTGGCGTCGTGCGAACCGTCGTAGGCCACCACCAGGGGCGTTGTCGTCCTCATGGCTCCAGCGTCGTCGCGACGGCGTGCGGTCGGCAGGGTCCTAGGTCCCTTGGCTCGCGGGACCGGGGTCCCTCCGTAGGGTGGCGCCATGGCGCGCCCCCTGACAGTCAGCGACAGCACGGTCGTCCCCGCGAGCGCTGCGGAGATCTACGCCCGGGTGGCGGACCCGTCGCAGATGCCGCGGTGGAGCCCGGAGAACATCGCCGGCGAGGTGCCCGCACCCGGCACGCCCCTCACCGTCGGCGACACCTTTGTCGGGACCAACAGGCGCGGCCCGGCGCACTGGTCGACCCGCTGCGTCGTGACGGCGGCGGACCCCGGTCGCGAGTTCGCGTTCAAGGTCCGCGGGATCGGCCTGCGGACCCCGCGCGTGCGGAGCCGGATCGCCACCTGGACCTACACCTTCGAGCCCGTCGCCGAGGGCACGCGGGTCACCGAGACCTGGACCGACGACCGGCGGTGGCCGGACGCGGTGGCGGCCGCGTTCGACAAGGTCGCGACGCGCGGCCGCCACTTCCACCAGTTCCAGCGGCGCAACATCGCCACGACGCTGGAGCGGCTGCGGGCCGAATTCGAGGCCTGAGCCCCGGTCGATCTCGGTTCAGTCCACCTTCATCTCGCCGAGCTCGGACCAGTCGTCCTGGTCCACGCTCTGGCTGACGATCCGCGGCGTCGCGGCGAGGTACGGCGGGAGCTCGGCCTGCGCTGCCTTGAAGTGCGCGGAGCTGACGTGCGCCCCACCCGCGTCGCCGTCGCGGAACGCCTCGACCAGGACGTACTCGTTCGGGTCGTCCAGGCTGCGCGACCACTCGAACCAGAGGCAGCCCTCCTCGGCGCGCGTGGCCTCGGTGAAGGCCCGCGAGATCTCGGGCCACGCCTCGGCGTGCTCGGGACGGACGGCGAACTTGGCGGTGATGAAGATCAAGAGGTCTCCTGGCGTGTGGCACGACTCGGACGCCTCCAACGTACTCACGCCCCAACGGAGGTGACCCGGTCCGGCGTGCCGCGCCTAGCGTCGGGACGGGCGCAGTCCTGCGCCCGGCCAGACCACGGGAGCACAGATGCCGAACAAGCGACCGAGCACGTCCACCCCCGGCCAGCGGGGGGAGGGCGACGAGCTCCACCAGGGCGTGAAGCGCGGCGAGCGCATGACGACCGCGACCGGCACGCCCCTGGGCGACGGGCAGAACTCGCTCAAGGTCGGCGACCGCGGGCCGACGCTGCTCGAGGACTTCGCCTTCCGCGACAAGATGTTCCACTTCGACCACGAGCGCATCCCGGAGCGGGTCGTGCACGCCCGCGGCTACAGCGCCCACGCGACGCTCGAGTGCCTCGACGCGATCCCCGACCTCACCCGGGCGGCGCCCTTCGCGACCAAGGGCAAGAAGACCGAGGCGTTCGTCCGGTTCTCCACCGTCGCCGGCAACCTCGGCTCCCCGGACCTCGCCCGCGACGTGCGCGGGTTCGCGGTGAAGATGTACACCGAGGACGGCAACTGGGACCTCGTCGGCAACAACATCCCGGTCTTCTTCATCCAGGACGCGATGAAGTTCCCCGACCTCGTCCACGCGGTCAAGGAGGAGCAGGACCGCGGCTGGCCGCAGGCCGCCTCGGCCCACGACACCTTCTGGGACTTCGTGTCGCTGATGCCGGAGTCGACGCACATGCTGCTGTGGGCGATGAGCGACCGCGCGATCCCGCGCTCGTTCCGCTTCATGGAGGGCTTCGGCGTCCACACCTACCGCTTCGTCAACGCCGACGGTGAGTCCACCTTCGTGAAGTTCCACTGGAAGCCGCGCCAGGGCATGCAGTCGGTGGTGTGGAACGAGGCGCTCAAGATCAACGGCGCCGACCCCGACTTCCACCGCCGCGACCTCCACGCAGCGATCGAGAGCGGCGACCTCCCGCAGTGGGACCTCGGCGTCCAGGTCTTCGACGAGGCCTTCGCCGACGAGTTCGACTTCGACGTCCTCGACGCGACCAAGCTGATCCCCGAGGAGGTGCTGCCGGTGCGCGTCATCGCCCGGCTGACCCTCGACCGCAACGTCGACAACATGTTCGCCGAGAACGAGCAGGTCGCCTTCGGCACCCACAACGTCATCCCCGGCATCGACTTCAGCAACGACCCGCTGCTCCAGGGCCGCAACTTCTCCTACCTCGACACCCAGCTCAAGCGGCTCGGCAGCACCAACTTCACCCAGCTCCCGGTCAACGCCCCCCGCTGCCCGGTGGCGCACTTCCAGCGCGACGGACACATGCAGACCTCGCTGCAGGAGGGTCGGGGCACCTACGAGCCCAACTCGCTGACCGGCGACGACCGCGGTCCGCGCGCCGACGTGGTGCAGGGCTACCAGAGCGTCATGCGCGAGGAGGCCGGACCGACGCGCCGGCTGCGCGCGGAGTCGTTCGCCGACCACTACAGCCAGGCCCGCCAGTTCTTCCTCAGCCAGACCGAGGTGGAGCGAGAGCACATCGTGGCCGCCTTCGCCTTCGAGCTGGGCAAGGTCGAGGACCCCAGGATCCGCACCCGCATGCTGGGCAACCTGCGCAACGTCCACGAGGACCTGGCCCAGGCCGTCGCCGACACGCTCGCGATGCCGCTCCCCGAGGCCTCCGAGGCGGCGGTGCCGACGCGCACCGACCTGCCCGAGTCGCCCGCGCTGAGCATCCTGCGCAACGGCCCAGAGTCCTTCGCCGGACGCAAGCTCGGCGTGCTGGTCACCGACGGCAGCGACAAGGCGGTGGTGAAGGCGGTCGCCTCGGCGTTCGAGGAGTCCGGCGCGGTGGTGGAGTACGTCGCCCCGGCGATCGGCCCGGTGAAGCTGAAGGGTGGCGGCACCCTGACGCCGGACCACGCGATCGACGGCGGGCCGTCGGTGCTCTTCGACGCGGTGGCCCTGCTGCCGTCGTCCGACGGCGCTGACGCGCTGGCCCGCCGCGCCAGCGCGAAGGACTTCGTCAGCGACGCCTTCGCCCACCACAAGCTCGTCGGCCTCGGCGCCGACGCCGCGGTGCTGCTGGCCGCGGCGGGCGTGGAGCCGGACGAGGGGTTCCTCGACCTGGCCTCCGCCGACGACGCGGCCGTCTTCGTCACCCGCTGTGCCTCGCTGCGGCACTGGGACCGCGACGTCCGTGCCTGAGCCGCGCCCGGTGCTGCTCGGCTCCCCGAGCCAGGTCGAGCGGCACGAGGTCACCGACGCTGCCGCCCGGGCAGCAGGGGCTGCGGGAGACGTGAGGGCCGCACTCGCCCTGGCCGGGGACCTGGGCGGTCGCGTGCCCGCGCCCGGAACCGGCCGCACCGCGCACGCGTGGTCGGCCCTCGCGAGCGTCGCCGCGGCCGACCTGACCGTCGCGCGCACCCTCGAGCCGCACCTCGACGCGCTCGCCATCCTCGAGCAGGCGGGCGAGCCTGCGCCGTCCGGCACCTGGGGCGTCTTCGCCGCCGAGGGCCCCGGCGAGCCGTTGCGCGCTGCGCCTGACGGGTCGGCGTACGTCCTCACCGGGCGCAAGCACTGGTGCTCGCTCGGGAGCGTGCTGGACCACGCTCTGATCAGTGCGTGGGTGGGTGAGGAGCGACAGCTCTTCGCCGTCGACCTGCAGCAGGACGCGGTGACCGCCGTGCCGGGCACGTGGGTCGCGCGCGGCCTCGTCGCGGTCGACTCGGGTCCGCTGGACCTGGCCGGCGCCAGGGCTCGCGCCGTCGGCCCCCCGGGGTGGTACCTCGAGCGGCCGGGCTTCGCGTGGGGTGGCATCGGCGTGGCCGCCGTGTGGTTCGGCGGCGCCGTCGGGATCGCCCGTCGGATGCTCGCTGCCTCCGCGAGCCGACCGCCCGACCAGGTGGCGCTGATGCACCTCGGCGCCGTCGACGCGCAGCTCCACGCGGCGCGCTGCGTGCTCGAGCAGGCGGCGCATGCAGTCGACGCGGGGACGCTCGGTGGCGCGGACGGCTGGCGTGCCGCCCTGCGTGTGCGCGAGGTCGTGGCGCTCGCCGCCGAGGACGTGCTCGGTCGCGCGGCCCACGGGCTCGGGCCGGGACCGCTCGCCACCGACGAGGAGCACTCCCGGCGCGTGGCCGACCTCGAGCTCTACCTGCGCCAGTGGCACGCTGAGCGCGACCAGGCCGCGCTCGGCGAGGCGCTCCTGCGATCGGGGCCGTCGGGGTGGTGAACGAGCCCGCCTTCCGCCACGACCGGGCCGGCACGCCCGCAGCCGCGTGGACGCCGTCGATCGAGACCCTTCCCCCGCTGCACCTGCCGGACTCGAGGACCCGCCTGGTCGTCGTCGGGGCCCACCCCGACGACGAGACCCTCGGGGCGGCCGGGCTGGTCCGCGCGGCCGCACGCGCCGGGTGGGAGGTCACCGTGGTGACGGCCACCGCCGGCGAGGGCTCGCACCCCGGCTCCCCCACGCACCCGCCCGCCCTGCTCGCGGACGTCCGTCGCCGTGAGCTCCGGGCGGCGATCGACACCCTGGCCCCGGACGCCCGCGTGGCGTGCCTCGACCTGGCCGACGGCGACGTCGCCGCACACGAGGACGCGCTGGTGGCGGCACTCGTCGAGGAGGTCGGCACCCGGGGTGACGACGTGGTGCTCTGCGCACCGTGGCGCGGGGACGGCCACCCCGACCACGAGGCGGTCGGTCGCGCGGCCGGGGTCGCCGCCGTACGCACCGACGCCCTGTTGGTCGAGTACCCCGTCTGGCTCTGGCACTGGGGCTCGCCCGAGGACGTCCCGTGGGACCGCGCTGCCCGGCTGGATCTCGGCGAGGCCGGTCGCGCCGCCAAGCGCACGGCCGTCGCCGCCCACGCCAGCCAGGTGCGTCCACTGTCGCCGGCACCGGGCGACGAGGTGCTGCTGGGGCCGGACCTGCTGGCGCACTTCGACCGCGACGGCGAGGTGTTCCTCCTGCTCGACGAGGCGGTGGCGGACGACGCGCTCGACCAGGTCCACCGCGAGCGCCCGGACCCGTGGCAGGTCGAGTCCGCCTACGAACGGCGCAAGCGGGCACTGACGCTGGCGAGCCTGCCGCACGAGCGCTACCGCAGCGCCCTCGAGGTCGGCTGCTCGGTCGGGGCGCTGGCCGTCGACCTGGCGGGTCGCTGCGACCGGGTGCTGGCCGTCGACGACAGCGAGGCCGCGATCGACCTCGCGCGTCGCCGTACGGCCCGGATCGCCCACCTCGAGGTCCGCCGGGCACGGGTGCCCGAGCAGTGGCCCGAGGGGCGGCACGACCTCGTCTCGATCTCCGAGGTCGGCTACTTCCTCAGCCCGCGACGGCTCGACGAGGTGGTCGGGCTCTCCTTCTCGACCCTCACGGACGACGGGCACCTGGTGCTGTGCCACTGGCGCCACCAGCCCGTCGGGTGGCCGCTGGCCGGACCTGCGGTCCACGACGCATTCCTGGCCACAGGCGCGCCCGTCCTGGTCGAGCACCACGAGCCCGACTTCGACCTCCTGGTGCTGGGGCGGCCCACGTGAGCGCGCCGTCGGCGGTCGCCGTGGTGGTCCCGGCGCGCGACGAGGAGGTGCTGCTCCCCGCCTGCCTGGAGTCGGTCCGCGTCGCTCGCGACGCGCTCCACCTCGCCCACCCGGAGATGCACACCGAGGTGTTCGTCGTCCTCGACGTGTGTCACGACGACACCGCCGGCGTGGTGGCCCGACACGGCGTACGAGCGGTCACGAGCCGCGCCGGCAACGTCGGCGCCGCGCGTGCGCTGGGGGTGGAGACGGCCGCCGAGTGGGCCGGGGACCGCGGTGCCCTGTGGATCGCGAGCACCGACGCCGACAGCGTGGTGCCGCCCCACTGGCTGCTGACGCAGGTGCGCCTGGCTGCGGAGGGGCGCGACCTCGTGGTGGGGACGGTCAGCCCGCGCCCGGTCGACCTGTCCCCCGAGGTGCTGGCTGCCTGGCACGCCCGCCACACGCTCTCCGACGGGCACGAGCACGTCCACGGCGCCAACCTCGGCTTCTCCCTCGACGCCTACCTCCACGTCGGCGGGTTCGCGCCGCTCCCGGTCCACGAGGACGTCGAGCTGGTCGAGGCGATGCGCTGCGCCTCGCTCGACTGGGTCGCCACCGGCGCCATCGCCGTGACGACGTCGGGACGGCGTACGGCCCGCGCGCCTCTCGGCTTCGCGTCCTACCTCGAGGGCCTCGGCGCCTGATCGCGCCCGTTCGCCCGCCGTCTAGGCTGGCGCCGATCACCATGGCTCCCAGCAACCCCGACCCCCGCGCCCGCCGCCTGCTGCTGGTCGTCGACGCGCCTTCGCTGCTGCACCGCAACCACCACGCGCGCGCCCACACCGGGCTCCGGGACCGGCACGGCCGACCGATCTGGGCGCTGCAGGGGATGCTGCGCCAGATCCTGGAGTCGATCGACACGATGGCGCCCGACGCGATCGTCTTCGGCCTCGACGACCGGACCGGGTCGGTGCGGCGCGACGCCTACCCCGACTACAAGGCCGGGCGCGCGCAGAAGGACCCCGAGCTCGTCGACCAGCTCGACCGCGCGGGCGCGTTGCTCGACGCCCTCGGGCTCGCCACCGTGACCCCGCCCGGGCTGGAGGCCGACGACGTCAACGCCTCCGGCGCCACGTGGGCCGAGCGCAACGGCTGGAGCTGCGTGATCATCACCTCCGACCGCGACGCCTTCGCCCACATCAGCGCACACACGCGGGTGCTCCGGCTCATCGACGGAGGGATCCACGGGTCCCCGATGCTCAACCCCGCGCGGCTCTTCGACATGTACGCCGTCCGCCCGGCCAACTACCTCGCCTTCGCCGCCCTGCGCGGCGACTCCAGCGACAACCTGCCCGGCGTGCAGGGCATCGGGGAGAAGACGGCCGCGATTCTCCTCGACGTCGCCGGGTCGATGGACGCCGCGTGGGCCGACATCGACCACAACGACGGCCGGGCGCTGCTCGAGGCGCTCGACGACTGGTCGGCCGAGACGGGCGGGCGCCGCGTCGGTGCCACCGTCGTACGCCGCCTGCAGGCCGAGGGCGCACGCGAGCGCTACGACTTCAACGTGCGGATGATGTCGGGGCGCGACGACCTCGACCTCGGGCTGACCCCGGACGTGCCGGGCTCGCGAGGCCTGCTGCCGCTCGACCTCGACCGCGTCACGCGGGTGGTCGGCTTCCTCGACAACGACTTCACCACCGACTTCGCCGTGCGGGTGCTGACCGGGCGGCCGGCGTCGGGCTGAGGCCGGCGGCCCGCGTGCTCAGCTGCCGGACACGACGATCGGCAGGATGACCGCGGTCATCATCGCGGTGTTCATCGCCGCGACCGCCTTGCCCACCGCGTCGCCGGTCGCGACGTCGCCGGACGCCTCCTCGATGCGCTGGGCGAGCTCCTTCTTGCCGAGGACGCCCTTCTCGTCCTCCAGCACCTTCGGGGCCAGGCCGAGCCCCTGGAGGATGGCGAGCAGCGCCGCGTCACCCGTCGAGGGCGTACCGCCCAGGAGGACCGTGCGCAACCGCTCGCGCACGCGCCGCTCGGGCTCGGGGTCGACAACCGGGTAGCTCTCGGGCACGAGGCCCAGGACGCGCTTCTCCTCGATCCTGATCACGCCCGCCGCCCTCAGTGCTCGGGCGAGCTCCGCCTCACGGGCGAGTTTGCCGTCCGTCACCAGCGACGACAGCTTCTTGCCGTCTCGCGCCTCGAGGCGGGTCATCGCGGCGTCGAGCGCCGGATGCCCGACCGGTCCCGCGTGCGGGATCGACATGCGCGGGTCCTTGTCGTCGCTGAGCGTGATGCGCCCGGCCACGACGAGGTCGGTGAGCAGCGCCGCGGCGAAGCCGTAGCCACGGTGCGCCATGGCGCTCTCCGGCTTGCCGTCGTCGCGTCGCAGGAGGAGGAAGAGCTCTTCGGCGATCAACATGGCTCCCACGCTAGGTGGCGTTCTCGCGCACCGGATCCATCGTCTGGTGGAGATCGACCCTCATCATCCGGGCGGTCAGGTCCACCGCCGGGCCGAGGAGGAAGATCACCGCGAGCGTGCCCGCGCCGACGGTGGCGCCCAGCAGCCAGCCGCCGAGCGCTCCCCCGCCCTGGACGACGCTGTAGGTCCACCTGAACGCCACCGGCGGGTCCCAGGCCAAGGCGGCGGCCTCGGCGGGTCCGGCTCCGGTGTGGCTGCCGAGGTAGAGGGCGATGCCGATCGCGAGCACCGGGAACGCCGCCACGAGCAGTACTGCTCGCCACACGAGGTCGTCCGGAGTCGTCAACAGCCCGAGGGCCACGTCGACCACCACCCCGACCAGGACGACCTGCACGACCGTGCCGATGCCCGGGATGACCTTGCGCAGCATCGCCATCGTCACGAACACCGCACCCACGACGAGGTTGACGATCCAGAAGGCGACACCCGTCGTGAGCGCGAGGCCGTTGACGAGGGTGGAGTAGCCGTCCGACCCCAGGTCTGCGGCCAGCAGCATCGCCACTCCCGTCCCGAGGACGACGCAGCCGAGCAGGAGCATCGCCGTACGGCGCGGGCTGGGGATCACGCGCGCCAGCATGTCAGGCGGCGCGCACCGTCTCGTCGCCGAGTCGGCTCGTCGTCGCTTCGCTGGTCACGCAGCGTGCGAGGGCCGAGCGGGCGCATCGAGACCCGTCACCGTCAGCGGTGGCACCTCGTCGCCCATGGACGACCAAGCCGCTGTCGTCAGCGTCGCCGAGGCGCGAGCTGACGCCCTCGTCCGGGGCGATGCCGCCCAGCTCCTCGTCCTGCATCACCCGGGCTTCCGCCGGACCACCCACACCGGTCAGGTGTTCGACCGAGCGGAGTACGTGGCACGCAACACCCGGGGCACGACCTGCTGGGGACGCAGGTCTTGGCGACCCCAGCGTCGTGGTTCGGCGACACCGCCGTGCTGCACGCAGAGGTGGCTGACGTGGTGCTGGCTGCTGACGGTGAGCCCGAGGCCTTCCGGATGCCCGATGAGCCAGGTCTGGGTGCGGGACGGTGGCGGGGTCGTGCCCCGGCGGCCATGCCGGCCCGCGCCCCGCGGGCTGACCACGCCACGCCGACGGATGGGGACCTGCGGGCGTGCCTGTCGCCCCGCCTCCTCGTGGGTGGCGGGGTGTGGGGCGGGGTCATCTTCGAGGTGACGGGATCGAGGGTGGGCCGAGCTCGGGTGGACCGGGGTCGGGTGGGTCGAGCGCGGTGGTCCCGCTGCGGTCGCGGCGGTAGCGATGGCCGTGCGGGCTGGTCCACTCGAACACTCCCGGCGCGGTCATCCGGTAGTGCCAGGCGGTGTGGGTCTTGAGCCGGTGGTGGAACCGGCACAAGGCCGCAAGGTTGTCGGTGTGCGTCGGCCCGGGCTGTGGTCGACCTTCTGCGTCGGCGTCATGGTCGTACTCGGTGACGTGGTCGACGTCGCAGCCCCGGGCGGGGCGACCGCACCACGGGAAAACACAGGTTCGGTCGCGGAGGGTGATGTGGTCGCGGATCCGGTCCGGGATCGCGTAGCCCGGCGCAGACTTCTCAGCGTTGAGGTCGATGACCGGCTTGACGGTGACCTTCGTGCGCGAATCGCCGCACCAGCTCTTGAGCTGGTCGAGCAGGACCAGCCGCTGGCCCTCCTCGAGGCGTCCGGTAGGCCCGAAGGTCGTGGTGTCGCCGGACAGGGTGGCGTCGACGTGGGCGTGGAGCACGACTTCCCGCGCGACCGGCAGGTCCTGCCCGTCGTCCGAGCGGTTGGTGTGTCCGTGCTGGAAGAGGGCGAGCGCGGTCTGCGTACGAGCCAGGTCGCCCAGCGCCTTCGCGCGGCGTGCGTCGAGCGGCAGCTCGGACCCGAGGGCCTTGAGGGTGGCGGCTCTGTGGGCGAGGGCCTGGTGGAGGTCGAGTCCGTCGGCCAGGTCGACCTCCGCTTCCAGCCGCACGGTGCCGGCGAAGTGGACGTCCTGGTCGTGGATCGTGACGTGGCGCGGGTCGACGTGGAGGTACCCGTCCTCCGGGTCGGCGGCCGGGTCGGCGGTCGCGAGGTCGAACCTCTTGATGGTCTCCGCAACGAGGCGGTCCAGCTGTGCGGGACCGATCCGACCTGCGACCGCGACGACCTGCGCGTCCACGAACGCGGCTGCCTCACGGGTGAGGGCCGGGGTGCAGTGGATCGTGACCTCCGCAACCGCGCGGGCGCGCCAGACCGGCACCCGGCCGGCATGCACCTGGCTCCAGAGCCGCGGCAGTCGGTGGCGCAGCTCGAGGGCGTGACCGATGAGCTTCTTCGCCGACACGCTGGTGATGCCCAAGACAGCGCCGAGCTCGGCGACGCAGAACTCCGCCACCAGCGGCGTGCCGGGGCCGGCGATGGGCTCCTCGTGCTCACACCCCGCGACCGCGAACGACGCCGCGGAGTGAATCGACTCGGGCGGGTGGAGGTCGGCCCACCGGGCAGCAACCTGAAGGAGCTCCGCGGCCGCGCGGTCCTCGGCAGTCTTCGAGCCACGGGCGAGCGCGAGCAGGTCCGAGGCGGTGAGGTCCTCGACCTCACCTGCTCCGGGTCCCGCCTGCGCCTCGATCATGCGTTCGATTCTAGAGGGAGGCTCCGACGCTAGGCCACGACGGGAAGCACGAGGAACGATCAAGATCTGGGTTGGGGTGAGGAGGGGGCTCGACACGTCTCGCTCGGTCCTCGCTCGACTACTCGACCACCGAGAGCGCGGCACCACTTCGGGTACCAGACCCGCGCACTCGGTCGACAGAGGTGGTCCAGCGCGTCCTCGCGAGGTCGCGTGAGGTGAACACCGGGTGAGACCTGCGCCAACAGCAGCCGGGCCACCTTTCGTCGTGTCGGACGTCCGTCGTAGGTTGGCCGGGCCCCCTCGGAAGGTACTCGGATGCTCCCTCGGCCCACGCCCCACCGCTCCCGCCTCGCCCTCGCAGGCGCGGCCGCCCTCGCCCTCGGCGGGCTCACCGCCTCGTTGCTGACCATCCCGGCCAGCGCAGGTGGCACAGGCATCGACGCACGCAGGAGCGCCAAGCCCGCGGACGTGCGCTTCGCGACCTTCAACGCCTCGCTCAACCGGTTCGCCGAGGGCGACCTGGTGCGCGACCTGTCGACCCCGGACAACGCCCAGGCCGCGGCCGTCGCGGAGACCATCCAGCGCACCGACCCCGACGTGCTGCTCATCAACGAGTTCGACTACGTCGCGGGTGGTCGCGCCGCGGAGCTGTTCCGCGACAACTACCTCGAGGTCGGGCACCGGGGCGCCGCCCCGCTCCACTACCCCTACTACTACGTCGCCCCCGTCAACACCGGCGTCCCGAGCGGACTCGACCTCGACAACAACGGCACGATCGGTGGCGGCAACGACGCGTTCGGCTTCGGCACCTTCCCCGGCCAGTACGGCATGGTCGTCTACTCCAAGCACCCGATCGCCACCGACGAGGTGCGCACCTTCCAGCGCTTCCTGTGGAAGGACATGCCCGGCGCCGTGCTGCCCGACGACCCGGCCACGCCCGAGCCCGCGGACTGGTACTCCCCCGCCGAGCTCGACGCCGTACGCCTGTCGTCGAAGTCGCACTGGGACGTGCCGATCCGCATCGGCGGGCGCACCGTCCACTTCCTCGTCTCGCACCCGACGCCGCCCACCTTCGACGGCGCCGAGGACCGCAACGGCACCCGCAACCACGACGAGATCCGGCTGTGGGCCGACTACGTCAGCGACCGAGCCGACTACCTCTACGACGACGAGGGCACCTACGGCGGCCTGCCGCGCGGCAGCCGGTTTGTCGTCGCCGGCGACCAGAACGCCGACCCCTTCGACGGCGACTCCTTCGACGACGCGATCCTCCAGCTGCTCGAGCACCCGCGCGTCCGCGACCCGCACCCGCGCTCGGCCGGCGCGGTCGAGGCAGCCGCCCGAGACGCAGGCGCCAATCTCGACCACGCGGGCCCGGCGGCGCAGGACACCGCGGACTTCGCCGATGCGCTGCCCAACGGTCCCGGCAACCTCCGCGCCGACTACGTCCTTCCCGACCGCTCGACCAAGGTCCGTGACGCAGGCGTGTTCTGGCCCGAGTCCGACGACCCGCTCTTCCGCCTCGTCGGCACCTTCCCCTTCCCGGCCAGCGACCACCGCCTGGTCTGGGTGGACGTGCGACCCACCGGAGCACACGGCCGCTGACCGCAGATCCGTCGAGCAGAGCGCGGATTCGCGGACGGGTCGGGTGCCGTTCACCCGACGTCCATCCGCCGGCCCTCCGCGCGGCGACGTGGGCGGTGAGAGTCGGGGGGTCCGCCCACCCTCCTCTCGGAAAGCCCTCCCGATGACTCCTCACCAGAGCCGCACCCTGCTCCCGATGGTCAACCGCACGCACGGCAACCGCAGCCCGGTCACCTGCCACCTCCGCTGCGGCGACGCCTGCTTCCAAGAGGTCCCGAACACCACCGAGACGTCCTACTTCCGCGACATCGCCGCCAACGCGCTCAGTCGCCGCTCCGTCGTGGGCACCGGCCTCACCGTCGCCGCACTGACCGCGGTGGGCGGCCCGGTGGCCGCCTCCCCGGGTGCCGCCCGGCCGAAGCCCGGTCACGGCGGGCCGAAGCGCCTCGCCTTCTCGCCAATCGCCCCGGCCGCCACGACGGTCGACGACGTGACCGTCCCTGCCGGCTACCGCTGGGACCCGATCCTGCGCTGGGGCGACCCGATCCTCGCCGGTGCGCCGGACTTCGACGCCACCCGCCAGTCCCCCGAGGCGCAGGCCGGCCAGTTCGGCTACAACAACGACTACCTCGACATCATCGAGACCAACCGCGCCGGGACGCGCGCCCTGCTCGTGTGCAACCACGAGTACACCAACGAGGGCATCATGTTCCCGCCCGGCACGGACCCCGAGACCGTCATCCGCACGGCCTGGGCCGCGCACGGGATGTCGGTCGTCGAGCTCGAGCGACGTCGGCGCGGCGACGCGTGGACGTACGTCCCGGGCGCGCGCCTGAACCGCCGCATCACCCTCGACTCCCCGTTCACCGTCGACGGCCCCGCAGCGGGCTCCGACCTGCTGAAGACCGCGGCGGACCCCACCGGTCGCACCGTGCGCGGCACCATGAACAACTGCGCCGGTGGCACCACGCCATGGGGCACGGTCCTGTCCGGCGAGGAGAACTTCAACCAGTACTTCCGCGCGACCGGCACCGACCCGAAGGAGGCCCGCTACGGCCTCTCCGCCACCCAGGACAGCCGCAACTGGCGCTCGGTCGACCCGCGCTGGGACGCCACGACCGAGGCCTACCGCAACGAGCCGAACCGCTTCGGCTGGATCGTCGAGCTCGACCCCAGCGACCCGACGTCCACCCCGGTCAAGCACACCGCCATGGGCCGCTTCAAGCACGAGGGCGCAAACGTCATCGTCAACCGCGACGGCCACGTGGTGGCCTACATGGGCGACGACGAGCGCTTCGACTACCTCTACCGCTTCGTCTCCCGCGACCGGATGCAGCCCGGCAACAGCGCCCGCGCCCGCCGCCACAACCTGCGCCTGCTCAGTGAGGGCGACCTGTCGGTGGCCCGCTTCACCGGCGACGGCCTCGAGGACGGCGTGAGCGACGGCACGGGCGAGTGGATCCCGCTCACCCGCGACGGCCGCTCGATGGTGCCGGGCTTCACGATCGAGGAGGTGCTGGTCTACACCCGCCTGGCCGCCGATGCCGTGCAGCCCACGAAGATGGATCGGCCCGAGGACGTGGAGCCCAGCCTGCGCAGCGGGCGCATCTACGTCGCGTGCACCAACAACACCGACCGTGGCAAGGTCGGCAAGGAGGGCCCCACCGAGCCCAACCCGCGCCCGGCCAACAAGGACGGACACGTGGTCGAGATGCTCCCGACCGGTGGCGACCACACGGCGGCGACCTTCACGTGGAACCTGTTCCTCATCTGCGGCGACGCCGCCTCTGCCGGGACCTACTTCGGCGGGTGGACCGGGCCCGTGTCCCCGATCTCGTGCCCCGACAACGTCGCCTTCGACAGCGAGGGCAACCTCTGGATCTCGACCGACGGCCAGCCGAGCGCGATCAAGCTCAACGACGGCCTCTTCAAGGTGCCCGTCGAGGGTCGCGAGCGCGGCCGCGTGCAGCAGTTCCTGGCCGTCCCGTCGGGTGCGGAGACGTGCGGACCGGTCATCCACGACCGCGACGGGTCGGTCTTCGTGGCCGTCCAGCACCCGGGCGAGGACGGCTCGTGGGCCGCGCCGCAGTCGCGCTTCCCCGACTACGTGCCGACCGGCTCGACCACCGGCGCCGGGTCGTTCGCCGGCCCGCGCCCGAGCGTGGTCCAGGTGACACGCGCCTGAGGAGCCCTACGATCGACCCGTGCCGCGACCCCTCACCACCACCGTCGCGGTCGCGGCCGGGTCGACGGCGCTCCTCGCCCTGGCGGTCGCCCAGGGCTGGCTCGGCCCCGACGTCGGGCGGGGCGCCAACTTCTGCGAACGGGCGCGACCCGGCGCGATCGCGCAGCCGGCCAACACGCTGTCCAACCTCGGCTTCGTCGTGGCCGGGCTTCTCGTCGCCCACCACGCGCAGCACCGTCGACATCGCGGGCCCAGCACCCGGCCCGTGATGTCGGCGGGCGTCGCGACGCTCTTCGCGTGCGTCGTCGTGCTGCTGGGACCGGGCTCCGCCGCCATGCACGCCACGCAGAGCGCGTGGGGCGGCCACCTCGACATGCTGAGCATGTACCTCGTCGCCGGCTTCGCCGCGGCCTGGGCGTGGGCGCGGTGGACCCGCCGTGGGACCGCCGGCTTCGTGGCGGCGTACGTCGCCTGCGTGGCCGCGTGCGAGCTCATCGGGCTCTGGCCCGACCCGGTCCCGGTGGTCAACTACTCCGGCAACCTCGCCTTCGGCGTGCTGCTGCTCGGCGCCGTCGTCCTGGAGACCGCACTCTGGCGCCGAGGCGAGACCAGCCGGGTGTTCCGCCACGGCGTCGTGGCGGTGACCGCGATGCTCGTCGCCTTCGCGATCTGGCTGCTCAGCAACGCCGGCTGGTGCGACCCCGACTCGCTGCTGCAGGGGCACGCCGCGTGGCACCTGCTCTGCGCGGTCGCGGCGTACTGGCTCTACCGGCTCTACGCCTCCGAGCTGCGGGCCACCTGACCCACCCGCGTCGACTCAGGCGTTGCCGTCGACGAAGCGCCCGTCCGGCGTGACCGGATTGTCCTCGTTGATCGCGGCGACCGCCGCGCTGAGCTCGGCCTCGGCCAGCGGGCGGCGGTGGTCGAGGTGCACCCCGGCGATCATGCAGCGCACCGAGCCACCGGCGAGCTCGATGGTGGGGATGTCGACCGCCACGATCTCGCACGACTCCTCGATCGCAGCGACCTGGTCGGGACGCAGCGAGCGCTTGGCCCGCGCCGACATCGCCATCACGTAGCGACGCCGGCCGTCCGCCGTACGTCCGCACAGCTCGACGGCGTTGCCGGCGAACTCCCGGATCTGCTCCTCCGTCAGCTCGACGATCGTGCGCCCGGTGACGGCGAGCCGCTCGCGCACCTGCTGGCGGCGGTGCTCGTCGGGGATCATGTCGAGCGCGAAGAGGGCGACGTGCGTGCCGACGCAGGCGATGACGTTGGTGTGGTAGACCGGGATCCCGTCGGAGTCCACCGCGTCGAAGGCCATCGGCTCGTAGTTGAAGTCGGTGCAGAAGCGCTCCAGCACCGCGACGTCGGCGCGGTAGCTGCGGGCGGCGTAGGCGACGCGGGAGACGTGGTCGAGCACCATCGCGCCGGTGCCCTCGAGGAAGATGCCGTCCGGCTCGAGGCCGGAGTAGTCGACGATCGCCTGGACGCGGTACTCCGACTTCAGCATCTCCAGCACGTCGCTGCGACGCTCGTGGCGGCGGTTGGAGGCGTACATCGGGTAGACCGCGACGGTGCCGCCGGCGTGCGTGGACAGCCAGTTGTTGGGGAAGACGCTGTCGGGACGGGTGTGGTCGTCGTCGTCGAAGACGTGGACGCGTACGCCGACCGCGCGCAGCGCCTCGGCGAGGGCGTCCATCTCGGCCAGCGCGCCGGCGGACGTCGCCTCCTCGGTCTGGCCGGCCGGGGCGTCGGCCTGGAAGGCGTTGTCCGCAGCGGTCGCCGGGTTGGGAACGAACCTGGTCGCGCGGATCAGGATGACAGCGGAAGGGGCCTGGGCACTCACGGGAGGAATCTAGGGCACGCGGCGCCGCGCGTCAGAACCCGCGCGACCCGCCACCGCCGCCACCACGGGAGCCGCCGCCACCGCCGAAGCTCCGCGAGCCCCCGCCGCCGCTGCCGTGTGACCCGCCACCCCCGCTGAAGCCCCCGCCTCCACCGGAGCCGCCACCGAAGCCGCCACCGAAGCCGCCACCGCCGCCGCTCGAGCTGCGGCGCCGTGCTGCCTCCGCTCGGCGGGCGGCCTCGCGCCGCTGCTCGGCGTCGCGGCGGTCCTGACGGGCGCGCGCGGCGGCCGCGTCGGCGGTGTCCTTGGCGCTCTCGGCGCCGGCCGTGATCGCTGCCAGCGACCCGGTCTCGGACTCGGCGAGCGCGAGCCGCTCCCTCGCGTCGTCGAGCAGCTCGCGAGCGGCGCCGGAGACGTCCCCGTGGGCGACCTGGTCGCGGGCCGCGGCGATCGCGGACGCCGCGGCGTCCAGCGCGCGCTGCGAGGCCTCGTGGTCGGCGATCGCGCGGTCCACCACGGCGCGGGCGCGGGTCAGGCCGGCCTCGGCCTCCCCCAGCTGTGCGTCGAGTCGCAGCCACGGCGGCCTCGCGAGCCCGGCGGCGTCACCGACCCCGACCGCGGCGGAGCGGAAGCCCGACACGTCCGGGACCTGCGCCAGGAAGGTCATCGCCGCCGGGTGGGTGGTGACCTGCCCCTGGATCGCGTCGGCCTCCACGACGGCCCGCTCGACGCGCTGCGGTACGTCGACCGCGAGCGCCCGCAGCTGCTCGACCAGCAACGCCGGGTGTGCCGCCCCGGCCGCGACGGCGTCCGCGGACTGCTGCGCTGCGATGAGCTCCTCCCGTGCCCGGGCGAACTGCTGGTCGGCCATCGAGGTGTGCTGCTCGATGGTCCGCAGGGCGCCGTCGAGCGCCTCGCGCGCAGCCGACGCCTCGTCGACCGTGGCGCGCACGCCCTCGACGCAGCTGGGGTCCTGGTCGCGCTCGAGGGCCTCGGTGGTGACGTAGGCGTCGGCGATCGCGGCGTCGAGCTCCGTCGTGCGGGTGCGGAGTGCCGCGGTGTCGCGCACCAGCGCCGCCCGGAAGTCGGCGAGCTCGCTGAGCCAGGTGCGGTGAGCGGCGAGATCGGCCTGCGCCCGCTCGTGGAGCGCGGCGGCGTCGCCGTGGCGCTGCTGCGCGGCGAGTGCGGCGGCGTCGGTCGCGGCCTGCTCAGCCTCGGCCGGGGCGGCGTCGTTGTCGGTCGTGCGGTAGCCCTCGACCTGCCGCGAGGCGAGGAGCGCGGTGACCTCGGTGGCGCCCGCGCGCAGCGCCCCGATCCGCGCTGGGAGCTCCTCTCGGAGCGTGTCGTAGGACGAGAGCCGCTCCTCGACCCCGGTCATCGCCGCCTGCGCCGAGCGCAGCTCGCGGATGGCGGCCTCGACCTCGTGGCCGGCCAGCGTGGCCTCCTCGGTGTCCATCCCCGCCACGGCCGCCTCGGTGTGCACCTCGGAGAGGCGCAGGTAGGTCGCGGTGGCGCCGTCCCGGGTGGCCACGGCCTCGGCGTGGGCGGTCCGGATCCCGTCGGCGACCGCGTCGCTGACCGGCGGCAGCGCGCTGACCCGCGCGTCGATGAGCTCGTTGCTCTCGTCCAGCTCGAACCACGCCTGCGCCATCGCGGACACCGCGTGCGCGAGCGAGGTGCGGGCCGCGGCCCGTGCCTTCAGCCGTCGCCGCAGCCGGACCGCGCCGTAGCCACCGCCGCCGAGCGCCGCCAGGCCGACCGGCACGCCGAGGAGCCACGGGGACGGGGCGGACCCGCCACCGTCGGTGGAGAAGTCGGAGGAGAAGTCGTCGGTCTCCGGGACGTACGGCTCCGGGACGCGCGTCGGGCTCGAGGCGGCGTACGCCTCTGCGTAGCCCCGCAGCCCCTCGACCATCCCGCCGGTCCACTGTCCGTTGCCGAAGGCCGGCCCCATCGCGGTCGTCTCGACGTCGTCGCGCGAGGAGTCGAAGCGGCCGAATGCCCAGCCGTCGTAGTGCGTGCCCAGCTCGCGACCCCCGGTCGAGACGCCGAGCACCAGCAGCGAACGTCGCCCACCACCGCTGAAGCCCCAGCCCGCGCACTGCGCGCGTGCGTCGACGAGGGCGTCGTAGAGGTCGCCGCCGCCGGGGGTCTGCTCCCAGGCGATCACCTTGACCGTCGCCCGGTCGTCGAAGGAGGACCGGGCCGCCCGCGAGACGGCACGGTCGTCCAGCACGTCGGCCTCGTCGAACACCACGCTGCGGTCGCACAGCTCGCCGGCGGCGTGCGCGGGCGCCGTGGCCGAGAGGGCCGTCCCGCACGTCAGCAGCGCCAGCACGGCACCCCGTCCTACGCGACTGCCCGGGGTCGTCCCTGCCCCTGCCCGCATGGCGATCCTCCCGTGCTACGCGCCGGCGCGACTCGCCCCGACTGCCGCGGCCATCAAACCAGCCACCTCGACCGGGTCGCGGGCGATCGCGGATTCGTGGCAGGTCAGCTCGGTCTGGACCCAGCCCGGGACGTCGGCCGCCCGCCACAGCCCGCACGGCACCACACCGCGCTGCTCGGTGAAGGCGACGACCCGCTCGTTGACCTCGTCGGGCGTGCCGGGGGCGTAGGCCAGGAAGGTCGCGATGTGCGGCTCCTCGGGGAACGTGGTGAAACCCTGGTCGCGCAGCGCTGCGGCGAGCGCGATCGCCCAGGTGCGGTGGTCGCCGAACCTCTGCAGGTCCTGCAGGCCCATCAGCCCACCGACCGCCGCGGTCGTCATCGAGAAGAGGGTGCCGCCCATCCGCTGGCGCCACGAGCGCAGCTCGCCGGCGAGGTCGTCGGAGCACACGACCAGCGCGCCACTCGAGGCCCCGAGGCCCTTGTAGAGCGAGACGTAGACCGAGTCGAACAGCTCGCCCACCTCGGCGAGGGTGCGGTCCCAGTGCGGCACGGACTCCCAGATCCGCGCGCCGTCGGCGTGGAGGGGCACTCGGCGATCACGCGCCGAGGTCGACAGCGCGACCAGCTCGTCCCAGGTCGGCAGCAGGCACCCGGCATCGCGCAGCGGCAGCTCGACCATCGCTGCGCCGAGCCGTCCGCCGACGCGCGCGAGCGCCTCCGCGGTCGGGGTCTCGCGTCCGGTGGTGAGCCACTCGAGCTCGAGGCCGAGCACGCGGCGCGGGCCGTCCTGCTCGTGGTGGACGAGGTGGGAGAGGTCGGGCAGCGCGACGCGGCGCGAGCCGGACCGGTCGCACCAGGCGCGCAGCGTGGCCTGCTGGGCCATCACGCCGCTGGGGAACATCACCGCAGCGGGCTTGCCGAGCAGCCCGGCGACCTCGGCCTCGAGCTGCGCGACCGCGCCACGCTCGCCGTAGCGGTCCCACTCGACCCCGTGCGCGTCGGCGTACGCCGCCAGGTCGGCGAACATCGCCGCCGGCGTGGAGGGCGGGCGCCCGAAGATCGTCTCCGCGGACGCCGAGGCGGCGCGGAACCGGACCGCGAGGTCGCTCACGACCAGCCGTTCAGGACTGGCGCTTGAACCAGTACGTCGTCTCGACGCCGGGGATCACCTGCACCAGCTCCCAGCCGCTGACGCCGAGGGAGGTCAGCAGGTCCTCCCACGACTCGGTGTCGGCGACGAGCGCCTCGGGGTCGGCGTTGTAGCCACCGACCTCCACGTTGCCCTGGTCGTCGACAGTGATCTCGAGGTGCGCCCATGAAGCCATGCCACGATCCTGCCACGTCGCGACACGGTCCGGTCACCCGCACTCAGCGCCAGCAGGCTGCCCAGGAGCCGCGGTCGGCCTTCCGGGCCCGCCGCTCGGCCGCTCGGTAGTCCCCCGCCCGCTGCAACGGGTCGTCGCGGAAGATGAAGACCCGCGCCCGCCCGGACCGCAGCTGCGCGAGCCCGACATCGTCGCCGGACCGGTGCACGTAGCGCAGCAACCGGCCGTAGCGGTCGCGATCGCCCTGCGTCCGGTCCGGCACGAGGGCGACCTTCGCCCCCACGGGGGCGAGCCGGGCCATCGCCTCGGTGGCCTCCCGGCCACCACACTCGAGCCGGGGGTGGACCTCGGGCGTGTCGATGCCGAGGATGCGGACGTCCTCCTCGCGCCCGTCGGGCAGCCGCACCTCGAGGGTGTCGCCATCAGTGACGCGCACCACGACCGCCCGGTCACGCTGGGCCCGGTCCGCGCCGAGGAGATCGGTCACCCGGTCCGGCAGCACGGCGGACCCCACCATCTTCGGCAGCGCGAGGAGCACCGCCGCAGTGACGAGGAGCAGGGCGAGGCGGCGCATGGTCGAAGACTGTCACCCGCCGAGGCTCCACTCGTGCAGAACGCGGCAACTGCCGGACTCCCACCACGCGAGCTGGAGCCGGTCGAGCACGACCCGCACCGGCACCACATCGTTGAGCAGCGCGGCCGTGGAGGCGAGGTCGACGTGGTCGGAGGCGGCGTCGACAGTGAGGTGCGGCTGCACGTCGGCACCGAACTCCCCGGCGTACGGCAGCCAGTCAGGGAAGGCTGCGACGAGGTCGGCGGTGAGGTCCCGGAGCCGGTCGTCGGGCTCGGGGAACAGGTGGATGATCCCGTTGGGGAACTGCGCGAGCTGCGCCAGCTCCAAGGCGACGGGCGTCGTCGCAGATGCCAGGTCGGCGATCGTGGCGAGGGCGGTCTCCGACGGATCGGGGTCGAAGGGACCGAGCACCGTGATGTGGGCGTGCCCGAAGCGCGGGTCCGTCGAGACGAAGCCCGCGTCGTAGTGGGCCGTCCGCGCCCGCACCCACTCCTCCAGCGCGTCGACCGGGAGCTGGAGGACGGAGTGGCCGGGCACGGCCCCAGACTGGCATCTAGGCTGGCGCCGCCATGGACCAGACACGCATCCCTACGCCCATCGCCCCGCCCTCCCCCGACGTCGCCGCGCGCGCGCAGGAGCGGCTCGCCGGTCTCGCCACTCCCGCGGGAGCGCTGGGCCGCATCGGCGAGCTGGGCGCGTGGCTGGCGGCCGCGCAGGGCGAGGTGCCGCCGCGCCCGCTCACCGACGTACGCCTGGTGGTGCTGGCCGGCGATCACGGCGTCGCGGCGCACGGCGTCTCGGCCTACCCCGCCACGGTCACCGAGGCGATGGTGCGCACGATCGTCGCCGGCCGTGCGGGCGTCTCCGCGCTGGCCCGCGAGCACGGGGTCGCGGTTTCCGTGCTCGACATCGCCGTCGACGCCGACCTCTCCGACCTGCCTGCCGAGGTCGGCGCCCGCAAGGTGCGTCGCGGCTCGGGGGCCATCCACCTCACCGACGCGCTCACCCGCAACGAGGCCGAGCGCTCGCTCGCCCTCGGCGCCGAGGTGGCGCGCGAGCTGGTCGACGACGGCGCGCAGCTGCTGATGACCGGGGACCTGGGCATCGGCAACACCACGCCCGCCGCCGCGCTCGTCGCGGCGGCCCTGGGCCTGCCCGCCGACGAGGTCACCGGCCGCGGCACCGGCATCGACGACGACGGCTGGACCCGCAAGCGCGACGTCGTCGCGGCAGCCCTCGCGCGGACCGCGGGCCGCACCTCCGACCCGGTCGAGCTGCTCGCCGCCCTCGGCAGCGCCGACCTGGCCGCGACAGTGGGCTTCCTCGTCGAGGCCTCCACCCTGGGCGTGCCCGTCGTGCTCGACGGCCTCATGTCGGTCGCGTGCGCGGTCGTCGCCGAGGCGATGGCGCCGGGCGCGGCCGCCTGGTGGGTCGCTGGGCACCGGTCCACCGAGCCTGCCCAGGCCCACGCGCTGAAGTCCCTCGGCCTCGAGCCGCTCCTCGACGTCGGGATGCGCCTCGGCGAGGGGTCCGGCGCGGTGGCCGCCCTCCCGATGCTCCGCTCGGGCATCGCGGTGCTCCGCGACGTGGCGCTGCTCTCGGAGGTCCTGCCTTCGTGAGCCTGCTGCGCGACGCCTCGCTGCTCGCCACCGGCACGCTCACCGCCGTACGAGTACCGCCTCCCTCGCACGTCGACCGGTCCGTGGCCGGGCTGGCCATGGTGCTCGCGCCGCTGGCCGTCCTCCCGCTCGCGGGCGCGGCCGCACTGGTCGTGCTCGTCGCCGGCTGGATCGACCTGCCGCCCCTCGCCACGGCGTACGTCGTCGTGCTGGTGCTCGCGCTCGGCACTCGTGCCCTCCACTGGGACGGGCTCGCCGACACCGCCGACGGGCTCACCGCGTCCTACTCCCCCGCCCGCTCCCTCGAGGTGATGCGCACCGGTCCGGTCGGTCCCGCCGGCGTCGTCGCGGTCGTGCTCGTCACCGGCCTGCAGGCCGCGGGCCTCAGCACGGTCGTGCGGCACGACCAGGCGTGGTGGGTGGTCGCGCTCCTCGTCTGCGCGTCGCGCTCCGTCCTGGCCCTGGCGTGCGTGCGCGGCGTCCCGGCCGCCCGGACCGACGGACTGGGCGCGGTCCACATCGGCGCCGTGCCCGTGGTCGCTGCTGTCGGTTCGCTCGGCGCGAGTGTCGTCACCGTCGCGCTGGCCGGTGTCGGGCTCGGCTCACCGTGGCCGCTGCTGATCGGGCTCGTCGTCCTCGTGGCCGCGGTCGTCGCCCTGCTCATGCGGTGCGTACGCCGCCTCGGCGGGATCACCGGCGACGTGCTCGGCGCGGTGGTCGAGGTGTCGTTCGCGGTGCTGGTGCTGGCTGCCGCGGCGGGGTGACCGCGCGTGCCGGGCCCGCTACATGCGGAGCGTCCGGATGCCCAGGGCGACCGCCACGAGCAGGACGCCGATCGACAGGCTCGTGAGCCAGGCCCAGTCCGGGATCGAGTCACTGGGGACCCAGGCGAGCAGGGCACCCAGGACGATCAGGGCCAGTCCGCCCCGCAGTGCGCCGACAGGTGCGAGCTTCGCTTCCGGAGATGCCATGGCGACGACCGTACTGGATCAGGGCGGGGACGGACGGGGGCGGGGCAGACGCACCGGAGCGGTGCGTCAGCCACCCACGGAAACGAGGGTCACCGCCGCCAAGACGCAGGCCAGTCCCGCGACCGCGACGGCGCCAGTGCCCAGCGCGTGGCTCCGGGGGACGCCGCGCGCGAGCACACCCAGCGGGATGGCCACCGCTGCCCCGAGGTAGGCGAAGGGGCTGAAGAGGTACGTCGGAGCACACAGGGCGCTCAGGACAGCGACAGCCATGGCGATCGCGCCCAGGGCGGGTGAGTCGAGGGTGGGACCCTCGCTCTGGTCCCAGCCCGTCGGCATGGTCGTGTCGTCCGTCACGGGGAGAGAGTAGGCCCGGGGCGGGACGCGTGGAGCTGGTTGCGGCAGACCCAGCCGGGGCTAGCCGGACGGGGCGACGATCCACTGGGTCAACGCCTCGAAGCGCTCACGGCAGTCCGACGGAACGGGTCGCGTGGCGTTGGAGGTCCCGCCGCCGAGCGCGATGCTGTCGCCTGAGCCGTACGTCGAACCGCCGTAGCGAAGTCCTCGGCCGCTCCACTCGACCTCGTCGTCGGGGAAGTATGCGAGGAAGCGCTCACCCGTGCTGGCCTCGACGAAGAGGCAGCCGTCCTCGAGCCGGACCGTCCCCTCGAGCAGTGCCCCGTCGCCACCTTCGCCGGTGGCCTCGTAGGTGCCTACATGCGCTGAGACCTCGTCGGAGGTCCAGGTGCTGCAGCCGGTGCCACCGACACACACGAGCGCGAGGGTCACGGTGGCGGGAACACGGCGCATGCCGGTACGACGCCTGCCAGCGCCGGATCGTTGCTCCGACCGGGATGCAGCTCGCCGCTCATCGGCACGAGCGGGCGTTCGGATCGCGGCTACTAGGAAACTTCCCTCAGGATCGGTGTCCGGATGTCGGAAGTGCAATGGTGGTCTCGGCCATCCCGGCAGGTAAGAGGGAGAGACGGGTTCCACCGCAGGGTGGGAGAAGTGCTGGGAAGTAGACCCCGCCTCCCCGCCCCCACGAACCTCATCGCGGCATCATCGGATGTCGGCGTGGGCAGTAGCTCTCGGGGATGGCTCCCCCGATCGTGGTCGAGCCTCCGAGGTCGGCCTAGGTGTGATGCCTAGGTCCGTCTGTGGAACCTGAGGTCGCCGTTGGCCAGGCGGTCGGTGCGGTAGCCGGTGTCGTGGACCCGGTGATGATGGTGCGGACACATCAGGACCGCGTTGGCCAGGTCGGTGGGTCCGCCGGTGTGCCAGGGGTCGAGGTGATGGGCGTCGCACCACGTGCCCGGGATATCGCACCCCTCAGCACGACAGGCGCGGTCGCGGATCAGCAGCGCCTTGCGCTGCGCGGGTGTGAACAGCCGCTTCGCACGTCCCAGGTCGACCGGCAGGCTGGTGCCGTCGAGGACCGCGGGCAGGATCTTCGCGGTGCACGCGAGCCGGCGCGCCTGGCTGGCGGTGATGCGGTCGCCGGTGAGGTTGTCACCCGGCACGAGGCCGGCGCCGATGAGGTCCGCGGTCGCGAGCTCGGCGCGCAGGGAGTCGAGGGGGATCGTGACGACGACCGTGGTGGCATCGCCGCCATGGACCGGGAGCCGGGACGGGTCAACGGTCTCGAGGAGGCGGGCGAACGCCTCGCCCATGCGCCGCGGGTACGGCAACCGGGTGAACGGATCGGACGTCTGCGCATTCTCGCCGCGCTGCGCGCGGGGGTTGGTGAACGCTTCGAGGTAGGTCGCAAGTCGGGTCGCGACCGCGTCCGGCACCAGCGCGCTGATGCGGGTGATGCCGTCGCCCTGGCGGCGCATCGTCATCCGCGTCCGGTCCGCAGCGGCGGTTTCGAGGTCGGCCAGCCGGGCAGCTTCCGCGGCCTCGGCGACCTCGGGGGCGATGACGTCGAGGACCCGCCGTCCGATCCGGCCGAGCTCCTTGGGCCCGAACTCCCCCGCGCACCCCACGAGGTGCGCTTCGGCACGGTCGACCGTGTCGGCGTCCACCGCAGCAGGCAGAGTGTCGAGTGCGCGGCGGATCACGTGCGCCTGAGCCAGCGTCACGGCGCCCTCGCGCATCCCCGCCGCCAGCACCGGCCGCTCCCGGTCCAGAACGGTTGCGAGGCCCATGTCGGCTCGCGCGTCAGAGAACCGCGTACGGGTTTGGTGTGCCAGCCACCCAGCAGTGTCCTTCGCACCCGTCGCGTCCGCGAGGTCACCGGCATCGGCCAGGACCCGCAACCGCAGCTCGACCAGCTGAGCCTCCGCCGCCACCAGCTCCCGCAACGCTGCCGCCTTGTCCGAGGTCGACATGAACGTCGGGTTCACCCCCGCGACACCCTTCAACACGCTCCGGATGTCGGACACGGCAGCCAGGATCGGGTGACCCACGAGATCGGTCACGACTGGCCTCCTTCCGACGACGGGGGACCTCACACACACGTGAGAGGTTCAACGCTCGTCGCTCCTGGAGGCCCGGATCACCGGACTATTACTCACCCTCGCAACTCGCCCCACCAGCCCGGCATCACGACTACCCGGTGACTGTGGAACGTGACACCGACACTACGCCCACCTGGGCAGGTATAGAACACATGTTCGATCAAGATCCGACGGGCACATCATCAAGCGTCCGAGCCAGGCCGGGGATCACCACCGCAGCAGCGACGAGGTGCAGCACGACGAGGGTGACGCTCGTCGAGGCCGCAGCCCCCACCACCCAGGACGGCACCAGCGAGAGAGCCGTCAGCACCAGCGTCGTACGCACGAAGTGCCGCCGAAGCCGGGAGGCCCACCGAGCCAGGGCAGCGGCGATGACCACGCCCGCGAGCGAGAAGACGCCGGTCACGAAGGCGATCCCCGACAGCGGGATCGTCTCGCCGTCTTCGGGCACCTCCAGCTCGACGCCCAACGCGGTCGCGAGTCCAGCCGCTGCAGTCGTCGCGACGACGGCCACGAGCGACGCCAGCAGACCCGTGCGCACGACGCCGACCAGCCGGCGCCTCACGCCGACTCGCTCGGCAGGCGCTCCGGCAGCCCGAGCCGCGGGAAGTGATCACGGTCGAAGATCGTCACCTCGGTGACCCGGCCGCCACTGATGCGCAGGACGTCGACCGTGATCGGGACGTAGGCGCCGGACGGCTCGTGCCAGGTGTAGTAGCCCACGGCGGGTTGGCGGTTCACCGACGTGGCGACCGACCGCAGCCCCGCCATCTCCGGATATCCACCCGCCACCCAGTCCGCGATCACCGCGTCGCGCCCCACGATCAGGCCCTGCGTGGGCGGCATCGCGAAGCGGACGTCGTCGCGCAGCATGGTGGCGATCGTGTCGATGTCGGCTGCGACGCTGGCGTCGGTGAAGCGGCGTACGAGCTCGCGGTTGGCGACGTCGTCCTCCGCCCCGGTCCACTCCTGGCGCTCGGCAGGCAGGTGCTCCCGCATGCCGGCACGCGCCCGCTGGAGCGCGCTGTTGACGGAGTTGACGGAGTCGCCGAGCAGATCGGCGACGTTCTTGGCCGGCCAGCCGAGCACGTCGCGCAGGATCAGCACCGCGCGTGGTCGCGGTGCGAGGTGCTGGACCGCGACGACGTACGCCAGCTCGATCGTCTCCCTCGCGACGGCGAGCGCCTCCGGCTCGTCAGCGCCGATGGCGGGCAGCTCGTCGAGCAGGTGGTCGGGATAGGGCTGGAGCCACAGCACCTCTCCCCCGGTCGCCGGCTTCGGGCGACGCTTCTCCAGCAGGTCGAGGCAGGCGTTGGTGGCGATCCGGTAGAGCCAGGCGCGGAAGGTCGAGCGTCCCGCGTAGGTCTCCCGCCGCCGCCAGGCACGGAGGAACGTCTCCTGCACCGCGTCCTCGGCGTCCTCGAACGACCCGAGCATCCGGTAGCAGTGCACGTGCAGCTCGCGTCGGTGGCGCTCGGTCACCCCCGCGAACTCCGTCTCGTCCATCGTGTCGAGATCGCTCACGTCCCGCTCCTCCAGCCGCGTCACCGCAGTCATCGCACCCATCCTCCAGTCTCGCCGTGTCCTGTCACACCTATGACGGGTGCAGGCCCCGGAACTCATCACCGCTCTGGAAGAATCACGTCCATGCGGATCCTGGTCACCGGCGGAGTGAGGTCCGGCAAGTCGACCCACGCGGAGGGCCTGATCGGCGACGAGCCCGCGACGTACGTCGCCGCCGGACCGACGCCGGACGCCGAGGCCGACCCCGACTGGACCGCCCGTGTCGCCGCACACCGGGCGCGACGGCCGGCGGCGTGGGACACCCTCGAGACCCAGGACCTCGCCGACGCACTGGCCGGGGCCGGTCACCCGGTGCTGATCGACTGCCTGGGCACCTGGCTGACCGCGGTCATCGACGACGCCGGGGCGTGGGAGGACGAGTCCGACCGCGTGCACGACCTCGTGCTCGGGCGCACCGACGAGCTCATTGAGGCACTGCGAGCCTGCGAGCAGGACGTCGTCCTGGTGACCAACGAGGTGGGCCTCGGCGTCGTGCCCGAGCACCGCTCGGGACGGCTGTTCCGCGACCTGCTCGGCACGCTCAACCAGCGCGTCGCCGCAGTGTGCGACGAGGTGCACCTGGTGGTGGCAGGACGCGTGCTGCGGCTCTGACCCGCTTCAGAGCAGGACGAACGCCCCCAGAGCCACCAGCCACGACGCGAACGACCCGAGCAGGAAGTATTCGGTCATCTCGTGGACGGTCTGCTGCTCGTCGCGCGAGGACAGCTCGGGGAAGCGCAGCAGGCCCTTCGCCGCGACGACCACGCTGGCCGCAGTGACCTGGCCGCCGAGCGCGAGCGCGAGGATGAAGACGCGCTCGAGCGGGCCGAGCAGGCGCCCGCCCTTGAGCTGCGTCGGCGGCATCTGACCGTCGGAGCGCGGGTTGATGGTGCCCATGGACTTCAGGACGAGCCGGACGAGCACGTTGCCCGTCGCGAGCTGGACGGCGAAGGCGCCGAGCAGCAGCAGGAACCGGTCGGCCTCCATGCCCTCCAGGGCCGGCAGTGACACCGAGTCGAGCCAGCGCCCGAGCAGGCCGGACGCCTCCGGTGCGAGCCCTGAGCACGCGATCGCGGTGGTCAGCGCGACGACGAAGACGGCGAGCGGCACGCGCGCCGGCTTCGGTCCCGGGTGGCCGAACCCCCAGGTGACGGTCAGGCCCCAGAGCAGGACGACGACCGCGACCACCAGCAGCGCCACGACGTCGCGCCCGGAGGTGAGCCCGGCGAGCGCACCCACGACGAGGACCGTGAGCGCGCCGACGCTCTCGGGCAGGTAGCGGGTGCGGCGCACCGAGTGGGTGAGGTCGGTGACGGCGAACCCGACCAGCAGGATCCCGAGCCAGCTCATCGGTCTCCTCCCGGGGCGAGCAGTTCGTGGGCCGCGACGATCGCCGCGAGCCCGTCGGCGCGCACCCGCTGCGACACCGCGGAGGCGCTGATCCCCAGCGCCTCCGCGAGGTCGCGCTGGGTCTCGTGCGACAGCAGACCACGCAGCACCGACACCGACCGCTCCGACAGGCCGCTGACCCGCTCGTCGCGCAGCACCAGGCCGGCGTTCACGAATCCCGGGTCGGCGCCGCCCTCGGCCCCGTCCGCGACGACGTACGCCGTGCGTAGCCACCGCTGGGCGGGCGTCTCGGCGGCACGCTCGGCCGCGTCGATCGCCGCGCGCGCGGCCCACCAGCCCGGCCCGTCCTCGATGCCCGCCTCGTCGAGGACGCTCGTCGGGCCCCAGCCGATGCCGTGGCGTACGTCGTGGGTGGGCCACAGCCGGACCCGCACCAGCAGGGTGGCGCGGACCGCCTCGGCGACGGTGGCGAAGGTGCCCTGGTACTCGTCGCCGGCGGTGACCCAGAGGCCACGCACGGGCCGGAGCTCGTCGTTGACCTCCTCGAGCGCGCGGCCCAGGCGCTGGTGGAGGTCTGCCCGGTCCCGCGAGGAGCGCGAACCGACCAGGTCACCGATCACGGTGGCGACGGAAGTCATGACTCCATGGTGAAGGCTATCGCTTCATTTGTCCACAATGAAGGCTATTGCTTCATCTGGGATCGAATGAAGCCCAGCACTTCACTCCCAGAACACCCGTTCCACCACGGCGTGCGCCCGTCGGGTGGTGCGGAGGTAGTCGTTGACCATCTGGTCGGACGAGCCCGCAGGATAGCCGAGCACGCGCGCCACCGCGGCCCGCTCCCGGGCGTCGCGCGGCAGCTGGTCCGAGGGACGGCCGCGCACCAGCGTCACGGCGTTGCGCACCCGGCTCACCAGGCGCCAGGCCTCGGCCAGCGTCTCCGCGTCGGCGGCCGAGATGAGGTCGGCCTCCGTCGCGGCCTCGAGCGCAGACAGCGTCTGCGGCGTGCGCAGACCTTCGACCCGTCCGGCGTGGCGCATCTGCAGCAGCTGGACGGTCCACTCGACGTCGGCGAGCCCACCGCGACCGAGCTTGAGGTGGGTGTGCCGGTCTGCGCCGCGCGGCAGCCGCTCGTCGTCGACGCGCGCCTTGATCCGACGGACCTCGATGACGTCGGACTCCGAGAGGCCCTCGGTCGGGAAGCGGATCGGGTCGATGAGCTCGGTGAAGCGCCGGCGCAGGTCCTCGTCGCCGACGACGGCGTCAGCGCGCAGCAGCGCCTGGAACTCCCACACGTGGGACCACTTGGCGTAGTAGGCGGCGTAGGACTCCACGGTGCGCACCATCGGGCCGTTCTTGCCCTCCGGGCGCAGGTCGGGGTCGACCTCGAGCGGGGGGTCGCTGGCCGGCAGCGACAGCAGGCGCCGCAGCTCCGAGACGACCGCCTGCGCGAACGACGCCGCCACCTGCGTCTCCGCACCCTCGACCGGGTCGTGCACGAACATGACGTCGGCGTCGCTGCCGTAGGACAGCTCGAAGCCGCCGTAGCGCCCCATGGCGACCACGGCGATGCGCGTCGGGGCCGCGTCGAGACCGCGCTGGCGGCGCACCGACTCCGTCGCGATGTCGAGCGTGGCCTGGAGGGTGGCGTCGGTGAGCCGGCTCAGGCCCTGACCGACCAGCGCCACGTCGGTCCCGGCCACGAGCTCCCCGCACGCGATCCGCAGCAGCTCGCGACGGCGTACGGCACGCACGGCGCCCACCGCGGCCTCCGCGGAGTCGGCGCGCTCGAGGACCGCCTGCATCTCCACGAGCGCCGCCTCGGCGCTGAGCGGGACGAGGGACTCCCCCAGCATCTTCACCCCGCGCGGCTCCCGCTCGAGGAGGTCGGTGGCGTAGCGGGACGTGCCGAGCAGGAAGGCCAGCCGCTGGGCGACCTCACCCTCGTCACGCAGCATCGTGAGGTACCACGGTGTACGCCCCAGGCTCTCGCTGATGCGGCGGAAGCCGAAGAGGCCCGCATCGGGGTCGGGCGAGTCGGCGAACCACTCGAGCAGGACCGGCAGCAGGGTGCGCTGGATGTCGGAGGTGCGCGAGACACCGCTGGTGAGCGCCTCGAGGTGGCGCAGCGCGGCCCTCGGGTCGGCGTAGCCGAGTGCGGCGAGCCGGGCCTCGGCCGCCTGCAGCGACAGCCTGGCCTCGGTCCCGGGCAGCTTGGCGACCGCGCCGAGGAGGGGGCGGTAGAAGAGCTTCTCGTGCAGCCGACGCACCTCGCGGCGGTGGTAGCGCCACTGCCGGTCCAGCTGCGCGGCCGGTTCGGAGAAGTGGCCGAGCGAACGGCCCAGGCGGCGCAGCGACGCGTCGTCGTCGGGCAGCACGTGCGTACGCCGCAGCTGGTGCAGCTGGATGCGGTGCTCCAAAGTGCGGAGGAAGGCGTAGGCCTCGTGGAGCTTCTCGCCGTCCTCGCGACCGACGTAGCCACCGTCGGTGAGCCGCGCGAGCGCGCTGAGGGTGGCACCCTCGCGCAGCGACGGATCGGCACGCCCGTGCACGAGCTGGAGCAGCTGGACGGCGAACTCCACGTCGCGCAGGCCACCCGAGCCGAGCTTGAGCTGACGCTCGGCCTCATGGGCGGGGATGTGGTCGATGACGCGGCGGCGCATGGCCTGCACGTCGGACACGAAGCCGTCGCGCTCGGCCGCGCTCCACACCAGCGGCTCGATCACCTCCTCGTAGGCACGTCCCAGGTCGGCGTCGCCGGCGACCGGTCGGGCCTTGAGCAGCGCTTGGAACTCCCAGGTCTTGGCCCACTTCTCGTAGTAGCCGCGGTGGCTGGCGAGCGTGCGGACGAGCGGTCCCTGGCTGCCCTCGGGGCGGAGGTTGGCGTCGACCGGCCAGATGGTGCCCTCGCGGGTGTGGTCGGAGCAGATGCGCATGAGGTGCGAGGCGAGCTGGGTCGCCGCCCTCAACGCGACGCCGTCGTCGGCCGTCTCGCCCGTCTCCAGCCGCGCAGGCTCGTAGACGAAGACCACGTCGACGTCGGAGATGTAGTTGAGCTCGTGCCCGCCGCACTTGCCCATGGCGATCACCGCCAGCCGCGCGGACGCAGCGGTCTCCCCCACCCGTGCCCGAGCGACGGCCAGCGCCGCCTCCAGCGTGGCGGCCGCGAGGTCGGAGATCTCGGCCGCGGCGTCGTCGATGCCGACGTGGTGGGCCAGGTCGCGGGAGGCGAGCCGCAGCAGGATGCGGCGGTACTCCACGCGCAGCGCGTCCACGGCCTCCGCGTCCGGACGGCCAGCGACGGGTACGGCGGCTCCCGGCTCGGCCCCGACCGCGGCCAGCATCGCCTCGCGGACGGCGTACGCCGCCGGGCGGGTGCTGCCGAGCGTGGGGTCGGTGAGCTCGCGCCAGTGGTCGGGGTGGCGCACCAGGTGGTGGGTCAGCGCGGTGCTCGCGCCCAGCACGCTGCACAGCCGCATCGCAGTGCCCTCGTCGTCGGCCACCTCGGCCAACATCTCGGCGCCCGAGCCCTCCGACTCCTCGTCGAGGGCGTCGGTGAGCCGCAGCAGGCCCTCGAGCGCAGCGTCGGGGTCGGCGGTGGCGGCGAGCTTGTCGGTGAGCGGCCGGCCGGCCTCACCGAGGCGCTCGATGCCCCGGGCGGCCGCGGCCCCGTCCACGAAGCCGAGCCGCACGAAGTGACCCGAGGAGGTCATCGGCGCGCCTGCGCCGCGATCGCGGCGAATCGCGCGACGAGGGGCTGCCAGTGGGCCTCGAGGGCCGGGCGGGCCTCCTCGATGGAGGCGAGCACGGCGTCCTGGTCCAGACCGAGGGCCACGTGGTCGGCCCGGTCGGACTCCGCCCAGCGCGTCAGGATGCCGGTGTCGGCCTCGGGGTGGGCCTGGACGCCCCACGCCCGCGGCCCGAAGCGGGCGGCCTGCACCTCGCCGCCGGGCGTGCGCGCCAGCACGACCGCCCCGTCGGGGAGTGCGACGACGACGTCGTTGTTCCAGTGGATCGCCACCTCGCGACCGGTGCGCGCGCCGACCCAGTCGTCGGCGGCGGCGTCTGCGGACCAGCCGACCGGCTGGAGGCCGACGACCTGTCCGCGTGGGTTGCGCTCGACCCTCCCGCCGAGGGCCGCGGCGATCACCTGGTGGCCCAGGCAGATGCCAAGCAGCGGGGTCCCGGCGGCGACGGCCTCGCGGATGCCCGCCTTGAGCGGGCCCAGCCACGCGACGGTGTCGTCGTCGTTGGCGCTCATCTCCCCGCCCAGCACCACCACGGCGTCGTACGCCGTCAGCGCGGGCAGCGCGTCCCCGTCGTAGGGGCGGCACACCTCTAGCGCGCAGCCCGAATCGGCCAGCCACGTCCCGACGAGGTGGGGCGGGCAGGACTCCTGGTGCTCGACGACCAGGACCCGGCTGGCGCTCACAGGACCGGCAGCATCCGGTCGCGCTCGAAGGCGGAGACCTGGGTGCGGTACTCCTCCCACTCGGCGC
Source organism: Nocardioides furvisabuli (assembly GCF_021083185.1). Taxonomy (GTDB): domain Bacteria; phylum Actinomycetota; class Actinomycetes; order Propionibacteriales; family Nocardioidaceae; genus Nocardioides; species Nocardioides furvisabuli. The sequence goes on along the minus strand of NZ_JAIGQB010000006.1, from coordinate 53,319 downwards.
GCTTGTTGCGCAGGAAGAAGTCGAAGACGTGCTCGCCGAGGGTCTCGGCGAGGAGCTCTGAGCTCTCGGCCACGTCGATCGCCTCCGACAGGCTCTTGGGCAGCGGAGCGATCCCGAGGGCCTTGCGCTCGCGCTCGGTGAGGCTCCAGACGTCGTCCTCGGCCTCGCGGGGCAGCTCGTAGCCCTCCTCGATGCCCTTCATGCCGGCCGCCAGCACGACCGCGAAGGCGAGGTAGGGGTTGCAGGCCGGGTCGACGGTGCGCAGCTCGATGCGGGTGGACTGGCCCTTGTTGGGCTTGTACATCGGCACACGGATCATCGCGGAGCGGTTGTTGTGGCCCCAGCAGATCGACGAGGGCGCCTCGCCCCCGCCGAGCAGGCGCTTGTAGGAGTTGACCCACTGGTTGGTCACCACGCTGATCTCACTGGCGTGGCGCAGGATGCCGGCGATGAACTGCCGCCCGGTCCGGGAGAGCTGGTACTCGGCGCCGGCCTCGAAGAAGGCGTTGCGGTCGCCCTCGAAGAGCGACACGTGGGTGTGCATGCCCGACCCGGGGTGCGTCGTGAACGGCTTCGGCATGAACGAGGCCCAGATGTCCTGGCCGAGCGCGACCTCGCGGACCACGGTGCGGAAGGTCATGATGTTGTCGGCGGTGGTGAGCGCGTCGGCGTAGCGCAGGTCGATCTCCTGCTGGCCCGGGCCACCCTCGTGGTGGCTGAACTCCACCGAGATGCCCATCGCCTCGAGCATGGTGATCGCCTCGCGCCGGAAGTCCGCTCCACGGGACTGGGCGGTGTGGTCGAAGAAGCCGCTGCGGTCGACCGGCTCGGGCTCGTCACCCTTCCCGGGCATGTCCTTGAAGAGGTAGAACTCGATCTCGGGGTGGGTGTAGAAGGTGAAGCCCCTGTCCGCCGCGGCGCTCAGGGTCCGCTTCAGGACGTGGCGCGGGTCGGCGTACGACGGGCTGCCGTCGGGCATCCGGATGTCGCAGAACATGCGTGCGGTCTGCGGCCCCTCCATCCCGCCGCGCCACGGCAGGATCTGGAAGGTCGAGGCGTCCGGGTGGGCCAGCATGTCGGCCTCGTAGACGCGGGCGAAGCCCTCGATCGCCGACCCGTCGAAGCCGATGCCCTCCTCGAAGGCGTTCTCGAGCTCGGCCGGCGCCACGCTCACGCTCTTGAGGTAGCCGAGCACGTCGGTGAACCACAGCCGCACGAAGCGGACGTCGCGCTCCTCGAGCGCCCGGAGTACGAAGTCCTCTTGCTTGCCCATGGCGCCAGCCTAGGGGGACGTACGCCCCACCGGCCGGAGGAGGTCGCGGAGCGGTCAGGTCAGGCGCGGCGTGCGGCTCAGCGGCAGACGTTGACGTCCTGCGACCCGAGCACGCCGTCCCAGACCTCGCGCATCGGCGGGAGCCACCCCTCGGTCACCGGCACGAACGCGATGCTGCCCGGCACGCGCTCGTGCACGCCCTCCACCTCGACCTCCTCGACCACGAGGGGCACGGTCACGGCGCGTCGGCGTACGCCCTCCCAGCAGGCGGACGCTCTCCGCTTGGTGACCGCCTCGGCGAGGGTGACGGTCTCTCCGACCTGCTCGCCGGCGTAGCGCCAGGCGACGGTGGTGGCGTAGCCGGTGTGGCCCTCCCACGGCGCGCGCACGGTGACGGAGAGACCCCAGGTGCGCTTCGTCGCGACGCGGAAGGTGACGCGCCCGTCCTCGACCGTGCGGGTGCGCGACTGCCACACGTGGACCACGTCGGCGTCGAGGGTGCTACGAGCGTTGACGAGCTGGATCTTGCACCCCTCGCAGTCGTCGACGGTGAAGGTCAGCCGGGTGCGCGGCTCGGACACCGCGGACGCGGGGGCCGGCACCGCGAGGGCGGTGATGGCGGCGAGCCCCGCAGCAGCGGCGAGGGTCGTGCGGATGCTGGTCGAGGTGGCGCTGGTGGTCATCTCGGTCTCCCCTGGATGGTCGGTCGCAGTCAGGACGCCCGGCCTCGGGGAAAGGTTGCACCCCGTGGTGACCAGGAGGTTCGCGGAAGCGGGCCCAACCCCGCTCCAGCCGGTCGCTAAGGGCAGGCAGAGGGTCCGAGGATCCCGTAGTGGGCGGTGCGTGGGACAGGTCTTCAACCCCAGGAACGTGTCTCACGCACCGCTCGATCCCGCGCGCGCCGACCAGCGGTGCGTGAGGCAGGTTCCGAGCGCGCAGGACGTGTCTCACGCACCGCTGAGTCCCGCTCCCGCCTCAGGCGGCAGGCACGTCCCGCTCGATCTCGGCCAGCCAGGCCGTCCCCTTCGCGTCGCTCGGCATCCGCCAGTCCCCGCGCGGGCTCATCGTCCCGATCGCGCTCACCTTCGGCCCGTTGGGCAGCGCGGAGCGCTTGAACTGGTTGGCGAAGAAGCGCCGGACGAAGACCTCGAGCCACGCCCGCACGTCGGAGAGGGAGTACGCCACCCGCGCATCGTCGGGGAACCCGGGCGGCCACTCCCCCGCCTCGACGTCCTTCCACGCGTGCCAGGCCAGGAAGGCGATCTTGCGCGGGCGGTAGCCGTGCCGCACGACGTGCGCCAGCGTGAAGTCCTGCAGGTTGTAGGGGCCGACCGAGTCCTCGGTGGCCTGCGGCTTCTTGCCCTCCTCGACCGGGATCAGCTCCGGGGTGATCTCCTGCTGGAGGATCTCGACGAGCACCTCGTTGGCGGCCTCCTCGAACTCGCCGTGGCTGATCACCCAGCGGATGAGGTGCTGCACGAGCGTCTTCGGCACGCCGGCGTTGACCGTGTAGTGCGACATCTGGTCGCCGACGCCGTACGTGCACCAGCCGAGCGCCAGCTCGGACAGGTCACCGGTGCCGACGACGATGCCGCCGCGCTGGTTGGCGAGCCGGAAGAGGTAGTCGTAGCGCAGGCCGGCCTGCACGTTCTCGAAGGTGATGTCGTAGACCTTCTCGCCCTCGGCGTAGGGGTGACCCAGGTCCTTCAGCATCTGCTCGGCCGCGGGGCGGATGTCGAGCTCCTCGAAGGTGACGCCGAGCGCCTCGGACAGGCGGGTGGCGTACGCCTTGGTGGTCGCGCCGGTCGCGAAGCCGGGCATCGTGAAGGCGAGCACGTCGCTGCGCGGACGCCCGAGCCGGTCCATCGCCTTGCACGCCACGATCAGCGCGTGCGTGGAGTCGAGGCCGCCACTGACGCCGATCACGGCCTTGGGAGTGCCGATCGCGGCGAGGCGCTGCTCGAGGCCGGAGACCTGGATGTTGTAGGCCTCGTAGCAGTCGAGCGCGAGCCGCTCGGGGTCGTCGGGCACGAAGGGGTAGCGGTCGACCTTGCGCAGCAGGCCGATGTCGCCGGCCGGCGGGGCGAGCTCCCACTCGACCGTGCGGAACCGGTCGGTCCGCTCGCGGTGGGTGCGCCGGTTGTCGTCGAAGGAGCCCTGTCGCAGGCGCTCCTGGCGCAGCCGGTCGAGATCGACGTCCACGACCGTGCGACGCGGGCCGTCGGGGAAGCGCTCACCCTCGCCGAGCAGGTCCCCGCACTCGTAGACCAGCGTCTGACCGTCCCAGCTGAGGTCGGTCGTCGACTCGCCCTGTCCCGCCGCGGCATAGACGTACGCCGCCGAGCACCGCGCGCTCGCGCTGCGCACCAGCAGCCGGCGGTCCTCGGCGCGGGCCACCGTGATCGGCGACCCGCTGAGGTTGGCGAGCACCGTCGCCCCGGCCAGCGCCGCCTCCGCGCTCGGCGGCACCGGCACCCACATGTCCTCGCACACCTCGACGTGCAGGTCGAGGCCGGGGACGTCGAGGCACCTGAAGATCAGGTCGGGCCCGAACCGCACGTCCTGGCCGGCGACGGCCACCCACTCCAGCTCGCGGTCGTCACCGGGCGCGAACCACCGGCGCTCGTAGAACTCGCGGTAGTTGGGCAGGTACGACTTCGGTGCCACCCCGAGCACGGAGCCGCGGTGGACCACGATGGCGCAGTTGTAGACCCGGTTGCCCTGCACGAGCGGGGCCCCGATGACCAGCGCGGTCATCAGGTCGGCGCTCGCCGCCACGATCTCGGCGACCGCCTCCTGCGCTCCTTCGAGCAGCGTGTCCTGGAGGAAGAGGTCGTCGACGCTGTAACCGGTCAGGCACAGCTCGGGGAAGACGGCGACGGCCACGTGGTCGTCGTGGCAGGCGCGCGCCTGCGCGATGACCTCGGCGGCGTTGGCGGCGGGGTCGGCCAGGTGCACCGGCAGCGTGACCGCCGCGACGCGCGCGAAGCCCTGGGCGTAGGCCGAGTAGAAGTCCACGCGCTCACTCTAGGGAACAGGCACGCCGTCGCTCGTTCGCGCGGGTGGTCAGCCGACTGGCACGGCACGACCTGCCAGCCGGACGCCACCGTGGGCTGCGGCCGAGCAGACGTACGTCGTCCCCGGAGCGCCCGACGTCGACGGGCGCTGAGGGTCTCGCCGCGCCGAGCGGACCGCCATCGCGAAACCCGCGGGTTTGAGGCGAGCCCGGACGCGGAAGAAGACGCCCATGACGCCTCCCGCGATCGAACCGGGCGCCCCCGACCCGGCGCTGGCCGACCCGATGCTCCGGGTCCTGCGCGAGCAGCACCCCGAGGTCGACGTCGTGGTGCTGCCGCAGACCGCTCCCGCCCCGACGGTCGCCGAGCTGACGCCGTCCCAGCGGCTCGCCCTCGCCGGTGACGTCGACGCCTCGCTCGACGGCCTCCTGGCGAGGATCACCGCCTCCCCGGCCGCCAGCGGGCCGGTCCGGCGCGACGGCTCCTGGCACACCGACGAGTGGGACCAGACCTGGTTCGAGGCGTACGCCGTCGTCGGTCCGCTCGCCGAGGGCGACAACATGACGCTCCTGCGGGCCACCGCCGCAGCGCTGGTCGGCCTCGGCTGGCAGGTGCGGCCGGTGCCGGGCGACCGACCCCGCCTGGTCGGCCGCCGTCGCGGCGGGCTGGAGGCATCGGCGACGGTGCGCCCGGACTCGCTGGTGCTCACGCTCCGCACCGCCAAGGTGCGTACGGCCGAGGAGACCACGCCGTGACGCTCCAGATGTGGACCGCCACCCTCGCGGCCGCGCGCGACGCCTGGGAGGAGCAGTCCGAAGCGCTCAACGGCCCCCGCAAGAACCTCGCCCAGGCCGACCCCGCCCTGCTCGGCGACGCCGTGCAGGGCGCTGCGGACGCCTTCCTCACCACGTGGGAGCAGCGGGTCCTGGCCCTGCGCGACCGCGCGTCGGGCCACTCCGACTCGCTGGCGCAGACGATGTACGACTTCCTCCTCACCGACCAGGACAGCGTGCAGGCGACCCAGCAGCTGCTCATGTGGGAGGACCGGGGCACCACGCCCGTCCAGGTGGTGGGACCGTGACCACGATCGCCGTCCCCGCCTGGCTGCCCCGTGAGCCCGAGCTGAAGGTCACCGAGGCCTCGAGCGCCGTGCTCACCGACGTGCGCGCCGCCGCCACCGCCGTCAGCGACGTCGCCGAGTGGGCCCGTGGGAACGGTGCTCCCGCCGACTTCAGCGGCAACGCCGCCGAGGCCGCGGACCACGCCGTGACCCGCTTCGCCGGTGACACCGACGCTGTCGGTGCTGCCCTCGAGCGAGGCGCGCTGGCGATCGATGCGTTCCTCACCCAGATGCGCCAGCGCCGCACCGAGCACGGCGACCTGATGGACCGTCGCCAGCGGCTCAACGACGACCGCGAGGCGTTGCTCCAGCGCATCGAGACCGCCACCGAGGCGCAGGTCGCGACCCTCCAGGCCGACGCCGCCGCGCTCCGCCGGCACTTCGAGGCCTACCACCAGGACCTCCAGGCCTGGCGCGACCGCGTCGACTCCGACGAGCAGGCCTGCGTGCGGGCGCTGGCCGCCGTCGACCAGGTCGCCGAGGGCATCGCGGCGGCCTCCGACCCGTCCCGCGCCGACACCACCGCCCTCGCCGCCGAGCTGCGGCGTCTCGGCACCGACACCGACGCCGTCAACGCGTGGTGGAACGGCCTGTCGCAGGTCGAGCGCAACGCCCTGCTGATCAGCGACCCCGACCTGGTCGGCAACACCAACGGCATCCCCACCGGCGACCGCGACGAGGCCAACTCGTCGGCCGTGCAGCGCGACATCGAGTACCTCCTCGGCCTCCGGGCCTCGGGGCAAGACCTCAGCGCGTCGGAGCAGCGGTGGCTGGAGAACGCGCAGGCGATCGAGGATGCCGTCCGGCAGGCGTCCGACGACAAGTGGGCGGACTACGAGATCGACGCGTTCATCATGGCCTACCAGCCCCACGCCTTCGGCGGTGACGGCATCGCCGCGGTGGCCTACGGCAACCCGGACACCGCCGACCACACGGCCGTCTACGTGCCCGGCATCATGCAGGACGGCACCTACATCGACGAGAACGGCAGCCAGGCGCTCAACCTCTACGAGGAGACCGTCAACAGCATGCTGTCGGAGGACCCGCCGCGGGAGGGCGCGGTCTCGACCATCGCGTGGATCGGCTACGACTCCCCCAACTTCAACCCCGAGTCGATGTGGCCGTGGGACCTCGGCGATTCCGCGGGCGACGTCTCGCACACCGTGACCGAGGCCAACGCCCAGGCGGGCGGCCTCGCGCTCTCGCAGTTCGTCGACGGCCTCAACAGCACCCACACCGACGGCGACCAGCCACACCTCACGGTGATCGGCCACAGCTACGGCTCCACCACGTCGTCGTACGCCGCTGCCGGGGGGATGGAGGCCGACTCACTGGTGCTCATCGGCAGCCCCGGCGCCAGCGAGGGCGTGGACCACGCCTCCGACCTCAACATGCCCGCCGGACAGGTCTTCGTCGGCGCTGCCGACAACGACCCGGTGTCGTGGCTCGGCGGCGAGGACGGCGTGTTCCCGGGCTCGTGGGACGACAGCCTCGGCCTCGGTCAGGACCCGGCGCAGAGCGACTTCGGGGCGACCGTGTTCGGCGTGGACAACGGCCAGGAGTTCCACGGCCCCGGCGGGCTGGTCAGCACCGGGTTCCAGCAGAACCACGTCAACTACTTCGACGACGGCAACCCGGCGCTGGCCTCCATGGCTGACGTCGTGTCGGGCAACTCCGGGGCGGTCGTCGACACCGGCGGGCGCACCCAGGAGGCTCACGACTACCTCTACGACTGGGTGGGCGACGAGGTCACTCACCACGTGGTCGAGCCGGTCGTCGAGACCTATGGCGAGGTCCGCGACACCGTCGTCGAGACCTACGAGGTCGTCAGCGAGGGCGTCAGCGACGCGGTCGAGGGCGCCCAGGACGCCTGGGACCACGCGTGGGACAGCGTGTGGCCGGACAGCTGGCCGTGAGCACTACGGTGAGTCACATGCGCACCACCGTCCTGCTGCTCGCCCTGGTCAGCCTGCTCGCCGCGTGCGGCGGGGGGAGCTCTGGCGGCGGCTCGTCGGTGGACGAGGTCGAGTCGGCGACCACGGAGCGCGCCCAGGAGGCCGTCCCCCTGGTCGCCGAGGCCCTCGGGGCCGACGTGGTGCGGGCGAGCCGGCAGTGGCAGAGCTGCATGGCGATCAGCTGGCGCCACGAGGCGTTCGCGACCCTGTCCGCACCCGGCGGTGACACCACGGCGCAGCTCGACGACGTCCGCTCGGCGCTGACGGGCGCGGGCTACGACGACGCGACCCAGGTCGACGACCACGTCACCGTCACCCGCGACGAGACCACGGTCGACGTCGCGCCGACCCCCGCTCGGGGTGAGGGCACCTGGACGGTGACGGTGAGGTCGGAGTGTGCCGACTACGACGGTGACGACCTCGAGCGCGTGGAGGACGACGAGGGCGGGCCGCTCGACGGCGTGTGAGCGCCGCCACAGCGTCGTACCCGTCGGTCGGGACTAGCCTGATCGTGGTCCGTGGACTCCACCGGGGAGCTGCGAGATGACGAGGAGCGAACGATGACGACACCGTCCGAGGAGACCGCCCCCTACGGCTCCGGCCCCGCCGCCCCGCCCGCACCGGTGAAGCGCGTGCGCACGCACCACCTGCGGGAGATGAAGGAGCGCGGCGACAAGATCACCATGCTGACGGCGTACGACATGTACACCGCGGCGACCTTCGACGAGGCCGGCATCGATCTGCTCCTCGTGGGCGACTCGGCCTCCAACAACGTCCTCGGCAACGAGACCTCGCTGCCGGTCACGGTCGACGAGCTGCTCCCGCTCACCCGCGCCGTGGCCCGCTCGACGAAGCGCGCGATGGTCGTCGGCGACCTGCCGTTCGGCAGCTACCAGGCCTCCCCCGAGCAGGGCTACCTCACCGCGGTCCGCTTCATGAAGGAGGCGGGCGCCCACTGCGTCAAGCTCGAGGGCGGTGCCGAGATGGCGCCGGTCATCGAGAGGTGCACGCGTGGCGGGATCCCCGTCATGGCCCACATCGGCTTCACGCCCCAGAGCGAGCACACCCTCGGCGGCTACCGCGTCCAGGGGCGTGGCGACGCCAGCGACCGGGTCGTCGCCGACGCCCGTGCCGTGCAGGAGGCAGGCGCCTTCGCCGTCGTGATGGAGATGGTGCCCGGCGACGTGGCCGAGCGCATCAGCAAGGAGCTGACCATCCCCACCATCGGCATCGGCGCCGGCGCCGGTTGCGACGGCCAGGTCCTGGTGTGGCAGGACGCCTTCGGCCTGCGCACCGGGCGGATGGCCCGCTTCGTCAAGCAGTACGCCGACGTGCACGGGGTCCTGCTGGAGGCGGCCCGGGCGTACGCCGACGACGTCCGCGGCGGCACGTTCCCGGGCGCCGAGCACACGTTCTGAGCAGGCCCGCTCAGGCGTTGAGCCAGTCGAGGTAGCGCGAGCCGGCCACGATCGTGGCGAACCACACCAGCGCGACCAGGACCGGCAGCAGCACCACGGTCCGCGGTCGCCGGGTGAACCACCTCAGCGACTGCACGAGGGCGGCCAGCCACACCACGGTGAGGCCCAGGACCGCCCACCACGGCACGCCCAGCGGGCCGACCGTCACGGCCACCAGGAAGGCGACGCACGCCATTCCCACCAGCCCGGCGACGGGCCACGGCGAGATCGGCTCGCGGACGGTGGGCGTGGGCACGCCGACACGCTAGCGGGTGACAACGCCCGCGCGGCGCGGAAGGATCGGGTGTCCACCGACGACGCGAGGAGCCTTCCATGAGCGAGAGTCCGAACGAGAAGACCGCCCCCGCCAAGATGGCACCCGCCAAGAAGGCACCCGCCAAGAAGGCACCCGCCAAGAAGGCACCCGCCAAGAAGGCACCCGCCAAGAAGGCACCCGCGAAAAAGGCACCCGCCAAGAAGGCACCCGCGAAAAAGGCACCCGCCAAGAAGGCACCCGCGAAAAAGGCACCCGCGAAAAAGGCACCCGCCAAGAAGGCACCCGCGCGTAGCGCGTGGGCCAAGCGCACGACTCCGACCCGTACCGCGCCGCCCGGCCCCGCCCCGACGGCCATCCGGAAGTCCGCGACCGAGCGGGCGGTCGACGTCGGCGCCCAGGCGGTCGGCACCGCAGCGCTGGTCCAGCGGGTCGCCCAGGATACCGCCGAGCGGGTCGCGGCCGAGACCGCGGCGCGCGTCAGCAGCCAGTACGAAGCGGCCATCTCGGAGCTCACCCGCACGTTGGACAAGAACACCAAGCGAGCTCTCAAGAGCGTGCGGGCCGCGGCCGACCTGGCTCAGTCCGCCAACCCCGTCAAGGGCAAGAAGAACAAGAAGAAGTGATCAGCTGTCCGGGGTGCCGTCGGTGAGGCCGTCGCCCGAGGCCGGACCGTCCTCGTTCCAGTCCGGGTCGTTGTCCCACGCCTCGTTGCGCTCGGCCACCTTCTCCAGGGCGCGCGACGCCTCCTCCGACGAGGCGTAGGGACCGAGGCGGTCGGCGTTCTTGCAGCCGTCGCGGCCCTCGACCGTGTGGTGCTTCAGGCAGAACCAGTATTCGTTCTCGGTCATGAGGCGAAACTACACTCACGCCCGTGCCTGCCGTGTCCCCCGCAGAGGTGTCTGCGCGTCGTTCCGTGCCCGCCCACATCCCCCGCCCGGAGTACGTCGACCGCCCAGCGCCGCAGCGGTTCACCGGCGAGGAGGTCAAGGACGCCGAGACGATCGAGCGGATGCGGATCGCGGGCCGGCTGGCCGCGCAGGCGCGCGAGCTGGTCGGATCCCACGTCGTGCCGGGCGTGACGACCGACGAGCTCGACCGCATCGGCCACGAGTTCCTGTGCGACCACGGCGCCTACCCCTCCACGCTCGGCTACCGCGGCTTTCCCAAGTCGCTGTGCTCCAGCGTCAACGAGGTCGTCTGCCACGGCATCCCCGACTCCCGCGTGGTCGAGGACGGCGACATCGTCAACATCGACATCACCGCCTTCCTCGGTGGCGTCCACGGCGACACCAATGCCACTTTCCTCGCCGGCGACGTCGACGAGGAGTCGCGGCTGCTCGTCGAGCGCACGAAGGAATCGCTCGACCGGGCGATCAAGGCGGTCAGGCCCGGGCGCCGGGTCAACATCATCGGGCGGGTCATCGAGGCGTACGCCAAGCGATTCGGCTACGGCGTGGTCCGTGACTTCACCGGCCACGGCATCGGCACGTCCTTCCACTCCGGGCTGATCATCCCCCACTACGACGACGAACGCTTCGACGACGAGATCCGCGTCGGGATGACCTTCACCATCGAGCCGATGCTCAACCTCGGCACCCCCGACTACGACATGTGGGACGACGGCTGGACCGTCGTGACCAAGGACCGCCGCCGCTCCGCACAGTTCGAGCACACCCTGCTCGTGACTGCTGATGGCGCCGAGGTGCTCACCCACCCCTAGACTCAGGTCTCGAGTGGGTCGGCCGGGCGGCCGCGGTCCGTCACCTCCGATCCGTCGGGGGTGCGGGTCGAGGAAGGTCCGGGCTCCACAGGGCAGGGTGGTGGCCAACAGCCACCCGGGGAAACCCGCGGGATCAGTGCCACAGAGAACAGACCGCCTCCTCCTCCGGGAGGGGGTAAGGGTGAAACGGTGGTGCAAGAGACCACCAGTGCGCCGGGCGACCGGCGCAGCTAGGCAAACCCCACCCGGAGCAAGATCAGACAGGATGCGTTCGAGGGCGGCCCGCCCGAGCATCCGGGTAGATCGCACCAGGCGGCCGGCAACGGTCGTCGCAGATGGATGGTCGCCCCTGCGCACGCAGGACAGAACCCGGCCTACAGGCCGGCCCACTCCCATCAGGTCCACCGAACCACCACCGACGTGGCCTCGTCGACCGTAGGGTCGCGGGGTGTCCGGAGGCGCCGACGAGAAGCAGATGTTGCTGCGGTACGCCGGCGTCTGCCGGGTCTGCGAAGCCGAGCTGGCGGCTCGGGCCGAGGCGGTCTACGAGCGATCCACCAAGACCGTGCGCTGCCTCGACTGCTCCCCCACTTCTTCGGTGGTTGAGGTGCGAGCGCAGCGAGCCTCGAAACCACTCAACGAACCAGCCGAGCTGATCGACCCCGGCACCCCCGGCGCCTCAGCCCGCCGCGAGTACGAACGTCGCCACGCCAAGCGCGAGGCCCGAATCCGCTCGAAGCACCCGAAGCATCCGAAGCTCGGTGGCATGATCCTCGCCGTCTCCGACGAACCGCAGTCGACGAAGGCCTGGGACACCGGCGCCGTCGGTGAGGAACGACTCGGACTCGAGCTCAACGACCTCGCCTCCGACGACGTCCGTGTCCTGCACGACCGCCGCATCCCGGGCACCCGCGCCACCCGTCACCGGCGTGCTCTGCTTCGTCGATGCCGACTGGCCGCTCATCGGCAGGGCCTTCGCCACGCGCGGAGTCGAGGTCCTCTGGCCGAAGAAGCTCTACCCGCATCTGACGGCGACAGCGACATCCCAGTTCGACGTCACCGCTCTGCACCGATCCTTGGCTGAAGCGCTCCCGCCCGCTTGACTCGCCGGGCCGATTGCGCAGCGCCGCTCACCGGGAACATCTTGCAGGATGTTGTTGCCTCGTCGTGCTGTGATGCAGTGGTGGCGAAGCTGGTGACGTGGGGGCAGTACCGCCAGTCCGTGGGTGACCGCTCCTCCTTGTTCGCCGCTCTGACCGCCCTCTGGCCGATCAGGCACGCGCTCTACGTGGGCAGCTACGTCGACCTGGCTCCGTCAACTGCCATCGAGATCGTCACCTACGTCGACAACGACGTTCGCGCCACGCGGTTCTTCGGCGACCCGGACCTGATCCGGGCCGAGCTCGATGGACGCACCCGCGACGGGGCGGGGGTCGAAGTGCGATTCCATCCCGCGGACTACTACCGGCCGCTGCCCGTCGATGACAGCAGCGTCGACCTGCTCATCTCACTGTTCACCGGACCGGCGTGGGAGCACACCCGCCGCTACGTGCGCCCCGGCGGATTGCTCCTGGCCAACGCCAGCCACGGGGACGCCAGCCTGGCCGCCCTCGACCCGAGCCTTCAGCTGGTCGGCGTGGCTCATGAGGACGGTGAGCGGTACCGCATCACCACTGACGAGCTCGAGGAGTACCTGGTCCCTCGACGCCCCTCCGCAGCTGACCCCGACGCGATCCGACGCAGCGGCCGCGGCATCGCCTACACCCGCTCTGCGTTCGCCTACATCTTCCGCACGCCCTCCTGACCGCCACGCGCTCGCCCGCGCAGCGAAGAACGCATCGTGCCATCCGTCACCCGGGTGAACCCCGGTCACGGATCTCGCGACAGGACGCAGCTGACGGTGTAGGTCCCGTTCGAGATCGTGTCGAACACGTCGATCGCCACTGTGCGCCTGCGCTCGGGCGGTTCGTTCGGAGCCAGCCTCGCGATCGGCCACGACGTCACGCCGTGCGCCGCCGTCACGTCGTCAGGTTCCTCGATGACGAGGTCGAGCGTGTCGCTGAAACCGATCGAGCGACTCGTCCAGCCGCGCTGCACCGCCTCGAAGTGGATACGCTCGCCGAGGCCCGGCCAATCTTCGCCGGTGTCCGCGTCGTCCCACGATGTGCTCAGCAGCTTCGTGCCGTCCACGTACAGCTCGAGCTCGGGTTCGTCGGCGCCCGGCCAATCGGGGCCCGTTTCGTCGGTGACGTGCACGACGAACCCTCGATCGAGCCGGAGGTAGGTCACCGGGGTCGCCCAGCGGATCACCTGCTTGATGTCGCCATCATCGTCGCGGCGCACGGTCATGTAGATGTCATCGCCGGGGCTTGCCGTGAATTCGTACGTGAGCGAGCCAGCACCCGACTCTGAACCGAGCGTCGAGCCAGCGGCATCTTGAGCCTCCAGCACGCCTGACCCCGCTGGCATCTTCAGGCTCACCTTCTCGTCGCGTGCGGTACCCGTGACCGTCTCGACCGGGCGGACGCGGAACCAGGCCGTGTCGGTGTCCCCAAGTCGCTGGTGCTGGGGAAAAGGCACCGTGACGTCCTGATGCGGTGGCAGTGCAATCGCGCCGGCCCTCGTGTCGCCCATGTGCTCGAGCACCGTGAGGACTCCGGTGCCGGGATCGCCGTCCTTGGTGCGTATCGCCACCAGCAGCGGCTCACGATGCACGAACGTCGAACCGTCAGGGTCCAGGCTTCTCTCGACCTCGGCATAGGCACTCTGCACGGCTGGAGGCACATTCGCGATCGACAGCTCGTCGAGGCGCTCGAGCGGGCGCGAGACGTCGGTGGCCGCGTACACCTCGTACAACAGCGAGGGGCTGCGGTGGAAGGTGTAGGTACCCGCCCGCGGCACCGACACCCACGATCGGCCGCCCTCCGCAGCGAGGTCGACCTGCACGACATAGGCCAGCGAGGTGCGCGGCTGGGCCGCGCCCGAGGTACCGGCTGTCGGTCCCAACACGTCGAGATCGACCGCCGACGACGGCTGGCAATGGTCGTCACGCACCTGGATGATCGCCTCCAGCGCGTAGTGGTCCGAGGTGTCACGGTGGCCGATGCGCATCTGGTGTGCGACCAGGTCGATACCGTCGAGGGTCCTGAATCGACAGATGTAGTCGAGCCGCTGCTCGGCGTGCGTCTCGCGGTTGCGGTTCGAGAGGCCCGGGTCGAGGTCGACGGACACCCCTGGCGGCCGCATCTCGATCCAGCTGTCGGCGAACAGTTCGCCGAACCGATCGCCTGGATTGTCGAAGACGTCGAACCACTCATCGCTCGTCGCGTCGAGGTCGCCGCGGATGTTGAGGTCGCCAGCCACGATGACGTTCTGCCAGTTCACCGGGTCCGGGCCGAGATCCTCGGCCACGAGGTCCCTGATCTCGGCCAGCTGGCTCTTGCGGATGGCGCGGTACTGCTCCTCGGTGTCGTACGCAGCCTGCAGGTGCGTGAACACGAGTGTGGTCTGCTCGGCCGGCAGGCCCACACGTACGAGCACCGCCGCCTTCGACGCCCAGCTGTCGGCGCCGGCGTCGTCGGAGTAGAAGCGCTCACGATGCACGGTCCCGTCCGGGAAGGTGAGGAACGGCAGCTGCGAGAACACCATCAGCCCCGAGTCCTCCTCGAGGTCGCCCTCGTGAACTGACTCGATCACGTGAGGCCAGTCGCCGCTCAACTCCTCGAGAAGGACCTGGCGCGCATCCTCGCTGAACACCTCGTTGAGCCCCAACACGTCGGGGCGCTCGCCTGGCGGGATGTCCAGCAGGTCCTCGGCGACGCGCCTCGCCTGCGCTTTCGAGTCGGCCACGGTCCCAGGGAGCAGTCCCAGGACGGCAGCGGGGATGCTGATCGTTCCCGCCCCGACACCGGCGATCACCGGCAGGAGCTGGACGTTGAAGGTCATGAGACGAAGCGGGCGCATGGCGAACCGTCCTTCAGAGCTCAGCCGTGCGGGAGCACGACTAGGCGATCCGAGCGTAGGTCGTGAGCGGAGCGCCGGCTGCCTCTCTCGACTGGATGCGGTCAGGATATCCCTGTGCGCCTGCCTCCGCACCCACGCGAAGCCGGCTGCCTGTGTGGCTCCGAGAGTCCGACGCCGATCGAAGGCGGCGAATGGACTGGGCTGGGCCGTGCGGCCCTCAGCCGCGGGCGCCGGTGATCGTCAGCACCACGCCGGCGTGGTCGGAGGGCCACAGGCCCGTCGTCGGATCCTTGTCGGCCGGCTCGTCGCCGGTGACCTCTCCGGCAACCACATCGAGCTGCTGCCCGGGGCCAGGTCGGGCGAAGATCATGTCGATGCGATGCGTCCAGCTGCCGGGCGCAGCCTCGTCGACCGTCTCGTTGAGTCCGGACGTCCACCCTTGGTCGGCGGGGCGCCACTCGAGCCACATGTCGGTGAAACCCCCACCACCGGTGATGAGTCGGTAGGGCTGCCAGTGCGGGATCGGGATCGGGTCCGTCGCCTTGGTCCTGCCGTCGAGGGGATCGGAATTGCAGTCGCAGGCGATCACGGTCGTCCGGCCGGTGACCGTGGTCTCGGCCAGCAGCTCCTGTGCTTGTCCGAGAGCAGCGAGCGAGCTGAACGCCTCGAGGTGGGTGTTGACGAACCGGAACGGCTTCGCCGAGCCCTTGGCCACGTCGACCCAGCCGTATCCCCGGATGATCTCGAGGGTGGAGCCGCCCACGTTGACCGGAACCCGGGTGTCGTACTGCGCACTGCCCTTGTCGACCACCCGCACGTTGCTGCTCGCGCGCAGCAGGATCACGTCGCGCATCGTGAGCCGGATGTCGCGCCCATGCGTGACGGTGCCTTCGGCGGGGTTGCCGAGAAAGGCAGGGGACTCCAGGTCCATCTCGTCCTGGACCACCACGGCCTTGTAGGGCACGCCCTCCCGGCGCAGGTCCTGCAGCAGGAGCCGGAGGTAGTCGTAGTCCACCTGCTGCGCGTTGGTCGTGCCGAGGGGGGTCGAGCCGAAGGGCGGCGGCAGCTCGAGGGGCCCGCTGCGCCAGAGAGCCACCTCCTGCAGGCCGACGAGGTCGGGCTTGGCCTCGGCGATCTCCTCGGCAAGCAGCTCGCTGCGCCGCGGAAAGTTCGTTCGGTCCACGATGGCGCGCGTCTCGACGTTGGAGTTGCCCAGGGCCACGAGTGCGTCCAGGCCCGTCAAGCCGGCCGTCGCCCGGATCGGGCGCTGGATGTCGACCCCCAGGTACACGTTGCGGGTCATCACCGTCGCCGTCGTGGTGGCGTCATCCGGACGTGCCTGGGCGGGCACCGTCCCCGCGACCGCCACGACGAGACTGAGCCCTGCCGCAGCAGCGGCCGCCCTCCCTGCTCCGGACCGAAGTGCGTTCCTCATTCTCGTCCCTTCCCGGCAGTGTCACTCCCTGCATCATCAGCGAGGGCGGTGGCATTGACCAGACCTGCGGCCAGAGCTGTGGCGAATGTGCGGTCTTGAGCGGGGACGTGACCGGGCGCGCGGTCCCCCGATGTCAGGCCCGCATCGCCGACTCGGATCAGCCGCCGCTGGACGACCCCGCTCCGGCCGGAACCGGCGTGGGTGCTGCGGGCGGGGCGGTCGGGCCGACGAAGACGAGGCGGCTCTCCGGGTGGGCGAAGGTCAGCCCCGAACCCCATGCGGGCCGCCAGAACCCCAGGCTTCGTGACAGGTCGCGCAGCTCCGCCTGCTGGGTCGCACCGCTGACCCGGAGGTGCTCGCTCCACAGTCGCACCCGGAGGTCAGCGGCCAGCGCGCCGGTGGTGACCGCCACCACCGAGCACTCGGAGTCGTCTCCCTGCGCGGTGAACTCCATGGACCGGTCCATGAAGTTCGCCGAGCCGATCGACATCACGGCGTCGTCGACCAGCAGCAGCTTGGAGTGCACGACGATGCCGTCGAGGTGCCAGACCGCGAAGTTCCCCTGTTCCGCCGTCGTCAGCCTGTCCACGATCCCGGAGGTGACCGGAGGGCTCAGGACGCGCGCCACGGTGCCGGGCATGTCCAGAGGGTCACCTCGGCCGGGCAGCACGGCGATCACCTTGACGCCGCGACGACAGCAGTCGACGAGGGCCGGGAACATCGAGCTGGTCGCGTCGAAGATCTGGTCCTCGACGTACACGTAGCGCTGCGCCGCGGCCAGCACGCTCCGGAAGGTCGTGCGCACTTCATGGATCCCGGTGGCGGGCAACGTCGCCCAGGGCTTGTTGCGCAGCAGGCCGAACTCCTTGGAGTCCGGCACCGACCGCACCACCTGGATCGCGGTGTCGGTGGACGGGGGCGCGGCGGGCCCGGTCGGTGGTGGGACGATCGGCGTGACCGCCGGGTTGTAGCTGCGTGCCCCCGCACCGATGTCGTAGGTGGCCGGCGACAGCGTCGAGGCCTCCCGCCACCGGAACTCGAAGGTCTCCATCACCCGCCGTGCCGCGTCGCCGTCGACACGGACGCCCGCGTCGTGCCAGAACGAGCTCGGCGGCCGGTGCTCGGGGGCGTCCAGGCGGTTCTGCACGTAGTCGATGCCGCCCACGAAGGCGACGTCCGTGCCCTGGTGGGAGAAGTAGTTGAGCTTCATGTGGTGGGAGGAGGCGCCGTTGCCGGACCAGTCGATCAGGACCCGGTCTGCCAGTGGCGTCCTACCGCCGCGCGAGGCCGTCCGGAGCGCCTCGGCGCCCCGGACGTTCTGAATCACCACCCGCGCGTACGGGCCGGCGCCCAGAGCGCCCGCGAGGCCAGGGTTGTCGAGGACCTGGCGGTTGGCCCACAGGATGACGCGTACGTCGACCCCGGCGGTCACCGCGTCCAGCAGCAGGTCCTGGATGGTCGTGCCGCTGCCGAAGGAGAACCCGGGGGTGAACCACCACCCCGTGAGGAACCAGGAGTCGCCGGCCCCGAGCGCCGCGGCCTGGGCCTGGATCTGCGCGAAGTAGTCGCGGCCGTCGACGATCGGCCGGACCGTGGCGCGACGACTGATCGGCGCGACGTCGGTGCCGCCGGCCGGCGGCAGGTAGCGCGCTTCGAGAGCCGCCAGGCCCGCACTGGCCGAGGGACCCGGAGGCGGGGTCGGGCGCCCGGACGACGGGGCGTAGGCGAGCAGCCGGGGCCAGGTCGACGGACCTATCCTGCCGTCACGCGCGAGCCCGTGGCACGCCTGGAACGCGCGGGTCGCGGCCTCGCTGGCAGCGGCGAACCGGCAGTCGACGTCCAGGGGCAGCTGCCCCATGCCGCGCAGCTCGGCCAGCCTGGCGTCCACGTACGCGCCCGCGCCGGCGGTCGACACGCAGCGCGCCGTCCCGGCGGCGTGCCGCGCGAGCCACTCGTTCAGGTGCTGCTGGGCGAAGCCGACGGCAGGGCGGTTGCTGTGCGCGGAGCCACCCCAGCGCTTCAGCAGCGGATGCGCCCCAGCACCGGTGGGGTCGGGCTCGGCCGCCGCAGCGCACGTGCTCGCCTCGGACTCCTCCATCTGGAAGCCCGGCCCGTCGATGGTCTCCAGCAGCGGGCCGACGTCGGCGGACAGCAGGTCGGCGGCCGGCTGGTCGGCGGCCGGCATCGGCACGTCCGCGTCGTCGGGCCAAGCGGTCGGCTCCTCGCCCACGTCGAGCCGGGCGAACCAGTCGTCCTCGTCCTCCAGCTCGTCCGCGAGCGTGTGCGCCTCGCCCTCCTCGAGCTCGCCCTGCGAGGTGGCCGGCACGATCGTGACGGAGTCCCGGGGCAGGGAGCTCACCCGCTGCGACACGAAGAACACGTTGCGCCGGGGCTCCACCTCGGGCAACGGCACCCAGACCAGCGACCGCCGCCTCGCCAGCTCCCGGGTGTAGGCCTCCCACTGCTCCCTGGTGGGTTGCCGCTTGTGTCGCTGCACGTAGAAGACCCAGGTGCTGGCGAACTCGCTCGCCAGGCCGATCCCCGGGTTGGGGACCTCGCCGCGCAGGGCTCGGGTGGCGAGGTCCCGGGCAGAGGTCTTGACCTCCTCCCACGGGGCCGCCTGGATCGTCCGGTGGCGCACCAGCTGCCCGCGCGGGATCGTGGTGCCGGGATAGTTGCCACCGGCCCTCCAGTAGACGGCGTCGCCCTTGTGGGCGTGGCGGGCAGCTGCCCGGGGGTTCCGCAGCACGGGTTGGAGGGTGGTCGAGTAGGCGCGGATGAAGTCCGTGAACGTCGAGTAGACCGTGTGCGTGAACAGGGCGTACCGGTTGAACATCGCCCAGAGGACCGCCTGGTTCTCCACGTCGTCGCGTCCACCGGCCTCGTGCACGAGCAGCTTGGCGGACCACATCAGGTCCTCGGGCGTGAACTGGTAGCGGAGCGGCGCGCGGCCGGGAGCATCCGCCCGGAGCACCGCGAGGCCCGTGGCCGGGGGTGTGCCTCCGGCCGCGGACGGGCCGGACGGCGGGGTGCCCGCCGAGGAGGGGGCGGAGCCGGTGGACCCGCCGGAGCCCGAGGTCGCGGCGTCCAGGGCATGCCAGGTCCTCGACCCCACGATGCCGTCCACCACCAGGGCGCGCGAGGCCTGGAAGGCGCGGACCGCGGTCAGCGTGCGAGGTCCGAAGTCACCGTCGACGTCGGTGGCGAAGCCGGCCGCGGTCAGGGCCCGCTGGAGCCGCCGCACGGCCTCCCCGCGACTGCCCTTGCGGAGCTCGGGTCGGGCGGCCGGAGACCCCGCGGTCGCCGGCGCTGGTGACGTCGCGCCCGGTGAGAACCTCGGCGCGAGCGCGAGCAGGTAGCGGGTCGGGTCCAGCAGGCCGCTCGGTGCAGCGGAAGCCGCCGGCCACCGGAGGCTGCGCCCGGTGCCCGGCGCATAGGTCTCGAAGTGCAGCATGCTCGAGCCACCCGGGTTGACGCCGATGTAGGCGATGGTCTGCCCGGCACGCACGGAGTCGCCCTTGCGGAGCCCGAGCCGATCCAGTGATCGCGGGTCCACCTCCCCGTAGTTGATGACGACGTCCCGGTGCTCGACCAGCAGCGCCCACGACGTCTTGGTCGCGCCACAGCAGAACCCGAAGAAGGCGACGATCCGCCCGTCCTCGCACGCCACGACCTCGTCGTCGCGCCTGGCATAGAGATCGATCGCAGCGTGGCGCCGAGCGCCGTCGCTGCGCCCGGCGCCGAACCGACGGGACGCGTTGCCGACCCCACGGCCGTCCTCGCTGACGTAGCTCACCTCGGCACCGCGAGGGTCGGTGCTGCGCACAGGGAAGAACGCGTCCGCCGGAGGGTCGGGCGCGAACGGCACCCCGTGGTTCCGGGGCCGTCCCTGCGCTGGCTCTTCACCCTCCAGCGGCGGCCACCGCTCGTCGAGCTCGCCGAGCTCGCCGAGCTCGCCGAGCTCGCCGAGCTCGTCGAGCTCGTCGAGCTCGCCGCGGGGGTCCGGCACGTGGGCGAACGGTGATCGCAGCTCGGCTCCGAGGTCCAGTCCGCTCACGACGACTCCTCACCTGGGGACGCCGTTGCTCGCCGGCTCCGACTCGGCGGGCTTCGGGATGCGCAGCGGCTGGCTCGGAACCGTCGCGGCTCGCGTCGCGGCGGGGCGCTCCTTCACGCGGTCGCCGGTGGCCGACTGCCACAGGTTGATGAGCCGGTTCATGTCGTTGGTGAGCGACGTGTTGCCGGTGAACAGGGTCTCCGCCTGGGCGGACGTGCTGAACAGACCGACCTCGATGGCCCGCAGCAGCGCCGAGGCCGGCTGGGCCAGCAGGAGCAGCTCCCGGGTGCGAGCAGCCGGTTTCATCCCGACCCGCTCGGCCAGCCGCGAGAGTCGCTCGTCGGGTGAGCTTCCCTCGGCCTTCAGGTCCACGACGATCGGCGTGTTGGCCTCCAGCGTCAGGTCGAACCAGCTCAGCGCCGTCACGTACGCGAACTCCTCCCGCGCCATCAGGCCACCCCGACGCCGGTTGTTCATCATGTCCTGCAGCGCCTCGCAGAGCAGGGCGACGTACGAGGGGTCGGTGGGGTTCGCGCCCGAGGCGTTGGCGCGGTTCTCGAGTCCCATCCAGACCTGGCGCAGCAGCTCGGTCCACTTGCTGCGGAAGTCGCTGTTGGCCGTCATTCCCGCGCCACGTTTCCAGGCGGCAGCCTCGGCCGACCCCCGTGCACCGCTCGGGATCGGGTGCGGCAGGTCGAAGCCGAAGAGCCGCCAGTACGCCTGCCGCCGGTTGATGCGCTGGTAGGGCCGCAGCTCGCTGACCACACCGCCGATGGAGTAGAGCGGCGGGTCACGGTAGAACAGCTCCTCGGTGGAGCGGACCCACTTCGTGCCCTCAGGGGTCAGCTGCCCGAGCCCCTCGCCGTTCACCAGGCGCCGGAGCAGCTCGCTCACCACCTCGAAGACGCCGGTCGACTCGACGAGGTAGGCGTACATGAGGTGGTGCCAGATCAGGCCGGGCGAGCTCGCGACGCTCTGCGGTCCGAGGGTGTCGGTCCACTGGTCGACGAGCGCCGGGTCGCTGCCGATGCCGGACGCCGCCAGGAACGGGGGCGCTCCCGGCTGGGTCGGGAGGTTGAGGTCCTCCACGATCGTGTCCGAGCCCAGGAACGGCTTCTGCGCGCCCGGGAGGACGGGCGGGATGTTCGAGGCCGAGGTCCACGCCTCCTCGAGCCATCGACTCAGCTGCAACGGATGCACCAGGAACACCGAGTACCGGGCCTGCGGGTTGCCCGCGGTGCTCTCGAATGCCTGCGCGAGGTTGAGGAACATCGTCTTCTCCTTCTACTGCGGCGCGTTCGACGCCACGCGGCCGAGGCGACCGGTCAGGGCGACGGGACGTCCGTCCCGGTCGCGGATCACCACCGAGGCGATGTCCTCGGAGTCCTCGATCGTCTGGAGGGTGGCCTTGCCGGCGCGGATCGGGACCACGTCCTCCTTGCCTCCGGTGGCGACGACCGTCGCGGTGTGGTCGCGGCCGAGGTCCTCGGGCCGTGTCACGGTCAGCTTCTGCTTCGGCTCGCGGCCGACGACGGCCAGGCGGCTGCTGAACGGGTTGCGGTCCGACCCGGCCCGTCCCATCCAGGCCGAGAGGACCTCGTAGCCGAACAGCGAGTCGCGACCTTCGGGAGTGAGCTCTGCGGCAGCGCCGGGTCCGTCTGGTCCGTAGGGAGGTCGAGGACCGTGGCTGCCGCTCTGGACGGCCTCGATCATGGCCCGTACGAGCTCGGCGACCTGCGCTTGCTGGTCCCGGGTCGACGGCTGCTCGCTCTGCGGGGTGCTCCCCGAGCTGCTGGTGTTCACGACTGCTCCTCGGTCGATGGTGCGGGTGTCCGGACGCCGGTGGCGGCACGAGGGCCGCCGGCGATCGCTACCGGCCCGGGTCTCATGCCGCTGCTCCGGTGCCGGGGAGGGGGACAGGCGAGCCCCCGAGGCCCTGGACCCAGTCGGTCAGCGCCCGGCGGTGGGTCTCCGCCCGGGCGGGGTCGGCGAGCCCGCGCGCCGAGAGCAGCGCCAGCACCCGGACCGGTTCGCGACGCTTCAGGTAGTCCGAGGTCAGCAGCGTGTCCCCGGCACGGTGCTCGAGCTCGCGCAACCGCTCGGGAGAGGCGCCGCGAGGGTCGAGGACGTCGCCGAAGCTCGCGCCGCGGAAGCACCGCATGGGCGTCATCGAGCTGACCTGCACGACCGTGTCGAGAGCGGCGAGCGACTCTGCGGTGAGCTCGCCGAGCGCTCCAGCGCGACGCAGGTCGTGACGTTCCGTCCAGGCGTGCGCCAGGTCGTCCCAGGGTCCGGCGCCGAACCAGGCACGGACCAGCGCGACGTTGAAGAGGGTGCGGACCAGCGCCGGCGGGTGTGGGTCTCCGGGGCGGATCCGCAGCACCGAGCGGGTGTCGCCGTCCACGACGTTCGCGAGCGCGAACGCCGGCGGCCAGCCTGCGTGGTGCACCGCGTGGACGTCGGCCCCCAGCTCGCTCGCCCACGAGGCGAAGAGCCGTGCGACCTCGGTCGACCGCGGTGCGAGGGCAACGCCGAGCCGGGCCGCGAGCTCGTCGTTGTACCCGGTCAGGGCCAGCACCTGGTGCCCGGTCTCGTGCAGCAGCGCGGTCGGGAAGGACAAGTTGTGCCGGGTGAGCTTGATGGCGGCCACAGGGGACGGGTGGGACTGGTCCCAGAGGCGGATCCCCGCGCGCAGGATGCTGGCGCCGAGGCCCTTGTCCACGTAGGTGAGGACCGGTGGCGAGGGAATCCCCAGCGGCGACAGGATGGTCGCCATGGAGTCGGCCGCGATCGTGTCGTAGCCACGCAGCAGCGCGCCGAGCGCCGGGTTGGTGCGGCTGTTGATGGCGTCGCCGTAGAAGTCGAGCAGCGTCTCGGCGCGCAGGTAGCGGGACCGGAGCCGCAGCAGTCCCCGGCGTACCTCGTCGGGCGGATGCCCGGTGTCGACCCGGGCCTGGAGCGCGGCGGCCTCACCCTCCAGCGACGTGATCACGCCGGTGAGGCTGCTGCGGACCTGACGCCCCACGTAGTGCTCCAGGGCCTCCCACGCGGCGGGGGCCGCAACCGTGTCCAGGTCGGCCAGGGCCCGCACGGCGAGCCGCCAGTGGGCCACCTCGCCCCTGAGCTGCGTGGTGTCAGTCACGGCGGCGTCCCGGTCCTACCGTGAGCGTGACCCGGCCCGGCGCACCCTTGCCGATCGCATCGGTGGAGTCGAAGGGGAACGCGGCGGTGACGGTCATTCCTGCCGCCTGGTCGCGTGCCGACGCGGTCAGCGAGCTCCCGAGGGTCGGGAGCTGGCTGGCCAGCGTCGCCAGCAGTCCGTCGAAGAGCTGGTCGGTCAGCGCGGCGACCGCGGCCGTGTCCCGCACGATCTGGCGCCGCTTCAGCATGACCCCGAGCCGCCGGGCGATCACCCGGCGCACGGGTCGGCCGGTCACGGCGCGCACGGCGTCCACCACGTCACGGAGCTGCTGCTTCTCCACGCTCTGCGCGATCGCCATGGCGCGGCGCTCGCCGAGGAAGAGGTGGAGCCGGATGGAAGGCTGGGTGCCGGTGAGGTCCAGCCGCACCGAGGCCGGCGCACGCTTGCGCAGCGCGCGGCCGCGCACCCGGATCCGGACCAGCTGGCGGCCCCTCCCCCTGCCCCGACCGCGGAACCGGGCCGAACGCTCCATGTCGGCGGGCAGCGGCAGCTCGCCCGCCTCCTCGACGGTGTCGAACTCGGCGGCGGCCTCGAGCCGAGAACCGTCCTGCCCGTCGGTCTCGAACGGCACCAGGTGGCCGATGTCGGCGCCCGGGAGCAGCTCGTACGCCTCCATCTCGACGTCGACCGGCCACCGGGTCTCCCCGTCGTCCGTGAGCCGCTCCTCGAGGGTCTCGCCGTCGGAGAGCACGACCTCGCGCGCCATCGCCCGGGTCAGCACGACGGGGATCCGCTGGCTGTACTTGCGGTAGCGGTACACGGGGCTGGTGGAGCGGGGCATCATGACCCAGACGCCCGAACCGCCGGCGGGGACGTCTCCACGGAGCATCTCGGCCGGGAAGTGACGCGCCGCCGCCCGGTGGAAGGCCTCCTGCACCACGGACTCGACCAGCAGCTCGTTCTCCAGCAGCTCCTCGGGCATCGAGAAGACCTCTCCGAGGACGTCCTCGGCGGCGGCCACCACGGCCTCCGCGCCGAGGCGACCCGACTCCGCCTCGTGCTCCAACCGCAGCAGGCCCAGTCCCTTGTCGGCGATCTGCACCGACAGCGGCTTCGCCAGCTGGGACCCGACCACGGGACGGATCAGCTTCGCCAGCAGCCCGGCGACGAAGTTCACGACGCGACGGCGGCCGACCAGCTTGATGCCCGTCCTGACGATGGGCAGGATCGCCATGGGGACGAACTGCTCCATCGCCTGGGTCGGCGTCGTCCCGGGTTCCGCCGCCAGCAGGTCGCGGGTCAGTCGGTCGCGCGCCCGGTCCAGCTGCTCGGCCACGTTGGCCTCGGCCTCATCCGCACGCTCCTCGGCGAGCAGCTCCATCTCCAGGGCCTCCGCGGCGGCCTCGTCGGGAGCCAACATCGCTTCGGCGACCTGCATGTCGAACTCGGCGGCGAAGAGGTCGGCCTCGCTCTCCGGCTCACCGGTCCCCAGCTCGGCCTGCAGCCCGAACCGACGGGCCAGCTGTCGGGCCGGCGCCCGCAGGCTCCGGGGGAGCTTGCCGATCGCCTTGGCCAGCACCTTGCGGAGCAACGGCTTGATGATCGGGCGAAGCCGCTTGAAGATGAGGCCGAGCGGGGAGAACGTCGAGGCGAGCTTGATCCCCTTCTTGACGAACTTCTTCGCGGCCCCCGCGATCTTGCGCAGCTTCTTCTTCAGGCGCCCGAAGAAGAGCTCCTGGGCATCCAGCGGGTCGGCGAAGCCCTCCACGCCGCAGGCCTCCGTGGCCGCGTCGAGCTCCTCGTCGCTGACGGCGTCGACGGGTCGGTCACGGAAGCGGTCCTCGAGCTCCGCCAGCAACCGGTCTGCCCGGTCACCGACCTCCTCGACCCACCGCTCGGCCTCGCTCGCATCGATCACGGGCACCCCGGACTCGCCGTCGAAGACCAGACCGGCGGTCATGGCCCGACCGGCCGCCTCGACGCCGAGGGCCTCCAGGCCCTCGACGAAGTCCTCGTCCTCGAGCTCGCCGAGGAGCATCTCCATGAGCTCGGACTCCAGCGACGCCTCGCCGTGGGAGCTCAGGGCCTCGGTGAAGGGGGAGGCGACCTCGGGCAGGTACTCCCGGACGGCGTCGTCCCCCGGCGCTTCGAGCCACAGCTGCTGGTTCGCGAAGGGGCTGTGGAGGTCGGCGAGCGACTCGCCCTCGCGGGGCGGGCCACCGTCGGGCAGTCCGCGCTCCTCGACGGTGTCGATTCCTGAGGGGTGCATCCGAGCGCTCCTTCACCGCGAGCTCGACGCCAGCCCGGCGCCGAGGAACAGGCCTGTCACGCTAGGACGGACCCGTCTCCGCACCGTGGGACCTGTCGTCGCTTCGTCGTAGCGCGCGAGTCAACATCGCCTCGGCGAGCGGGTCGTGGCCCGACGCGGGCAGTGCACGACTCAGTCCCCCGCGTGCTGCACCGTGACGAGCCAGGCTCGGAGCCGGTCGACGGCCTCGTCGATGGAGACGAAGCTGATCTCGTCGATCTCGCGGGCTCCGTTCGCCTCGCCGAGCGACGAGCTGATCATGCGGATCACGATTCCGGTTCCGTCGTCGTCCTGCGGCCAAGCCCTGACCAGGGTCACCCACCAGTGTGCTTCCATCGCCGCACCGTAGGGAGGACGCGTGTAGGTTCGAGTCCATTCCCCGTGGAGTCGTCGTCTCAGAATCTTGCTCGGCGTCGAGGACGCGGCGTTGACTGGTCGTTGACGCTCGTTCGCTACGACGATGGAAGGCGCGTTGGGAGCAGGGGCTGGACGATGGAGGCTGCGATGGCTGAGACCTCGTTGCAGCTGCTCGGCGGGTTCGGATTGCAGGTCGGGCAGCGGGACGTCCACCTGCCCTTCCAGGCCCAGCGGGTGCTCGCCTACCTCGCGATCGGCGAGTCACCGGTCATGCGGCACCAGGTGGCGGCCCAGCTCTGGCCGTTCACCCACCACGGTCCGGCGCAGGGCAACCTACGCACGGCGCTGTGGCGCGTGAGGCAGGCGGCTCCGTCAGCCCTCGACGGCGACCGTGAGACGGTCGGCCTCTCAGGCCGTGTGCTCGTGGACCTCCGGCAGGTGCTGCGGCCACACCGGTGGGCCGCCTCGACGGCCGCGCGGGACCTGGAGGCACTCCTGGTGCTCCGCCGCGACCTCCTCCCCGGCTGGGACGAGGACTGGCTCCTGGTCGAGCGCGAGCGGGCGCGCCAGCTGCGCATGCGATGTCTCGAGGGGTTGAGCCGTAGCTGCGTGCAGGCAGGCAACATCACCGGGGCCATCGAGGCGGCGTACGCCGCGATGGAGATCGAGCCGCTGCGTGAGTCCGCGCACCTGGTCCTGATCGAGGCCCACATAGCCGACGGGAACCGCGCGGAGGCGGCCCTGCACGCCGCCCAGACGACCGACCTGATCGAGCGTGAGCTCGACATCGCTCCCTCTCCCCAGTTCCGCGAACGCATGCACTCCCTGGGGATCGCCTCGGACGGCACGCCCTAGTTCCGTGCGGCCTGCGGGTCGTCCCGCACGGCGCTCAGACGAGCCGGAACTCCACCGACCGTGATGCGGGGTCGGCCTGCACGAGCTCGACGGTGACCTCCTCGCCCAGCGGCAGGTCGCGCTCACCACGGACCGACGCCTCGATGGCGGGGTCCTCGATCGTGATGTCGCCCTTGGTGGCGTCCTTCTCGTCCACCTCGACGACCACGGCGGCGAAGCGCTCGCCCACCCGGTCGTGCAGCAGCTCGGCCTCGCAGAGGTTGACGATGGCGTTCTCGTACTGGTTGGCGCGCCGACCGGACTCTCGCATCGTGTCGGGCAGCTCGGTCATCGCCGCGACCACCCACTCGGGCACCTCGGTTCCCGCGCACAGCGCAACGCAGACCTCGCCGGCGTAGCGGTCGACCAGCCGCCGCAGCGGCGCGGTGACGTGGGCGTACTCCGAGGCGAGCGCCGAGTGCTGCGCCTGCTCCGGCAGCTCGCCGTTGAAGGTTACGTAGCCGGCGCCGCGCAGCAGCCGCGTGCACGCCACGATCATCGCCGCGTGCGTGGGCCGGGACGGGTCGAGGGTGCGGACGAAGTCGGGGTAGAGCTGCTCGGCGGGCCAGGCGATGCCGAGGGCCCTCGCCGTGCGGTGCAGTCGCTGCACGTCGCGCGGATCGGCCGGCGGGAGGGTGCGCAGGACGCCCACCCGTGCGTAGACCATCAGCGACGCCGCGGCCATGCCGGTGAGCAGGGAGATCTGCGCGTTCCACGTCTCGACCGGCGTGAGGCGACGGAACTCCAGCTCCCAGTGCCCCTCGCCGGCCTCCACGAGCTCCTGCTCCGGCAGCGGGAGCGAGACCCCGCCACGGGACGCCTCGCGCGCGAGCCGGAGCTCGCCGACCTCGCGCAGCAGGCCGATGAGCTCGCTCTCGCGGCCGGCGTCGACGTCGGCCTGCACCTGGTCGTAGGACAGCTTGGCGCGCGAGCGGACCAAGGCGCGCTCGACCTGGACGTCGGTGCCCTCGCCGGTCTCGTCGACCTTGATGGTCCACAGCAGCGCCGGACGCACCTGGTCCGGCAGGAGCGACGCCGTGTCCTCGCTGAGCACGGTGGGGTGGAGCGGGATCTTGGAGTCCGCCCCGTAGAGCGTCTCGCCGCGGCGGTTGGCCTCCACGTCGACGGGGTCGCCGGGCGTGACGAAGGCGGCGACGTCGGCGATCGCGTAGTGCACGACGTAGCCGCCGGAGGTGTCCGGGTCCCGCTCGATGTGCAGCGCCTGGTCGAGGTCGCGCGCCGACTCGGGGTCGATCGTGACCAGCTCGATGTCGGTGCGATCCAGGTCCGGGAGCCGGGGCTCGGCGGCCGCCTGCGAGGCGGCACGCTCGACCTCCTCCGGGAACGCCGCGGAGACCTGCATCTCCTGCTGGATCGCGGCGATGCCGTCGCGCATCTCCTGCGCGGTGACGCCGTCGCCGCTCGAACGGACCTTCACCACGCGGTTGCTGGGCATACCCCTGACCCTAGCCACAGAGGACCCAGCACCGCTGCCTACGCTTGCGCGCGTGCTGATCCTGCTGCCGCCCAGCGAGGGCAAGTCCGCGCCGCGTCGCGGCAAGCCCCTCGACCTGGACTCCCTCGCCGCCCCCCGGCTCACCGCGACCCGCAGCGAGCTGCTCGAGGCACTGACCCGCCTGTGCGAGGAGGACCCCGACCGGGCGGCCGACGTGCTCGGCCTCGGTGCCACCCAGCGCGACCTCGTCGAGCGCAACGCCGCTCTCCGCACCGCACCGACGGCCCGCGCCGACGCGATCTACACCGGGGTCCTCTTCGACGCCCTCGACGTCGCGACGCTCTCCCCCGCCGCCCGCCGTCGCGCGACCTCACGCCTGGCCGTGACGAGCTCGCTGTTCGGCATCGTCCGCCCCGGCGACCGGATCCCGGCCTACCGGCTCTCCGGCGACGCCGTCCTGCCCGGCGTCGGCCCGGTGGCGGCCGCCTGGCGCGAGGTCCTCGGCGAGGCGGTCACGGACGCGATGCGCGGTGGCCTGCTCGTCGATCTCCGCTCCAGCACGTACGCCGCCTTCTGGCGCCCCGGCAAGGACCTGGCCCGCCACGTCGCGACCGTGCGCGTGCTCCACGAGTCCGACGGGCGGCGCACCGTGGTGAGCCACTTCAACAAGGCCACCAAGGGCCGCATCGTCCGCGCGCTGCTGGAGGACGGGGCCGACCCGCGTACGCCGGCAGCCCTCGCCGAGACGCTGGCCCGCCTCGGCTGGAGCGTCGAGGTCGGCGAGCCGACGCCGAAGGGCACCCAGCTCGACGTGGTCGTCACCCAGGTCTGATCAGCGCAGTGGGATCACGTCGGTTGCCTCGAGCGGGTCCATCCCGCACAGCGCGAGCAGGTCGGCGATGATCGAGCGCACCTGGGCGAGGATCACCTCGGCCGACAGGTCGTGGCTGTGCTCGACGGTCGCGGTGGCCCTCCCGAGCGAGACCAGGTCGTCGATCACCGCGGTCGCCATCCGGTCGGCGACGAGCTCGTCGGCCACCCGCTCGGCGAGCTCGGCCAGGTCGCGCATCAGCGCGGCGTACGACGCCGGGACCGGCTCGCGGCGGTGGCACGCCACGGCGACGCGGCGTACGACGACGCGGGTGTTGCGCAGCGCCACGTCGAGTGGTTCGACGAGCTCCGCGAGCCGGCGCTGGTGCTCGCCGTGACGACGCCGGAACGGCGAGGAGCTCACCACCGACAGGCCCTCCTCCGAGGCCGCACGCAGCTCCGAGATCAGCACGTCCGTGGACCGGGCGTCGCGCAGCATCGCGAGTGCCCGCTCGGCGTCGCCGTCGCCGAGCCGGTCCGACGACGACCGCAGCAGCTCGGCGATCTTGCGCACCACCACCGCCGCCTGGTCGCGCGGCTTGCGCAGCGGCGCGCGCGGGACCACGGTGGCCGCCACGAGCGCCACCGCGCCGCCGATGAGGGCGTCGGTCCAGCGGACGAAGGCATCACCGGGAGCCGGCGCCAGCGCCGCCACCACGATGCCCTGCACGGCCGCCTGGATGAGCAGCAGCTGCCCGGCGTCGAGCAGGAGCGCGATCGACATGCCGGCCGCGACGATGAGGGCGATCTGGGGTCCGCCCGAGCCGATGAGGTGGGTCGTCGCGTCGCCCAGGAACACCCCGAGCGCCACGCCCACCGTGACCTCCGCGACGCGGCGCTGGCGCTGGCCGTATGACATGCCGAGCGACACGACGGCCGCGATCGGCGCGAAGAACGGCAGCCGGTGGCCGAGGACGTCGGCGGCGAGCCACCACGCGACGCCGGCCGCGATCGCGCACTGGCCGATGACCCAGGCCTTGGACCGCAGCCGCGCGAACCTGGCCCGCAGGGACGTACGCCCCCGCGCGGCCATCAGTTCCGCGTCGAGGCGCATGCTCGAGCGGCTCTCAGAGTCCCGACTCGTCGGTGCGCACGAGGATGCGCTGGCACTCCTCGCACCGGACCACCTCGTCGACCGGGGCCGACCGGATCCGGGACAGCTCGGAGGCGTCGAGCGTCATGTTGCAGCCGCCGCACTGGCGGGCGCGCAGCAGCGCCGCGCCGATGCCCTTCTGCTCGCGCAGCCGCTCGTAGAGCGCCAGCAGGGCGTCGGGGACGCCGTCGACGGCGGGGCCGCGGGCGGCGGTGACCTCGGCGAGGGAGGCGTCGATCCCGGCCTGCTTCTCGTCGCGGGCGGCGACGAGCTCGGCGAGGCGGGCGTCGATGTCGTCAGCGCGGATGCCCAGGCCGTCGAGCACCTGCTGGGCCTCCTCGAGCTTCTCCATCACCTCGAGCTCGGCGTCCTCGAGCGTGGAGATCCGGCGCTCGAGCGAGACGAGCTCGTGCTGCATCCGCTCGAGGTCCTTCGGGTTCGTGATCTGTCCGGTGTCCATCCGGGTCCGGTCGCGCTCGCGCCGCGTCCTGACCTGCTCGACCTCACGATCGGCCTTGGCCTGCTCGACGGTGAGGTCGTCGACGACGATGCGGGCGTCGCGCACCTGGTCGGTCAGCGCGGTGCGCTCAGCGGTCAGCGCCGCGATCTCGGCGAGCTCCGGGAGCGTCGAGCGCTGGTGGCGCAGCTGGGCGACGCGGCGGTCGAGCTCTGCGACGTCGAGCAGCTGGACCTGGTGGGTGGGATCGGCCTTCAACGGCTCTCCTGGGACTTCAGTAGCGAAACGACCACGGGTCGGTGCACTGCGTGCTGACCCGGGTGTCGACCCTATCGCCCATGGCCTCGCGCAGCCGAGCCTCCACCACCGGGAGCCACGTCCACTCCGCAGCCCAGTGCGCCACGTCGACCAACGCGGGTCCTCCGTGCTCGAGGAACTCCGCCGCCCGGTGGTGGCGCAGGTCGCTGGTGACGTAGGCGTCGACGTCACCGTGGGCCAGCTCGTCGAGCAGGAAGTCCCCGGACCCGCCGCACACGGCGACCCGCCGCACCGCCCGGTCCGGAGCACCCGCGACCCGTACGCCGTGCGCGGTGGCCGGCAGCGCCTCGCCCACCCGGACCGCGAAGGCCTCGAGCGTCGTCTCCGCGACCGTCCCGACGCGTCCGGTGCCGGTCCTCGCGCCCTCGCCGGCCGGACGGATCGGCGCCAGGTCGCGCAGCCCGAGGGCGAGCGCGAGCGCCTCGGAGACGCCGGAAGTTGCCTGGTCGGCGTTGGTGTGCGCCGTCAGGAGCGCGCAGCCGCCGGAGGTGAGCGTGTGCAGGGTGCGGCCCTTGGGCGTGGTCGCGGCGACCGAGCTGACGGGCGTGAGGAAGAGCGGGTGATGGACCACCAGCAGGTCGGCGCCCCACCCGACGGCCTCGCGCGCCACCTCGATCGTCGGGTCGACCGCGAACATCACCTTCACGACCTCGGCCGACGGGTCTCCGGCCACCAGGCCGACGGCGTCGAAGCCATCCGCGGTCTCCGGCGGGTACCAGGCGTGCAGCAGGTCGACGACCTCAGCGAGGGTGGGCATGGCGCCAGTATCCGGGGGTCAGTTGACCTGCCGCTCCTGACCCTCCCAGTAGGGCTGGCGCAGCTTGAACTTCTGCAGCTTGCCGGTGGCCGTGCGGGCCAGCTCGTCGCGGAACTCGATCGACGTGGGCGCCTTGTAGCCCGCGGCCCTGTCCTTGCACCACGCGATCAGCTCGGCTTCGTCCGCGCTCGCCCCGTCGGCCAGCACGACGAGCGCCTTGATGGTCTCGCCCCACTTCTCGCTGGGCACGCCGATCACCGCCACCTCGGCCACCGCCGGGTGCGAGAACAGCACGTCCTCGACCTCGATCGACGACACGTTCTCGCCGCCGGTGATGATGACGTCCTTCTTGCGGTCGCTGATCGTGAGGTAGCCGTCGTCGCCGACCACTCCCCCGTCACCGGTGTGGAACCACCCGTCCACCAGCGCCTTGCCCGTCTCGTCGGGCCGCTCCCAGTAGCCCTCGAGGATCACGTTGGAGCGCGCCAGCACCTCGCCGTGCTCGTCGGTGCGCAGGCGTACGCCGATCGCGGGCGCGCCGGCCCGCACCAGCTTCGCTGCCCGCTCCTCCGCCGGCAGGTCGTCCCACTCGGCGCGGCTGCGGTTGACGGTCAGCAGCGGTGAGGTCTCGGTGAGGCCGTAGATCTGCACGAACTCCCAGCCGAGCTCCTCCTCGACCCGGACGACGGTCTTCGTCGGCGGCGGCGCACCGGC
Organism: Nocardioides furvisabuli; assembly: GCF_021083185.1. Taxonomy (GTDB): domain Bacteria; phylum Actinomycetota; class Actinomycetes; order Propionibacteriales; family Nocardioidaceae; genus Nocardioides; species Nocardioides furvisabuli. The sequence goes on along the minus strand of NZ_JAIGQB010000006.1, from coordinate 20,679 downwards.
CATGATGATCCGGACCCGGTCGCGCCCGGGGATCTCGCCCTCCCAGTCCTGGGCGGCATCGAGCACCGCTGCCGCGACGGCGGGCGCCGCGCACATCACGGTCACGCCGTGGTCCCTGACCCGACGCAGGATCTCCGCGCCGTCGACCTTGCGCAGCACGACCTGCGGGACGCCCAGGCCGGTCATCGCGAAGGGCATCCCCCACCCGTTGGCGTGGAACATCGGCAGCGTGTGGAGGTAGACGTCGCGGTCGGTGACGCCTGCGTGCAGGCCGAAGGTGACCGCGTTGGTCCACAGGTTGCGGTGCGTGAGCTGCACACCCTTGGGGCGTGCGGTGGTCCCAGAGGTGTAGTTGATCGTCGCCGTCGCGTTCTCGTCCGGCTCCCACGCCCGCGGCTCCACGCCGGGGGCGGCGAACATCGACTCGTCCTCGCCGAGCACGAAGCGGTGCTCCACGTCGATGCCCGACACCGACTCGACCAGCTCGGGGTCCACGTAGAGCACCCGTGCCCCCGAGTGGGCCACGATGTAGGCGATCTCGTCGGGACGCAGCCGGAAGTTGATCGGCACCAGCACCCGGCCCGACCCGCACACACCGAAGAACGACGTCAGCAGCCGCGCCGAGTTGTGACTCAGCACCGCGACCCGCTCGCCGACGTCGATGCCCAGCTCGTCGAGCCGGGCGGCCTGGCGCTGCGCGAGGGCGTACGCCTCCGCGTAGGTCAGCGTGCCGAGCGAGGCGGCCGGCTGGTCGGGCTCGTCGACGAAACCCGGGCGCTCGCCGTAGACGGCGGCGGCCCGCTCGATGAAGTCGGTGACGCTGAAGGGGACGATCACGGCAGCTCCCTGGTCCGGTGGCGTGTGGCACCGCCACTGTGGCATGCGCCACAACCCCCGTACGACGACTCGTCGCACCAGGTGCGACGGACGGCACGAGCACGTCGGTGAGCGGACCTGCGCCCAGGGGTGGCCGCACATGAGAGCTCTCTCATCCGGCTCTCATGCTCGTTCCAGCATCCGTGCGCACGATGGAGGCGTGGGTCCGCTGCCGAAGGTGTTGCTGCTGCTGGCGCTCGTCGTGCCGGTCGCGGCGTACGTCGCCGGGTCGCTGGCATCCCCCGGCGCGCCACCGCCCGCCGACCACAGCCCCGTCATCCTGCGAGACGCACCGGCCGACCCGCCGGACGCTCCAGCGTCGGGGACGCCGGGGACACCCACGCGCGAGAGGACTCCGGACGACGACCGCGAGCGCCCGGTGGAGCGCGACGAGGAGCAGCGCCGTGACGGGTCCGGCCGCGGTGGGGGCGAGGAGGCCCGCGTCGTGACACCGGTGCCGACACCGGTCGGGGAGGATGACGACGACGACTGGGACGACGACGGGCCTGAGGATGACGACACCGACGACGAGCGGACCGACGGGGACGACTGACGGTGTCCGCCGACGCTCCACGCGTGTCTCGGTCCGGACCCGCATCACCGTCGTCATCGCCGTCCTCACTGCTGCCGCGATGAGCGGAGCGGGGCTGCTCGTCCACGCCCTCGAGTCCGCGCGCATCGAGCGACAGGTCACCTCCCAGATCAGCCAGGAGATCGAGGAGTTCCGCAACCTGCGCCGCGACCCCAACACCGGCGAGCGGTTCGACGACGTACGCCGTGTCCTCGAGGTCTTCCTCACCCGCAACGTCCCCGATGACGACGAGCTGCTGGTGGGCTACACCAGCGGCGAGGGCACGATCGCCACCCGCAACCGCTACGGCCAGGAGGTGCTCGACGAGCCGGCCTACCAGCAGGCGGTCCAGGACCTCGCGGAGGTGGGCGGGACGAGGATCATCGATTCCGCCGCCTTCGGGGAGACGTGGGTGACCCTCGTGCCCGTGACCAACGCCCAGGGCGACGGGGCGCTCGTCATCGCCAACTTCCTGCGCGACGAGCACGAGGAGCTCAACCGCACCCTCCGGACCTACTCCCTCGTCGCCCTGCTGTCGCTGGGCCTCATCACGACGATCGCGGCCTTCCAGTCCGGGCGACTGCTGGCCCCGCTGCGCACCTTGGAGGAGACCGCGCGCGAGATCACCGCGACCGACCTCTCGCGCCGCATCGTCGAGCAGGGCAACGACGACATCACCGCCCTGACCCGCACCATCAACGGCATGCTCGAGCGCCTCGACTCCGGGTTCACCGCCCAGCGGCAGTTCCTCGACGACGCCGGCCACGAGCTCAAGACCCCGCTCACCGTGGTCCGCGGTCACCTCGAGCTGCTCGACCCCACCGATCCCGCCGACCTGGAGCAGACCCGCGAGCTCGTGCTCGACGAGGTCGACCGGATGTCGCGCCTGGTGACCGACCTGATCCTGCTGGCCAAGAGCCGGCGCCCCGACTTCCTCGTCATGGGCGAGGTGGAGCTCGGCGAGCTCACCCGGTCTGTGCTCGCCAAGGCCAGGGCTCTGGGAGAGCGCGACTGGCAGCTCGACGACGCCGCCCACGGCCGCGCGGTGCTCGACGAGCAGCGCATCACCCAGGCACTCCTCCAGCTCGCCGACAACGCGGTGAAGCACACCGACCCCGGAGCCGTGATCGCCGTCGGGTCGGCCCGCGAAGGCGGCCTGGTCCGGCTGTGGGTCCGCGACACCGGCGACGGCATCCGCCCCGAGGACCGGGAGGCGGTGCTGGAGCGCTTCGGACGCAGCAGCGTGCGCGCCGGTGACGACGGGTTCGGCCTGGGCCTGAGCATCGTGCGCGCCATCGCCGACGCCCACGGCGGCGAGGTCGTCATCCTCGACGCGGAGCCCCGGGGCGCGCACGTGGAGATCGTCCTGCCCGAGCGGACGCTCGGACGATGACCAGCTACCTGAGAGAGGACCGCAGATGGCCCAGATCCTGATCGTCGAGGACGAGGACCGCATCGCCTCGTTCGTGGCCAAGGGCCTGCGCGCCGAGGGCCACCAGCCGACCGTCGCCTCCGACGGACCGACCGGGCTCGACGAGGCGCTCTCGGGCCGCTTCGACCTCATGGTGCTCGACATCGGTCTGCCGGGGATGGACGGCTTCGAGGTCCTCGACCAGCTACGCTCCCAGGGCAGCCGGATGCCGGTCATCATCCTCACCGCTCGCGACTCCGTCACCGACACCGTCACCGCCCTCGACAGCGGCGCCGACGACTACATGGCCAAGCCGTTCCGCTTCGCCGAGCTGATGGCCCGGGTGCGGCTGCGGCTGCGCGCGCTCGCGCCTGTCGACGCTCCCGCGAACGGGGACGACCTCGTCGTCGGCGGCCTGCGCCTGGACCGGCGTACGCGCCGGATCTCCGGGCCCCGGGGTGAGTCCGAGCTCTCGGCCCGCGAGTTCGCGCTCGCGGAGATCTTCCTGCTCAACCCCGGCCAGGTCCTCACCCGCGAGCAGCTGCTGGACCTGGTGTGGGGCTACGACTTCGACCCCGGCTCCAACGTCGTCGACGTCTATGTCGGCTACCTCCGCAAGAAGCTCGGCACCGGTGCGATCTCGACGGTCCGGGGAGTCGGCTACCGACTCGACCCGTGACCGCCCAGCGGGGCGTCAGTCCCTGATCCTGAAGCCCGCCAGCGACCCGCGGGGCAGGCCGGCCAGCACCGGCTCGAGCGCCTCGGCGACCTCGTGCGGCAGCGGCCGCTCGGCAGGGTCACGACGCAGGCAGGCCGCGATCACCTCGGCGACCCGACCGGGTACGCCGTCGGGCAGCGCGGCGGGCGCGTCGACGAGCTGCGGGAAGCGCTGGCGTACGTCGTCGGCGTCGGGGTCGCCGTGCGCGAACGGGCGCTGCCCGGCCACGGCGTGGAAGAGCGTGGCGCCGAGGCCCCAGACGTCGGAGGCGAAGGACGGGACGTGCTCACCCGGGTCGCACTGCTCCGGCGACATGTAGGCGTCGGTGCCGATCGGGTGGCGCAGCCGTCGGGCGTCCTCCTCCGGGCGGGCGACCGACAGGTCGATGAGCCGCGCGGGGGCGCCCATGATGACGTTGCTGGGCTTGATGTCGAGGTGGGTCCACCCGATGTGGGTGAAGTAGTGGAGCGCCGCGGCGATGTCGATGGCCAGCGGCAGGTACTGCTGCTCCTGGAGCCGGCCGTAGCGACGGATGAGGCTCGACAGGCGTGGTCCGTCGATGTGCTCCAGCACGACGTGCGGGCGGTCCCCGTCCTGCCCGTCACGCAGCCCGCGGACCACCACGGGATGGTTGACGGTGTCGAGGGCGAGCACCTCCCGGCGCAGGCCGCGCCGGGAGGACTCGTCCTCGACCTGGGAGGGACGCAGGACCTTGACGACCACGGGCGACCAGGTCACCTCGTCGAAGCAGAGCCAGGCCTCGTAGGCCGCGCCGCCACCGAGGCGGCGCAGTGCGCTCAGCCCGGGAGCGAGGAGCTCACCCTCGTCGAGGTGCCAGCCGTCGTCGTTCCTGCCCATCTCGCCCTCCTCGGCCGCTGTCGGTCAGCGACGGGTGTCGTTGCGGCTGCGGTCGTTGGTGCTGTCGGCGGTCTTGTCGCGCGTCTTGTCGCCGCCGTCGCGCGTCCAGTCGCGGGTCTTGTCACCCCGGCTGAGGTCGCGGTCGCGGCTGACCCCGGTGACGCGGCTGTTGGTGTGGTCGTTGGTGTCGCGGCTCTGGTCGGTGTACGACGGGCTGTCGGTGTCGTCGTCACCGTCGGTGTCGTCGTTGGTGTCGTCATCGTCGTCGTCGCCGACCAGGACCAGCGACGGCGCGTCGTCCTCGCGCTTGGTGGCCTCGTCGGCAGTCGAGGAGACGACGGGCGACGACATGCCGATCAGGCCGAAGGCGGTCAGGCCGGCGATGCCCAGGAGCGCGGTGGGGAGCAGCTTCCTCATCATGGTTCCTCTCGTCGGGGGCCGGTGCGGCCCCGGTGTGCGAGAAGACTCCAGCGCGGCCGTGAGCCGACGGTGAGGCGCCGATGAGAGGGCTCTCACGGAGCGGGAGCAAGGGGTGCGTCGGGACGGTTTCGAACCGCCGACCGCTCGGGTGTAAACCGAGTGCTCTACCGCTGAGCTACCGACGCGCGCGGCACAGACTACGGGACACCTAGGTCCCGCTCGAATCCCGTCACCGGCCACCCGCCACGCGCGAGATGAAATGAGTTGAGCCGCTGGCGTCTCGGGTCACCAGCGGCTCAACACGTCAAAGATTACACCAGTCCCCCAAGGCGCACCCGGTTTCCACCGATTGCCACAGAACTGTCTAGACCACCGGCCACGAGCCTCAGCCGACAGCCGCCTGGAGCTCTCGGATGTGCTCGTCGAGGTCGCGTCCGTCGGGGTTGGCGTTGTGCACCGCCCAGCTGAGCCGACCGTCGCGGTCCACGACGTACGACGAGCGCCGCGGCGCCCCCTTGACGGGGTCGAACACCTCGTACGCCGACGCCACCGCGCCGTGCGGCCAGTAGTCGGACAGCAGCGGGAAGTTGAGCCCCTCCGCCTCGGCGAAGCTGCGCAGCGCGTAGACCGAGTCGCACGACAGCGCCAGCACCTCGGTGTCGAAGCTGAGGAACTCGTCGAGCCGGTCGCGCACCCCTGACAGCTCGCCGGTGCACACGCCGGTGAACGCGAACGGGAAGAACATCAGCGCGACCGCCTTGCGTCCGCGGAAGTCGCTCAGGCGCACGTCCTGGCCGAACTGGTCACGCAGGATGAAGTCGGGCGCCTCGTCGCCGATGCACAGCCCCTCGCTCGTCACGCCTGCCTGCCGTCCTTGTCGTCGTGGTCGTCGTTGGTGCCGTCGTCATCCGGTGCCTCGCCGTGCCGTGCCAGCTCCCGTTTGAGGACCTTGCCGGTGGCATTGCGCGGGAGCTCGTCCACGAAGACGATCTCGCGCGGCACCTTGAAGCGCGCCAGGTTCGCCTTCACGTGCTCGCGCAGCTCGTCCGCCGACACCTCGCCGACGCGCACCACGAAGGCTCGCAGACCCTGACCATAGTCGTCGTCCTCGACGCCGATCGCAGCGACCTCGCCGACGGCGTCGTGGGTGACCAGGCAGTCCTCCACCTCCTGCGGGAAGACGTTCTCCCCACCGGACACGATCATGTCGTCGTCACGGCCGGCCACGTGCAACCGCCCGGCGTCGTCGAACCAGCCCACGTCACCCGACGACATCAAGCCGTCCACGACCTCCTTGGACCCGCCGTGGGTGTAGCCCTCGAAGAGCAGGCCGTTGCCCACGAAGATCCGGCCGGTCTCGCCCTGCGGCAGCGCGGCGCCGGCCTCGTCGAGGATCCGGACGACGGTGCCGTACGGCGGCCTGCCCGCCGACGTCGGGTCTGCGCGGAGGTCCTCGGGGGTGGCGATCGAGGCGTACGCCACCTCGGTGGAGCCGTAGATGTTGTAGAGGTTGTCGCCGAAGCGGTCCATCCACGCCTGCGCCAGCGTCGCGGGCAGCGCCGACCCGGACGAGGCGACGACCTCGACCCGGCTGAGGTCGACCGCGTCGAGCTCCTCGGGATCCAGCGCGAGCATCCGCTGGAGCATGACGGGGATGACCACCATCGACTGGCAGCGCTCATCCTGGGCGGTCCGCAGCGCGGTGGCGGGGTCGAAGGTGCGACGCAGCACGACCGTCGAGCCCAGCAGCATCGCGAGGGCGAGGTGGGCGAAGCCCCAGGTGTGGAACAACGGCGCCGCGATGTGCGTACGCCACCCCGCGCGCAGCGGCATCCGGGACAGCAGCGACACCGCCGCGTCGATCCCCGCCTCCTTGCGCGGCGCGCCCTTGGGCGTGCCGGTGGTGCCGGAGGTGAGGATCACGATGCGGGCGTGGCGCTGTGGCGGGTGGAGGTCGGACTCGTCGTACGCCGACACGAGCTGCTCGAGGCGCTCGGCGGAGCCGACCTCGTCGTCGGTCCACGCGAGCACGCGGCGCTCGACCGGCGCTCCGGCCAGCAGCCCGGTGAACTCCTCGTCGTGGATGACCATGCTCGGCGCCTCGCGCTCGAGCACGTCGACCAGCTGCGGGCCGGCGAAGGCGGTGTTGAGGTAGAGGATGTCGGCGCCCAGCTTGGCGACCGCGACCGAGGCGTCGACGAAGCCCCGGTGGTTGCGGCACATCACCGCCACCGAGTCGCCCTCGCGGACGCCCCGCTCGGCCAGGGCGCGCGCCAGCGAGTTGGACCGCCGCTGCAGCTCGCCCCAGGTCAGCTCGCCGAGCTCGTCGACGACGCCCACCTGGTGGGGCGAGCGGGCCGCCAGGGTGGCGAAGCCCCCCGCCGGTCCGGTCCCCCAGCGGAGCACCAGGCGCCCGATGTCGACGAGCGTGCGCGGTCCGTAGGGGCGGATCACACCGGCGCGCCCGAGGACGCGAACGGTCGTGCCGACACCCGAGAGCGTCCCTGCGAGGTCGGCTGGTGTCACGCGGGTGTCTTCGGTGCCACCAGCCGGGTGGCCTGCCAGTCCTTGCTGACCGAAGCCGTCGTCGTCTGGGACAGGCCCGCGATCGGGGCCGCTTCGGCGACGTCTGCTGCGTCCACCGTGCCGGGACGACCGACCTTCGGCGTCAGCAGCCAGATCGAGCCGCCACCGACGAGATCGGTCAGCGCGTCGACCAGTCCGTCCACGAGGTCCCCGTCGTCGTCGCGCCACCACAGCAGCACCGCGTCCACGACGTTGCCGTAGTCACCGTCCACCATGTCGGCATCGATGCAGTCCTCGACCGCGACGCGAAGCTCGTCATCGGTGTCGTTGTCCCAGCCGAGCTCTTGCACGACCATCCCGGGCTTCAGCCCCAGTCGGTCGCCGATCCCGGTCGCCGGGGCAGAATCGCCCACCGTCGAACTCACGCAGTGCCTCCCATGCTCGGATACCCGTCGGTGCGCGGGTTGCGCATAGTCCACCCGAACACAGCAGGCGCCGCAACCCCGTCCCGCTCGGCGGGCGCCCGCAGCGGGGCGTGTCCCCCGCTCGTCCGGCCCTCGTCCCGCCCGTCGTCGCACGCCTCGTCCCGCCTACCCGCGGGTAGATTTCGTGGCGGCGTGTCGCGTGACACGATGCAGGGGTGAGTGACGTCGAGAAGTCCCGCAAGAGCCCGGCGATCGTGCCGGTGATCCACGAGGGACTCCCCACCCAGCTGCCCGACATCGACCCCGACGAGACCCAGGAGTGGCTCGCGTCCTTCGACGCGATGCTCGACGACCGGGGTCGCGACCGCGCGCGCTACGTGATGCTGCGGTTGCTCGAGCGGGCGCGTGAGAAGCAGGTCGGCGTGCCGGCCCTGCGCTCCACCGACTACATCAACACCATCCCGCCGGAGCGCGAGCCGTGGTTCCCCGGCGACGAGGAGGTCGAGCGCCGCATCCGCGCCTTCATCCGCTGGAACGCCGCCGTGATGGTGTCCTCCGCCAACCGCAAGGGCCTCGAGGTCGGCGGTCACATCGCGACCTACCAGTCGTCGGCGAGCCTCTACGAGGTCGGTTTCAACCACTTCTTCCGCGGCAAGGACCACGAGGGCGGCGGGGACCAGATCTACATCCAGGGCCACGGCTCGCCGGGCGTCTACGCCCGCGCGTTCCTCGAGGGCCGCCTGAGCGAGGAGCAGCTCTACCGCTTCCGCCAGGAGGTCCAGCACGGCAAGGGCGCCGGCCTGCCGTCGTACCCCCACCCGCGCCTGATGCCGGACTTCTGGGAGTTCCCGACCGTCTCGATGGGCCTCACGGCCATCGGCTCGATCTACCAGGCGCGCTTCAACCGCTACCTCGACAATCGCGGCGTCAAGGACACCAGCCAGCAGCGCGTGTGGGCGTTCATGGGCGACGGCGAGATGGCCGAGCCCGAGTCGCTCGGCGCGATCCGCGTCGCGGCCCGAGAGGAGCTCGACAACCTCACCTGGGTCATCAACTGCAACCTCCAGCAGCTCGACGGCCCCGTCACCGGCAACGGCAAGATCATCCAGGAGCTCGAGGCCAACTTCCGCGGCGCCGGGTGGAACGTCATCAAGGTCGTGTGGGGCCGCGAGTGGGACGACCTGCTCGCCAAGGACGTCGACGGCGTCCTGGTCAACCGGATGAACACCACCCCGGACGGCCAGTTCCAGACCTACTCGACCGAGGACGGCGCCTACGTCCGCGACCACTTCTTCGGCACCGACCCGCGCCTGCGCAAGATGGTCGAGCACATGTCGGACACCCAGATCGAGAAGCTCCCGCGCGGCGGCCACGACTACCGCAAGGTCTACGCCGCGTTCGACGCGGCCAGCAAGCACACCGGTCAGCCGACGGTGATCCTGGCGCACACCATCAAGGGCTGGACGATCGACGCCCTCGAGGGCAAGAACGCCACCCACCAGATGAAGAAGCTGACCCTCCCGGACCTCAAGAAGTTCCGCGACCGGCTCTACCTCCCGATCAGCGACCGCGACCTCGAGGAGTCCTACGAGAAGACCGGCGGCGCCCCGTTCTTCCACCCCGGCGCCGACGCACCGGAGATCGAGTACATGCTCGAGCGCCGCGAGGCCCTCGGCGGCTCGATCCCGCGCCGGATCAACCGCGCCACCGCCCTCAAGCTGCCCGGCGACGAGATGTACTCCGAGCTCAAGCAGGGCTCGGGCAAGAACAAGTTCGCCACCACCATGGCGGTCGTCCGGCTGCTCCGTGACTGGATGAAGGACCCGGAGATCGGTGACCGCGTCGTGCCGATCGCGCCCGACGAGTACCGCACCTTCGGCATGGACTCGATGTTCCCGAGCGCCAAGGTCTACAACCCCGGCGGCCAGCAGTACGAGTCGGTCGACCGCAAGATGCTGCTGTCCTACAAGGAGTCCGCGCAGGGCCAGATGCTCCACGAGGGCATCTCCGAGGCGGGCGCCATGGCGTCGGCGACCGCAGCCGGGTCGGCGTACTCCACCCACGGCGAGCACATGATCCCGTTCTACATCTTCTACTCGATGTTCGGCTTCCAGCGCACGGGCGACTCGATCTGGGCGATGGCCGACCAGCTGGCCCGTGGCTTCCTGATCGGCGCCACCGCCGGTCGCACCACGCTCACCGGCGAGGGCCTGCAGCACGCCGACGGCCACTCGCCGCTCCTCGCGGCGACCAACCCTGCGGTCGTGCACTACGACCCGGCCTTCTCCTACGAGATCAGCCACATCATGCAGGACGGTCTCGAGCGGATGTACGGCACCGGCGGCCCCGAGGGTCAGGGCGAGGACGTCATCTACTACCTGACGGTCTACAACGAGCCGGTCTCCCAGCCGGCCGAGCCGTCCGACGTGGACGTCGACGGCATCCTGCGCGGCATCCACCAGGTCTCGACCGCCGACGGCGAGGGTCCCCGGGTCCAGCTGATGGCCTCCGGCGTCGGCTTCCCCTGGATCGAGGACGCCGCTCGCATGCTCGCCGAGGACTGGGGCGTGCAGTCGGACCTGTGGTCGGTCACGTCCTGGAACGAGCTGGCCCGCGACGGCGCCGCCGCCGAGCAGTGGAACCTGCTGAACCCGGGCGAGGAGCGCCGCACCGCCTACGTCAGCGACAAGCTCGCCGGCGCGCAGGGCCCCATCGTCGCCGTGTCGGACTACATGCGCGCCGTGCCCCTGCAGATCGCGCGCTGGGTCCCGGCCGACTACCGCGTCCTCGGCGCCGACGGCTTCGGTTTCGCCGACACCCGTCCCGCCGCGCGTCGCTTCTTCCACATCGACGCCGTCAGCGTGGTCGTGCAGGCGCTGCAGGCCCTCGCCGACGCCGGCGAGTTCCCGGTGGAGAAGGTCGTCGAGGCAGCCGAGCGCTACCGCATCGACGACCCGACCGCGACCCAGGACATCAAGCAGGAGGGCGGGGACGCCTGACGGCTTCCCCGGCCACAACCCGTACGACCCCGCACCACGGCCACCGGCCCCTGAGTTGCCCAGCGACTCAGGGGCCGGTCCCGCTCTCGTGCAGGAGCCGTCAGGCGCCGGCAGCGCGACGAACGGAGTGGACCGGCGCGACCGGCGACTCGCCTGCCTCGGCCTGGACCGGGAACCGCAGCGCGCCCTCCTCGAGCAGCTCGCGCCAGCGGGTGCGGTCGTAGTGCGCAGGCTCCGTGGTGCGGATGAAGTCGCGCACGATCTTGGCGAACCGCTCGGGGTGGTCCTTGTGCGGGAAGTGGCCCGCGTTCGGGACGATCTCGATCCGCGCCGTCGGGGCGAGCGCGCTCGCGTTGCTGGCGTGGGCGACGGGGATGACGAGGTCGTCCGCGCCCCACACCACGAGCATCGGCATGGCCTCGGTCAGGTAGGCCCGGTCGGCCATCGTGACGATCTGGCCCTTCCAGTCCACGACCGCACGGGTCACATGACGGATGGCCGCACGGGTGCGCGGGTCCTTGAAGGAGTCGTAGATGTCGGCGACCTCGCCGAGGTCACGCACGTGCCGCACGCCGCTCCGGGAGAGCAGGCGCAGCGCGGCGGTGGCTGCGTGCCGCAGGCCCGGTGCCGACAGCACGGCCATCGCCTGGTGGAACCCGGGGGTCGTGATGGCGCGGATCGCTGGACTCACCTCGGGGCCGAGTCCTCCGGACGCGACCAGCACGAGCCGCTCCGTGCGCTCGGGGAACTGGTAGCCGAACTGCATGGCCACTCCCCCGCCGAAGCTGTGGCCGACCACGGTCGCGGTGTCGATCCCCAGCACCGTCAGCAGATCGCGCATCCCGTTGGCGTAGCCGCCGAGGCTGTAATCGGCCCGCGGCTTGTCGGACTGCCCGTGCCCCAGCAGGTCCGGCGCGATGACCGTGTGGGTGCGGGCGAGCGACTGCATCACCGGCGCCCAGGTCGTGCGGTCGCAACCGAGGCCGTGCAGGAGCAGCAGCGCCGGCCCCGAACCCATCCGCACGTAGGCGCGTCGGTGCCCGTGCACGGTGACGTGCTCGACGTGCGGGACGGTGCGACGCGGCACGCGGCCTCCAACCGATCGGGACAGGCCCCGGATTCAACCACGCACACCTCGCGCCCCGACCGGCGCACGGCCCACGACGCGAAGTCGTGACCTCGGCGTCCTTCGGCGCGCCTCCACCACCCTTCGTGGGAATCCCACTATGCGCGGCACGCCACTAGAGTCGCCCCATGCCCCCCTCCCGCCGTCGCGCCGCCGAGGCGCTGCGCAACTCCAGCGGAGCCCTCAGCACGGCCGCGACCGGGCGGATGGCGAGCGACCTGCCCTGGTTCGACGACCTCAGCGCCGAGGACCGGTCGTGGGTCGGGCTCATCGTCCAGGCGGGCATCCGCGGGTTCGTCGACTGGTACGACCGCGAGGTCCGCGCCTCCGCGCACGACCCGCTCGACGTCGTCGTCTTCGGTGCGGCGCCCCGAGAGCTCACCGGCGTGATCTCGCTGCAGCAGACCGTCGAGCTCGTGCGCCTGAGCATCCGCGTGGTCGAGACCAACATCGATGCGCTCCTCGACCCCGAGGACGCCCGCGAGGTCCATGACGCGGTGCTCCTCTACGCCCGCGAGGTCGCCTTCGCCACCGCGGCCGTCTACGCACGTGCCGCCGAGTCCCGCGGCGCGTGGGACGCCCGCCTCGAGGCCCTGGTGGTCGACGCCGTGGTGCGCGCCGAGGCCGACGAGACCGTGCTGTCACGCGCCAGCGCGCTCGGGTGGGGCGCCCACGGCGACGTCGCCGTCGTGCTGGGCGCGGTGCCGCCGCACCGTGCGGAGCTCGACGTCTTCGACTCCGTACGCCGCTCCGCGCGCGCCGGCGACATGGACGCCCTCTGCGCCACCCAGGGTGAACGGCTCGTGGTGATCCTCGGCGGCGTGTCGGACCCGCTCAAGGCAGCGACCCGGCTGCTCGACCACTTCGGCGACGGTCCGGTCGTCGTGGGACCGGTCACCGCCGACCTCGCCCACGCGAGCGCCTCGGCGCGTGCCGCGCTCTCGGCGCACCGGGCCGCCAGCGGGTGGCCCGACGCCCCGCGGCCGGTCGCGAGCCGCGACCTGCTGCCCGAGCGCGCGCTCGCCGGCGACGGCCACGCCCGGCGACACCTCGTCGACGAGGTCTACCTCCCCCTCATGGCCACCCGCGGCACCCTGCTGGAGACCCTCGGGGCATGGTTCGAGAACGGCGCATCGATCGAGGCGACCGCCCGCGCGCTCTTCGTGCACCCCAACACCGTTCGCTATCGCCTGCGCCAGGTCTCGGAGGTCACCGGCTGGTCACCCACGCGACCCCGGGAGGCCTTTGCGCTGCAGCTGGCCCTCATCCTCGGGCGTCAGTCCGGCCGCACGGAACTGTAGGAACCCTACAACGATCTGCCGGTGAGTTTCGTCGGCGTCGGACCCGCGGCCACGGCACACGAACCGGCAGAGTGGGCGTGTGCTCGTCATCGTCGCTCCCGGTCAAGGGGCCCAGACCCCCGGATTCCTCACGCCCTGGCTGGAGGACCCCACCTTCGCTGCGCGGTTCGACTGGCTGGCCACGGTGGCGGGCATCGATCTCGCCCACTACGGCACCGAGGCCGACGCCGACACGATCCGCGACACCAAGATCGCCCAGCCGCTGCTGGTCGCGACCGGTCTGGTGGCCGCGCTCGACCTGTTCCCCCACCCGGCCGACGCGTTCGCCCGCATCGGCGCGGTCGCCGGTCACAGCGTCGGTGAGCTGACGGCCGCCGCCGGCGCACGGGTCATCACTGCCGAGCAGGCGATGGTGCTGGTCCGCGAGCGCGGCAATGCCATGGCCGAGGCGGCCGCCATCACCGCCACCGGGATGACCGCCGTGCTCGGCGGCGACCGCGACGAGGTGCTGGCCGCGATCGAGCGCCACGGCCTGACCGCGGCCAACGACAACGGTCCCGGCCAGCTCGTCGCCGCCGGTACGACGGAGCAGCTCGCGGCGTTCGCCGCGGACCCGCCGGCCAAGGCACGTCTGATCCCGCTGAGCGTCGCCGGGGCGTTCCACACCACCCACATGGGTCCGGCGGTCGACCGGATGAGCTCGCTGGCCCGCTCGGTCTCGACCCACGACCCGCGCACCCCCGTGATCTCCAACCGTGACGGGCAGGTCGTGCACGACGGGCGCGACGTGCTGCGCCGCATGGTCGGGCAGATCGCCAACCCGGTCCGGTGGGACCTGTGCCTGGAGACGATGAGCGACCTCGGCGTCACCGGCATCCTCGAGATGCCGCCAGCGGGGACGCTGACCGGAATCGCCAAGCGCGCCCTGAGGGGCGTGGAGACCTTCGCCCTCAAGACGCCCGACCAGCTCGACGCCGCCCGAGACTTCTGCGACAAGCACGGCGAGGCCTCCCAGATCGAGACCACGCCGACCTGGCGCATGGTGGTGTCGCCCGCGAAGGGCACCTTCCACATCTCCCCCGAGGCAGCCGCGCTCGACGTGCTCGGACCCGGTGCCATGATCGGCGCCGTTGCCAGCCTGCGCGACCGCACCGACATCACCGCCGCCCACGGCGGCTCGGTGGTCGAGTGGCTCGTCGAGGACGGCGACCTCGTCTCCCCCGGCCAGCCGCTGCTGCGCCTGCACCCGGAGGGGTCGCACTGATGGCCGCGCTCACCACCACCACCGGCCCGCAGCACGCTTCCGTCCTCGGCGTCGGCGCCTACCGGCCGTTGCGCGTCGTGCCGAACTCCGACGTCGTCGACGCCATCGACTCCAGCGACGAGTGGATCCAGCAGCGATCGGGCATCAAGACGCGCCGCTGGGCCGGCCCCGACGAGTCGGTGCAGATGATGTCGGTCCAGGCGTCCCGGATCGCCATCGAGCGTGCCGGCCTCGAGCCCGGCCAGATCGACTGCGTGGTCGTCGCCACCGTCAGCCACCTCCTGCAGACGCCGGCGGTCGCCACGGCGATCGCGCACGAGCTCGGGACCGATGCGGCGGCGTTCGACATCTCCGCAGCCTGCTCCGGCTTCTGCCACGGCATCGCGCTGGCCTCCGACATCGTCCGCGCCGGCAGCTCGCGCTACGTCCTCGTCGTCGGTGTCGAGCGGCTCACCGACATCCTCGACCTCACCGACCGTGGCACCGCCTTCATCTTCGCCGACGGCGCCGGTGCGGCCGTCGTGGGTCCCAGCGAGACCGCAGGCATCGGCCCGGTCGTGTGGGGATCCGACGGCGAGCAGTTCGACCTGATCCGGCAGCGCGAGGACTGGCGCGACGTGGTCGGCAGCCCCGAGAAGCCCGGCAGCGGCGTCATGCCGCACCTCACCATGCAGGGCAACCCGGTCTTCCGGTGGGCGTCCTTCGCGATGGCGAAGATCGGCCAGCAGGCGCTGGACGCGGCGGGGATCACCCTCGACGACCTCGACGTCTTCGTGCCCCACCAGGCCAACATGCGCATCATCGACGCGATGGCCCGCTCCATGAAGCTGCCCCCCACGGTCCGCATCGCCCGCGACGTCGCCGACCAGGGCAACACCTCGGCCGCGTCGGTCCCGCTGGCGCTCGACCGGATGATGGCCGAGGGTGAGGCGAGGTCGGGTGACACGGCGCTGCTCATCGCCTTCGGCGCCGGCCTGTCCTACGCCGCACAGGTCATCACCGTCCCGTAGGACCCGCACCACCCCAGACCACCCCAAGCAGCACCCACCAGAAGAAGGGAAGGCCCATGGCCACCACCGAAGAAATCCGCGCTGACCTCGCCGAGATCGTCAACGAGGTCGCCGGTGTCGACGCCGACGACGTCCAGCTGGACAAGTCCTTCGTGGACGACCTCGACGTCGACTCGCTCTCCATGGTCGAGGTCGTCGTGGCCGCCGAGGAGAAGTTCGGCGTGACCATCCCGGACGACGAGGTCAAGAACCTCAAGACCGTCGGTGACGCCGTCGCCTACATCGAGCGCGCGCAGGGCTGACGCCCTCCCTGCCACGGGGGCCGGCAGCACGCCGGTCCCCGTGGCCCAGGACCTCCCCCCACCCCGCGAGAACGGAACCCACCTGATGCCCTCGACCCGCGTAGTCGTCACCGGACTCGGCACCACCTCCCCGCTCGGCGGCGACGTCGCGTCGACCTGGCAGGCCATGCTGGCCGGCGAGTCCGGCGTACGCCACCTCACCGACGACTGGGTCGACACGCTGCCGGTGAAGATCGGCGGCCGCGTGGCCGTCGAGCCGTCCGAGGTCCTCGACCGGGTCAAGGCCCGCCGCCTGGACCGTTCCAGCCAGTTCGCGATGGTCGCTGCCGAGCAGGCCTGGGCCGACGCAGGCCTCGAGGGCTCCGGGCTCGAGCCCGAGCGCCTCGCCGTGGCGGTCGCGTCCGGCATCGGAGGCGTGACCACCCTGCTCGCCAACTACGACGCGCTCCTCGAGAAGGGTGCGCGCCGGGTCTCGCCGCTCGCGGTCCCGATGCTCATGCCCAACGCCCCCGCAGCCAATGTCAGCCTCAAGTACGGCGCCCGCGCCGCCGTCCACGCGCCCACCTCGGCCTGCGCCTCGGGCAACGAGGCCATCGCGATGGCCATCGACCTCATCCGCCTCGGCCGCGCCGACGTCGTCATCGCCGGCGGCACCGAGGCCGCGATCCACCCGCTGCCGATGGCTGCCTTCGCCAACATGATGGCGTTGTCCAAGACCGGCAGCGAGGAGGGCGGCGACCCCACGCGCGTCTCGCGTCCGTGGGACACCGCCCGTGACGGCTTCGTCCTCGGCGAGGGCGGGGCCATCCTGGTCCTCGAGTCCGAGGAGCACGCCCGCGCCCGCGGCGCCAAGATCTACGCCGAGGTGCGCGGCGCCGGCATCAGCAACGACGCCCACGACATCGCCCAGCCCGACCCGGAGGGTCGCGGCGGCACCCGCGCCATCCAGATGGCACTGCGCGAGGGCGACGTCGACCCGGCCACCGTCGTCCACGTCAACGCCCACGCCACGTCGACGCCCAAGGGCGACATCGCCGAGGGCCTGATGCTGCACGCCGTCCTGGGCGAGCACGTCGACCGCTGCGTGGTCACCAGCACCAAGTCGATGACCGGCCACCTGCTCGGTGGCGCGGGCGCGCTCGAGGCGGTCGCCACCGTGATGGCGCTGCACGACCGGGTAAGCCCGCCGACGATCAACCTCGACGACAAGGACCCGGAGGTCGACCTCGACATCCCGACGGCGCGGCGCGACCTGCCCGACGGCGACATCGTCGCCCTCAACAACTCCTTCGGCTTCGGCGGCGCCAACGTCGCTGTCGCCTTCGGGAGCCTCCGATGACCGCCACCGCCGCCCGCCCGGCGAAGCTGCCCCGCGAGGACGACCCGCGCAACCCGGTCCATCGGCTGACCGCGCTCCTCGACGAGGGCACCCTCGAGCTCATCACGCCCGACGACGAGTCCGGCATGCTCGCGGCCGTGGGCCGGGTCGACGGCACCTCCGTCGTCGCCTTCTGCAGCGACGCCACGGTCATGGGCGGCGCGATGGGCGACGTCGGCTGCCGTGTCGTCGTCGACGCCTACCACCGGGCCATCACCGACGGCGTCCCGATCATCGGCCTGTGGCACTCCGGTGGCGCCCGCCTCGCGGAGGGCGTGCTGTCGCTCCACGCCGTCGGCCGGATCTTCCAGGTCATGACCCAGGCGTCGGGCGTCATCCCCCAGATCTCCGTGGTCCTGGGCCCCGCAGCCGGCGGCGCCGCCTACGGCCCCGCCCTCACCGACGTCGTCATCCTCGGTCCGGAGGGACGGATCTTCGTCACCGGCCCCGACGTCGTGCGCTCGGTGACCGGCGAGGACGTCGACATGCTCCGTCTCGGCGGGCCCGAGCCGCACGGGCGACGCTCCGGCGTGGTCCACATCCTCACCGAGTCCGAGCGAGAAGCCCTCGACCGCGCCCGCACCGTCGCCTCCCTCCTCGGTGCGCAGGGCAGCCTGGCCGTGGAGTCGGTCGACGACCGCGACCTCAGCGCCCTGCTGCCGGAGTCGAAGAAGCGTGCCTACGACGTCCACCCGCTCGTCGACGGACTGCTCGACGAGGGCACCATGCAAGAGCTCCACGCCCGCTGGGCGCCCAACATCGTCACCGCGCTGGGTCGCTTCGGCGGCCGCACGGTCGGAGTCGTGGCCAACAACCCGCTTCGCCTCGGCGGCTGCCTCGACTCGCTGTCGGCGGAGAAGGCGTCCCGCTTCGTGCGGATGTGCGACGCGTTCGGTGTGCCGCTCGTCGTCCTGGTCGACGTCCCGGGCTACCTCCCCGGAGTGGGCCAGGAGTGGGACGGGGTCGTACGCCGCGGAGCCAAGCTGCTGCACGCCTTCGGCGAGTGCGTGGTCCCGCGTGTCACCCTCGTGACGCGCAAGACCTACGGCGGCGCCTACATCGCCATGAACGCACGCTCCCTGGGCGCGACCCGCGTCTTCGCCTGGCCCGGCGCCGAGGTGGCCGTGATGGGCGCCGTGGCGGCCATCCGGGTCCTCCACCGTCGCAAGCTCGCCGAGGTCTCCCCCGAGATCCGTCCGCAGGTCGAGGCCGAGCTCGCCGCCGAGCACGAGCGCATCGCCGGCGGCGTGGACAAGGCCGTCGAGATCGGCGTCGTCGACGAGGTGGTCGAGCCGACCCGCACCCGGAGCGCGATCGCGGAGGCCATGCGCCACGAGATCGACACCGTGGGCGTACGCCGCGGGCGTCACGGCAACATCCCGCTCTGAGCGTCGCGCCACGCACGTCACGCTCGGTCGGTGGACCTCCCGTGCCCTCGGAGGTGTCTGCATGCTGTCGGCCCTGATCACCGCCGCGGCCGTGGAGCTCGAGCTCCCCTGCCACCGCCCCGGCGACCGCTGGCGGCAGGGAGCCCGCTGTACAGGTCGAGGTGTCGGAAGCCCTGGACGCCCCCGACGGAGACCTTCACGCTGCGACGTGCGAGGTCCTGGGACGACCGACTCAGACGACCTGGTGCAGCCAGCGCACCGGGGCGCCCTCGCCGGCGTGGCGGAAGGTCTCGAGCTCGTCGTCCCACGGCTTGCCCAGCAGCTGGTCGATCTCGAGCAGCAGTGTCGTGTCGCCGAGCGCAGCCTTGACCACCGCCGCCTTCAGCCGGTCCTCGGGGATGAGGATGTCGCCGTGGGGTCCGGTGATCGCGTGGAAGATGCCCAGCTCAGGGGTGCACGAGAAGCGGGTGCCCTCCGAGGAGCTGGTGGGCTCCTCGGTGATCTCGAAGCGCAGGTGGTTCCACCCGCGCAGCGCAGACGCCACAGCGGCAGCGGTGCCAGCGACACCGGACCACGACAGCTCGGCGCGGTAGGCACCCGGCTGGGCAGGCTGAGGAGTCCAGTCGAGCGAGACGGCAACTCCGAGGACTCCGCCCACGGCCCACTCGATGTGCGGGCAGAGTGCGGAGGGTGCAGAGTGCACGTAAAGAATGCCCCTCGTTGCCGGACCGTCCGGGCGGGAAGCAATGCGTGTGGTCACTGTGACCTCCTTGAGTTCCGACGCTCCAGATGCGCCTTCCCCAGCGTTCTGTCGTCGGTGCTCGACGGGAGTCAAGTGACACGTATGTGATTAGGGGTCCATTGTGACCGATGTGGCGCCCGAACGCCAGCACAAGCACACGACTCAGGACTGGCGTCGCTCCAGGAGGTCCGCACGCGCCGCGGCGTCGGTGATTTCGTCGGAGTCGATCGCATGCGTGCGGTGGAACCACGCCAGCGCGTCGGACTCGCGCCCGGCAGCCTCGAGGGCGTCGGCGTACGCGTAACGCAGGCGTACGACCCACGAGGACCGGCTCTTCGACGTCAGCGGTGCGAGCTCGAGCGTCCGCAGGGCAGCGTCGATCTGACCCATGTCGCGGCGGGCGCCGGCCTCGACCAACGTCATCTCCGCCTTGGCCTCGGAGGCGAAGTTGGCCACCGACGGGCTCTTGGCCAGCTTGATGGCCTGCTCGGGGTTGCCGAGGGCCCGGTGGCAGTCCGCCATGATCGGCAGGTAGTCCGTCGCGCCGTTCATGCGCTTCGCTGCGCGCAGCTCCGACAGCGCCTCAGCGTAGTGACCGGCTGCGTACGCCGCCTCGCCCGCCGCCTCGCGCACCACCGCGATGCGCGACGCACGCGCTCGAGCAGCCAGCGTGTGCTGGTAGGCCTTCTCCGGGTCCTCGTCGATCAGCATGCCGGCCGCCGCGAGGTGGCGCGCCACTCGGGCGGCGAGCTTCTCGGGCAGGCCCTTCAGCTGCGCGCGCACGCCGCGGTCGAGCTCGGCCCCCGTGATGTCCTCGGGCAGGTCCGGACCGTCGTAGACCGCCTGGTCGACGGTGCGGACCTTGTCGTCGCGCCGATCGCGGTGAGGGCGGTCCTGCGCGCCAGCCTGCTTCTTGCCGCCCTGGTAGCCGCCGCTGCGCGCCGCGCCGCCCTTGCCTCGGGGCGCGTCGTCACGACCGCCACGGCCACGACTGTCGGAGGACGACGACGAGCGGCCACCCGAGCTCCGCGAACCCCCGCGGCTGTCGTCACCGCGACCTCCCGAGCCGCCGGCTCTGCCGGCTCCTGCTCCACCTCGTGACGGACGCTGTCCTCGACGGTCCTCGGCCACGGCCGCACTTCCCTTCTTCACGTATCGAACCCCGTCCCGGGGCAACCGTACTCACTGATGCCCTGAAATGGAGCAGAGGCCCCCAGGTATCTGGGGGCCTCTGCCAAATGTATGTCCGGCGGCGTCCTACTCTCCCACAACCTCTCGGTTGCAGTACCATCGGCGCTGAAAGGCTTAACTTCCGGGTTCGGTATGGGACCGGGTGTTTCCCGTTTCGCTATGGCCGCCGTAAC
>NZ_JAIGQB010000005.1 GCF_021083185.1 Nocardioides furvisabuli | reverse complement strand
GACGTTTCGACACCTCGCAGCCTCGAGCGGGGGCACCAGCCTGCTACGACGCCATGCCGATGTCGTGAGACATCACTATTCCGATGTCGTGAGACACCCCATTCCGATGTCCTGAGCCAGCACACTGCCGGAGGCGCCGATCGGCGGCAGCACCCAGCAGGGTGCTGCCGCTCTTCGTTTCCCGGATTCCACTGCCGGTGACCGGCGTCACCCATCCGTGCCTGCGTCGTTGATCGCGCGAAGGAGCTACCGGCCGGTCACATGGGATGCGGTCGCATCGTCGGCTCCCGATCCTTGGGAGGGACCATGAGGGGCCACGCACGACGCACCATCCACCGCCGGGCGACCGCGGCGCTCAACGTCGGGCTCAGCGCCGGGCTCGTCGTCGGGCTCGTCCTCGGCACGGGCACCACCGCACCCGCGACCGCCGCCGAGGCAGCCACCGGGGCGAGTGCCGCAATGGCTGCCCGCGCCGACCGGCCCAGCAGCTTCGGCTATCGCGGTGACGTCTACGGCGTGAAGCTGGTGACCGACAGCGTGGAGGCGCTCAACGTCAAGGACGCCCACGCGCAGCAGCTGTGCACGCGCGCAGTCGGGAAGGTCGTCGAGGCGGACAGCATCGCGTCGGTGCCGGACAACCCGCTCATCAACGTCTCGGCCAGCACCAGCCGCACCGAGACGTACGTCGACGGCGCCACGCACGGCGTGCGCGGGACGAACACCATCGGTGACATCAGCATCGGCGGCACCGTCGGGCCGCTCACCACGCCGAAGCTCGTCATCAAGGGGCTCCGCACGACGGCCCACGCCTTCCACACCCCTCAGGGCTACGGACACGACGAGGGCTTCACCTTCGCGAGCATCTCGCTGAGCCTGCTCGACAACACGGTCGTGGAGAGCCTGCCGCCCGAGCTCCAGGAGCTCCTCGCGCCCCTGCAGCAGGTCACCGACACGGTCTTCACCGGCACCCAGCAGGCAGCCCACGAGGTCTTCCAGGTGCTGGGCGACGTCACCGGGCCGATCCAGATCCCCGGCCTCGGCAGCATCGCCCTCGGCTACGAGAACGGGCGGGCCAACGACCACAACGCGCAGTCGCAGGCCTCCGCCCTGCGCATCGAGGTCACCGCGGGCGAGCGGCGCCAGCTCGTCGAGCTCGGCACCGCGCGCGTGCGGATGGGTGGCCCCGCCCCCGTCGGAGTCTTCCGCTCCGGCGGCACGGCCATGGACTACCAGGCCCTCCAGGGAGCCCTGAAGTTCGGCAACGTCCAGCACAAGGCGCTGCCGTGCCAGGGCTCGCAGGGACGCACCCAGACCTACCGGGTCCCCCACGCCAGCCAGCTCCTCCCGGTGCCGGTGCTGCTCGAGGGCGTCACCTACCAGGTCAACGGAGACCAGTCCCGGGCCAAGCGGGTCGCGAAGGGCTGGTCTCGCACCGCGATCCGGTCGGTGTCCATCCCCACCGCCCAGCTGGTCATCAGTGACGTCAGCTCGCGCGCGGCGATGCGCCGGAAGGCCGGCAAGCGGGTGCGCTCGAAGATCTCGACCGCCATCGGGTCCATCACCGTCGGCGGGCAAACCGTGGAGGTCCCGGCGCCCGGGGGCGTGGTCGAGCTCCCCAACGGCGCGGGCGAGATCCAGCGCCAGCTGGTCGACACCGGGTTCCGCGGCTCGCAGGTCATCGGCCTGCGGATCAAGCTCTACTCCGAGGCCGTGGTCATCGACCTGGCCCGCACCGCGGGCCGGATCCACCCCTACTGATCGGCAGCCCGCCGCTCAGCAGCCCCGCAGCTGCGCGTCGCTGCGGGCCTCGCGCCCCAGGCGCCGGGCCTGCGCGACGTCGGGGAACACCACGCTCGCCGCACCGACGAAGCCGATCCGGCCGCGGACGACGCACGTGGTGATCTTCGACGGGACGACCTGGGCCACCGCCTGGGCGAGCTCGAACAGCTCGGCCGGCGAGGCGTTGGTGTCGGTGTGCTCCAGCACCGTCAACACGCCGCGCTCGATGAAGCCGGGCACGTCGGCCTGCGCGCGGATCCGCGCGTGGATCCCGCGCAGGGTGCGCTGCTGGTTGGCCGAGCGGTCGAAGTCGCCGCCGGCCAGGCCGTAGCGGATGCGGGAGAAGGCCATCGAGCCGTAGCCGTCGAGGTGGATCCGGCCCTTCGCGAACCCCTCCTTCTTGAGGTTGGGGTCGGAGAACCGGCGCGGGTTGTTGACGGTGATGCCGCCGATGTCGTCGACCATGTCCTCGAAGAACGGGAAGCGCGTCACCATCACGTAGTCGGGCTCGATGCCGATGAGGTTGCTCATCGCCCCGGCCATGCCGCGCGGGCCGGCGAAGTAGAGCGCGGAGTTGATCTTCTCGCGGCCGTGGCCCGGGATGACGACCCACGAGTCGCGGGGTACGCCGATGGCGGTGGCGGCGCCGGTGCGGGTGTTGATGCCGACCATCTGCAGCGCGTCGCCGCGGGCGCGGGTCATCGCCTGACCGGGACGCGCGTCGGAACCGACGGCGAGGATCCACACGACGTCGGCGCCCCCGGTGGCCACCCCCTGGGCGTGACGGATCTTCACCAGGCTGACCTCGGAGGACTGCACCGAGGACTGCGGGACCACCAGCGCGGTGAGGGCCAGCAGGCCGACGAGGACCGCCGCCCGAACGGCTCGTCGGGCCCGGAGCAGCGTGGTCGACGGGGAGGTCATCGAGTCGTTCCCTTCGCCAGGTCGTAGCCGAAGATGCGCCACGCGCCGCGCTTGTGGGTGAGGAACAGTCGTCCGCGCACCGTGGTGGTCGCCGGTCGCTCCCCCGTGCTGTCGAAGCGGAGCAGGACGTGGGCGGTGACGCTGCGTGCCCGTCCCTGCGTGGCCAGGATGTCGAGGGAGACCGTGCGCCGCCGCGGCGTCACCGCGTCGACGTACGGGGCTCGGGTCTGGTTCGTGAGCAGCGCCTTTTCGGCGCGGGCCCGCTGCTCGGCGCCGTCGGTGAAGCCCGGGAAGGCCGACGGGAAGCTGCGGCGCGGGTAGGTGCCCCCGAGGTAGGCCGCGTCCCACCAGCGGTCGACGACCGCGCCGACCTCGGTGCGTACGGCCTTGCGACGCCGGTCGGGAAGCCGTCCGTGCACGCGACGGATCCGGGTGCGCGTCTCGACCGGGTGCGAGGCCAGGCTCGCCTGCGCGTCGCTGCGGCTCAGCCGCTCGGGCGCCGCGGAGGGCTCCGAGGTCGACCGGCAGGCCGTCGCGGACAGGGGGACGAGCAGGGCGAGCGCGAGCGCCGCACAGCGGCGGGCCCACGGGCTGCGGCCCTGCGAGGGGCTAGGCATGTACGACTCCAGCGGGGTGGAACGGGGTGTGGGCCACACCATGCCTCAAACCCCGAGCCCGCCCCTGCATTTGCGGGCGTGTGCGACTAGCCTTGTCAGCGCCCTAGACAGGCACAGTTGTCAAACCCATGCGCGAAGAGATCTGGAAGAGGCGAAACAAGCGTGGCGCAGTCCCCGAACGGGCAGTCCGGCAACCAGTCATCGGTTGCACCTTCATCCGACCTGGGAGCCAACGAGTGGCTCGTGGACGAGATGAAGGAGCAGTACGACAAGGATCCCTCGAGCGTGGGTCCGGAGTGGGCTGCATACTTCGGCAACGGGGCCTCGACCTCGTCCGCCACCCCTGCCGCACCGGCGAAGGCCGCGGCTCCCGCGCCGACGAAGGCCGCGACGAAGGCCCCGACGAAGGCCCCGGCCAAGGCGCCCGCCCCCGCTGCTGCGAAGCCCGCCACGACGACCGCCGCGAAGCCGGCCGAGAAGCCCGCAGAGGCGCAGAAGTCGCCCGCGAAGTCGACGCCGCGCCCCGCGGCCGCCGCCGAGGAGCCTGCCAAGGGCACGAGCACGCCTGTGGCCAAGGACCCGAAGCCGGCAGCGCCGTCGCAGACCAGCGACGCCCCCACCTACACCGTCCTGCGCGGCGCCCCGGCGCGCACCGCGGCCAACATGGACGCCTCGCTGTCGGTGCCCACCGCCACCTCGGTGCGCTCGGTGCCGGTCAAGCTGCTGTGGGACAACCGCACCGTCATCAACAACCACCTCGCCCGCGCGCGCGGCGGCAAGGTCTCCTTCACCCACCTGATCGGCTACGCGCTGGTCAAGGCCCTGCGCTCGATGCCGGAGATGAACGTCGGCTACGAGGTCGTCGACGGCAAGCCGAACCTCATCACCCCGGCCCACATCAACCTCGGGCTCGCGATCGACATGAAGAAGCCCGACGGCACCCGCCAGCTGCTGGTGCCGAGCATCAAGGGCGCGGAGTCCATGGACTTCGCCGGGTTCTGGACGGCGTACGAGGACGTGGTCCGCAAGGCGCGCGACAACAAGCTCACCGTGGCCGACTTCCAGGGCACCACGATCTCGCTCACCAACCCCGGCGGCATCGGCACCGTGCACTCCGTGCCGCGCCTGATGGCGGGCCAGGGCGCCATCATCGGCGTCGGCGCGATGGAGTACTCCCCCGAGTGGCAGGGCGCCTCCGAGGAGGCGATCAACCGCAACGCCATCAGCAAGGCGATGACACTGACCTCGACCTACGACCACCGCGTCATCCAGGGCGCGCAGTCGGGTGAGTTCCTCAAGCGCGTGCACGCCCTGCTCATCGGCGAGAACGACTTCTACGACGAGATCTTCCGCTCCCTGCGCATCCCCTACGAGCCGATCCGCTGGGCGCGCGACGTGGTCGCCAGCCACGACGACGACATCGTCAAGCAGGCGCGCATCCTCGAGCTGATCCACGCCTACCGGGTCCGTGGCCACCTGATGGCCGACACCGACCCCCTCGAGTACCGCCAGCGCAGCCACCCCGACCTCGAGATCGAGTCGCACGGCCTCACGCTGTGGGACCTCGACCGCGAGTTCGCCACCGGCTCGTTCGGCGGCGAGGGCCGGCGCTTCATGAAGCTGCGCAACATCCTCGGCATCCTGCGCGACTCCTACTGCCGCACCACCGGCATCGAGTACATGCACATCATGGATCCCGAGCAGCGCAAGTGGATCCAGGAGCGCGTGGAGCAGCCGCACGTGAAGCCCCCGCGCGAGGAACAGCTGCGCATCCTGCTCAAGCTCAACCAGGCCGAGGCCTTCGAGACGTTCCTCCAGACCAAGTTCGTCGGGCAGAAGCGCTTCAGCCTCGAGGGCGGCGAGACCACGATCCCGCTGGTCGACGAGGTGTGCGAGGCGGCAGCCGAGGCCGGGCTCGACGAGGTCACCATCGGCATGGCGCACCGCGGCCGGCTCAACATGCTCGCCAACATCGTGGGCAAGAAGTACAGCCAGATCTTCCGCGAGTTCGAGGGCAACATCGACCCGCGCACCGTGCAGGGATCCGGTGACGTGAAGTACCACCTCGGTGCCGAGGGCGAGTTCGTCGCGGGCTCGGGCGACAAGATCAAGGTGTCGGTCGCTGCCAACCCCTCGCACCTCGAGGCGGTCAACCCGGTCCTCGAGGGCATCGCGCGCGCCAAGCAGGACATCCTCGACCAGGGCGAGAAGTTCCCGGTCCTCCCGCTGCTGGTGCACGGCGACGCCGCGTTCGCCGGCCAGGGCGTGGTGGCCGAGACGCTCAACCTGTCCCAGCTCCGCGGCTACCGCACCGGCGGCACCGTGCACGTGGTGATCAACAACCAGGTCGGCTTCACCACCGCTCCGGGGTCATCGCGCTCCTCCCTCTACGCCACCGACGTGGCGCGGATGGTCCAGGCGCCGATCTTCCACGTCAACGGCGACGACCCCGAGGCGTGCATCCGCGTCGCCCGACTGGCGTTCGACTACCGCCAGACGTTCAACAAGGACGTCGTGATCGACCTCGTGTGCTACCGCCGTCGCGGTCACAACGAGGGCGACGACCCGTCCTACACCCAGCCGCTGATGTACGACCTGATCGAGCAGAAGCGCTCGGTGCGCAAGCTCTACACCGAGTCCCTCATCGGTCGTGGCGACATCACGATCGAGGAGGCCGAGCAGGTCCTCAAGGACTACCAGCAGCAGCTCGAGCGGGTCTTCACCGAGGTGCGGGAGGCGAGCTCCGAGGCACCGACCGAGTGGACGACCGTGCCGGACTACCCGGACAAGCCGACCGGGGACTTCTCCACGGCGGTGACCCCCGAGGTGCTCAAGAGGATCGCGGACAGCTACGTCACCCCGCCCGACGACTTCACCGTCCACCCGAAGGTGATGCCGCAGCTCCAGCGCCGCTCCGCCGCGATCACCGACGGTCCCATCGACTGGGGCACCGGCGAGATCCTGGCGTTCGGCTCCCTGCTGATGGACGGACGCCCGGTCCGGCTGGCCGGGCAGGACTCGCGCCGCGGCACGTTCGTGTCGCGCTTCGCGACCATCATCGACCGCACCAACGCCGATGAGTGGACGCCGCTGACCAACCTCACCGAGGACCAGGCCAAGTTCTACGTCTACGACTCGCTGCTCTCGGAGTACGCCGCGCTCGGTTTCGAGTACGGCTACTCCGTGGCCCGTCCCGAGGCGCTGGTGCTGTGGGAGGCGCAGTTCGGCGACTTCGTCAACGGCGCCCAGACCGTCATCGACGAGTTCATCTCCGCCGGCGAGACCAAGTGGCGCCAGCAGTCCGGCGTCGTGCTGCTGCTTCCCCACGGCTACGAGGGCCAGGGTCCCGACCACTCGTCGGCGCGCATCGAGCGCTTCCTGACGATGTGCGCCGAGGACGCGATGGTCATCGCGCAGCCCTCGACCCCGGCGTCGTACTTCCACCTGCTGCGTCGGCACTCGCTCGGCGAGGAGCACCGGCCGCTGATCGTCTTCACCCCGAAGTCGATGCTCAAGCGCAAGGAAGCCGCCTCCAAGCCGGAGGACTTCGTCGGTGACACCACCTTCCGGCCGTTCATCGGCGACGACGCCGCCGACCCCGCACAGGTCGAGACGCTGATCATGTGCTCGGGCCGGGTCACCTGGGACCTCATGGTCGAGCGGAGCAAGCGCGACAACGGCGCGCAGTTCGCCATCGGCCGGATCGAGCGGCTCTACCCGAACCCGGTGGAGGAGATCAAGGCCGAGATCGCGAAGTACCCGAACCTCAAGGCCATCCGCTGGGTGCAGGACGAGCCGCGCAACATGGGCCCGTGGCCGCACTACCAGCTCAACGTGTGGCCCGGGCTCGACCTCCCGGTCGAGCCGGTCACGCGCCCTGCGTCGGCCTCGCCCTCGGTGGGCACGGTCAAGCGCCACGTGGAGGAGCAGAAGACGCTCCTCGACGCGGCCTTCGAGACGCCGCGCGACCGCGGCAACGACTACTGAGGCACGCAGGGAGAACCACCGGTGTACTTCACCGATCGCGGGATCGAGGAGCTCGAGCGGCGCCGGGGTGACGAGGAGGTCACCCTGGCCTGGCTCGCCGAGCAGCTGCAGGCCTTCGTCGACGCCAACCCGGAGTTCGAGGTGCCGGTCGAGCGGTTGGCCACCTGGCTGGCCCGCCTCGACGACCCCGAGGACTGAGCCGACGTGACCAGCGGACTCGCCGCCGACCTCGGCTACGCGCACTCCTCGGCCAACCCGCTGCACCGCCTGGTGCGCTGGGGCGCCGGGACCAGAGGTGGGGGGTGGGTGTTCTCCCACACCCTGCGCCGCCTCGACAACGTCGTGGTCCGGCTCTCCCGTGGGCGCCACAGCGCGCCGGGCCTGCTGGCTGGCGTGGCGGTGCTGGAGGTGACGACGACCGGGCGCAAGTCCGGGCAGCGGCGCACCAGCCACCTCATCGCGACGCCGTACGCCGGCACGCTGGCGCTGCTCGGGACCAACTTCGGCCAGGCCTCGACGCCCGCGTGGGTGCTCAACCTGGAGTCCGACCCTCGCGCGACGGTCAGCTATCGCGGCGTCGCGCGCGAGGTGGTGGCCCGCCCGACGACACCCGCCGAGGCCGACGAGGTGTTCGCGCTGGCCGGGCGCTTCTACCCCGGCTACGTCAGCTACCGCAGCCGCGTCGGCACGAAGCGGCGGATCCGCGCCTTCGTGCTGGAGCCCGCCTGATCAGGTGCCGGGTCGTGGCACCACCGGGCGCACGGTCACGTCCGGGATGGTGGCGTCCGCCGGCAGGTCGATGACGTGCACGATCGTGTCGACAACGGTGTCGACGCTGATCCAGCGCGAGGCGTCGTAGGTCCGGCCCTCCTGCTCGTGCACCTTCTCCTGCATCGGGGTGGCGGTGCGGCTGGGGTAGACCGTGCTCACCCGGACGCCGTGCTCGACCTCCTCGGCGCGCAGCGCGTCCGCGAAGGCGCGCAGCCCGAACTTCGAGGCGGCGTACGCCGACCACTCGGCGTTGGCGGTGAGCCCGGCCGAGGAGTTCACGAAGACGATCGTGCCGTGGCTGGCGCGCACGTGCGGCAGGAGCTCACGGGTCAGCACCGCCGGGGCAGTGAGGTTCACCGCGATCTGCTCCTCCCACTCCGCGAGCCGCAGCCGGTCGACCCTGCCGAGGTCGACCACGCCCGCCACGTGCAGGAGCGTGTCGACCTCACCGTCGACCTGGCGCCCGAGGCCGTTGAGCGTGCCGGGATCGGCGAGGTCCGCGACGAGCAGCTGCGCGCGCGGGAAGGTGCGGCCCAGCTCGTCGGCCCGGGCCGTGCTCCGCGCGACGAGGACCAGGTCGTCGCCGCGGTCGCCCAGCCGGTGCGCCAGCGCGAGCCCGATGCCGGACCCGGCACCGGTGACGACGTGCCTCACCGCGTGAAGACGATCTTGCCGAAGACGTCGCCCCCGGCCATCGCCGTGAAGCCGTCGTGCGCCTGCTCCATCGGGATGGCACGGTCGACAAGCGGGCGGGCGCCCGTGGCGTCGAGGAAGCGGACCAGCCGGTCGAGCTCGGCCCGGGTGCCCATCGTGGAACCGATGACCGAGAGCTGCTTGAAGAAGATGTGCGTCAGTCCGGCGTCGCCGACGTCGGGCCCGGACGTCGTGCCGCTGATGACGATGCGGCCACCGGGGCGCAGCGAGCGGATCGAGTGGGTCCAGGTCGCCTTGCCGACGGTCTCCATCACCGCGTCCACCTTGACCGGCAGGCGGGCGCCGGACTCGAAGACCTCGTGCGCACCGAGCTCGAGGGCGCGCGTGCGCTTGGTCTCGTCGCGGCTGGTCGCCAGCACCGTCAGGCCCGCGGCGCGACCCAGCGTGATGAGGGCGGTGGCGACACCGCCGCCGGCGCCCTGCACGAGGATGGTCTCGCCGGGCTGGCACGCACCCTGCACGAAGAGCATCCGGTAGGCGGTGAGCCAGGCGGTCGGCAAGCAGGCCGCCTCCTCGAAGGACAACGAGGCCGGCTTGGGCACCAGGTTGCGGCGCGGGACGACGACCTGGTCGGCGAAGGTGCCCTGGTGCCGCTCGGAGAGCAGCGAGCGGCCCGGGTCATCGGCCTCGTCGCCGGTCCAGGCCGGGTCTCCGATGACACCGTGGACGACCACCTCGTTGCCGTCCTCGTCGACCCCGGCGGCGTCGCAGCCAAGGATCATCGGCAGTGCCTCCTTCCGCAGGCCCACGCCGCGCAGCGACCAGAGGTCGTGGTGGTTGAGGCTGGCGGCCTTGACGGTGACCGTGGACCACCCGTCGGGGGCCTCGGGTGCGGGGCGCTCCCCCACCACCAGCCCGCTCATCGGGTCGTCGAAGGAGAAGGACTCGGCGTAGACGGCGAACATTCCCCGACCTTAGCGACTGGGCGGCGTCAACCGGTGGCAGGTCCTCACTGCGAGCTGTCAGGTCGGCTGCGTGGGCATCGACGCACGCCCCTCGTCCGTCGCCGAGACGTACCTGGCCACCGACCGGCCCGTCTGGTCCGGCGCTGCCGGGTCAGCGGCGAGCGACCCCGTCGGCTCGAGCAGCAGCAGCCACGGCCTCGCGCACCGCACCCGGCACCCGGGGGTCGAACGGCGACGGGATGATCAGCTCCTCGCTCAGCGCGTCGCCGACCAGCTCGGCGAGCGCGTTCGCGGCGGCGACCTTCATCCCCTCGGTGATCGCGGTGGCGTGCACGTCGAAGGCCCCGCGGAAGATGCCGGGGAAGGCCAGGACGTTGTTGATCTGGTTCGGGAAGTCCGAGCGACCCGTGGCCACGACGCGGGCGTACTTGTGCGCGAGGTCCGGGTGCACCTCGGGTGTCGGGTTGGCCAGGCCGAAGATGATCGCCTCGGGCGCCATCGAGGCGACGATCTCCTCGGGCACCTGCCCGCCGGAGACGCCGATGTAGACGTCGGCACCGTCCATCACGTCGGCCAGCGTGCCGCGACGGCCGAAGACATCGGCGGTGTCGCGGGCCAGCGCGGACTTGACCTCGGTGAGGTCGTGACGCTCGGAGTTGAGCACGCCCTGCCGGTCGAGGACCGCGATGTCGCGCACGCCGGCCTCGAGCAGGATGCGCGCCACCGCCACCCCGGCGGCACCGGCGCCCTGGATCACGACCCGGGCGGTGCCGGGATCGCGACGGGTGAGCCGGAACGCGTTGGTCAGCGCGGCGAGAGCGACGACCGCGGTGCCGTGCTGGTCGTCGTGGAAGACCGGGATGTCGAGGCGCTCCTTGAGCCGGGCCTCGATCTCGAAGCAGCGCGGCGCCGAGATGTCCTCGAGGTTCACGCCGCCGAAGCTGGGGGCCAGCCGGACCACGGTCTCGATGATCTCGTCGACGTCGGTGGTGTCGAGGCAGATCGGCACGGCGTCGACGCCGCCGAACTGCTTGAACAGCACCGCCTTGCCCTCCATCACGGGCATCGCGGCCGCGGGGCCGATGTCACCGAGGCCGAGGACGGCGGTGCCGTCGCTGACGATGGCGACGACGTTGGGGACCCATGTGTAGTGCTGGGTCATCGACGGGTCCGCGGCGATCGCCTCGCACACCCGCGCCACACCGGGGGTGTAGGCGAGCGAGAGCTCGTCGGGACCGGTGAGGGCGACGGTCGAGACGGTCTCCAGCTTGCCGCCGACGTGCAGGTCGAACACGGGATCGCCTGGGTGCGGGTGCGAGGCCATGTCGGCGATACTCGCACAGCTCAACGGGCGCGCAGGGCCCGTCCCACACGTGGGGAAGGCCACACCCGCAGGCGTACGACGCCCAGCACCGCCTCCTCGGCCACCGGCCCTCGGTGCCGCGAGTCCACGCCCTCGTCGGGGTTGTCGCTCACCAGCCACCAGCCCGACCGCCCGGACGCCGTACGCCGCCGGTCCAGGGCGCGCTTGACCGCCAGCGTCCCGTCCGGGAAGCGCGCCACCACCAGGGAACCCGGCCGCACCTGCGCGCCGTACCTCACGAGCAACCGATCACCGTCGCGCAGCGCGGGGAGCATCGAGCGCCCACCCACGCGGGCGAGACCCCACTGACCCGCACGTTCCACGCGGAGTAGTGTCGCAGGAGAGCAATTCCCCGACGTTCGAGAGGTTGCACATGCTTCGCACTTTCTTCGCCCCGACCATCGAGGTCTCGGCCCACTGCGACCTGCCCTGCGGTGTCTACGACCCCGCCCAGGCGCGCATCGAGGCCGAGTCGATCAAGGGCATCATCGCCAAGGTCGCCGACAACGACGACCCCGACTTCCGCACCCGCGCGATCCTCATCAAGGAGCAGCGCTCGGAGCTCGTGAAGCACCACCTGTGGGTGCTGTGGACCGACTACTTCAAGCCCCCGCACTTCGAGAAGTACCCCCAGCTGCACACGCTGTTCAACGAGGCCACCAAGCTCGCCGGCGCCTCGGGCACCAAGGGTGAGCTCGACGCGGCCAGGGCCGACGAGCTGCTCGCCAAGATCGACGAGATCGCCGAGATCTTCTGGGAGACGAAGAAGGCCTGAGCAGGCACCGCGGAGCGGGGACTGCTCAGGACTTCTTCCGAGCGGCTTGCCGCTCCGCACCTTCCGAGCGGCTTGCCGCTCCGCACCTTGGGCGGCTTGCCACTCCGCACCGTCTGGGCGGCTTGCCGCTCCGCACGTCACCTCCACGCACGCCGTCCCGGTCCACGCAGACCGGGGCGGCGTCGTGCATCCTCGGACCTGTCGACCCGAGAGGATCCCCCGCGATGATCGAGGAGGTCCGCCTGCGCGACGGCACCGACGCGATCGTCGTACCCCTCGTCCGCCCGGCGTGCACCGCATCGTGACCGAGGTCTTCGAGGACAACCCCGCGTCCTCGGGGATGCTGCGCCGGCTGGGTCGCGTCACGGAGCAGGACGACGGCTTCGGGGTGTACGGCGTGGTGGTCGAGCTCGGCGCAGCGCCCGGGCGTACGACCGACGAGGCGGCGCCCCGGGACGTCCGGCAGGCCCCGCTGCTGCAGGACAGGCGCACCGCCACGCACTGCGCACGCGTGACCATGTCTGCCCCTGGTTCCGCCCTCAGCCGGGCTAGGGTGTGGCGAGCACAAGCGCCTCGACGACGGGACTGGACGCTGATGGCAGATCACACGGGGGGCTCTCGCGCCGATGTCGAGCTCCGCATCCCCGCCGAGGGTGCCTACGCCTCGGTGGTCCGCACCACGGCCGCCGGGCTGGCCGCTCGGCTCGACTTCACGATCGACGACATCGAGGACCTGAGGATCGCGATCGGCGAGGCCACCGCGCTCGCGATGCCGGCCGCCGACCCGGGTACGGACCTGGTGGCGTGCTTCCACTTCGGCGCGGGGGCGCTGACCGTCACGCTCGAGACCGAGGCGGCCGACGAGCCGACGCTCGACACCGAGAGCTTCGCCTGGCAGGTGCTGGACACGATGGCGCGGGACGCGTCCGCGGGCTCCGAGGACGGACGGTTCCACGTCCGGTTCACGGTGACCTCGAGCGTCACCGCGGGAATGACGGGTGCCGAGCTCTGACATGAGCGCAGACACGGGGGACGACCTGGCGGTGGGGGCCGCCCTGGACCGGGAGGACGACGACGTCGTCCCCACCGGTCTCGAGCACGTACGCGCGCGCAGCGCCGAGCTGTTCGCGCTGATGCGCGACACCGACGCCGGCGACGCCCGGCGCGCCGGCGCGCGCGACGACCTGGTGCACCTGCACCTCTCGCTCGTCGAGCACTGCGCGCGGCGCTTCCGCAACCGCGGCGAGCCCTTCGAGGACCTGGTGCAGGTCGGCACCATCGGGCTCATCAAGGCGGTGGACCGCTTCGAGACCGATCGGGGCGTGGAGTTCTCGACCTACGCCACCCCGACGGTCATCGGCGAGATCAAGCGCCACTTCCGCGACAAGGGCTGGGCGATCCGGGTGCCGCGGCGGCTCCAGGAGCTTCGCATGCAGATTGGCGGGGCGACGGGCGAGCTGACCCAGGCGCTCGGCCGCTCCCCCACCCCGCGCGAGCTGGCCGGGGTCATCGGCTGCTCGGTGGAGGAGATCATGGAGGGCATCGAGTCCTCCCACGCCTACGCCACCTTGTCGCTCGACGCCTCCGACGACAACGACGACGGCCCGCCGGCGATGCTCGCGACGCTGGGGGTCGAGGACGCCAGCATCGAGCACGTCGAGATCCGCGAGTCGATCAAGCCGCTGCTGGAGGGGCTCGGCGAGCGGGAGAAGCGCATCCTGCTGCTGCGCTTCTTCAAGAACATGACGCAGTCGCAGATCGCCGCGGAGATCGGCGTCTCGCAGATGCACGTCTCGCGCCTGCTCACCCGCACGCTGACCCAGCTGCGGACCTCGCTCGAGGCGGAATGACCCGGGCCCCGCTCAGGGGTCGAGCCGTGCGTCCTGCTCGAGGACCTCTGTCGTCGCGGGATGCAGCAGGCCGACGATGACGACCAGTGCGACGAGGGCCAGCGACAGCGGGAGCACGAGGGTCCCGACGTCCCGGAAGTTCCACGCAAGGCCCAGCTGGATCAGCTGCGCCATCACGACCGGTCCGCGCGCCCAGCGGCGTACCTTCCACAGCGACCAGGCGCACCACGCGAGCCCGGCAGCGGCCGCGAGGAAGAACACCGAGGTGGTCAGGCCCATGGTCAGCCGGATGACGCGGAGGTTCGCCAGCTCCAGGACACCGAGGGCGAGGAGCACCAACGCCTCCACTGAGACGAGCGAGGCGGCGACCACGAGCGGGGGCACCGCGCTACTGTCTGGTCCAGGGGGAATGTCAGAAGGTGTAACGGGCACGGCTCAACACTAGTTGTGACGGACACGACCAGCGTTGGGGGTTGTGTGAACGTTCAAGTCTTGCGAGTCTTGTCGCTGCGCTGCGTGGCGCCCGGGCCCAGCTGATTGTCCGAGAACAGCACCTGCCTGTGACGAGAAAGAGGGATTTCCCTACCCATGGATTGGCGCAGTCGCTCTGCATGCCTCGACGAGGACCCTGAGCTGTTCTTCCCGATCGGCAACACCGGTCCCGCAATCCTCCAGATCGAGGAGGCGAAGCAGGTGTGCCGGCGCTGTGAGGTGCGCGAGCAGTGCCTCGCCTGGGCCCTGGAGGCCGGGCAGGACCACGGAGTGTGGGGTGGCCTCAGCGAGGACGAGCGGCGCGCGCTGAAGCGCCGCAACGCCCGCGCCCGCATCCGCACCGCCTGACCGCGGGCCCCTCGCGTCGATCGGCCAGCCCGGCTACTCGACGGGCAGGTCCGCCTGCACCCGCGTGCCGCGGCTCCCGGGTCCGATCTCGAGCATCCCGCCGAGCTCGGACTCCACGAGCGTGCGCACGATCGAGAGACCCAGCTGGGTCGAGGCGTCGAGGTCGAAGGACTCGGGAAGCCCGCGCCCGTCGTCCTCGACGACCACGTGCAGGCGACCGACGATGCGGCGTGCGGTGACCACGACGCGCCCCTCGGTGCGCCCGGAGTCCCTCGCGTAGCCGTGCTCGACCGCGTTCTGCAGCAGCTCGGTCAGCACCATGGCCAGCGGCGTCGCGGCCTCGGACGCCAGCTTGCCGAAGGACCCCTCGCGCACGACGCGGACAGGCACCTCGACGCCGCTGACGTCGACCACCATCGCCCCGAGCCGGTCGGCGATCTCGTCGAAGTCGACCGTTTCCTCGACGGCGTGGCTGAGCGTCTCGTGCACGATCGCGATCGACCCGACCCGGCGCACGGCCTCCTCGAGGGCCGCCTTGGCGTCCTCGGCCTGCGTACGCCTCGCCTGGAGGCGCAGCAGCGCGGCCACGGTCTGGAGGTTGTTCTTCACGCGGTGGTGGATCTCGCGGATCGTGACGTCCTTGGTGACGAGCTCGCGGTCGCGGCTGCGCAGCTCGGTGACGTCGCGGACCAGCAGCAGCGCACCACTCCGGTCCCCCTGCGGACGCAAAGGGATGCTCCGCACGATGAGGGTGACCTCGTCGGTGCCGACCTCGGTCGCGCGCCCGTCGCGACCGCCCAGCACCGCGCTCAGCGTCTCCTCGTCGATCCGCTTGCGCGCCGGCACCAGGTCGCGGGTCAGGTCGGTGAGCACGAGCCCGGTCAGGTCGCCCTGGAGGCCGAGGCGGCGGTAGGCCGAGAGGCCGTTGGGACTGGCGTAGACGACGCGTCCGGTCGGGTCGAGGCGGACGAACCCGTCGCCCACGCGGGGTGAGTCGGCGTGGTCGCTGCGCTGCCCCGGCAGCGGGAAGTGGCCCGAGGCGATCATCTGGGTCAGGTCGGCCGCGGTCTGCAGGTAGCTCAGCTCGAGCCGGCTGGGCGTGCGTACGCCGAGCAGGTTGGTGTTGCGTGCGATCAGGGCGATCACCCGGCCCGCACGGCGCACCGGGATGACCTCCACCCGCACGGGCACGTCGTCACGCCACTCGGGGTCTCCCTCGCGCACGAGGCGGCCGGTGCCCAGCGCCTCGTCGAGCATCCGGCGCCGGCCCGTGGGGATGAAGGTGCCGAGGACGTCGTCCACGAGCGCGGTCGGGCCGGTCGTGGGTCGCATCTGGCCACCGGCCCAGTAGCCCTTGCCCTCCCGGTCCGGGAGCCACAGCACGAGGTCCGCGAAGGACAGGTCGGCGAGGATCTGCCAGTCGGCCATGAGCAGCTGGAGCCACGCGATGTCGTCCTCGACGAGGTCGGTGTGGGCGCGCACGAGCTCGTGGAGGGAGGGCACCCGGCCACCCTAGGGCCAGCCCCGGACCGGGCTGGGGCGACGTCGGTGCCTGCTGGCAGGATGGGCCGCATGTCGATCGGCTACTGGGACCAGGTGCAGGCGGCTGGTTTCGAGGTCCCCTCGGACCGCCCGCTCGGCGACCTGACCGCGGAGCTCACCACGATGCTCGGCTCCACGCAGCCAGAGGTGCGCGACGGCACCGCCTACCCCGCCCTCGCGACGTGGATCGACCGCGGCGTCTACGACGACCTGCTCGCCGGCCTCGGCGACGGCATGGTCACCGGATTGTCCGTCGGACTCGGCGAGCAGGGCACCGACACCGTCTTCCGGCGCAGCTTCAGCGCGCTGATCCTCGCCGAGTGCCTCGAGCGCGACAACGCCGAGCACCTGATGCCCCCGGCGAAGATCATGGACTGGGGCGACCGGATCGCGGTCTGGTTCCTCGCCGAGGTCGACACCCGCGGCTTCGTGCCGGGCAAGGGGTGGGCCCACGCGATCGCCCACGGAGCGGACACGATCGGTGCCCTCGCCGAGTCCCCGCACCTCACGGGCGACGAGCACAGGGTCCTGCTCGACATCCTCGCCGAGCGCCTGCTCCAGCAGCCCGCCGACCAGCCGCTCGAGTCCGGCGAGCCCGACCGGATGGCCCATGCAGCGATGCGGATCCTGCGGTGCAACACGCTCGGCACCGACGTCCTCGAGCCCTGGGTGCACCGCATCGGTGCCGCGGCCAACGCGTTCGGCGGCCCCGTCGACCACGACCCGTTCGCCCGCACCCACGCGCCCCAGTCGTTCCTGCGCGCGCTCTTCGTCCAGCTGTCCCTGGCGCCCGACTCACCGCAGGTGCGCCCCGACCTGCTGCTCGTGCTGATCGAGGCGCTCCGGATGACCAACACGCCCTTCCTGCGACCCGGCACGGACTAGCCTCCGACCCGGCACCGACTAGCCTGCGGAGCATGAGCGAGTCCACCGACATCTCCGGCCACAGCGGCGAGCTGGCCGTCCACGTCGCCCGCGCCCACGGCGTCGAGACCATGTTCACCCTCTCGGGTGCCCACGTCTTCCCGATGTACGACGGCGCGGTGAGGACGCAGGCCGAGGGACAGGGCCCGCCGATGCGCCTGCTGGACGTGCGCCACGAGCAGACCGCCGCGTTCGCCGCCGAGGCCACCGGCAAGCTCACCCGCGTGCCCGGCCTCGCCGTCCTCACCGCAGGCCCCGGCGTCACCAACGGCATCAGCGCGATCGCGCAGGCCCAGTTCGCCGGTTCGCCGATGGTCGTCGTCGGCGGTCGCGCCCCGCAGAACCGCTGGGGCAGCGGCTCCCTCCAGGAGCTCGACCAGCCGCCGATCATCGCGCCGGTCGCGAAGGCCGCACGGACCCTCATG
Source organism: Nocardioides furvisabuli (assembly GCF_021083185.1). Classification (GTDB taxonomy): domain Bacteria; phylum Actinomycetota; class Actinomycetes; order Propionibacteriales; family Nocardioidaceae; genus Nocardioides; species Nocardioides furvisabuli. The sequence goes on along the minus strand of NZ_JAIGQB010000005.1, from coordinate 374,749 downwards.
ACCGCAGCCGACGTGGCCGGCGGCATGGACGAGGCCTTCACCCTGGCCCGCTCGAGCCACCGCGGTCCCGTCTTCGTCGACGTGCCGATGGACGAGTTCTTCAACTCCTCGACCGGGACGATCGCCTCCGGCGAGGGCACCCGCATCGAACCCGACCCCGACGCGGTGGAGAAGGTCGCACGGCTGCTGGCTGCGGCCCGGCGTCCCGTGCTCATCCTCGGCACCGACGTGTGGGCCGACCACGCCGAGGTCGCCGCGCTCCGGCTCGTGGAGGACCTCGGCCTGCCGACGCTCACCAACGGCATGGGCCGTGGCGTGATCCCCGGCGGGCACCGCTGCCTGGTCACCAAGGCTCGCGGTGCCGCGCTGTCCGGTGCCGACCTCGTCGTCGTCGTCGGCACGCCGCTCGACTTCCGCCTCGGCTACGGCGCCTTCGGCGGTCCGGACAAGAACCCGCAGGGCGAGTTCGCGAAGGTCGTGCACATCGCCGACTCCCCCGGCCAGGTCTCCGGCCACGCCGAGCTGGCCGCATCGGTCTCCGGTGACCTCACCACGGTCCTCGACGGCCTCCAGGCTGCGATCGAGCGCGGCGCCAAGCCCGACTGGCAGGCCTGGTCCGACCAGCTCGCCGACCAGGTCGAGGTCGCCGCGGCGCGCGACGCCGAGCTGCTCACCGCCGAGGCCGATCCGATCCACCCGGCGCGCATCTACGGCGAGCTGGTGCCGCGACTGGCCGACGACTCCGTCGTCATCGGCGACGGCGGCGACTTCGTCTCCTTCGCCGGCAAGTACGTCGAGCCGAAACGACCCGGCGGCTGGCTCGACCCCGGCCCCTACGGCTGTCTCGGCGCGGGCCTGGGTGCCGCGATCGCCGCCCGCATCGCTCGTCCGTCGGCCCAGGTGACGCTGCTGCTCGGTGACGGCGCTGCCGGCTTCTCCCTCATGGACGTCGACACGCTGGTGCGCCACGACCTGCCGGTCGTCATGGTGATGGGCAACAACTCCGCGTGGGGCCTGGAGAAGGGTCCGATGCAGATGCTCTACGGCTACGACGTCATCGCCGACCTCGGCCAGCGCACGCCGTACGACGACGTGGTGAAGGCGCTCGGCGGCGCCGGCGAGACGGTCACCGACCCGAAGCAGATCGGGCCCGCGCTCGACCGCGCGTACGCCGCCGGTGTCCCCTACCTCGTCAACGTGATCACCGACGTCGAGGCGGCCTACCCCCGCAACACGTTCGGCATCTGAGCCGGCCGCCGTGGTGGAGGTGCGCCTCGCGCGACCAGAGGAGCACCAGGCGGTCGGCGAGCTGACCGTGCGCGCCTACGCGGCGTACACGCGCGGCCCGGCCGACCCCTACGTGGCCCGGCTGCGCGACGCCGCCTCGCGGGCCGCGGCGGCCGAGCTGTGGGTCGCCGTCGCCGGCGACCGGCTGCTGGGCAGCGTGACCTGCTGCCCGCCGGGGTCGTCCTACCGCGAGGTCAGCCGTCCCGACGAGGGAGAGTTCCGGATGCTCGCCGTCGACCTCGACGCCCGCGGGAGAGGTGCCGGCACGGCGCTCGCCGCCCGGTGCGAGGAGCGGGCGCGGGAGCACGGCGCGGCCGGGATGGCACTGTCCTCGCTGGCTGCGATGACAGCCGCACACCGGATCTACCGCCGGCTGGGCTACGCCCGCGACCCCGCGCGCGACTGGTCGCCGCTGGCGGGGGTCGAGCTCATCACCTTCGCGAAGCGGTTCTGACTCAGCAGCGGCGCACCGTCGCGGGGTCGGACGGGTCGTCGAAGCACACCGTCCCCGACGGGAGCGCGGCCATCTCGGCGCCGGAGACCATCTGCCACTGCCACGCCCGCCAAGCGCCCTCCTCCTCTGCCACTGCCGTGACGAGCGCGCCGCCGGCGGTGAGCCAGGTGCGCGTGGTCGCGTCGTCGGTCAGCTCGACGTCACCGGTCGTGTCGAGCGCGCGCAGGCGATCGCCGTCCTGCACCAGCACCTGGGCGTACGACGGGTCGGAGGCGGAGGTGACGTAGAAGGACGCTCCGTCCGACATGACGGAGGTGGGTTGGGTGGTCGACACGCGGGCATCCGCCACGGCGAGGTCGTGTCGGAGCGTGCGGCCGTCCTCTCCCCGCACGACCAGGGTCGCCGGGTCGCCCGCCTCGACGCTCACGGTGTAGCGGTAGCCGACGTCGAAGACGGCCCGGCCCCCGGCACCGATGGTCTCCCCCGCCACGGGGACGATGGAGGGCAGCTCGTTCTCGGTGTCGTTACCGCACGGCTGCGACGCCTCGAGGCCCTGCCGCAGGCACGCCTCCTCCACGTGCCGGAGCACTCCGTCGTCGCCGAGGGCCCACCGCCAGGCATCGACGACGATCGTCTCGGGACGCAGGAGCGTCATGTTCCCCTCCGCGTAGGCGTTGACCGACCGGCTCGACCAGAGCGTCCCCTGCTCGAACCAGTAGTCGTGCAGGTGGACCATCCGGAAGTGCTCGGTCGCGCTCCCGTCGACGGGCACGGACCCCCGCACCAGCAGCTCCGGGTCCTCCACGACCGCCCGGACCAGCAGCCCGTCGCGCAGGTCGAACACCAGCGGGTAGCCGCCACCACCGACCGCGGACGGGTCGTCGAAGTAGAGCACCAGCTCCTGGTCGCCGTCGCCGTCGGCGTCGATCGGGTCGAGCGCGGAGGTGCCGATGGTGGTGCCGAGCTCGGCGATGCCGTACGCCTGCTCCCCCGTCGTGCTCACGGTGGTCTGGAGGCGGACCCGGCCGTCGAAGTCCTCCGTCGGCTCGGCGAGGAAGTCCACCCGCTCCTTCCTGCCGTCGCCGTCCAGGTCCAGGCGCGCCGGCGAGGAGAGGTCGTCGGCCTTCCAGTCCCGGCCGACATCGGCAGGCAGCTCGAGCTGCGGTGCGTCCGGCTCCGGCGCGACCTCGTCGGAGCGCGTACGGCCGCCGACACCCTGGAGCACGACGCCCAGGACGAGCAGGACCACCGCGGCCGCCGCGAGCAGGACCCACGGCGTGGGCCACCGCCGCCGGACCGGGGTGGCCGTGGCCAGCGGGGCCAGGTCCTCGCCCCGCACGAGGTCGGCCCGCGCGGCGAGGGCTACGCGCAGTCGCGCCTCCAGGTCGGGGGCGCCAGGTGTCGTGCTCATCGCTCCTCCTCTCGCGAGCTCGGTGTGACGGGGGCGTGCATGGCCCTCTCCAGGGCCACGAGCGCGCGGCTCGCGGTCGACTTCACCGTGCCGCGGCTGATGTCGAGCGTCCGGGCGATCTCCGCCTCGGACAGGTCCGACCAGTAGCGCAGGACCAGGACCTCCCGCTGGCGAGGGGCGAGGGTGTGCAGCGCCACGATGACCTCCCGGTGCTCCTCGGCCAGCACCGCGCTGTCCTCGGGGGTGGGTGGCGACAGGTCGTGGGGCGGGGAGTACGCCCGAGCCGTACGCCGTCGCCGCAGCGCGGAGCGTGCGGTGTTCACCACCGCGACGCGCAGGTAGGCCAGCGCCTTCGACGGGTCCCTCACCGCGTCAGGACGACGGGCGAGCGCCGCGAAGGCGTCCTGCACGACGTCCTCGGCGGAGGCGACGTCGTCGACCAGCAGCACCGCCAGCCGCACCAGGGCGAGCCGGTGCGCGGCGTAGAGCTCAGTGATGTCGACTGCCGGCTCCATCGCCACCCCCGATCCTGCCCCCGATCCTGCCCCCGGTCCTGCGGTCCCCGTGCCCATGTCTGGTAGACGTGTGGGTGGCACACAGGTTGCCTCACCGCGCCACCCATCTGTCGGAAGGTCCGCCATGTCCCGCCCCGAGACCACCACCCTGACCTTCGTCGTGGGTGACGACGACACGGCTGCAGCCGTCGGCAGCGGCTCGCTGCCGGTGCTCGGGACACCGCGCCTCCTCGCGTGGCTCGAGGCGGCCACGTGCGCCGGGCTGGTGCCGCTGCTGCCCGAGGGATCGACGAGCGTCGGCACCCGGGTGCAGCTCGAGCACCTCGCCGCCAGTCCGGTCGGCGCCGAGGTCGAGGTCAGCGCCTCCAGCGCCTACGAGGACGGCCGGCTGCACCGCTTCACCGTCAGCGCCCGCGACACCACCAGCGGCAAGGTGCTCGCCGCAGGAGAGATCACCCGCGTGGTGGTTGACGCCGAGCGGTTCCTCGCCCGGCTGTGACCTCGCGTCAAGTCCGACCTGACTAGACCGCCCGGACGTCCTCGACCGGATGGGTCGCGGGCGGGCCCACGGTCTGGCAGGCTCGCGCACGGCGCGTGGGGGCGCACGGACGGAATGGGGCCAACGAGCATGGATGATCGGCTGCGAGAGATACTGGCGACACTGGGCCAGCGCATCGAGTTCGCGGAGTACGAGAAGCGGATCGCGCTCGACGAGGTGCGCGCCCTCGTGGCGCAGCACCACCTTCACCTGCACCTGCCGCAGGTCGCGGAGCTCACGACGCTCACGCAGCCCGCGCTCGGGGCGATGGTCCCCGACCAGCACGCCTAGTCCGCGGCCTGCCCCGGACGTGCAAAAGTCCCCGCCGCGGCGGGGACTTCTACGAGATGACGTGCAGGTGCGCGTCAGGCGTTGGGGCGCTTGCCGTGGTTCGCGCCCTTCTTCTTGCGCGCGCGGCGCTTGCGTCCGGTCTTGCCCATGGTGGTCCTCCTGGAATCGGTGCTCGGGTCAGTGTGTCAAAAACCCGGGGGTGCGGCGAATCGGGTCGAGGGCCGGGTCAGGCCCCACCCTCGGTGATCTGGATGCTGACCTCGCGCAGCTGGAGGCGTACGCGGTCGCGCAACGACTCCGGTGCCGCCTCAGAGCAGGACCGTGCGACGAGCTGCTTGACGGCCTTCTGGAGGTCGTGGCGCTCCAGGCAGGGCCCGCACTCGCGCAGGTGCATCTCGACGACGGCGCAATCGGCCTGGTCGAGCTCGTTGTCGATGAAGTAGACGATGCGCTCGATGTAGTCGACACAGTCGTCGCTGCCGTGCTCGTGGGTGCTCACTTGACCTCCCCCTCGGTGTCGGCGCCGGGGACGGTGGATGCGGGGAGGAGGTCGTTGGCGCGGACGTAGTCGGCCAGCATGTCGCGCAGCTGGCGCCGGCCACGGTGCAGGCGCGACATCACGGTGCCGATGGGCGTGTCCATGATCTCGGCGATCTCCTTGTAGGGGAAACCCTCCACGTCGGCGAGGTAGACCGCGAGGCGGAACTCCTCGGGCAGGCGCTGCAGCGCGTCCTTGACCTCCGAGTCGGGCAGGTGCTCCAACGCCTCCATCTCCGCGGACCGCAGACCGGTCGAGGAGTGGGACTCCGCGCGGGCGAGCTGCCAGTCCTCGACGTCCTCGGACATCGACTGCTGCGGCTGGCGCTGCTTCTTGCGGTAGGAGTTGATGTAGGTGTTGGTGAGGATCCGGTAGAGCCAGGCCTTGAGGTTGGTGCCGGGCTTGAACTGGTGGAAGGCGCTGTAGGCCTTGGCGAACGTCTCCTGCACCAGGTCCTCGGCGTCGGCCGGGTTGCGGGTCATCCGCATGGCAGCGCCGTAGAGCTGGTCGAGGAACGGCAGGGCGTCGCGCTCGAAGCGGACGGAGCGCTCGTCGGAGGTCTCGTCCTCGACGGCGATCTCAGGGCCGGACGTGTCGTCCGTGAGTGATTCAGTCATCACGGTCCACGATAGCGCTGCGGGTCTCTCGAGTGTCAGTGCCTGCACACCGGCTCCAACACCTCACCCCACTCGGGGATTCCCGACGACGTCACGCACCAGCCATTCCAGCGTGGACTCGACCACGATCCCCATCGCCTCGTCCTGGCTCACCCCGCCCCGCGCAGGCACCTTGAGCCCGTGGTCGGCGCCCGGGACCACGACCATGTCGACCCGGTCGAGGTCGCCGGGGAACTCCTCGGGACGCCCCATCGGGTCGCGCTCACCCTGGATGAGCAGGGTCGGCAGGCCGACGCCGCGGAGCTCGGGGAGCCGGGTGGGCTCGGTGCGGCCCGGCTGGTGGAGCGGGAAGGACAGGACCAGGCATCCGGTGGCTCCCAGCGACCGGGCCGTGCGCGCGGCGGAGCGCGCCCCCGCCGAACGGCCGCCGACCACGAGCGGCGTACGCACACGCATCACGTCGGCCGCGCACGTCAGCGCCGCGTCGAGGGTCGGCGGCGCGGTCGCGACCTTGCGCCCCGCGACACGCCACGGCTGCTCGAACAGCACGACCGAGACGCCCTGCGCGGGGAGCGCGTCGGCCAGCGCCCACAGGTCGCGCGACTCGATGCCGCCACCGGCGCCGTGGCTCAGCAGGAGCGTGGCGATGGGCCTGGCGGCCCGGCGGGTGTGCAGCCGGCCCTCGCCGTGGGGGGTCGCGACGGAGCGAACGGTGGCCTTCTTCACTGCAGGGTCTCCTCGGCGGGCAGGGGCTCCACGAGCTCGGGGCCGTTGTTGCGCACGTTGCTGACGAGGGCGGGCACGGCGTACGCCTCCAGGCGACCGGGCGCGGCCGGCACCAGGAGCGCGGTGTCGCCGGGGGTGGTCGGGTCGAGCCACTCGTGCCAGCGTTCGCGCTCGACCATCAGCGGCATCCGGTCGTGGATGTGCCCGAGGGAGTCCTCGGCCTGCGTGGTCAGCACGGTGCACGTCCAGCGGAAGCGGTCCGGGTCGTCCTCGGCGCGGGTGGGGTCGCGCCAGATCTCGTAGAGCCCCGCCATCGCCAGGACCCCGCCGTCACGCGGCCGGATGAAGAAGGGCTGCTTGACCGGCTTGCCACGGGCGTCGGTCTGTGAGGTGGCGTACCACTCGAAGTAGCCGTCGGCCGGCAGCAGCGCGCGCCGACTGGCGAAGGCCTTGCGGAAGGCCGGCTTCTCCGCCACGGTCTCCATCCGCGCGTTGATCATCCGGTTGCCGATCGAGGGGTCCTTGGCCCAGGACGGGACCAGTCCCCAGGTGAGCACCCGCAGCTGGCGCTGGGCGGGCTCACCGGACTCCCGCGAGGGCGGGCGCTCGACGACGGCGTAGACCTCCTTGGTGGGGGCCACGTTGTAGTCGGGCGCCAGGGGCGCGGCGATCCGGCTCTCGACGACCTCGAACTCCTCGACGAGGTCCTCGGAGCTGCGGGACGAGGCGTAGCGACCACACACGAGGCCCACCCTAGGGGAGCCGGGCGACGGCATCCGCTCAGCCGCGGGCCAGCTCGTCGAGCAGCATCCCCGCTCCGGCGTCCGTGGCGGGCAGGCCCTCGATCCACACCCGCACCGAGGCGCCGCCCGACTCGGCCTGGACGCCGTCGAGCAGGGTGCGCAGCACCCGCACCCGTCGCCCGAGACGCTCGTCGCGGCGGGTGAGGATCGCGACGCGGTGCATGCCCAGGCGCGCCACGGTCTCGTCGCGGACGAAGGCCGTGCGCACGATCTCGCCGGCACGCGCGAGGCGCATGGCGCGGGTGAAGTGGTCGCCCGGCTCGTCCGACGGGTCGTCGCCGAACGGCAGTGCGCAGACCACGAGCGCGTGGGCGCCGACGACGTCCGCGGTCTCGGCCACCGTGTCCCTCGCGTCACTGGTGGCGAGCCGGTAGAGCTCGGAGAGCCGGCTGCGCAGGTGGGCCTGGCTGGAGAGGCCCGTCATCGGGTCCTCGCAGGACAGCTGGTGGAGGTAGCCCAGGGTGGTCTCGCTCCATGCGGTGAGCAGCGCCGCGACGACGTCGTACGCCGGATCGGTGCCCGTGAGGCGGTGCCACGTGCCACGCAGCCCCTCGAGCGTCTCCTCCACCGAGGCGCCGTCGCGGGCCAGGTCCTGGCCCGCGACGCTGCAGGCGGGCAGGACGTCCGATCCTGAGGTGAGCGCCTCCCCCACGGCCTCGAAACGGTGCGGCAACCCCGACCGCACCTCGAGGGACTGCGAACCGCTCACCCCAGGACCAGGTGCCGCGAGTCGTCGCCCACGTGTGGCGAAGTTCTTCACGGCAGCTCCCTCCCGGATCCGGTCTTGCTCACTGGTGTGACGTCGTCCCCACCGGTCCATGACGCGGACCCGGGCGGAAATCACGATTCGGCCATCGCGACCCCGCGTCGCGCCGTGGAGGTCTACAGTTCGAGGAGCCTGACAGCCGGGTCAGGAGTGCTTCGGGAAGCGTCGATCCACATGAGCATTGCCACCAGCGTCGAAGCGCCGGGTGACGCCGAGCTGATCTCGGCGGTCCGCGGCGGGGACCTCGACGCCTACGGCACCCTCTTCGAACGGCACGTCGGCGCGGCCCGACGCCTGGCCCGCCAGCTCGTCCCGGCCGGGGACGCCGAGGACCTCGTCTCCGAGGCGTTCGTCAAGGTGCTCGGCGTGCTGCAGCGCGGCGGCGGCCCCGACGTCGCCTTCCGCGCCTACCTGCTCACCTCGGTGCGCCGGCTCCAGGTCGACCGGTTCCGCGCCGGGGCGAAGCTGCACACCACCGACGACATGGAGGCCTTCGACCCGGGCGTGCCGTTCCGCGACACCGCCGTCGAGGGCTTCGAGAGCGCCGCGGCCGCCCGCGCCTTCGCCTCGCTGCCCGAGCGGTGGCAGCTGGTGCTCTGGCACACCGAGGTCGAGGGCGACAAGCCCGCCGACATCGCGCCGCTGCTGGGCATGAGCGCCAACTCGGTCTCCGCACTGGCCTACCGTGCCCGCGAGGGACTGCGCCAGGCGTTCCTCACCCAGCACGTCGCCGAGCTCGAGCAGGACCACTGCCGCTGGACCCACGGCCAGCTCGGAGCTTTCGTCCGCAACGCCGTCTCGCGCCGCGACGCCGCCCGGGTGCAGGGGCACCTCGACGAGTGCCGATCGTGCATGGCCATCTACCTCGAGCTCACCGAGGTCAACAGCAACCTCGGCGGCCTCCTCGCCCCCCTGCTGCTGGGCGGCGTGGCGACCGCCTACCTCGGTGGTGCCGCCGTGACCGGCACCGTGACTGGCGGGATCGGCCTGCTGGTCGGGCGGGTCCGCGACCTCGTCGCCGGCAACGCCGGCGCCGCCGCCGTGGCGGGCGTGGCCGCCAGCACCGTGGTCGTGGCCGGCGGCATCGCGCTCGGCATCGGCGGCCCCGACCGAGCGCCCGGCGAACCCGCGGCACTCCGCGCGCCGACGTCGACGTCGACGCCGTCCACGACCGACCCGTCGGCGGCTGCCCCTGCTGGTGGCTCGCCGCGCCGCTCGGCCACCGGTCCGGACGCCGTGGTCATCGCGCCCGGCGAGGAGGTGGTGGTGCCCGGCACGACCACCCCGGGCGACCCGACCACGGATCCGCTCACGGACCCGACGACCGACCCGACCGGCGATCCCACGACGGATCCGACCGGTGACCCCACGACCGGTCCCACCAGCACCCCCACGACCACCCCCTCGACCTCGCCGACCTCGAAGCCGACGCCCACCTCGAACCCGAGCTCCAGCCCCACGTCCACCCCCCCGAGTCCCACGTCCAGCCCCACCTCGAGTCCCACGTCCAGCCCCGCCTCCAGCCCCACGGCCCAGCCGACGGGCAACCCGACACCCACCCAGGCCCCGACGACGCCGCCGCCCGCGGCCGCCGACGTCTCCCTGGGCGGCTCCGCGTCCGGGACGCGACCGACGTACGACGTGGTGCTGCGGGTCGCCGCCCTCGCGTCCGGCTCCAGCGCCGTCCTCACGGTCGAGGCCGCAGGCGCCGAGGTGGTGCGCACCAACGACGGACGGTGCACCACCAACCGGGCCCGCGCCACCTGCCAGATCTCGGGCGCGAACCTCGCCCCGGTCTCCTTCGAGGTCGTCGCACCGCAGGGCGCGCAGGTCGTGGCCTCGCTGTCCACGGCGCAGCCGGACACCGACGTGTCCAACAACACGTGGCGCGCCGTCCTCGGCTGAGGACGACCCGCTCCGGACGCCTCCCTGCGGGCGGGGCGCCCCTTCGGCGCATCGTGTAGACAAGGGCCATGACGATCACCCGGTTGCTCGCCCGTCCGATGCTCGCCACGATCTTCGTCGCCGGCGGCATCAACGCCATCCGCAACACCGAGGCGCACGCCGTCAAGGCGAAGAAGGTCGCCGACCGGATGGTGCCGCTGGCCCAGCGGGCCGTGCCCGGGGCACCGATCCCCACCGACACGCAGACGCTCGTCCGGATCAACGCCGGCGCCCAGATCCTCGCCGCCGCCGCCCTCGCGACCGGGCGTGCGCCGCGCCTGAGCGCCACCGTGCTCGCCGCATCGCTGGTGCCCACCACGCTCGCCGGGCACCCCTTCTGGGAGGAGTCCGACCCGCAGGCCAAGGCCGCCCAGCGGCTGCAGTTCATGAAGAACACCTCCATCCTCGGGGGCCTGCTCCTCGCCGGCGTCGACACCGACGGCCGGCCCGGCCTGGCCTGGCGCGCGCGTCGCGCCGCCGCCGACGTGCGCCGCGAGGCCAGGCAGGTGGCCAAGGACGCCCGCCGCGAGGCGAAGCTCGCCAAGGCCCAGCTCACCTGATCGATAGGGTGCGCGGGTGAATGAGCTCTGGCCGGCGCCCCGTCCCCTCGACCCCGTGGACCGGGTCGTCTCGTTGCCGGGCAGCAAGTCGCTGACCAACCGCGCGCTGGTCCTGGCCGCGATCGCCGACGGCCCGAGCGTCGTACGCCGTCCGCTGCGCTCGCGCGACACCCTGCTGATGGCTGCCGCGCTCACCTCGCTCGGCACCGGCATCGAGGACACCGCCGGACCGGGGGGCGGCGACTGGGCGGTGACCCCGCAGGCGTGGGACCGCGACGCCGACGTCGACTGCGGGCTCGCCGGCACCGTCATGCGGTTCGTCCCGCCCGTGGCGGGGCTCGCGCGTGGCACGGTGGGCTTCGACGGCGACCCCCACATGCGCCTGCGGCCCGTCGGGCAGATGCTGACGGCGCTGGCCGACCTCGGCGTCCACGTCGACGACGACGGCCGCGGCGCCCTCCCCTTCGCCGTGCGCGGCAGCGGCACGGTGTCCGGCGGCACCGTGACCATCGACGCCAGCGCCTCGTCGCAGTTCGTCTCGGCGCTGCTGCTCGCCGGCGCCCGCTACGAGCACGGGGTCGACGTACGCCACGTCGGCAAGCCGGTGCCCTCGCTCCCCCACATCGAGATGACCGTGCAGATGCTGCGCCAGCACGGTGTCGGGGTGGACGACAGCGACGCCGACCGGTGGGCGGTCGCCCCCGGGCCGGTCGCCGCCGTCGATCACGCCATCGAGCCGGACCTGTCGAACGCCGCGCCCTTCCTCGCGCTCGGCGCCGCCACGGGCGGTCGCGTGACGGTCACCGACTGGCCGGCCACCACCACCCAGCCCGGCGACGAGCTGCGCGAGATCCTCACGCTGATGGGCTGCGAGGTCAGCCTCGTCGACGGCGACCTCACCGTGCAGGGACCGGCGCGCCTCTCGGGGGTCGACCTCGACCTGCACGACGTCGGCGAGCTCACGCCCGCGATCGCCGCGCTCTGCGCCCTGGCCGACTCCCCCTCCCACCTGCGCGGGGTGGCGCACATCCGCGGCCACGAGACCGACCGCATCACGGCGCTCGCCACCGAGCTCGGGCGGCTCGGCGCGGACGTCACCGAGCGCGAGGACGGCCTGTCGATCCGACCCTCCGCGCTGCACGGCGGAACGTTCCACACCTACGCCGACCACCGCATGGCCCACGCCGGGGTCATCCTCGGCCTGGCCGTCGACGACGTGCTGGTCGAGGACATCGCCACCACGGCCAAGACCTTCCCCGACTTCGCGACCGCGTGGAGCACCGCCGTGCGGGGCGGGTCCGCGTGACGACCGGGCGCTACGGCGAGCACGACCACGAGCACTACGAACGCCCCCGGCGCCGCACCCGCCCGCGCACCAAGGACCGGCCGAGCTACGACGACGCCGTCGACGCGCGCGTGGTCACCGTCGACCGCGGTCGCTTCACGCTCCTGCTCGACGGACGCCGCGTGATGGCGATGAAGTCGCGCCCCCTGGGGCGCAAGGGCGTCGTGGTCGGCGACCACGTGCGGGTCGTCGGGGACACCAGCGGGGTGGACGGCTCGCTGGCCCGGATCGTGGAGGTCGTCCCGCGCAGCACGACCCTGCGGCGCACCGCCGACGACGACGACCCCGTCGAGCGGGTGATCGTCTCCAACGCCGACCAGCTCGTCGTGGTCACCGCGCTGGCCGACCCCGAGCCGCGCCCGCGCCTCATCGACCGGGCCCTCGTGGCGGCGTACGACGCCCAGATGGCGCCACTGCTGTGCCTCACCAAGGCCGACCTGGCCGACCCCGAGGTGCTGCTGTCGACCTACCGCTCCCTCGGGGTGCCGTGGGTGGTGACCCAGCTCAGGGGCGAGGGCGCAGGAGACCTCACCGAGCTCCGCGACCGGCTGCGTGGGCGCACGAGCGTCTTCGTGGGCCACAGCGGAGTCGGAAAGTCCACCCTCGTCAACGCACTCATCCCCGACGCGCACCGCGAGGTCGGCATCGTCAACGCCGTGACCGGCCGCGGCCGGCACACCTCCACCAGCGCCTACCTGCTCGAGCTCCCCGACGCCGAGGGCTGGATCATCGACACCCCCGGCATCCGATCCTTCGGCCTCGCTCACGTGCAGCCGGAGAACCTCATCGAGGCCTTCCCCGACCTCGACGAGATGACCGAGACCTGCCCGCGCGGCTGCTCCCACGGCACCGGCGAGCCCGAGTGCGGGCTCGACGAGGCGATCACCGCGGGCGAGGCCGACGCCGACCGGGTCGAGTCGTTCCGGCGGCTGCTGGCCGCGCGCGAGGCCTCCAGCGACTGGTAGTCCTGCCGCTCAGCCCCACACGGCCTGTGCGCCGGAGTCGCCGGCGAGGTAGACGGTGACGAGCAGCGCGACCGCACCGACCGCGAGCAGCGCCATGACCGGGACGCCGAAGCGGGTCTCGCGCGCGCCGCGACCCGAGGCCAGCGCCGAGGCCCCGCCCAGCGCCCACGCGGCGAGACCGGAGACGAGGACGTAGGCCAGCGACACGGTGCGCAGCAGCTCGCCGTCCTCCTCGTGCTCCGCCACGATCGGCGCGAGCTCCGGACGTGAGGCCAGCAGGTCCTCACCCGCGGCGACGGCCAGCAGCGAGGTGGCCGCGGTGACCACCGCGAGCACGACCAGCGGCCACCGCAGCAGCCAGCGCCACCGCGGCACGAACGCGTACGCGAGGCCGGTCAGCGCCGCCAGCGGACCCAGGACGACGACTGCGTGCACCACGAGCGGGTGCAGCGGCACACCGTTGAGCTCCATCCGTGCAGGGTAGGACCCGATGCTGGGAATAGCCTGTGGACATGCCCATCACCGGCCCCGGCTCACACGACCACACCGACGACCTGCGCCTGGCGCACGTCCTCGCCGACGACGCGGACTCCATCACCCAGGCGCGCTTCAAGTCGCTCGACCTGCACGTCATGAGCAAGCCGGACCTCACGCCGGTCACCGACGCCGACAAGGCCGTCGAGGAAGGCATCCGCCGCACCCTGTCGCGGGTGCGCTCGCGCGACGCGGTCGTCGGGGAGGAGCAGGGCAGCACCGGCCACAGCCAGCGCCGCTGGATCGTCGACCCGATCGACGGCACCAAGAACTTCGTGCGCGGAGTCCCCGTCTGGGCCACGCTCATCGCGCTCGCGGTCGACGACGAGGTCGTCCTCGGGGTGGTGTCAGCACCGCAGCTGCAGCGCCGGTGGTGGGCCTCGGTCGGCAACGGCGCCTGGACGGGCCGGTCCCTGCTCAAGGCGACGAAGTGCGAGGTCTCCGACGTACGCCGCCTCGAGGACGCCTCGCTGAGCTACTCCTCGCTGGGGGGCTGGGACGAGCGCGACCGGCTCGACGACTTCGTGTCGCTGTCGCGACGCTGCTGGCGCACGCGTGCCTACGGCGACTTCTGGTCCTACATGCTCCTCGCCGAGGGCGCCGTGGACATCGCGGCCGAGCCCGAGCTCGAGCTCTACGACATGGCGGCGCTCGACGTCATCGTGCGCGAGGCCGGCGGCCGGTTCACCTCCCTCGACGGCACCGACGGCCCGTGGGGCGGCAACGCGCTGGCCTCCAACGGCCACCTCCACGACGCCGCACTGTCCTTCCTGGGCTCGCTGGGCGACGACGGTTCCGACCCCGACGTCCCGCGCCGCGGGCCCGGCTCGGTGAGCAACCTGCGTGACCGGCAGGCCCCGCCCGTCCTGGACTGACAGGAGGTCTGTCGCCCACGGCCGCGCTTGGCTACGGTGAGGTCACCGTCACCGTGCACGACCGGACGAGAGGTGCCCCGATGAAGATCAACGACGTCATCCACGCCAAGGCGCAGCAGGCCGTGGTGACCATCAGCCCCGACGCCACCGTGCGCGAGCTGGTCGCGCTGCTCGCCGAGCACAACGTCGGCGCCCTCGTGGTGAGCGACGACGGCGAGCGCGTCTCCGGCATCGTCAGCGAGCGTGACGTCGTCCGCCGCCTGCACGACGACGACGCTGTCCTGGGCGCCCCGGTGAGCACCATCATGACCGCGGACGTGCGCACCTGCACCGGCACCGACGGCCTCACCGACCTCATGCAGACGATGACCGAGCACCGCATCCGGCACGTCCCGGTGGTGGCCGACGGGCGGCTGACCGGCATCATCTCCATCGGTGACGTGGTCAAGAGCCGCATCGGCGAGCTCGAGTTCGAGCGCGACCAGCTCGACCACTACGTCCACCAGACCTGACACCCGACTACTGATGGGAACCACCGTGAGCCAGAAGCCCGACGTCGACCCGCACATGGGCGAGGTGCCCGCCGACCTCGAGGTCACCGACCTCGTCGAGGGCGAGGGCCCCGAAGCCACGTCCGGATCGACCGTCTCGGTCCACTACGTCGGCGTCGCCCATTCCACGGGCGAGGAGTTCGACGCGTCCTACAACCGCGGCACCCCGCTGCAGTTCCGCCTCGGCATCGGCCAGGTCATCTCCGGCTGGGACACCGGCGTGCAGGGCATGAAGGTCGGCGGCCGTCGTCGCCTCGTCATCCCGCCGCACCTCGGCTACGGCGACCGCGGCGCGGGCGGCGCGATCAAGCCCGGTGAGACGCTGATCTTCGTGGTGGACCTGCTCGAGGTCCGCTAGCGAGCGTCACCAGGGGACGTCGATCTCGACCTCTCCGTGGGCGACCCGGGCAGCCAGCGGCCCCAGCGTGACCACGTCACCGGGGGCCAGCTGGCGGCCCCGGCGCGTCTCGACCTCGTCGTTGACCCGGACGGCGCCGTCGGCGATCACCGGCTTGGCCTCCGCGCCGGTCTCGACGAGGTTGGCGAGCTTGAGGAACTGGCCGAGCCGGATCGACTCGTCGCGGATCGGGACGTCGATCGGTACGGGTCGGTGGTCGTCAGGCATGGGCCCAGTCAACCAGTACACCTAGGGTGGACCACCGTGCGGACACGAACCCTGCTCACCGTCCTGGTCCTGGGCCTGCTGGCTCCCCTGCTCACGCTCGGCGCGCCCACCCAGGCCCGCGAGGCGGCGCGGCCCGGGAAGAGCGGGTGCGAGGCACGCGGCGGCATCGAGGTGTGCTTCACCTCGCCGCCCTCCCGGCGCAACGACCCGACCGTGCTGGACCGGCCGGCCCGGCTCTTCGACACCGCCGGCCCCGGCGACACGATCCGGATCGCCATGTTCCGCTGGGACATCAAGCCCCCCACCGACGCGATCCTCGCCGCGCAGCGACGGGGCGCCACGGTGCTCCTGGTCGGCGACGACGACCTACGGCTCAACAAGCAGGGCCGCCGGCTGATCAGCACGCTCGAGGAGCAGGACCCGGCGCGGACCAATGTCACGATCTGCCGCGGCGCCTGCCTGCCCTGGCGCGCCAAGGGCCCCTTCCCGGACAGCCAGAACGTGCAGCACCTGAAGTTCTACGTGACCGACATCGGCGGGGTGCAGTCGTTCATCACGTCCTCGGCCAACCTCGAGGACCGGCAGTACCGGCAGTACAACTCGTTCCTCAAGATCGACGACCCCGGCCTGCACCAGTTCGGCGTCGACTACTTCGCCCGCCTCCAGGCCCAGAGCCTCAAGGTCGACGGGGTGCGCTGGAAGGACCGGCAGAAGGTGTGGAGGAGCGGCGACACGACCGCCGCCGTCTACCCCAACCGCGACGACCTGCTGCTCTCCACGCTGCGCGACATCTCGTGCACGCGAAGGGCCCGGGACGTGTCGGCGATGTTCGCGGTGATCCAGCGCGCCGACGTACGCGACCAGCTGGCGCGGCTGTCGCGGTCGGGCTGCCGGGTCCGGATCGTCACCTCGCGCGACACCGTGGAGAACTGGCTTGAGCAGCCGCTCGCGGTCGGCGACGTCCCCGACGCCCGGGTGCGGACGGTGCTGACGCACGACAAGATGCTCGCGGTGCACGCGAAGTTCCGCGGCCGGGCCACGCACCTGGTCGTGACCGGCACGTCCAACACCACGTGCGGCGGCCTGCTCTACAACGACGAGGTGATGCTGCGCATCGTCGGCAACCGCTGGCTGCACGGGCAGTACCTCGCGCACTTCGACGACGCGTACGCCCGCGCCTGGCAGGGCCGCTCGCGGGTCATGCCCGTGATGAAGCCCTGCCGTTGAGGGTTGCCGCCGAGGTCCGGCCGGCTCAGTGGACAGCCAGGCTGAGGGCGTGGATGACGACGCCCACCAGTCCGCCCACGATCGTGCCGTTGATCCGGATGAACTGCAGGTCGCGACCCACGTGCAGCTCGATGCGGCGCGCGGCCTCCTTGCCGTCCCACCGCTCGATGGTGTGGGTGATCACGGTCGTGAGCTCGGCGCCGTAGCGCTCGACGGCGAAGACCGTCAGGTCGGCCGCCGTGCGGTCGAGGCGCTCGCGCAGCGCGGCGTCGTCGCGGAGCCGCCCGGCGAACGCGCTCAGCTCGTCGAGCAGGCGTCGCCGCACCGCACCCTGCGGGTCCTGGATCGAGCCGAGCAGCGCCGAGCGCATCGCCTTCCAGAGCGAGATCGCGGTCGTGACGACCTGCGGGTGGTCGAGCAGGCGCTCCTTGAGGCCCTCGGTGCGATGCTGGGTCTCGGTGTCGTTGAGCAGGTCGTGGGCCAGCTGGCCGAGCATCGAGTCCAGCGCCTCCCGAGCCCGGTGGTGCGGGTCGTCGCGGATGTCCTCCAGCCACGCGAGGGCCTGCACGTGCAGCCGTGAGGTGACCGCGTCGTTGAGCTTCGGCGGCGCCCACCACGGGGCACGTTCCTCGAGCACCCGGGTGAACGTCTCGGGGTTGTCGACCAGCCAGCTGTGCAGCTCGTCCACGGCGAGGTCGACCAGCCCGTGGTGCAGGTCGTCGCGCAGGACCTCCATCAGCGTGGTGCCCAGCAGGGGCGAGATCGGCTCCTCACGGAAGCGCGGCACCAGCGCCTGCGTCACCAGGTCGGCGACATGGTCGTCGCGCACCTTCCCCAGCGCGATGACCGCGACGTCGGCGACCTCGTCGACCACGCGACGGGCGTGGGCCTCCTCACCGAGCCACTCGCCGACGCGGGCCGAGATCGTCGCGGCGGCGACGCGCTCGCGGATGATGTCCTCCTGCAGGAAGTTCTCCCCCACGAACTCCTCGAGCCCCTTGCCCAGCTCGTCCTTGCGCTGGGGGACCAGCGCGGTGTGCGGGATCGGCAGTCCGAGCGGGTGCTTGAAGAGCGCCGTCACCGCGAACCAGTCGGCGATCGCACCGACCATCGACGCCTCGGCGCCGGCATTGACGAAGCCCCAGAACCCGTCGCGGCCCAGCGTCGCGACGTACACGCAGGCGGCGAGGACCAGCAGCCCGACCGCGACCGTACGCATCTGGCGCAGACCGCGTCGGCGAGCCTCGTCAGCGCCCGGATCCGGCGTGACGAGCGAGAGGGAGGGTTGCCTCGGTGCGGCCGTGGTGGGCATGCGGACCATCCTCCCCGACCGTGCCAGAATGCCGCGCATGCCTCGCACCGTGATCACCTTCGGAACGTTCGACGTGTTCCATGTCGGGCACCTGCGGGTGCTGGAGCGGGCTGCCGCGCTCGGGGACCGGCTCGTCGTCGGCGTCTCCGCCGATGCGCTCAACGAGCGCAAGAAGGGCCGTGCGCCGATCTTCAGCGAGCGGGAGCGGCTGGCGATCGTCGGGGCGCTGAAGGTGGTCGACGAGGTCTTCGTCGAGGAGAGCCTGGAGCAGAAGCGCGACTACATCGTGGAGCACGGCGCGGACGTGCTCGTGATGGGCGACGACTGGGCCGGCAAGTTCGACGAGCTCTCCGACGCCTGCGAGGTCGTCTACCTCGAGCGCACGCCCGCCATCTCCACCACCGCGATCATCGAGCACATCGCCGACCTCTGAGGCGGTGCGCCGGTTAGGCTCGCCCACCAGATGACAACCACGAGGGGAATCATGCGCAGAATCGTCACGACCGCTGTGGCCATGGCACTGGTGGGTGGCGCGGCGCTGTCCGCCCCCGCCGTCGCCGCCGACGGGGACAGGCCTGCCGGCAAGGCGACCACCGGTGTCCAGCAGCAGACCAGGGCGCTCGAGAAGGCTGCCGACAAGGCGCTGGAGAACGGCCTCGGCCTCGCGCCCGGCGCGGTGCCGGAGGTCTCGGACGCCACGGCTCCCGAGACCCTCGCGACCGCGCGACGGGTGCTGTCGGGCAACGCGACGCGTCGCGACCCGTCCGCCACCATCGCCCTGCGTGACCTGTTCGTGAAGCGCTCGCAGCTGCGGGGCGAGGACCTGCGCGGCGCCGATGCGCTGCTCGCCCGGCCGACCGACGGTGCCGGCGACAACCAGGGCTTCGGCTACACCGTCCCCGAGGCGGCACCGCTGTGCAACACCCGTATCTGCCTCCACTACGTGCCGACCGGCGCCGACGCGCCGCCGTCGCCGGAGTGGGCCGCGCACAACCTCGCGACGATGGACTCGGTGTGGTCCACGATCGTCGACGGCCTGGGCTACCGCGCGCCGCTGGGTGACCGCGCCGAGGGTGGCAACGCGCTCTTCGACGTCTACCTCAAGGACCTCGGCACCGGCCTCTACGGCTTCTGCGCCCCCGAGCGCCGCGTCAAGAAGCGCACCGCCTCGGGCTACTGCGTGCTCGACAACGACTACGCGGCGGCGCAGTTCCCGTCCGGCACCCCCAACGACAACCTGGCGGTCACCGCCGGCCACGAGTTCTTCCACGCCGTCCAGTTCGCCTACGACTACGCCGAGGACCCGTGGATGATGGAGTCGACGGCCACCTGGATGGAGGAGCGGATCGCCTCGCAGGTCAACGACAACCGCCAGTACTTCCCGACCAGCCAGATCTATGCGCCCTACGTGCCGCTCGACACCTTCAGCCGCACCTCGACCTACCAGTACGGCAACTGGGTGTTCTGGGAGTACCTCACCAACCGCTACGGCATCGGCCTGGTCAAGAAGGCCTGGAAGCAGGCGGGCTCGCTGAAGTCCGACGGCGGCAAGAGCTCCATCCCGGCGCTGCAGCGCGTCCTGCGCGGCAAGGGCGGGCTGACCAAGGTCTACGCGAAGTTCGCGGCCGGCAACCTGATCCCCGCCCTGAACTACCCCGAGGGCGTGGAGTACCCCGCCCCCAAGGTGCGCGGTGCGAAGGCGCTGCGCCGCAACAAGCGCGCGAAGCGCTTCGCCACCCGGATCAACCACCTGTCGTCGGCGTCCTACGTCTACGTCCCCGGCAAGGGCCTCGGGGCGAAGAAGTGGAAGCTCGCCGTGCGCGTCGCCGGGCCGGCGAAGCGCACCTCCCCCGCCGCCGTGGTCGTGACCTACCTCGCCAACGGCAAGCGCAAGGTCAAGCTGGTCCGCCTCAACCGCGGCGGCGACGGCCACACCAAGGTCGCCTTCAGCAACCGGTCGGTGGCCGCGGTGTCGGTGACCTTGGTCAACGCGTCCACGCGCTACCGCTGCAACCAGCGCACCCTGCTGGCCTGCGGTGGCCGTCCGCTCGACGACCGGGCCCGCTTCGCCGTGACGGGTCGCGTCACCAAGCGCTGAGCCTCACACCCTGATCGACAGCAGGGCGTGGAGCGCCGCGACGCACTCCGCGACCAGCTGGGACAACGAGACCGGGCGTTCACCGGTCGGCACTGCCGACCAGGTGAGCGCCCGGTCCTCTGTGTAGGCCCACCACGCACGTACGACGGCACGCTGGCGCTCCTCGATGCCGAGCGCCTTCACCACCCGGTCGGTGCTGCCCTCGCGCACGGAGTCCATCACCTCGCTCACCCGCGGGTCGGCCACGCCGTGCCCGTGGACGAGCGCGAGGTAGAAGTCACGGCGCCGTTCGATCTGCTCGATCATCAGGCGGGTCGCCTGCTCCACCTGCTCGGGCCCGGCCAGGGCCTCGTCGGGGGCGGTGTTGCGCAGGATGCGCCGACCGGCCGCGGATATGCAGGCGAGGTAGAAGTCGGTCTTGGTCGGGAAGTAGTGGAAGAGCAGCCCGCGCGAGATGCCCGCCTCCCCTGCGACGTCGTCCATCGAGAGGTCCTGGATGGGCGTCTCGACGATCTTGGCCAGCCCGATGCCCACGAGCTGGCGGCGCCGGTCGAGCGCGCTCAGCCGTCGGCGTACGGGCCGGGTGGCGGGCGCTGCGGAACCTTCGGACACACTGTTGAGCATTGCTCAACAGTGTGCGAAGGTCAACGTCATGGACTTCTCCCTCTCCCCCCGCGCCGCGGACCTGCGGGCCCGGGTGCACGCCTTCGTCAGCGACGAGATCGAGCCGATCGAGGCCGAGGCGCACCGGCGCATCACCCGGCTGCGCGAGTCGGGCGGCGACAGCTGGACGCCCGACCCGGTCATCGCCGAGCTCCAGGCCAAGGCCCGCGCGCAGGGCCTGTGGAACCTCTTCCTGCCGGCCGCGCACGCCGGTCGCTACGCCGCCGAGTTCGGCACCGACGGCGGCGAGGGACTCTCCAACGTCGACTACGCCGCGGTGGCGGAGGTGATGGGCCGATCGTTCATGGCGCCCATCGTCTTCAACTCCAACGCCCCCGACACCGGCAACATGGAGGTGCTGCTCAAGTACGGCACCGACGCGCAGCGCGAGCAGTGGCTCGAGCCGCTCCTGCGGGCGGAGATCCGCAGCGCCTTCTGCATGACCGAGCCCGAGGTGGCGTCCTCCGACGCCACCAACATGGCCGCCACCGCGACGGTCGAGGGCGACGAGGTCGTCATCAACGGCCGCAAGTGGTGGTCCACCGGCGTCGGCAACCCAGACTGCAAGGTCTTCGTCTTCATGGGTCTCTCCGACCCCGACGCCGACCGTCACTCCCGGCACACCATGGTGCTGGTCCCCCGCGACGCCGCCGGCGTGAAGGTCGAGCGGATGCTCACCACGATGGGCTACTACGACGAGCCGCTCGGCCACGGCGAGGTCTCCTTCGACGACGTGCGCGTGCCGGTCTCCAACGTCCTGCTCGGCCCCGGGCGCGCCTTCGAGATCGCCCAGGGCCGCCTCGGTCCCGGCCGGGTCCACCACTGCATGCGGGCCATCGGCCTCGCCGAGCGCGCCCTCGAGCTGGCCTGCGCCCGCGCGGTGTCGCGCACCGCCTTCGGCAAGCCGATCGCCAACCTCGGCGGCAACCGCGAGCGCATCGCCGACGCCCGCATCGCGATCAACCGCTCCCGCCTGCTGGTCATGCACGCCGCGTGGCTGCTCGACCAGGGCATGAGCCGCGAGGCCTACTCCGCGGTCAGCGAGATCAAGGTCGAGGTGCCCAACATGGCGCTCGACGTCATCGACATGGCCATCCAGCTGCACGGCGGCGCGGGCATGTCCGACGACTTCCCCCTCGCCGCGGCGTGGGTCGGCGCGCGGACCCTGCGCCTGGCCGACGGGCCCGACGAGGTGCACCGCAACGTCATCGCCAAGATCGAGCTCGGGAAGCACGCGTGAACCGGGTCCTGGTCACCGGAGCCGCCTCCGGTCTCGGCGCGGCGCTCGTGACGGCCTTCCGGGACCGTGGCGACGAGGTGATGGCCACCGACCGCGTCGCCGCAGAAGGCGTGGATCTCGTCCTCGACATCACCTCGGACGACGACTGGGCCGCCGCCCTCGACGCCGTACGCGAGCGCTGGGGCGGTCTCGACGTGCTGGTCAACAACGCCGGCGTCGCCGGCGGCGGGCGGGTCGACCGCTGCACGCTCGAGGAATGGCAGTGGATCACCGACATCAACCTCTTCGGCCTGGTGCGCGGCACGCGCACGTTCACGCCGATGCTCAAGGAGCAGGGGTCGGGCCACCTGGTCAACGTCGCTTCGCTCGCCGGCCTCGTGCACCCGGCCGGGATGGGCTCCTACAACGCCACGAAGGCCGCCGTCGTGGCCTTCACCGAGACCTGCGGCCACGAGCTGGCGGCGTACGGCATCCGCGCGAGCGTGGTGTGCCCGTCCTACTTCCGCACCAACCTGATGGACTCCATGCAGGGCTCCGACGAGCTCGTCGGCCGCGTGGTGGGCGGGCTGGTGGAGCGCTCGCGGGTCACCGCTGACGAGATCGCCGCGGCCGTGCTGGCCGGGATGGAGGCGGGTGAGGACGTGATCGTGCCCGACGAGGCCGCACGCCAGGCCTACTTCCTCAAGTGGGCCGACCGGCCCGCCTACGACGCCGTGATGCGCGACCAGGCGGCGAAGCTCCAGGCGGCCGGCTCGTGAGCGCCGTGCCGGGCGCCCGCGAGGTGCGTGAGGAGGACGCCTTCGACGTGGCCCGCGTGGCCGCGTGGCTGCGCGAGCACGCCACGACGCCGGAGGGTCTCGACGGCGAGCCGTCCGTCCAGCAGTTCACGGGTGGGGCTTCCAACCTGACCTACCTGCTGCGCTTCCCGTCCGGTCGCGACCTCATCGTCCGCCGCGCGCCGAAGGGCACGAAGGCCAAGGGCGCGCACGACATGCACCGCGAGCACGTCATCCAGTCGGCACTGGCGCCGGTCTTCGACTACGTCGCCCCGATGGTCGCCTTCTGCGACGACCCCGACATCGTCGGCGGCGACTTCTACGCCATGGACCGCATCGCCGGTGTCATCCCGCGCAGCGAGTGGCCGGCCGACGTGCCGCTGTCGCCGGAGCAGGCGCGCGCGCTCTGCCTCGATGCCGTCGACGTGCTCGCCGAGCTCCACGGCATCGACCCCGAGGCGACCGGGCTCGCCGACCTCGGCAAGGGTGCGGGTTACGTCCGCCGCCAGGTCGAGGGCTGGTCGACGCGCTACCGCAACGCCCGCACCGACGACGTGCCCGACCTCGAGCAGGTGATGGCGTGGCTCGACGCCCACCAGCCCGACGACGTGGCCACCTGCGTGATCCACAACGACTTCAAGCTCGACAACCTCGTGCTCGACGCCGACGACGTGACGCGGGTCGTGGGGGTGCTGGACTGGGAGATGGCGACCCTCGGCGACCCGCTGATGGACCTCGCGGGCTCGATGGCCTACTGGGTCCAGGCCGACGACACCGAGGAGTTCCAGATGATGCGGCGGGTGCCCACCCACCTGCCCGGCATGCTGACGCGCGACGAGTTCGTGGCGGCGTACGCCGAGCGCACCGGCCGGTCGGTGAGCCGCGAGCAGTGGCGCTTCTACGAGGTCTTCGGGCTCTTCCGCATGGCCGTGATCGCCCAGCAGATCTACTACCGGTACTTCCACGGTCAGACGACCAACGAGATGTATGCCCTCTTCGGACCGGCCGTGCAGATCATCGGGCGCCGGCTCGACGGGCTCATCCAGGACGCGAGCACGTGAGCCGCATCCTGTTGGTGCGGCACGGGCAGGCGTCCTTCGGCGCCGACGACTACGACAACCTGTCGCCGACCGGCCACGAGCAGTCGCGCGTGCTCGGAGCCGCACTGGCAGCACGGGGCGTGAGCCCCGACGTCGTGGTGGCCGGCGAGATGAAGCGGCACGCCCAGACCGCCGGCGGCGTCCTCGAGGGGGCGGGGTGGACCACTGGCGTGGACGTCGACGCCGGGTGGAACGAGTTCGACCACGTCCAGGTGCTCGCGGTGCACGACCAGCCGACGACCGTGGAGGGCGAGTCCGAGAAGGCCGCCTTCCAGCGCTGGTTCACCGAGGCCACGCTGCGTTGGACCTCCGGTGACCACGACGACGCCTACGACGAGTCGTTCGGCGCCTTCACCTCCCGGGTGGAGGCCGCCCTCGACCGGCTCGTGACCGCGCTGCCCCGCAGCGGCACCGCGGTCGTGCTGACCAGCGGGGGCCCTGTCGCGTGGGCGGCCGCGTCCCTGCTCGCCGACGACGCGCGTGCCCGCACGGACCTCTGGCTGCGGCTCAACCCGGTGTCGGTCAACACCGGCGCCTCCACCGTGGTGTGCGGCGCCAGCGGCACCACGCTCGTGACGTACAACGCCCACGACCACCTCTTCGCCGACGGCTCCCCCGACCTGCTCACCTACCGCTAGGAACCCCCATGTCGACCATCCTCATCACCGGCGCCAGCAGCGGCCTGGGCGCCGAGATGGCACGCCAGTTCGCCGCCCTCGGCCACGACCTCGCGCTGTGCGCGCGGCGTACGGACCGGCTCGACGAGCTCGCCGTCGAGATCACCACCGCTCACCCCCAGGCGCGCGTCGGCATCAAGGCGCTCGACGTCACCGACCACGACGCCGTCTTCCGCGTCTTCGAGGAGTTCCGCGACGAGCTCGGCGGCATCGACAAGGTCGTCGTCAACGCCGGCCTCGGCAAGGGCCAGCCGCTCGGCACCGGCCGCTTCGACGCCAACCGCGAGACCGCGGAGACCAACTTCATCGGCGCGCTGGCCCAGACAGAGGCCGCAGCCCAGATCTTCCGGGCGCAGAACTCCGGCCACCTCGTGATGGTCTCGAGCTTCTCCGCGCTGCGCGGGATGCCGAGGAACATCACGACGTACGCCGCCACCAAGGCTGCGGTCGCGCACCTCGCCGAGGGCTTCCGCGCCGACGTGCACGGCACCCCGATCAAGGTGACCGTCCTCTACCCGGGCTACATCGTCTCCGAGATGTCCGGCACCTCGGCCAGGACTCCGCTCATGGCCTCGACCGAGAAGGGCGTGCGCGCCATGGTGGAGGCGATCGAGAAGGAGAAGAAGTCCGCCGTCGTGCCGGCCTGGCCCTGGGTGCCGCTCGGGTTCGCCATCAAGCGGGTGCCGGTGGGCGTGCTGCGGAGGATGAGCTAGGCAGGAGGAGGTCCGGCGCATGCCGGAGGTCGGACCAATCCGATGTGACCTCCGTCACGAACCCTGTCGACGGGGTCCGACCACCAGCCAGGAGACTCACATGTTCGACACCAAGAAGAAGCGCTTCGCGATCGCGGGCGCGGTTGCCGCAGCGGCCATCACCGCCGCCGTGGTTCCCATGGGCATGGCCGTCGCCGGCCACACCAACGTCGTGCTCGAGGCCGACCTGACCGGCCGCGCAGAGGTCGGCACCAGCAACCGCCTGGCAGGGGATCCCAACGGCAGGGGCGAGGCCTACGTCTTCGGTGTCGATGGCGACCCGACCACGCTCTGCTACGTGCTGACGGTCGACAAGGTCGGCACCCCCGTGGCGGCACACATCCATGAAGGAGCCGCCGGCACGAACGGTCCGGTCGTGGTCAACCTGGCCGCACCCGCCGACGGCAACGCGGCCGACTGCCTGACCGAGGGCGAGGCGGGCAAGTTCGTCGGGGACCAGACCGTTGCGGAGATCCTGGCCGACCCGGGCAGCTACTACGTGAACGTGCACAACGCCGAGTACCCGGGCGGCGCGGTCCGCGGGCAGCTGGCCGTCGAGCGCTGAAGTCGCGGGTCCGAGGTCGTGGGTCCGGGCGTCCCGGAGTAGGCCTCCCCCTCCAGACTGGAGCCTCACCCCCGAAGCTTCGGGGGTGAGGCTCGAGGATCCCCGGGTACCCGGGGATCGCGACGCGGGGAAGGGCCCGACCCTCAGCCCGTCGGCGGCTCCGGCTCACGGGTGATGTGCATGGCGGCCTCCTCGGCCGAGGCGCCGGCACCGTCGATGCCGACGTCGAGGGCGACCTCCTGCTTGTCGACGTCCTCACCGAGCCCCTCGTCCGGCTGCACCAGCCGCCCGCTGCGCTCGTCGGCCTCGTCGAGGCCGAGCTGCTCGTCGAGGGCGTTCTCGTCCTCGCGGTCGGTGGCGTCCTCGGCCTCCGCCTCGGCGTACGGGTCGGGCTCGGGCTCCTCCTCGGCGAGCTTCTCGTCGAGGGACTCGCCCTGGAGGCGCTCGGCCTCGGTCGGGTAGTCCTCGTATCCCTTCGGGGCCCGGTCCGGCGGCGAGTAGCCGCGGTCGAGCACGTCCTCGAGGTCGCCGTCGTCCAGCGTGTCCCCGGGCTGCAGCTGGTCCTCGTCGTCGACCGACATGTCGCCGTAGATTTCGCGATCTTCGCTCATGCCTCCTGCCTACCGGCCGAGGACCGGCGGGACAAGGGCCGGGGGTCCCCAGCAGGTCCGCAGGGGTGGGACTCAGCCCAGCTCGCGCTCCAGCGCGTCGGTGAGCAACGCGACCAGGGCCTCGGTCTGGATGTTGGCCGAGGACGAGACCTCCTCGTCGGAGCCGTCGAGCGCCCGCGCCGCGAGCCCGGCCTTGGAGTCGATGAGCTCCGCGATCCGGGTGTCGATGGTCTGCGCGGCGATGATCCGCCACGCCGTGACCGGGTCGCTCTGGCCGATGCGGTGCACGCGGTCGATCGCCTGGGTCTGCTCGGCGTCGGTCCACGACAGCTCCGCGAGCACCACGTTGGACGCGACCTGGAGGTTCACGCCCACGCCGGCGGCGGCGAGCGAGCAGACGATGACCTGCACGTCGGGGTCGTTGACGAACGACTCGATCGCGCGCTCGCGCGCCTTCGGCGACTGGTCGCCACGGATCGAGGCGTGCTTGAGCCCGCGCCGGGTGAAGGTCTCCTCGGCGATGTCCATGACGTCGACGTGGCGGGCGAAGAAGACCACCTTGCCGACGTTGCGCGCCAGCTGGGCGGCGTAGTCGGCAGCGAGGCCGGCCTTCGCGCGGCCGATGCGGCGGAACATCGAGAAGACGTTCTCCCCACCGGTGCCGGAGTCCATCTCCTCGCGCTCCCACGTCGCGACGCGGCGCACGAGCTCGTGGTCGATGCCCTCCACAACGGACCCGGTACGCCGGGTCTCGAGCGCGGCCTTGTAGCGCTGGACGAGCCTGCGCGCGAGCTCCTGCTCCGCGCCCCGGATCGAGCGGGTGTCCTCGTCGTCGAGCTCGACGGGGATGTCGGCGATGCGGCGGGCCGGGATGTCCGAGGCGACGTCGACCTTGCGGCGGCGCACGATGCCCTGGTCGATGACGGCCTTGCGCGCCGCCGGGTAGAACGGCGGGTCGGCCGGCGTCAGCTCGGTCTCCTCGAGCGCCTCCATCAGCCGGGCCATCGGCATGGTGTCGTCGATCCAGCCCAGGAACTGCCAGATCGCGCGGAAGTCCTCGATGTCGTTGATCAGCGGCGTGCCCGTGAGCGCCATCAGCAGCGGGCGCGCGGTGCGGGCGCGCAACCGCTCGGAGAGCTCGAGCACGTGGCGCGAGCGCTGCGAGGTCTTGTTCTTGATGAAGTGGGCCTCGTCGACGACCATCCCGCGGAAGCCGAAGTCGCCGAGCCAGCCGACGTGGCGATCGAGGATCTCGTAGTTGACGATGATGACGTCGGCGAACGCGTCGACCCGGTCGCCGTCGCCGTGGATCACGGTGGCGCGGCGACGCGGGGTCCAGCGCTCGGTCTCGCGCGCCCAGTTGGTCTTGACCACGTTGGGGCACACCACGAGCAGCGGGAAGGCGTCAGCGGCCTGCGCGGCGAGCAGCGCCTGCGCGGTCTTGCCGAGGCCGGGCTCGTCGGCGAGGAGGAAGGTGCGGTGGCCCTCAGCGGCCGAGGCGATCAGCCGCGCCTGGTGGGGCATCAGCTCGAGCTTGCCGGGAGCGTTGAGGGAGGTGGCCTCGGGCAGGTCCATGCACGAGGAGGCGCCGCCGAGCTCGAAGGAGCGGAACAGCGGGCCGAGGAGCTCCCACGTCGCCAACCGGCCGTGCACGCGCCGGCGCTCGCGGCCGATGCCGAAGTCGGGCACGAGGAACGGGTTGGCCAGCTGGTGCTGCACGACCGACTGCGGGACGACCCGGCGCTCACCGAGGCCGGGACCGGCCTCGTCGTCGGGCTTGGGCTCCTCGGGGACGACCTCGACCCCGGCCTTGCGCAGCATCTCCAGGCGCAGGTCACGGGCGCTGTCGGTGACCACTGCGTCCTCCGAGAGCAGGGCGAAGAGCGAGGGGTCGCGGGTGGCGGTCTTGGCGAGGATCGTCGCGATGCCGTCGAGGCGCTTGAGCTCGTCGGCCTTCTGGGCGTCGGTCAGCTCGGACGAGGCACGTACGTCGCCGCGGTGCTCGCGCACCAGCAGGGCCACCACCTGGAACCGCACCCGCTGCCCCGGCGCGAGCGGTCCGCGCTGGACGGCGGACTCGAGCTCGCGCACGGCGCGGGCCAGCACGGGGACGATGCCCTCGTTGTCCTTGTGACGGGCTTGCGCAGGGGTGCGACGACCGCCGCGTGAGCGCTGGCGCTGGGCCAAGGGGTCCTCCCGGACTTGGGTACGCGTCGCAGCAAGGGCGAGCCCGGGTGCGGCTCTGCCCGCACGCCACGGCGTGGAGGTGTGGAGCGGGCGTCAGGTGCGCAGCGGCCGGCGGATCGGGGGTGATCACAGCGGCACGGCGTCTGGAACGCTGCGACCACTGTAGCCCCCGCCCGGTGGTTGTCGGTAAATGTCCTGGAGATCAGCGTGCCGGGCGGTGGTCGACGATGCGGCGCATCTTGCCGACCGAGCGCTCGATCGACGCCACGTCGACGACGTCCACCGTCACGCTGACACCGATCGACGCCTTGATCCTGCGGGCGAGCTCGGCCTCGGCGGCAGCGACCTCGTCCGGCGTGGTGTGCTCGCGGCGCTCGACGCGGACGGTGAGGGTGTCGAGGTTGCCGCTGCGGTCGAGGTGGCACTGGAAGTGCGGCGACAGCGCCGGCAGCCCGAGGACGATCTCCTCGATCTGGGTCGGGAAGAGGTTCACCCCGCGCAGGATGATCATGTCGTCGGTGCGGCCGGTGATCTTCTCCATCCGCCGCATCGTGCGGGCGGTGCCGGGCAGCAGCCGAGTGAGGTCGCGCGTGCGGTAGCGGATGACCGGCATCGCCTGCTTGGTGAGCGTGGTGAGGACCAGCTCGCCCTCCTCACCGTCGGGCAGCACCTCGCCGGTCACGGGATCGATGATCTCGGGGTAGAAGTGGTCCTCCCACACGTGCAGGCCGTCCTTGGTCTCCACGCACTCGCTCGCGACGCCGGGACCGATCACCTCGGACAGGCCGTAGATGTCGACGGCGTGCATGTCGGTGCGCTCCTCCATCTCGCGGCGCATGTCGTTGGTCCACGGCTCGGCGCCGAAGATCCCGACCTTGAGCGAGGTCGAGCGCGGGTCGACGCCCTGCGCCTCGAGCTCGTCGATGATCGAGAGCATGTAGGACGGCGTCACCATGATCACGTCGGGCTCGAAGTCGAGGATCAGCTGCACCTGGCGTTGCGTCATTCCGCCGGACACAGGCACGACCGTGCAACCGAGGCGCTCGGCCCCGCCGTGGGCGCCGAGACCGCCGGTGAAGAGCCCGTAGCCGTAGGCGTTGTGCAGCACCATCCCGCGCCGCCCACCCGCCGCGCGGATGGACCGGGCGACGACGTCGGCCCACATGTCGAGGTCGTCGTGGGTGTAGCCGACCACGGTCGGCTTGCCGGTCGTGCCGCTGGAGGCATGGAGGCGTACGACGTCCTCGCGCGGCACCGCGAACATGCCGAACGGGTAGTTGTCGCGCAGCGTCGCCTTGGTCGTGAACGGCAGCCGGGCCAGGTCGGCCAGCGACCTGATGTCGTCCGGGCCGACGCCGGCCGCGTCGAAGGCGCGGCGGTAGTGGGCGACGTGGTCGTAGGCGTGGCGCACCGACCACCGGAGCCGCTCGAGCTGCAGTGCGCGCAGGTCCTCCAGCGGTGCGGTCTCGATCGGGTCGAGGTCGCCGGGCCGGGGTGTCAGGTCGAGCACGGTGTGGTCCTCCGGGTCGCGGGCGTGTCGGGACTGTCGGTCGTGGGAAGGTGTCCGGCATGGCAGACAGGTCGGAGGGCGCGTCGCGCCGGGGACGCCCCGGTCACGACCAGCAGGCCGTCGTGCGGGTGGCCGTCGACCTCTTCAACCGGCAGGGCTACGACGCCACGAGCGTCGGCGACGTGGCCAGGGAGCTGGGGCTGACGAAGTCGGCGATCTACCACCACGTGCCGAGCAAGGAGCACCTGCTCCAGAGCGCCGTGGACGAGGCCCTCGACGCGCTGACCGCGGCGCTCGACGCCGTCTCGGCCACCGCTGGCCTCGACGCCGAGCAGCGCCTGCGCGCCGCCGTACGCAGCAGCGTGACCGTGCTGGTCGACCACCTGCCCGCAGTGACCCTGTTGCTGCGCGTGCACGGCAACACCCCGGTGGAGAAGGCGGCGCTCGCACGGCGGCGCGGCATCGACCAGCGGCTGGCCGACATGGTCCGCGAGGCGGTCGACGACGGCGTGCTCCGCGACGACCTCGACCCGCTCGTGATCAGCCGGCTGCTCTTCGGGATGGTGAACTCGTTGGTCGAGTGGGTGCGCCCGGGCACCGATGCGGCACCGCTGACCGATGCCGTCGTGGCGCTGGCCTTCGACGGGCTCACGCACGGGGCGCACTCCCCCGGTCGGCGCCCCTCGAATCAGGCAGGGTCCGGCTCCGGCCGCGGAACTCCGCGATGACCTCGCCGGCCTCCGGGTCGTCGGCGCGCACCGTGACGTCGTAGATCCCCGACCGGCCGTGCCGCGAGACCTCGCGCGCCTCGGCGTGGAGGACCTGGCCGAGCCGTCCCGGCAGGAGGAAGTCGATCGCGAACCCCGCCGCCACCGTCACCGGGCCGTGGGAGTTGCAGGCCAGTGCGAAGGCGGAGTCGGCCAGGCTCGCGATCACCCCGCCGTGGCAGAGGTCGTGGCCGTTGACCATGTCGGGGCGCACGAGCATCGACACCCGCGCGCGACCGGGAGCGACCTTGACGGCCTGCATGCCGAGCATCGCGCTCGCCGCGTCGTCGGCCCACATCCCCATCGCCGCGTCGTGCACGTCGGCCTAGGCGTCGAAGTCGACGGTGACGGCGTCCCCGAGCGGGAAGCTCTGGCAGGTCAGGACGAACCCGGCCTCCACCTCGGCGGGCTCGAGGGCGTAGTTGCGGCGCATGTCGACCTCACCCTCGACCACCTTCGCGCGGCAGGTGCCGCACACGCCGCCCTTGCAGGCGAAGGGCAGGTCCGAGCGCGTCGCCTGGGCGCTGTCGAGGATGCTCTGGTCCTGTGGCAGCGCCGCAGTGGCCGAGAGGCCGTCGAGCACCACCGTCACGTCGGTCGTCGCGCCCTCGCGCACCGCGACGGGGCGGTGGAGCTCGGGCGGCGGCGCGTCGACGTAGAACAGCTCGGCGTGCACCTGGTCGTCGGCCACACCCAGCTCGCGCAGCACCTCGCGGGCCTGTTCGACCATGGCGTACGGCCCGCACAGCCACACGTGGTCGAACCGGTCGACCGGGAGCAGCGAGGTGAGGATGCGCCGGATCCGGTCGGCGTCGAGCCGTCCGGAGAACAGCTCGACGTCGCGCGGCTCCCGCGACAGCACGTGCACCAGCTGCAGGCGCGCGCCGTGGGCGTTCTTGAGGTCGCCGAGCTCCTCGGAGAACATCACCGAGGAGGTCGTGCGGTTGCCGTATACGAGCGCCACCTCGGCGTCCCCGCCCGCGAGCAGGGACCCCGCGATCGACAGCATCGGGGTGATCCCGGAGCCCGCGGCGAGGCACAGGTGCCGACCACCGGTGGCGGGATCGACGGTGAAGCTGCCGCTGGGGACCTGCACGTCGACCTCGTCGCCGGGACGGACCTCCCGCACCAACCAGCGGGAGAACAGGCCGTCCGGGATCTCCCGCACGCCGATGCGCGGGGCCGCGCCCGCGGGGGCACAGATCGAGTAGGTGCGGCGCTCCTCGCGCCCGTCCATTGTGCGCCGCAGGGTCAGCGACTGCCCGGGCGCGAAGTCGTACTCCCCCGCCAGGTCGGCCGGGACGTCGAAGGTGATCGCGGCGGAGTCGTCGGTCAGCGGCTCGACGCGGGCCACGGTGAGCGTGTGGAAGGCCGCCGAGCGCGTACGCCGTGGGGTGTCGAGGACGGTCATCAGATCTCCTTGACGTGCTCGAAGGGCTCCGCGCACGCGGTGCAGCGGTAGAGGGCCTTGCAGGCGGTGGCGCCGAACTCCGAGGTCAGCTCCACCGCGGCCGAGGCGCAGCGCGGGCAGGTGAGGTCGCGACGCACGGGCAGGAGCGTCAGCGGGACGGGTCCGGCGCGGTGCGGTGCGGGACCGGGGGCGGAGAGGCCGTGGTCGCGCAGCGCCTGCCGGCCGCGGTCGGTGATCCAGTCGCTGGACCACGCCGGGGAGAGCGAGACCTCCACCGTGGCGGCGTAGCCGGCGTCGGCGAGTCGGTGGACCAGGTCGTCGCGCATCGTGGCCATCGCCGGGCAGCCGGAGTAGGTGGGGGTGATCGTGACGACGACACCGTCCGCCTCCTCGCGCACCCCGCGCAGCACGCCGAGGTCCTCGAGCGTCAGCATCGGCATCTCGGGGTCGGTGACCGACGCGGCGACCTCGCGCGCGCGCACGTTCACCACCGGCCCGTGGGGTGGGCGCGCGCCACGACCTGCATCTCGGCGAGCATCCGCGAGAGCGCCTCGGAGTGCAGGCCGTCGCGCCCGGTGCGACCGCGTACGCCGGCCAGCGGCTGGCCCTGGGGCCGGTCGACCTCGCTCACGGCGAGCACCTGCTCGAGCACCACCTCGACCGCACTGGCCACGGAGTCCGGCGCGACGCCGACGCCGGCCTCGGACACGACCTGCTCGACCGGGTGCGTGGTGAGGAGCTCGGGGTAGAGCGGCCAGAGATCGCGCAGCGCCTCCTCGAGGCGGTGGCGTGACTCGTCCGTGCCCTGGGCGAGCGTGAGGAACCAGCGACCCGCGTAGTCGCGGTGGTAGGCCAGCTCCTTGACGCCCTTGACCGCAATGGCCGACAGGACCGGGTCGCTGCTGGAGGCGAGCTGCTCGAACAGGGCGAGCCGCACGCTGGAGAAGAGCAGGAGCCGCACGACCGTGTGCGCGAAGTCGCCGTTGGGGACCTCCGCGAGCCGGACGTTGCGGAAGTCGCCGGCCTCGCGGAAGAACGCCAGTGCGTCCTCGGCCGGGACCGGGGAGCCCTCGGGCAGCGCAGGCACGACGCCGGGGTCGGCGGCCGCGGCGCGCGCCAGCAGGAGCCGGGCCTGGCCCAGGAGGTCGAGCGCGGTGTTGGCCAGCGCGATGTCCTCCTCGAGGTCGGGGGCACGGCTGCACCACTCCGAGAGCCGGTGCGACATCACGAGCGCGTCGTCGCCCAGCATCAGGCAGTAGACCGCCAGGGCCGCCGGGTCGACGTCGGCGGGGACCGTGGTGTCGACGCCGGCGAGCGGGTCCTCGAAGTCGGTGCCGAAGGCCCACTGGGAGGAGTCTCCGGCGACCTCGTGGTGCTCGAGCAGGCCGTCGTAGGCGCTGCCCGCGGACTCGTTGGGGTCGGGGGTGAGGTGCGACATCGGGTTCCTCACATGTGCGGGACGTCGTCGGGGATGGAGTAGAAGGTGGGGTGGCGGTAGACCTTGTCGCCGCTCGGGGCGAACATCGGGTCCTTCTCGTCCGGGCTCGACGCCGCGACGTGGCGCGCCTGCACGACCCAGACGCTGACGCCCTCGTTGCGGCGGGTGTAGACGTCGCGGGCGTGCCGCAGCGCCATCTCGTCGTCGGCGGCGTGCAGCGAGCCGACGTGGACGTGGTTGAGCCCGCGCTTGCCGCGCACGAACACCTCGTAGAGGGGCCACTCGCGCTCCGAGCCGTGGCCCGCCTTGGCCGCGGGGACACCCTCCAGCGGGACCGCGCCGTGACCGCCCTCGGCGGTGAAGTCCTGCCCGCTCACGCGCGCGCCGCCTCTCGCTGGCGGTCGGCGAACGCCAGGGCCGCCTCACGGACCCAGGCGCCGTCCTCGTGGGCCGCGCGGCGGTGGGCGATGCGCTGGGCGTTGCACGGACCGTTGCCCTTCACGACCTGCATGAACTCCTCCCAGTCCGGCTCGCCGAAGTCGTGGTGCCCGCGCTCGGCGTTCCACTTCAGGTCCGGGTCGGGAAAGGTGACGCCGAGGGCCTCGGCCTGCGGCACCGACATGTCGACGAAGCGCTGGCGCAGGTCGTCGTTGGTGTTGCGCTTGATGCCCCACGCCATCGACTGGGCGGTGTTGGGCGAGTCCTCGTCGGGCGGGCCGAACATCATCAGCGCCGGCCACCAGAACCGGTCGACCGACTCCTGCACCATCGCGCGCTGCTCGTCGGTGCCCTGCATCATGGTCATCAGCAGCTCGTAGCCCTGGCGCTGGTGGAAGGACTCCTCCTTGCACACCCGGATCATCGCGCGGCCGTAGGGGCCGTACGACGTGCGGCACAGCGGCACCTGGTTGCAGATCGCCGCACCGTCGACCAACCAGCCGATGGTGCCGACGTCGGCGTACGACAGCGTGGGGTAGTTGAAGATCGACGAGTACTTCTGGCGGCCCTCGATGAGCATCTCGGTGAGCTCGCCCCGCGAGACGCCGAGGGTCTCGGCGGCGGAGTAGAGGTAGAGCCCGTGGCCGGCCTCGTCCTGCACCTTGGCCAGCAGGATCGCCTTGCGGCGCAGGCTCGGGGCACGGGTGATCCAGTTGCCCTCCGGCTGCATGCCGATGATCTCGCTGTGCGCGTGCTGGGCGATCTGGCGCACGAGGGTCTTGCGGTATCCCTCCGGCATCCAGTCGCGGGGCTCGATGCGCTCGCTGCGCGCGATCGTGTCCTCGAAGCGCGTCTCCAGCGCGGACAGCTGGGCGTCGGTCGCCGTGTCGCTCGTGGTCACCGCTCCTCCTCCGGATGGGCTTTACTGACCGAACGGTCTGTATTACTTTTGCACGACGCGCCCCGTGCGTGCAAGCACCCGGGGAGCACCCGCGTGCGCCGCCCCTCCCCCGGACCCGATGGAGTCGTCGTGACCCGTTTGCTCGAGAGCTATGCCGCAGGACGCTGGTTCACCTCCACGGCGGAGGGCGACCCACTGCTCGACGCCTCCACGGGCGAAGAGGTCGCGCGCATCTCCAGCACCGGCCTCGACCTCGGCGCCATGGCCCACCACGCCCGCAGCGTGGGCGGGCCCGCCATCCGCGCGCTGACCTTCCACGAGCGCGCCCTGCTCCTCAAGGAGCTCGCGACCCACCTGACGGGTCTCAAGGACGAGCTCTACGAGCTGTCGCTGCGCACCGGGGCGACGCGGCGCGACTCGATGATCGACATCGACGGCGGGTTCGGCACGGTCTTCAGCTACTCCTCCAAGAGCCGCCGCGAGCTCCCCAACGACGTCGTCGTGTGTGACGGCGACCTCGAGCAGCTCGGCCGCACCGGCGTCTTCATGGGCCAGCACGTCTACACCTCGCGCCCGGGCGTGGCCGTGCAGATCAACGCCTTCAACTTCCCCGTCTGGGGCATGCTGGAGAAGCTCGCGCCGGCTTTCGTCGCCGGTCTCCCGTCGCTCGTCAAGCCGGCCAGCCAGACGGCGTACCTCACCGAGCTGGTCGTGCGCCGGATCATCGAGTCGGGCATCCTGCCCGAGGGGTCCCTCCAGCTGCTGTCCGGCTCGGCGGGCGACCTGCTCGACCACCTCGGCGTCCAGGACTCGGTCGCCTTCACCGGCTCGGCGCACACCGCCGGCATCCTGCGCCAGCACCCGTCGGTGCTGCACGGGGGCGTGCAGCTCCAGGTCGAGGCCGACTCGCTGAACTGCTCCGTGCTTGGGCCAGACGTCGCTCCCGGAGACCCCGAGTGGGACCTGTTCGTCAAGGGTGTCGTCACCGAGATGACCGCCAAGGCCGGCCAGAAGTGCACCGCCATCCGCCGCGTCGTCGTCCCCTCCGCGGTCGCCGACGAGATGACCGAGGCGATCCGGACCAGGCTCGCCTCGATCACGGTCGGGCACCCGGACGACGAGTCGGTGCGGATGGGTCCGCTCGCCTCGCTCGGCCAGCGCCAAGAGGTCCGGAAGGCCGTCGAGGCGCTGCGGTCGTCGTGCGACGTCGTGCTCGACGAGGTCGAGGTCACCGGCGACGACGGGCGGGGCGCCTTCATGTCGCCGGTGCTGCTGCGCGCCCGCGCCGGAGCGGTCGAGCCCCACGACGTCGAGCCCTTCGGGCCCGTGTCGACGGTGATGACGTACGACTCGCTCGACGAGGCGATGGCGCTCGCCGCGCGCGGCAAGGGCTCGCTCGTCGGTTCCGTCGTGACGCACGACCCCGGCGTCGCCCGCGCCCTCGTCCTCGGCCTGGCACCGTGGCACGGCCGCATCCTGGTCCTGGACCGCGACGACGCGCCCGAGTCGACCGGCCACGGCTCGCCGCTGCCGATGCTGGTGCACGGCGGGCCCGGTCGCGCCGGCGGCGGCGAGGAGCTGGGTGGCGTGCGCGGGGTGCTGCACCACATGCAGCGCTCGGCGATCCAGGCCTCGCCCGACATGCTCACCGCGATCACCGGTCGCTGGACGCGCGGTTCGCAGCGCACGGTCACGCCCGAGCACCCGTTCCGCCACTCGCTGGCGACGCTCGCTGTCGGCGACACGATCGTCTCCGAGCCGCGCGCGATCTCGCGCGAGGACATCGACCACTTCTCCGACTTCACCGGCGACACGTTCTACGCCCACACCGACCCCGAGGCGGCGGCGCAGAACCCGCTCTTCGGCGGGATCGTCGCGCACGGCTACCTCATCGTCTCGATGGCCGCCGGCCTCTTCGTGGACCCCGCGCCCGGTCCGGTGCTGGCGAACTTCGGCGTCGACAACCTCCGCTTCCTCACCCCCGTCAAGGCCGGCGACGCGATCCGGGTCACGCTGACGGTCAAGCAGATCACCCCGCGCTCCTCGGCCGACTACGGCGAGGTCCGCTGGGACGCCCTGGTGGTCAACGGCGACGACGAGCCGGTCGCGACGTACGACGTGCTGACGCTGGTGGCCAAGGAGGCCCCCTGACGCGGCGCCGACCGCGATACGTTCGGACCATGGCGAAGAAGAGGTGGTCCGACATGACCCCGACCCAGAAGAGGATCGTCGTCGTGACGGGGATCGCGGAGGTCGCCCTCACCGCGTGGTGCCTGCGCGACCTCAAGCAGCGACCCGCCGAGCTGGTGCGGGGCCCGAAGCTGCTGTGGGGTCCGGCGCTGTCGGTGCAGCCCGTGGGGCCGATCGCCTACCTGGTGTGGGGCCGCAGGCGCTGACAGGTCACCCGGCGTAGGAGACCTCGCTGGTCCAGCCGTCCTCGTCACGTGCGGCCGCCGACCAGATCGCCTCGGCGACCCGGTCGGGGGTGAAGGCACCCTCGCGGGACAGGGCACCGCGCACGGTCACCGACACCGCTCGGATGCCGTCGGGCGCGAGGGTCTTGTCCAGGCTGTGCACCAGGTTGCGCACGCCCGCCTTCTGCACGCCGAGCGACGCCGCACCCTCCCACGGGTCGTCCGCTGCCATGCTGCCCGTGACGGTGATCCGTCCGCCCGACGACATGGAGGGCCGCGCGGCCTGCACCACCGTCAGCAGCGCGCCGACGCCGAGGGCGAGGTCCTCGAGCAGCTCGGAGACCGTCAGTGCCAGCGGGTCCTTCTCGCGGAAGGCGCTGGGGTTGAAGTGCAGCACGTCGATGCGCCCGGCGTGCTCACCGAAGCGGCGTACGGCGTCGCGCGCGGCCTGCTCGTCGGTGACGTCGACGACCGCACGGTCGACCGTCGCACCGCGGGCCTCGAGACCGGGCACGAGGTCATCGATGACGGCCTGGTCCTGGCCGAGGAGGGCCACGTCGTAGCCCTCCTCGGCGAAGCGTCGGGCCACCGACCCGCTCACACCGGGACCGGCCCCGACCACCACGATCGCAGGTCTGCTCATGGCACGTTCCTACCGCATGCTCAGGGCTTGTGGGGGTGCTCCCCCGTCGGGTCGTCCGGAATCGCGTTGGGCCCCTGGGCCCCCTCCTGCACGTCGCCGGACTCGTCGTCGGGCTGGCCGGCCACCGAGTCACCGGAGCTGATCGGCTCGGGCTCGCCGCCTGCGGCGGCCAGCTCGGAGACCTGGCCGTCCTGCTCGTCGTCGTGCTTCTCGTCGTGTCCGCCGTGGTGCGTCATCTGCATCTCCTCGTGTCGGTCTCCCCAGACAAGCACCCCGACCAAGGGCGGCTCACCTGCTCGGGTGGGCGGACAACCGGATCGCGGTACGTCAGCGCCAACCGAGGTGCGGCGCGACCTGGGTCAGCACCGTCTCGAGCACGTGGGCGTTGTAGTCGACGCCGAGCTGGTTCGGCACCGTCAGCAGCAGGGTGTCGGCGGCCGCGATCGCCTCGTCGTCGGCCAGCTCCTTGACCAGGATCTCCGGCTCGGCGGCGTACGTCTTGCCGAAGACCGCGCGGAGGTTGGCCTCGATCTGGCCGAACTGGTCGGTGCTGGCGCCCTCGCGGCCGAAGTACATCCGGTCGAGGTCGGTGGTGATCGGCATGATCGACCGGCTCACCGACACGCGCGGCTCGCCGTCGTGGCCAGCCGCCTTCCACGCCTCGCGGTAGACCTCGATCTGCTTGCGCTGCTGCACGTGGAAGGGCTCGCCGGTCTCGTCCGCCTTGAGCGTCGAGCTCATCAGGTGCATGCCCTTCTCCGCCGCCCAGCGCGCGGTGGCGTCCGATGCGGCGCCCCACCAGATGCGCTCGCGCAACCCCGGTGAGTGCGGCTCGATGCGCAGGAGCCCGGGCGGGTTGGGGAACATCGGGCGCGGGTTGGGCTGGGCGAACCCCTCCCCCTCCAGCACCTGGAGGAGCACCTCGGTGTGGCGGCGGGCCATGTCGGCCTGGTCCTCGCCCTCAGCAGGGGCGTAGCCGAAGTAGCGCCAGCCCTCGATGACCTGCTCCGGTGATCCACGGCTGATGCCGAGCTGGAGGCGGCCACCGGAGATGAGGTCGGCGGAGCCGGCGTCCTCGGCCATGTAGAGCGGGTTCTCGTAGCGCATGTCGATCACGCCCGTGCCGATCTCGATGCGGCTGGTGCGGGCGCCGACTGCGGCGAGCAGCGGGAACGGCGAGGCGAGCTGCCGCGCGAAGTGGTGCACGCGGAAGTAGGCGCCGTCCGCACCCAGCTCCTCGGCGGCCACCGCGAGGTCGATCGACTGCAGGAGCGTGTCGGAGGCGCTCCGCACCGCGGACTGCGGGGAGTCGGTCCAGTGGCCGAAGTTCAGGAACCCGATCTTCTTCATGACTGGTTCAACGCTCAACCACCCGGATTGTTCCCGCCGCCGGGCGTGGTAGTCCACCGGGAAACGGTCGTTCAGGACGCTGCCTGACGACCAGGTCCCGGTGGACTACCCCTTGACCGGAACCGTCGTGCGATGTGCAATATATTGCATGCCCATCCCGGTCGACAGTCCCCCGATCCGCAGTGCCCTGCTGCGCGACACCGTCCACGACCGGCTGCGCGACCTGATCGTCGACGGCTCCCTCGCGCCGGGTGAGGTGGTCCGCGACACCGACCTGGCCGCGCGCCTCGGCGTGAGCCGTACGCCCGTGCGCGAGGCGCTGCTACGCCTGGGCGAGAGCGGCCTGGTCCGCGCCGCCCCCGGTCGCTCGACCGTCGTCGCCGAGATCGACCTCGCCGAGGTCAGGGAGGCGCACGCCGTCGTGGTCGCCATGCACCGCCTCGCCGTCGCCGAGTCGGTCGACCGGCTCACCGCCGACGACCTCGACCGGATGCGAGCGGCCAACCGTCGCTTCGCCGCCGCCATCGCCGACAGGGACACCACGGCCGCGCTCGCCGCGGACGACGACTTCCACCGGGTGGCCGTCGACGTCGCCGGCAACCGCGCGCTCGCCACCGTGCTCGACCAGTTCAGCCCGGTCGTACGCCGCCTCGAGCGCCGCCGCTTCGCCTCCCACGCCGGCACCGAGTCGGTCGGGCTGCACGACCGGCTGGTCGACGCGTGCGCGAGCGGCGACGCCGAGGCCGCGGCGGACGTGGCCTTCCGCACCTGGCAGAACCTCGCCGACCTGATTCCCGACACCGACACCGACGCCGGTGCCGACACCGACTCCCAGGAGATCCCGTGATCCTCGAGCAGTTCCCCCGCCACCCGCTCACCTTCGGCCCCTCGCCGGTCCACCACCTGAGGCGGCTCAGCGACCACCTCGCGGCCCGCGGCGGGGGCGCGCAGGTGTGGGCCAAGCGCGAGGACGTCAACAGCGGCCTGGCCTTCGGCGGCAACAAGATCCGCAAGCTGGAGTACATCGTCCCCGACGTGCTCGCGAGCGGCGCCGACACGCTCGTCTCGATCGGCGGCTTCCAGTCCAACCACACCCGTCAGGTCGCAGCGGTGGCCGCACATCTCGGCCTCAAGTGCCGCCTGGTGCAGGAGAAGTGGGTGCCGTGGGACGACCCCACCAACACGCAGGTCGGCAACATCCTGCTCAGCCGGATGATGGGCGCCGACTCGCGACTCGACCCGGCCGGCTTCGACATCGGCATCCGCGACTCGTGGAAGGACGCGATCCGGGAGGTCGAGGAGTCGGGTGGCACGCCGTACGCCATCCCGGCGGGCGCGAGCGAGCACCGCCTCGGCGGCCTCGGGTTCGCCAGCTGGGCCTTCGAGGTGGCCGAGCAGGAGAAGGCGCTGGGCCTGACGTTCGACACGATCGTGGTCTGCACCGTCACCGGCTCGACGCACGCCGGAATGATCGCCGGCTTCGCCGCGCTCGAGGACCTCACCGGCGTACGCCGCCGGGTGATCGGGATCGACGCGAGCGCCACGTTGGAGAAGACGCGCGACCAGGTCGCCCGGATCGCGCGTCACACCGCGGAGCTCATCGAGCTCGGCCGCGACCTGCGCGACGACGAGATCACGGTGCTCGAGGGTTGGGCCGGCGAGCTCTACGGCCTGCCGGTCGACTCGACGATGGAGGCGATGGCGCTCGGCGCGCAGCTCGAGGCAATGATCACCGACCCCGTCTACGAGGGGAAGTCGCTCGCCGGGCTCATCGACCTCGTCGAGTCCCGCGACATCCCGGCCGACTCGCACGTGCTCTACGCCCACCTCGGCGGGCAGCCGGCGATCAACGCCTACCACTCCCTCTGGCCGGCGCAGGGCTGAGGCCGCTCGCAGAGCTGAGGCCGCCGCACGTGTGGCAGATGTGGCCCTCCGAAGTCCGATTCGAGGGCCAGGTCCGCCGTACGTGCGGCGCTCGCTAGCGTCGGGGACATGCCGCAGCGACCCGTCGACCTCACCGCCGCCCTGGCCTGGGCCTCGTCCGAGGTCGGGTCCCCGGTCCTCACCTCCGAGCCCCTCGAGGGCGGGCTGACCTCGTCGATGCTCGCGCTGCGGCACGCGGACGGCAGCGAGTCCGTGCTGCGGCTGATGACCGACGAGCCGTGGCGCACGCACGGCGCCGAGCTCACCGCACGCGAGCGGGACGCCCAGCTCGCGATGGCCGGCACCCCGGTGCCTGCACCCACCAGCCTGGCACTCGACGCGGACGGCGCCGTGGCGGGCGTGGCCGCGCACCTGATGTCCCGCCTGCCCGGCTCGGCCACGGGCGAACCGGACGACCACGTGACGCGCGCGATGGCCGACCTGCTGGTGACGATCCACGCGCAGCGCCCGCCGCACCCGTTCCGCACCTTCCAGTCCTGGGCGTTGCCGGCGAAGTGGGAGGTGCCGGGATGGTCGCGCCGCCCCGAGTCGTGGCGTCGGGCGTTCGGGCTGCTCGCCGGACCCGCACCGGCGTACGAGCCGACGTTCCTCCATCGCGACTTCAGCCACCGCAACCTGCTGTGGTCGGACGGCGCGATCAGCGGCGTGGTCGACTGGGTGGAGACCTCGACTGGTCCCGCCTGGCTGGACGCGGCGCACGCCGCCTCGAACCTCGCCGTGGCCCACGACGTCCTGCCGGCGCGGGCCTTCCTCGAGGCGTACGCCGACGCAGCGGGCGGGCGCGGCGAAGCCTACTGGCTCGTGATGGATGCCGTCGGGTTCCTGCCGCCTCCCGGGAGGCCGCCGATGTTCGGGCGGCCCGAGCAGCTCGCGCGCCTCGACAGCTGGCTGCACGAGGTCGTCGCGCAGGTCGGGTGAGCAGACCTCAGCCGAGCGCGAGGTCGACCGCGGCGAGCGCGTGCAGCCGCGTGGTGGCGAAGACGGGTACGTCGACGTCGTCCGCACCGACCAGCAGCTCGATCTCCGTGCAGCCGAGCACGACGCCCTCGGCGCCGGCGTCCGCCAGTCGGCCGACCACCTCGACGTAGGCCGCGCGCGAGGGCTCGCGCACCACCCCGTGGACGAGCTCGTCGTAGATCACTCGGTGCACCGTCTCGAGGTCCTCGCCCGACGGCACGAGCGCCTCGACCCCGTGCGCGGCCAGGCGGTCGCGCACGAAGGACTGCTCCATGGTGAAGCGGGTGCCGAGCAGCGCCACCCGGGAGAGCCCCGCCGCGCGCACGGCGGCCGCCGTCACGTCGACGATGTGCACGAGCGGCACCGTGGTCGCAGCCTCGATCGCGTCGGCGACCTTGTGCATCGTGTTGGTGCAGAGCACGAGGCACTCCGCCCCCGCCGCCTCGAGCGCCGCGGCCTCGCCGGCGAGCAGCTCCCCGGCAGCGACCCACTCCCCCGCCGCCTGCATCGCCTCGACCTCCGCGAAGTCCACCGACGACATCACGACGCGCGCCGAGTGATAGCCCCCGAGGCGCTCGCGCACGGCCTCGTTGATGATCGTGTAGTAGAGCGCCGAGCTCTCCCAGCTCATCCCGCCGAGAAGGCCGACCTTCCGCATCGCGTGCGCCATGGCGGCCATTGAACACCGACCGGGGGCGGTGACCCGGTCTGGCGTGGCCGCATGGTGGCACCGCTGGTCACGGCGGGGCGGCTTCCCCCGGGTCGTGGGGCGCCGCGCCCCCTGATCACCACGTGCCGGTCTCGCAGCCCGGGCACGGCGAGTTCTCGCGACGGCGCGGTCAGAGCCGCGAGAGAAGCCGCGCGACGTCGCGGCGCACGGCTCGCACGAGCCCGTGCGCCTGCGCATCCCCCGGTGGACGGGCAGCCGGCACCACAACCGGCGGCGCGAGGGCAGTCAGCTCCTCAGCCGTGGGTCTCCGGCCGTGCTGGCGGATGAAGTGGTGGACGAGGCAGTGGTCCTCTGCCGTCGCAAGGGGAGTCAGTTCGTCGCTGCTCATCGGGGTGCCTTCCCGTCATGCAGGTGCCGGCGCCACTGCTCGACGCCGCGTCCTCCGGTACCCCCTGGGGGTTGCCGCATGCGGCGGGAGGGACAGCCGCAGGACCTTGTGCCAGGCGCTGGCGACCTGCCGCCACAGCGGAGCGGTGTTGTAGGTCAGGCCGTGACGCTCGAAGAGCTCACGGACAGGGCCGGCCAGCTCGCCATAGCGGTTGCTCGGCAGGTCCGGGAAGAGGTGGTGCTCGATCTGGTGCGAGAGGTTGCCGCACAGCACGTGGAGCAGCGGCGGGCCGGAGATGTCGGCGGAGCCCAGCATCTGGCGGAGGTACCACCGTCCGCGCGTCTCGTGCGCGTCGACCTCTTCGACCTCGAAGGTCTCCACGCCCTCGGGGAAGTGCCCGCACATGATCACCGAGTGGCTCCAGACGTTGCGCGCCAGGTTGGCCACCAGGTTGGCGGTCAGGGTGGTGCGGGCCGAGCCCGCCGGCGCCGACAGCAGCGGGTGCAGGACGTAGTCGCGGAACGCGCTGCGCCCGGCCCGACGCCCGGTCGTGCGCATCTCCTCCTTCTGCTCCGGTGTGAAGCCCGTGCCGGAGCGCAGTGACTCGCCCAGGTCCAGGTCGTACATCGCGATGCCGTACTCGAAGATGCAGGCGTTCACCAGGTTCCACAGCGGCTGCGCGAGGTGCCGCGGCTCCCACTCCTGCGCCTCGTCCACGCGCAGGATGCCGTAGCCGAGGTCGTTGTCCATGCCGAGCACGTTTGTGTTGGCGTGGTGGCGGTCGTTGTGCGCTCGCTGCCACTGCGCAGGGGCCGAGGCGTGGTCCCACTCCCACGTCGAGGAGTGGATCCGCGGGTCGCGCATCCAGTCCCACTGTCCGTGCAGCACGTTGTGCCCGATCTCCATGTTGTCCAGCACCTTGGAGAGCGCCAGCGAGGTGGTGCCGAGCCACCAGGCGACGCGGCTGCGGCTGCCGAGCAGGACCACGCGCCCGCCGACCTCGAGGCACCGCTGGACCGCGATCACCCGCCGGACGTACGCCGCGTCGCGGGCGCCACGGTCGGCCAGCACCTCCTCGCGCAGGGCGTCCAGGGTGCGGCCGATCTCCTCGACCTCGGCGTCCGTGAGGTCGGCGGACGAGCGTCGGAGCGGGGAGTGCTGCAGGAAGGCCATCGCTCCCAGTGCCCTGCACGTGCGGATGCCATGCATCTCCTGGACTGCTTCCGAGCAGGTGGGGTGCGAGTCGCGCAACGGGGTACGTGAGTGTGTACTGACTGTTCGTCGACGAGAGGATCATCGTGAAGCCCACCAGCCTGGTCTCCGGAGTCATCACGCTCCCCGCCCACGTCGCCGCGGCCGCGGCGGGCACGGCGGCCGGCATCGCCACGTCAGGCGTACGCACGACCGCACGCGTCCTCGGCTGGGCCGTCGGCCGCGTCACCGGACCGCCTCCGCAACAGTCGCGGTGGGCGGCCAGCACGGACGTGCCGCCCCCGGCGCGGAAGGCACCGGCGCCCCGGAAGGCCCC
This sequence comes from Nocardioides furvisabuli, assembly GCF_021083185.1. Taxonomy (GTDB): domain Bacteria; phylum Actinomycetota; class Actinomycetes; order Propionibacteriales; family Nocardioidaceae; genus Nocardioides; species Nocardioides furvisabuli. The sequence goes on along the minus strand of NZ_JAIGQB010000005.1, from coordinate 329,837 downwards.
GTCGAAGAAGGCAGCCGTGATGGCGCCCGCGCTCGGGCTGACCGAGGCGGAGGCGGAGGACGTCCTGCGCACTCCGTCGGGCATCCCGGCGGCCGGGGACGGCATCAACCCCGACACCACCGAGACCGACCTCCACCAGCCGGGCACCGAGCCGCTGATGGATCCCGCCACGGTGAAGGCCGTGAAGAGTGAGTCCGACGTGCTGCGCCGGGCCGCGGACCCCGACAAGGGCTGACCCGGCGTCAGGCAGCGCCCTATCCTCGGCACATGCACCGCATCTTCGCCACGAGCGTCGCCTCGGTCTACCCCCACTACGTGGCGAAGGCCGAGCGCAAGGGACGCACCCGGGCGGAGGTCGACGAGGTGATCGAGTGGCTGACCGGCTTCGACGCCGCGACCCTGGCGGACCACCTCGCGCAGGGCACCACCTTCGCGGACTTCTTCGACCAGGCGCACCTCAACCCCCACGTGGACCAGATCACCGGGTCCGTGTGCGGGGTCAAGGTGCAGGAGGTCGAGGACCCGCTGATGCGGCAGATCCGCTACCTCGACAAGCTCGTCGACGAGCTGGCCAAGGGCCGCCCGATGGAGAAAGTGCTGCGCGGCTGAAGACGCTCACTCCTCGCCGCGCTGGCGGCGCAACCAGGTGATCGGGTCTCCGTCGTCGACCGCGACGCCGAGGCCGCGCAGCAGGTGGCGGGCCAGCTGGCGTCGCGCGGCGGCGTACGTCACCACGTGGGCGAAGACGCTGGCCATCACGAAGCTCTCCGGAGGGTCGCAGAGGGCGTCGACGAGCCGGTCGTCCCACGCTCCCCTGCTGTCGAGGTCGCGGACCGTCGCCAGCCAGCGCGATGCCACGGCGTCGTGGCGCGCGAGCAGGCCGGCCGGGCTGGTGTCGCCGCCCTGCGGGAGGTCAGCTCCCTCGATCGCGGCCAGCCAGATCTCCTTGGTGGCGACCAGGTGCTCGAGCAGCTCGGCCAGCGTCTCGTCGCTGCCGTCGAAGCCGAGCACCTGCAGGCCCGGGAGCCGGGTCGCGGCGTAGTCGTCGGGCGCGACCCCCTGCGCGAGGTCGACCAGGTGGCGGGTGTCGTCGAGGTCGTGGCGGACGAGGTGCTCGGTGACCGGGTTCATCGCGTGCTCCGTGGACTGGACCCACAAGGACGTGGGCGGGTGGAAGTGGATGCCGTTCGGCGACGGAAGCCAGTGGCCGGCCGCCGGCGTGCTCGGCGGGTGCCCGAAGGCGCGCGAGTAGGCGCGGGCGAAGCCCTCCACCGACTCGTAGCCCGCCTCGAAGGCGGCCTCGGTGACGCTCGTGCCGCCGGAGAGGCGCCAGGCCGCGCGCTCGAGCACCACCCGGCGCCGCATCGCGACCGGGGGCTCCCCCGCATCGCGTCGCAGCAGGCGGTTGAAGTGGTGGGGCGAGGAATGTGCGCGCGACGCCATGTCGGCGAGCGTGGCGTCCTCCCCGTCGAGGACGGCGTCGAGGAGCTCGCGGAGGCGGTCACGACCGGGCGCGTTCATGCGGTCCAGTCTGCGACACCCCGCACCCGTCGGACCCGACCGGAATTGCCGCCGTCAGGCTCGGCCGGCGGGCACCTCGAGCACCACGCTCCGCACGGGGTTGTCGAACTCCGTGGTGCGCAGCGAGACCTGCACCTTCCAGTCACCGCCGGTCGGCAGCACGACCTCCCCGGAGTAGACGCCCGGTCCCTGGTTGGTCAGCGCCACCTCGCCGAGGTCGGTCTCCTCGGTGGACAAGCTCACCCGCGGCGCCTCGAAGCCCTCGGCCGGCTCACCGGCGGGATCGGTCATGGTGAGGGTCAGCGTCGCCGGCCCGATGCCCAGCGGGTCGAGCACCACCTCGGCGGAGATGTCGTCGAGGCGCACCACCTCGCTCCCGGACTGCTCCACGGCCACGGGGGTCCCGGTGGAGGTGTCCGGCCCGGGGCTGCGGTCCACGAGGAAACCGGTCACGAGCAGCACGGCCACCAGCACGCCCGCCTCGGCGAGCGTCGTCCGCACCAGCACCGCCGCCGCGTCGCGCCGCTCCTCGCGTCGTGCCGCCGCGCGCAGTCGCGGCAGCACGGAGAACCTGTTCCACGCAGCGATGGCCACGGCGAGCGCGACGAGGAGCACCTTGACGAGCAGCAGCGCGCCGTAGCCGGTGTCCAGCAGCGCGCCCCACGAGCCGGCAATGCGCCACGCGAGGAACGTCCCCGCCACGACCAGCACCGCCAGGGAGCCCGCCGCCCACGTGGAGAAGCGGGCCAGCACGACCGCGCCGGAGTCGTCGCGCGCGGCGAGGTCCCCCAGCACGAGGCCGACGGCGACGAGGCCGCCGAGCCACAGCGCGCCTGCGACGAGGTGCAGCACGTCGACACCGATCACCAGCGCCTGCGGACCGGCCGCGCGCGTGTGGCCGGTCAGCGAGGGTGCGACAAGGGCGACCGTGCAGCCGAGCAGGACGAGCCCGGCGCGCCTGCGGTCCGGGGCCCGGACGAGGAGCGCGAGGACCGCGAGGCCCAGCCCGAGGGTGACGGCGAGCGGTACGGCGTACTCCTCCGCAGCCAGGGCCGACCAGGTCGCCTGGTCGCCGAGGGCCGAGGCGCCCACGCCGAGCTGGTAGAGGGCGACGAGCGGCACCGCCGCCCACCACCCGACGACCGCGACGACCACGGCGGGACCGACCTTGCGCCGGAGCCTGACCCGAACCCCGTCGGCGGGCGCGGACAACGGGAGGAACAGGACCGAGAAGAGCGCCACCCCGGCCCCGACCAGCAGGCCGAGGTAGCCCAGCCACCGCGAGACACCGAGCAGCAGCGGGGCCTCGGTGTCGGCGTCCGCGTCCGCGGTGGGCACGTCGACCACGTCGCTGGGAGCACCGACGGAGTAGCTGAGCGAGCCGCCGATCGGGTGACCGTCCGCGGACACCAGCCGCCACAGGACGACCAGGGTGCCGTCGCCGACCTCCTCCTCGAGGGCCACGACGAGCTCGGCGTCGCGCACCGACGCCGACGAGGCGACCTCGGTGCCGGTCGCGTCGAAGACGCGGATCCCGGCGGGCACCCCGATCACGGTCTCGTCGAAGGTGAAGGTCACCTGCTCGGGCGCGGTCTCGAGCACCGCACCCTGCGCCGGGTCCGACCCGATGAGCGTGGCGTGGGCCGCGGCCGGTGACGCCGGGACGACGAGCAGCAAGGCACCCAGGCAGGCGAGCAGCAGCCAGGCTGCCGCGCAGGTGCGGGCCATGCGGACTCCTCGGGCGCGGTGGGTGATGACCGCGCTCACCCAACCAGCCGACCGAGCCGTTGTCACCCACGACACCTGGTGGCAGTCGGACCTCCTCATCGAGGCCCTGCCGAGCGCGCGCACCCACCCCTGCTGAGGCGCGGGAGTACGGTGTGGATCCCTGGACCAGACCCCGTGTGAGCGAGGACGTGTGAACGCAGCACCCGGCACCGACACCCCGTCGGGCACCGTCCGCGAGCGCTCGACGCGCCAGTTCCGCGCGGTGCGTGACGAGCTGGGACGCAGCAACGACTTCCGCAGCGCGCGGGACATCCACGCAGCCGTGCGCGCCGGCGGGTCGCCGGTGGGGCTCGCCACCGTCTACCGCGCCCTCCAGACCCTCGTCGACACCCAGCAGGCCGACGTGCTGCGCGGCGAGGGCGGCGAGGCGCGCTACCGCGCGTGCGGCGAGAGCCACCACCACCACCTGGTGTGCCGCTCCTGCGGCGCGACCGCGGAGGTCAGCGGTCCGGCCGTCGAGCAGTGGGCCGACGACATCGCCGCGCAGCACGGCTTCAGCGACGTCAGCCACACCCTGGAGCTGTTCGGGACCTGCTCGACCTGCCGGGGGCGCACCCCCGCCCAGGGCTAGCGCCCCGCTGCGACCGGCCGCCTCGAGGCCGTCGAAGGTCCGGGGTATTCGGCCTTCGCCTCTGTGTCATACTGAGAACGATTCTCGTTTTCAGGAGGAGACATGAAGCCCCCCATCCATCCGTACTACGGTCCCGTCGCGTTCCGCGACCGCGGCACCGGACACGTGTTCGTGACGCGCTCGACGCTCGCCGGCCGTGACAGCGACGCCCGCGTCGAGGTCGACGGGGTGTCCTACCCCGTCGTCGACGTGGACGTCTCGAGCGACAGCCACCCGTTCTGGACCGGCACCGCCCGCACGCTCGACAGCGAGGGCCGCGTCGAGAAGTTCCAGCGCCGCTACGGCGGGCGCGCATGAGGACCGCGCTCGTGGTGGTCACCGGCGTCGATCCCGTCGCGATGGACTCGACGCTCATGACCCTGGCCTGGGACCTGCCCCGGACGGTGTCGGTGCGCCACCGCATCGACCCGCACTCGCAGGTCCTCACCCGCACCGTCAGCGACGTGTCCGGCGTCCTCGAGCAGGTGCACGTCCAGCTCGAGCACGCCTGCGTGGGCTGTGCCCTGCGCGAGGACATCCTGCCGACGCTCGAGCGCCTCGCCCGCGACCCGCGGTGGGGCACGATCGTCGCGGGTCTCCCGACCGGGACCGAGGCGACGACGCTCGCCCACGCGCTCGGCACCGACAGCCGCCTGGCCCGACACCTCCAGCTCAGCAGCGTGGTGGCCGCCGTCGCCACCGGCGACGTGGTCCGCGACCTGCTGAGCGACGACCTGCTGCGCGAGCGCGACGCCCACTCCAACCCCGGCGACGACCGCGGCGTCGGGGAGGTGGCCTGCGCCCAGATCGAGCTCGCCGACCACGTGGTCCTGGAGTCCGACCCGGGCCCGGAGGCACGTGACCTCGTCCGCGCCCTCGCCCGGCCCGGCGTGCCCCTCCTCATGGGCGTCGACCAGGTCGACGCCGTGGCACTGACCACCGGGAGGCACCACGGCACCCTCGCCCGCACGTGGTGCTCGCCCGAGCTCGAGACCGAGCTCCCCGCGCTGCCGCCTGGGCGGGCGTGGCGTCTCGACCTGTGCTCGCCGCGCCCGTTCCACCCCGACCGGCTCCTCGACCAGATCGAGCGCCTCGGCGGCGGTCCTCACCGCTCGCGCGGCTCCTTCTGGGTGCCGACCCGGCCCGGCGACCAGCTCGAGTGGTCAGGTGCGGGCGGCCAGCTCAGCATCGGCTGCTACCGCCCCTGGGGACGGCGTATGCCGGTGACCCGGCTGCTCGTCACCGGCATCGGCACCCCACCCGACGACCTCGGTGCAGCCTTCGAGGACGTCCTGCTCACCCCCGCCGAGGCGATCCTCGACCACCGCCGCTGGGACGTCCGCGAGGACGGCCTCGAGCCCTGGCTCGGCGACATCCGCGACGTCGCCTGACCACCCGAGACGAAGGACGGACAGACCCATGGCAGTTCCCAAGCGACGTACGTCGCGCAGCAACACCCGCCACCGCCGCTCGGCGTGGAAGGCGACCCGGCCCGACCTCGTGCCGATCAGCGTGGACGGGGAGACCCACCACGTCCCGCGCCGACTGGTGCGCGCCGTCGAGCGCGGCTACGTCAGCCCCGACCCCAGGAGGACCCGATGAAGGTGCGCAACTCGATCCGCTCGGTGAAGAACCAGCCCGGGTCGCAGGTCGTGCGCCGTCGCGGCCGCACCGTGACCCTCACCCTGAGCGCACGCGGCATCAAGACCGTCGACCAGCGCGGCGTCGACGCCGTGGTCGCCGACATCCTCGCCCACGTGCAGTTCAGGGAGGAGCGCTGATGGCCAAGAAGTCGAAGGTCGTGGCCAACGAGCGCCGCACGCAGACCGTAGCCCACTACGCCGAGCGTCGCGCCGCGCTGAAGGAGACGGTCCGCACGGCCGCCACACCCCAGGAGCGGGACGCCGCCGTGCGCGCCCTGGGTCGGCTCCCCCGCGACGCCAGCCCGGTGCGGGTGCGCAACCGCGACCAGGTCGACGGGCGCCCCCGCGGCTATGTCGGCAAGGTGGGGCTCTCACGCATCAACCTGCGCCGCCTCGCGCATGCCGGCGAGCTGCCGGGGTTCACGACGTCGTCCTGGTAGCAACCGGCGGCGGACGTCGCGAGCAGGTCCGTGACAGTGTGGATGCGCCAGGTCGCCGGCGCGGGCCATGGCGTCGACCCGAGGAGGAGATCACGTGTTCTTCGACAGCTGGACCGGCCTGGTCCGCGTGGTGGTGGCCGGGACGAGCGCCTACGCCGCGCTGGTCCTGCTCCTGCGAGTCAGCGGCAAGCGCACCCTCGCCAAGCTGAACGCCTTCGACTTCGTCGTCACGGTCGCCCTCGGCTCCACGCTCGCCACCATCGTCCTGTCCTCCTCCGTCGCTCTCGTCGAGGGCGTGACCGCGCTGGCCCTGCTGGTCGCGCTGCAGTACGTCGTCGCGTGGGCATCGGTGCGTAGCCCGCGCGTCGAACGCCTCGTGAAGTCGGAGCCGACCCTCCTCTACCGCGACGGGTTCCTGATGGGCGCGATGCGCCGCCAGCGAGTCACGGTGGACGAGGTCGTGCAGGCAGCCCGCGGGCAGGGGCACGCCGATCTCGGGTCGGTCGCCGCCGTCGTCCTGGAGACCGACGGATCGCTGAGCTTCCTGGCGGACCCACCGGCCGGGGAGCTGCGCTGACGGGTCGACCATCCGGCCCACGACACCGCGCCACGGACGTACGCTCGACACCATGAGCCGGCAGGCCTGGACTCGCGCGGTACGCACCGCGGCCGGCTTCGTGGCGTGCGGACTGGTCGCAGCGACCCTCGCCGCGCCCGTGGCGGCCGAGCGGGCGCTCGAGGGGGTCCGGTTCTCCGACCGGCTCGGGAGCGTCCCGGTCGAGGTGTCGCTGGCCCACAACGGCGTGTCCACGTTCGACACGGGGATCCTGGGCAGCCTCTACTGGGAGCGCACCGGCGTCGGCGGGTTCGGCGCCGTCATCCGAGCGACGGGACCGCCCCAGGCCGGCGGCACGCTGTCGTCCTACGTGAGCCCGGAGTTCGTCGAGGCCAACTCTCTCTTCCTGAGCGATCCCGACGAGACGGCGCGCACCTACGGCGACGAGCTGCGGGCACTGCTGTGGCGACGCTTCCTGCTGCTCGAGATCGCCGCAGGACTCGCGGGTGGCCTGCTCCTGATGATGATCCTCAGCGCGCGACCTCCCGTCGCGCCGGGTCTGCGGCGCGGTGCGCGCATCGCGACCGGCCTGCTCGCCCTCGGGCTGGGGCTGGCGTCGTCGGCCGCCACGGCCGCGTGGCTCTTCGACCGCTGGAGCGGCAGCGTCGAACCCGAGCAGACCTACCCGATGCCGGGCATCGACGAGCTGTCCTTCAGCAGCCCCGAGGCCCTCGAGATCGCGCGCCAGGTCCGGCCGTTCATCTCGAAGAACACCGACCGCATCCGTGAGCGGGTCGCAGCGTTCGAGGCCACCGCCGAGGCGGGCCTCCTCGCGACGGTCCCGGTCCGCGCGGACGCGCTGTCGCCGCGGGAGGGGGAGGTCGTCGTCGTCGCCGAGGCCGACCCCCAGGGCAGCCTGGTCGGCACGAGGGTCCGGACCACCCTGTACGCCCTGCTCCAGCAGCACCTGTCCGAGGGCGCCCTGGTCATGCGGACGATCTCGGGCGACGTCACGTCGAACGGCACCGTCGCCGAGGCCGGCTTCGTCGCCGCCGAGACCGGCGCGAGCGGCGACCTCCCGCTGGTCGTGGTGAAGGGCGACCACGACACCGAGACCACGATGGAGCAGCTGGCCGACAACGGGGTCATCAACCCCGATGCCGACGTCGCCTCCGTCGGGGGCCTGGACGTCGTGGGTGCCGATGATCCTGCGTTCAAGGCGCTCTTCGGCGGCCTGGTGATCAACGACTCCGGGATCAGCGAGACGGCACTCGGTGCGGACCTGCGCTCCGCGCTGGACGCCGAGGATCGCGCGGAAGCCCTGGTCGTGCTGCTCCACCAGCCACGTTCCGCGGCCGGCTACATCGGCGTCGAGAGCCTCGACGAGCTCGACGACGCGCTCGGTCGCGAGACCGTGCCCTGGGACGACGGCGTGCCCGACCTCCCCCCCGGCATCATCAACATCGGCCACCTGCACGACGCAGAGGCCCCGCGGGTCATCTGGAACACCGATGGCGAGGCCGTCACCTGGACCGTCCTCAACCAGCTCGGCACCGCCGGAGGGGTCGAGGAGAACCCGACGTTCAACCGGTTCTCCACTCCCTTCTCGACGCCGCTGAAGGACCTGACGGTGCAGCTGCAGTACGTCGACGGGGCCAGCGGGCTGCAGACGGGCTACGCCCAGGTCGTCGTCTCCCCGGCCGGCGACGTCACCATCAGCGACCGCGTCGACCTGGGCCTGCCGCTCACCTCCTCGCCGCCGGCGCCATGAACCTGCGATCCCATCGCCCGGTCGAGCGTCACACCCTCGGTGGCCGGCGCGTTGTGCGTACGGTGCACGAGGACGACGTACGCACTCGAGGATCCAGGAGACAGCCGATGCAGGACGTGTCGCGATGGCGGTGAGGCGGGCCGGAGGGTCGTCCCACCACGACGGGCCGCCGGAGAGCAGGTCCCGCGAGGTGGTGATCGGCGAGGCGGTCACGTGGCTGTCCCGGTGGGCGCTGCGCTGGATCGTCATCGCAGTGGGCGCGGCGCTCCTCGGCTGGGTTCTCCAGCAGCTGTGGAGCATCGTGCTCCCGGTCCTGCTGGCGCTGATCCTGACGACGGTGCTGCAGCCTCCCGCGCGCTGGCTGGAGACCCGCCTGCGGTTCCCTCAGCTCGCCGCGGCCGCGAGCGCGGTGGCGGGTAGCCTCCTGGCCCTGGCCGGTGTCATCGTCTTCATCGCCCCGTCGGTCGCCGCCCAGGTGGGAGAGATCGCCGACAGTGCGTCCGAGGGGCTCACCCGCCTCCAGGCCTGGGTCGAGGGCAGCGACACCCTCGACGTCACGCACGCGCAGGTCGAGTCGGCCGTCGACGCCTTCCAGGAGCGCCTGCGCTCGAGCGCCAGCAGCATCGCATCCGGCGTCCTGGTGGGCGTCGGCACCATCACCTCGGCGCTCGTCAACGTGCTCGTCACCCTCGTGCTGGCGTTCTTCTTCCTCAAGGACGGGCGTTCCTTCCTGCCCTGGCTCCGGCGCACGACCGGACCGCACGTCGGCACCCACCTGACCGAGGTCGGCTCGCGGGCCTGGGACACCCTCGGCGGGTTCGTCCGCACCCAGGCGCTGGTCGGCCTCATCGACGCCGCGCTCATCGGCGCCGCGCTGCTCCTGCTCGGCGTCCCGCTGGCGGTGCCCCTGGCGGTGCTGACGTTCATCGCCGCCTTCGCGCCCATCGTCGGAGCCGTCACCGTCGGGGCGCTCGCCGTGCTCGTGGCACTGGTGACCAACGGCTGGGTGGTCGGGCTCGCGGTGCTCGTCGTCGTGCTGGTCGTCCAGCAGCTCGAGGGCAACGTGCTCCTGCCGTGGCTCCAGGGCAAGAGCCTCGACCTGCACGCAGCCGTCGTCCTCCTCGCCATCGTCCTCGGGTCCACGCTGTTCGGGGTCGCGGGCGCCTTCCTCAGCGTGCCTGTCGTCGCGGTCGGTGCGGTCGTCGCCCGCTACCTCGACGAGCGCATCGATCACGCGACGGCGGACGATCGCGTCGAGGACGACGACGCGCACGCGGGCGAGGACGCGCCGGACGCGTGACCCGGGCCGTCGGGCCGCAGCGACCTCGTGGCGACTACTTCCGCTCGCGGGAGGCGGCGATCGTGTCGGCGGCCCCGGGAACGTCGCCGCTGTCGACGACGTGCTCAGCGATGAGCGCCAGCTTCACGTTGCGATGCGACGACAGGCGCTTGAGCACGGCGAACGCCTGGTCGCTGGTGAGTCCGTAGCGGCCGCGCAGCAACCCGATGGCCTCTCCGATGGTGCGACGCGTGCGCATGCCCTCGTGCAGCTGCTCATGCTCCAGGGCGCCATGAAGAGCCACGGCTGCGTGCGCAGCGACCGCGTGCCCGTTCTCGACGTCCGGGCCGGAGAACGCGTGCGGCTGCTTCGCGTAGAGCATCAGCGCACCCAACGTCTCGCCGTCGGTGAAGAGGCGGTAGCAGAGGCACGAATGGATGCCGAGCTCGTCGACGATGCGTGCCGACCAGGTCTGCCACCGGCCGTCGGCAGCCAGGTCGTTGACGACGAGCAGGTCGAACTCGCCACGCAGCGCGTCCACCGCGGGGCCTTCGCCGAGCTCGAGCTGCAGGTGGTCGACCAGACGCAGCGCCTCGTGGCTGGCGGCGGGCGTCTCGGTGCCGTGGACGCGCGTGGCGAACACGCCAGCGAAGTCGCAGCCGCTGATCAGGTCAGTCGCCGTCCGCACCGCACGTTCGAGGGTGTGCTCGGTGTCCTTCTCCTCGGCCATGGCACGCGCTGCAGCAGCGAGCTCCCGGTTGAACCGGTCACATTCCTCGCTGTCGCAGGAGCGCTGCGCACCGTTCACAGCTCACGATTTTAGGTCGCAGGCGGGTCGCCGGAAAGACCCACAGCGGCCCTGCGAGCGACCCGGACGCAGTTCGTCCGGTCACGGGCCGCACCACAACATCCAGAGCCCCCGTTGCGGCGGGGGCTCTGGTCGGGTGTGGCTGGTGGTCAGCGGCGTCGCAGGGACAGCCCGAGCCAGGTGAACCAGAGGATGAGCCCGAGCCCGAAGACGGAGGTCGCGGCGTCGGCGGCGGCCGGGACGACCGTGGCCGTGCCCACGGCCGCGAGGCCGAGAGCGAGACCTCCGAGCGGGGCGGACAGGGTCCGGGTTCGCAGGACCGCGAATCCGACGACTGCGGCCCAGAGTGCGCCGGCGACCTCGATGCCGCCGCCGAGGGCGTCCTGGACCACGCTGGTGGAGACCCAGGTCGTGACGGCGAGGTCGGGGTCCTGCGCGTGCAGGGCCACGGCGGCGTGCTGGCCGACGAGGGCGATGCTTCCGCTGGCGATGAGCAGGCCGGACCAGATGAGTCCGAATGCTGCGGAGACCCGGGCCAGTGCGGGTGCCGGAGCGAGGCGTTGGGCGACTCCGAGCGAGACCAGCGCCATCGCGGCTCCGCCGAGGAGGTAGAGCACGAAGTACCAGGCGCCCAGCTCGCCCTGGTGGTCGCGGAGGAAGTCCAGCGATGCTGCGGGGTCGTCCACCGCAGGCGTGAAGCCGCGGGGAACGAGGTAGGCGACCATCGCGAGGAAGCCGATGACGTAGGTGCCGGCAACGACCTGGGCGGCGAGACCGGCGATGCGGACCAACGGACCCGCCGAGGCGGGAGCCGGGGCGGCACCGGTCGTGGTGGAGTCGGATCGTGTGGTGGTGATGAGTCGTGTCATGTCCCCCACCCTGCGCCGATCCGGGCGCGGCCACATCGGAGCCGGGGCCGGAACCGTCTCGTCCCCGAGGCCGGCGGGACCTGGCCGCAGGTACCGTCCGCCGACCCGGTCCTGCGTCTACGCTGAGGTGATGGGCCGAGGTCCGCTGCAAGCGTTGTGGGACGAACCGCGTGCCGTCGCGCCGCCCGGGACGGCGTGGTGGGACCGGGCGCTGGTGGCTGGCCTGGTCCCGCTGACGGCGCTGGAGGCCGGCCTCCGCACGGACATGGTGTGGCCGGTCTGGCACGCGGGGTGGGCGCTGGTCTGTGTCGCTGCGCTGTGGTGGCGGGCCCGCCATCCGCTGGCGATGCTCGTCGTCGCCTACGGAGCCCAGACGGTGGCCGGGGTGGTCCCTGCGCTGTCCGGAGAGCACCACAGCGTCCTCAACGTCACTGCCGTCGTGCTGTTGCTCGCCTACTCGTTGGGCCGGTGGGCCAGCGGCCGCGGCGTGGTGGCGGGCTGCATCTTCCTGCTCGCGGCGCATCTGGGCCGGGAGCCGCTGTACGGCTCCAGCGGCGCGTCGATGCTCATCGGGGTCGGCGCGCTGATGCTTCCGGTGGCCCTGGGTGCGCTGGCACGGTCCTGGGCTGCGTCGCAGGTGCGGGGTCGCGAGGAGGTCCGGTTGCAGGAGCGGGAACGGTTGGCGCGCGACCTGCACGACACCGTGGCGCACCACGTGTCGGGCATCCTGGTGCAGGCCCGGGCCGCCAAGGTCCTGGCGCGCACCGACCTGGGCGCCGCCGTCGAGGCGATCGACGGCATGGAGGAAGCTGCTGCGCAGACCCTGGAGGACATGCGCTCGATGGTGACGGTCCTGCGTACCGGGGAGACCGATGGTGAGGCCCGGGCCCCGACGTACGGGGTGAGGGACATCCCGATGCTGGCCCAGCACCACGGCGAGGGCCCGCAGGTGGTCGTCCACACCTCCGGTGACGTCGAACGGCTGCCGGCGCCGATCGGCTCGGCGCTCTTCCGTGCCGCACAGGAGGCGGTGACCAACGCCCGGCGTCACGCCGTGGAGCCCACCGTGGTCGCGATCGACCTCGCGCGGGACAGGGACCTGGTGCGGCTGCGGGTGCACGACGACGGGCGGCCGGCCGCACCTGCGCGTGGGCGACGGGCCGGTCCCTCATACGGGCTGGCAGGCATGCGGGAGCGCATCTCACTCGTCGGCGGAGCAGTGCGGGCCGGGCCGGACCCTGCCGGCGGGTGGACGGTCGAGGCCATCGTGCCGGTCGCACCGGGCGCCGGGAGGTGAGTCGATGACGACTCCCGTGCGGCTCCTGATCGCCGACGACCAGGACATGGTCCGTGTCGGGCTGGCCACCATCCTCGACGCGGAACCGTCGATCGAGGTCGTCGGTCAGGCACGCGACGGCCGCGAGGCCGTGGACCTGGTCCGGTCGCTGCGGCCCGACGTGTGCGTGTTCGACATCCGGATGCCGGTCGTGGACGGCATCGAGGCAACCCGCCAGGTCGCGGGGCCGGAGGTCGAGGACCCCGTCCCGGTCATCGTCATCACGACGTTCGACCAGGACGAGTACGTCTACGACGCGCTGCGCGCCGGCGCCCGCGGCTTCCTCCTGAAGGACGCGGACCCGGACCTGCTCGCCCGCGCCGTACGGTCCGCGGCGGAGGGCGACGCGCTGATCGCCCCCGCCGTGACGGCACGACTCCTGTCGACCTTCGCGTCGTCACGGGTCGGCTCCGTCGCCGACCCGACCGATCCGCTCACTCCGCGCGAGGAGTCCGTCCTCGACCTGGTCGCCGCCGGTCGGACGAACTCCGAGATCGCCGAGGACCTCCACCTCTCGATGAGCACCGTCAAGACCCACGTCGGCGCGCTCATGACCAAGCTGGCCGCACGCAACCGGGTCGAGCTGGTGATCTGGGCCTACGAGAGCGGCCGCGTGGACGGCCACCGACCCCCGTAGGGGCGCCCTTGCCGCCGACGACAATCAGGACGCTCGGCCCTGCGGCTGCGCGGCCAAGCGTTCGGCGAGGCCGTGCAGGACGAGGTCGAGCCCGACCTCGAACTCGTCGCCGAAGTCGTAGCCGGCCTGGAGCGCGTGCTCGAGGGTGAACTCGCGGAAGTAAGGCAGCTGTCCCTCCGGTAGCGCGGCGATCATCTGGGTGCCGAGCTCAGCAAGGTCCTGGCCGGGCTCGAACGGCATGCTCACCTCCTGCAGCAGGAAGCCGTACAGGTGAGCGTCGAGGACGGCGAAGGCGTGGCCGGTCAGCCTCAGGGAGAAGCCGGCCTCGCGCAGGCAGCCGATCACGGCGTCGTGGTGGAGCAGCGTCTCGTAGCCGGCGTTGCGGCGAGAGTCCATCAGTCCGACCGCCCACGGATGTCGCTTGAGTGCCTCACGGGCGGTCAGTGCGCGTTGCCGCAGCTCGCTACGCCACTCGGCGCCGGGCACGGGGGCGTAGAACTCGGCGAACACGGCGTCGACCATGCCGTCGAGCAGCTCCTCCTTGTTCGCGACGTGGTTGTACAGCGACATCGGGGTCACGCCGAGGCGCTGTGCCACTGACCGCATGGACAGCGACGCGAGTCCCGCAGCGTCGGCGAGGTCGACCGCAGCCGAGACGATCCCGTCGCGCGTGAGCCGCTCCGCGCCCGAGCGTGGTCTGCCTGCCATCCATGACTCCTTCGTGACCGTCTCGTGACGACCGTTGACAAAACATACACCGTACTTTTACCGTGGGCTTCATAACATACACCGTACGCAAAGGAGATGTCATGCGAGCCGTCCACCAGTCCCGCTACGGCGGCAGTGAGGAGCTGACCCTCGTCGACGCGCCCGACCCGGTCCCCGGCCCGCACGACGTCCTCGTGAGCGTCCGCGCCGCCGGTGTGGACCGAGGCACGTGGCACCTCATGGCGGGGCGTCCCTACGCCGTGCGACTGGCGTTCGGCCTGCGGCGCCCCAAGCATCCCGTGCCCGGGCGCGACGTGGCCGGGGTCGTCGCCGAGGTCGGCGATCAGGTCACGGCCGTCGCCGTCGGGGACGAGGTCATCGGCACGGCCGACGGGTCGTTCGCCGAGCTCGCGGTGGTGCCCGAGCCGCGCGTGGGTCGCAGGCCGGCCGATCTCTCGTTCGAGGAGGCCGCCACGCTGCCGGTGTCCGGCCTGACCGCACTCCAGGCGCTGCGCGCCGCTGGTGGGGTCCGGTCCGGGGACCGCGTGCTGGTCATCGGTGCGTCCGGTGGGGTGGGGTCGTACGCCGTCCAGATCGCGGTGGCCCACGGAGCCGAGGTCACCGGCGTGGCCAGCGGCGCCAAGGCAGACCTGGTCCGCTCGCTGGGCGCCAGCCGGGTCATCGACTACACCCGTCAGGACCTCGTCGACGGCACCCGCTACGACGTGGTGCTCGACATCGCCGGGCTCCGCCCGATCCGCCAGCTGCGCCGGCTCCTGACCGACACCGGCACCCTGGTCATCGTCGGCGGCGAGGGCGGCGACCGCTGGCTCGGCGGCACGCATCGACAGCTGGCGGCCCTGGCGCTCTCGCCGTTCATCCGTCAGCGGCTCACCACCTTCCTGAGCAAGGAGAACGCCGACGACCTCGCCGCCTTGGCCCAGCTGGTGGACGACGGCCACCTCCGCCCGGCACTCGAGCGCACCTATGCGCTGCACGAGGCCGCCACGGCGATCGACCACGTCGCCTCCGGGCACGCTCGCGGCAAGGTCGCCGTCACTCCCTGACCGTCCCGCCCTCCCATCCCGACACCTCACAGGAGCAGAGTGATGAGCACCAGCACGACCACCACGGCCGCCACGACGTCCGGCTCGACGCCTCCGCGCGTGGCCGCCTCCTGGGCGGCAGGCGGATACCTCGCCATCTTCGTCCTCGCCGTCTTCGCCAACTTCCTCGCCCTCAGTCCCGTCATCCATCCCGGCGACGCCGCAGCCACTGCCGCTGCCCTGCAGGACTCCGAGACCTCCTTCCGCCTCGGCGCCGTCGCCTTCGTCGGCATCTTCGTCATCGACGTCGTCGTCGCCTGGGCGCTCTGGGTGCTCTTCCGCCCCGTCCACCGCGACCTGTCCCTGCTGTCGGCCTGGTTCCGGTTGACCTACACGGTCGTGCTCGGTGCCGCGCTCGGCTTCCTCTACGCCGCGATCTGGCTGGCCGGAGCACCAGACGCCTTCGGGGAGGCGAACGACGACGCCGTGCTGCTGGCGCTGCAGACCTTCGACTTCACCTGGGTGGCGGGCCTGGCCGCCTTCGGCACCCACCTGGTGGTCCTGGGTGTGCTGCTGCTCAGAGCGCGCGGACCACGGTGGATCGCCTGGCTGCTGCTGGCCGCAGGAGCGGCGTACGCCGTCGACACGGTCGCCCACCTGCTCCTGACCGACTACGAGGCCTCCGCCGACCTGTTCCTCGCAGTCGTCGCAGTGCCGTCGGTGGTCGGCGAGATGAGCTTCGCCGTCTGGCTCCTGCTGGTCGCCGGCGGCCGCCGCAGCGCACCATCCGCGCACCCCGAGCCAAGCAGGGCACACACGCGAGAAGCGGTCTGATCGGCGCCGCCGCGGGTGCGGGCCCCGGGGTGCCCCGGGGCCCGCAGGTGGTCACTTGGTGTCGACCGCGGTCAGTGTCACGTCGGCGGCCACGCCCGCGTAGTTGCTGGTCAGGACGTACTCCGTGCCGGAGGGGATGGCTCCGGCCTCGTTGACAGCGGCGGTGGCGATCGATCCCAGGAGAGCACACTCGGCGCTGTAGAAGTAGACGTCGAGATCGACCGCCGTCGGACCGCCGGCGAGCGACATCTTGTGCGCGCCGTCCCCGAAGTCCTCGGGGAGACGGGTCACGTGACCGTCGGTGTCCTGCGACGCCGGCGGGAAGACGCAGAGCTCCGCCAGCTCGGTGCCGACGACGCCGCCACCGGTCTCGTTCCCGCCGGGGTTGGTGCCGAGGATCGTGAAGGACTCCTCGAAGGGCGGGTCGAGCGGCTTCGGAGGCAGCGGCTGGATCGCGCTGCTGCCGCCGAACACCTGCAGGTCACCGAACTGGGCGCTGGTCTTGGTGTCCCCCAGCGCCTCGTCGGCGAAGACCCGGACGAAGGACGCCTGGACGGGTGCGGCCAGCGTGAACGTCTTGTGGTGCACGTCGTCCACGGTCGGCCGCGGAGCGGCGTAGCCGAACGCGTCCTCGCCGATCGGCTGGGTCTTCCAGTTGATGCCGTCGTTCGACGTCTGCACCGTGAACGACTTGACCGCCTCGAACCGCGAGGTGGTGAAGGCGCTGACCTGGAACGACCTGATCGTCGCAGGCTTGGCCAGCTTGATCACCGCGTTGCCGGTGCCGACCTGGGTCTTCCACCGGGTCAGCTCGGTGTCGTCGATGAGCGACTTGGCGCCCGAGGAGGACGACGTCACGATCGTGGCGCCGTTCGCGGACGAGGCCAGGTTGGGGCTGAGGGCGATCGTCTTCTTGTAGGACTTGCCCTCGCCGAGTGCGAACTCGGTGACGGTCTGCGCGCCGAAACCGCGAGCCTGGATGGTGAGCGGGTAGCGCCCCGCGACCACGGTGGTCGTGATCGTCCCGTCGGCCCCGGTCACCGCGACCGGCGTCACCCCGGCCTCGAGGGTCCCGAGGATGACGTTGGCGTCGGAGACGGGCTTGCCGGTCGACGCGTTGGTCACCTTGATCGTGACGGTGCCGTTGCGCGCCGGGTTCTGGTGGGTGAACGAGGGAGTCGGGTCGATGTCGTTCGCCCCGGTCGGGTCGTCCTCGGTCACCTCGTTGGCCGCCCCGGTGCCCATGCCGTTGGTCGCGAAGGCGCCGTACACGGTGTCCTGCAGGACGTCGAAGTCGGCCTGGCGGTGGTAGCGCAGGTCCAGCGCCTTCATGATCGCCGTGCGCATGTCGAGCATGCTCGGGTCGTTCGGGGCGAGCGGCATCGCATCGGTGACGATGAAGGACGAGATCGTCGCGGCCTTCTGCTGGCCGTACTTCGCGACCAGTGCCTTGCGCATGTCCCACAGGGCTGCGGTCCAGATCTCGCCGTCGGAGTGGACCTCCGGACCGCCGAGGTCGTAGCCGATGTCGCCGAACGTGGCCTCGGTGGTGTCGTAGTCCCAGTTGCGGATGCCGCGCTCGGTGTTGCCGGTGACGTAGGCACCGACGACCGAGTCGTCCTGCAGCCCGTTGCGGTGGGAGTAGTTGAGGGCGTACCAGTCACCCCAGCCCTCGCCCATCGAGCCCGACTGGTGCCCGCCGAGGGCGCCGTCCTCGGTGCCGACGTAGCGGTTGGACAGACCGTGCGCGTACTCGTGCTCGATGACCCCGGAGTCGAACGAGCCGTCGCGGCACGGGCCCTCGAACGCGTCGTTGATCGGCTCCCACAAGAACATCCCGCTCCACGGGGCGATGCCGTCGGGCAGGGTCAGCATGTAGGCGTTGTCGCGACCCGTGTAGGTCGGGGCACCGCCGCTGATGGCTCCGGCCTGCACGAGACCCATGATCGGGTCACCGCCGTCGGCCTGGAAGTTGCCCGCGCTCTCGGTGAAGCCGTAGGAGTAGAACTCGTCGTGGATCCGGTTGTGGTGGTAGAAGAGGTTGGTCGACGAGGCGTCGGAGTCCTGCGCGTACGACGGCGGCACGGCCTGGCACTCCGACGTTCCCCACGCGTCGGGGAAGCCGAAGTTGAACTGACCGGTCGGCGCCACTGTGCGGTTGGCCTGGTCGACCGGCGCGATGAAGTTCGACCAGTTCTTGAACGTGTCGGCGTTGTTGCCCAGCAGGGTCACACCGACACCGGCGAGACCGGTCGGGTCCACGTAACCACCGGGGGACTCGGCGGTCGGGCCGAAGCTGGTCCTGACCGCCTTCCCGCCCGCGGGCGCACCGGGGTAGTTCGGGAACACGATGCCCTCGGACTCGTGCTGCACCAGCGACTTCTTGTGGAGCACCTTGCCGGTCTCGGCGTCGACCAGGACGTCGTACGCCTCGTCGAGGGCCTGGACGAACAGCACGCGGTAGGCCGCACGGGCACCGTCGGCGGTCGGGAAGACAGCCTTCCTGACGTAGGACTCGGAGGCGAGCCCGGTCGTGAACGTGTCGAAACCTGCCGTCGTCCCGCTCGCCCTGGGGGTGATCGCCGGCGCCTTCAGGCCCGTCGCCACCAGGCTCAGCACGGCCGCGGGGGTCAAGGTGTAGGAGCCGAGGAGAGTGGTGTTGGGCGCGATGGAGCCGGTGAATGACAGCACCCGGCCCGCACCGTCGACGGCCATGCCCATCGACCCTCCCCGGTTGAACCTGACGCCGGCGGCCGTCTGGGTGAGGTTGACGATGGTGACGTCGAGATCGGTCAGTCGGTGGTCGCGGGAGACCTCCAGGGAGCTGACCTGGGCTGCGGACAGCCCGAGCGCAGCGCGGTTCTCGGCCGCGAACGCGCGTGCGGCGTCGACCGCCGACCCGCTGTGCGGCCCGGAGAGCGCCTTGCCCGGGGCCGGGTAGATCGTGCGAGGAGTGCCGAACCTGTGGTCCCAGGTGACGATCGCCTCGTCCCCGGCGTCCTGCACGAGGGACCTGACGGCGTCGAGCCGCGCCTGCGTGGGCTTGACGAGCGCTCGGCCCACCCGCGTGTCGAGGGCCGAGTCGTGGCCGGCCCCATGGTCGCCGCTCACGGCTCGATCAGTGATGGCGTTGGCTGCGGGAAGGCTGGCTCCTGCAGCAAGCGTCGCTGCAGCAACGGCGAGGATCCCCGCCGTCGTCGCGGGGGGTCGTAGACGCATCGTGTCCCTTTCGTCGGTCCGCTCGGATGTCGCGGATCACATGCAGGAAACGAGCAGGAGCAGCGCAGGTCACGGACAGCCGACGACGGGTGCGTGCCGATGGTGACGAGGATCTCGTGTGGCCCGGCTCTCAAGACCGTCTGGAACCGGTGGGAACCGGGTACGACTGACATGCGCGCGCGACTGGGTGCGCCTCGTCCACAGATGCTGCGACCCAAGAGAGCCACGCCATGCCGAGCCCGACGGAGCAGCAGTCCCTTGCCCGCGTGGGCTGGGCGGACCTGGCCAAGGGCGCCAGCATCGTCCTGGTCGTCCTCCACCACGCGACCACCAAGCAGTACGACCTGCTGGTCCCGTCCCACCTGTCAGCGATCGCCGACTCCTGGACCGCGGTCAGTCGCGCGCTCAAGCCGGTGCGGATGCCGTTGTTCTTCCTGGTGAGCGGCTTCTTCGCCTCTCGCGCGATCCACCAGCCCTGGCCGATGGTGGCGCGTCGGATCGCAGCTTCCGGCTACCTGTACGTCGTGTGGTTGCTGCTCACGGCGGCGTTCACCCTGTGGGAGCGCGAGCTCCCGATGAACCGGGTCCAGGATCTCGAGGAGCTGGGGCTCGACCTGCTCTTCGCGTCGACGGGCTTGTGGTTCCTCTACGCACTGGTCGTCTACTTCGTGCTCACCAAGGCAACGGCCACGTTGCCGGCCGCGCCGGTGCTGTCCGCGGCGACGGCCCTGGCCGTTGCCGCGGTGCTGTCGCCGATCGAGGAGGTGAACCGCGTGTCGGTTCTGCTTCACCTGGTCTTCTTCATGGTGGGGGCGCGGCTGCCGGGGGTGGTGCGTGCGACTGCTTCCTCGACCCGTCCGGGGATCCTGACCGCCCTGGTGCTCGGCTTCGTCGGCACCACGGCGCTGCTGGCGACGCTCGGCCTACCGAGCGGTGCCAGGGTCCTCGTGCTCAGCGTGCTGGGCCTCCCCGCAGGCGTGCTCCTCTCCGTTCGCGCGGCGCGAACCGCGCGCATCGCGCCGGCGCTGTCCTGGGTCGGCCGGCGGACCCTGCCGGTCTACGTGCTGCACATCCCGGTGCTGGGCGTCCTGCACCACCTCGGCCTGAGCCCGGCGATGGGGCCCGAGGCACTGGACCTGCCGCTGGCCGTGCTCTACCCGTTGCTGGTCACGGCGCTGGTGACGGCGGGTTCGTTGCTCGCGCACGCCGCCCTGGTCCGGGTCGGCCTCGGCGCCCTCTTCCGCCTGCCTCGGATCCCCCGACCGGCGACAGGGCTGGCCGGGCGGAGTGCTGACTCCCCCCGGGACGGACGAGTGATTCTCGACGCCTGAGGTCCGACGAGGGCTTGTCGCCGCAGCGTGCTGCACCGCGCCACCCGCGGGACAGCGGCGTGCGGCTCGCCAGGCGTGCAGCCACCTCTGGCTTCCTGACACCATGCGAAAGGCCCCCACAGTGAGACTGTGAGGGCCTTCCGGATTTGTAGCGGGGGCAGGATTTGAACCTGCGACCTCTGGGTTATGAGCCCAGCGAGCTACCGAGCTGCTCCACCCCGCGTCGGTGAACAGAACATTACATCCACCCTCGGCGAGGCCCAAATCGGGGGCCCCTCCTGCGGGGAACCCGTCATTCGAGCAGGCTCACCGCCCGGTCGACGAGGTCACGCCCCTCCTCCATCAGCTGCGCCCAGCGCACCGTGTCACCGGCCTGCTGCGCCTCGTCGGCCTCGGCGAACTTCGCCTCGGCCTGCTGGAGCAGCTCGCCCACGCTCGCGTCCGCACCAGGCGTCGGCGTCTCGCCCGGCGTCTCCGAGGGCTGCTCCGCAGGCTCCTCGGTGGGCTCCTCGGTAGGCGCCGTGGTCGGCTCCCCGGTGGGCTCGCCCGAGCCGTCCGAGGGGCTCGAGCTCAGCGCGTCCTCGATCGCGCCGCGCAGGGTCTCGTCGATGCCGACGCGGCCCTCGTAGGAGACCAGCACGAACCGCAGGATCGGGAAGTTCGACTCGCCGTCGCGCCGGGTGTAGACCGGCTGGACGTAGATGAAGCTGTCGCCGATCGGCACGGTGAGCAGGTTGCCCGGCACCCGGTCGGCGTCACCGGTCGTGTAGGGCAGCAGCGCCTGGCTGACGTCCTCGTTGGTGGCGAAGGTGTTGGCGATCTGGAGCGGGCCACCGGTCGGCTCGTTGGGCAGCTCCAGCACCGACACCCTGCCGTAGTCGGGGCTGGTGGCGTCGCTGTTGACCGCCATGTAGGCCGCGAGGTTGTTCTCCTTGTCGCGCGGCACGTAGACCGAGGTCAACGACCACTCCTCACCCTCGCCGGTGTCGGTGAAGAGGCGGTACGGCGGCTGGAGGCGGCTGGTGAGCTGCGGGTCGCTCGGCACCTCCCAGCGGCTCGAGCCCTCGAACCACGCCGACGCGGAGGTCTCGTGGTAGCGCTGGAACTGGTAGCGCTGGGCCTTGAACAGGTCCTCGGGATAGCGCAGGTGCTCTGCGAGCGCGTCCGGGATGGCGTCCTTGGGCTGCACGACATCGGGGAAGACGGCCTCCCACGCCTTCAGGATCGGGTCCTCCTCATCCCACTCGTAGAGCTCCACGGTGCCGTCGTAGGCATCGACGGTCGCCTTGACCGAGTTGCGGAGGTAGTTGATCTCGTCGGTCGGCAGGGTCTGGAACCCGTTGTTGTCCTGAAGGGCGTCGTCGGTCATGGTCTCCAGCGACTCCCGCTGCGAGAGCGGGTACTTGTCGGTGACCGTGTAGCCGTCGAGGATCCACTGGATCCGCCCGTCGACCACCGCGGGGTAGGGGTCGGAGTCGACCGTGAGCCATGGCGCGACCTTCTCCACCATCTGGCGGGGGTTGCGGTCGTAGAGGATCTTGGAGTTCTCGTGGACCCGGCTCGAGAGCAGCAGGTTCGGCTCGCTGAACCGCACGGCGTAGAGCAGCTGGTTGAAGATGTTGCCGATCGGCACACCCGCCTCACCGTCGTACGTCGTCGCCACGTCCTCCTCGCTGCGGTCGCCTCGCGGCAGGTCGAACTCGACGGGCCCTCCGTCGGGGTCGAGGCCCACGATGCTGTACGACGGGCTCTGCTCGCCGAAGTAGACGCGGGTCTCGTAGCCGTCGGGCCCGGCGAGGCGCGACAGGGCGTCCTGGTCCACCTCGGCGCCCTCGGCCCACTGGATCCCGGTCTCCTGCGACGCGTCGTCCTCGGGTCGCTGGTTGGCGAACGCCGCGATGACGCCGTTGCCGTGCGTGTAGGCGGTGTGGAGGTTCGACCAGTTCTGGTCGTTCTCCGCGAGGCCGCTCTGGTCGAGCTCGCGCACGCCGAGCACCACGGCCCGGTCCGTGCCGTCGATCTCGTAGCGGTCGACGTCGAGCACGTTGGGCACCGAGTAGTAGGCGCGCACCTGCTGCTGCTGCTCGAAGATCTCGCTGACGATCTGCGGGTCGACCAGCGGGATCCCGTCGGTCATGCCGTCGAGCGCCTCGAGTCGGCCGTCGCCGGCCACAGCCGTGCCGCCCACGTTGCGTACGTCGATCTGGTCGAGCTGGTAGGCCGCGCGCGTCGCGTCGATGTTGGCCTTGATGTAGGGGCCCTCGCGGTCGGGGACGTTGGGGTTCACCCGGATCGCCTGGACCACCGTCGGGACGATGAGGCCCAGGATGATCGCCGACAGCGCGAAGAGCGCGACGCCGACCGAGGGCAGCAGCCAGGTGCGGCGCCAGATGTTGGCCAGGAACAGCAGCGCGCACACGATCGCGATGCCGGCGAGGATCTCCTTGGCCGGCAGCACCGCCTTCTCGTCGGTGTAGCCCATGCCGGTGAAGATCGAGCCGGAGTTGGTGACCAGGTCGAAGCGATCGAGCCAGTAGTCCACGGCCTTGGCGATGACGAACATCGCCAGCAGCGCCGAGACCTGGATCTGCGCGGCGCTGGTCAGCCGCTCACCCGGGCGGGCCGAGAGGCGGATGCCCCCGAAGAGGTAGTTCATCAAGATCGTGGCCAGGAGGCCCACCACGGCGAGGGCCATCACGTAGTCGACGAGGTAGTGCCAGAACGGCAGGTCGAAGACGTAGAAGCCGACGTCCTTGTTGAAGTAGGGGTCCTCGGTGCCGAAGGACTGGCTGTGTCGCCACAGCGAGTACGTCCGCCACTGCCCTGACGCCGACGCCCCGGCGAAGAGGCCGAGGACGGCCGCGGCGCCGCCGATGACCCACCCCATGCGGGGCGCGAGCAGCTCGCGGTAGCGGTCCATGCCGTCGTCGGGCATGCCCGGCATGCCCGGCCACAGCACCGGGCGGAAGCGGTAGGCCATCGCCATGGCGATCGCAACGGTCGCGGCCATCAGGCCCGCGAAGACCAGGAATAGGCCGATGCGCGTCAGCAGCAGGGTGGTGAACACCTCGCGATAGCCCACCGAGCCGAACCACAACCGCTCGGTCCAGAACGAGGCGAAGCCGCTGAGGAGCATGAACCCCACGACCAGGACGATCGAGGTGATGACCAGGGCGCCCGGTCGTCGCGACGCCGTGGCAGCGGGACGCTGGGCACCCGGCCCTCCTGGCCCCCCGGGTCCGCCGGGTCGCTGGGGTCCGTCGGGACCGCTCGGTCCGGACGGTCGGTCGAACGGATTGCTCATGCCTGCCCCTGCTCGGGTGAATCGTTCAGTGAATCGTGCGGTGAGTCGTGCGGTGAGTCGTGGAGGGTCGCGTGGAGGAGCTCGAGCAAGCCGGGCACCAGCTCGGTGCCGTCGACGACCGACTGCTCGTCGTCGTGGGCCCGCAGCCGCAACGCGCAGTACGACGCCCCGGCGCGCGTCGCGCCCGCCACCATCCGGACCTCCTGGCGGTCGGGGTGCTCGCGGGCGAAGAGCTCGGCCGCGGTCGGGTCGTCGGGCAGCTCGTCGTCGACCCCGGGCGGCAGGACCAGACGCTCGATGGCGGCGGCGCACCCGGAGACGCTGTCGGGCCACGCGATCGTCTGGAGTGCCTCCTCCAACGCCTGGCCCGGCGGCAGGCCCTCCTGCTCGATCGGGGTGAAGGAGCCGTCGTCGCCGGGACCGTCGATCGACATCGCGGCCGCGAGCGCAGGCTCCTGGGCGACGAGCTCCGCGGTGTCGACCAGGGCGTAGAGCCGGGCCGGCTGGTCCCACCCCGCCTGCGCGACGTGGGCCTCGATCTCCAGCACCGCGGCGGCGAGTGCGGGGTCCTCGGGCAGCGGCTGCTGCTGCGGCTCGAAGTCGGGAGTGGTCATGACGCGGTGTCCTCACAGCTCGGGAGCGGGGCGTTGGGGTCCTCGACCCAGGTGGCCAGGGTGTCGACCGCTCGGCTCATCGTGGTGGCCTTGGCGAGCCGCATGTCGCCGGGGTCCACTCCCCCGATGCCGTCGCAGTTGTCGGCCGGGACCAGGAAGAGGTCGGCACCAGCGTCGCGCGCGGCGGCGATCTTCTGCTGGATGCCGCCGATGGGGCCGACCTGACCGGCCGGCGTGATCGTGCCGGTGCCGGCGACCTCGAAGCCGCCGGTCAGCGACCCGGGCGTGAGGGTGTCGTAGATCGCCAGCGACATCATCAGCCCGGCGCTCGGCCCGCCGATGTTGTCGGCGATGTCGACGCTCACGCGGTAGGGGAAGTCGAATCCCACGCCCGGAGTGATGCCGACCCTCAGGTCGTCACCGACCTGCTCGGGCACGACGTCGACGCTCAGCTCGCGCTCGCCGCGGCGTACGAGGAAGCGGATCGGCTCGCCGGCGCGCGCCTGGTCGACCGCGTCGACCACGTCCTGGGCGTCGGCGACCTCGGTGCCGTCGACCTCGAGCAGCACGTCGCGCACCTCGAGCCGGCCCTCGGCGGGCAGGCCGGGCGTGACGTCGAGGACCTCCACGATCGGGTCCACCTCCTCGCCGAGCTCGGTGAGCGCTGCAGCGACGGCCGTGTCCTGCGAGGAGACCATCGCCACCGCCGACTGCCGGTCGTTGGACTCGTCGGTCTCGTCGGGGGCGTAGATCGACGAGCGCGGCCAGACCGCCGCGTCGGGGTCGAAGTAGGCCCGCAGCAGCTCGGGGAGGGTCACGTCCTCCTGCGGCGTGCTGACGAAGACGGTGGTCATCCGCAGCTCGCCGTCGTCGTAGTAGGCCTCGTGACCGTCGACCTGCACGGTCTCCTCGCCGTCGCGGGCGGCGAGGATGTCGACGGTGGGGCCGGGGTAGTAGGTCACGTAGGGCAGCGGCACGAAGGCGGCGGTCCCCCACAGCACCGCGAGCAGGCACAGCGCGAGCAATCCCGCCCTGGTCCGGTGACTCATGGGCGCAACTCTCTCAAACGACCGCAACCGCGTGACAACTAGGACGCGCGGCGGGTGGTGCCGTCCGCGCCGGGAGCGTGGCTGGGACGCACCGCGATGCCCGTGCTGCGGTCGCGCGCGGGAGCAGCCGTACGCCGGGCGCCGGCCGGCAGATCCCTGGCGAGGGCCTTGCCGAGGCGCTCGACGGCGACGTCGCGGTCGACCTCGCCGCGGCCGTCGCGGCTGACCCACGAGACCCACAGCATCGCCGCCCCCGTCAGGACGACGGACGGCACGAGCCACAGCAGGATCTCCACGCGCCGAGCCTAGGCGTCGTCAGGTCCCGGGCGGGGCAGGCGCTACGGCGTGCCGACCCACTCCTCGCTCGCGTCGTCGAAGACCTGGTGCTTCCAGATCGGCACCTCGGCCTTGAGGGTGTCGATGAGGTCGCGCGACGCGGCGAACGCGTCACCGCGGTGGGCGGCCGTGGTGGCGACGACCACCGCGAGGTCGCCGATACGTAGCTGGCCGACACGGTGGACCGCCGCCACACCACGTACGTCGTGGTCGGCGGCGACGCGGCGGCACACGTCCTCGAGGCGAGCCAGGGCCGTCGGGTGGGCCGAGTAGTCCAGGGCCGTCACCCCCTTGCCGCCGTCGTGGTCGCGGACCTGGCCGACGAAGAGCGTCAGGCCGCCGGCGCCGTCGTCGCCCAGGGCGTCGAGGACCTCGGTGACGTCGAGCGGGGTGTCGCGGATGTCGACGAGGCGCAGGAGGTCGGTCACGGGCCCGAGTGTAGGACGACGGTCGCGCTGCGGGGGGCCGCGCGGGTCTGGGCGAGGTGGGTAACGTGGGGGCATGAGTGACACCCCCGGAGACCCCGGTTCCGGTCAGGGCCCCGATGACGACAACCCCTTCAAGGGCACCCCCTTCGAGCAGATCTTCTCGCAGATGGGCGGCTTCGGTGCGGGCGGCGGCATGCCCGACCTCAACGCGCTGATGTCGCAGATGCAGTCGCTGTTCGCGCCGCACGACGGACCGGTCAACTGGGAGACCGTGACCGACCTGGCCCGCCGCGCCGCCGCGCAGGAGCCCGACCCGGCCGTCGGCGCCGCCCAGTCCGCGGCCGTCGCCGACGCCGTACGCCTGGCCGACCACTGGCTCGACACCACCACCGAGTTCCCCTCCGGTGTGAGCACCACCGCCGCGTGGTCGCGCGCGGAGTGGATCGTGGAGACCATCGACGTGTGGAAGGTGCTGGTCGAGCCCATCGCCGGCTCCGCCACCACCGCTCTCGGCGACGCCATGCCCGAGGAGATGCGCCAGCTCGCCGGACCGCTGATGGCGATGCTGGGCAAGGCCAGCGGGGCCATGGTCGCCTCCCAGGTCGGCAGCGGCCTCGGTGCGCTGGCCGGCGACGTGCTGAGCGCCTCCGACATCGGCCTCCCGCTCGGACCGATCGGCAAGGCGGCCCTGCTGCCCACCAACGTGAAGGCGTTCGCCGCCGAGGTGCCCGACGTCACCGAGGACGACGTCCTGCTCTACCTCGCGCTGCGCGAGGCCGCCCACCAGCGGCTCTTCGCGGGCGTGCCGTGGCTGCGCGACCACCTCATCGGCGCGGTCGCCGAGTACGGCGCGGGCATGGACTTCGACACCTCCGGCATGGAGGAGAAGCTGCGCGAGGTCGACCTGGCCAACCCCGCGGCGATGCAGGACGCGCTCGCCGGCGGGCTGTTCGACCCCGAGCCCTCGGCCGCCCAGAAGGCTGCCCTGCAGAAGCTCGAGGTCACCCTCGCCCTCGTCGAGGGCTGGGTCGACGAGGTCGTCAGCCAGGCCACGGCCGAGCGGATGCCCGCTGCGGCCAAGCTCCAGGAGACCGTACGCCGCCGGCGCGCGGCCGGTGGCCCGGCGGAGCAGACCTTCGCCACCCTCGTCGGCCTCGAGCTGCGCCCCCGCCGGCTGCGCGACGCCTCCACGCTGTGGGGCTCGCTGCGCACCCGCCAGGGCGCCGAGGCCCGCGACGGCGTGTGGATGTCGCCGCACCTGCTCCCCACCGCGGAGGACCTCGACGACCCGCTGGGCTTCCGGGAGGACTCGGTCGCACCCGGCACGCTGTCGGACGAGGAGTTCGACGCCGGCCTGCGCGACCTGCTCGACGGTCCCGACACCCGCGGGTGAGCCTCCACGACGACGCTCGGACCGTGCTGTCCGGGTGGACGCCGCCAACCGCGCGCGACCGCGAGCTGCGCGACCGCTTCGTGGCGCACCTCGACGCCCGTCCCGACGGGATGGAGCGCGGCTGCCTGCCCGACCACCTCACCGCCGGGACCCTCGTGCTCGCGCCGGACGCGAGCGCCGTGCTGCTCAACCACCACCGCAAGGCCGGCGGCTGGTTCGCCTTCGGTGGCCACTGCGAGCCCGGTGACACCACCCTGGCCGGGGTGGCGCTGCGCGAGGCCCACGAGGAGTCCGGGCTGTCCGCGCTCGCCTTCGACCCGGTGCCGCTGGACCTCGACGAGCACGCGGTCGAGTTCTGCGCCCCGGGGACGGTCGTGCACCACCTCGACGTCCGGTTCCTCGCCACAGCTCCGCGCGATGCCGGACACGCCGTGAGCGAGGAGTCGCTCGACGTGCGATGGTGGCCGCTCGACGACCTGCCGGACCTCTACCCCGACATGCGGCGGCTGATCGGCGACGCCGTGGCCCGGCTGAACGGCTGAGGGCCCCTACTCCTTGTCGTCCGTCCCGGGTGGCGGCTCGAGGCGGGCGCCGGCGCTGTAGCCCTCGAGGTAGCCCTTGGCCTTCTCGGCCCTCGGGTAGCGGTCGACCCACGCCCAGAACTGAGGGGTGTGGCCCGACTCCAGCAGGTGGGCGAGCTCGTGGACCAGGACGTAGTCGACGACCCAGCCGGGCATCTTCTGCAGCCGGTCGCTGAGCCGGATCGAGCGGTCGCTGGGGGTGCAGGAGCCCCAGCGGGCATTCTGGTTGGTCACCCACCGCACCGACGCGGGGACGGCCAGGCCGCCGAAGTAGTCGTCGTTGAGCGTGGCCGCGCGCGCCACGAGGTCGTCGTCGGAACGCACCTTGCGTCGCTCCTGGCGCTCGATGCGCGCCACCATGTCGGCGACCCAGGTGGCCTCGTCGCGCTTGCTCATCGTCGCCGGGATCAACACCACGATCCGCTCGCCGTCGCGGTAGGCCGAGACCGTGCGTCGTCGGCGGCGCGAGCGACGCACCTCCACCTCGGGGGTGCTGGGCGACGAGCTCATGAGCCGAACCTAACCTCCCGCACCCACACCGCGTCGGTGAAACGCGCCGGTCACAGGCGCGCGCCCGCCCACTCCAGGAGCCGGTCGCGCTCCCAGGTGGTGACGATCCTCTCGGGATCGATCCCCGCCTCGGTGGCCCGCGCCGCACCGAAGTCGAGCATGTCGAGCTGCCCCGGCGCGTGCGCGTCGGAGTCGATCGAGAACAAGCAGCCGAGGTCGCGGGCGAGCTCCAGCAGCACCGTCGGCGGGTCACGGCGCTCAGGACGGGAGTTGATCTCCACCGCGACCCCCTCCTCCGCGCAGGCGGTGAAGACGGCGCGCGCGTCGAACTGGCTCTGCGGACGGGTGCCGCGGTTGCCGGTGACCAGGCGCCCGGTGCAGTGGCCCAGGACGTTGGTGTGGGGGTTGCGCACCGCGGCGACCATGCGGCGCGTCATCGCGTCGCGCTCCATCTTGAGCTTGGAGTGCACCGACGCCACCCGCACGTCGAGGCGCCCGAGCATCTCGGGGGACTGGTCGAGCGCGCCGTCGTCGAGGATGTCGACCTCGATGCCCTTCAGCAGCGTGAAGCTCCCCTCCAGGTGGTCGTTGACGGCGTCGACCACGTCGAGCTGGCGCCCGAGCCGCTCCGCGCTCAGGCCGTTGGCCACCCGCAGCCGAGGGCTGTGGTCGGTGAGGACGAGGTAGTCGTGACCGAGCTCCATCGCGGTCATGGCCATCTCCTCCAGCGGCGAGCCGCCGTCGGACCAGTCGGAGTGGGAGTGCAGGTCGCCGCGCAGCAACGCGCGGAGCTCCTCTCCGCCCTGGGCCAGCGGGCCGGCGGTCCGCTCGAGGGCGACCAGGCGCTCGGGGACCACACCGTTGCACGCGTCGGTGATCACCGCGGCGGTGCTCGGGCCGATGCCGGGCAGCTCGGTGAGCGTGCCCGCGGCCGCGCGACGGCGTACGTCCTCCTCGGGCAGCGGCAGGATCGTGCGGGCGGCCTTGCGGAACGCCTCGATCCGCCGGGTCTCCTCGCGCTGGCGCTCCATCAGGAAGGCGATGCGGCGCAGGGTCGCGACGGGTCCGAGGTCGTTGGTGGTCATGCCAGGCTCCCGTCAGCGGCCGCGGAACTGCGGGGCGCGCTTCTCCTTCGCGGCGGCGATGCCCTCCTGGAGGTCGGCGGTCGCGAGCGTCATCGGCTGGGCGAGGGCCTCCCACTGCAGCGCCGACTCGAAGTCGGCGTGTCCGCCGTCGGCCAGGGCGACCTTGGTCAGACGGGCCGCGATCGGGGCGGTGGCGGCGATCCCGGCGGCCGTCTCGAGCACCACGTCCAGGAAGGTCGCGGGGGCGATGACGCGCGAGACCATGCCCAGGCGCAGCGCCTCGTCGGCCTCCACCACGCGGCCGGTGAGCAGCAGGTCGCGCGCGTGGGCCGGGCCGACGACGTTCGGCAGCAGCCAGGTGCCGGCCATGCCGGCGTGCATGCCGAGCTTGTTGAACGGCAGGCCCAGCTTCGCGCCGCTCGCGGCGTAGCGGATGTCGCAGGCCAGGGCGAGGCAGAGCCCCGCCCCGATCGCGTGCCCGTTGACGGCGGCGATGGTCGGGACCTCGAGCCGACGGATCGACAGCCAGGCCCGGTAGAACGGCATCATCCGCGAGCGCAGCTCATCGACGCTGGCGTCCGGCTCGCTGGCGATCCACGAGGTGTTGCCGCCGGAGCAGAAGGCGCTGCCCTCCCCGGTCACGACGACGGCGCGCACGGAGGTGTCGGCGGCCAGCGCGTCGATCGCGGTGACCCACGACGAGGTCATCTCGTCGCTCATCGCGTTGCGCATCCCGGGGTTGTCGAGGGTCAGCAGGACGACCCCGTCGGACGGGCGCTCGAGGCGCAGGTGGGCGAGGTCTTCGAGGGCGTCGGACATGGGTCGAGCCTACTGATCGCAGCCGTCGGCGCGAGAGGCGGTTTCACGCTCAGCGCGTGGGGTGCGTGAGCGTGGGCCACGCGTGGCGTAGGGTCGAGGACGGAGCCTTGGCAACCGCCGGGTTCCCCGGCGGGCTTCCCCCCTGACCACCCCGTCGCGACGACCAAGAAGTAACGAGCAAGGAGGCCGTCATGGCGGAGACCTGGAGCGGTGAGTTCTACTGCGTCAAGTGCAAGGAGAAGCGCGAGGCGGAGGGCGAGATCAAGGTCAACGACAAGGGCACCAAGATGGCCAAGGGCGTCTGCCCGGTCTGTGGTACCAACCTGAACCGGATTCTCGGCAAGGCCTGAGCCTCGGCCCAGAGCTGACAGCGGCGGCGTCCACCCACGAGGTGGCGCCGCCGCTTCGCGTTCCGGGCCGCACGCGTCCTGTGGAGGACGCCCCGGGCAGCACCCGCAGGTGCGAGCGTGGGGCCATGCACGACGTGCTCACCCACGACCGGCCGTACGCCGTCACCCTGCGCGCACAGCTCGACTGCCCGCCCCGCTGGACCGCCCCTGTTGCCGCCGCCCTCGCGGCCGCCGGCGTCCAGGTCGACCCAGAGGCCGCCGTGGGCGTCGGCGTGGGCCCGGGCCGGACGGTGTCGGCCACGGTCGACGACTGGACCGTGGCCTCGCTCCCCCACCTGCTCGTCGGCGTGACGTCGTACGCCGTCGAGGTGGGGCCGTGGGCCGCGCCCGGGCTGGGGCCCTGCGCGCGTTGCGTGGCCGCCTCGGTGCTCGACGAGGGCGACCCGACCCTGCTCCCCCCGCTGGCGCGCCCCCTGCTGGCGCTCGCTGCGGGAGCGGTGGCCCGAGACCTGGGGGCCTGGTCGCGCGGAGAGGTGCCCCACACATGGCTCACCTCGTGGCGCTTCGACCACGAGCCGCTGCCCGCCGGCCGTCGCTGGGCGCGCCACCCCTACTGCGGGTGCGACTGGTTCGACACCGTCTGAGCGAGCCTCCGCCCGCTCACCACCACTCGCTGTCGAGCTTGCCCTCCATCGCGCGCAAGTGCGTGCGAGAGCAGGTGTCGCAGAAGATGCGGCGCCGCCCGTTCTCGACCGCCGTCGTCCACGTCAGGGTCTCGGCCTCCGGCGCCTGCGTGCCGCAGAACGCGCACGTGACGGTGTCGCTCACGAGGGCGAGACTACTCCGGCCCGCCCGTGACGACCACGAGCCGGTACGTCGCCACGGTGACGACGTACCGGCTCGTGCTGTGCGTGCTCACCCGCGATCAGGGCGAGAGCGGTCCGACGACGGGGACCGGTCCGATCAGATCGCGCGAGCGAGGGCGAGGCGTGCCTGCTGCGCGGCCAGCTCGGCCTTGCGGCTCATCCGGCGAGCCAGGGCGAGGTGGTGGCCCCGCCGCATTTCGTGCGCCTCTCCCAGGCGCGCGGACATTTGTGCGCGCGCGAGTTCTTCATGCATGAGATTCATGTCGTTGCGTCCATTTCGGTAGGTCTTCATGAGGTGTGGGATTCCTGTACTTCCTCGGTCGGAGTGAGATGGGTGCTGCGGTGGCGCCTACGCGGCGGCCCCGTCCTTGTGCGTCGCGGCTGCGACCTGCTCGGACTTGCGGGGCCGGCCTCGCGGCCGCTTGCGCGGGATCACCACGCCCTGGAGGAAGAGCTCGCCTCCCCAGACGCCCCACGGCTCGCGCCGCTCGAGTGCTCCGTCGAGGCAGAGCGCCTGCACGGGGCAGTTCGTGCAGAGGGCTTTGGCGTGCTCGACGTCCGAGGGG
Organism: Nocardioides furvisabuli; assembly: GCF_021083185.1. GTDB lineage: Bacteria > Actinomycetota > Actinomycetes > Propionibacteriales > Nocardioidaceae > Nocardioides > Nocardioides furvisabuli. The sequence continues at coordinate 297,540 of NZ_JAIGQB010000005.1, read as the reverse complement.
GACTCGGCAAACCACAGCTCTGCGTCGCCCGTGCGGCAGGGCAGCAGCTCTTCATCCACTCCGGAGGCGGCGTCGTGCAGGGCTCCGAGCGGAGCCTGGGGCTCCGTGTGGGTCCTGACGTCGGCAGCGTGGTCGCGGACGAGTTCGCTGATGGTCATGTGTTCACCTCCTTCTCGTTGACCTGATCGCGGGTGGAAACTCGGTGCTGGACAAACAGAAAGGCCGCGGATCCCGGTGTCGGGTTCCGCGGCCTGGAGGCTGCCGATGCGAGGTGTGACCTAGCTCGACGGACTCCAGGCAGGAGAACCCGGGAAATCGCCCTTGATGCGAACGATGGCGGCGGCGTCCTGGACAGCCACCACACCAGCGCCGAGGGCGCGCGTGTGCGCGCAGGGGCGGCCGAGGGTGGACATGCCGAAGGACGGCGTCCAAGCCGTCATCGTCATCGTGAAGTTCTCCATCAGGGCCACCTCCTTCGGGGCATCAGGCGCAGATCGTCGTCAGCGATCCCGTGCGCGGGTTGTTGTGAGCAGAACGCTAAACCCTCGACAACGTCAGGGGCAAACCATTTTGTGGGTATTACACGGAAAAGTTCCCGGATTCATCCTTCAGGACGATCCGGCGTCGCCGACGGCCTTCCCGGACACCAGCGCGAGCACCTCGTCCCCGTACTTCGCGATCTTCCCCGGACCCACGCCGCTGATCGCCCGCAGGCCGCGCTCGTCGGAGGGCACGTGCTCGGCGATGAGCTGGAGGGTGGCGTCGGTGAAGACGACGAACGCCGGCACGCTGTCCTGCGCCGCGCGGGCCAGTCGCCACTCGCGCAGCCGCTCGAAGAGCGCCTCGTCGTAGGACGCCGGGCAGTCGGCGCAGCGGCCGGTCTTCTTCTCGCGGGAGTTGGACAGCGCTCCCCCGCACTCGCGGCAGTGCAGGGCCGCGCGGTTGCGCTTGCTGCGCTCGCGCCGCTGGGCCGCGACACCGGGCGTGCCGTCGAGCAACGCCGACAGGAAGGGCGAGCTCCCGCGGTTGGCGCGACCGCCCGGCTCGCGCGCACTCGCCCACGACACGCACAGCTCGTCGCGGGCGCGGGTCATCGCGACGTAGAGCAGGCGCCGCTCCTCCTCGACCTCGGCGGGGGTCCTGGCCTGCGAGATCGGCATCATCTTCTCGTGCATGCCGGCCACGAACACGGCGTCCCACTCCAGGCCCTTGGCGGAGTGGATGGTGGCCAGGGTGACCGCATCGGCCACCGGGGCGTGCTGCTCACCTGCCCGGCGGTCGAGGTCGTCGACGAGGTCACCGAGGCCCGCGTCGGGCCGCTCGCGCCCGAAGTCGGCGGCGAGGTCGACCAGCGCCTGCAATGACTCCCAGCGGTTGCGCACCTCTCCCCTGCCCTCCGGAGGCTCCGTGGAGTGGCCCATCTGGGACAGGACGGCGACGACCCCGTCGGCCACCGGGCCCGACGCCTCGCCGCTGCGCGCGGCGCCGCGGACGAGCGTGATGGCCTGGCGCACCTCGGGGCGGTCGAAGAAGCGCGCCCCACCGCGGACGACGTAGGGGATGCCGCGCGCGGCCAGTGCCTCCTCGAAGCGCTCGGACTGCGCGTTGATGCGCAGCAGCACCGCCATCCGGCTGGCGGGCGTCCCGCTGGCCCGCAGCGCGGCCGCGCGATCGGCGACGGCGTCGGCCTCGGCGACCTCGTCGCTGGCCTCGCGGTAGGTGATGGCCGCCCCCGAGGGACGCTGCGCCACCAGGTCGACGCCCTTGCTGCTCGTGCCGGCGAGGAGGGCGTTGGCGGCAGCCACGACCTGCGGGGTGGAGCGGTAGTTGCGCACCAGCTCGACGCTGGTGGCCGCCGGGAACCGCTGGGTGAACTCGCGGAGGTAGCGCGCGTCGGCGCCGGCGAAGGAGTAGATCGTCTGGGCGGGGTCCCCGACCACGCAGAGCTCGTCGCGCCCGCCGAGCCAGAGGTCGAGCAGCGCGTTCTGCAGGGGCGAGACGTCCTGGAACTCGTCGACGACGAACCACTTGTACTGCCGGCGCACCTGCGCGGCGACGGCCTCGTTGTCGGCCAGCAGGCCGGCGCCGAAGAGAAGCACGTCCTCCATGTCCATCCGGCCCTGGCCGCGCTTGACCTCCTCGTAGGCGTCGAAGGCGCGGGCCACGACCTCGGGCTCGAGGCCCGAGACGGCCCGCCCCCGGGCGCGGGCCAGCGCGGGGTAGGAGTCGGGGGCGACGTTGGACACCTTGGCCCACTCGATCTCACTGGCGAGGTCGCGCAGCGTCGCCTGGTCGACGCTCAGCCGCTGGCGCCGGGCGGCGAGCGCGACCATGCCGAGCTTGGACTCGGTGAGCTCGGGGAGGTCACGCCCGTGCACCCGCGGCCAGAAGAACCGGAGCTGGCGCAACGCGGCCGAGTGGAACGTGCGCGCCTGGACCCCGGGCGCACCCAGCGAGCGGAGCCGCTCGCGCATCTCCCCCGCGGCGCGGGTGGTGAACGACAGCGCCAGCACCTCGGTGGGCGCGTAGACGCCCTGCGCGACCCCGTGGGCGATGCGGTGGGTGATCGCACGGGTCTTGCCGGTGCCGGCGCCCGCGAGGACCCGCACGGGCCCGCGCAGCGCCTCCGCGACCTGTCGCTGCTCGGGGTCGAGCGCTTCGAGCAAGGTCGTCTCCTGCGATGGGATGAACGGGGCTGTCGCCCGCCGGCACGGGCAGGACAACCCTAGACGTCGCCACCGACACGAACCTCCTTCGTGGGCCCCGGCCGAGGTCAGAACGCCTGCGGGCCGAAGCGCATGATCGCGACGAAGAGCGCCAGGCCCCCGAGGACGACGTTGATTCCGATCAGCGGGTACTCCTTGCGCCGTGCGTGCACCGCTGCGGCCAGGAGCATCGTCACCGCGAGTCCACTGGCAGCCAGTGGCGTCAGCACGGGCGCGATGTCGAGGGCCGCGGGCACGACGAGCCCGACGGCGCCGAGGACTTCCACGACCCCGATGAGCTTGATCGCTCCGGCGGGAAGGTCCTCGAGCGAGGTCATGTCCTCGACGACCTTCTCCCGGGGGGTGAGGACCTTGCGCAGGCCGGCGGCGGTGAAGACGGCCGCCAGGACGACGGCGATGACCCACAGGACGATGTTCATGATGTCTCCTTCAGAGAACTTGAGATGTCAACAACTCACCCAAGAACTTGATGCATCAAGTTATTCCGCTAGCCTCGCGAGCATGTCCCCCACCGCGTCGCCCGACCCCAGCGAGCCACCCTGGCTCGACGAGGACGAGCTTGCTGCGTGGATGGCCACCACCGCCCTGATCATCAGGCTCCCCGGTGCGCTCGACGCCCAGCTGCAGGCCGACCAGGGGCTGACGTTCTTCGAGTACCTGGTGCTCGCGGTGTTGTCGGAGCAGCCGAACCGCACGCTCCAGATGAGCGTCGTCGCCGCAGAGACCTCATCGTCGCTCTCGAGGCTCTCCCACGTGGTGAAGCGTCTCGAGGCAGAGGGCCTGGTCACCCGCGAACGAGTGCCCGGAGCCGGACGCCGGACGAACGCGGTCCTCACCGCGGCCGGGCACGCGAAAGCGGTGGCGGCGGCCCCCGGGCACGTCGCGCGAGTGCGCGAGCTGGTCGTCGACGCCGTGTCGGCGGCCGACCTCGCCGCGTTGCGCCGGGTCAGCGAGACCGTCCTGGCTCGGATCGACCCCGGCCGCTCCTGCTAGCCGGGCCACCCCTGTCGCCTGCGGGAATGCCGCACCGGGCCGGAGGGTTGACCAGACATGTCCCAGAGCCAGTTCACCATGTTCACCACGCCCTGGTGTGGCTACTGCCACCGCCTGAAGAGCCAGCTCGACCGAGAGGGCATCGCGTTCTCGATCGTCGACATCGAGCAGCAGCCCGACGCGGCCTTCACCGTCGAGCAGGCCAACGGCGGCAACCAGACCGTGCCCACCCTCCTGTTCTCCGACGGCAGCACGCTGACGAACCCGTCGGTGGCGCAGGTCAAGGAGAAGCTGGCCGCGCTGGCGTGAGCCCCTCGGCTGAGGCAGTGGCGTGCGGTCGGGTTAGCCTGATCCCGTGTCCTTGCTGAACTCGATCGATCGCGACCACGTCCTCACCGCGATGGAGACCTGGGACGCAGCCGGTGGCGCCAACTACATGCTGGTGCGCGGCGGGACGTCCACCCATGTGCTGATGCACCTGGGCCGCGAGTACGACGCCGCGGCGATCGCCGGCATCGCCCATGGCCTGGCCACTGGTCGCACCCTGACCCCCGCTGACATCCCCGGCGGTTCCGCCGGGGCGAGCAAGGCGCTGACCCGGCTCGGCTTCACGATCCGCGACGACTCGCCGCCCAGCGAGCGCGTGCCCGGCTCCAGCACCCGCACGCGCTCCTCGTCGTCGAGCGGCACCCCGCGCGCGGCGGCGACGAGGAGCACCGGCACCGCCCGGCCCCGGGTCGCGGCGAGCGACCGGCCGGACAAGCTGTGCCCGCGCTGCTACATCGCGATGCCGGCCACCGGCATCTGCGACACCTGCGACTGACCGACCTCAGTCCCAGCCGGGACCCTCGAGAGGCCGGCCGAACCATGCCTCGATGAGCGAGGACGAGATCGAGATCCCGCGCGGGACGGCGATCTCCCCCGAGCGCACCGCCGTCTCGAAGTCCGCACGGGTCCACCAGCGGGCCTCCTCGATCTCGGCGCCGTCGACGTCGATGTCGGTGCTCAGCGCGCGGCCGGTGAAGCCCAGCATCAGGCTCGCCGGCAGCGGCCACGGCTGGCTGCCGAAGTAGCCGACCTCGCCCACCTGCACCCCGACCTCCTCGTCCACCTCACGGCGTACGGCGTCCTCGAGGGTCTCCCCCGGCTCGCAGAACCCGGCGAGGGTGGACCAGCGGCCCGCAGGCCAGGCGCGGTTGCGGCCCAGCAGCAGCGCCTCGTCGTCGCCGTCGCCGTGGGTGATCGCCATGATGACCGCCGGGTCGGTGCGGGGGAACTGCGCGCGGTCGCACTGGGTGCAGCGCAGCTCGTGCCCGGCGGCCCGGCTGCGCAGGGAGCCACCGCACCGCGGGCAGAAGCGGGTCGCGTGGTGCCACTCGGCAAGGCCGATCGCGTGCATCAGCAGCGGCGCCTGGCCGGGTGACTGCTCGGCGATCAGGGGCAGCACGTCGCGCAGCGGCACCCACTCCTGCGGGTCGCCGGGGGCGGCGTCCGGCGCGACGATGACCGCGAGGTGCACGACCTCGTCGTGGTCGCCGAGGAGCACGAGGATGCCCTCGGGCGCGTCCGCGGGAGCGACCCACTGGATCTCGCCGTCCGTCGGACGCAGCCGGTTGCCCGCGACGACCAGCATCCGGGTGGCCGGGTCCGACATCTGGTGGCGCAGCCACTCCTCGTCGGTGCGGCGCAGGCCCATCCGGTTGTGCGCGTGGGCGGAGAGTGCGACGTGCGGGAGGGGGCGCTCGGAGCTCACCGCGTCAGGCTAGCGACGGGCCCTAGGCTGGGCGCCGTGAGCACCCACATCGGCGCCCGGCCCGGCGACATCGCCCCCACCGTCCTGCTGCCCGGCGACCCGCTGCGGGCGAGGTGGATCGCGGAGACCTTCCTCGACGACGCCCGCTGCTACAGCGAGGTGCGCGGGATGTACGGCTTCACCGGCACGTGGCGCGGCCAGCCGGTCTCCGTCCAGGGCTCCGGCATGGGCCAGCCGTCGATGGCGATCTACGTCAACGAGCTCTTCACCGACTACGACGTGCAGTCGGTCGTACGCGTCGGGTCGTGCGGCGCGGTCACGGAGGACGTCGGCATCCGCGACGTCATCATCGCCTCCGGCGCCTGCACCGACTCCTCGATGAACCGCATCGCCTTCCACGGCATCGACTACGCCCCGGTCGCCGACTTCGGCCTGCTGCGGGGCGCGGTGGAGGCCGCCGAGGCGCGCGAGGACGGCTCGCCCTTCCACGTCGGACTGATCTTCTCCAGCGACTCCTTCTACGCCGCGCGCCCCGAGCTGCTGGGCGAGATGGTGGACTACGGCGTGCTGGCGGTCGAGATGGAGGCCAGCGCGCTCTACACCCTCGCCGCGAAGCACCGCCGCAAGGCCCTGGCGATCTGCACCGTCTCCGACCACATCGTCACCGGCGAGGAGACCACCTCGCAGGAGCGCGAGCAGACCTTCGGCGAGATGGTCGAGATCGCGCTGACGGCGGCGCTGGGCTGACCTGCGGCGCTCCTCCGCTGGCGGGCGGTGCGTGACGCAGGTACTGCGCGCTCGGAAGGTGTCCTACGCACCGCTGATGGCTGACGCGCGGCGGTGCGTGAGACGCCTTCGAGACGTACGACGTGTGGCTGGGGCGCCGCCACGAGACCCGCAGGTCAGAGCTCGAGCAGTCGCTCCAGCTCGTCGCGACCCGGCAGGTCCGGTGGCTCGACCGTGTGGCCGGACCGGACGTAGTGGAACGCCGCGCGCACCTGCTCCAGCGGGGTGCCGGTGAGCTCGGCCCAGGCGAGGCGGTAGAGCGCGAGCTGCAGGGGGTCCGCGGTCTCGTGACGACCGGTCTTCCAGTCGACCACGAGGAAACCGCCGCCCGAGGACCCGGGCTCGGCGTAGACCGCGTCGATGCGTCCGCGCACGACCTGACCGCCCAGCACCAGCGCGAAGGGTGCCTCGACGGCGTGGGGTGCCCGGTCGCCGAAGGGACCGTCCTCGAAGCGCTTCACCACCTCGCCGAGGTCGGCCTCGTCGTCGATGCCGGCGTCGGCGCGGCCCGGCAGCTCGTCGGGCTCGATGAGCGCCTGCTGGCCGAAGCGCTCCTCCACCCAGGCGTGGAAGGCGGTGCCGAAGCGGGCCGCGGGAGCGGGTGGGCGCGGCATCGGCCGGGCCAGCTCGCGCGCAAAGGCGTCGGGGTCGTCGCGCAGGCGGGCCACGGAGGTGGCCGACAGACTGCTCGGCAACGGCAGGTCGACCGTGGTGGCGCGCTCGGCGCGCGCCTCGTCGAGCAGCTGGGCGAGGTCGTCGTCCCACTCCGCGACCTGCGCGGCCTCGACCATGTCGAGGCCCTCGTCGGGCGCGGTCCGGTCGACGCTGCGGACCAGCTCCGCGGCGACCTGTCGACGGCGCCCCTCCTCGCCGGGGCCCGGCACCGGCCAGGGGCGGGAGGTGTCGACGGCGTCGTTGGGGTTGGGTGACTTCGGTGGCGGCTTCTCCAGCCAGCGCTCCACCGGCTGGCCCCACTCCTCGAGCTGGTCGCGCACGACGCACTGGTAGGCCGACGGGCCGAAGGCGCTCGCGCGCTGGCCCCAGACGTAGGAGGTGACGGCGAGGTGGTGGGCGGCGCGGGTGAAGGCGACGTAGCCCAGGCGCAGCTCCTCCTCCGCGTCGTGGGCCTTGGTCGCCGTGCGATAGGCCTCGAGGGCGGTCTTGTCGTGGCCCGCGAGCTGGGGCTGGTCGGCCCGGTCGCCGCGCAGGGGCGCGGGCAGGACGGCCGGCGACGACGTCCAGAGGGTGCGCGAGCGGTTGCTGGGGAAGCGTGTCTCCCCCACGCCGACGCAGAAGACCGACGACCACTCCAGCCCCTTGGCGCGGTGCACCGTGAGGAGCTTCACCGAGTCGGCTGCGGTGGGGGTGGCGACGTCGAGGCCGTTGCCCTGGTCGTCCTCGGCGGTGAGGTAGGCCAGCAGCGCGGGCAGCGTGACGTCGCCGTCGACGGACTGGAAGTCCGCGACCGCCTTGACGAAGAGGTCGAGGTTGTCGCGCCGCGCGGCAGCCGCCGGCGAGGTCGCCGACGCCAGCTCGACGTCGACACCTGTCGTGTCGATGATGCGTCGGACCACGTCGAGCAGGGGGTCGCCGACGTGGGAGCGCAGCCGGCGCAGCTCGCCGGCGAGGAGGGCGAACCGGTCGAGCGCCTCGGGTGAGTAGGCCGCCTCGCCGGGCGCCTCGAGGGCGTCGCTGAGCGCGGGCAGCTCGGAGGAGTCGATGCCGTCGGCGATCTGGAGCAACTGGTCGGCGATCGACGCCGCCTCCGCGCGACCGCGTACGCCGGCGATCTCCGCCGCCCGCACCGCGAGCAGGCGCAGGTCGCGGGGGCCGATCGCCCAGCGCGGGCCGGTGAGGAGGGTGAGCATCGCGGAGTTGGCGGTGACGTCGTGCAGCAGGGTCAGCGTGGCGACGACCTCGGCCACCTCTGGCAAGCGGATCAGGCCCGACAGGCCGACGATCTCGACCGGGATGCCGGCGGTGGTCAGCGCGTCGTAGACGTCCTCGGCCTGCGCGTTGTCGCGGCTCAGCACGCCCATCTCGGCCCAGGGGGTGCCGGTCCCGTGCACGCGGCGGACCTCGTCGGTGAGCCAGGCGAGCTCGTCGACGGCCCGCTCGAAGACGTGTGCCTCGACGTGGCCCTCGGCCGCGATCTCGGCGGCGCGCAGTCGCGCGACCTTGTCGCCGTAGGCGGCGAGCAGCGGCTCCGCGAGCCTGTTGGCCACGTCGAGGATGCGTCGGTCGGAGCGCCGGTTGACCGTCAGCGGCAGCCGGCCCGGCTCGCCGTCGGCCGCGGGGAAGGTCTCGGCGAAGTTGAGGATGTTGGAGACCGACGCACCGCGCCAGCCGTAGATCGCCTGGTTGGGGTCGCCCACCGCCATCACCGGGTGGCCGAGGCCGTGCTCGGGGTCGGAGCCCGAGAACAGCCGGGACAACATCGTGGCCTGCGCGACGGAGGTGTCCTGGTACTCGTCCAGGAGCACGACCTTGAACCGCGCCCGCTCCAGCTCCCCCACCTCCGGCTGGTCCTCGACGAGCCGGGCCGCGAGGGCGATCTGGTCGCCGAAGTCCATCAGGCCGAGGTCGGCCTTGAGGCGCCGGTAGCCGGTGACGAGCTGGAGCAGCTCCGCACGGCGGTCGATGGCGTTGATCGCCTTCGCCGGGGGCTCGAGCCAGGTCTTGCGGGCCTTGCCGGCCTGCTCCTCGGCGACCGCGCGCTCGAAGCCGCGGCGCGCCTCGGCGTCCACCCGGCGTACGTCGTCGGCGTCGACGAGGTGCTCGCTCATCGCGCCGTCGAGGGCGAGGAGGTTCTGGATGGCGGTGGCGGGATGGTCGGTCAGCAGCTCGATGCGACCGGTGAAGCGCTCGATCACGCGCGCACCGAGCTGGTAGCGGGACGCATCGGACACGACCCGGGTGTCGGGCTCGTGGCCGATGCGCAGTCCGTGGTCGGTCAGGAGCGTGGCGGCGTAGGCGTGGTAGGTCGCGACGGTCGGCTCGAGCACGTCCTCGCCGTCGACGACGACGGACCGGTCGAGCAGGCCCGCGGCACCGAGCGCGGCCGAGACCCGCTGGCGCAGCTCGGCCGCGGCCTTGGTCGTGAACGTGAGGCCGAGCACCTCGTCGGGACGCACCCGGCCCGTCGCCACCAGCCACACCACGCGCTGGGCCATGAGGGTGGTCTTCCCGCTGCCGGCTCCGGCCACCACGACGGTGGGCCGCAGCGGCGCCGTGATGGCCGCCCACTGCTCGTCGCTGGCGGCGTGCCTGGCCCCCATGAGGGCCCGCAGGTCCTCGGGCGTGTCGAGCCGTAGAGGCTCGCGGGTCGGCTCGGTCACTGGACGGTCACGCTCCCGGCACCCTTGGCGGGGCAGATGGCGGTGAAGGGGCAGTCGCGGCAGTGGGGGCCGGCCGTGGCCGGGAAGGTCTCGCTGCGGACCAGGTCGGCGGCACGCGCCAGGCCCGCGCGCAGCACCGCACGCTCGGGACCGGCGTCGTCGTGCGCGGGCTGGCCCTGCACCTTGGCGACGGCCGACTCGTCGTCGATGCCGAGCTGCACCAGCTCGGCGCCTCCCGACGCCACCGACCGGCCGGCGACCTCGTCGAGCGCACCGGCGTCGACGGCGTACTGGTAGAGGGCGAGCTGGAGGTTGCCGGCGACCGCAGGCCCGGTCGGGGCGGCACGGGCGCTCTTGAAGTCGACGACCACCACCCGGCCCGCGTCGTCGATCTCGAGGCGGTCGGCGAAGCCGGTGAGCATGACCGTGCGGCCCTCGACCTCGACGGTGCTCTGGAAGCGCTGCTCGGCGGCGAGCACCTCGCGGGGGTTGTCGAGGTGCCACCGGACGAAGCGCGCCACCGCCTTGCGGATGCGGGCGAGCTCGCGCTGGCGCGACCAGGGCGTGCGGAAGGCGAGCCGGTCCCAGATCGCCTCGACCTCGGCCATCAGCGGCTGCTCCTCGGCCGGCAGGTCACCGGTTGCCACCCGCTCGGCGAGCGCGTGGAGCACCTGTCCGAGGTTGGCCGACTGGTGCACCGCCGAGACGCCGCCGGCCTCGCGCTCGAAGAACCACTGGGCCGGGCAGAGGAGGATCGAGTCGAGCATGCTGGCCGAGACCGGCACCGGCCGCTCGGGGTCACGGATCGGCTGGACGGCCCGGGTGGCGCTGCGGGTGCCCCACCACGTCGCGGGGTCGGCCGCCGGGACGAGCTGGCGTCCGTCGACCTCCTCCGCCGCGAGCGCCGCCAGACGGCGCGCGGCGGCGGCCTGCAGCGCGGGGCTGGTGGCCGGGTCCGCGGCGGTGCGCCGCAGCTCGGCGACGAGGCCGCCGAGCGACAGCGGCCGGGGCGGGCGGCCGTCCTGGTGCTCGATGGTCACGCCGAGCTCCTCGAGGAAGCGCGAGGGCTGCTCGCCGTCGTCGTCGGGCGAGCGCACCGCGCTCACCACCAGTCGGCGCCGGGCCCGGGTGCAGGCGACGTAGAAGAGGCGACGCTCCTCCATCAGCAGCGCCCGCGTGGTCACCGGCGGGACCAGGTCGGGGTGGCCGGAGCCGTCGACGCCGATGCGGTCGGCGCCGAGCAGGGTCGTGCGGCGACGAAGGTCCGGCCAGCCCTCCTGCTGGACGTGGGCGACGACCACGAGGTCCCACTCCAGGCCCTTGGACCGGTGTGCGGTGAGGAGGCGGACCGAGGAGCCGCGCACGCCCCGCTCGGCCAGGGTGTCGGCCGGGAGCTGCTGGGCCACCAGGCTGGCGAAGAACGCCCCGACGCCGACGTGGTCGCGTTGGTCGACCGCGCGGGAGGCGAGCTCGAAGAGCGCCACCACCGCGTCGAGGTCGCGGTGGGCGCGACGGGCGCTCGCGCCCCCGAGGTCGACCTGGCGCCTGAGCCGCTGGGGCCAAGCCGTGCTGGACCACAGGTGCCACAGCACGTCCTCGACACCGGCGCGCTCGGACAGCATGTGGGCGCCCTCGCGCAGCAGGGCGGCGAGGGCATCGGCGCGGTCGACGTCCGGTCCCTCCAGGCCGTCGAGGAAGCCCGGGCCGACGACGGCGAGCCGGAGCAGCTCGCGCGAGGTGCGGCGCGCGTCGGGATCGGCCTGCTCCTTCTCCCGGGTGCGCAGGCGGCGCACGAGGGCGCGCAGGTCGGACGCGTCCAGCCCCGCCAGTGGCGACAGCAGCAGCGACTCGATCCGGCCGGGGTCGAGGAAGTCGGGCGAGTCCGGGTCGTCGTTGTCGAGGTTGACCACGGCGCGAAGGCCGTCGAGGAGCGGCAGCACCGCCGGGTCGTGGACGAGGGGCAGGTCGTCGGAGGCCACCTCGACGGGAACGCCCGCCGCGGCGAGCGAGCGCCGCAGGGGGGGGATGCTGGTCCGCCCCGAGCGCACCAGGACGGCCATCCGGTCCCAGGCGATGCCGTCCTCGAGGTGGGCGCGGCGCAGCAGGTCGGCGAGCCGCTCGGCCTCGGCCCGCTCGGTGTCATAGGTGTGGACCTCGACCCGACCGTCGCCGTGCGGCCCCGGGACCGCCTCCGGGGAGAGGAAGGCCTCGCGGGCGGCGGCGTCGATGCTGCCGCTGAGGGTCAGGCGGTGTGCGACGCGGCCGGCCGCCAGGAGCAGGCGCGGCCCGAACCGTCGGGTGCGCTGGAGCACCACGACGGGTGCGGGCGCACCGCCCGTGGTCGCGAAGCTGGCCGGGAAGTCGAGGATGCCGCGCACGTCGGCGCCGCGGAAGCCGTAGATGGACTGGTGCGGGTCGCCGACCACCGTGAGGTTCCGGCCGTCGCCGGCCAGGGCCCGCAGCAGGGCCACCTGGCCGGGGTCGGTGTCCTGGTACTCATCCACGAAGACGTGGCCGTAGCGTGCCCGCAGCTCGTCGCGGTGGGCCTCGGCCTCGATCACCGCGCGGCGGATGAGGTCGGAGTAGTCGGTGGCGCCGAGGTTGTCGAGGATCGTGAGGTACTGCTCCATGAACAGCCCGGCCGACACCAGCTCGGGCAGGTCGTGCTCCTCGCCGAGGCTGCGGAGGCCGCCGGGGTCCAGGCCCTTCTCACGGGCGCGGGCGAGCACCGCCTGCACCTCGCGGACGAAGCCGGACGTGCCGACCGCCCGGCGCAGCGCGTCCGGCCACTCGACCGACTCCGGGTTGTCGCGCAGCAGCTCACGCAGCACGACGTCGGCCTCCGGGGCCGACAGCAGCCGGATGGCCCCCTCGTAGAGCTCGGCGGGGGCGTACTTCCTCACCAGCGCGTAGGCGAAGGAGTGGAAGGTCGAGCACGACGCCGCCGACGTGGTCCTGGCGACCCGCGCGGTCACCCGGTCGCGCAGCTGCTCGGCGGCCTTGCGGGAGAAGGTGAGGGCGAGCACCGAGTCGGGCGAGGCGCCGCGGTGCTCGATGCGGTCGACGATCGCCTCGACCAGGGTGGTGGTCTTGCCGGTCCCGGGACCGGCCAGGACGAGCAACGGTCCGCCTGGGTGGTCGACCACACGCCGCTGGTGCTCGTCGAGCTCGGGCACCACGACCTCGCGGTCGGGGCTGACGAGCCGGTAGCGGGTGGTCGGTGTGCTCACGCAGGACACCCCATCACGCGGGACCGACAATGCGCTGCCGGCCCCGCGGACGGGGTGTCGTGGAGGTGCCTGGGACCAGGACGTGGATCAGGAGACGTCGACGATCGCGGCCACCGGGCCGCCACCCTCGGGGCCCTGGTGGGCGGCCGAGACCGAGACGAAGACCGCCGGGTCGCCGGTGACGGAGGCGGTGACGCCGCCGACGCAGGCCTTGATCTGGCGGTGCCAGTGGACGTCGGAGTCGTCGAGCATCGCGTTGCGGCGCCCGCGGACCATGCCGTCCTGGCTGGCCTCGCACTTGAGGAAGACGTTGACCAGCTTGCCGTCGAGGTCGCTGGTGCGGGGACGCTCGGGCAGGTCGAGGCCCGCGGTGCGGATGGCCTCCCAGATGCCGTCGGCGTCGAGCGCGTCCTTCATCACCGAGTGGCCGATGCGGTACTTGCCGCCGACACCCAGCGCGTTGCCGACCACGACGATCTGGGCCTGGTCGAGCTCGACACCGGAGGAGCAGGACGCGACCGAGGAGAAGAGCTCGCGGTTGTGCATCACGTCGGCGTCGGTCGGCATGTCGATCTCGCCCAGCGCGACGGCGATGCCCAGACCGGTGACGCCGTTGGAGAGGTCCATCGACTCGTGGGTGTGCTCGGTCCAGACCTTCTTGCCGCGCGCCTTGGCGTCGCGGATGGTGTGGATGGTGAGCAGCGGGGTCTTGGTCTGCACGTAGTGGACGTCGGCGGGGTCGGTGATCCCGGCGCGCTCCATGGCGACCTTCACGCCGGCGGCGACCTTCTCGATCATCGCGGTGTAGCCGATCTCCTCGGGCAGGATCGGCTCGCTCATCGCGAAGCCGGCGGTGAGCCGCATCTCCTCGCGCGACGGGTCGTCCTCGGGGACGTCGGTGGTGGCGAAGATCGTGGCGTGGGGGCTGATCACGCCGTCGGTGCCGCCCGACCACACGATCGGGACGCCCTTGACCTGCTCGGGGTCCGCGCCGCTGGCGACCAGCGCCTCGCGGAAGGCGCGGTCGGCGATGATGCGGGTGTAGTCGTTCACACCGCCGTTGCCCTCGGTCTTGCCGATGATCGCGAAGACGCGGTCGGCGGCGATGACGCCCTCGTCGATGAGCTTGGTGAGCTCGGAGGCGTCGGCGACGGAGTGGATCGGGACCTTGCGGACCTCAATGGCGCTGGGCATGGGTTTCCTTTCGGTGGCAGTCAGGTTCAGGCGGGTACGACGACGGTGCCGGCGTCGCCGGCGACGGCCGCGGTGATCTGGTCGAGGCTGGTGATGACTCCGCGCTTGCCGGTGGTCTCGACGAAGCGGCAGACCGCGTCGACCTTCGGGCCCATCGAGCCCGAGGCGAAGTGGCCCTCGGCGGCGATCGCACGCAGGTCGGCGACGGTGAGGGTGCCGAGCGGCTCGGCGTCGGGCTGGCCCCAGCGGATGACCGCGTTGGGGACGTCGGTGGCGATCACGAGGACGTCGGCGTCGGTGGTCCCGGCGAGCAGGGCCGCGCCGAGGTCCTTGTCGATGACGGCCTCGACGCCCGCCAGCGAGCCGTCGGGACGGCGTACGTGCGGGATGCCGCCACCACCGTTGGCGACCACCACGAAGCCGGCCTCGATCAGCGCGAGGACCGCCGGGGCATCGAGGATCTCCAGCGGCTCGGGCGAGGCGACCACGCGCCTCCAGCCCTTGTCGCCGCGGTCCTGCCAGGTCTCGCCGTGGGCCATCAGCACCCGGGCCTCGGCCTCGGGCAGGTGGCGGCCGATGGGCTTGGTGGGGGTGGTGAAGCCCTCGTCGTCGGCGTCGACGAGCGTGCGGGTGACGACCGCGGCGCTGCGCCGCGCGACGCCGCGGGCCGCGAGCTCGCCGTCGAGTGCGTCCATCAGCACGAAACCGAGGGTCGCCTGCGTCTGCGCGCCGCACCAGTCCAGCGGGACGGGGGGTACGACGGACGCGGCCAGCTCGTTCTTGACCAGGAGGTTGCCGACCTGGGGACCGTTGCCGTGGGTGATGACGACGTCGTGGTCGTGCTCCAGGAGGCCGGCCACCGCCGCCATCGCCACCTGGGCGGCGGCGATCTGGTCGTCGGGACGTGCCCGCCCGTCGGCGTTGGTCATGGCGTTTCCGCCGAGTGCGAGCAGGACCCTCATGGCGCAAACCTAGTGTCGCCGCTCACACCCGACCCACGGCAGATTCGGCCAACGACCAAGGAGATAGATGGCAAGAGTTGTCAGGGTGCCGCAGGCGCGGCACGGGGTCAGGCCGTGGTGACCGTGACAGTCGTCGAGCAGCTCGACGCGTAGCTGTTCAGCACGCTCTTCTCGGCCGAGTCGGCGGTGAGCCCCCACCGGATCTTCACCGCGACCCACTCCGCGACGTAGCGGCACTTGTCGTAGGTCGGCAGCCACGTCGACGGGTCCTGGTCGCTCTTGGACTGGTTCACGTTGTCCGTCACGCCGACGAGCGTGCGGTAGTCACCGAGGTCGTTGGCGTACGCCTCGCGCCGGGCGGACGTCCAGCCGCTCGCGCCCGACCCCCACGCCTCGGCCAGCGGGACCATGTGGTCGATGTCGACGTCCGATGCGGAGGTCCACGACACCCGGTCGTAGTAGGAGAACCACCGCCCGGTCGAGACGGTGCACCTGCCCGAGGTCGTGTACGTGAGCGGGGTGTCGGGCTCCGCCTCGCTGATCAGCACCTCGGCGCGGGCGTTCTGGCAGTCGCCGTTGGCGTCCACCCAGTGCTTGAAGAGGGTGCGGTCGTAGCCGGCGTTGGCCTCCGCCGCGGTCGGCACGGCTGCGACGGCCTGGGCCAGCGAGCCACTGAAGGTGGCTGCCTGCGCGGGGGCGGGGGCGAGGAGGAGCAGCGCACCGACGATCGGCACGAGCAACGCCGACGGCCACCGTCGTGCGGCTGAGGGACGGGTGTGCAGCTTCCGAGAACGAGACATGGTGATCTCCTGCGGGGGGCAGGCCCGATGCCTGCGTCTGCGCACTTCCTACTGGTCGAGGCCCCGGAAGGACGCGCGACGCGCTCAGCCGATCAAGGACTTCAGCACCCGGTCACCCACCGGCAACCCGTGCGCGTCGTAGTAAGCGAACATCGCCGACAGCCACGGGTGCGTCCCGGGGTCGGGCACCCGGCGGACCTCGACGCCCGCCTCGTCGGCGAGCTCGCGGACCGTCGCGGCGCGGGTCGCGAGCTCGTACGTCGCTCCGGCGTGGCCTTCCTGCGTCAGCACGACCGCGGCAGCCCGCCCGAGGTCGGAGAGGTCGAGGAAGCCGAACGGCACGTCGGGCGAGTAGGGCAGGTCGAGCGGACCGGTGAGGTCGAGGTTCTGGAGGTAGGCGCCGGGTTGGAGGATCGTCCACGCCAGCCCGCTGCGGCGGACGAGGTCCTCGCAGGCAGCCTTGCCCATGTGGTGCGGCATCGCGGGCGCGTAGGGCGAGGCCACCGAGTGGTAGACGACCCGCCCCACGCCGCCCGCCAAAAGGGCGGCCAGGGCGGAGGCGACGTACGCCGGCTCGTCGGGGTGCAGGTTGGGCGCGATGACGTACGCCGCCTCGCAGCCGGCCACCGCCACGGCGAGGTCCGGCCAGTCCGAGCGCCCCAGCGCAACGGCCCCGACGCCCCGGGCGGCGAGTGCCTCGCACACCGCGCGGCCGGTCTTGCCGTGGCCGCCCAGCACCGCGACGCGCTGCACCGACGCCGACATCGAGTCAGACCCTGTCGACCTCGGCGAACGCCGCGCCGTCGGCCAGCTCGGCGTAGCCCGGACCGCGGTCGAAGAACGCGTCGTCCTCCCGGCTCCACGAGGCCCGGCCGGCACGCTCGGCCTCGGTGGCCGAGGCGTCGAAGCCGAGGTCACCACCGTCACGCGACCCGGTGAGCACCACGCCGTAGTCGCGCAGCGCGGCCTCGGCCGACACCTTGCCCCAGACCACGTCGCGCACGACGAGCTCGGGGTCGCGGGCGAGCGGGTCGCCCCAGCCGCCACCGCCGGTCGTCCGGATCCGCACGACCTGTCCGGCGCGGATGACCTCGGCGTCGGCGAGGGCGTCGACCTCGCGCTCGTCCGGCCCGCCCGGGTCGATGACGACCTGGAAGGGGGCACCGGCCTTGCCGCCGCGCACGCCCCAGCAGGCCAGGATCGAGCGGTCGGCGATGGACATGAAGTGCGCGTCCTTGAGCATCCGGATCTGCTTCTCGTAGCCCAGGCCGCCGCGGAACTCCCCCGCGCCGCCGGAGTCGACCGCGAGGCCGAGGCGCTCCACGATGAAGGGGAAGCGCGACTCGGTGAACTCGGTCGGCAGGTTGCGGGAGTCGGGCACCACGTGGATGGTGTCCTCGCCGTCGGCGTAGTAGCGACCGCCCGAGCCGCCGCCGAGCACCTCGCGCATGAGGTAGTCGTTGCCCTCGAGGTCCTTGCCGTAGACGCCGGTGTAGCGGATCGTCTCCTGGTCTGCCGGCATCTTCCCGTCCACCGCCTTGGCCACGACGCCGGCGAGCACGCCGAGCAGGCGCAGGATCACGAAGGTGCGGGCGTTGGTCGGCCCCGGGTGGATCGGGGTGAGCAGGGTGCCCTTCTCGGGGAACCGCATCTCGATGAGCGGCACGATGCCCTCGTTGACGTCGAGCTCGGCCATCCGCTCGGGGGTGTCGGCGAGGTTGCGCAGGATCGGCGCGAGCCACTTCTTGAGGAAGTTCCCGCCGACGTAGTCGCCGCAGTGGTTGATCGGCCCCTTGGCCTGCGCGCTGGTGCCGGTGAAGTCGATGATCAGCCGGGGTCCGGCCGGGCGACCGTTCTCGGGGTCGGCCGGCGCGTCGCTGACCTTGGTGAGGGTGATCCGCTGGGTGTGCAGCTGCGGCTCGTCGACGCCGTCGTGCTCGGCGTAGTCCTCCCAGACGTAGGTGCCGTCGGGGATCTTGGACAGGATCTCGCGGCGGTAGGTCTCGGTGGTCGCGTCGAGGATCGCGTCGAAGGAGGTCTCGATCGCCTCGCGCCCGTAGCGCCCGAACAGCTCGCTGAGACGACGCGCGCCCATCAGGCAGGCGGAGCACTCGGCGTCGAGGTCGGCGGCCAGGCTGTCGGGCATCCGCGAGTTGCGCGTCATGATCCGCAGCGCGGCCTTGTTGGGCACACCCGCCTCCCACAGCTTGATCGGCGGGACCGCGAGGCCCTCCTCGTAGACGCTGGTCGCCCCGCTCGGCATCGAGCCGGGGCAGGCGCCTCCGATGTCGTCGTGGTGACCGAAGGCCTGGACGAACGCCACGACCTCGCCCTCGTGGAAGACGGGGACGGTGACGCACAGGTCGGGCAGGTGGCCGATGCCGCCCTCGGACTCGTAGACGTCGTTGTGGAAGAAGACGTCGCCCTCGCGCATCTCCTCCAGCGGGAAGTCGCGCACGATCGGGTGCACGAGCGCGCTGTAGGAGCGGCCGGTGAGCTTGCGCAGCTGCCGGTCGTGGATGCCGGCGCGGAAGTCGTGGGCGTCGCGGATCATCGGCGAGCGGCTGGTGCGGCCGATCGCGGTCTCGACCTCCATCTCGACGCTGGCCAGGGTGCCCTGGACGATCTCGACGAGGATCGGGTCGACGCTCGATCCCTCGGGCGTGAGGCGCCCGCCGTGCTCGTACGCCGTGGGCAGGCCGGCCGGGTTGACCGGCTTGGCGGTGACGTAGGCCGGGTCCACGGGGCGGGTGCTGACGTCGGTGCTCGTGCTGGTGCTCATCGGCCCGACTCCTTCCGGATCACGAGGTTGGCCCAGTCGTCGACCACGACCTCGAAGCCGGGGTGGACAGGGATGGTGGAGCCGAACTCCTCCACGATGGCCGGGCCGGTGAAGGTGTCGCCGGCGCCGAGGTCGGTGCGCCAGATGACCGGGGTGTCGACGTAGCCCTGATCGGGGTCGAAGCACACCGGACGGCGTCCGCGCACCGCGCGGTCCTCGACGGTGCCGTCGACCTTGTCGAGGGTCGGGATCTCCGGACGCGTGATCGGCCCGATGCCGGTGACACGGAGGTTGACCCACTCGACCTGCTGGGTGGCGTCGCCGCGGAAGTCGTAGCCGTAGAGCTGGCGGTGCTCGGCGTGGAAGGTGTCGGCCACCCGGGCGACGTACGCGTCGTCGACGACACCCTCGGGCGCGGCGACGCGCACCTCGTAGGCCTGGCCGACGTAGCGCACGTCGATGGTGCGGTGGAACTGGTGCTGGTCCGGGGCGAAGCCCTCCTTGGCGAGCGCCTCGCGGGCCCGGTCGGTGAGGGTGTCGAGCACCGTCTGGACGGCTGCGTGGTCGAGCGCGGACTCCTTGGCGACGTGGGTCTGGACGTAGTCGTTCTTCACGTCGACGGTCAGCAGGCCGAAGGCGCTCACGTTGCCCGGGTTGGGCGGCACCACGACGCCCGCCAGGTCCAGGATGTCGACGAGACGGCACGCCAGCAGCGAGCCGGAGCCACCGAAGGTCGTGAGCATGAAGTCGCGCACGTCCAGGCCGCGCTTGACGCTCACCTGGCGCAGGGCGTTGGCCTGGTTCCAGGCGGAGATCTCGAGGATGCCACTGGCGCAGCGCTCGAAGTCGAGTCCGAGGCGGTCGGCGAGGTCGGCGATGCCGGCACGCGCGGCGTCCACGTCCAGCGGGATCTCGCCGCCGAGCAGGTGGGGAGGGATCCGGCCGAGCGTGACGTGCGCGTCGGTGATGGTCGGGTTCGTGCCGCCCTTGGCGTAGCAGAGCGGGCCGGGGTCGGCGCCGGCCGAGTGGGGGCCGACCTTGAGGGTGCCCTCGGGCGAGAGCCAGGCGATGGAGCCGCCGCCCGCACCGACGGTGACGACGTCGATCATCGGGATCTTGCTCGGATAGGCACCGACGGTGCCCTCGGTGGTGAGGGTCGGCTCGCCGTCGAGGACGACCGAGACGTCGGTCGAGGTCCCACCTCCGTCGCACGTGAGGATGCGCGGGAAGCCGGCGACCTTGGCGATCAGCGCGGCGCCGAGGGCACCGGCGGCCGGCCCGGACAGCACGGTGGTGATGGGCTGGTGGACGACCTCGTCGGCGGACAGCACGCCACCGTTGGACTTCATCACGTAGAAGGGGATCTCGTTGCCGGTGAAGCCCACCAGACGCTCGGAGATGTTGGTGACGTAGCGGCTGACGTTGGGCTTCACGGCCGCGTCGACCAGCGTGGTCATCGCGCGCTCGTACTCGCGGTACTCGCGCAGCACCTCGCTGGAGATCGACACGACGGCCTCGGGGTGCTCACGGCGCAGGATCTCGCGCATGCGGAGCTCGTGCTCGTCGTTGGCGTACGCGTGGAGCAGGCACACGCCGAGGGTGGTGATGCCCTGGTCGCGGAACCACCGCGCCGCGGCGACCGCGGACTCCTCGTCGAAGGGCCGCACCTCGGCTCCGGTGAAGTCGAGACGACCGCCGACGGTGCGGACCCGGTCGGCCGGCACGATGCGGTCGGGCTTGACCCAGAAGTAGGAGTTGCCGTAGCCGTCGGGCACCGACTGGCGCGCGATCTCCAGCATGAACTCGTAGCCCTCGGTGGTGATGAAGCCGAGCGCCTCCACCTTGCCCTCGAGGAGCTTGTTGGTCGCCACGGTCGTGCCGTGCGACACCGCGGCGATGTCGGCGCCCTCTGCGCCCACGATCCCGAGGATCTTCTCGATGCCGGCGATGAAGCCGTCCGCCGGGTTGCCCGGGGTGCTCGGGGTCTTGGTCGTGACCAGCTCGCCCGAGTCCTCGTCGAAGGCCACCACGTCGGTGAACGTGCCACCGGTGTCGATGCCGATCCTGATCCGCCGATTGCTCATGGGAAGGATTCAACCGAGCCGCTGCGGGGAGGACCACGGCAGACATTGCCGACGGAACGCCCATCCTTCGACAGCTCTTGGCCCACGCGCCAAGACCGGCCGTGGCGATGTCCCGGTCGACCACTCCGTACCGTCGGGTCCCCGCCACCGCAGGTTCTGCTCCGCCGGCGTGACGTGCACAGGAGAGTGCCCGTCGTCCCCAGTCCGACGCCTTACTGCACAGGCCTGTCCACAGGTGTGTGCACAGGCGTCAGCCGGCGAGGAGCTCCTCCACCGCCGCCGCGACCTCGAGCAGCTGCCGGTCGGCGCCGTGGCGCGCGACGAGCTGGACCCCGATCGGCAGGCCGTCGGACGTGGTGCCGGCAGGCACGGAGATCGCCGGGCAGCCGGTGACGGTGATGAAGTAGGCCGATCGCATCCAGGCCAGGTAGTCCGGCATGTCCTGGCCGTTGATCGTCTCGGGGAACTCCTGCTCCACCGGGAAGGGCGGCACCTGCGAGGTCGGCAGCAGCAGCACGTCGTGCTCGTCGAAGAAGAGCCGCATCGTCTCCGACAGCGAGGTGCGCTGGGAGTAGGCCCGCGCCACGTCGGCTCCGGTCAGCGACTCCCCCGCCCGGATGTTGGCCTCGAGGGACGGCTTGAACGACGTCGGGTGCTCGGCGAGGAGCGCGCCGAACTTCGCCTGGAAGTGCCAGGCCCGGAGCGTGCGGAAGGTGTCGTCGGCCAGCGCGAGGTCGGGGGCGGCACCGGTGACGGCCGCGCCGGCATCGGAGAGCCGCGTCGCGGTGTCGCGCACGACGTCCGCGACCGCGTGGTCGACCACCAGTGCGCCGCCGAGGTCAACCGAGCAGGCGACCCGCAGCCCTCCCAGCGGGGCGGGCCGGAGCTCGGGCGCGAAGGTGGCGCCGGGGTCGCCGAGGGCATGAGGGGCGCGCGGGTCGGGACCGGCGAGCACGGAGAGGAGCAGGGCGAGATCGCCCACGTTGCGCGCCATCGGCCCACCCACCGACGTGGTCTCCCACTGGTTGTAGAGCGGCCACTCCGGCACCCGGCCGAGCGAGGGCCGCATCCCGACGACACCGCAGAACGACGCCGGGTTGCGCAGCGAGCCACCCATGTCCGAGCCGTCGGCCAGCGGCACCATCCCCGAGGCCAGGGCGCACGCCGCTCCCCCGCTCGAGCCGCCGGCCGAGCGGGTCGGGTCGACCGGGTTGCGGGTGACGCCGAAGACCGTGTTGAAGGTGTGCGACCCCGCGGCGAACTCCGGCACGTTGGTCTTGCCGACGAAGACCGCGCCGGCCGCGCGCACCCGCTCGACGTGCAGGACGTCGTGGTCGGCGACGGCGTCGGCGAAGATCGGCGAGCCGTAGGTCGTGCGCCAGCCCTGGAGCGCGTGGGTGTCCTTCACCGCGAAGGGCAGTCCGTGCAGCGGGCCGACCACCTCGCCGGAGGCCTGCGCCTGGTCGGCGACGGCCGCCCACGCCCGCGCGCGCTCGGCGTCGAGCGAGACGATCGCGTTGAGCTCGGGGTTGCGCTCCTCGATCCGGTCGAGGTGCAGCTCGAGCAGCTCGGTGGCCGAGACCTCACCGGAGCGTACGGCGGCCACCTGCGCGCGGGCGGTGGAGTCGACCGTCAGGTCGCTCATCGGCGGCGACCCAGGATCCCGCCCACCACGACGCCGAGGACGACGAGGCCGGCACCGACGGCGACACCGGTGAGGAACTCCTGGCGCGACGCGGCCGCGGGCGCGGGGGCCGGGGCGGTGAAGACCTGCCCGGCCGCGGCGGGCGCCGCTGCGCCGGTCGTTGCGGGCGCGCCCGCAACCGCGGCAGCAGCGGGCGCGGGGGCGGTGCCTGCGAGCACACCGTCGACGTTGCCGAAGAACTCCCCGGCCATGCGGCGCGAGACGCTGGTGAGCATGCGCTGCCCGACGCCGCCGATCATCCCGCCGACGACGGCGTCGGCGTCGTACGAGATCCGCGTCGAGGAGCCCTCGGGGGTGAAGCGCACGTTGACCGTGGCACCGATCGTGCCGGGAGCGCCGGCGCCGTCGAGCTTCATCACCAGCGACTCGTGCTCGACGAGGTCGCGCAGCTCGCACGAGCCGGCGTAGGTGCCCTTGATCGAGGCGACACCGGCGGTGACGGTCATCGCGTAGGCGTTCTCGCCCGTCGCCTCGAGCTTCTCGCAGCCCGGGATGGTGCGCACGAGCACCGCCGGGTCGAGCAGCGCGTCCCACGCCTGCTCCACGGGTGCGGCCAGGACGTTCTCTCCGGTGAACTTCACGAGGTCTCCTCGGGGTCGGCGTGCGACAGGCGCAACGCGTACAGCTCGGACGGCGAGATGGGCATCGCCGTGATGGGGAAGCCCTCGGCGTCCTCGATCGCCGCGGCGAACACCGCGGCGGACGGGATGACGCCCGCCTCGCCCGCGCCCTTGATGCCGAGCGGGTTGAGGGGCGAGGGGGTCTCGAGGTGGTCGATGTCGATGCTGGTCGGCACCTCGGAGGCGTAGGGCATCAGGAAGTCCATGAAGGAGGCGTTGAGCAGCTGCCCGGACTCGTCGTAGGCCATCCGCTCGTAGAGCGCACCGCCCACCCCCTGCGCGACGCCGCCGTGGATCTGGCCCTCGACGATCATCGGGTTGATCAGGTGCCCGCAGTCGTGGACGACGGCGTACTTGAGGATCGTGATCTCGGCGGTGTCGGGATCGGTCTCCACGATCACGGCGTGCATGCCGTTGGCGAAGGTCGAGCGCGGCGGGGAGTAGAAGTCCTTGCCCTCCAGGCCCGGCTCGTCGTCCTCGGCCACCGGCGGCTTGCCGGGGTCGCCGACGCTGAACTGCGTGGCGGCCTTGGACGCCTCGTCGAAGGCGTAGCGCAGCGGGTTGGACAGGACCGCGACCGTGCCCAGGTCGATGCTCGCGTCGGTGCCCCTGACGCTCACGACACCGTCGACGATCTCTAGGTCCTCCTCGGCCGCCTCCAGCGCTTCGGCGGCGATCCGCAGCGCCTTCTCCTTCGCGCGCAGCGCGGCGAGGTGGATCGCGGAGCCGCTCATCACTGCGGCGCGCGAGGCGAAGGTGCCCACGGCGTAGGGCATCTTGCGGGTGTCGCCGGTGGTGATCTCGACGTCCTCGAAGCGCACGCCGAGGGTGTCGGCGACGATCTGCGCGAACGCGGTCTGGTGGCCCTGGCCCTGCGTGGTCAGGCCGGTGGCGACCTTGACCTTGCCGGAGGTCTCGACGTGCACGTGGGCGCCCTCGTAGGGGCCGACGCCGGTGCCCTCGACGTAGCAGGCCAGGCCGATGCCGACGCGACGTCCCTGGGCGGCCATCTCGGCGCGGAAGTCCTCGAAGTCGTCCCAGCCGACCAGCGCCTTGAGCTTCTCCAGCGAGGCCGGGTAGTCGCCGGAGTCGTAGGTCAGCTCGCGGCCGTCCTGGAAGATCAGGCCGTGCTCGTAGGGGAACTCGTCGGGCTGGATGAAGTTGGCGCTGCGCACCTCGGTGCGGTCCTTGCCGAGGTAGGCCGCGATCGCGTCCATGGTGCGCTCCATCACGAAGCAGCCCTGCGGGCGCCCGGCGCCGCGGTAGGGCGTGACGATGACGGTGTTGGTGTAGAGCGACTCGAAGACGACCCGGTAGTTGAGCGGCTTGTAGGGGCCGAGCAGCTGGGTCGAGGTGATGATCGGGACGATCAGGCCGTACGGCGTGTAGGCGCCGTGGTCGTGCCAGAACTCGACGTTGAGGCCCAGCACGCGGCCGGCGTCGTCGAAGCCGACCTCCACGTGGTGCTGCTGCGCGCGCTCGTGGGCGGAGGAGATGAAGTGCTCGCGACGGTCCTCGGTGAACTTCACCGGCCGGCCCAGCGTCTTCGCGGCCAGCGGGACGAGGAGCTCCTCGGGCCACGGGTGCACGACCTTGACGCCGAAGCCGCCGCCGACGTCGGGGGTGATGACGTCGACCTTGGCCAGGTCGAGGCCGAGCTTGGCCGCCACGCAGCCGCGTACGCCGGTGGAGGTCTGCGTGGACGACCAGACCGTCAGCCGGCTGGTGTCGGGGTCCCAGCGCGCGACGGTGCCGCGACCCTCCATCGGCGTGCAGGCGGACCGTTCGATGTCGAGGTCGAGCACCAGCGTGTGCGGGGCGTCGGCGATGGCCGCGCGGGCGTCGCCGTTCTCCTGCTCCATCCGGGCGCCGACGTTGCCGGGCACGTCGTCGTGCACCAGTCGCGTCGCGGCGCGGGCGGCGTCGATGCCGACGACCGGCTCGAGGTGCTCGTACGTGACCCGGATCCGCGCGACCGCGTCCTCGGCGACGTAGCGGTCGACGGCGACCACGAAGGCGATCGCCTCGCCGACGTGGTTCACCTCGTCCTTCGCCAGGGCGTACTGGGTGCGCCCGTGGGTCAGCGTCGGGTGCGGGATGAGCAGCGGGAGCGGCTCGGCCATCGCGTCGGTGAGGTCGTCGTGGGTCCACACGGCCACCACGCCCTCGACGTCGAGCACGTCGGAGACGTCGATGTCGGTGATGCGGGCGTGCGCGTGGGGCGAGCGGAGCACCGCGGCGTGCAGCAGCCGTGGGTCGTCGTGGAGCAGGTCGTCGACGTAGCGGCCCTGGCCGCGCAGGAAGCGCTGGTCCTCGACGCGGGCGACCTTGGTGCCGAACAGCTTGGTGGTCATGCGCGCTCCTGCCCGGCGTCGGCCTTGCTCTTCGCGTCGGCCTCGGCATTGATCTCGGCCGCGCGGAGCACCGACTTCACGATGTTCTGGTAACCGGTGCAGCGGCACAGGTTGCCCGCGATCATCTCCCGCGCCTCGTCCTCGGTCGGGTCGGGGTTCTCCTCCAGCCCGGCGGTGATGGTGGTCAGGAAGCCGGGAGTGCAGAACCCGCACTGCAGGCCGTGGCAGTCGGAGAAGGCCTGCTGCACCGGGCTCAGCCGGCCCTGCGGCGTCCCGTCGTCCTCGGTGAGGCCCTCGACCGTGGTGATCTCGGCGTCGACCGCGGAGACCGCCAGCATCAGGCACGAGCGCATCGGCGCGCCGTCGACCAGCACCGTGCACGCGCCGCACACGCCGTGCTCGCACCCGACGTGGGTGCCGGTCAGGCCGCAGTCGTGGCGCAGCGCGTCGGACAGCAGGCGGCGCGCGGGGACGCGCACCTCGTGGACGGAGCCGTTGACGTGCAGGCGGACGTCGTGGATCTGCTCGCTCATGCACGTACTCGCTTCGCTCCGTGCGCGCATGAGGCACATGTCGCGCTGTGTTGGCTGATTCGCTCGCTACGCTCGCTCATGCGTTCATCCTCTGCCGGGCGTGGTCGGTCGCGGCGGCCAGCACGCGGGGGGTCAGCACGCGCACGAGGTGCGCGCGGTAGTCGGCGGTGGCGTGGATGTCGTCGACCGGCTCGAGCTCGGCCAGGGCTGCGCCCGCGGGGTCGGCCAGGGAGCCGCTGACGTCGACCACCACGGGTACGTCGCTCACCGAGAGGTAGCCGAGCCGGGCCCGGACCACCTCGTCGCCCTCGAGCTCGACCAGGGCGGCGACACCGACGAGGGCGTAGTCGCCGTGGCGGCGCGAGATCTCCTGGAAGGCCACGCCCGCACGGGGCGCGAGCGCCGGGAAGAACGCCTCGACCGCGATCTCGTCGTGGGCCAGCGTCGACTCGAGCGGGCCGGCGAAGAGCTCCGCGGCCGGGATCGTGCGCCGACCGCGCACCGACGCGACGTCGACCGATCCCTCCAGCAGGCGCAGCACCATCGGCATCTCGGCTGCGGCGTCGGCATGCACGATCGAGCCGACGGTCGTGCCGCGGTTGCGGATCGTGGGGTGGGCGACGTTGGCCAGCGCCATCGCGACGAGCGGCTGAGCGGCCGCCGCCTCGGTCGAGGCGAGCACGTGGGCGTGGCGGGCCAGGGCCCCGACCCGGACCCCGGCCTCGTCGCAGGTGACGTGGCCGAGGTCCGGCAGGGCGTTGATGTCGATGAGCATCGACGGCGCGGCCAGCCGCATGGACAGCAGCGGGACCAGGGACTGGCCGCCGGCCAGCACCTTCGCCCCCTGCTCCCCCGCGAGCGCCGCGAGGGCTTCCTCGAGGGTGGACGGACGCAGGTAGGCGAAGGGTGCGGGCTTCATCGGGGTGCGGTGCCTCCGGAGGCGGCGTCGTCGACGCCGCCGTCGTAGTCGGGGTGGCTGAGGTTGCGGGTCACGTTGCCGGCGCCGTCGCCGCCGCGGCCCTTGACCATGTGGAAGAACACGATGACCAGGATCGTGCCGAGGGCGATGCCGCCCAGCTCGAAGTCGTCACCGAACGTGAGCGTCACGCCACCGATTCCGGCGATCAGGCCGGCGGAGAGGCCGACCATGTTGACGGGGTTGCCGAAGTCGATGTTGTTCTCGACCCAGATCTTGGCTCCCACCAGGCCGATCATTCCGTAGAGCACAACCGTGATGCCGCCCAGGACACCGCCGGGGGTGGCGTTGACGATCGCACCGAACTTCGGGCAGAGGCCCAGGAGGATGGCGACGCCCGCGGCGACGTAGTAGGCGGCGGAGGAGTAGACCCGCGTGGCGCCCATGACGCCGATGTTCTCGGCGTACGTCGTGGTGGGCGAGCCGCCGAACGCGCTGGCGAAGGCGGTGGCGATGCCGTCGGCCCCGATCGCGCGGCCCATGTAGGGGTCGAGGTTCTCGCCCGTCATCTCCGCGACGGCCTTGACGTGGCCGGTGTTCTCCGCGACGAGGGCGATCACGCCGGGCAGGACCAGCAGGATCGCGGTCAGCGAGAAGGACGGCCCGTGGACGACGGACACGCCGTCGGCGAGGGTGCCGGAGGGCAGGCCGATCCAGTCGGCGCCCTGGACGCCGACCCAGGAGACGCGGTCGTGCTCGATGGCCTCGCCGTTGCTGACGGGCGTCACGGAGGTGATGGGGCCGATCACGAGGTCGGCGACGAAGGACAGCGCGTAGCCGAAGATCAGCGCGAGGAAGACCGCGATGCGTGACCAGAAGCCCGGCAGCGCGACGGCCGCGAAGACCATGAAGGCGGCCGTCAGCAGCGCGATCCACTGGTCCTGGGGCCAGTAGATGCCGGCCACGACGGGCGCGAGGTTGAAGCCGATGAGCATCACGACGGCGCCGGTGACGGCGGGCGGCAGGATCTTGTGGATCAGCTCGGCGCCCGCGAAGTGCACCAGCACGCCGACCGCGGCGAGCACGAGGCCGCCGACCAGGATCGCGCCGGTGACGTAGGAGGAGTCGTTGCCCTCGTCGAGCGCGCGGATCGCCGCGACCGAGGCCACGAACGACGCGCTCGTGCCGAGGTAGCTCGGCACCCGGTTCTGCACGATGAGCAGGAACAGGATCGTGCAGAGGCCCGAGAACATGATCGCGAGGTTCGCGTCGAGCCCCATCACGAGCGGGAAGACGAAGGTGGCGCCGAACATGGCCACCACGTGCTGGGCGCCCAGGCCGATCGTCTTGCCCCACGGCAACCTCTGGAGCGGAAGAACCGACTCACCTGGTGCGGGATCGACCACTTCCCACTTGAACATCGACATGTGCAGCCTCCAGATCTAGCAGGGGTGGGTACCCGAGAGGCCTCAAACTAGTGCGCCACATCACACGGCCTCACTGGCGAGAACTGCCGAAGGAACACCCGATGTGATGACAAGTTCTTCAGCGGTTCGGGCAGCGCGGGCGACGGTCGACGTGGACATCGAGGAGGCCGCGTCGACGACCTCGCCACCACGCCGCTGCAACACTCGGTGGCACCGGCAGCCACGGGGCACCACGAGGAACGAGGAGCTCGATGACGACGCAGCGCACCACCCGACGGCCCCTCAGCGCACTTCAGGACTTCCTCCACGACGAGGCCGCCGGCGGCATCGTCCTCGTCGTGGGTGCGCTCGTGGCGGTCGTCTGGGCCAACAGCCCCGTGTCCGACTCGTACTCGTCCTTCTGGGGCCAGTACCTGACCATCGGCTGGGGTCCGGCAGCGATCACCGAGGACCTCCAGCACTGGGTCAACGACGGACTGATGGCGATCTTCTTCTTCGTCGTGGGCCTCGAGATCAAGCGCGAGCTGGCGATCGGCGAGCTGCACGACCCGCGAGCAGCGGCGCTGCCGGCCGCGGCCGCGGTCGGTGGCGTCGTCGTCCCGGCCGTCATCTTCGTCGCTCTCACGAGTGGTGCGGCGGGTGCCGGCTGGGGCATCCCGATGGCCACGGACATCGCCTTCGCGGTCGGGGTGCTGGCACTCCTGGGAGACCGGGTCCCGTCGGGGGCCAAGCTCCTGCTCCTGTCCGTGGCGATCGTCGACGACATCATCGCCATCACGGTGATCGCGCTCTTCTACACCGACACGGTGTCCCTGGCCTGGCTGGCCGGCGCCGTGGCCGGGCTCGGTCTCGTCGTGGCGCTCCGCGTGGTGGGCGTCACCGCCATCTGGCCCTACGCAGTGGTGGGCGTCGCGGTGTGGGCCGCCACCCTGGAGTCAGGGGTGCACGCCACGATCGCCGGGGTCGCCCTCGGACTGCTCACCCCCGCCGGCGAGGTCGGCGGACGCAACGTGCTGGCCACCCTCGAGCACCGCCTCCACCCGTGGTCGGCCTTCGTGGTGGTGCCGCTCTTCGCTCTCGCCAACGCCGGCGTGAGCTTCGGCGGAGGGGTGCTGGGCGAGGCCGCCCAGTCCGCGCTGCCCTGGGCGATCGCCCTCGGGCTCGTGCTCGGGAAGATCGTGGGCATCAGCGGCGCCGTCTGGCTCGCCGTACGCACCGGGCTGGGCCGGTTGCCCCAGGGCGTGTCCAGCCTGCACGTGGTCGCGGTCTCGGCGGTCGCCGGCATCGGCTTCACGGTCTCGCTCTTCATCGCCGACCTCGCCTACGACGACGCCGCGCTGACCGAGACGGCGAAGATCGGCATCTTCGCCGGGTCCCTGGTGGCCGCGCTGCTGGGCGCCGCGTTGATGGTCCTCGCTGCTCGGCGATCCGGAGCCGTTGCGAGCCGGTAGGTGATCACAGGTGAGCGAACACTTCTACCGTCCTGCGGACGGCCACCGGCTGCCGCACGACCCCTTCAACTCCATCGTCGCCCCGCGCCCGATCGGCTGGATCGCGACACTGGACGCGCAGGGCCGACGCAACCTCGCGCCGTACAGCTTCTTCAACGCGCTCAGCTACCGCCCGCCGCTGGTGGGGTTCTCCAGCAACGGCTGGAAGGGAACGGTGGCGAACGCAGAAGCGACACGCGAATTCACCTGGAATCTCGCGACCCGCTCACTGGCCGAGCAGATGAACGCAACCTCCACCACCGAGGACGTCGACGAGTTCGAGGCGGCCGGGCTCGAGGCCGTTGCCTCGCTGGAGGTCGAGGCGCCTCGAGTCGCTGCAGCGCCGGTCACCTTCGAGTGCCGCGTCACCCAGATCATCGAGCTGCAGACCGCGTCGGGTGGGGCCAGCGGCTCCTGGTTCACCGTCGGCGAGGTGGTCGGAGTGCACATCGACGAGGACTTGCTGGTGGACGGCATCTACGACACCGCCCGGGCGCAGCCGATCCTGAGGGCGGGCGGGCCGACGGCCTACTTCGGCATCGACACCAGCAACCGGTTCGACATGCGCCGTCCGGGGTGACGCGGGCCGGTCGAGCACGATTCACACCCTCGCGACGCAGGGCGGTGCGCGTGGTGATCGTCCGCAGCGGGCATCGCGAGGATCGGGCGTTCCAACCGCGCGACATCGACTGATCCGGCCCGGCGTCCATTCATGGCGCGATCTGGCGCCCACTCAGCCCCTTGTCCGGGTGTAGCGAGCCGTCTCAGGCGCGGCACTCCGAGTAGCCGTCGGGCCACCAACCATCGGCGCGCTGGCTCACGTGGTACGTGCGGAAGATCGACCCATCCTGCCTGAGTCCGACAACGACCGTGTCTCCGTTGACTTCACGAGATGCCAGTTCCAACGCGCCCGCGTAGGTCGCCACTGCCTCCTCAGGGCTGGGCTGCCCAGGGCCAGGAACGTCCAGGTCAACGCGCGACTGTTCGGCGTCGGCACAGGGAAGTGCGGTTCCTGTAACAGCCGATGGTGTCGGATCTTCCCTCGTCGCGGCCGTGGACGCACCGCATCCACTCCCGACGGCCGCGACGACGGCCACCATCACCACCACGTGCCCGATCCTCATGCGTGCTCCCTTCGTGCGGTGACTGTTCCAGCTGGCGGATCTGACGAGATCTTGATCGAGCATGTGTTCTATATCGGCTCACGGTGGCGTAGAGTCGGTGTCACGTTCCACAGTCACCGGGTAGTCGAGATGCCGAGCTGGTGGGGCGAGTTGCGAGGGTCAGTAATTGCCCGGGTGTCCGGGCCTCCAGGAGCGACGACCGTTGAACCTCACGCGCATGCGTGAGGTCCCCCGTCGTCGGAAGGAGGCCAGCCGTGAGTGCTCTTGTGGGTCACCCGATCCTGGCTGCTGTCGCCGACATCCGGGGCCTGTTAAAAGGTGTCGCGGGGGCGAACCCGACGTTCATGACTGTCGATGACAAGGCTGCCGCCCTCCGGGAGCTGGTCGCGGCGGAGGCGCAGCTGGTCGAGCTGCGGTTGCGGGTCCTGGCCGATGCCGGTGACCTCGCGGACGCGACGGGTGCGAAGGACACTGCTGGGTGGCTGGCACACCAAACCCGTACGCGGTTCTCTGACGCGCGAGCCGACATGGGCCTCGCAACCGTTCTGGACCGGGAGCGGCCGGTGCTGGCCGCGGGGATGCGCGAGGGCGCCGTGACGCTGGCGCAGGCGCACGTCATCCGACGAGCTCTCGACGCTCTGCCTGCTGCGGTGGACACCGACACCGTGACCCGCGCCGAAGCCCACCTCGTGGGCTGCGCGGGCGAGTTCGGCCCCAAGGAGCTGGGCCGGATCGGGCGCCGGGTCCTCGACGTGATCGCCCCCGAGATCGCCGAGGCCGCCGAAGCCGCCCGGCTGGCCGACCTCGAAACCGCCGCTGCGGAGCGGACGCGGATGACGATGCGCCGCCAGGGCGATGGCACCACCCGCATCAGCGCGCTCGTGCCGGACGCGGTCGCAACGAGGCTCGCGACCTACCTCGAAGCGTTTGCCAACCCCCGCGCACAGCGCGGCGAGAATGCTGAGGATGCGCAGACGTCCGATCCGTTCACCCGGCTGCCGTACCCGCGCCGCATGGGCGAGGCGTTCGCCCGGTTCCTCGAGACCGTCGACCCGTCCCGGCTCCCGGTCCACGGCGGCGATGCCACCACCGTGATCGTCACCATCCCCCTCGACTCCCTGCGCGCCGAGCTCGCGACCGCCGACCTCATCGGCGCCGGCCTCGTCCCGGGTGACGACCTCACCGGCGACCGCATCACCGCCAGCCAGGCACGCCGGCTCGCCTGCACCGCTAAGATCCTGCCCGCGGTCCTCGACGGCACCAGCCTGCCGGTCGACCTGGGACGCGCGAAGCGGCTGTTCACACCCGCGCAGCGCAAGGCGCTGCTGATCCGCGACCACGCCTGTCGCGCCGAGGGGTGCGATGTCCCCGGCAGCTGGTGCGACGCCCACCACCTCGACCCCTGGCACACCGGCGGACCCACCGACCTGGCCAACGCGGTCCTGCTGTGCCCGCACCATCACCACCGGGTCCACGACACCGGCTACCGCACTGACCGGCTCCCCAACGGCGACCTCAGGTTCCACCGACGGACGTAGGCCGACCCGGGAGCTTGTCAGTCCGCCTCGCAGACGTAGATCTGGAGCGCAGCATCCGCCGTGAGCGGCGCGCGGGACCAGTCGCCGAAGCGCTCCACGACCCGGAGGCCGCCGAGCTCGAGCAGCACCGGCAGCTCCTGGGGGAAGATGCTCCGCACCTCGAGCGGTGCGACGAGGAAGTCGGGCTGCGCCTCGGTGGAGAAGAACCACGTCCCGCGCGTGACCTGCGCCAGCGAGTCGTAGGTCTCCGCGACGTCGACGTGGACCACCCCGCGATCGGGATCGACGTACGACAGCGCGTCACGCCTGCGACGTACGCCGTCGGCCCGGGCGAGCATGCGCACGTCGGGGTTGAACACGTCGAAGACCAACCGCCCTCCGGGCGCCAGGTGGCGCCGCACCGCCCGGAAGCAGCGCACGATGTCCTCGGCATCGTGCAGGTGGAGCAACGAGTTGGCTGCGATGACCACCAGGTCGAACGTGCGCCCAAGGGAGAAGTCACGCATGTCGCCCTGCACCCACTGCACCTCGACCCCGCGTTCGCCCGCCTTGTGCCGAGCGCGGGCGAGCATGGCCGGCGACAGCTCCAGTCCGGTGCACGCGTGCCCGTCGGCCGCGATCGGGATCAGCTTCTGCCCCGTGCCGCACCCGAGCTCCAGGACGTCACCACCCCGGCGGTCTGCTTCGGACCGGTAGAAGGCGACGGCCTCCTCACCGCCGGCGAACAGCCGGTCGTAGAGCACTGCGTCCGAGTAGAACGGATCGGTCCCACCTGCCGCGCTCCCCACGGTCAGTCGGCGATCTCCAGCGCCCTCAGCGCCACCGCCACGTCGAGGCGCAGGTGCGGGTCGCTGGCGACGGGGCCGAGGATCCGTTGCAGCTTGCCGACGCGGTAGCGCATCGTGTTGTAGTGGAAGAACTGCGCGCGTGCTGCCTCAGCGACGTTGAAGTTGGTGTCGAGCAGTACCTGCAGGGTCTCGCGGAGGTCGGCCGCCTCCGCCGTGCGCTCGGCGAGCGGGCCGAGGACGTCGGCGGCGAACGCGGTCAGCTCGGCGCCGTCGGGCACGAGCGCGAGCAACCGGTGCAGGCCGAGCTGGTCGAACCGTGTGACCGACCCGCCGCCGTGCACCCGGCGACCGATCTCGACGGCGCGTTGCGCCTGGCGGAAGGCCTCGGGGAGGTCGCCCAGGTCGTGGGCCACCCGGCTGACACCGGCCGAGAAGGCGATCCGACCGCCGCCCCGGTCGCCGCGGACCGCCTCGATGATCCGGTCGACCGCAGCGTGCTGGGCCACGGGGTCACCCTCGAGGTCGACCGGGATGAGGGTGACGACCTCCCGGCTGAAGGCGACCGACGCGATGCTCCCGTCGACCGTCGCGGTGACCTGACGCCAGGCGTGGGCGAAGCGGTCCTGCCACGCCCGCCGGTCCTCCGGCGACGCCGACAGCGCCGCGATCGCGTCGGGGTCGAGCACGCCGACCACGACCACGACCGGCCGCCCGAGGTGCCAGCCGAAGGCATGGGCGTGCTCGGCGACGTAGTCCTCCTCGCCGGCACGCCCGAGGAACACGTCGCGCAGGAAGTCGCCGCGGTACTTGTTCTCCACGGCCGTGATCGCCTCGACGCGCGTCACCAGCAGCGCGGCCACGATCGCCGCGCGCTCGAGCGCGTGCACGTCGGAGGAGTGGATGTGGCCCTCGGGGCGCAGCGCCACGAGTCGGGCCAGGTCGACGCCGGCGGCCACCACACGGCGTACGAGCGCCTCACCGCCCCCCACGGGGGTGCCGTCGGGGTCGATGCGCTCGACGCGCACCCGCCCGGTGGGGTCGAGCAGGTCGGCCCCGGCGAGGGCCTCGCGCTGCGCCTCGTCGAGGTGGGCGGCCCGTTCACGACCGTCGGTGGAGGTGAAGACGACACCGCACCCGAGCGCGACACCGACCGCCTCGGCGATGGCGGCGAGGTCGCCGCCCTCCAGGACGATGTGCGACAGCGCCGTGTGGAGCGCGTCCGCCCGCTCCAGTGCGGCGACCGCCTCGGGGTCGCTTATCAAGTCTTGGCCCACTTCTGCCCCTTGCTTGTCAGGAAGTCACATTCGCGAGTGTGCCACGGGCCGCTAGCGTCTGTCCGGTGATGTCCAGCCCGATCTCCGCCGCGACCTCGGTCGCGATCGGAGTCGCGGCGCCGATCCGGGTGCGGGAGCGGCTCGCCGCCGCCCCGGCCGGACCTCGGCGGGTGCTGCACGCCAGCAGCACCGCGGTCTACCTCGACCTCGACGGCTGGTGCGTGGGACTGGTCTCCGCCGGCGCGACCCGGGTGCCGTGCGCGCTCTGGTCCACCCTGCCCGACCTAGGGGTGCTGCGCCCCACCGCCACCATCAGCGCGGGCGAGCTCGTCGTCGGCGGCCGCGCACTGCGCATCACCCGGCTCGTCGACCCCCGCGCCACCCGCGTCGGGCAGCACGACGGCCACGGACCCGCACCGGAGGTCGTCGTCGCCTCTGGCCTCGACCTGCCCGCCGACGGACGGCTCACCGCCGCCCACCTCGACCACCTCCTCGGCCGCGGTCCGGGCCTGACACCGCTCGGCGACGACGTCCTGGCCGGTTGGCTGGCCACCCGCGCCGCGCTGGGCCGTCCCGACCCGGTCCTCGCAGCGGCCGTACGCCGTCGTCTCGGCGTCACCACGCTCCTCTCCGCCACGCTCCTCGAGTGCGCGCTGCACGGCGAGGCGCTCCCCCAGCTCGCCGACTGGCTCGCCGCCCCCGACGACACCACGACCGCGGCGCTCCTCGCGGTGGGAGCCACGTCCGGTGCCGGCCTCCTCGCCGGCGCCCGGCTCGCCCTCACCTCGCTCACCACCGACCACTCCACCGACCGCCCCGGGAGGGCTGCATGAAGGACCACGTCGAGCTCCGGAGCGGCGCGTACGCCGACTCGGTGACCCTGCTCCAGGTCAGCCGGGCGGTGCAGGCCGCCCCCGGCGTGGTCGCCGCGCAGGTGGCCATGGCCACCGCCCTCAACCTCGAGGTGCTCACCGGCATGGGCTTCGAGGTCCCGGCCTCCTCGCCCAACGACATGGTGGTCGCGCTGCGGCTCGACGACGACGCCGACGTAGCCACCGCGCTCGCGGCCGTCGACGCCGCCCTGGTCCCCACCCGCCCGTCGTCGGGCGACACCGCGCAGGCGCCGCCGCGCACGACCGGCGCGGCCCTGCGGCACGGGGGCCCGGGGGCCGTCGTGCTCATCTCGGTGCCGGGCGCGAGCGCCACCGTCGAGGCGATGGACGCTCTCGAGGCCGGCCACGACGTGATGATCTTCAGCGACAACGTCCCCGTGGCCGAGGAGGTCGCGCTCAAGACGTACGCCGCCACCCGCGGCGCGCTCGTCATGGGTCCCGACTGCGGCACCGCCCTGCTCGACGGGGTGGGCCTCGGCTTCGCCAACGCCGTCCGCCCGGGTCGCATCGGGCTGGTCGCAGCGTCCGGCACCGGCTGCCAGCAGCTGCTCACCCTGCTGCACCACGCCGGCGAGACCCTGGACGGAGTGGGCGTACGCCACGCGCTGGGCGTCGGCGGTCGCGACCTGTCCTCCGCGGTCGGCGGCCTCGCCACCCGCGAGGCCCTGCGCCGCCTCGACGCGGACGCAGACGTCGACCTGGTCGTGGTCGTGTCGAAGCCGCCCGCACCCGAGGTGGCCGAGGCACTGGCTCGCGAGGCCGAGGCGCTGGGCACGCCCGTCGAGCTCGGCCTGCTCGGCCGCGGCCAGCGCGACCTCACCACCGTCGCCGAGGCGGTGCTCGCCCGGCTCGGCCACGAGGCCCCCCAGTGGCCGGTCCACGGCGTCGACAACACCGGCCCCGCCACCGGCCCGTTGCTGCGCGGTCTCTTCGTCGGCGGCACGCTGTGCGACGAGTCGATGCTGATGGCAGCCGAGGCCCTCGGCCCGATCCGCAGCAACATCCCGCTCTCCGCGGACCTCGCGCTCGCTGAGGAGCTCATCGTCGACGACCACGTCATGGTCGACTTCGGCGACGACGCGCTCACCCAGGGCCGGGCCCACCCGATGATCGACCCGACCCTGCGCAACGAGCAGATCGCGCGCGCGGCCGCCGACCCCGCCACGGGCGTGATCCTGCTCGACCTGGTGCTCGGCCACGGCGCCGAGCCCGACCCGGCAGCGCACCTCGCGCCCGCCATCACCGCCGCCCGCAGCGCGCGGCCGATCCCGGTGATCGTCAGCCTCGTCGGCTCCGACCTCGACCCGCAGGGCCTCGCCGCCCAGCGTGACGCCCTCGTCGCCGCGGGCGCGGAGGTCCACCTCTCCAACGCCGCGGCCACCCGCCGCGCCCTCGACCTGCTGAGCCGATCCGAAGGAGCCCACCAGTGAGCACCACGAGCCCCTCACCCGTCAGCGCCGGCGCCACCACCCCCACGGTCGTCACCTGCGGCGCCGACATGTTCGCCGACGCGGTCGCCGGCCAGGCCGTGGACGTCGAGCGGGTCGACTGGCGCCCGCCGATGCCGGGCACCGAGGCCGACCTCGCCGCCGTCGCCACCGACCCGCGGCGCCCCGACGCCAACCGGCGGGCGGTCGAGGCGATGCTCGGCGTCACCGCCCACCTCGTCGACGTCGCTCCGGCCAGCGAGGTCCTCGGCCTCGAGAAGGGCCAGTTCCTGCACGCGGGACCTCCCATCGAGTGGGCCCGCACCTCCGGGCCGCTGCGCGGCGCCCTGATGGGTGGCGCGGCGCTCGAGGGCCTCGTCGAGGACCCCGAGGACGCCGTCGCGCTCTTCGAGTCCGGGAGCTCGGTCAGCCTCGAGCCCTGCCACCACCGCAGCGCGGTCGGACCGATGGCGGGCGTGGTCACGCCGTCGATGTGGATGTGGGTCCTGGAGGACCGTGCCACCGGCAAGCGGACCTACTGCTCCCTCAACGAGGGCCTCGGCAAGGTGCTGCGGTACGGCGCGTACGGCCCGGACGTGCTCGCCCGGCTGCGCTGGATGGGCGACGTGCTGGGCCCGCTCCTGCAGGCGGCCGTCCGTGGCACCGAGGAGGCGTCCGACGTCACCGGCATCCTCACCCAGATGCTCCAGATGGGCGACGAGGCCCACAACCGCAACCGCGCCGGCACGCTGATGCTGCTGCGCGACCTCTCCCCCGCGATGGTCACCAGTGGCTTCGAGAGCAAGGACGTCGGCGACGCGCTGCGCTTCGTCGGCGGCAACGACCATTTCTTCCTCAACCTCGCCATGCCGGCGTGCAAGCTCGCCCTCGACGCCGGGCGCGACGTTCCCGGCTCGACGATGGTGGTGGCGATGGCGCGCAACGGCACCGACTTCGGCATCCAGGTCTCCGGCACCGGCGACCAGTGGTTCACCGGGCCTGCCCAGGTCGCCGACGGCCTGTTCCTCGGCGACTACGGCCCCGAGGACGCCAACCCCGACATCGGCGACTCGGCGATCACCGAGACCGCCGGCATCGGGGGCTTCGCGATGGCGACCGCGCCCGCGATCGTGCGGCTCGTGGGCGGCTCGGTCCCCGACGCGCTCGCCACCACCCGACGCATGCACGAGATCACCCTCGCCGAGAACCCGCGCTGGTCCGTGCCCGTGCTGGAGTTCCAGGGGACCCCGACCGGCATCGATGTCAGCAAGGTGTGCCGCACCGGGATCCTGCCGCAGATCAACACCGGCATGGCCGGTGCGGTCGCCGGCGTGGGCCAGGTCGGCGCCGGACTCGTCACACCTCCCGCGGAGATCTTCCCGCAGGCGCTGGCGGCGCTGGCTCAGGCAGTGCCCGGGCGCTCGTTGTAGATGCCCGCGGGCTCCTGGCCGGTCAGGTCGCCGATGGCGGCCATGATCCGGTCGGTGAGCTCGCGGCGCGCGCGACCGCTCGGCACGCCGTCGTACTCCCCCGCGACCTGGATCGGCGCACCGAAGCGCACCGTCACGTCGACCCCGCGCAGCCGCGGCCGGTTGGCGCCGACGGGCTGGATGTCCTCGGTCCCCTGCAGCCCCACCGGCACGACCGGGCAGCCCGCGGTCAGCGCGAGGTGGGCGACGCCGGTGCGGCCGCGGTAGAGCCGGCCGTCGCGCGAGCGCGTGCCCTCGGGGTAGATCCCGAACGCCTCGCCGCGGCGCAGCACCTGGAGCGCCGTGTCGAGGCTGGCGATCGCGGCCTTGGTGTCGTCGCGGTCGACCGGGAGCATGCCGAGCCCCTCGAACCAGGTGCGGGTCAGCGCACCCTTCACACCCGTGCCGGTGAAGTAGTCGGACTTGGCGAGGAAGACGACCTTGCGCGGCACGACCACCGGGATGACCACGGAGTCGAAGAACGACAGGTGGTTGCTCGCCACGATCACCGGGCCGGTCGACGGCAGGTGGTGCAACCCCTCGACCGTGGGACGCCACACGGCTCGGGCCAGCGGTGGGATGACTCCGTGCGCGACCGTGTAGAGCATGGCGCTCATTGTGCCTGCAGGGTCGGGGCGACGAACGCACGTCCCAGATCGACCGCCCCGCTCGCGCGCAGCGGGGTGCCCTCCTCGAGGTAGGCCCGGCGCGCCTCCTCGTCGTGCGACGGCGGCAGCGAGCCGTCGGCCCGCACCACCCGCCACCACGCGACCGCGGCGCCGTGCCGGGCCATCACGTTTCCCACGAGGCGGGGACCACCGCGTCCCAGCCGCCGACCGACCACGTCGGCGATGGCGCCGTACGTCGTGACCCGGCCACGCGGGACCGACTCGGCGCACTGCAGCACCAGCTCGGCGTAGAGCTCGCGCTCCTCCTCGGTGCTCGATCGACCGGTGCTCATTCGGCCTCCGGCACCAGGATCCGAGAGGTCAGCACCAGCAGGACGCCGAGGACCAGCGCCACGACGATCCACAGCCACGAGGGGGCGAGTTCGGCGTCGAGCCCGCGCACCGCCAGCCATGCGACAGGCATCGGCACGAGCGCCAGCAGCGCACGCCGCAGCCACAGGCCGGCCAGGCGTGGGTCGACCGGGAGGGCCGCCGGGCCGTGGGCGAGGAGCGTCGCGACCAGGTGGGCGGCGAGGAGCAGCACCGCGACGACGAGCACCCGCCAGTCGACGACGTCGTGCACGGCCCACCACGCGGCGACCAGCATCAGCGCGGCTGCCCCGGCCGGGTGGTCGGGCGTCACCGCCCACCGCACCGAGCAGGCCACGACCATGGTCGTGACGACCAGGTGGGGCACCTCCGGCAGCGCGAGCGCCAGCGCCGCGCACGGGAGCAGCGCGAGCACGACCCTCAGCACGAGTCCGCCGGACGTGAGTCCGGGCGGCAGGACCCGGTCGAGCACGCTCATCGGGCCCGCACCTTCGGCACCCGGGCCCTGCGGGCCAGCTGCTGCAGCACGGTGTCGAGGGTGCCCGGTCCGCGCCACGGCACGACCGGGCAGCCGAGCGCGGCGAGCCGGTCGAGCCGGTCGTCCCGCTCGATCTTCTGCATCCGTGCGGCGAGGCTCGCCCATGCCAGCCGGTCGGTCCCGGGGTCCCGCTCCCCCCAGGTGTCGATGACGACGACCGAGGCGCCGCTGCGCTGCAGGCTCGCGGTCGCGGTGACGAGCGGGGTGAAGAGCATGGGCGACAGCACGTGGACGACGCTGCCGGCGCCGGCCCCGAGGTCGAGGCGCTCCGGTGCGACGCTCCGGCCCTCGGTCCGGATCCGCGCCAGGACCGCGTGGATCCGCTGGAGGTGCCGCGGCCCCGACCCGAGCGGCACGCGCGAGGGATCGGCGGCCACGACCAGCAGCCCGACGCGGTCGCCGGTGCGGACGTGGTGCTCGGCCAGCGCGGCCGCCGCACGCACGGTGAGGTCGAGAGTGCTCGCCGCGCCGTCGATGCCCCCGGAGCGGCCGATGTCGCGCAGGCCGTCGACCACCAGCCACACCCCCGCGTCCTGCTCGGCGCGGGTCGTGACGACGTGGAGCTCACCGGTGCGCAGCGACACCGGCCAGGTGATCCGCCTGAGGCGGTCGCCGGAGGCGAAGTGGCGGATGCCCTCGAACTCGGTGCCGCTGCCGATCCGGCGCGAGCGGTGCCGTCCGACCAGGCCGTCGGGCTGCGGCACCTCGGCGCGGCTGTCGTACGGCGCGGTCTGCGGCAGCACGCTGAGGCCGTGCTCGGGCATGTCGACCGGCCCCCACTGCCAGCCGGCCCAGGCGCTGGTCAGGCCCACCCGCTCGGCGCCGATCGCGCGGCGGCCCCAACGGCGGGGGCTGAACTCGATGAGGGGCAGGCCGGCGTCGACGAGCGATCCGGCGGCGCCGTACGTCGGACGGGTGGCGACGTGCGGGGCGGGACCGGCGACCCGGGTCGCGTGCTCGACCCCGGCGAGGTCGTCGACCACGAGCCGCGACGTCGTGCCCTGGCCCTCGTGCAGCCGGTGGTGGTCGATGCGCGTCGAGACCGTCGGCAGGTGCCGCGGGCGGCCCGCCAGCCCCATCCCGGCCAGGATCACGAAGGGAGCGGCCAGCACCACCAGCACGTCCAGACCGCCCACCACACCGCCGGCGAGGCCGCCGAGCGCGAGGAGGCTGGCGCGGACGAGCGACGGCGTCGGTCGCCAGGTGCTCACCGTCGCGACTCCAGGGTGTGCGGTGTCTCGACGCTGCCCAGCACCGACTCGACCACGCGCGCGCCCGAGGCCTGGGTCATCCAGAGGTCGGGCTTCACCGTGACCCGGTGCGCCAGCACGGCGCGCGCCACCACCTTGACGTCCTCGGGCACCACGAAGTCGCGGCCGCGGATCGCCGCCCAGGCGCGCGCGGTCAGCACCAGGCCGAGGCTCCCGCGGGGCGAGGCACCGGTGAGCACGTCGGCGTGGCGCCGGGTGGCGTCCACGAGGTCGACGCAGTAGCGCGCCACGGACTCGTCGACGGCGACCTGCTCCACCGCCGCCTGCATCGCGGCGAGCCCGGCGGCGTCGCTGACCTGCTCGATGGTGACCTCCTCGCGCTGTCGGTCGAGGCGCCGCCGGAGCACGTCGACCTCCTCCGACGCCGTGGGGTAGCCGAAGGCCACCCGCAGGAGGAACCGGTCGAGCTGCGCCTCGGGCAGCGGGTAGGTGCCCTCGTACTCGACCGGGTTGGCCGTGGCCAGCACGTGGAAGGGCGTGGGGAGCCGGTGGGTCTGGCCCTCCACGGTCACCTGCCCCTCCTGCATCGCCTCGAGCAGCGCCGACTGGGTCTTGGGCGGCGTGCGGTTGATCTCGTCGGCCAGCAGCAGCCCGGCGAAGACCGGACCGGGACGGAAGTCGAACTCGCCGCGGCGCTGGTCGTAGACGTACGACCCCGTGAGGTCGGCAGGCAGGAGGTCGGGGGTGAACTGGGCGCGGGAGAAGTCCAGGCCGAGGGCGCCCGCGAAGGACCGCGCGGCGAGCGTCTTGCCCAGGCCCGGGAAGTCCTCGAGCAGCACGTGGCCCTTGGCCAGGATGCCCGCCAGCACCAGGCTCAGCGCGTCGCGCTTGCCGACGACGGCGCGACCGACCTCGTCGAGGACCCGCTCGGCGAACGGCGCCACCTCGGTGGGGGTGGGGGCGACAGGGGCGGGGGCGTCAGTCACGGACTTCCTCGATTCGGGTCAGGATGCGGTCGATCTCGCCGGGCGAGAGGCGGCGCAGGGGGTCGAGCTCGCGGCGGAGGTCCTCGGCCAGCACGGGGTCGCGGGCGCGGGCCAGGGCGACGAGGCGCTCGCGCAGCGTCTCCGACGGCTCCCTGGCCTGCTGGTGGCTGGACAGGACGCGCAGGTCGGAGGTCGCCTCGTCCACCCGGTCGCCGGCGGGCTGGACGCGTGGCACCCACTCGGCGGCAGGTGCGTCCACGGTGTCCAGCACGAGCCAGCCGAGGGCGAGCACGACGGCGGCCATGACGACGTACGGCCCGGGTCGGGGGTCGAACCGGAGCAGCACGGCGGCGGCGTAGCCGACCACCGCGGCGAGCGTGCCGAGGAGGATCCGGCTGCGCCAGGCCCGCGGGACGGCATCCCAGCGCGCCCTCACGGTCGGACCCCGAGGCTGCGGCGGATCGTAGTCAACGCCTCGAGCGCGTCGGTGCGGTGCTCTTCGGTGATCGGGTGCTCGCTGAACCTGGCCTCGCGGTAGAGGCCCGCCAGCCTGTTGACCGCGCCGCTGTCCGCGGAGACGAGGTCGAGCACGCGCAGGGCGTACTCCGAGGAGGTCTCCCACGACCGTCGCCCGACCCCCGCGGCCTCCCCCTGCACCTCGAAGCGCAGCCACGCCGCGACGATGGCGTTGCGCGGGTCGCCGTCGCGCAGCGCTGCGTCCTGCTGGGCGGAGTCCGCGGTGATCGCCTCGACCAGCCGGGCTGGCTCGCTGAGGACGGTGAACCCGACCGTCTCGCGCTGCTCGCGCGTGCGGGGCTGACGGCCCCGCGCCAGGTTCGCCACCACCCACACGACGAGGGCGACGACCGTGAGCAGCACGACGAGGAGGAAGAGCCAGACCAGCACCTTGAGCCACAGGGGCGGGTCGGCCCGCTCGACGAGGTCGGTCGCGTCCTGGCGCGAGGTGTCCGGCTCCTCGCACAGCGGCAGGCCCTGCGGGTTGTCCGGGACGGTCGTCCCCGTCGTGCCGTCGGGAGCCGTGGTGACCACGAGCGGGAGGCAGGTGCGGGTGGTGGTCGTCGGTGTCCGCTCGACCACGCCCGGGCCGGTGAAGACCTGGTCCGGGCCGATGAGGGTCGCCCAGGCAGCCACCACCATCAGCAGGCTGGTGGCGGCCACCGCCAGGACGGCACGCAGCCCGTCCGGCAGTCCCCCGAGTGCACGCATGGCGCGACCCTAGGTGACCGGGTCGCGCCACGCGAGATGTGTCGGCGGGATCGTCAGAGGATCGGGCTGAAGGGCTCCGTGCCCGGCACCAGGCGCAGTCCGGCGATCGGACCGTGCGTCTGGGCGTAGGACAGCTCGCGGGACAGGTCGCCGACGCCGTTGGACCCGGCCAGCGGCGCCAGCGCCAGCGTCGACAGCGTGCCGAGGGCGTTGCCGTCGGCGTCGAGGAAGGCGCTGCCGGAGTCACCGGGCACACCCGGCGTCACGGTGTAGACCGGGTGCGACCAGCCGCTCGGGTCGGTGCCGAGGCTGGTGCCCTGCTTGGGCGAGAGCAGCTCGACTCCGCCACGAAGGCTGGAGTTGCCGTAGGAGTGGACCGTCTCACCGGCGGACGTGCCGTCGGTGTCGACGCCGACCGGGCCGCCCCAGAAGGGCACCGACGGGTTGACCTTCGCCACGTCGGCGGCGTCGACCTTCACGAGGGCGAGGTCGTTGTAGGCGCAGGCGTCCGCGTCGGTCTCGCCGCGCTGCTCCATCGTGAGCCACGACGAGTACGCCAGCGTGCCGGAGCCGACCTTCGTGCCCTCGACGAGCAGCGAGCCGCCCTCGACGAAGTCGACGCGGGTGCCGAGCGGGAGGGAGCCGGCGTCGCAGCCGTTGGTGTCGGTCGCCTCACCGGTGCCGGCGCAGTGCGCGGCGTAGCCGACGTACGTCGCACCGGAGCCGTCGGTGTAGACGAAGTTGGCGGTGCACTGGGCGCCGTCGGTGTACATCTGCACGCCGGGGTGGATCGTGGCGGTGGCGGCCGGCGCCCACGAGGCACGGGCCTGCTTCTTCGGCGCCGCGGATGCGGGCGCGCTGGTGGCGGCGGCGGCGAGGAGGCCGGACGCCGCGGCGAGGGACAGGAGCTTCGTCGGAGTGCGCATGCAGGGTCCAACGAAGCCCCCGCGGGGCGGTTACGCCCCGCCCCTCCCCGTGGCCGAGGGTCAGTACGCCGGCTGGCTGGGGTCGATCTGGCTCACCCAGGCCACCACACCGCCGCCGACGTGGACCGCGTCCGCGTAGCCCGCGCCCTTGACGATGGCGAGCACCTCGGCCGAGCGCACGCCCGACTTGCAGTGCAGCACGATCGGCTTGTCGGCGGGCAGGTCGCCCAGGGCGTTGCCGTTGAGGAACTCGCCCTTCGGCACCAGCACCGCACCCGGGATCTGGTTGATCTCGAACTCGTTGGGCTCGCGCACGTCGATGAGGGTGAAGTCGCGCTCGCCGGCCTCGCGCTCCTTGAGCATCTGCTCGAGCTGGACGACCGAGATCGTCGAGCCGGCCGCGGCCTCCGCGGCCTCGTCGGACACCGCGCCACAGAAGGCGTCGTAGTCGATGAGGCCGGTGACGGTGGCGTTCTCGCCGCAGAGTGCGCAGTTCGGGTCCTTGCGGACCTTGAGCTTGCGCCACTCCA
Source organism: Nocardioides furvisabuli (assembly GCF_021083185.1). Classification (GTDB taxonomy): domain Bacteria; phylum Actinomycetota; class Actinomycetes; order Propionibacteriales; family Nocardioidaceae; genus Nocardioides; species Nocardioides furvisabuli. The sequence continues at coordinate 252,918 of NZ_JAIGQB010000005.1, read as the reverse complement.
GCTCGAGCGCGTCGTAGATGACGAGCTTGCCGATGGCCGGGTCGCCGATGCCGGTCAGGAGCTTGATCGCCTCGTTGACCTGGATCGAGCCGATGCTGGCGCACAGCACGCCGAGCACGCCGCCCTCGGCGCAGCTGGGCACCATGCCCGGCGGCGGGGGCTCGGGGTAGAGGCAGCGGTAGCACGGCGCCTCGTCGGACATCGACGGCGCGAACACCGAGGCCTGGCCGTCGAAGCGGTAGATCGAGCCCCAGACGTAGGGGATCTTCAGGAAGTAGGCCGCGTCGTTGACCATGTAGCGCGTGGCGAAGTTGTCGGTGCCGTCGACGATGAGGTCGTAGCCCTCGAAGATCTGCAGCACGTTGTCGTTGTCGAGGCGCTCGTTGTGCACCACGACCTCGACGTAGGGGTTGACCTCGGCGATCGACTCCTGGGCCGACACCGCCTTGGGGCGTCCGATGTCCGACATGCCGTGGATGATCTGGCGCTGGAGGTTGGACTCGTCGACCTCGTCGAACTCGGCGATGCCGATGGTGCCCACGCCGGCAGCGGCGAGGTAGAGCAGCGCCGGGGAGCCGAGGCCGCCCGCGCCGATGACGAGCACCCGGGCGTTCTTCAGGCGCTTCTGCCCGCTCATGCCGACGTCGGGGATGATCAGGTGGCGGCTGTAGCGGCGCACCTCGTCGGTGGTGAGCTCGGCAGCCGGCTCGACGAGCGCGGGGTACGACACGGTGACTCCTTCGTGGGACGACCAGGTCCCGGCACAACCATCGGGAACCCGTCCATGTTCCCCCCGGCCCCGCGACCCGCCGTACGACGTCCCGGCATCCGGACCGGCGTGGGGCGGATAGGCTCGCCCCGCACCAGCCAGGATGATCCGACAGCAGCACCAGGAGCACGACGTGACCGCAGGCAGCCCCGACACCACGCCCGACGGCGCGCTCCCGCGACCGCGCGGCGGGCGGATGCCGCGCCGCGAGCGACGCGTGCAGCTGCTCGAGTCGGCCCTCGAGGTCTTCGTCGCCCAGGGCTACCACGCGGCCGCGATGGACGACATCGCCGAGCGTGCCGGCGTCTCCAAGCCCGTGCTCTACCAGCACTTCCCCGGCAAGCTGGACCTCTACCTCGCCCTGCTCGACGCCTCGTGCGACACCATCATCGACGGCTGTCGCGAGGCGCTCGCGTCGACCACGGCCAACAAGGACCGCGTCGCGGCGACGATGAAGGTGTTCTACAGCTACGTCGCCTCCGAGGAGGGTGCCTTCCGCCTGGTCTTCGAGTCCGACCTCACCAGCGAGCCCGACGTGCGCGAGCGCGTCGACCGGGTCACCATCGAGTGCGCCTCGATGATCGCCGACGTGATCCGCACCGACACCGGCCTGCCCGACGAGGCCTCCGAGCTGCTCGCGGTGTCGCTGGTGGGAATGGCGCAGGTCTCGGCCCGGTTCTGGCTCGCGGGCGGCGGAGGCATCTCCCAGGACGACGCCGCGGCCCTGATCGCCGGCCTTGCGTGGCGCGGGATCCGGGGCTATCCGATGACCGACGACCACTGACCGGACAGACTCGCAGCACACATCCCTGAACCACCCCCTGACGAACGAGCAAGGAGCAACATCGTGGAGGTCAAGATCGGCGTGCAGCACGCCCAGCGCGAGCTGGTGCTCGACACCGACAGCAAGCCCGAGGACATCGAGGCGAGCCTCGCCGAGGCGCTGGCCGGCAACGGCGTGCTGCGCCTGGCCGATGTCAAGGGCCGCGCGGTCGTCGTGCCCGCGGACAAGATCGCCTACGTCGAGCTGGGCTCGCCGACGTCCAGCACCGTCGGCTTCCGCTGAGCCGGGAGGCCGGCCCGTGGGACTGATCTGGACCGTCCTGGTCACCCTCGCCCTGGGACTGGTCATCGGCTTCCTCGGCAAGGTGGTCGCACCCGGCGACCGCGACAACATCCCGTTGTGGCTGACCGTCCTGTGCGGCGTCGGCGGCGCGTTCGTCGGCACCTACCTCTACTACGCCGTGTTCGGCGTGGCCGACGGCTACGCGCGCGGCGACATGTACGACACCAGCCGCGGGCTCGACTGGTGGCGTCACCTGTGGCAGGTCGGCACCGCCGCCGTGCTCGTGATGATCGCGGCCACGGTCACCGGTCGGGCCGCCCGGCGGTCCTGACCAGCCCAGACCCGGTCCTTCTCAGGCGTCGAGGCCGAGCTGCGCCATCCGCGCGGCGTGCAGCTCGGTCAGCCGGGTGAACATCCGTCCGAGGGCGGCGAGGTCGAGCCCGGGTCGGTCCACTCCCCCGGCGAGCAGCGCGGTGAGCGACTCACGGTCGCCCGCGACCCGCTGGGCCTGGGTCAGCGCCTCGCCCATCAGACGTCGTCCCCACAGGGCCAGGCGTCCGCCGAGGCGGTGGTCCTCGGCGATGCCGGCGCGCACCCGCTCGACGATGAAGGCCGTCTGGCCGGCGTCCTCGAGCGAGGCGATGATGACCTCACGGGTCTCGGCGTCGAGGTAGGCCGCGATCTCGCGGTAGAAGTCGGCCGCGAGCCCGTCGCCGACGTAGGCCTTGATCAGGCCCTCGTAGTAGTCGGCGGGCGCGGTGTGGGCGTGGAAGCTGTCGAAGCTGGCCTGGAAGGCCTGCATCGCCTCGACCGGGTCGGCGCCGAGCTCCTCGAGGCGGTCCACCAGCTTCTGCAGGTGGGCGAACTCAGCGGTGGCCATCGCGCCGATCGCGATCTTGTCGCCGATGCCCGGCGCCATCTTGGCGTCCTCGACGAGCCGCTCGAAGGCGGAGAGCTCTCCGTAGGCGATCGCCCCGAGGAGGTCGACGGCGGCGCGGCGGTAGTCCTCGTCGGGCGATTCAGTCATGCGCGCAGCCTAGCGATATCATCACCGTGACCGAGCCGCCGACTTCTTGGCCGGCGGCCGCCTGTATGTGCGCGGTCGGCACTCCTGCTTGCACGCTTTCCCGAGTGGACTGACCGCATACGCGTGGGACATCCGACTCTTCCGAAAGCGACACATCCGTGACCACCACCTTCCGTGACTTGGGCGTACTGCCCGAGATCTGCGACGCGCTCGAGCGCGCCGGCATCACCACCCCCTTCGCCATCCAGGAGATGACCCTCTCGGTCGCCCTGCTCGGCACCGACCTGATCGGCCAGGCCCGCACGGGCACCGGCAAGACCCTCGCCTTCGGCATCCCGGTGCTCCAGCGCTCCATCGCGCCGAGCAACCCGGCGTACGCCGACCTCCCGCAGGGCAAGCCGCAGGCCCTCATCGTCGCCCCCACCCGCGAGCTCGCGCTCCAGGTGTCCAACGACCTCCACCTCGCCAGCAAGGACATGGGCCTGCGGGTCCTCACCGTCTACGGCGGCGTCGGCTACGACACCCAGCTCGAGGCCCTCGAGTCCGGCGTCGACATCGTGGTCGGCACCCCCGGTCGCCTCATCGACCTGGCCAACCGCCGCGCCCTCGACCTCTCGCACGTGCACGCGCTCGTGCTCGACGAGGCCGACGAGATGCTCGACCTCGGCTTCCTGCCCGACGTCATCACGCTGCTGTCCAAGACGCCCGAGACGCGCCAGACGATGCTGTTCTCGGCCACGATGCCGTCGGCGATCGTCGCGCTGGCCCGCACCCACATGCGCCACCCGATGAACATCCGTGCCGAGTCGTCGTACGACACCACGATGGTGCCGGCGACCGCGCAGTTCATCTACCTGGCCCACGACCTCGACAAGCCCGAGATCATCGGCCGGGTCCTCCAGGCCGAGGACGCCGAGAAGATCATCGTCTTCACCCGCACCAAGCGCCAGGCGCAGCGGGTCGCCGACGACCTCGCCGAGCGTGGGTTCAGCTCCTCGCCCCTGCACGGCGACATGGCCCAGGTCGCGCGCGAGAAGGCGCTGGCGAAGTTCCGCGAGGACAAGATCCGCGTGCTCGTCGCCACCGACGTCGCCGCCCGCGGCATCGACGTGCGCGGCGTGTCCCACGTCATCAACTACACCTGCCCCGAGGACGACAAGACCTACGTCCACCGCATCGGCCGCACCGGCCGCGCGGGCGCCTCGGGCATCGCGATCACCTTCGTCGACTGGGCGGACGTGCACCGCTGGAAGATGATCAACAAGACCCTCGACCTGCCCTTCCCGGAGCCGCAGGAGACCTACTCGACCTCCGAGCACCTCTTCCACGACCAGGGCATCCCGGCCGGCACCAAGGGCCGCATCGTCGACCCCGCGCCGGTGGAGAAGAAGGAGCGCCCGCAGCGCGAGCGTGGCTCGCGCGACGGTGGCTCGCGCGACGGTGGCTCGCGCGAGAAGGCGTCCGGCGACGCGCCGCGTCGGCGCAACCGCAGCCGCAGCCGGACCCGCGGCGGCGCCCCCGTGAAGGACACCCCCAGCCAGGCCTGAGCCCTAGCGGGCCGCCGTCCTCGCGGCGGCGGCCTTCGTGGCCGGCTTCTTCTTCGCCGCCTTCTTCGCCTTCGGCCGCGCGGCGCGCTCGACGAGGTTCTTCGCGACCTCGCGGTAGGCCTGCGCGCCCTTGTTGCTGCGGCTCGTCGCGAGGATCGAGCGACCCGCCGCGGGGGCCTCGGCGAACTTGATCGTCTTGGGGATCGGCGGCTCGACGACCTCGAGGTCATAGGTCTCGCTGATGGTCTCGAGCACCGTACGGGCGTGGTTGGTGCGACCGTCGTAGAGCGTCGGCAGCACGCCCCACACCTCGAGGCCGCGGTTGGTGAAGCGGCGTACGTCGTGGACGGTGTCGAGCAGCTGGCCGACACCACGGTGCGACAGCGTCTCGCACTGCAGCGGCACCAGCACGCCGTCGGCAGCGGTGAGCGCGGCGACCGTCAGCACGCCGAGCGAGGGCGGGCAGTCGAGCAGCACCCAGTCGTACGCCTCGTCGCCGAGGTCCTCGGCGAGCTGCTCGAGCGCACCCTTGATCACGTGCTCGCGCCCGGTGCGGGTCAGCAGGTCGGCCTCCGCGCGAGCCAGCTCGATCGTGGCGGGCAGCACGTCGACGCCGTCCTCGGTCTCGATGATCACCTCGACCGGGTCCACGCCCTGGGTCAGGACGTGGTGGACCGAGACGTCGAGGTCCTCGGGGTCGATGCCGAGGGAGAAGGTCAGGCACGCCTGGGGGTCGAGGTCGACCAGCAGGACGCGGTGGCCCAGCTCGGCCAGCGCGGCCCCGATCGACGCGACGGAGGTGGTCTTGGCGACGCCACCCTTCTGGTTGGCGACGGCCAGCGTGATCGGGCTCTGGGTGCTCATCACCGCCCATTGTGCCGGACGGGGTCGCGGGCGGTGGGGTCGTCCTGAAATGCTGGGCGCATGCCTCCCCACAAGACGACCTCCCTGATCACCGGCGCGACTGCTGGCATCGGCCACGAGTACGCCGTCCAGCTCGCCGCGCGCGGCGACGACCTCGTCCTCGTCGCCCGCGACGCGGCCCGCCTCGAGCAGGTGGCCGAGGAGCTGCGCCGCGCCCACCAGGTCGACGTCGAGGTCCTGGTCGCCGACCTCACCGACCGCGCGGACCTCGCTCGCGTGGAGGCGCGCCTGGCCGACCGCGACCACCCGGTCGACCTGCTGGTCAACAACGCCGGCTTCGGGCTGAAGAAGCGCTTCCTCGACAACACCGCCGACGAGGAGACCGCGATGCTCGAGGTGCTGGTCACCGCGGTGCTGCGGCTCAGCCACGCCGCCCTCGGCGCGATGGCCGAGCGCGGGCACGGCGGGATCATCAACGTCTCCAGCGTCGCCGCCTTCCTCCCTCGCGGCAGCTACTCCGCGGCCAAGGCGTGGGTCAACAGCTTCAGCGAGTGGGCGCACCTGGAGTACGCCTCGCGCGGCGTCAAGGTGATGGCCCTGTGCCCGGGCTTCACCAAGACCGAGTTCCACGAGCGGATGCAGGTCAAGCGCGGCGACGGCTTGATGTGGCTCGACGTCGGGTTCCTCGTGAGCACGTCTCTGAAGGACTTCGAGAAGGGTCGCGTCTACTCCATCCCGGGCGCGCAGTACAAGGCCGTCCGCGCGCTCACTTCGGTCGTCCCCAACCGGGTGCTGCGGCTGACGCAGTCGATGGGGCGGAAGTAGTGCCCACGACCGCAACCCTCGCCGCCGTCCTGTGGGACATGGATGGCACCCTCATCGACAGCGAGCCGATCTGGATCGCGCAGCAGTTCGCCGTGGCCGAGCAGCACGGCGGGACGTGGTCGACCGAGCAGGGCCTGGCGCTGGTGGGTGCGGACATGCACGACACCGCGCTGGCGGTGCAGGCAGCGGGCGTCGACCTCGAGGCGGCCGAGCTGGTCGCGACGCTCGAGCGCGCTGTCATCGACTCGCTCCACGAGACCGTGCCGTGGCGCCCGGGTGCGCGGGAGCTGCTGACCGCCCTGCAGCAGCAGGGCATCCCCTGTGCCATCGCGACCACCTCGAGCCACGAGATGGCCGCGCTGGTGGCGGGTGCCGCGCCGGACGGCGCCATCAGCGTGGTGGTCGGGGCCGAGGACGTCACCCGGACCAAGCCGTCGCCCGAGCCCTACCTGCGTGCGGCCGAGCTGCTCGGCGTACGAATCGAGCACTGCGTGGCGGTCGAGGACTCATCCAACGGGCTGGCGTCGGCCATGGCGTCGGGTGCGGCAACGCTCGCCGTGCCGAACGATGCGGTGCTGCCCGATGCGGGCGACTTCACGACCTGGCAGACCCTCGCGGGCCGGACGGTCTCAGACCTCGCCGCGCTGCTGGGGTGACGGAGGGGCGCTCGGCGAACATCCGGAACTGCCGATGTGCGGATGGCCCCCGACTCTGTCGGCATGGGTCACACTGACCCAGTGGAGCCAGGACAGTTGTGCAGCGTCGTAGCCACCTTCATCGAGGACCGGGATGGCCGGGCTCTCGTGCGGCTTCCCAATGGGTCCAAGACATCGGTCCCGTACGGGGCCGTGCGTGCGGATGCGGCGCGGGGCCACTTCGTACCAGCGCAGGACGGCGCCGCTGTCGATGTCTTCTGCGGCGATGACGACTGGTCTGCGTCGGCCTCAGACTTCAATGAGGCCGCTGCCATGCTCACCCAGCACACCAGCACTCACTGAACCAGCAGGTCTGACGAGCGACCGCTCCTGCCGCGATGATCGCGCGGATCTGCCGCGATCCGCGCATCGTGACATGCCGCTGTGCGAGTCTGAAACATGCCGTCGTTTCGTGACATCAGCGAGGTCGCCGCGCATCGCAGCGGCCAGGATCTGCCGTTCACTTGGTACGTGATGGGCCCCGAGGGCCGCGCCATCAAGTTCGAGGTCGCCCCGAGAGACGAGACCGTCGCAACCGGCTCCTTGGCCCAGCACCCAGTGGCGCTGACTGACCGCACGCCGGTCCAGTTCTTGGTACAACCCCGGCGAGGTGAGTCCTGGACTGTTCAGCCCCCACCCGGGGTTAGCGGACGAGACGATCAGTTCGACTACAAGCAACTCGTGGGGCTCGATGTAGACGAGGCAGCCACCCGGGCGAGTTCGGCCGGATGGTTCGTCCGAGCGCATGAGCCGGAGGCAATGGCGACCGCGGACTTCGACCCGGGTCGATTGAATCTCTGCTACGACGATGATCGCGTGGTGGAGTCCGTGGCCGTGTGCTGAGCGTCCGGATCTGCCGCTGGCAGGGCGGCTACGCTCGCCCGGACCTGTCGCGATCCGTACGGCTGAAAAGGTCGTTCTGAGACGGCCAGGAACCGGCCGGGTACGCGCCTGTGGCCCGATCACCACTTGGGTGATCGGGCTGTGGGGCGGTCAGGGTCTCGGGCGCCGCTCGGGCGGGTCGCTCCTGATGGTGACGCCAGAGGGAAGGGTCCACTCGTAGGACCCGTCGTCCAGGCGCCGGTAGGTGAAGTCTCCGAAGGTCTTGGCGCGGTGGTGCCGGCGGCACAGGGGCGCGAGGTTCGCCGGTCGGGTCTGGCCCGGCGGACCACCCTCGTCCATCGGGACGTACTCCTCTGTGTGGTCGAGGTCGCAGCGGACTGAGGGGCGCCCGCACCGCGGGTAGACGCACGTCTCGTCCAGCAGCCGGACCATCTCGGCCATCCGGGCCGGCGGATCATGGGCGTCGACCGGCGGATGTGCGGCGGGGTCGAGGTCCACCACCGGCTTGACGGTCACCTGCCCGGCACACAGCAACCACGCCCTCAGGCGACCGGTCAGCATCGGGCCCAGCGTCGGTGAGTGGGCGACGCCGTGCGTGTCGTCGAGGAGGTCGCGGTCGGTGACGTGGAAGACCAGCACGACCTCACCGCCACTGCCCGAGGGCGTGCGGAACGGGTCGGCCGAGCCGTGGGCCACGTCCTCGGCGACGCAGACCGCCGGATCGGACTCCGGGTCGACCGCCCGGTCCGGGTCACCGACGTCAGCTGCAGCCAGCAGGTCCAGAGCCTGCTGCGGGTCCGCGAGCACCCCGACGGCGTGCGCCCGCCGCACACCCAGCTCACCCTCGTGACCCAGCGACCGCATGGTCGCGGCCATCGTCGACACCGTGCGGTCGAACGCGACCGCGTCCGCCGCGTCGAGGGTCATGAACACCTCGCTCGTGCCAGGTGCGCCCTCCTCGTGGTGCACCTCGACCCTCCGAGCGTCCATCGCGGCGTCGTGGTCGGCGATCGCACGGTCGGGGTCGGCGTACAACCGGGCCTCGTGGACCAGCACCCCGACCCGATGCGGGTTCAACCGACGCGGCTGCCATGCCAGCAGCCGGTCCGCATGAACTGCCGCACTTGCGGCGAGGTCGCGGGACTCGCTGGCGGCCAGACGGGCGAGGTGCACGGGGACCCGCAGCGCACGCACCAGCGCCCACAGGCGCGGAAGGCGGTGGGCCAGGTCCAGCACGTCCCCCAGCAGCGCCAAGGTCGCCTCGTGGGAGAGGTCCAGCACGGCCGCGAGCTCCATCACGCAGAACTCCGCCACCAGCGGCGTTCCCTCCCCCGCGAGGGGCAGCGGGCGCTCGCCGAACAACGCCGCAGCAGTCCCCGGCCTCCGGACCGTGTCCGAACGCCAGCCCGCGACCTCGCCCGGATCGACGTCGTCGGGCACCAGGTGCGCGTGCGCCCATGCCAGCGCCGCCTCCAGCACCTCCACCTCGACCCGCCGCTTCGCGCTCATCGCTGCCGCCGCACGATCCAGCGCCACCCGGTCGGTGACCCGGGTGTCGGAGGTGAGCGTCGAAGTGGACATACGTCCATCGTCCCAGACGCCACCGACACCCTGACCTGCCAGAACAGATCTGTGGAGAACTATTTTCGAACAGGCGTCGCACCGCCCTCCATCGGGTCTTCAACGACCGGTGCTACCAGACCACCTGACCGACCTCCTCCACGAGCACCGGCGCGCCGGGCTCGCGGAGCTCGGCGGCCGGGACGTCGGCCCACAGGCCGGCGAAGGTGAGTCCGGTGCGCTCCTCGAGCAGGTCGAGCGGCACGAGGTAGGTGTCGAAGTCGTCGAGGAAGGCCTGCTCGTCCCAGCGCGCCAGCACGAGGCGCTGGGACAGCACGAACGCCTTGCACCTCAGCTCGCCGCCCATCCGGTAGACGACGACCTTCCAGTGCTCGCGAGGGACCTGGACGATGCCGCGATAGGTCGGGTCGTCCTCGCGGAGCACCGGCCCCGCGAAGAGCGTCAGCCTCCGGTCCTCGAGGCCGTCCTGCGCGAGGACGGCGTTCTCGAGCAGGCCCCAGGCACCACCCCGTCCGGACTGGTTGAAGTCGTCCACCTGGGGCGTGATGTTGGTGAAGAAGAACGAGTCCGAGCTCGCCGCCCGGGCCTCCTCGAGGGTGCCCCAGAGCAGGTCCGAACGACGGGCCACGTGCCCACGGTCGAGCCGGTTGTCGGCGTACGCCTCGTCCAGCGTCTGCTCCGACGCGGGGATGCGCGGGTCCGCGCGGAACCGCTCGCCCGACCGGCTGATCGACTCGCTGGGGAAGAGCCGGAGGCCGTCGATGTTCCACGCCACCCACCACGCGAGTCGACGGCTGGGGTGCATCTGCACGGTGAAGTGCGTGTAGTCGAGGAGCGCGCCGCCCGCGACCTCACCGGTGCCGGGAGGAACGAGCGGGGTCTGCAGGAAGTCGCTGTCGTACCCGAGGTCGGCCATGGGAGGAGTGTCCCGCGACCGGTCAGCGGTGCGTCGGAGGTGACGCCAGCGACACGAGCCGCTCGTACTGCTCGGGGTCGGTCGTGTGCACCCCGAGGTCGTGGTCGACCTTGCCGAGCCCGTGGTGGTCGCTGCTGCCGGTGGCGACCAGGTCGAGGTCGCGGGCGATGCCGCGCAGCTCGACCCTCTCGGCCGGCGAGTGGTCCTGGTGGTCGACCTCGATCCCGGCAAGCCCGAGGTCCTTGAGCCGGGCGAGCGTCGCCTCGTCGAGGACCGAGCGTCCGCTGCGACCCCAGGGGTGCGCGATCACGGTGACGCCGCCGGCCGCGACGACGAGCCCGATCATCTCCTCCAGCGGCGTGGCGTAGCGGCTGGCGTAGCCGGGACGGCCGGGGTCGAGCAGGTCGTCGAAGGCCTGGGTCCGGTCGCGCGCGACGCCCATCCGCACCAGGGCGTCGGCGACGTGGGGGCGCCCGGCCGCCACGGACCCGCCCGCCTCGCGGCGTACGTCGTCCTCGGTGATGTCGATGCCGTGCCCGCGCAGCGCCGCGACGATCGCAGGCGTGCGCTCGGTGCGCCCGGCGAGGATGCGGTCGAGGGCGGCGACGAGGGGCGGGTACGTCGGGTCGGGGAGGTAGCCGAGCAGGTGCACGCCCCGGTGGCCGAGCCGCGTGCTGATCTCGAGGCCCGGCACGAGCGTGATGCCGACCTCGTCGGCCGCGCGGCCCGCCTCCGCCCAGCCCGACATCGCGTCGTGGTCGGTCAGCGCGACGACGTCGAGCCCGGCGGCCGCGGCCGCACGGACCAGGTCGCCGGGGGTGTCGGTGCCGTCGCTGGCCGCGGAGTGGGTGTGGAGGTCGATCCGCACGTCGGCCTCAGCTGTTCCACTTCAGCAGGACCGGGGTCTCGCGCTCGAAGCCCAGCACCGAGATCGTGGAGACGTCGAGGCGGAAGAAGCGCCCCTCGGCGGCCGACTGCTCGAGCCAGCGGGCGGTGAGCACCCGCAGCGAGTGGCCGTGGGCGAAGACGAGCGTGCGTCGGTGGTCGCGAGCGCGGTCCACCACGCGGTCCAGACGGGTCGCGACCTCGTCGGCGCTCTCGCCACCCGGGGTCGGGTGGGTCCAGACCGTCCAGCCCGGGACGGTCTCGCGGATCTCGGGCGTGGTGATGCCCTCGTAGTCGCCGTAGGCCCACTCCACCAGGTCCTCGTCGGGCTCGGCGTCGGAGAAGCCGGCCAGCTCGGCGGTGCGCCGGGCGCGCCGGCGCGGGCTGGTCAGCACGAGGTCGAACTCCACGTCCGCCAGTCGAGGGACGAGCGCGCAGGCCGCGGCCTCGCCGACCTCGGTCAGCGGCAGGTCGGTGGTGGACGTGTGCTTGCCGTCGCGGCTCCACTCGGTCTCGCCGTGGCGCACCAGCCAGAGCTCAGGGGCAGGGGCATCGGCAGACATGTCCGCGAGTCTGCCACGCAGCGGTGCCTCCGCTCGCGCCGGCGGACGACGTCGGGTCGGAGCCGTCCGCCGGCAGGCGGGCTCAGACCCCGCCGCCGCCGGCCTTGCGGCGGTGCATCGGCTTGGCGACGTTCTTGTCGTTGACCTCCGAGCCGTGGGCCTTCTCGCGCGCTGCCGCGCTGTCGTCGGGGTGGAGGTGGCCCTTCTTGCGCTCGAGCGCCTCCCTCATCTTCGCCTTGATGTCTGCGTTGGGGTCCTGGTCGGCCATGGGGTCCTCCTGGGTGGACGTGAGGGCTCTCGTACGTCGGAGGACCCACCCTGCCAAAGGCGTCAAGAGGTGGCGAGCGATTAACCGCGGCGCGGCCGCCTGAGCACGTCGAGCCGTCCCGCGAGGCCACCCGACATGCGGTGCACGTGCCAGCGGCAGTCGCCGAGCATCACGTCGTACGCCTCGTCGTCGAACTCGGCGCGGTAGCGCTCGGGGTCGCGCAGCAGGCGCGCCAGGTGCAGCAGCGCGCGGCCGCCCGCCCCCTCGTGCTCCTGCGACCACTCGCCCCACTCCCCGGCCAGGTCGATCGAGTCGACCACCTCGAGGCCGGAGCGCGCGATCGCCTCGTCCACGACCCGCGCGTCGGCGCTGGAGGGCACCACCCCCCTCACGTCGAAGAGCCAGTCGGCCTCGTCGGGTGGCAGCAGGTCGGTCGCGACCACCTGGTGGGACACGACGTGGCCGCCGGGACGCAGCACCCGGGCGAACTCCGCCCAGGCGTCCTCGGGGTGCTCGACGTGGACCATCACGTCGCGGCACCAGACCAGGTCCAGCGAGGCGTCGGGTGCCGGGAGTGCCGCCGCGGTGCCGCGCTCGAAGGAGACACGCGACGCGATCTCGGGGACGAGGTCGCGCCGGGCCGCGCGGGCCAGGTCGAGGTGGCGCTGCACCGGGTCGATGCCGAGGACCCGCAGGCCGAAGTGCGTCGCCAGCCGGAAGGCGTGGGCGCCGTCGCCGCAGCCGACATCGACCACCCGGCTGTCGGGCGGCAGGTCGAGCTCGCGCACCACCTGCAGCATGATAGACGGGTCGCGCGGGGCCAGGCTCTCCTCGAGGCGCGCGGCGAAGGCCTCCTCGACGCGCGGGTAGGTGTCGTAGAAGAACTCGCGATCCCAGGCCACGGGGCGAGTCTGCCGCACCCAGTATCCTCACCGGCATGGCTCGGCGCGTGTTCCTCCACGTCGGCACGGCCAAGTCGGGCACCACCTACCTGCAGGACCTCTGGTGGCGCCACCGCGACGAGCTGCGGGAGCGTGGCCTGCTGCTCCCGGGCACCGGCCGTCGCGAGCACTTCACCGCCGCCGCGCTGGTCAAGGGCATGTCCGCCCACGTCGAACGGCTCGACCCGCACGAGCTCGCCACCTGGCAGCGCCTCGTCGACGAGGCCCGTGACTGGTTGGGCGACGTCCTGGTCAGCAACGAGCACTTCGCCGACTCGCCGCCCGACGCGGCCGCCGCGGCGCTGACCGACCTCGCCGGCGCGGCCGAGGAGGTCCACGTCGTGATCACGGCACGCGACCTCGGCCGGGTCCTGCCCTCGGCCTGGCAGCAGCGCGTGAAGATGGGCGCGCGCCAGCCCTACCGCCGCTTCCTCGCCACCGTGCGGCGCGGCGAGGACGACCAGAAGTTCTGGCGCTACCAGGACGTCCCCGCCATCGCGGACCGCTGGTCCGCAGGCCTCCCGTCCGACCGCGTCCACCTCGCCGTCGTGCCCCCGTCGGGCGCCCCGCGCGACGAGCTCTGGTCGCGCACGGCCGCGGTCCTGGGCCTCGACGTGACAGGGCTCGACGCCGAGGCACGCCGCCCCAACGACTCGCTCGGCCTCGTGGAGGCCGAGCTGCTGCGGCAGGTCAACGAGCGCATCCCCCGCCCCCGCCGCTCGCCGGCGCTCACCCGTCACATCAAGGGCTCGTTCGTGCCGGAGGCACTGGCCGGCTCCGCCACTCGTGAGTCCTTCGTGCTGCCTGCTCGGCACCACGGCTGGGTCCTCGAGCGCTCGCAGGCGAGCGTCGCCGAGCTCGGCGCACGGGCCTACGACGTCGTGGGCGACCTCGCGGACCTGCTGCCCGCCGACCCGCGCGCGGGGCGTACGCCTGACGACGCGACCGTCGCCGAGCTGCTGGCGGCGGCCACGACCGTCCTCGCCCGCCTGGGCGACGCGACCGCGCCGGCCACCCTCGATCAGGCGCTCGACCTCGTCACGGCCGACCTCCTGCGGCGGAGCGGGCCTCAGCGCGGGACGAGCGCCCAGTAGTCGAGGTCGAGCAGCACGCCGTCGGCGTACTTCCCGTCCTCACCACGCAGGGTCATCGACTCGTCGCGCCCGCGGGTCGCGACCAGGCGCAGCCGCAGGGCCCCGACGGCGGGCGCCTCGAGCTCGGCGACCTCGAGCACCTCCGACCAGGCGTGGACGGTGTCGTCGGCGAAGGCCGGCGCGACGTGGGCGCCTGCATTGATCGCAGCCACCAGCTGCGCGTTGGCGAGCCCGTTGAAGGACAGCGCGCGGGCCAGCGAGATGACGTGGCCGCCGTAGACGAGGCGTCGGCCGTCCGGACGGGCGTCGGTGTTGAAGTGCACCTTGGCGGTGTTCTGCCACAGGCGCGTGGCCATCATGTGCTCGGCGTCGGTGAGGGTCACGCCGTCGACGTGGTCGATCCGCTCCCCCACCCCGTAGTCGCCCAGCAGGTGCGGCGACCCCGCCGCCGCGGTGTCGTACGCCGAGAAGTCGAGGCCGGCGGGCACCACCAGGTCGCCGGGCGCGACGGCATCGGCGAGCGACGGCACCACGGTCTCCGGGGCCGGGGACTCCGCCGAGTGCTTGTGCACCATCACCCAGCGCGCCCAGTCGATGACGACCTCACCGCGCTGGTTGGTCGCGGTCGAGCGCACCCACACCACGCCGGTGCGAGCGTTGGAGTTCTCCTTGAGGCCGATGACCTCCGAACGGGTGCGCAGCGTGTCGCCCGGCACGACCGGCTGGTGGAAGCGGCACTCCGCGTAGCCGAGGTTGGCGACCGCGTTGAGCGAGACGTCGGGGACGGTCTTGCCGAAGGCGACGTGGAAGCCGACCATCTCCTCCACCGGGTGCGGCGACAGCCCGACCGAGGCGGCGAACTCCGCCGAGGAGGGGACCGCGAAGCGGGTCGGGTAGATCGCACCGTAGATCGCGCGGTCACCCTCGGTGATCGTGCGCGGAGTGGCGTGCTCGATGACCTGCCCGAGCGTGAAGTCCTCGAAGAAGTTGCCGGCGTTCGTCTTCATGCCGCACATCGTGCCGCAGCCACGGTCGTCGCGACGGCCGGGCCCACGTGGCCTCCGTCACGTGGGGCTCACGCCCTGTAGGGGTGGGCCCGCAGCACGTCGCCCTCAAGCGTGGTCGTGAGGTAGCCGCTCTCGTCGAAGGCGTTGGCGACGTGGATGTCGACGGTCGGCACCCGGCTCCCGTCGTCGACCAGCACGTGGGTGAGCTCCGCGCCCGGCACCTCGAGGGTCCTGCGCGCCGTGGTGATGTTGGCGAAGAGACGGCGCACGTCGAGGGAGCCGAGGTCGATGATCTCGTCGGGCCCGCGCACGGCCGAGGCGTCGCTGTCCTGGCGCCACTCCCCGTCCCAGGTCCACCGCTCCATCCGCGGCCGCGATCCGCGCACCGGCGCCCGGACCCCCACGCGGGCGGGGTAGAGGCCCACCTCGTAGACGTCGAGGGTGCCGAACCGGCGCTCGTAGGCACGGACGAAGCCGCGCACCCCGGCCGGGTTCATCTCGAAGGACGGCTCGGCCCCGGCCCGTCGGGGCGCCGGCTCCGCCTGCGCCGACTCGACCGCGACGGACGGGGACGTCTCCGACCCGGTGTCGACGCTCGCGAAGAGCACCAGCCCGGCGACCCCGAGGCCGAGCATCGCGACCACCGCGCCCAGGAGCAGCAGGACGCCGAGGAGCCTGCGGGAGTACGCCGGGGTGCGCGCCGCAACGGCTGGCAGGCCGCCGGGCGGCGGCCGCAGGTCGCGCGTGAGCGTCTGGAGCTCGTCGAGCGTCTCTGCCGACAGTGCGCGGGAGACCCGCAGGTCACGGTCGACCGCGCCCAGCTGCCCGTCGACGTACGCCGCCTCGATCAGCTCGACGAAACGGTCTCGGTCGGAGTCCTTCGCCCGGAAGCCCCTCATGGCGGGAGTCTAGGGCGCCGCCGTCGAGGCCGCCGGTCAGCGCAGCTTGTAGTCCTTGAGCAGGCTTCGTCCGATGATCATCTTCTGGATGTCGGAGGTGCCCTCGCCGATCAGCATGAAGGCCGACTCGCGGTAGAGGCGCTCGATCTCGTACTCCTTGGAGTAGCCGTAGCCGCCGTGGATCCGGAAGGACGCCTCGACGACCTCGTTGCAGTACTCCGACGCGAGCATCTTCGCCATGCCGGCCTCGACGTCCATGCGCTGGCCGGAGTCCTTCATCCGCGCCGCCTTCACCATCATGGTGTGAGCGGTCTCGACCTTGGTCGCCATCTCGGCGAGGCGGAACAGCACGGCCTGGTGCTCGGCGATCGGCTTGCCGAAGGTCTCCCTCTGCTGCGCGTACGCCACGCCCAGCTCGAAGGCACGGTTGGCGATGCCGCAGGCCCGGGCCGCGACGTTCACGCGGCCGACCTCGACGCCGTCCATCATCTGGTAGAAGCCCTTGCCGGGCTCGCCGCCCAGCACCTGGTCGGCGGACACGCGGTGGTTCTCGAAGATGGCCTCGGTCGTGTCCACGCCCTTGTAGCCCATCTTGTCGATCCTGCCCGGGATGGTGAGGCCGGGTGCGGTCTCGCCGAAGCCGGGCTCCTTCTCCACCAGGAAGGTCGTCATGTTCTTGTACGGCGTCTCCGCACCCTCGTCGGTCTTCGTCAGCACCGCGATCAGGGTCGAGGACCCGCCGTTGGTCAGCCACATCTTCTGGCCGTTGATGACGTAGTCGTCACCGTCGCGCACGGCCTTGGTCGAGATGGCCGACACGTCGGAGCCGAGGCCCGGCTCGGACATGGAGAAGGCGCCGCGCACCTCGCCGGTCGCCATGCGGGGCAGGTACTTCTGCTTCTGCTCCTCGGTGCCGTGGTGCATCAGCATGTAGGCGACGATGAAGTGGGTGTTGATCACGCCCGAGACGCTCATCCAGCCGCGGGCGATCTCCTCGACGCACAGCGCGTAGGTCAGCAGCGACTCGCCGAGGCCGTCGTACTCCTCGGGGATCATCAGGCCGAAGATCCCGAGCTCCTTGAGGCCCTCGACGATCTCGGTGGGGTACTCGTCCTTGTGCTCGAGCTCGGTCGCCACCGGGATGATCTTCTCGTCGACGAACTGCCGCACGGCCTTGAGGATCTCGGTCTGGTCCTCGGTGAGGCCTTCGGTCTGGCAGAGACGAGGCATGACGTGGGCTCCTGTGCGGTCGTGGGGCGGAACGTTCCGGAGTCTAGTTACGGGTCGTTCACCTGGGCAGGGGCTGCGGCGGAGACTGATGTCACACGCCGTGCGTGAGAGAATCAGCCCATGCGACCGACTCGTACGACCGCACCCGTCCTGACCTTCTCGCTCGTGCTGCTGGCCGGCGCCTGCGGTGAGGGGACCGGTCAGTCCGCCGACGACCCTGCTCCGACCAGCACCACCTCGGCGCCCACCGCCACGGCCGAACCGGTCGAGCCCGTCGACTTCGGCAGCGAGCCGACCATCAGTCCGAGCTACAAGGACGCCGCCCTGCGCGCGGTCGACGACGAGCTCATCACCATGGTCCCCAGCGTCCTCCCCGACGGGTGGACCACGGTCGGCGGCGGCTACAGCCCCGACCCGCAGTGGTGGCGCATGGAGTTCACCGCACCCAGCGGCGACGTCGTGCTCGACCAGCTCCCCGGCACGAGCGCCGATGCGTTGGCCGAGGCCGACGTCACGGAGGCCGAGGGGGTCGACCTCACCGACTGGGGCACCGGCACCTGGTCGGCGTGGGACCACGAGGGCGCGAGCGTGCTGGCCTACGACCTCAAGGGCAGCACCGTGCTGCTCCAGGGCCCGGACGCGGAGACCGTCCGCAGCCTGGCCGAGTCGCTGCTGCCCGCCGAGGACGCGGTCGACCAGGAGGGGTGACCCGCTGGGTCAGTCGTTCTCCCACGTCGGGCCGCCGCCACGCAGGCGGTCCGGCTCGACGGTGACCATCGGGTCGATGCCGACCCGGCGGCCGTTGACCATCCGCCACGACGAGTACGTCGTGGTGTAGGCGTCGCGGCTGTAGGGCTTCTGCCACATGAGGTCGAAGTTCGCCATGTAGTCGCGGACCAGGCCGCGCCCGTGCATCGAGAACATGATCTCGTCCTGGGGGGTGCCCAGGCTGGACCAGTTGGTCGAGCCGGTCCACACGATGTGCGAGTCGGGCACGCCCTTGTAGGAGCCCTTGAGCACGAAGTACTTGTGGTGGGTGTAGCGCTCGATGCTCTCCGGCATGTCGTCGATCTCGGGGTCGCCGGTGGGCACGTCGTCGCGCAGGTTGAAGCCGGTGGAGCGCAGGGGCACGCGGCCGCGCGCGGTCGGCGCACCGATCTGCTGCTTGGTGTGGAAGCCCATGAGGCCGTAGTTGACCCGGAGGTTGCAGCCCTGCGCGTAGAGCTCGCGGAGCTTGTCGGCGATGTAGTTGCCGCGGTTGCCGCGCATGGTGTGCATCGACAGGGCCAGCTGCGTGCGCTTCTGCGCTCCCGTCGCGGGGTCGGCGTAGACGCACTGGATGTTGTCGAGGATGCCCAGCACGACGTCGTTGTTCTGCGTGGTGTAGCGGGGGAAGACGATGTTGTAGTACTTCTCCATGTCACCGGCCGGGCAGACGCGCCCGGCGGAGCAGAACTCGTAGGTCGCCCTGCGCTTGTCCCAGTCGGGGCGCATGTCGTTGAAGAGCGCCTCGAACTGGTCGTAGAGGGTGCGCTTGCCGACCGCGGTCCACAGGTCGTTCCACTGCCAGCGGACGGCGTTGAGGGTCATGTTGTAGGAGCCCAGCATGACGACGTTGCGGTTCCGGCCGGTGCGCGAGAAGAGGTAGAACTTGCTGTGCAGGTTGTTGTACTCGTTCTTGTCGGCCCGGCAGCCGGACACGCAGCGCTTGAGGAAGCTCTTCTTCTTGGTGTTGTTGCCCAGCACCTTCTGGATGCGCACCTGCGCGTTGGGCACCAGGTGGTCGTTGAGCAGCACCTGCACCTTGACCCCGCGCTTCTTGGCGCGGATCAGCTCGTCGGCGAAGACCTGCCGGTCGAGCGAGTAGGCCGAGATGATGATCTTCTCGCCCTTGGGCGTGTTGCGGATCGCGCGGAGCACGTGGCGCTCGATGACGAAGCGGTCCTTGGGCACCATCGGGTTGTTGAACTTCGGCCCGATCGGCACCTTCCAGCGCTTGTTGGGCTTGTTGGGCTTGCGCGCCGCGAGCGTCGTCGCCAGCAGCCCGGAGGTGGACACCGTGCCGCCCGGCGCTGCTGCGCCGGCGGAGGAGGCACCCACGGCGGGCGCCATCAGCGAGGCGGCAAGACCGCAGGTGGCCAGCAGGGCAATGAGCTTCGAACGCACGTACAACTCCCTCGGGGTGCCCCATGGCACCCGGGTCAGTGAATCCCCCGGGACCGCGGCGGCACGTCACCCGTGCTCGCGCGGACGTCGGCCACGATATCAGCGACCAGGCGGGCCGCCGATTCGAGCAGCTCGTCGGCCGTGACGGTCCCGGGCTCCCGACCGGCGCCCTTCCCCGCCCCGCCAGGCTCCCCCACCTCCAGGCAGGAGAGGTCCCCTCGCACGTCGAAGGCCCGCGTGGCAATCAGCTCCGCGGCGGCGCGGTCCAGCTCGTCGAACCGGGCACGGTGGTGCTCGGGCAGCCCGCCACGCTCCCGCGGCTGCCGCGCGAGCAGGTCCTCGGCGAGGTAGCCGCGGATCCACACGCCGCGGTCGTGGGCGGAGTACGCCGGCAGGTGCTGGTTCACCAGGCGCAGCGTCTCGATCTGCACGATGCCCAGGGCCGGGTTCACCGACTCGACCGGTACGTCGTAGGCGTCGGGGTCCAGGCCCAGCACCTGGGCGAAGTGGCGCCAGTGCAGGTCGGGCGCCTGCCCGCGGCCCGGCATCATCAGCACGTGGACCCGCTCTCCCGGCAGGTCCGCGGTCCACCGCTCGAGCACCCCGGCGAGGTCCCAGGTGCGCATGCTGAACTCGGGCCCGCCGGCCGGCTTGCCGGCCATCACGTCGTCCAGGCCCACGCTGCTGCCGTTCTTCACCGATTCCTGCCACCCGGCCGAGACCACGCTGGCGGCGTCGCGGGCGGTGACGACGAGGTGGACCTCGGCGCCGGGGAAGGCCGCGACCGCGCGGGAGGCCTGCTCCGCACTGGCGCCGCAGAGGAACTCGTGCGTCAGCAGCACGTCACCGTCGTACGACGCGGCCTCGTCGACCAACCGCTGCCAGGCGCCCGGCGCGTTCTTGTGCCGCTTGGCGAGCCGCGGGCGCTCCTGCAGGTCGAGGGCGGCCCAGAGGTGCTCGCGGTGCCCGAAGCCGGGGACGAGGAGGCCGTCGGACCGCAGCCGGTCCCGGTTGGCCCAGACGACCTGCTGGAGATAGGTCGTCCCGGTCTTGGGCAGGCCGATGTGCAGGAAGACCCGGCGCGGACGGCCGGCGCCCGGGCCTGGGCTCAAGAGAAGTCCCCGCGGTACTTCCCGAGCAGCTCCTCCAGCCTCTTCTCGTCGCGGGCGGCGACCGGGAGGAGGAGCTCGGAGACGACGTCGGTGAGCTCGGCGAGGCGCACGTTGAGCGCCCGGTTCTCCTGCACGGCCTCCTCGAGGGCGGCGACGCGCCGCTCGAGGTCACCCCCGTGGGCTCCCTGCCGGTTCTTCAGTCCGAACATCTGCTCCCTCACCCGTTCCAGTCGATGGTCATGCGGCACACCTGCGAGCTCCCGGGCTCCGCCGAGACGCGCTCACGCACCTCGTGGAGGATCCGGCCGCCCGACTCGGCCACCTCGGCGGCCACGACCGCCGGGTCGAGGGGCTTGCGCGCGCCCGTACGTCGAGCGTAGCCGTCACGGCCCTTGTCGCTGAGGAACTGCAGGTGCAGCGCCCCGGTCGTGCCGGCGAGCATCATGCGCGCCGAGCGGAACATGTTGAGCCGCCCCCGGTGCCCGAGCCGCTCGATGACGTGGACGCAGCCCACGGCACGCGGGCCGGGCGTCCGCGCGACCCACGCCGACACCGCGAGGACGTGGCGCAGCTCGAGGAGGTTGAAGAGCTGGAAGCTCACGCGCGGGTCGTCGGCGCGCCGCTGCGCCTCGGCCTCGTAGGCGAAGGGCTGGAAGTCCAGGCCGATGGCGCGGGTGCCGCGGTCGGCGAAGAAGGCCACGTCCGCGCCGCGGCCGCAGCCGATGTCGACGTACGTCGCCAGGTCGGGGTGGCGCTCGGCGACCTCGCGGGCGACGGCCGAGACCGACGGCTGCTGGTGGATGGTGCGCTTGTGGTAGCCGTGCCACCCCGCCCGGCCGGTGCGCATCCCGCGGAACCAGCCGTTGAAGAGCTCGATCGTGCTGGCGGGAGTGGTGAACTTGTAGGCCGGGTCCGGGACGCGCCAGCCGGGGCCGTAGGTCGCGGTGAGGAACTTGTCGGTGTTGGCCGGGACCGGGAACTCGCGGCCCTCCAGCGAGGCGGTGCCGAGGGGGTGGATCCAGTCACGCCGGAACGGGACCGCGATCTCGCCCATGAGGTAGAGGGTGCCGTCGCGCATGAAGCCGCCGAAGACGTCCAGGCCCCGGTCGAGCCCGTCGCTCTCGCGCACGTGCACCTTGAGCGCGATGGCGCTGTAGCGCGTGACGCGGTAGCCCATGTCGGTGAGCGCACGCTGGATCCGGAAGGACTCGCGGATGACGTCGACCGGGTGGTCGTAGGTGCTGACGTAGCCGAGGTCGGCGTCGCTGTCGTGGCCGATCAGCCCACCGTCGCGGATCGCACCCAAAGCCGTGCCGTAGGCCAGGAAGGCATCGAGCCCGACCTCGCGCAGGGCGCCGAGCACCTCCTCGATGGCGTCGAGCAGCGGTTCGACGTGGGCGGCGTCGCGCAGGTCGAACGTCTCGACCAGCTTGAGCGACTTGTCGAGGGCCAGCGGCCGACCCGCCGGGCTGACGACCTCGATGCGCTCCTGCTTCTCGCCGAGGTGGACGGTGGCGGCGTGGAGCACCGCGCCGCTGCCGGGATCGGTGAGGGTGAGGTCGGTGGTGCCGTCGATGTAGGGACGCAGCGGCTTGGGCCACCGCACGAGGTGTCCCTCGTCGTGGGGCTCGCCGTCGCGGTGCAGCCAGAACGACCAGATCCGCCGACCGTCGAAGGCGACGTCGACCAGCTGCTCGCGGGGGCTCGCGAGGAGCAGCCCCTCGTCGTCGATGCGGTGCACGTCCAGCGCGCCGGCACGCCGCAGCTGGCCCAGTGACTTCACGCGGCGGAGTATATCGAGGCCGCGACCCCTCACGGGACCTCGGTCAGCGTGGCCCCGGCGTGGACCATGGCGTGGTCGGAGGCCCGCCCGGCGTCGGACACGGCATAGCCGTCGAACGCGACGCCGGTGGATCCGAAGACCCAGTCCACCTGCATGCTCGGCGGCGGCGCGCAGGCGCCACCCGTGCTGCCACCGGAGGCCGAGGAGAACACCCCACCGGCGGTGAAGCGGCAGAAGATCTCCGCGCGCTCGTTGAAGTCGCCGGTCACGATGACGGGGTAACCGTCCTCGGCGTGCAGCGACGTCAGGTGGGCGATCTCCATGCCGGCCGCCATCGAGCGCCAGCGGGCGTTGTTGCCGAGCTTGGGGGTGTCGGCGGGGTTGTGGAAGTTGGCGAACCAGGCGCGACGCCCCGTGGTGGTCGACTCCAGCAGCACCACCGGCATCTCGATGCGGCTGCCGCCGGCGTACGGGATCGGCAGCGTGTGCGCCTCGACGAGGCGGAACATGCTGGAGCGCCAGGCGATGTTGAAGCGCACCGACTTCGTGCCCAAGGAGAGTCCAGGGTAGAGGGAGTACTCGCCGGCGCGGGCGGTGAACATGTTGTGCTGGGTGGACTCGAACTCCTGGAAGCCCACGACGTCGATGCCGTTGCCGCGCAGCATCGAGATCGCCATGTCCATGCGCGGGCCCGCGTCGGGGTAGGAGGCGGGCTTGTTGCCCCCGGGACCGGTGTGCGAGTCGCCGAGCACGTTGAAGCTCGCGACCCGGAAGGACACCGGCTGGCTGCGCGCCTCCAGCTGGTCGGACACGCGCTTGGCCAGACGTCTCTGGGCGGCGCGGAAGCGCTTGACCGACCGGTTGAGCGCGGCCTCGGCCGAGGCGCCGTCGGCGGAGCCGGGCTCGGCCTGGTCGCCGTCGTCGGCCCGGTCGCCGGCTTCGTCGTCGGCTTCGTCGCCGGCTTCGTCGTCGGAGCGGCCACCGCCCTCCCCCGCCTCCGGCTCCGAGGACGCGGCCCCCGGGACGTCGGCGGTCTGCGAGCTCGCCGGGTCGGCCGCGGGTCCGACCGGGCCGGGGCCGGAGAAGAAGGAGGCCCACACCACGGCCGCGACGAGCACGAGCACCAGCACGGGTGCCCACACCTGCGGGCGCGGCCGGGGGCGGCCGGGCGCGCTCGGGGAGGGATCCTTGTGCTTCACGGCCACCTTCTGCGAGAACGGGAGCCGGAGGTTCGCGGCAGACCTCGACGCAGGTCGGGACCGGCTCGTGAGGCCAGCCTAACCGACGATCAGGACCCCGGCACCGTCAACGGGTCGAAGGCGGAGAACCGCTGGTAGGGGTCCATCGTCGACCCCGGCACCGGCGGCAGGCCGAGCGAGCGGGTCACCAGGTTGGCGACGTCGCCGACGCGGACGGGCTGGGTCCCGGAGTAGGCCGGCTGCTGCTTGCCGGGCGAGGTGAGCGCCGGGTTGAGGGCGTACAGGTCACTGCCGGGGGCCACACCGGGGCCGGTGATCCACATGGGCACCCGGTAGCTCTGCTTCCACGCGGTCGACGAGCCCTTGGTGCGCTGCGCGCCGCCCGTGCCGGTGACGACGAGAAGCGTGGTGCCGTTCATCACCGACTGCTTCTCGATGCTGCGCCGGATGGCCGCGATGCGCTGGAAGGTCTTGCGCACCGCCTTCTGGTAGGCCGGACCGGTGTAGCCGTCGGCCTGGCCGGCCTTCGCGACCCCCGAGAGCTCGATCACGCTGAGGTGGCTGGCCCGGCGCGCGATCTTCTCCCGCCACCAGGCGACCGCGACCGCGTCGTCGCGCTTGACCTTGAAGGAGTCGATCTTGGCGGTGCCGTCGTCCTTGCCGTAGGGGTCCTTGCCGCCCGACTTGCGGTTCCAGCTCCGGCGGACCAGCTCGGTCTGCGAACGCGAGGAGACGAAGGCCGTGCGGCGGGAGGTGTTGTGGGCGAGGTCGAAGATGCTGGAGACGTACTGCCCGGCCGAGGCGTGCACCGTGGACGGCAGCGCCTTCTTCTGGCCGACGCCGTGGCCGCCGCGCTTGGGGAACACCCGTCGTCCGCTCAGCAGCGAGACCAGGTTGGCGTCCGGGCCGGTGTTCTCCACGACGGTGCGCGCGTTCGTGGTCGAGGCGCCGTTCTGGGTCAGGCGAGCGACCTCGGCGAGGTCGGCCCCGAAGCCGTTGACGACGGTCGAGGTCAGGCCCGGCACCGCGACGACCACGACGTGGTCGATCACCGGCGGCGCGGACGCCGGCACGACGACGTTGGCGTGGTAGAGGGGGTGGTCGCTGGTGCGCGCGACGTAGTCGTTCCAGTAGCGGGTGTAGCTGTTGAAGAAGACGTCCTTGGACCCCATGATCCAGTCGATCGCGCCGTTCGTGGGGGCCGAGCAGGTCGAGCCGTCGACGAACCCACCGCTGGCCGACCACAGGTCGGCGCCCCGGGCGACGGAGCAGTAGTAGCGCGCCCGGTCGTTCTTGTCGCCGAGCGAGATGAAGGCCGCGTCGGGGTGGGTGGTGCGCAGCTCGTTGGCCAGCGCGACCTCCATCGCGAAACCGGCGTCACGCCACTGCTGGGCGGGGCCGCGCACGTCGGCGGGGTTGTGGGTGTTGAAGAACCACACGCGACGACCGGTGCCCTGGTTCTGCAGCAGCACGGCGGGCATCCGGCTGGGCACGCCGTCGAAGTAGGGGATCGGCAGCGTGCGGGCCTCGAGCAGCTGCCAGACCGAGGCGTCCCACCCGATCGAGTTGACCGAGGGGCCGGCAGGGTTGTTGAGCCCCGGGTAGGTCTGCCACGAGGCGCCCTTGAGCTCGGCGAAGCGGGCGGCCTGCGGCGGCTGGAACTCCTGGAAGCCGACCACGTCGAGGTCGCGGTCGTCGAGAATGCTCACCACGCGGTCCATGCGCACGACGCCGGAGTCCCAGCCCTTGCGCTTGCCTCCGGGAGCGGTGTGGTCGGCGCCGAGGACGTTGAAGGTGCCGACGCGGAACGAGGTGGCGGGCGTCGTCTGGACCGCCTCGTCGGAGACTGCTGTCGCCGAGGCGGGCGTCGACGGGCCGAGGACGAGGCCGGTGGCCAGCGTCAGCGCAACGGCGCAGAGGCGTCGTACGGGGCGCGTGGTGCGCTGGTGAGCGGTCGTGCCGAACATGCTGGGAGCCTCACAGTCGTCGGGGAAGTGGCGTCGTCGAGGTGTACCGACCAGGCCACTGACCGCGTCAGACCGGCCCCGATCGATGTGACAGAAGTGACTAAAGCGATGAAAGGGTAACACCTGGGACCGGGTGTGGCCCTGACTCCGCGAGCGCCGCGCACGCTACGGTTGCGCACGTGAGCACCACCCCGACCCGCGTCTTCGTGGCCCGGCTCGTCGGGCTGCCGATCTTCGACCCCCAGGGGGACCAGGTGGCCAAGGTGCGCGACCTGGTCGTCGCGCTCCGCACCGAGACGAGCCAGCCGCGCGTCCTCGGCATGGTCGCCGAGGTCTTCGGCCGCCGCCGGATCTTCGTCCCGATGACCCGGATCACCGCCGTCGACAGCGGCCAGGTGCACACCACCGGGCTGCTCAACATGCGCCGCTTCGAGCAGCGCTCGACCGAGACGCTCGTGATGGGCCAGATGCTCGACCGGACGGTCACCATCAAGGATCCCTCCGGCGGGCCCGGCGTCACCGGCGTCGTCTTCGACGTGGCGATGGAGCAGGCCCGCAACCGTGACTGGGTGCTCTCGCGCGTGGCGGTGCAGGAGCCCGGCAAGGGGTTCCGCCGGCGCGGGCAGACACACGTCGCCGAGTGGCGCGACGTCACCGGACTCACCCGCCACGAGCCGGCGCAGGGCGCGACGCACCTGATCGCTGCACTCAACGACATGCGCCCCGCCGACGCGGCCAACATGATCCACGACCTCCCCCGAGAGCGGCGCACGGCCGTGGTGGCGGCCCTCGACGACGAGCGCCTCGCCGACGTGCTGGAGGAGCTGCCGGAGGAGGACCAGGTCGAGATCCTCGAGCACCTCGACTCCGAACGCGCGGCCGACGTGCTGGAGGAGATGTCGGCCGACGACGCCGCCGACCTCATCGCCGACCTCAACCCGGAGACCGCGGCCACCCTGCTCGGGCTGATGGAGCCCGACGAGGCCGAGGACGTACGGCGCCTCATGTCGTACGCCGACAACACCGCCGGCGCGATGATGACGCCCGAGCCGGTGATCCTCTCCCCCGACGCCACCATCGCCGACGCCCTCGCCCACGTGCGCAACCCCGAGCTGACCCCGTCGCTCGCGGCGCTCGTCTACATCTGCCGCCAGCCGCTCGAGACGCCCACCGGTCGCCTGCTCGGGGCCGCCCACATCCAGCGCCTGCTGCGCGAGCCCCCGTCGACGCTCGTCGCCGCTGCCCTCGACGACTCCATGGACCCGCTGCGCGCCGACGCCACGATGGACGAGGTGGCCGCCCACCTGGCGACCTACAACCTCGTCGCCGCGCCCGTCGTGGACGACGAGGGCCGGCTGATCGGCGCGGTCACCGTCGACGACCTGCTCGACCACATGCTCCCCGAGGGCTGGCGCGACCGGGCCCCGCGTCCCGGCCCCATCGCCGGACCCGGAAGCGGAGGGGGCGGGCGATGAGCGACAACCGCCGCACCCGGCTCGACACCCCGCGCGAGACCCGACGCCACCTCGTGCGCCGCCCCTCCTACGACTCCGACGCCTTCGGCTCGTTCGCCGAGCAGTTCGCCCGCTTCATGGGGACCGCGCGGTTCCTGATGTACATGACGCTCTTCGTCATCGTCTGGATGGCCTGGAACACCCTGGCGCCGGCCGACCTGCGCTTCGACGAGTTCCCCTTCATCTTCCTCACCCTCATGCTCAGCCTGCAGGCGTCGTACGCAGCACCCCTGATCCTGCTCGCGCAGAACCGCCAGGAGCAGCGCGACAAGGTGATCGCCGAGCAGGACCGGCAGGCCAACGCCCGCGCCCACGCCGACATGGAGTTCCTGGCCCGCGAGGTCGCCTCGCTGCGGATGGCGGTCGGCGAGGTGGCCACCCGCGACTTCCTCCGCTCCGAGCTGCGCGGCCTGCTCGGTGACATCGAGGACCTCTCGACGCGCGGTCCGGACGACAACGCACAGGCTCCCCCGGACCGGGTGCAGCGGCCGGGACAGTGAGGTCGCGGGGCGGCTCGTAGACTTCGGCATCATGAGCACCCCCACGCAGCAGCAGGTGATGGACGCACTGGCGACCGTCAACGACCCGGAGATCAAGCGGCCGATCACCGACCTGGGGATGGTGGACACGGTCGAGGTCGCCGAGGACGGCTCCGTGGCGGTCCACGTGCTGCTCACCGTCGCCGGGTGCCCGCTCAAGGACACGATCAACCGCGACGTCACCGCGGCCGTCTCCGGCGTCGCCGGCGTCACCTCCGTCGACCTCACCCTCGGCGTGATGACCGCCGAGCAGCGCGCCGGGCTCAAGGAGATCCTCAGCGACGGCCGCGCCCAGCGCGAGATCCCCTTCGCCCAGGCCGGGTCGCTCACCAAGGTCTACGCCATCGCCAGCGGCAAGGGCGGTGTCGGCAAGTCGTCGGTCACGGTCAACCTCGCCCTCGCGCTCGCCGCGCAGGGCCTGCGCGTCGGCATCGTCGACGCCGACATCTACGGCCACTCCGTGCCCGCCATGCTCGGCATCGCCGACGCCCGCCCGACCCAGGTCGACGACCTGATCATGCCCGTCCCCACACCCAGCGGCGTCTCGGTCATCTCCATCGGCATGCTCAAGCCGCGCCGCGACCAGGTCGTCGCCTGGCGCGGGCCGATGCTCGACCGGGCGCTCGTGCAGATGCTCGCCGACGTCTACTGGGGCGACCTCGACGCCCTCCTGCTCGACCTGCCCCCGGGCACCGGCGACGTGGCGATCTCGCTGGGCCAGCACCTGCCGAGCGCCGAGGTCGTCGTGGTCACGACGCCGCAGGAGGCGGCCGCCGAGGTCGCCGAGCGCGCCGGCACGATGGCCTCGATGATGCACCAGCGTGTCGTCGGCGTCGTGGAGAACATGAGCTACCTCCCCTGCCCGCACTGCCCGGCCGAGGACGACCACCGCCTCGAGGTGTTCGGCAGCGGCGGCGGCGACCGGGTCGCGGCGACGCTCTCGGAGCGCTTCGGCTACGACGTGCCGGTGCTGGCCCGGATCCCGCTGGACATCTCGCTGCGCGAGGGCGGCGACGTCGGCAAGCCGATCGTGGAGGCCGACCCCACGGCCCCCGCGGCCCGCGAGCTCACCCGGGTCGCCACGACGCTGTCGGGCCGCGGGCGAGGACTCGCCGGCCTCCAGCTCGGCCTGACCCCCTCCAACAGGTTCTGACCAGTAGGTTCTGACCCATGTTCGACGTGGGGCTCCTCGAGCTGGCCGTGATCGCCCTCGTGGCGGTCGTCGTGCTGGGTCCCGACCGCCTGCCCGACCTCGCCCGGCAGGCCGCCCAGCTCCTTCACCGCGCCCGCGGGCTGGCCCACAACGCGCGCGACGAGCTGCGCAACGAGCTGGGCCCGGAGTACTCCGACCTCCAGCTGCGCGACCTCGACCCGCGCTCGATCGTGCGCAAGCACCTCACCGAGGCGATGGCCGAGGTCGACCGCGAGGCCGCGAAGGAGAAGGCCAGGGACTCGTTGCCCCAGGGGCAGGTCCCGCCGTACGACGTCGAGGCCACCTGATCCCCGCTTGTGAGCAGCTAGTCCTCGCGGCTCTGCACGGCGACCAGCCCGGCGTAGGGCACCAGCAGCTCGCTCCCGGCCGGCTCCCGGGCCTCGAGGAAGTCGGCGCCGACCCGGTGGACGTACGCCTCATGACGGGTGCCGTCAGCCAGGTGCAGCAGGCACCGGGCTCCTGCGTCGGCGAGACGACGTAGCGCGGCCCGCAGTCCCAGCCGGTCGATGGGCGACCAGGCGACCTCGGGCACCGAGCGCTCGCTGGCCCCGTGCACCGCACTCACCGCCCGGAACGGGACGATCCAGTCCTGCCGCGTCCCGCTGAGCAGGCACCACTCCTCCCCCACGCGCGCCAACCGTCCCTCGACCCGACCGACGTGCGGCAGGTCGAGCGCCACGTCGTGGCCGCGGGAGGCCATGAGCCGGCTGGCGAACGTGACGGCGCCGTACTCGGTGCGGGCCCGGTCGGCGAGCTCAGCCTCCCGGTCGGCCTCCCAGGCAGCGGCGGCCTGCCCCTCGAGGTCGTCGAGCAGGGCGAACAGGTCGTGCTCCCAGGACATGCCCTGAGCCTAGGGCGTCGACGATGACTGTGGAGAAACCTTTGACAAGCGGCACAAACCTTCATTGAATGAGGCAAACACACGCAAACGAAAGGTTCGCGATGTCTCGGGGGACAGATCGCGCCGCACGACCGGTCGCCGTCTGGCTGGCGGTGAGCGCCGTGGCGCTCGCCTCGGCCACGGCGGCTCCCGGCGCCTGGCGGACCGTCGCCGACCGGGGAGGACGTCCGGGCACCGAGGTCGAGCTGCTGGTCGCGGTGTGCGCGACCGGGCTGGCGGTGTCGTTCGCCTGGCTGTGGGCGATCACCACCGCCACGGTCGCCGAGGTCCTCGTCGGCACCGGGCGCCCCGCTGCTCCGCGCGGCGCCACCAGGCGGCTGGTCCTGCTGGCGTGCGGAGTGGCCGTGGTGGCCGGCAGCGGCACCCCCGCCCTGGCTGCCGACGGAGAGGGAGACGGGGACGGAGCCACGCTGCTCGCCGGGCTCCCCATGCCGGAGCGCGCCGTCGCACCGGAGGCCGAGGCGACGCCCCGGACCGAGGCGCGGCCCGCCGCCCACCCCGGCCCGGCCGCTGCCGGGTGGACCTACGTCGTGCGGCGCGGCGACTCCCTGTGGTCGATCGCCGACTCCCACCCCGCGCCCGGAGCTGCCAGCTCCGTGCCCGAGCGCTGGCACGCGATCTGGCAGGCCAACCGCGACGTCGTCGGCGACGACCCCGACCTGATCCTCCCCGGCCAGGCGCTGCGCCTGCCCGGCCCCCACCCCGACCGGCGTCAGCCGCGGGCACCGAAGAACGGAAATCGATGATGAGCACACCGGACCCCTCCCACGCCGAGGTCATCCACCTCCGGCCGGCGGCACGCGCCCCGGGCGCCCCCGCGAGCGTGCAGGGCGCCCTCGCGCTGGACCTCACGCCGCGCACCGCTCCCCCGCGCCCGCGCCTGCGCAGCGCCCGCTCCTCCGACCTGGTCGCGCTCGCTCGCGCCGAGCGCAGCCACATCGACGCCTTCGTCGGCCGTTACCTCCAGGCGCTCGTGGAGATCGCCTCCGGGGACCGTCCGGTCAGCCAGGTGCTGCGGCACACCGCGCCGGAGGTCTACGAGGACCTGTCGGCGCGCGCCCGGACGGTCGCCGAGGCCGCCGGCACCACGCCGGGACGAACCAGCAGGCCCCACCCGGCACGTCCGGTGGTCGTCGGCGTGCGCACCGCCCTGATCCGCGACGACGCGGTGGAGGCCAGCGCACACGTGCGCTACGGCCGCCGCTCGCGCGCGGTCGCCGCCCGCTTCGAGGTCAGGCGGGACCGATGGCAGTGCGTGGCGATCGCCTGGGGCTGAACCCCGGGCGATCGTCCCTCAGCCGCCCAGCGTGGCGCGGCCCGAGGCGCCACCCGGAGCACCATGGCACCGCTTGAACTTCTGGCCCGACCCGCAGGGGCACAGCGAGTTGCGACCGATCCCGGCGAACTCGTCGTCCTCGTCCGCGGGGGCAGCGTGCACCTCTGCCTCGCCGTCCTCCGACGGAGCGCTGTAGGACAGGTTCTGCGGCCGGCTCGGCTTCTCCAGGCCCTTGGCGCGGATGGTGGGCGCGGAGGCGTGGGCGGCGGCCTGCGCGAAGTCGATCTGCGGCGTGGCAGCCGACACCTGCGGCGCGGCGGGTACGGCCCGGTCGTCCCCGTCGACGTCCCCGTCGCCGTCCGCGTCCTCCTCGACCTCCACCTGGAGGTTGAAGAGGTAGCCGACCGACTCCTCCTTGATGCCGTCCATCATGGCGGTGAACATGTCGAAGCCCTCGCGCTGGTACTCGACCAGCGGGTCGCGCTGGGCATAGGCGCGCAGCGAGATGCCCTCGCGGAGGTAGTCCATCTCGTAGAGGTGCTCGCGCCACTTGCGGTCGAGGACCGAGAGGACCACGCGGCGCTCGAGCTCGCGCTGGACCTCCTCGCCCATCTCGTCCTCGCGGCGGTCGTAGGCCTCCTGCACGTCCTTCTGGAGGTCCTCGACGAGCTGCTCACGGCTGATGTTCTCCAGGCCGCCCGCGGCCTTGATGACGCCGTCCTTGGTGAAGCTGACCGGGTAGAGCTGGCCGAGAGCGGCGAAGAGCGCGTCGAGGTCCCACTCCTCCGCGTAGCCCTCGGTCGCGCCGCGGACGTAGCCGGCGACGACGTCGTCGAGGAAGCCACGGATCTGCTCGCCGAGGTCGGCGCCCTCGAGGACGCGGCGGCGCTCGGCGTAGATGACCTCGCGCTGGCGGCTCATCACGTCGTCGTACTTGAGCACGTTCTTGCGCGACTCGAAGTTCTGCGACTCGATGTTGGCCTGGGCGCCAGCGATGGCGTTGCTGACGCGCTTGGCGTCGATCGGCACGTCGTCGGGGACCTTGAGGACCGTCAGGATGCGGTCGACCCACTCGGACTTGAACAGCCGCATCATCTCGTCCTGGAGCGAGAGGTAGAACCGGGACTCGCCCGGGTCGCCCTGACGTCCGGACCGACCGCGCAGCTGGTTGTCGATGCGGCGCGACTCGTGGCGCTCGGTGCCGACGACGTAGAGGCCGCCGAGCTCGCGCACCTCGTCGTGCTCCGCCGCGACCTGGGTCTTGATGCGCTCGAGCATGGCGGGCCACGCGGCGTCGTACGCCTCGGGGTCCTCGACCGGGTCGAGTCCCTGCTTGCGCAGCTCCTGGTCGGCGAGGAAGTCGACCGAGCCGCCGAGCATGATGTCGGTGCCTCGACCGGCCATGTTGGTGGCGACGGTGACCGCGCCGCGGTGTCCGGCGAGCGCGACGACCTTGGCCTCGTCGGCGTGCTGCTTGGCGTTGAGGACGGTGTGCGGGATGCCGCGCTTCCTGAGCAGGTTGGACAGGTACTCCGACTTCTCGACCGAGACCGTGCCGATGAGGATCGGCTGGCCCTTCTCGTGGCGCTCGGCGACGTCGTCGGCGACCGCCTCGTACTTCGCCTCCTCGGTGCGGTAGACGAGGTCCACGTTGTCGACGCGCTGCATCGGGCGGTTCGTCGGGATCGGGACCACGCCGAGGCTGTAGATCTTGTCGAACTCCGACGCCTCGGTCATGGCCGTACCGGTCATGCCGGAGAGCTTGTCGTAGAGGCGGAAGTAGTTCTGCAGGGTGATCGTGGCGAGGGTCTGGTACTCCTCGCGGACGGTCACGCCCTCCTTGGCCTCGATCGCCTGGTGCAAGCCGTCGTTGTAGCGGCGCCCGGCCAGGATGCGGCCGGTGTGCTCGTCGACGATGAGCACCTCGCCGTCCATGACGACGTACTCCTTGTCGTTGCGGAACAGCTCCTTGGCCTTGATGGAGTTGTTCAGGAAGGAGATCAGCGGCGTGTTGACCGAGTCGTAGAGGTTGTCGATGCCGAGGTGGTCCTCGACCTTGGTGATGCCGGGCTCCAGGACCGAGATGGTGCGCTTCTTCTCGTCGACCTCGTAGTCGGTGTCCTTGACGAGCTTGCGCGTGATCTTCGCGAACTCGGCGTACCACTTGACCTCGTCCTGGGTCGGGCCGCTGATGATGAGCGGGGTCCGGGCCTCGTCGATGAGGATCGAGTCGACCTCGTCGACGATCGCGAAGTTGTGGCCGCGCTGCACGCACTCCTCGACCGAGTCGGCCATGTTGTCGCGCAGGTAGTCGAAGCCGAGCTCGTTGTTGGTGCCGTAGGTGATGTCGCAGGCGTAGGCCTCGCGACGCTCGGCGGGACGCATCGCCGGCAGGATCACGCCGGTCGTCAGGCCGAGGAAGTGGTGGACGCGACCCATCTGCTCGGACTGGAAGCGCGCGAGGTAGTCGTTGACCGTGACGACGTGGACGCCCTTGCCCTCGAGGGCGTTGAGGTAGGCCGGCAGCACCGCGACGAGGGTCTTGCCCTCACCGGTCTTCATCTCGGCGATGTTGCCGAGGTGGAGCGCTGCTGCGCCCATCACCTGCACGTCGAAGGGCCGCATGCCGAGCACGCGCTTGCTGGCCTCCCGGACGGTGGCGAAGGCCTCCGGCATGAGGTCGTCGAGGGTCTCTCCGGCGGCGAGTCGCTCGCGGAACTCCCCGGTCATCGCGCGGAGCTCGTCGTCGGTCATCTTGACGAAGTCGTCCTCGATGGCGTTGACGGCCTTGGACACGGCTTCGAGCTCACGGAGGATCTTGCCCTCGCCGATACGGAGGAGCTTGTCGATGATGGCAGGCACGAGTGGTAACTGTACCTACCGCTCCCACGAGCGGTGCATCGCGTGCGCCAGCTCGCCCGCGAGGTCGCCACGACCGCCCACCGCGACGTCGTCCAGGCCGAGCCAGCCCGCCAGGCGGCGCAGCTCGGCGGCCAGCTCCTCGGCCGTCCCCGACGGCGCTGCCTCCTCGGCGTACGCCGCCGGCACCAGCAGCACGCCGGCGGACCGGTCGGCCTTGAGGTCGACGCGCGCCACCAGCCGGTCGCCGAGCAGGAACGGCAGGACGTAGTAGCCGTGGACCCGCTTCGCGGCCGGGACGTAGATCTCGATGCGGTAGGCGAAGTCGAACAGCGCCTGGGTGCGCGCCCGCTCCCACACGAGCGGGTCGAAGGGGCTCAGCAGCGTCCGGGCACTCACGCGCCGCGGCAGGCGCGCGTCGCGGTGGAGGTACGCCGGACGCTTCCACCCCTGGACCGACACGGGCTCCAGCTCGCGCGCCTCCACGAGCTGCTCGAGCGCGACGCGCACGCTCGGCGCGCCGGGCGCGGTCTGGAGTCGCAGGCGGTAGTAGTCGGCCAGGCACTGCGCGCTCGCCACGCCGTGGGACCGCGCAGCACGGCGTACGAGCTCGGTGACCGCGTCCTGCGGCGCGGGCGTGGGGGCGTCGAGGACCGCAGCCGGCAACACCCGCTCGGGCAGGTCGTAGAGCACCTCGAACTGGCTGGAGCGCCCGGCGATCGCGACGTCGCCGACGAGGTAGAGGTAGTCGAGCACCTTGCGCGACTCCGACCAGTTCCAGCCCCAGTGCTCCTTGGTGCGCGGACCGGTGCTGAACTCCTCCTCGAGGTCCCGCGCGGTGACGGGCCCGCGGTCGCGCACGGCCGCCAGCACGCGCGGCTCGAGCGCGGCATCGGCGGTGAAGCCCCACTTGCCGCGCTCGGAGCGGTAGGCCTCCATCCGGTGGCGCATCAGCGGCCACAGGTCGACCGGCATCAGCGCCTGGACGTGCGCCCAGTACTCCACGACGCGTCGCGGCCGGCGCTCGGCGGCGCGCGTGAGCAGGCCGGTGTCGTAGGGGCCCATCCGCGAGTAGAGGGGCATGTAGTGGGCGCGCTGGAGCACGTTGACCGAGTCGACCTGGAGGACGCCCGTGCGCTGCAGGGTGCGGTCGAAGGTGCGCGTGGTCGGGGTCGCGTGGGACCGGTCGGTGAAACCCTGCGCCGCGAGGGCGATGCGGCGGGCCTGGAGGCGGGTCAGCGACTCCACGCCGAGCTCAGGGGAGGTCCAACAACTTCTCGCGCATGGCGTACATGACGGCCTCCATGCGGGAGTGGAGCTGGAGCTTCTCGAGGATGTTGCGCACGTGGTTCTTCACCGTGTTCTCGGAGATGAAGAGCTCCTTGGCGACCTCGCGGTTGTTGAGGCCCTTGGCCACCAGCCGCAGCACCTCGAGCTCGCGCTCGGTCAGCTTCAGGGCCGGGCCCTGCTCGCGCTCGGGCTTCGACATCTGCTTGAACTCGTCGATCAGCTTGACCGCCATCGACGGGCTGATGAGCGACTGGCCCTCGTTGACCACGCGGACGGCCTGGGCGACCTCCTCGATGGAGGAGTCCTTGAGCAGGTAGCCCGACGCACCGTTCTTCACCGACTCGTAGAGGTCGGCCTCCTCGTCGGAGACGGTCAGCATGATGATCTTGGCCGAGGGCACGGCCTCCTTGATCGCGCGGCAGGCCTCGACGCCGGTGCGGCGCGGCATGCGGACGTCGAGCAGGATCACGTCCGGGGCGGTGGTGACCGCGAGGTCGGTCGCGGTGACGCCGTCGGCGGCCTCGCCCACGACCTCGATGTCGCTGTCGCTGCTCAGCAGCATGATCAGGCCTCGACGGAAGAGCTCCTGGTCGTCGACCACCAGCACGCGGACGGGTTCACTGCCTTGAGCCTCGGTCACGCGCGCATCATGTCATGCGCGCGTGACCGGGCGGTGGCGCAGCGCGGTGTCAGCCCGCGATCTGACCGTCGACGTCCAGGGAGATCACGCCGTAGTCGTAGCCGCGCCGCCGGTAGACCACCGACGGGCGCTCGCTCTCCTTGTCGACGTAGAGGTAGAAGTCGTGCCCGACCAGCTCCATCTCGTAGAGCGCCTGGTCCAGCGTCATGGGGGCGGCGTGGTGCGACTTCTCGCGCACCACCAGCGGTCCGTCCCCCGTCACGGTGATCGGTCCGACCTTGTGCTCGACGACCGTGTCCTCGTCCTCGGCCTCCGAGTCCTCCACCGTGGCCATGCCGGCGAGCGCCTCGCCGACCGACACGTGGTCGTTGCGTCCCTTGTGCACGCGTCGCCGGTCGGCGGCGCGGCGCATCTGCGCCTGCATCTTGTCGAGGGCCAGGTCGAGGGCCCCCATCTTGTCCTCGGCCGCCGCCTCGGCACGGATCACCGGGCCCTTGGAGAACGCCGTGAGCTCGACCCTGGTGGCGCGGTCGTGCTGCCGGGGGTTCTTCTCGAGCTCCACCTCCACCTGGACCCGCATGATCCGGTGATCATGCTTCTCCAGACGGGTGAGCTTCTCGGACACGTGCTCGCGGAACCGGTCGGACACCTCGCAGTGCCGTCCCGTGACCACAACCTCCATGTGAACCTCCTCAACTAGCGAGCGGACCGCACCCTTCCATGGGCCGCGGCGGAAACCGCCGGGGCAGGGTGGGAAGGAGTCCGCCCGGCCGACCTGGTCTTCGACCCCACAATCGCCTGCTGAGGCGTTCGCAGCTTCTCCGCCACTACTGGCCTTCTCCCGCCGTCCGGCACATCTGGTGCCGGGGACGAGGCAGGACTTACTTCTAAGCCGCACCGTGATCGTCCGACGGGCATCGCGCTGCAGGACAGCGCGCGACCCGGGGACTTACGTGGACCGTTTCGCCTGCGACTGGCATCGGCTTGCCACGGGACGGACCGCCCGACGCACCTGACGGTGCAGCGCACAGCCCTCTCCGTGACGCAACCACGGACCCAGGCGGACTCCATGACAAGACGCTAGCCCCTCGCGGGCCCCGGGCCAACTGTGGGGGCCACCTGTCGGGCAGTACGCCGGGTGGCCGCCACCGCGGCGACGGCGACGGGCGCCACCCCGACCGCCTCCAGCGCGCGCTGCGCCTCGCGAGCGGTGGCGCCGGTGGTCACCACGTCGTCGCACACGACGACGTACGCCGTGCCGCAGCGCCGGGCGAGGCGGGCCAGCGCGGCCGTCGGGCAGTGCATCGAGCCGTCCACGTTCACGGCGCGACCGCGCGCGTCCAGGCCGGCCTGGTCGGCGGCTCCGCGCGACACGACCAGCGACGCGACCACCACCTCCCGCTCCGGACGCAGCACCCTCGCGGCCCGGCGGACCAGGGCGGCGGTGGCCTCGTAGCCGCGCTGCCGGCCGGCGCCGGGGCGTGACGGCACCGGCACGAGCACCAGCGGCACCGCCGGGTCGAGGTCCGCTGCCGCGGCCCGCACCGAGATGGCCAGCAGGCCCCCCAGCACCCGGCGGTGGGACCACTGGCCACGGTCCTTGTGACCCACGACCAGTGCCCGGACCGAGCCGTCGTAGACCTCCGTCGCCCACGGGGTCACCAGTCCGTCGGGGACCGGGGAGGGCCACGCCGGTGCAGCACGGCGTGACAGCGCGCCGCGGCAGTCGTGGCACAGCATCCGACCCGGCACGTCGCACCCCACGCACCGGCTGCCGAGGAAGAGGTCGAGGGCCGCGTCGATCACCCGCCCATGCCAGCAGCACGCGGCTGGGCGCGGCAACCGGTCGGCGGACGGCCTGTGGATGCCTCAGCCGACGTAGGTCAGTGAGGTGAGCCCCCGGGCCAGGTCGGGGACCGGGCGCTCGAGGCGGGTCAGGCTGGTGACCGCACGTCCTGCGAGGGCGAAGGCCTCGCTGCCGTCGACCGGCGAGGAGACCAGCTGGCGGGTCGGCCCGCGCAGCCGGGTGGTCCCGCCGCTCGCGACCTCGCCCGGTGCGCCGTCGACCGAGATGGTGCGGACCTCGGAGAGGTCCTCGGTGATGTCGCTGAGCACCGAGACCGCGGTCGGCGAGCGCCAGCCGACGTCCCGGATGCGCGGGCTGCTCTCGGTGGGGCGCGGCAGCGTGTGCACCGGGGTGGTGCCCAGCACCGTCCCGGCTGCGTCCTGACGGACCCGGGTCGAGACCACGCGGTCGGCACGGGGCCCGCGCACGACCGCCACCAGCCGGCTCCCGTCGCGCGAGACCAGCAGCGACCTGGCCGGCCGACCGGTGATGCCCGGGACGTCCTTCTCCTCCGCGGAGCCGTCGACCACCACGATGACCCGCGCCCGTCCGGCGCCGCGATCCAGCAGCCAGATGCGGTCGCGGTGGTCCCAGCTCGGCGCGGCGAGGTCGACCGCGCCGACGACCGGCCTCGTCGCCTCCTCCGCTGCCGCCTGGACCGGCGCGACCAGCAGGTCCGCCCCGTCGTCGGTGACGCCTGCGACGCGGGTTCCGGTGAGGTCCACACCGATGGAGCGCACGCCGAGGTCCGCGGTGCCGAGCGGGCCTGCGGTGGGCTCGAAGGCACCGATCGTGCCGGAGACCAGCAGCCCGCGGTCGAGCGCGAACAGCTCGGCGCTGGGCCGCGCGCCGTTGGGGTCATAGGCGCTGCCCACGTCGAGGTTCACCTGGGTCGAGCCACCCGGCCCGCCCAGCGCGCGTCCGCCGATGGTCAGCTCCACGGCCCGGATGCGCGGCTCCTGGCGCAACGTCCACACGAGCTGGGCCAGCATCCGCTGCGCGGTCTCCTCGTCCACGGCGTCCGGGTCCCCGGAGAGGGCCACGGTGGCGATGCCCGCGCTGCTGATCGGGACCGCGAGACCCTCCGCGCTCCCGGACGGGAAGTAGGTCTGCACCACGTCGGGCGAGGTGTCGTCAGGCTGCACGGCGAGCCCCCGCACGAGCGAGGAGGCGAACTGGTCCCCGCTCGGCACGAAGACGGGCTCGGGCACCAGCACCTGCGCCGTGGGGTCGAAGAAGTAGAGCGAGACACGCTGGTAGGCGTCGTCGAACCACGACTCCGGCACGACGAGGGCGTTCGGCAGCTCCTCGATGCGCCACTCGCCGTCCTCCAGCGCCAGCCCGAGCCCGAGCACACCCTCGGCCTCGGTGCGCTGCCACGCCCCACGGGCGTCGTAGCGGTTGACCTCCGAGAGCGGGATGCGCACCGTCGTCTCGCCCACGGCCGTGCCGAGCTCGGCGTAGGTGATGATCTGCTGCTCGGGCACCCAGGAGTCAGCGGCCTCCTCGGAGAGGAACTGGCGCGCGACGGTCGGGCTGACGGGCGTGGCCTTCATCGCCTCCAGGAAGCCGGCGACGATGTCGGCGGCCGAGTCCCCGGCCTGCGGGGGCCGGGGGTCGAAGGAGATGC
Organism: Nocardioides furvisabuli; assembly: GCF_021083185.1. Taxonomy (GTDB): domain Bacteria; phylum Actinomycetota; class Actinomycetes; order Propionibacteriales; family Nocardioidaceae; genus Nocardioides; species Nocardioides furvisabuli. The sequence continues at coordinate 213,963 of NZ_JAIGQB010000005.1, read as the reverse complement.
CGGGCACGTCGTCGGCGGTCGCGGAGACGGGGGGCTCCACGACCGGGCCCTCGATCGGCATCTGCACGCAGCCGGTCAGCAGCGCGAGGGCCGCGACAAGGGGTCCGACCCGCGCGGCCCTCCTCCTCGCGGTCCTCATGCGGTCTCCCGGGCGTCGTGGGGCACCAGCGGCAGGGGTGAGTGGCGCAGCTGCGTGCCGAGCAGGCGCGGCAGCGTGAGGCGGAACTGCGCGCCCTCCCCCGGACGACCCCACGCCTGGAGCCACCCGTCGTGCAGGTGGGTGTCCTCCAGCGAGATCGACAGGCCCAGACCGGTGCCGCCGCTCGTGCGGGCCCGGGCGGGGTCGGCGCGCCAGAAGCGGTTGAACACCATCGCGGACTCCCCCGGCCCGAGGCCGACGCCGTGGTCGCGCACCGCGATGGCCGCCGACTGCCGGTCCGAGCCGACGAAGATCTCGACGTCGCGCGACTCGGCGTGGTCGATCGCGTTGGTGACCAGGTTGCGCACGATCCGCTCCACCCGCCGTACGTCCGCCTCGGCGACGCAGGGCGAGCCGGGGTCGTGCAGCACGACGCGGGTGTCGCGCTGCGCGGCCAGCGGCGAGGTCATGTCGACCACGCGGCGCACGACGTCGACGAGGTCCACGTCCTCCGCCTCGAGCACGGCTGCGCCGGCGTCGAAGCGGCTGATCTCGAGCAGGTCGGCCAGCAGGGTCTCGAAGCGGTCGAGCTCCTTCTGGAGCAGCTCGGCTGCGCGGCCGGTGACCGGGTCGAGGAAGGGTCGCGCGTCGTGGATGACGTCGCTGGCCATCCGCACCGTCGTGATCGGGGTGCGGAGCTCGTGGGAGACGTCGGAGACGAAGCGGCGCTGCAGCCGGCTGAGCTCCTCGAGCTGACGGATCTGGCGCTGGAGGTTGGAGGCCATCTGGTTGAAGGACGTCGCGAGGCGCGCGAGGTCGTCCTCACCCCGCACCCGCAGCCGCTCCTGCAGGTGACCGGCCGCCAGCCGCTCGGCGACGCGTCGCGCCATCCGGATCGGGGTCACCACCTGCCGGGTCACCAGCCAGGTGAGGCCGGCGACGAGGAGCAGCAGCGGGACGCCGGCGACGAGCATGGCGCGCGAGACCAGCGCCAGCGTCTCCTGCTGCTCGGCAAGGGGGTAGAGGTAGTAGAGGGTGTAGGTGTTGTCGTCGGCCGGGAGCCGGACCTGGCTGCCCACCACGATGCCGGGGCCCTCGGGCAGTCCGGGGATCTCGCGCGTGGTGCGGATGTCGGTGTAGGTCCATGCGGTCGGCGAGACCGAGTCGAAGCGCGCCTCGAGCTTCTCCGGCACGCTGGTGAGGTCGAGGCCCTCGGTGAACTTCGCGCCTCCGTCCGCGAGGCGTACGCCGTCGCTGACCGGCGGCGACAGCACCACGGCGAAGCCGCGCGTGGCACCGCGGGCCTGGATGGGCTCGACGAGCGCCTGCTGCTGCGCGGACTCGTCGACGTCGAGGGCCGGCTGGGCGGCGAGCCCGGCACGGGCCGCCTCGGTCTCGCCCTCGGCCTCCTGCACGACCGCGTCGACGCGGTTCTCGAGCAGGCCGTCGCGGGTCTGCTGGATGAGGAACCACCCGACGATGCCGACCACAGCGGCGGACAGCAGCACGGTGCTGACCACGACGCGTGCCTGCACCGAGCGTCGCCAGAAGGCAGGCCCGTGGCGCAGGACCGGCGGCAACCGGTCGAGGAGCCTCACCGGGTCACGCCTGGGACTTGCCGGCCTTGTAGCCGACACCGCGGACGGTCACCACGACCTCCGGGTTCTCCGGGTCGTGCTCGACCTTGGAGCGCAGGCGCTGCACGTGGACGTTGACCAGGCGGGTGTCCGCGCTGTGGCGGTAGCCCCAGACCTGCTCGAGGAGCACCTCGCGGGTGAAGACCTGCCAGGGCTTGCGCGCCAGGCACACCAGCAGGTCGAACTCCAGCGGCGTGAGGTTGATCGACTCCTCGCCACGCGTGACGGAGTGCCCGGCCACGTCGATGGTCACGTCGCCGATGGTCAGGCCCTCGTCGGGGGTGACGTCGTTGCGACGCACGCGCGCCCGGACGCGGGCGACGAGCTCCTTGGGCTTGAAGGGCTTGACGATGTAGTCGTCGGCCCCGGACTCGAGGCCGACGACCACGTCGACGGTGTCACCCTTCGCGGTGAGCATCACGATCGGCACGCCCGACTCGGCGCGGATCTCCTTGCACACGTCGATGCCGTCCTTGCCGGGCAGCATCAGGTCGAGGAGGACCAGGTCGGGCCTGTAGTCGCGGAACGCGTCGAGGGCCACGTCGCCGCGGCCCACGATGCGACTGTCGAACCCCTCCTGACGGAGGACGATGGAGAGCATCTCCGCCAAGGAGGCGTCGTCGTCGACGACGAGCACGCTTCCGCGCGCGGGATCGACAGGATCGTTCATGGCGCCAGTCTAGGGCTGGCACCCGCAGCCATGAGCAGGACTCAGTAGCGGTAGTGGTCGGACTTGAAGGGACCGGCCACGTCGACACCGAGGTACTCGGCCTGCTCCTTGGTGAGCTCCGTCAGCTCGACGCCGAGGGCGTCGAGGTGCAGGCGGGCCACCTCCTCGTCGAGGTGCTTGGGCAGCACGTGCACACCGAGCTCGTAGTCGTCGGCCTTCGTGAACAGCTCGATCTGTGCCAGCACCTGGTTGGTGAAGGAGTTCGACATGACGAACGACGGGTGGCCGGTGGCGTTGCCCAGGTTCAGCAGGCGGCCCTCGGACAGCACGATGATCTTCTTGCCGGGCTCGTCACCCTCGCTGGGGAAGATCCACTGGTGGACCTGCGGCTTGATCTCGTCCTTGACGACGCCGGGGATCTTGGCCAGGCCGGCCATGTCGATCTCGTTGTCGAAGTGACCGATGTTGCCGACGATGGCCTGGTGCTTCATCTTGTGGAAGTGCTCGACCGTGATGATGTTGAAGTTGCCGGTCGTGGTGATGAAGATGTCGGCCGTCTCGACGACGGACTCCAGGCGACGCACCTCGTAGCCGTCCATGGCGGCCTGCAGGGCGCAGATCGGGTCGATCTCGGTGACGATGACGCGCGCACCCTGGCCGCGCAGGGACTCCGCGGAGCCCTTGCCCACGTCGCCGTAGCCGCACACGACCGCGACCTTGCCGCCGATCATGACGTCGGTGGCGCGGTTGATGCCGTCGATGAGCGAGTGGCGGCAGCCGTACTTGTTGTCGAACTTCGACTTGGTCACCGAGTCGTTGACGTTGATGGCCGGGAAGAGCAGCGTGCCCTCGCGGAACCGCTCGTAGAGGCGCAGCACGCCGGTGGTGGTCTCCTCGGAGACGCCCTTGATGTCCTTGGAGACGGCGGTCCAGTAGCCCGGCTTGCTGGCCACGGAACGGGCCAGGACCCGCAGGACCTCCTTGAACTCCTCGTTGTCGGTGCTGTCCTGCGACGGCACGACACCGGTCTTCTCGAACTCGACGCCGAGGTGCAGCAGCATCGTGATGTCGCCGCCGTCGTCGAGCAGGACGTTGGGGCCGACCGGGTTGCCGTCGGCGTCGGTGAAGGCGAAGACCTTCTCGGCCTCGTCCCAGTACTCGCCGAGGGTCTCGCCCTTCCAGGCGAAGACGGGCGTGCCGGCCGGGGCGTCGACGGTGCCCTCGGGGCCGACGACGACGGCCGCGGCAGCGTGGTCCTGGGTCGAGAAGATGTTGCAGGTGGCCCAGCGCACGTCGGCACCGAGCGCGACGAGCGTCTCGATGAGGACGGCGGTCTGGATCGTCATGTGCAGCGAGCCGGCGACGCGGGCGCCCTTGAGGGGCTGCTCCTTGCCGTAGCGCTCACGCATGGCCATCAGGCCGGGCATCTCGTGCTCTGCGAGCTCGATCTCCTTGCGGCCGTAGGCGGCGAGGTTGAGGTCGGCGACCTTGAAGTCCATCTGTGTCTCCTGGTGTCGAGGAGGTGCGTCTGCGCCGCACATCTGTGCATCGTCGGGATCTCCCGCGCGGACCAGAAGAGGGTAAAACCGCCCTCAGCGATTCGGAGAATCCTCGGCGGTGTGGCCGGGGGGCGCCTCACCGTGCCCGGAGTCGTGCCCTGAGTCGTGCCCGGACTCGTGCCCGGAGTCGTGCTCGGAGCCGTGGCCGCCGCCGATCCCGAAGGCGTGCAGCACGGCCAGCACGAGCGCGCCGACGACGAGGCCGACGACACCGGAGAGCACCGTGTTCAGGACCCAGCCGAGCAGGGCGCCGAGGGTCCCGCCCACGGCCTCGTGCACGGCGTCCTCCCAGTGGTGGACGAGGTCGTACGGCGCGTACAGGACGTCACCGAATGCTGTGCCCTCGAGCAGGCCGTCGGGACCGCCGATCTCGTAGAGGCTGACCAGGAGGATGTGCCCGCCGACCCACAGCATGGCCAGCGTGCCGATCAGGGAGATGGCGGTGAGCAGGCGCGGCATCGCGGACACGAGGGCGAGACCCACGCGCTGGGCGCCCTTGTTGGGCTTCTCCGCGAGGTGCAGGCCGACGTCGTCCATCTTCACGATGAGGGCGACGACACCGTAGACGAGGACCGTGATCAGCACGGCGACCGCCGCCAGGACGATCGCCCGCATCCAGATGGTGGCGTCGGGGTCGGAGGTGACGACCTCCTTGAGCGCGATCACCATGATCTCGGCGCTCAGGATGAAGTCGGTGCGGATCGCGCCGGCGACCGTCTTCGCCTCGTGCTGGGGGCTCAGCTCGCCCGTGCTGGTGAGCTCTTCCTCCGCCTCCTCGACGACCGGCTCGTGGCCGCTGACCTTCTCCCACACCTTGTGCGCGCCCTCGTAGGCGAGGAAGCCGCCACCGAAGATCAGGATCACCGGCAGCAGCTGCGGGAGGAACTGACCCAGGAGCACCGCGGCGGGCAGGATGAAGAGCAGCTTGTTGCGCAGCGAGCCGATCGCGATCTTCTTGATGATCGGCAGCTCGCGTGCGGCCGGGGACCCGTGGAGGTATTGCGGGGTGACGGCGGTGTCGTCGACCACCACGCCTGCAGCCTTCATGCTGGCCCGCCCGGCGGCGGCGCCCACGTCGTCCACGCTGGCCGCGGCGATCCGGGCGAGTGCGGCGACGTCGTCGAGGAGGGCGAACAGTCCGCCGGCCATGGGTGGTCCTCCGGGTCAGGGGTCGGGAAGGGTGGTGCGTGGGGCAGCCTATCCGCGGACCCGCTTCCCCTCGGTGGGCGAGTGGCCGACCTCTTCACTCGGTGGTCGAGTAGCGGAGCGAGGCGTATCGAGACCCACGCTCCCATCGGTGGTCGAGTAGCCGAGCGAGGAACGAGCGACGCGTATCGAGCGAGGAACGAGCGGGGCGTATCGAGACCCCTCCACAGGGCTTCGCCAGCTCGATGCGACTGTCGGACCCCTTCTCTAGAATCGAACGCATGGTCGAGACGCTGGCAGGACCCGGATCAGGTGAGGTCGAGGACCTCACCGCCTCCGACCTGCTCGCGCTCGCCCGCGGCTCGAAGACTGCCGAGGACCGCGCCGCGGCGGAGCTACTGGAGGTCGCTGCTCGCTGGGCCGACCTCCACCCGCCCGAGTCGATCCACACTGCAGCGTCGTTCACGGTCGCGGGGTGTGAGCACGAGGAGCCCATCGCCGGCCCCGGGACTCCGCTGGTGGCGGAGTTCTGCATCGCCGAGCTCGGCACCGTCCTGGGCATCACCAGCGTGTCGGCGAAGAAGCTCATCGGCCACGCCCTCGAGCTGCGCCACCGCCTCCCACGACTGTGGGCGCAGGTCCACGCCGGACGCGTCCCGGCCTGGCGCGCCCGGGCGGTCGCGGAAGCGACGATCCATGCGACGCCCTCGTTGACGGTCGAGGCGGCGCGGTTCATCGACGCGCAGGTCGCCGCCGTCGCCGCGAGGGTCGGACCCGCGCAGCTGGACCGCCTCGTGGCGGAGACCATCAAGAGGTTCGACCTCGCGACCGCGGACCCGGCCGCGGACCCGGAGGATGGCTATCTCCATGTCGACCCACGCCACGTGACCATCCACGACCAGGACGTCCACTTCGCCGGCACCGTGCGGCTCGAGGCCGAGATCGACCTCGCCGACGGACTCGACCTCCAGCGGGCGCTCGCCCACGGTGCCGCGACCCAGAAGGCCCTCGGCTCGCACGAGTCGCTGGACGCCCGCAGGGCTAAGGCGCTGGGCGACCTCGCCCGGACGCAGACCGCGCTCGACCTGCATGGCAGTGGTTTCGAGGCTCGCTCCGCTCGCACCTCAACCACCGAAGACGGGTCGGACTTGCCCACCGCCCGGGAAGTCGTGCTCCACGCCCACTTCGACGCCACCCTGTCCGGCGACACCACGATCTTCGGACCGACCGGACGGCTCGAGGAGGGCCAGCGCCTCCTCCTGCTCGAACAACTCCGCTCCTGGTGCGGCGACTCCCACACCAAGATCACCGTCAAGCCGGTCATCGACCTCAACCAGCCGAAGGCCGCGCCGGGCTACGCGATCCCGGACCGGATCCGCGACCACGTCATCCTCCGCGACCGCACCTGCGTGTTCCCATTCTGCAGTCGACCCGCCCGGGGCTGCGACGTCGACCACGTCACCGAGTACGACCACGACGCCGAAGCGGAAGGCAGACCTCAGCCCGGACCCACGGAGACCGAGAACCTGGGTGCGCTGTGCCGGTTCCACCACCGCCTCAAGACCCACAGTGGTTGGCGATACGACATGGTCGCGCCCGGAGTCTTTGAGTGGACCTCACCGCACGGCCACTGCTACCGCCGAGACCGCACCGGCACCACCGCACTCGACCCACCCGACCCCGGTCCACCCCGGATCTCGTCACCGCGAAGATGACCCCGCCCCACACCCCGCCACCCACGAGGAGGCGGGGACACCGGTGCGCCCCGGTCGGCCGCTGGCGTGCGCTCATGCCTTCCTTCGTGAAGTCCCGGCGGCAACGAGCTCTGCCTCGAGTCGTGACCACCGACCACTGTCGGTCCCCCGCGCGACACTCATTGCATGGACACCACCGCCCTCCTCGCCCGCCTCGCCGAGGTCATCGACGCCCACGACTGGGCTGGGCTGCCGGACCTCCTGCACCCCGACTTCACCTGTCGGCTGGTCCACACCGGCGAGGTCTTCGACCGCGACGGGTGGGTCAGGCTGAACGCCGACTACCCGGGCTTCCAGCACATGCACGTCGAAGACCTGGTCGCCGCCGACGACCGGGGCATCCTCCGAGCGAGGGTGACCGGGACCGGGACCGGGCCCGACGGCAGCGACCGGGTCTTCGCCGTCGCCAGCTTCGCCACCGTCCGGGACGGGCTCCTCGCCGAGCTCACCGAGGTGTGGATCGACGTCGACCAGCAGGCACCCGACGGCACCCGGCCACGAGCCTGAGCCTGAGCCTGAGCCGAGGCTGTCGACGCCGACAGAGCCCGAGCCGGCCTAGTCGTCGACCAGCCCGACGCGGAGGTACTCCGCTGCGTAGGTGCCGGTCAGCAGCAGCGAGGCGTAGCGCGCGACCTCGGCATCGGCGTGGGTCTCGAGGGTCTCGACGCGTACGCCGTGGCGCGCGGCCGCGGCCCGCAGCTCGCCCGCTTGCTCGCGGACCACCGGGTCGTCGGCGCGGTCGTCGAGCACCAGCAGCAGAGGGCGCAGGTCGGCCTGCTCGTCGGAGAAGGGGTCGGCGAAGGTGTCGTGCGGCCGGGTGGCCTCGATCACGGGCAGCAGGTGCTCGGCGTCGCCCGCGATCGCCGAGCGTCCGCTCGTGCGTCGCAGCGACTCCGCGAGGCGACGAGCGGCACGGGCGGCGAGCACGGACCCGCCCCACACGAGCGGGTTGGTGTCGGCCATCGCGATGGCCAGCATCTTGGCCGGGTTGACCGCCAGGTCACGGTGCGGCGAGCAGCTGGTGGCGACCTCGTCGAGCGACTCCGCCACCGACTCGGCCTCGGCGTGGGGGCCGAGCTGGATGTGCGCGAGGTAGTCGAGCATGACCACGGCCGTGGCGAGCTGGTCACCGGTCACGGTCGGCAGCAGCGTGACGTGGCGACCAGCGGCGTGCTCGGCCACCATCGAGCGCTCCGGGCACGCGACGGCCACCTGCGCACCGCGGCGTACGGCCTCCGCGACCGCGGACGCGGACCCATGGTCGTTGCCCTCGGGCGCGAGCATCACGACCAGGTCGAGCGAGCCGGCCCAGCCCGGGAGCCCGGGGTTGGGCCAGGCGACGAAGGGCACCGGGCACCACGGCTCGAGGACCGCGCGCAGCAGCCGCGAGTCGGGGCCGGCGGCGATCACCGCACGTGGGCGGGCCTCGTCGCGGCCCCGGGCGATGGCCTCGGCCGTCGCCGCGGCGGCCGCGTGGGCCTCCCGACGCACCCGGGCGCCGCTCTCGGCCAGGGTGCGCAGGCGCAGGTCGACGGTCTCCAGCACGCTGTCGTCGTCGAGACGGGCCTCGTCGAACCAGGTCGCCACGTCAGGACCCCGGTCTCAGGCCGGCTTGCGGGCTTCGTCGACGAGCAGGACCGGGATGTCGTCGCGGACGGGGTAGGCGTTGCCGCACCCCTGGCAGACGAGCTCGTCGGCGCCGCCGTGCGTCGCAGGCGACAGCGCGCCGTGGCAGGCCGGGCAGACGATGATGCTCAGCAGCTGCGGGTCGATGTTCACGCGCACGATCCTAGGTCAGTCGGTGGACGTCAGGACACGCAGGTGCCCGCGCTTGGCGCCGCGGGACGGGTCGTCGGTCGAGTGCAGCGGGACCGGCGCCGGCGCGGGACGGCCGGCCTCGCGGACCGCGTCGGCCAGCGCCAGCAGGTCGTCGCTGCTCGGACCCTGTGCCGTGGGATCCGGAGCCAGCCGCAACACCTCCCAGCCGCGCGGGGCGGAGAGCCGCTCGCTGTGCACGTCGCAGAGGTCGTAGGCGTGCGGCTCGGCGTAGGTCGCCAGCGGCCCGAGGACGGCGGTCTGGTCGGCGTACACGTAGGTCAGCGTGTTGACCGCGGAACGGCCACACGCCGTACGCGAACAACGACGGGCAGGGCTCACGGCGCCGACGCTACCCGCCGCACGCACGTGCGGCGCTTAGGCTCGCGGCGTGGACCACGTCAGCCCCACCCGCCCCGACCGACCGCGCCGCACCCGCGACCGGCGTGGCCGTGGGATGCGCGGCCCCGGGGTGATGCCCGCTGTTCCGGGGACGCCGGCACTGCGCACCGACCGACAGCGCTTCGACCAGCTCGTCCTCGACGTGGTCACCCCGCTCGACGAGCGCTGGCAGGACCACCTCGGGCTGGTGGAGTACGCCGTCGAGGACGCCCCGATGCTGCCCGACGACTGGGGCGACGACACCGTTCCGCTCTCCTCGCTGGTGCGCGGCAAGGGCCAGGACCCGACCCGGTTGGTGATCTTCCGCCGCCCCGTCGAACACCGCGCGAACGACCGCGACGAGCTCGAGGCGATGGTGCACACCGTCGTGGTCGAGCAGCTCGCCGAGCTGCTGAACCTCACCCCCGGGCAGGTCGACGAGAGGTACGCCGACTAGCGGGAGCTACCTCTGGGCGGGCCGGACGTCCGGCACCTGGGCGGTCGTCACGAGCGTGGACAGCGGCAGCACCGACAGCCCCCGGTCGTCGACCTCCACCGACACGACCGCACCGGTGCGCTCGACCCGCACCACGGCCAGCACCGCCTCGTCGGGCAGCCGGAGCCGCGCGGCGGTGGCCGGCTCGACCTCGACGCGCCGCCCGCGGACGACGGGATCGCCGTCGGCGTCCCACGCCCGGAGCACGACGACACCCGACGCATCCGCACCGGCGACGAGGACGCGCTTGGAGCCGGCCGGCAGCGCCACGGCGGCATCCCCCTCGACGACCGGGCCGGCCACGGCGAAGGCGAGGTCGGCGGCGGTCCGGGTCCGCAGCGCGGCGGTCACCGGGCCGGTGGCGTCGAGCCGCAGCGCCTGCACCCCCTCGGCGGCCGGGCCGCGCAGCACCCCGGCGAGGTCGACCTCGGTCACCGTCGCCGGGGCGAGGGTCACCTCCTCGACGCCGGAGGGGGCGAACTCGCTCTCGCCGCTCACCAGCCTGAGCGCGACCCGGACCTCGCTGTCCCCGGGGTTGGCCAGCGTGAGGGTCCGGTCGGCGGCCGCGGCCTGCACCCCGACGACGTACGACGTCGCGGCGGGAGAGGCCTGCGCCGGAAGCCACTCGCGCACGGCCGGGTCGGTGCCCACCGGGTCGAGCACGTCGACGACGCTGGCGGAGAGTCGTCCGCGCGAGACGAGGACCCGGGCGGCGAGGGCGTCGCGGTTCGGGGTGACCTCGGCGAGGTCGAAGGACACCGACCGACCGCCCGGCACCCGCACGCCGCGCAGCGCCGGCACGTCCACGACCCCGCTGCCGTCCCAGACGGTGACGTCAGCGACGGCCGGGCCCCTGTCGGGATTGACCAGCGTCAGGGTGGAGGTGTGCTCCGCGGAGGCGCCCAGGCCGGTGAACCAGCGCTCGGGCGCGGGCTGGTCGCAGGCCACCGCCGACCCGGCGCCGGAGCGCCCGACGACGAGACCGGAGGCGAGCTCGCCGGCACCGTCCACGACGACCGGGGCGCGCTCCTCGAGGGCCGCCACACCGTTGTCCAGGGTGAGCGTGCGCTCCTCGCGCCCGACCCGCACGGCGAGGTCGCCGGAGGCGAGGGACGCGCTGCCCACGCGCACCTCGTCCGTCCCGGGCAGGCGCGCGGGGCACACCGCGGTCGAGCGGTCGAGCGGCGCGTCGGAGGGGGCGTACGCCGTCGACGGCTCCACAGCAGGCCGGACGAGGGCCAGCGCCGCGACGGTCAGCAGCGGGATCGCCACCGCCAGGAGGGTCAGGGGCGAGGGACGTCGGCCGGCGGCATCGGCGACGCGGCGCCGACCGGCCGTGGGTGCGTCAGTCACGGCTGCCTCCCTCCCTGCGCTGGCGCACCGTGGGCGCGGCCAGGACGATCGCAGCGAGGACCGCCAGTGCCTGGACGACCAGCAGCGCGGTGCGCCACCACGGCTCGGGACCGTCGAGCGCAGCCGCGTCGAGGGGGCGGTCCACGCGCCAGGCGCGGGTGCTGCGGTCCTCGGCGCTGGCCTGCTCGAGGCCCGCCGTGGCGTCGAGTCGGGCCGAGATGCGCCCGTCCGCGGGCGAGGCGAGCACGACGTACTCGACGCCGCGGTCACCGAGCGCGGCGACCACGCCCGGGGTGGGAGCCGACACGAGCGCCCGCACCTCCCCGGTCAGGTCGTCGTCCTCCTCGGCGAGCGTGAGGACCTCGTCCTCGCCGACGGTCGTGCCGTCCTCACGGCGGATGCGGTAGGTGATGCCGTCCTCCACGGACCCGTCGACCACGAGCACACCGTGCTCCGGACCGAGCAGGGAGCTCTGCTGCATGTAGACCGGCACGGTCGTCTCGTCGTCGCGTGCCATCGCGTTGTCGGGGGTGGTCAGCCACCAGCCGAGCGCGCCGAGCGGCACGGCGGCCGCCACCACGGCCAGGGCGGCGGCGACGCCGCGCTGCCAGGCCGGGTGGTGCTCCTCGAGCCGGCGCAGGTAGGCGTCCGCGCCCAGCGCGACCGCGACGATCGCGGTGCCCTGGAGGATCACCACGAACAGACCGAGGCTGGGGCGCGTGGTCACCGACGGCAGGTCGAGCGAGACGTGGGACAGCACCCCCGACACCAGCGCCGCGGCGAGCGCGACGAGCCAGCAGATCACCACCGGCACGCGCGTGCTCCGCGGGAGCAGGGCAGCGACGGCCAGGACCCCCAGCACGATGCCGAGCCAGTCGGGCGCGCCGAAGTCGTTGAGCCTGCCGGTCAGCAGCCCACCGAAGGTGACCTGGTCGACCGTCAGCCGACCAGCCTCGAGGAGCAGGCCGGAGCCGGCGCCCGTCGTCAGCAGCGGCAGCAGCCACGGGGCGAGCAGCAGCGGCGTCGCGGCCACGGCGGTCACGGGCGGTCCCCAGCTGTCGCGCTCGCGCAGCAGTCGCGGCGAGATGACGGCGGCCGCGCCGAGCACGACCGCGGTGGCCAGCAGCGCGAAGAGCCACAGGCCCGGCACGAAGGCGGCACCGAGGGCGAGCAGGAGTGCCGTGCGCCACGCGGCGCGCCAGCGGCGGTCGCGGTCGGGGTCGACGAAGCCCAGCGCGGCGTGCGCGGCCCACGGCAGCAGCGCCGCGACCGCGACGGTGCCGAAGCGGCCCTCGCCCCAGGCGCCTGACGTGACCGGGACCAGCGCGTAGGTCAGCGCGCCCCAGACCACGAGCCAGCGCGGGAGGCCGCGCGGGTCGACGAGGCGGCCCACGACCTCGAGGAGGCGCCAGGCACCCCATGCCGAGAACGGCACCGCGAGCAGCATCAGTCCTGACACCACCGCGCCGGTGCTGCCCAGGAGGAGCGACGCGGCCAGGGCGAAGGGCAGGACGTAGGCAGGTGCGGGGACGTCGGTGCCGGTGCCGAGCGGGTGCCACGCGGTGGTGTGCAGTCGCCACCAGTCCCCCGCCGACTCCGGGACCGGCGAGAGCGCGCCGCCGGTGATCGAGCCGAACGCCTCGCGCCCGGCGAGGATCGCCAGCACGCCGAAGAGCACCAGCACGACCGCGACCGGGTTGGTGAAGAAGCGGGCGACCATGCCGGTGTCGGTGAGGTAGGCGTCCTCGTCGTCCTCGACCGGACCGCGCCGCTGGTCCCGGGCTGCCTGCTCGCCGGGGGCCTGCGCGAGACGTCGTCGCTCGGCGACGTCGGCCGCCTGGCTGGTGGCCGCGGACGCGAGGTCGGCGACGAAGTCGAGGCCGTGGCGGTAGGGCAGCCACGCCGGGGCCAGGAGGCGGCGTACGTCCGCCGGCTCCCCCACGCGGCGCTCGGCGCGCTGGCGGCGAGCGGCCAGCACCTGCCGCGGCCGACCGTGCACCGAGAGCACCGCGGCCAGCTCGTCGAGGGCCTCCCCGACCGAGCGCACCCCGAGGTAGCCCACGACGCGCAGCAGCGAGCCCAGGAAGAGCCGGACGTACTGCCAGGCGAAGCCGCGCGACGACACGTTGGCCAGCGAGGTGAAGAGCGCGGCTCGGCGCTCCTGGTAGTGGGTGTGGCGACCGGTCAGCGGGGTGCGGCGTACGCCGCGGTGCGCGGCCTCGGCGTGGAAGACGACCGCCTGCGGCACCACGAGCGTGCGGTGGCCGGCGAGGGCCGCGCGCCAGCCGAAGTCGATGTCGTTGCCGAAGATCGGCAGCTCCTCGTCGAGCCCGCCCAGCGACTCGAGCACGTCGCGTCGCACCAGCATGCCGGCGGTGTTGACCGCGAGCACCTCGCGCACGGCGTCGTGCTGGCCCTGGTCGTACTCGCCCCGCTCCAGACCGGTCTCGCGGTGGCCGGTGCCGGTGATGGTCAGGCCGACCTCGAGCAGCCGGCGCAGCGAGGGCCACTCGCGCAGCTTCGGGCCGAGGATCGCGGCGTCGGGGTGCTCCTCGGCCGCGGCCAGCAGCTCGGCCAGCGCCGTGGGGGCGGGGTTGCTGTCGTCGTGGAGCAGCCAGACCCACTCGTCGTCACCGTCCGCCGCGAGACCCGGCGCCAGGCCGAGGCCGTGCCGCACGGCGGCGGGATAGCTGGTGGAGCCCGGGACGACGTCCACGACGATCGACGAGCTGTCCAGACCAGTGTCGGCGAGGCCGTCGCGCACCAGTTCGAGGCTGTCGTCGCGGCTGGTGGTGTCGACCACCGCGACGCGGTCCACCCGGAGGGTCTGCCCGGTCAGACCAGCGAGAACTGCTGGGAGCCACCTCGCCCCGTCATGGCAGACGAGAAGCGCGGTGACAGACACCGGAGCACCTTAGCGAGGCGCTCCGGACCGTCCGAAAACGGCGTGGAGGCGCTCGGTCAGACCGCGCGCTTCTTGAGCTTGCGACGCTCGCGCTCGGACAAGCCGCCCCAGATCCCGAAGCGCTCGTCGTTCATCAGGGCGGACTCGAGGCAGTCGTCACGCACCTCGCACGTCAGGCAGACCTTCTTGGCCTCCCGGGTCGAACCGCCCTTCTCGGGGAAGAACGCCTCGGGGTCGGTCTGCGCGCACAGGGCGCGGTCCTGCCACCCGAGCTCTTCGCCCTCGGGTTCGAGAAGAAACAGTTCTGCTCTCATGGTGGTAAGCCCTTTCGACCCGGCTACGAACAACCCAATGACACTGTGGGAATTACATGCCTGTCGTTCCCGTAAGTCAAGCCCGGATCTGATATACCCGTTCGCCTTCCGGCAGGCTGCTCCTATGCCATCATCACCGTCCCCGACTGCCACACCGCTCCGCCGTGTCACCGTCCTCTCGGGAGGCGTCGGGGGGGCGAGGTTCGTCCAGGGCCTGCTCCACGGCCTGCGCACCGGCGCCGTGCCCGGCGCGAGCGCCGACACGCACGTCACCGTCGTGGCCAACACCGCCGACGACTGGTGGATCCACGGCCTGAAGGTCTGCCCCGACCTCGACACCGTGATGTACACCCTCGGGGAGGGCATCGACGTCGAGCGCGGATGGGGTCGCAGCGAGGAGACGTGGAGCGCGAAGACCGAGCTGGAGGCGTACGGCGTGGAGCCGACGTGGTTCGGCCTCGGCGACCGCGACATCGCCACCCACCTGGTGCGGACCCAGATGCTCGAGGCCGGCTTCGGCCTCTCGCAGGTCACCGAGGCGCTGTCGCGCCGCTGGCTCGAGCCGCTCCACGGCGACCGGGTCCGGCTGCTGCCGATGAGCGACGACCGGGTCGAGACGCACGTCGCGATCGCCGACCCCGACAGCGCCAGCGGGCGCCGCGTCGTGCACTTCCAGGAGTACTGGGTGCGGCTGCGCGCCGAGGTGCCCGCGGAGGCGGTCCTCGTCGTGGGGCAGGACTCCTCCACGCCCGGCCCCGGGGTGCTCGACGCCATTGCCGGCGCCGACCTCGTGGTGCTGCCACCGTCCAACCCGGTCGTGTCGGTCGGCACGATCCTCGGCGTCCCCGGGATCCGTGACGCCGTGCGCGCCACCGCCGCCCCGGTCGTGGGCCTGTCCCCCATCGTCGGCGCCTCCCACGTGCACGGCATGGCCCGGCAGCTGCTCACCAGCATCGGCGTGGAGGTCAGCGCGGCGGCGGTCGGCATCCACTACGGCGCGCGCTCGCGCGGCGGCGTCCTCGACGGGTGGCTGGTCGACAGCCGCGACGCCGACCAGCTCCCCCGGCTGGAGGAGGCCGGCATCGCGGCGCGCGCGGTTCCGCTGATGATGACCGACCACGACGCGACCGCGGCGATGGCGGCGGCGGCCGTGGCGCTCGTGCCGGGCAACGTGTGAGTCGCCTCGAGGTCTGGGCCCCCGACGGCCTCCCCGAGGTGCAGGCCGGCGACGACCTGGCCGGCCTGCTGCTGGGTGCCCTCCAGGGCGGCGCGGACCTCACGGACGGCGACGTGGTCTGCGTGACCAGCAAGGTGGTGAGCAAGGCCGAGGGTCGCACCCGGAGGGGCGGGCGCGAGGAGGCGATCGACGAGGAGTCGGTGCGCCTGGTCGCCCGTCGAGGCGCGACCCGCATCGTGCGGCACCGCCTGGGCCTCACCATGGCGGCGGCCGGCGTCGATGCCTCCAACGTCGCCGCGGGCTCCCTCGTGCTGCTGCCGCTGGACCCCGACGCCTCGGCCCGTGCCATGCGTCGCGAGATCCGTGACCGCGCCGGCGTCAACGTGGCCGTCGTCATCACCGACACCGCCGGCAGGGCCTGGCGCGAGGGCCAGACCGACCTGGCCATCGGGGCCGCCGGCCTCGTGGTGGCCGAGGACTTCGCGGGACGCACCGACCCGCACGGCAACCCCCTCGCCGTCACCCTCCCCGCAGTCGCCGACGAGCTCGCCGGTGCCGCCGAGCTGGCGCAGGGCAAGCTCGCCGGCCGTCCGCTCGCCGTGGTGCGCGGCCGCGCCGACCTGGTGCTGGCGCCCGGCGAGGACGGGACCGGCGCCGCCGCGCTGGTGCGCCCCGACGGCGCGGACCTCTTCGGCTGGGGTGCGCGCGAGGCCGTCGTACGTGCCCTGGCCGGGGACGACGCGGACCGCGCGCCCTTCGGCGCACCCGCCGACGCCCACGAGCTCGCGACGGCCATCGGGCGACTCCCCGACGCGGCCGACCGCACCGCCGTCGCGGCTGTCTGCTTCGCCCACGGGTGGCGCACGGAGGACTGGGAGCGGGCCGGATCCGACGGCGTGTACGACGGATCACCGCGGACTACGTAGACTCTGCCAGCGCAGTCCGTCGTCCACCGACCGAGAGACACCGAGCACCGTGGCCAAGCAGGCAAAGAAGACCGACCGTCAGGCGGTCATCGACTCCATCCGTTCCCAGCAGGCTCGCGGCGAGAACCGTCGTGGCATGGCGATCGTCGGCGTGTGCGTCCTGGTCGCCGTGCTCATCGTCGGCGCCGCCGCGTTCAAGCCGGTCAAGGACTGGTACGACCTGCGCGCGTTCTCCTCCGACTCGCTGAGCGAGATCGGCGCCGAGGCCTCGGTGTGCCAGGAGGTCACCACCAAGCCCGCCGAGGGCAACCAGGACCACGTGGACGTCGGCACGCCGATGACCTACCCGGACTCCCCGCCGGCCTTCGGCACCCACTGGAACCTGTGGGACAGCATGGACCGCAAGCTCTACACCGCCTCGGACCGTCCCGAGCTCGGCGAGCTCGTGCACAACCTCGAGCACGGCTTCACCGTCCTCTGGTACGACGAGACCATCGCCGGCGACTCGGACAAGATGGACCAGCTGCGCGGCATCGCCTCGAAGCTCCAGGGCACCACCAACTACCGCGACAAGTTCAAGGCCGTGCCGTGGACGTCCGAGGACGGCGAGCCCTTCCCCGACGACCAGCACGTCGCCCTGACCCACTGGTCCGTCGGCGGCGTCGGCGAGACCGACCCGTCCAAGGCGGTCGGCGTGTGGCAGTACTGCTCGGACCTCAGCGGTGCCGCCCTCGACACCTTCATGACCGACTACCCCTACATGGACTCCCCCGAGCCCAACGCGGTCTGAGCCGGCTGCGTGCCCACCTTCGCCGAGACGCTCGGCGCCCAGCTCCGGCGCGATCCCGGTCGGCCCCTGGTCACCTTCTACGACCACGCCACCGACGAGCGCGTCGAGCTGTCGGTGACGACGTACGCCAACTGGGTGGCCAAGGCGTCCGGCCTGCTCGTCGACGTGGCCGACCTCGAGCGGGGCATGTCCCTGCGCATCGACCTGCCGCCGCACTGGCTCTCGACGGTGTTCCTCGGCGCGGCCTGGACGGTCGGGCTGAGGGTGACGACGTCCGACGAGCCCGATGCGGTCGTGTGCGGGCCTGACGGCCTGGACACCTGGAGCCCCCGCGCGTCGGCGCTGCCTGTCCTGGCGTGCAGCCTGCGCCCGCTGGGCGTCCGGTTCGCCGAGCCGCTCCCGCCGGGCGTCCTGGATGTCGGGGTCGAGATCTGGTCGCAGCCCGACGGGTTCACGGCCTGGGACCCGCCCACCGGGGACGACCTCGCCACCGACACCCTCACCCAGGACGGGCTGCACGACCTGACGGCCGCCGTCGGGAGTGCACTCACCGACGGCGGCCGTCTTCTGTCGGTGGCCGACCCGGCTTCCCCACCAGGAACGGCCACCCTCACCGAGCCCCTCCGAAGGGGAGGCTCGCTGGTCCTCGTCCGCAATCCCGACCCGGACCGCCTCGACGACGTCTTCGACGCCGAACGGGCGACCGCGCGGGCCTGACTGCGCTGCTCTGGTCGCGCCGGCTGATCACCCGGCCAGGTCGAAGGCCCCCAGTCCCTCGCCCAGCACGCGCGGGGTCGAGACGCCCGAGCGGCGACCGCTGTAGACGTAGACCATGCCGCTGGCGCGCTCACGCACGACGTAGTCGCTCTTGCCCTTGAGCGTCATCGGCTGGACGCCGAGGACCCAGTCGAAGCCCGAGAGGTCCGAGGGCAGCCCGGCGGGCATCGGCACGCCTCCCTTGACCGGCACGGCGGCGTCGAAGCCCGACCCGTTGCCGCGCCACACCGCGAGGGTGCCGCCCGTGGTACCCACCAGGTCCGGGTTGCCGTCCCCGGTCACGTCGCCGACCGCGGTCAGGCCGGAGACGGCGCCCCAGCCCGCACCGAGCACGCGGCCCGGCGCCAGGGCGCCCGTGCCGTTGCCCGCGAAGAGCAGCAGCTGGCCGGAGGTGTCGCGGCCCAGCACGTCTCCGGCACCGTCGCGGTTGACGTCGCCGGCGTTGAGCAGCATGTCGAGGCCGGCGAAGGAGACACCGGTGTCCACCGGGGCGCCGAGCTCGAAGGTGTCCCGGTTGGC
This sequence comes from Nocardioides furvisabuli, assembly GCF_021083185.1. GTDB lineage: Bacteria > Actinomycetota > Actinomycetes > Propionibacteriales > Nocardioidaceae > Nocardioides > Nocardioides furvisabuli. The sequence continues at coordinate 195,605 of NZ_JAIGQB010000005.1, read as the reverse complement.
GACGACCACGAGCTGCTTGCCCGCAACGCCGATCAGGTCCGCACCCTGGCCGCCGACCAGGTTGGTGCCGGTGATCCAGCGCATGCTCTTGAGGTTCGAGGCCGGGCCCCGTCCGGCGCCGTACGACCCGTCGCCGCGGCCCGGCAGCATCAGCATCTTGCCGGCGCTGGTGCGGGCCACGAGGTCGGAGGTGCCGTCACCGTTGAAGTCACCGGCGACGAGGCGGTTGTAGCCGCTCCACCTGCCGGCCACGCGCTGCGGCGGGGCGAAGCGTCCGGTGCCGTAGCCGGTCTGCAGGAAGAGCCGGTTCCTGGTGCGCAGCAGCAGGTCGGCGCGCCCGTCGCCGTTGAGGTCCCCGGCGCCGATGAGCTGGCGGTAGCCGCTGTAGCCCTTGCGGGTGACCTTGCGGTCGAAGCCGCCGCGACCGGTGGCCAGGAGCGTGGTGAGGCGACCCTTGAAACGGGCGACCAGGTCGTTGCGGCCGTCACCGTTGATGTCGCCGACCGCGGTGATGAGCGAGTAGCCGCGCAGCGACATCTTCTTGGTGGTGGCACCGAACTTCCCGTTGCCCTTGCCGGCCCGGACACGCACGATCCCGGATCGGTCCACGGTCACCAGGTCGGCCCGGCCGTCGCCGGTGAGGTCGGGTGAGACCAGGACGTCGGCGCGCTTGTTCCAGCCGCTCCTGCCGACCACGGTCCGCTTCTGGAACGACGTCAGGCCGCCGGTGGGGATCATCAGGCCGCGCCCGTCGGAGGCGCGGCGCACGACGAGGTCGGGGTAGGGCGAGGCGTCGAGGTTGTTCTGCGGGGCAGGCGCGGACACCGCGACGGGCTGCACGGTCGGAGGAGTCGGGGTGACCGGGGCCGCGCTGCTGGCGTACTGCCGGATGAGCGGGAGCTTGGCGTAGAGGTAGCGGCCCGGGCAGGCGGTCGAGCCTGCGTCGCGGTGGCCGTTGATGGCCGGGAAGGTCGAGCGACCGACCTTCTGCGACACGGACGCGGGGTTCACGCCGTGCAGGGAGAGCTTCCAGGCGAACAGGGCGCCGTAGGCCCGCAGCATCACGTCCGGCGGCTGCACGGTGTCGAAGTTGCCGATGGCCGACATCGCGAAGGCGTAGTCGTTGTAGTTGAGCGTGTGGGCGCCGACGACGGGCTTGTCGATGCCGCCGAAGCGGCCCTCCCAGATCCGGCCGAACCGGTCGACGAGGAAGTTGTAGCCGATGTCGCTCCAGCCGCGGGACTTCACGTGGTAGGCGTAGATGCTGCGCAGGATCGCCGGCACCTGGGCCTCGGTGTAGTCGTTGGCGTTCACGGTGTGGTGCACGAACCCGGCGCTGATGGAGCCGTAGCGCAGCGCGCGCTTGTCGCGGATGCTCTCGTCGGCACCCCACTGGGCGCGGGAGAAGATCGTGGGCTGCGCGGCGACCTTCGTGGCGTACGCCGCCCGCAGGCTGAGGCCCTCGGACTGCATCAGCTCGTCCTGGTCGGCGAAGTCCTGCTCGTAGGCGGCCGTGGGGTCGTCACCGGTCTCCTGCGGGGCCGACTGCTGGGCCGGCGCCTCGGTCTCGCTGCCCGGGGCCGTCCCGGGGTCGACCAGCGCGAGCGAGAGGTCGTCGGGCAGGGTCGCGCCGTCCGTGCTCGCCTCGACCTGGACGTCGTCGACGTCGCCGACGAACATCGGCTCGGTGCCGGGACGCGACGCGCGCCCCTCGGCGCTGTCGGCGTCGGGGCCGTGCTCGTCGTGGTACTCGAGGTCCTCCCAGGCGCTCCACTCCTCGCCGGTGCGGGTGCGCACCTTGAGCGAGATCTGGTCCTCCTCGAGGTCCTCCCCGTGCTCCCAGGTGACGCCGACGGCCGCGAAGCCGGTGACCGGCTGCGGGGTGCTCTGCACGCGAGCCGTGGTGGGGCTGCCGGCGACCGTGCGGCCCTTCAGGCCGGAGAACCCACCGGCTGCGCCCGTCAGCGGCACCTCGGTCACCTCGGGCGTGACCGCGGAGGTCGGCACGGTGGCCGACACCAGCGCGGCCGAGGCGTCCGGGGCGGTCTGCGAGGGGTGCTCACCGACGATGTCGAGCGACACCACACCGGAGGCCGGGGTGAGGACGACGAGGACGACACCCAGGGCCAGCACCTGCTGGCAGAGGGTGACGAGACGTGCCTGAAGAGGGCGCATGGGAATCTCTACTCCTGTGTGGGGGAAGGTCACACAAGGCAGAAGTTCACACCAGTCACACCAGTCACGGAAGAGTTTCTGAGTAACTACAACGGTGTAATTTCCACTCGACACGCCGTTACATGCGTGTAATTCTGACTGATCGTGGCACGAAACGGTCGACGACGCGCCGAGAACAGCACTCCCGCCCCCCATCGCAGGGAGCGGGAGCGTCGCGAGCCACGGGCCTATATGTCGGCGCCGAGGCCGTCGTCGTCGCCGTTGTCGTCGCTCTCGTCGTAGTGGAGGTAGCGGATGCCCTCCTCGACGTCACCGTCGAAGCCGAGCCTGCCGCTCTCCATGACGAGCACGCGGTTGCAGAGGTTGCGCACCGAGCCGGGCGCGTGGGAGACGTAGAACATCGTGACGCCGGAGGAGACGATCTCGTCCATGCGCTTCTTGCACTTGCGCTTGAACGGCCGGTCCCCCACCGCCAGCGCCTCGTCGGCGATGAAGATGTCGGCGTCGACGTTGACCGCGACCGAGAAGCCGAGGCGGGCCTTCATGCCGGAGCTGTAGTAGGCGACGTCGGTGTCGAGGAACTTGCCCAGGTCGGCGAAGTCGACGATCTCGTCGAACTTGCGGTCGGTCTCGGCTCGCGACATCCCCAGGATGGCGGCATTGAGGTAGAGGTTCTCGCGGCCGCTGAGGTTGTTGTCGAAGCCGGTGCCGGTGGCGATCAGGCCGGCGATCCGCCCGCGGGTGAGCACCGAGCCCGAGTCGGGGCGCATCACGCCGCTGATCAGCTTGAGCAGGGTCGACTTGCCGGAGCCGTTGAGCCCCATCAGGCCGACCGACTCCCCCTCGCTGACCTTGAAGCTCACGTCGTCGACGGCGTTGAACACGTCGTGGGTCTTGCGCCCGCGGGCCTTGGCCAGCACGGTCTGCTTGAGCGAGCGCTGGTAGGACAGCGTGAAGGACTTGGTGGCGTTCTCCACCTGGATCATCGTCGTCATCAGAGGCGCTCCGGCACCCGCGCCTCGAGGCGGGAGAAGACCCGCTGGGCCAGCACGAGGAGGGCCAGCGAGATGCCGGTCATGACCAGGCCACGGGTGAAGAGGTGGTCGGGCAGGTGCACCGCGGCCGTGGCCTCCGGGTCGCTCGTGGTGCCGGTCCAGAAGCCGCGCTGGATCAGCAGCACCGCCTCGGCCATCGGGTTGAGGAGGTAGTAGCTCGCGAGCGGCTCGCCGAAGCGCTCCTGCACCAGCGTGAAGGGGTACATCATCGGCACGCTGAAGGTGACGAACTGCGTGAGCGTCTGCGCGACCTTTCCGATGTCGCGCATGAAGACGTTGCCCACGCTGAAGAGCAGGCCGAGCGCGAGCCCGAGCGCCGCGGTGAGGGTGAAGCCGAGCAGCGCGGCCGCCATCCCGACGGCATCGGGACGCCAGCCGAGGAACAGGCACGGGATGAGCAGGATGATCAGCATCGGCACGGTGTGCCAGGCGGCCACCAGCATCCGCGCGACCGGGAACATCTCCCGCGGCACGGGCAGCTTGGTGATGAGCGAGCGGTTCTGCACCAGCGACTGGGTGCCGCCGTTGAAGGTCTCGGTGAAGAAGTGGACGATCACCATGCCGGCGAACAGGTGGATGGCGAAGTTCTCGATCGTCCCCTCACCGCGGCCGATCATCACCTGGAACAGGAAGTAGAACATGCAGAATCGGATCGCCGGCTGCAGGTAGCTCCACACCCAGCCCAGCACCGTGCCCTGGTAGCGCGACTTGATGGTGTTGCGCACCAGCATGCCGAGCAGGTAGCGACGGCGTACGACCTCGGCGAGGCCGGTCGCCGCGGGCGGCGCCAGCGGCAGCGCCTCCAGCTCGGCGGAGGTGGGTCGGCCGCGCCCGAGGGGGGGCGTGCTCACGGCCTGCTCACTCGTCACCGTCGCGCTGCTCGGTCCACGGCGCGAACGTCTTCTCCCACGCCTCGGGCGAGGTGATCTCCCCCAGCGCCTCGCGGTACTGGCGGGCCAGCTCGGGCCACTCGCGGTGGAAGCGCCGGTGGATCTCCACGGTGCGCTTCATCAGGTCGCGGTAGTGGGCCGGGTCGCGCTGGTAGAGCGCGACCGAGCTGCCGTCGTTCATCGAGACGACGGCGGAGTCGTACTTGACCAGGTTGAACCAGCCCGAGTCCATCGCCGGGAGCTCGGCCTCCGGGTACTGGCGCGACATCTCGCGGACCGGACGCAGCTGGCGCAGCGGGGCCAGACCCGCGGCGACCAGCGTGCTGAGCCGCCCGGGGATCTCGATGTCGGACTTGCCCTTCTTCGGGGGCTTCTTGCGGCGCACCGGCGGCAGGTCGTCGCGGTCCTCGATGAGCTGTGCGTCGGTGAACTGCTTGCGGAAGGCGTTGATCTCGCCGAGCTTGGTCCCCAGCTCGCCGTGCAGGGCGTGGGGGCCGCGCAGCACGTCCTCCAGGGCCAGGTGGCGCAGCTCGGCGGTGGAGTACTGCAGGGAGGCGAGGTGCTTGACCTGGTGGTTGAAGCTCTCGCGCACCATCCGCCCGCCGCGCTCGTACGGCGAGTGGAGCAGCGCGGCGATGAAGCGGTTGCGCTGGTGGAAGTAGGACTGCCAGTCGACGCCGTCGTTCTTGTCCGTCCACGGCACGTGCCACACCGCGGCACCCGGGAAGGACACCGTCGGGTAGCCCGCCTGCTTGGCGCGCAGGCCGAACTCGGAGTCGTCCCACTTGATGAAGACCGGCAGCGACAGGCCGACCTCCTCGAGCACCACCCGCGGGATCAGGCACATGAACCAGCCGTTGAAGTCGACGTCGGCGCGCTTGTGCAGCCAGCGCGCCGAGCGCAGGTTGCGGGCGCCGAAGTCCCACTGGCTGTAGCCGTCGAGACGGGTCTGCCACCAGAAGCGCCAGGGCTGGACGATCTCGCCGAAGGAGTGCAGCTGGGAGCGGTTGTAGATGTTGAACATGTGGCCACCGACGATGGTCGGGCGCTTGGCCAGGTCGCCGAAGGTGACCGCGCGGATCACGCCCTCCGGCTCGCAGACGACGTCGTCGTCCATCATCAGGGCGTACGTCGCGGTGCCCTTGCGCACGCTCTCGAGCTGGCCGCGGGCATAGCCGCCCGAGCCGCCGAGGTTGCCCTGGACCAGCACCCGCAGGCGGTCGCCGAGCACCTCCTCGGCGTGCGGGAAGAACTCGGAGTCCGCCACGAGGTCCTTGCCCTGCTCCATCACCATCACGGTGTCGAGGTAGGGGGCGAGCACGTCGTCCTCGCCGAGCTGGGTGAGCAGCTTGGCGCAGAAGTCGGGGCGGTTCATCGTGGTGATGCAGATGTCGGCGGTGCCGTGCTCGGCGCGGTCGGCGGGGACCTGGGCGTTCCACTCGGCGCCCTCGACCACGGCGCCGTGGTCGCCGGCGACCACGTCGTACCAGTACCACCCGCCGTCGACGAACGGCTTGAGCGGCAGGGCGAAGGTGAACGTGCCCGCCTCGCCCTCGACGACGGCCGACTCCACCCTCTGGGCGTGGCCGCGCGCCATCGACTTGTAGACGGTGACGACCGAGCCCGCGCCGCTCAGGCGGACGGTCAGCTCGACGTCGGAGACGATCGTGTGGCGGCGCCAGTAGGACGCCGGGAAGGCGTTGAAGTAGGTGCCGAAGGACAGCAGCTGCGCCGGCTCGAGCCGCAGCTCGGTGCGCGAGCGGATCTGGTCGGGGTGCAGCTTGCGCCCCGTCGAGGTCGACTGCCGGATGGCGGCGTTGTTGAGGTCCTTGGCCGCCTTGCTGCCGCCCACGTCGTGCCGGTCGGTGTCGAGGACGGCGTCCTCGAGGTCGACGTAGAGCGGGAAGACGTCGGTGTCGCGGTCGACGGGCAGGATCTGCCGCTGCAGCAACCGGGTGACGGTCTGCTCGTGCGTGCCCGTGATGGTGCCCGTGGGGGTGGTGCTCATGCCTCGATGCCTCCGCTGGTCAGCTCCGCGCCCTCGGTGAAGTGGGGCTTGAGCTTGTTGTCGTACATCGACAGCGCGGCCCCGATGGCCATGTGCATGTCGAGGTACTTGTAGGTGCCCAGGCGCCCGCCGAACAGCACCATCGGCTCGGCCTTGGCCAGCTCGCGGTACTTCAGCAGCTTGGAGCGGTCGTCAGCGGTGTTCACCGGGTAGTAGGGCTCGTCGCCCTCCTCGGCGAAGCGGCTGTACTCGTGGACGATGACGCTCTTGCCGGGCAGGTGGGTCTTCTCGCGCTCGGGGTGGAAGTGCTTGAACTCGATGATGCGGGTGTAGGGGACGTCCTGGTCGTTGTAGTTGACCACGCCGGTGCCCTGGAAGTCGTCGGTGTCGACGACGCTCTCCTCCAGGTCCACGGTGCGCCACGACAGGCGGCCCTCGGAGCTGCCGAAGTACTCGTCCACCGGGCCGGTGTAGACGATCGGGACCTTGCCCTTGAACTCGTCGGCGACGGCGAAGAAGTCGGTCTCGAGGCGGACCTCGATGTTGGGGTGGTCGGCCATCTTCGTGAGCCACGCGGTGTAGCCCTCGGTGGGCAGTCCCTCGTAGGTGTCGCTGAACCAGCCGTTCTGGAAGGTGTAGCGGACCGGGAGGCGGGTGATGATGTCGGCGCTCAGCTCGGTGGGGTCGGTCTGCCACTGCTTGGCGGTGTAGCCCTTGATGAACGCCTCGTAGAGGGGGCGGCCGATCAGGCTGATCGCCTTCTCCTCGAGGTTCGAGGCGTCCTCGGTGGCGACCTCGCTCGACTGCTCGGCGATGAGCGCGCGCGCCTCGTCGGGGGTGTGGGACTTGCCGAAGAACTGGTTGATCAGCGCCAGGTTGAGCGGCAGCGAGTAGACCTGCCCCTGGTACTTGCCGAAGACGCGGTGGCGGTAGTCGGTGAAGGAGGTGAACCGGTTGGCGTACTCCCACACGCGCTCGTTGGAGGTGTGGAACAGGTGCGCGCCGTACTTGTGCACCTCCACGTTGGTCTCCGGGTCGCGCTCGCTGTAGGCGTTGCCACCGAGGTGGTGGCGGCGCTCGAGGATGAGCACCCGCAGACCCAGCTCCTCGGCGCAGCGCTCGGCGATCGTGAGGCCGAAGAGTCCGGCGCCGACGATGACGAGGTCGGGAAGCGTTTCCGTGTCGTGCGTGGGGCCCTGGGACAAGGGATGAACTCCTGTGGGTGAGATGCGCTGGGTGAGTCTATCGAGGGGGACGTGCAGAGTCGGTGAGGCGGCGCATGCCCCGCGCCGACGCCATGGCACGGATCACGTTGCGGGCCTCCGCCCGGCCGCCGCGCAGGGGGCTGAGGAGGACCACCGCGAGGGTGATGAGCCACGGCTTGGCCCGCACGAGCGCGTTCTCCCCGTGGCGCAGGTGCACCACGAAGAGGTTGCGGTACATGTAGAAGCCCTTCCAGCCCGACAGGTCGTGCTGCTGGTTGAAGTCGAGCTGGCGCACCAGCACCGCGTCGCGGACCCCCCAGATCCGGCGGCCGGTCCGGCGGGCACGCACGGCGTACTCGGCGTCGTCGTAGAAGATGAAGAACGACGGGTCGGGGAAGCCGACCTCCTCGATGACGCTGCGGCGGGCCATGAAGCCCTCGAAGGCCACGTTGTGCACCTCGACGAGGGCGGGCATCGACGCGCGGTCGGCGTACGTGCTGTCGACCGTCGCGCGCTTGGGCTTGATCGCCAGCGGGTTGCGCAGGTCGAAGTCGACCGCCGCCTTCTCCACCAGCGCCCCCGCGAGGTCCTCGCGCACGGCGATCAGGCAGTCCTCGTCGACGGCCATGAGCGCGGCGAGACAGCCGGGGGCGGGGACGACGTCGTCGTCCATCAGCCACACCCGGTCGAAGCCCTGGTCGTACGCCGCCCGCACGCCGCGGTGGAAGCCTCCGGCGCCGCCGAGGTTGTCCTGCCGGATCACCTCGAGCGGCAGGTCGGTGCGGGCGATCCTCTGGGAGAGCACCTCGGGGGTGTGGTCGGCGCTCGCGTTGTCGACGACGATGACCGCGTCCGGGGCGTGTGTCTGGGCGGCGATCCCGTCGAGCATGGCGGCCAGCAGGTCGGCGCGGTCGTGGGTGACCACGACGACCGCGACGCTCTCCCCGGCGGAGCTCCCGGTGGTTGAGGTGCGAGCGGAGCGAGCCTCGAAACTCATCCGAGGAACCTCCGGTGGCCGTCGAAGTCCCCGGCGATGCCGGCGCGCATGGCGCCCAGGCTGAGTCGCAGGCGCGCCAGGCTCGGGCGGGTGAAGGTGTAGAACCACGCGGTCTTCACCACGAAGGCGAGGGCGTGCAGCGGCCCGCGGTAGTCGCGCAGGTTGACCAGGTTGTTGCGCGCCATGCAGTAGTGCTTGAGGTCGCTCGGCGAGTCGTTGTAGGTCGTGCGGCCGAACATCATCGGGGTGCCGAGGTTGCCCACGCTGGGGTGCCGCACGGTGGCGGTGACGACGGTGGCGACGCGGGCGCCGGCCTCCTCGGCGCGCAGCCGGTACTCGTGGTCGTCGCCCCAGATGAAGAACTCCTCGCGGGGCAGGCCGATCCGGTCGACGAGCTCCTTGGTGACCAGCACGCCGTTGAACGGGATCACGATGCCGTCGATGCGGTCGGCGCGGGCGGCACGGCGTACGTCGTCGACGGCGTGCACCACGCGGGCGCCACCGGGCAGCCGGATCGGGAAGACCAGCCGGCCGGGGTCGGCCTCGTCGACGACCAGCGGGCCCCAGAAGTCGAGGTTGTCGGTCTCCTCGAGCAGCCGCTCGAGGCAGTCGCGGTCGGGCAGGCCGTCGTCGTCCATGAGCCAGACCAGGTCGGCCTCGCGGTCGATGGCCCAGGCGAGCCCGTCGTGGAAGCCACCGGCGCCGCCGCGGTTGGTGGTCAGGGTGCGCCCCGACAGCGGGATCTCACCGGTGTGCCCGCGCGCGGCCAGCCACTCCCCCGTGCCGTCGGAGGAGGCGTTGTCGACCACCAGCACCTCTGCCAGGCCGTCGATCTCACCGAGCCGCGTGACGAGCGTCCGGAGCAGCTCGAGGCGGTTGAAGGTGACCACGACCGCGACGATGCGGGGCAGCGGTCCGGTGGTCACGGCGTACACAGTAGGGGTCGGGCGCGGGGCCTCAACAAACCGCGCCGAGGTCCTCCGACTGGTTCGCCGCGTAGCCGGTCGACAGGGAGCCGAGCGAGCCGCCCGTGACCGCCGGGGGCGGGGTCGGGGTGGTCGGCGCGGAGGGCGGCGCGGAGGAGGTCGCCGGAGCGGCGGGCGCCACGGAGTCGTCCGCGTCCGCTGCGGGGGCCTCGACCGCCGGCGCGTCGGCGGCCTCGACGGTCTCCACGACCGGCTTCTGGCCCTCGGCGCGCGCGATGGCTGCGGCGACCTTCTGCTGCACGAGCTCGATGTCGGGGTTCGCGGTGTTGATCATCGGCGGCACCAGCGACAGCGTGGCGATCTTCTGGTTGCGGGCCTTGAGGGCGAGGTCGACGAAGCGGTCGACCTCGCCGCGGGGGATGTCGGTGGAGACCATCGCCGAGCTCGCGCCGGCGATCTCCTCGAAGTTGGTGAGCGCGACCTGGGGGCTGACCTGCTGGAGCATCGCGCCCATCACGCACTTCTGCCGCGCCATCCGCGAGTAGTCGTCGGAGCCCTCGCGGGCCCGGGCGAACCACAGCGTGTCGTGACCACCGAGGGTGCGGACGCCGGGCTCGATGTAGTGGAAGGTCTTCTCGTGGGGCAGCCCGACGGGGATCGGCTGGCGCACGTTGAGCTCCACGCCGCCGACGGCGTCGACGAGGTCCTTGAACCCCTCGAGGTTGACCATCGCCCAGTAGTTCACCTCCAGGCCGGTGATGCCCTCGACGCCCATGACGGTCGCGTCGACACCGGGGTTCTTCGAGCCCTCGAACAGCTCGGCGTGGTCGAGGGCCCAGGTGGCGAGACCGTTGAGGTACTGGCCCTCGGCGTCGAAGCCGTTCGGGAACTGCTCGTCCATGACCGAGCCCTCGGCGAAGGGGAAGTTCTGCATGTTGCGCGGCAGCGAGATGAGCACGGTCTTGCCGGTCTCGGCGTCGATGCTCGCCACGGTCATCGAGTCCGGTCGCAGGCCCCAGCGACCCGCACCGGAGTCGCCGCCCATGAGCAGCACGTTGTAGCGCCCCTGGTGGGCGTCCACGGCAGCGCCGTCGCCGAACATCGAGACGATGAACTGGCGCTGGACGCCGACCATGTGGGCGCCGAAGAGCAGGGCGCCGGCGACGCTGAAGCACAGCAGGCCGTTGACGCCGACGATCGCGAGGCGGTGCTGGCGCTGGAGGGTCAGGGGCTGGCCGAGGCGCCAGGCGTCGACGAACAGGTAGGCCCACGCGACCGCGAGGCCGATCAGCGCGACGCGGAGCACCAGCAGGAAGGTCGTGTCGGTGCCGGCCCAGAAGGCGACGCCGTGCCAGAAGTACGACGTCACCAGTGCCGTCGCGCCCAGCGCGAGGAGCACCAGCCAGGTGCGCACCGCGAGCAGGCCCACCCGACGGTTGCCGGAGACCAGCTGTGCGGAGCCGGGCAGGACGAGGGTCATCAGCATCAGGGTCACCGCGCGACGGAACCGCACACGCTGCGCGCGGTCGAGCGTGGTGAAGCGCGTCTGGTGCGACCCGGGGGGCGGGACGGGCGGCATCGCGGGGCCTTTCAGCTGGGGGAAGTCAGCCCGACCAGTATCACCAGTCACACCCGTCCCATCGGTGCGCGACTCGCCGTGTCGCTCAGCCTGGGCGGTCAGCCCTCGCGGCCCCGGTCGATCTCGGCCTTGCGCGCCAGCCGGTGCGCGCGCCTGATCTCGGCCTCGCGCTGACGGCGTACGTCGTCGGGCGTCTCGGTCTCCAGCGGCGGCACGGGGCGCGGGTGTCCGTCCTCGTCGATGGCCACGAAGACGAAGTAGGCGCTGGCCACGTGGACCGGCTCGTCGCCGGCGTTGCCCCACGGCTGGGCCTCGACACGCACGCCGATCTCCATCGAGGACGTGCCGGCCCAGTTGACCTGGGCGTAGGTCTTGATGATGTCGCCGACATGGACCGGGGCGAGGAAGGTCATCTCGTCCATCGCCGCGGTGACCGCCGGGCCGCCGCTGTGGCGGTGCGCGACGGCGCCGGCCGTGGAGTCGGCGAGCTTCATCACCTCGCCGCCGTGGACGTTGCCGAGCAGGTTGGCCTCGCTCGAGTGCGCCATGATCCCGAGGCTCACACGGCTGTACGACGTGGGGCGGGGGTTGCTCACCCTCGGCACGGTAGCGTCTTCGCCCATGGCTGATCGTCCGCAGGGTTCCGGGGTGCCCGAGAAGGGAACACCCGAGTACGACTGGCTCTACGGGGGCTCGTCGCAGAAGCCGCCGAGTGACGCCACCCAGAAGGTGCCGACCCAGGGATCGGGCCGGGGAGCCTCGCAGGCCCAGCGCCCCGACGAGACCCGGGTGATGCCGGTGGCCAGGCGCGAGGCGCGGGGGTCGGGTGGGCAGCCCCCGGGCCGTCCGAGCACGTCGTCCGCCGCACCGCCGCCGCGCCCGGAGAAGAAGCGCCGCCGACTCCCCCGCCTCCGGCTGGGCCTCATCCCGCTCCTGCTCCTGCTGGTGCTGGTCTACCTCGCCGGTGTCCCGCTCTACCACTGGACGACGCTCGACGAGGTCGACGCGACCCCCGCCGGCGACCGGCCGGGCGACCAGCCGGGGACCAACTACCTCATCGTCGGCTCGGACAAGGCCGACGACCTCACCGACGAGCAGCGCGAGGTGCTCGACACGCCCGAGCGCGGCGGCACCAACACCGACACGATCATCGTCCTGCACACCGGCTCCGGTGGTCGCACGATGATGTCGATCCCGCGCGACACCCTCGTCGAGGTGCCGGACGGCGGCACCCAGATGATCAACGCCGCCTTCGCGAGCGGCGGAGCACCCCTGCTGGTCCAGCGCGTGGAGGCGCTGACCGGCATCCACATCGACCACTACGTCGAGCTCGGCTTCGGCAGCGTCATCAACACCGTCGACGCCTTCGGCGGGGTGCAGATCTGCCCCAAGCAGGACATGCGCGACCCGCGGGCGCGCCTGGACATCAAGAAGGGCTGCCAGGAGGTCGACGGCCTCACCGCGCTCGGCTACTCCCGCTCCCGTTACGTCACCGCGCTCAGCGACCTCGACCGGGTCGCTCGCCAGCGCGAGGTGATCAGCGCGGTCGGCGACGAGGCCCTGTCCCCGTGGACGTTCGTCAACCCGGTGCGCTACTGGCGGATCAACGACGCCGCCTCCGGAGCGATCCGCGTCGACGAGGAGATGAACCCGCTCGACCTCGGCCGGTTCGCCCTGGCGATGACCGGCGACACCCGGACGTGCACGATGCCCAACCTGCCGGCGCCGAGCGACCCCAACCGCATCATCGCCGACCCCGAGCGGGCGCCGGCGCTGTTCGACGCGATCATCGAGGACGCCGGCGTGCCGGGGCGGGCGTGCACGCCGACGGGGCGCGCCCGCCAGTAGCCCGGGCGGGCGTGGGCTTCGGCCGCTGCGGTTGGTCTTCGAGCTGGGCTGGGTGGTGGTGCACAGCGCCGCTTGTCGGCGAACGCCAAAATCCGTAACTGATCCGGCGAGTCGTTGAAGGGCGTTGGCGACGCCGTCGACTTCGACGAGGTGGATGCGCCCCTTGAACGGGTACCCGCGGGCAGGGCAAGGGCTTCGTGTGCTGGGACAGTTGGTGCGGCTCAGCGGTCCGGATCGGCGACGAGGTCGACCGTGACCTCGTCTCCGGCTCCACGGCCGGTGTTCTTGCGGGTCTCGGCATTGAATGAGACCAAGAAGCGTCCACCCATCACGCCGATCGTGGTCTTGAAGGTGTAGTCGCCGTCGATGGTGACGACCACTGGCACCCGCTTCCCGCGGTTGAAGGCTTGGACGATGTCTTCGGGGACGACGATTCCGACGTTGTTGCCGCCGGTTGCCTCGAGGACGGTACGGAAGGTGGCCATGGTGAAGAACTCTCTGTTTCAACTTCGAAGAGTATGTCGCAGCGGAGATGAGCGCGCCCTCGGAAAGCACCGAAGCTGCTGCAATCAGGGCGGTCGAGAAGATGCGTCATTTTGCAGCCATTGTCCGGTCCCGGGCCAGACCGGCCCCCCACAACTCGGGCCCCCTACGCCGGCGCCACCACCGAACCAAGACCTACGGTGGCTGCTCCACCCGCGTCGTCGGTCCCGGGCGCCGCCTGGCGCACGCCGCACGGCCGCGCGTTCCTCGTCGACCACACCGGCACCACCCGACTGCCCGCTGCCCGGGCACCAGCCATGCTCAGCGCCATCGACGACGGACTTCACGCCGCCAGTCGCCTACGGAGCCTGCTGGTCGGCGCCCGTGGATCAGGGTCGGACCGGGGTCATTCCGGGTTGTCCGGGCCCAGATGCCGGCGTACGCTCGCGATATATCGCGATAGGTCACCGATAGGTCATCCGACGCACCGTCCAGGACACGAGGAGCACACCATGGGACACCACTGGCCCGGGGCCGACTGGCCCGAGAGCAACGACGAGAACCGCCCCGACCGCGCCGAGGGCGAGCGCGACTACCGACGCCCCTCCGGCGGCGACTGGAGTGGCTGGGGGCAGGCCTTCAGCGGTGGCGGCGGCCGCGGTCGCAAGGCCGGTGGCCCGCCGCCGTGGCTCGGCGAGATCTTCGGCTTCGCGAGCGCCCCCCAGCGACCGCAGCAGCGCAGCCCGCGCGTGCGTCGCGGCGACGTGCGCATGGCGATCATCGACGTGCTGCACCGCGCCCGCACGGCCGAGGAGCCGATCAACGGGTACCAGGTGATCCAGGAGATCGCCGAGCTGAGCCACGGTGACTGGCGCCCCTCCCCCGGGTCGGTCTACCCCACCATCCAGCAGCTGCAGGACGAGGGCCTCGTGGAGGCCGACGACGAGCGCGGCCGCCGCACGATCCGTCTCACCGACGCCGGCGTCGAGTGGGTCGAGGCCCACACCGACGAGGTCGCCTCGGTCTGGGCGCCCTTCGCCCGGACAGAGCCGTCGCCCGACGACCAGCCGTCCGGCCAGGCCGACATCAAGAGCGAGATCGGCCAGGTCGTGAGCGCGGTGTGGCAGCTCGGCACCCAGGGCTCGGAGCAGCAGAAGAAGGCGGCCCTCGGCGTCCTCGTCGACACCCGCCGCCGCCTCTACGGCATCCTCGCGGACGGACGGGACGCCGAGCGATGACCTCGCCCGACCCCCGGATGCGCATCGCCGACAGCGACCGCGAGCGCGCGATGGCCGACCTCGCCGGCCACTACGCCGAGGGACGCCTCGACCACGAGGAGTACGACGAGCGGCTCGACGCGATCTGGACCGCGCGCACCCGCGCGGACCTGGCCCTGCTCTTCAGCGACCTGCCGCGCCTCCCGGCGCCGCTGCCACCGGGGCCGGAGCCGGCCGGTCCCCGTCGGCCACGGGCCCGGCAGCGGGTGCCCCTGCTGCCCGTCCTGGCGGCGCTCGTCGTGCTCAGCCTCCTCACGGGCGCCCACCTGTGGCTGCTGGTCTTCCCGCTGATGTTCATGCGGAGCCGCCACCGGGGCGCGTCCTGCGGACCGCCGCGCGGCCAGGCCGACTACCGCCGTCCGAAGGGCTCGCACGGCTGACGCCGGACGGCCCGGCGCGCCTGGGAGGCGCGTCTGGGACGATGTGCGCGTGGCGTGGGAGGTGCGGGTGGAGCAGGCGCGTGCGCCGTACGCCCTGACGCGCGCCCTCGCCGCCACGATCCTCACCGTCACCGGGGCTGCGTCCGCCCACACCTGGGCCGGCGGCGACGTCCCCACGGCACCCGGGCTGGCCCTGGTCGCCGCGGTGGTCCTGGCCGCCAGCCTGCTCGTCCTGCGGCGTGAAGTCCCGGCGCCGGTCCTGCTGCCCGTGGTGGCCGTGGCACAGCTCGGCGTGCACGAGTCGTTCGGGCTCGTGTCCTCGCACGACCACATGACCGGCACGGCGACCGACCCGGGCTGGTCGTGGCAGATGCTCGCCGCCCACGTCTTCGTCACCGCCCTCACCACCGTCCTGTGGTGGGCAGCGCGCCGGGCAGCGGCGTACGCCGTCCACCTCCTCGCGCGGCCCGTCCTGCCCGTCGTCGGTCAGCTGCGCCGTCCGGTCACCTCGACGACCCCCGTCACGCTCGTCCACCTCCTCGTCCCCCTCCTGCGCGGGCCACCCGTGGCGGTCCTGCCCGCCTGAGCCCGGACCGGGCTCAGGGGCGCTCGCGACCCCAGATCCCCACCTGCCCTGCGGCAGGCCCACTCCAGGAGAGACATGTCCATCCGTACGTTCGCGCGCCTCGGCGCGCTCCCGGCCGCCACTGCGGCCATCGCCCTCTCGCTCGTCCAGCCGGCGAGCGCCCACGTCACCGCGACCCCGACGACGGTCGAGGCCGGCGCCTACACCGTCGTGACCTTCAGCGTCGGCCACGGCTGCGAGGCATCGCCGACGACCAGCATCGAGATCCAGGTGCCGGAGCCGGTGCTGTCGGTGACCCCCACGCGCAACCCGTTCTGGGACGTGGAGCCCACGGTCGAGCAGCTCGACGAGCCGGTCGCCGACGCCCACGGCAACGAGGTGACCGAGCGCGTCGCCTCCATCGTCTACACCGCGCGCACCCCGCTCCCCGACGGCATGCGCGACACCTTCGAGCTGTCGTTCCAGCTGCCCGACGCGGCGGGCGAGACGCTCACCTTCCCGACGATCCAGACGTGCGAGGAGGGTGAGAACGCCTGGACCGAGGTGCCGGCCGAGGACCAGGACCCCCACGAGCTCGACAGCCCCGCGCCCGCCTTCGAGGTGGTGGCCGCGAGCGGCGGCGACCACCACGGCGACGAGAGCGCCGACGAGAGCAGCGAGGAGGGCGCCGACCAGGCGGCCGACGCCTCCGGCGAGGAGACCGAGGCCGCGGCCACGACCGCGACCGAGGACTCCTCGATGCTGGGCTGGATGGGCCTCGGTGCCGGCGTGCTCGGCCTCCTGGCCGGCGGAGCAGCACTGGCCCGCACTCGCACCACCTCGTGATCCCGCTGGCGCGACCGGCGTCGTGGCGACGGGCGCAGCGCCCGTGGGCCGCGGCGCTGGTCGCGCTCGCGCTCGTCCTGCTCGGCGCCGCGCCGGCCTCGGCCCACGCGGAGCTGGTCGGCAGCGATCCCGCCGAGGGGGCCGTCGTCGAGACGGCGCCCTCGGAGGTGACGCTGGCCTTCAACGAGCCGGTGCGGCTGACGCCGCAGGAGATCGCGGTCTACGACGCCGACGGCGACCCGGTGGCCTCCACGGCCGGCGCCAACGGGACGGATGTCACCGTCGGCCTCGCCGACGCCGACGACCTCTCGGACGGCACCTACGTGGTGTCGTGGAACGTCCTGTCCGACGACGGCCATCCGATCTCGGGCGCCCTCACCTTCTCGGTGGGTGCGCCGAGCGCGTCGGTGGCGGCGCCTCCCGAGCAGGCAACCTCCTCGGCCGCGGTGACCGTGGTGCGCGACGTCCTCGCCGTGGTCGCGCTCGTCGGCCTGCTGCTGGCGGCGGGCCTCGCACTCTTCGTCGCACTCGTGCTGCCGCGTGCCTGGCCCGGGACGGCGGTCCGGGCCCGGCTGCGCCGCGTCACCTCGTACGCCGCCGGGGCGGGCGCTGCGGCCGCGGCGCTCCAGGTGCCGGTGGCGGCGGTCTACGGCCAGGGGCTCGAGCTCACCGACGTCGTGTCGGCCTTCGACGCATCATTGGTCGCCAACGAGCTGCTGAGCGCCGCGGTCGTGCTGGTCGGCCTTGCCGTCGTCGTGCGGGCCGGTTCCGACAGCGCGCCCGTCCGCACGACCGCGTGGCGGCTCACCGCCGGCGCGCTGGTGGCGCTGGCCGGGCCGTCGCTGGTCGGCCACACCCGGGCGTTCAGCCCGTCACCGCTGCTGGTCGCGGCCGACGTCCTGCACGTCACCGCAGGTGCGGTGTGGCTCGGCGGGCTCGTCGGCCTGGCGCTGGCGCTGCGCGCGCTGGCGGGTCGCGAGGTGCTCGCCGCCCAGGCGCTGGCCCGCTTCTCCGCCCTCGCCGGCGGTGTCCTGCTCGCCGTGGCAGCCACCGGCACCTTCCTCGCGTGGCGCGTGGTGGGGTCCTGGGACGCCCTGGTCTCGACGGCGTACGGCTGGCTGCTGCTGGCCAAGGTCGCGATCGCCCTCGTCGTCGCCGCGGTCGGCGGCTGGAACCGCTGGCGCACCCTCCCCGCGGTGCGGACGGCGGTCGGCTTCGGTGACCGGGAGCGCGCCGCGACCGCCGTGACCCGGACGGTCCGCGTGGAGGCGGCGCTCCTCGTGGCGCTGCTCGGGGTCACCGGCTTCCTCGTCAGCTCCTCCCCCCGTCCCGTGCCGGTCGCCGCGCCGACCGGCACCACCGGCGTCGGTGCCGCCACCGCCGGCGACCTGCGCGTGCTCGCGGTGCTCGACCCGCGGCGTACGGGCAGCAACTCCGTGCTGGTGCAGGTCCAGGACGCGACGGGCGAGCCCTTCGACCCGCCCGTGAACCCGGTCGCCGAGCTGCGCACCGACGGCCTCGACCTCGGCCGGGTGGCCCTCACCCCGATCGCCGCGGGGACCTACCGCGGCGAGGTCGTGGTGCCGCGCGCCGGCGAGTGGGAGGTGCAGGTCAGCATCGCGCTGAGCCGCTTCGAGAACCCCGTGACGACGGTCAGGCTGACCGTGCGACCGTGAGCCCGACCGGCACCGTGTGCAGGAAGCCGTCGACGCGCACCTGCACGAAGAGGCGGTAGTCGCCCGGCTCCTCGATCTCGGAGTGGAAGGTCAGCTCGGCGCCGTCCTCGGTGACCTCGGGCGCGGCGAGCGGGTGCAGGTGCACCATCGCACCGGTCGCGGTGTCGAAGCCCGTCACGTGGCCGTAGGCGCCGAGGTAGGTGCCGAGCCCGACCGGTCCGCCTGCCCGGTCGCGCACCACGAGCCGCAGCTCACCGTCGGGCCCGGTCGTCGGGGCCTGGGAGACGGAGACGTCGACGACCCGGTCCGCCGCAGCAGTGTCGCCGGGGTCCCCCGGCGGCATCGCGAGCGGGCGCCCGAGCACGACGTGGTCGCCGTTGCCGCCCTCGTCCACCGCGACGAACTCCGTCACCACGCGGTAGCCGCCGGCGTCGGGCACGTCGAAGGGAGCGGTCCACGTGCCGTCGTCGGCCCGCGTGGGGTGCAGGTGGCGGAAGACAGTGAGGTCGTCGTTGACGACGTAGAGGTGCAGCTCCTTGGTGAGCTCCTCGACGTAGTCGGTGACGGGCTCACCCTTGTGGTCGTCGATGCGGAAGCGCAGCTCACCGATGCCGTCGGGCTGCTCGCGCACCTGGAGTCCGGCGAGGGTGTAGCCGACCTCGGAGACCTGCGTGCCGTCGCCGACCGCCAGCGAGGTGTGTCCCTGCCCCGGAGCGTGGGTGTGCCTGGTCTCTGCCCGACCGTCGCCGGCGGCGTCGCCGGAGCACCCCGCGACCGCGCCGAGCGCCGCCACGGCCAGCGTCACGGCCGTACGTCGGGAGCGGGAGGTCACGGGGTTCATCGTACGAGGACGACCTCAGGCCGCGACGACCACGCTCCGCGGCGTCGCGACGCGCCCCTGGGTCACTGAGGCGGCTGACGCCCGCGTGGCGGTCCGAGCCGACGGCAGGAGGTGTGCCTGCTCAGACCGGCAGCACCACGCGGACCGTGGTGCCTCTGCCGGGGGCGCTGGTGAGCCCGACCTCTCCGTGGTGGGCGTCCACGATGGCGCGGACGATGGTGAGCCCGAGCCCGGTCCCGGGGACGCCGAGCGATCGGGCGTTCGCCCCGCGGTAGAAGCGCTCGAAGACGGCGTCGAGGTCCGCGGCGTCGATGCCTGCGCCGTCGTCGCTGACGACGAGGACCAGGTGGTCGACCTGGGTGGTCAGGGTGACCGCGACGTGGCCTCCGCGCGGCGTGAAGCCGATGGCGTTCGCCACGAGGTTGTCGACGAGCTGCCGCAGGCGCAGGCCGTCGACCCGCGCGTCGAGCCGGTCGGGGAGCTCGATCTCGAGCGTGACGCCCGCGACGGCGGCCTCCACCCGCGCCGCGTCGAGAGCCTCGGCGACGACCGTGACGGCATCCAGCAGGTACGGCTCGACCAGTGTGGAGCCGACACCCACGCGAGTGGCGAGCAGCAGGTCGGCGATCAGGCGCGAGAGCCGCGTCACGTTGCGGCGTACCGCCGTGACCTGCTGGTGCAGGCGCGGGCTGGCCTCGGAGGACTCGTCGATGAGCTCGAGGTAGGCCATCGCCGACGTCAGCGGCGTCCGCAGCTCGTGGGACACGGTCCCGACGAACTCGTCCTTGGCCCGGATGGCGCGCATCAGCTCGGTGACGTCCTGGAAGGCCAGCGCCGCCCCCGTGAGGACGCCGCTGCCGTCGCGGATCGACCGTGCGGAGACCGACAGGGCGCGGCGGGTGCGCGGGTCGGCCCCGATCCAGATCAGGACGTCGTCGAACTCCTCCCCCGCCACCGCGCGGACCGCCGGCATCTCCTCGGACGTGAGGGCGCGTGACTGCTCGAAGTCGTACAGGTGGCCTGTCTGTCCCGCGCGTCCGACATGTCCGTCGGGGTAGGCGAGGTCCATGAAGTCCCGGTGGTGGGAGTTGTAGCCCGCGTAGGAGCCGTCCGCGTCGACCAGCAGCAGGCCGACCGCGACGGTGCCGAAGACGGCGTCGACCTTGCGCTGCTGGGACTCGACGGTGGCTTCAGCGGCTCCGAGGCGCTCGATGAAGGTCTGCCGGTCGGTCAGGTCGAGGAACTGCAGCACGAAGCGGACCGGGCTCCCGCTGGGCGCACGCATGAGAGCGACCGAGAGCTCGACCACGAGCGTGCTGCCGTCGGCTCGCACGTAGCGCCGGGTGACGCGGTAGGAGTTGGTCTCGCCGGCCAGGCAGCGGGCAACGAGTCGCAGGTCGGCGGCGAGGTCGTCGGGGTGGGTCAGGTCTCGGATGTTCATCCGCGACAGCACGTCGGCACGGAAGCCGACCATCTCGCAGAGCGCGGCGTTGGCCGTGACGACGTTGCCGCTGATCGACACCATCGCCATGCCCACCGGCGAGTGCTCCATCGTGACGTGCCAGAGGTCGTCGTGATCAGGCTCGCGGACCTGCGGTGCCCCCACGTCGCCCACCCCTCTTCCGGTCATGTCCCCGGAGTCCAAGGTATGAGAGGCGCGGGACGGCGTCCGGACAAACCAGGAACGCTCGGCAAAATCATGCGGGCACTCTCTGGGAGGCGCTGATCGATCCGTGCGCTCCGGGTGGGAGCTACAGCTCGGACTGAACCCCTGCCAGGAGCTGACGTGCCATCACGATGCGCTGGACCTGGTTGGTGCCCTCGTAGATCTGGGTGATCTCGGTTCGGAGCGGCGTTAGTACCTTGACGCCATGACGAACGGCGGGGGCCGAGGCCGATGCGGGTGACAGCGCAGCGAGCGACAACCTCGAGCACGCTTCAACAGGACTACGTGCGGAGCAAGGTCCGCGCGGACGTCGACAACATCCTGGATTCAGGGACCGACGTCGACCCCGTCGTCTACTACTCCGGGGCAGACGTCCCGGATGTCCGCCGGCACGCAACGAAGAGTGGGCACGCGAGCATCGGGTGATGCTGATCTACCCGGACTGCTTTCGATCTCGCGGCGACGACGCGCGCTGATCGGCAGGTGTTTTCCGAGAGGTCGATCAGGTTCGGTGCCCGAGCTGGTTCGAGATGACCGCCGCGGTTTCTGTCACAGCAGGCAGCACCACGTCCATGCGGCTCTCGCTGAGCCGTGACGAGGGTGCCGTGATGGACAGGACCGCGACGAGCTGCGAGTGGGCGCCTCGAACAGGGACCGAGAGTGTGTGGATCTCGGCGATCGTCTCGCCGAATGCGCGCGCGTGCCCGTTGCGCCTGACCAGCTCGACCTCGCGCTGCAGGGTCTCGGGGCTTGGGGGGTTGATCGGCTCGATGTCGGTGTGGGCGTAGTCGGCCAGGACTCGGCGCACCTCGTCATCGGTGCGCTCGGCGAGGATCACGCGCGCGGGGGCGCCGGACCACAGCGGGAGAGGCTGTCCCAGCTGGAACTGGGCGCTCAGGTCGCGCTGCGGCAGCACCTGTTCCACGTGCAGTAGGCGGTCGGCGTATCCGACAGAGAGCCCAACGGTCTCCTCGACGATGGCGCACAACGACTCCATCGGCCCCAGGGCGACCTCGCGCACGTTGAGGCGACGCTGGTAGGCCACACCGAGAGCCAGTGCTCGGGGACCGAGGCGGTAGCGGCGAGTGGCCGGATCCTGAATGGCCAGGTCCACCGCTTCGAGCTCGACGAGGATGCGCTGGACCGCGGACTTCGACAAGCCAGACTCCTGAGCGATCACCCTCACGGCTGGCGGGACGTCATGAGCCGCCAGGACGTCGAGCACGGCGACCGCGCGCCGGAGCACTCCCCTGTCGACGGCCGCTGCTTCGCGACCGGGCCGCTCGGACGGAATTGCGTTCACCATGCCCTCCCTTGCAACGCGCACCACGGAGCCGACACTTGTGGCCCTCATCACGCTGTCCCATTCACCGAATGAGTGTCCCATTTTACGGGACAAAACGTCGGGTGGCAAGTCAGGAGCTTTCATGTCCCTCCCACAGTCCCAGGCTCAGCCTCCTGGCAATGAGCACGCCGACGCGCCCAGCCCGATCCGCCGGGTCGCCGGCGCGAGCCTGCTCGGCTCGGTGGTGGAGTGGTACGACTTCTTCCTCTACGGGACGATGGCCGCACTGGTGTTCAACAACCAGTTCTTCCCGTCGTTCGACCCGCTGGTCGGGACGATGATCGCCTTCGCGACCTTCGCAGCGGGCTTCGTCACCCGGCCCCTCGGCGGCTTCATCTTCGGGCACTTCGGTGACCGGGTGGGCCGCAAGAAGATGCTCGTCATCACCATGCTGATCATGGGGCTGTCCACCTTCGCCATGGGCTTGCTGCCCAACTATGCGGCCATCGGCGTCGCCGCTCCCCTGCTGCTCCTCGCTCTGCGGATGCTGCAGGGCATCGGACTCGGCGGCGAGTGGGGCGGTGCTGTGCTGCTGTGCGTCGAGCACGCCCCCGACGACAAGCGCGGCTGGTTCTCCTCGTGGCCCCAGCTCGGCGTCCCGATCGGGCTCCTGACCTCGACGCTGGCCGTCACCGCGGTGACGCGACTGCCGGAGGACGACTTCCAGTCCTGGGGATGGCGGATCCCGTTCCTCGTCTCGATCGTCCTCGTCGTCGTGGGCCTGGTGATCCGGCTGCGCATCGAGGAGCCCCCGGCGTTCAAGGATCTCGAGGAGGCCGACGACAAGGCGGCACTGCCGCTCGTCGAGGTCTTCCGCAAGCACCCCAAGGTCACGTTCCTCGCGATGGGTGCCCGCGTGAGCGAGAGCGTCACGTTCAACATCTACAACGCGTTCCTCGTCACCTACACCGTCACCGTGCTCGGCCTGGACAAGTCGATCGTGCTCGACGCCCTGCTCGTCGCCTCGGTCGTCGGGTTCTTCACCATCCTGGCCGCAGGACGGCTCTCGGACCGCTACGGCCGCCGTCCGGTGTTCGGAGCGGGTGCCGCGTTGGCGCTGGTGAGCGCAGTGCCGATCTTCGCGCTGGTGAACACCGAGAACGCGGCGCTGATCACCCTGGGCATCGTCATCGGCTGGGGTCTGGCCGCCTGCATCATGTTCGGCCCGGAGGGCGCGATGTTCGCCGAGGTCTTCCCGACCCGGGTCCGCTACTCCGGGATGAGCGCGGTCTACCAGATCGGTGTCATCCCCACCGGCGCCGTGGCTCCGCTGATCGGCACCTCCCTCGTCAGCGCCTGGAGCGGGTCGGTGTGGCCGGTGGCGGTGTACGTCATGGCCATGGCACTCATCTCGCTCGTCTCGGTGTTCTTCCTGCCCGAGACGCACCGCCGCAACCTGCGCGACGTCGCCGCTCCCACCGCGGGCCGGCGCTCCACGGACCTCACCTCGACCGCGAAGGACGCCTGATGAGCACCGAAACCTCGCGCCCCGACGTGCTGCTGATCCTCGCGGACGACATGGGGTTCTCCGACATCGCCTCCTACGGCGGTGAGATCCACACCCCCCACCTGGATCGTCTCGCCCGGGGCGGCGTACGGATGACGCAGTTCTACAACACCGCCCGCTGCAGCCCGTCGCGTGCTTCCCTGATGACCGGCCTGCACCCGCACCAGGTCGGGATCGGGATCCTCAACTTCGACGACTCCCCCGACGGCTACCCCGGCAACCTCAGCGAGGACTGCGCCACGGTCGCGGAGGTGTGCCACGACGCCGGGTACGCGACGTACCTGTCCGGGAAGTGGCACCTCGCCGTCGACATGGACGACCCCAACCCGGCATGGCCGACCCGGCGCGGGTTCGACCGGTTCTTCGGCACGCTCGAGGGTGCGGGCTCCTACTACCGGCCCCGCACCCTGGTGCGGCAGGAGACCAACATCGAGCACGAGGCGGAGGAGACCGGCTGGTTCTACACCGACGCGATCTCCGACTCCGCCGTGGAGTTCATCGCCGAGCACCACGACCAGCGGCCGCAGGACCCCTTCTTCATGTTCCTCTCCTACACGGCGCCGCACTGGCCCCTGCACGCGCATGAGGACGACATCGCGACCTACGCCGGCCGATTCGACGCCGGCTGGGACCAGCTGCGCGAGGAGCGGCTCGAGCGGCTCATCAAGGCCGGGATCATCGACCCGTCCTGGGAGCTGACCCCGCGCGACGAGCGCGTGCCCGCGTGGGAAGAGACCGTCGACCGCGAATGGGAGGCGTCGAGGATGGCGACCTACGCCGCGCAGATCGACCGCATGGACCAGGGCATCGGTCGCGTTCTCGACCAGCTCGAGGCCACGGGCCGACTCGAGAACACCCTCGTGGTGTTCCTCTCCGACAACGGTGGCTGCGCCGAGGAGATGCCTCCCGGCGACGGCGCCCGCGAGTTCGTCACCGCGTTCGTTCCGCTCCAGGACACCACCCGCGAGGGAGAGCCGGTCGTGCCGGGCAACGACCCTGCGCTGCGCCCCGGACCGGAGTCGACGTACATGTCCTACGGCCGGTCGTGGGCGAACCTGTCGAACACGCCGTTCCGCGAGTACAAGCACTGGGTCCACGAGGGCGGCATCTCGACGCCCTTCATCGCGCACTGGCCGGCCGGCCTGCCGACCGACGGATCCCTGTGCCGGGTGCCGAGCCAGCTGGTCGACGTCCTGCCCACCATCGTGGAGGCCGCTCACGCCGGATACCCCGCCGACCGCAACGGCCAGGCTGTGCCGCCGATGGAGGGCGTCAGCCTGCTGGGTGCTCTCCGCGGCGAGCAGCACCCAGGCGAGCGCGACCTCTACTGGGAGCACGAGGGCAACTGCGCCGTGCGGCGAGGTCGCTGGAAGCTCGTCAGGAAGCACCGGTGCCCGTGGGAGCTCTACGACATCGACACGGACCGCACCGAGCTGCGTGACTGCGCTACCCAGCACCCCGAGCTGGTCGCGGAGCTCGCCGAGGCGTGGCAGAGGTGGGCAGATCGGTGCGGCGTGATCCCGCGGGAGAAGGTCCTGGAGATCTACACGGCCCGCGGCCACGGCCTGCCGGAGGAATGAGCGTGGGGAGCTGCTGCGGTCCCAGGCGAACGGATGACCTGCTCACCGCGCCGGCGCCCGCCGAGGGCGCGAGTTCGCTGCCCCTCGCCGCGCCGGCCGCGGCCGGCGCGGCGGCCGCGGCGCACCCCTCTGTCTTGCTGACCGGCGGCACCTTCGCCATGGGCGAGGACGGACCCGAGGCTCGGCCCGAGGATGGCGAAGGACCAGTACGAGACGTGTGGCTCTCCCCGTTCGCGATTGACGTGCACACCGTGACCAACACACAGTTCACCGCCTTCGTCACCAGCACCGGCTACACCACCACCTCGGAGATCCTGGGCTGGTCGTTCGTGTTCGAGGGCCACGTGCACCCCCTGGCGGGGCTGCATGCCCTCCCCTCGCGGCCACAGGACGTGCCGTGGTGGGTTCCTGTGGGCGGAGCCAGTTGGCGAACACCTCAGGGTCCTGGCTCGGACATCGCGGCCCTGGGAGACCACCCCGTCGTCCACGTCTCGTGGTACGACGCCATCGCCTACTCCGAATGGGCCGGACGCCGGCTGCCCTCCGAGTCCGAGTGGGAATACAGCGCCCGCGGTGGACTCAGCCGCCAGCGGTACCCGTGGGGACCGGACCTCACCCCCCACGGTGTCCACCGGTGCAACATCTGGCACGGGGAGTTCCCCACGCGCGACGACGCCGAGGACGGCTTCTCGGGCACCGCGCCCGCGCAGTGGTACGAACCCAACTCCTACGGCCTGTTCCAGACGGTCGGCAACGTGTGGGAGTGGTGCAACGACTGGTTCGACCCCGCGTGGCATCGCAGCGCCTCGCCGAGCACCCGGACGGACCCGCAGGGCCCGACGAGCGGAGCGCTGAAGTCGATGCGCGGAGGATCGCACCTGTGCCACGACTCCTACTGCAACCGCTACCGGGTCTCGGCTCGCACCGGCAACACACCTGACTCCGCGACCAGCCACACCGGCTTCCGCACCGCCGGACCCGCCGACGCGAGCGCGAGGACGGCTGATGCCTGAGACGCTGCCCTCTCCTCGCGGCAGGGACGCAACGAGCGAGGAAGGACGGGCGAGGTTCCCCGCGTTCGTCTACCGCCACGGCGACGACCCCGACCCGCGGTTCTCCCTCGCCAACGAGCGAACCTTCCTGGCGTGGATGCGCACCTCGCTCGCCCTCGCCGCCGCGGCAGTGGGACTCGACCTCACGCTCACGTCGACGGGGTTACACGTCCAGCCGTCCCTGGCGGTACTCGCGCTGACCGCGTCGGCCTTTTTCACCACCGTGGTCGCCTGGTTGCGCTGGGCCCGCGTGGAGCGGGCGATGCGTCGCCACGAGCCCCTGCCCTCACCGGGGGCGGCCGCCGTGCTGGTCGTGCTGGTCATCGCGTCCCTGACAGCAGCGCTGGTCGAGCTGTGGACGCGGTGATGGAGGGCGACGCCAGCCTCGCGGGGACGCGCACCCAGCTCGCCTGGCGCCGCACGGCCACCGGCTTCGTCGTGCTGGCCCTCATCGAGCTGCGTCACGCCAGCTCGAACGGGGTGTCGGTGCCCGGCGCCGCGTTCGCGGTCCTGGCACTCGTCGCCGGGGCCGCACTCCTCGTCCTGACATCGACCGGTCGGCCGCACCCCTTCTTGCTGACCTCGGTTGCCCTCTTCACGCTCACCGGCGTAGTGGTCCAGGAGGTGTGGCCCCGTGCCGGGTGACGGCTACGTCTGCTCCATCGATCAAGGCACCACCAGCACCCGGTGCATCGTCGTCGACCGCGCGGGACGTGAGGTGAGCCGCGCACAGGTCGAGCACGAGCAGGTGATGCCTCGTCAGGGCTGGGTGGAGCACGACCCGGTGGAGATCTGGAATGCCACGCAGCACGTGGTGGTGAAGGCGCTCGCCTCGGCGGGCATCGACGCCTCTGCGTTGGCGGCTCTCGGCATCGCCAACCAGCGCGAGACCACCGTCGTGTGGAACCCACGCACGGGCCAGCCGTGGTGCAACGCCATCGTGTGGCAGGACCTGCGAACCGACAAGATCGCCGCGGCCATCGAAGCTGACGGCCGCGGCGAGGTGATCCGACACCGCACCGGCCTGCCTCCAGCGACGTACTTCTCTGCCGGCAAGATGCAGTGGATCCTCGAGAACGTCGACGGCGTACGAGACGCAACCCAGCGGGGCGAGGCACTCTTCGGGACGATCGAGACCTGGCTGCTGTGGAACCTTTCCGGCGGGGTCGACGGCGGCATCCACGTGACCGATGTGACCAATGCCAGCCGCACGATGCTGATGGAACTCGAGAGTCTCGACTGGGACGAGGAGCTCCTCGCGTTCTTCGACATACCTCGTTCGATCCTGCCCGAGATCCGTCCCTCATCCGACAGGCGCCTCTACGGGCGAGGGCACCCCGCGGGGCCGCTGCCCGGGGTACCGCTCGCAGCCGCACTCGGTGACCAGCAGGCGGCGATGGTCGGCCAGCTCTGCCTCTCCCCCGGTGACGCCAAGAGCACCTACGGGACCGGCAGCTTCCTCCTCCTCAACACCGGCGACCGGCCGGTGCGGTCGCACAACGGGCTCCTCACGACCGTCTGCTACCAGCTCGGCGACGCGCCACCGGTCTACGCACTCGAGGGATCGACCGCGGTCACCGGGGCCGCGGTGCAGTGGCTGCGCGACCAACTTGGCATCGTCGGTGACGCAGCCGAGGTCGAACAGCTTGCCGCGTCCGTGCCCGACAACGGCGGCGTGCACTTCGTGCCGGCCTTCTCAGGGCTGTTCGCCCCCTACTGGCGCTCCGATGCCCGGGGAGCGATCGTCGGGCTGTCTCGCTTCAACACCCGGGCCCACCTGGCCCGCGCGACGCTCGAGGCGATCGCCTTCCAGACACGCGACGTCGCGGATGCGATGGTGAAGGACTCGGGGGTCGCCCTCGAGGTGCTCAGGGTCGACGGCGGCGTGACCGCGAACGACCTGTGCATGCAGATCCAGGCCGATGTCCTCGGCGTCCCCGTCAGCCGCCCCGTCTTCACCGAGACCACGGCACTCGGTGCGGCCTACGCCGCGGGACTTGCGGTCGGCTTCTGGGGTGACGTCAGCGACCTCCACGGCAGCTGGGAGGAAGGTCGACGGTGGCACCCCGAGTGGGACCCCGAACGGCGGGCCACGGCACACGCACGATGGCAGAAGGCCGTCGCGCGAACACTGGACTGGGTGGACCTCGATGAAGATGAATGAGAGCGCCATGGCGCTCAACCCCGACACCAGGCGCGCCGCGCTGGACGCGATGAGCGGCAGCGAGCTCGACGTCCTCGTCATCGGCGGCGGCGTCGTGGGCGCCGGCGTGGCCCTCGACGCAGCGACCCGGGGCCTGACGGTCGGACTGCTCGAGGCACGCGACTGGGCTGCGGGCACCTCCAGCCGCTCCAGCAAGCTCATCCACGGCGGACTGCGCTACCTCGAACAGCTCAACTTCCGGCTCGTCCGCGAGGCGTTGCGCGAACGCTCCCTCATCCTCGACCGGCTGTGCCCGCACCTGGCACGGCCCGTACCGTTCCTCTACCCCCTGCGGCACCGCGTGTGGGAGCGCCTCTACGTCGGCAGCGGCATCGCCCTCTACGACGTCCTGGGAGGTCGTCGCGGCGCACCCGCGCACCGGCACCTCACCAAGCGAGAGGCGCTGAAGGTCTTCCCGTCGCTGAAGGAGGACTCCCTCGTCGGAGCGATCCGCTACTACGACGGGCAGGTCGACGACGCCCGGCACACGATGATGCTTGCGCGCACCGCCGCGGAGTACGGAGCCCACCTGTCGACGAGTGCCCGCGTCACGGGGTTCCTGCGAGACGGGGACCGCGTCACCGGCGCGGAGGTCCTCGACCTCGAGACCGGACAGCACCTGCAGGTCCGCGCACGCCAGACCATCAACGCCGCCGGCGTCTGGTCCGACGAGCTCCAACCGATGGTCGGAGGTCGTGGGCAGATCGACGTCCGCGCGTCGAAGGGCGTGCACATCGTCGTGCTCCGTCACCGGATCCGTGCCGAGTCCGGGCTCATCACACGCACACCGACCAGCGTGCTGTTCCTCATCCCGTGGAACGAGCACTGGGTCATCGGGACCACCGACACCGACTGGGATCTCGACAAGGCTCACCCCGCTGCGAGCCGCACCGACGTCGACTACATCCTCGAACAGGCCAACCGTCACCTGGTCACCCCCCTGACACACGATGATGTCGTCGGCGTGTACGCCGGGCTGCGCCCGTTGCTCTCCGGGGAGTCGGACGACACCTCGCAGCTCTCGCGTGAGCACGCCGTGGTGAGTCCCGTGCCCGGGCTGACTATGGTCGCCGGCGGGAAGTACACGACCTACCGCGTCATGGCGATGGACGCCGTCGATGCAGTCGTACGCCACCTTCCGCGTTCTGTACCCAGCTCGGTCACTGACCAGATTCCCCTCGTCGGAGCTGAGGGCTTCTCCGCCGCGTGGAACGACCGTGAGCGGATCGTCGGCGAGACCGGGCTGGACCGCGCACGGGTAGAGCACCTGCTTCAGCGCTACGGCACCCTGGTTGGGGAGCTGATCACGCAGATCGCCAGGCACCCCGAGCTGGGGCAGCCGTTGGTGGGGGCGCCCACCTACCTGAAGGCGGAGGCGCTGTACGCCGCCACCCACGAAGGTGCGCTGCACCTCGACGACATCATCACCCGCCGCACCCGGATCTCGGTGCAGACACCTGACCGCGGCGTGGCCGCCGCGACTGAGGTGGCTGACCTCGTTGCTTCAGCGCTCGGTTGGACCGCGGAGCAGAAGGCGAACGAGGTCGACCACTACCTTCGCCGCGTCGAAGCCGAACTGGACTCGCAACGACAGCCGGACGACCGCACCGCTGACGCCGCGCGACTCGGCGCCCCGGACGTCCGCACGGCGCGGGCGATCTAGCGACCTGGGCTGCGCGGCCACACTGACAGCGCTCCCGCGTCCCATCCGTCAGCGGCCGAGATCACACTCCAGCCCGCGGTGCACTCTCGAGCAACGGTCACCGCATGGGTGCACCGGACGACGACACGCGGTGCGAGCGGCGCCGATCGGCTCCCAGAAGTGCCGCTTCGCGCCGACGCAGCGCCACTGCAGGCGCCACGCCTACGGCACAATGGCTCCAACCTCGGAGCCCGGACGCGGAGAGACCGCAGGTCAGAGCTCGGACTGGACCCCAGCCAGGAGCTGACGTGCCATCACGATCCGCTGGACCTGGTTGGTGCCCTCGTAGATCTGGGTGATCTTGGCGTCGCGCATCATCCGCTCGACCGGGTAGTCGCGGGTGAAGCCGTAGCCGCCGAGCACCTGCACGGCGTTGACGGTGACCTCCATTGCGACGTCGGAGGCGAAGCACTTGGCGGCCGCGCCGAAGAAGGTGAGGTCGTCGTCGCCGCGCTCGGAGCGGCCCGCGGCGGCGTACGTCATCTGGCGGGCGGCCTCGACCTTCATGCCCATGTCGGCGAGCATGAACTGCAGGCCCTGGAAGTCGGCGATCGACTTCCCGAACTGCTGGCGCTCCTTGGCGTAGTCCAGCGCGTAGTCCAGCGCCCCCTGCGCGACGCCGACGGCCTGCGCGGCGATGGTGACGCGGGTGTGGTCGAGGGTCTGCATCGCGGTCGCGAAGCCGGTGCCCTCCTCGCCGATCATCCGGTCAGCGGGGATGCGGACCTTGTCGAAGTAGACCTCGCGGGTCGGCGAGCCCTTGATGCCGAGCTTCTTCTCCGGCGCGCCGAAGGAGACACCGGCGTCGGACTTCTCGACGACGAAGGCCGAGATGCCACCGCGGGTCTTCTTCTCGGTGTCGGTGACGGCCATGACGGTGTAGAACTCCGACTCACCGGCGTTGGTGATCCAGCGCTTCACGCCGTCGATGACCCACTCGTCGCCGTCGCGCACCGCGCGGGTCTTCATGCCGCCGGCGTCGGAGCCGGCGTCGGGCTCTGAGAGGCAGTAGGAGAAGCCGCCCTCACCGCGGGCCAGGGCGCCGAGGTACTTCTGCTTGAGCTCCTCCGACCCGACGAGCTGCACCGGCAGCGAGCCGAGCTTGTTGACCGCGGGGATCAGCGAGGACGAGACGCACGCCCGGGCGACCTCCTCGATGACCAGCACGGTGGCCAGCGCGTCGGCACCGGCGCCGCCGTGCTCCTCGGGCACGTGCGGGGCGTGGAAGTCCGAGGCGAGCAACGCCTCGGCCGCCTCGTGGGGGTAGCGCGCCTCCTCGTCGACCGCGGCCGCGAACGGCGCGATCTTGGCGTCGGCGACGGCGCGGACTGCCTCGCGGATGGCCTGGTGCTCCTCGGAGAGGGCGTACATCGGGAAGTCGCTCATGACCCGCAATTCTAGGACGTCCAAGCTTTCAGGGGCAGAGGTCTACGGTGTGGCCATGACCACGTCAGCACAGTCCTGGCAGGACCCGGAGACGGTCGGGCGGATGCTCGACGACCTCGAGACCTGGGCGGTCGTCGGCCTCTCCGGAGACCCGTCGCGCACGGCGTACTCGATCGCCTCGCTGCTCCAGGAGCGCGGCAAGCGGATCGTGCCGATCCATCCCGTGTTCGCGGACCCGCACGCGCACCCGGTGCTCGGCGAGCAGGGGTACGCCGCGCTGGCCGACGTCCCCTTCCCCGTCGACGTGGTCGACGTCTTCCGTCGCTCCGACGCGGCCGGCGAGTTCGCCGACCAGGCCGTGACGATCGGCGCGAAGGGGGTGTGGTTCCAGCTCGGCGTGGTCGACGAGGACGCCTTCGCCCGCACACGCGCCGCGGGCGTCGCGATGGTCATGGACACCTGCCCCGCCATCGAGTGGCGGCGCCGGGGCCGCTGACCCCTACAGCCCGACCGGCTGCTCGGCCATCGCGATGCCGAGCTGGTCCAGGCACTCCTCCAGCACCCACTGCACGTCGAGGGTGTCGGCGAGCGGCATGACCGGGCTCTCGAGGAGCCCCTCGGCGAGGCAGCGCTGCACCTCCGCGGCCTGGTGGACGTAGCCGCGCCCGGTCGCCACGCGCTCGATCACCTCCGGCTCCTGCCCGTTGCGGCGTACGACGACGCGCTCGGGGTGGTGGAAGGGCGGCTCGAGCTCGATGGAGCCCTCCGTGCCGACGATGACCGCGCGGCCCGGGGTGGAGCTGGCCAGGGAGCACGTCAGCGCCGCAGCCCGCCCGTCGGCCCACGCGAGGTGGATCGCGGCCGAGGCGTCCGCGCCGTTGGGGTAGGTGGTGCCGGTGGCGATGACCCGGTCCGGTCGCCCCAGGAGGTGCTGGGCCAGGGAGATCGGGTAGACGCCGAGGTCGAGCACGGAGCCGCCGCCCAGCGACAGGTCGAAGAGCCGGCTCGCCGGGTCGAAGGCGCGGTGGGCACCGAAGTCGGCCTGGACCAGCACGACGTCGCCGATCTCGCCCGCCGCGACCATCTCCCGCACGTGGGCCACCGCCGGCTGGAAGCGGGTCCACATCGCCTCCATGCAGAACACCTCGGCGGCGCGGGCCGCGGCGACGACCTCCTCGGCGCCGGCGAGGGTGGCGGTGAAGGCCTTCTCGACCAGCAGCGGCGTGCCCGCCTCGATCGCGGCGAGGGCCAGCGCGTGGTGCTGGGGGTGCGGCGTCGCGACGTAGACGACGTCGACGTCGCCCGCGCGGCCGGCCGCGACGAGGTCGGCGTACGTGCCCGAGGCGCCTGCCCCGAAGCGACCCGCGAACTCCGCAGCCGACTCCGGCGAGCGGCTGCCCACGAAGGCGACCTCCGCGTCGGGCAGCAGGGCGAGGTCGGAGGTGAAGGCGGCGGCCATCCGGCCGGTCGCGGCGATTCCCCAGCGGGTGGTCATGGACCCGACCCTAGGCGCCGAGCGGCTGCCCCTGCGACCGGCCCCGCGACTCCCCCGGCCAGGTGGCGTCCACGACGTGTGCCGCGATCGCCAGGCTCGACGTCGCGCCGGGCGACGGTGCGTTGCGCACGCACGTCACGCCGTCGGCGTGGGTGATGCGGAAGTCGTCGACCATGCTGCCGTCGCGGTCCACCGCCTGCGCCCGCACCCCGCTGCCCGCGCGGGAGACGTCGGCGACGCCGATCGCAGGCACGTAGCGCGAGGCCGAGCGCATGAAGGCGCGCTGCGAGGCCGAGCCGATGACCTCGTCGACGCCCGTACGCCAGTGGGCGCGCGCCAGCCGCCACGAGCCGGGCCACGACAGCACGTCGCGCAGGTCGCGGGCCGAGACGTCGCGGCGGCGGTAGCCCTCCCTGCGCGTGGCGAGCACGGCGTTGGGCCCCACCTCGAGCCCGCCGCCGACGCGGCGGGTGAAGTGGACGCCGAGGAACGGGTAGCGCGGGTCCGGGACGGGGTAGATCATGCCGCGCACCAGGTCCTGCTTGGCCTCGCTGACGCCGAGGTACTCGCCGCGGAACGGCACGATCACGGGTCCCCGCTCGCCGTCGACCATCGAGGAGACCCGGTCGGCCTGGAGGCCGGCGGCCACCACGACGTGGTCGAGGTGGAGCGGCTCGGGGTCGCCCTCGACGCGGACGACGACGCCTGCGCCTCGGCGGAGGATGTCGACCACCCGCGCACCCAGGCGCACCTGCCCGCCCGCCGCGACCACCTCGTCGGCCATCGCCCGGGTGATCGCGGTGTAGTCGGTGATCGCCGTCGAGGGCGAGTGCAGCGCGGCCAGCCCGACGGCGTGCGGCTCGACCTCGCGGATCTCCGGCGGCGAGAGCCGGCGCAGCCCCGGCACCCGGTTGTCCGTGGCGGTCCGCTCGAGGGTGTCGAAGCGGCCCGTCTCGGCCGCGTCGACGGCCACGACGAGCTTGCCGCACTCGACGTAGGGGATCGCGTGCTCGGCGCAGAAGTCGCGCAGCAGGCCGCGACCGCGCGTGCACAGCTCTGCCTTGAGGCTGCCGGGCCTGTAGTAGATGCCGGCGTGGACGACGCCGGAGTTGCGCCCGGTCTGGTGCGCGGCGAGGCGGTCCTCCTTCTCGAGCACCACCACCTCGGTGCCCGGGCGGCGTCGGACGACCTCGCGCGCGATCGCGACGCCGAGGATGCCACCCCCGACGATGCCGACCCGTGCGTCCCCCATGAGGAGGACGGTGCTCGCTCGCGCTGGAGGCGTCAAGCCACACCCTGTCCAATCCCATAATGGGGGTATGCGCGACCTCCACGTCCCGGCCGGCCCGGGCCTGCCCGAGGGTCTCGTCGTGCCTGCCGCCGACATGGTCGAGCGGTTCTCCCGCTCACCCGGCCCCGGCGGGCAGTCGGTCAACACCTCCGACTCGCGCGTCGAGCTCGAGCTCGACCTCGCCTCCACCACGGCCCTCACCGACACCCAGCGCACCCGGGCGCTGCGGCGCTGGCCGGACGGCCGGATCGCGATCGCGGCCTCCGAGCACCGCTCCCAGCACCGCAACCGCGTCGCCGCGCGCGAGCGTCTCGCCGAGATGCTGCGCGAGGCGCTGGCTCCCCCGCCCCCGCCACGGCGCACGACCCGGCCGACGCGCGGCTCCAAGGAGCGCCGGCTGCGCGCGAAGAAGGAGCGCGCAGGCACCAAGGCCCTGCGCGGGCGGGTCCGGGACCGAGACCGGGACTAGAAGCCCACGCGCCGGGTGTCCCCGGCAGCCGCACGGCGTACGACGTCGCCCTTGGCGTGGGCGGTCTCGGCGAGCGCGGCCTGGTAGTCGACGAGGCGCTGCTGGAGGTCGGGGTCGCTGGTGCCGAGGATCCGGGCGGCGAGGATGCCGGCGTTCTTGGCGTTGCCGATCGCGACCGTCGCGACCGGGATGCCGCCGGGCATCTGCACGATCGAGAGCAGCGAGTCCATGCCGTCGAGGTACTTCAGCGGCACCGGGACACCGATCACCGGCAGCGGGGTGAGCGCGGCCAGCATGCCCGGCAGGTGCGCCGCTCCCCCGGCGCCGGCGATGACGACCGACAGGCCGCGGGTGTGGGCCTGCTGTCCCCACGCGACCATCTCGGTCGGCATCCGGTGGGCGGAGACGACGTCGGCCTCCCAGGCGATGCCGAGCTCGGTCAGGACCTCCCCGGAGGCCTGCATGACGGGCCAGTCGGAGTCCGAGCCCATGACGATGGCGACCTTCGGGGTCGCGGTGGTGTCGTCCATCTGCTCACTCACTTTCGTTGCCGAGGTCGCCGCGGAACCACGCGGCGGCGTGCCGCGCGCGCTCGAGGCAGTCGGCGAGGTCGTCGCCGAAGGCGTTGACGTGGCCGACCTTGCGGCCGGGTCGCAGGTCCTTGCCGTAGAAGTGCACTCGCAGCTGCGGGTCGCGGGCCATCGCGTGGGGCAGGCCGTCGTAGAGGCGGCCGGTGTCGGTGGGTCCGCCGAGGATGTTCACCATCACGGTCCAGCGCGAGCGCGGGGCCGGCGAACCCAACGGGAGGTCCATGACGGCGCGCAGATGGTTCTCGAACTGGGACGTCACCGCGCCGTCCTGGCTCCAGTGGCCGGTGTTGTGGGGGCGCATCGCCAGCTCGTTGACCAGGATCCGGCCGTCGGTCGTCTCGAATAGCTCGACGGCGAGGATGCCCGTGACGTCGAGCGCACCGGCGACGCGCAGGGCGATCTCCTGCGCCTGACCGGCCAGGGCGGGCTCCAGGTCGGGTGCAGGGGCGATCACCTCGTGGCAGATCCCGTCGAGCTGGGTGGAGGTGACGACGGGGTACGCCGCCGCCTGCCCGCTGGGCGAGCGGGCGACGAGGGCGGAGAGCTCACGGCGGAAGTCGACGAGCTCCTCGGCCAGCACCTCCACGCCGGCCGCGGCCGCGGCGTCGAAGGCGACCTGCGCATCGTCGAGGCCGCGGACCACCCACACACCCTTGCCGTCGTAGCCGCCCCGGGTGGTCTTGAGGACGCACGGCAGGCCGAACGCCTCGACGTCCGCGGTCGAGGTGACCACCGCGTTGCGCGGGCACGGCACGTCGAGCTCGGCGAGCCGCCGGCGCATGACGGCCTTGTCCTGGGCGTGCACCAGCGCGCCCGGCCCGGGGCGTACGGCGACCCCGTCGGCCTCCAGCGCGTGCAGGTGGTCGGTCGGGACGTGCTCGTGGTCGAAGGTGACCACGCTGGCGCCCTCGGTGACGCGGCGCAGGGTGGGCAGGTCGGTGTAGTCGCCGACGAGCTGGTCGGGGATGACCTGGGCGGCGGAGACGCCCTCGGCCTCGGCGAGCAGCCGCAGCGGCAGGCCGAGCGCGATGGCGGGTTGCGCCATCATCCGGGCCAGCTGGCCTCCCCCGATGACGGCGAGCGTGGGGGCGCGGTGCTGACCTGGCGAGGACACGACGGCGAGCCTATAGAAGGCCCGCGGGCGCTCAGCTCGCGACCGTGTCCTGGGCGGTCTCGAAGCGCAGCCCGCGTCCCCGGTGCGTCGTGATCAGGGTGGGGCTGCGCGGGTCGTCGTCGAGCTTGCGGCGCAGCCAGCCGAGGTGGACGTCGATGGTCTTGGAGTTGGTGTAGAACGACGTCTGCCACACGTCCGCCATCAGCTCGCCGCGCGTGACGATGTCACCGGGGCGCGCCATGAGCGCATGGAGGAGCTGGAACTCCTTGCGCGAGAGCCTGATCTCGCGCTCGCCCCGCCACACCTGCCGCGTGGTCGGATCCAGTCGCACGTCCTGCACAGCCAACACGGGCCGACGGTAGGGACGGCACCGCTGTCGGCGGGCCCGTATGACCGAAAATGGCCCGGGTGGTCCAGTCCACCGGGTGAGACCGTCCGTGCGTCAGCGGCGGCGCACGGCGACCGGCTCGACGAGCCCGAAGCCGCGCACGGGGCGCGCCGGCAGACGCCGGCTCTCCCAGTCGGCAGCCGGCAGCAGGTCGGCGGTGTTCTGGTCGACGATGAGCCGGTTGCGGCGCGCGACCTGGGTGAGCCGGGCGGCCATGTTGACCGGCGGGCCGAAGATGTCGCCGAGTCGCTGGACCACCGGCCCGCTGGCCAGCCCGAGGCGCACGTCGGGCATCTTGGAGTCGCGACCGATCACGTTGATGATCCCCTCGGCCACCGCGACCGCGTCCTCGGCGCTGTTGGTCACGAAGAGCACCGAGTCGCCCAGGCTCTTGATGATGCGCCCGGCATAGCGCGCCACCACGTCCTGGCAGCGACTCTCGAAGACCTCGACCAGGTCGCCGATCTCGTCGCGGTCGAGGGTGTTGGACAGGGCGGTGAAGGACACCAGGTCCGCGAAGCCGACGCTGACGTCGATGGTGTGGAGGTCCTCATCCTTGGCGCCCATGGCCTCGATGCGACCCACGGCCGCGGCGAGGTGGCGGCGCCAGGCATAGATCAGCAGCCGCTCGAAGGGCGGGTTGACCTCGTTGATCAGGCGCAGGGCCGAGCCGATGCGCGAGCCGGTGGCCTCCTCGCCGGCCTCCATCTCCTCCACGCGGCTCACCAGCGTCGAGACCTCCCAGTCGGCGAGGCGGGCCATGGTCTGCCCGACCCCGCGGGTGAGGTTGACGGCCATGTCGAAGTCGACGGCGCCGGCGTCGACGAAACCCATCAACGTGGCGACAGCCTCGACGTCGGCGGAGGTGTAGGCCTTCTCGCCGACGAACTCCGGGAAGCCCAGCGCCCGCCAGAGCCGGCGGGTCTGCTCGATGGTCACGCCGGTCTCGGCGGCCACCTCGAGCGCGTTGAACGCCGGCTGGCTGCGCAGGATCGCGTCGTCGAGCTGCTCGCCCGACAGCCGGTCGGGACGCTCGCCCCGCGACGCGCGGTCAGGCGCCATCGTCGCGGCGGTCACCACCGGCGAGGCGATGGAGCTCGTTCGACACCTGGAGCTGGACCTTCTCCACGTCGGGGATGTCGGAGAGCTCGACGCTGCCGTCGGTGCTGGCGTCGGAGACCACGAGCGTGCCGCAGCCGAAGATCCGGTCGATCACACCGATGTCGAAGTCGACACCGCTGATCCGGTTGAGCGGGATCGTGCGGCCCTCCTTGGCGATGAAGCCGGAGCGCTTGATGAAGCGACGGTTGGTGAAGGTGTAGGTCGTGGTCAACCAGCGCAAGAACGGCCCGACGAGGAACCACAGCACCACGGCGAGGAACAGCGCCCAGATGACCAGGGTGGCCACCGAGCCGTCGACGAGGCGGTCGAGGAAGACCGCCGCAGCGAGGGCCACGAGGACGACGAGGCCGGGCAGGATCAGGGCCTTGACGTGCGTCCGGGTCGAGACCACGACGTGTTCGCCGTCGTTGAGGAGCTTGGTCGGAAAGGCCACGCGCCGATCATGTCACTCCGCACGTCGCTGCGCGACGAATCAGGCAGGCCGCACGTGCACCACGTCGCCGGCGGCCACCGTGAACGTGCCGTCGTCCGTCCCGACGACCAGCGCCCCGCTCGCGTCGATGTCGAGCGCCTCGCCGCGGCGTACGTCGCCCGCGGGCAGGTGGACGTCGACCGTCGCGCCCAGCGTGACGCACACGTCGGCGTACGCCCGGCGCAGCGACTCGGTGTCGTCGAGCAGGCCCTGGAGGCCGTGGATCGAGCCGAGCACCTGCCCGAGCAGGCCGGTGCGCTCGACCGGCTCGCCGGTCTCCAGCGCCACGGACGTGGCGAGCGCGATCGGAAGCTCCTCCAGCGTCTGGTCGACATTGATCCCCACCCCCACCACGGCCATCGGTCCACGGTCGGTCTCGATCCGCTCCACGAGGATGCCGCAGACCTTGCGTCCGACCCCGGCGCCGTTGTCGACCAGCACGTCGTTGGGCCACTTCAGCGCGATGTCGGGGAGCCGGTCGGCGAGTGCGGCCTGGACGGCGTACCCGGTCAGCAGGGGCAGCCACGACCACGCGGCCTGCGGCACGTCGGGGGCGAGCAGGACCGAGAAGGTCAGCGACGCGCGCGGCGGGGTCTCCCACGCGCGGTCGAGGCGGCCTCGACCGGCCGTCTGGTGCTCGGTGACCAGCACGAGCCCGGCCTCCTCGCCCGCCCGGGCCCGCTCGGCCAGCGCGGCGTTGGTCGACGGGGTCGCCTCCTCCACCTCCACCCGCCACCCGTGCGGCACGAGCAGCCGGTCGGGATCGAGGGGTGGGCGCGGTGCCGGTGCGTGGCTCATGGCACTAGATTGCCCGATGGACCTGACCAGCGACCGACCAGGAGACCATCGCGTGAGTGCACAGCCGGGTGAGGGCACCGACGTCCCCTCGCAGGAGACAGGCATCGACATCCACACGACCGCGGGCAAGCTCGCCGACCTCGAGCGGCGACTCGACGAGGCCGTGCACGCCGGCTCGGCGAAGGCCGTCGAGAAGCAGCACGCCAAGGGTCGCAAGACCGCGCGCGAGCGCATCGAGATGCTCTTCGACGAGGGCACCTTCGTGGAGCTCGACGAGCTCGCGCGGCACCGCTCCACGGCGTTCGGGCTGGAGAAGAACCGTCCCTACGGCGACGGCGTGGTGACCGGCTACGGCGAGGTCGACGGGCGCATGGTGTGCGTCTTCAGCCAGGACTTCACCGTGTTCGGCGGCTCGCTGGGCGAGGTCTACGGCGAGAAGATCACCAAGGTCATGGACCTGGCGATGAGGACGGGGTGCCCGATCGTGGGCATCAACGAGGGCGCCGGCGCCCGCATCCAGGAGGGCGTGGTCAGCCTCGGCCTCTACGGCGAGATCTTCCGCCGCAACGTCCACGCCTCCGGCGTGATCCCGCAGATCAGCATGATCATGGGCAACTGCGCCGGTGGCCACGTCTACTCCCCGGCGGTCACCGACTTCACGGTGATGGTCGACAAGACCTCCGCGATGTTCATCACCGGTCCCGACGTCATCAAGACCGTCACCGGCGAGGACGTGACGATGGAGGACCTCGGCGGGGCGCGCACCCACAACACCAAGTCGGGCAACGCCCACTACATGGCCTCCGACGAGGAGGACGCCATCGACTACGTCAAGTCGATGCTGTCCTACCTCCCGCAGAACAACCTCGATCCGGCTCCGGAGCTCGACGAGGTCCCCGACATGGAGGTCACCGACCTCGACCGGGCGCTCGACACGCTCATCCCCGACAGCCCGAACCAGCCCTACGACATGCACGACGTGATCACCGCCGTGCTCGACGACCAGGAGTTCCTCGAGGTCCAGGAGCTGTTCGCCCCCAACATCATCGTCGGTCTCGGCCGCGTCGAGGGGCGCTCGGTCGGCGTGGTGGCCAACCAGCCGATGCAGTTCGCCGGCACCCTCGACATCGACGCCTCGGAGAAGGCCGCGCGCTTCGTGCGCTTCTGCGACGCCTTCAACCTCCCGGTGCTGACCTTCGTCGACGTGCCGGGCTTCCTGCCGGGCACCGACCAGGAGTGGGACGGCATCATCCGCCGCGGCGCGAAGCTCATCTACGCCTACGCCGAGGCGACCGTCCCGCTCGTCACGATCATCACCCGCAAGGCCTACGGCGGCGCCTACGACGTGATGGGCTCCAAGCACCTCGGCGCTGACATCAACGTCGCCTGGCCCACCGCCCAGATCGCCGTCATGGGCGCCCAGGGCGCGGCCAACATCCTGCACCGCAAGACCCTCAAGAAGGTCGCCGACGACGGCGGGGACGTCGAGGCGACCCGCGCGGAGCTCATCGAGGACTACGAGACCACGCTGGCCAACCCCTACATCGCCGCCGAGCGGGGCTACGTCGACGCCGTCATCACCCCGCACGAGACGCGCACCGAGGTCGTCCGTGCGCTGCGCCTGCTGCGCTCCAAGCGCGCGAACCTGCCGCCCAAGAAGCACGGGAACATCCCGCTGTGAGCGGGCGCGACGAGCAGCGTCCGCTGCTCGAGGTGGTCAACCCCGACGCGACGCCCGAGGAGGTCGCCGCACTGGTCGCGGTGCTCTCGGCCGTGTCGGGGGGCGCCGCCCAGGCCCCGCGCCGGCCTCGGCCGTCGTGGGGTGCACCCGCCCGCGGCGTACGGCGTACGCCCCGTCCGGGTCCCGAGGGGTGGCGGACCAGCGGGCTCCCCCGCTGAGGTTCGTCCACCTCCCGTCAAGGAACCGGACCACTTCCATCAGGTTTCCCCCACGTTGGACGCAGCGCCTTCTCGGGTGCCCCGCGCCGTCAGTACGGTGCGAGTCCAGCTCCTGGGGGGGCGGGTAACACAATGACGGCGTGATCGCTGTCGGCGTGCGGTGAAGGCCCGGAATTCGTGCTGGGCAGGCGCTGCCGCCGCGTCGATCCGTCGTGACATCCGGCGCGCCTGCGCGTCGGCGTGCACCCGAGCCCTCGAGGGCAGAGCACCGTGAGCACCCTCGAAGGGGAAACCAGCATGAGCCAGACCCTCAACCGTCGCAGCGTGGTCCGCGGCATCGCGTGGACCGCGCCGGTCATCGCCGCGTCCACCACCGCCCCCGCCTTCGCCGCGTCCCGCTGCGCCGTGGCCGGCGGCATCACCGTGGGGCCCAACGTCACCACGAGCTACCGGGCGATCTGCTCCAGCCAGTCCCAGCAGACCAACCCGACGACCATCAAGCAGGTCTACGGCACCGGCCAGCTCCCGCAGTACATCGACATCTGCACCTGCGACCGGATCACCGGCTGGTACCGCTGGCGCGAGACCGACACCCTGTCGAACTTCCAGATCGAGGTCGACGGCCTGCACGCCGACCAGAACGGGCCCTCACGGGGCTACCGGCCCGCGGTGTTCCTGGACATCAACGACCCCGTCCTCGGCGCCTGCCGGCGCTTCGCACTGACCTACCGCACCAGCGCCGAGCGGTCTCGCACGCAGCCCACGAGCTTCTCGATCACCTGGACGCTCGAGCGCTCCCTGAGCGGGCAGAACGGGCCGTGGCAGGAGGTCGACCAGTTCACCCGCCAGGTCTCGGTCATCCGCACGACCGGCACCAACGCCAGCGACGGCACGAACTTCGGCCAGTGCTCCTCCCAGGGCCGCGTCGCCGTCCCGGGGATCTCCGACTGAGCAGACACCCGGCGGGACTAGGGTCGCCGCGTGAGCGAACGTGCCATCGATGCCCTCTGCGAGGCCTACGTCGACGACTTCTGCGCCCTCGACCCCTTGACCGCCACCTCGATCGGGGTGGCGGGCCACGAGCACGAGATGACCGACTACTCCCCGTCCGGGTTCGACGCCCGCGAGGCACTGGCCCGCGCGGCGGTCGCAGCGGTCGAGGCGTCCACCCCGGTCGACGACCGCGAGGCC
This sequence comes from Nocardioides furvisabuli, assembly GCF_021083185.1. Classification (GTDB taxonomy): domain Bacteria; phylum Actinomycetota; class Actinomycetes; order Propionibacteriales; family Nocardioidaceae; genus Nocardioides; species Nocardioides furvisabuli. The sequence goes on along the minus strand of NZ_JAIGQB010000005.1, from coordinate 153,584 downwards.
TCGGCGCGCGACGCCTTCCTCGAACGCACCCGGCTCGAGATCGAGCTCGAGGAGGCCGGCGTCAACCGCTCGCGCATGTCGGTGCTGTGGAGCCCGCTGCACGAGATCCGCAGCGTCTTCGACCTCATGCCCACCGAGGGCGAGGAGGCGGTGGCGGCGATCGCGTCCCGCCTCGCCGGTGTGCCCGCGGCGCTGGAGGGGCTGCGCGTCACCCTGACCGACGAGGCACGCAAGGGCCACGTCGTCGCCGCGCGCCAGTACGCCGAGGTGGCCGATCAGGTGCGCCGCTGGACCGGGCAGGTCGGTGACGCGGGCGACTTCTACCTCGGCCTCGTCGAGCGGCTCGACGGCGGCGACGAGCTGCGTCGCCTCGCCGCGGCTGCGAGCGCCGCGACCGTCGCCTTCGGGCTCTTCCTGAGCGACGAGCTCGAGCCCCAGGGCAAGGACCGCGAGGGCGTGGGCCGCGAGGTCTACGCGCTGGCGAGCCGATACTTCCTGGGCGCCGAGGTCGACCTGGACGAGACCTACGAGTGGGGCTGGGCCGAGCTCCAGCGGCTGTCCGACCTGATGCACGCCACCGCCGATCGCATCCTCCCGGGCGCCGGCGTCGACGCGGTGGTCGCCCACCTCGACACCGACCCGGCGCGGGTGGTGCACGGCCGGGAGGCCTTCCGCGGGTGGATGCAGGACCTCGCCGACCGCACGATCGCGGCGATGGCCGACGTGCACTTCGACATCCCGGCCCCGGTCCGGCGCATCGAGTGCATGCTCGCGCCCACGAACGACGGGGGGATCTACTACACCGGACCCTCGGAGGACTTCTCGCGACCGGGCCGCATGTGGTGGTCGGTGCCCGACGGGATCGAGGCCTTCCACCCGTGGCGCGAGGTCACCACAGTCTTCCACGAGGGCGTCCCGGGGCACCACCTGCAGGTCGCCCAGACGGCCTACCGCAGCGACACCCTGAACCGCTGGCAGCGCTTGATGTGCTGGTGCAGCGGCCACGGCGAGGGCTGGGCGCTGTACGCCGAGCGCCTGATGGAGGAGCTCGGGTTCCTCGACGACCCGGCCGACCTGCTCGGCATGCTCGACGGCCAGTCGCTGCGAGCGGCACGGGTGGTCGTCGACATCGGGATGCACCTCGAGCTGACGATCCCCGAGCACAACCGGCTCGGTCCGGACGGCGCTGCCTTCCACCCCGGCGAGACCTGGACGCCCGAGCTGGGCCTGGAGTTCATGCGGCTGCACTGCCGCATGGACGACGAGGTCATCCAGTTCGAGGTCAAGCGCTACCTCGGCCTGCCCGGCCAGGCCCCGTCCTACAAGGTCGGCGAGCGCATCTGGCTGGAGGCGCGCGCGGCCGTGCAGCAGCGCCAGGGCGACGACTTCGACCTCAAGGCCTTCCACCGCGCCGCCCTCGACCTGGGCTCGCTCGGCCTCGACCCGCTGCGCACCGCGCTGGGGCGGCTGTGAGCACCCGTCCGGTCGTGCCGCTGGTGCTGGCGTCGGCCTCCCCCGCACGGCGTACGACGCTTCAGGCCGCGGGCCTGGACCCGATCGTCGTCGTGAGCGGGGTCGACGAGTCCCAGCTGGTCGACCTCCCGCCGGCCGAGCTCGCACTGCAGCTGGCCGAGCTGAAGTGCGCGGCCGTCGTCGGGCGCGACGAGGTGCCGGCCGGCGCGCTCGTCCTCGGCTGCGACTCGGTGCTCGAGCTCGACGGCGAGGCCCTCGGCAAGCCCCATGACCCGGACGAGGCGAGGCGGCGATGGCAGGCGATGCGGGGACGCTCGGGCGTGCTCCACAGCGGCCACTGCCTGCACGACACGGCATCAGGTCGCGTGGCGGCGGCGACCGGGTCCACCACCGTCCACTTCGCCGACGTGGGCGACGACGAGATCGACGCCTACGTCGCCACCGGCGAGCCGCTGCACGTCGCGGGCGCCTTCACCATCGACGGCCTCGGCGGAGCCTTCATCGCCGGGATCGAGGGCGACCACCACAACGTGGTGGGTGTCAGCCTTCCCCTGCTCCGCGAGCTCGTCCTCGAGCTGGGGCACGGGTGGCCCGACCTGTGGCGGTGACCCGCTAGCATCCCGACCGTGGCAAGCGGGGGTCGAGGGAGGGTGCAGGCGCAGCCTGTCGCCGATCCCGACGACCGCTACGGGGTGCGCGACGAGCGTCTGCTGACCGGCGCGACGGTGATCACCGGCGTGCGCACGATCGCGTCCGTGGCGCTCGCCGCCGCAGCGGCGTACGAGCAGAGCCTGACGCTGCTGGTGGTCGCCCTCGTCGTCTACTGGGTCGGCGACATGCTCGACGGGTTCTACGCGCGGGTGCGCGACTGCGAGACCCGCATCGGCGCCGTGCTCGACATCATGTGCGACCGCTTCAACGCCGCCGCCTTCTACATCGGCCTGGCCTGGCTCCAGCCCGACCTGTCCCCGGCGATCTTCGTCTACCTCGCCGAGTTCATGGTCGTCGACTTCTTCCTCTCCATCGCCTTCCTCGCCTGGCCGGTGCGCAGCCCGAACTACTTCTTCGTCGTCGACCGGCCCACCTGGGTGTGGAACTGGTCCAAGCCGGCCAAGGCGGTCAACAGCGCGCTCTTCGCGGTGCTCCTGCTCGTCACCGGCTGGATGTGGGTCGGCCTCGCCATCGCCACCGCACTGCTCGTGCTCAAGTGCGTCTCGCTCCACCGCCTGCTGCGGATCGGGCTGCCGGTGCCGGGCGGACGCGGCTGATGCTCTTCTGGAGCGTGCTGGGCGCCTCGATCGGCTCCGCCCTGCTCCCGCTGATCAACATCGAGGCGATCCTCGCCGTCGCCGTCAGCCAGGCGCCCGCCGCGACCTGGGGCCTGGTCCTGGCCGCGACCGCCGGCCAGATGATCGGCAAGATCCTCTGGTACTGGGGCGGCATGAACGCCGACCGGGCCCCCTGGGTGCACAAGCACCTGCAGAAGCCGAAGGCCAGGGCGTCCCTCGACAGGTGGCACGCACGTGCGGAGGGACGACCCTGGTTCACCGCGGGACTGCTCTTCGTGTCCGCCAGCACCGGCATCCCGCCGTACGCCGTGACGGCGGTGCTGGCCGGCATGCTGCGGGTGCCCTTCTGGATCTTCATGGTCACCGGGCTGCTGGGGCGCGGGCTGCGCTTCTGCGCCGTGGTCGCGGGCACCACGTCGCTCATCGGCCTCCTCTGAGCCGGTCCCACCTGCCTACTCGGCGGCCGACCAGGCCTGGCGCAGGCTCACCCGGCCGCCGGTCTGCAGCAGGGCCCGGCGGTAGAGCCGCTCGCCCACCCAGACGGTCGCGAGGGCGAAGGCGGCGAGCAGCCCGAGCGCCGCCAGCGGCTCCCACCAGTCGACTCCACCGGCCAGGATCCGCTTGGGCATCACCACCGCCGAGACGGGCGGGACGAAGGACGCGATGACCTGGCCGCGACCGTCGAGCGACAGGCCTCCGAAGAACATCACCAGCATCAGCATGGTCAGCGGCGTCGAGGTGGCCTGGAGGTCCTCGGTGCGCGAGGCCAGCGAACCCGCGACGGCCCACAGGCAGGCGAGCGCGACGAAGCCGGCGAGGAAGAACGCCAGGAACCACGCGGCCGGTCCCGACAGGGCCGGGACGTAGGACTTGTAGGGGGTGAAGGTCAGCCCGACCAGCCCGACGGCGAGGTAGACCAGCAGCTGGATCAGCGCCAGGGCGGTGTTGCCCAGGACCTTGCCGGCCAGGAGGTGCCGCAGCGGGATCGCCGCGGCGATGATCTCGACGATGCGGCTCTGCTTCTCCTCGATCACCGAGGAGGCCAGCTGCATGCCGAAGACCAGCGCGGCGAAGTAGAAGAGGAAGACGAAGACGAACCCGACCGCCTCGGCGACGGCGGCGCGCTCGGCGTCACCGCGCAGGAACTCGGTGCCGACGGTGCTGCCCGCCTCGAGCTCCTCGACCGTCGACCCGACGCGTGCGGCGTTGTCGGCCAGCACCTGTTGGCGTACGACGACGCGGGTGGCGGCGGTGAGCGAGTCCTGCTCGCTGGACTCCGAGGTCAGCTGCCAGTCCCCGTCCACCGGGTGGAGCCAGGCGTCGACCTCGTCGGCCTCGAGCGCGGCGCGTGCCGCGGCGTCGTCGTCGAGCTCGACGAGGCGCACCTCGAGCTTGTCGTCCACCTGTGGCGCGGCGTCGGCGACGGCCTGCGCCATCGCCACTGCCTCGGGCGTCGCCCCCAGGGTGGCTTCGTCGGTCCGCTCCTCCTGCCACGCGGTGAAGCCGATGAAGCCGACGATCATGGCGACCATCAGCACGGTGCCGATCAGGAAGGACTTGTCGGTGATGCGCGAGACGACCTCGCGCCGGGTCACGAGCAGCCAGGCGCGCTCGCGGTCGTGGGCGGTGCTCATGCGGTGGCCTCCCGGTAGATCTCGCTGAGCGCCGGTCGGACCCGGACGAACTCGTGGACGTCGCCGCGACGCGTGGCCTCGGCGACGAGGTGCTGCTCGGCGCCGACCTCGCGCACCTCGACGAGGGCGGTGGGACCGTCGAGGTCGAGGACGTCGAGCCCGCGCTCGTTGCGGACCCAACCGGCGTCACCGCCGAGGACGAGACGGAAGCGCGGCACCCCCGCGTCGCGCAGCTCCGTCACCGTCCCGGCGGCGACCCGGCGTCCGTGGGCCAGCACGACCAGGCGGTCGCACAGGCGCTCGACCAGGTCGAGCTGGTGGCTGGAGAACAGGACCGGCACGCCGTCTCGGGTGTGCTCGCGCAGCAGGTCGACCATCGAGTCGACCGCCGCCGGGTCGAGCCCGGAGAAGGGCTCGTCGAGGACCAGCGCGGCGGGCTTCGGCAGGACCGAGGCGATGATCTGCACCCGCTGCTGGTTGCCCAGGGAGAGCTTCTCGAGGTGGTCCTTGCCCCGCTCGCCGAGGCCGAAGCGCTCCAGCAGCTCCTGCACCCGGGTGCGCGCCTCGACGCGGCCCATGCCCTTGAGCTGGGCGACGTAGACGAGCTGGTCGAGGATCGGCTGCTTGGGGTAGAGCCCGCGCTCCTCCGGCATGTAGCCGAACGAGCGGCGGTCCAGCCGGGTGATGGGTTGGTCGCGCCACCGCACCTCGCCCTCGTCGATGCCGAGCACGCCCATCACCATCCGCATGGTGGTGGTCTTGCCTGCACCGTTGCCGCCGACGAAGCCGGTCATCAGCCCGGCCGGCACCTCGAACGAGACGCGGTCGACGGCGGTGTGCTCGCCGAACCGCCTGGTCAGCTCCCGGATCTCCAACATGCCACCGACGCTAGGGCCGGGCGGTGCCGTCGCGGATCCCCCGCGGGACTGAACCCGCGGACCTCACTTCTCCGCCGGGAGGACGAGGCCGGCCTCGTAGGCATAGACGACGGCCTGCACGCGGTCGCGGAGGTGGAGCTTGGCGAGCACGTTGGACACGTGGGTCTTCACCGTCGCCTCCCCCAGCACCAGCGAGCCCGCGATCTCGCCGTTGGACAGCCCTCGGGCGAGCAGCACCAGCACCTCACGCTCGCGGGCGGTGAGGCGCGACAGCTCGTCGGGCTCGGTGCGGGCGACGCTCGCGCGACCCACCGCCCTCTGCCCGATGACGCGCCGGGTCACCTCGGGGGCGAGGAGCGCGTGCCCGCGCCCCGCAGCGCGTACGGCATCGAGGAGCTGCTCCGGCCCGGCGTTCTTGAGCAGGAAGCCGCTCGCGCCCGCGTCGAGGGCGTCGAAGAGGTAGTCGTCGCGGTCGAAGGTCGTCACGATCACCACGTGACCCAGGTCCTCCGCGACGAGGTGCCGGGTGGCCTCGATGCCGTCCATGCGGGGCATCTGCACGTCCATGAGCACCACGTCGGGTCGTGTCGTCCGGGCCTGCTCGAGGGCCTGGAGGCCGTCGGCGGCCTCCCCCACCACCTCGATGTCGTCCTCGACCGAGAGCACCATGGCGAAGCCCGAGCGCACCATGGCGTGGTCGTCGACGAGGAGGACCCGCAGCGGCGCGGTCACGGGCGCCCCCCGAGGGGGTAGCGCACGCGGACGCGGTAGCCGCCGGTGACCCGGGGACCGATGTCGACCTGACCGTCGTGCGTGGCGGCGCGCTCGCGGATGCCGAGCTGGCCCAGGCCGCTGCCGGACGTGCCGTGGCGGGGACGGCCGTTGTCGACGACCTCCACCTCGGCGTAGGACACCGCCTCGTCGATGCGCACGACCACCGACGCGGCGTCGGCGGTGGAGTGGCGGCGCACGTTGGTGAGCGCTTCCTGCACCGTGCGGAAGACGGCCAGCCCGATCCCGCGCGGGAGCCGGTCGGCCGCGCCCTCCCGGGCCTCGACCACGTCGAGGGACACCGTGAGGCCCTCGTCGCCCACCTCGGCGACCAGACCGGGGAGGTCGCGGACGCCCGCGTCCGTCGTACGCGTCCCGCCGGGCTCGCGCGCCCCGTTCTCCCCCGCTCCCTCCCGCAGGGTGCCGAGCAGGCCGCGCATCTGCGCGACGGCGTCGCGCGAGGCCTCCTCGACGTTGGCGAGGGCCGTACGCGCCGCGTCGGGGTCGCGGTCGAGCACCCGGCGTGCGGCGCCGGCCTGGATGCCCATCGCGGAGACGCCGTGGGCGACCACGTCGTGCAGCTCGCGGGCGATGCGGAGCCGCTCATCGACGACCGCCTGCTCCCGCAGCCGGCTGGCCTGGCCGGCGATGGTGGCGGCCTGCTCCTGCAGCCGGTGGCGCTGGCGGGCCGCGCGCCACGACACGCCCCCACCGACGATCGCGCCGCCGAAGTAGATCGCGTTGACGACCAGCGTGATCGCGACCGCGGCAGGGATCTGCGGGAACAAACCGATCCGCTCGGTGCCCATCTCCTCGTCGACCCAGTCCTGCGCCGCCGAGCCGACGGCGAACTGCCAGCCGATCCAGGCGAACATGAAGAGCACGATCACGCTCACGGTGATGACCATCGCGCGCCGGTCGCGCGCCCACGCGACGCCGGAGAGCAGGGCGAGGAAGTAGACGATCTGCAGCGACGCCTGTCCCATGACCTGCGGCATCGTCACGCCGGCGACGAACATGTGTCCGGCTGCGAGGAGCGCCACAGCCAGCGGCCAGCGCCGACGACCGAGCAGCAGCGCCGCACCGCTGGCGACTGCGAGCCACTGCGCCCACACCGCGACGTCGGTCTGCTCGAAGCCGCCGGCGCTGCGCACCAGCTCGAGGGCCAGCAGGCTGATCGCGGCCACGCTCACCGCCAGCACGACGTCCTGGCGCCCGACGCCCGGTCGTGGGCGTTCCCACACGTCGTCGACGCCGAACCAGTCGAGCATGCGCTGGGTCGGTCGGGACATGGGGCGAGGGTAGATCGCCGCGTGACCCGACGGATCCGTCGGGAGGGGGAGATCGGAGCTGTCCACAACCCGTCGGCCCACTGTCGGACCCCTCGTGTTGAGTGGATCCATGCCCACCGCCCAGCACCCGCCCACCGCAGCCGCGATCGCGGCGATGCGGCGCGAGGTGCAGGTGGCGCTCGACGGTCCGAGCGGCCTCGACGACGCGGGCCGGCTCGACGCCATCCGCGCGCTGGAGGAGCTCGCCTGCACGGTGAGCGCTGCGCAGACGGCGCTGGCGGCGGAGCTCGCCGAGTCCGTCGACGGTGACCAGGAGACCCTCGGCATCCCTGCCGACCGGCGTGGCCAGGGCGTGGCGTCCATGGTGGCTCTCGCGCGGCGTGAGTCACCCCACCGCGGTCGGCGACACCTCGGCCTCGCTCGGGTCGTCCAGCGAGAGCTGCCCCACACCTGGTCGGCCTGGCGGGCAGGCCGCATCACCGAGGGGCGGGCCACCGTGATCGCCCGCGAGACCGCGTGCCTCTCCCTCGAGCACCGACGTGCCGTCGACGAGGCGTTGGCCTCCGACCCTGTCGCGATCGAGGCGATGAGCGATCGCCAGGTCGTCGCTGCCGCCACCGCGGAGGCCGCCCGGCTCGACGCCGCCTCCCTGGTGCTGCGGCGCCGCAAGGCCGAGTCGGAGCGGTGCGTCTCGATCCGTCCCGCGCCCGACACGATGGTGTGGCTCACCGCGCTGCTCCCGGTGGCGTCCGGCGTCGCGGTCCACGCCGCCCTGACCCGGGAGGCCGACACTGCCCGCGCCCAGGGTGATCCACGGACCAAGGGGCAGGTGATGGCCGACGAGCTGGTCGCCCGCGTCACCAGTGACGGCGCCGACCGCGGCCCCGGCGTCACCCTCGACCTCGTCATGCCCTGCGACGCCCTGCTCGGCACGAGCGACCAGCCGGCCCATCTCGTCGACCTCGGTCCCATCCCGGCCGAGCTCGCCCGCGAGCTGGTCGCCGGAGCGGTGGCCTCGGGTGACGAGGTCTGGCTGCGCCGGCTCTATGCCTCGCCCACGACCGGCGAGCTCGTCGCCATGGACAGCCGGGCACGCCTGTTCCCCGCCGGCCTGGCCCGCTTCATCCGGCTGCGCGACCAGGTCTGCCGCACTCCGTGGTGCGACGCACCGATCCGGCACATCGACCACGTGAAGTCCCACGGGACCGGGGGTCCCACGTCCGGTCACAACGGCGAAGGGCTCTGCGAGGCCTGCAACTACGCCAAGGAGGCACCTCGCTGGCGGGCCAGACCCGGGCCGGACGGCAGCGTGACGACCACCCTGCCGACCGGCCACACCTGCTCCACGAGACCGCCACCCATCGCGACGATCCGCAGGCGGACGCTCCCAGCACTCCAGGTCGACTACGTCCTGACCGGGTGAGTGCCGGGGCAGTGCCAGACTCGCCTCCATGACGATCGCCAAGTCGCTGCTGCTCTTCGCCCTTGCCGCGGTCGCCGAGATCGGCGGGGCCTGGCTGGTGTGGCAGGGCGTGCGGGAGCAACGCGGCTGGCTGTGGATCGGGGCCGGCTTCGTGGCACTCGGGCTCTACGGCCTGGTCGCCACGCTGCAGCCCGACGCCCACTTCGGGCGGATCCTGGCGGCGTACGGCGGGGTGTTCGTGGCTGGCTCGCTCGCGTGGGGCATGGCCGTCGACGGCTTCCGCCCCGACCGCTACGACGTCGTCGGTGCGCTCGTGTGCCTCGTCGGCGTCGCCGTGATCATGTACGCCCCACGGCCGGCCTGAGCCGGGTCAGAGGCCGAAGCCCGCCAGCCAGTCCTGGACCACGCCGATCTCGACGCGCTGGTAGCCGTCGATGTAGCGGCAGTTGGACGTGTAGCCGTAGCTCGTGACGCCGACGATCTCGCCGCCGAGGAGGAGCGGGCCGCCGGAGTCACCGAAGCAGGTGCCGCCGGTGCCGGCGTTGTCGTTCTCGTTGCCGTTGGTCTGGAGGATCTGCGGCGTGAGCTTCTGGCCGGGCATGTCGACGTAGCGACGGATGATGGGGTAGCTCTGGGGGGTCGGCTTCCGAGGGCCGGAGGTCGCCTGCCGCACCTCCGTGCCGTAGCCCACGGCACGGAAGATGGTCTTGCGCAGGTCGCGCCGCTTGATCTCGTCCAGCGTGCCCTCGTCGGCGATCGGCGTGACGGCGACGCCGGTGACCGGGGCGTCGAGGAGGATCACCCCCACGTCGTTCCAGTTGTCCACGTCGGTGAAGTCTGAGTACTCCGGGTGGGTGACAGCCGTGCCGGAGACGTAGCCCGTGCCCACGAGGTCCTCGGCGGTGTAGCCCACGGCCGGGTCCGACGCGGCGGGCAGGTTGGACGGTGCCGCGTCGTCGACGAGCAGGGAGAAGGTCACGGCCGTCTTGCCGTCGGTGCCGGACGTGCAGTGGGCCGCCGTGAGGAGCACGGTCGGGCTGACCAGCGTGGCGGAGCAGCGGTAGCGACCGCCGTCGTCGTAGAAGGCGATCATGCCGACCCCGGAGTAGCGGTTGGCCGAGTCGACGGTCCCGCCCGTGCTCGCGGCCGCGGGCCCGGTCGGAGCCACCAGGGCGAGTGCCAGGGCGGCGGTGGAGAGCACGGCGGCAAGACGAGCGCGCATGAGGAGCCTTCCGAGGACGTGGGTGATGCCCCAGTGGAGCAGATCTACTCCTCCCGGCGGAACGCCCTTCGACGAATCACCGACAACACCTGACGACCCGCCTCACTCGACCGGCAGGCCGAGCCCCCGCGCGATGAGCATCCGCTGGACCTCCGAGGTGCCCTCGCCGATCTCGAGCACCTTGGCGTCGCGGTAGAACCGGACGACCGGGTACTCCTCCATGAAGCCGTAGCCCCCGAAGACCTGGGTCGCGATGCGGGTGGCGGTCACGGCCGACTCGGTGGCGTAGAGCTTGGCGACGGCGGCGGCCTGCTTGAAGGCGCCCATCGAAACCGGCTTGCCGGCGTCCATCGCGTCCTTCATCGCGGCCGCCTTGTAGGTCAGCAGGCGCGAGGCGTCGAGCATGACCTGGAGGTCGGAGACCTGGAAGGCGAGACCCTGCTTGCGCCCGATGGGACCGCCGAAGGTCTGGCGCTCGCCGGCGTACTGCACCGACATGTCGAGGCAGGCCTGGATGCAGCCGACCGCGAGGGCGGCGATCGCGACCCGGCCGTCGTCGAGCGTGGCGAGGAACTGGGCGTAGCCGCGACCGCGCTCACCGAGGAGGTTGGCCTCGGGGACGCGTACGTCGCTGAAGGACAGGGGGTGGGTGTCGGAGGCGTGCCAGCCGAGCTTGTCGTAGGCCTTCTCGGCCGTGAAGCCGGGCGTGCCCGAGGGGATGATGACCGTCGAGATCTCGGGGCGGCCGTCGGCGCGCTCGCCGGTGCGGGCCGTCACGGTGACCAGCGAGGTGATCGACGAGCCGGAGTTGGTGATGAACTGCTTGGAGCCGTTGACGACCCACTCGCCGCCCTCGAGCACTGCCTTCGTCCTCGTCGCCCCGGCGTCGGAACCCGCGCCGGGCTCGGTGAGGCCGAAGCCGGCGAGCTTCTCGCCGGCGATGAGGTCGGGCAGCCAGGTCGTCTTCTGCTCGTCGGTGCCGAAGGTCAGGATCGGGTTGATGCCCAGGCCCACCGCCGCCTCGAGCGTGATGCCCATCGACTGGTCGACGCGGCCGACCTCCTCGATGGCCAGGCACAGCGAGGTGAAGCCGCCGTCCTCGCCGGCCATGCCCGCACCGCCGAACTCCTCGGGTGCGGTGAGGCCCATCAGGCCGAGCGCGCCCATCTTCTGCACGACGTCGGTCGGGAAGTGGTGCTCGCGGTCCCACTGCGCCGCGTGCGGCGCGATCTCGGCCTCCGCGAAGTCGCGGACGCTGCGACGGAACTGCTCGTGCTCGGGGGACAGCTCGAAAGTCATGCCTCGCATGCTAGCCCGATCAGGTTAGCGATCGCTAACCCCCGATGAGACGGGCGTCACCCGGTCCGGATTCATCCACGCGGACGACTCCCCACTACAGTTAGGTGAGCCTAAGCAAAGTAAGGATGCCCTAGTGACGACCTCTCCCCGCCGCTCGGCCACGCGCGTCAACGTGGCGCTCGCCAGCACCCTGCTCGCCGCCTCGACCCTGTCGGGCTGCGGGGTCTTCGGCTCCCCCGACCTCGTCATCTACAACGCCCAGCACGAGCAGCTGCTCGACGAGCTGATCCCGCTGTTCGAGGAGGAGTCCGGCCTCGACGTCGAGCTGCGCCACGGCAAGGACCTCGAGATGGCCAACCAGATCACCGAGGAGGGCGAGGACTCGCCCGCCGACGTGTTCCTCACCGAGAACTCCCCCGCGATGACCATCGTGGACAACGCCGGGCTCTTCACCGAGCTGCCCGAGGCCGTGACGGCCACCATCCCGGACGACTACGTCCCCGCGGACCGGGCCTGGACCGGCTTCCTGGCCCGCTCCACCGTCGCGATGTACAACACCGACTCGATGACCGAGGCCGACATGCCCGCATCGATCCTCGACTTCGCCGACCCCGAGTGGGAGGGCCGCGTGGCCTTCTCCCCCACCGGCGCCGACTTCCAGGCGATCGTGTCCGCCGTCCTCGAGCTCGAGGGCGAGGAGGCCACCCGCGCCTGGCTGGAGGGCCTGAAGGCCAACGGCGTCATCGTGCAGAACAACCTCGTCGTGATGCAGTCGGTGGACTCCGGCGAGGTCGACGCCGGCATCGCCTACCACTACTACTGGTACCGCGACCGCGAGGAGAACGGCGCCGACTCCGACACCTCCGCGCTGCACTTCTTCGGCGACCAGGACCCGGGCGCGTTCCTCAGCATCTCCGGTGCCGGCATCCTCGCGAGCAGCGAGAAGCAGGCGGAGGCCGAGGAGTTCCTCACCTGGCTCACCGGCACCGAGGCCCAGCAGGCGATGGCCGAGTCGTACGCCCTGGAGTACCCGCTCAACCCCGACGCCAGCCTCGACCCCGAGGTCAAGCCGTTCAGCGAGCTCGAGCCGCCGCAGGTCGACGTCTCCTCGCTCAACGGCCCGCAGGTCACCGACCTGATGACCGAGGCGGGCCTGCTCTGACCGACTCCGGGCGCCGCACGCCGCCCCTGCTGCTCGCAGCAGGGGCGCTCGTGGCACTCCTGGCGCTGGTCCCGTTGGCCTACGTGGCCTCCTACGTCGTGATCATCGGCCCGGTCGACCTGTGGCAGCTCATCGCCCGGCCGCGGATCGCCGAGCTGCTCCGCAACACCGTGACGCTCGCCCTTGCCTGCATGGCCGCGACGTCCGTGCTCGGCGTGGCACTCGCCGTGCTCGTCGAGCGCACCGACCTCCCCGGACGCCGGCTCTGGCACGGCCTGCTCGTGGCCCCACTGGCCGTGCCGGCCTTCGTCAACGGCTACGCCTGGGTCTCCCTCGACCGCAGCATCAACGGGTTCGGCGGCGCCTTCCTCGTCGTCACGCTGTCCTACTACCCCCTCGTCTACCTCCCCGTCGTCGCGATGCTGCGCCGCCTCGACCCCGCGCTCGAGGAGTCGGCGTGGTCGCTCGGTCACTCCCGCACCCGCACCTTCCGCACCGTGGTCCTGCCCCAGCTGCGCCCGGCACTGCTCGGCGGCGCGCTGCTGGTGGGCCTGCACCTGCTCGCGGAGTTCGGCGCGCTGTCGCTGCTGCGCTTCCCGACCTTCACCACCGCGATCTACGACCAGTACGGCTCGACCTTCAACGGCGCCGCCGCGACCGCGATGGCGGGCGTGCTGGTGCTGCTGTGCCTGGTGCTGCTGCTGGCCGAGCTGCGCCTGCGCGGCGACCGGCGCTACGCCCGCCTCGGCCGCGGCGCCGCCCGCGGCGCCGTCCCGCTGACCCTCGGCACGTGGCGCTGGCCGCTGGTCGCCACGGTCGGCGCGGTCGTGGTGCTCGCGATCGGCGTGCCGGCGTTCTCGCTCCTCCGCTGGCTGCTCGTCGGCACCTCGACCGAGTTCCCGCTCGGGGAGCTCACCCAGGCGCTCGTCTCCACCGTCGTCCTCGCCCTGACCGGCGCGGTCGCCACCACCCTCGCCGCGATCCCGGTGGTCTGGCTCGCGGTGCGCCACCGCGGCTGGGCCTCGACGGTCATCGAGCGCAGCACCTACGTCGCCAACGCGCTGCCCGGCATCGTCGTCGGCCTGGCCCTCGTGGTCGCCTCGCTGCGCGTGGTGCCGGTGGTCTACCAGAGCGCGGGCCTGCTCGTGGCGGCGTACGCCATCCTCTTCCTGCCGCGTGCCGTGGTGACCGTGCGTGCCGGGCTGGAGCAGGCGCCGGTCGTGCTCGACGACGTCGCGCACGGCCTCGGGCTCGGCCCGCTCGCGACCGCGCGCCGCGTGACGCTGCCCCTGATCGCGCCGAGCCTGGGCGCCGGCGCCGCGCTCGTCTTCCTCGCGATCTCCACCGAGCTGACGGCCACGCTGATGCTCTCGCCGATCGGCACCAGCACCCTGGCCACCGAGTTCTGGTCGGCCTCCTCGGAGCTGCGCTACGGCGCCGCCGCCCCCTACGCGCTGCTCCTGGTGCTCGTCTCCATCCCTGCCACGGTGCTGCTGATGCGCACCGACAGCCCCGCCACCGCCACCGCCGTCGTCGAGGAGAGGGTCCCCGCATGAGCTCCCTGACCATCACCGGGGTCACCAAGTCGTTCGGCACCACCCGTGCGGTCGACGACGTGACCCTCGAGGTCCCGCACGGCTCCTTCACGACCGTGCTGGGCCCCTCGGGTTGCGGCAAGACGACCCTGCTGCGCCTGATCGCCGGCTTCCTCGTGCCGGAGTCCGGCACGATCGCCTTCGGCAGCACCGTCGTCGCCGGCGACGGCGTACGCCCCATGCCCCCGCAGACGCGCCGGGTCGGCTACGTCCCCCAGGAGGGCGCGCTCTTCCCGCACCTGGACGTCGCCGCCAACATCGCCTTCGGCCTGTCCCGCGAGGAGCGCGGCACGACCGGCGGGGACCGCGTCGCCGAGATGCTCGACCTCGTCGAGCTGCCGCGCGACTTCCGCGACCGCCGCCCCGACGAGCTCTCCGGCGGCCAGCAGCAGCGCGTGGCCCTGGCCCGCTCGCTGGCGCCCGCCCCGGCGGTCGTGCTGCTCGACGAGCCCTTCTCCTCCCTCGACGCCGGGCTGCGCGGCAGCACCGCGCGCGCCGTGCGCCGGGCGCTGCAGGCCACCCACACCACCGCGCTGCTGGTGACCCACGACCAGAACGAGGCGCTCTCCCTGGCCGACCAGGTCGCGGTGATGCGCGGCGGGCGCCTGGTGCAGTCGGCGCCGCCGAGCGAGGTCTACCTCTCCCCCAGCGACCCGCAGGTGGCGGAGTTCGTGGGCCGCGCGGTCGTGCTGCCCGGCGCCGCGCGGGGCACGCGCGCCACGTGCGCGCTCGGCGAGGTCGTGCTGACCGCCCCCGCCGAGGGAGACGTGGCCCTGATGGTGCGTCCTGAGCAGGTCTTCGTCGACCTCACCCACGCCGAGGGCGTGCCCGGCACGGTCGAGGAGGTCAGCTACTACGGCCACGACTGCGCCGTGCAGGTGCGCCTCGACGAGGGCACGTCGGTGCTCGCCCGGATGGCCGGCGTGCGCCACCCCGTCGCCGGCGACCCCGTCCACCTCCGGGTGACGGGACTGGTCCGGGCCTACCGTCCCGCGGGGCTGCCGTGACCCTCACGTCCCACTCCCCGCAGCAGCCCACCGGCACGACCACCGAGGTCCTGCACCACGCGCACTTCGGCGACGCCCCGGCGATCCTCGACGGCGACGACGTGCTCAGCCACTGCGACCTCGCCCGTCGCGTCGCGGACCGGGCGCGCAGCTGGGGACCGGCCCGTCGCCTGGTGCTGGTCGAGGGCGCCAACGACCTCGAGGCCCTCGTCGCCTACCTCGCCGCGCTCCAGCACGGCCACGTCGCGCTCGTCGTGCCCGACGGGCGCGAGGCCCAGCGCGCCGCGATGGTCGCTGCCTACGACCCCGACATCGTCTGCACCACCGGCGCCCCCGACGACGTACGCCGTGACGTCTCTGCGCACGACCTGCACCCCGACCTGTCCTTGCTGCTGAGCACCTCGGGCACGACCGGGTCGCCCAAGCTGGTGCGGCTCTCGCGCGACAACGTGGCCAGCAACGCCGCCGCCATCGCCGACTACCTCCGCCTGACCCCCGACGACCGCGCGATCACGGCACTGCCCCTGCACTACTGCTACGGCCTGTCGGTGCTGCACTCCCACCTCGTCGCGGGCGCCAGCGTCGTGCTGACCTCTCTGAGCGTGGTCGACGAGTGCTTCTGGGACCTCTTCGCCCGCGCCGGCGCCACGACCCTCGCCGGCGTCCCGCACACCTTCGACCTGCTGGCCACCAGCGGCTTCGAGGAGCGCGACCTCCCCCGCCTGCGTCAGGTGACCCAGGCGGGTGGACGCCTCGACCCCGACGCCGTACGCCGCTGGAGCCGCTTCGGGCGCAGCCACGGGTGGGACCTGGTCGTGATGTACGGCGCGACCGAGGCCACCGCACGCATGGCCTGGCTGCCGCCGGACCTCGCCGAGGACCACCCGGGCGCGATCGGCGTCGCCATCCCCGGCGGCGAGCTGCGCCTCGACGAGACCGTGGACGACCGTCCCGGCATCGGCGAGCTGGTCTACACCGGGCCCAACGTGATGCTCGGCTACGCCGAGGCGCCCGCCGACCTCGCGCTCGGCCGGGTCACCACCGAGCTCCGCACCGGCGACCTCGCCCGCCGGGTCGACGGCCTCCTCGAGGTCGTCGGGCGCCGCAACCGCTACGGCAAGGTCTTCGGCCTGCGCATCGACCTCGACGCCGTCGAGCAGACCCTGCGTGCCACCCTCGACCGCCACGCCCGGGTGGTGGCCACCGAGCGGATGGTCCACGTGTTCCTCACCCACGGGCGCGCGAGCGGGGCCGCCCGCTCGCTCGCGACGAGCCACAGCGGCCTGCCCGCCCATGCCGTACGCGTCACGGTGCTCGCCGAAGTCCCGCTCACCAGCACCGGCAAGACCGACTACTCCGCGCTGGGCGACCTGGCCGACCTCGCCGAGCAGTCCGCCGCCGACCCGTCCGAGGCCGCCGGTCTCGACCCCGTCCGCGCCGACTTCGTGCGCGTGCTGGGCCGCCCCGACGCCGCCGAGTCGCACTCCTTCGTCGACCTCGGCGGCGACTCGCTGTCCTACGTCGAGCTCGCGACCCGGCTCGCCGCCCACTTCCCGCAGGGCTTGCCCGCGGGGTGGCACACCCGCCCCCTGGCCGAGCTCGAGGCGCTGGCCGCCCGCCCGGTGGAGGGCGAGGCCCGCCCACGCCGGTGGGCGCGCCTCGACACCACCGTCGCGCTGCGCGCGCTGGCGATCGTCTTCGTCGTGGCCAGCCACGTCGACCTGGTCGGCCTCGAGGGCGGCGCGCACCTGCTGCTCGCGCTGGCCGGCTTCAACTTCGCCCGCTTCCAGCTCTCCGCTGCGGGGGGTGCCCGCGACCGGCTGCGCCACGGTCTGTCGGGCCTGGCCCAGCTCGTGGTCCCGTCGCTGATCTGGGTCGGCGGTGTCGCGCTGCTGATCGGCAGCTACGACCTGACGACCGCGCTCTTCGTGCGCGAGGTGGTCAACGGCACCGAGTGGGACGACCAGTGGCAGCTGTGGTTCCTGGAGTCACTGGTCTGGATCACCGCCGCCGCGCTCGCCGTGTCCTGCGTCCCGCGCCTGCACCGGCTGGAGCGGCGCACGCCCTTCGGCTTCGCGCTGGGCGTGCTGGTGGTCACCGCCCTGGCGCGCTTCCTCGACGTGGGCCTGCGCGCCGGTGCCACGGAGCGCTACACGACGCTCGTGGTGGCGTTCTTCTTCGCCCTCGGCTGGGTCGCGGCCCGCGCCGACGACACCCGCCGGCGCCTGCTCGTCACCGCGCTCGCCGCGGGCCTGACGATCGGCTTCTTCGGCCAGCCCCACCGCGAGGCGATCGTGCTGGGCGGCTTCCTGCTCATGCTGTGGCTCCCGCACGTGTCCCTGCCGCCCGTGCTGGCGCGGGCCGCCGGCGTCCTGGCGGGCGCGAGCCTGTTCATCTACCTCACCCACTGGCAGGTCTACCCCGCCCTGGAGGACGCCGGCCACCAGTGGCTCGCCCTTGTGGCGTCGCTCACAGTCGGCATCGCCTACGCGCGCGTCGTACGTCCGGTGCATCAGGCTGTCGGTCGCGCCATCCTCGCCTCGCGGTAGCCTGCCGAGCGGCACGCCTCCCGTCCACCGCACAGCCGATCCAGGAGTCCCCGCGTGAGCTTGAAGAAGGTCCTCATCGCCAACCGCGGCGAGATCGCCGTCCGCGTCATCCGCGCCTGCAAGGACGCCGGCATCGGCTCCGTCGCCGTCTACGCCGACCCGGACCGCGACGCGCTCTTCGTCCGCCTGGCCGACGAGGCGCACTCCCTCGGCGGAGCCACGCCCGCGGAGTCCTACCTCGACATCGCCAAGATCATCGCGATCGCGGAGAAGTCCGGCGCTGACTCGATCCACCCCGGCTACGGCTTCCTCGCCGAGAACGCCGACTTCGCCCAGGCCGTCATGGACGCCGGGTTGATCTGGATCGGCCCGCCGCCCGCGGCGATCGAGGCGCTGGGCGACAAGGCGAAGGCCAAGCACATCGCCGACCGGGCCAACGCGCCGCTCGCGCCGGGCACCAAGGACCCCGTCCAGGACGCCGACGAGGTCGTCGAGTTCGCGAAGGCCAACGGTCTCCCGGTCGCCATCAAGGCCGTCTTCGGTGGTGGCGGTCGCGGCCTCAAGGTCGCCCGCACGCTCGAGGAGATCCCCGACGCCTACGAGTCCGCCGTGCGCGAGGCCGTGACCGCCTTCGGTCGCGGCGAGTGCCTGGTCGAGAAGTTCCTCGACAAGCCGCGCCACGTCGAGACCCAGTGCCTGGCCGACCAGCACGGCAACGTCGTCGTGGTCTCCACCCGCGACTGCTCGCTGCAGCGCCGCAACCAGAAGCTGGTGGAGGAGGCCCCCGCGCCGTTCCTCACCGACGAGCAGATGACCGAGCTCTACGAGTCGTCCAAGCGGATCCTCACCGAGGCCGGCTACTACGGCGCCGGCACCTGCGAGTTCCTCGTGGCACAGGACGGCACCATCTCGTTCCTCGAGGTCAACACCCGCCTGCAGGTCGAGCACTGCGTGTCCGAGGAGGTCACCGGCATCGACCTGGTCCGCGAGATGTTCCGCATCGCCGCAGGCGAGGAGCTCGGCTACGGCGACCCGGAGGTCCGCGGCCACTCGATCGAGTTCCGCATCAACGCCGAGGACGGCGGGCGCAACTTCATGCCCGCCCCCGGCACGCTGTCGGCGTGGTCGCCGCCCAGCGGTCCCGGCGTACGCCTCGACGGCGGCTACGAGAACGGCGAGACCGTCCCGGGCTCGTTCGACTCCCTCATCGCCAAGCTCATCGTCACCGGCACCACCCGCACCCAGGCGCTCGAGCGCTCGCGCCGTGCCCTCGACGAGTTCGTCGTCGACGGCATGCCGACCGTCATCCCCTTCCACCGCGCGGTCGTGTCCGACCCGGCCTACGTCGGCGCCTCGACCCCGTCGGGCGAGGGCGAGTTCACCGTCTACACCCAGTGGATCGAGACCGAGTTCGACAACCAGATCGAGCCCTACTCCGGCGACTCCGCGGAGGCAGCAGAGGCCGGCGAGCGCCAAAAGGTCACCGTCGAGGTCGGCGGACGCCGCCTCGAGGTCGTCCTCCCCGCCGGGCTCGGCGGTCTGTCCGCCGGTGGCTCCGCGGGTGGCGCCAAGAAGCCCAAGCGCT
Organism: Nocardioides furvisabuli; assembly: GCF_021083185.1. Classification (GTDB taxonomy): domain Bacteria; phylum Actinomycetota; class Actinomycetes; order Propionibacteriales; family Nocardioidaceae; genus Nocardioides; species Nocardioides furvisabuli. The sequence continues at coordinate 134,405 of NZ_JAIGQB010000005.1, read as the reverse complement.
CGGCCAGGAAGGCCGGTGCCGCCGCGTCGGGCGACGCGGTCACCTCGCCGATGCAGGGCACCATCGTCAAGGTCGCCGTCACCGACGGCCAGGAGGTCGCCGAGGGCGACGTCGTGGTCGTCATGGAGGCGATGAAGATGGAGCAGCCCCTCAAGGCCCACCGCGCCGGCACCGTCACCGGCCTGCAGGCCGAGGTCGGCGCCACGGTCACCAACGGCGCCGTGATCTGCGAGATCAAGGACTGAGCTCGCCCCTGGGCCGGGCAGAGCAGCGGTGCCCCAGCCACTTCCGTCGTACGTCGAAGTGGCGTGAGCAGGAGCGCGCGACCGCCTGACCCCGCCCGAGGTACGGACGAGTAACCCAGGTCACACCCGTCACTCGATAGCGTGCGGTCCATGTTCTCCAAGGTGCTCGTCGCCAACCGTGGCGAGATCGCAGTCCGGGCCTTCCGTGCCGCGCGTGAGATCGGCGCGCGCACGGTGGCCGTCTTCCCCCACGAGGACCGCTGGTCCGAGCACCGGATGAAGGCCGAGGAGGCCTACCAGATCGGTGAGGTCGGCCACCCGGTCCGCGCCTACCTCGACCCGCAGGCGATCGTCGAGGTGGCGGTGAGGTGCGGGGCGGACGCGATCTATCCCGGCTACGGCTTCCTCTCGGAGAACCCCGCACTCGCCGAGGCCTGCGCCGAGGCGGGCATCACCTTCATCGGCCCGAGCGCCGAGGTGCTGACGCTGACCGGCAACAAGGCCCGTGCGATCGCCGCGGCCAAGGCCGCCGGCGTCCCCGTGCTGGAGTCGGTGCCGCCGTCGACCGACGTCGACGAGCTGCTGGCCGCGGCCGAGCAGATCGAGGCGCCGCTCTTCGTCAAGGCCGTCGCCGGCGGCGGTGGGCGCGGCATGCGGCGCGTGGACGACCGTGCCGACCTCCGCGAGGCCATCGAGACCTGCATGCGCGAGGCCGAGGGCGCCTTCGGCGACCCGACGGTCTTCATCGAGCAGGCCGTGGTCGACCCGCGCCACATCGAGGTGCAGATCCTCTCCGACGGCACCGGGTCCGAGGGTGGCGTCATCCACCTCTACGAGCGCGACTGCTCGGTCCAGCGCCGCCACCAGAAGGTCGTCGAGATCGCGCCCGCACCCAACCTCGACCCCGAGGTCCGGATGAGCATGTGCGCCGACGCGGTGCGCTTCGCCCGCGAGATCGGCTACAAGAACGCCGGCACGGTCGAGTTCCTCCTCGACCCCAGCGGCAAGTACGTCTTCATCGAGATGAACCCCCGCATCCAGGTCGAGCACACCGTGACCGAGGAGGTCACCGCGGTCGACCTCGTGCAGTCGCAGATGCTCATCGCCGCGGGTGCCACCCTCGCCGACCTCGACCTCACCCAGGACTCCGTCCAGCCCCGCGGCTTCGCGCTCCAGTGCCGCATCACGACCGAGGACCCGGCCAACGGCTTCCGGCCCGACACCGGGAAGATCACCACCTACCGCTCCCCCGGCGGGCCCGGCGTACGCCTCGACGGCGGCACGACCTACACCGGCGCCGAGATCAGCCCCCACTTCGACTCGATGCTCGCCAAGCTCACCTGTCGTGGGCGCACCTTCGAGGCGGCCGTGCAGAAGGCGCGGCGCGCGCTGCTGGAGTTCCGCATCCGCGGGGTGTCCACCAACGTCGGCTTCCTCCAGGGCGTCCTCGCCGACCCCGACTTCGCCGCCGGGGGTGTCACAACCTCCTTCATCGAGGACCACCCCGGCCTCCTCAAGGCCCAGCTCGGCCGCGACCGCGCCACGAAGCTGCTGGCCTACCTCGCCGACGTCACGGTCAACCAGCCGCACGGCGCTGCCCCGGTCACCGTCGCCCCGGCGAGCAAGCTCGCCGAGCTCGACCGCTCCCAGCCGGTGCCGGACGGCACCCGGCAGCTGCTGCGCGAGATCGGGCCCGACGAGTTCGCCCGCCGCCTGCGCGCGCAGGACCGCGTGGCCGTCACCGACACCACCTTCCGCGACGCCCACCAGTCGCTGCTCGCCACCCGCGTGCGCACCCGCGACCTGGTCGCGGTCGCCGACCACGTCGCCCGCACCACGCCGCAGCTGTGGTCGCTGGAGTGCTGGGGCGGGGCGACGTACGACGTCGCGCTGCGCTTCCTCTCCGAGGACCCGTGGGAGCGGCTGGCCGCCCTGCGCGAGGCGGTGCCCAACATCGGCCTCCAGATGCTGCTGCGCGGGCGCAACACCGTCGGCTACACGCCGTACCCCACCGAGGTGACCGAGGCCTTCGTCCAGGAGGCCGCCGAGACCGGGATCGACGTGTTCCGGATCTTCGACGCCCTCAACGACGTCTCCCAGATGCGCCCGGCCATCGAGGCCGTGCGCGGCACCGGGACGTCCGTGGCCGAGGTCGCGCTCTGCTACACCGGCGACCTGTCCTCGCCCGGGGAGAAGCTCTACACCCTCGACTACTACCTCCGCCTCGCCGAGCAGATCGTCGACGCCGGCGCCCACGTGCTGGCCATCAAGGACATGGCCGGCCTGCTGCGCGCCCCGGCCGCACGCACCCTGGTCACCGCGCTCCGCGAGCGCTTCGACCTCCCGGTGCACCTCCACACGCACGACACCCCCGGCGGCCAGCTCGCCACCCTGCTCGCCGCGATCGACGCCGGGGTCGACGCGGTCGACGCCGCCTGCGCCGCGATGGCCGGCACCACGTCGCAGCCGGCGCTCTCGGCGCTGGTCTCCGCGACCGACCACTCCGAGCGCGAGACCGGGCTGTCACTCGCCGCGGTCAACGCGATGGAGCCCTACTGGGAGGCCACCCGCCGGGTCTACGCGCCCTTCGAGTCGGGCCTTCCCGCCCCCACCGGTCGCGTCTACCGCCACGAGATCCCCGGCGGCCAGCTCTCCAACCTGCGCCAGCAGGCGATCGCGCTGGGCCTGGGCGAGAAGTTCGAGCAGGTCGAGGACATGTACGCCGCAGCCAACGACATCCTCGGCAACGTCGTGAAGGTGACCCCGTCCTCGAAGGTCGTCGGCGACCTCGCCCTGGCGCTCGTCGCCGCGGGTGCGGACCCGGCCGAGTTCGAGGCCGACCCGGCGTCGTACGACGTGCCGGACTCGGTGATCGGCTTCCTCAGTGGCGAGCTGGGCGATCCGCCCGGCGGCTGGCCTGAGCCCTTCCGCACGAAGGCGCTGGCCGGCCGCGCCTGGAAGCAGCCCACGGAGACCCTGACCCCCGAGCAGCAGGCGAGCCTGGGGACCGACCGGCGCGAGACGCTCAACGAGCTGCTCTTCCCCGGACCCAACGCCGCCTTCCACGACTCGCGCGAGACCTACGGCGACCTGTCGGCGATCTCCACCGTCGACTACCTCTACGGCCTCCGCCGCGGCGAGGAGCACCGGGTGCTGGTGCGCGAGGGACGCGAGATGCTGTTCGGCCTCGAGGCGATCAGCGAGCCCGACGAGCGCGGCTACCGCAACGTGATGGCCACCATCGACGGCCAGCTGCGTCCGGTGTCGGTGCGTGACCGCAGCGTCGCGGCCGAGGAGGTGTCGACCGAGAAGGCCGACCCGAGGACGCCGGGCCACGTGGCCGCGCCCTACGACGGGGCGGTGACGGTGTCGGTCGCCGAGGGCGACGAGGTGGAGGCCGGGCAGACGGTCGCCACGATCGAGGCGATGAAGATGGAGGCCTCCATCACCGCACCCGTCGCCGGGACCGTGTCGCGGCTCGCCGTGCGGACCACGCAGGCCGTCGAGGGCGGCGACCTGGTGCTGGCGATCAGCCCTCGTTGAGGACGATCACGTCGGGGTCGGGCTCGGCGTACTCGGTGACCTCCGGCTCCTCGCCGGTGAACTCGCCGAAGACCTCGACGGCCACGGCGCGCATGCCGTTGACCTTGGGGTGGAACGGCGCGGCGACACCGGGACGGAGCTGCGGCCCGTTGACCCACGCCCGGCCCTTGGCGCAGACGTCGTGCCCCTCCGAGGCGGACTCCATGTCGACGTACGACGCTCCCGCCGCCTCCGCGCCGCGTCGCAGGGAGGCGTTGAGGACCTCGGCGACCTCGGCGACCGGCCCGAGCACGTCGGCCCGGACGCCGACCGCGCGGCAGGTGCCCTGGGTCGGCAGGATGTCGGGGTAGCCGACGACGAACACGCTCGCCGCGGGAGCGGCATTGGTGATGCGGCGTACGGCCTTCTCGATGCGACCTGCGACCTTGCGGGCGTCGGCGGTGAGGTCGTCGACGGCGCACGGCTGGCCGCTCTGGCAGCGGATGAGCGAGTCGTAGATCCGGAAGTCGTTGCCCCCCATCCCGATCGTCACCAGGTCGGTATCGGCGGTCACGGCATCGAGCTGTGGACCCGTCGTGGCGCCGTTGAACATCGTCATCGTGCCGTAGAGGTCGGTCGTCGTGGCCGCCGAGCAGGTGACGTCGGTGTAGCTCGCGACGTCGAGCCAGTCGGCGAGGAAGGCAGGGTAGTTGTCGCGCGAGCGCGCGCAGCCCTCGGGGTCGCTGCGCATGGTGCCGATGAAGGGGCCGGCCGAGAACGAGTCACCGAGCGCGACGTAGTCGATGCCGGAGCTCACCTCGGGCTCGACGAGGCCGGGGAGGTCGCTCCCACTCGCGCCGCCGGCCTCGCACGCCGTGGTCGCGAGGACGAGGGCGCCGAGCGTGGCGGCGAGTCGTCCGGTGCCCCTCACTGCCGCGCCCGGCCCTTCTGCCGCGGCTCGACCGCGAAGGTGAACCAGTCGGAGCTGAGGCCGAAGGCGGAGCGGACGGTGTCGCCGTCGACGCGCGCGGTGCCCCTGGTGCCGACGAAGGCCATGTCGGTGATCCGACCGCCCCAGTCGCCGTTGCCGTCGCGGGCGGTCACCTCGATGCTGGTGAGGTCGCCGATGGCGGGCCACTGCTTCTCGACCATGGTGTCGTCGAGGGTCTTCTTCCAGGTCGAGTACGTCGGGTTGGCGAGGCCGTCGTAGGGGTCGGGCTGCGCGACGAGGTAGGGCATGGACCCGGCCGAGGAGAAACCGCCGTTGCTGGCCGAGAACTGGGTGAAGGCCGGCTGGCCGTCGTAGAGCACGCCCTGGCCCCGGGTGGCCCTGATGGCCGCGGTCGCTGCCGGGTGCTCGACGTCGACGCCACCGTAGACCTGGCACTGCGTGGTGTCGCAGAGGTCGTAGCGCTCACCCTTGCTCGCCTGCCGCTCGAAGGCGGCGTAGGTGCGGGCGGCCACCGACTGTGCGCTGACCGCGTCGGGCTCCCAGAGCGCCGGCACCTCCTGCGGCACGACACCGCGCAGGTAGGCCTCCATGCCCAGCTTGTTGACGGTGATCCGCTTGCCCCCGCGGGGTGCCACGGACTGCAGGGTGCCGCGGTAGTCGCGGCGGGCGCCCGGCACGACGAGCGTGAGCACCCCGTCGGCCGCGGAGAGCTCGGCCTCGCCCGGGACGGTCCGCCAGGTCTTCCAGCGCCCACCCCTGCTCCACTGCACCGCGGTGTCACTGCCCTGCGCGACCAGGCGCCACTTCCTCGCACCCACGGCCGGGAGGCGCCAGGATCGTTGGCGGGCGAGGCTGGTCACCTTGATCGCGCGCTCGGAGACGACCTGGACGTCACGGCCGGTGTCGGCGGTGATCCAGATGCGCAGCTTGCCGCCGATGCGGCCCCAGGTGGTGCCGGGATAGTAGAAGCCGACGATCTGCTGCCACGTGAGGCCCTGCTCCGCGGCGCCCAGGGCGCCGTACTGCGAGAGCCCGTGGCCGTGCCCGAAGCCGTGGCCGGTCACCGTGATGGCGGTGCTGCCGGGGGTCGGCCAGGTCTCGACCGCGCGGCGCTCGCCGCCCTCGGCCGAGGCGCCGGTGGCCAGGGCGGGGACCAGCAGCAGACCCGCGGCGGCGGCGAGCAGCCGGCGGGCACGTCGTGGGCGGACGGTGATGGACATGGCGTGGGTTCTCCCCCGAGACATCAGCGAGCAGAACCACCGAGAATACAGGCGGAGGACGAACCCCCGCAGGGGTCCGCGGAGACCCGATCGGTGGCACAGTGGAGAGATGATGGGCCGCCGCCGACGGGAGAGGCGCGAGCAGGAGCTGGCCGAGCTGGACTCCTTCCGGATGGTGAGGCGTGCCGCGGACGAGGACGTCACCCGCTTCGGCGAGGAGCTCAGCGGCCTCCACCTCGACACCCTCGGCACCGAGCTCGACGAGCAGATGAGCTCGGACTACCAGCGGGCCCTCGACGCCTACGAGCAGGCGAAGGCTGCACTCGCCCGTTCGTCGGCGACCTCGGACGTCAGCGGCGTGACCAGCTCCTTGGCCGACGGCCGCTTCCACCACGCATGCGTGCTGGCCGCGCAGGCGGGTGAGGCACGCCCCGCGCGCAGGCCCCCGTGCTTCTTCGACCCGGCGCACGGCCCGGCCTCGCGCGACGTCGAGTGGGCGCCGACGGGAGGGGTGGCGCGCCAGGTCCCCGTCTGCTTCCGCGACGCCGAGCGGCTCACGGCCGGGGAACAGCCCGAGGTCCGGCTCGTGCGCCTCGGCGACCGGCGCGTCGCGTGGTTCGCGTCCGGACCACGCTACGCCGCCTGGGCCGGCGGGTGGTACGCCGAGCTCGTTGCCGAGGGCAGGATCGAGGCGGAGCGCCTGACCATGGCGTACGCCGGCGCTGATCTCCCCAGCCGGGCAGGCGGGCCCCAGCTGCCGATCGCGGCGGCGTGGAGCGACCCAGGCGCGTGGTCCGACAGCGGCATGATCGGCGGCCACGACTACTCCGGGTGGGGTGACGGCGGGATCGGCCCAGGGGGCGACGTCGGCGGCGCAGGTGGCGACGGCGGAGGGGGCGGTGGAGACGGCTGAGGGCGTCCCACGGCGCGGCGCGCCGGGCCCACCTCGACCAGACGACCGACGGAGCGAGCGGGGTCGACGGTCCCTTCGGGGTGACCCGGTGTCGCACCCGCCTGTGACACTGGCCGGGTGCCCGAGGGAGACAGCGTCTGGAAGCTCGCGCGCCGGCTGGACCGCCAGCTGCGTGGCCACACGGTCGTGCGCTCGGACTTCCGCACCCCGCGGCTGGCGACGCGGGACGTGGCGGGTCGGGAGGTGCTGGGCCACGACACCCACGGCAAGCACCTCTTGACCCGGCTCTCCGCGACCGCCGGGTCGCCGGCGGCGACGCTCCACAGCCACCTCAGGATGGACGGGTCCTGGTCGACGCTGGCGCCGGGCAAGCGGCTGCCGGCGAAGCTCCACCCCCACGTGCGGCTCGTCCTGGGCCTCGAGGACGACCGCACGGTGCACGGCATCCGGCTCCACGACCTCGACCTGGTCCCGACCGACCGCGAGCACGACCTCGTCGGCCACCTCGGCCCCGATCCGCTGCGGGAGGACTGGGACCCCGCCGAAGCCGTACGCCGCCTCGCGGCCGACCCGCGGCGTCCGCTGGTCAGCGCCCTGCTCGACCAGCGCGCGCTGGCCGGGCTGGGCAACCTCTGGGCCAACGAGCTGGCCTTCCTCACCGGCGTCAGCCCGTGGACCCCGGTCGGCGACGTCGACGTCGAGCGCCTCGTGGAGCGCTCCGCGACGATGCTGCGGCACTCGGCGACCGTCGAGGGCGCCTACCAGGTGACCACCGGCTCCTCGGCCAGGGGCGACGACCACTGGGTCACCGGGCGCCAGCGCCGCGGCTGCCGTCGCTGCGGCGGACCGATCAGCGTCACCGCAGAGGTGCCGGGTGACGCCGCCAACCGCCGCACCTGGTGGTGCCCGGCGTGCCAGCCCGGGCCCGGCCCGGAGGCGCGGACAGGCCCCGCGCTCAGACCCGGTGCAGGCGCCGGGCGGCCTCGGCGATCGAGCCGCTCATCGAGGGGTAGACGGTGAACGCCTGAGCCAGCTGGTCGGCGGTGAGCGACTCGGCGACAGCGATCGAGACCGGGTGGATCAGCTCGGAGGCCCGCGGCCCGACGACCACTCCCCCGACGACGATGCCGGTCCCGGGGCGGCAGAAGAGCTTGACGAACCCGTCCCGCACGCCCTGCATCTTGGCCCGAGCGTTGCCGGCCAACGGCAGCATGACGACCTCGGCGGTGATCTCGCCGGCGCCCACGGCCTGCTGCGACCAGCCGACGGTGGCGATCTCGGGCGAGGTGAAGACGTTGGACGAGACCTTGTTGAGGTCCAGCGGGGCCACCGCGTCGCCGAGGAAGTGCCACATCGCGATCCGTCCCTGCATCGCCGCGACCGAGGCGAGCATCAGCACGCCGGTGCAGTCGCCGGCGGCGTAGATGCCGCGGGCCGAGGTCCGCGAGACGCGGTCGACGGTGATGAAGCCGCCCTCGTCGGTCGCCACCCCGGCCTCCTCGAGCCCGAGGTCGGCGGTGTTGGGGATCGAGCCGAGCGCCAGGATGCAGTGGCTGCCCGAGACGGTCCGGCCGTCGGTGAGCGTCACGGTGACGGTGTCGCCGTCGCGGGTCACCGACTGCATCCGCGACTGGCCGAGCACGTTCATCCCGCGGCGGGTCAGGACGTCCTCGAGGACGGCGGAGGCATCGGCGTCCTCGCCGGGCAGCACCCGGTCGCGGCTGCTCACGAGGGTGACGTCGATGCCGAGGGACAGGTAGGCGCTCGCGAACTCCGCGCCCGTGACGCCGGAGCCGACGACGATCAGCTTCTCCGGCACCTCGGTCAGGTCGTAGACCTGCTCCCAGGTGAGGATCCGCTCGCCGTCGGGCTGCGCGCTCGGCAGCGTGCGCGGCGCGGCGCCCGTCGCGAGGATGATGGCGTCGGCCTGCAGGGTCTCGCTGCCGCCGTCGGTGGTGACCTCGACGGCCATGTCGGCACCGAGGCGACCGCGGCCGGTGAGGACGCGTACGCCGTCGCGGTCGAGTCGTGCCGCGATGTCGCTCGACTGGTCGGCGGCGAGCTGCTTCACGCGGGCGTTGACCCGGGCCAGGTCGACGGCGATCGCCGTCGCCGCGTCACCCTGGTGGTCGTGGAAGTTGACCCCGAGCTCCTGCGCGGTGGCCATGTCGGTCATCAGCTCCGCCGTGGCGATCAGCGTCTTGCTCGGCACGCAGTCGGTGAGCACGGCCGAGCCGCCGACACCGTCGGTGTCGACGACGGTGACCTCGGCGCCCAGCTGGGCGGCGACGTGCGCGGCCTCGTAGCCGCCGGGGCCGCCGCCGATGATGACGATGTGATTGCTGATGCTCATGGTCACTTCGATCTTCCTAGGTCTCGATACACCGCGTCGCGGCTTCGTTCCTCAGCCGCGGCGGCACTCGACCTCTTCGGCCGACGCATCCACCTCGCGAGCTCGGTGGCTGCTGGCCTCAGAAGTTGATCATGTGGCCGGCGATGCCGTGGACGGCCTCCTTGACGGCCTCACCCAGGGTCGGGTGCGCGAAGACGTTGCGGGCCACCTCGTCGGCGGTGAGGTCCCACTGCTGGGCCATGGTGAGCACCGGCAGCAGCTCGGTCACGTTGGGGCCGATCATGTGGGCGCCGATGATCTCGTTGTGCTCGGCGTCGGCGACGACCTTGACGAAGCCGATCGGCTCCCCGAGGCCCATGGCCTTGCCGTTGGCGCTGAAGGGGAAGGACGCCGTCTTCACGTCGTAGCCCTTCTCCTTGGCCTGCGCCTCGCTGTAGCCGAAGGACGCGATCTGCGGGTTGCAGTAGGTCGCGCGCGGGACGAAGTCGAAGGCGACCGGCATGGTCTCCGCACCGTTGATGGTCTCGGCGGCCACGATACCCATCGCCTCGGCGACGTGGGCGAGCATCATCTTGCCGGTGCAGTCGCCGATGGCGTAGACGCCTTCGACGTTGGTGCGGCCGAAGTCGTCGATCTCGATCGCGCCGCGCTCGGTGACGCTGACGCCGGTGTTCTCGAGGCCGTAGCCCTCGACGCGCGGCGCGAAGCCGAAGGCGGCGAGGAACTTGCCGGCCTCGAGCACCTGCTCGTCGCCGCCGGCCGCGGGGGCGACGGTGACCTTGACCCCGGAGCCGGTGTCCTCGACGTTCTTCACGGCGGTGGAGGTCAGCACCTTCACGCCGAGCTTCTTGTACTGCTTGGCCAGCTCCTTGGAGATGTCGGCGTCCTCCGTCGGCACCATCCGGTCGAGGAACTCCACGATCGTGACGTCGACGCCGAAGTTGGCCATCACGTAGGCGAACTCGACGCCGATCGCGCCGGACCCGCCGATGATGATCGACTCGGGGAGCTGGTCGGTGAGGATCTGCTCCTCGTAGGTGACGACGTTCTCGCTGAGCTCGACGCCAGGGACCAGGCGCACGGTCGCGCCGGCGGCGATGATGAGGTTGTCGAAGGTGTAGCCGGTCTTCTGGCCGTCCTTCTCGACGTCGATCCCGGTCGGGCCGGTGAGCGTGCCCCACCCGTCGATCTCGGTGATCTTGTTCTTCTTCATCAGGAAGTGGACGCCCTTGACGATGCCGGCACTCACGTCGCGGCTGCGCTTGTGGGTGGGGCCGAACGCCATCGTGGCGTCGCCCTCGATGCCGAACTTGGCCTTCTCGTGCTGGAGCGTGTGCGCCAGCTCGGCGTTCTTCAGCAGGGCCTTGGAGGGGATGCAGCCGACGTTGAGGCAGACACCTCCCCAGTACTTCTCCTCCACCACGGCCACCTTCTGGCCGAGCTGGGCTGCGCGGATCGCGGCGACGTAGCCACCGGGGCCGGCGCCGAGGACGAGGGTGTCGAAGTGGGTGTCGGTCACGCCCCCAGCCTAGTGTTCCCGTCCGCGGGGGGACCACCCGAGGTCCGGGCTCGGTAGCCTGTGGCCCGTGACGCTCTACGCCGCCTACGGGACGAACCTCGATCCCGCCCGGATGGGCGAGCGCTGCCCCCACTCGATCCTCCACTCCACCGGCTGGCTCGCGGGCTGGCGGCTCACCTTCGGCGGCGAGGAGCACGGCTGGGACGGCGCGCTGTCGACCATCGTCCAGGACCCCTTCGAGCAGGTCTTCGTCGCGGTCTACGACGTCACCCCCGAGGACGAGCGCGCCCTCGACGGCTGGGAGGCCGCCGACACCGGGCTCTACCGCAAGACCAAGGTGCGGGTGCAGACGCTGACCGGACCGCTGGTCGTGTGGGCCTACGTCCTCGACGCCTACGAGGGCGGCCTGCCGTCGGCGTCCTACCTCGGCGTGCTGGCCGACGCCGCCGACGCCGCCGGCGCGCCCGAGGACTACGTCGCGGCCCTGCGCAGGCGCGCGTGCCGCTCCACCGGGCTCTAGATTCCGACCGTCGGATCGCTGGCCCTAGAGTGCGGCCCATGAGCGACCAGACCCCGTACGACGCCGCCACTGCCGCCGCCGCGAGGCTCGCCGAGCTGACCGGAGTGGTGCGCCACGACGTCGCCCTCGTGCTGGGTTCGGGCTGGCTGCCGGCCGTCGACGCCCTCGGCGAGGCCACCGCCGAGATAGACACCACCGACCTGCCGGGCTTCAGCGCCGCGGCCGTCGCAGGCCACAGCGGCAAGATCCGCTCGATCCGCTGCACTGACTCCGAGGGGAGCGAGCGCAACCTCCTGGTCTTCCTCTCCCGCACCCACTTCTACGAGGGCAAGGGCGTCGCGGCGGTCGTCCACCCGATCCGTACGGCGGCGGCGGCCGGCTGCGCGGCCATCGTGCTGACCAACGGGTGCGGCGGGCTCAAGCAGGGCTGGCAGCCGGGCCAGCCGGTGCTGATCTCCGACCACATCAACCTCACCGGGACCAGCCCGATCGTCGGCGCCAACTTCGTCGACCTCACCGACCTCTACAGCCCGCGCCTGCGCGCGATGTGCCGCGAGATCGACCCGAGCCTCGACGAGGGCGTCTACGTCCAGTTCCCCGGGCCGCACTACGAGACGCCCGCCGAGGTCCGGATGGCCGGTGTCCTCGGCGGCCAGCTGGTCGGCATGAGCACCACGCTCGAGGCGATCGCGGCCCGCGAGGCAGGCATGGAGATCCTCGGCATCAGCCTGGTCACCAACCTCGCCGCCGGGCTGAGCGGCGAGCCGCTCAACCACGAGGAGGTCCTCGAGGCGGGCAAGGCCGCCGCCAGCCGGATGGGCGGCCTGCTCAGCCAGGTCGTCTCCAAGATCTGATCGGGGTGGTGGTCTGATGCGGGTCCTGGTCGCGGGCGCGGCGGGAAGCCTCGGCCGTGTCGTCACGGTCGGGCTCGCCGAGGTCGGTCACGAGGTCGTGGGCCTGGACCTCGTGCCGGGCCCCGAGGGCTCGCCCTTCGCCTGGCACGAGGCCGACTGCGCCGACCCCGACGCCGTGGCGGCGGTGTTCGCCGAGGAGCGCATCGACGCCGTCGTGCACCTCGCCGGCGCGCCGGAGGAGCTCGCGCTGCCCGACGAGCTGACCTCCCACGTCGTCACCACCGCGGCACTGCTCGACGCGATGGTGGCCCACGACGTGACGCGCATCGTCTACGCCTCCTCCAACCACGCGGTGGGGCGCACGCCCCGCACGGACGGCGAGCTGACCGAGCGTGCCCTCCCCCGCCCCGACACCTACTACGGCGTCGCCAAGGTGGCGGCCGAGGCACTGCTGCACCTCTTCGCCGACCGCCACGGCATCGACGCCGTCGTGTGCCGCATCGGCTCGTTCCTGGAGGAGCCGACCAGCCTGCGAGGGCTCTCGACGTGGCTCTCGCACGCGGACGGCGTACGCATGGTCGAGGCCGGGCTCACCGCTCCGGCCCCGGGCTTCGCGATCCTCCACGGCATCAGCGCCAACACCCGCGCCTGGTGGGACCTCGAGCCGGGCCGGCGGCTGGGCTACGAGCCGCAGGACGACGCCGAGGTCTTCGCCGACCGGATCGAGCCCGGTCCCGACGACGCGGCCGAGGCGGAGTTCGTCGGCGGCCCGTTCGCCACGGCCCGGTTCCACCGCCCCGCGCTCGGCTGAACGACCTCACGGCCCAGGTGGAGGCCCAGGTGGAGGCCCGGGTGGAGCAGGCGCGAGGCGATGTCGTCGCGCTCGAGGGCACGGGGGGCTCGGTACTCCTCGACGTCCATCGGTGGGCTCTGCGACCTTCAGGACCTCGGTGTCGCCGATCTCGCATGGGCGAGCCACCCGCTCGCGAGACCGACCAGCGCCATCCCGACGACCCCGGCGGGCGCGAAGATGTGGTCGACGTGGACCAGCCAGGCTCCGGGCACCAGCAGCAGCCCCGGGAGTGCGAGCCGCCCGATCCGACGCACGGCGTCGACCGCCACGACCACCGCACATGCGATCAGCGCCCACGAGCCCACCTCACCGAGGCGCCCCCCGAGGGCGAAGAGGTAGCGCACCTCGTCCGGCCGGGAGGCGCCCTCGCCCAGCCGCCAGGTCACGTAGCCCGCACTGGCGCCGCTGATCACGTCGAGCGCCGTGTAGGCGGTGGCATACACGAAGGCACTGGCGCGCACCAGCCAGGCCACGGGGTCCTGTCGTCCGCGCACCAGCCACATCAGCGCCACGCCGACCAGGGGGAACACGAACAGGGCGATCACGTGCAGCACGGTCCAGCGAGGAGCCGTTGCCCAGGACAGCGAGTGGGGGTGGAACAGCCCGGCCGCGGCCAGCACGAGGCCGGGCCCCGCCACCACGGCCGCGCCTGCCAGGTCCCGCCGGGATGCGCTCATGCGTCGAACCTAGCCGTGCCGGCGCGATCAGCACCGGCTCGCTCGAGGACAGCGACTTCCGCAGGTCCGACCCGCGGTTCCAGGGCGCTCGACGCCTGAGGCGTGCGCGCCCTCCGCGGGGTCAGGTGGCGGCGATGCCGACCCGGCCCTCGCGGAAGGCGTCGACGAACAGTGCGTGGTCCTGGCGCACCTGCTCTGCGTACGCGATGCCCCAGTCGCCCAGCCAGGCGACGTAGTCGTTGCGCCGACCCTCGAGGGAGGCGGCGATGGCTTCCTCGACCTGGAAGTCGATGAGGTCCTGCTCGCTGTCCTCGTCCGAGGCGCAGTGGATCTTGGCCGTCGCCCGGCCCAGCAGCTCGACGACCGCGCGCATGTCGGCCGGCTCGTTGATCTCTTCCCAGTCGAGGTCGACCTCGTACGGCGAGACCTCGGCGACGACGTAGCCGACACCGCCGACCTCCGTGTGCCCCAGCAGCGGGTCGGTGTGCACCTGCAGTGCTCGCTGGCTGACCGAGGTGCGGTGTCCCTCGTGGTCGAAGTAGGCGTCGACGACAGCCGTGTCGACGAAGCGGCTCACCGCGGGGATGTTGGCCTGCTTCATGCTGAGCACGACGTCGTTGTCGAGGGCCTGGCTGTAGCCCTCGAGCAGCACGTTGTACGCCGGAAGCCCGGCACTGCCGATGCCGAAGCCGGACTTGCCGACGACGTCACGCAGCTCGTAGAAGAGCTCGCGGTCGAAGCGCTTGGACTGCGGGATCGTGCCGAGGTAGTCGTGGAAGGCGGCCACCACCGCGGTGCGCTCCTCGCGCGGCAGCCGACGCGTCGACGCGCTGTCGGCGAACGTGCGGATGCCCTTCTGCATCACCGTCATGTCGTCGAGCAGGTCGGCGCGGCGCATCGACCGCGCCTCCTCCAGGGCGACGAGCACCGGCCCGTGCGCGGTGTCGAGGGTGATCTCGAAGTCGTCGTCGGAGTCGGAGGCGACGTAGTGGTTGACCTGGGAGAGGTAGGAGCGCGCGTAGCGCGAGATGAGCTTGCGGATCGCGTCCTCGGGCAGGGCCTTCTGCCACGCGACCAGCGCTAGGCTCGCGGCGAAGCGCTGGAGGTCCCACGTGAAGCGGCCGAGGTAGGCCTCGTCGAAGTCGTTGATGTCGAAGACCAGCCGGCCGTCGGAGTTGAGGTAGGTGCCGAAGTTCTCCACGTGCAGGTCACCGTGGATCCAGATCCGCTCGGCGCCGTGGCGCGACCAGTCGTCGGTCTCGGACGTGACGTCGTTGTAGAACAGGCACGCGGTGCCGCGGTAGAACGCGTGCGGGTCGCGGGCCATCGTGCGGTACTTGGCCCGGAAGGCGGCCGGATCGGCCCGCATGAGCGGGGCGAAGGCGTCGCGGAGCACGTCGATGATCACGGCGGTGCGGTCGTTGGCAGCCATGGGGGGCATGGAGGGCACTCTAGGGCCGTCCGCAGGCGCCCGGGTGGCGTACGACCGGGGTGTGCGGGGCGGCTAGGTTTGCGCCCATGGCAACCACACAACTCGGCGACAACACCGTCAACACCGTGGGCGAGCTCCCCGCGGTCGGCTCGCAGGCACCTGGCTGGGACCTGGTGGGACTGAAGTTCCAGCCCGTCACCGACGCCGACGCGGCCGGCAGGCGCGTCGTGCTCAACATCTTCCCCAGCATCGACACCGGCGTGTGCCAGGCGAGCGTGCGCAAGTTCAACGAGCTCGCCGCCGGCCTGGCCGACACCACGGTCGTCAACGTCTCGGTCGACCTGCCGCTGGCCCAGGCCCGCTTCTGCGGCGCCGAGGGCATCGAGGCCGTCGAGGTGGGCTCGGCCTTCCGCTCGAGCTTCGGCGAGGACTACGGCGTCGCCATGGCCGACGGCGCCTGGTCGGGCATGCTCGCCCGTGCAGTCGTCGTCCTCGACACCGACCGCACCGTGCTGCACACCCAGCTCACCGACGCGATCGGCCAAGAGCCCGACTACGACGCCGCGGTGGCCGCGCTGTCCTGACCCACCCGCACGCACCGGCTGGCTGGCCCCGCGCCGGGACCTCCCCCTGAGGTCACTGGCGCGAGGCCAGCCACTCGTGCTCGACCTGCGGCAGGACCTGTGCGTCGAGGAGGACGGCCGCCTGCTCCTTGTCGCCCATCGCGGCGCGGAAGAACATCGGCACCGTCAGCCCGTGCCCGGGCCGGTGCACGACCTCGACCGGGTCGCCGGCCGTGATGGTCCCCGGCTCGCGGACTGCGAGATAGGCACCGGTCCGTCCGCGCTCGGCGAACCGCTTCACCCATCGTGGCTCGGCCATGTGCTTGGCGAAGGTGCCGCAGGGCACCCGCGGTCCGCAGACCTCCAGCAGGGTGGGCCCGACGCGCCACTGCTCGCCGACCTCCGCGGCATCGACGTCGATCCCGGTGGTGGTGAGGTTCTCGCCGAACATGCCGTCGGCCAGGGCCCGCCCGAGCTCGCCGCCCCACCAGTCCATCTCCTCGCGCGCCACGGCGTACACCGCCTGGGTCCCGCCGCCGTGGTGGCGGCGGCTGCCGATCTCGTCGCCCACCACACCGCTGCCGAGGCCGCCGCGCCTCGGGCCCGGGTCGCGCACCTCGATCGCGTCGACCGGGTGCTTGCGGATGGCGCTCGGTCGCTTCATGCCGGGGACGGTCGCCAGGGGGCCGGCGTTGACGGAGCGGACGAGGGCGGGCACGCGCACACGCTAGCCGCGCCCGATAGCGTGCGCCCATGACCGACCTGACCCCCCTGCTCGAGCAGGCCCGCGCCTGGGCCGCCGAGGACCCCGACGAGCACACCCGCGCCGAGCTCGAGGCCCTCGTCGACGCCGCCGAGCGCGGCGAGGAGACCGACCTGGCCGACCGCTTCGCCGGCACCCTCGAGTTCGGCACGGCGGGCCTGCGTGGCGCGCTCGGCGCCGGGCCCAACCGGATGAACCGCGTCGTCGTCACGCGCGCCGCGGCCGGCCTCGCGGCGTACCTCGAGGACACCGGCCACGCCGGTGGGTCCGTGGTGATCGGCTTCGACGCCCGCCACAACTCCGACGTCTTCGCCCGCGACACCGCCGAGATCATGACCGGCGCGGGCCTCAAGGCACTGGTGATGCCCCGCACGCTCCCGACCCCGCTGCTCGCCTACGCGATCCGCGAGCTCGGCTGCGCGGCCGGCGTGATGGTCACCGCCAGCCACAACCCGCCCGAGGACAACGGCTACAAGGTCTACCTCGGCGACGGCAGCCAGATCGTGCCGCCGGCCGACGTGGAGATCGCCGAGCGGATCGCCGCCGTCGGTCCGCTGGCCGACCTCCCCCGCGGCGACGCCGGCAAGGTCGTCGGCGAGGACATCGTCGACAACTACCTCGACACCGTCGCCGGCCTCGCCCAGGACGGGCCGCGCGACCTCTCCATCGTCTACACGCCGCTGCACGGCGTCGGCGGCACCACCGTCGCGCAGGTGCTGGAGACAGCCGGCTTCGACGCGCCCCACGTCGTGGAGCAGCAGGAGCACCCCGACCCCGACTTCCCCACGGTGTCCTTCCCCAACCCCGAGGAGCCGGGCGCGATGGACCTCGCCATGGCGCTCGCGGCCGAGCACCGCGCCGACCTGGTCGTGGCCAACGACCCCGACGCCGACCGGTGCGCGGTGGCCGTGCCGGACGCCCACGGCTGGCGGATGCTGCGCGGCGACGAGGTCGGTGCCCTCCTCGCCCACCACCTCATCGACCGCGGCGCCACCGGCGTGTTCGCCAACTCGATCGTGTCCTCGAGCCTGCTGGGCAAGATGGCCGCGGCCGCCGGCCAGCCGCACGAGGAGACCCTGACGGGCTTCAAGTGGATCGGCCGCGTCGAGGGCCTGGCCTTCGGCTACGAGGAGGCACTGGGCTACTGCTGCGACCCCGAGCACGTCCGCGACAAGGACGGCGTCTCCGCACTCCTGCTGGTCTGCGAGCTCGCCGCCGCCGCCAAGGCCGAGGGTCGCGGTCTCCCCGACATCCTCGACGACATCGCGCGCGAGCACGGCCTCCACGCCACCGACCAGCTCTCGGTGCGCTTCGAGGACCTCGCCGACATCCCCGCCACGATGGAGCGCCTGCGCGCCACCCCGCCGAGCACCCTCGGCGGGCTCGCGGTGGAGCGCGTGGAAGACCTCTCCGAAGGTTCCGACCTGCTCCCCCCGACCGACGGCCTGCGCTACACGCTGGTCGAGGGCGCGCGCGTCATCGTGCGTCCGAGCGGCACCGAGCCGAAGGTCAAGTGCTACCTCGAGGTCGTCATCCCCGTGGGCCAGGAGGACGTGGACGCGGCCCGGATCTCCGCAGCCGGCCGGCTCGACGCGATCAAGGGCGACCTGCGCGGGGCCGCGGGCCTCTGATGCGCACGGCCGGGGCCCTCGCCCTCACGCTCGGCCTCCTCGGCCTCGCGCCCGCCCCGGCGGCACTGACCCCGACGGCGTACGCCGTCGACGTCCCGCGCACGTGGCGGGTCGGGCCGGACCGGGCGCTGACCGCACCCAGCCAGGCCGCAGCCGTGGCAGGCGACGGCGACACCGTGCTCATCGACGCCGGCACCTACGACGGCGACGTGGCCACCTGGACCCAGGACGACCTCACGCTGCGCGGGGTGGGCGGTCGCGCCCACCTGCGCGCCGCCGGCCGCAGCGCCCAGGGCAAGGCCATCTGGGTCGTCGCCGGCGACCGCACGCGCATCGACCGCATCGAGTTCAGCGGCGCCGCCGTGCCGGACCAGAACGGCGCCGGCATCCGGCAGGAGGGCACGGACCTCACCGTCACGCGCAGCTGGTTCCACGACAACCAGAACGGCATCCTCACCGGCGCCGACCCCGACAGCGACATCGTCATCCGTCGCTCGCGCTTCTTCCGCAGCGGCGCCGGCGACGGCTACACCCACAACCTCTACGTCGGCGCGGTCCGCTCGCTGACCGTCACCGGGAGCTGGCTCTGGGGCGCCGACGTCGGCCACGAGCTCAAGTCGCGCGCCGCGCGCACCACGATCGTGGCCAACCGCATCGACGACGCCGGGGCCACCGCGAGCTACTCCATCGACGTGCCCAACGGCGGACGGACCCTCGTGGCCGGCAACGTCGTCGTCCAGGGCCCGCGCTCGGAGAACTCCACGCTCGTGTCCTACGGCGCCGAGGGGCTCACCCACTCCTCCCGCACCCTGTGGGTCGTGCACAACACCTTCGTCAACCGCCGCACCTCGGGCACCTTCGTCGCGCTCGCCGACGGGGCGCTCGCGCACCTGCGCAACAACCTGCTGCTCGGTGCGGGCGAGCTGACCAGCCGTCCACCGGTGAGCGCTCGCGCCAACCGGCGCGTGGGTCCGCGCGGCTTCGTCGACGCCGCCGCGCACGACTACCGCCTGCGCGCCTCCTCGCCCGCCGTCGATCGGGGCGTGCGCGTCCCGCGCCGCTGGCGCCCGCTCCTGGAGTACGCCCACCCCACCCGCCTGGTGCGCCGCCCGTCCGCCGACCGCGCCGACCTCGGCGCCCACGAGCTGCACTGACCTGGCCCGGCCCGCCCCGCGCCGCCCCGGGCGTACGCTGTCGGTCATGACCCGGACCGTCGGCGAGCTCCTCGCGCGGGTCCGGTCCGTCCTCACGCTGCTCCTCGTCGGCGTCGCGACGGTGCTCGCGGCGTCGGTGGTGGCACCGATGGCCTCTGCGGAGTCGGTGCTCCTGGTTGCTGCGCTCAGCACCGCGGCCACGGCCCTCCTGGGCTCGCGCCGCGTGGTCGTGCTGCCGCTCGTGCGAGCGCTGATGCTGCCCACCAGGTGGGCCGGCGAGGTGCTGGTGCACCTGGCCGGACGCTCCACCGACGTGATCCACCACCCTCAGCGCCCGCGCGCTCCCGGGCTCGTCTGACCCGTCGCACTGCGACGTCCGTCCGACCCGTCCCACCTCCAGGAGCCTCCTCATGTCCCTGCTCGAACCGATCTCGCACGCCCTCGCCGCGGTCCTCGCCGCCACCCATGACGCCCTCACGACCCTCGGCGCCGACCCGACGGCGGGCGCCACCTGGCTGCTGTGCGTCGCCGCCGTCGTCGTCGTCCTGCGCCTGGCCCTGCTCCCCGTCGTCGTCCACGGCGTACGCCAGGCGCACGCCGGCGCGCGGGCGCGGCCCCACCTGCGCGAGCTGTCCGGCCGCCTCGGGGACCGCCCCGACGCCGAGGCCCTGCGCCGCCACCTCGAGGAGCGGCGGCGGGTCTCCGACGAGCACGGCGTCAGCCGGCTCGGCTGCCTGCCGGTGCTGCTGCAGCTCCCTGTGTGGCTGGCGCTCTACCACCTGCTCTCGGACGTCGCCTCCGGGACCGCGGTCGGCGCGATGGGCCCCGGGCTCGTGTCGTCCCTCGGTGCTGCGTCGATCCTCGGCGTCACGCTCGCCGGCAGCGGCTACCTCGGGGGTGGGCCGGCCCACCTCGCCGTCGTCGCCGGGCTCGCCGTCACGGCTGCCGCGCTGTCGTACGTCACCCAGCGCCACGTCGTGGCCCGCAACACGCTCACCGAGGGGATGCCCGAGGCGGTCCTGTCGGTCCAGCAGCTGATGCCCGCGCTGTCGGCACTCGGACTGCTGGTCGCGGGCGGTGTCGTGCCGGTGACGCTGCTGGCCTACTGGGTCTGCAACTCGGCGTGGACGCTCGGCCAGTCCGTCGTCATCGCCCGCTGGTTCCCCACCCCGGGGACGGCGGCGGCCGCAGCTAGGGGGTGAGGACCAGGTTGCCGACCTTGCGGCCGGAGTCGACGATGCGGTGCGCCTCGGCGATGTCAGCGAGCGGCACGGTCTGCGTGACCACCGGTTGCAGCTCGCCGGCCGCGAGGCGGTCGAGGAGCCAGGCGAAGTGGGCCGGGTCCTCCGGCCACGGCCCCGCACGCACGGCGCCGCGGGCCCGCACGGTGTCGAGCAGGCTCGCCACGGCGAGCACGAGCACGCCGTCGGGCGTGAGCAGGCGGCGGCCCGAGCGACGGTCGAGGTTGCCGACCGCGTCGAGCACGACGTCGTACGCCGCGGGCAGGTCGTGCACCGACGTCCGGCGGTGGTCGACCACCTCGGCGGCCCCGAGCGAGCGGACCAGGTCGGCGTTGCGCTCGCTGCAGACGGCGGTGACCCGAGCCCCGGCGAGGTGCGCGACCTGCACGGCCGCGCACCCGACAGCGCCCGACGCGCCGTTGACGAGCACCCGGCTCCCGGGGGTCGCCACGTCCTGCAGCACGTGTCGTGCAGTGGTGCCGCCGAAGATGACGGCTGCGGCGTCGGCATGGGACACCGACGCCGGCTTCGGCACGAGGCGGTCGGCGCGCACGGCGGCGAGCTCGGCGTGCGCGCCCATGCCGGCGCCGGTCATCCCGACGACCTCGTCGCCCACCGCGACGCCCTCGACGCCCGGGCCGACGGCCTCGACGGCACCGGAGTAGACGACGCCGAGGACGCGACGCCGGGGGCCGTTCCAACCGAGCGCGAGGCGGCCGGGCACGGCGAAGCCCGCAGGGAAGCGGCAGCCGCGGATGCGGGCGTCACCGGAGTTGACGGTCGACGCCCGGACGCGCACCACGACCTGGCCCTTCCCCGCGCGCGGCTCGGGCACGTCCTGCACCTGCACCACCTCGGGCGGCCCGTACCGCTCCACGACTGCTGCTCTCACGACCGCCTCCCTTACGCCTGTAAGTCTGATGCCCGAGAGAGTAACCTTACGCATGTAAGTCCTACAAATGAGGAGCCTCGTGTCCAGACCACCGCTCACCCCCGCACGCGTGATCGACGCCGCCAGCCGCGTCGCCGACGCCACCGGCCTCGCCGGGGTGAGCATGCGCATCGTCGGACGCGAGCTCGGCGTCGAGGCCATGTCGCTCTACCACCACGTCGCCAACAAGGACGCGCTCCTCGACGGGCTCGCCGACTGGGTCTTCGCGCAGATCCTGACCCCGACGCTCGGCGTGCCGTGGCGCAGCGAGATGGAGGCACGGGCGCGCTCGGCCCGCTCCGTCCTCGCGGCCCACCCGTGGGGCCTGGGACTCGTGGAGTCCCGGCGCTCCGCCGGCCCGGCGACCCTGAGCCACCACGACGCGGTGCTCGGCTGCCTGCGCACCGACGGCTTCACGGTGGCCCTCGCCGCCCACGCCTTCTCGGTGCTCGACGCCTACACCTACGGCTTCGTGCTCACCGAGGTGAACCTGCCGTTCGAGCCCGGCACGGCCGACGACTTCATCGAGGAGATCGCCGCCTCCCTCGCCGACCGGCCCTGGATGCGCGAGCTCGTCGCGGAGCGGATCACGGGCCAGGACTACGCCTACGGCGACGAGTTCGAGTACGGCCTCGCGCTGGTGCTCGACGGGATCGAGGCGGCCCACGAGGCCGAGGTCAGACGAAGAAGCTGACGACCAGCACGAGCGCGGCCACCGCGATCAGCGCGACGGGCAGCGGGTCCCGGGTGCGGCGTACGGCGTCGGGCAGCGCCAGCTGCTCCTTCGACCCCGCCCTGACCCCCTCGGCCCGACGGGCCTCGTCGACGAGGTCGTACAGACGGGTCTCGACGAAGTCGGCGTAGGCCATGCCCTCACGCGCCTCGCCCGACGCGGACGGCCGGGCCGTGACCGCCTTGCGCCACGAGCGACCCACCACGGTGGACACCCATCGGCGATCACCCGCGCGCACGGCGAGCACCTGGCGCACCGCCATCTCCTCGACGGCGGCGAGGCGGATGTGGACCGTCTCCGTCAGGTTGCGCATGACGAGGTGCTCGCCGGTGGCCCACAACGCGGGCCGCAGCATCGCCGCCCAGGCCAGCACCCCCACCAGCAGCGCGAGCCCCACGACCCAGGGCGGGAAGCCGTCGTCGAGGTAGGCCAGGCCGGCCAGCGCAACGACCGCGGAGCCCACCACCGCGAGCCACCCGGTCACCTGTCCGCTGGTGGGGTGGAACCGCTCCACGACGTCGTCCGAGTGATCCTGCAGGGGTGCCATGTTCTCCTCGTCTTTTTGGGCAGGCTTTGGTCCTCCGTGGATTGCCGGGGTCCTCGCGGCCAACTCTATGCTGGGTCGGTGACACCCACTTCCAGCTCCACGGCGAGCACCGCCTCGAGCGCCGGCGTCTTCGACGACGTCGTGCGCTCGGAGTCCTCGCTCCGCCGCTTCCTCCACGGCCTCCCCGGGGTCGACCAGGTCGGGTGCGAGGCCCGCGCCGCAGGCTTGGCCACCCGGTCCATCAAGACCACGTCGAAGGCCTTCGCCATCGACCTGGCCATCCGGATGGTCGACCTGACCACGCTCGAGGGTCAGGACACCCACGGCAAGGTCCGCGCGCTCGCCTCCAAGGCGATGCGCCCCGACCCGGCGGACCCGTCCTGCCCCGCCACCGCCGCGGTCTGCGTCTACCCCGACATGGTCGCCACGGCCAAGCAGACCCTCGGCGACAGCGGTGTCAACGTCGCTGCCGTCGCGACCGCGTTCCCGAGCGGCCGCGCCGCGATGGACATCAAGCTCGCCGACACCCGCGACGCGGTCGAGGCCGGTGCCGACGAGATCGACATGGTCATCGACCGTGGCGCGTTCCTGTCGGGTCGCTACCTCGACGTCTACGAGGAGATCGCCCAGGTCAAGGAGGCCTGCGGGGATGCGCACCTCAAGGTGATCTTCGAGACCGGCGAGCTCCAGACCTACGACAACGTCCGTCGCGCCAGCTGGCTCGCGATGATGGCCGGAGGCCACTTCATCAAGACCTCCACCGGCAAGGTGCAGCCGGCGGCGACGCTGCCGGTCACGCTGATCATGCTCGAGGCGGTCCGCGACTTCCGCGAGCAGACCGGGCAGATGGTCGGCGTCAAGCCCGCCGGCGGCATCAAGACCACCAAGGACGCCATCAAGTACCTCGTGATGGTCAACGAGATCGCCGGTCCCGACTGGCTCGATCCCGACTGGTTCCGTTTCGGTGCGTCCACGCTGCTCAACGACCTGCTGATGCAGCGCACCAAGATGACGACCGGTCGCTACTCCGGTCCCGACTACTTCACGCTGGACTGAGGCCTGAGCCACATGAGCAACATCTTCGAGTACGCCCCCGCACCCGAGTCGCGCGCCGTCGTCGACATCAAGCCGTCCTACGGCCTGTTCATCAACGGCGAGTTCGTCGACGGCCACGGCAAGGCGTTCAAGACCGTCAACCCCGCGACCGAGGAGGTCCTCGCCGAGGTCGCCGAGGCCGACGACGCCGACGTCGACGAGGCCGTGAAGGCCGCCCGCCGCGCCTACACCCGCGTCTGGTCGCGGATGTCGGGCGCCGAGCGCGCCAAGTACCTCTACCGGATCGCCCGGATCATCCAGGAGCGCGGCCGCGAGCTGGCCGTCCTGGAGTCGATCGACAACGGCAAGCCGATCAAGGAGTCGCGCGACGTCGACATCCCCGTCGTCGCGGCCCACTTCTTCTACTACGCCGGCTGGGCCGACAAGCTGGAGCACTCCGGCTACGGCTCGACGCCGCTCGGCGTGGCCGGACAGGTCATCCCGTGGAACTTCCCGCTGCTGATGCTGGCGTGGAAGATCGCCCCGGCCCTGGCCTGCGGCAACACCGTCGTCCTCAAGCCGGCCGAGACCACCCCGCTGACCGCACTCCTCTTCGCGGAGATCTGCCAGCAGGCCGACCTCCCGCCCGGTGTGGTCAACATCGTCACCGGCGCCGGCGACACCGGCCGCGCGATCGTGTCGCACCCCGACGTCGACAAGGTGGCCTTCACCGGCTCGACCGAGGTCGGCAAGGCCATCGCCCGCGCCGTGGCCGGGACCGACAAGAAGGTGACCCTCGAGCTCGGCGGCAAGGCCGCCAACATCGTCTTCGACGACGCGCCGCTCGACCAGGCGATCGAGGGCATCGTCAACGGCATCTTCTTCAACCAGGGACACGTGTGCTGCGCCGGCTCGCGCCTGCTCGTCCAGGAGTCCGTGGCCGACGAGGTGCTCGAGCGCCTCAAGCGCCGGATGTCCACGCTGCGGATGGGCGACCCGCTCGACAAGAACACCGACGTCGGAGCCATCAACTCCGGGGAGCAGCTCAAGCGCATCCGGGAGCTGTCCGAGGTCGGCGATGCCGAGGGCGCCGAGCGTTGGGAGGTCGCCTGCGACCTGCCGACCAAGGGCTTCTGGTTCCCCCCGACGTTGTTCACCGGCGTCTCGCAGGCCCACCGGATCGCCCGCGAGGAGATCTTCGGCCCGGTCCTGTCGGTGCTGACCTTCCGCACGCCGTCGGAGGCGATCGAGAAGGCCAACAACACCCCCTTCGGCCTCTCGGCCGGCGTGTGGACCGACAAGGGCTCGCGGATCCTGTCGATGGCCAACCGCCTCCGCGCGGGCGTGGTCTGGGCCAACACGTTCAACAAGTTCGACCCGACCTCACCGTTCGGCGGCTACAAGGAGTCCGGCTACGGCCGCGAGGGCGGCCGCCACGGGCTCGAGGCCTACCTCAAGGGAGAGGACAGCTGATGTCCCGCATCGACGTGCGCAAGACCTACAAGCTCTACATCGGCGGTCAGTTCCCCCGCTCCGAGTCCGGGCGCTCCTACGTCGTCAACGACGCCAAGGGCCGCCTGCTCGCCAATGCCGCGCAGGCGTCCCGCAAGGACGCTCGTGACGCGGTCGTGGCCGCTCGCGCCGCCTTCGGTGGCTGGTCGACGAAGACGGCGTACAACCGCGCGCAGATCGTCTACCGCATCGCCGAGGTCCTCGAGGGTCGTCGCGAGCAGTTCGAGGCCGAGCTGCGAGCGGCCGAGGGCGTCTCCGCGGCCAAGGCCAAGACCTACGTCGACGCCGCGATCGACCGCCTCGTCTGGTACGCCGGGTGGGCCGACAAGATCACCCAGGTCGTCGGCAACGCCAACCCGGTGGCCGGGCCGTTCTTCAACCTCTCCACCCCCGAGCCCAGCGGCGTCATCGCCGTGGTCGCCCCCCGGGGCGCCCTCCTGGGCCTGGTCAGCGTCGTGGCGCCGCTCATCGTCACCGGCAACACCGTGGTGGTGATCGCCAGCCAGGACAACCCGCTGACCGCGATCACCCTCGGTGAGGTCATGGCCACCAGCGACCTGCCGGGCGGCGTGGTCAACGTGCTCACCGGCTCGCAGTCCGAGATCGCCCCGTGGCTGGCCTCGCACATGGACGTCAACGGCATCGACCTGACCGGTGTCGAGGACGCCGCGCTGGCGAGCGAGCTCGAGGTGGCCGCGGCCGACAACCTCAAGCGCGTACGCCGTCCCGCCCCCGACACCGACTGGCTCCTGGAGCCCGGCCTGGACCGGATGACCCGGTTCATGGAGACCAAGACGGTCTGGCACCCGATCGGGGTCTGACCTCTCCCCCAGCGCCATCGAGGAGCTCCTGTGCCGACATCCGGCACAGGAGCTCCACTGTCTCCGGGGCCTGTTGGCTGCCCCGCGGCGCCGGATGTACTTCCACTCGCACGGGTGGGAGTTCATCGTGCGCTGAGCGTGGACGACGCAGGACAGGGATGGACTTCCACTCCTGTGAGTGGAAGTCCATCCCTGTTGCCTGCTCGGAGCGAAGAGCCTCAGCGGTTGAGCAGCGCCTGGGCCAGCACGCCGAGGATCTCGTTGGGGTTCTCGACCAGGAAGTTCTGCCCGCCGGTCGCCGCGGCGATCTGCTCGAGCTCACCGGTGTCGGCGTCCTGCGAGATGCCGATGATGATCACCTTGACCGGCTTCGCGGGGTCGCGGACCGACTTCAGCTGGTTGACCAGCGACTCGAGCGACAGCGAGCTGGTGTCGTCGCTGGCACCGTCGGTCATGATCACCACGGAGTTGAACCACGCCGGGTCCCACTTCTCCTGGGCGTGCTTGTAGGCCGCCAGCGTGGTGTCCATGACACCGGTGCCGCCGTTGACCCGACCGGGGAGGCCGCCAGCCACCTTGCGCACCACGTCGCCGTGCGTGCCGGCGTCACCGGCAGGCGCGTCGAGCCGGTCGAGGGTGGCGTACTCCTCGTAGGACGCACCGCCCTCGCCGCGGTTCTTGGAGAAGCCCCAGATGCCGATGCGGGCCTGGGCCGGGAACGCGTCGAGCGCGACCTGGGAGGCGGTGACGGCCAGCTGGATGCGGGTGGTGTCTCCGATGGCGGTCTTCATCGAGCCCGACAGGTCGACGACCGCGAGGATGCTCGAGGGCACCGACAGCACGCGCCACTGGCGCAGCGCGTCGTCGGTGGTCTTCTGCGGCACCGTGTTGAGCACCCGGGCGTCGCCGAGACCGATGTCGTTGGGCAGCGGGGCACCGTCGGGGCCGCGCAGCTCGGCGGCGGCGATCGCCTCCACGCCGGCACCCGAGGTGAACCAGCGCGTCAGCGCACGGCCGACGCGGGCCGAGATGTCCCCGCCCGAGGCCAGGATGTCCTTGTTGCCGCGGTTCACGTCGATCATCGGGAACTGCAGCATCGGCACGCCCGTGTCCGGAGCCACCAGGGTGAGCTGGTCGTTGCTGCGGCGAGCCGCGAGGTAGGCCTGCTCGGTGGCGGGGACCAGCTGCGTGCTGGAGGCGGAGATCGTGGAGAGGTCGGTCTCGTTGGTGCTGCCGGCCACGGCGCGCTCGCCGTAGGTCTGGGCGACCGGGACGGTCTTCTGCTCGATGGTCGCGGCGGTCTCGCCGGTCTTCTTCATCTCCGCGTAGGGAGCGAGCAGCGCGAGCGCCGAGGCGCCCTCGGCGCTCGGGTCGGCCATCGCCAGGCTGCCGCCGTCGAGGACACCGGCCCACGACGCGGGCGCCTTGGCCGCCGGGCCGCCGATGAGGCCGACGGGCGTCTGGGCGAGCACCTCGGCGATCGGCGAGCCGGTCCACCCGGCTGCCGTCAGCTGGCCCTTCCAGGTCGGGCTGTCCGGGATCCAGATCTCGGGAAGCTGGGCGTCGGGGTCGCTGAGCAGCGCCACCACGTCCTTCACCGAGCCGGTGGAGACCTGGATGTCGATGCAGGGCTCGTCGGCGTTGACGTCCTTCACTGCCTCGCGGACCAGGTCCTCCATCACGGGTGCGGTGGTCAACGTCACCTGCTCGGAGACGCAGTCGGCGCCCCCGGGGGTGTCACTGTTGCCGCGCATGGCGAAGAATGTGATGAAGGCGAGCACCAGCACCAGCGCGAGCCCGCCCAGCACCAAGGGGTTGCCGGAGCGGCGTACGGCGGCTCCGGAGTTGTCCGCGGTTTCGGGCGCGGTCGAGTCGTCCTGACTCATGAGGTCCTCCCACAAGAACGTCAATCGGGGGTCTGGGCGAGAGTAATGTCCAGCCGGATCGTCCGTGGCCGAACCAGGAAATGAGCTTCGCAACGATGAGCACAGCCCAGGTGGTCGTCCTGGCCGGCCCCAGCGGCGCCGGGAAGTCCCGGCTCGCCGAGCGGCTCGGACTTCCGGTCCTGCGGCTCGACGACTTCTACAAGGACGGCGACGACCCGACCCTGCCGCGCATCGACCACGGCGCCAACGCCGGCCTCGTGGACTGGGACCACCCAGGCTCCTGGCACCGGGCCGACGCGATGGCAGCGCTGCGCGAGCTCTGCGCCACCGGGCGCAGCGAGGTGCCGATCTACGAGATCGCGCAGAACGGTCGCTGCGGGTCGCGCGTGGTGGACCTGCACGGCAGCACGCGCTTCGTCGCCGAGGGCATCTTCGCCCCCGACGTCGTGTCCGCGTGCCGCGAGGAGGGCCTGCTGGCAGCGGCCTACTGCATCACGCAGCACCCCCTCGTCACCTTCTGGCGCCGGCTGAGCCGCGACCTGCGCGAGCACCGCAAGCCCCCGCTGATGCTCGTGCGCCGCGGCTACGCCCTGGCCCTCGACCAGCGCCGCGTGGTCGCCCACGCACTCCGGCAGGGCTGCCGCCGCGCCACCGGCGACCAGGCGTATGCCGAGCTGGCAGCGAGCCTGCAGAGCCGGTCCGACTCCCGCTCCGACTCGGGGTCCGACGCGGGGTCCGACGCGGGGTCCGACGCGGGGTCCGCGTGAGGCTCCAGCAGCCCGACCGCCGCTCCTGCGGCGCCGCGGCACTGGTCATGGCACGCCGGCTGGCACTGCCCCGCTACGCCGGGCTCGTGGGCGACCAGGCGAGCTTCGCGCACGAGGTGAGCACCCTGCACCGGCGGCTCACGTCGCTGTCCGACACCGCGGGCGGCTGGCAGGTGCCGTGGCCGCGCGCGCTCGGCACCCCGCCGTGGGCGGTGGCACGCGAGCTCGGCTTGGTCACCGGGGTGCCCTACGCGACCCGGTCCGTGCGCCTGGGGCGGCGCGTGTGGCCACACCTGGCGGTCGCGACCCCGCTGCGGCCGGTCGCGGTCTACGTCGGCGACCGGTTGCTGCCGCGCCACGTCGTGCTGGTGACCGGGACCGGGGCCGACGGCGCGGCGACCTACGAGCCCGCGTCCGGGCTCGTCGCCGCCGTCGCGTCGGGGCGCTGGGAGCGCGGCGACCTCGCGCTCGCGGGTTGGGACCGGCCGTGGCTGGTCGTCAGCCCGCGATGAGGGCGGCGTAGCCCGGCTTGACGACCTCGTCGATGATCTTCAGGCGCTCGTCGAAGGGCAGGAAGGCGGACTTCATCGCGTTGATGGTGAACCACCGCAGGTCCTCCAGCGTGTAGCCGAAGGCCTCGACCAGGCCGAACATCTCCTTCGTCATCGACGTCTGGCTCATCAGCCGGTTGTCGGTGTTGACGGTCACGCGGAAGCGGAGGTCGGTGAGCAGCCCGATCGGGTGCTCGGCGAAGGAGGAAGCAGCGCCGGTCTGGATGTTGGAGCTCGGGCACATCTCCAGCGGGATCCGCTTGTCGCGGACGTAGGCCGCCAGCCGGCCCAGCTCGACCGAGCCGTCGTCGGCGACGGTGATGTCGTCGGCGATCCGTACGCCGTGGCCGAGCCGGTCGGCGCCGCACCACTGGATCGCCTCCCAGATCGACGGCAGGCCGAAGGCCTCTCCGGCGTGGATGGTGAAGTGCGCGTTCTCGCGCTGGAGGTACTCGAAGGCATCGAGGTGGCGGGTGGGCGGAAAGCCCGCCTCCGCACCCGCGATGTCGAAGCCCGCGACCCCGCGGTCGCGCCACGCGATGGCGAGCTCGGCGATCTCCATCGAGCGGGCCTGGTGGCGCATCGCGGTCAGCAGCTGGCGTACGACGATCCTGCCGCCCGCGGCGGCCATGCCGGCGTCGAAGCCCTCCTGCACGGCGGCGACGACCTCGTCGAGCGTCATCCCGTTGGCGACGTGCTGCTCGGGCGCGTAGCGCACCTCGGCGTAGACGACGCCGTCGGCGGCGAGGTCCTCGACGCACTCGCGGGCGACGCGGGCGATCGCCGGACCGTTCTGCATGACCGCGACGGTGTGGTCGAAGGTCTCGAGGTAGCGCACCAGTGAGCCCGAGTCGGCGGACTCGGCGAACCAGCGTCCCAGCGACTCGGCGTCTGGAGCGGGGAGCTCGTGGCCGATCTCGGCGGCGAGCTCGACGATCGTCTGCGGGCGCAGCCCGCCGTCGAGGTGGTCGTGCAGGAGGACCTTGGGTGCGGCGTGCACCTGCTCGCGAGTCGGGCGGGCAGGGACAGCGGTGGAGGTCGGGGTCTCGGTCACGTCGTTCACGTGCCCATCCAACCAGTCGCCCGGCAGCGTCCTAGGGTGAGGCCATGCGCACCTTCACCACGCTCGACGACGTCGCCGCCGCCGCAGGCTCCGAGATCGGCACCAGCGAGTGGCTCGCGGTCGACCAGGCCCGGATCGACGCCTTCGCCGATGCCACCCTCGACCACCAGTGGATCCACGTGGACGCCGACGCGGCCGGCGCCGGTCCCTTCGGGACCACGATCGCGCACGGCTTCCTCACCTTGAGCCTGCTCCCCCACTTCGCCTCGCAGGTCTTCAGCCTCGAGACGCCCGGTGCCCGGCTCAACTACGGCCTGGAGAAGGTGCGCTTCCCCTCCCCGGTCCCGGTCGACAGCCGGCTCCGCTCGCACGTGCGCTTCGGCGAGGTGCGCGACCTGCCTGCGGGCAAGCAGCTGATCGTCGAGCACACGGTCGAGATCGAGGGCCAGGACAAGCCGGCCTGCGTGGCCCAGCACGTGGTGCTGCTCCTCGCCTGAGGGCCCCTGCCGTCGCGATCCCCGGGTACCCGGGGAAGCTGGAGCCTCACCCCCGAAACTTCGGGGGTGAGGCTCCAGTTCCGGCCGGGAAGGTCAGCTGATCCGGTCGAGCACGATCGGACCAGCGGCGAAGCCGGCACCGTCGCCGATGTCGTAGCCCCCCTCGAGCGAGGCGAGCGCACGGTCGAAGCGCTCGGGCTCGTCGGTGAGCAGGGTGAAGAGCGGCTGGCCCCCGGTGACCTCGTCGCCGGGGCGCGCGTGCCAGACGACGCCGGCACCGGCCTGCACCGGGTCCTCCTTGCGGGCCCGGCCGGCGCCCAGGCGCCACGCGGCCAGCCCGACCGCCATCGCGTCGAGGCGGGTGAGGATCCCCGTGGCGGGCGCGACGACGACGTGCGACTCCTTGGCCTGCGGGAGCGCGGCGTCGGGGTCACCGCCCTGGGCGCGGATCATCGCCTTCCAGGCGTCCATCGCGGAGCCGTCGGCCAGCCTGTCGGCGGGGTCGACGTCGTCACGCCCGGCGCCGGCGAGCATCTCGCGGGCCAGGGCGAGCGTCAGCTCGACGACGTCGGCGGGGCCGCCACCGGCCAGCACGTCGACCGACTCCTGCACCTCCACGGCGTTGCCGGCGGTCAGGCCGAGCGGGGTGGCCATGTCGGTGAGGAGCGCGACGGTGTGCACGCCGGCGTCGGTGCCGAGAGCCACCATCGTCTCGGCGAGCTCGCGCGCGGTCGTGAGGTCCTTCATGAAGGCACCGCTGCCGACCTTGACGTCGAGCACCAGCGCACCGGTGCCCTCGGCGATCTTCTTGCTCATGATCGAGCTCGCGATCAGCGGGATCGCCTCGACGGTGCCGGTCACGTCACGCAGGGCGTAGAGCTTCTTGTCCGCCGGGGCCAGGCCGTCACCGGCCGCGCAGATCACCGCGCCGACGTCCTCGAGGATCGAGAACATCTCGTCGTTGCTCAGCGCGGCGCGCCAGCCGGGGACGGACTCGAGCTTGTCCAGGGTGCCGCCGGTGTGGCCCAGGCCGCGGCCGGACAGCTGGGGCACCGCCACGCCGCAGGCCGCCACGAGCGGGGCCAGTGGAAGCGTGATCTTGTCACCGACGCCGCCGGTGGAGTGCTTGTCGGCGGTCGGGCGCGAGAGCGTGGAGAAGTCCATCCGCTCCCCCGACGCGATCATCGCGGCGGTCCAGCGCGCGATCTCGGTGCGGTTCATCCCGTTCAGCAGGATCGCCATCGCGAGCGCCGACATCTGCTCGTCGGCGACCTCGCCCCGGGTGTAGGCATCGATCACCCAGTCGATCTGGCTGTCGCTGAGCTCGTGCTTGTCGCGCTTGGCGAGGATCACCTCGACGGCATCGTGTGCGGGCATCAGCGGCTTCCTTCGTTCTTGGCGAGGTCGTCGGGACCGAAGGCGTCGGGGAGCACCTCGGACATGGGCTTCACTCCGGACACGGTCCAGACCAGCAGGTCCGGCCCGCCGTGCTCGAAGAGCAGCTGGCGGCAACGTCCGCAGGGCATGATCACGTCGCCGGCACCGTCGACGCACACGAAGTGCGTCAGTCGACCGCCGCCGGTGGCGTGGAGCTGGGACACGAGCCCGCACTCCGCGCACAGCACGACGCCGTACGCCGCGTTCTCCACGTTGCAGCCCACCACGCGCCTGCCGTCGTCCGCCAGCGCGGCAGCCCCCACGGGGTAGCGGGAGTAGGGCGCATAGGCGCGCCCCATCACCTCGACGGCAGCAGCCTTCAGCTCGTCCCAGTCCTTCTGATCCACGCGGCCACTATGGCCCATGGGGGCCCCAGCGGGTTTTGGCAGGTTCTGCCGAAACAGCCTCGTGACGTTTTATGTCTCAACCTGATACCAGAAGTAGCGATCCGCGTGACGCGTGGCACGGGGGGAGGCATCATTCCCCCGGAAAGCTGACCCCATCCCGGGGTGCACGAACCTGGAGGCATTTGTGAAGAAGTCGAGGAAGGTCGTCTCGAGCGGCCTCGTAGCGCTGCTCGCGGCCGCAACCCTTGCTGCGTGCGGCGACGCGCCCGAGGAAGACACCAACGACAGCGGGAGCGAGGCCGCTGCGAGCGACTTCCTCCCCTGCATCGTCTCCGACGCCGGCGGGTTCGACGACAAGTCGTTCAACCAGCTGGGCTACGAGGGCGCCAAGCAGGCTGCCGACGAGCTGGGCGTCGACCTGGTCGACGTCGAGTCGAACAGCGAGAACGACTTCGGTCCGAACCTCGAGAGCCTGGTCGGGCAGGGCTGCGACGTCATCGTGACCGTCGGCTTCGCCCTCGCCTCGGCGACCAAGGAGTCGGCCACCGCCAACCCGGACATCGAGTACGTCCTCATCGACGACTCGGCCGACGGCGGCGACGACGGTGCGACCTTCGACGGCAAGGCCGACGTCGAGAACATCAAGCCGCTGCTCTACAACACCGCCGAGGCTGCGTTCCTCGCCGGCTACGCCGCTGCCGACTACACCAAGACCGGCAAGGTCGGCACCTACGGCGGCATGCCCTTCCCGACCGTGACCATCTTCATGGACGGCTTCAAGCAGGGCGCCGAGTACTACGCCGAGGAGAACGGCAAGGACGTCGAGGTCATCGGCTGGGACGGCAAGAACGGTTCCTTCACCGGTGGCTTCGAGGCCAACGAGGCTGCGACCAGCACCGCCAAGCAGATCCTCGACCAGGACGTCGACGTGATCCTGCCCGTCGGTGGCCCGATCTACCAGGGCGCGATCACCGCGATCCAGGACTCGGGCGACGACATCGCGATGATCGGCGTCGACGCCGACCTCTACGAGACCGACCCCTCCACCCAGGAGTACGTCATGACCTCGATCCTCAAGGGCATGAAGGTCTCGACCTACGAGGCCGTCATGGCCGCGGGCAACGACGAGTTCGACTTCGAGCCCTACATCGGCACCCTCGAGAACGACGGGGTCGGCATCGCGCCGTTCCACAACTTCGAGGACAAGGTCGACGGCGGCCTGGCCGGCAAGCTCGACGAGGTGAAGGCCGGCATCATCGACGGCTCGATCACGGTCGAGTCCTACCTGGGCTGAGCACCAGCACGCTGCACCACGCTCCACCACGCGGGGGAGGTCGACGGTTCGTCGGCCTCCCCCTCGTGTGCCGCGGCCAGTTGCCAGAACGGTCCCCCGACCTTTGGCACATCTCGGGGCAGTGCCTCCAGATCCCCCACAGTTACCCTTCCCGCGCGCTCCCGCGCGGCCGTACGTGACCGCCCCACCAGGCAGGCCGTACCACGACCCCCGGTCCAGACCTGCGGACCCTTGCGACCCCTAGGATGCGATGCCATGAGACTCGTCCTGCGAGGCATCACCAAACGCTTCGGCAGCATGGTGGCCAACGACTCGATCTCCTTGACGGTCGAGCCCGGAGAGATCCACTGCCTGCTCGGCGAGAACGGCGCCGGGAAGTCGACCCTGATGAACGTGCTCTACGGCCTCTACAAGGCCGACGAGGGCGAGATCGAGCTCGACGGCGAGGTCCAGCACTTCACCGGACCGGGCGACGCGATGGCCGCCGGCATCGGCATGGTCCACCAGCACTTCATGCTCATCCCCGTCTTCTCCGTCGCCGAGAACGTGATGCTCGGCAACGAGACCACCGGCTTCGCCGGCACCCTCGACCTCGACGCCTCCCGCGCGCGCGTCGCCGAGATCTCCGAGCGCTTCGGGTTCCACGTCGACCCCGACGCCCTCGTCGAGGACCTCCCGGTCGGCGTGCAGCAGCGGGTCGAGATCATCAAGGCCCTGTCCCGCGACGCCGAGCTCCTCGTCTTCGACGAGCCCACCGCGGTGCTCACCCCGCAGGAGACCGACGAGCTGATGGAGATCATGCGCCAGCTCAAGGAGGCCGGCAAGGCGATCGTCTTCATCACCCACAAGCTCCGCGAGGTCCGCGCCGTCGCCGACCGGATCACCGTGATCCGCCTCGGCAAGGTCGTCGGCGAGGCAGACCCCACCGCCAGCAACGCCGAGCTGGCCTCGATGATGGTCGGTCGTCCGGTCGAGCTGGTCGTGCACAAGGACGCCCCGACCCTCGGCGCCGACGCCCTCGTCGTGAAGGACCTGCGCGTCACCGACCTGGCCGGGCACAAGCAGGTCGACGGCCTCAGCTTCACCATCCGCGCCGGGGAGGTCCTCTGCGTGGCCGGCGTGCAGGGCAACGGGCAGACCGAGCTCACCGAGGCCCTGCTCGGCCTCCAGGACGACGTCAGCGGGTCGATCACCCTCGACGGCGTGGAGCTGGTCGGGCGCTCGACGCGCAGGATCCTCGACGCCGGGGTCGGGTTCATCCCCGAGGACCGCCAGGTCGACGGCCTGGTGCCCAGCTTCACCATCGCCGAGAACCTCATGCTCAACCGCAGCTTCAGGTCTCCGTTCGTCAAGAACGGCAATCTGCGCCTGGGCGCGCTGCGCGAGTTCGCGCAGGAGAAGCTCCAGCAGTACGACGTCCGCGCGCGCGACATCGACTCGCTGGCCGCCAGCCTCTCCGGCGGCAACCAGCAGAAGGTCGTCGTGGCCCGCGAGCTCTCGCGCGACCTGCGCCTGCTCGTCGCAGCCCAGCCCACCCGCGGTGTCGACGTGGGCTCGATCGAGTTCATCCACAAGCAGATCGTCGCCACGCGCGACAGCGGCATCCCTGTCCTGGTGGTCTCCACCGAGCTCGACGAGGTGGTCGCGCTCGCCGACCGCATCATGGTGCTCTACCGCGGCAGGGTCGTCGGCATCGTGCCGGCCGACACTCCCCGCGAGACCCTCGGCCTGATGATGACCGGCGAACGCCCGAAGGACCTGAAGGACGTGGCCTCGTGAACGACACCGACAAGCCCCAGCCGGGCCAGCCGGAGGACTCCGCCGGCCAGACGCTGACCGAGCCGGCCCCCGGCGACCAGCAGGGCGAGCGCTCGCGCTCGGTGCTGCGCGACATCGCCTCCGGCGACGCCATGGCCGGCGTGCTCGCGGTGTTCCTCGCCGTCTTCGTCGGCTCGGTGATGATCGCCGCGACCGATGAGGGCGTCCGCGAGGCCGCGAGCTACGTCACCGCCCGCCCGTCCGACTTCTTCACCGCACTGTGGGAGGCCATCTCCGGCGCCTACAGCGCGATGTTCCGCGGCTCGGTCTTCAACTACCTCCTCACCGAGCCCGCCCAGCAGTGGCGCCCGCTCACCGAGACCCTGAAGTTCGCCGGCCCGCTCATCCTCGGCGGCCTCGGGGTCGGCCTGGCCTTCCGCGCGTCCCTGTTCAACATCGGTGGCCGCGGGCAGATGCTCGTCGCCGGCGGCGCGGCCGGCTACGTCGGCTTCCAGTTCGACCTGCCGACGATCGTCCACCTCCCGCTCGCCCTCGTCGTCGCCATGGTCGCCGGCGCGCTGTGGGGTGGGATCGCCGGCCTGCTCAAGGCCCGCACCGGTGCGCACGAGGTGATCGTCACGATCATGCTCAACTACGTCGCCTACTACCTGCTCTTCTACGCCCTCACCAAGGACTGGCTCCTCAAGACGCCCGGCTCGGTGAACCCGAAGTCGCCGCCGATGAAGGACAGCGCCACCCTCCCGAAGGTGCTCGGCGACCAGTTCAACCTCCACCTCGGCTTCGTGATCGCGCTGGTCGCGGTCGGCGTCGCGTGGTGGCTGCTCAACCGCTCCACCCTCGGCTACCGCATCCGCGCGGTCGGTGAGAACCCCCACGCTGCCCGGGCCTCGGGCATCAACGTCGGCATGACCTACACGATCGTGATGATGATCGCGGGCTCGCTGCTCGGCCTGGCCGGTGCCAACCAGGTGCTCGGCACCGTGACCAGCGGCGTCTCGCTCGACCTGGACGCCTCGATCGGCTTCGACGCCATCACCGTCGCGCTGCTCGGCAGGTCCCGGCCGCTGGGCATCCTGGCCGCCGGCCTGCTGTTCGGCGCCCTCAAGGCCGGCGGCTTCACCATGCAGGCCTCGGAGAGCATCTCCGTCGACCTGGTGCTGGTCGTCCAGTCACTGATCGTCCTCTTCCTCGCCGCTCCCCCCCTGGTGCGCGCGATCTTCCGGCTCCCCGCCCAGGAGGCCAAGTGAGCACCGTGACCACTCCCACCCCCGACACCGGTGGGCTGGCTCCCGACGCCGACGTGACCCCTGCCAAGGGCATCGGCGCGAAGAAGCTGCCGATCATCTTCGGCGTGCTGACGGCGCTGCTCGCCGTCGTCCTGATGCGCTCCAGCCCCTCCGGTGACACCACCTTCCAGCTGGCGGCCGGCACCGACTTCGTCACGCTGCCCGACATCGTGGTTCCCTCGGGCCCCACGGCGTGGGTGATGGTGGTGCTGTGCCTGGCCCTCACCGCCGAGGCCGTACGGCGCATGCTGGCGCACACGCAGCAGTCGATCTGGATCCCGATCGGCTTCGCCGTCGCCTGGATGACCGGCTTCCTCAGCTGGGCCGCGGCCGACGAGCGCATCCGCGTGGTGAGCCTGCTCGGCGGCGCCGTGGCGCTCGCCATCCCGCTCGTCTTCGGCGCGCTGGGCGGTGTGCTCGGCGAGCGTGCCGGCGTGGTCAACATCGCGATCGAGGGCCAGCTGCTCTTCGGTGCGTTCGCGGCGGCCGTCACCGCCTCGCTCACCGGTTCGCCGTGGGCCGGCCTGGTCGCCGCCATGGTGGCCGGCGCCCTGATCGCGCTGATCCTGGGCCTGTTCGCGATCACCTACTTCGTGGACCAGGTCATCGTGGGCGTGGTGCTCAACGTGCTCGTCGTCGGCCTGACGAACTTCCTGTTCCGCCAGGTCCTCGCACCCAACGCCGACACCCTCAACTCCCCCGACCGCTTCAGCGCGATGCCCATCCCGATCCTGGGCGAGATCCCGCTGATCGGCCCGATCCTGTTCCGCCAGACCCCGCTGGTCTACGTGCTCTACGTGGTCGTCGCGCTCGTCGCGTACTCCCTCTACCGCACCCGCTGGGGCCTGCGGGTCCGCGCAGTCGGCGAGCACCCGAAGGCCGCCGACACCGTCGGGATCAAGGTCAACCGCACCCGCTACCGCACGATCCTGCTCGCCGGCGCCATCGCGGGCATGGGCGGCGCCTACTTCAGCCTGGTCTCGGTCGCAGGATTCAACCGCGAGATGACCGGGGGTGCGGGCTTCATCGCCCTCGCCGCGGTGATCTTCGGCAAGTGGGACCCGATCCGCGCCGCCCTGGCCGCGCTGCTGTTCGGCTTCGCGTCCAACCTGCAGGGCGTGCTCTCCGCGATCGGCTCGCCGGTCCCGAGCCAGTTCATGCTGATGCTCCCCTACCTCGTCACCATCTTCGCGGTGGCGGGCCTCGTGGGACGCTCCCGGCCGCCCGCGGCCGACGGTGTGCCCTATCGACAGCAGTGATCCGTCCCTGATCGACCCGCGACGGACCCGGTGCACGCGCACCGGGTCCGTGACTCACTCGCCCACCGAGCACGGCCCCGAGGCCGGCCACGACCTCGCGGAGGTGCTGATGAACCCACTCGCCCCGTCCGCGCCGTCGCCCTCGTGGGTCGGCGAGGAGTCACTCGCGCAGAGCAGCGAGCGCTACGCCTCGATGTTCACCCACCACCCGCACGCGGCCTACAGCGTGGACGCGCGCGGCTACTTCACCGACGCCAACGCCCTGGCGCTGCAGATGACCGGGCTCACCCTCGAGGAGATGCGCGAGGCCCACTTCCGGGAGGTGATCCACCCCGAGGACCTGCCCGTCATCCGGCGTGGCTTCGAACGCGCCATGACCGGTGAGCCGCAGCTCGAGGAGGCGCGGGTGGTCGACGTGGACGGCGTGGTGACCGACATCCGCTGCACGATGATCCCGGTCGTCGTGGGCGGCGACGTCGTGGGCGTGCACGGCGTGAGCGAGGACGTCACCGCCGCCAAGCAGCTGCTGCGCGACCTCGAGGAGGCCAACCTCGCCAAGACCCTCTTCCTCGCCACGGTGAGCCACGAGCTCCGTACGCCGCTCGCGGCCCTGGTCGGGGCCAGCGACCTGCTGATGGCCTCCGACCTCGAGGGCGAGCCCGCGCACGTCTCCCGGGTCATCCACCGCTCCGGGCAGCGGCTGATGCACCTGGTGCAGGACCTGCTGGAGTTCTCCGGGCTGGAGGCGCACCAGACCGTGCTGCACCCGCAACCCTTCGACGTGCGCGAGCTGGTCGAGGACGTCGCTCGGTGGGCGGTGCCGTTCGCCGAGAGCCGCGACCTCTCGATCTCGTTCGTGGTCGACGAGGCGGTGCCCAGCACCGCCGTCGGCGACGGGCGCCGGATCACCCAGGTCGTCACCAACCTGGTGCAGAACGCCATCACCTTCACCTCGTGCGGGTCGGTGTGCGTGCGCGTGCGGGGCGGCGCTGCCCCTGCCGACGCGACGACCTCCCGCGCGTGGGTCGAGTTCACCGTCGTCGACAGCGGCATCGGCATCGCCGAGGAGCATGTCGCGAGCCTGTTCGACCCTTTCACGCAGACCGACCGCTTCGCTCCGTGCGAGCAACGCGGGATCGGGCTCGGGCTGGCCATCTGTCGCGCGCTGGTCGACCTCATGGGCGGCCGGCTGGCGGTCTCCTCCACGCTCGGCGAGGGCAGCACCTTCACCTTCGCCGTGCCGCTCGGCTGCCACGACGAGCCGGCGCCCGCCTCAGCCGGCGGCTGAGAGGGCGGTGACCGCCGCCTCGGCGAGCACCCGCGACGCGATCGGGGTGGCCGCCTCGTCGATGCGCAGGTTGCCCTGGTGGAGGTCGTACGTCGCCCCGCCGGACGTGCGGGTCCCGAGCCGGGCCATCGCGCCCGGCACGGAGTCGAGGAACCAGCCGAAGTCCTCACCGCCCAGGCTCTGCGCGGTCGAGACGTGGCCGTGCGGGCCGAGGACGTTCTCGACTCCGACCCCGAGCAGCCGGGTCGACTCCTCGTGGTTGACCACCGGCGGCACGCCGCGCTGGTAGGTCACCTCGGCCGTCACGCTGTAGGGGGCGACGATCGCGGTGATGAGCTGGCGGATGAGGTGCTCGGCATCGGCCCACGCGACCGCGTCGAGCATCCTGACCGTGCCGGCGACGACGCCGCCGTGCGGGATCACGTTGGGCGCCGAGCCCGCGCGCACCATCCCCCAGACGACGCTGACACCGGCGCGCGGGTCGAGGCGTCGGCTCAGGATGGCGGGCAGCTCGGTGATGACCTTGCCCAGGGCGAAGGTGAGGTCCTCGGTGAGGTGCGGGCGCGAGGTGTGCCCGCCCTTGCCGATCAGCCGGACGGTGAGCGAGTCGGCGGCGCCGGTCAGCGGACCCTCCCGCAGGCCGATCCGGCCCACGTCCAGGCTCGGGTCGCAGTGGAGGCCGAAGACGTGGGAGACGCCTTCGAGCGCCCCGGCCGAGATCAGGTGCAGCGCACCGCCGGGCATGACCTCCTCGGCCGGCTGGAAGAGCAGCCGCACCCGCCCCGGGAGCAGACCGCGGGTGGCGACCTCGGCCAGGGCCAGGCCGGCGCCGACGAGTCCCGCGGTGTGCACGTCGTGCCCGCAGGCGTGGGCAACCCCGGGGACGGTGCTGCGCCACGGGTCCGAGATCAGGTCGTCGACGGGCAGGGCGTCGAGGTCGGCGCGCAGCGCCACCAGCCGCTCGCCGTGACCGATCTCGGCGATCACTCCCCCGCCCGGGGGGCGGGCGATGTCCCACCCGGCTCCCTCGAGCGCGGAGACCACTGCCTCGGACGTGCGGTGCTCCTCCCAGCTGAGCTCGGGGTGGGCATGCAGGTCACGCCGGAGGGCGACGAGGTCATCGGCGTACTTGTCGACGACCTCGGAGATCACGGCACTGGTGGCGGGCGAGGCGGGGGGTGTGTCAGGCATAACCCTCGCAGTCTAGTTCGCGTCCCCGTCGTAGGCGGCGAGAAGCCGGTCGGCGGCCAGGGGGGCGGGCAGCTCACCCGCCAGCACCGCTCGGCGTACGTCGTCGCGCACCGCTGCCACGCCCGGCGAGGTCCGCAGCCGCTGGGCGAGCTCGTCGCGCACGAGCGCCCAGGTGAAGTCGAGCCGCTGCCCGGCCCGCTTGTGGGCCAGGCCGTCGGCGCCGAGGTGGGCGCGGTGCTCCCCCACGCGCTGCCAGACGTCGTCGACGCCGGCCCCGGTGAGCGCGGAGCAGGTGACGACCGGCGGCGCCCACTCCGCGTGGCCGCGCACCAGGCGCAGCGCTGCGGCGAGCTCGCGGGCCGCGACGCGGGCGTCCGCCTCGTGGGGTCCGTCGGCCTTGTTGACCGCGACGACGTCGGCGATCTCGAGGATGCCCTTCTTGATGCCCTGGAGCTGGTCGCCGGTGCGCGCGATGGTGAGGAAGCAGAAGGTGTCGACCATCCCGGCGACGGTGACCTCCGACTGACCGACCCCGACGGTCTCCACGAGCACGACGTCGTGACCGGCGGCCTCCAGCACCAGCATCGCCTGGGTGGTCGCGCGGGCCACCCCGCCCAGCGTCCCGGCCGTGGGTGAGGGGCGGATGAAGGCGCGGGGGTCGACCGCGAGGCTCGCCATCCGGGTCTTGTCGCCCAGCACCGAGCCGCCCGTGCGCACCGACGACGGGTCCACGGCCAGCACCCCGACACGGTGCCCGGCGGCGGTCAGCCGCGTGCCGAGCGCCTCGATGAAGGTCGACTTGCCCACGCCCGGGACGCCGGAGATGCCGACGCGGGTCGCGGGCAGGAGGTCCCCGTCGGCGAGCAGGGTCAGCAGCTCGCGGGCCGCTGCGCGGTGATCGGTGCGCGACGACTCGACGAGGGTGATGGCGCGCGAGACGTCGGCGCGACGCCCGGCGCGGACCCCCTCCACCAGTGCGGCGACGTCCACGGGACGACCCATCAGGCGGTCTGCTCCCGCAGGCGTGCGATGAGGTCGAGCGCGGACTCCGCGATGACCGTGCCGGGCAGGAACACCGCGGCCGCACCCATCTCCCGGAGCGTCTCGACGTCGTCGGGCGGGATCACACCGCCGATGACGATCATGATGTCGGGGCGCCCCTGGTCGGCCAGCGCCTGCTTGAGCGCCGGCAGGAGGGTGAGGTGACCCGCGGCCAGCGAGGAGACGCCGACGATGTGCACGTCGGCGTCGATCGCCTGCTGGGCGACCTCTTCCGGCGTGGAGAACAGCGGGCCCACGTCGACGTCGAAGCCCAGGTCGGCGAAGGCGGTGACGACGACCTTCTGCCCACGGTCGTGGCCGTCCTGGCCCATCTTGGCCACGAGGATGCGCGGGCGGCGCCCCTCCTCGGCCTCGAACTCCTCGGTCGCGGCGAGGACCTCGGCGACCTTGCCGCCGGCTGCGCCGTCGGACTTGGCTGCCTCGTCGCGGTACACGCCGCTGATCGTACGGATCACCGCCTGGTGGCGGCCGTAGACCTTCTCCAGCGCGTCGGAGATCTCCCCGACCGTGGCCTTGGCGCGGGCCGCGTCGACGGCCAGCGCGAGGAGGTTGCCCTCCAGGGACCCGCCGCCGACCGGGCCGCGCTCGGCTGAGGCGGTCAGCGCGTCCAGCGAGCGGCGTACGGCGTCCTCGTCGCGCTCGGCGCGCAGTCGCTCGAGCTTGGCGACCTGCTGGCGGTAGACGTCGTCGTTGTCGACGCGCAGCACGTCGAGCTTGTCCTCGACCGGGAGCCGGAAGGTGTTCACGCCGATGACCTTCTGGGCGCCCGAGTCGATGCGCGCCTGGGTGCGGGCGGCTGCCTCCTCGATGCGCATCTTCGGTATGCCCTGCTCGATCGCCGCCGCCATGCCGCCGGCCCGCTCCGCCTCGAGGATGTGGGCCCAGGCCCGCTCGGCGAGGTCGTGGGTGAGCTTCTCGACGTAGTAGGAGCCTGCCCACGGGTCGATGACCTGAGTGGTGCCGCTCTCCTGCTGCAGCAGCAGCTGGGTGTTGCGGGCGATGCGCGCGGAGAAGTCGGTCGGGAGCGCGATCGCCTCGTCGAGGGCGTTGGTGTGCAGCGACTGGGTGTGGCCCTGCGTGGAGGCCATCGCCTCGATGCAGGTGCGCCCGACGTTGTTGAAGACGTCCTGCGCGGTGAGCGACCAGCCCGAGGTCTGGCTGTGCGTGCGCAGCGAGCGCGACTTCGGGTTCTGCGGGTCGAAGTCGTCGACCAGCCGCGCCCACAGCGCACGGGCCGCGCGCATCTTGGCGACCTCCATGAAGAAGTTCATCCCGATGGCCCAGAAGAAGCTCAGGCGCGGGGCGAACTGGTCGATCGTCATGCCGGTGCCGAGCCCGGCACGGATGTACTCCACGCCGTCGGCCAGCGTGTAGGCCAGCTCGAGGTCGGCGGTCGCCCCGGCCTCCTGGATGTGGTAGCCGGAGATCGAGATCGAGTTGAAGCGCGGCATCTTCTGGCTGGTGAAGGCGAAGATGTCGCTGATGATCCGCATGCTCGGCGCCGGCGGGTAGATGTAGGTGTTGCGGACCATGAACTCCTTGAGGATGTCGTTCTGGATGGTCCCCGCCAGCTGCTCCGGCTTCACCCCCTGCTCCTCGGCCGCCGCGATGTAGAGCGCGAGCACGGGCAGCACCGCGCCGTTCATCGTCATCGACACCGACATCTCGTCGAGCGGGATGCCGTCGAAGAGGGTGCGGGTGTCGTAGATCGAGTCGATCGCCACGCCCGCCATGCCGACGTCGCCGCGCACCCGTGGGTGGTCGGAGTCGTAGCCGCGGTGCGTCGCGAGGTCGAAGGCGACGCTCAGGCCCTTCTGCCCGGCCGCCAGGTTGCGGCGGTAGAAGGCGTTGGACTCCTCGGCGGTGGAGAAGCCGGCGTACTGCCGGATCGTCCACGGCTGGGTGGTGTACATCGTCGGGTAGGGACCGCGCAGGAACGGCGCGATGCCCGGCCACGTGTCGAGGCCGTCGAGGCCCTCGAGGTGCTCGGGGCCGTAGACGGGGAGGATGTCGATGCCCTCCGGGCTCGTCCACGGCTCGTCTCCCCCGCCAGGTTCGGTGGTCGAGGTGCGAGCGGAGCGAGCCTCGAGACCTCCGAGCTCGATGTCTGCGAAGTTCTCCGGAATGCTCACTTCGAGAGCTCCTCTCGGATCCGGCCGAGGAAGCCGAGCGCATCGACTCCCATGGCGCACGAGTCATCGACGTCGGTCACGGTCTTCTCCCCCGGCCTGCCGGCCAGCACGACGTACGCCGCACCTGCCGCCCGCAGCGCGGCGACGAGGTCGTCGCCCCACTCGGCGTAGGCCGCGTCGGTGCCGGCCAGGCAGGCGACCCGCTGGCCGGCGTAGGCAGCCGTGACCGCCTCCACGCCGTCGGTCGGGCCGGCCGCGTCGACGGCGACGCCGCCGGCGGCGAACAGGTTGGTGGCGAAGGTGGCGCGCGCGGTGTGGGCGGCGATCGGACCCATCGTGGCCAGGAAGACCTTCTCGGTGGCGGGCTCGGCCCGCATGTCCTCGTAGGCCCGGCCGTAGTGGCGCACGCCGCCACGGCCCCACGGTGCGCGCTCGGGCAGCACCTCGGCGAGGTTCGGGAACTCCGAGATGCCGGTCAGCGGGCGCGAACGGTCGGCGATGCCGGCATCGCGGGCAGCCGCGACGGAGCGCACGCGCTCCTCGACACCCGTCGCGGCCTGCTCGCCGAACCCGCCGTCCGCCTCGATCCGGCCGAGCTCGGCCCAGCCGGCGACCGCGAGGGCGTCGGTGAGCCTCTCGACGGCGTAGGACCCACCCGCGGGGTCGGACACCGCGGCGACGTGCGCCTCCTCGATGAGCAGGGAGGAGGTGTTGCGGGCGATCCGCCGGCCGAAGGCGTCGGGCTGGCCGAGCCGCTCGTCGAAGGGCACGATGGTGATCGCGTCCGCGCCTCCGACGCCCGCCGCGAAGGCGGCGACGGTGCCACGGAGCATGTTCACCCACGGGTCCTGCTTCGTCATC
This sequence comes from Nocardioides furvisabuli, assembly GCF_021083185.1. GTDB lineage: Bacteria > Actinomycetota > Actinomycetes > Propionibacteriales > Nocardioidaceae > Nocardioides > Nocardioides furvisabuli. Next base: position 89,714 of record NZ_JAIGQB010000005.1, on the reverse strand, counting down.
ATGGCGCGGCTGGTGACGACGTGCTGGCGCTGCGGGACGTCGTCGGCGCCGCTGGCCTCGAGCACCCTGGCCCAGAGCCGCCGGGCCGCGCGCAGCTTGGCGATCGTGGGGAACTGCTCGTCGGTCGCGGCGTAGCGGAACTCGACGAGCCCGGCCGCCTCGTCCACGCTGAACCCCGCCTCGACCAGGATGCGCAGGTAGTGCACGCCGACGGCCATCGTCCAGCCGAGCTCCTGGGCGTCGCTCGCGCCGGCGTCGTGGAGCGCCGTCCCGTCGACGACGGCACCGAGCACGCCGAGCGCCTGCGCCCGGCGGACCGTGTCGACGAAGGACTCGAAGGGCGTACGCCCGTCGTCGGCGACGCGGTGGCCGAACACCTCGGCAGTGGCCGGGTCGGCGGAGAGGTTGCTGCCGGGGTGGGGGTCGTTCGCGGTGTCCTCGAGCAGCCGGGCGAGCGCCTCGGACTGCCCGGCGTCGGGTCGCTCGAGGGTGACCGGGGCGAGGTCGAGCAGCACGCCGCGCAGGGCGCGGGACAGGTCCACGGTGCGGGAGAGGTCGAGGTGCAGCGAGGTGGCCCCGTTGTCGAGGTCGACCAGGGCCGCCTCGTTGACGGCCGCCGCGTCGTCGCCGACCAGCGGCGTTCGGATGTCCCAGGCGCCGGAGCGCGTGGGGCGGCCCTCGGTGCGGAGGTCGTCGAGGTCGGACCGCTGCCCGATCGGGGGCACGTCGATCCCGTCGAGCGTGGTCCGCGTCAGCACCGACCAGACGTCGGAGTCGGGTGCGTCGTCTCGCAGGCGCCGGGCCTTGCGCAGCACCGCGGCCGTCGCCGCCTCCCAGGCGGCAGGTCCGTAGGAGTCGCCCTCGCCCACCAGCCGGAGCGAGCCCTCCTCGGGCTGCAGCTCCTCGGGCTCGTCCAGTCCACCGTCGAGGTCGCTCATGAGTCGCAGGATAGGGCGGGCGTCACATCCGTGGCACTGCGCAGGCCTATGGGATACGTCTCAGACCTCGACGCGGCCCTCGTCGTCCTTGGTGCGCAACCCGATCTTGCTGCCCAGCCAGACCAGCGGGTCGAACTTCTTGTCCACCACGCGCTCCTTCATCGGGATGATCGCGTTGTCGGTGATCCGGATGCCCTCGGGGCAGACCTCGGTGCAGCACTTGGTGATGTTGCACATCCCCAGGCCCGCCGCACCCTGGGCGAGCTCGCGCCGGTCGTGGGTGTCGAGCGGGTGCATGTCGAGCTCGGCGTAGCGCAGGAAGAAGCGAGGCCCGGCGAAGGCCTCCTTGTTGTCCTCGTGGTCGCGCACCACGTGGCACACGTCCTGGCACAGGAAGCACTCGATGCACTTGCGGAACTCCTGCCCGCGCTCGACGTCGACCTGCGCCATCCGACGCTTGCCGTCGGCGTCGCGGGGACCGAGGCTGGCCGCTGGCAGCTGCTTGGCCTTCTCGTAGTTGAAGGACACGTCGGTCACCAGGTCGCGGATGACCGGGAAGGTGCGCATCGGCGTCACGGTGATGGTCTCGTCCTGCTCGAAGTCCGAGAGCCGACACATGCACATCAGGCGCGGGCGGCCGTTGACCTCGGCGCTGCACGAGCCGCACTTGCCGGCCTTGCAGTTCCATCGCACGGCCAGGTCCCCGGCCTGGGTGGCCTGGACGCGGTGGATCGCGTCGAGCACGACCTCGCCGTCGGACACCTCGACCGGGAAGTCCTGGATCTCGCCGCCGTCCCGGTCACCGCGCCAGATCCGCAATTTCAAGGTGTAGCTCATGCGAAGTACCCCTTCAGCTCGTCCGGCATCTCCGGCAGCGTCTTCTCGTGCAGCTCCACCCCGGTGCCGGCGGCATCAAGGGTGACCACGAGGTTCTTGGTGCCCCACGCAGGATCGGGGCCCGGGAAGTCGTCGCGGGTGTGGCCGCCGCGCGACTCCTCGCGGGCGAGCGCAGCCTTCGCGATGCACTCGCTGACGACGAGCATGTTGCGCAGGTCGAGCGCGAGGTGCCAGCCGGGGTTGTACTGGCGGTGGCCCTCGACGACCATCGTCCGCGCCCGCTCCTTGAAGGCCTCGATCTCGCCCAGCGACTCCTCGAGCTCGGTGCGGGTGCGGATGATGCCGACCAGGTCGTTCATCGACTGCTGGAGGTCGGACTGGATGGAGTAGGGGTTCTCCCCGCCCTCGACCTCGAAGGGCGCCAGCGCGCTCTCCTGCGCGGCCTTCACGTCGGCCTCGTCGACCTGCGGGCGCGCGTCACCCAGCGAGGCGGCGTACGTCGATGCGTGCTCGCCGGCGCGCTTGCCGAAGACCAGCAGGTCACCCAGCGAGTTGCCACCCAGTCGGTTCGAGCCGTGCATGCCGCCCGAGCACTCGCCCACGGCGTAGAGTCCGGTGACCGCGCTCTCCTGGGTGTCGGCGTCGACCTCCACGCCGCCCATCACGTAGTGGCAGGTCGGGCCGATCTCCATCGGCTCGGCGGTGATGTCGACGTCGGCGAGCTCCTTGAACTGGTGGTACATCGACGGCAGGCGCTTGCGGATGAACTCCGGCGAGCGCCGCGAGGCGATGTCGAGGTAGATCCCGCCGTGCGGGGTGCCGCGGCCGGCCTTGATCTCGGAGTTGATCGCGCGGGCCACCTCGTCGCGCGGCAGCAGCTCGGGAGGACGGCGGTTGTTCTTCTTGTCCTCGTACCACGCGTCCGCCTCCTCGACGGTGTCCGCGGTCTCGGCCCGGAAGAACTCGGGGATGTAGTCGAACATGAAGCGCTCACCCTCGGAATTCTTCAGGATGCCGCCGTCGCCGCGCACCGACTCGGTGACCAGCAGCCCCTTCACCGAGGGCGGCCACACCATGCCGGTGGGGTGGAATTGCACGAACTCCATGTTGATCAGGCTCGCGCCGGCCCGCATCGCGAGCGCATGGCCGTCGCCGGTGTACTCCCACGAGTTGGAGGTGACCTTGAAGGACTTGCCGATCCCGCCGGTGGCGAGGATGACGCTGGGTGCGTCGAAGACGATGAAGCGCCCCGACTCGCGCCAGTAGGCGAACGCCCCCGACACCCGGCCGCCGTCCTTGAAGACGTCGGTGACCGTGCACTCCATGAAGACGTCGATGCCCAGCGACACCGCCCGCTGCTGGAGGGTGCGGATCATCTCCAGGCCGGTGCGGTCGCCGACGTGCGCGAGCCGGGCGTACTTGTGACCCCCGAAGTCGCGCTGGGAGATCAGCCCGTCCTCGGTGCGGTCGAAGAGCGCACCCCAGTCCTCGAGCTCCTGCACCCGCTCGGGCGCCTCCTGCGCGTGCAGCTGCGCCATCCGCCAGTTGTTGAGCATCTTGCCGCCGCGCATCGTGTCCCTGAAGTGGACCTCCCAGTTGTCCTCCGGCCAGCGGTTGCCCATCGCTGCCGCGATGCCGCCCTCGGCCATCACCGTGTGCGCCTTGCCGAGCAGCGACTTGCACACGATCGCCGTACGCGCGCCTGCGTCGTGGGCCGCGATCGCCGCGCGCAGCCCCGCTCCGCCCGCACCGACCACCACGACGTCGTACGTGTGGCGCTCCATGCCGCCGCGGGCCTCGCCGGACATCGCGTTGCCGGTCATCGGGTGGCGGCCCTCGCCGGGGCCGTTCGTCGTGGTGGTCAAAAGAACCTCACGTCCTGGATCGTTCCGGTGGCCAGCAGGAAGATGTAGAGGTCGACGATGGCGACCGAGAAGAGCGAGTACCACGCCCACTTCCCGTGGCTGGTGTTGAGCCGAGAGACCCACGTCCAGAGCCGGTAGCGGACCGGGTGCTGGGAGAAGTGGCGCAGCCGGCCGCCGACGATGTGGCGGCACGAGTGGCACGACAGCGTGTAGAGCCAGATGAAGGCGACGTTGAGGATCATCAGCAGCGTGCCCAGGCCCATGTGGATCCCGGAGGTCTCGCCGTCGCCGACGGCGTACTCCGCCGGCATCGGCCGGAAGGCGAGGACCACGTCGAAGGTCAGCACGAGCCCGACCAGCACTGCGGCGTACCAGAAGTAGCGGTGCACGTTCTGCAGGACCAGCGGCAGCTTCGACTCGCCGGAGTACGACTGGTGCGGCTCGGCGACCCCGCACGCCGGCGGGCTCAGCCAGAAGGCGCGGTAGTAGGCCTTGCGGTAGTAGTAGCAGGTCATCCGGAAGCCCAGCGGGAAGATCAGGATGATCAGCGCCGCGGACAACGGCCACCACGCGAAGGGCTGGCCGAAGTCCGAGGCGCCCTCCACGCAGTCGCCCAGGCACGGCGAGTAGAACGGCGAGAGGTAGGGCGAGGCGTAGTAGTCACGTCCCATGAAGGCGCGCACGGTGGCGTAGACGACGAAGGCGGAGAAGACGACGAAGGTCGTCAGCGGCTGCAGCCACCACCGGTCCTGTCGCAGCGTGCGCTCCGTGATGCGCGCACGGGTCGGGCTGGTGACGCCCTGGTCGGTCGATGCCATGCATCCTCCACGCGGTCCGGCGATCCGGGTCCTGTCGACACTGGTGACTATGACGTGAGTCACACTCCAGCGGAAGTGGGCGCGCCCGGACAAACGTCACACGGCCTCGGCGCGTCGCCCGTGTGTGCGCCGCGATACCGTGAGTGAGTGCCAACTGAACTCAGAGACTCACGTCCCACCCTGGTGAAGGGCGCGCGGGCGACGCGCACCACGGTCGCGCTGAAGCTCGCCATGGCGGGCAGCGGCTTCCTCTTCGTGGGCTTCGTGCTCGCGCACATGTACGGCAACCTCAAGGCGTTCGCCGGTCACGACGCGTTCAACGAGTACGCCGAGCACCTGCGCGAGCTCGGCGAGCCGCTGCTCCCCCACGAGGGTGCGCTGTGGATCCTGCGCCTGGGCCTGCTGCTGTCGCTGGTGGTCCACGTCGTCACCGGCGTCATCCTGTGGCGCCGTGCGGCGCGGGCCCGCACCACGAAGTACACGGTGAAGAAGACCTCCGGTGTCACGCGCGCGAGCCTGATGATGCGCTGGGGCGGCGTCACCATCCTGGTGTTCTTGGTCTGGCACCTCCTCAACTTCACCATCGGCAAGGTCAATCCGCAGGGCGGGGCGACCAACGACCCCTACAACCTGCTGGTCGACACCTTCGACGTGTGGTGGATGACGGTGATCTACCTCGTCGCCATGCTGGCGCTGGGTGCCCATCTCCACCACGGCATCTGGAGCGCCGCCCAGACGCTCGGCTGGACGGGCACCGCCGCCAAGCGCCGTCGAGCCAAGCAGGTCGGTCTCGCCACCGCGCTGGTCATCTCGGTCGGCTATTCGCTCGTCCCGCTCGCCGTCCTCGCCGGCATCATCACCAAGTAAGGGGTCATCGCACGTGAGCCACGACATGGACATGCCCGACACCGTCAGCGCAGCCGAGGCCTCGGCCAGCGGCTTCCTCGACGGCGACTACGACGACGCCGCGGGCTACTACACGCCCGGCACGCCGCTGGTCGACACCAAGGCGCCCGAGGGCCCGATCGCCGAGCGCTGGCAGAACCGCAAGTTCGAGGCGCGCCTGGTCAACCCGTCGAACCGGCGCAAGCTGTCGATCATCATCGTCGGCACCGGCCTGGCCGGCGCCTCGGCCGCCGCCACCCTCGGCGAGGCCGGCTACAACGTGAAGTCCTTCTGCTACCAGGACTCCCCGCGCCGCGCGCACTCCATCGCCGCGCAGGGCGGCATCAACGCCGCGAAGAACTACAAGGAGGACGGCGACTCCGTCCACCGCCTCTTCTACGACACGGTCAAGGGCGGCGACTACCGCTCGCGCGAGTCCAACGTCTACCGCCTCGCCGAGGTCAGCACGAACATCATCGACCAGTGCGTCGCGCAGGGCGTCCCGTTCGCCCGCGAGTACGGCGGCCTGCTCGACAACCGCTCCTTCGGCGGCGTGCAGGTCTCGCGCACCTTCTACGCCCGCGGCCAGACCGGCCAGCAGCTGTTGATCGGCGCCTACCAGGCGCTCGAGCGCCAGGTCTCCGCCGGCACCGTGACGACGTACACGCGCCACGAGATGATGGAGCTCATCACCGTCGATGGCAAGGCGCGCGGCATCATCGCCCGCGACATGGTCACCGGCGCGGTCGAGACCCACCTCGCCGACGTCGTCGTGCTCGCCTCGGGCGGCTACGGCAACGTGTTCTACCTGTCGACCAACGCCATGGGCTGCAACGTCACCGCCGCGTGGCGCGCGCACCGCAAGGGCGCCTACATGGCCAACCCCTGCTACACGCAGATCCACCCGACCTGCATCCCGGTCTCGGGCTCGCACCAGTCGAAGCTGACCCTGATGTCGGAGTCGCTGCGCAACGACGGCCGGATCTGGGTGCCGAAGAACCAGGCCGACTGCGACAAGGACCCGCGCGAGATCCCCGAGGAGGACCGCGACTACTACCTGGAGCGGATCTACCCCTCCTTCGGCAACCTGGTCCCCCGCGACATCGCCTCGCGTGCGGCCAAGAACGTCTGCGACGAGGGTCGCGGCGTCGGCCCCGAGGTCGACGGCGTACGCCGTGGTGTCTACCTCGACTTCTCTGCCGCCATCGAGCGCCTCGGCAAGAAGGGCATCACCGAGAAGTACGACAACCTCTTCGACATGTACGAGCGGATCACGGGCGAGAACCCGTTCGAGGTGCCGATGCGCATCTACCCCGCCGTGCACTACGTCATGGGCGGCCTGTGGGTCGACTACGACCTCCAGTCCACGATCCCCGGTCTGTTCGTGACCGGTGAGGCGAACTTCTCCGACCACGGCGCGAACCGGCTCGGCGCCTCCGCGCTGATGCAGGGTCTGGCCGACGGCTACTTCGTCCTCCCCCACACCATCCGCGACTACCTCGCGGACGGGCCTTTCGAGGAGATCACCGAGGACCACCCCGCGGTCGTCGAGGCGCGCGAGTCGGTCAAGGGCCGCATCGACCACTTCCTGTCCGTGAACGGCACCCGCAGCGTCGACTCCTACCACCGCGAGCTCGGCAACATCATGTGGGAGTACTGCGGCATGGAGCGGACCGAGACCGGCCTGAAGAAGGCCATCGACCTGATCCGCTCGCTCAAGGACGACTTCTACCGCAACGTCAAGGTCCTCGGCAGCGCCGAGACCCTGAACCAGTCGCTCGAGAAGGCCGGTCGCGTGGCCGACTTCTTCGAGCTCGGCGAGCTGATGTGCATCGACGCCCTCAACCGACGCGAGTCGTGCGGTGGCCACTTCCGTGGCGAGTCGCAGACCGAGGACGGCGAGGCGCTGCGCCACGACGACGAGTACGCCTACGTCGCCGCGTGGGAGTGGGCCGGCGAGGACTCCATCCCCGTCCTGCACAAGGAAGACCTCGTCTACACCGCCATCGAGATGAAGCAGCGGAGCTACAAGTGAGCATGAACCTGACCCTCAAGATCTGGCGCCAGCCGGACGCCTCGTCCGCCGGGGCGATGCACACCTACCAGCTCTCCGACGTGTCCCCGGACATGTCCTTCCTGGAGATGCTCGACGTGCTGAACGAGCAGCTCAACGAGAAGGGCGAGGATCCCGTCGCCTTCGACCACGACTGCCGCGAAGGCATCTGTGGGTCGTGCGGGCTGATGATCAACGGCGACGCCCACGGGCCGGAGGTCACCACGACCTGCCAGCTCCACATGCGCTCGTTCTCCGACGGCGAGACGATCACCATCGAGCCGTGGCGCTCCGACGCCTTCCCGGTCATCAAGGACCTGGTCGTCGACCGCAGCGCCTTCGACCGGATCGTCCAGCAGGGCGGCTACATCTCGGTCAACACCGGCTCGGCGCCCGAGGCCCACTCGGTGCCCGTTCCGCGTGAGGACGCGCTCCGCGCCTTCAACGTCGCCACCTGCATCGGCTGCGGCGCCTGCGTCGCGGCGTGCCCCAACGGCTCGGCCTCGCTCTTCATGGGTGCCAAGATCACCCACCTCGGCGAGCTCCCGCAGGGCCAGCCCGAGCGCGACAGCCGCGTGGTCAACATGGTCGCCCAGCACGACCACGAGGGCTTCGGCGGCTGCACCAACATCGGCGCCTGCACCGCCGCCTGCCCCAAGGAGATCCCGCTCGACGTCATCTCCCAGCTCAACAAGGACCTGCGCACCGCGATCCGCCACGGCCACTGAGCCGCACGTCCACCAGACGAGGGCCGGGGGTCTCCCCCGGCCCTCGTCTGCGTCCGGGGCTTGCCCGCCCTCGGGCGGTGAGTGAGGGGCCTTCTGCACTGGCAGTCTCCCCCTGTGCCACCGCTGGACAGGTCTACCCGCCGTGGCGCATCCGGCGGCGGTGAGTGAGGGGCATTCTGCCGTCATCCACTCCCCCTCACGCACCGCTCGACCATCCCCGCCTGTGCCGTACGAGCTCTGAGAGCGGGAGGAACAGCGACTCCCACTGGTCACCGAAGTCCGGCGGAGGACCGTCGTACCCCTCCGCCACCAGTGCAGCGTGGACCAGCCTGACCGCGGCCTTGGGTGATCGCATCCGTTCCTTGGTGACCTGCTCGTACGGCACGGCGTGCCGGCGGTAGAGCGCATAGCGGTCGATGTCGGCGTTGTACTGGGCGCGGTCGTCTTGGTGGTGGCTCCCCTCGTACTCGACCACGAGCCCGTAGTCCTCGAACAGCAGGTCAGGCGTGAGCTCGACACCGTCGTCGAGTCGGAGCGGGCGGTTGACCACTGGCACGGGCAGAGAAGCGAAGACCACGTAGGCGAAGAGCTTCGCCTCAGGGATGGATCGACACCGTCCCTCGAGGTGCGGCACGGCGTGGGCCGTCTCGGGCACGCCGCGCCGCCACTTCTCCTCGGTCAGGACCAGGTCGAGGAGCCTGGGGTCGAGCCACTCCTTGTGCAGCAGGTAGCTCCCGACGCTGATCGCGTCGATGAGCCGGGCGTCGGCGCAGAACGCCACGAAGGCGGCTTCGACGGTGGTTCCCACGTCGTCGCACGCCGGCATCTTCACGGTGCGGTGGAGGAACACGCCGTCGAGCACGAGGTGGTGGTCCCCTTCGACCACGAAGTGCAGCGGGAGCGCCGAGCCGACGTCGAGCCCGAGCTGGCGCAGCCTGGTGACTCCGGTCGTACGGGCGGTGGTCGGCAACGCCAGCCGCGCTGCCTCCACATGGTCGGTCCAGGTCATCTCGTGGTCGCGATGGACATACACCGCCTCATGGAGGCGGCGGAACTGGACACCCTCGAGGACGTCCCTGCTCACACCCGACCCGAGGGCGACGCGACGGTGGACAGCTCCGCTGCGGAGATGATCGGGAACGACGAACATCGCGCCATTCGTCCACCAACGGGTCCGGGCCACCACCGCCGCCCGATCGACCTGTGGACGAGCTGCACCGAGCGACGCATGTGGACGGTTCGTGGCCTCAAGAGCGGTGAGCAACGAGGCTTCTGAGCTGCGCAGGCCCCCTCACGCACCGCCCGGCCAGCGAGTCGTCGCCCGACACGAGATGAGCGGTGAGTGAGGGGGACTCTGGGCTCCAGAGTCCCCCTCACGCACCGCTCGGCGGCTGCCACCCACCGCCCAGGACCCTCAGCGCCGGCGGCGTACGAGTGCGACGAGGCCCAGCATCGACGCCGCACCCGCGGCGAAGGCGGCCTTCGGAGAGGAGCCGCCGGCCGGAGCCGGAGCACTGCGTACGACGCCCGCTGCCGCCGCGAGGTCGATCCGCGGGCCCTCGACGGTCTGGTCGGCGACCAGCTGGGCCTCGCGCGCGGCACGCGCCTCCGGCGAGGTGTGCGCCCAGGCGGCAGCGAGGACGACGACGCGGGAGAAGTAGTTGATCCACACGAGCAGGATCAGGGCGATGCCGAAGGCCTGCACGGCCGGCTGCTCCCGGGTGGCCTGCAGCAGTACCGTCGAGAGCTGCTTGAGCAGCTCGAAGACGATGGCGCCGAGCACCGCCCCCGACCAGAGCGATCGCGACGGGACGTTGGGGCTGGCGAGCAGACGGAAGAAGGAGAAGAACAGCACCGTGCTCGCCGCGAGGCCGAGCGCCAGCGCCAGGATCCACAGCAGCGGCTTGGCGCCGGCGCCGAGCCCGAGCAGCTCGAGGATGGGCGTGGCGATCTTCGTGGCCACGCCCGACACGGCGACGCTCACCAGGAGCACCGAGCCGAGGGTGAGCAGGGCCAGCAGGTCGCGCACCTTGCCGACGACGAAGTTGGGCTGCTCGCGCTCGGGCTCCTCGAAGACCGCGATGAGCGCCGTGCGCATCCCCGACAGCCACCCGAGGCCGGAGTAGAGGGCGAGCAGGATGCCGACGCTGAGGATGCCGGGCGCGTTGTCCTGGAAGGTGGCCAGGTCGAGCCCGTCCTGGCCTCCCACGATCCCCGGCAGCACGTCGTTGATCGCGGTGACGAGGTCGTCGTCGGCGTTGGGGTAGGCCCTGGAGACCAGGCCGATCACGGCGAACGCGAGCGCGAGGATCGGGAAGAAGGACAAGAACGCGAAGTAGGTGACCGCGGCCGCGAGGGCGCTGCCGTTGACGTTGCCGAAGTGCTCGACCATGCGCACGACGTGGTCGACGAGGGGACGGCGCTCACGCACGCGCTCGACGCGGTCCTTGACAGACGAGACGAAGGACATGTCAGCCCAGCTCGTAGCGCTCGGTGGGCTGCCAGCCGGCCTGCTCGTCGTGGACGTAGAGGCTGAAGGCGTCGACACCGAAGCGGCACTCGAAGGTGGCGAGCTCGTCGAAGGCACGGTCGAGGACCGGGTCGTCGAGGTGGTGGGCGATGGTGACGTGCGGGTGGTAGGGGAAGTCGAGGTCGACCGCGAGGGGACCCCGGCGTACGGCGTCGGCGAGCACCTCGCAGTGGGAGATCCCCTCGGCCACGGTCACGAAGACCACCGGGGACACCGGGCGGAACGTGCCGGTGCCGCGCAGGTGGATGTCGAAGGGCTCCACGGCCGAGGCCGCGTGAGCGAGGTGCTCGGTGACGGTGTCGAGCTCGGCGTCCGCGACCTGCGCCGGCGGGATCAGGGTGATGTGGGTGGGGATCTGCGTGGCGGTGGTGTCGCCGACCGAGGTGCGGTAGTCCTGGAGCTCACTCGCCCAGGGCTCGGGAATCGCGATGGCTACTCCGATGGTGGGCACTCACCGACCCTACATAACCGGTTCGCCGCGTCGTGCAGCCGGGAAGTAGGCTCGCCCGTCGTGAGTGACACCTTCCGCGCCGCCCAGGCCCGCAGCGAGGCGATCGAGCAGCAGATGGCCGACGACCCGGCCTCGCTGCGGATGCTGACCGGGGACCGTCCGACCGGAGCGCTGCACGTCGGCCACTACTTCGGCTCGATCCGCAACCGCCTCCGCCTGCAGGACAGCGGCGCCGAGATCTGGCAGCTCATCGCCGACTACCAGGTGATCACCGACCGCGAGGTCGCCGGCGACATCGCCGGCAACGTGCGCAACCTGCTCCTCGACAACATCGCCGCCGGCCTCGACCCGGAGAAGGCGACGATCTTCACCCACTCCTCCGTCCCGGCACTCAACCAGCTGATGCTGCCCTTCCTCAGCCTGGTCAGCGTGGCGGAGCTCCAGCGCAACCCCACGGTCAAGGACGAGGCCAGGTCGGCCGGCATCACCTCGATCGGCGGCCTGCTGCTGACCTACCCCGTCCACCAGGCCGCCGACATCCTGTTCTGCAAGGCCAACGTCGTCCCGGTGGGGCGCGACCAGCTCCCCCACCTCGAGCAGACCCGGGTCGTGGCACGCCGCTTCAACGACCGCTATGCGCCGGTCTTCCCCGAGCCCGGCGCCCTGCTGTCGGAGGCCCCGCTCATCCTCGGCACCGACGGCACCAAGATGAGCAAGTCGAAGGGCAACGTCGTCGAGCTGCGGATGAGCGCCGACGAGACGGCCAAGAAGCTCAAGGGCGCCAGGACCGACAGCGATCGCGTCATCACCTACGACCCGGACGGGCGTCCCGAGGTCGCCAACCTGCTGACCCTGATCGCGCTCTGCGAGGGGACCGACCCCGCGACCGTGGCCGACGAGATCGGCGACGGCGGCGGTGGTGCGCTCAAGGGCCGGCTCACCGACGCGATCAACACCGAGCTCGCCCCGCTGCGCGCGCGCCGCGCCGAGCTCGAGGCCGACCCCGGCTACCTCTCGGAGGTGCTGCGACGCGGCAACACGCGCGCCAACGAGGTCGCCGAGGCCACCCTCGACGAAGTCCGCAAGGCGATGGGCATGGTCTACGCGTGACGAACGTCACACCCCCTGTGATGTGACTCACCAGTAGGTTTCCGCTCGAGGCCGGGTCGTCCGGTCGGGGAGGGAAGCCACCATGGCAGCACCATCTGGCCGTCGAACCCGATCTCGGGGTCGGTCGGCACGCGCGATCGCGTCACTCCTCACCGTCCTGACCGCCACGCTCGCGACCGGGGCCCTGGCTCCCACCACGGCCCACGCCGCGGTCGCGGAGCCGCCGCGGCCCGCGTTCTACGAGACCCCCGGCTCGCTGCCCAGCGCCAACGGCGCGCTGATCCGCAGCGAGGCGATGACGTTCCTGCTCGACCCGCTCGACGTGACGAGCCTGGTCCGCAACGCCAAGCGGGTGCTCTACAAGAGCACCAACCGCGCCGGCAGGGCGATCGCGGTCTCCGGCACCGTCCTGGTGCCCAACGCCCCGTGGATCGGCGTGGGCTCGCGCCCGGTCATCGGCTACGCGCCCGGCACCCAGGGCATGGCGGACCGGTGCGCACCGTCGCGCCAGTTCTCCGAGGGCATCGAGTACGAGGGCATCGGCATCGAGGGCCTGCTGCTGCGTGGCTACGCCGTGGCGATGCCGGACTACGAGGGCCTCGGCACCATCGGCGTCCACACCTACATGGACCGCGTCTCGCAGGGCCGCGCGACGCTCGACGTCGTACGCGCCGCCCAGCGCCTGTCCGGCACCGGCTTGAGCAGCACCAGCCCGGTCGGGCTGATGGGCTACTCCCAGGGCGGTGGCGCTGCGGCGTCCGCGGTCGAGCTCGCCTCCACGTACGCCCCCGAGCTCCGCCTCAAGGGCGCGGTGGTCGGCGCGGTCCCGGCCGACCTCACCAAGGTCGCCACCCACCTCGACGGCGGGCTCTACTCCTCGTTCGCCTTCTTCGCGCTGCGCGGCCTCGCGGCGAGCCACGACGTCGACCTCTCGCCCTACCTGAACGCGACGGGTCGCGCGACCAGCGACCGGGTCGAGACCGAGTGCGTCTTCGACCTGCTCAACAACGCCTTCGTGAAGTCGTCGACGCTGAGCTACAACGGCCAGCCGATGTCGGCCCTGATGGCGGCCGAGCCGTTCAGGTCCATCGTGGCCGCCCAGCGGATCGGGACGATCAGGCCGAGCGTCCCGGTGCTGGTCACGCACTCTGCGCTGGACGACGTGATCCCCTACACGGTGGGCAAGCAGATGGCGAGGTCGTGGTGCGGCAAGGGCGCCAACGTCTTCTTCTCCACCAACATCGCCCCGCTCCACGTGGGTGGCATCCTGCCCCAGACGGCGGAGGCGCTGCCGTTCTTCGAGGCGAGGTTCCTCGGGCTCCCGCAGCTGAGCAACTGCTGGCTGATCTGAGCCAGCCCCCGGGACGACACGAGCCCCGCCCGGTCCCGGGCGGGGCTCGTGCTGCGTCGGACCCGCGGGCTCAGACCACCCAGCCGAGGTTGTCGACCACCAGGTCGGCCATCGGGTAGACCCCCTTGAGCTCCTCGCGCCGCTGCAGCAGCTCCACCACGTCGTGCACGTTGCGGTCGCGCAGCTCGCGACGGCGCTCCATGGCGGTGATGATCGTGTCCTCGTCCATGCCTGACCTCCGGAAGATTTCGGGGCGGTCCCCCCGCCTCCATGCCTTGGATCGTTCCAAGTCTGGCTTACGCAGGAGTTCCGACTGTGTTAACTCCAGGAAAATCAGTCGGAGGTCGACGCGCGGCCACGCACGTGGAGCGTGGCCGAGAGCAGCAGGATCGCCACACCGGCCAGGGAGAGCCCCAGGCCCACCAGCGCCGGGGCGCGCAGGCCCCAGCCCGCGGCGATGACGAGGCCACCGAGCCAGGCGCCGAGGGCGTTGGCGATGTTGAGCGAGGCGTGGTTCATCGCCGCACCGAGCGTCTGCGCCTCGCCGGCGACGTCCATCAGGCGCAGCTGGAGGTTCACCACCAGCACCGAGCCCAGCGTGGTGATCAGGAAGACGACCGGCAGCGCGGCCCAGCCGTGGGGCGCGGCCAGCCAGAAGGCCAGCATCGTCACCGCCATGCCGACCCCGCCGATGATCAGCGAGCGGAAGATCGACCAGTCGGCCATGATCCCGGCCAGCCAGGTGCCGGCGACCATGCCGAGGCCGAAGGACAGCAGGAAGATCGCGACCGACCGCTCCCCCAGTCCCGCGACGTCCGTGACGACGGGCGCGATGTAGGTGTAGACGGCGAACATGCCGCCGAAGCCCACCGCTCCGGCCAGCAGCGTCAGCCACACCTGGGGGACCTTGAAGGCGGAGAGCTCGCGCCGCCCGCTCGCCCCCGCGTCGCCGGGCACCGAGGGGACGAACCAGGCGACCAGGACCAGCGTCAGCACGGCGAGCCCGGAGGCCGCCCAGAAGGCCGCACGCCACCCGAGCTCCTGGCCGAGCACCGTGGCGGCGGGCACGCCGAGCACGTTGGCGACCGAGAGCCCGAGCATCACCTGCGAGACCGCCCGGCCCTTGCGCGAGGGGCGGGCCATGCTGGCCGCGACCAGTGACGCGACGCCGAAGTAGGCGCCGTGCGGCAGGCCGGCGGCGAAGCGCGCGAGCATCAGCTGCTCGTACGACGTGGCCAGGGCGCTGACGCTGTTGCCGAGCGCGAAGGCGGCCATCAGCGCGAGGAGCAGCGCGCGCCGCGGGAGCCGGGCACCGAGGAAGGCGAGGACCGGGGCACCCACCACCACACCCACGGCGTACGCCGAGATGACGTGGCCGCCGGTGGGGATCGAGACGTCGACGCCGCCGGCGATCTGCGGCAGCAGCCCCATCGTCACGAACTCCGTCGTGCCGATCGCGAAGCCGCCCATGGCCAGCGCCAGGACGGCGAGCCCGAAGTGCCGCGCGGTCACCGACGCGACGTCGAGGTCGTCGAGGGTGGATCCGGGCGGGGCGGGAGCAGCAGTCGTCATCACTGGACGCAAGACAGGGCCCCCGAGGAGTATTCCCCGGGGGCCCCGGCTGTGACGCGGGTCGCGCTGCGCGCGGAGGGTCAGCCGATGGTGGCGAGCGCCTCGTTGAAGGTCGTCGACGGGCGCATCACCGCCGCCGCCTTCTCCGGGTCGGGGCGGAAGTAGCCGCCGATGTCGGCGGGCTTGCCCTGCACCGCGAGCAGCTCGTCGACGATCGTCTGCTCGTTCTCGCGCAGCGTGCCGGCCAGAGCGGCGAAGGCTGCCGCGAGGTCGGCGTCCTCGGTCTGCTTCGCCAGCTCCTCGGCCCAGTAGAGGGCGAGGTAGAAGTGCGAGCCGCGGTTGTCGATCGTGCCGAGCTTGCGCCCCGGCGAGCGGTCCTCGTTGAGGAAGGTCTCCGTCGCCCGGTCGAGGGTCTCGCCGAGGATCCGGGCGCGCGCGTTGTCGTCGTACCCGCCGAGGTGGTCGAGCGAGGCCGCCAGCGCGAAGAACTCACCCAGGCTGTCCCAGCGCAGGTAGTCCTCCTTCACCAGCTGCTGCACGTGCTTGGGCGCCGATCCGCCCGCGCCGGTCTCGAAGAGGCCGCCGCCGTTCATCAGCGGGACGATCGAGAGCATCTTGGCGCTGGTGCCGAGCTCGAGGATCGGGAACAGGTCGGTGTTGTAGTCGCGGAGCACGTTGCCGGTCACCGAGATGGTGTCCTCGCCGCGGCGGATCCGCTCGAGCGAGTACGTCGTCGCCTCGGCCGGCGCCATGATCTCCAGCGTCAGGCCCTCGGTGTCGTGCTCGGGCAGGTAGGCCTCGATCTTGGCGATGAGGTTGGCATCGTGCGCGCGGCTCCTGTCGAGCCAGAAGATCGCGGGCGTCGCGCTGGCGCGGGCACGGGTGACGGCGAGCTTGACCCAGTCACGGATCGAGGCGTCCTTGGTCTGGCAGGCACGCCAGATGTCGCCGGGCTCCACGTCGTGCGACATCAGCACGTCGCCGGCGGCGTTGCGGACCTCGACCTTGCCCGTGGCGGGGACCTCGAAGGTCTTGTCGTGCGAGCCGTACTCCTCGGCCGCCTTGGCCATCAGGCCGACGTTGGGCACCGAGCCCATGGTCGAGGGGTCGAGCGCGCCGTGGGTGCGGCAGTCGTCGATCGCGGCCTGGTAGACGCCGGCGTAGGAGGAGTCGGGGATCACCGCGAGGGTGTCCTGCTGCTCGCCGTCGGCGTTCCACATCTGGCCCGAGGTGCGGATCATCGCCGGCATCGAGGCGTCGATGATGACGTCGGAGGGCACGTGGAGGTTGGTGATGCCCTTGTCGGAGTCGACCATGGCCAGCGCGGGACCCTCGGCGAGCCCCTTCTCGAAGGCGGCCCTGATCTCTGCGCCGCCCTCGACCTCGTCGAGACCGGCGAGGATCGCGCCGAGGCCGTCGTTGGCCGAGAGGCCCGCGGCGGCCAGCTGCTCGCCGTACTGGGCGAACACGTCGGCGAAGTAGGCGCGCACCACGTGGCCGAAGATGATCGGGTCGGAGACCTTCATCATCGTGGCCTTGAGGTGGGCGGAGAAGAGCACGCCGTCGGCCTTGGCCTTCGCGACCTGCTCCTCCAGGAAGGCGTCCAGCGCGGAGGCGCTCATGAAGGTGGCGTCGACGACCTCGCCCTCGAGGACCGCGAGGCCCTCCTTCAGGACGGTCTCCTCGCCGCCCGCCCCGACGTGGACGATCGAGAGGGTGTCGTCGGCGTCGAGCACGACGGACTGCTCATTGGTGCGGAAGTCGTCGTGGCCCATGGTGGCCACCGACGTCTTCGACTCACTGCTCCAGGCGCCCATCGAGTGCGGGTGGGCCTTGGCGTAGTTCTTGACCGAGGCCGGCGCGCGGCGATCGGAGTTGCCCTCGCGCAGGACCGGGTTCACCGCGGAGCCCTTGACCTTGTCGTAGCGGGCGCGGGCCTCGCGCTCCTCGTCGGTCTGCGGGTTCTCCGGGTAGGCCGGCAGGTCGTAGCCCTGCGACTGCAGCTCGGCGATGGTCGCCTTGAGCTGCGGGGTCGAGGCGGAGATGTTGGGCAGCTTGATGATGTTGGCCTCGGGCTTCGTGGCCAGCTCGCCGAGCTCGGCGAGGGCGTCGTCGAGGCGCTGCTCCTCGGTGAGGCGGTCGGGGAACTGCGCGATCACGCGGCCGGCGAGGGAGATGTCGCGCGTCTCGACCTCGACACCGGCGGTCTTCGCGTAGGCGGCGATGATCGGGAGGAAGGAGTACGTCGCGAGCAGCGGCGCCTCGTCGGTGTGGGTGTAGATGATCTTGGCCATGGGACGACAGCTCCTGGTGGTCGCTCGGGGTGGTCGATCGGGCGGCATAACTCTTGACGTCAAGATACCTGACACCGGGCTGCGCCGCGACTCGCCTACCCTCGCACCCCCGTGTGGGCGAGGCTAGGCTTCGCGTGGCCTACGCGGGGTACGGCCACCACGACTCTGGAGGGGACTCGCCATGAGCGACACCGTCGAAGCCACACCGACCACCGGGCAGAAGTTCACCGCAGAGACGATGGGCACCTTCGTGCTCGTGTTCTTCGGCTGCGGCGCTGCTGTCTACAGCGGCGGCGACCTCGTCGCGACGGCCCTCACCTTCGGCCTCGCCGTGGTGGTCATGGCGTACGCCGTGGGCCGCATCTCCGGCGGCCACTTCAACCCGGCCGTGACGCTGGGCGCCGTGCTCGGCGGCCGCCTGCCGTGGAACCAGGTCGGCATCTACATGGCCGCCCAGCTCCTCGGCGGCCTGCTGGCCGGCGCGATGCTCTTCGGCCTCGGCAACGGCTTCGAGGGGTTCAGCGCCGAGGGCAACATGGGTCAGAACTTCTTCGGCGACGCAGGTTCCGGCTATGCCTGGTGGGCCGCGCTGCTCGTGGAGATCCTGCTCACCGCGATCTTCTTGTGGGTGATCCTCGCCGTCACCGACGAGCGCAACGAGGTCAACGTGGCCATGGGGCCGCTCGCGATCGGCCTGGCGCTGGCGATGATCCACTTCGTCGCGATCCCGCTCACCGGCACCTCGGTCAACCCGGCCCGCTCGATCGGCGTGGGGGTCTTCGCCGGCACCGACGCGATCGTCCAGCTCTGGCTCTTCGTCGTGGCCCCGCTCGTCGGCGCGGCGATCGCCGGACTGACCTACCCGCTCCTCTTCGGCCACGGTTCCGCCCCGGTCGCCGGCTCCGGCCTCAGCTTCGGCGGCGGCCGCAAGGACCAGTTCGTCCCCGGCGGCTACGAGGCCCAGTGGAACCAGGGCCAGCAGGGCGGCTGGGGCCAGCCCGGCGCCGCGTGGGGCGCTCCCCCGCAGCAGCAGTGGGGCCAGCCCGCTGCGCCGCAGCAGCAGCCCGACCCCGCGTACGGCGCCCCGCAGCAGCCGGCTCCCGGCCAGTGGGGCCAGCCCGTGCAGCAGCAGCCGCCGACGCAGCCCGGTCAGTGGGGTGCGCCGCAGCAGCAGCCCGGACAGCAGCCGCAGCAGCCCGGCCAGGGTGCTCCCGGCCACTGGGGCAACCCCGACGGCGACGACGACGGCCGCACCCAGGTGCGCCGGCCGGACTGAGCCTGACCGGCCGCGCCCGACCTAGCGCGCCAGGACCGCCTGCCACCCGGCGGTGAGGTCCTCGACGCTGGCGAGGCCGACGCCCCGCTCGTAGACCTTGCGAGTGGTGGTGCCGGCCTCGTCACGCGTCTGCACCAGCGTGGACGACTGGTCCTCGACCCGGGTGGTGGCCTCGAGGAGGTTCGGCACGCTGAACCGCACCCAGCCGTCCCCGAGCCGCGGGTCCGCGGGCATCGCCAGGCCCGCCTCGGCACTGTCGACCCCGGCTCGCCACGACAGCCCAGTGGCCGAGTCGACCCCCACCAGCCAGACGTTGCCGTCCTCGTCCTGGGCGTAGAACCGCGTCTCGTCGGCCGTCGGGCCGTCGAGGTCCATCGTGACCCGCAGCGCGGTGGCCTCCAGCCCGGCGATCTCGGTCGTGGCGTCGAGGACCTCGGCGTCGATGGTGCCGAGGGTGCGCCCGTCCTCGCTCACGTCGTAGCGCCACGTGGCACCGGGCTCCAGCGCGAGCCACGGGTTGTCGACGCCTGCGACGAAGTCCCCGTGCGACGGGGTCGGCGTGGGGATGACCAGGCCGTTGATCCCCGGGGAGTCGTAGGGCTGCGGCTGGCCGACGCCTGCGCATCCCGACAGCCCGAGCGCGAGGCAGGCCGCCAGCGCTGCGGCAGCCCGTGGGCGGCGTACGGCTCCGGGCGGCCTCGTCATGGGCGCCAGCATGCCAGCCGCGCACCAGCCCGCCACCAGCGGCGGTGGCGCTGCTAGCGTCAGCGGGACACCACGCTCGCGCTCACCTCACGAGGAGAAACCCACCGTGACCTCCGAACCGCTCAAGGTCGCCGTCACCGGCGCCGCCGGTCAGATCGGCTACAGCCTGCTCTTCCGCCTCGCCAGCGGCGCCCTCGCCGCGGACCGCCCGATCGAGCTCCGCCTGCTCGAGATCGAGCCGGCCCTCAAGGCGCTCGAGGGCGTCGTGATGGAGCTCGACGACTGCGCCTTCCCGCAGCTCGCCGGCGTGGAGATCGGCGCGGACGCCGAGAAGATCTTCGACGGCGTCAACCTCGCCCTGCTCGTCGGCGCGCGCCCGCGCGGCCCGGGCATGGAGCGCGGCGACCTGCTCTCGGCCAACGGTGCGATCTTCACCGCGCAGGGCAAGGCCCTCAACGCGGTCGCCGCCGACGACGTACGCATCGGCGTCACCGGCAACCCGGCCAACACCAACGCCCTCATCGCGATGAGCAACGCCCCCGACATCCCGCGCGAGCGCTTCTCCGCGTTGACCCGTCTCGACCACAACCGCGCCATCAGCCAGCTCGCGGCCAAGACCGGCGCGTCCGTCACCGACATCAAGAAGATGACGATCTGGGGCAACCACTCCGCGACCCAGTACCCCGACCTCTTCCACGCCGAGGTCGCCGGCCGCAACGCCGCCGAGCTCATCGGCGACCAGGCCTGGCTGGAGAACGACTTCATCCCCACCGTCGCCAAGCGCGGTGCCGCGATCATCGACGCCCGGGGCTCGTCCTCGGCCGCCTCCGCCGCATCCGCCACGATCGACGCCGCCCGCGACTGGCTCTTCGGCTCCGCCGCCGACGACTGGGTCTCCATGGCCGTGGCGTCCCGGGGAGAGTACGGCGTCCCCGAGGGCCTGATCTCCTCGTTCCCCGTCACCACCTCGGGTGGCGACTGGTCGATCGTCGAGGGCCTCGAGATCGACGACTTCTCCCGGGCGCGCATCGACGCCTCGACCGCCGAGCTGGCCGAGGAGCGCCAGGCGGTCACCGAGCTCGGCCTCATCTGAGGCACTGACGCACCCGAGCGGTGCGTGGGACAGGTTCTGCAGCGCCTGCCTCACGCACCGTTCGTGCGTGGGGCAACGCTAGAAGGCGCCCGGCTGGTCCGGGATCGAGCCCGCCAGGAAGATCAGCGAGCCACCGAGCGCGAGCAGGATGAGCGCGTCGAGCACCTTGTGGCGTACGGCGAGCATGCCGGCGTTGCGGGTGGGCAGCACCAGGCGTACGGCGGCGGCGAGGAGCAGCGAGCCGCCGAACAGACGGATGCCGTTGCGCCACTCGCCGAGCGAGACCAGCACCAGGGCGAACCCGACGACGCCGAGCACCACCAGGTAGAACCCCCCTCCGAGGGTGGAGGGGTAGCGTCGCGGTTCCTCGAGGTCGACCGGCTCAGCCGACACCGGGTCCACGGAGTCGGGCGGCTCGATGCGGTCCGGCTCGCCCATGTCAGGCGACGGACCTCTCGGCGATCTCGACGATGTTGCTCAGCAGCATCGCGCGCGTCATCGGCCCGACGCCCTTGGGGTTGGGCGAGACCCATCCGGCCACGTCCCACACGCCGGGGTGCACGTCGCCGGTCACCTTTCCGTCCACGCGTGAGACCCCGACGTCGAGCACCGCAGCACCCGGCTTGACGATGTCGGAGGTGATGATCCCCGGCACGCCGGCCGCGGCGATCACGATGTCGGCGCGCCGCACGTGTGCGGCGAGGTCGACGGTGCCGGTGTGGCAGAGCGTGACGGTGGCGTTCTCGGACCGGCGGGTCAGCAGCAGCCCGAGCGGACGCCCGACGGTGAGGCCGCGGCCGACCACGACCACCTCGGCGCCGGCGATGGCCACGTCGTGGCGACGCAGCAGCTCGATCGCCCCGACCGGGGTGCAGGGAAGGGGACCGGACTCCCCGAGCACCAGCTTGCCGAGGTTCATCGGGTGCAGGCCGTCGACGTCCTTGCCGGGGTCGACACGCGAGAGCAGCGCGAACTCGTCGAGGCCGGTGGGCTGCTGCACGAGGAAGCCGGTGCACGCGTCGTCGGCGTTGAGCTCGTCGATGACCGCCTCGACCTCGGCCTGGCTCGCCGTCGCGGGCAGGTCGCGCCGGATCGAGGTGATGCCGATCTCGGCGCAGTCCTTGTGCTTCGCGCCGACGTACCAGTGCGAGCCGGGGTCGTCGCCGACCAGCACCGTGCCGAGGCCGGGGACGACCCCCTTCTCCTCGAGCGCGGCGACGCGCTCGGCGAGCTCGGCCTTGATGGTCCGCAGCGTCGCTGCGCCGTCCAGGGTCTGTGCCGTCACGGGGTCATCCTAGGGATCGGGGGTGGGGCTGGGGCTCGCGGAGTGGCTGGCGCGTCCTAGTGGAAGAAGTGCCTCGTGCCGGTGAGGTACATCGTCACGCCGGCCGCCTCGCAGGCCGCGACCACCTCGGCGTCGCGGACCGAGCCACCGGGCTGCACGATGGCCTTCACACCCGCGTCGATGAGGATCTGCGGGCCGTCGGCGAAGGGGAAGAAGGCGTCGGAAGCGGCGACGGCCGAGGCGGCCCGCTCCCCCGCGCGCTCGACGGCGAGGCGGCACGAGTCGACGCGGTTGACCTGGCCCATCCCGACCCCGACGGACGCGCCGCCGGAGGCCAGGAGGATCGCGTTGGACTTCACCGCGCGGCAGGCGCGCCACGCGAAGGCGAGGTCGGCGAGGACCTCCTCGGACGCGGCCTCGCCGGTCGCGAGCGTCCACGTCGACGGGTCGTCGCCCTCGGCCGAGATCACGTCACGGGCCTGCAGCAGCAGCCCGCCCGAGATCGCGCGCATCTCGCCGCCGCCGCGCGTGAGCGGCGGGCACTCGAGGATGCGGATGTTCTTCTTGGCCTGGAGCGCCTCGACCGCACCGTCCTCGTAGCCCGGGGCGACGATCACCTCGGTGAAGATCTCCGCGACCTGCTGGGCCATCGCCACCGAGACCGGCACGTTGGTCGCGATCACGCCGCCGAAGGCGCTGACCGGGTCACACTCGTGGGCGAGGCGGTGGGCCACCGAGATCGGGTCCGCCACGTCGTCGGAGCAGATCGCGATGCCGCAGGGGTTGGCGTGCTTGATGATCGCCACGGCCGGCTCGTCGAAGTCGTACGCCGCCCGGCGGGCAGCGTCCGCGTCGACGTAGTTGTTGTAGGACATCTCCTTGCCGTGGTGCTGCGTGGCCTGGGCGAGCCCGGGCCCCTCGGGGAGGAAGCCGTTGGAGTAGAGCGCGGCGCCCTGGTGGGGGTTCTCGCCGTAGCGCAGCACTGCCTCCTTGCTCCAGGTCGCACCCATCCACGCCGGGAAGCCCGAGCCCTCGCTGGTGTCGGTCAGCGCGTTGCCCATCCAGGAGGCGACGTGGACGTCGTAGGTCGCGGTGTGCACGAACGCCTCGGCCGCGAGGCGCTGCCGCTGGGCCAGCGTGAAGCCGCCGGCTGCCACGGCGGCGAGCACGTCGTCGTACGCCGCGGGCGAGGTGACGATGGCGACGCTGGGGTGGTTCTTCGCCGCTGCGCGCACCATCGACGGCCCGCCGATGTCGATCTGCTCCACGCACTCGTCGGGGCTCGCGCCGGAGGCGACGGTCTGGGTGAAGGGGTAGAGGTTGCTGACGACGAGGTCGAACGGCTCGACGCCGAGCTCCGCGAGCTGCGCGACGTGGGAGTCGAGGCGGCGGTCGGCGAGGATGCCGGCGTGCACGCGCGGGTGCAGCGTCTTGACCCGGCCGTCGAGGCACTCGGGGAAGCCGGTGAGGTCCTCGACCCTGGTCACCGGGAGGCCGAGCGACTCGATCAGCGCGGCCGAGCCGCCGGTCGAGACCAGCTCGACGCCGCCGTCGTGCAGGCCGCGGACCAGGTCGTCGAGGCCGGTCTTGTCGTAGACGGAGACGAGCGCTCGGCGGATCGGGATGCGCATCAGGTCGGGCTGGTCGGACACGGGACTCCTCGGATGGTGATTGAGTCGAGGCACCCAGGCGTTCGATGTCCTCGCGCGTCACTCCCTGGTGGTGGCCCACCTGCGCCAGTCGTGTGGCAGCAGACTACCGAGGACCGGCGCCGATGCGAACCCGGCGGCCCTCCACCGCGAGGCCGTCGCGGGCGATGCGGCCCACCGCGTCGACGAGCATCGCGCGCTCGGCGGTCTTGATCCGCTCGTGGAGCGAGGCGACGTCGTCGTCCTCCTCCACGGTCACGGGCACCTGCGCCACGATCGGGCCGGTGTCGACCCCGGCGTCGACGACGAAGAGGGTCGCGCCGGTGACCTTGACGCCGTGCTCGAGGGCGTCGCGGGGGCCGTGCATCCCCGGGAAGGCCGGACACAGGGCGGGGTGGGTGTTGAGGGTGAGGAAGCGCTCGAGGAAGTCCGCGGACAGCAGCTTCATGAAACCGGCCGACACCACGAGGTCGGGTTCGAAGGCCCCCACCTTGTCGCCCAGCGCCCGGTCCCAGTGCTCGCGGGACGTGTAGTCGCCCACCTTCGCGACGAAGGTCGGCACCCCCGCACGATCGGCCCGCGCGAGGCCCTCGATGTCGTCGCGGTCGGCGCCGACCGCGACCACGCGCGCGCCGTACGACGACTCGGTGCAGGCATCGAGCAGGGCCTGCAGGTTGGTGCCGGCACCGGACACCAGGACGACGATGCGGGCGGGACTGTTCACGCGGTGAGTCTAGGCGCGGTGGGAGGGACCGGCGGCCGCCGTCCGCTCCCGGACCAGCCGTCCCGCGACCAGGGCCGCGACCAGGGTGGTGACCGGCACGGCCGCGAGGATGCCGAGCCCGCCGACGAGACCGCGCACGACCTCCTGCGCGACGATCTCCTGGCTGACGGCGATGCCGAAGGGCAGGTCGAGTGCCGAGAAGACCAGCATCAGCGGCAGGGTCGCCCCGACGTAGGCCAGCACGAGGGTGTTGACGGTGGAGGCGGCGTGGGAGCGCCCGATGCGCATGGCGCGCACGAAGAGGGTCCGCGTGCTGGCGTCGGGGTCCACGTCGGCGAGCTCCCACACCGCCCACGTCTGGGTCACGGTGACGTCGTCGAGCACGCCGAGCGCACCGATCACCAGGCCGGCCAGCAGCAGGCCGCGGAGGTCGACCTGCGTGGCGATGCCGGAGATGTACTGGCTGCCCTCGTCGACGAGCCCGGTGAAGTGGCCGACGCCGGTGAAGACCCACCCGATCGCGCCGATCACCAGCAGCGAGACCAGCGTGCCGAGCATCGCGACGGTCGAGCGCACGTCGAAGCCGTGCGACAGGTAGAGGGTGACGAGCATGATCGCCGCCGCGGTGACCACCGCGACCGCGAGGGGCGAGGAGCCCTCCATGATCGCGGGCAGCGTGAAGACCGCGATGAGGACCAGGGAGTACGCCAGGCTGGCCAGCGCCCCGATGCCCCGCCAGCGCGACAGCGCGAGCACGCCGATCGCGAAGAGGAGGGTCAGCACGAGCAGCGGCGGACCGCGGTCGAAGTCCTGGAAGGCGTACTGCTCGCCCTCAGGCGCCTCGGCGGTGAAGGACACGATGATCCGGTCGCCGGGTTCCACGACCGGCGCACGCTCGCCGTAGGGCAGCAACGCCTCCGCCTCGCCGGGCGCACCCGGTCCGCTGAGCAGCTCGACCTGGGCCGCCTGGCAGCCGACCACGTCCTGGCGGCACTCGCCGATCTCCCGGACCTGCGCGGTGCCCCGTTGCACGTCGACCCCCGGCCCGCTGATCTCGAGGTCGCCGTCGGGCCAGAGCACCGCCACGCCGATGACGGTCGCGAGCACGAGGGGTCCCACGAGCAGGGCCATCAGCACCCTCAGGTGCCGCGGCGCGGGTCCCAGCCCGGGACGGTCGCCGTGGCTGTGACCAGCCCCCATGCTCAGTCCTCGTCCACCCGGGCGCGCGCGGCGCGCCACGCCTGGAGCGACACCACGGCTGCGCCGAGCAGTGCGCCGACACCACAGGCGGTGACCGCGTGCACGAGGACGTCGGGCACCAGCGGACCGACGAAGCGCATCCGGCCCGGGCCGGCGGCGCCGCCGGACAGGGCGGCCAGCGCGGCGAACCCGACACCGGCGACGAGTCCGCCGCCGCACCCGGCGAGCGCGATGCGGTCCCAGGTCAGCGGGCGGCCGCGCAGGGTGCGCAGCGCCGCGACGGCGGCCACCAGCGGCGGCACGACCATCAGCGTGCCGACCCAGGCGGGCGGCGTACCGACGGCGGGCAGCGCAGCGAGCAACGGCAGCGCCGGGAGCGGCCCGAGCACCACGGCGGCGGGCGAGACGAGCGTGGCGCCACCGACGACGAAGCCGGGGCCGAGCAGGAATGCGCCGCAGAGGAGCGCGGCGTTGGGCAGCAGCGCGGTGTTGAGGAGCGAGTAGAGGCCGATCTCGGACGGGCTCGGGTGCAGCTGGGCGGCCGTCGTGGCCGCGTCGCTGAAGGACAGGCCGAGCGCGACGAGGAACACCAGCGTCGAGACCACGAGCAGGGAGGTGAGGACGGCGCCGGCGACAGCGCCCCCGGCGCGGACCGTGGCGGGCAGGAACGCCGCCCAGATCGCGGCACGGCCGGACCCGACCGCGATGGCGGGTGCCGCCACGAATGCCGTCATCGCCAGGCTCCACGCGAGGACCCGGGGCACGGACGGGTCGACCGTGGTTCCGGCAGCGAGCGTGGCGACCACGACCGCCACGACGGCGTAACCGGCGAAGAAGGTGACCACGGCGGTGGGGACGGTGAAGTCCCGCTCGCCGTCGGAGATGCGGTCGGCGTCGGGACCGTGACCGGACACCGCGTCGCCGACCCGGTGGCCCAGGCGCCACATCGACCAGGCTGAGATCGCGGTGATGCCCAGGGGCACGAGCGTCACCCGGGCACCCATGACCGTCACGCCGGACCCGTGCCCGGCCAGCCAGGCCAGGGCACCGACCCGCATGCCGTCGCGCGGGGTCCCGTGCACGCCTGCGTCGGTGATGAACCAGCCGATCACGCCCACCGCGAGCAGCACGACCAGCGGACCCAGGGCAGCCAGCACTCCCCCGAGGGTCGCGACCAGCACCAGCGGGCGCTGTCGGGCAGGGGTGGCCCGCGCGCTGTCGGGTCGGGTGAGGAGCGACGTCATGACCGTCCCATCATCACCCGGGCCGCGGTGATGATCGTGCTCCCACGCCGCCCCCGGAGATCCCCCACGGGATCAGCAGAGGATGTGCGCGCCGTGGTCGGCTCCCGTACCGTGGAGCGGTCATGAGGAGCCCCGAGACGTTCGACGCCTACTACGTCGAGACCCGCACCCGACTCCTGCACGAGGCCTACGCGCTCACCGGTGACGCGCCTGCCGCACGTGCAGCCGTCCGGGACGCCTTCGTCGTGGCCTGGCACCACTGGCGCAAGGTCGCGCTCCTCGACGACCGCGACGCCTACGTCCGCCCGATCGCCCTGCGCCGGGCGCGCCGGCGCCACACCGCGCGCATCTGGCACCGCGACAAGTCGCTCGACCCCGATGCCCGCAGCACCCTGGACGCCCTGTCGAAGCTGACCGCGCGCCAACGCGAGCTCCTCGTGCTCAACGGCCTCTCCGCCCTCTCCCTCGCCGACCTCGCCCGCGAGGTCGGCCTGCCGCGTGGCGACGCCGAGCGCGAGCTGCAGACGGCGACCGCGCAGTTCGCGCTGCACCGCGACGCGCCGACCACGGAGGTGTCGCGCCTGCTGCACGACCTCGCCGCGCCGCTGGAGGAGATCCGCTGGCCGCGCGCGACCGCGGTCCGCCGATCGGGCTCGGCGCGACGGCGCACGCACACCGTCATCGGGGCAGGGCTGGCAACCGCGGCGCTCGTCGTGTCGGGGTCCCTCGTGGCGACCGGCGCAGGCGCCGAGGCGACCAGTCTCGACGAGGAGAAGGCCAGCGCCGGCGTCACCGTCCACGCCCCCGTGGACGACTCCGCGGGCGAGGAGATCATCGGCGAGTCCGCCCTGCTGTCGGCCCCCCAGATGTCGCGCTTCGGCGCCGGCCTGGACTGGGAGGAGACCGCGACCACCGACAACCTGTCCGGCGACGGGCTGCTGGCCCCGTGCCAGCGCGAGCGCTTCTCCGACCCCGACGGGGTCACCGCGCTGGCCCGCACGTGGGAGGGCTCGGCGACGCGCGTGGTCCGCCGCACCGTGGGCAAGGGCGAGGACCGGCGCACGAAGAAGCGCCGGGTCAGCCGCGTGGAGTCGACCGCCGTGCAGATGGTCGAGATGTCACGCGGACCGCGCCAGGCCGCGCGCGGCTTCGACACCGCGTCGCTGTGGTTCGCCGGGTGCGCGGACCCGCGCACGCAGCTGCTGTCCACGCGCACGGTCAAGCGGGTCGGCGACGAGGCCCGCACCTTCCGGCTCCGTTCGTGGGGCAAGCAGCCGGCCACGGTCACCGTGGGCGCCGCGCGCACCGGCAGCCTCGTGGTCACCCATGTCGTACGCAGCCAGGGGCGCGCCGCCTCGGACAAGGCCGTCCTCACCGGGCTGGCCGCCGCCGTGAACGCCGTGTGCGGGTCCGAGGGGGCCGGCACGTGCGCCGGCCGCGCCCGGGCCCGGGCCACGGGACCGCTCGACGTCGGTACGCCGCCCGGGCTGCTGTCGGTCGTCGACCTCCCGCCCGTGGCAGCCGTCCGTGGCCCGTGGGTCGGCACCGATCCGGAGAAGGCCCGCAACAACTACGCCGCCACCAGGTGCGACCGCACCACGTTCACCGGCAAGGGCATCCGTCGGGCCCTGACGCGCACCTTCCTCTTTCCCGAGACCCCCAACGCCTCGCAGCTCGGCCTCACCCAGACGGTCGGGAAGATGGAGCAGGCCCGCGCCCGCTCGTTCGTCGAGCAGGTCCGCACGCGGATCCGCGAGTGCGGCCGAGCCAACCTCGGCACCACCGTGACCCAGCTGGAGTCCTCGTCGTCGCAGGCCACCGACCTGAGCGTGTGGGCGCTGACGATCGAGCTCAACGACCGCCAGTCCTTCCCGTTCCTGATGGCAGTCGTGCGCGACGGCTCGGCGGTCTCCCAGCTCGGCTTCGCCCCGGACCGCAACATGACGATGTCGCGTCCTGACTTCATCGCCCTCGCCGGCAGGGTGCAGGAGCGCCTCGCCGCGCTCGACAACGCCGGCTGAGGTCCGCGACGCAACCTTTTGCCCTGCTCGAGTGTCTCAACGTGCATGAGGTTCCGCGCACCGCTCGTCACCGGGGCCGTCGCCTGCCTGCTGACGCTCGGCGGCTGCGGCGACCGGGGCCCGGTCGACGCCTCGATGACCGGCGGTGTCGACAGCGCCGCCGACGCGAGCGCCCGTGAGGCCTCGGTGAAGACCGGCACCGCGATCCCCGACGACTTCGCACTGTCCGCCGGCATGGGCGGGCCCTCCGACATCGTCGCGACCTCGCGCAGCGGCACCGGCCTGCGCGACCTGTCGCTGTGTGGGACCGAGCCCCTGCGCGGGCTCGGCCTGCGCGACCGGATGGTCGCGGACGACAGCGGCGGCGAGTCGGCCGACACGCGCGAGCTGGTGCTCCTGGGGACCCCCGAGCAGGCACAGGAGGTGGCGCGGTCCTTCACCGACCTGCCGGCGGAGTGCGACCCGCGCGACGGCGGCGACGCCGGCGTGGAGACCCTGACCGAGGTGCGGGAGTCACCCTTCGGAGCCGCCCCGGCCACCACGCTCGTGCAGAACTACGCCTTCGACGGGGCATCCGGCGGCGGCGCGACCGTCCTCCACGTCGTCCCGGTCGGCGCTGCGCTGCTGGTCACCTCGACCTACGGCCGGTGGCCGTCCGACGAGGGCGTCGCCTCCACGGTCGAGCCGCTGCGCGCCACCGTCGACGCGATGGTGATCTTCGAGGACGGGGCCACGCCGTCCGCCGGACCCGAGACGTCGACCCGGGTCGGTTCGGCCCGCCTGCTCGTCGCGACATACGGTGAGGGCTCGCTCGCATCGCTGGACGAGCAGGCCGACGGGGTCACGGGGACCACGGAAGAGATCCTTCCGGCGATGTGTGTGTTCACGAGAACGGGGTGCTAACAACCATGTCCATTCCATCCACGCTGGCCAGCTCGGCCTGCCCCACGCTGCCCTCCGCGCCGCGCCGCGCCGTCGCGCCCGTACGCCTGATCGGCGCACACGTGGTGTGGCGCGTGCTCTGGGAGGCCAAGCGACCTGCGCGCCACGAAAGCCAGACGGCCCCGCAGGTGGACCTGCGGAGCCGTCTGGAGGGTTCTGGCGCGAGCCTCGATCAGAGGTTCTGAAGGATCTCCCGCATCAGGGCCGCGGTCTCGGACGGCGTCTTGCCGACCTTGACCCCGGCGGCCTCGAGGGCCTCCTTCTTGGCCTGCGCGGTGCCCGAGGAGCCCGACACGATGGCGCCGGCGTGGCCCATGGTCTTGCCCTCCGGCGCGGTGAAGCCGGCGACGTAGCCGACGACCGGCTTGGTGACGTGGTCCTTGATGTAGGCCGCGGCCCGCTCCTCGGCGTCTCCGCCGATCTCGCCGATCATCACGATCGCCAAGGTGTCGGGGTCGTTCTCGAAGGCCTCGAGCGCGTCGATGTGGGTGGTGCCCACGATCGGGTCACCGCCGATGCCGATGGCGGTCGTGAAGCCGAAGTCCTTCAGCTCGAACATCATCTGGTAGGTCAGCGTGCCGGACTTCGAGACCAGGCCGACCGGCCCCTTGCCCGCGATCGTGTGCGGCGTGATGCCGGCCAGCGACTCCTCCGGCGTGATGATGCCCGGGCAGTTCGGGCCGATCATCCGGGTGGACCTGCCCTCGAGGTACTGCACGACCTCGGCGGTGTCGAGGACGGGCACACCCTCGGTGATGACCACGAGGAGCGGGATCTCGGCGTCGATGGCCTCGAAGCAGGCGTCCTTGGTGAACGCGGGCGGCACGAAGGCCACCGACACGTCGGCGCCGGTCTCCTTCATCGCCTCCTCGACGGTGCCGAAGACGGGCAGCTCCTTGCCGCCGAGCTCGACGGTCGTGCCGGCCTTGCGGGCGTTGACGCCGCCGACGATGTTCGCTCCCGACTCGACCATGAGGGTGGTGTGCTTGGCACCCATGCCGCCCGTCATGCCCTGGACGATGATCTTGGAGTCCTTGTTGAGGTAGATGCTCATGTGATTGTGTCCAGTTCTCTCTCAGGCCTGGTGGGCGAGCTCGGCGGCCTTGTCGGCCGCGCCGTCCATCGTGTCGACCTGGGTGACCAGCGGGTGGTTGAGCTCATCGAGGATGCGGCGACCCGCCTCGACGTTGTTGCCGTCGAGGCGCACGACGAGGGGCTTGGAGGCCTCGTCGCCGAGGATCTCCAGCGCGCCCTTGATGCCGTTGGCGACCTCGTCGCAGGCGGTGATGCCACCGAAGACGTTCACGAACACGCTCTTCACCTGCTCGTCGCCCAGGATCACGTCGAGGCCGTCGGCCATCACCTGGGCGTTGGCGCCGCCGCCGATGTCGAGGAAGTTGGCGGGCTTCACGCCGCCGTGCGCCTCGCCGGCGTAGGCGACGACGTCGAGGGTGCTCATCACGAGGCCCGCGCCGTTGCCGATGATGCCGACCTGGCCGTCGAGCTTGACGTAGTTGAGGCCCTTGTCCTTGGCCTTCGACTCCAGCGCGTCGGCCTCCTCGCGGATCTCGAACTGCGCGTGGTCGGGGTGGCGGACCTCGGAGGCGTTGTCGTCCAGCGACACCTTGCCGTCGAGGGCCTCGAGCTTGTCGCCCTCGAGGCGCGCCAGCGGGTTGACCTCGACGAGGGTGGCGTCCTCCTCGACGTAGACCTTCCACAGCGCCTGGACCATCTCGATGGCCTGGTCGCGCAGCTCGGCGGGGAACTTGGCCTCGTCGACGATCGCGGCGGCCTTCTCGGGGGTCACGCCCTCGAGCGCGTCGACGCGGATCTTCGCGACGGCGTCGGGGTTGGTCTTGGCGACCTCCTCGATCTCCACGCCGCCCTCGACCGAGGCGATGCACAGGTGCGAGCGGTTCGAGCGGTCGAGCAGGAAGGAGAAGTAGTACTCCTCGACCGGGGGCGTCGCCGGGACCACCAGGACCCGGTTGACGGTGAGGCCCTTGATCTCCATGCCCAGGATGTCGCGGGCGTAGGACTCGGCCTCGTCGGCGGTCTTGGCGATCTTCACGCCTCCCGCCTTGCCGCGTCCGCCGGCCTTGACCTGGGCCTTGACGACGGTGACGCCACCCATCTCCTCCGCGGCGGCGCGAGCAGCCTCGGGGGTGTCGGCGACCACACCCAGCGTGGTTGCGACTCCGTGCTTGGCGAAGAGCTCCTTCGCCTGAAATTCCATCAGGTCCACGAGGTGACCAGTCCTTTTCGTCTGCGAACAGTGGCGGGGTTTCCCTCTCGGCACCCTAGACCTCCTCACGGGGGTCGCACGAGGTCGGGTGAGCGTGGTGGTGGTCACCCCCGGCTACGTTGAGGCCATGTCCTCGGAGAAGTCGTCGGTGATGTGGTTCAGGCGCGACCTCAGGGTCCGGGACAACCCGGCCCTCCTCGCCGCACTCGAGGAGGGCACGGTCACGGCGCTGTTCGTGCTCGACCCGGCGCTGTGGAAGGGCGCCGGCCCCGCCCGCCGCGCCTGGCTGTCGGCCAACGTCCTCGCCCTCGCCGAACGCATCCCGCTGTCGGTCCACCTCGGCGACCCCCGCGAGGTGGTGCCGCGGGTGGCCGACGGCCGCCGGGTGCACGTCTGCGCCGAGACCACGCCCTACGGACGCCGCCGCGACGACGCGATCGGCTCGCAGGTCGACCTGGTCCCCACCGGCTCGCCGTACGCCGTGGGGCCGGGGCTGGTCCGCAACGGCAGCGGCGGCGCCTACCAGGTGTTCTCCGCCTTCGCCCGGGCCTGGCGCGAGCACGGGTGGCCGGAGCCGGCGCACACGCCCCGCTCCCCCGACCTGGCGCCGGCCGACTCCGACCAGCGCGCGCTCGACATGATGGAGGCGGCGGTTGCCGACGCGCCGTTCGACCTGCCCGGGGCCGGTGAGGACGCCGCGTGGCGCCGCTGGCGGGAGTTCCGCGACGGTGGGCTGGAGGACTACCCCACCGAGCGCGACCGCCCCGACCACGACGGCACCTCGCGCCTCTCGGCGTACCTCCACCTCGGCGTGCTGCACCCGCGCTCGCTCCTCGCCGACATCGACACCGGCTCGACCTGGGCCACCGAGATCGCCTGGCGCGAGTTCTACGCCGACGTCCTGTGGCACGAGCCCGCCTCGGCGTGGCACGACCTCAAGCCGACCCTGGAGGGCATGCGCTACGACGACCCCGAGGACGCGATCGAGGCCTGGCGCACCGGGACGACCGGCTACCCGATCGTCGACGCCGGGATGCGCCAGCTGCTCCACTCGGGGTGGATGCACAACCGGCTCCGGATGATCACCGCGTCCTTCCTCACCAAGGACCTGCACGTCTGGTGGCCCGTCGGCGCCCGACACTTCCTCGACCTGCTCATCGACGGCGACGTCGCGTCGAACAACCACGGCTGGCAGTGGGTGGCCGGCACCGGCACGGACGCCTCGCCCTACTTCCGGGTCTTCAACCCGATCACGCAGGGCCTCAAGTTCGACCCGCAGGGTGACTACGTACGCCGCTGGGTGCCCGAGCTGGCCCACCTTCCCGGCAAGGCCGCCCACGAGCCCTGGAAGTCCGACGTCGGCTACGAGCACGACTACCCCCGCCGCATCGTCGACCACGCGGACGAGCGCACGGAGGCGCTCGAGCGCTACCGGGCCGCGCGGGCCTGATTCCCGCGCGCGGGTGTCCGCATAGCGACCGTATGCGCGATTTCTCCATCTTTTTTCCGGGCATTGTCCGATCCCGTGATCTATCCGTTACAGTCGTGCGCGGTCTTGCCGACCCGACCCCCCTGACCCGGCAGATTGGTAAATACCCCTATGGGCAACCACCGAGCGGAGCGCGCTCCCCGGCGACGCACCTCGGCACCAGCCGCACCTGTGCACGGCAAGCGCCGTGCCGCAACGCCGCCGCGGCGGTCCCCTGTCCGGCTGCCGTCGCTGCCCCTCGTGGCCGGGGTCGCAGTCCTCGCGATCTCCGCAGGCGGCGCCGTCACCGCGTCCACCGCCGGCACGTCGGCCCTGGCAAGTGCCGGCTCCCGGGTCGAGGCGAGCGGCTCCATCGGCTCGGTGGCCGGCCAGACCATGTCGCGCCGCGGTGTGATCGTCAGCCGTGACGGCACCCGCCAAGCGAGCGAGGAGAGCGACCCCGAGCTGCTCGCCCTCGCCGAGAAGCAGATGACCGAGCGCGCTGCCAAGCTCGACGAGATGCGCGAGGCGGCCGAGGCTCAGGCGGCGAAGATCGAGGAGAACAAGTGGGTTCTCCCCCTCAACAGCTACGGCATCACCGCGACCTTCGGCCAGTACGGCCTCTGGGCCAGCTACCACACCGGCCTGGACTTCAACGCCAACTCCGGCGACCCGATCCTGTCGGTGGCCAACGGCACCGTCACCGAGACCGGCTACGACGGCGCCTACGGCAACAAGACCGTCGTCACCCTCGATGACGGCACCGAGATCTGGTACTGCCACCAGACCTCCATCTACGTCTCGGTGGGCGACCGGGTGAACGGCGGCGAGACCATCGGCACCGTCGGCGCGACCGGCAACGTCACCGGCTCCCACCTCCACCTCGAGGTGCGTCCCGGCGGTGGCGGTCCGGTCGACCCGTTCCAGGCCTTCGTCGAGCACGGCATCGTTCCGTGACCACCTGAGCCACGCAGCCGGGTCTCGATACGCCCGCTCGTCCCTCGCGGCCTGCTCGACCACTCAGCAGGTGACCGGGGCTACAGCTTCTCGACCGGCGCGTAGCGCAGCAGCAGGCGCTTGACGCCGTCGGAGCCGAAGTCGATCGAGGCGACCGACTTCTCCGCCACGCCGTCGACGGCCACGACGGTGCCCATGCCGAACGAGTCGTGCAGGACCCGGTCGCCCGGCGCCAGGCTGGGGATCTCGCGCGCCGGCTTGGCCTTGGCGGCGGCGTCGGCACGCAACGCGGCGGAGGAGAAGTTGCGCCGACCGGCCTCGGTGGGTGCGCCGAGGCGGGTGGAGCCGCCGGCGTGGTCGGCGCGGCCCCAGCGGGTCTGCTCGGCAGCCGTACGACGCCAGTCGACGAGGTCGACGGGCAGCTCGTCGAGGAACCGGCTGGCCGGGTTGTGGCTCGGGGCACCCCACGCGGAGCGGACGAGGGCCCGGGAGACGTAGAGGCGCTGCTGGGCGCGGGTGAGCCCGACGTAGGCCAGGCGGCGTTCCTCCTCCAGCTCGGGCTGGTCGCCCAGCGAGCGCTGGTGAGGGAAGACGCCGTCCTCCAGCCCGGTGAGGAACACGACCGGGAACTCCAGGCCCTTGGCGGTGTGGAGCGTCATCAGCGTGACGACGCCGGAGTCGTCACCGTCGGGCGAGTCGGGGATCTGGTCGGCGTCGGCGACCAGCGCGACGCGCTCGAGGAAGTCGCCGAGCCCGACCGCGACCGTGCCGGCCTCGACCTCGGCGGGGTCCGCGCTGGGGCCGGGCTGGGGGTCCTCGGCGAACTCGCGCGCGACCGCGACGAGCTCGGCGAGGTTCTCCACGCGCGTGTCGTCCTGGGGGTCGTCGCTGGCCTCGAGCTCGGCGAGGTAGCCCGAGCGCTCGAGCACCGACTCCAAGATGACGTCGGGGCGCTCGTCGGCCTCGACCATCGACTGGAGCTCCTGGATGATCGCGACGAAGGCCTCGATGTTCTTGAGGCTGCGGGTGGCCAGGCCGGGCGCCTCGGCGGCGCGGGTGAGAGCCTCCCAGAAGGTCGTCCGGTCGCGCTCGGCGAGCGCGGCGATGCAGGCCTCCGCACGGTCGCCGATGCCGCGCTTGGGGGTGTTGAGCACCCGTCGCAGGGAGATCTCGTCGGCGGTGTTGACCAGCACCCGGAGGTAGGCCAGCGCGTCGCGGACCTCCTTGCGCTCGTAGAAGCGGACCCCACCGACGACCTTGTAGGGCTGGCCGGTGCGGATGAACACCTCCTCGAAGACGCGCGACTGGGCGTTGGTGCGGTAGAAGACGGCCACGTCGGCAGGGCGGACCCCGGCGTCGTCGACGAGCGTGTCGATCTCCTGGCTGACGAAGCGGGCCTCGTCGTGCTCGTCGTCGGAGACGTAGCCGACGATGCGAGCGCCCTCCCCGGCATCGGTCCACAGCCGCTTGGGCTTGCGGCTGCGGTTGTTGCCGATCACCGCGTTGGCCGCGGACAGGATCGTCTGCGTGGAGCGGTAGTTCTGCTCCAGCAGGATCGTCGTGGCGTCGGGGAAGTCCTGCTCGAAGTCGAGGATGTTGCGGATGTCGGCGCCGCGGAAGGCGTAGATCGACTGGTCGGCATCGCCCACGACCATGAGCTCGCTGGGCTCGACCCGCTCCCCCGCGGCGTCCTCCTGCTCGAAGGACTGTCCGCACAGCTGCTGGATGAGGCTGTACTGGGCGTGGTTGGTGTCCTGGTACTCGTCCACCAGCACGTGGCGGAAGCGGCGGCGGTAGTTCTCCCGCACGTCGGGGAACGCCTGCAGCAGGTGGACCGTGGTCATGATCAGGTCATCGAAGTCGAGGGCGTTGGCGTCGCGCAGGCGGCGCTGGTAGTGGGTGTAGGCCTTGGCGTAGGCCTCCTCGAAGCTGTTGCGTGCCTCCTTGGTGACGTCCTCGGGGTCGCGCAGCTCGTTCTTCTGGTCCGAGACCCAGTTGAGCACGGCGTTGGGCTGGTAGCGCTTGGGGTCGAGCTCGAGGTCGCGCAGCACCAGGGTCATCAGGCGCTTGGAGTCCGCGGCGTCGTAGATGGAGAAGCTGGACTTGAAGCCGACGCGGTCGATCTCCTTGCGCAGGATCCGCACGCACGAGGAGTGGAAGGTCGAGACCCACATGATGCGGGCGCGGTTGCCCACCAGCTCCTGCACGCGCTCCTTCATCTCGGCCGCGGCCTTGTTGGTGAAGGTGATGGCCAGGATCGAGCCCGGGTGGGCCTTGCGCTCGTTGATCAGCCAGGCGATGCGGCGGGTCAGCACACGGGTCTTGCCCGAGCCCGCACCGGCGACCACGAGCAGCGGGGCGCCCGCATGGGTCACCGCCGCGCGCTGGGGGTCGTTGAGGCCCTCGAGGAGGGGGTGGTCGACGAGGGCGGCATCGGTAGGACTCATGACCGGCCAAGCCTATGCGGGAGGTGGGACAGCGGGAGGCCCCGCCCGCTCCTGTGGATCAGGCGTGGGTGGGCGACCAGAACACCGCGACCGCGATGTTGGCGACCGTGAGCGTGAGGAGCCCGAAGTAGAGCCCCTGCGGGATGCTCGGCTTGCGCATGTTGACCATCACCAGGACCAGGATCACCAGCCCGACGGCGAACTTCACGCCGATCTTGGCGTGGTCGGGCGAGCCGAGGCTCTCCAGGACGCCGACCAGGAGCAGGCCGGCGAGGAAGGCCGTCCCGCTGCCGTCGCGCATGAGGGAGTTGACGACCTTCGGCTCCGAGCGCAGCTGCACCAGCAGGCCACCGAGCAGGGCGGCGAAACCGAGGATGTGGACGAAGAGCAGCACCAGCCGCAGGGTCTCCATGGCGCGATCCTACGGCCGGCGTCGCCTACTTCTTGCTCCGGGGCGCGGGGCGTACGACGAGCACCGGGCAGGGCGCGTAGTGCTGCACGCGCTGCGCGGTGCTGCCCACCAGCACGCTGTCGCTCAGGCCCCGACCGCCCGCAGCCACGACGACCAGGCCGGCGTCGTACTGCTTGGCCGCCTTGATGATCTCGTTGGCCGCGGAGCCGCTGCGGATGCGCTTGTGGACCTTCGGCCCCCAGCCGTCGTAGACGGCGGCGATCGTGTCGACCGCGCTCCGGGCGGCGTCGCGGAACGAGCCGTCCAGCTTGCCCTCAGCGAGGTCGTCGGCGAAGGCCACCGAGGCCAGCGGACGGACGACGGCGACGACGGAGACGTCGGTGATCTTGGCCGGGTCGGCGAACGCCTTCAGCTGCCTGGCCGCGGCCAGCGACTGCCGCGAGCCGTCCGTGGCGACGATGACGTGCATCTCAGACCTCCGTCAGGTCGGGCGTCTTGGCGCCGGTGCCCCGGCTGCCGAAGAAGTACTCGGCGAGGAACAGGACCAGGCCGACCCCCAGCAGTCCGGCACACCAGATGAGGGAGTAGGGGTCGTCGTAGATCGTGAAGTAGAGGATCGCGAGGTTGCCCAGCAGCCCGACGAAGAGAAGCGGCGTGTTGGCCCGGAAGAACGGGTGGTCCTCGTCCTGGCCGCGCAGCTTCAGGCAGGCGACGATCACGATGGCGTAGATCGCGAGCAGCAGCACGACGGTGACGGTCGCCAGGCGGCCGACGAGGTCGATGCCGCCGCCGGCCTCCGTGACGAGCGTCCCGATGACCAGCAGCGAGGCCACGACGGCGCCGGAGAAGATCAGGCCGACCCACGGGCTGCGGCGGACCGGGTGGATCGTGGCGAAGACGCCCGGGACGACGTCCTCGCGAGCCATGCCGTAGAGCACGCGGGGCTGCGTCACGACCGTCACGAGCGTGGTGTTGGTGATCGCGATGAGCGCGATGACGGAGAAGAGCGTCGTCATGAGCTCGGTCGAGAACGGCAGGATGCCCTGCTTCACGACCTCGAGCAGCGCGGCGTCGGAGGTGGCCAGGGTCTCGGTCGGCACGGTGAGCGCGGCCGCCATCGACACCAGCACGTAGACGACGCCGGCCACGACCATGCCGCCGACCAGGGAGCGCGGGAAGGCCTTGTAGGGGTCGATGGTCTCCTCGGCGACGTTGGCGGTGTTCTCGAAGCCCGTCATGGCGAAGAACGAGAACGCGATGCCGGCCAGGACGGCGAGCGCGGGACTGCCGTAGTCGCCGCTCGTGTCGATCCGCGTGAGCACGCCGAAGTCGGCGCCGCCCTGCGCGATGTGGACGATGCCGATGATGAGCACGATCAGCAGTCCGGCGACCTCGACGAAGGTCATCAGCATGTTCATCCACACCGACTCGGTGATGCCGACGAAGTTGACCACGACGAGCAGCGCCACGAAGACGAGCGACACCAGGAGCGCCGGCGGAGCCGACCACAGCGTCTCGAAGTAGGAGGCGAAGCCGACGGCGAGCGAGCCCGACGCCGCCATGCTGGCGGCCAGGAACGAGACGGTGACCAAGAAGGTGAGCGGCCGGTTGCCGAAGGCCTTGTTGACGTAGAGCGAGGCGCCGGCTGCCTGCGGGTACTTGGTCACCAGCTCGGCGTACGCCGCACCGGTGATCGCCGCGACCGTCACGCCCAGCGCGAAGGCGATCCAGAACGCCCCGCCGACCGCTGCGGCCACGAGGCCGATGAGGACGTAGATGCCCGATCCGAGCACGTCGCCGAGCGTGTAGAAGAACAGCAACCGCCCGGTGATCGAACGCTTGAGCTCGCTGTCGTCCTGGTCAGGACGGGGAACGGTGGCGGAGTCGGCCACGGGGGCCTCACTTCCCGAGAGTGGGGACTGGTCACCCGACCCCAGCGCCCGGGCGTGTCGTCTGTCAAACGTCCCCCACCCGATCGGGCGACCGGGACCGCCTACAGCAGGCGCCGGTCCGAGGCCCACTTCGTGAGCTCGTGACGGCTCGAGAGCTGGAGCTTGCGCAGCACCGACGACATGTGGGTCTCGACCGTCTTCACCGAGATGAACAGCTCCTTGGCGACCTCCTTGTAGGCGTAGCCGCGGGCGATCAGGCGCATCACCTCCCGCTCACGCTCGGTGAGCCGGTCCAGGTCCTCGTCGACGGCGGCGACGTCGATGGACCCGGCGAAGGCGTCGAGGACGAAGCCGGCCAGGCGGGGTGAGAAGACCGCGTCACCACCCGCGACCCGCACGATCGCGTCGACCAGCTCGGGCCCGGTGATCGTCTTGGTGACGTAGCCGCGGGCGCCACCGCGGATGGTGCCGATGACGTCCTCCGCGGCGTCGGACACCGACAGCGCGAGGTAGAGCGTGTCGGTCGAGGGCTGGCGGCGCATCACCTCCACGCCTCCCCCGCCGGGCAGGTGCACGTCGAGGAGCACGACCTGCGGGCGGAGCTCGCGCACCACCGCGACGGCGGCGTCCGCGTCGGCGGCCTCGCCGACGACCTCCACGACCCCGGCGCCCGTGGCGGCGAGCTCGGCACGGACCCCGCCCCGGAACATCGCGTGGTCGTCGACCAGGACGACCCGCACGGGGCCGGTCTCGGGGGTGGGCTGGCTCATCGGCTCTCCTCGTCTGCTGCCTGGCCGCTGTGGCCGGCGCGCGGTGTGGTGCGGGGCATGTGCAGCCTGACCTCGGTGCCCTCGCCCGGCGCCGAGCGTACGTCCGCCCGACCGCCGTGGCGCGTCATCCGGTCCACGATGCTGCTGCGCACGCCGTGGCGGTCCATCGCCACGGCTGCGGGGTCGAAGCCGGCGCCGCGGTCGCGGACGAAGACGTCGACGGCCTCGTCCGAGGTCTCGGCGTAGACGTCGGCGCGCTTGGTGCCGGCGTGCTTGGCGACGTTGACCACCGCCTCCCGCGCGGCGTGCACGAGGGGGCGCAGCGACTCGTCGACGGGGCAGTCGCCGACCGTGACGACGTCGACGACCACGGGGTGCTGGGACTCGACGTCGGCGGCCATCTCCTTGAGCGCACCGGCCAGCGTGGTGGCGTCGGAGCTCTCGGCCTCGAAGAGCCACTGGCGCAGGTCGCGCTCCTGGGAGCGGGCGAGCCGGGCGACGGTGGTGGCGTCGTGGGAGTTCTTCTGGATGAGGGCGAGGGTCTGGAGGACCGAGTCGTGCAGGTGGGCGGCCATGTCGGCCCGCTCCTGGGTGCGCACCCGCTCGGCGCGCTCGGCGCTGAGGTCGTCGACCAGGCGCAGCGCCCACGGCCCGACCACGATGGCCAGGCCGAGCAGGCCCAGCAGCCCGGCGACCACGACGGGCACGGCGAAGCGGGCCTGACCGGCCGCGACCGCGAAGACGATGAGGGCGGAGAGGATCAGCCCCAGGCCCGCGGCGATGCGGCCGTACGCCGCCCAGCCACCGTTGCCGAAGACGGCGCGGAACGGGTCGATGCGTCCCGTCGTGTCGGTCCAGCGCTCGCGCTGCGCCTCGTCGGCCTGGCGCCACAGCAGCGCGATGCCGGAGACGCCGAGGACGACCGGCCAGAAGAGCGCGCCCTGGCCGAAGATGCCCTCGAAGCCGAGCACGACGCCGAAGAACAGCGCCCCGAGGGCGATCGCCGGTCCCGCGTCGCGCAGCCGCGAGCGGCGACCGGGGCGCTTGCCGGTGCGCGACGCGCTCTCGAGGCCGGGCGCGCCCACCTCGAAGCGCTGGTCGGCGGGCAGGAACATCCACAGCCCGGCGTAGAGCATCAGCCCGAAGCCACCGAGAAACGCCGTGGCGACGAAGAAGCCACGCACCCACAGCACCGGGACCGCGAGGTGCACCGCGAGGCCACCGGCGACGCCACCGGCGATCGGCGACGACAGGTCGCGGAAGGCGCGGCGCGAGCGGCTGCTGCGGGGCGGGGAGGTCTGCGTCATCGTGGCTCCATCGTCGCAGGGCGCCGCCCGCGCCACCATGAGGACAGACCCCGAGCCGACCCTGAGTCGCCTCCTCCGCAGCACCGCCGCGAATCAGGGCTGTCCCCGATGGTGGCGGGAGTCGCAGGCGAGCAGAGTGGTGCCATGGACACCCCGAGCACCACCCCCACCGGCACGGACGAGCAGCCGACCCCGTCCGCTCCCGCCGGGCCCCGCGTGAGCCGCGAGGAGATGAAGGACCTCGGCCGGCTGCGGCGCAGCGTCACCGACCGCCACGTCGCCGGCGTCGCCGGCGGGCTGGCCCGACACCTCGACGTCGACGTCATCATCATCCGCGTCGCGCTGGTCGTCGGGGTCTTCTTCGGCGGCGCCGGCCTCATCGCCTACGTCGGCGCCTGGCTCCTCGTGCCCGAGGAGGGCACCGACGACCAGCCGCTCGGCCTCGACCTGCGCAGCCGCTCGCTCGCCCTCGCGGGCGTCGGCGTCCTCGCGCTGCTCAGCGCCGTCGGCGACTGGGCGGGGGCGTACTGGTTCCCGTGGCCGCTGGCGATCGTCGCCGCGATCGTCATCTGGTTCCTCAACCGCAAGGACCGCTCCACCGCCCGCTCCGGCTACGGGTACGCCGGTCCGACCGCGCCCGGCACGGAGCAGCAGCCTGACCACACGACCGGGCTCGACCCCGCCGGGTGGGACCAGACAGCCTGGCAGCAGTCCGGGTGGGACCAGAGCGCGTGGCAGCAGCCGGAGCCGTACGCCCGGGCACCGCGGCAGTACCGCAACCCGCGCCGCCGCGGCCCCCTCCTCTTCTTCTTCACCGTCGCGCTCATCGCGCTCGCGGAGGGCGTCCTCGGCGTGGTCGACCTCGCCGGCGTCGGGGTGGCCGACAGCGCCTACCCGGCCCTCGCCCTCGGCATCACCGCGGCCATGCTCGTGATCGGTGCCTTCTGGGGCCGCGCGGGCGGCCTGATCGCCCTCGGCCTGGTCGCCGCCCTGGCGACGGCGGCCACCACCGCCACGAGCAGCTTCCCCGACGACCGGCTCACCTACGCGCCGACCAGCGCCGCCGAGGTCCGCGACTCCTACGACCTCGGCGGCGGCGAGCTCACCCTCGACCTGTCCGCCGTCTCCGACGTCGACTCGCTCGACGGGCGTGCCGTGACCGTCGACGGCGTCGGCGGCCGCGTGGAGGTGGTGGTCCCCGACGGCGTGGACGTCACCGTGCGCACCGATCTGTTCGCCGGCGACAGCCGGGTCTTCGACGAGCGCCGCGACGGACTCGACGTCAACCTCGACGGATTCCGCGACGGCGGCGACGAGGTCCCCGACATGTCCATCACCATCGACCTGTTCGTGGGCGAGGTCATCGTCCGCGAAGCAGCCTGAGGAGCACCGAGATGAGCACAGGCATGAACGAGCCCGGCAGCCACGACACCGGCCTCCACGGCTACGACGAGCCGATGGTCGGCCCCCTCGACGCCCCCGAGCGGCCGAGCGGCTTCCACCCGGTCAACGTCGGGCACCTCGTGATGGGTGTCGCCTTCG
The DNA here is from genome assembly GCF_021083185.1 of Nocardioides furvisabuli. Classification (GTDB taxonomy): domain Bacteria; phylum Actinomycetota; class Actinomycetes; order Propionibacteriales; family Nocardioidaceae; genus Nocardioides; species Nocardioides furvisabuli. The sequence goes on along the minus strand of NZ_JAIGQB010000005.1, from coordinate 47,103 downwards.
CCGGGATGGTGCTGGTGTGGGCCCTCGTCCAGGGCGACGTCGTCGACGACGAGGAGCTGCGGTGGCTGATGCCGATCCCGTGGATCGTGGCCGGCGCCGCCGGTCTCGCGGCGACGGTCTGGGGCTCCCTGCGCGCGGGCGAGGGACGCGCCTAGCCCAACGAGCAGGCCGGCAGGGCGAACCACCGGAGGCCGTCGAAGTCCGCACCGAGGTGCGCGGCGTCCGACCAGTCCGGCGGCGACGCGGCGGCCATGATCGCGCGGCCTTCGTCGAGGTGCTCCCCGAGCACCGAGGCGGGGGCCGTCATCGTGTGCGAGGGCCACGTCATGGCCCCGTCTGCGGCGTACGACACGTCCGCGAGGCGCAGCGGCGGCTCCACCGGTCCAGTGCGGTGGTGCCACAGGCCGGTGAGCGGGTCGAAGCGGTAGTCGCCGAGCAGCCGCCAGCCGTCGTGGGCCACCAGCCGCACCGCCTCCACGACGTAGGAGAAGACCTCCTCGTCGACGAAGTAGTTGAAGTTGACCCGCACCCAGCCGGGCTTGATGCCCTCGCACCCGCCGGCGATCTGCGCCTCGAACTGGTGGCTGGTGTCGAGGTCGATGTCGAGCAGCCGGTGGCCGTAGGGGCCGGCGCACGAGCAGCCGCCGCGGGTCTGGATGCCGAAGAGGTCGTTGAGCAGCGCGACCACGAAGTTGTGGTGGAGGTAGGACCCGTCGGGCGCCTTGATGACGAAGGAGACGATCGAGAGCCGCTGGGAGCCGAGGTTGCCGAGGATCTGGATGGTCGGCTCGGCGACCCACGCCTCCACCGCCCGGCTCAGCAGTTCCTCCTCGTGGGCCTGGATCGTCTCGACGCCGACGGCCTGCTTGAGCTGGAAGACCAGTCCGGCGCGGATCGACTCGACGATGGCGGGGGTGCCGCCCTCCTCGCGGTGGGCCGGGTCGTCGAGGTAGCGGTGCTCGGTCGGGTTGACGTACATCACCGTGCCGCCGCCGGGGACGACCGGGACCCGGTTGGTCATCAGCTCGCGGCGCACGACCAGCACCCCGGGCGTGCCCGGGCCGCCGATGAACTTGTGCGGGCTGATGAAGATCGCGTCCTTGCGCGAGCGGCCGGGGCCGTTCATCTCGATGTCGACGTAGGGCGCGCACGCGGCGAAGTCCCAGAAGCTCAGCGCGCCGTGCTCGTGGAGCAGGTCGGCCACGCCCTCGGTGTCGGTGACGATGCCCGTGACGTTGGAGGCCGCGGAGAACGACCCGATCTTCAGCGGCCGGTCGGCGTGCGCCTCGAGCTCCTCGCGCAGGTGGTCGAGCGAGACCCGGCCGTCGGCGTCCTCGTGGATCGTCACGACGTCGGCGATCGTCTCGCGCCACGGGATCTCGTTGGAGTGGTGCTCGAAGGGTCCGATGAACACCACCGGGCGCTGGTCGGCGGGGATCTGGGCGCTGAGGTCGTACTGGTCGTCGAGACCGGCCGGTATCCGCAGGCCGAGGATGCCGATCAGCTTGTCGATCGCGGCGGTGCTGCCGGAGCCGCAGAACACCACCACCGTCTCGTCGTCGCCCCCGACGGCGTCGCGGATGATCCGCCGCGCGTCCTCGCGCAGGCGGGTCGTCTGGAGGCCGGTGCCGCTCGCCTCGGTGTGGGTGTTGGCGTAGGCCGGCAGCACCTCGGCACGGATGAAGTCCTCGATGAAGGTGAGGCTGCGGCCGGACGCGGTGTAGTCGGCGTAGGTCACGCGGCGCGGGCCGTAGGGTCCCTGCATCACCTGGTCGTCCCCGATGACCGCGGCGCGGATGCGCTCGAGCAGGGCGGACGAGGCGGCGGATTCGTGCGTCACGACCCGAGCCTACGCCCGCCCCGCCCCCGCGATCAGCGCGCGTCGAGGACCTCGGCCACCACGTCCGGGTGGTCGCTGAAGATGCCGTCGACACCGGCGTCGAGGAAGGCCCGCGCTTCCGCGGCCAGGTCGCCGGCAGCGTTGGGATCGGTGCCGCTCCTGAAGCGGGCGTCCATGAACTGGTTCTCCAGCCGCAGGGTCCACACGTGCACGACCAGCCCGGCGGCGTGGGCGTCGGCGACGACGGCCGTCGGGGTAGTGGCACCGCGCGGCAGCACGACGAACTTGTTGGCGCCCAGCCCGTCGGCGTACGTCGCGATCGTGCGCAGGCCCGCGGGGGTGAGCATCGAGGCGTACGTCGTGCCGGGGAGGTCGGCCGGTCCGCCCGAGGCGTCGACGAGCTGGGCGAGCGGGACGTCCACCATCGTGTCGAGCTCGCGGAGGTTCGACACCTCGAAGGACTGGATGATGACCGGGTCGTCGGCGTCGTCGAGCTTGCGCTTCTCCAGGGCCGCGACGAGCGGCTCCTCCAGCGACAGGCCGATGGAGTCGAAGTACGACGGGTGCTTGGTCTCGGGGTAGATGCCCACGCCCGCGCGGCGGGCCAGCCTGATGACCTGGTCGAGCGTCGGGATCCGCTCCTGGCCGTCGTACGCCGTGTTGTCGGGGCGCACCTGCGGCAGCCGCTCCTTCGCGCGCAGGGTGCGCAGCTCGCGGTAGGTGAAGTCCTCGGTGAACCAGCCGGTCACCGGGCGGCCGTCGATGACCTTGGTGGTGCGGCGGTCGGCGAACTCGGGGTGGACGGCGACGTCGGTGGTGCCGCTGATCTCGTTCTCGTGGCGGGCGACGAGGACGCCGTCCTTCGTGCTGACGAGGTCGGGCTCGATGTGGTCGGCGCCCTGCGCGATGGCAAGGCGGTAGGCGGCGAGCGTGTGCTCGGGGCGGTAGCCCGAGGCGCCGCGGTGCCCGATCAGGATCGGCTCCACGAGCGAGGTCTCGCGGGCTTCGGCGGGAGCAGCGGGTGCGGCGGAGGCAGGGGCCGAGAGGGAGGTGAGGGTGGCGGCGAGCGCCAGGGCGAGGGTGGCCGCGGGGGCCTTCCGAGAGGTCATGGCGTCGAGACTTCCCGCCCCGGACGGCGTCCGCGGCACGCCCCGGTGAACGCTCCGTGACGGGTCAGCGTCCGACGGCCACGACGCCCTCGCGCAGGACGGCGAGGGCGGCCTCGGGATGGTCGGTGATGACGCCGTCGACGCCGGCGGCGAGGAGGGCGCGCACCTCGCCGGCCATGTCGCCCAGCGCGTCGGGGGCCGTGCCGCGACGCAGGTTGGTCGGCAGGTAGCGGTTCTCCCCGCGCACGGTCCACACGTGCACCGTGAGGCCACGACAGTGCGCGTCGCGGACCAGCCGGGACGGGGCGCCGATCGCGCCGGTCCGGTCGCGCGGCAGCACGAGGGACGTGTGCGGCCCGATGACGTCGGCGTAGTCGTCGATCCAGGCCAGGCCCTCGGGCGAGACCATGTCGGCGTAGGTGCGGGGGTCGCCGTCCGCCTCCAGGTCGGCCGGGCGCCGGTGCAGCGAGCCGAGGAGCTGGACCAGCGACAGCCGGGTGCGCCCCGCGAGTCGGCGCAGGATGGTGGTCTCGAACGACATGAGCGACACCCGCGCCCACGGGTGGTCGAGGCCGTGGCGGGCGAGCTCGCGCAGGAGGGGTACGTCGAGCGGCAGCCCGATCGCGTCGTGGTGGGCGGCGTGCTTGAGCTCGAGCAGCACCCCGACGGCACGTCCGCGCCGCGCCGACTCGGCGCCGACCATCGCCAGGACCTCGGTGAGGGTCGCCACCCCCTCGGCCCCGTCGTACGCCGCACTGGCGGGACGGGTCAGCGGCATCCGCTCGCGGGCGGTGAGCGTCTTGAGCTCGCGCAGGGTGAGGTCGTGGGCGAACCAGCCGTGCTGCTCCTCCCCGTCGACGACGACGGTGCGGCGGAGGTGGGCGAGCTCGGGGCGACCCGCGACGTCGGTGGTCGCGCTGAGCTCGAGGTCGTGACGGGCCACGAGCACCCCGTCCCGGGTGGAGACGAGGTCCAGCTCGATGTCGTCGGCGCCCATGCGGATCGCGGTCCGGTAGGCGTCGAGCGTGTGCTCGGGACGGTGCCCGCTGGCGCCGCGGTGCGCAACCACGGCGGGCGAGAGGACCAACGACGGGGCCATCTCGAGCGCCTCGCGGGTCACCGTCATGGCACCACCGTGCCGGGCGCGCGGGACCGGGCGGTGACGCGGACGTGAATGGCGCATGATGACCGCGTGACACTCCCGAGCTTCCCGACCCTGGCCTCCCTGCCGGCCGCCGACCACCACACGCTGGTGGCGGCTCCTGTCGCCGCAGCCCTGGCCGAATGGTCCGGGGCGAGCGAGGTCGCGGTGGTCGACATCGACCCCGACCTCGCCGACACGGCGGCGATGAGCCAGGCCTACGACATCCCGATGACGGCCAGCGGCAACTGCGTCGTGGTCGCCGGGAGCCGCGGCGGCGACGAGCGGATCGCCGCGTGCGTGGTCCGCGCCGACACCCGTGCCGACGTCAACACGCTCGTGCGCAAGATGCTCGACGTCCGCAAGGCGTCCTTCCTGCCGATGGACCGGGCCGTGGAGGAGACCGGGATGGAGCACGGCGGCATCACCCCGGTCGGGCTGCCGTCGGCGTGGCGGTTGCTGGTCCACGAGGCGCTGCTCGACGAGCCCGTCGTCGTGCTCGGCAGCGGCGTACGCCGCTCGAAGCTGCTGGTGCCCGGCCGCCTGCTGGCCGACCTGCCGGGGGCCGAGGTCGTGGTGGGGCTCGGCCGCTGAAGCTCCTCCGACGATCGGCGAATGAGCGACCGGCTCCCGGGTACGGAGTCGGTTCATCCCCCGACGTCTGGAGATTCCTTGTCCGACAACACCCTGTCCCGCTCCCTCAACGACCTCGGCCTCGCCGCCTGGTTCGGTGGCACGCTGGCGAACGCCGTCGCCCTCAACCCCGCTGCCGGTGAGGCCGAGTCGCCGACGCGCGTCGGATCGGTCGCCAACGACGGCTGGGACCGCTGGACCCCCGTCAACGCCGCCGCGATCGGCGCGCACGTCCTCGGCAGCACCGGGCTGCTGCTCGGCAACAAGGGTCGCGTCGCCGGCCAGTCCGGCGTGGCCGGTGCCTCGATGTTGAAGACCGGCCTGATGGCCGCTGCCCTCGGCGTGACGGCGTACAGCCGCGTCCTCGGCAAGCGCGTCTCGGAGCACCGGGCCGTGCCCGCGGAGTCGGGCACCGAGCCTGCTGCCGCCACGCCGCCCGAGGTCGCGCAGGCCCAGCGCCAGCTGCACCTCCTGCAGTGGGCCGTGCCGGCGCTCACCGGCGCGATCATCCTCGTCGACGCCAAGCTCGGCGAGCAGCAGCGCTCGGACAACGTCCTCGAGGGCGTCGCCGCCCGGATCCCTGGCCTGCCCGGGTGACCGGCGCCCGGCTCGTCCCTGTCCGCACACCCCGCGACGCCGAGGGCGTCGTGGTCGTGCTGCACGGCGGGGCCAGCCGGGGCGAGCGCACGATGGTGAGCCCGACGCAGCTGTCGGTGCTGCGGATGGTGCCGGTCGCGTGGCGCATCGCCCGCGCCGGCCGCTCGCGGCTGGCCGTCCACCGGCTGCTCAACTCGCACCGCGGGTGGGACGCGCAGACCACCCCGGTCATGGACCTGGCGTGGGCACTCGACCGGGTCGTCGAACAGCACGGCGACGTGCCGGTGGCCCTCGTCGGACACTCGCTCGGCGGGCGGGCCGCGCTGCTGGGTGGCGACGCTCCGCAGGTCCGGTCGGTGGTCGCGCTCAACCCGTGGGTGCTGCCCACCGACCGGGTCGACCTGACCGGCCGACAGGTGATGGTCGTGCACGGCACGGACGACCGCATCGCGCTCCCGTCCCGGTCCGCCGACCTGTCGCGCCGCCTCGGACGCGACGCGTCCGTCGGCTACGTCCCGGTGCCCGGTGCCCGGCACGCCATGCTGCGCCACGGCCGGACCTTCGAGACCTACGCCGCGGAGTTCGTCGCCGCCACGCTGCTGGGCGTCCCGCCGACGTCCCACGCCGTGGCGGCCGTGCTGGAGGGCGCGGCGCACGTCGAAGGCTGACCCTTGCACCGTGACAGTTCCACTGTCACGATTGGTGCATGCGCCTCGCCACCCTCCTGATGTACGACGGCAACCCGCGCAAGGCGGCCGACGACGTGGTCGCCCTCGAGCGCGCCGGGCTCGACAGCGTGTGGGTCGCGGAGGCGTACGGCTTCGACTCCCCCACGCTGATGGGCTACCTGGCGGCGAAGACCGAGACGGTGCAGATCGGCTCGGGGATCCTCAACATCTACTCCCGCACCCCCGGTGCGCTGCTGCAGACCGCCGCCGGCCTCGACAACGTCAGCCAGGGACGCGCGATCCTCGGTCTCGGCGTGAGCGGCCCGCAGGTGATCGAGGGCTTCCACGGCGTCCCCTACTCCAAGCCGATGGCGCGCACCGCGGAGGTCGTGGAGATCATCCGCCGCGGCCTCAAGCGCGAGCCGCTGGTCGCCGACGGCACCTTCCACCTGCCCCTGACCAAGGAGCACGGCGCGGTCACCGGGCTGGGCAAGCCGCTCAAGCTGCTCACCCGACCCGAGCGCGACACCATCCCGATCTGGATCGCGGCGCTCGGCCCGAAGAACGTCGAGCAGACCGCCGAGATCGCCGACGGCTGGATCCCGCACCTGTTCCACCCGGAGAAGGCGCACCTGGTCTGGGGCGACGCACTCGCCGCCGGCAACGCCAAGCGCCTCGACGGGCTCGCGCCGTTGCAGGTGATGGCCGGCGGCATGCTCGCCATCGGCGAGGGACCGGAGACCAAGGCGCTGCTCGACTTCGCGCGGCCGATCTTCGCCCTCTATGTCGGCGGGATGGGCGCGAAGGGCAAGAACTTCTACAACGACGTGGCCCGCGCCTACGGCTACGAGAAGGAGGCCGAGGAGATCCAGGACCTCTACCTCTCCGGCAAGAAGAAGGAGGCCGAGGCGCTCGTCCCGAGCGAGTGGCTCGAGGCCGCCAACCTCGTCGGCCCGGAGTCCTACGTCAAGGAGCGGATCGCCGCCTTCGCCGAGGCCGGCGTCACCGACCTCAACATCACCCCCGTCAGCGACGACCCCGCCGCGACCGTGGCACAGGTGAAGGAGTGGGTGTCCTGATGCCCGAGCGCCCCAGCATCCTCGAGCAGGAGCACGAGGACTTCCGCGCCGTCGCGCGTGCGTTCTTCGACAAGGAGGTCGCGCCCCACCACGCCGCGTGGGAGGAGGCCGGCGTCGTCGACCGCGAGATCTGGCGCAAGGCCGGCGAGCGCGGGCTGCTCTGCTTCGACGTCGACGAGGCCTACGGCGGGCCCGGCGTCAAGGACTTCCGCTACAACATGGTGCTCGCCGAGGAGTCCGCGCGGGCCGGCGCATCAGGCCCCGGCTTCGCCGTGCACACCGACATCATCGTCCCCTACATCTCCTCCCTCGGCACGGCTGAGCAGAAGGAGCGCTGGCTGCCCGGCTGCGTCTCCGGCGACCTGGTCACCGCCATCGCGATGACCGAGCCGGGCGCGGGCTCCGACCTGCAGGGCATCCGTACGACGGCCGTCGACGCCGGCGACCACTACGTCCTCAACGGGTCGAAGACCTTCATCTCCAACGGCATCCTGTCCGACCTCGTCGTCGTGGTCTGCCGGACCGACCCCGACGCCGGCCACCAGGGCATCTCGCTGCTGGTCGTCGAGCGCGGGATGGAGGGCTTCGAGCGCGGGCGCAACCTCGCCAAGATGGGACTGCACGCCCAGGACACCGCCGAGCTCTCCTTCACCGACGTGCACGTGCCGAAGGAGAACCTGCTCGGCGCCGAGGGCTCGGGATTCATCGCGCTGATGGAGAACCTGCCGCAGGAGCGCATCTCCATCGGCTGCATCGCGGTCGCGGCGATCGAGCACGTCCTCGACCTGTGCCTGGCCTACGCCAAGGAGCGCGAGGCGTTCGGCAAGCCGATCGGGAAGTTCCAGCACAACCGCTTCGTGCTGGCCGAGATGGCCACCGAGGCCCACATCGCGCGGGTCTTCATCAACGACTGCGTGCTGCGCCTCAACGCCGGCACCGTCGACACCTCGCTGGCGTCGATGGCGAAGTGGTGGACCACCGAGCTGCAGAAACGCGTCGTCGACGCGGGCGTGCAGCTGCACGGCGGCTACGGCTACATGGACGAGTACCCGATCTCCAAGGCCTACACCGACTCGCGGATCCAGACGATCTACGGCGGCACGACCGAGATCCAGAAGGAGATCATCGGGCGGATGCTGGGGTTGTAGGCGCTGGCTAGGTTCGGGCCATGGACCTCTTCGAGATGGACGAGACCCGCACCATGTCCCGCGAGGAGGCCGCGAGCAAGCTGCGCGCCCTCGCCGACTCGCTCGCCCAGCACAACTCGGTCGAGTTCGCCCGCGACGGCGGGCGCGTGACCGTCGCCGTGCCGGACGAGGTGAAGCTGAAGGTCGAGGTCGAGCTGGGTGGGAAGAACGAGATCGAGATCGAGCTCACCTGGTGATCGCCGAGGAGCGGTGGCAACGACTCCACGCCGAGCGCGACCGCGCTCCGATGGCCCGCTGATGCCCGTGTTCCTCGCGTGGACCGCCGCCGCGCCGGACACCCTCGAGGGACCGTGGATCGAGGCCCGGCAGATCGCTCCTGGGTTGCTGCTCCTCGAGAGCACCGAGTCGCTCTCGGCCGTCTACCACGCCATCAAGTGGTCCCTGCCGGACGACGCCGCACTCATCGTCACGCCGGTGCCACGGACCCCCAAATCGCGAGGCATGGCACCGGGGACGACGACCTGGTTGCGCGACCGGACGGACCGTGTCAGCTGAGTCGTTCCACCAGCGCGCGCCCCAACCGGGTCCCCGAGACCCACGCCGTCTCCACCTTGGGGGCGGGCCCCCAACCGTCACCGCACACGCCGACCAGCGCGTCCGGGCCGTCCACGAGGGCGTAGGCGTCCTCGCGCTCCCCGACCGGGCGGGCGAAGGTCCAGCGGTGCACGTGGACGTCGAGCGGTTCCGCGACGTGCAGGTGGCGGCGTACGGCGTCGATGATCGCGGGAGCCGCTCCACCGGGCTCGTCGAGGTGCCGGGCGGCACGCTCGGGCGCGGAGTGGGCCACCAGGACGGCCGCGTCGTCGCCGCGGCGCCTGCCGTCGTCGGCGATCCACGCGACGTCGGGGTCGTCGTTGACGAAGGCACCGTGGAAGCGGCCTGTCGGACTCGCGTCGTCCCACGTGCGCTCGGCCCACCGGGCGGCCAGCGCGATGACCGGCTCCCACTCGCGGTCGAGGACGGCGGTGACCGGGTGGTCGCCGGTCAGTCGTCGCGCCTGCGGGTCGGGCATGGCCAGCACGACGACCGAGGCGTCGACGTCGTCCAGCCCCTCGATCTCGCGGCGCTCGACCGCGAGGTCCGCGGCCAGGTCCTCGACGAGCGAACGCAGTCCGGCGGGGGCTCCCCACCGCATCGGCCCCGTCTTCGACTCCGGCGCGTCCGCGCCGAGCGCGGTGAAGGTGTCGGTCCACTCGCGGGCGAGACCGCGTGCTGCCCAGTCGTCCACCACCGCACGGAAGCCTGCGTCGGAGACGGTGAGGTAGGACGCCCCCAGGTCCACCCGCCGCTCCCAGAGCCGGCGCGAGGCCATCCGGCCGCCGGGCACGTGGCCGCGGTCGAGGACGCGTACGCCGATCCCCGCGGCACGCAGTTCCCGCGCGCAGGCGACGCCGGCCAGGCCGGCTCCGACGACCACCACGTCGGCGCTCATCGCGCACCCACTGCGAGGACGGCGTCGGCGGCACGCTGACCGCTGACGAGGGCGCCCTGGATCGAGCCGGTGTCGCGGTGGTCGCCGCAGACGACCAGGTCGCCGACGCGCACCGGCCGCTCGGAGGAGTAGGGCGCCGGCTGGATCGGCAGGGCGTCCGGGACCTCGTGGCGGGCGACCACCTCCCAGGCGGTCGGGTCGGTCCCGAGCAGGTCGCCGGCGTGGCGGCGCATGGACGCCTCGTCGGTGTCGCGACCGGCCCCCATGAGGGCCGAGCCCTCGACGAGGTGACGCCCGGGAGGTGCGTACGACGGTGCCGCCCGGGACACGACCGCCGCGTTGACGAGCGGGCCGGTGGGGATGCGGCGCGCGTCGACGTGGAGCAGGTCGGTGTCCGGCGCCTCGCGCGCGGCCCACCACGTGGTGACGACACCCTTGGTGGCGGGGACCGGAGCGCCGGTCAGACCCGCGGCCTCCGGAGGCCCGGTGGCCACGACCACCTGGCGCGCTGACCAGGTGGCGTCGGCGGTGGTCACGGAGGTCCCGGTCACGGCACGCACCTGCTCGCCGAGGTGCACGCAGTCGCCCAGGGTGGCGGCGAGCTGGGCCGGGAGTGCGGCCATGCCCTTGCGGGGCAGGGCGGGGACCCCGCGGACGAACATCCAGGTCAGGAGCAGCGCGAAGCGGTCGGCCGTACTGCCGTCGTCCTCGAGGAGGACGCCGGCGAAGAAGCGGTCCACGACCCGGCGCAGGAGGCCGTCGACGCGGGCGTCGTCGAGGGCCGTACGCCGGTCGACGTCCGCGCGTGACTCGAGCACCTCCGACAGCGACGTCCCCGGGCGGGGGCGCAGCAGTGGGGCGGCCCAGCGGGCGAGCGCGGCCACCTCCCGCGGCCGACGGGCGACGGCACGCAGGGTCTGCGGGACAAGCGCGGGCTCGCGCAGCGGATGCCCCAGAACGCTCAACCCGTCCTCGGTGCGCGCCGCGACCCCGGCGCCGAACGGCTGCAGCCCAAGGGCGTCGACGTCCACCCAGCGGCGTACGGCGGGGTAGGCGGGGTTGAGCAGCTGGAAGCCGCGATCGACGAGGAAGCCGTCGACGCGGTCGGTGCGGATCCGGCCGCCTACCCGGTCGGACGCCTCGAGGACGACGACGTCGCGCCCTGCTGCGGCGAGCGCTTGCGCGCACCTCAGCCCTGCCAGTCCGGCACCCACCACGACGACGTCGGCTTCACGACCTGGGCTCACGCCACGACAGTAGTCAGGCGGCCAACCCGAGGACGGTCGGGCGCGCCCGACCTCCAGTGCGCTCGACTCCGCACCGAGACGCCGTCGCGGGGCGGCTGGCTGTGGTCAGGTCACCCGGCATCGACAACCTGTCACCCCGGCCCCCCCTTCCGGCGCGCCTCGTTGCACCACCCACCCAGCCGTGGTGTCCCAGTTGGGCGCGCGGCACAGTCAGGGCTCGCCCTCCGCTGGGCGCACCAAGGCCGCCGACACCCACGACTGGGACATGAGCACCTCGGACCCGGTGCCCGTCGAGTAGGACTCCACGCGCACCACCCACGCCTCCCATCCCCGACGATCCGAGTGTCTCCATGCAAGGAGGACACCAGGGGCCGGGACGTACCACCTGCCGGTCAGATCCACCCACACGTGAAACGGAGGCTGGCGAGGCATCCGGCAACAATAGAACAGATTCTCGAGCACCGGCCGGAGCGAAAAGAGCGCCGGGAAGGCTGTAAGCGACTCGTTCACGGCATGCACCGCTGGGCCGGGTCCTCGATCGCGGCCAGGCGGGCAGCCTCGTTGTTCAGGGCCGCTTCGAGGACCGGGTCGAGGTGGTGGTCTTAGTAGCCCTTGGGGCGTCGACGGGTGGGCAACCGGTCATTTGATCGCGTGCAATGCAATGACCAACCCGCGCGCCGGTGACGCGAGACGGGTTGTCGCCCTCCTGCGCGGAGACACGTACGTGCACCCGGATCCGCTGAGGGTGTGTCTCGTGGCACCGGCGACGAAGCTGGCCAACAACCTGTTGGCCAAACTGGTCCTCGGAGGTTGTGCCACAAGCTGTTCTCGTACCTCGACCCTTCGTCGACGAGCTTGACCTGCAAGAACACGTCGGCGAGTGCACTTGTCAGCGCGCCACCCAGCGCGCCCTCGGCGTTTGTGCAACAGCTGTTGCTCGGTTGGCGGGCAGCCGGCTGCAAATCGGGCAGGCAGCGACCCTAGGTGCGCACGCACCCGTCGGGTAGACATGACTCATGGCCACCTCGACGCTCGTCCGCCCTCGTCAGGGCAAGATCATCGCCGGCGTCTGCGCCGGCCTCGCCGACCGCTTCGGCGTCTCGCGCGGTCTGGTCCGCCTCGCCTTCGTGGTGTTCGGACTCGTGGGAGCGGGCGAGCTCGCCTACATCATCGCGTGGATCATCATGCCCAAGGGCGACTGATGCGACTCACCCCGGCGCCTGCTCGCGCCGCTCGTGCAGGCGCTGCTGGGCCTCGGCCAGGAAGGCCAGGCACGGGGCGTCCTCGCCGGGATGCTTCTCGACGAGGTGGAAGGTCCAGCGGTCCATCGCGGCCATGAAGCCGTTGTCGCCCCCGGCGCGGTGCGTCGACCACGGCGTACGCCCGCGCGCCACGCAGGTCGTGCAGCTGATCCGGTAGAGGAACTGCTGGTCGCCGTCGAGGTCGATCTTCACCCGCGCCAGCGGCCCCGCCTGCACGCCCGCCTTGCGCTCGCGCGCTGATCGGCTCGCGACCATGTCGTCTCCCCCGCCTCAGAGCGGGGCGTCCTCCGGGATCACTCGCAGCACGCTGCACGTGCCCGCCTCGCGACCCAGGACGACCTTCACGCCGTCGAGCCGTCCGAGCGCAGCGCGCACGTCGTCGACCTCGAGGTGCGTGTCGACGGCGATGTCGGCGTCCCGGACCGGGACGGCCGTCTCGGGCCACTCCGCCGACGGGACCTCGAAGGGGTCGAAGTCGGTCTGCGCCGCCGACCACAGCTGGAGCGCGGCCTCGGCGACGATGTCGTCGGTGGTGGAGTCGTCGGGTGCCATGCCCCCGAACCTACCGGGACGCCTTGACCGGTCGCGTTGACTGGTCCCATGGCGACGCGAGTGCTGCTGATGGCGGACACGCACCTGCCCAAGCGGGCCCGGGACCTGCCCGAGGCGCTGTGGCGGGCGGTCGACGAAGCCGACCTGGTGGTGCACGCAGGCGACTGGGTGGACGTCCGCCTCCTCGACGAGCTCGAGGCTCGCTCGCGCCGGCTGGTGGCGTGCTGGGGGAACAACGACCACGGCGAGCTGCGCGAGCGGCTGCCGGAGGTCGCCACGGTGGAGGTCGAGGGCATCACGCTCGGGGTCGTGCACGAGACCGGCCAGGCGAAGGGGCGCGAGGCGCGCATGGCAGCGGCGTACCCCCACCTCGACGTGCTGGTCTTCGGCCACAGCCACATCCCCTGGGACACGACGACGACCACCGGTCTCCGGCTGCTCAACCCCGGCTCACCGACCGACCGCCGGCGGCAACCGCACTGCACCTACATGACGCTGAGCCTCGACTCCGGCGAGGTGCAGGACCTGGTCATGCACCCTCTCCCTCGGGCGTAGGCGTCCAGGCCCGGTCCTCGAGCACGCGTGCTCCGGAGCGCGCCACCAGCAAGCCGATCACCACCAGGACCGCGCCGAGGGCGAGGAAGCCGAGGTCCCACGACAGCGGACCGCCGAGGTCGTCACGGACGTGGTGCACTCCGAGGAGCTGGTGGTCCACCAGGCCCTCGACGAGGTTGAAGGCTCCCCAGCCGGCGAGCACGCCGCCGAGGTGGAAGCGCCAGCTCGGTGGAAGACGGCCCTGACGCCACTGCACCAGTGTGACGACCGAGGCGCCCACCACCACCAGCCACGAGAAGACGTGGAAGAAGCCGTCGGCCAGGGTGTTGACCTCCAGGCCCGCCACTGTCGTGACCGGGTGGTCGGCGGTGGCGCTCACCATGTGGTGCCACTGCAGCAGCTGGTGCAGCACGATCCCGTCGACGAAGCCGCCCAGACCGATGCCGTACATCAGCCCGGCGGCGTGCGACGGAGGGTCTGCGACGTGGGAGGTTGCGACGTGGGTTGCCATGGACCCTCCGTACCCAGGTCTCCGGTCTCCACCGGTCGTGCGACGGGACCGCCGACGGCCGGGCTCGTCTGCCCTAGCCAGCGCTCGGTCCCGCCGACCATGATGTGATTCCCGCCACATCGAGGAGAGCCATGTCCCACGAGATTCCCGCCGATGTCGCCGAAGCACGCGAGGAGTACGAGGCCCGCGTCCTCGGCCTGCACATGCCGGCCACGGTGCGACAGGCCTCCGAGAGGTACGGAGACCAGCCGGCGTTCTCCGACCGCTACGACGTGCCTGACGGCGAGACGTGGTCGACGATCAGCTGGGCGCAGACCTGGGAGCTGACCCGGCAGGTCGCCGCCGCCTTGATCGACCTCGGCGTGCAGGTCGGCGACCCGGTGGCGATCATGGCCAGCAACCGCACCGCCCACACGCTCGCCGACTACGGCGCGATGACGGCCGCCGCGGTCCCGATGTCGATCTACAACACCCTCGCCCAGGACCAGGTGTCGTTCATCGCCGGTGAGTCACGACCCGTGGTGGTCGTGCTGGAGGACCACGACCGCTACCAGCGCTGGGAGAAGGCGCTCGCCGACGTCGACTCGATCCGCCACCTCGTGATGCTCGGCGACGCCGACCGGGTCGACGACCCGCGCGTGATGACCTGGGCCGACTTCGTCGCACGCGGCCAGGACACGAGCGGCGTCGACGAGCGGATGGACCGGATCACCCCCGACCTGCCGGCCACCTTCCTCTACACCTCGGGCACCACCGGCAACCCCAAGGGCGTCGTGCTGACCCACCACAACGTCATGTACGAAGCGGTCTCCACCCTCGAGGCGGCCGGCCTGCACGGCCAGCAGCGCACCGTCAGCTACCTGCCGCTCGCACACATCGCCGAACGGGTGCTGGCGACGTACGGTCCCCCGTTCCTGGGCAGCCACGTGCACGCGATCCCCGACCCCGCCGGCCTGCTCGGCGCGCTCGGCGAGGTGCACCCCACCGCCTTCTTCGGCGTCCCGCGGGTGTGGGAGAAGATCAAGACCGGCATCTCGGCCAAACTCGCCGAGGACCCGGACCCGGCCAACCAGAAGCTCGTCGCCGACGCCATGGCGGCGGGCCTGGCGTGGACGCAGGCCCACGAGCACGGCAACGAGATGACGCCGGAGGTCGAGCAGGCCTATGCCGAGGCGGACGCCGCGATCCTCGCCTTCCTGCGCCTGCTCCTCGGCCTCGACCAGGTGACATGGGCGGCCAGCGCTGCGGCCCCGATGCCGCTCGAGGTCGCGAAGTTCATGGGCGGGCTCGGCCTCAAGGTCTACGACGTCTACGGCATGACCGAGACGACAGGCGCCTTCACCGCCAACGGTCCCGACGGCTTCCGGCTCGGCACGGTCGGGCGGCCCAACCCCGGCATCGAGGTCCGCCTCGCCGAGGACGGGGAGATCCTGTGCCGCGGCCCGGTCAACACCCCGGGCTACTACAAGCAGGAGGCCGCCACCCGGGCGCTCATCGACGACGAAGGATGGATCCACACCGGCGACATCGGCACGATCGACGACGACGGCTTCGTGTCGATCATCGACCGCAAGAAGGAGCTGATCATCACCTCCGCGGGCAAGAACATCGCGCCGTCCAACATCGAGAACTACCTCAAGGAGTCGCCCATCGTCGGGCACGCGATGGCGCTCGGCGACGACCGTTCCTACGTCGTCGCGATCCTCACCCTCGACGGGGAGATCGCCCCGCTCGTGGCGGCGAAGATGGGCATCGAGTTCACCGACCTCGCCGACCTGTCGACCAAGCCGCAGATCCGTGCGATGGCGCAGGCGGCGGTCGACAAGGCCAACGAGCGGCTCTCGCGGCCCGAGCAGGTCAAGGCGTGGGAGCTGCTGCCCGACGAGTGGACGGCCGAGTCCGAGGAGCTGACCCCGACGCTGAAGCTCAAGCGCCGCGTGGTGCGGACCAAGTACGCCGACGTGGTCGACGGCCTCTACTCCGAGTGACCTTCGACGCTCCTCCTCTGCACGTCTTCGACGTCGAGGCCCACCGCGGCGGCGCCGGCCTCTGGCCCGAGAACACCCTCGAGGCCTTCGGTCGCGCCCTGGCGCTCGGGGTCTCCACCCTCGAGCTCGACGTGCACCTGACGGCCGAGGACGACGTGGTCGTCACCCACGACCCGGTCCTCGACGACACGCGGATGATCCGCACGCTCACCCGCGCGGACCTGCCGCCGACGATGCCGCTGCTGCGCCAGGTCGCCGCGCTGCTCGACGAGCGCGGTGCGGCCCCGGTCCGGGTCAACCTCGAGATCAAGTACGACGCCGTCGACGCCTCGGGGCTCACCACGCGCGAGGCGTTCGTCGAGAAGGTCGTCGACGCCCTGCGCATCGACGGGCTCGTGCCCCGCACCAGCATCCAGTGCTTCGACTGGGGCGTGCTGGACCGCGTCGGCGACGTCGAGCCCGGGCTGGAGCGCAACGTCCTGGTGTCGCCGAGGTACCTCCGCGCGACCGAGGGACCGTCGCCCTGGCTCGACGGGGTGGTGGTCGACGACGACGTCGTCGCGGCCGCTGCCGCGCAGGGCTTCACCGCGATCTCCCCCATCCACGGCTCGCCCTACCGCTCCGGCGTGGACGACCCGGCGTACGAGCCGTACGCCACCGCCGTCCTGGTCGACGCGGCGCACGCCGCCGGGCTCGCTGTCATCCCCTACGTCGTCGACGACGCGGCCACGATGCGCCACCTGGTCGGGCTCGGCGTCGACGGCCTGATCACCAACCGCCCCGACCTGCTGCGCGAGGTGCTGGCGGACGAGGGGATGGATGTCCCGCGGCCCTTTCCGGGCTGAGCTCAACCCTCGCGTGAGGTCGGCAGCGTCAGGATCTCGGCGCCGTCCTCGGTGATCGCGATGGTGTGCTCGCTGTGCGCCGTACGGCACCCGGTGGCGCTGCGAAGCGTCCAGCCGTCCTCGTCGGTGACGAGCTCGTCGGTGTCGACCATGATCCACGGCTCGAGGGCCAGCAGCAGACCGGGACGGAGCTGGTAGCCGCGACCGGGGCGGCCGTCGTTGGAGACGTGGGGGTCCTGGTGCATCGTCGTGCCGATGCCGTGGCCACCGAACTGCATGTTGATCGGGTAGCCCGCGCTCCGCAGCACCGTGCCGATGGCGTGCGACAGGTCACCGATGCGCGCGCCGGGGCCCGCGGCGGCGATGCCGGCCGCGAGCGCAGCGCGGGTGGTCTCGATGAGGTCCACGCTCTCGGCGGGGCGGGACTCCCCCACCAGGAAGCTGATCGCGGAGTCGGCGGCGACACCGTCGAGGCGCACGGCCAGGTCGAGGGTGACCAGGTCGCCGTCGCTCAGGGCGAGGTCGCGCGGGCGTCCGTGGAGCACGGCGTCGTTGACCGACGTGCAGACGTAGTGGGCGAACGGGCCGCTGCCGAAGGAGGGGGCGTAGTCGACGTAGCAGGACTCGGCACCGGCCTCGCGGATCATCTCCGCGGTCCAGCGGTCGAGGTCGAGCAGGTTGGTCCCCACGGCGCTGCGCTCACGCAGGGAGTGGAGGATGTCGGCGACGAGGGCCCCCGTACGACGGGCGCGGTCGACCTGGGCGGGGGTGAGGATCTCGATCATCGGATGCCCAGCCTCGCACAGTCCTTCTCGGTCGAGCCGTCGCACAGCTCGTCGAGGGTCAGCACGCCCTGCGCGACGAGCACCGAGGTGAGGGTGTCGATGGTGACGTCCTGGGCCGGGTAGAGCCAGGACTCGATGCCGTTCACGTCCTCGCCGCCCTCGACGGGGTTGTCGGCGAGGTAGGCCACCGCCAGGTCCGCCGCGCGCTCGCTCATCGCCCGGGTCGGAACGTAGGTCATCGTCCTCTCGTCGCCCAGCACCAGGTTGCGGGCGGCCTGGAGGTCGGAGCCCTCCTGGCGCACGACCTCTCCGCGCTCGAGGCCCACGAAGCGGTCCGAGGCCGGCACCGGCTCGCCCATCGACACCACGGGCAGGTCGCGGGCGGTCAGCGACGCGAGCTCGTCGACGTCGACGGGCACCACGACGATCACGTCGGCCGAGTCGGCCTCGGCCTCACGGGCCTGGGCCTCCTGCACCGCGGCGTCGCCCTCGGCGTCGTACACCGCGACCTGGCACTCGTCGCACGTCGCCTCGACGCGCTCGGTGAAGGCGTCGGCGTCCACCGCGCGCGAGGCGCTGTCGGAGCCGTCGGCGACCAGCAGGGCGATGGTCGGCTCGTCGCTCGCGCACGCCGAGAGCAGGGGGGCGAGGACGAGCAGGACGAGGGTGAGGAGTCGGGCGCGCAGCATCGCGAGGAGGTTATCGCCTGCCGGGTCACCCTCAGTGCGCCGGCGGTCGCTTCCGTTGGGGCGCCGGGCGGCTCGGGTCGTCGTCGGGGCGGTCGACGTCGGGGGGCACGACGATCGGCCGGAGCCTGGCCCACCCGAAGAAGCCGAGCCCCACCACGAGCAGCGCCAGGCCGGTCCAGAGGTTGGCGTTCACTCCACCGGTCTTCTCCGGCTCGTGCTCGCCGAGGAGCCCGGCCAGCACGAGGATCACGCCGTAGAGCGCCATCAACGCACCGATGATGTTGCGGATGTCGAAGAGGCCGGCCTTCTTGGGCCCGCCGTCGGTGTCGGACGTCGTCGTGGACATGCTGGCCCCTCTCAGAAGGCGAAGTTGAGGACGATGACCATCGCGAGCGCGATGCCCGCGAGCGGTGCCGTGCGTCGGTACCACGGGTACGACGCCTCGTGCGGGTCGGTGCGGTCCTCGCGGGGCGTCTCGGAGTAGACCAGGCCGCGGAGCTCCTCGGCAGGTTTGGGCCTCGTCACCAGCGACACCACGACGCTCAGCACGATGTCGACCACGAACGCCACCGACGCCGCGAGGAAGGCCACCCCCTGCCCGGACAGCTCGAAGACGCCGGCCGCCGCTGTGCGGTCGACCGCGATGGCCGACAGCGTGCCTGCCACCAGGCCGACCCAGCCGGCCGTCGGGGTCATCCGCTTCCAGAACATGCCGAGGATGAAGGTCGCGAAGAGCGGGGCGTTGAAGAACCCGAACAGCGTCTGGAGGTAGTTCATGACGTTGTCGTAGCCGAGTGCGATCTGGGCGGTGAAGATCGCGATGACCGTCGCCCCCACCGTGGCCAGGCGGCCGACCCGCAGGTAGTAGTCGTCGCTGTGGTCCTTGCGGATGTAGCGCTGCCACAGGTCGTAGGAGAAGACGGTGTTGAAGGCGGAGATGTTCGCCGCCATGCCGGCCATGAAGGCCGCGAGGAGGCCGGCGATCGCGAGGCCGAGCAGGCCGTTGGGCAGCACGTCGCGCATCAGCAGGAGCAGGGCGTCGTTGTAGGTCACGTCGCCGGACGCTCCGCCCGCGGGACTGCCACCGTCCTTGAGCTCGATCATCTCCGCGACCAGCACCGCGGAGACCATGCCCGGGACGATCACGATGAAGGGCACGAACATCTTCGGGAAGGCGCCGATGATCGGAGTCTTCCTCGCGGCGGAGATGGAGTCGGAGGCCATGGCCCGCTGGACCTCGACGAAGTTCGTCGTCCAGTAGCCGAAGGACAGCACGAAGCCCAGGCCGAAGACGATGCCGACCACCGACAGGAGCGGGGAGTCGAAACCGGAGAGCGCCTGGCCCGGCCAGGCGTTCAGCTGTTGCGCGGCCGGTGGGGCGTCGGACGCCGAGGAGGCGCCCGCCGACGCGGCGCTGATCTTCTCCGTCAAGCCGTCCCAGCCTCCGACGCGGTTCAGGCCGATGAGCGTCAGGGGAAGCAGGGAGGCGACGATGACGAAGAACTGCAGCACCTCGTTGTAGATCGCCGCGCTCAGTCCGCCCAGCGTGATGTAGGACAGCACCACCGCCCCGGCGACGATCAGAGAGACCCAGATCGGCCAGCCCAGCAGGGCGCGCACGATGCCGGCCAGCAGGGCGAGGTTGACGCCTGCGATCAGCAGCTGGGCGACCGCGAAGCTGATGGCGTTCACGAGGTGCGCCCCGGTGCCGAAGCGCCGGAACATGAACTCCGGCACCGAGCGCACCTTGGAGCCGTAGTAGAACGGCATCATCACGACGCCGAGGAAGAGCATCGCGGGAACGGCACCGACCCAGAAGTAGTGGAAGGTCGGCAGGCCGAGCTGCGCGCCGTTGGCGGACATGCCCATGATCTCGACGGCGCCGAGGTTCGCGGAGATGAAGGCCAGGCCGGTCACCCACGCGGGCAACGAGCGGCCGGAGAGGAAGAAGTCGATCGAGTCGGACACCGACCGGCGGGCCATCACGCCGATGCCGAGGACGAACGCGAAGTAGATCGCGACCAGCAGGTAGTCGAGCCAGTTGGCGTCGATCAGGGTGTCCGAGCTCACGCGTGCCTCCCGAGGTTCATCTGGGCCCCGGACAACCTAGACCCCTGCAGCGGCCCGCGTACCCACCCCTGGGGGTCAGTCGGTCGAGCTCACCGCGGGTCGCGACGGTCAGGGTGAGGTGGATGGCGTCGGGGCCACGCGGGTCAACCTAGACCCGCGGACCGCCTCTCGCCGACGCGGCGAGGAGCGTCGCGGCCGCAGCGAGCGCGAGGCCCGTCCACACGTAGGTGTCGAGAGTGGGCCGTTGGTCCATCAGGTAGCCCTGCGAGAGGGCCCACGCCGACCACAGCGCGGTCAAGGCGCTGACGACCAGTGCGGCAGTGGTCCACGCACGGGTGATGGCGGAGTAGACCGCCACGGCCACGACGAGCACGGTGATCCCGAGCGCCGGCCAGTACACCGAGAAGGCGGCCGCGAAGATCACCCCGCCCTCGAGGTCGCTCCCCTGGTCCACGGAGACCGGCGCCAGCCGGAGCCCGCACAGGACGATGGACCAGCCGGCGAACGCGGCGGCGGCGGCCCACACCTGCGTTCCCCCCGCCTCATGACGACGCCGTCCGCGCGACGTCGTCGACGTCGCGGTCGGGGTGGTGCGTCGGGTGGGGCACGGGCCCGACCCTCACGAGCGCGACTCCCCCGTCCCGCTCCCGTCGGTGGCGAGCCGAGCAGTCCTCCCCTTCGGTGGTCGATCAGCCGAGCGAGGAATGAGCGAAGCGCATCAAGACCCTCCACAGGGCATCGCCGGCTCGAGGCGACTGTCGGATCCCTTCTCTAGACTCGAACGCATGATCGAGGAACTGGATGCGGGAGCAGAGGCCGGGGCAGACGCCCTCGGTCCTGCAGCACTGCTCGCCTCGATCCGTTCGGCCCGGTCTGTCGAAGACGCTGCCGCGGCGGAGCAGCTCGACCTCGCCGCCCAGTGGGCCGACCTCCACCCGCCCGAGTCGATCCACTCCGCCGCCACCTTCACCGTCGCGGGGTGTGAGCACGAGGAGCCCATCGCCGGCCCCGGCGCTCCGCTGGTGGCGGAGTTCTGCATCGCCGAGCTCGGCACCGTCCTGGGCACCACCAGCGTGTCGGCGAAGAAGCTCATCGGCCACGCCCTCGAGCTCCGCCACCGCCTCCCCAGGTTGTGGGCGCAGGTCCACGCCGGACGTGTCCCCTCTTGGCGGGCGCGTGCGGTCGCGGAAGCGACGATCCACGCGACGCCCTCGTTGACGGTCGAGGCGGCGCGGTTCATCGACGCGCAGGTCGCTGCCGTCGCAGGTCGGATCGGGCCCGCACAGCTCGACCGGCTGGTCGCCGAGACCATCATGCGCTACGACCTCGCCGGTCAGAATCCGGCCGCTGACCCCGAGGACGGGTACCTCCACGTCGACCCACGCCACGTCACCATCCACGACCAGGACGTGCACTTCGCCGGGACGGTGCGGCTCGAGGCCGAGGTCGACCTCGCGGACGGCCTCGACCTCCACCAGGCCCTCGCCCACCGAGCCGCCACCCTCAAGGCCCTCGGGTCGCAGGAGTCCCTGGACGCACGTCGCGCTAAGGCGCTCGGCGACCTGGCTCGGACGCAGACCGCGCTCGACCTCTTCCAGCACGGACACACCAGCGGGCCGGACGGGCAGGACCTGCCGGTCGCGCGGGAGGTCGTGCTCCACGCCCACTTCGACGCCACGCTGTCCGGCGACACCACGGTGTTCGGGCCGACCGGGCGGCTCGAGGAGGGCCAGCGCCTGCTCCTGCTCGACCAGCTCCGCTCCTGGTGCGCAGAGTCCCGCACGAAGGTCACCGTCAAGCCGGTCGTCGACCTCAACGAGCCGAAGGACGCGCCGGGCTACGCGATTCCGGACCGGATCCGTGAGCATGTGGTTCTCCGCGATCGCGTGTGCGTTTTCCCGTGGTGTGGTCGCCCCGCCCGCGGGTGCGACGTCGACCACGACACCGAGTACGACCATCACGCCGACGCAGAAGGCCGACCCCAACCCGGGCCGACTCACACCGACAACCTCGCGGCCCTGTGCCGCTTCCACCACCGGCTGAAGACCCACACCGCCTGGCACTACGACATGGTCGCGCCGGGGGTGTTCGAGTGGACCTCCCCGCACGGCCACCGCTACCGCCGCGACCGCACCGGGACCACCGCCCTCGACCCACCCGACCCCGGCGCACCCCGGATCCCGTCACCGCGAAGATGACCCCGCCCCACACCCCGCCACCCACGTGATGGCGGGGCCACGGGTACGTCGTCGACAAGCCAGAGGTCTCGCCGCCGAGGGCGCACACGCCCTCCTCCACCACGCGTCGTCGATCGCGAGGTCGGGCGTGTCTGGGCGGGAACCTCGACCGCCGACCTGGGGTCGAGGAGGACGCTCGCTGCGGCCAGCCTCTCGGGCACCGACGAGCCGTTCTCGGGGGTCCTGACCTACGAGGTGACCCGCCACGTGTGGCGGGACCGGGTCACTCCCACTCGATCGTGCCCGGCGGCTTCGACGTGATGTCGACGGTGACCCGGTTGACCTCGGCGACCTCGTTGGTGATGCGCGTGGAGATCCGCTCCATCACCTCGTAGGGCAGGCGCGCCCAGTCGGCGGTCATCGCGTCCTCGGAGGTGACCGGGCGGATCACGACGGGGTGGCCGTAGGTGCGACCGTCACCCTGGACGCCGACGGAGCGGACGTCGGCGAGCAGCACGACCGGCATCTGCCAGATGTCGCGGTCGAGCCCGGCGCGGGTCAGCTCCTGACGCGCGATCGCGTCTGCGCGACGCAGGATGTCGAGGCGGTCGGCGGTCACCTCGCCGATGATGCGGATGCCGAGGCCCGGGCCCGGGAAGGGCTGGCGCCAGACGATGTCGGCGGGCAGGCCGAGCTGCTCGCCGACGAGGCGGACCTCGTCCTTGAAGAGGGTGCGCAGCGGCTCGACGAGCGCGAACTCGAGGTCCTCGGGCAGGCCGCCGACGTTGTGGTGGGACTTGATGTTGGAGGTGCCGGCACCGCCGCCGGACTCGACGACGTCGGGGTAGAGCGTGCCCTGCACGAGGAAGCCGACCTTCTCGCCGTGCTCGGCCGCCTCGCCGAGCACCTCGACCTCGGCGGCCTCGAAGGCGCGGATGAACTCGCGGCCGATCACCTTGCGCTTCTCCTCGGGGTCCGTGACCCCGGCCAGCGCGGCGAGGAAGGTCTCGCGGGCGTCGTAGACGTGCAGGTTCACCCCGGTCGCGGCGACGAAGTCGCGCTCGACCTGCTCGGCCTCGCCCTCGCGGAGCAGACCGTGGTCGACGAAGACGCAGTGGAGCCGGTCGCCGATCGCGCGCTGCACGATCGCCGCGGCCACGGCGGAGTCGACGCCGCCGGAGAGTCCGCAGATGGCCAGCCCGGTGTCGCCGATCTGCTCGCGCACCCGCTCAATCTGCTCCTCGGCGATGTTCAGCATCGTCCAGGTCTGGCGAGCCCCGGCGATGTGGTGCAGGAAGTGCTCGAGGACCTTCTGGCCGTGCTCGGAGTGCAGCACCTCGGGGTGCCACTGCACGCCCGCCAGGCCGCGCCCGACGTCCTCGAAGGCCGCTACCGGCGTGTCGGCCGTCGAGGCCAGCACCGTGAAGCCCTCGGGTGCCCGGGCGACGGAGTCGCCGTGCGACATCCAGACCTTGTGCTCGGCGGGGATGCCGTGGAGCAGCGTGCCGGGCTCGGAGACCACGACCGGCGTACGCCCGTACTCCCGCGCGCCGGTGCGGGCGACCTCGCCACCGAGGCCCTTGGCCATCAGCTGGAAGCCGTAGCACATGCCGAAGACCGGCACCCCGGCAGTGAAGACGGCCGTGTCGATGCCGGGAGCGCCGTCGGCGTAGACGCTGGACGGGCCTCCGGACAGGATGATCGCCTTGGGGTTGCGTGCCAGCATGTCGGCCACCGGCATCGTGTGCGGCACGATCTCGGAGTAGACCCGCGCCTCGCGCACCCGTCGCGCGATGAGCTGGGCGTACTGCGCCCCGAAGTCGACGACGAGGACCAGGTCGTGCTCTGCAGGCTGCGTCACGCGGCGAGTCTATCGATCGCCCGACCCGGACCCGGCCCTCGCCCCAGGGCCCGATCGGGGAGGGAGTGTGACCGGGCCCTGGAGCTTGCTCCCAGCCGCTGCGGACAGCGCCGAGACCGGAGGCCCGACCCTTGGGAGGGAGCATGACTGCCGGGCCCCTTACCCGGGCAACGACCTCTCGGGGGGCTGGTTACGGTCTGCGGCCGACGTTTTCAGCTGACCCCGACGATCGGCAGGCGCAGGGCTCCCGGGGCCGCCTCGGGCACGACCGGGTTCTTCGGCTCCACCGGCGCGAGCCGGCGGTAGGTCGAGCCGAGCGCGGGCCGCGGGTCGGCCTCACCCTTGTTGGGCCAGAAGGCCATCGCCCGCTCGGCCTGCGCGGTGATCGTCAGCGACGGGTTCACCCCGAGGTTGGCCGAGACCGCCGACCCGTCCACCACGTGGAGGCCCTCGTGGCCGTAGAGGCGCTGCCACGGGTCCACGACACCGGTCTCCGGGGAGTCGCCGATCGTGCAGCCGCCGATGAAGTGCGCCGTCAGGGGCCGGTTGAAGGCCTCCCCCACGTTGCCGCCCGGGGTGCCGCCGAGGACGTCCGCCATGCGGCGGGTGGCCTCGTAGGCGATCGGGATGTAGGTCGGGTTGGGCAGGCCGTGGCCCTGCTCGCTGGTCATCCGCCAGCCGAAGCGGCCCTTGACGCCCTTGGTCGTGATCGAGTTGTCGAGCGTCTGCATCACCAGCGCCACGATCGTGCGCTCCGACCAGTGCCTGAAGTCGTAGAGGTCGAGCGCGGTGCGTCGCTGGGCCCAGAGCTCCTTGAGCCAGGTGCGCACCCGCGAGGTGCCTGGGGTGTCGTCGGCCAGCACCGTCTGCATGAGCGCCATCGCGTTGGATCCGTGGCCGTAGCGGCACGGCTCGATGTGGGTGACCTCGTCGGGGTGCCACGACGAGGTGATCGCGACACCGCGGGAGTAGTCGACGGACGTGTCGGGGGCCACCGCCCCGAGGATCGCCTCGGAGTTGGTGCGCGTGAGGACGCCCAGCCGGTCGCTGATGCGCGGCAGGTCACCCTCCCCCTTGAGCTGGTGGAGCAGCTTCTGCGTGCCGAGCGCGGCCGCGGAGAAGACCACCTGGTCGGCGGTGAACGTCGTGGTCGCGGTACGCCGTGACAGCTTGGCCTTGGTCCACCGGGCGCCCACCTCGTAGCCGCCGCCGGCGCGGGGGCGTACGCGCGTCACCGTGGTCAACGGATGGACCACCGCTCCTGCCTGCTCGGCGAGGTGGAGGTAGTTCTTGACCAAGGTGTTCTTGGCGTTGTGCCGGCACCCGGTCATGCACTCGCCGCAGTTGAGGCAGGCGTTGCGGGCCGGCCCGGCACCACCGAAGTAGGGGTCGGCGACCTCCTCGCCGCCGTGCGCGTCGGGCCCGCCGAAGAAGACCCCGACCGGGGTCGGGTGGAAGGTGTGCCCCACGCCCATGTCGTCGGCGACCTGTTTCATCACCTCGTCGGCCGGGGTGTGCAGCGGGTTCTCGACCACGCCGAGCATCCGCTTGGCCTGGTCGTAGTAGGGCGCGAGCTCGCCCTTCCAGTCGGTGATGTGCGCCCACGACGGGTCGCGGTAGAAGGCGTCGAGCGGCTCGTAGAGGGTGTTGGCGTAGACCAGCGACCCGCCGCCGACGCCCGCGCCGGCCAGGATCATGCAGTCCTTGACCATGTCGATGCGCTGGATGCCGTACATCCCGAGAGCCGGGGCGAAGAGGAACCGCTTGGCGTCGAACGAGGTCGCAGGGAAGTCGTCGTCCCCGAAGCGCGCTCCGGCCTCGAGGACCCCCACGCGGTAGCCCTTCTCCGTGAGGCGCAGCGCGGTCACGGAGCCGCCGAAGCCGGAGCCGACGACGAGGACGTCGTAGTGCCGGGCCTCGGGACGGCCGCTCACGCCCGACCCAGCTTGTCGAGCAGGCGCAGGGCCCCGGTCATGACCTTCGCGTGGTTCTCCTCCGACATCCCGAACATCGGCGCGATCGGCACGAGCCGCTGGGTGGCCACGGACTGCGCCTCGGTGTAGCGCAGGACGCCCTCCGCGCCCTGGCGCCGGCCCGTGCCCGACTCGCGCATGCCGCCCATCGGCGCGCCGAGCGAGCCGAAGGTCGCACCGTAGGGCTCGTTGACGTTGACGGTGCCGCACCTGATCCGGCGCGCCAGCGCGCGGCCGCGGGCGGCGTCGCGCGTGTAGATCGAGGCGTTGAGGCCGTAGGTGCCGTCGTTGGCGCGAGCGACGGCCTCGTCCTCGCTGTGGAAGCGGTAGAGCGCGACGACCGGGCCAAAGGTCTCGCGGGCGAAGCACTCCATGTCGGCCGTGACCCCCTCCAGCACGGTCGGCTCGAAGACGAACGGCCCGAGGTCGGGGCGCGCTGTGCCGCCGCACAGGACCGTCGCGCCCTTGGCGACCGCGTCCTCGACGTGGGCGGCGACGGTGTCGAGCTGGGCCTGCGAGATCAGCGAGCCCATGTCGACGGTCCAGTCGTGGCTGGCGCCCAGGGTCATCGCCCGGGTGCGCGAGACGAAGGCGTCGACGAACCGGTCGTAGACCTGGTCGGCGACGAAGAGCCGCTCCATCGACACGCACAGCTGGCCGGCGTTGGCGAACACGCCTCGTACCGCGCCGTCGGCCGCGCGGTGCACGTCGGCGTCGCGCAGCACCAGCATCGGGTTCTTGCCGCCGAGCTCGAGCGAGCACCCGATCAGCCGGTCACCGCACTGGCGGGCGATGAGTCGCCCCGTGGCGGTGGAGCCGGTGAAGCAGACGTAGTCGGCTGCGCCCACGACCGCGCCGCCGATCTCGGGCCCGGGGCCTGCCACGACCTGCCACAGCTCGGGCGGGAAACCGGCCTCGTCGAGGAGCTGGGCGGCCAGCAGCGCGGTCAGCATGGTCTGCGCGTCGGGCTTGGCCACCACGGCGTTGCCGGCCAGGAGGGCGGGCAGGCCGTCGCACAGCGCCATCGAGAGGGGGTAGTTCCAGGGCGAGATGATGCCGACGACGCCCTTGGGCACACGGTGGACCTCGGCCCTCGTCAGCAGCGGGAACATCCCGCCGACGCGACGGGTGTCGAGGTGCTCGTGCGCGGTGCGGGCGTAGTAGCGCGCGGTCAGTGCGAGGTGGGCGACCTCGAGGTAGGCGTCCTTGCGCGCCTTGCCCGACTCCCACACCACCAGGTCGATGAGCTCCTCCTGCCGGTCGAGCAGGAGGTCGTGCAGGCGCAGCAGGGCCGCTGCGCGGTCGTCGAGCGACGTGGCGGCCCAGGCCGCCTGGGCCGTGCGCGCCCGGGCGAAGGCCCCGGCGACGTCGGCCGGGGTCGACTGGGGGACGTGGGCGAGCGGGGCGCCGCCGATCGGCGAGAAGACGGCGTGGGTCCGACCGGAG
The DNA here is from genome assembly GCF_021083185.1 of Nocardioides furvisabuli. Lineage (GTDB taxonomy): Bacteria > Actinomycetota > Actinomycetes > Propionibacteriales > Nocardioidaceae > Nocardioides > Nocardioides furvisabuli. The sequence continues at coordinate 19,435 of NZ_JAIGQB010000005.1, read as the reverse complement.
CTGCTCACGACGCGGCGGGTGAGGGCGGCGACGTACGAGCGGTCGAGGGCGTAGGCGGCGGTGGTGTCGTGCTCGGGATCCGCGGGACCGTCGGTGATCGGGCCGGACGTGGGGCTCTGCTCGGTCATCCCAGCAGGGTAGGTCGCGCCCCTGCGGGCGTGCTACCGATCAGTCACTTCGTCCCAGCATTCGACACTTCGGGCCTTTTTGTCCAACGCCGCGTCAGCGCCGTCAGACGATCTCGGGAGCCTTCACCCGTGCCTCGTCGGCCTCCTGGTCGGTCGACATGAGCTGGCTCTGCCGCTCTGCCTCCACCCGACGCAGGTAGTGGTCGACCTCGTCGTCGACCTGCGCGGGGTCCCAGCCCAGCGCCTCGGCCATCAGCTCGGCCGCCGGGCGCGCGGCGTGGATGCCGCGGTCGAAGGTCTCGATCGAGATCCTGGTGCGGCGGGCCAGCACGTCGTCGAGGTGGCGGGCACCCTCGTGCGTGGCGGCGTAGAGCACCTCGGCGCGCAGGTAGTGCTCCGCGCCGGGGAGCGGTTCGCCGAGCTCGGGTCGCTCGTGGATGAGGGCGAGCACCTCGTCGACGAGCCCGCCGTAGCGACCCAGCAGGTGGTCGATGACGCCGATCTCGAGGCCGGACGCCCGACTCAGTGCCACTCGCTGGTTCGTGCGGGCCTCGAAGCCCCACGCGCCCATCAGCGGCACCCGGTCGGTGATCGAGGCCGGCGTCGCGCCCGAGCCGCTCGGCGAGTGCTCCAGCGCGTGGTCGACCGCGTCGCGCGCCATGACGCGGTACGTCGTCAGCTTGCCGCCGGCGACCAGCACGAGGCCGGGCACGGGGCTCGCGACGGTGTGCTCGCGGGAGAGCTTGGTGGTCTCCCCCATCTCGCCCTCCTTGCGCATCGGCTTGAGCAGCGGCCGCAGTCCTGCCCAGACGCCGATCACGTCGCGGTGGTCGAGCGGGTCCTTGAGCAGCCGGTTGACGTGGCCGAGGAGGTAGTCGATGTCGGTCTTGCTGGCAGCCGGGTGCGCGAGGTCGAAGTCCCACGCGGTGTCAGTGGTGCCGATGATCCAGAAGTCGTCCCACGGGATGACGAAGAGCACCGACTTCTCGGTCTTGGTGATGAAGCCGCACTCCGAGCGGATCCGGTCCTTCGGCACGACGAGGTGGATGCCCTTGCTGGCGTCGACGTCGAGCTGCGCCGTGCCGCCGATGAGCTCCTGGACCTCGTCGGTCCACACGCCGGCCGCGTTGATGACCACCTTGGCGCGGATCTCGAGATCGCGCTGGCCCTCGAGGTCGCGCGCCCGGACGCCGACCACCTGCTCGCCCTCTCGCAGGAAACCGGTGACCTTCGTGCGCGTGGCGACGTGGGCGCCGTTGTTGGCAGCGGTGCGGGCGATCGTCATCACCAGCCGGGCGTCGTCGACCTGGCAGTCGTAGTAGCGGATCGCGCCGTGCAGGCTGTCGGTCCGGATGTCGGGGGCCATGCGGGCCAGCTGCTTGCGGAAGACGTGCTTGTGCTTGGGCACGCCCATGTCGTACTTGCCGGTCATCGCCATGCCGTCGTAGAGCGCCACCCCGGCGCCGACGTAGGGCCGCTCCCAGGCGTGCTCGAGCGGGTAGAGGAACGGCACCGGGCGCACCAGGTGCGGCGCGAGCCGGGTCAGCAGCAGGCCGCGCTCCTCCAGCGCCTCCTTGACCAGCGCGAAGTCGAACATCTCGAGGTAGCGCAGCCCGCCGTGCACGAGCTTGGACGAGCGTGAGGACGTGCCGGAGGCGAGGTCACGCTGCTCGACCAGGCCGACCTTGAGGCCCCGGGTCACCGCGTCGAGGGCGGCACCGACGCCGACGATGCCGCCGCCGACCACGAGGACGTCGAGCTGGCCGGCGGCGAGGTGCTCGAGCGCGTCAGCGCGCTGGTCGGCATCAAGGGCCTTGGCGAGGGTCATGCCCCCAGTGTCTCAGGGCGGACCAGCCGCCGGCCGCGTCCGGCTCAGTGCTGGACGACGACCTCGATGCGCTGGAACTCCTTGAGCTCGGTGTAGCCGGTGGTGGCCATCGCGCGGCGCAGGGCGCCGACGAGGTTCATCGTGCCGTCGGCGGTGCGGGAGGGGCCGAACATGATCTCCTCCAGCGTCCCGACCGGGGAGAACTCGACACGCTGGCCGCGCGGCAGGTCGGCGTGGGTGGCCTCGCTGCCCCAGTGGAAGCCGCGCCCGGGCGCCTCGGCGGCGCGGGCGAGCGGCGAGCCGATCATCACGGCGTCGGCACCGCAGGCGATCGCCTTGGCGATGTCGCCGGAGCTGCCGATCGAGCCGTCGGCAATGACGTGGACGTAGCGCCCGCCCGACTCGTCGAGGTAGTCGCGGCGGGCCGCGGCGACGTCGGCCACGGCGCTCGCCATCGGGACCGCGACACCGAGGACGGTGCGTGTGGTGTGGGCGGCTCCCCCGCCGAAGCCGACGAGCACGCCGGCCGCGCCGGTGCGCATCAGGTGGAGCGCGGCCTGGTAGGTCGCGCAGCCGCCGACGATGACCGGGACGTCGAGCTCGTAGATGAACTCCTTGAGGTTCAGCGGCTCGGCCTGGCTGCTGACGTGCTCGGCGCTGACGGTCGTGCCACGGATGACGAACATGTCGACGCCGGCGTCGACGACGGCCTTCACGTGCTCCTTGGTGCGCTGCGGGGAGAGCGAGCCGGCGACCGTGACGCCCGCGGCGCGCACCTCCTTGAGGCGCGCGGTGATGAGCTCGGGCTTGATCGGCTCGGTGTAGATCTCCTGCATCCGGCGCGTGGCGTCGGCGCCCTGGAGCCCGGCGACCTCCTCGAGCAGGCCGGTCGGGTCGTCGTATCGCGTCCACAGGCCCTCGAGGTTGATCACCCCGAGGCCGCCCATCTGCCCGAGCGCGATCGCCGTGGACGGCGACATGACGGAGTCCATCGGCGCCGCCAGCACCGGGATGTCGAAGCGGTAGGCGTCGATCTGCCAGGCGGTGCTGACCTCCTCGGGGTCGCGGGTGCGCCGCGAGGGCACGATCGCGATGTCGTCGAAGGAGTAGGCGCGGCGACCGCGCTTGGCACGGCCGATCTCGATCTCGGTCACCGGGGCAGCCTATCGGCGGCGGTCGTCGGGCAACGAGTCGTGCACAAGTCGGCCAAGTGGCCACGCGGACGCAGCGGCTTCCCTACCGTCGACCGGGTGGGGAAGAGATGGCTCGCGCGCGTCGTCGCGGCGGCCTGCCTGACGGGCGGGGTGTCGGGCTCGGTCGTCGCGACCGCGCACGCGTCGGACGACTACCCCTGGGCCTGGCAGGGTCAGTGCCCGATCGTCCCTCTTCCGCCGGTCGAGGACCCCGAGCCGCCGCCGGTCGTCGGCCAGACGGGCCCGCCCGGCGAGTCGGTCGCAGGCACCGAGGGGGAGGCCGAGCCGCCGCCTCCCCCGCCTCCCCCGCCACCCCCGCCGCCGGTGCTCGACCCGGTCTCGGGCCACCTCTACGACCCGCGCGGCCCGAAGCCGACGTGTGCGCGCCGGGTCTGGTCGATCGACGGGTCGATCGGCGACCCGTGGGGCTTCGTGCTCCGCAACTGCACCAGCTTCGTGTCGTGGCGCCTGCACGAGCGCAACGGCATGGCGGGATTCGCCAACCACTTCCGCGGTGAGCACTGGGGCAACGCCGCGAGCTGGGACGACGTCGCGCGCCGCCTCGGCTACCGCGTCGACTCCGTCCCGGCCATCGGCGCCGTCGCGCAGACCGACGCGGGACGCGTCGGCCACGTCGCGTGGGTGACAGCGATCGGTCGCGACACGGTGACGGTCGAGGAGTACAACCACGCCCTGCCCGGTGGCTACGGCAGCCGCACCGTCCCGGTCGGCGAGTTCCGCTACCTGCACCTCGCCGACGTCGCCCCGTCACCGCTGATCGGCTCGGACCGCCCCGTCGTGTCGGTCCCGGACGGGCTCGGCGGGTCCTGGACCGCCCGCGTCGACGACCGCGGCACCCTCTGGCTGGCGCGACCGGGTCGCTCCGCGAGGGCGGTCGGCCCGCGCCGCGCGTTCTCGACCCTCGCCGCCCCGTCACTCGTCCTGTCCCGCGCCGGGCTGCCGTGGGTGGCGGCCACCACGCGGGACGGACGCGTGCTCGCCGGCCCGTCCCGTCACGGCCGCATCGTCCTGCGACCGCGCGCCGTCTCGGCTCCCACCGCCAGCCCCGCGCTCGCCCTCTCGCGCACCGGTCGGCCACTGCTGGCCACCGTGTCTCCCGACGGCACCCTCGTGGTCCGGCGGCTGACCCTGCACGCGGGCTGGAGCCGACCCGACCGCATCGGCCGACCGGGATCGTGGGGCACGCACACGGCACCCGTCCTGGGCAGCGACGCGGACGGACGGACCTGGCTGGTCGCGGTGAGCGCGCGCGGCACCACCTCCGCCCGGCTGGTCGGACACGGACGCCTCCGCCGCCTCCCAGGCCCGACTGCGTCCGCCACCTCGACCCCGGCCCTGAGCACCGACAGCGCCGGCACCACGCGCCTGCACCAGGTGAGCGCCACCGGTCGTCTGGGCGTACGCACCCTCGCCGACGGTCGCTGGAGCCGCCCACGCTGGCTGCCGGGCCGCTGGTCCCCCTACGCCTCCCCTGCGGTCGCCGACGTCGCGGGCAGCCTGCACGTGGCGGGCACCGACGCGGACGGTGCGGTCGTCGTGCGCAGCGCGGTGCCCGGTGAGGCCTCGCGGCTGCCGCGCGGCGTGCGCTCGGCACGTGACCTCACGCGGTCGCCCGGCCTCCTCACCCGCCGCGACGCGGGGGTGTTCGTGGTCGTCCACACCGCGTCGCGGCTGCTCACCCGCCCGGCCGCGGCAGTGGTCGGCGACTCGCTGCCGACCAGCGCCGGCTTCACCCCGTGAGGTCGAGCGCCCGGGCGACGGAGCGACGCGGCGGGGGTCGGCCTGGTCAGCGCCCGGAGTAGTTGGGCGCCTCGACGGTCATCTGCACGCCGTGGGGGTGGCTCTCCTTGAGCGAGGCCGACGTGATCCGGACGAAGCGGCCCTTCTCCTGCAGCTCGGGGATGGTGCGGGCGCCGACGTAGAACATCGACTGGTTGAGCCCGCCCACGAGCTGGTGCGCGACCGCGGACAGCGGTCCGCGGTAGGCGACCTGGCCCTCGATGCCCTCCGGGACGATCTTGTCGTCGCTGGCGACCTCGGCCTGGAAGTAGCGGTCCTTGGAGTAGGACTTCTTGCCGCGGCTGCTCATCGCGCCGAGCGACCCCATGCCGCGGTAGGACTTGAACTGCTTGCCGTTGACGAAGACCACGTCGCCGGGCGACTCCTCGCAGCCGGCGAGCATCGAGCCGACCATGACCGCGTCCGCGCCGGCGACGAGCGCCTTCGCGATCTCGCCGGAGTGCTTCATGCCGCCGTCGGCGATCAGTGGCACACCAGCAGGCTTCGTGGCCAGCGACGCCTCGTAGACCGCGGTCACCTGCGGCACACCGACACCGGTGACGACGCGGGTGGTGCAGATCGAGCCCGGTCCCACGCCGACCTTGACGGCGTCGGCGCCTGCGTCGACGAAGGCCTGCGCGCCCTCGCGGGTCGCGACGTTGCCGCCGATCACCTGCACGTGCTTCGTCGCCGGGTCGGACTTCAGCCGGCGCACCATGTCGAGCAGCAGGTGGACGTGGCCGTGCGCGGTGTCGGCGACCAGCACGTCGACCCCGGCCTCGACGAGCGTGGTGGCCCGCTCCCAGGCGTCGCCGAAGTAGCCGATGGCCGCACCCACCAGCAGGCGGCCGTCGGCGTCGTACGACGCGTGCGGGAACTGCTCGCCCTTCACGAAGTCCTTGACGGTGATGAGGCCGCCGAGGCGTCCCTCGTCGTCGACCAGGGGCAGCCGCTCGCGCTTGTGGGCACGCAGCAGGGCGGTGGCGTCCTCGCGGGAGATGCCGATCCGGCCGGTGATCAGGCCCTCGCTGGTCATCACCTCGGTGACCTTGGTGGTGGCCCACTCCGCGACCGGGGTGAAGCGCAGGTCGCGGTTGGTGATGATGCCGAGCAGGTGGTCGTCGACGTCGACGACGGGCAGACCGGAGACGCGGTACTCGCCGCAGAGGCGGTCGAGGTCCTCCAGCGTCGCGTCGGGACCGATCGTGACCGGGTTGGAGATGATCCCGGTCTGGGTGCGCTTGACCAGGTCGACCTGTCGGGCCTGGTCCTCGATGGAGAGGTTGCGGTGCAGCACGCCGAGGCCACCCTCGCGGGCCATCGCGATGGCCATGCGCGCCTCGGTGACGGTGTCCATGGCCGCGCTGATCAGCGGCACCCGGACGGAGATCTCACGTGTGAGGCGCGTGGTCGTGTCGATGTCGCTGGGGGCGAGGTCCGACTCCCCCGGCAACAGCAGCACGTCGTCGTAGGTGAGGCCCAGCGCGGCAAACTTCTCAGGGATCTCCACGCCGCCATTCTACGGGCGCGTGACGGGTGCTCGGGACGGCCCGTCAGGCCCCGACGAGGCGGCGTACGGAGATCCGGACCGTGAGGTCGTCGGCCCCCATCCGGATCCGCCCGCGCAGGCCCGTCCCGAGGACGAGCGGCAGCACGGCCTGGTTGTCGGCGGACGTGCGCACGACGAGCTCCTCGGCCCCGCCGGTGCGGGCGGCCCGCACCGACTCCACCAGGAGGCGCGAACCGATGCCGCGGCGCCGCCAGGCGGGGTCCACCACGAGGTCGAGGTGCCACGCGCGCTCGTCGTCGACCGTCCACGAGGCCGAGCCGACCACGACGCCACCGACGTGTGCCGACACGGCGACCTCGCCCGTCTCCAGGGTCGGCGCACCGTCGTCACCGGCGCCGGGCGCGGGGGCGGGCCGCGGCTGCGCCGCCGCCAGCACGTCGGTCACCAGCTCGGCCAGTGCGGCGCCGCGGGCGTGCTCGGCCGCGGTGAACGGCACGGTGCGTCGCAGCTGCACGGACACGTCGCCGATCTCGAGGTCCATCGCGTCCAGCAGCGGCTCGAGCGGCGAGCCGGCGGGGTCGGCCTCGGCGTCGAAGAGGTGGGCGACCACGTCCGGGAAGGACGCCGGCTGGGCCAGGATGCTGCGCGCCGCCAGGACGTAGCGGGTGGGCTGGTCGCCCAGCGTCGCCTCCGTGCACGGCAGCACGCTCACCCGGCTGCCGCCCGAGTGCTCGACCAGCTCGGCGAGGTCGGCGAGCTCCCAGTCGTCGGGCGTGCGCAGCACCAGCTCGTCGGTCACCCGGTCGACCCCCGGGAAGACCTGCAGAGCCAGGATGTTCACCCCCGCCGCACCGCACGCCGTCGTCAGCTCGGCCAGGGCCCCGGGACGGTCCGCCAGGGTCGTACGCACTCTCCACAACATGGTGCCCAGCGTGCCGGGCCGGTGTTTCGGGACGTCGACCCAGGCGTTTCGGCGCGATCACATCTTCGCGCGATCACGTCTGTGCGAGACAGCAGCAGGCCCGCACCGGAGTCCGGTGCGGGCCTGCTGGGTGGAGCGGGTCGATCAGTGGCCGTGGCCGTGGCCGTGCCCGCCGGCAGCAGCCGGCTCCTCGTCCTCGGGCTTCTCGACGATCAGCGTCTCCGTCGTCAGCAGCATCGCCGCGATGGAGGTCGCGTTGACGAGCGCCGAGCGGGTGACCTTGACCGGGTCGAGCACGCCCTGGGCGACCAGGTCGCCGTAGGTGTCGTCAGCGGCGTTGTAGCCGTTGCCGACGCCGAGCTCGCGGACCTTGGCCGTCACGACGTAGCCGTTGACACCGCCGTTCTCGGCGATCCAGCGCAGCGGCTCGTCGCATGCCTTGCGCACGACGCGCACGCCGTAGGCCTCGTCACCGGTGAGGCCGAGGTCGCCGTCCAGCACCGAGACGGCGTGGATGAGCGCGGAGCCACCGCCGGGGACGATGCCCTCCTCGATCGCGGCGCGCGTCGCGGAGACGGCGTCCTCGATGCGGTGCTTCTTCTCCTTGAGCTCCACCTCGGTGGCGGCGCCGACCTTGATCACGCAGACACCGCCGGCGAGCTTGGCGAGGCGCTCCTGGAGCTTCTCGCGGTCCCAGTCGGAGTCGGTGTTCTCGATCTCGGCCTTGATCTGGTTGACGCGACCCTCGACGGCCGTGCGGTCGCCCGCACCGTCGACGATGGTGGTGTTGTCCTTGGTGATGACCACGCGCCGCGCCTGGCCGAGCACCTCGAGGCCCACCTGGTCGAGCTTGAGGCCGACCTCGGGGGCGACGACCTGACCGCCGGTCAGGATCGCGATGTCCTGCATCATCGCCTTGCGGCGGTCACCGAAGGCGGGGGCCTTGACCGCGGCGACGTTGAACGTGCCGCGGATCTTGTTGACCACCAGGGTCGAGAGCGCCTCGCCCTCGACGTCCTCCGCGAGGATGAAGAGCGGCTTGCCGGTCGCGATGACCTTCTCCAGCACGGGGAGGAGCTCCTGGATCGAGGAGATCTTGCCCTGGTGCAGGAGGATGTAGGGGTCGTCGAGGACGGCTTCCATCGACTCCGGGTCGGAGACGAAGTAGGCCGAGATGTAGCCCTTGTCGAACTGCATCCCCTCGGTGAACTCGAGCTCGGTGCCCATGGTGTTGGACTCCTCGACCGTGATCACGCCGTCCTTGCCGACCTTGTCGAAGGCCTGGGCGAGCAGGTCGCCGATGATGCTGTCGCGGCTGGAGATCGTGGCGACGGACGCCATGTCCTCGCGGGACTCGACCTCGCGGGCGGCCTCGCGCAGGGCGTCGCCGACGGCCTCGGCCGCTGCGTCCATGCCGCGCTTGAGACCCATCGGGTTGGCGCCGGCCGCGACGGCGCGCAGGCCCTCGTGGACCATGGCCTGGGCCAGGACGGTGGCGGTGGTGGTGCCGTCACCGGCGATGTCGTTGGTCTTGGTGGCCACCTCCTTGGTGAGCTGGGCACCGAGGTTCTCGAAGGGGTCGTCGAGCTCGATCTCACGAGCGACGGTGACACCGTCGTTGGTGATGGTCGGCGCGCCCCACTTCTTGTCGAGGACGACGTAGCGGCCCTTGGGGCCGAGCGTCACCTTGACGGCGTTGGCGAGGGCGTCGACGCCGCGCTCGAGGGCGCGGCGGGCGTTCTCGTCGAACTCCAGGATCTTGGGCATTGCTGTGCTCCTCTAGGGATGTTCGGGGCCGGACGACAGGGATCCCGGCCGGCGCGGGGCCGGCCGGGATGCCAGGTGCGTCAGGAGACGACGGCGAGGATGTCGCGGGCGGACAGGATGAGGTACTCCTGGCCGGCGTACTTGACCTCGGTGCCGCCGTACTTGCTGTAGATGACCTTGTCGCCGACCGCGACGTCGAGCGGGACGCGGTTGCCGTTGTCGTCGATGCGACCGGGACCGATCGCCACGACCTCGCCCTCCTGGGGCTTCTCCTTGGCCGTGTCCGGGATGACCAGGCCGGAGGCCGTGGTCTGCTCGGCTTCGAGCGTCTGGACGACGATGCGGTCCTCGAGGGGCTTGATGTTGACCGACACTTCGGATCAACCTCCACTTTCTCTGCGCGAGATTCTTCAGGAGGCCGGACTCGTTCGCCCGGCGCTCCCAGGACGTGGGCCCGGGACCTGTTCGGCACGCCGTCGCGGGGATCGCGCCGGGGTCACGGGCGTTGGCATTCTCGGGGTGAGAGTGCCAGCACAGACGCTAGCACTCTCCCCGATCGAGTGCTAGCCGGTGGTGCCGCTGTCAGGATGACCGGATGGAGATCGAGACGCTGGACTGGCTGCAGACACCTGAGGGTGGGCGCCTGCTGGTCCACGCCGCCCAGGCCTGGGCGGACCACCCGGGTGACCCGGTGCGGGTCGCGAGCGTCGTACGCCGCCTCGAGCCCGACGCGGAGAAGGCCGCGGCCGCCACCACCCAGACGCGCCTGCGCGAGCGCGCGGTCGCCAAGTTCGGCGACGCCGCTCCCCTCATGTTCTTCACCCCCGACGCGCTCGAGCAGGCGACCCGCTCGCGCGTCGCCGACCACCGTGCCGCGCGTCTCGCGGCCGCGATCCCCGACGGCAGCGTCATCGACCTCGGCTGCGGCATCGGCGGTGACCTGCTGGCCTTCGCCCGCGCCGGTCTCGTCGCGGCCGGCATCGACCAGGACCCCGTCCGGGTCGCGATGGCGCGGGCCAACCTGGCGGCCCTCGGTCTGCCCGGAGCCGTCCAGGTGGGCGACGCGACGACCGTCGACCCGAGCGGCTTCGGCGCGGCCTTCGCCGACCCCGCCCGCCGTGGCGGACGCGGCCGGGTCTTCGACGTCGACGGCTGGACTCCCCCGTGGCCGTGGGTGCTGGACCTGCTGCGACGACGCGCGCTGGTCAAGGTGGCCCCGGGGATCGGCCACGACCTCGTGCCCCCGGGCGTCGAGGCGGAGTGGGTCAGCGACGGGGGCGAGGTGAAGGAGGCCGTGCTGTGGTCCCCGGACCTGTCCACGACCGACCGGCGTGCGACCGTCATCGGCGAGGGCGGTCTGGCGACCCTGACGCAGGAGGACGACCCCGGGGCCGAGGTCCGGGCGGTCGGCGACTACCTCTACGAGCCCGACGGCGCCGTGATCCGCGCCGGCCTGGTCACCGCCGTGGCCGCGGGCGTCGGGGGAGGGCTCCTCGACCCGCACATCGCCTACGTCACGAGCGATGCGTCCTTCCGTACGCCGTTCGCGCGGGGCTACCGCGTCGTCGAGCACCTCCCCTACCGCGAGAAGCAGCTGCGCGCGGCGCTCCACGAGCGCGGCATCGGGCGCCTGACGATCAAGAAGCGCGGCGTGCAGGTCGTCCCCGAGGAGCTGCGCAAGCGGCTGGCCCTCAAGGGGGACGCGGAAGCCACGGTGGTGATGACGCGCGTGGCGGGGCAGGGCACGGCGCTGCTCGTCGAGCCGTTCTGACCCGACCCGGCAGCCGGCTCAGCAGCCGGGACGGGAGACGCCCGCGACCGTGACGGGAAGTCGTCCCGGTGCGGGGGCCTGTCCGAGCAGCACCTCGACCAGGACCGCCATCGCTGCCGGGGTGTCGCCGTACGTCGCGATGCGGGTGGGCGCGCTGACCCGTCCGAGCACCCAGGGGCTGTCGGTGGCGACCGCCACCTCGCCGTCGACCGGCGCGTCCCGGAAGCCGGTGAACCCGATCGCCGTGCCACCTGAGAGGCGCGCGTCCTCGCGGGCGGTCCACACCGCGAGGTCGCGCTTCCTGCGGGTCTCCGCCTTCTGCCACGCCGCCAACCGCTGGCGGTAGGCCTTCTTCGGCTCCTTCTTCCGACGCTCGGGCCGCGGCCTCGCCTCGACCAGGGCCGCAGGTGGCGAACGGCGGGCCAGGACGGAGATGCCGGCCGCGCGCGCGGCAGGGGCGAACGCCGCCACCGCACCCGCGCCCCCGTAGGGATGGACCGCGTCCCCGACCAGGCGCCCCGAGCACGCGCCGTCGGTGACCGTGACGGCCGCCGCGGAGAGGCGGCGCGACGCGGCGCGCGCCGATCCGACGGGCTTCCCCTTCGAGCCAGCGAGGTGGGTCAGGAGCGCGACCTGGCGTGCCGCGGACCGCTCCAGCCGGCGCCGCGTCAGCTCGCCGGAGCGCACGGCACGGACGACGGCAGCGCGGGCGGCGGCCGGCGAGGGCGGCATGAGCAGCACGTCGGAACCCGCACGGAGTGCCTGGACGGCAGTACGCCCCGGGTCGCGGCCACGCGTCACTGCAGCCATCGCGAGCGAGTCGGTCACCACCAGCCCTGCGAAGCCGAGGTCCTCGCGCAGCAGTCCCGTGACGACCTTGCGCGAGAGCGAGGACGGCACGCGGGGGTCCACGGCGCGCACGTCGAGGTGCCCGACCATCACGGCCGGCAGTCCCGCCTCGACCGCGCTGCGGAACGGCACGAGGTCCGACTCCTCGAGCCCGGCGCGCGTCTTCGTCTGCACGGGGAGCGTCAGGTGGCTGTCCGCGGGCACCGAGCCGTGGCCCGGGAAGTGCTTCACCACCGGCAGCACGCCCGACGACGCGAAGCCCTCGGCTGCTGCAACCACGTGCTCCGACACCGCTCGGGGTCGCGACGACGGTGAGCGCGAACCGATCGTGGGGTCGCCCGGCCCGGAGGTGACGTCGGCGTCGGGCGCGAAGTCGACGGTGAACCCCAGACCGCGCAGCTCGGCCCCGCTCGCGGCGTACGCGGTGCGGGTGAGCGCGAGGTCGTCCGCCGCACCGGCGCTCATGAAGGTGGGGAACCGCGTCGCCGCGCCGCGCAACCGCTCGACCACCCCGCCCTCCTGGTCGACGCCGAGGAAGAGCGGCCACTTCCGCCCCGCTCGTCGGGTCAGCACAGCGTTGATGCCCTTGACCTGCGCAGCCGAGACGACGTTCGAGTCGAAGGCGATCACGCCCCCGAGGTGGAGGTCGCGGACCATCGCCACGGGTGCGGCCGTGCCGCGCCACTCGGCCACGATCAGCTGGCCGGCGAGCTCGGGCAGGCTCAGGCGCCCGACCTGGCGTGCGGCCCGGTCCAGCTCCTGCCGGTCCGGCCCCCAGCCCTCGGTCAGCCCGAGCTCCTCCGAGGGGCTGGGTGGGGTCGGCGGGGCCGGCGCAACGCCGGCAGCCGCCTGCCCAGCGTCCGGCTGCCCGTCCGGCGGCTCGTCGCCGTCGGTGCAGGCCGCCAGGGACGCAACGAGCGCGACCGCCGTCAACGCCGACGCTGCAGAGCGCCGTCGGGCGCTCCGCGGACTCGTCAGCGCGACCTTCGGCAGCATTCGGCCATGGTGGCACGACCACGCCTCGCCGCCCGTGGCGGTCCGGGATCGACCGGGCTCGGTCGGCCCCTCGAGCCGAGGCCCCTTCGGGTCACTTGCACGTGAGTCTCCCAGCGACTCAGCCGCAAGCGGAGCGAGAGGCACCCATCGAGCGGCCACCTGAGTCCCCTGTGGAGAAACCCCGGCCCGGTGTCGGTGGCCGGGGGTGCAATGGGAGGACGACACAGACCAACGAGGGGGATGCACGTGGAGGCAGCGGAGACGGAGAAGGACTGGGCGCAGATGGACGGGTGGACCGCCGACGAGGTGGCGTTCTACCTCATGGGCCCCTTCGACGGGGAGGTCCCCGGGCTGGTGCGCAGGATCAGGCGCATCCTGGACGTGTCGCAGCGTGGACTGGCGGCCGCGCTGGGGGTGTCGCAGTCGGTGGTTGCGCGGTGGGAGACCGGGCGCACAAGTCCGCGGGCATCGGTCGTCCAGCGCCTGCTGAGGCTTGCGGGCCTGCGGGTCAGCTTCCACGACGAGGAGTCAGGCGAGGTGGTCGAGCCGATGCGCGACGACGGGGCCCGGGACCGGGCCAACCGCCGCTACCCCGCCCACGTCGACCTCCGCGTGGCCGGCTGGTGGATGCCGCGCGGCACCGAGTGCACGGCCGACGTCCTGCTCTGGCGGCGGATCTCGCGCGAGCGACGCAACCCGGCGATCCGCTACCGGACCTCGCCGTCGCTCCGCGCGATCCACCGACTCCTGAGCGGGACACCCGACGACCACCCGTCGGTCATCCAGCTCGTCGCCGAGGCCGAGCACCTCGACGACGTGCGGGAGCGTCGCCGACGGCAGATCCTCCAGGCATCACCCTGGTTGCGTCCGCCGCCGGCGTGGCTCACCGCGTGAGGGCGCGGGGCCTCAGAGGTTCTCGCGCTCGGCGCCGATCGTGGTGTCGGGGCCGTGGCCGGTGTGCACGACGGTGTCGTCGGGCAGGTCGAGGAGCCGCCGTCGGATCGAGTCCTTGATGACGTCCGCGTCGCTGTAGGAGCGTCCCGTCGCGCCGGGGCCTCCCTCGAACAGCGTGTCGCCGGTGAAGACGCAGCCCAGGTCGTGGACGTAGAGGCACACCGCGCCGGGCGCGTGGCCCGGCGTGTGGATGACCGTCACGGCGGCACCGCCGATCGTGAGGGTCATGCCGTCGGACAGGTCGACGTCCCACAGCTCGGCGCCCTCCTCGTCCCCGCCGTGGGTCAGCTCCCACAGCGGACGGTCGTCGGGGTGGAGCAGGATCGGCGCACCGGTACGGCGCCGCAGCTCGGGCGCCACGCGCACGTGGTCGTCGTGGGCGTGCGTGCACACGATCGCCTTGACCGCGCGCCCGGCGACGAGCGCGAGGATCGCGTCGACGTCGTGCGGCGCGTCGACGACGAGGCACTGCTCGTCGTCCCCGATCACCCACACGTTGTTGTCGACCTCATGGGTCTCGCCGTCGAGGGAGAACGTGCCGGAGACGACGGCGTGGTCGACGCGGGCGCTCACAGGACAACCACCGAGCGCAGCACGTCGCCGTGATGCATCTTCTCGAAGGCGGCCTCGACGTCGTCGATGCCGATCTCCTCGGTCACGAAGGCGTCGAGGTCCAGCCGGCCCTGCTGGTAGAGGTCGACGAGCATCGGGAAGTCGCGCGAGGGCAGGCAGTCGCCGTACCACGACGACTTCAGCGAGCCGCCCCGTCCGAAGACGTCGATCAGCGGGATCTCCGGGATCGACATGTCAGGGGTCGGCACGCCGACCAGGACGACGGTGCCGGCCAGGTCGCGGGCGTAGAACGCCTGCTTCCACGTCTCCGGGCGACCGACGGCGTCGATCACCACGTCGGCGCCGCCCTCGTGGCCGGTGCTGTCGGCCGGCGGCGTCAGCGCACGGATCGCCTCGACGGCATCGGTCTCCTTGGAGTTGACCGTGTGGGTGGCGCCCAGCTTCTTCGCGGTCTCGAGCTTCCGGTCGTCGATGTCGACGGCGATGATCCTCGACGCGCCGGCCAGGGCCGCACCGGCGATCGCGGCGGCACCCACGCCACCGCAGCCGATCACGGCGACGGTCGACCCGCGAGTGACGTTCCCGGTGTTGATCGCGGCCCCCAGGCCGGCCATCACCCCGCACCCGAGCAGCCCGACGGCAGCGGCACGCGCCGAGGGGTCGACCTTCGTGCACTGACCGGCCGCGACGAGGGTCTTCTCGGCGAACGCGCCGATGCCCAGCGCGGGCGAGAGCTCGGTGCCGGCGAGGTCGCCCTCGGCCAGCGTCATCTTCTGGGTGGCGTTGTGGGTGGCGAAGCAGTACTGCGGCTCACCACGGTTGCAGGCGCGGCAGTCACCGCACACCGCACGCCAGTTCAGCACCACGAAGTCGCCCGGCGCCACCGACGTCACGTCAGGACCGACCGACTCCACGACCCCCGCGGCCTCGTGGCCGAGGAGGAAGGGGAACTCGTCGTTGATGCCGCCCTCGCGGTAGTGCAGGTCGGTGTGGCACACGCCGCAGGCCTGCACCTCCACGACCGCCTCGCCCGGACCCGGGTCGGGGACGTTGATGGTGGTGAGCTGGACCGGCTCGCCCTGCGCGAGTGCGACCACGGCCTTGACCTGCTGCATCGATGACTCCTGTACGTCGGGGGATGCGAGGAGCCTGTCAACGCGACCCAAACAGATGCAACCCCCGGCCGGACGGTCGCGTCCTCACCACGACACGCCACACAAGGACGAACGGGGGTGGCACGTGGGCACGACACTCGAGGCGATGGGCACGAGGCACGACAGGCACAGCGACAAGGACGCCGACTTCTCGGCGTACATGGCCGCGCGCCAGGCTGCGCTCTACCGCACGGCGTACCTCCTCGCCGGCGACCACGCGGGAGCAGAGGACCTGCTGCAGAACGCCTTCGCCAAGCTCTACCTGTCGTGGGACAAGGTGCGTGACCGCGAGGCCCTCGACGGATACGTCCGCCGGATCATGGTCAACGAGAACAGCTCGCTGTGGCGTCGTGCCTGGAAGCGGCGCGAGCACTCCGCCGACACGCTGCCCGACACCGGCGTCGTCGACGCCTACGACGACGGGATGGGCGGGGTGCTGTGGTCGTTCGTGCAGACCCTCCCCCCGAGGCAGCGCTCGGTGGTCGTCCTGCGCTACTACGAGCAGCTCAGCGAGGCCGAGATCGCCGACGTGCTCGGCATCTCCGTCGGAACGGTCAAGTCCCAGGCCAGCCGAGCCCTCGCGGGGCTGCGCGCCCGCGCCCCGCAGTCACTGCACCCCCACCAGCCCGGAGATGACGTCCGATGAACCACACTCCCCTCGAGGACCAGGTCCACGACGCCCTGCACCGCCGGGTCGACCCCCTCCAGCACGCTCCCTTCTCCGTCACCGACGTACGCCGTCGCGCCCGTCGCATCCAGCGCCGCCGGGCGGCCGCCGCCGGCGTCGCCGTCGCCGCGGTGCTCGCGATCGCCGTCCCGTTCGGCCTCACCGCCACCGGTCCCGCCCAACGCACCGAGGTGCCGCCGGCGACCCAGCCTCCTGCGCCGAGCATCGCCTCGGGCGCCGTGCTGGTGGACCCGACCAGCGCTGAGACGCTTGCGCAGACGCCCGTCCCGCTCCTCGACGTCGACGCCCCCAGCCTCATCACGCCGGACGGCACGACCGCCCTGCCCGGACCGTTCTCGGTCCTCACGCCCTACCTCGACGGCTGGGTCGGCGTCGCGATGGACGAGGGCGCGGGCATCCTGCGGTTCCTGGGCGCCGACGGCGCCGTCGAGGACGGTGGCAGCCCGACCGGTGGCCTGGTCGGAAGCCCGGACGGCACCCGGGTCGCATGGTCGGAGTACACCGGCTCCGCGTGGCAGGTCGTCCTCGCCGACCGGTCCGCTGGAGCGGAGTGGCTCTACACGGCATTCCCGCCGGGGCCGGAGGCCCACCGGGTCGAACCCGTCGGCTTCCTCTCCGCCGACGAGGTGGTGGTCCGGACGTTCGACGACAGCCTCGAGTCGAAGACGTACGTCATCGGATCCGGCGGCGCAGCGGTCGAGGTGACCGGCCTCCTGCAGGCCGAGTCCGCCTCGGCGGCGACCGGACTGGTCGCCGGCCCGACGAGGATCACCGCCGACGCCTCCTGCTCCGGCGCCGTGAACGGTGCGGGCACCCCCGTGTGGGAGACCTGCGAGCACAGCATCGGTGACTTCAGCCCCGGCGGGACGTACGTCGTCGGCACCGACCCCGAGGCCGACGCCAACGGGTCGCCCACCATCACGGTGCTGGACGGGAGCACCGGGGACGAGGTCGTCACCTTCGAGGTCGCCCTGCCGCGACGCACGGTCGGCGGGTTCTGGTCCCAGATGGCCTGGGAGGGTGACGAGGCGCTCGTGGTGCGGCTGTTCCGCGGGGAGGAGTACGACCTGATGCGGCTCGGCCTCGACGGCACGGTCCGGCGCATCGACATCGACAGCGCCGGCGCCTCCGGGCTGACGGTGGCCGAGCCCTGGTAGCCGGCTCAGTCCAGGTCGGTCTTGAAGGTCGCGAGCAGGCTGTCGACCACCTGCTGCTGCTCCTCCTCCGTCAGCGTCTCGGGCACGCCGGGGAGGTAGAAGGTGATGTCGATGAGCCACGCAGAGTCGAGGAACATGATCCCGAAGTCGTGCTGCACCTGCGAGGGGTCCGAGGTCGTGTCGACCACGTGCCAGGCGCTGTACTTGCCGCCCGCCACCGCGTCGTCCTGGCGGACCTTGACCTCGGGCCCGCCGTGCTCGCGGATCCACTCGCGGGCGAACGCGTCGAGGGACTTCGCCTGCGTGAGGCTGGGCGAGAACGTCATCGCGCTCTGGCCGTCGTTCCACCCCTGGACGATGCCGTAGTCGTTGAGGTGCTTGTAGGTGTCGAGCGCCCGCATGCTGGCTCCCGGGACCTTGACCCGTCCGCCGTCCGCGGGCTCGACGGCCGCGGTGCTCGGCACGGTGACGGGGGCCGGCGACTCGTCCGCAGGGGTCTCCGAGCTGCTCGCCGCTGGGTCGGAGGCGGCGGGGTCGTCCCCCGACGAGCCGCATCCCGCGATGAGGGTGAGGGCCGCGAGCGCCGTGGCGGCCGCGACCGAGCGCTGACGAGTCCCCCGAGAAGTCACGGGCCCAGAGTAGCCGTGGGCATTCATGGGGTCGGCGGCAGATCGAGCACCTAGAGTGGGTTTTGGCTGTGTGACCCGGGGGAAAGGACAGACCATGCTGCCGCTCGAAGACAGGGAACTGCTCAACCAGACGATGGTCGGGTTGAACATCGATCCCGACACCATCACCTCGCTGATGTCGTCCTTCGACAAGGCCGCCGAGGGAGTCGAGTCCGACCCGATCCTGCCGGTGCGGAGCGCGTCGTTCGGCGAGTCCTACACCGGTGGCTACCGCCTCGGCACCAACACCGAGATGGCCCACCAGGCGGTCAGGGACGAGCTGGAGAAGGTGGCCGCCGGCCTGCGCGGGATGGGGTCCTCCGTCCAGGCCTTCCGCCAGGACATGGAGACGACCACCGAGCAGACCGCCGCGACGATGGCGCTCCTCCGGTCCGCCACGGACTGCGTGGCGGCTCCCGACTTCACCGCCGAGCAGTGCACGCTGCCGACCGAGGGGGACTGAGACCGTGACCAAGGGACCGAACCGCATCGTCCTCGACCAGTACCTCGACTCGGCCTCCGACGGATGGGTCCTCACCGCGGGCAGCGACTGGAAGAAGAAGGCCGACGACCTGCAGACGCTGGCCGAGGGACTCCAGCAGGCTGCCGCCCAGGCCGAGCTCCGTATCGGCGAGCAGACCCTCACCGGTCCGGCCCTGCGCAAGAGCATGGAGGAGTCGTCGGTCTCGCTCACGACCAAGGCCGACCAGCTCCGCGCGGCCGGGGAGGCGCTGCGCCAGGTCGGTCAGCAGATCTCCGACACCAAGGACTCGCGCGACGCCATGGCCGACCTCGGCCCGAAGCCGTCGGCCTACCAGGCTCCCGCCAACACCACCGGCGTCGAGCCCACACCGGAGGAGATCGCCGCGCAGGCGGCCGCCTCGCAGGCCCGCCAGGCCGAGCGCAGCGCCTGGCAGTCGGCCTACGAGAAGCAGGAGGCCCGGTCCCTGGCCCTCACCAAGCAGATGGACGCCGCCTTCCTCGCCGCGATCCCGCCGATGAAGGAGATCCACGGCCAGCAGGACCCGACCGAGCCGCCGCCGAGCAGCCCGTCTGCTCCCTCGTCCGGCCCCTACCTCCCCGGCACCCAGGCACCCCCGGTCACCGGTGGTGCCGCAGGCAGCGGCGCCGGCCGCGGCGGTGACGCCGACATCGTCCGGACCGGGCTGGTCCAGGTGGGCAACGAGAACAACGACCCGAACCACACCGAGATCAACCAGCCGCCCACGCACGTCACCACGCCGCCGGTCACCACCCCGATCACCACACCGACGACCGTGCCGACGTCGCTGCCGACGCACGTGCCGACCGAGGTCCCGTCGACGTCGGTGGGCGGCACCTCGCAGAGCGGGGTGGCCTACCAGTCCCCGGGCTCCGGCATCTCCGCGCCGACCACGTCCGGCGGCTCCGCCGGCGCCTCGGCGGCCGCGCTCGGCGCGGCCGGCGCGGCCGGCGGCGCGAGCGCGATGACCGGCGG
>NZ_JAIGQB010000004.1 GCF_021083185.1 Nocardioides furvisabuli | reverse complement strand
TGTAGCGCCAGCCGCCGCCGTCGGGGATGTTGCCGAACTTGGTGACGTCGACATGGATCAGCTCGCCGGGCCGCTCGCGCTCGTAGCGGCGTGCTGGCTCGCCAGTGACCCGGTCGATGTGAGTGAGTCGATTGAGCCGACACCGAACGAGCACCGCGTGCACGGTCGAGGCCGGCATGCCCAGCTTGGCTGCGATCGGGGCCGGTCCGAGTCGTTGCTTCCAGCGCAGGTGCACGATCTTGCGCACTACTGGCCGTGGTGTCTTCGCGTGCTGGATGTGGCGGGCCGAGGATCGGTCGTTCATCCCGACAGGTCCTTCGTCGCGGTAGCGCTGAGCCCACTTGTCCGCGGTGCGCCAGGTGACGTTGAAGAACTCGGCCGCTCGAGCCGGAGTCCAGCCGTCATCGACGATGAGCCGTGCCAGGCGGAGTCGGTGTTTCGGGGTCAAAGCCGCGTTAACGTGGGCCATGAAGGCCTCCCTCTGGAAGTGAAGTCCTAGACAGCTCCACTCCACACCGGGAGGCCTTCACCTATCTACGGCTCGCCGTGCCCGATCGCACAACGTGACTGGGCATCACAACTAGCCCAGGGCGGCACCGAGGAGCCAGCCGAGCGCGCAGGCCCCGACGGAGAGGACGGTCGTCGCGGCGACGTACGCCACCGCCGTACGAGCGGGTCGGGTCACCGACTGCACCGCGAACGACGAGAACGACGTGAAGCCGCCGCAGAAGCCGGAGCCGGCCAGGGCCCACCACGCCCCGCCGAGCGACAGCGCGGCGAAAGCCCCGAACAGGCCGGAGCCGACCACGTTGACCGCCAGCATGCCGACGGGGAACACGCCGTCGCGGCGGCTCAGGGCGTACCTCAACGGCGCGCCGACCGCCGCACCGAGGGCGACGAGGAGGGCTGTCATCCCGTGGCCTCCTCGGGCTCCGGCCGGTGGGCGGACCGCTGCCCCAGCGCAGCCGCGAGGAGCCCGGCGCCGAGGGTGACGGCGAGGTGGAGGCCGGCCAGAGCCGTGTGGCCGGTGGCGGCGAGCTCGCGCACCTGGCCGGCCCACGCCGACACGGTCGTGAAGCCGCCGAGGAGGCCGGGGCCCAGGAGCAGCGACCACCGGTGCGAGCGCCCGAGCGCCGCGACCACCGGGAGGACCCCCAGGGCGAAGGCGCCGACCACGTTGATGGCGAGCGTGGCCCACGGGAAGAGCGTGTCCCCGGCCGCGACGTCGATGCCGTGGCGCCCCGCAGCTCCCACGGCGCCGCCCGCTGCGACGATGAGCAGGTCGGCAGCGCGGAGGGGGCGGGGACTCACCCGACCCGACTGGTGGACGCGGGGCTCGCCCGGGGGAACCCGGTCCACGGCCGAGCGGTCGCACCGTCGAGCTGGTGGACGAGCTCGCCGAGCAGCCAGTTGTGGAAGGCGCGTTGCGCGGCGGTGCGCGCCATGGAGAGGAGGCGCTCGGCACGGCAGAAGGCGTCGGCGACGTCGAACATCTCGGTCATCGTCACGAAGATCGGGCCCGCCTCGCGCACCATCGGGAAGGCCACGTCGACCTGCGGCAGACCGCGCGACTCGGCG
The DNA here is from genome assembly GCF_021083185.1 of Nocardioides furvisabuli. Classification (GTDB taxonomy): domain Bacteria; phylum Actinomycetota; class Actinomycetes; order Propionibacteriales; family Nocardioidaceae; genus Nocardioides; species Nocardioides furvisabuli. The sequence goes on along the minus strand of NZ_JAIGQB010000004.1, from coordinate 401,460 downwards.
TCGCGGATCTGGCGGTGGAAGGACTCGGGGAACTGGCGCTCGAAGTTGGCGAACATCGAGGTGAGGTCGCCGGCGAGGGGGTAGTCGGACTGGTGCGACAGCGACAGCAGGCGCAGCTCGCGGCGCAGCTCGTGGTACTGCCGGTTGAGGGAGGAGTGGAGAGGTACGTCGACGCCGAGGAGGTGGACCTCGACGGCCGCCTCGCTGGTCGGCTCGGGTGCATCGGCGTGGTGCTGGTCGATCACCCACTCCGCGGAGCCCTCGTCGCTCACCTGCTCCGACGGCTCGAACCACACGATCTTGCTGTCGGACTCGATGGTCGCGCCCCAGGCGAGCGCGCACTGGGAGACGATCGCGAGGCCGCGCCCGAAGGTGAGCAGCAGGTCGAGGTCGTCGAGGTCGATCGGGGCCGGTGGCACCGGTGGTCTCGTCGAGCCGTCGACGACCTCGATGCGGGGATGGCTGGCGGTCCCGCGCACGCGCACCTTGTAGGGGGCCTCGCCGTGGAGGATCGCGTTGGCCACGAGCTCGGAGACACCCAGCTCGGCGCACTCGACGAGGTCCGGGCGCTCGAGCCGCCGACAGATGTCACTCACCCAGCGGCGCGCGTCGGCCGCGGCGCGCGGGGACGACGCCAGCGTCAACTCGGAGCTCAGCGGCACTGGGACTCAATTCGAGGGTGGTGGGTAGTCCAGTGGAGCCTGATTACCCGACCGTCGGATGGTTCAAACCTCGACAACACCATAGTTTCTCGCGACTCTGGGTAGTGGGTGTGAGCAACCAGACGCGCCCGGCGTTTCACGCTGGCGCGCGTGACGGTAGGACAATGGTGAACGACGTGACTGCACCTACGACCCCAGGAGCTCCCATGACCGCGACGCAGGCACCCCGCCACAAGGTGGTCGTGATCGGCTCCGGGTTCGGCGGACTGTTCGGAACCAAGGCGCTGAGGCGTGCCGACGTCGACGTCACGGTGATCGCCAAGACCACCCACCACCTCTTCCAGCCGCTGCTCTACCAGGTCGCGACGGGCATCCTGTCCGAGGGCGAGATCGCACCGCCCACCCGCGAGATCCTCAGCAGCCAGGACAACGCCAGCGTCATCCTCGGAGAGGTCACCGACATCGACCTCGAGGCCCGCACGGTCACCTCACAGGTCCTCGGGCGCGACACCGTCACGTCGTACGACTCACTGCTGGTCGCCGCCGGCGCCAGCCAGTCCTACTTCGGCAACGACCACTTCGCCGAGTTCGCCCCCGGCATGAAGAGCATCGACGACGCCCTCGAGCTGCGTGGCCGGATCTTCGGCGCCTTCGAGATGGCCGAGCTCGGGGCGACCCGCGGCGACGACGTCGACCACCTCCTCACCTTCGTCGTCGTCGGCGCCGGCCCGACCGGCGTGGAGATGGCCGGCCAGATCGCCGAGCTCGCGCACCGCACGCTCAACAAGGACTTCCGCGCGATCAACACCCGCACCGCCCGCATCGTCCTCGTCGACGCCGCCCCGCAGGTGCTGCCGCCCTTCGGCGCCAAGCTCGGCGAGAAGGCCAAGGCCGAGCTCGAGAAGCTCGGCGTGGAGGTCATGCTCGGCGGCATGGTCACCGAGGTCGACGAGCGCGGCCTCGAGGTGAAGTTCAAGGACGGCCACGTCGAGCGCATCAACTCGGTCGCCAAGATCTGGGCGGCCGGTGTGCAGGCCAACCCCATTGGCAAGACGCTCTCGGAGCAGACCGGCGCCCCGCTCGACCGCGCCGGCCGGATCGCGGTCAACCCCGACCTCACCCTGCCGGGCCACCCGGAGGTCTTCGTCGTCGGCGACATGATCGCCCTCGACAACCTCCCGGGGGTCGCGCAGGTCGCCATCCAGGGCGCCAAGTACGCCGCCAAGGAGATCAACAACCGCCTCGAGGGCAAGCAGCCGCAGGCGCCGTTCAAGTACTTCGACAAGGGCTCGATGGCGATCATCAGCCGCTTCCGCGCCGTCGCGATGGTCGGCAAGTTGCGGATCACCGGCGTCGTGGCCTGGCTGATGTGGCTCGGCGTGCACCTCGTCTACCTCACCGGGTTCAAGAACCAGGTCTCGGCGCTGATGCGGTGGGCAATCACGTTCATCAGCAACAACCGCTCCGAGCGCACCACGACCGAGCAGCAGATCTTCGCCCGTGCCGCGCTGGCCCGGCTGCGGCGTGGCGCGGCCGACCTGGTCTCCGACCCGGGCATCTACGACGCCACGCGCGCGATGATGGAGGAGACGCGCCGTCAGGAGCTCGAGGCCGCCGCCCAGCGTGAGGCCGAGCTCACCGACTCCGGCGTACGAGGCGTGTCCGAGGCCCGCTGAGCCGCGTCGGGTCGGGCGAGGTCCACGAGTCTGCGGATTCGCCCCACCGGCGTGCGCCGGTTCGCCCACACTGGTCCGTGACCTGACCGGCCGACGGACGGACACCTGATGATGAAGCTCTCCTGGCGCGCACTCGCGTCGGCTGCAGCCGTCTGCGGCATCGCCGCCACGCTGGCCGGCGCCCCGCAGCCGGCGGCGGATGCCGCACGCGCGACCGAGCGGACCTTCCGCGTGGCCCCGCTGGGCATGACGGCCGACCTGCCCAACCCGCTGCGCGGGCAGTACCGCTGGCTCGGCGCCGAGCCGACGCCCGCGACCGTCACGTCCAACGACGTCTACTACCGCGACCAGGTCTACTGGGGTCGGATCGAGAAGGCCGACAACGCCTGGGACTTCTCCTGGATCGACTCCGGCCTCGCCGAGGCAGGCGCGCGCGGCGGCAGGTTCGGCTTCCGCGTCATGGCCTACTGCCCGGGCTGCTGGATGGGGACCCGCGCGGACCTGCCGCCCGTCACCCCGGCCTTCGTGCCGCGGCAGGCGGGCAGCGACGTACCGGACTGGAACTCCCCGACCTTCGTGGCGCAGTGGCGCGAGCTGATGGCCGAGCTCGGCCGCCGCTACGGCGACGACCCGCGGTTGGGCTACGTCGACGTCGGCGGCTACGGCGCCTACGGCGAGTGGCACGTGTGGGAGGGCGAGCGGGTCTCCGACGCCAACGGCCTCGCGCTGGTCGATGCCGTCGCCTCGGCCTTCCCTGACACTCACGTCCTGCTCAACACGATGACGCCGGTGCCCTTCACGCTGAAGGCGCTGCGCAACCATCGCAACCTCGGCCTGCGCACCGACAGCCTCGGCTGCCCGGACATGTACTCCACGGTGCCGGGCGACAGGCGTCTGCAGTCGGTGTGGAGGACTCGGCCGTTCTTCTCCGAGTGGTGCACCCGCGCCGACCCGGTCCTGGGCGCCCAGCAGGTCCGTCGCTTCCACATCTCGACCCTGTCCTCGGGGAACATGCCGTGGCGCGGCACCGAGCTCACCGGTCGCCAGCGCACGGCGTACGCCACTGCGCTCGCGACCGCCGGCTACCGGATCAAGATCCGCTCGCTCACCCTGCCCGACGTCCTCGACGCCGGACGCAAGGTCGAGGTCCGGACGGCCTGGACCAACCAGGGCGCCGCCCCGACGTACGACGCCTGGGACGTGCGCCTCACCTTCGTGCATGCCGCCACCGGACGGAGGGTCACCCGGTCGCTCGGCAGGCCCCTGGAAGGGCTGGTGGACACCGCCGCACGGAGCAGGAAGATCAGCACGAAGGGCATGAAGGCGGGGAGGTACGACGTCCACCTCGCCGTCGTGGACCCGTCGGGCTACTCCGCGCCGATGCACCTGGCCAACGCCGGTCGCACCGCCGCCGGCACCTACCGCGTCGGGGCGGTCAGGGTCCGCTGAGGCCCGGAGCCGGAGGACACCACTGCGACGACGAGGCGGGCTTGACCAACCCGTGCGGTTGACCGTTCTTGCGACGCAAATTGGGTATAAGAGCCAGTTTCATCTAGATCTGGTCAAGTTTGCTCGCAGCCGGTGTTAGCGTACACCGGTACCTGTCGAGACCTCCCGGGCGACGTGAGCGCTGTGTGCGCCGTTGCGCTGGGAGGGGGTGAGTGCCAGGACCGCGGCCTCGAGCGCGCGAGTCCTGAGGACGAGCGAGGGCGCCTTCCTGGTGCCTCGGATGCGTCCCGGGGGGCACGTCACCACGGTCCACGACACCGCTACGCAACCGATAGCAACTTGGAGAACAACCCCCTATGAGATCCCATGCCACTGACGCGCGCCCGGCGCGCCCCACGATGGTGTTCGCACTGCTGGCCGCCCTCGTCGCCGCAGTGCTCGCCGTCCTGCCCCATGTCGTCGCCAGCGCTGCCCCGGCCGCCGAGCGGAAGGCCGCGAACAAGGCGCCTGCCTCGTCGTACGGCATCTGGCCCACGTCCGCCGTCCCCACGGAGCGGAAGTCCAAGCGGGCGAAGGGTGTCTCGCTGGGCCTGGTGTTCAGCAGCGCCGAGGATGGCCGCTTGTACGGCGTGCAGTACTACGCCGCCGGAGCCAACCGTCGCGCCACGACCGGTGCCGTGTGGAACGCCGCCGGGCGGCGCCTCGCATCGGTCACGTTTCCCAAGGCCTCGCGCAACGGTTGGAAGACCGCGCTGCTCAGCTCACCGGTGAAGGTCCGGGCCGACAAGCGGTACACCGTCTCCTACCGTGCACCCAAGGGCCGTCACGCGAAGCAGCCCAAGGTCTTCGGGAGCGGCAAGAAGGTGTCGAACAAGCACCTGACCGCCCACCGGGGCACCTACACCTACCGGGCGGGTCGCCCCACCAAGTCCTGGCGGGGCTCGCACTACTTCGTCGACGTCCTCTTCGCCGAGAAGGGCACGGGCACGGGCACGACGCCCACGCCCTCCACCACGCCCACGCCCACGACGACGACGCCGACGACGACCACGACGTCCGGCGCGTGCGTCAAGCCCGACGTGTCCAACACCGGGCCCAGCGGGACGCTGACCGCCTACGCCGGCTCCTCCTACGTGACCACCGCCGGCACGGTGATCGAGAACAAGACGATCAACGGCGACCTGATCATCGCCGCCGACAACGTGACCCTCCGCAACTCGGTCGTCACCGGAGCCCTCGGGGTCACGGAGCGCAGCGGGATTCGGATCAGCAACGTCAAGATGCGTGAGTTCGGGATCTCCTCGGCCACTGACGTGGTGCTCGACAGGTCCGAGATCACCGGCTCCATCTCCGATGGCATGCACGTCACCTCCGACGGCAACCAGATGAACCGGGACATCGTCATCACCAACAACCTGGTCCACAACCCCCGACCCGGCGCGGGATCGCACTACGACGGCCTGCAGGTGCGTGGCGTGAACGGGCTGGACCTGGTGTGCAACAACTTCGACCTCGGCCCGGCTCAGTTCGAGTACAACGCAGCGCTCTACCTGGAGCCCGCGAACGGTGGGCACTCCGGTGTGGTGGTCGACAACAACTGGCTGTCCGGTGGCGGCTACATCTTCCACTACGGCGCCGACAACGACGGCGCCACGCGGCTGACCAACAACCACTTCGGCGGTGACCCCTACTGGGGTCCGAACGCGGTGTGCCACACCTCAGGTGCCAGGCCCGCCGTCCAGACCGGCAACGACCTGCGAGGTGCTGCATTCACTCCTTGCTCCCCCTGACCGGACGGTGGGCATGACGCCGGGTCGTGCGGGCTCCTCGCCCGCACGGCCCGGTGTGCATTCCGGGCCGGTTCCGAGGGGCATCGCCGTTGCGCTTCCAGCCAGTAGGCCTCCAGGGGCTCGAACCCTGAACCAACGGATTAAAAGTCCGCTGCTCTACCCATTGAGCTAGAGGCCCGGGACTTCCGCGTATTCAACCGCTTAACCCTCCACGGAAGCCTCCACTAAAGGACCCTAGTGGTTGCTGGCCGGGGCGGCTGAACTCGGCCGGTGCTCGTGCTGGGTATCGGCAAGTGTCAGCGGTGGCTGGAGGGGGCGTTGGGCATGCCCGGCGGTGGCGGGCACGGCGCAGGCCGTTGCCCGACCCAACATCTGGTACGGGAAGCGATGGGGGTCACCCACACTAAGAAGGCATCGGGTCGAAGCCCGGGTCCCTGAGCCTTGTCGCATCGAGTCACTCCAAGGACCGCCGTCGCAGGGTGCCGCCGCCCTTCGGCCCGTGGCACAAGAACAACCAACCCGCCTCGCCTGTCGGCGCGTTCGGGCAGGATGAACCGAACCACCGCCAGCAACACATCAGGAGTCGAATCAGTGAGCAACTTGGGCAACTTCGTTTGGTCGATCGCCGACCAGTTGCGAGGCGTCTACCGCCCGAACCAGTACGGCAGCGTCATCCTGCCCATGACGATCCTGCGACGCCTCGACTGCATCCTGGGGGATTCACGCGACGAGGTACGTGCGCTAGCCGAGCAGCAGAAGAACTCGGAACTTCTTGCCGTGATGGTCAAGGCGAAGCACGGACTCAACTTCTACAACACTTCCCGGTGGGACTTGAAGAAGTTGGTGGCTGACCCCGATGGTCTGGCTGCGAACCTGGTCGACTACCTCTCCCGCTTCTCGTCCAACATCGACGTCTTCGAGCGATTCAAGTTCGAGAACGAGATCGCCAACCTGGACGAGAAGAACCGACTACTGCTGGTGGTCAAGAAGTTCTCCGAGATCGACCTCCACCCCGACACGGTCTCAAACGCGGAGATGGGTGACCTGTTCGAGGAACTCATCCGGAAGTTCGCGGAAGCGTCCAACGAGACGGCCGGTGAGCACTTCACTCCCCGCGACGCGATCCGGCTCATGGTCGATCTTCTCTTCGCCGAGGACACCGACAGCCTGCGCGAGCCCGGCATCGTGCGATCCATCTACGACCCGACCGCTGGCACCGGCGGGATGCTCTCGGTAGCCGAGGATCACCTGCTCGACCTCAACCCGGACGCCCGGCTCGCATTGTTCGGCCAGGAAATCAACGACCAGTCGTACGCGATCTGCAAGTCCGACATGATCGCCAAGGGCCAGGACGCCACGAACGTCCGGCTCGGCGACACGCTGGCCAACGACCTGTTCTACGATCGCACCTTCGACTTCTGCCTCTCCAACCCGCCCTACGGCGTCGACTGGAAGGCGTCAGAGCCGGACGTGAAGGCCGACCACAATCGAGGCGACCGCTTCGGTGCCGGTCTCCCGAAGATCGGAGACGGCCAGATGCTCTTCCTTCAGCACATCGTTTCCAAGATGCGGCCCATGCACGAGGGCGGAGGCCGGGCTGGGATCGTCCTCAACGGCTCACCGCTGTTCAACGGGGCTGCCGGGTCCGGCGAGTCCGAGATCCGCAAGCATCTGCTGGAGTCCGACCTGGTCGACGCGATCGTGGCACTCCCGACCAACATGTTCTACAACACTGGCATCTCCACCTACATCTGGATCCTCGACAACACCAAAAAGCCTGAACGAGTAGGCAAGGTCCAGTTGATCGACGGATCCGACTTCTACACGAAGATGCGGAAGAACCTCGGCGACAAGTCCCGGGAGGTTTCCGAGAGTGACCGCGCCAAGATCGCGCACCTCTACCAGGACTTCGAGAACGCGGGGAAGTCGAAGGTTCTCGCGAACACCGACTTCGGCTACTACACGATCACCGTCGAGCGTCCGCTGCGCCTCCGGTTCGACCTGACGTTCGAGAGCGTCGACGCCTTCGTCCAGGAGGCCGACGCCTCAACCAGGGGCCCACTCTTCACAGTCAACCCCGAGACGCTCCGCAAGGTACTGACCGGACTTGTGGGGGTGACCTACATGGACCGTGCCGAGTTCCTCAAGGACCTCAGCGCTCAGGCCAAGCAGCACGGCGTGAAGTACGGCGCACCCCAGATCAAGGCCATCTGGACGGGTCTCGGCGTGCGGGACGAGAACGCGGTCGAGTGCGTGGACGCCAAGGGAAACTTCGAGCCCGACGTCTCGCTACGCGACTCTGAGAACATCCCGTTCGGCTGGGCCGAGGGTGGCGAAGACGGCGACAGCGAGTGGGGCCGCGACAACCGCGATGCTCTCGTGAAGACCTACTTCGAGGTCGAGGTCAAGCCGCACGTTCCCGATGCCTGGATTGACGAGTCGAAGACGAAGGTTGGCTACGAGATCCCGTTCACCCGACACTTCTACGTCTACGAACCGCCCCGGTCATTCGACGAAATCGACGCGGACCTCAACGTCCTCGTCAAGGAGATCATCGACCTGTTGCAGGAGGTCGAGGCGTGACCTGGCATGAACAACGAGTGCGGGAGATGGCAGATCTCATAAACGGATTCCCCTTTGACTCCGCCACCTTCGCCGACCAAGGTGACGTTCCGTTGGTTCGCATCCGTGACATCCTGAGCAATCAGTTCCAGACTTTTCTTCCGGCTGAGAGCGTGCCGGAGTCTGTGCTCCTTCGGAACGGTGACGTGGTCATCGGCATGGACGGCGACTTCAACACGATCCACTGGGTGCGAGGTCCGGCCGCCTTGAACCAACGACTTTGTTGCTTGCGATCCAACGGACGTTCCGATTCCCGCTTTCTGGCGTACGCACTTCCCGCGCACCTGAAGGTCATCAACGACCTCACCTACGCGACCACGGTCAAGCATTTGTCGTCTGGGCAGGTCAAGGGCATTCGACTCCTTGCGCCCGACCTCGACGAGCAACGCGCCATCGCCGACTACCTCGACCGCGAGACAGCGCAGATCGACGCGCTCATCGCGAAACAACAGCGGCTGATCCAGGTGCTGCGCGACCGACGCGTGAGCGTGCTCGATGGAATCGCCCGCGAAGCCGGAGAACCAACCACACGGCTGAAGTACCTGTATCGGGAGTCGGGGATCGCAAATCACCCTGGCGAAGAGGTGCTGTCCGTCTATCGCGACTACGGAGTTATCCCGAAGTCGTCCCGCTCCGACAACTTCAACAGGACACCGGAGAACGTTGAGCGGTACCTGCTTGTACAGCCAGGGGACCTCGTCATCAACCGCATGAAGGCATGGCAGGGCTCCCTGGGCGTCTCCCAACACCGAGGCATCGTGAGCGGCGACTACGAGGTCTTGCGACCGATCGGGGATCAACTGCTTCCTGAGTTTGCGCATCTCTATCTGCGGTCGGCTCGAATGGTCGAGCAGTACAAGATCCGTTCGACCGGAATCCGTCCCTCCCAGTGGCGCATCTACTGGGCCCAAACGGGAATGCTAGAAGTGCCCGTGCCGGACATGGCTGTGCAGCACGCGCTCGTCACACGAGCGTCCGAACAGACCTCGAAGGTCGACACGCTCATCGCCAAGGCGGAGCAGTTCATAGAACTCGCCCTTGAACGCCGTTCGGCGCTCATCACCGCGGCCGTGACCGGCCAGATCGAGGTACGGGGAGAGGTGGTTTGACGTGGCCCAGCACAACGAGCACCCCTTCGAGAGCGAACTCTGCGAGCACCTCGCCGACAACGGCTGGCTCTACTCGACAAACAGCACCGGCTACGACAAGGAGCGCGCACTCTTCCCCGAGGATGTCTTCGGATGGCTGGAGGACGTCTACCCCGACGAGTTCGCCAAGGTCGTCAAGGTCGGAACCACGCAGGAGGCGAGCCAGCGTGCGGCGCTCCTGGACCGGATCGTCAAGGTCCTCGACACGCCGCTCGATAGTGCTGGCGGCACGCTCTACGTTCTCCGCAAGGAGATTAAGCACCTGTCGGCGAAGTTCCGTATGTGCGAGTTCAAGCCGGAGACGACGCTCAACAAGGCAACCGTTGCCCGGTACGACAGGGTCCGTGTCCGGGTCATGCGGCAGGTCTACTACTCGACCGCGAACAAGCGGTCGGTCGACTTGGTGCTCTTCATCAACGGTCTGCCTGTCGCCACGTGCGAACTGAAGACCGACTTCACTCAGTCGGTGCAGGAGGCCATCAAGCAGTACAAGACGACGCGCCTGCCTCGCGAGGCGGGTCACGAAGAGCCGCTATTCGGCTTCGGGAACCGCGCGCTCGTTCACTTCGCCGTCTCGAACGACGAAGTGTGGATGACCACGCACTTGCAGGGCGATGACACGTTCTTCCTGCCGTTCAACCGCGGCTTCGACGGCGGAGCCGGAAACCCGCCCAACGAGAAGGGCTCTGCTGCCTCCTACCTATGGGAGCAGGTCTTCCAGCGCGACGCGTGGCTGAACATCCTGGGCAAGTTCATGCACGTCGAAGTCGAGAAGAAGAAGGACCCAATCACCGGCCAGGTGTCGAAGAAGACGACGTTGTTGTTCCCGCGCTACCACCAGTGGGATGTCGTCACGCGGCTCACCTCGGCAGCAGTGACGGAAGGACCCGGACACAAGTATCTGGTGCAGCACTCAGCCGGGTCCGGCAAGTCGAACTCGATCGCGTGGACCGCCCACCGACTCGCACGACTCCATGCCGCCAACAACGACAAGATCTTCGACAGCGTCATCGTGGTCACCGACCGCACGGTGCTGGACGGGCAGTTGCAGGAGACCATCCGCCAGGTCGACTCCGCCGACGGGGTCTTCCAGGCCATCACAAGCAAGGAAGCCGTCCGTCAAGGCGAAAAGACCAAGTCAGCACTGCTGGCCACGCACCTCCTGAACGGCACTCTCGTCATCGCCGTGACAATCCAGACGTTCCCGTTTGCGTTGGACGCGATCCAGACGAAGAAGGGGCTCGCTGGCAAGAAGTTCGCGGTGATCGCCGATGAGGCGCACTCCTCGCAGACCGGGACCGCAGCCTCGAAGTTGAAGCAGGTCCTCTCCGCCGAAGAGATCAAGGACCTGGAGGACGGCGGCGAGATCGACACCGAGGCGGTGCTAGCCGCGGAGATGACGGCACGTGCCGACAACTCCAATATCTCCTACTTCGCGTTCACGGCCACGCCGAAGGGCAAAACCCTGGAACTGTTCGGCCGCGCCCCGGCCGAGGGCGAGACGCCGGTCCCGTTCCACGTCTACACGATGCAGCAGGCCATCGAAGAAGGCTTCATCCTTGACGTCCTGAAGGGCTACCACGAGTACGAGACCGCCTTCCAGATCGCACAGAAGGTCAAAGACGGCAAGGGCGGAGAAGACGGCGAGGAGAAACTGGTCGACGAGTCGGCCGCGACCCGTGGCCTCATGCGCTGGGTCAAGTTGCACCAGACGAACATCGGTCAGAAGGTGCAGATCATCGTCGAACACTTCCGCGACAACGTCGAAGGGCTCCTTGACGGGCACGCCAAGGCGATGGTCGTGACCGACTCACGCAAGGCCGCGGTGCGCTACAAGAAGGCAATTGACGCCTACATCAAGAAGCACGGATACGACGAGATCGGCACGCTCGTCGCGTTCTCTGGATCGGTAGACGACCCCGAGACCGGGCCGGAACCCTTCACTGAAGGAAACATGAACCCTGGCGTAAACGACCTGCGCGCGGCGTTCAAGAAGCCCGAGTACAAAGTCATGCTCGTGGCTAACAAGTTCCAAACCGGCTTCGACCAGCCCCTCCTGTGCGCGATGTATGTCGACAAGCAGTTGTCCGGCGTCACCGCAGTCCAGACCCTGTCTCGTCTCAACCGCATGTATCGCGGCAAGGACGAGGTGTTCATCCTCGACTTCGTCAACACCGCCGAAGAGATTCAGTCGGCGTTCCAGCCGTACTACCGCGACGCCCACCTGGAGACATCCACCGACCCCAACCTCGTCCACGACGTGATGGCCAAGGTGGACGTCGCCGCGATCTACACCGCTACCGAGATCGACCAGTGCGCCGATGCCTGGGTGAAGCGCAAGGGCAACAACGCACTGAGTGCCGCCCTGAAACCCGCGAAGGATCGGTTCAAGCAGCGGTATCAGACAGCCCTCGCCCAGGACGACAAGGCCGCGATCGAGGAACTCGACATGTTCCGCAAGGACGTCGGGACCTTCGTCCGTCTCTACGACTTCATGAGCCAAATCATCGATTACGGCGACACCGACCTGGAGAAGCACGCGATTTTCTTGCGGCTGCTCGAACGGCTCATCCAGCCGAGCAACTACACCGCAGAGGTTGACCTCTCCGACGTGACCCTCGTCAATAGCAAGCAGATCGATAAGGGCAAGAAGTCGGTCACCCTCGGCGACAAGCAAGGCCTACGCGGCATCACTGCCGCCGGGTCGGGCGCCAAGAAGGACCCGAAGATGGTGCTGCTCGAAGAAGCCATCCGGAAGTTGAACGACCTGTTCGGCGACGAGGACTTTACCGCTGCTGAAGAGCAGGCGTGGATCGAAGGCCTCGTGACGGCCCTGCTCGCAGATGACACGCTCCTGGCTCAGGCCAAGGCCAATGGCAAGAAGCAGTTTTTGGAGAGCCCCGACCTCGGCCAGGCCGTCGTCATGGCCGTCCTAGGCAACCAGACCAGCCACAACAAGATGGCCGACAAGTTCATCGCGGGCGGACAGGTCCAGAAGGTCCTCGTGGAGGTGCTTGGCGGACTGGTGCACCTCTACGCAAAGGACGAAAAGTAGTGGGACCAGCGGTCGACGTCGTCAGCGGAGACCTGCGGGCCACGATCAACAGCCTGCTGCGCAGGCACGGTTGCCCGCCCAAGACCGACTATTACGCCACGGCGACCGGCCTCGTCCTGCCGCAGCCCGAAGTGATCGCTGAGGGCGTAGCGTGAGCATGCCCGACGCCGATCCACAGCCGGGCGAGGTGTACCTCGCTAGCCCTGCGACCTCGACGACCGGGGACGCGCACGGGTCGCACGCCCGTCCTGCTGGGGTGGTTGAACGCACCAAGAACGTCGCGCACTGCCTAACCCGCACGAAGAATCCCGAACGCGACGCCCGCACACTGGAGTCTCCTGCGGACAAGCACAACGTTCCCTGCATGACTCTCGACGCGCATTGGCAGGACCGGTATCAACGGCCAGTCGCCAAACGATTCTGGGGAACACGCGACTTCGAGTATTCTGGCAGGCTTTCCGACGAGGCGCGGGACGCACTGCTGGACTTCTGGCACACCACGACACTCCTCGGACGGAGGAACCTCTGAATGGCGCACACGCACATCCCTACTCCGCAGGTCACGGTCAGCGATGACCTGTGGAAGGACGGGCTGAGCGACGCCGCACCGCGAGTGGGCGACCTGTTCGTAGTTGGGTACGACGGCGAGGATTACGGACTGGTACTGATCGTCGCCGTCCGCGACGGTCATGTCGTCATCTGGCCGGTGACGGATGAGTCCTTGCCGACATCGGACACATGCATCCGCTTGGAAGCGGATTGGCTCGATCGCCCCCTTGTTTGCTGGCCCGAGGCCGAGGCGGGCATTTCGTTCGCCACCCTGGCTCGTCGGCTCGGCCCGGTCCTGGAGGACCGAGCCGCGATCGGGATTTATCACTACGTCCGCGGGGGAGACCTGCCCGATGGCGTCTCGGCATATGAGGAACCGGAGACTGACACGGAGTTCCAGGACGCACTGGCGATGGTGTGCAAGTTCGCGGCCGACCTGTCGGACCACGACAGCCTGGACAGCGGTTCCGGTCTCGGGCTCCTCCGCGAGGCGTTCCGCGACAAGTGGGGCCTGAAGGCGGCCGACATCCATCACGTCCTACACACCCCTGCTCCAAAGATCGCCGCCGACATTTTTTACGGCCGATGCCTCCTCAACTTGGAGGAGGCGCGCACCATCGCCAGCCACTGGAACGCACCATTGGACCTCGTGTGGACCGAGCCAACGGGAGCACTCGTGTTTGCGCTCAAACAGCCGACGCTCAAGAACCGCATCGTGTCGCTAGCGGCGAAGACCGCGACCAGCGAGAACGACATTCGCTGCAAAGTGTGGTCCGAGGTACAGCAGATGGCGGCTCGACAGTCCGACTCCGGCAGCAGTCAAGCGCTCGACTCGAAGATCCAACACGTCATCGAACAACTAGAAGCCTCAATCTAGGGACACCATGGCCGGACTCCCACGGGCCACGTACGACGAGTGGCGAAGCCCCACCGTGCTCGGTCGAGCAGTGGAACACCTGTGCGAAGGCCTCGCTGACAATCACCCGGCCGCAATGCCGACGTTGCGCGCCGCACCGCTGGTCGCCCTGCATGCCATCCAGGGGCTCACGGTCGAACAGACAACTGCCGCCCGCTCGTCTGTGTGTCCGATTGATGGCATCTATGACGCCGTGACCGCGACCATCAGGTACCGCCATTTCGGCAACGCCCGCGATGACTTCACGCTCCTGCATGAACTCGCCCATCACCTCCTCGCGCAGGATGAGGACTGGTGCTTCGAAGTGCGGCCAGCCCTGGCAAAGAGTGGCGGCGAGATTGAGGAGAGGATTGCCAGCGCCTTCGCCGCCGCCATCCTTATCGAGCCTGCCGACGCCGAAGGAGCCTTCCGCCTTGGCGTGACTGGCAGTTCTCTACGCGATCTCGTCGAACGATCCCGGGCCTCGGCAAGCGCGGTACTCATGCGCTCGCTTGAAGAGCCCGGCCATCGGCTCGTAATGATTACCTCGCTCGCAGGAAGTGTGATGTTCGCCCAGACAACCGGCGAGCCCTACGCGCCAGGCCGCGGCATCAGCCAACCTGGCGTCCTCGACTTGATCGAGCGAGCGCGGCTTAACTCTGACCGCCGGGCACGTAAGGACGGCGGAATCGGCATTCTGTACGCAACTGGCAAGACGAATCCGCATGTACGGCTGGACGTTGCCCTCGGCGGGGGCTATGCCTACGTCGTCGCCACGCCCCTTGCTGTAGACCTCCGCATCAACACTGGAAGCGACGACCCCACCGAGTGGTACCACACCTGTGTCCAAGGCTGCGGGCATACCTTTGCCCGCAGTGAGGCGGACTCGACATGCCCCGAGTGCACCGAACCGCGGTGCCCCCGCTGCAACGGCTGCGAATGTCAGCGCGAGGTCTACTGCAGCGCGTGCTTTATGTCTCTCCCCACTGCCCGCGCCCGCACCGGCGCCACGGTATGCGAGGACTGCGAGTAAGCGTCGCCCTGCCGCTCCTCATGTGCGCTCTGCTCCGCACGCTCAAGCACGCTTGCGCCGTGTTTCGAGGTTGCTCTGCCTCCTGCCTAACGTCCTGGTGCGGTGATTTCACTGACCGAGCATGCTCCCCAAGCGCTTCTTCCGCTTGGCGACGGACTTGCGGGGTTCCTGCATGGTGAGGAACGTGTAGAGGGCAGTTGCACTGGGTCGTCCGGACGCTTCGACGGCGGCGTCGATGCCCTGGCTCTCGCGGATTGCCTTGAGTCGCCAGCGCAGGATGCTGTGGGGTTCTGGGCGGTGGGGGCCCTTGCCGATGCCGAGGTCGATCATGGCGCGCGCGAGGTTCGTGCACACTGCCGCGGCGGCCTGCGGGTTGTTGCTCGCGCCGTCTGTGTAGTACGCGATGGGCCTGTCGGAGGCGTCGCCGTGCATCCTCACGTGCTCGGAGAGCGTGAGCGACATGACATGTGTCGCCCATGGCGCGAGTGGTCGCGTCCGTGGGCCGACGTCATTCCCGTTTCCGCAGAACGCGATGGTGTGGGGCCTTTCATGGTTGTCGAAGTCGGCCAGGGCGACGTGCTCGATCTCGCTGGTAGTTGCACCGACCTCGACGAGGACGTATTGAGAGGCGTTGCGAGCCCCCGCGCCACCCTTGAGTGCTCGACGCAGGGCTTCGAGACGAAGGAGCAGGACTTCGACCCCGTCAAGGTGGCGTCGTTTGTTGGTGCTCCGGCCGACGACCGAAGGCAGCCCCGCCAACAGGACTGCGGCGTCCTCTCTGCGGTGGAGCGCCGCGCTCAACAGCAGCACGTGGATGGTGTGACGGGCGGTGTTGATGTGCACGGCGGACTCTCGGTCGGTGTAGGCCGTCAGCGAGGTCACGTGCGCCCACTCCTTGATGATCTCGCTGGCCTTCTCTCCAAGTTCGCCGATAGTGCCGACGTCTGCCGCGTCGCACTGATCAGCGAGTTCGGCGATGTACCGCTCGATGCCGGTGTCTTCAGCCAGGTCGTAGGTGTCCCACAGCGCCTCGGCCGCTTCGATGGCCTCGTCAACCGACAGACTCAGGTCGAGCGTCGGGCGGCGGGTGGTGCGTGGCTTCATGGTCGTGCTCCTCTGGACGGTATGGACGTTGCGGAGGAGGTATCGGCATGATCCGCGGCCGGTGGCACACCCCGCGAGCGGCCGAACCCTGCGGCGACCCGGTGCCGGGCAGTTGGCCCACCGAGGGGCAGGTGTGCGCAGACAAGCGGGACCCGCGGGTCGCGAAACGGCCGTTGGGGAGATCGGACGCCGTCGATGACGCAGTCCCCGGGGCGGGCAGGAGCGAGAGGTGCAGGGCCGGGCCGCGTTCCGGCCGGCGCAGAACTTTCTGGCCGACCGGGCTAGACGGGTGCAGGTCCGCCCCCGGGGTCCTCGTCGAAGGATTGAGCCTGGCGCTGGGCGCCGACGCGGCCGCTGTCACACCATTCGCACGTCAGCGCTGCCCGAGCAAGTGGGCGGCCAGTCGGGGCCCGGTTTGAGGACTACGTCCTTGAGAAGGCAGACAAAGGTACCGAGCCCCAGACGGCAATCGCAGGCGGCCTGTGGCGCCTCGACGACTAGCCAAACGAGCACTTCGTCACCATCAACTAAGACGGCGAGCCGGTCGATCAGAGCGGCCATGGGAGCGCCGCTGACATGGCCGAGTCGCGCAACCCGTCATATCCCGTCGCCCGGCTGTGAGACGGCTCAGAGTCCAGCGAGGTACCCCCCGCGTGTCGGTCGGTCGGACCACGGCGGTGATCCGCTCGGTGGCGCGCCGCCCAAGCCTCAAACGCGGTCCGATTGCCTGCTGTTGGCGTCTCGCTACGTAACGGCCTTGTCGCGCGCGTACGCCTCCCCGCGGTGTACCAGGCCTGCACGGACCGGTGAACCGGTTCAGTCGTCGTCGGTGCAGAGCAGGTAGCGGTAGTAGGTCACCGAGTTAGCGAGCATCGCAGCGGCAAGGTGGTCGACTTCCTGTCCTTCTGCGTCGCCGCGCATGGCGCGCTTGTGCTGGCCCAGGGTCTTCTGGAACCACTGGTTGAAACTCTCTGTGATGCTGCGAAGCCCATGGATGGGGCCGAATGTCTCCACTGCGTACCGGGGCACCGGACGTAGTTCTCGCAGTGCCTTGCTGATGCCCTTGCTGGCACGCCCTGTGCGGCCTGCTGCGGGCTGCCAGTGTGTCGTGAACTCATGACGGCTTTCGGCAGCATGCGAGCAGGCGAGGTGCCAGGTGATTGGCAGCGACCAAAGGTCGTTAGGGCCGGGTCGCGGCTTGGCCTCGATGGCCGTCGCGGCCTGCGGTCGCTTCCACCAGACGCCGTCGTCGCTGAGGAAGCAATCGAACAGTGCTCCATCATCGACCCAGAGATGGTGTTGGCCCGGGCACGTCGCGAGGCTTTCGGGCAGGGGGAGCGGATAGAACTGGCTGTTGACTCGCTCGTGCGACTTTGTGGTCCGGTAGATGCAGGTTCCCAGCGGGAGCGACTGCCCGGTTTCGAATCGCTCGACGGCGATTCGCTTCCCTATCCGCCACGGCTTGAAGGCCTGCCCGTCGACGAAGAACGGGGCGAATCCATCTCGGGCCACCGGCTTGTTGATCACCATCACTCTGCGAGTGGCCATGAGGTCTTGGATGGCCCATCCGGTGAGCACGCGGTCCCACACGACCGTGTGAACGGTGTACTTCGCCAGATCCAACAGCCGGTCCAGGAGGTCCATGGTCGGATGAATCTCACCGCCCGTCGCGTGGGCGGTCCCCAAGACGATCCAGCCGTAATCCGTCCATGTGGACAACGTGACGTGGTTGATGCCTCGCGCGGTCTTGTCGTCAGGCTCGGGGTCGGTGAACTGCTCTTGAAAGCGCGCCCGGCAAGGGTCGGCGGCGGTGCTGCCGATAGGCACCTTCTCTCCGGTGATTGGGTCCATCTGGAGCAGAACGTCGCTCATGGGGTCGATGAAGGTGCCATCTCCAAAGACGAGGTGGTGATAGTCGGGGGTGGTCCAGTCCACGGGGGCGTGGTCGTCGGAGAAGTTGCCGAGGAAGCGGGCGGTCCCGTACCCGACCTGCGTGAGGCGGTCCTGGATCGCGGCCCAGCGCAGCCTGCTGGCCGGATGGTCGTCAGCCAAACGCCACACGAACCGGTCCATGGTGTCCTCTGAGGGTGGCGCCGCGGGAAGGTCGATGTCCAGGCCCAGTCCCTCGCGGTAGAGATCGCACACTTCCTCCCATGTGCCCGGCCTCCCGAGTTCGGCGGCGAGGGCGCGCTGGCTCGTGCAGATGCGTGAGCAGATGACGAGCGCGAAGAGGAGCAGGTCCGGATAGGAAGATGTCCGCCCGGGCTTGCCGGGCCGAAGGGCGGGTGCCTCATCGACATGAAGCGTTCCAGGGAGCAAGTCTTGAAAGTCGTACAACCCCGGGTAGGTGAAGACCGCCTCCATTCGCTGCCAGCGGCTGCCGACGGGGTGACGACGGGCGTTGGCTGCGCCGGTCGCGCTCTTGGCGGAATGGGCTTTGGTCGTTCGCTTTGACATGGCAGGTGCCGCCAGCAAGGACCCTCCTCGCTCCCAACGACAGGCTGGGTATCGGCACGATCGCGGCCGATGCGGGCCCCAGAAGGCCCTCGGAGTGGCTGGTCGCCGTGGTCGGCATTCGCGGGCCGGTCCTGCCGCATCTTGAGCCGACGGAACTGCCCATCGACGCGTAGGCGCCGCGACCCGGTTCCCTACCCGCTGTCGTGGGAATCCAAGGTGCCCTATCCGCGGGCCTCCCCGCCTCCGCTGTGGTCCTCTTGAGCGCGCGGCCCTAGGGCAACGACCTCGATCAGGGCCACCAGCCGCAGGGATGCGACGACGTCCGCGCCGGACCCTTCAGCGTCTCTACATGCGCAGCGACCTAGGGCCCGACGGTGGCGAATGGTCGGCGACTCTCCGACACCGTAAATGCCCGCTATACAGCGGCTCTCCGGCTGGCGTTCCGAGCATGAAGGTCGCCCGTTCCGGCTCTGGTGCGGACCTAGCGACGGCCGACAGATCGGTCTTACCGTCGCGGTATGACGGTGCCCAAAGCGTCAGAGAACGTCCCGCCCGGAGACCTGCTCTCGCAGGTCGAGGACGCCATCGGCGCCTGGCGAGACAGCGGCGACTTCACCGATCAGACCTTGCTCCGAAGCGAGGAAACCGTCCTGCGGTTCGCCCGCCGGTTGAGCGCCCAGAACGTTGCCACAGCAGCAGACATCACCCCAACGCACTGTCAGGGCTTCCTCGATGCCATGACGCGCGAGGGTCGACCACCGGAACTCTCGACACGCCATGCACGCAGGGTCGCGCTACGAATGCTGTTTCGCTCCTGGCGGGACCTCAACATTCCGGTGCATGACCCTACCCTCGACCTCGACCTCCCCCCGCGCACCAGTCGGGCCGCCCGACCACTGACCGATGCCGAGATCACCTTGGGTCGTACCGCGACCCGTCTTGGCAACGCGGGCAGCGCCTCCCTACAACGTGCCGTTGCCTGGTCACTAGCCGAAGCCACCGCGGTCACCAGCGAGGTGTCCACGATCCGCATCTGCGACCTGGATGACCCCGCGGAGCCGCGCTACGTCGACCTCCCTGGCACGCGCCGCGTCGACGCACGGGTCGGTGAACTCACAGAGTGGGGCAACGCCGTCATCAAGCGCCAAGTCGCGCTCCTACGCGAGCGTCGGCTCAACAGCGCAACCCTGCTCACCTACCGCGGCAACGGAGCACCGGGCCAGCACGTGGCTCAAGCCGCCGTCTGCAACGCCATCTCTGCAGTACTCGCGGACGCCGGTCTCAACCACGAACCAGACGTGCGACCCGCCAGCGTCCGTAACTGGGCCGCCCGCCGCCTGTACGACGCAGGAATGCCGCTCGACCGCGTCGCGGTCCGTCTCGGGGCCCGATCGCTCGACTCGGCTGCCGAAGACATCGCGCTGGAATGGCGGAGCCAGCGATGAGCCCACAACGCCGCTACGCCGGGACCCTCCCACGCATCCGTGCCGTCTTGTCGCACCGTGCCATCTACGAGATCGGCGGCGAACTTCAGCCGGAGAGCGCAGTTGGCCGCCCACCTGCTCATCCCGCATACGTGCTGCTCATTTTCGCCACACTGGCCCGCATCATGCGCTCCACCATCCGCGTCGAAACCGACCTCATGGACCCCGACACGTGGCGGCTGATCCGCGGCCTGATGGTGAACACCCTCGAACGCGAAGGCTTGGATCTGCCAGAGCCTGGACTCCACCCACCTGCCTGGCATCACTGGCGCCGCCTGCGCGACGACCACCTGGCCACCGAGGAAGGCCTCGCTCACATCGCACGGCTGCACCTGCCACGAGCCGTCGACCTGGCGCAGAGGCTCGATCTCCTCACCCCTCGCGGTCCGTCGAGCCTCACCCATCCGGGCGCCGAACGCGCCATCTACGGTGACGGCACGATCGTCCGACCGATCTACCGCCCACCAGAGACCGTGAAGATCACCGGCGACGACGGCGCGGAGACGACCTGGTTCATCAACCCTCACACGAAGGAACCTCAAGAGGCTCCGCCACATCGCTACGACGCGGACATCGCCCGCCATGAAGGCCACGCCGGGCCCGCCCTCGGCCACGGCTACGTGGCCTGGCACACCCGCGCCAAGCGACCGTACGGGCGCGTGATGCTCCACCTCGGACACATCGACCATCCCGGCGGAGAAGCCGCGACCGCTGTCGCGCTGTTGCGTGACATTCACCGAGTCGCCGGCCAGGCCATCCAGATCGTTATCTATGACGGAGCCTTCCGCGGAATCCACCTCGACGAGATCATGCGGGACTTCGGCTACCTCGCGATCGCCAAGCAACCCACCTTCAGCGACGAAGAACTCGCCACCACCACCCTGGTGCGCACCAGCGACGGTCGCCGGGTCCGGAGCATGCCTCTAGGAGTGGTCACTCACGTAACGATCAACGGCGAATGCCACCACACCCTCGCCGCCATCAACGGCGCGGTCGCTCAACTCGACCTCGACGAGACCGGGGATCCAGTCGTGGTGTCCTACCCGGCCCGAGGAGCGATCAAGCGTGCCCGGCGCAGCCATGGGCAGTTCCACTTCAACATCGGCTACCGAGTCGCCTGCGTCCACGGAGACTTCGACACTTGGCTCACACCACACTCCCGCGGACCGGGCGACAGCCGCCCCGAGGCACTCCGGGCCTTCCCCGATGGGGACCCCGACACCCCGCGCCTACGTGGCCTTCGCAGCGACGCCGAGTCAGCGCACAGTGGCTTCAAACGCACCCTCATCACAGAGCGCGCCATGGCGCTGGGGTGGCGTCGCGGGCTGCTGGAGTACTACTGCTACGCCTGGTACAGCAACGCGATGGCAGACCAGGCCGGGCGAGTGGCGGCGCAGGCGAAGGGGAGTCACACTGAAGGGGCGATGCTGAGGACCGTGCACGGCACATGAGTTCTCTCGCCGCTAGGGGGCTCGGCGTCGCTGGGATGGCCGTCGGAGACGCATGGTGTCGCGGCCTCGTCGAGAGAGGCCGTAGCGTCTCCGTGCTCAACCTGGGGGCTGCAGGGGATCGTTCGCTTCAAGAAATCGCCAGGAGCCGACGACTTCGGCGAAAACATCAGGCGCGGATCATGGGGCGGCCTCCCGAAGGCCAGGTCACCGTTGTCGTGCGCCTGCCCGAGTGGCGGCCGACAGACGCGAGGGGTTACACCCAGACCGACAGACTCCTGACCGTCGATGTCACTTTGACGCCCCGACGGCCACGACGTTCCAGCGAGCGGCATCTCCGCCGGGTGTAGGACCGAGCACGCAGGCTAGCCTCCACTCCGAGGGACGCGGCCCGCGCCCGGGGGCCCCATCGCCTACCAAAGTGAGGCCTCACGGTGCAGTCCAGGGTCGGTGAGATCCACGCGCCGCCGCGTGCCGTACAACCTCGACCGCTCCTCGCGAGTTGCCGCCTCCGCCCAGAATCCTGCCTGCCACATCCAGTCAGGTTGGTCCATATCGAACGCTTCAGGGACGACCAACGCCTGGACGAAGGCGTCGCGGAGCACGGGCCGCGCCCGGCAGAGGAACATCAGTTGGGTGTAGGACACCATCAGTTCGCACAACGCGTTCATGAACCCGATGTGCATTCCGGTCAGCGCCTGGAAGCGCCAGCGAGCGGTTCGGAACCCCTCTTGCCAGTCCTTGTCCTCCACGCGGTCTGGGCAGGTCATCGAGTCGACATAGGCGGCGAACGTCCGGCTGACCGCGTGCGCGGCGAACATGTGGGCGTGCTGAACTGCCCCGACGGCCTCCTCGATGCTGTCGAAGGGCTTCCAGCACACGACCGCATCGTGCAACACGACGGCCAGGGCGGCCATCTCTTCGCCCTCGTCGCTGACGCAGTAACGAACAACTGACTCCCAGCCCTGAACTCCCCACGTGTGGCTGGTCTTGAATGCCTCGTGCGGGAAGGCCGCAGCGAGGGCGGTGAGCCACATGGGGCCGGGAACGATGAGGTCTGGCCATCCGTTCTGTGACTCCATCATGGTGTCGTACTTGCAGTCTTCGGTGAGCCCGTACATGTGTGGTCCCTTTCGGACGGGGAGTGGTAGGCGCCTCGGACGGTTTGCCCGGGCACAGACCTGATCGGCATGACGGAACGTGGGTGTTACCACCGTGGCAACCGACCGGACGACCTAGGTGCGCCAGCATCGGTCGGATGTGGCTCCAGGTTCCAGATCCGGGCGGCCTAATAGCCCGGGCAACCGCCCTCGCACGCCACCCTTCGCGAAGGCATCTGCGGTGCGTACACAGAGGGGCCCGTGCCACCAGTCTTGCGACCCGCATGGCCAGCGCCAGATGAACGGATCAAGGCAGACTCAATAGAGGAGCGCATCTCACGTGCACGCCAAGCCACCAACAGTTCGGCGTGTCATCGGACCACCTGCCATGACCTCGCCTGCCGTGAGACCGCCACGCGGCAATCGGCCCCGGTTCACCGGCGAAAGCGTCAGCGCTGGTCCCCGCCGAGTTGTGCTCAACCGTGGCCGCGTGGCGAGGAGTCGGGATAACGTCCAGACGAAGGCTCGATACGGATTGCGTTCGGCTGAAGCAGAACGCCAGCAGGGGGACACAGTGGGCTATCAACTTCCGATCAGCATCGGCACGACCTTGAAGAAGATCCAGAGTCGCGAACTCGTGCTCCCGGCTATTCAGCGTGAGTTTGTCTGGAAGGATCGGCAGATCGAGACGTTGTTCGACAGCCTTATGCGCGGTTACCCCATTGGCTCTTTCCTGTCGTGGACGGTCGACGCGGAGACGGCCAAGCAGTTCAAGTTCTACGACTTCATGCGCGAGTACCACGAGTGGACCAACCCACACTGCACGGTCCTCGACCTAGCGACCGACAAACCGGTCCGCGCGATCCTCGACGGGCAACAACGCCTGACCGCACTCAACATCGGCCTCCGCGGTTCCTACGCCGACCGCACCCCAGGCGCCTGGCGTCACAAGGCATGGTCCTACCCGGTGCGACGGCTCTACCTCAACGTGCTCAAGCCTGCAGACGAGAACGAAGACGGCCGCATCTACGACTTTCGGCTCCTCTCCGACGCCCAACGTGCCTCATACGACACCGACCCCGAAGTGCACTGGTTCCCCGTGCACCTCGGCTACGAACTGGACATACACGAACTGGTCGGCGAAATCGCCAAACAGGGAGTCGGCACCAGCCCTGAGGCCGGACAGATGGTCGTCAAACTCTGGCAGGCAATCCACTCCGAGGGGACCCTGTACTTCTACGACGAAGAGAACCAGGACGTCGAACGAGTCCTCGACATCTTCATCAGAGTGAACTCCGGCGGCACAACGCTCTCCTACAGCGACCTCCTACTCTCCATCGCCACCGCCCAGTGGACCGACCGCGACGCCCGCCAGGAGATCCACAGCATCGTCGACTCCCTCAACGCCACCGGCGCCGGATTCAACTTCTCCAAGGACGCCGTACTCAAGGCCGGACTGGTTCTCGCCGGTGTCACCGACATCGGCTTCAAGGTCAAGAACTTCAACGCCGCGAACATGACGGCGCTGCAAAAGCAGTGGGATGACATCACCGCCGCGCTCACCACCGCGGTGAACCTGCTCGCCGACTTCGGCCTCTCCGACGCCACCCTGACAGCCGACAGCGTCCTGATTCCCCTCGCCTACTACGTGCACAGCCGTGGCTTGGGCGACTCGTACCGCGATCAACCCAAGCACGCAGCAGACCGCGCCCTCGTACGGTCCTGGACCTTGCGCAGCCTCATCAAGGCAGGAGTGTGGGGTTCGGGCCTCGACTCACTGCTACGAGACCTCCGCGACGTCATCGACAAGCACGGCGCCGACGGGTTCCCGATCAAACAGATCGAATCCAGCATGGCCGCACGAGGCAAGTCCCTCGTCCTCGGCGACGAAGAGGTAGAGGACCTCCTCAACCTGAAATACGGGCGCAACCGCACATTCGCCGTCCTCGCGATCCTCTTCCCGCATGTGAACACCCGCAACGTGCACCACGTAGACCACATCTTCCCCCGCGCCATGCTCCACACCCCCAAACTGAAGGCCCTCGGGTTCGACACGGACGCCATCGCCGCGATGCAGGACCAGCGCGATCGGCTACCCAACCTGCAGTTGCTCGAAGGCCCGGAAAACATCGCCAAATCCGCAACCGACCCCCTCAGTTGGGTAACCAGCAACTACTCCGAAGATGGCCGCAGCGCCCACCTGGAACGACACGCCGTCCCGTGGATGCCCTCCGCAGCCGAGGAGTTCGACGACTTCTTCGATGACCGCAAGAAGGCCTTGGCGGCGCGCATTGCTTCCGTCCTCGGCTCGCCAACCGTGGCGTCGGGAGAGCCACAGCAGCACGCCCAAGCCGAGACGAAGAGCGCCCCCGTCATAGCCGAGTGACCGCATGACACGATGCGCCCGCCACCTCCACCGCGGCTAGCACCGGTCCGTTACGACATTTTCCGATCCCTCAACGCAATCCAGCCGCGAGCCCTACGCTCACGCCGTGCGGGGAACCCGGAGGCTTGCGAAGCGGGTTGCGGTCGCCACCTTGCTGACCATAGGCATCTACGGGGTGAACGGATGCGATGACCCCGAGTCGCCTGTGATGCCCGATGTCACTGGCATGCGACTTGAACGAGCGCTCACGGTCTTGGCCCGGAATGAGATCGAAACTCAGAACAACTACAAAAACGCATACGGCGCGGCAAGGGTCATTGCGACCGACCCAGCGCCAGGACAACCCACTTCCTGGGACAGGGTAGGTCTGACCTTGTCTCGCATCACAGTTACTCGCGTGCGCAACGGTTCTACGCTGGACCTCAGCACCGGCGATCGCGTCCGACTGATCGGCGTATCCACGCCGAAGGATGGCGATTGTGGAGCCGCAGAGGCGAAGAAGTACTTGGTCAGCACCGTCATGAACGCGCCGGTATTGGTCGAGAACCCGACCGAAGTCGAGGATCGCGACGACCACGGGCGCCTGCTGGTCTACATCGGGACCCCGGTCATCAATGACGTGGGGTACCAGTTGATGCGAAGAGGCCTGGCGACACCACCCGACAGTTGGTTTGACCGATACGCCTCCCACCCGTCACGCGCCGTGTACGCCGAGGCATCGAAAGAAGCAAAGAAGTTCACCTGTCGACCAACCCCTGAGCGGTACCCGCCCCCGTCCAAACCGCCGTCAACCCCTGAGCCGTACCCGGTCCCGTCCACACCGGCGCCAACCCCACGATGGGTGTGCTACTACGCGCCGACCTACGACGGCGATTGGCACAACGACGTGCTCTGCAGCAACGGCGTGAACTCCGAGCGCCCTTATCTGCGGGCCTGGGACTCCTTCGTCACCGAAGCAGAAGCAAGGCAATCTGGCCGCGAGTACGAGCGCCAACTCAATGAAGGGTGACCAGGCGGTCGCTGCAACGGACGAAGTGGGCCGATGCGCTGACGTATGCGTGAGAGCAGGCCTACCCTGCGGGGGTGACGAGCGCAGTTGGTGACCTCCTACTCCAGTCGCTTGAAGACGCATTCGGCCACACGGGGACGCCGGGGGATCCGTTTTCAATGCGCCTCGCGTTGGACGAACGCGGAGGCGTCGACACGCTGAACGACCTGCTCCACGACGTCCCGGCGCATTATGAAGAGTGGCGCTCGGACATTGATCTCGGGCGTGCGACCGCGGCCGCCCGGCGTATCGAAGCCGTCAGCGCCAAGGCGGAACGACTGGGTATCGAGCCTGACATTTCGGCACGCGATTGGGCCGAATCCATGGTGTTCCTCGGTGGCTACTTCCGCAGATCGACTACCAGTGACCAGTTGAGTGCAGCGTGGGGCATCGATCTCCCAGACCTCGGGGCTGGTGACCTTACGACGCCCTATGGCGCTGTGAGCCTCCTCGGCATACCGCGCGAGTACTCGGGCCCGGGTTCTCACTTGTGGACGCTGTCCCGGCTGTCGTGGAGCGTGGAAGACCGCAACGTCACTGGGCACAGCGCGTTCGCGTTTACGCAACGCTTGTCGGAGGTGATCCCCAGATGGGATGGGTTGACGACCGCCGTATCGGTGTGTCGCCTCCTGGCGACGGCTGCTGCCCTGGACACCCTGTCCACGCTTGCCCCGCCGGAGGCGCAGCACTTCCTTCACCCGTTGGCACTCATACACACTCCTCAAACCCTCGAAGCCGCCACCGCAGTCCGTCCGGATGAACTGGACGCTGCACTGGCGTGGCTCGACGGCGAAGCGGCCCTGGCGGCCCAGGCACGCGCAGGTGAACCTGCAGGTCCCCGCACGATCGAGTTGCCACCGCCGCGGATGATCAAGGGACACGAAGCCGCGGAGGCATATGCCGCCGAAGTTCTTGCCGCGCTGGGATTCCAGCACGTCGTGCGCACTCCGACAGGAGCCGACGGCGGCATCGACGTCAAGGGTGTTGGAATCGTCGCGCAGGTAAAGATGGAGGCGCTGCCAACGAGCCGCGATCGACTGCAAGCCCTCTTCGGTGTCGCGACCGTCGAACGAAGCGCAGCCGCCTTCTTCTCCCTCGCGGGATACACCTCGCAGGCCCTTGCCTGGGCTGACCGAGCCGAGATTGCTCTGTTCGAGTTTGAGTTCGACGGCAGCCTCTTGGCCGCCAATGCCACTGCCGAGCACTTGATCACCCACGGTGCAGACGTGTAAGAGTGCGAGTTGCCTCGTTGGGCACCCGCCGATAAGCCGCGTTCGCTTTTTGGCGAACCGCCCGAGAAAGTGGGCAGCGCGGAGGCACGGTGTCCCTCCTGGCCCGGCGCTGCTTATTCCGGTGCGAGCCGTCGTGGCGACGCTTCGCAATTGGCGCGGCACCTCATGGTGCATCGGACTGCGTGGAGCCCGGAGTGGGTCCGCGACGACGCCAACTGGGGAGCAACGTGTGGAGCCGCGTCGCATTCTCTGCGTTCGCTAGTGGCTGCGTTTCAACTGTGCAGGTCGACGCTTCGACCTTCCAGAGCGCGGCCGGATGCAGCAGGACGTAGTAGGCGTAGTAGCGGTCGTTCGGGTCGTCGGGGACGAACTGGGGGTTGATGTATTGCGTGTAGATGCCCGAGGCGCGATCGCGCGCCATGTTTTGCATGGCTAGTGCACCTGCATCATGGGCGTCACGAGTTCGGGTGAAGGTTGCGGTTGCCGTACCAACTTCTGTGTCTTGACGCCACGTCCATGAGATGTGGAACGTGAAGCCAGACGGCATCACGCGCACGTCGGTGGCCGAGAAGTCTCCGTAAGGCCATGAGTGGTCCCGTTCGTACTCGGTGTCGAGGAACCACTCATTGGCTGGGGGTCCCGCTTGTGCGCGCTGCACAAGCGCTGATGTCAATGGGCCTGGGCCGCGCTTCTTCAAGGTTTCTTCCCGTAGTTCGTACTGCGCCGCGTTATGGGAGTGATGCTGGGTCGCGGATGCAGTGGCTGAAGCCGAAATGCAGCGAGTGCTGCCGTATCCGGCGCTGTCAGGTTGTCTTGTGGGGGAGCGACCCGGCGTCGATCACGAGTCTTTCTCGGTCGAGTCGGACCCGCCCGCTCATAACGGTTCGGTCGACGGCGTCGTTGACTCGACGGTCGACCAGTGCGCCGGTGCGTGCCCATCCGAAGATTCGGGCCACCTGTTGGACGACTTCGCTGCGGTCGGCGGCGCCGACGTCTCGCACGAGCAGTTCGACGGCGAGGGCGATCTCGTCAAGGTGGATGTGTTCCGCCTTGCGGACGACGAGGTGGCGTCCGGGTGTCCTTACTCGGTCGAGGGTCCGGTTGGCCTGGTCGACGAAGTCGCCCTCGCGGATCACAGGGGCCTGTTGGATGGCGAGGTCGATGTTGCGGCGGATGTTGGCGCCGACGCGGCCGATGTTCCACCATCCTCGGACGCGCTCGTGGATGACCTCGATGTGGACGGGCCCTTCAACCTGGACGAGGGCGGAGATCGGGTCGACCATGTGCAGGTGGTTGCCCGATTCTCCGGGGTCGACCCAGTAGGGCAACTTCTGGTGCCCGGCGAATACGTACTCGGTCGTCCACGAGGGTATCGAGGATGTTTCCGCCTCGACGGTCTCGACCACGGGCCGCTCAATCGTCGGCGCCTTGGTGTGCCGTCCGGTGCGGGGCCGCGAGATGGCCCACTCGATGGCCTCTCGCAGTCGGGCTTCTTCTTGGCTGCGGTTGCGGTACCAGGCGGTGCCCCAGATGCGGTGCAGCGACCAGCCGAGTCCGGCGAGGATCTGGTCGCGTAGACGGTCGCGGTCGCGTGCTGCGGGCGCGGAGTGATACTGGTAGCCGTCGCATTCGATGCCGATGGCGAACATGCCCGGGTGGGCGGGGTGACGGACTCCGATGTCGATTCGGAATCCCGCCGCACCGACCTGGGGTTCGACGGTGAAGCCCCACCCTTGGATGGTCTTGATCACCGACTCTTCGAAGGGTGAGTCGGGTTCCAGGCCGGTGGAGGAGTACGGGATCGCGAGCACGGTGGTGCCGCGCTCGGCGTAGTCGAGGTAGTTGCGCAGGTACTCGACGTTCTCGTTGGACGAGGGCGGGATCTGTCCGGCTGTCATGGACGCGATCACCTCGACCCGTTGGCGGGCTCGGGTGATGCCGACGTTGAGGCGACGCCAGCCGCGGTCCTTGTTCAGCACGCCGAAGTTGGTGGTGATCTTGCCTGCCTCGTCGGGTCCGTATCCGACGCTGAAGATGATCACGTCTCGCTCGTCGCCTTGGACGGACTCCAGGGAGCGGACGAAGAACCCGTCGAGGCGGTCTTCCTTGTCGAAGTAGCGGTCGAGGTCGCGCCGGATCTCGCGTGCTTCGTCGATGGCGTCCACGACGGCGTCCGCTTGTGCGACGGAGAAGGTGACGACGCCGAGGGTGAGGTCGGGCCGGTTGGTGAAGTGGTCGATGACGCGTTCGGCAACCTTGCGTGCCTCGCCTGGGTTGTCCGCCCCGCCCCCGCGGCGGTAGGTGCCGTGGGCGTTGAAGTAGGCCACGCCGACGTCGTCGCCCTCGGAGTGGGATGAGGGGTAGGTGACGAGGTTGCCGTCGTAGAACTTGTAGTTGGAGAACGCGATGAGGTCCTCGTGCCGGGACCGGTAGTGCCACCGCAGCCCGAGGTTGCTGAACGCGCCGCAGGCCTTGGCCAATTCCAGAACGGACTGGAAGTCCTTGACGTCAGTGTCCTCCTCGTCGCTGTCGTCCTCGTTGCGTTCGAAGAACGAGGTGGGCGGCAACTGCTTGTCGTCGCCCGCGAGGATCAGCGCATTGCCGCGATAGATGCAGTTGATCGCATCTCCCGGGGTGACCTGGGATGCCTCGTCGAAGATGACCACGTCGAACGACATCTCGCTGGGCAGGTACTGGCTGACGGCCAGCGGCGACATCATGAATACGGGCTTGATCGAGACCGATGTCGTTCGGGTACGTCCGATGAGGTCGCGGACCGGCAGGTGCTTGCGCTTCTTCATCCCCTCGCGGCGGATGACGCCGGGCTCCCCGATGCTGGTGTTGGCGGGGCGTCGGGTGTTCGCGGCACGGATGATGTCCGCGACTGCGTTGGCGACCAATTGCTGGTCGAGGGAGCGGTACTCGGCCACGAGGGCATCGCGGTCGCTCGCCAGTGCGGGGCGCAGGCGTGCGTCGTTCTGGATCACCGCGTCAGCCCACCCGCGCAGGAGAGAGCGCTCTACGACCCTGGGCACCACCGCGGCATCGACGCGTTGATCGATGCAGAAGTCCACGGCGGTCTCCAGGCCGTGCGTGGCCAGTGCGGCTCGCGCCCGCTGGTAGTCGAACCATTCCTGCTGACCGACGGTGTCCTCGCGGAGGTCGTCGATGAACTCCAGCCCAAGGCGGTAGTCGTCGAACTCTGCAGAGAGTTCCGCCGTCCGGGAAGACGCGAACGCGTCCAGGATCCGGTCGCGCGCAGAGGTCCACTTCTTGAACGCAACGGGCAGGGCTTCGACCGGCTGGGAGTCTGCCAGCGCCTTGACCTGGCCTGAGGTCAGCGGGCCACCCACAAGAGCGCGGAGACCCTCAGCCCAGGCGAGCGCGAGGTCCAGGCCGTGGAGATCGGTGTCCGCGTATGAGAAGTAGGCGTCGAACGCGCCCCGATAGGCCTCTTCGTGCTCGGTCAAAGACGCGTGCGCATTGCGGACACGCTCCGCCAGGGTCAGCAGTTCATCTGCTTGTGCCAGCGTGTGGGTGCGACCCGTGATGGCCTCCACCACCGCTATCCGCGCCGCGGCCTGACGCATGGGTTCGACGTGGGCCTGGTACCACGCCACCGCGTCGGCGATGGTGCCCAGAAGTAGGTCCGGGCGTCCCGACAGGGCTGGAACCGGAGCCAGGCTCGCGCGCCAGTCGGCCAGCGTGGAGCGGGCGCTGGCGACGACGGTCGAGTAGGGGTCGTCCGATGAGGGGCTGCACAGGTAGGTGGCGAGCGCTGGCGGCACCTGACCGTCGAGCAGGTGGACGATCTCTTCGGCTGTGGTCAGCGCCGCGTTGAGGGCCTCAAAGTCGGTGTCACGTTTGCGCCAGTGCACACCCAACGCGGCTGCGTGGTGTGCGGCCGCCGAGTCGTAGGCGCGGGTCGTCTCGCCCCACGTGATGGCCTCCGACAGGCGGCGGATGCCCTCTTTGACGTCGGTGGCGTCCGTGAGGAGTGCCGCGACCGCCTTCTTGTCCGCCCTGTAGTCCCCGGACAACTTCCGCAGACCCTTGTGCAGGTTCGTGAACCGGTCCTGCAGGTCCATCAGCGGCGCCTTGAGCGCCTCACCGGTGAAGACGCTCGTGGCTCGCTCCTCGGCAGCGTTGAGGGCGAGGGTCTGCTCGTGCAGGAGGACCGCGGCGGTGCGGGCGTCCGTCAGCCCTTGGCGGGTCATCCAGGAACGGTCCACCAGCCGCCCCTGTCCGCGGAGGTCAACGAGGCGGATCATCCGGTCCGCGTCGGCCACTGTTGTGACCTCGGGCAGCCCGAGGGAAGTGGCCAGACGGGACAGGGCGCCGACTCGTTCTGACAGAGAGGCAGCCGTGACTTGGAACGCGGATGCGGTCGTCTCCAGTTCGGCGCGCCCGAGGGTCGTCATGTCGACCGGTGACGGATTGAGCGCCAGCGCAGCAGGTGAGGCCGGAAGGTCGCCCGCAGCGGGAAGCGTCGACCATTCGACTCCAGCGCGGTCGCGGACGGCCCGTTCCGCCAGTCGGATGCCCGCTATCTGCTCGCCGAGGCTGCTGCGTGACCTCGTGAGGTTGTCCCAGCCGGTGGTGGTGAGCCACGGTTCGAGCGCCCCTACGGGATGCCCCTCGTGTTGGTGGGCGATGAGGGCGATCAGCATTGCGGTGTCGCTCGGCCTCGTGAGCCCGAAGGCCGCCATCAGGTCGGCGTTCAGTTCAGCCGATCCCTGCAACTGGATCAGGGCCTGCTGGGCCTGGTAGAGCCGGATGTCCAACGAGGACTCATCGGTCGCTTCACGCCAGAGGAACGACGTGCCCTGCGCGGCCGGCCGCCACGCCCGTTGGAGTTGGGCGCTGACCTCCTGCACCCTGATGAAGTCGGCCTGGCTCAGGGCCGCGGGATCGACGTCGGGCTGCGGGGCGGACGGAACGTCGACCAGAACCGCCAGCGCGCCCAGCACCGAATGCAGCGACCGGTTCAACGGTTGGCGGATCTCGTTCATGGCGCCCGCGTAGTCATTCAGTCGCTCGCGTCGATCGCGTACCGCCTCCCGGGAGAGGGCGTCCAGGCCCGCGGGCGGCTGGGTGAGGTTGTCGAGCGATCGGAGGAGTTCGGTTGCGACTTCCTTGCGGCTTGCCTTGTGCGAGTGCAGTTCCAGCAGGTAGTTGCCGAGACCGGCGTCGGTGAGCCGGTTGCGGACCACGTCGAGGGCCGCCATCTTCTCCGACACGAACAGGACCGTCTTCCCAGCATGCAGCAGGGCGCCGATCATGTTCGCGATCGTCTGCGATTTGCCCGTACCGGGCGGACCGTCCATGACGAAAGTGCGTCCCGCCAAGGACGCGGCCACAGCAGCGCGCTGCGAGGAGTCGGCGTCCAGCACCAACGGCGTCAGTTCCGGAGGTGCCACGCGTTCGATGTCAGCCGGATCGATCGGTTCGAACAGGAAGTCGCTGCTCTGCTTCGCCGGGTCCGACGTGGCCAGCGCACGGACGATGGGGTGCGCCAAAATCTGCTCCTCGTTGTCGTGCAGATCCTTGAACATGGCCTCCTTTGCGAAGGAGAAGGTCGACAGGTAGGTGGTGATCTTCAGGTCCCAGTCAGTGAAGTCCTTCGCCTGCGTGAGAGCGGTGCGAACGGCATCCAGCACCTCGGTGACCGTCAGGCCGTCAAGGTCGTCCATGTGCGGCAGATCGATGCCGAAGTCCTTCAGGCGCAGCGCCAGCGCGGGGTTGATCACCGCGTCGTCCTCGCCCTCGGTAAGCCGCGGAACCCCCTTGGGTCCCTCGGGCAGCAGGGACACCGGCACCAGGAGGACCGGGCTGATCATCGCTGTGTCGTCGACGTCTTTCCAGTGCAGCATCCCGAAGGCCAGGTACAGCACGGACAGGCCGCGGTCGAGGAACTCGGTTTGGGCCTTGCGCATCAGGTTGCGAAGCACGGGTCCGAGTTCGGTGTCGGGCCGAGGCGAACGAAGAATCTGGCTGGTGCCCGGCAGCAGCGCCGCAGGCGACCCGTCGCCCAGGTTCAAGTCGCCCCTGAACGCTTGGGGGGTGCCGGATGCCACCCGCGCCAACACCACGTCCGGATCCGGCGAGTCGACCAGGACCGAAGAGGTCTTGGGTGCCGTGAACTTGATCAGCCGATTCGCCTTGGAGAGACCGACCAGTCCGTCACGCCAACTCTTCAGCGCTGCCTGAATCTCGATCTGGTTGCCTGCCTGCCCCACTGCCCATCTCCCCATGTGCCGCGCCCACGGTCTCTGACGTGCCGAAGGGCCGAGTAAAGGATGACCTAGGCGACCATGTCACGTCCTTGGAACCTCAGGGATGGATCCGCCACGGCGACCTAGAGCGACTGGCAGGCTAACTGCACCACGAACCATGCCGGAGAGAACGCGACGCGATGGCCGCCTCGTTGGTCGACCGGTAGTGGTCCGCACATTCAGCCGACCGCGTTCGGAGACTGAGCCCGGCGGCAACCCCTCACGGACCTTCAGTCTCGCCTTCGCGAGGGAGATCGACGAGGCGGACGAGCAGTTGGTCACCCTGCTGGACACACGCCGGGGCTGGAGCCCGACAGCGAAGACCCACTGGTCCGGGCGGTCGCAAACCTGATTGTGACGGTCGTCATCGTCGGACGAAGCCTGACTCGGGTAACCCGTGTCGCGGCGTTTGGAAAATTGGCCGCCCAACTCTGAGCCCGGCCGGGAGCCATCCGCTTTGTCGAGACGGGTACACCCTGCCTGGCCTGTGAGCACCTCGCGGGCCTCAGGCCCCGAAGGCCTTGTTTTCACGATGGTGTCGACCAATCCAAGTGCCTCTCCACCGCGATCTGCGCTCTTCCGCCTATGCATCTTGTGGATGGGCGGATGCAGAGCGGTCCTGCCGTGACTACCGTGCGTGCCATGGCGGACTGGATCACTGTGCGCGAAGCGGCGCAGGTCCTCGGCGTCCACATCTCGGCCGTCCCGAAGATGATCCGCCGCGGTGATCTCACCAAACGGGCCAAGCGGCCCGTCCTCGATCGCGGAGAGGTCATCGCCTACCGCAACGCCCGGCTCGCCGCACAGGAAGCCCTCGCGTCGGAGCGCGAGCGACCGCAGCAGCCGAAGCCACCCGACCTGGAACATGACTGGCTCTCGGCTGATGCGGCCGCGGCTGTAATGGGAGTGACCCGCGTTGCGGTGAATGCACGCGCTCGGCGCGGGCGAGTGCCGAGCGTCCTGTCGGGAGGTCGCCGGTGGTATCGCCGTGACCATCTCGAACTCGTGATGCGGGCGCAGGCGGCGAAACGTAACCGCGTGCCGTGAGCCACCGGGATTGAGTGATCCGAGGGCCGGTTTCCAGCCTCGCGTCCAACCCACCGGGCCGTCCCGGTACGCCTGCTAATCGCGCCCGCGGCCCGGCAGTCCAGCGTGGGTCGTGAAGCGCTGCCCGACAACTGCATGCGGTCGCGAACATCGATCAGGACGTGCGATTCGGGGTGCACCATGGTGGGAGGAGCACGCGGACTCCGAGAGCCCGGAAGCGGTCGGGTTCGCCCCTAATGGCGAGCCAGTTGAGACGGGTGAACTGCAGAGTGTTCTCGGTGTCGCCGTGACGTTTGCCGAGCGCAAAGGCGACGACCGCAAGCCCGGTGCAGGGAAACATCGCCACGCCGGAAACGCCGAAGTCCTCGATGATCACCAGCGCGTACCAATCCACGTCGGCGATGCGGCGCACCAGGTGCTCGTTGACCCAGCCGCCACCGGAGGTGTTGGCCAGGTATCTCACCTGAACCTTCGCGCCGTCGCGCAGCGCCACGTCCCAACCCGTCTGCACCCGGCTCGGGGCCAACGTGCAATCGGTGAGGGCGGCCACGAACTGTTCGGCGAACTCCGAGAGCGGGTCACGGTTCGAGGCAGGCAGGTCCAGCGTGCGCAGCAGGTTCAGCCGCGCCTCGGGTAGACCGCCAAGGCCGTGACCAGTTCCTCCACCCGTGTCACCACTCCACGGTACGCCGCCACTCGGGCGATCGGCGGTGCACGATGGGCTCGTGGAAGGCACCGCACGTACCACCTGGGAGCGCCTGGCCGAATGCGTCCAGACGTTGCCCCAACCCTTCACAGCCGCTGAGATCGTCTCGTGGTTCGACCGCCATTACCCAGGCAGCAACCCGAGAACCATCCGCACGCATGTCCGCGGCGCCTGCTGGAACGTCGAGAACCGCGAACAGTTCACGCCCAAGACGCCGTTCCTCACCAAGATCGCACACGGCACCTTCCGACGCGCGACCGAGGCCGAGGTCGCGGCGTACACGTCCGGGGTGTCGACACAAACCCAGGCTGAATCTTCGCCAACGCATCGGGCGCCAGCACCTCCGACCTCGAACCACGTGGCCGACTGGCATACCGAGGCCCACGCCCAGGACCTGCTGGTCAAGCATCTGCGTGCCACGGGATGGACTATCACCCGCACCGCCAATACCGCGACCAAGGAACCCGGCATCGACGTCGTCGCCGAACGCGACCGGGTGCGGCTCGGCGTCGAGGTCAAGGGTTACCCCACTCGGGGGACGTACGCAGATCCTCGCCGAGCCGGTGAAGTCAAGAAGACCAATCCTGCAACGCAGGCCCGGCACTGGTACTCCCAGGCCGTACTCGCTGCGATGCGGTTACGAACCCATCAACCCACCTGGCACTCGGTCATCGCTCTTCCCGACTTTCCGACCTACCGGCGGCTATGGGTGGACACCCGCTCCTCGCTCGAAGCCGCGGACATCCAGGTGTGGTTCATCCGCGAAGACGGAGCCGTGGAGGAGACACCGTGACCCCCCCGACCACGATGGCCCGCACGGCTCGTGCGAAGACTCCGTTGAGCAAGCGGCACTTGGCGCGACTGTCAAAGATCGCGGCCGAGGACCACGAGACCCTCTACGCCCGTCGCCCCGCCTACCGCGGGCGCCTCATCGCCGTCACCCTTGCCCAAGGAGCAGCCTTGCACTATCTCGACCGGAAGAATGGAGTGAAGGACCTGGACGTCTGGTCGTTCTTCGCCCTACCGCCCGGTGAGAGCCGGTTCCCCGAAGACAAACGGACCAAGCACGTCGACTTCGGCCCCTCCGACCTCGGCCGCCAGCGATACGACCTCACTCAAGCCCCCACCCCGCGCAAGCGCGCCCAATGGGTGAGATGGACCGACGAGCACCAGGGGCGGCGTGTCGACCTGATGATGCGCGGCTTGGGTTGCGAGCCCGGCGCCGATCCCGCCGACGCCATCCGACAATGGCTGCTTCAGGGCAAACCAACCTCCTCGCCAGGCCTGCTTCGCCGCCAAGCCGTCATCCTCATCGACCCCGCCGATCGACGCGGCGAAGTCGTCTGGCGACCCGACGACGTGCACTCGATCGGCTGATCGCCCCCAGCATCACCTCATCAAGCGGCCTTCCGGAGGTCACCGATGTGGTGCGCCTGAGAAGACCTCGCCGCGATCTCACACCCGACCCGGCGAAAAGCCGATCGCTGACACCTCTCCTGCGACCGGACATTGCTCGGGTTCCACCTTGGCAGCAGCGGCACGTGGCGTCCCTTAACGTTCACCAACCCCGGTTGCGCCAGGGATCTCGCCCATCTCTGGGGGTGCGGCGGAGGTTGGCTGGGCGTACTATCGGACGTGTTCCCGTTCTTTGCGGGTGGCCTCTCCACGCGGTGGAGGGGCCGTTCGTCATTTCGAGGGAAATGCATACAGGTCGTCAAGCCCTGAGGGGGTCAGCCCATGCCCAGGTCACTCGATGAATTGATCCCGCTCGCCCGGTGGATCCGGGGCAGCCTCGACGTGCACTTCCGCAGCGGGCACGTCGCCCACCTGGACATGTCGCTGGAAAGTGCGCAGGCCCTGCGGCTACAGATCCAGAAACAGCGAGGTGCGGACGCCATCGGCGGGTTGGAGGCCCATGAGGGTTGGCTCGCGCTGAAAGGAGAAGAGGTGGTGTTGACGGAGTGGACACCTGCTCCCGACTACGGGTGGCCGGAGGCTGCGCCCGAGGAGCGGGCCGGGTTGAAGGCGGCCGGGATGCGGCACGGGGTCCTGCATGCGTTGGCGCTGCTGTGGGCCGATGACCCACCGCGGAAGCCAGACCGCGAAGTGGCCTACTCGGTCAACGCCATCGCCACCCTGTACCGACTCGCAGCCGATGGCATGGTCAACCGGGAGGAATGGGACCGAGCCGCGAGGCGGTGCGAAGGCGAAGCGGGTGCACGGATGCTGGCGCACCTCACAAGCGCGCTCGACGACACCACGGAACCGGAGGACGCGGGAGGCAGCACCACGGCACCCGAACCCGCTGGGGCGCGGGAGCCCGACTGGGGGGATGGACCAGCCGCTCAGCAAGGTCCCACGGACGTCGCCACGGACCTTGCTACGGGCGGTGCCCCGGCGACCTCAGAGTCGTCCGATGCGGTCCCGGATGACCTCCGCGCCGAGAGCACCGACGGTCCCTCGGCCGACCCGGCCGTCGGTGACGTGTCGCCTGCTGCCGCCGAGGAGCAGGACGACGACCAGGGTGAAGGCCAGGGCGCCAACGCCGCGGATGACGGCGAGGAGCAGAAGCGGTCAGATGAACCACCGCGTCTATAGGAAGCCAGCCATCATTCCAGTCCCGTCCGAAGGACCGCCGCAGATCCGGTGGTTCCTGGACATCGACGGAACGATCAGCCCCTACGGCCTCAGCCTTCCGTGGGACGACGCCACCTTGTACGGACCCCGGCCGAATTCCGATCTCGCCGTGCCCTACCGACGCGAGGTAGCGGACGGGATCCAGCGCATCAGCCAGCGCGAGGGCGTAGAAGTGGTCTGGCTAACCACCTGGAGCCACGACGAGGTCAAAGCCTGGACTGAAGCCGGACTCGGCCCCTTCCGCCTCATCCGCAAACGCAAAGCCGGTCGCGACAGATGGTGGAAGGCCCAAGCCGTCAAGGAATGGCTGCACAAGCATCCGCACGGACGAGCCATCTGGACCGATGACGACATCTCCACGGGAGGACTCCGAGGCCTCGACCGGACACGTCTGTTGGCCATTGCGCCGGACCCAGCGGTCGGACTGCGGACCAGGGACCTCGCGAAGATCGAACGATGGATTGCCGCGCTAGGGTCGCGCCCTACTGGTTGACATCGTGCTGTGAACTCGGCGCGTCCAAGATCCGGTCGCCGCCCGCTGGGCAATGCGGAGGGAACTACGGCACGATCTCGGCGAAGTGGCTCCAGTCGGTGACTCCCATCTCCAGCGGCGCTGAGAACAGGCGAAGCGAACCAGGGGTTGACGACTGTGGCCCGAGTCGGATTGACAGGCGGTTCGGTCCGAAGTTCTATGTGCCGTCTGAGAGCCCCGCCCGGCGTCGTGCGGCACGCTCAAGCCGGCGGGCCGAGAGGCTGCTCGATCTTCTTGGCCCACTCGCGGAGGCTTCCTCCGGCGAAGTGTCGCCACGCTCCCACCCCGAACACGAGGAGACGGGTGCATGGGGGTGCTCGGATGCTGTCCGGTCCCCGTGACTTTCGCGGAGGTGCTAGATCTGGGTGCGAGCCCTGAACGTTAGCGAGGCTCCGTGGACGTAGACGGCTCGCCATCCGGTGACCTGGACTCGGACCTGGAAGGTGGTAGCGCTGGTGCGTACGCCGTTCTTGGCGAGGGAGCCGCGGTACTTGTCGAGGCTTGTGTAACTCGTGCGCGCTCCCCAGCGGAGGTTGGTGGCATCGGCGGGGATCTTGAACGTGTAGGTGGAGCGCGCGTAGGCGCCTCCCCAGCAGTCGAGCAGTGTGCCTTCGTCTTCGTACTCCACGCGGCAGTTGCCGCCCGTGGTCTCCCGTCCACCCAGTTCGTCCTTGCGGATCGTCTGCTTGCGGACGACCTTCTTGGTGACGACCTGCACGCGAGCACTCTGCGAGAGGATTGCTCCGTCTGCCACGGCCGTAACGGTCGCGCGGTATCGGCCGGGTTCGACGGGCCTGCCGGAGGTGGTCTGACCCTTCCACGCTATCCGGTACTGCCCGGCACCGTGCGCCCACACGGACTTTGTGTAGTAGATCCTCCCGTCAGGATCGGCGACGGTCAGAGTGGCGTCGGCCTTGCGGTTGACGGAGAACACGAACTCGGTCTCATCGAGGTACTTGTCCCGAACAAGCGGGTAGAACTCGGCCTTCGTGACGGTGACGGCACTGAGAGCCAGTGGCGGCGAGACGACCGTGAACGTGGAGGTGGTCTTATAGGGGCTCTCGGAGCCGTAGATGTCGATCTGACACGTGGCACCACCCAGGTCCTCACCGCTGTTTACTTCCAGCGGGTCGATGGGGATGGTCTGTCGCCCAGCGGAGTAGGGCACGCGGCCACCGTTGGACCAGATGTATCTGCTGTCGCACGTTACGAAGATCGAGTACGAGCCGGGAGTTGCGAAGTCGAGGACCAGCGGTCCGCTGGAGCCGCCGACCAGACTGGCGCCCGGAGCCGGGGTGATCAGTACCGGGAAGGCTGCGGACGCTGGCGGCGCCGTACTGACCGCGAGCAGGGTGCTAAAGACTGTGGTGATGGTCGCGCCAACAATGGTGCGCAGTCGCATACGCGAATCCCCCGACTCGGTTCGTTCAGTACCGGAGAGCGCAGAGCGTCCCTCGCGGATCGGCTCGTTAATCGTGCCTTACAGAGGCTGGCTACGTGACGTGTTCGGTCGAACCCGGAGTGCCGCGTGGGCGGCGGCGCCTCTCAGACTCCCAACACCCCCTCGCGACCCGGATTCGGGCCGGGAGGGGGTGTTTCACAGACTCTCGTCTGCTCGCCTCCGGATTTCATTCCGTAGCCTCTGGCACGCGACCCGGGCTACGGATCAAAGTCTTCCGTGCAGGTCAGCGGTGTGGTTCCGGGAACGACTTGGCAGTTTCCCGGCGGCACCGCTGCAGCCCGGGCACCGCCCTTACACGTACGAAGGCACCGACACCGACACTGGCCCAGCGGATCCCGCCACGATTGGCTAGCGCTGAGGGTTGGTGACGTGAATGGCGAAGTTGCGCTCTTTGTTGACGGAGAAGGTGAGACCGAGCCGCGCCCACATGTCGAACAGTTCCCTCTCGACGGTGTCTGCGATGGCTACGTCGCCGAGAGCGAACTCTTCGGGGGTGCCGAGGGTCTTGTGCTCGTCGAGGGCGGACATCACAGCGGACCATGCGGGGGCGATGTAGAGAGTTGCGCCCCTGTGGCTGCCGTTGTCGCCGTCGAGCGGACCGTCTGCCCTGGCTGCGTCGGCAACGGCTTGAGCGTGAGCCAGCAGTGTGAAGGTCTGGTCGGTTTGGGAGGCGATAGCGCGCCACATGTCATCGAGTCCGACCCGGCCGTAGCGGTAGTCCATGACGAGGTCTGGCCAGCCCGGGGCGATGTGGGTGTCGAGTAGGTCAGTGAACTGCTGGTTGTACCCGTCACCAAAGACGTGCCCGGCGTGGAGTTGTTCTGTGCCACCGCCGGGGGTCGTGATCGTCCCGAAGTGCCCAAGCATGACGCTGGCGAACTGATCGGCGCGGTACTCGTCGGTGATGGTGCAGGCGATGCTGCGGGCGATCTCGTTTGGTGTGCGGGATGGGTAGATGACGCCTTCGAGTGTTCCGGATTGGTGGCGGCGCCGGTTGAGCATCGGGTGGAACAGTTCGTGAGCGATCAAGAAGATGGTGTGGGCGACTGCCTCACCGTCGGCCGCGAGCAGAGTGCGGTTCATGACGATGGCGATGTCGGAGAAGTCGTCGGCGCGTGGAACGTTCTTGGCGACTGTTTCGCCGCCCAGTCGTTCGGTTGTGAAGGTGTCCGGGGCTTCGCCGTCGCGGCGGGCCTCGTCGAGCGCGTCTTGAGTTGCACCGATGAAGTCGTCGGCGAAGATCAAGTCGACGTGAATGTCTGGGATTCCGTAGTGGTCGGCAACGACGGCGGTGATCTGGTGCACGGCGTTCGCGAGTTCACCCAGACCGGAGTCGCGGGTGTCCGCTGGATGGTCGGTGACGGTTAGCGTGTACGTCATCGGGGTCCTAGGTTGACCGGCGCCGGGCGGTGGCCGAGTCGTGGCCTGTTCATCGTCTGGCGGACAACGCTGTCGAGGACGTGCGCGTCGCTCACGGCTCGCCGAGGGGGTCGCCCACGAGACCGTCTTTGGCGAACTTGAAGAGTTCATCGGAAGCCCATGCCATGCCGTAGGGCATTACTTCGTGCTCGGGTGAGGAGACGTAGGTACTGAGACTGTGGATGACGTCGCGGGTGACGACCTCGCGGGCCACCTCAGCGGCTGATGTGCCGACCGGGCAGACAGGCCGGGGGGTGATGCCAAAGGGCTGCGGGAGTTGGTGCTCATCGAATCCCATGGCGGTGGCGTACCAAGCGCCGTGGAGTTGGGTGATGTTCAGGCCGAAGAGTGGGTTGGTCCAGGCCCATATCCACGGAATCCCCGGTGGCCATTGGTTGACCCTCGGGTTGAGCCACTCCCGCAGGACGGCAATCTCGTGAGCGACAGCGAAGAACTCGAAGTGTTCACGCGCGTCCGGCACGATCGGCAACACATAGCGGTCCCGCTTCCGAAATAGCCCCATGCTTGGTGAGCGTAGATCCTTGGCGCGTCGAGTTGAGTCTGAACGCCGCGTCAGGTCGAACGATCGGTACACCGATGGCCGCTGCCGGTCGGCGTGTCGAGAGTTGCCGAGCGGCTTTGGCTGACGGGTCCGTGGAGGGGACTGGGGTCAGGTCGGTGGACCTAGTTGCGCTCGGCGATCTTCCGCTCGACCGCTTTAGCGAAAGAAAGGGGCTGGGTGGCGCCTGGCGTGGGGCAATGGATGGTGGTGAATCGGCCGGTGTCAGCGTCGAATTGCAGGCTCGCGTAGATGCTTTGTTTACCGGAGCGGGAAGCGAACTCAACGTGTGCGTAGAAGCCGGTGGCGGAGGCATCCCTTACGTTGTACATGTTGGCTGCAACGTCCTGGACGTGCCGGAGAAATCTGTTGGAGTCAGTGGTCCCACGCGGCCCGCCTTGGCAGTCAATGATGGCGGTTGGAGCCTAGTTCGTGGCTTCTGCGCGTGCTACTCAATCGGGCGAGCCGTATTAAAGGCTTCGCACGCGGCGGGTTCACCGGGTCCCGGTACGCGGTGTGGAGCCCAGCAGACGTCAGCGGTACGAACGCCAACCCGTCGCGGGTCGAGAAGCCCGTCATCGTGTATTAACCTGCCCCGCCGAGAGTGTGCCCCGCGCTCCCGAGGCCACCGGGGGCGTGTCCTTCGACTCGTCGACCTTGCTAAGGGTGATGTGAATGAGGTGTCGGCCCATCTCTGGTTGTGATGAGTCGCCCCAGTGGTGGCCGTGGTCCAACGCTGTGTGCGGGAAGTCGGACCCAATAAGCCCCTGGAATCTTGAAGTGCGCGCGGTAGGGCCGTGGCTGCCCGTACTCGTCGGGCACGAACATGTCGGTCTCGCCGTGGTGCACCACACGGAGCGCCACGATTAGCGTCGCTTGCCCGTCCCGGGCAGTCCCCCAGAGACGGTACGGACAGAGCGCCGGGTAGGTGGTCGGCAGATGTCGCAACGGGTCGTGCGGTCGTCGGCTCGGTGGAATGCTGAGCGACACAGTGTGCAGGTCGCGTTGAGTGGTCTGTCGGGCGCCTTTTTGGCGCTTCCCCTGCAACGCAGGAAAGTCGACGAGGGACGCACGCGGCGCTGTCATGCGCGCGATGCGTTCCTCATGGAACTCGATGACCTCGCGCATGCGCTTGGCGGCGATGGAGTCCTTGGCCTTCGCAACAATGGCGATGAGGTCTCGAAGGAGTGCCTGGGCCTGGTCGCGCTCTCCACGGTGGATATGCGCGTTGAGTTGCTCGTTGACCTCAACGAAGCGCTTACGAGCGCCCTTCCTGCCCATCCCGCCCCCATGGTGTGACTTGTTCAATCCGACCGTATGCGGTGGCTGCCCTTCTCCGCAGGCTGATCTTGGCAGGACTCGACTCGTCGGGTTCGAACGCGGGTACTGTCGAGGCACGTGTGAACCTAGGGGGCGCTCGGTGTCGTCACTGCTGCGGTACGGACGCGAAGTCACAACGGTGTTCGACCTGCTCGGACGCGGCGAGGTTGACCTGACAGCGGCCCTTGGATGGGCGCTCACCGTGTCGCCCGCACTCCGTGGTGGCCTCTGGCGACATCTAGGAATGCCAGGTGACTCCGACGCGGTCAACCTGTCACTGGAGACTGCTGACGAGGCCGGTAGGACCGATCTCGAACTCCGGCTTCAGGACGGCGACACGCAAGCACTCGTCGTGCTGGAAGCGAAGAAGGGCTGGCTGCAGCCGGGCGAGGAGCAACTGACTCGTTACGCCTGCCGCTTTCTGGGCGTTAAACAGGGGCTGCTCGTGTCGCTGTCGGACTCATCGCAGGAGTGGGCTGCCCGCGAACTACCCGAGAGCGTCGGCGAGGTGCCTGTCCGCCACCTTCCCTGGGACGAGGTGCGATCCCTCCTGAGAGACGCAACGGCCGCAACCCGGGCCCCGGCAGAGCGCCTATGGCTGGCACAACTACGTGACTACCTCAAGGAGGCAACCGCCGTGCGTGCCTACGACTCGCAATGGGTGTACGTCGTGTCACTCAACGCCAACCAGTTCGGCCGACACACGTTCCTCGACTGGGTGCGCGAGGAGAGGATCTACTTCCATCCGTTCGGCAAGGCGTGGCCCAAGCGCCCGCCAGTTCTGATGGGGTTCCGCTGGCACGGTCGGCTCCAGCAGGTCAACCGGGTGACGGGAGCGACAGTCCTTCCCGCGTTGCAGGAGCGCTGGCCCGAGATCCCTCACGAGGCAGAACCAACCAGGCCGTACGTACCGCACGCCGTGTACGACCTTGGGCCTGATCTCACTGTCCCGAACATCCCCAGCGGGGACATCTACCGTGCCCGACGCGCATGGGTGCTGCTGGACCAACTTCTCAGTCAGCCCTCGATCCGGGAGGCCGAGGTGGCAAGCAAGGAAGTCCAAGACGCTGCTCTCGACTAGTGCGAGCATGGCGAAGTGGCTTACGAACCGCTGTCGGGCTGGGTTCAGGTGACCCGTGTCGTCGCGACCGGCAAGGTGAAGTCGCAGCGCTTGCACCGCGACAGAGACTGTGCCGAGGCCGCTGTTCGCAAGGCCCTATCGAAGAACGGCACCGGCAGTCTGCCGGTCGAGAGTTACCTGTCGGATTGGATGACCTACGGTCAGGCACGGCGATTGAAGCCCCTGTCGGTGTGCCAGTGCTCGGGCGGCGGCCACCGGAAGCACTACATCGCTGCGTCAGACCGGCGGCCAGGTGAGGTCCAAGCCGGGTCGCAGGGAACCGGGCGCCGACGCTGACGCCATTGGTGGCCGAGCCGGTGTTGCATCTTGCTCGGGCCACCGTCACGAGCGAATGGGTGCGCAGTCGTGCGGTGTCGGAGCCGCGACCTAC
Organism: Nocardioides furvisabuli; assembly: GCF_021083185.1. Classification (GTDB taxonomy): domain Bacteria; phylum Actinomycetota; class Actinomycetes; order Propionibacteriales; family Nocardioidaceae; genus Nocardioides; species Nocardioides furvisabuli. The sequence continues at coordinate 356,854 of NZ_JAIGQB010000004.1, read as the reverse complement.
GGACACTCCATGGAGCGGAGCGAGAGCGACGAGTGGGTTCCGGCGGTGGTCGATGCCCTCCGGCCGCGCCTCCACGCGCACAGGCGAAGATGTGCCATCGCCTACGTCTCGCTGCGGTGCCTCCCGAGGAAGCGGCTGAGTGGCTCACGGCCGACGTGCTGACACGGCTGTGGACGTCACAGACGTGGCCCGAGCCGGTTGTGTCAGGCGGCGTTCTTCAGAGGTTTGAGGTCGTCGCCGAGCGACACGTGACGGCCCTCGCGGCGAGTCGACTGACGACATCGCCGTTCCACTGCGGAGTGCTCCCGGTGCAACTACGTTTACGCCGGTGTTCACATCGATGCGTCGTCTCGGCGCCACCCTTGCTGCCGCTGTCATGATTGTGCCCCTCGCGGGTTGCTCGGGAGGCGACCCCATCTCCATGCCAGACGTCGTCGGCAAGAGCCTCGACGTCGCCAAGAGTGATGTCGAGCGGGCTGGATTCGATGACGACGTTGAGGTAGTCGGCGGCGGAATGTTCGGGATCGTCGTCGAGTCGAATTGGTCGGTGTGCAGCCAGGAGCCCGCGAGCGGCGAGCCCATCGCCGGGGCCCCGCGACTCACGGTCGACCGGTCCTGCGCTGACCAGGATGACGAGGATGGGCAGGGGCAGGCCGAGTCTCCGTCCGAAACGGCTGCGCCGGAACCAGAGGAAGAGCCCGCCGTGGTCATTACGGACATCAGCGTTGACAAGTTGCTCGACAAACTGAACTCGGCCGGTATGGGCGGGATCAAGGTCGGCGACCAGTTCAGGCTGACTGCAGAACTGTTCGAGTCGGATGCGTGGGGCGTCGGCGCGTCTGGAGACTTCTCCGTGTTCTTGAAGGCAAAGGGCGGAAAAGACGATCTGCTGGTTTTCGTCGAGGAAGCAGATACGAAGAAGTGGACGAATGGCACGTCCGTAGAGATGGTCGTAGAGATGGTCGAGGTGACGATCGACGGCGAGACCACCGACGGCTGGTTGAAGGCGCAGACGGTGAAGACCTTGTCCGGCGGAACGACAGACAAGGCAAAGCAGGCGGCTGCCGAGAGGACTTTGGTGAAGGACTTGGCGATGTACGCCGACATCATGAACACCAGCCTCGGCAGAACGGTGATCGATTCGATCAATCCGTCCGCGGACGGTGTGACGGTGCTGCTGAACCCGAGCATGGCTGGCGTCACGGTGATGCAGGCTCAAACGCTCATCACCCAGTGGAACCAGAACATCGTCGACGCTCTCGCGGAGGCCGGACGCGGCAGTAGCGACGGGAGTGTCAAGTACTTCCTCGGCGGGCAACTTGTTGCCCAGAACAAGGAGATCCTCGACCCTTGGTCGGTCGACTTCAAGGGCGTACTCGACCAGTGACAACGCGCTGACCGATGTCTGTTGCGCTCCACCAGGCGAGCGCCGAGCGCGTGAGGGCCGGGCGAACGGGGTGTATCGAATCGGCTCGGGTCAGCAACGACTTCCCCGCAGTTTCCGGCGCGTTGGTTCCGCCAAAGCCGCCCTGCAGGTCCCGAGCCCCACGGCGTTGAGCATGACAGCACATCCGTTACTCGGACATCGCGCGTTTGATGGAAGGCTGTCGCGAGCGATGGCGCCCGGGCGGTGCTAGAAGTCAGCGCCGTATGGGTTGAGGCCACGCATGAACGGCGCGAGGTCCTGAGCGCTCGGCTCAACCTCGGGTGGCATTCGCACAGGCTGTCTAAAGGGCGATCGCTGCGCCGTGTATCGGGCCACCCAGCGGCGCCATTCAACAGCCGACGCCGCGGCCTCGGGCTGGCTCATTGTTGCGATGTGGTCGTCGAGGGCCTGCAAGAACTCATCCAGTCGTCGAGCATCTTCCCAGCGCTCCACCTGATCACGCAGGACCGCGGCGAGGCGGTGCTCGCGAAACTCGACCACGGCTTGCGCTCGAACCTCCTCCCATCGACGCCGCTTCACCTCAGCCTCTTTGCGGCGACGATCCTCCCAATACTCCTTCGTAGCGGCGGCCTCCTCCGCCAGAGCCATCACGCGGTCGAGGCGATCTTCAAGGAGCCACGCCATGGTTCCGTCCTTGCGCGGTTTTGGTTCGACCACATCCCTGTGACCGATCACGGCGCGCAGTCGACCGGACGGACGGACATCCCACTCCGGTGGCCTGCGCCACGAAGCCGCCTTCTGGGCGGCAAGTTCTGCCTGGGTAGGCACGTGGCGCGTACGCGTCGTTGGCTCGCGCAGGTCGAGAGTCTCGGCATGACCCCGGATGCAGATCCGTAGATGGCCGTCATGCTCCGTCACCTGATACCCGCGACGTTCAGCCTCCTTGGCCAGCGTGTCGAGAATCCGTGCGGCACGTGAGCGCAGCGGTCTGGAAAGCGCGGTCAGCGCGTAAGGGTGCGCGCGGATGGCCGTGATCGCGGCGTGGGGGCGGCTCGACATGCGAGACGGAACCCGGACAGCGCGGCTGGAGCCCACCAGCGCTGATCCTGAAGGAACGGTGATCGTTTGAGCGGCTGTCGCGCACTCGTTTGGTCCGCCCGCACTTGGCGTCCGCGGCGTTGGAGGAGCGGTGACCGAACCTGGCTGTTTCGCTCTCGGCTCAACTCGTGAACCAGGCGCCATCGGCTCAGACAACTCGTCCGTCGACCAGTGACTGTCCGGATACGCAAGGTGCTCCACGTAGTAGCGCCCTGCCTCGGTCGCTTCAGCGCGCCAAACCCCGCCTCTACGACTCACGGTGGCCAGGCGACGGTTCTGCAGCGCCACCGCCACCGTCTTGTAGGTGCTGTCCCAATCCCTCGGTGGACAGCCGCTCACGATCCAGGTCAGGACGTCTAACTGCCGACCGTTGACGGGCCTGCTTGCCATGTGGTGGACGGTAGCGCCGCCGGGCGTCCGCGGCGACGTCGGCGACAGCATCTGCGTCGGGTTTGCTAGCCCTGATCAGTCGCGCATGTCCTCGCGCTGTCTGGACGGTCCGCCGGGACGGCGGCGAGGCGACTCTGGTGCGCGGCTTTGGGGACTGACTCAGTCACCGACTTGATCGATGCCGATGCTGAGAGCGATCTGTGCATCTACCGAACTGAAGCGACGCAAACTCCATGCCGATGGCTCAGCAGCACCCCGGTCGACTCGTGGGACGCGGCATCCCACCACGCCTCGGCGCGACACTGGCGAGTCTCGTACCTGCGATACTTGGCGCCTGAGTGCCCGTTCTACGGGGGCGTAGATGGCATTCCGCGCCAAGGTCTAGCAAGTACCCGTCGAGGTCGCCGCACGCTCGGGTTTAGGCGGGTTAACGCAGGTCAGAGTTAATTCGCGGAAGCCCCAGAGGCCCGGGACACGCCGATCTGCCCGCGTCCACGCCCGAGTATCGCGCACTCGACGGGCCGCGGGTCGGGCGCCCCGTGAGCGTGGCAGGTGAGCGCTACCGGGGCCCCGGTGACCCCGTTGGCCGACTGTTCACCCACAGGTGCGACGCAGACCGTGACGTCCGGCGATTTGTTGGTAGAGTCGGCGGTGCAACAGGTGCAAGTTCCAGCAGGTTGACGCCAGCGGAGTTTGTGATCCAACGGCGTTTCCATCTTCGGGCCTTCCAGCTTGTGAGTCGGAGCGACGTGTCACCGCACTTGATGCGGAGTCGTCGAAGTGATGGCTTCTCGTTCCGATAACAGGAGTACCGAGCACATGGCTCAAGGCACCGTGAAGTGGTTCAACGCCGAGAAGGGTTTCGGCTTCATCGCGCAGGAGGACGGCGGCGACGACGTGTTCGTGCACTACTCGGCCATCCAGTCCAACGGCTACAAGTCGCTGGACGAGAACCAGAAGGTCGAGTTCGACGTCACCCAGGGCCCGAAGGGCCCGCAGGCGGAGAACGTCCGCCCGCTCTGATCCTGGACCTGTTCCAGATCTGACGAGATCCGGCCCCATCCCCCCAGGGGGGGTGGGGCCGGATTCGTTTGCCGGGCGAGACTAGTAGCACGTTCGGGTCATTGGCCCGGACGCCGTCATGGGCGAGACTTGGGACGACGGCCTAGAGTCGGATGATCGACGATGATGGGAGGGTGACGTGCACGACCAGTTCGACGTGACCCTCGAGGACGGCGACCTGCTCAACGAGGTCGAGCTGACCACCACGCTGATCATCGCGGCCAGCGAGTCCGAGGAGCACCTCTCGCAGGAGGAGATCGACCGGCTGCTCGGGGTCAACCCGCGCCGGCCGGTGGACTGACCCGCCGCGCCCTGTTCAGCAGGTCGCGAAGAGCACCGGCCCGCTGGTGAGGTCGGAGAGGACGTACGCCCCCGCGACCGGCCGCAGGTCGAGCACGACCTCACGGCCCTCGGCCCCGGCACGCTCGACGCTGAAGCGCTCGGTGAAGTCGCCACCTTGTCCGGGCGCGGGTCCCGCCGCGAGCCGGGCCCGGGCGTCCGCGTCGTCGGGAGCGTCGTCGGCGTCCTCGACCTGGAGCACCGCGCGGAGGTCGCCGTCGGGGCGCAGCGCCATCGCGAAGCCCGTCAGCGGGTGCACCCCGCCCGCCGCCGCCACGAGCTCGTCGGCCTCGGCCCGGGCGTCGTCGTCGGCCTGCGACATCGCGAGCGTGTTGCAGGCGTACGCGCCGTCGTACACCGCTGCTGCCAGCGGCTGCTCCAGCGTCCCTGCGAGCTCAGCGAGGTCCTCGGCGCCGTCGGCGTCGCCGTCGACCACTGCCAGCACCTGCTCGAGGTAGGGCGCCTGGTCGGAGGCGAGCACGACCTGCTGGTCCGCCAGCAGTGCGACGTGCTGCAGCTCGGGGGTCAGGCCCGGCCCGACGCCCGCCAGCACGTCGGGCCCACCGACCCACACGCCGTCCTCGTCCTCCGGCTCGGTCCAGCCGAGCGCGGCCAGTCGCTCGGCGATCGCGTCGAGGTCGACGTCGTCGGCCACGCCCATCATCTCCACCGCGCCCCCTGGGGACTGCGCCAGCAGCTCCCACCTGAGCGTGGCGGGCGAGAAGCCGAGCTCCTCCTGCATCACGCCCGCGGACGTGGCGAGCGCCGACATGGGGGAAAGGTCGCGGTCGAAGGCCTCGGCCAGGAACTCGTCCACCTCCACGGCCGAGGAGCCGGCGTCGACCTCGGCGCCCAGCTCACGGCGTACGCCCTCCCAGTCGGTCCACGCGGCACGGCTGGTCTCTGCCGGCGCCATCCGCAGCGCCTTGGCGAGCTGCTCGTCCGGGGCGAGGAGGCGCCACCCGAGCCAGGCGACGAGCGCGAGCACGACCACGGCCACCAGGCCCACGGCGGTGCGACGTGACACGGGGTCTCCTCAGCGGTCGGGGTGGGTGTGAGACTACTTCCATGGAGCCCCGCGACGTGCGTGCTGCCGGTGCCGTGGTGACACGCAAGGGTGGTGACGTGCTGCTCGTGCACCGTCCCAAGTACGACGACTGGTCCTTCCCCAAGGGCAAGCTCGACCCCGGCGAGCACGTGGTGACGGCCGCCGTGCGCGAGGTGGCGGAGGAGACGGGGCTCGACGTGCGCCTCGGCCCCGCGCTGGGCCAGCAGCGCTACCGGATGTCCAACGGGCGCTGGAAGACCGTCGACTACTGGACCGCGCGCGTGGTCGGGAGCGACGACGTGGCCCGCTACCGCCCCAACGACGAGATCGACGCGGTCGCGTGGGTGCCGTGGAAGGAGGCCGAGCGCCGCCTCACCTACCCCTACGACCGCGACACCCTGGCCGAGGCACGTCCCCTGCGACGCAAGACGCGCACGCTCGTCGTGCTGCGCCACGCCAAGGCTCGCTCGCGCAGTGCGTGGCGCAAGGACGACCGGCTCCGCCCGCTCCTCCAGACCGGGCAGGCGCAGGCCCAGCGTCTGGTCCCGCTGTTGTCGGCCTTCGACGTGACCTCCGCACACAGCTCCTCCAGCACCCGCTGCGTGCAGACGGTGGCGCCATACGTCGACGTGACCGGCTCGCCGCTGAAGACCTATGACGAGCTGAGCGAGGAGGGCGCCACGACCGGCGGCGTGGTCGACGTCGTCGACGCGCTGCTCGATGCCGGGGAGAGCGCCGTGCTGTGCACGCACCGGCCGGTGCTGCCGACGGTGCTCGACGCACTGGAGGTCCCCGAGCTCAGGCTCGAGCCGGGCGGCATGCTGGTGGTCCACCACCGCCGCGGGAAGGTCGTCGCAACCGAGTCGCTGGCCCTCTGACCTGCGACTTCTAGGCTTTTCGAGCCTCCTCGTCAAGGGCGCTGGGGCGAGTTCATGTGATCGCCGTCTCATGCACGAGTCTGCGACGCCATTCGGCCCGGTTCAGTTCATCGTGCGTTCACCGACGGCGCCGTGGTCGTTCTCCTGACGTCCCTACCTTCACTGGTGTCAGCACACATCAGACTTCAGGAGCACCGAAGTGAAGCGCACTTCCACCCGCTGGGCCGCTGCGTCCGGCGCGACCGTTCTTGCCCTCACCCTCGCCGCCTGTGGCGGCGGTGACGCCGGTTCCGCCAGCGGTTCCGAGGGCTCGGGCGCCAGCGGCTCGGTCGCTGTCGACGGCTCGTCCACAGTCTTCCCCATGAGCGTCGCTGCTCAGGAGCTCCTCAACGAGGAGAACCCCGGCGTGCAGGTCACCGTCGGCGAGTCCGGCACCGGCGGAGGCTTCGAGAGGTTCTGCGTCGGTGAGACCGACGTCTCCGACGCCTCCCGCCCGATCGAGGAGGACGAGGTCGCGGTGTGCGAGGAGAACGGCATCGAGTACACCGAGCTCCAGGTCGCCACCGACGCCCTCACCGTGGCCGTGCACCCCGACCTCGCTGTGGACTGCCTCACCACCGAGCAGCTCGTCGAGCTCGTCGGCCCGAACTCCGAGGTCACCAACTGGAGCGACCTGGACCCGAGCTTCCCCGACCAGGAGATCTCCTTCTTCTTCCCGGGCACCGACTCCGGCACCTACGACTACATGGCCAACGACGTGGTCGGTGACGAGTCCGAGGTGCTGCGTGACGACGTGGAGTCCTCCGAGGACGACAACGTCCTGGTGCAGGGCGTCGGCGGCACTGACGGTGCCGTCGGCTTCTTCGGCTACACCTACTACGAGGAGAACCAGGACACGCTGAAGGCCCTGTCGATCGACGACGGCAACGGCTGCGTGGAGCCCTCGGCCGAGACGGCCCAGGCCGGCGAGTACACGCCCCTCGCGCGTCCCCTGTTCATCTACGTCGCCAACACCGAGTACGCCGAGAACGAGGCAGTCGCGGCCTACGTCGACTTCTACATCGAGAACCTCGCAGACATCGCCGAGATCGGTCAGTTCATCCCGCTGAGCGACGAGCTCTACTCCGAGACTCAGTCCGCCCTCGAGTCCCTCGGGTCCTGACACAGGTCTGATACTTCTCTCATGAGTACCAACGCCACCGCGGGTCCGACAGGTCCGTCCTCCGGGACGGGCCTGTCGGCCGCGGTCGACCTCAGCCCCAAGTCCCGCCCGGGTGAGCGGGTGATCACCACGGTCCTGCAGCTGTCGGCATACGCCTCGATCGCCATCACCTTCGGGATCATCGCGGCCCTCATCGACCCGGTGTTCGACTTCTTCGCCGAGGTGCCGTTCGGCGAGTTCTTCAGCTTCGACGGCCGCTACGCCGTGCTGCCGCTGGTGACCGCGACCCTGATGGTCACCGTGATCGCGCTCCTCGTCGCGGTGCCTCTCGGTCTCGGCGCCGCGCTCTACCTGTCCGAGTACGCCTCGCGACGCGCGCGCAAGATCCTCAAGCCGACGGTGGAGCTCCTCGCTGGAGTGCCGTCGGTCGTCTACGGGTTCTTCGCCCTGACCTTCGTCACGCCGACGCTCCTCCAGGAGATCCTGGCGCTCGAGGTGGGCTTCACCAACGCCCTCGCCGCAGGGCTCGTGCTCGGGGTCATGATCATCCCGACCATCGCCTCCCTGGCCGAGGACGCCTTCTCCGCCGTGCCGCACGCGATGCGGCAGGGGTCCCTGGCGATGGGCGCCAACCGGATGCAGACCAGCCTGCGCGTCGTCTTCCCGGCTGCGCTGTCCGGGGTGGCGGCTGCCGTCGTGCTCGGGATGTCACGTGCGATCGGTGAGACCATGATCGTGACGCTCGCGGCCGGATCGCTGAAGCAGTTCAGCCTCGACCCGCGCGACGGCATGCAGACGATGACGGGTTTCATGGCGACGACGGCAGGCGGGGAGAACCCCGTCGGCTCGATCGCCTACAACAACCTCTTCGCCGTCGGCATGCTGCTCTTCGTCATCACCTTGGTGCTGAACCTCGTCAGCATCAGCTTCGTACGTCGTTTCAGGCAGGTCTACTGATGAGCATCGCAGCCACCACCGCACGGCAGGTCACCCTCGCGACCGGCAAGAGCAAGGACCGGACGCCTGTCTCGCTCGCCTTCCTGGTCGCCCTGTGGTTCTCCCTGTTCTTCGGGGTCGTGGTCCTGCTGGCCCTGATCATCAACACCGCGATCGACGGCTCGGGACGCTTCGACATCGAGCTGCTCACCAACTACGTCTCGGTCGTGCGACCCGAGGCGACGGGCTTCCGGGCCGGGATCCTGGGCAGCCTGTGGCTGATGGGGTTCACGGCGTTGATGGCGGTGCCGCTGGGCATCGCGGCAGCGCTCTATCTCGAGGAGTTCGCCGACCCGACGACGCGGTGGAACCGTTTCGTGGAGGTCAACCTGCAGAACCTCGCGGCCGTCCCGGCCATCGTCTACGGCCTGCTCGCCGTCGCGATCATGGCGCTGCTCGGCTTCCGCGACACGGGCATCGTGCTCGGCGGAGCCCTGGCGTTGGCTCTCCTGATCCTGCCGGTCATCATCATCACGACCCGCGAGGCCGTCCGCGCGGTGCCGCGCGAGATCCGTGAGGGGTCTCTCGCGCTGGGAGCCACCGTCTGGCAGACCACCTGGCGGCAGACGCTGCCGTCGGCCATCCCGGGCATCGCCACGGGCACGATCCTCGGTCTGTCCCGGGCCATCGGGGAGGCCGCGCCGCTCGTGGTGGTGGGACTTGCAGGCTCGTTGCTCTTCGACCCCGAGGGTGTGATGAGCAGCGTCACTGCACTGCCCATGCAGATCTACAGCCTGACATCGAACTCGCGCGAGGCGCTCCGCGAGGCGGCATCAGCCGCGATCATCGTGCTCCTGGCGATGGTGCTCGGGCTCAACGCCCTGGCCATCTTCATCCGCAACAAGTTCCAGCGATCCTGGTGAGAGAGACTTCCGACATGGCTTCAGCCACTTCCGCCGACACGTTCCCCAACATGAGCTCGCTCGGGGAGGCTCACATCGACGGTGAGCGCCGTCTGCCCGCGCAGCCGACGAACCCCGTGATGGAGACGCGCGACCTCAACGTCTTCTACGGCGACTTCCACGCCGTGCACGACGTCAACCTGGCCTACGGCCGTCATGAGATCACCGCGATGATCGGGCCCTCGGGCTGCGGCAAGTCCACGGTGCTGCGCTGCCTGAACCGGATGAACGACCTGATTGCCGGTGCCCACGTGGAGGGCGGCGTGCTCTACCACGGTCAGGACATCTACGAGAAGAACGTCGACCCGATCGCCGTGCGCACCCAGATCGGCATGGTCTTCCAGAAGCCCAACCCGTTCCCGAAGTCCATCTACGACAACATCGCCTACGGCCCGCGGGTCACCGGCATGAAGGTCGACAACATGGACGACCTGGTCGAGGAGGCGCTGCGCGGCGCCGCGCTCTGGGACGAGGTCAAGGACAAGCTCAAGCAGTCGGCGTACGGCCTCTCCGGTGGTCAGCAGCAGCGCCTCTGCATCGCCCGGACGATCGCCACCAAGCCCGACGTGATCCTCATGGACGAGCCGTGCTCGGCGCTCGACCCGATCGCCACGGCGCGCGTCGAGGACCTCATGCTCGAGCTGCGCAACGAGTACACGATCATCGTCGTGACCCACAACATGCAGCAGGCCGCCCGCGTCTCGGACCGCACCGCGTTCTTCACCGCACGTCCGGACGAGACCACTGGCAACCGCACCGGCCTGCTGGTGGAGTACGACCTCACCTCGACGATCTTCTCCAACCCGAACGACAAGCGCACCGAGGACTACATCTCCGGCCGCTTCGGCTGAGTCGTCCCGGGTACCCAGCGCTCGTGTGTCGGGGTCGGTCTGCCGCCCGCCTCTGCGTCATACGAACCCGCACCCATCCGTGCGGGTTCGCATGACGCTCGGCAGGGCCGGGCAGGGGTGACGGGCCAGCAACCCTCCACAGGCGCCGCCGAGCGAGGGTGTTCCACAGGTCCGCGGCCTCCTCGTGGCGTACGACGAGCCGCGCGCCGACCGTGGAGGGGTGACCGAACGGACGCCCCGCACCGCCTCCCTGAGAGCCGCCAGACGCCGGCGGGCCGAACGCCTGGGGCGCGACCAGGGGTCGGCGGTGTCCCGTCGCCAGCTGTACGCCGCCGGGCTCAGCAGGGCGGAGGTCCGTGCGAACGTCCGCGCGGGGCGGTGGCAGCGCGTCGGGCGGCACGTCCTGGTCGTGCACACCGGGCCGATGGCCCTCCAGACGAAGCTGTGGGCCGCCCAGCTGTCGGGTGGTCCTCGTGCCCGGCTGGACGGCGCCTCGGCGTTGGTCGCGGCAGGCCTCACCGGGTTCGACGTCGACCGACACCGGGTCTCGGTCCCGCGCGGCGCCCGGGTGTTCCGCGACGCGCTCGTCGACGTACGCCAGACGCGACGGTGGCGGGTCGACGACCTCGCTGGGGGCGCAGGCACGCCGCGGACGCGTCCGGAGGTCGCCGCCGTGCGCGGTGCCCTGTGGGCGCGGAGTGACCGCCAGGCCGCCCTCCTGATGACCATGGTCGTCCAGCAGGGCATCGCGCCGGCCGATCGGATCGGGCAGGCGTTGCTCCAGGTGAAGCGGGACCGCCGCCTGGCGTTCCTCACCGACCTGGTGACGGACCTGCTCGGTGGCGTGCACAGCCTCGCCGAGCTCGACTTCGCCCGCGAGTGCCGAAGGCGGGGCTTCCCCGAGCCGACGCGTCAGGTCGTACGTCGCGGTGCCGACGGTCGCCACTACCTGGACGTCGTGTGGGAGGAGTGGGGCGTGGTCGTCGAGGTCGACGGGATCCAGCACGCGCTGGCGCAGGAAGTCGTCGCCGATGCCCTGCGCCACAACGACGTGACGCTCGACCACCTCACCGTGCTCCGGCTCCCGGTCCTCGGGCTCCGTGTCGCGGCCGACGAGTTCTTCGCCCAGATCGAGCGGGCGCTGGTCGAGGCGGGTTGGTCGGGGCTGGGGCCAGCGGCGTGAGGGCGGCGTACGCCGGTTCGGTCTGTCGGCGCCGCTCAGCGTCATGCGTTGCCGCACCCATGAGTGCGCCTTCGTATGACGCAGGCAGACCCGCCCCCGGCCGGTGCCCCGAGCGTCATACGATCCCGCACGGATAGGTGCGGGAACGTATGACGCAGGCGACGGTCAGCCCGAGGGCCGACCTCAGGGCAGGAAGAGGCGCGCCACCCAGTAGCAGACCGCGGCGGCGAAGCCGGCGGCCGGGAAGGTCAGCACCCAGGCGGTGAGGATCGACTTCGCCACGCCCCAGCGCACGGCGGACAGGCGCTTGGTCGCGCCGACGCCCATGACCGCGGACGTGATGGTGTGGGTGGTCGAGATCGGCGCCTCGAAGACGTACGCCGTCGAGTAGAGCACCGACGCGGCCACCGACTCGGCCGCAAAGCCGCGGGGCGGGTCGAGGTGGATGATGCGACGGCCGAGGGTGCGCATGATGCGCCAGCCGCCGGAGTAGGTGCCGGCGGAGATCGCGGCGGCCGCGGCGATGATGACCCACAGCGGGAGCGGGTCGTCGGCACCGACGTAGCCGCCGGCGAGCAACGCCAGGAAGATCACGCCCATCGTCTTCTGAGCGTCCTGGAGGCCGTGGCCGAGCGCCATCGCAGCCGCGGAGATCGTCTGAGCGATCTTGAAGCCCCGGTTGGCGCGACCGGGGTTGGCGTTGCGGAAGATCCACATGATCGCCACCATCACCGCGAAGCCGAGGGAGAAGGCGACCAGCGGGGAGAGGAGCATCGGGATGACGACCTTCTCCAGCACGACGCCCCAGTTGGCCGTGGCGCCCGCGGCGACCGCGGAGCCGACGAGGCCGCCGATGAGGGCGTGCGAGGACGACGACGGCAGGCCGTAGTACCAGGTGATCAGGTTCCAGGTGATGGCGCCGAGGAGGCCGCACATCACGATCACGAGCGCATGGCTCCCGGTGCCGGGGTCGATCGTCTCCGAGACGGTCTGGGCGACCTTCTGGCCGAGGAAGGCGCCGACGAAGTTCATGACGGCGGCCATGGCCAGCGCGACGCGCGGCTTGAGGGCGCCCGTCGAGACGGACGTCGCGATGGCGTTGGCGGCGTCGTGGAAGCCGTTGGTGTAGTCGAACACCAGGGCGACGACGACGACCGCGATGATGATCCCGATCTCCATCAGGCTTACGACTCCTTGACGGCGATCTGCTCCACGATGTTGGCGACCTTCTCGAAGGCGTCGATCGCCCCCTCGAGGGACTCCACGACGTCCTTGAGCTTCATCACCTCGAGCGCCTCGAGCTCACCGCTGAAGAGGTCGGCGAGGATGCGGCGGTAGGACTTGTCGCCGGTGTTCTCGAGCCGGTTGATCTCGATCCAGTACTCGTCGAGCTTGCCCATCGTCTCCAGCGACGGCATCGCCGCGGCGGTGAGCTCGGCGCAGCGCTGGAGGACCTCGACCTGCTGGGTGGTCTCCGGCGGCAGCGAGGTCACCTCGTAGAGGAGGACCAGGTCGACGGCCTCGTCCATCATGTCCATGACGTCGTCGAGCGCCGAGGCGAGGGCGTAGATGTCCTCGCGGTCGAAGGGCGTGACGAAGGTGCTGTTCACGCGCCGGATGATCGAGTGGGTGGTCTCGTCCGCGGCGTGCTCGGCCTCGCGCATGCGCTGGGCGACCTCGGCCTTGGAGCTGCCGACCGACAGCATCTCGTTGAGGAGCTGGGAGCCGACGACGAGGTGGTTGGCTGCCTCGCTGAAGAGGTCGTAGAACGAGCTGTCGACAGGGCGGAACTTCAAACGCACGGTGAACTCCGAACGGGGGGCGGATGAACCGTGGTTCATGCTAGGGGGTCGGCGGCCTTCCGACGCAAGTTGCGGCGTACGTCGCCGGGCAGGTGTGACGCGGCGCTCAGCGGCGGCGGCTGCGCTGCCGGGCGATCAGCTCGTCGTGGAGGTGGCGCTCTCCGACCTGGAGGCGCCACTCGCCGTCCGAGCCCAGCTCCCACCCGGTGGTGCCCGGGTCGAGCGACAGGTCGAGCAGTGCCCCCACCTGGTCGACCACGTGCGGGTCGCGCAGGCGTACGAGCACCTCCACGCGGCGGTCGAGGTTGCGGTGCATCATGTCGGCCGAGCCGATCCACGCCGCCGGCTCGCCACCGTTGTCGAACCAGAACACCCGGCTGTGCTCGAGGAACCTGCCCAGGATCGAGCGCACCCGCACGGTCTCCGACAGGCCGGGTACGCCGGGTCGCAGCGCGCAGATGCCGCGGATCACCAGCTCGACGCGCACGCCCTCCTGCGAGGCGAGGTAGAGCGCGTCGATCACCGCCTCGTCGACCACCGAGTTCGCCTTGATCCGGATCCCGGCGGGCCGGCCGGCCTGGTGGTGGGCGATCTCCTGGTGGATCTGGGCGATGAGCCCCTCGCGCACGCTGTGCGGTGCGACGAGGAGGTGGTCGTAGGTCCGGTTGCGGCTGATGCCCGAGAGGTTGTTGAAGAGCAGCGCGACGTCCTCGCCGATCTCCGGGTTGGCGGTGAGCAGGCCGAGGTCCTCGTAGACGCGGGCGGTCTTCGGGTTGTAGTTGCCCGTGCCGAGGTGGACGTAGCGGCGGATGCCGTCGGGCTCGTCACGCACCACCATCGACAGCTTGCAGTGGGTCTTGAGGCCGACGAGGCCGTAGACGACGTGGCAGCCGGCCTGCTCGAGCTTGCGGGCCCAGCGGATGTTGGCCTGCTCGTCGAAGCGCGCCTTGATCTCGACGATGACCAGCACCTGCTTGCCGGCCTCGGCGGCGTCGATGAGCGCCTCGATGATCGGGCTGTCGCCGGAGGTGCGGTAGAGGGTCTGCTTGATCGCCAGGACGTGCGGGTCGGCGGCGGCCTGCTCGAGGAAGCGCTGGACGGACGTGGCGAACGAGTCGTAGGGGTGGTGCAGCAGCACGTCGTGGCGCGCCACCGAGTCGAAGACGTCGACGGGGGAGGACGACTCGACCTCGGCCAGGCTCGGGTGCGTGGTCGGCAGGAACGCGGCGTACTTGAGGTCGTCGCGCGGCAGGTCGGCGATGGAGTGCAGGCCGGTGAGGTCGAGGGGCCCGGGCAGCGAGACGACCTCGTCACGCCCCACGCCGAGCTCGGAGACCAGGAGGTCCAGGACCTTGGGGTCCATCGACTGCTCGACCTCGAGGCGCACGGGCGGGCCGAAGCGGCGCCGCTGGAGCTCCTTCTCGAGCGCCTTGAGGAGGTTCTCGGCGTCGTCCTCCTCGACCTCGAGGTCCTCGTTGCGGGTGACCCGGAAGGTGTGGGCGCCGAGCACGTCCATGCCGGGGAAGAGCTTCTTGAGGTGCTCGCCGATAACGTCCTCGATGGGGACGAAGCGCTGGTTGCCCAGGCCGACGAAGCGACCGAAGGTCGGCGGCACCTTGACCCGCGCGAAGTGCTCGGTGCCGGTCTCGGGGTGGCGCACGACGACCGCGAGGTTGAGCGAGAGCCCGGAGATGTAGGGGAACGGGTGGGCCGGGTCGACGGCGAGCGGCGTGAGGACGGGGAAGATCCGGTCCTTGAAGAGCTTCTTGCAGACCTTCTGCTCCTCGCGGTCGAGCTCGGACCAGCGCAGGATCTCGATGCCGTGCCCGCCGAGCTCCGGCAGGAGGTCGACGAGCGCCCGGGCGTGGCGCTCCATCAGGTCGCGGCTGCTGGTCCAGAGCTGCTCGAGCTGTTCGCGCGGCATCAGCCCGCTGGCTGCGCGTACGGCGACGCCGGCGGCGATCCGGCGCTTGAGGCCCGCGACGCGGACCATGAAGAACTCGTCGAGGTTGCTGGCGAAGATCGCGAGGAAGCGGGCCCGCTCGAGCAGCGGCAGGTCCGGGTCCTCGGCGAGCTCGAGGACCCGCTGGTTGAAGTGCACCCAGGAGATCTCGCGATCGATGAACCGGTCGTCGTACTTCTCCACGGCCTCGATGGCGGCGGCGTCGGGCGTGTAGGGCGGCTCGACGTCGAAGGTGTCCGTGGGGTGGCCGAAGGGCTCGGCCACCGGACCTTCGTCGACCGACGGTGAGGCAGCGCTGGTGAGGGTGGCCGGGTCGTTCATGGGTCCAAGTCTGGCACCGGTGGGTGAACGCGGGATGACCAACGCGTCAGTAGACCAGCGCCTGGACACCCTCGCCGAGCACCTGCTCGGCGAACACGGCCGCGCCGGCGATGGTCATGCCCTCGCGCAGGTCGCCTTCGACGATCCCGCGCCGCGCCGCGCACTGCGAGCAGACGGTGACCGTCCCGCTGGTCTGCACCGCGGCCATCAGCTGGTCCAGCGGCGTGGCGAGGTCGAGGAGGAACTCCTCGGCCCGACCCGGTAGGCCGAACCACGCGGCCTCGCCGGTCAGCCAGAGCGAGACGTGGGCACCGGCTGCGGCTGCTGCGGCAGCGACGGTGAAGCCCTGGTTGAGGCGCTCGGGGTCCTCGGCGCCGCAGGTGACCTTGACGACGAGTGCTCGAGCCATGGCCTCACATTAGAGTGACGTCCATGCCTTTCGAGCTGCCGGACAACCTCCACCCCAACTGCGGCCCCGTGGCGTGGCTGCTCGGCACCTGGCGCGGCAACGGTCACGGCGACTACCCGACGATCGAGAAGTTCCACTTCGGCCAGGAGCTGATCTTCACCCACGACGGCCGACCGTTCTTCCACTACATGTCGCGCGCGTGGATCGTCGACGAGGACGGCGAGTTCGTCCGCGACGCCGCCATGGAGACCGGCTTCCTGCGCTGCCCCGAGCCGGGCAAGGTCGAGCTGCTCCTGGCACACAACATCGGCTTCTCCGAGGTCTGGTACGGCGCAGCCGAGGGCGGCAAGCTCGAGATGCACACCGCCGGGGTGTCCTTCACGGAGACTGCGAAGGAGGTCACCGGCGGGTCGCGCATGTACGGCAACGTCGAGGGCGACCTCCTCTACGCCTACGACATGGCCGCGGTCGGCCAGGACCTCCAGCCCCACACCTGGGCCCGCCTCCAGCGGGCGTGAGCCCCCGATGAGCGACGACCTCGCCGCCCGGCTGCGCAAGCAGGGGCTGCGCCTCACCCCTCAGCGGCAGCTGATCCTGCGCGCCGTCGAGGAGCTCGGGCACGCCACACCGGACGAGGTGCTCGCCCACGTGCGCAGCCAGGTCAGCTCGGTCAACGCCTCGACCGTCTACCGCACCCTCGAGGTCCTCGAGGAGCTCGGCCTGGTGCGCCACACCCATCTCAGCGACCGCGCCCCGACCTACCACTCGACCCGCGAGCACGAGCACGTCCACGCGGTCTGCCGCCGCTGCCACGCCGTACGCTCCTACGACCCCGCGGTCGTTGCCCCGCTCGTCGCCGCGCTGGGCGAGGACGGCTTCACCGTCGATGTCGGGCACCTCGCGATCTTCGGGCTCTGCGCGGACTGCGCCTCGGAGGATCCCCGGGCACCCGGGGAAACTGAAGCCTCCAGTGCGAGACTTCGGGGGTGAAGCTCCAGTTTCCCCGGGTGGCCGGGGAAACCGGCAAGCGCGGGGCCGCGACCTAGACTCGAGGCATGGCCAGCCCCTTCCTCGCCCTTCCCGGAGCCGTCGCCGGTGACGGCATCGACGCTCCGGTCGCCGCGCACTACGGCTCCTTCAACACCGAGCAGCGCAGCCTGGCCCGTGGCGAGGGATTCGTGGACCTGTCGCACCGCGACGTCCTGCGGATCTCCGGTCCGGACCGCCTGAGCTGGCTGCACAGCCTCACCACCCAGTACTTCGAGGGCCTCGCGCCCGGCGTGTGGACCCAGGCCCTGGTGCTCAGCCCGCAGGGGCACGTCGAGCACGCCTTCGCCGGCGTCGACGACGGTGAGTCCTTCACCGCCCACACCGAGCCCGGCGCCGGAGCCGCCCTGGTGGAGTGGCTGGAGCGGATGAAGTTCATGACCCGTGTCGAGATCGCGCTGGTCGACGACCTGGCCGTCATGTGGCGCCCGGGTGAGGCTCCGTCACGGACGGGCGGACGCTACGACCTCGTCCCGCGCGAGCGCATGGCGGCGTACGCCGACGCTGCCGAGCCCGCCGCTGGCCTGTGGGCCTTCGAGGCGCTGCGGATCGAGCGCGGCGAGCCGCGCCTGGGCATCGACACCGACCACCGCACGATCCCCAACGAGGTCGGCTGGATCGGTCCGGCGGTGCACCTCGAGAAGGGGTGCTACCGCGGGCAGGAGACGGTCGCGCGCGTGCACACCCTCGGCCGGCCGCCGCGACGGCTGGCGCTGCTCCACCTCGACGGGTCGGAGAACCGCCTCCCCGCTGCGGGGTCGCCGGTGTCGTACGAGGGCCGCGACATCGGGTTCGTCGGCTCGAGCGCCCGACACCACGAGCTCGGCCCGATCGCGCTCGCGCTCGTGAAGCGCAACGTCCCGGTCGACGCGACCCTCACCGTCGACGAGATGCCCGCCGCCCAGGAGGTCGTCGTCGACCCCGAGGTCGGGCTGCACGTGCGCCCGCTGCGCTAGTCAGCGGTCGGTGCGGGTGTACTGCACGTGGGTGTCGACGTCCGCGTGGGTGAAGCCGAGGCGTGAGTAGACGCTGACGGCCGGCGCGTTGTCCGACTCGACGTAGAGCAGCACCTCGTCCACACCGAGACCGGCGAGGTGGTGCAGCCCGGCGAGGGTCAGCACGCGGCCGAGCCCGCGACCCTGGGCCGCCGGCGCGACGCCCACGACGTAGACCTCGCCGAGCCGCGCGTCGTGCTGCTTGGTCCAGTGGAAGCCCAGCACGCCCGACGCGTCCTCGGCGATGAGCAGTCCGGCCGGGTCGAACCACGGCTCGGCCATCCGCCGGGCCAGGTTGTCGGCGTCCATGGCGCCCTGCTCCGGGTGCTGCGCGAACGCGGTGGCGTTGACCGCCACGACCGCCTCCGCGTCGGCGTCGCGGTAGGCGCGGATCGTGACCCCCGACGGCGGCTCCAGCGGGAGAAGTCCGAGGTGCGCGTCGCGGCGCATGACCCACAGGTCCCGCACCCGCTCCCAGCCGTGCCCCGCCGCGAGCCGGGCCGCGGCCGGGTGGTTGCCGTGGGACCAGGCCGTGCGCGCGTCGGCGTACGCCGTCTCCTGCAGCAGCGCGGTCGCGACGCCGCGCCTGCGGTGGTCGGGGTGCACCGCCAGGCTCAGGTCGCCGTCGTGGACCAGCGCGAAGCCTCCGTCGCGGACCATCACGGCCGCGGTGCCGTCGGTGAGCGCCATCCGGGCCGCCTCGTCGAGCGGTGATGCACCGTCGGCGGCACCTGCCGCCTCGGCGATCCGGATGACTTCGGCGACCTCGTCCACGCCCCGAACCCTAGCCCCGCCCCGGAGACCGGCTCAGGCGTCGGAGGTCGAGCGCGAGGAGCGGGGCTGCTCCTCGGTGTCCTTGTCGCGGGAGGGGACGACGAAGCGGTAGCCGACGTTGCGGACCGTGCCGATGTGGTGCTCGTGCTCGGTGCCGAGCTTGGCGCGCAGGCGGCGCACGTGGACGTCGACGGTGCGGGTGCCGCCGAAGTAGTCGTAGCCCCAGACCTCCTGCAGCAGCTGCTCGCGGCTGAAGACGCGGCCGGGATGCTGGGCGAGGTACTTGAGGAGCTCGAACTCCTTGTAGGTGAGGTCGAGCGGGCGGCCGCCGATGCGGGCGGTGTAGGTGGCGTCGTCCACGACGACCTCCCCGCGGTGGATCACGTGGGCGCTGGGGTCGTCGGGCGACGCCGCCCCGGCGCGGCCGATGGCCAGGCGGATCCGGGCGTCGAGCTCGGCCGGGCCGCAGGTGTGGAGCACCACGTCGTCCATGCCCCAGTCGTGGGCGACGACAGCGAGACCGCCCTCGGTGACGACGAGCAGGACCGGTGCGTCGGCGCCGGTGGTGCGGATCAGGCGGCACAGGTCGCGAGCCGCGGCCAGGTCCTGGCGGCCGTCGACGAGCACCAGGTCGGCGTCCGGCGCGTCGAGCAGCGCACTGCCCTGTGCGGGCACGATCTTCACCGTGTGCGCCAGCAGGGCCAGGCCGGGCAGCACCTCGGCCGACGGCTGGAGCGCGCTCGTGAGCAGCAGCAGTGTGCTCATGGCGGGGGCCCTCCTCGTGCCGGGATGAGCAAGGATATCCCGCATGAGCGACGCTGACGGGCGAGTCCAGGGACCTGAGACGGTGACGGTGCGCTACTGGGCGGGGGCACGGGCGGCCGCGGGGACCGCCGAGGACACCTTCGAGGTCGACGGAGCGCTCGCCCTCGCCGAGCTGGTGCGCCGGGTGCTCGAGCGGCACCCCGGCGACCGGATGGCTCGCACCGTGGGCGTCTGCTCGGTGCTCGTCGGGGACCGGCCGGTGCGGTCCCAGGACCCCGCGACCGTGGTCGTGCCGCCCGGCTCGGTGGTCGAGCTGCTGCCCCCCTTCGCAGGCGGCTGAGCCGTTCGACCGCTCGCATGACGACGGGCCCCGGGAAGCGTGTTCCCGAGGCCCGTTCGCCCTCCCCCCGCGAGGGCTCAGGCCTCGATCGCCTGGCGCGAGTCGCCGTCGGTGCGGAGCTCGATCTTGCGCGGCTTCGCCTTCTCCGCGACCGGTACGACGAGCCGGAGCACGCCGTCGCTGTAGGACGCGTCGATGTGGTCGAGGTCGAGGTTGTCGCCGAGCACGAGCTGGCGGCTGAACGCACCCCGTGGCCGCTCGGAGGCGAGCATCTGCCAGTCACCGTTGTTCTGCGCCACGCGCTCGGCGCGGATGGTCAGGACGTTGCGCTCCACGTCGAGGTCGACCGAGTCGGGGCTGACCCCGGGCAGGTCGAACTCGAGGACGAAGCGGTCGCCCTCGCGCCATGCGTCCATCGGCATGACGACGGGTCGGTTGGTGGTGCCCATGAGCTGCTGGGTGAGCCGGTCGAACTCACGGAACGGGTCGGCGTTGCGGATCAGCATGGCGGTCTTCCTCCTGGTTCTGGGATCGGTCGAGGCCCTGCGTGAGTGCCTCTGATCTATAACACACGGTATAGGTTTCTTATATTCCAGAGATCAGGCAGAATCAAGACCTCCAAGCGAGAAAGTTGGGAGGAGTCGACGGTGGCGGCACGGGAGGCAGGGGTCTTCGCGATCTCGGTCGCGGCCGAGATGACCTCGATGCAGGTGCAGAACCTCCGGGTCTACGAGCGTCGTGGGCTTCTCGCCCCGGACCGCACGTCCGGCGGCACGCGCCTCTACAGCGCCGAGGACATCGAGCGGCTGCACCGCATCCGCGACCTGCTCGCCGCGGGGCTCAACCTCGCGGGCATCGCGGCCGTCCTGGAGCTCGAGGAGGAGAACCAGCGACTGCGATCCCGTCTGGCGCGGGCGCGCGATCGGTCCTGAGGCTCGGGAACACGCGAGGCACCACGCGGCGTTGGGACCGTCATGAGCACGGGAGCATGGATCGCGGTGGGCGCCGTCGCGCTCGCCCTGGTCGTCGGCCTCTGGCGGCTCGCGACCGACGGCCGCTTCCGCGGCACGCACGTCGTACGCCAGCCGGACCCACCGTTGGTCGAGGAAGGACGACGTCCTGTCACGAGAGCTCCGGGCGCAGAGCTCGTCGCGGCGATGGGCGAGCAGCTGGGTGAGCGTGCCACCCTGCTGCAGTTCTCCAGCGCCTTCTGCGCTCCCTGCCGAGCCACGCGGCGGGTGCTGTCCGAGGTCACCGACCTGGTCGAGGGCGTACGCCACGTCGAGGTCGACGCCGAGCACCACCTGGACGCCACGCGCGCCCTCGGGATCCTCCGAACGCCCACGACGGTGGTGCTCGATGCCACCGGCACCGAGGTCACCCGCGCCACGGGCGCCCCGTCGCGCGACCAGGTGCTGAGCGCTCTGGCGCGGGTCTGATCTCACGATATGGATACAAGGACCACATCATGAGACCAACGTTCGGGACCCGTCGAGAACGGCCTACTGTCGTGGCCATGTCGTCGACCATGCTCACCAAGCGCCGCGCAGTGGACCACTGCCGCGTGCGCTCGGCGCTGTGTCGAATGTCGTGACGTCCCGCCGTTGACCTGAGCGCAGTCGTCTCCCGTCCGGGAGGCCTGCTCCGGTGGGACTCGGCGCTGGGTTCCCCCAGCGCGCCTGGCCTCGTGCCGCGCCGACCACCCCCGGGAGAGACATGTCCACCACCGCCACGCCCCGCTCCACCACGACCGTCACCGGTCGTCCGGACGGCGCCATCGACCCGCGCAGCCCCCAGCTCGCGGCGGCCCTGACCGCCGTCGTGCTGGTGGCGGTGCTGCTGCTGCCGTCGCCCGTGAACGTCGTCCTGCTCGCGGTCCAGGCCGCGCTGTTCGCCGTCGGCGCGGTTCGCGGGGTGCAGGCCACGCCGCACGCGTGGCTGTTCCGCACCCTCGTTCGTCCACGGCTGGCCCCGCCCACCGAGTGGGAGGCGCCGGAGCCCCCGCGCTTCGCCCAGGCCGTCGGCCTGGCCTTCGCCCTCGTCGGCCTGGTCGCGCTCCTGGCGGGCGCGACGGTGCTCGGGCAGGTCGCGGTCGGCCTCGCGCTGGTCGCCGCCCTGCTCAACGCCCTCTTCGCCTTCTGCCTGGGATGCGAGGTCTACCTGCTCGTCCGCCGCTTCATCGCCACCGCCTGATCGCCCGAACTTCCACCACAAGGAGCACACCACCATGAGCCGCGAGAACTCGCTCGTCACCGCCCAGTGGGTCGAGGACAACCTCGACACTGACGGCATCGTCCTCGTCGAGGTCGACGAGGACACCACCGCCTACGACAAGGGCCACATCCGTGGCGCCATCAAGCTCGACTGGACCACCGACCTCCAGGACCAGGTCCGTCGCGACTTCGTCAGCAAGGAGCAGTTCGAGGCGCTGCTGTCCGAGCGCGGTGTGTCCAACAACGACACCGTCGTGCTCTACGGCGGCAACAACAACTGGTTCGCCGCCTACGCCTACTGGTACTTCAAGCTCTACGGCCACCGGTCCGTCAAGCTCCTCGACGGCGGCCGCAAGAAGTGGGAGCTCGACTCGCGCGAGCTGACCGCCGACCTGCCCGACCGCGCGCAGACGTCGTACACCGCCACCGAGCAGGACCACTCCATCCGCGCCTTCCGCGACGAGACGGTGGCGGCCATCGGCACCCAGAACCTGGTCGACGTGCGCAGCCCCGACGAGTACGCCGGACGCCTCCTCGCCCCGGCCCACCTCCCGCAGGAGCAGGCCCAGCGCGCCGGCCACGTCCCGACGTCGATCAACGTGCCGTGGAGCAAGGCGGCCAACGACGACGGCACCTTCAAGTCCGACGACGAGCTGCGTGAGATCTACGGCGCGGCCGGCCTCGACGACTCCAAGGACACGATCGCGCTGTGCCGCATCGGTGAGCGCTCCTCGCACACGTGGTTCGTGCTCAAGGAGCTGCTCGGCCACGACAACGTGAAGAACTACGACGGCTCGTGGACCGAGTACGGCTCCCTCGTCGGCGTCCCCGTCGCCCTCGGCGACGAGCCCGGGAAGGCCTGAGATGTGCGGCGCGACCGAGGGCGGGCTGTCGCTCGACGGCGTCAACGTGGCCAGGGAGGCCGTGATCCAGGGCCAGGTCCTGCGTGCGGGTGCCGGTGAGGAGAGCGAGCCGGTCGCAGGCGCGTACGTGAGGCTGCTCGACCGCTCCGGCGAGTTCACCGCCGAGGTCCCGACCTCGGCCACCGGGCACTTCCGCTTCTTCGCCGGTGACGGTGAGTGGACGCTGCGCACCCTCGCACCGAAGGCGCAGCCGGTGGACACCCGCGTCGTCGCGGCGACCGGGTCCGTGGCCGAGGTGCAGGTGCTCGTCAGCGCCTGACCCCGAGCTCGACGACGAACCGCCCCCCACGACACGTGCGGGGCGGTTCGTCAGATTTCACGCAGTTCTCCCGCAGGAACAACAGCGGTGCCGTCCGGCCGCTTACCGTCGTTGCACGGGGAGAGGAGGGCGTGATGGCGTCCGTGACGGATGTGCGCGACTCGGGCGACCTCTGGCGCCTGACGATGGAGCACTCGCCGGTGGGCATGGCGCTGCTGTCCACCGAGGGGGTCTTCCTGACCGCCAACCGCGCGCTCTGCGAGATGCTCGGCCAGGACGTCGAGGCGATCACCAGCCTCACCTTCCATGCCGTGACCCACCCCGACGACCTCGAGCTGGTCGTGAAGTCGGTGCGCGAGATGCTCATCGGCGAGGTCGGGTCGTTCCGGATGGTCAAGCGCTGCCTACGCGCCGACGGCAGCGCGGTCCTCGGCGACGTGTCGGTCGCGCTGCTGCGCGACGACGACGGTCAGCCGCTCCACATCATCGCCCAGGTCGTCGACCTGTCGGGGCGTCACGCCCTGGAGCAGCGCCTCGACGCTGCGGAGGAGGAGATCGAGCAGACACGCATCAGGGCCGAGGCGGTCTTCGAGGCGGTGGACGCGGGGCTGCTGCTCTTCGACGCGGTCGGCAACACCGTGGCGCTCAATCGTCGCCAGCGCGAGATGATGGCCATCGCGTTTCCCGACGGGTACGGCGGGGCTGCGGGCCAGACCGGCCTGGTCTTCACCGAGGACCAGAGCCGCCCCCTCGAGGCCGAGGAGATGCCGTCGACCCGGGCGGCGGCCGGCGAGCCCTTCGAGGACGCGGTCGTGTGGATCGGCGCGGAGCCGCGTCACCGGCGGGCGTTGTCCGTCACGGCCCGGCCCGTGCGCGACCGGACGGGGGCCACCGTGGGGTCGGCCGTGGCCTGCACGGACATCACCGACCTCGTGCGCGCGACGCAGGTCAAGGAGTCCTTCGTCGCGGCGGTGTCGCACGAGCTGCGTACGCCCCTCACCGCTGCGCTGGCCTACCTCGAGCTGGTCGAGGACTCACCCGGCCTGAGCGACGACGTCCGCCAGCACCTCGGGGCCGTACGCCGCAACTCCCGACGTCTCGCGATGCTGGTCAACGACCTCATCTACGCCGCACGCGCCACCACCGGGACGCCCACGGCCGATCGCTACCGCATCGACCTGGCGGCGCTCCTCCGGGAGTCCTTGGCGGCAGCGGAGGTCGACGCGGCGGGCAAGGACGTACACCTGGTGGCACGGTTGCCCGAGGAGATGCCGGTGGTCGGCGACGGGATGCAGCTGCGGCACGCGATCGACAACCTCCTCGCCCACGCCGTCGCGTCCGCCGAGGACGAGGTGCGGGTCGAGGCGGCGCTCACGGACCGGGGGCGCCACGTCGCGCTGTCGGTGGTCGACGACGGAGCCGGTGTGGCCGACCGGGACGGCGCGGTGCTCTTCGGCAGCGGCCTGTTCGTCGAGCAGGACACCGAGCGGGAGCGGCTCCCGACCGCCGGCCGCGGACTCCGTATCGCGCGGTCCATCATCGAGGCCCACGGGGGCGAGATCCACGTCGAGAGCGACCTCGGCGTGGGCACCACGGTGCGCGTCGGCCTGCCCTGCTGATTCCCTCAGTTCTGCCACTGTTTCGCCAAGTGGACGAGTGCGGAGTGCGCCCACTCGTACGGTGAGCATCCCGGCGGTGCGTGCGAAGGAGGGTTGCGTGACGGCACAGACCCATCTGGCCGAAACGGAGGACCTGTGGCGACTGACCATGGAGCACTCGCCCGTCGGCATGGCGATCGTCTCTCCCGCCGGGGCGTTCCTCACCGTCAACGCAGCGCTGTGCGACATGCTCGGCCACGAGCCCGACGTGCTCGCCACCCTCGACGTCCAGTCGGTCACCCACTCCGACGACCTCGCGAGCGACCTCCGGCTGCTCCACCGGACGATAGCGGGAGACATCAGCTCCTACCGGATCACCAAGCGCTTCATCCGCGCCGACGGTGCCGTCGTGATCGGCGACCTGTCGGTGGCGTTGCTGCGAGCACCGGACGGCTCACCGGTCCACTTCATCTTCCAGGTCGCCGACATCACCGAGCGGCACGCGTTCGTCGAGCGGCTCGACGCGGCCGAGGCCGCGGTGGAGGCGGAGCAGCGACGCACCGAGGCCCTCTTCGAGTCGGTGGCCGTCGGCCTGCTCCAGGTCGACGCCGACGGCGCCTACCTCGCCTTCAACAACCGACTCTCGGACATCCTCGACCTGGTCTACCCACGCGGGCACGACGGCCACGCGGGCCCCGGCGCGTTCGCCTACGACCTCGACCTGCGCCGGCTGCCCGTCGACGAGCTGCCGACGGTGCGAGCCGCGCGGGGCGAGCAGTTCGACGACGTGCTGCTGTGGGTCGGGGAGGACCCGGACTCCCGGCGCGCCCTGTCGGTCTCCGCACGTCCGGTCCGTGACCGATTCGGACGACTCTCCGGCGCCGTGGTGGCCCACCAGGACGTCACCGACCTGCTGCGGGCGGTGCGGGCCAAGGACGACTTCGTCGCGACCGTGTCCCACGAGCTCCGTACGCCGCTGACCTCCGCGCTCGCCTACCTCGAGCTGCTCGACGACTCCGGCGACGTCACGGCCGAGGGGCACCAGCAGGTGGGCGCCGCCCGGCGCAACATGCTGCGGCTGTCCCACCTGGTCGCCGACCTGCTCCTCGCCGCCCGCGTGTCGGCCGGGTCGTCGGTCGTCGACCCCTACCGTCTCGACGTCGCCGCGGTGCTCACCGAGGCGGTCGAGGCCGCCGGTCTCGACGCGTCGGGATCCGGGGTGCGCGTGGAGTGGCACGGGCCATCCTCGCTGGTGGCCGTGGCCGACGGCATGCGCCTGCGGCAGGTGCTCGACAACCTGCTCGCCAACGCCATCGCCTACAGCCGGGCCGGCGACCTGGTCCGCGTCACCCTGTCGGAGGACCGGGGCCAGGTCGTGCTCACCGTCGTCGACGAGGGTGTCGGCATCGACCTCCTCGACGTGGCCGACGTCTTCACCCGCTTCTTCCGCGGCGCCAACTCCCGTCGCCTCCGGGTGCCCGGCGCGGGCCTCGGGTTGCACACCGTGCGCACCATCGTCGAGGCCCACGCCGGCGAGGTGTCGCTCGACAGCGCCCCCGGAGCCGGCACCACCGTGCGGGTGGCCCTGCCGCGCTGACCCTTCCTGCAGGCCGTCCCCGACGCGGGCTGCGTGAGACCCTGCGCGCCCGGACGCGCGGGGACCCCCTGCCGGGGCAGGGGGTCCGGGCGGTGTCCGGGTGGGGTCCGGCACGTGTCCCGCAGGGGTGGGTTCCCGCAGGGCTGGTGCGATGCGTCTCACGTGATTTGTCATCGCACTTGCCCAACTTTGCCAAACGGGACGACACTCAGCACCAGCTTTGACAAGATTTCTCCGGCAGGGGCTCGGGACGCCTGCCACAACCCCACCCAGCACACCTAGCCCCTGGAGACACCATGATCCGCAAGGCCCCCCGCATCCTCGTCGCCTCGATCGCCCTGATCGGCATGATCGGTCTCTCCGCGCCGGCCGAGGCCGCGCCCGCCAAGCAGCAGATGCGCAACGTGTGGTGCTGCTGATCCCGAGTGACCTGAGGATCAGCTGCGGGCGAGGGTCGTCGAGGTGACCCGAGCCCGCAGCCCGGTCGACGCCGCGGCACGGCGGTAGGCGTCCAGCGCCTGATCGGCCAGCCCGACGCCCTCGAGGAGGTCGGCGAGGTCGAACCACAGCTGTGCCGCGCCCTGGTCGGCACCGATGGCTGAGAGCCGGAGGACCGCGGCCTGGTAGGACCGTGCGGCGAGCTCGGTCGCGCCCTCGGCGGCGTACGTCCTGCCCTCGAGGGTCAGCGCCTCGGCCTCGGCCAGCGGGGCGTTCCCGTCGGCGGTGGTGTGCACCTGCGCCACGAGGGCACGGCTCCCGGCGAGGTCCCCGGCCAGGAAGCCCACGCGCGCAAGCCCCAGCAGCGTCCACGCGCGGTCGACGGGGGAGGCGCTGCTCCACTCCATCTCCGCCGCCGCCTGCTCGAGGTTGTGGCGCGCCTCGTCGATGGCCGGCGGGTCCAGCTCGAGCTGGAGTCGTCCGACCTCGGTGCGCAGGCGGGCGAGGTTGCGGGCGTCCTGGCCCTCGCCGAGCAGCGCCAGCGCGCGCTCCGCGAGGGGCACGGCCGCGCTCACATCGCCGCGGTTGGCCTGCATGACGCTGGCGTTCCAGTAGGCCGAGGCGCGCGCTCGGGGCGACCCGAGCGACTCGGCCCTGGTGATGGCCTTGCGGCACAGGCGTACGGCGTGGGCGGTGTCGCCGCGCTCGAAGTGTGCGGCGGCAACGGTGACCGCGAGCTGGACCGCCTCGTCGCAGGACTCGAGCCCGGCCTCCTCCACGTCGGACATGACCCGCTCGCCGCACTCGATGGCGCGACCCAGGTCGCCGGTCTCGCGGTAGATGCGGCTCAGGGCGATGCCGGCCTTGATCCGGGTCAGCCCGTCGGCGGACCGGTCGTCGATGACCGACTCGAGCTCGATGACGGCGTCGTCCTCGCGGTGGGTGGCCTCGAGGGCACGGGCGTGGAGCAGGCGCGCGCGCTCGCGGAGCCCGGCCGTGCGTGAGGTGGCCAAGGTGTCCAGCGCCTGCTGCAGGTGGCGCTCGGCGTCCTCGGGCTGCCCGGACTCCAAGGAGAGCTCGGCATAGTCGAGGGCGAGGCGGATCTGGTCGACCACGTGGCGCTCGGGCTCGCCCAGCAGGGAGTCGACGGTGACGCCGAGGCGCTCCGCGAGGGTCTCGAGCGCAGGCGCGGTGGGGCGGCGGTGGCCGCTCTCGATGCGGGAGAGGTAGGCCACCGACATCAGGTCGCCCGCGACCTGCCCCTGGGTGAGACCCCGTGCCTGGCGTGCGGACCGGAGCCGGCGACCCAGCGCCTCGCGGTCGGTGCGGCCCAGCATCTCGGCATGACGCGCGTCCATGGGGTCATTGTGCGCCACGTTTGCCACTCAGGTGTCGATTTCGGGCAAGCGCGGGGCCGTGGTTCTCACATTTTCAATTGGGTGAGCTGGCGCACGACGCGACGAGGCCCCGACCGGGTGGTCGGGGCCTCGTGAGCGTTGGTTCCGCGACAGGCGCTGAGCCCGTCCCTCCACCAGCGTCGAGGATCAGCTGCCGCTGTTGATCATCCCCGCGCCGACGGTCACGCCGGTGGCCTCGTCGATGAGGATGAACGAGCCCGTGGTGCGGTTCTTGGAGTACGGGTCGCACAGCAGCGGCACCGTGGTGCGCAGCTGGACGCGGCCGATCTCGTTGAGACCGAGCTCCTTCGTGTCCTGGTCACGGTGCAGCGAGTTGACGTCCAGGCGGTACTGGATGTCCTTGACCATCGCGCGCCCCGTGCGGGTGGTGTGCTTGATGGCCAGCTTCTGCCGCGGCTTGAGCGGCTCGTTGGTCATCCAGCAGATCATCGCGTCGATGTCCTGGCTGGGCTTGGGCGCGTTCTTCGGCCTGGCGATCATGTCGCCGCGCGAGACGTCGACGTCGTCCTCGAGGTGCACCGTGACGCTCATGGGCGGGAAGGCCTCGGCGACCTCCTGGTCGAAGAGCTCGACCTTGGCGATCTTCGACGGCATGCCGCTGGGGAGCACGACGACCTCGTCGCCCTTCTTCAGCACGCCGCCGGCCACCTGACCGGCATAGCCACGGAAGTCGTGGTAGGCGTCGGACTTGGGGCGGATGACGTACTGCACGGGGAAGCGGGTGTCGACCAGGTCGCGGTCGGACGCGACGTGGACGTGCTCGAGGTGGTGCATGAGCGTGGGACCGGAGTACCACGGGGTGTTCTCGGAGCGGTTGACGACGTTGTCACCCTGCAGCGCCGAGATCGGGATGACCTCGAGGTCGGGGATGTTGAGCTTCGTCGCGAAGGTCGTGAACTCGCGGTGGATCTTCTCGTAGACCTCCTCCGACCAGTCGACGAGGTCCATCTTGTTGATCGCGAGCACGAGGTGCGGGACCCGGAGCAGCGACAGCAGCACCGCGTGGCGGCGCGACTGCTCGGTGAGGCCCTGCCGGGCGTCGACCAGCACGAGGCCGAGGTCGGCGGTCGAGGCGCCGGTGACCATGTTGCGGGTGTACTGGATGTGGCCGGGGGTGTCGGCGATGATGAACTTGCGCGTGGGCGTGGCGAAGTAGCGGTAGGCCACGTCGATGGTGATGCCCTGCTCGCGCTCGGAGCGCAGGCCGTCGGTCAGCAGTGCCAGGTCGGTGTAGTCGTAGCCCTTGGACACGCTCGTCGACTCCACCGCCTCGAGCTGGTCCTCGAAGATCGACTTCGAGTCGAGGAGCAGGCGCCCGATGAGGGTGGACTTGCCGTCGTCGACCGAGCCGGCGGTCGCGAAGCGGAGCAGGTCCATCCCGCCCTGGGCCATGGTGTGGGAGTCAGAGGTCTGGGGGGTGCTGGCCATCAGAAGTAGCCTTCCTTCTTGCGGTCTTCCATGGCGGCCTCGGAGAACCGGTCGTCGCCACGGGTGGCACCACGCTCGGTCACGCGCGCGATGGCGATCTCGTCGATGATGGCGGCGGTGTCGGTGGCACGGGACTCGACGCAGCCGGTCTGGGTGCGGTCACCCACGGTGCGGAAGCGCACCATCTTCTTCTCGACCTGCTCGTTGCCCTTGGGCTGGATCTCCGGACCGAGCGAGAGCAGCATGCCGTCGCGCTCGATGACCTCGCGCTCGTGCGCGAAGTAGATCGAGGGGATCTCGATCTGCTCGCGGTGGATGTAGTGCCAGATGTCGAGCTCGGTCCAGTTGGACAGCGGGAAGATCCGCATGTGCTCCCCGGCGTGGATGCGTCCGTTGTAGAGGCTCCACAGCTCGGGGCGCTGCATCTTGGGGTCCCACTGGCCGAAGTCGTCGCGGTGGGAGTAGACGCGCTCCTTGGCGCGGGCCTTCTCCTCGTCGCGGCGCCCCCCACCGAAGGCGGCGGTGAAGCCGTGCTCCTCGATGGCGCCGAGCAGCGTGCCGATCTGCATCCGGTTGCGGCTGGTCTTGCCGTCGTCGACCACGTGACCGGCGGCGATCGCCTCGTCGATCGTGGCGACGATCATCCGCGCGCCGAGCCGCTCGACCCACGAGTCACGCGTGGAGAGCACCTCGTCGAAGTCCAGGCCGGTGTCGACCTGGAGCAGCGGGAAGGGGAGCTTGGACGGGAAGAACGCCTTCTCCGCGAGGCGGAGCATGACGATGGAGTCCTTGCCACCGGAGAACATCAGGACCGGCTTCTCGAACTCGGCGGCGACCTCACGGAAGATGTGGATCGACTCTGCCTCGAGCTGGTCCAGCTGACTCAGCTGGTAGTCGACGTGGGTGTTGGTCATGACGTGGCAAGGACCTCTCTAGGGACAGCAGCGACCATCGTAGCGACGGCGCTCCCCTCGGTGAATTCGCGTCACCGGGTGTGGTCGGCCAGACTCGACGGAATGAGCCGAAACCCCCGACTCGTGTCCCGCACGCTCTCCTCCCGGAGCGCCCTCGGCGCACTGCTCGCCGTCGCCCTCGTCGGCGCCGGCTGCTCGTCCGCCGAGAGCACGCCCGCGCCCCCGACGTACGACGCCAGTGACGCCGTGCAGGCCCGCGTGCTGCCCCAGCTCGCCGCCACCGGCGAGGACGTCGAGGCGGCCGACGAGGCCGCGTGGGTCGTGGACGCGACCGTGGCCGACGTCGAGGCCGGAACCGCCGTCACCCTGGTAGCTGAGACCGGCGACGGCGAGTGGGAGACGGTCTCGGAGGCCGAGACCGACGACGAGGGCCACGTCGCGCTGACCTCGCGCGAGGACGGCGAGCTCCACGTCGTGGTCGGCGACGGTGACGACGCGATCGGCGCCGCGGTGGACACCGCTGACGCCCCGGAGGCCGGCTTCACCGACGACTTCGACGAGGACACCGTCGACGAGGCGGACGGGCCCTGGGCCACCCGCGACCAGGGCTACATTGGCGTACGCACCTGCTCGCGCGCCTCCGCCGACGCCGCGGAGGTCGCCGACGGCGTGCTCCGGCTGAGCGTGCTCGAGGACCCGGACCGCCGCGGCGACGAGTGCCAGCTGCCGGGACGGCGCAAGAAGTTCCCCTTCCGGCTCAACGGCCACGTCGGCACCGAGGGCTCGTACGCCTTCACCTACGGCTTCGCCGCTGCGCGGATCAAGACCCAGGCCGCACGCGGGCAGCACTCCGCCTTCTGGATGCAGGCCGCCGGCGGCCAGCAGCCCGGCGGCCCCGAGAAGGGTGGCGCCGAGATCGACGTCATGGAGTACTTCGGCGACGACCACCCCGAGGGCGGGCTGACCAGCTTCACCTACTTCCTC
Organism: Nocardioides furvisabuli; assembly: GCF_021083185.1. Classification (GTDB taxonomy): domain Bacteria; phylum Actinomycetota; class Actinomycetes; order Propionibacteriales; family Nocardioidaceae; genus Nocardioides; species Nocardioides furvisabuli. The sequence goes on along the minus strand of NZ_JAIGQB010000004.1, from coordinate 325,370 downwards.
GACGAGGCCGGCGAGAAGAAGACGCTCGGCGGCTGGCTCCCCGACGTCGACGAGCTCGGCGACGACTGGGCCAGCGAGTACCACGTCTTCTCCGTCGAGTGGACGCCGGAGGAGTACGTCTTCCGCATCGACGGTCGTGTCACCCAGCGCATCGAGGGCGAGACGTCCGGGCGCCCGGAGTTCCTGATCCTCAGCCTGCTGTCGTCGGACTACGAGCTGCCGCGCTTCAACGGCGAGCTGCCCGAGCACATGGACGTCGACTGGGCGCGGGTCTGGGAGACCGGGCCGAGCTAGGGAGTGTCGAGGACGAGGGTGATCGGGCCGTCGTTGACGCTCTCCACCCTCATGTCGGCCCCGAAGCGCCCGCGCTCGACGTGGGCGCCGAGGCGCACCAGCTCGGCGCACACCGCGTCGTAGGCCGGCTCGCTGACCGGTCCCGGTGCTGCGGCCTGCCAGGTGGGTCGTCGGCCCTTGCGGGCGTCGCCGTACAGCGTGAACTGGCTGACCACCAGCACCGGGGCACCGACGTCGCTCGCGCTCTGCTCCTCGCGGAGCAGGCGCAGGTCCCAGATCTTGCGAGCCGTCCACGCCACCTCGTCCGGACCGTCGCCGTGGGTGACGCCGAGGTAGACCAGGAGCCCCGGGACGTCGATGCTCCCGACGACCTCGTCGTCGACCCGGACGCTGGCGGAGAGGACCCGCTGGATGACCGCACGCATGGTGCAAGGATGCCGCCATGCCTGCCACCCACGCCGACGCGTTGCTGATCACGGTCGCCCCCACGGGGGCCGAGACCGCCAAGGCCGACTGCCCGCACCTCCCCACCACGCCGGAGGAGATCGCGCGCACGGCCGCCGAGTGCGAGGCCGCCGGAGCGGCGATGATCCACCTCCACGTGCGCGACGGCGAGCACGCGCCGACGCTCGACCAGTCGCTGCTGCGCGAGTGGGTCGACGCCGTGCGCTCGAGCTCCTCGCTCGTCGTGCAGCTCTCGACGGGAGGGTCGGTGCACGACCCGTTGGATGAGCGGCTGAAGGTGCTCGACGCCGGGCCCGACTCGTGCAGCCTGACCATGGGCACCACGAACTTCGGCGACGACGTCTTCCTCAACCCCTGGCCCTTCGTGAAGGACCTCTACCAGCTCGCCCTCGAACGCGGCGTGGCTCCGGAGTTCGAGCTGTTCGACCTCGGCCAGGTGCACGCGCTGGGTCGGCTGCTGCGGGAGCACGGCACGCCCGCCGGCGCCAAGGTGCACGTCGACTTCGTGATGGGCGTCCCCGGCGGCATGCCCGGCACCGCCCCGGCCCTCGTCGCCGGCGTCACGGCCCTGCCGCCCGAGGTCACCTCCTGGTCGGCCACCGGCATCGGGCGCTCGACGCTCGCGGTCGCGATGGCCTCGCTGTCCATGGGCGGGCACCTGCGCGTCGGCATGGAGGACGTGCTCACCATCAGCCGCGGCGTGCCCGTGGAGTCCAACGCCCAGCTCGTCGCGCGCGCGGTCGACCTGGGACGGATCGCGCAGCGTACGCCGATGACGCCCGCCCAGTGCCGCGAGCTGCTCGGCCTGGGCTGAGGGGTCTAGGAGTCGTCGACCTTCTTCATCCCCACGAGCCCGGGGCGATAGCTCGGGTCCTCGAGCTGGGCGATGGTGGGGGAGCCGAACATCGGCAGTCCCTGCTGCTTGCGCAGGAAGCCCCACACGATCGGGAGCACCAGCAGCACCGCCAGGCCGATGCCGGCGATGAGCATCGGGTGGGTCTCCTCCACGCCGAGCGGGGCCCAGCCGGACTTGTCGAGCAGCGCGACACCGCTCATGGTCAGCACCACCACGATGCCGCGGCGGATGAAGGACTGCGGCACGCGCGGGGCGAGGACCGATCCCAAGATGGTGCCGGGCACCGAGCCGATGACCAGGGGGATGAGGATCTCCCAGTCGATGCCGTGCAGCGCGATGTTGGAGATGGCCGCGGCCAGCACCAGCGGCACGGCCTGCACGAGGTCCGTGCCGACGAGCTTCACCGCGGAGAGGCCGGGGTAGAGCATCAGCAGCGCGATCATGATGACCGAGCCCGAGCCGACGCTGGTGACGCCGACGAGCAGGCCACCGAGCATGCCGACCAGCAGGGTCGGGACCACGCGGATCGCCGGGTTGTCGTCGGTGACGTGGGTGCCGGAGCGCACGCGGAGCAGGTTGACGTAGAGGCGCAGGGCGTACGTCGCCGCGGCGAGGAGCAGGGCGAAGCCGATGCAGATCACCAGGACGTGGTTGAGCTGGTCGACGTCGTCGGTGAGCCACGCCACGAGGTGGGGGCCCAGCAAGGCCATCGGGATCGAGCCGATCATCAGCCACTTGGCCAGCTGCATGTTGGGCGAGCCTTCGCGCTGGTGCACGATCGCGCCGCCGGTCTTGTAGATCGCAGCCGCCGTGAGGTCGGCGGTGACCACGACGGCGGGGGAGCCGACGCCGAGGAACAGCAGCGCCGGCGTCATCAGGGCGCCTCCGCCCATGCCGGTGAGGCCGACGACGATGCCGACGAAGAACCCGGCGGCGAGGATCGAGAAGAAGGCGGCTGTGATCCAGTCCATCAGCGCGTCTCCTCCGACGGGGCTCGGCCGGTCAGGCGCGGCACGATCACGCTCAGCATGGCAGTGATTGTGCCGGTTGCCTGCTGGGCGGCTGCCCTCCCGCGCCGGTAGGGGTCGGCGACGTCGTGCTCGGGGGCCGACGGCGTACGCCGCTGGCCGGCCGCGGCCACCAGCTCGTGGCCGCTGAGGTCGGGCAGGTCCGCGACGGTCGCCTCGAACTGGCCCAGCGTGAAGACCTTGCGGTGCAGCTGCGGGAAGTCGTCGAGGATGTGCTGGCGGTGCGCCGACTCGGCGGTCAGTACCAGGTCGGCGTCGTCGAGCAGGGCCGGGGTGAGGTGCCGGCTGCGGAACCCGCTGGCCATCCCCTCGGGCAGCAGCGCGCGCATCTCGGAGTTCATCCGGTGCCCGTCGCGGGCGTGGGTGCCGAGGCTGCTGAAGACGATGTCGGCATCGCCGGCGAGGTCGCGGGCGATGAGCTCCATCGCGGGCGAGCGGCAGATGTTGGCGGTGCACACGAAGAGCACCCGCAACGGCTCAGCCATGCGAGGCCTCGAGGTGGAGGTAGCCGGCCTCGTCGAGGGCGACGAGGACGTCGCCCAGCGCGTCCTCGATGGTGCGTCCGGTGGTGTCGACGCGGACGGCGGGGTCCACGGGCTCCTCGTAGGGCGAGGAGATGCCGGTGAACTCCGGGATCTCGCCGGCGCGCGCCTTGGCGTAGAGGCCCTTGCGGTCGCGACGCTCGCACTCCTCCAGCGGCGTGGCGACGTGGACCAGGAAGAAGGCGCCGCCGGCGACCTCGACCATCTCCTGCACCTGCTCGCGGGTCTCGGCGAAGGGCGCGATCGGCGAGCAGACGGCGACGCCGCCGTGGCGGGCGATCTCGGCGGCGACCCAGCCGATGCGGCGGATGTTGGTCTCCCGGTCGGCCTTGGAGAAGGTCAGGCCCGCGGACAGGTGACGGCGTACGACATCTCCGTCGAGGCTGGTGACCGAGCGGCCGCCCTGCTCGAGCAGGAGGTCCATGAAGGCGCGGGCCAGCGTGGACTTGCCGCTGCCGGAGAGTCCGGTGAAGAAGAGCACGAGGCCCTGCTCCTCGGGCCCGGGTCGGTCCGCGTCGGCGATCGCTGCGACGGGTGCGGGGAGGGGCGAGTCGGGGGCGTCGGCCAGCCCGTGGACCGGGTCGCCCGCGGCGTAGTTGCCGACGACCCTCACGCCCAGCTCGTGGTCGGCGTCCGCGTCGCCGTGGGCCGGAAGCGGCACCGCGACCACGCTCGCGTCGTCGAGCAGGTCGGCCGCGACCAGCGTCGCGCGGACCAGCGCGACCGGGGACAGGGCAGCGGTGCCGGTGCCGGTCAGGGCGAGCAGGACCACGCGGCCCAGGCCGCGCAGCTCGGCGAGCTCGGCGTCGGAGAGCGCGTCGGTGACCGGCACGAAGGTGGCACCGGCGTGCTGCTCGCGGACCTGGGCGGGGGAGAGGTGCAGCCGGCGGAAGGGGCCGTACTGCGCGTGGGTGAGGGGATCCAGCGAGCCGTCCGCGCCGACCCGCGCCAGGGGGAGCCCCTCGGGGTCGACGAGCTCGGCCTCGCTCACGCCCTCGGGCAGCGCGAGCGTCACTGCGCTGCCGGGCTCGTTGAAGCGGGTCGACGGTGCGTAGGCACCGGAGACGAGGAGCTCCAGGTCGTCGAGCTCGGTCGGCGTGGGGCAGTGCTGGATCACCCGCGCATCCTCTCACTGTGCAGGTGGGCCGTCCGCGGTGAGTAGCCTGCGGGCCATGTCGTCTGCTGCCCCCACCACGCCCCGGACTGGCCTGCCGGTCGTCGCCGAGATCGTCCGCTCCGGCTTCGTCGAGGGCCACCACTACGGATCGATCGTCGCGCTCGCCGCCGACGGGACGGTCGACTGGTCCGTCGGCGAGGTCACCGTGCCGGTGCTGCCGCGCTCGAGCAACAAGCCCGTGCAGGCGCTCGCGATGGTCGAGCTCGGCCTGGACCTCCCGCCGGACCTGCTGGCGCTGGCCTGCGCGTCGCACTCGGGGGAGTCCTTCCACGTCGAGGGCGTACGCCGCACGCTGGCCTCGGCGGGCCTCGACGAGTCGGCCCTGCAGACGCCGCTCGACTACCCGCTCGACGACGCCGCGCGCGAGCGGGTGATCCGCGAGGGCGGGACCCGTTCCTCGATCCTGATGAACTGCTCGGGTAAGCACGCGGCGATGCTGGCCACCTGCGTGCTGCAGGGGTGGGACACCGCGACCTACCTCCACGCCGACCACCCGCTGCAGGTCGCGATCGGCGAGACCTTCGCCCGGGTGACGGGCGAGCCCGTCGACACCGTCGCCGTCGACGGCTGCGGAGCCCCGCTGCTGTCCACCTCGCTCGTGGGCCTGGCGCGCGCCTTCGCGACCCTCGCCACGGCGACGGACGGGCCGGAGCGCACCGTGGCCGAGGCGATCCGCCGCCATCCCGACCACGTCAGCGGGACGACCCGCGACGAGCTCGCGCTGCACCGCGCGATCCCGGGCCTTATCGGCAAGGCCGGCGCCGAGTCCTGCTACGCCGTGGCGCTGCCCGACGGCCGCGCCTGGGCGCTGAAGACCGACGACGGGGCTCCCCGTGTGCGCCCCGTGCTGATGGCCGAGGCGTTGCGGCGCTCGGGGGTGCTGGAGGAGGCCGGCGTCGACGCGGCCGCGGTCAAGGCCACCGGGCACCACGAGCTCCTGGGCGGCGGCGTACCCGTCGGGGTGATCCGCGCTGCCTTCTAGCTAGCGCTGAACGTGCGTAAAATATGGCGGTTGTGAGCGCAGTCACCCTGTCAGGACTTGGCTTTTGCTAACTGGTGTTAGCACAATGGGGACATGGCCAAGGACAAGAGCACCAAGACGAGCAAGGCTGTCGTCGGCTCCCTGGGCTCGCTCGGCTCCCTGGGTGACTACCTCAAGGAGCAGCGCCTGGCCGCCCAGCTCTCGCTGCGGCAGCTGGCCGATCAGGTCGGCGTCAGCAACCCCTACCTCAGCCAGATCGAGCGCGGTCTGCGCAAGCCCTCGGCCGAGGTGCTGCAGCAACTGGCCCGCGCGCTGCGGGTCTCTGCCGAGCAGCTCTACGTCCGCGCGGGCATCGTCCATCCCGATCCCGGCCAGGCCGGCTCCGTCGAGCTGGCGATCCTCGCCGACCCAGGACTCACCGAGCGGCAGAAGCACTCGCTGCTCGACGTCTACGCGTCGTTCCTCGCGCTGAACGAGCGCGACGCCCCCGAAGCCATCCAGGACTGAAACCCGACCCGACCATCCGGGTCGGGACATCCACCAGAAGGAGAAGGACATGGCCAACGCCAAGTTCGACATCAAGACCGAAGCCCTCAAGCCCGTCCTCGCCGGTGTCGGCGTGACCGACCTCGCCGTCGAGGCCGTCCGCGAGGCCGTCGCCGACGTGCAGAAGCGCGTCTCCGCCGTGCAGAAGGACGTCAGCACCCGGGTGACCGACGTCCAGAAGACCGCGACCGACCCGAAGGCGCTGCGCAAGCAGGCCCAGGCCCGCCGTGCCGCCGTCGAGGCCCGCGTCGCCGAGCTCCAGGCCGAGGCCAAGGCGTACCCCGCCAAGGTCACCACCCAGGTCTCCACGCTGGTCGACGAGAACGTCGCGGCCGCGAACGCCACCTACACCGAGCTGGTCAAGCGCGGCGAGTCCCTCGTGGGCCGCATCCGCCGCCAGGAGTCGACCAAGGCGACGGTGAAGTCCGCCAAGACCACCGCCACCAAGGCCAAGACCACCGCCACCCAGGCCAAGAAGGCCGCCGAGGCCAACGTCGAGGCTGCCGACAAGACCGCTGCGACCAAGGTCGCCCCCAAGCCGAAGCCGACCGCCAAGAAGGCGACGCAGAAGGCTGCCGGCAAGAAGGCCGCCGCGACCACCGCGCGCAAGACCGCGGCCAAGAAGACGGCCACCGCACAGAGCAGCGCCAAGGCCACCGCGACCACCGCCACCAAGACCGCGACCACCGCGGTCAAGGCCGTCGCCGACGCCGCCGAGAAGGTCGGCGACTGAAGAGCACCCGCCGATGAGCAGCAGCTGATGCTGTTCTGACACGCACGAGGCCCCCGTCCGCGAGGACGGGGGCCTTCTGCGTTCGCCTACTCTTGTCCTCGTGACCATCTACGCGTTCCAGAGCACCCTCATGCTGGTGGTGCTCGTCGTGCTGCTCGCGGTCAAGGGGTTCGCCTTCATCAACTCCCTCACCTACTCCGCCGAGGCCTACGAAGCCGCCGGCAAGCTCACCAAGCAGGCGTGGTGCGCGATCACCGGTCTCGGCTTCGCGGCGCAGCTGATCTTCATCGGCTCCTCGCCGCTGGGGATCATCCACCTCGTCTTCACGATCGCCGCGTTCGTCTACCTCGCCGACGTACGCCCTGCGCTGGCCGAGGTCACCTCGCGCCGCTGATCGCTCAGCGGGCGAGGTAGCGGTCGAGCGCGATCAGGGCGTCCTCCGGCTCGAAGCCGGTGGCCCGGATCTTCGCCAGCGACAGCGCGGAGTTGAGCGGGCGCGGGGCGAACGGGTTGCCCTGCGCCAGCACGCCCTCGGCGTACGCCTCCGTGGTGGTTCCGGAGACGTCGTCGGCGCTGCGCCCGGACCGCTGGAAGACGGCCTGCGCGATCTCGCGCCACGACATCGCCGGCCCGCCGTTGGACAGGTTGTAGGTGCCGAAGTCGGCGCCGCTGTCGAGCAGGTGGGCGGTCGCGCGCACGAGCTCCTCGGTGAAGGTGAGGCGGCCGACCTGGTCCTCGACCACGCTGGGTGAGACGCCCTTCTCCGCCAGCGACTGCATGGTGCGCACGAAGTTCTTGCCCTCGCCGATCACCCAGGAGGTGCGGAGCAGGTAGTGGCGCGGTGCCAGGCCCACGGCCAGGTCTCCGGCGGCCTTGGACTGGGCGTAGACCCCGAGCGGGGACAGCGGCTCGTCCTCGGTGTGGCCGGGGTCGAGGTCGGCGGTGCCGTCGAAGACGTACTCCGAGGAGTAGTGGACCAGCGTGAAGCGGTGCTCGCGCGCGAGCCTGGCCAGCGTGGCGGGACCGGAGGCGTTGGCGGCCCAGGCGGTCACCCGCCCCTCGGTGGTCTCGGCGGCGTCGACGGCGGTGTACGCCGCTGCGTTGAGCACGACGGCGTACTCGTGCCACGGCCAGGCGGCGACGGCCTCGCTGTCGGTCAGGTCGAGCGCGGTGACGCCGCTGTGCCCGTCTTCCTCGGCGGCGACGAGGTCGACGCGGTCCGCAGCCGGGTGGGCGGCGTGCAGGGCGCGGCCGAGCTGGCCGAGCGCACCGACGATGAGCGTCTTCCTCGGTGCCATCGCCGTGCTCGGGTCGAGCGCGGGGGCGTTCTGGTCCTTCTCGCTGATGATCGCCTCGGACAGCGGGATCGGCCAGTCGATCGCCGCGGTGGGGTCGCCCAGCGCGAGCGCGGGGTAGGTCACGCCGGGACGCCAGTGGTCGTTGACGAGGTAGGTGTAGGCGGTCGAGTCCTCGAGCACCTGGTAGCTGTTGCCGACGCCGCGGGGGACGAAGACCGCCACCGAGGTGTCCATCTCGAGGGTGAAGGTCGTGCCGAAGGACTCGCCCTCGCGCATGTCGACCCAGGCGCCGAAGATCCGTCCGGTCGCCAGCGAGATGAACTTGTCCCACGGCTCGGTGTGGATGCCGCGCGTGACGCCGCGGTCTGCGTTGAAGGAGACGTTGTTCTGGACCGGGCCGAAGTCGGGCAGGCCGATGGCCAGCATCTTCTCGCGCTGCCAGTTCTCCTTGAAGAACCCGCGGTCGTCGTCGCGGCGGTCGAGGCGTACGACGACGAGGCCCGGGATGGGGGTCGTCTCGAGGCTCGGCAACGTCTGGGGGGAGAGGCTCACTGGCCCTTCTCCGCGTACTTCGCCTCGGTGGCGTCCTTGTGGGGGCGCCACCAGTCCTCGTGGGTCTCGTACCACTTGATGGTGTTGGCCAGGCCGGACTCGAAGTCCTGGAACTGCGGCGACCAGCCGAGCTCCTGGCGCAGCTTGCCCGACTCGATGGCGTAGCGCATGTCGTGCCCGGCGCGGTCGTTGACGTGGTCGAAGTCGTCGGCGTCCTTGCCCATCAGCGTGAGGATGAGTCGGACGACCTCGAGGTTGTTCTTCTCGCCGTCGGCGCCGATGAGGTAGGTCTCGCCGATGCGGCCCTTCTCCAGGATCGTGAGCACGGCCGAGGAGTGGTCGTCGGCGTGGATCCAGTCGCGGACGTTCTCGCCGGAGCCGTAGAGCTTGGGGCGGATGCCGTCGATGACGTTGGTGATCTGGCGCGGGATGAACTTCTCGATGTGCTGCCAGGGGCCGTAGTTGTTGGAGCAGTTGGACACCGTCGCGCGGACACCGAAGCTGCGCACCCAGGCCCGGACGAGGTGGTCCGACCCGGCCTTGGAGGCGGAGTACGGCGAGGACGGGTTGTAGGGGGTGTCCTCGGTGAAGCGCTCGGGGTCGTCGAGCTCGAGGTCGCCGTAGACCTCGTCGGTCGAGACGTGGTGCAGGCGCTTGTCGTGCTTGCGCACCGCCTCGAGGATCGTGTAGGTGCCGAGGATGTTGGTGCGGATGAACGGGCTCGGGTCGTTGAGCGAGTTGTCGTTGTGGGACTCCGCGGCGTAGTGGACGACCGCGTCGTGGGCCGCCACCAGCGGGTCGACGACGTCCTCGTCGGCGATGTCGCCGACCACCAGCTGCACCCGGTCCTCGGGCAGCCCGGCCAGCGACTCCTTGCTGGCCGCGTAGGTCAGCTTGTCGAGGACGGTGATGCGCAGGTCGGTGTGGTCGACGAGGTGGTGCACGAAGTTCGACCCGATGAACCCCGCGCCCCCGGTCACGAGAAGGCGTTCCATGCGGGGGAGTCTAGGGCGCGGTGGCCCCGACGGTGGAGCCGGTGATGCTGAAGCTCGGCTGGGTGACCAGGCCCGGGTCGTCGTACGTCGCCCGGCCGGGGCCGGAGCGCGTCCAGCCCTCCGGCAGCTCGGAGACGTCGTAGCCCTCTGGCCACTGCACGCTGACCTTCATCGCCTGCGGGATCACCATGCCCTGCGGCGTGGCGTCGAGCCGGTAGGTGAGCGTGCCGTCGTCGCGCGCGACCGCGGCGGCAGGGACGACGTACTCCAGCACGGCCTCACGGGTCGTGCGCGGCGGGAGCGTGATGCCGAGCAGCTTGTAGGGGCGGCCGTAGTAGTCGAAGACCTTGGTGCCGACCTCGCGCCCGGCGACCACGGCGCGGTCGACCTCGACGCCCTCGGGCAGGAAGACGCCCAGGCGCATGCCGTTCCAGCGGGTGCGGGCTGCGCCGCCGCGCGGGTCGCCGTAGAGCTCGTTGGCGTAGGGCGGGGAGTCGTTGAAGACCGAGATGGTGAGCTCGACCGCCGCCGACCCGTCCTTGCGCAGGCGGACGTTGCTGGTCACCGTGCGGCGCTGCCAGTAGTCGGACTTGCTGCGGTTGGTGTTCTGGTTGAAGACGCCGATGTAGTCGTGGTCGGTGGTGGACAGCTCCCCGGAGAGCCCGACGTCGGTCACCGCCGCCTGCACGTCGGGGTCGCGCATCCACATCGCGAAGTGGCGCCCGCGGGCGGAGTCGCGCAGCGACTCGATCTTCTCCATGCCCTGGCCGGCGCCGAGGATCTGGTCGGCGAAGAGCGGGACCAGCGCGAGGTTCAGCTCGTGGCGGGCCTCGTTGTCGGGGAAGGCGTCGTAGTCGCCGACCATCTTCTGGGTGAAGTTGGAGGAGTCGATGCGCCCGTAGATCGGGACGTCGACAGGGCCGGTGACCCGCAGCAGGTCGGCGAGCGCGACCACGTCGACGGCGATCAGGCCGTCGGTCTCCTCGCCGACGATGCGCTCCCAGCCACGCAGCAGCTCCTCGCCCGAGACCGACCAGTCGGGGGCGTAGGTGGAGGTCGACAGGCGCAGCTTGCCGGTGTGGAACGGGTTGTCCTCCACGCGCTCCCAGCGACCGACGCGGTAGAGCTCCTTGTCGGTGGTGTCGCGCGCCTCGCCGACGGTCAGCCGGCCGTCGCGGACGGTCATCGGGGCCAGCGTCAGGGGTGCGCCTCCGGAGAAGCGCTGCTCGCTGGGGTTGAGCAGGGCCAGCAGGTAGGTGCGGTCCTCGCCGCCGCCGAACAGGTCGGGCAGCGCAGCGGCCAGCGGCTTCGCGCGGCGTGCGGTCGCCGCGAGCGGGTCGACCACGTCGGCGGCCTCGTCCCGCGCCTCCGACAGCCGCGTGCCGACGCCGACGCTGGCGTCGTTGACCTCGCGCAGCTCGATCTGGGCGGTGTCGAGGTGGATGCTCGCCTCGTCGACCGCGCCCACCAGCGTGTCGAGGGCCTCCATGTCGACGGAGCGATCGCCGAAGAGGGTCGCCTGCTCGCCGTTGATGGTCGGCCAGGCCTCCACCGCGAGCTCCGCGGCGGCGGTGAGGTGGTCGAGCGCGTTGCCGAGGTGGCGTACGTCCGAGACGGGCTCGCCGACCACGGGAACCAGGCTCCAGATGTCGCCGCCGATGCCCTGCATCGCGTCCTGCACCTCGTCGGCGTGTCGCCGGGCGCTCTGGATGCTGGTCTCCGCGGACTCGACGTCGCCGTTGGTCAGCGAGGCGCGCGCGGCCTCGAGGTCGGCACGCGCACCCTCGGCGTTGCCGGGCGCCTTGAGGAAGGGGATCGCCAGCAGTCCCAGGACGATGACGAGGAGGAACAGACCGCCGATGACGGTGAAGGGTCGCACCAGCCGTCGGGCGGAGGACGAACGCGAGGACGGCATGCCTCACATGGTGCCGTACGGCACCGAGCGCCGTTCCCGCAATAGGGTGGGCGCATGCGTGGAATCATCCTGGCCGGTGGCACCGGCTCGCGACTGCACCCGATCACCCAGGGCATCAGCAAGCAGCTGGTCCCCGTCTACGACAAGCCGATGATCTACTACCCGCTGTCCACGCTGATGCTGGCGGGCATCCGGGACGTGCTGATCATCACGACGCCCCACGAGGCCGACGGTTTCCACCGCCTGCTCGGCGACGGCTCGCAGTTCGGGATCGACCTGACCTTCGCGGTCCAGCCCTCGCCCGACGGGCTGGCGCAGGCGTTCATCATCGGTGCCGACCACATCGGCGACCAGCGCTCCGCGCTCGTGCTGGGCGACAACATCTTCTACGGCTCCGGCCTGGGCCACCAGCTGCTGCGCTTCTCCGAGCTCGACGGTGCCGCCGTCTTCGGCTACCACGTCGCCGACCCCCGGGCGTACGGCGTGGTGGAGTTCGACGACCAGGGCCGCGCGCTGTCGCTGGAGGAGAAGCCCGAGCACCCCAAGAGCGACTTCGCCGTGCCGGGGCTCTACTTCTACGACAACGACGTGGTGCAGTACGCCGCCGAGCTCGAGCCGTCGGCGCGCGGCGAGCTCGAGATCACCGACCTCAACCGCCGCTACCTCGAGGAGGGACGCCTCCACGTCGAGGTGCTGCCGCGCGGCACCGCCTGGCTCGACACCGGCACCTTCGACTCCCTCAACGACGCCTCCAACTTCGTGCGCACCATCGAGGGCCGCCAGGGCTTCAAGGTCGGCGCGCCCGAGGAGGTCGCCTGGCGCATGGGCTGGCTCTCCGACGACGAGCTCGTCGAGCGCGCCCAGCCGCTGCGCAAGAGCGGCTACGGGGAGTACCTGCTGGGGTTGCTGCAGCACGGGTGAGGGGCGGGTTGGTCCCCGTCCCCGTCGCGTTCCCCGGGTACCCGGGGAAACTGGAGCCTCCACCCCGAAGTTTCGGGGGCAAGGCTCAAGGTTGAGGCGTGAACCCTGGGCGTACGACGTTCAGGTGAGGTCGGCGGCGACCATCCGCGCCACGATCTCCTCGAAACCGACCGTCGGCGCCCAGCCGAGGACCTCGCGCGCCTTCGACGCATCGCCCACCAGCTCGGTCGGGTCGGCGGGACGGAAGAATCGCTCGTCCTGGCGCACGAGGTGCAGCCACTCCGGGATGCCGGCCGCCGCGAAGGCGGCGGCGACGAGCTCGCGTACGGAGTGGGCGCGCCCGGTCGCGACGACGTAGTCGGCCGGCTCGTCAGCCCGCGCGGCGCGCACCATCGCGTCGACGTAGTCGGGCGCCCAGCCCCAGTCGCGGCGCGCGTCGAGGTTGCCGAGCACCAGCTCGTCGGCGTCACCGCGGGCGATCGCAGCCACCGTCGAGGTGATCTTGCGCGTCACGAAGCGCTCGTGGCGGCGCGGCGACTCGTGGTTGTAGAGGATCGCGCTCGACACGTGCAGTCCGCGCTGGCGGAAGACGCGGGCGGAGAGGTGCGCGAAGGCCTTCGCGGCGCCGTACGGGTTGAGCGGCGCGACGGGCGTCGACTCGGTCTGCGGCGACGCGGCCGGCTCGCCGAAGATCTCGGCGCTGGAGGCCTGCACGAGGCGTACGTCGCCCACCAGGCGCGCCGACTCCATGAGCGCGACCGCTGCCTGGCCGTTGACGTGGGCGGTGAGGTCCGGCTCGTCCCACGACTGCGCGACCGAGCTGATCGCGGCGAGGTTGTAGACCTCGCTCGGCGCGACCTCTCGCACCAGCTCGCGGGTCGCCGCGAGGTCGCCGAGGTCGCCGGCGTGGAGGACGACCTCGTCGGGGCAGTGCGCCGGGTGCCCGTCCGCGGACAGCACGAGGGCGTGGACCTCCATGCCGTCGGCGACGAGACGCTCCGCGAGGTAGGAGCCGTCCTGGCCGCCGATGCCGGTGATGAGGGCCCGAGCGGTCACCAGCCGGCCTTGACCGCCGCGATGTCGCTGTCGACCATCATCGCGACGAGCTCGGGGAAGGACACGGTGGGAGCCCAGCCCAGCTGGTCCCTGGCCTTCGAGGCGTCGCCGATGAGCAGCTCGACCTCGGCGGGGCGCATGAAGCGCGGGTCCTGCGTGACGTGCTTGGTCCAGTCGTCGATGCCGACGTGGGCGAAGGCGAGGTCGAGGAAGTCGCGGATGGAGTGCGTCTCGCCGGTGGCGATGACGTAGTCGTCGGCCTCGTCCTGCTGGAGCATGCGCCACATCGCCTCGACGTAGTCGCCGGCGTAGCCCCAGTCGCGTTGCGCGTCGAGGTTGCCGAGCGCCATCGAGTCCTGCTGGCCGAGGTGGATCCGGGCGACGGCCTGGCTGATCTTGCGGGTCACGAACTCGGGACCGCGGCGCGGCGACTCGTGGTTGAACAGGATGCCCGAGGAGGCGTGCATGCCGTAGGACTCGCGGTAGTTGATGGTCATGTAGTGGCCGTAGACCTTGCTCACGCCGTAGGGCGAGCGGGGCCACAGCAGGGTGCTCTCCGACTGGGGCACCTGCTGCACCTTGCCGAACATCTCCGAGCTCGAGGCCTGGTAGAAGCGGATCGACGACGGGTCGTCGCCGGCGTGGAGGCGTACGGCCTCGAGCATGTTGAGCACGCCCATCCCGGTCACGTCGCTGGTGACGAAGGCGTTCTCCCAGGAGTAGGCGACGAACGAGATCGCGCCGAGGTTGTAGACCTCGTCGGGCTGGGAGTCGCGCATCGCGCGCATCAGGCTGGACAGGTCGGTCAGGTCACCGTTGTGGAGCCGGACGTCTGGGACGACCTTCTCGACCAGCTCGCGGCGGGGGTTGTTCTGGCCACGGATCAACCCGTGGACGTCGTACCCCTTCTCGAGGAGGAGCTCGGCGAGGTAGAGGCCGTCCTGGCCGGTGATTCCGGTGATGAGAGCGCTGGGCATGCTCACACTCTGTCAAAGCCTGCTGTCGTTAGGGTGATCTCATGAAGATCCTCGTGAGCGGCGGGGCCGGCTACATCGGCTCGCACACCGTCGTCCAGCTCGTCGCCGCCGGCCACGACGTCGTCATCGTCGACAACTTCAGCAACTCCCACCCGGTGGTGCTGGCCCGGATGGAGTCGCTCACCGGCACCAGCCTGCCGACTCACTCCTTCGACCTGTGCGACCACGACAAGACCGAGCACCTCTTCGCCGCCGAGGACTTCGACGCCGTCATCCACTTCGCCGGCTACAAGGCCGTCGGCGAGAGCGTGGAGAAGCCGCTCGACTACTACGAGAACAACCTCGGCTCGACCTTCTCGCTCGTGCGGGCGATGCAGAAGCACCACGTGCACAAGCTCGTCTTCTCCTCCAGCGCCACCGTCTACGGCACCGACCAGGCCGGCGCGACCGAGGACCAGCCGACCTTCGCGACCAACCCCTACGGCTGGACCAAGGTGATGCAGGAGCAGATCCTGCGCGACGTCGCCGCCGCCGACCCGGACATGCGCGTGGCGCTGCTGCGCTACTTCAACCCCGTCGGCGCGCACGAGTCCGGCACGATCGGTGAGGACCCCTCGGGCAGGCCCAACAACCTGATGCCCTTCATCGCGCAGGTCGCGGTGGGCAAGCGCGAGAAGCTGTCCGTCTTCGGTGACGACTACGACACCGTCGACGGCACCGGTGTGCGCGACTACATCCACGTCGAGGACCTTGCGGCCGGCCACGTGGCCGCGCTCGAGGCGCTCACCACCACCACCGAGAGCGTCAACACGTGGAACCTCGGCTCCGGCCACGGCACCAGCGTGCTCGAGCTGTTGCACGCCTTCGAGCGGGCCGTCGGCCGCGAGCTGCCCTACGAGGTCGTGGCCCGCCGCCCCGGTGACGTGGCGACGTCGTACGCCGACCCGTCCAAGGCCAACGCCGAGCTCGGCTGGCGCACGAAGAAGACGATCGACGAGATGGCCGCCGACGCGTGGCGCTGGCAGGAGCAGAACCCGCGCGGGTTCGCCGGGTGAGGGGAGCGCCGCCCTTCTGCGGGCGCTGCCGGGGTTCGGGCCTTGGCCGGCACCATGCAGGCAGTTGGTGGCGCCTGCCCGCACGTCAGACGTGGCGGGTCCCGACCCACGGCTGAACTGCCTTCCTGGTGCAGGCCTCGGCCTGTGGAGGAAGGCGACGGCGGCGGGCGGGAAGATGTCAGGGTCTCACCGTGGATCCGGTCGAGGCGCTACGAGAGCTGGGCGGCGTCGCGCCGTTCCACGAGCTCATCGCCCTGACGACGCGGGCCAAGGTGACGGGCGCGCTCGCGGACGGGCGGATCCTCAAGCCGCGTCACGACCGGTACTGCCTCGCAGATGCGAGCCTCATCCACCGCGCGGTCGCCGCGACGGGTGGCACCGCGTCGCACCTGAGTGCCGCGCAGGAGTTCGGCTGGAAGCTCAAGCACGACCCCGTGAGGCCGTGCATCACGCTGCCACGCAGTGCCCGCAAGCCGGCCGGACCCTACGAGCTCCACTGGGCCGATCTCTCCGAGCGCGAGCGGCGGCGCAACGTCACCTCGCGGACGCGCACCGTGATCGACTGCGCGCGGGCCTACGACCACGACGTCGCGCTGTGTGTCGCGGACTCGGCACTGCGCGAAGGCATCGTCGACCGCGACGACCTCCTCCTCGCCGCCGCGCGCAGCCCCCGCACCGGGCGGGCCAAGGCTGTGCGTGTTGCCGCCGAGGCGTCCCACCTGCGCGCCAACCCGTTCGAGACCTGCCTCTACGTGATCGCCCGCTCGGTGCAGGGTCTCGATGTCGTCCCCCAGGGCGAGGTCCCGGGTGTCGGCTTCGTGGACCTGCTCGACCGCGCTCTGGGGATGGTCATCGAGGCCGAGTCGCTGGAGCACCACTGGACCAAGGCGGGTCTCCAGCGTGACGTCGACCGCTACACGAAGGCAGCGCGGCTCGGGCTGGTGGTGCTGAGGTTCACCTGGACTGACGTGATGTTCCAGCCTGACGACGTGGCTGCGGCGATCGCAGAGGTCGTCCGGTGGCGCACTGTGCAGGCAGTTGGGCGCCACGGGCTGGCTGCTTGATCGTGGCACGGCCCCGGAGCCGGCCAACTGCCTTCGTGGTGTCGGCTCAGCGCACGGCGAGCTCGGTGACGCCCCGGAGCACGGTGCGCAGGTGCGGCACCTCGTGCGTGCGCAGCAGGTGCGTCCCGCCGAGCGCGGCGAAGACGCCGTAGAAGCCCTCGGCCTTGCGGAACTCGTCGCCGAAGATGTCGTAGGAGTGCGGCACCGCGTTGCAGACGGGCACGCCGAGGGGGCGCAGTCGGAAGACCTGGGCGAGCACCCGCGCCTGGTGACGAGCGCGGGTGGGCGGGTCGACGAGGTTCCCGTAGTAGAAGCCCATGCCGGGGTCGATGACGACCTTGTCGACGCCGAGGGAGCGGGCCTGCGCGATGCGGGGCGCGAAGTGGTCGAGCAGCACCGGCATCGGGTCGGCGTCGGGCGGGACGTCGGCGATCTCGCGGACGTTGGCGGTCTCGCCGAAGCACATGACGACAGCGGCGTCGTACTCCGCTGCGAGCGCCAGCATCTCGTCCTCGTGCTGGCGGCCGGTCATGTTGAGGACGCGGGCTCCGGCGTCGAGGCAGGCGCGCACCACCTCGGGCTCGTAGGTCTCGACCGACACGATCGCCTCGTCGGCCAGTCCCTTCACCGCCGGCACCAGGCTGGCGACCTGGTCGTCCGCGGAGACCCGTGCGGCGTCGGCATTGCTGGACTCGGCGCCGAGGTCGATGACGCCCGCGCCCTGCGCGACCTGGATCCGGCCCATCCGGACCGCATCGGCAGGGCTGGTGGCCACGCTCTCGCGGTAGGTCGAGTCGCGCGAGAGGTTGACGCAGCCCATGAGGGTCAGCGGGCCGTCGCCGATGGCGACCGGACCGCGCGGACCGTCGAGGACGACCGGCGCCACCGGGTGGTCCCAGGCCGCGCCGTGGTCGTTCTGCAGCGCCGCCAGGTCCGCAAGGGTGATCACGCCTGAAAGGGTAGGGGGGAGGATGAAGTGGTGAGCGAATCCCTCGAGCTGCAGCGGCTGTCCGACCTGTCCGACGACGAGCTGGCGGCGGCGTACACGCCGTCACGGGAGCCGTGGCTCCGGGTCAACTTCGTGAGCACCGTCGACGGTGCAGCGCAGGGCTCGGACGGGGTCAGCAAGAGCATCAACAACGACGCCGACAAACGGGTCTTCGACGCGCTGCGCAGGCGGGCCGACTGCCTGGTCGTCGGCGCCGGGACGCTGCGCGACGAGGGGTACGACGTCCCGCCGATCCCGCTGGTGGTCGTGAGCCGCTCGGCCGACCTGCCGCCGACGCTGGTCGACGCCCCGCGCGGGCGGATCCTGATGGCGACGGTGGCCTCGGCCGACGGTCTGGAAGAGGTCCGCGAGGAGCTGGGACAGGAGCACGTGCTCGTCCTGGGCGACGACGAGATCGACCTGCCGCTGCTGAAGGCGACGCTCGCCGAGCGTGGCTGGACCGAGCAGCTGTGCGAGGGCGGGCCGTCGCTGTTCGCCGACCTGCTCGCCGCCGACGTCGTCGACGAGCTGTGCTGGACGATCGTGCCGGCCCTCGCCGGCGGCGACGCCGTACGCATCGCCACCGGCGCCGAGGTGGAGGTCGCGCTGCGTCCCGCCCTGCTGCTGGAGCAGGACGGGACGCTGCTGGGGCGCTGGCTCGTGGAGTGATCCCTGCTCAGGGAGCCGGGTAGTCCACCACGTAGCTCGGGATGCCGGGGGCGTCGCTGTCCACGCGCGCCCCGGTGTCGTTGACGACGTGCTCGATGCTGCCCGCCTCGAGGTTGACCGTCAGTACGTGGTGGAGGCGTACGCCGGAGCGCTCGGGCACCTCGAAGCCGCTCTCGGTGGTGATGGAGGGGTCGTTGCGGTTGAAGACGTAGACCCCGCCGCCGTAGAGCTGGTGGCGGCGCACGTCGTCGGCGACCTTGTAGCCGGCCCAGCCGAGCGTGCCGTCGGGGCGGGTCCAGTCGGCCTGCGAGGGCGGGTCGTAGGGGAGCTCGTTCTGGTAGAGCACGACCTCGCCCTGCTCGCCGTTCCAGATCGTGTTGAACTCCTGGTAGTGCTCGACGAACAGACCGGTGGCCCGCACGCGGTCACCGTCGACGACCACGCCGACGCGACCGATGTTGGTGTTCCAGCGGTCGGTGTCGCCCACGGCGCCGGCGGTGAAGTCCTCGATGCCGTGGTCGGCGCGCCAGACCCACGCGTGGTCGATGAGCACGTCGTCGGCGTCGATGCGCAACGAGACGTCGGCCTTGCCGATGTGGGGGCCGCCCACGCGGAAGTAGACGTCGTTGAGCGTCGTGGTCGGTGCCGCCGCTGCGGGACGACGGTCGCCGGACCGGCCGGGACGGCCCTGGACGTGCATCAGGTTCGGCGAGAGACGGGTGCCGGCGTCGATGGTGACGCCCGCGACGACCACACCGGTCGTCTCGGGGCGTACGACGACGGGGGTGGCGCCGCCGACGGCCGTGAGGGTGGCGTGGCCGAGGCCCAGGACGACCGTGTCGTCGCGGCGGATCACGAGGCTGCGGTCGACGTCGTACACGCCGGGGGTGAGCAGCAGGTTCTTGCCGCGGGCCAGCGCCTTGGCGATCTCCTTGGCCGACTGGTCGGGGCTGGCGACGTGGAAGGACGAGAGCGGGAGGTCCTCACCGGCGGTGGTGCCGCCCGCCCAGCTGGTCCCGCGCGAGCTGGTGCGCACGTCCGGCACGCGGACCTGCCAGTCGCCGTCGGCACCGAGGTGGAGGTAGGGCTTCTCGCGGCTCAGGGGGGTCCGGTCCAGCGTGGTGTAGGGCTCGGTCGGGAAGTTGGCCTCCGACGGGGCGCCGATGGTGCCGGCGAAGACCTGGTTCCACACGCCGTTGGACCAGTTGGCGACCTCGCTGTTGCGGGTGAGCCACTGCTGCTGCGAGCCGTTGATGACCGTGCCGGCCCGCGAGTCGGCGAGGTAGCCGCCGCTGGCGAACTGCGGGCCCTCGGTGCAGTAGTCCATCAGCGACAGGTTGCCGCCGCGGACGTCGACGCGGCGCAGCGAGGCGGCCTGCGAGGTCGCCCAGAAGTTCGCGGACGCGCGGCAGCCGTCCTGTCCGGTGCCGTTGACGTCGATGGTGAGGTTGGACAGCGAGCGCCAGAAGTTGTTGAGCGCGACGCAGTAGGGCTGCCGCGGGCCGTCGGTCAGGCAGCGGTTGTAGACCTCGACCTTGCCGTTGATCACGACGTCGGAGGGGTCCGCGCCGAGACCGGCGACCTCGGTGTAGTAGCCGACCTTGATCTGCAGCGGCTCGGCGGGCGTGCCGTAGGTGCCGGGGAGGAAGAGCAGGCTCCATCGCTCCTCCGACATCTCGGCGTCGACCTGCTGCTGCCAGATCGCGTCGGCCTGCTGGCGGATCTCGGCCGTCGGCATGCTCGGGTCGAAGACGATGACGCGTTCGCCGAGGTCCGGCGTGGCGGCCGGTGGGGCCGCGGGCGCCGCCGTGCTCGGGGCGATGGTGGGGGCTGTCAGGCCGACCACTATGAGGGCGAGCGCCGTGAGGGCCGCACGCAGCGGCGTACGACGAGGTCGGCGGGGGTGCGGAAGCGGACGGGACATGGGAGACCTTCCGGGTGTGAGAGCGCTTCCATGCAGGATGCACCATTCGTGTGACGGCTGCC
This sequence comes from Nocardioides furvisabuli, assembly GCF_021083185.1. GTDB lineage: Bacteria > Actinomycetota > Actinomycetes > Propionibacteriales > Nocardioidaceae > Nocardioides > Nocardioides furvisabuli. Next base: position 305,271 of record NZ_JAIGQB010000004.1, on the reverse strand, counting down.
ACACCCGGGGTCTGCCCCTGAGACGGCCTAGCGTTCGAGCGCGCTGAGCAGCGCCTTCGAGAAAGCCGGGATGTCGTCGGGGTTGCGGCTGGTGATGAGGTTGCCGTCCACGACGACCTCCTCGTCGACCCACTCGCCGCCGCCATTGCGGATGTCGGTCTGCAGGCTCGGCCAGCTGGCGACCCGCTTGCCCTGCACGCGGTCGGCCTCGACGAGGGTCCACGCCGCGTGGCAGATGGCGGCCACGGGCTTGCCCGAGTCGACGAAGTCACGGATGAAGGCCACGGCCCCCTCGTCCATGCGCAAGGCGTCGGGGTTGGCGACGCCACCGGGCAGGACCAGCGCGTCGTAGTCGGCGACCGCCACGTCGGCCACGCGCCGGTCCACGCGCTGGGTGCTCGACTTGTCGAGGTGCTGGAAGAGCTGGACCTCGCCCTCGTCGAGCGAGAGGAGCTCGGCGGTGTGGCCGGCGTCGACAGCTGCCTGCCACGGCTTCGTGAGCTCGACCTCCTCGACGCCCTCGGATGCGGTCAGGAATGCGATTCGCTTGGACATGGCTCCACGCTTGCTCGCCGGGTGGAGGGCGGCAACCGCCTTCGGGGTGGGGTTGGGGTGCCGGGGTCCGGGCTCGCGTCGCGTCGCGTCGCGTCGCGTTCCCCGGGTACCCGGGGAACCTGGAGCCTCACCCCCGAAGTTTCGGGGTGGAGGCGCGAGGTTGGGCCGGGAAGCCCGTACGCGTGAGCGCTCAGGCCGCCCTGCGCCGTGACTCGAGGATCGTGCGGATCCGCACCGCGAGCTGCCGGGGGGTCCCGAGCTGAGCCCACGTGACGCGGATGCAGACCCAGCCGGTGAGCTGGCAGATGCGCTCCTCGCGCTCCTTCTCCCGCAACAGGAATTCCTCGAGCGTCTCGCCGGGCTTCCGGTGGCGCTCGTACTTGATCTTCCCGTCGAACTCGAGGAACACCCCGAGCTCGACCCACGCGAAGTCCACCCGCGCGAACTTCACGCCGTGTTCGTCGAGGACCCAGACCTGTGGCTCGGGCCTCGGCAGTCCTTGGCTGTAGAAGAAGTACGCCGTACGGGACTCGCCGGCGGACTCCCGCCGGCCGTCCGCGAGGCGCAGCACGACGTTCGTGCGAAGGCTGTTGGGCCACCACCGGGTGCGGTGGGCGAACTGACGTACACCGTTCGTCCTCGTCAGGCCGGCGTGGAGCAGGCCGTCGACGGTGATCAGCGCAGACTCGACGGTGGAGACCGTGGTCATCTCGACCGCGCAGCGCGTGGGGAGAGAGACAGGCACACCGTTGACCACCTTGACGTGGTAGCTCGGCATCCAGCCGGCGTGCTGCACCCGGTCGCACTCCTTGCGCCCCGCGCGGCCATCGGTGCGGGTGGTGTGGACCTTCGTGAGGTCATGGCCCCACACGGGCGCCCCCTGCTCGATGGCCGAGGACACGTGGGTGAGCACGGTGCTGGGATGGGCTCGTGCCAGGACGGCGCGCGCCAGGACGCGATGGCGGTCGGCGAGGCTGAGCGACTCCCACAGCGTCGCGTTGCAGTAGCTGCCATGGCGCACGCGGTGCAGCTCACCGCTCGTGACCATCGTGCGGATCTGGCGGTCGGTGTAGCCGGACGCGAGGAGCTCGCGCCGGAGCACGACGACGCCAGCGAGGTCGATGAGGTCGGTGGTGGACATGTACGCCGACTGCCCCGCGGCCGGACGTCCGAACCCCATCATTTCGGGCCTGTGGACAGACCGGTGACGGCGGGCGGGGCGGCTCGACGACGTCCGTTGACCGAGCTTCCGGGCCCGAACTGGAGCCTTGCCTGCGAAGTTTCGGGGTGGAGGCTCCAGTTTCCCCGGGTACCCGGGGATCGCGACCTCCCCAGCCCCCCTCAGCCGATCGCGCCGGCGTTGTCCTTCGCCAGCGAGCGGGAGATGACCATCCGCTGGATCTGGTTGGTCCCCTCGAAGATCTGCATGACCTTCGCCTCGCGCATGTAGCGCTCGACGGGGAAGTCGCGGGTGTAGCCGTAGCCCCCGAGGACCTGCACCGCGTCGGTGGTGACCTTCATGGCGTTGTCGGTGGCGACGAGCTTGGCGACCGAGGCCTCACGTGAGAAGGGCAGGCCGGCGTCCTTGAGGCGCGCGGCGTGCAACATCGTGGCGCGGGCGGAGACGATCGCGGCCTCCATGTCGGCGAGGACGAAGGCCAGGCCCTGGTGGTCGATGATCCGTGAGCCGAACGTCTCCCGCTCGCGGGCGTACGCCACTGCGGAGTCGAGGGCGCCCTGGGCGAGCCCGACGGCCACGGCAGCGATGCCGAGGCGGCCGGAGTCGAGCCCGGCGAGCGCGATCCGCAGCCCGTCGCCCTCGTTGCCGAGGAGGCGGTCGGCGTCGATGCGGACGTCGTCGAAGCGCATGGTCGCGGTGGCAGAGCCGGTGAGGCCCATCTTCCGCTCCGGCGGGTCGGCGGACAGCCCCTCGGCGTCGGCCGGCACGAGGAAGCAGGAGATCCCGTTGCGGTCGTCGGAGGTCCGCGCCATCACCTTGTAGAAGTCGGCGTGGCCACCGTGGGTCGTCCAGGCCTTCGCGCCGTTCAGGACGTAGGAGTCGCCGTCGCGGCGCGCGGTCGTACGCATCGCCGCCGGGTCGGAGCCCGCGTGCGGCTCGGAGAGGCAGTAGGCGCCGAGCAGGTCGCCACCTAGCATGTCGGGCAGCCACCGCGCCTTCTGCTCCTCGGTGCCGAACTCGGCGAGGCCGAAGCAGGAGAGCGCGTGGACTGACACGCCGACGCCGACCGAGGACCACACGGAGCCGATCTCCTCGAGCACCTGGAGGTAGACCTCGTAGGGCTGGTCGCCGCCGCCGACCTCCTCGGGGTAGGGCAGGGACAGCAGGCCGGCCTGGCCGAGCATGCGAAAGACCTCGCGCGGGAACGTCTCGGTGGCCTCCGCCTTCGCCGATCGCGGCGCGAGCTCCTTCGTGGCGATCTCGCGCGTCAGGGCGAGCAGGTCGCGGGCCTCGTCGGTGGGCAGCTGGCGGCGTGCGGTCATGTGACGCACGTTACCGGCGCCGTCCGCGGGCTCGAAGTCGGCGACCTGTGCCAGGGGTTCCGGTCCCGAACTGGAGCCTTACCCCCGAAGTTTCGGGGTGGAGGCTCCAGTTTCCCCGGGTACCCGGGGAAAGCGACGGCCAAGAAGCCCCGGGGAAAGCGACGGCCAAGAAGCCCCGGGGAAGCGACCGCCAAGAAGCCCTGGGAAAGCGACGGCCAGGAGGCCCCGGCCTCACACCGCCGGCCACGACAGCGGCGGGGCGATCATCCCCTCCTCGGTCATGAGCGCGAGCGCGTCGGAGACCAGCCCGGGGGCCTCGGGGTGCTCGCCCCAGAGCTCCTGGGCCCGGGCGACGAGCTCGCCGGCGGAGCAGGGCACCTCGAGCGCCAGCCAGATCAGCACGCCGAGCCCGGCGAGCACGTGGACCCGGTCGTCGACCATCAGCACCAGCTCCTCGTCGTACTCCACCGCGTCGCGCCACGGGGCGCGGGTCCAGGTGTCGCCCGGCGGGGCGGGTACGGCGGCGACGCCGGGGTGGTGCAGCCGCGGGGCGGGCGGCTGGCCCTCGACGTCGAGCAGGTGGACCAGGTCGCCGATCCAGTCCGCGAACTCCCGGTAGTGCAGCGCCCAGGCGCCGCCGCAGGCGTCGATCGTGTCGGCCAGGCGCAGGATGGGGTGCTCGAGGAGTGCCAGCGACGAGCTCTGGGTCACCATCTCGGCGATCGCGTGGGCGGGCGCGAGGGGCACCAGGCCGTCGTCGTCCTCGCCGCGGTGCAGGAGCACGATGCGGTGAAGCCAGGCCTGCGCGGGCGGCTGCACGAGCCCGAGCTCGTCGGGTGAGAGCGACTGCTTGAGGTGCGGTGACCCGCCGGCGGGGATGACCGACAACGGCTTGGGGTGGGGGTGCACGGCGAGGGTGTCGTCGATGGACGTCGTCTCGTCGGTGAGGTAGCCCAGCCGCCCGGCCAGCTGGCGTACGGCGGTGGTCTTGCCGGCCCCCGACGCCCCGACCAGCGCGAGGGCGCGGCCCTCGCGGTCGGCGACGGCGCCGGCGTGCAGGTTGATGCGCTGCCCGGCGGTGGCCTCGAGCGCGGCCATGGTGACGCGCGAGGTGATGGCGTAGTCGTGGACGTCGTCGTCGGTCCCGTTGCCGGTGAGGTCGGTGAGGTCGACGACCGCGACGGGCGCGGCGTCGGTGAGCGCGCGGCTCCACTGTCCTCGCAGCCGGCCGACGGCGTCGCCGGTGACGGGGATCCCGATCGGCACCCCGAGAGCCGCCACCACCACGGCCGGCGGACCTGCCTGTGTGCTCACGGCGCCCACTCTAGGGTGGTGGTGTGGGCTGGATGCGTGATCGCCGGATGCTGGTGGTCGCGTCGGTGGCGTACGCCGTCGGGCTCGGGGTGCTGGTGGCGGGGCCCTGGGGCGAGGACCTCAACGACCTGACCGTCCGGTGCTACACGTTCCTCCGCTACGACTGGCCGCTCGCCCCGGAGTGGGCGCTGCCGCACCACTACGGCGTGCTGCTCAACGTGGCGCTCTTCGTGCCGGTGGGCGCGCTCCTGGTCGCGCTCCTGCGGGGCAGGTGGTGGACCGCGGTGCTGGTGGCGGGGCTGTGCTCGGCCGTCATCGAGGTCGTGCAGTCGCGATGGCTCGAGCGGGTCGGCAGCGTCGACGACCTCGCCGCCAACACCGCCGGCGCGGCGCTCGGCGCACTCGGCGCGCTCGCGCTCACTCCTCGCAGACGACGCCGATCACGACGAGCTGGTCGACCAGCGTCGCCACGTCCTCGCTGATGTCCTCGGGGGCGGCGTCGGTCATCGAGGCGGCGGTGGCGGTGACCTCCGCGAGCGTGCCGCCCTCGGCGAGCGCCAGCCAGACCACGCACCCGGATCCCTCGAGCAGGATCGGCGGACCCTTGGGCAGACGGGTGAGGTAGGCCGTCGGCACCTCGCCGCCGTCGAGGTCCTCCTCGCTGACCCACGCGATGTCGTCGGCGATGCGATAGCGGAGCTCGCTCACGTGCGCCTCACCCGGCTCGAGAGCTCGGTGACGGCGCGTCGCACCCGCAGCCGCTGACGGGCCCGCACCTCGGTGCGGGTGGGTGCGCGTCCGAGCTCCATGCGCAGGTGGTCGCGGTTGACCCGCATCGCGGCGGTGAGCAGGTCGGCCTTGGCCCGCACCGTGGTCGCTGCGGCCAGTCGGGCGCGCCACTCGTCGAGCCGGCTCCCGCCCTGCGTGACGTGGCGCCAGAGCAGGTAGGTCGGGTCGCCGCGGTGCAGCTCGAGCTCACCGATGCCAGCGGCCAGCGCGACCTCGGCGCGCAGCTCGGCGGCGAGGGCGCGTACGGCGTCCTGCTCGTGCGGCTCGGCGCCGCTCCACGCGTGGTCGAGGTCGGCGGTGCCGCCCGAGCGCGCGGAGTGGAGCACGAGGATCAGCCGCTGGGCGGTGCGGTCGGGCACGTGGCAGTCGCGGTGGGCGATGGGGCGTACGACGCGGTCGCGGGCGAGGACGTCGAAGGCCCGCTCGGCGTCGACGGTGACCCCGGGCCAGCTCACGTGCACGTCGACCCAGCCCCAGTCGTCGTGCCACCAGTTGGCGGCGTGGGCGAAGACGGACCCGGTGGCGAAGCCGGTGCGCTGCTCGAAGCCGACCGACTCCACCGCGGCGACCAGCCGGTCGAGGTGGCTGGGACGGACCAGCACGTCGACGTCGCTGGAGTGACGTCCCTCGGCGCGCAGCCCCGGCAGGACGGCCGGTCCCTTGAGGTGGAGCAGGTCGATGCCGGCGTCGTCGGCGAGCTTCTGGACGACGGCGTGGGCGAGGTGGACACGTGCGGCGATGGGTGCCGCTCGCACGTCCGACTCCTCGCTCATGCGGCCATCGTGCCAGCCGCGCCGCGGCGGGTGTCGGCGAATCGACCGGGCGGTCGCGGTGTACGGCCTACACTCGCGGGCATGACGTTCGGGGACTTCGTTCGGCTGAGCCGCGCCTACGTGTGGGTGTTGATCGGCTGCACGATCCTCGGCGCCCTCCTGATGATCGGCAAGACGACCCGTGAGCCGGTGCTCTACTCCGCCACGTCGTCGGGGCTGGTGCGTGTCGGCCAGGCCACCACGGCCGGCGAGGAGCAGGGCAACTCCCAGCTCGCGGAGGACAAGGCCAACCTCTACGCGTTCCTCGTCTCCACCACCCCGGTGGCCGCGCAGGTCGTGGAGGACCTCGACCTCGCCATCCCGCCGAGCGCCATCGCGGGCCGTTTCTCCGCCTCGGTCGACGCCAACGTCAACTCGCTCACCGTCTCGGCGATCGGCAGCACGCCCGAGGAGGCGCGCGACCTCGCCAACGCGGTCGTCGAGGCGGTCGTCGTGGTGGCCCAGGAGATCGAGACGGGGGAGCAGAACCCGAAGGAGCCGCCGCTCACGCGGATCATCCCGCTCGAGCAGGCGCAGCTGCCGGGCGCGCCGTTCACCCCCGACTACCGCGGCGCAGCGATGAAGGGCGCGATCGGCGGCCTCGCGCTCGCCTACGCCTTCCTCATCGGTCGCCGCCTGATCGACCGCCGCATCCGCTCGGCCAAGCACGTCGAGGACGCCACCGGCGCCGCCGTGCTCGGCATCATCCCCAAGGAGGATTCGCTGGGTCGCGTCCACCGCGGCGTGCGCGGCGACCTGGGCCGGGCAGCCGAGGCGTTCCGCCAGCTGCGCACCAACCTGCGCTTCGTCGACGTCGACAACGAGCCCCGGCGCATCGTGGTCACGTCCGCGCTGGCCGGGGAGGGCAAGTCGACGGTCTCCTCCAACATCGCCCGCCTGGTCGCCCAGGCCGGCACCCCCGTCCTGCTCATCGACGCCGACCTGCGTCGCCCGATGATCGCGACCACCTTCGAGGTCGACGGCGCCGTCGGCCTCACCCAGGCGCTGGCCGGCGACGTCGACGTGCGCGAGGTCATCATCGAGTCCGGCATGGCCAACCTCAGCCTGCTGCCGGCCGGGCGCATCCCGCCCAACCCGAGCGAGCTGCTCGGCTCGATGCGGATGAAGCAGTTCGTCGACGAGCTCTCGGTCGACTACCTCGTGATCCTCGACGCTCCGCCGCTCCTGCCGGTGACCGACGCCGGCCTGCTGTCGGCCTTCTGCGACGGCGCCCTGCTGGTGCAGGCGGCCGGCAAGACGCAGATCGAGCAGAGCCAGCAGTGCCGCCGCATCCTCGACCAGGTGGGCAGCCGCCTGCTCGGCGTCGTGCTCAACAAGGCGCCTGTCAAGGGTGCCGCCGCGATCGCCTACGGCGGTGGCTACGGCAGCTACGGGGGCTACGGCGGCTACAAGGCGGAGTACGCCTCCCGCGAGGCGTACTCGACCGCGGGCAAGGGCCGGCGGCGCAAGCAGGCCAGGAGCGAGGCGAAGGCCGAGGCCAAGGCCGACGCCAAGGCTCAGTCAAAGGCCGAGCCGAAGGCCCAGTCGAAGACCGACTCGACGACCCGGTCCACGACCGGGGCCACGACCGAGGCCAAGCCTGCGAAGGCGGACGTGCAGGAGAAGGCCGCGAAGTCCTGACCCCCGCCGGGGACAGGGTCAGTACGCCCCGCGGCTGGCCAGCACGGCGGTGACGGTGCGCGCCAGGATCAGCAGGTCCTGGACCATCGACCAGTTGTCGACGTAGTAGAGGTCGAGGCGCACGGTGTCCTCCCACGAGAGGTCCGAGCGACCGGAGACCTGCCAGAGCCCGGTCATGCCCGGCAGCACGTTGAGCCGGCGCAGCATGTCGTCCTCGTACTTCTCGACCTCGGAGGGCAGCGGTGGACGCGGGCCGACGAGGCTCATCTCGCCGCGTACGACGTTCCACAGCTGGGGCAGCTCGTCGAGCGAGAAGCGGCGGATGAAGCGCCCCGGCCGGGTCACGCGCGGGTCGGTCGTCGACTTGAAGAGGACGTGGTCGGACCGCGGGTCGAGTTCGGCGAGGCGCTGCTCGGCGTCGACGGACATGGAGCGCAGCTTGAGGCAGGTGAACTCCACTCCCTCGCGCCCGACCCGGGTCTGGCGGAAGAGGGCCGGTCCGCCGTCGTGACGCTTGATCCAGATCATCAGGAAGGCCAGCAGCGGCCAGACGAGGGCGAGGATGGTGAGCGCGCCGACGACGTCGAAGACCCGCTTGGCGTCGTTGGTGGCCAGCTGTGAGCGTGAGCGGCCCAGGTGCATCAGCGGCAGGCCGGCCACCGGGCGGATCCGGACCCGCTCGCTGGAGACGTCGGTGACGTTGGGCGCCACGATGATCTGCACGTTGGCGTGGTCCTCGAGTTCCCACGCCAGGCGACGCAGCGCGGTGGAGGAGCTGACGGCCCCGGCGGTGAAGAAGACGATGTCGGGCGACAGCTCGTCGACGACCGCTCGCACGTCCTCGCTGTGGCCGAGGACCTCCAGGCCGGTCGAGGTGCGCGCCAGGCCGGCGTAGTCGCTGGGCACGAGGCAGCCCATCACGGAGTAGCCCAGCCACGACTCGCGCGCCAGCACGGTGTGGATCTCGCCGATGTAGCCCGGCGTGCCGACCAGGATCACCTTCTCGTTGAAGTGCCCGGCGCTGCGCAGGCGCTGGATGATCCGGCGCGAGATGAGGCGACCGATGAGCAGCAGCAGCACGCCGATCGGGAAGAGCAGGACGAAGAAGCCCCGGGAGAGGGGGTACTGCATGAGGAAGGCCATCGTGGCGACCAGGGCCGCGGTGAAGAAGGACGCGTTGACGACGAGCTTGAACTCCTCGGTGCCCGCGCCGAAGACGTGGCGCTCGTAGGTGCCGAAGATCGAGAGCATCACGATCCACGTCGCGACGAAGAAGCCGCTCGCCAGGACCGTGTTCTCCAGGACGTCGCCGGAGGTGGTGAAGATCGGCAGCGTCAGCCGGAACCGGATCGCCATCGCGGTCGCGGCGGTGATCATCACGAGGTCGATGACGCCGATGAACCACGGGAGGAGCCGGGTGCCTTCGGGTCGCACGTCAGAGCCTCCTGTCCTCGTGCAGTGCGATCGAGCGGATCCGGTCGATGAAGCGGGTCTCCCCGAACTCCTCGGCCCTCCTCGTGAGTGTGTCAGGGTCCCAGCCGTGGTGCTCGGACTTCTCGAGCGCGGCGGCGATCAGCTCGGGCTCGGGGCTGTCGAAGAAGAGCCCGGTCTCGCCCTCGACGACGGTCTCGAGGAAGCCGCCGCCGCGCAGCGCGACCGACGGGACGCCGAACGCCGCAGCCTCGAGCGGGGTCAGGCCGAAGTCCTCGTGGCTGGCCGCGACGAGCACGTCGGCGCCGGCGTACACCGCACGGAGCTGGGCGTCGCTGAGCCCGCCGAGCAGGCGCACGTTCGCCGGCAGGGTGGCGCGCAGCCGTGCCTCCTCGGGGCCGCGCCCGACGACGACGAGGCGCCGACCGGTGCCGCGTACGGCCTCGATGACGGCGTCGACGTTCTTGTAGGGCAGCAGCCGCGAGACCACGAGCGCGTAGCCGGCGTCCCAGCCCGCGAGCTCGGGCACCGGCTCGCGGGCGGCGGAGGCGTCCATGCCGTGTGGCGGCGGCAGCAGCTCGGCGTCGCGACCGTACGTCGTCGCGATCCGCTGCTGCACCACGCGGCTGTTGGCGAGGTAGACGTCGACCTGCGCCGCCCGGTCGCGGTCCCAGCGCTTGAGCATCGGCCGCATCGCGAGCAGGGGCGGACCGAGCGGGGAGCGCCACGCGGTGCCGCCGAGGTACTCGTCGGTCTGGTAGAGCCAGCGGGCCGGGTTGTGGCAGTAGACGACCGTGCGTCCTGGGGCGTCGAAGCCGTGCGCCCACCCGCTGCTGGAGGCCACCACGACGTCGGCGTCGACGCGCATCCGGGAGGAGGCGGGGGCGAGGAGCGGCAGGGCGAGGCGGTGGTCGCGCCGGAAGGCGCCGATGCGGTTGAGGGGCGAGGTGCGGATGTCGGCGCCGGCGAAGTCGGGGTAGGTGCCGTCGGGGTCGTAGAGGGTGGTGTGGACCGGCGCCTCGGGGAAGGCGCGCATCAGGCTCAGCACCACGCGCTCGGCTCCGCCGCGCTGGGTGAGGTAGTCGTGGGCGATCGCCACGCTCGCGCGCGTGCTCATGGCACCCCCAGGTCCGTCAGCAGTCGCTCCACCCGCGACCGGCCGGCCTGCGGGGAGAACTCGTCCTCCCAACGCTGCCGCGCCCGGTCGGTCACGAGCCGCACCTCCTCCGGGGTGGCGGCGAGCGCGCGGGCGACGACCGCTGCGAGGTCGTCGGCGTCCCCGGCCCGGGCGACCCAGGGGTGCTCGGGTCCGGCGACCTCCGGCAGCGCGCCGGCGTCGGAGACGACGTAGGGGGTGCCGGCGGCCATCGCCTCGGTGGCGACGAGTCCGAACGACTCCGCGACCCGGCTCGGGAACACCGCCAGGTCGACGTCGGCGAAGAAGGCAGCGGGCGTGACCCGGCCCAGGCGACGTAGGCGGTCGCCGAGCCCGGCCAGTGCCTCGGCGACGGGCGCCTGCTGCTCCGCGGGCACCCAGCGGTCGTCGCCGGCGACGACGAGGGTGGCGTCGGCCAGCGCGGGCGCGCCGAGTGCACGCGCGACGAGGTCGGCGCCCTTGTCGGTGGAGAGCCGGCCCATGAAGCCGACCCGGCGCTGCGACCCGGCGCGGGCCGCGGGCTCGACGGCGTCGGTCCAGTTGGGGAGCACCTCGGCACCCGCGACCTGCGAGGCGAGGAAGCGCGAGGGCACCAGCACCCGCTGCGCGCCGACGCGCGCCGCGGCGAGGGCGGCGCGCTGGGCCCGCGAGCGGGGCAGCTGGTGGAGGTGGACGACGCGGCGGCGGTGACCGGCGGTGGCGAGGGAGGGCACCAGCCCGTGGCACCACAGCAGCCCGGTGCGCTCGCGGCGGTCCCATGCGCGGAGCCGGTGGAGGTGCTCACGGCGGCCGTCCGCGCGGAGCGCCACGACCTCGGCGCCGACCGCGGCGGCCGCGTCGAGCACGTCGGTCGGCCGGTCGGGCGCGACGACGACCACGCGGCGACCCAGCGCGACCAGGGCCGCGGCGCAGCGGACGAGCACCTGCTCACCGCCGCCGAGGTCCGCGTTGTTGGCGGCGAGGTGGATCGGCTCAGGCATCCGGTGGGACCTCGACGGGTGACTGGAGGACGTGCCCGAGGGCGAGGGCCACGGCGACGCCCATCGGGGTGTCGAGCAGCACCTCGCCGAGGGTGATCGCCATGACGCCGATGCCGATGATGGCGCCCTGGGCGCCCGCGGCCACCAGGTCCCCGGCGCGGGCCCGGTCGGAGAGGCGGACGAAGGCGAAGACGAGCAGGGCCAGCACGAGGATCAGCGCACCCCAGCCGCCCTCCTGGCGCACGGCGAGGTAGCTGTTGTGGAAGAAGAACTCGAGGTCGCGGATGTTGACCGTCGCGGTGCCGGGACCGTTGCCGTGCCATGGCGCCGCCGCCAGCTCGACCTGCTCCTGCGCGATGATCCGCTGACGCAGGTTGTCGCTGCCCGAGCGGTCGGAGAAGGGCCCGAAGGTGGTGAGGCCCTGCGGGATGTTGTCGACGAGCCAGACCAGGCCGGCGGCCATGGCTGCACCGCCGAAGGTGCCGAGCCGGCGGCCCAGCAGCACCCAGACGCCGACGAAGACGCCCGCGAGCAGACCGGTGCGTGAGAAGCACAGCACGAGTCCGACGACCATCGGCACGGCCACGGCGACCCGCACCTTCGTGCGCTCGTCGCAGAAGAAGACGGCCAGCGTGCCGAGCACGGCGATGAAGTAGGCGCCGGCGTTGGGGTCGCCGAGGAAGCCGGTGAGCCGGCCGGCGTAGGTGTTGCCGCCGACACCGACGATCGCCAGCGCGATCACCGCGATGAGCCCGGTGGCCAGGCCAGCACCCACCGACCGCAGGGACAGCCGTCCGGTGCCGCCCGCCCAGATGAGACCGGCGACGATCGCGACGTGACCGACGCGGCGGGTCCACTCCACCTGGTTCGTCACGCCGGAGTAGAGGAGCAGGGCGAGGAGGGCGCCGAGGACGAGGACGACGAACGCCGGCAGCCGCGCCCCGCCGCGTGCGGGACGGAAGAAGCAGAGGCCGACGAGGCCGGCCATGGCGAACTCGTTGATCGGATAGCCCGAGACCTCGACCGTGCGCAGCGGGAGCAGGGCCATCAGTGCGAAGTCCGACATCCGGATCTCGCGGTCGGCCTGCTCGGCCTTCTCCAGGGTGCGGTCGGGGAGCTCCCACGGGGAGTCGGTGCGGCTCATCGCCCGGCTCCTGCCGCGGCGTACGTCGTCGCGATCCGCGCGCACATGTCGTCGACGCCCGGCCAGCCGTCGAGCCCCGGTCGTGTCGTCGGGTCGAGGCCCTGGCGCTCGAGCGCCTTCGCGACGGCCACGGTGTCGCCGGCGTCCACCAGCGAGGCGGACGGGAGGATCTCGGGGTTGCCACCGACGTCGCTGGCCACGACGCCCATGCCGCGTGCGGCGGCGTCGAGCAGGGCGTAGGAGCAGTTCTCCCAGACCGAGAGCATGGCCAGCACGTCGTGCTCGGCCATCGCGGCCTCCGGGTCCACGAAGCCCGGCATCGCGACCACGTCGCCCAGCCCGAGCCGCTCGACCTGCGCCGCGAGGGCCTCCTGCTCGGGGCCGGTGCCGGCCAGCGTGAGCCGGGCCTCGGGGCGGGAGCGGTGCAGCTCGGCGAAGCCCTCGACCAGCGCGGGGAGACGCTTCTCCGGTGACAGCCGCGCGAGCGACAGGATGCGCAAGCCGGGTGCCCTCGGTGGTCGAGGTGCGAGCGCAGCGGGCCTCGACACCACGTCCACCCCGTTGGGGACCACCGTCACCGGCACCCGCGGGTGCCACTTCTCGCGCATCGCGTCGGCGGTGGCGCGGCTGACCGCGATCGCTGCGGCGAAGCGGCGCAGCCGCAGCGTGTGGACGCCCCGCATCACGCGCGCCTTGGCCCCCGAGCGGTGGTAGACGACGTCGTCACGCGCGATGCCGTGCTCGGTGGTGACCAGCCGCGGCCCGCGCCGGGAGGCGAGTGCGACGACGATGTCGGCGTAGGACAGGTGGCTGTGCACGACGGCCGGCTGCTCGCGGCGTACGACCTCGCGCAGCGAGGCTGCGGACGCGCGGAGCCCGTGGTCGGGGCCGAAGGGGGCCTCGACGACCGTCGCGCCGAGGTCACGCAACCGCTCCGGCAGCGCACCGGGCGGGGCGAGCACGACGAGACGCCAGCCCGGGATGCCGGCGCGCGCCACGTCGAGGACGTGGCGGGCCACCCCGGCCAGGTCGCTGACCGGGACCACCCAGAGCGCCGTCGGCGCGGAGGAAGGACTCAGAACCACTGCTCCAGCCGCTCCAGGGCGATCCAGAAGCCCTCACCGTCGTTGACGTGACCCTGCCAGATCTCGGGGATGAAGCTCACCCCGGGCGCCATCGCGTCGAGCTGCTGGGCGAGCACGGCCCAGTCGATCTCGCCGTCGCCGACCTGCACGCCCTCGCCGTCGACACCGGTGGCGTCGACGAGGTGGAGGTGCTCGGTGTGCGGTGCGAGCAGGTCGGTGGCCTCGGCGAACGACATGCCGAGGTAGTTGGCCGACAGCTTGGAGTGCGACACGTCGAAGCACAGCCGGCGGTCGTGCTCCTCGGCGAAGGCGGCGGTGTCGCGGGGGTCGACGAAGAGGTTGCAGTAGAGCTGGCCACCCATGTACCACGGGTAGGGCGGCAGCGTCTGCGCGCAGAGGCGTACGCCGGAGTCGTCGACGCGGGCCAGGCCCTCAGCCACCCGGGCATACATCTGCTCGCGCTCGGCCGGGGCGACGAAGGCGTCGGTGGTGAAGCCGCCGAGGCTGGCCACGATGACCGGCCCGGCGCTGTCGGCCCGCGCGTCGGCGCCCTTCGTGAAGTGCTGCTGCATCTCACGGGTCGTGTCGACCACGCGCTGGAGCTCGCGGATCGAGCGCTCCCAGTGGGCGTCGTCCTCGGAGGCGAGGTTGAGCAGGAAGTCGCCGGCGAAGAGGTCGGGGGAGTGGGTGGTGAAGCCCATCGGCAGCCCGCCGGCGTAGGTGGAGAAGACGTCGGCGACGGGGAGGTCGAGGTCCTTGTAGGAGAAGTGGAACTCGAGGAAGTCGGGCGTGGTGTCCTTCGTCATCGCGTCGATGTCGTGGTAGCGCACGGCCAGCCCCCACGGGCGGCGGAAGGAGTAGTCGCGCCCGCGTGGTGCGGCGTCGCCGAGGTCGGTGGCGTAGAAGAAGTCGCCCGGGTCGAGCGCCCGCGAGGTGGTGCGTCCCACCAGCTTGTCGTAGGCATTGGGCTGGAGGCCGCGGCCGGGGCTCTTGATGTCGATGTCGGCCGGCGCGAGGGTCTCGCCGACCTCGATGCGGCGCGTGGCGACGAGTGACTTGGCGAGGTTGACCCGGTTCATCATCTCGCCGGTGGAGACGGCACGGGGCGCGTTGGTGCCCAGCGCCTCCTCGACCTCGCGGACCCGCTGCACCATCTCCTTGAACTCGTCCGGGAGCAGGCTGACCTTGTGGTCGTTGCCCTCGAGCCCCCGGTCGACGGTGAAGTGCTTCTCGATGATGCGCGCGCCCAGTGCCACGGCTGCGACCGGCACGTGGAAGCCGCGCTCGTGCCCGGAGTAGCCGACCGGCGCCTGGGTGAGCTCGGCGAGGCGCGTCAGGTAGGCGAGGTTGATGTCCTTGAAGGGCGCCGGGTAGGTCGACTGGCAGTGCAGGAACGCGTGGGCGACCCCGGTGCTGCGGACGACGTCGACGGTCTCGCGGATCTCGCCCTCGGTGGACATGCCGGTCGAGATGACCATGGGCGTGCCGCTGGCGGCCATGTGGCGCAGCAGGGCGTGGTTGGTCATGTCGGCCGAGGCGACCTTGAGCGAGGGGATTCCGTAGTCGACGAGCCGGTCGACGCTGACCGGGTCCCACGCGGTGCACATGACGTCGATGCCGACGTCCTTGCAGTGGTCGAAGACCTCGAAGAGGCCGTCGGCGCCGAGGTTGTACTTCGCGAGGAGGTCGAGGGTGTACTGCGGGCCGAGGTCCTCCCCGCCCGAGCCGGACGCGCCCTGGCGGTAGACCGACTCCATGTCGCGCAGCTGGAACTTCACGATGTCGGCGCCCGCCTCGACCGACAGGTCGACGAGCTGCTTGGCCAGCGACACGTCCCCCTGGTGGTTGATGCCGATCTCGGAGATCAGCAGCGCAGGGGCGTCGGGGGCCACGACATGGCGCCCGATGCGCAGCTCGTCGGCGCGGTTGATCGCGATCGCGACCAGGTGGCCGCGGTCGTCGACGAGCGCGACGTGGTCGATGCCGGAGCCGAAGGCGTGGCTGATCTCGGCGGGGGTGCTTGCGACGGGCAGGCTGCGCGGTGAGGTGTTGGCCGCCTCGATCGCCGGGACGTCGACGGTCAGGCTCGCGGCGCCGCTGACCCAGCGGCGGAAGTCGCCGTCGGACAGCACGCCGTCGAGGTGCCCGTGGGAGTCGACGAGGAAGATCACCCGGGCCTTGTTGGCGGTGATCTTCTCCAGGGCCCGCAGCACCGGGTCGCCCGAGTAGACGACGTAGGGCGTGAGGTCACGCTCGATGATCACGCGGGGGCCTTCCGGTCGAGGTGCGGTCCGCACCACCGTAACCAGCGGACGGTCTCCGCGTGGTGACACCGCTCAAGGTGCGGCCAACAACCGCGCGGCGAGCGCGACGTCGAGCTCGGTGTCGATGTCGATGCCCTCGTCCTCGGCCATCACGAAGAGGCCGATGCGACCGCCGAGGCGGTTGTCGTGGCGCTCGTAGACCTCGGTGCGGGTGACGTAGAGCGAGCCCGTCTCGCGGTAGCGCCGGGTCTGGTCCGTCAGGTCCTGCCGACGCGGCCGGGCCGCGACGTCGTACGCCGCCGTCGGCGGGTCGCCGGCCTGCCAGACGAAGGGCGGCTGCTCGACGACGCCGACCATCGAGTCCACGCCGGTGGCGGCGAACTCGGCCAGCGCCCGGGCGAGGGTGTCGTCGTGGCGGACCGGGGAGGTGGCCTGGAGCAGCATCACCGTCTCGGGACGCCCGCGCTCGGTCGTCACCTGGTCGATGGCGTGGCGCACGACCGGCTCGGTCGGGGTGGTGTCCTGGGCGAGCTCGTCGGGGCGCAGCCACGGCACGCGCGCGCCGGCCGCGCGGGAGACCTCGGCGATCTCCTCGTCGTCAGTGGAGACCAGCACGTCGAGGTCCGGCACGGCGAGCGCCTGCTCGATCGTCCAGACGATGAGCGGCTTGCCGCCGACGTCGAGGAGGTTCTTGCGCGGCACGCCCTTGGAGCCGCCGCGGGCGGGGATCACGCAGAGGGTCACGACGCCGCCCCGGTCACGATCTCGGCGATCCGGCGGGCCGGCTCGCGGGCGGGACGGGCGGGTGCGGGCGTGGGGTCGTGTCCGAGACCGTGCATGGAGTAACGCTCCCAGAACTCGCCCAGCCAGGCGGGCGGACGGGGGAAGTCGACCCACGCCGCACGACCGCGGGCTGCCGCCTCGAGCACCCCGGTGGAGAAGACGCTGACGATCGGCGCCTCGAGGTCGACGAGCGGCACCCCGCTGGTGTCGACGGTGATCCCGGCGCGGCGGTAGCCCGCGAGGACGGCGCGCGAGGTGACGTCACGCTCCGACGGGTGCGGACGGTAGGTCGCGCCGTGTGCGCGGCAGGTGCCCAGGGCGGCCTGCGCGAGCCGGGCCCGCGAGATCTCGGCGGCGTGTCCCTGACCGAGGTAGGTCAGCGGGGCAGCGTCGCCACCGGTGGTCGAGGAGCGCGCCCTGACGCCCGTCACGAGGCCCCCGGCCACCCACAGCAGCTGGCTGCCGACCACCTCGACCTCGACGTCCTGGCGCCCGGCCGTCCAGAAGGCGCCGTCGGCCTCGCTCCAGGAGAGCAGCCGGGCGGCGCGCGGCAGCGGGGGAGCGTACGGCGTGAGCGCACCGTGCTGGGAGACCAGGAAGGGCAGGTCCCGGTCATCGGCGACGGCGAAGGCCGCCGCGCCGATCTCGGTGTAGTGGCCCGCGGCGAGGACCGCGCGCGACGTGACGAGGTCGGCCAGGTCGGACAGCGCCACCGTGCGCCGACGGTGGGTGGCGTACGCCTCCGGGGCCTGCCAGCCGACGGGGGCGACGATCGTCGTGCGCCCGGGCTCGAGGTGGTCGAGCGGTGCGACGACGGCCCGCGCGACGCTCGCGTGCGTGGCCTCGACCGCCACCAGCAGGTCGGCGTCCGGCCCGGGCGAGAGGAGGTCGACCTGGGTGTCCGCGGGGGGCCGCAGCCGCGCGCGCATCGCCCGGGTTGCGCCGCGGACGGGGTGGCGCGACTCGTGCCAGCGTCGCCAGGCGACGAGGTCGGCGGGGTGCCTCAGACCGTGTCCCATGCGCCCTCCAGGACCGCGACGCGGTGGTCGAAGGTGTGCTCGGCCAGCGTCCGGGAGCGGGCCGCGGCGCGGATCGCGTCGGCCCACGCGGCGTCGGCGACGGCGCGTCGGCACAGGTCGAGCAGCTCGTCGGTGCCGTTCCACGTGAGCACCTCGGTGCCGGGGTCGTAGAGACCTGCGACGTCGGGGCGGTCGATCAGCTGCACCGCTCCGACACCGGCGGCCTCGAAGGTGCGCATGGTGAAGCCGTCCTGGTCGCCGTGGAGGTTGAGGGTGGCCGCCGACGCGGCCATGACGTCGTACGCCCCGGCGCGCGACACGTCCCGCTCGGCCGGCACCTCGGGTGAGCCGACACGCCACGTGCGCAGGCGGTCGACCGGGTGGGCGGACCAGTCGCGGCCGTAGGCACGGATGGGCACGCGCTGCGCGTGCAGGCCCGTGAGCACGTCCTCGCGGGCTGGATACCGCGCGCCGATGAAGCTGACGTCGCCGGTGCGTCGCTGCGTCGGCGAGGGGACCAGCCGGTGGTCGAAGGCGAGGGGAAGGTGCCGGGCATCGAGGCCGGCAGAGGCGAAGGCCGCCGTGTCGTGCGCGGAGTACGTCGCCACGGGGCCGACTCCCGCCAGCCGGTCGAGGCTCCAGCGGGTGCGGCGGACCTCGTCGTAGAGCCACGTCACGCGGGGGAGGCCGGCGATGCGGTCCCAGAACTCCTGCCCGAGGGTGTCGCCCTTCACGACGACGACGGCCTGCGGACGGCTGCGCCCTACGGCCGCGACCGCACCGGCCGTCTCGTCGCGGGCCAGGCGGCGCAGGGATCCGGCGCCGAGCCGCCGCGGGAGCTGGTGGCGCACCTGGTGCCACGTGCGTCCGGCGAGCCCGCCGTGGTCGTCGTAGAGGTGGGTGGACACCACGTGCCCCCGCTCGGTGAGCGCACCCGCGATGGCCGAGTGGTAGCCGTGGAAGCCGGGGCTGACCAGCAGGACGCGCACGGGCCTCACAAGGCCCGCCGAACTCGACAGCTCAAAGCGGTTGCCGCACAACTGCTCATCGCATCCCTCTGCTCGAGTTTGTCCCTAGGATCAGCTGCGTGACTGATGACCTCGAGGGACAGCCGGCCATCTCGATCGTCATTCCCCACTACGGCGACCCCGCAGTCACTTCCGCCCTCATCGTAGGACTCCGTGCGCAGATCCTCCGCCGGCAGATGCAGATCATCGTCGCCGATGACTGCTCGCCGATTCCGTTTCCCGAGCATGAGGGTGTCGATCTCGTTCGCCTCCCGGTGAACCGTGGCTTCGGCACCGCCGTGAACCGGGGAGCGGAACTGGCTCAACATCCTCTCCTGATGGTGCTGAACAGTGACGTCGCTCCAGAAGAGGACTTCATCGAGAGGCTCGTGACGGCGGTCCAGCCCCACCTGCCTTGCATCGCCTCGCCGAATCTCGTCGAGGGTGATCGACGCGGCACGACCGCGTCCTCCCACTTCCCATCTGCTCGACCACAGTTCCTCAACGCGATGATGCCTGTGTCGGCGTGGCGCAACAGGCGACCGCCTCGGACCCCCAGCGCGACACTCGAGGACAAGATCGCATGGGTGGCGGGCGCCTGCATGTTGTTGCGCACCGAGGACTTCCGCAGGGTCGATGGCTTCGATGAAGGCTTCTACATGTACAGCGAAGACATCGACATCTGTCGTCGGTTGGCGGACGTCGGGGTTCCTTCCTTCCACGCGGAGGACGTGGAGCTCGAGCACGTGCACGGAGGGTCGACAGACCCGTCCAAGGTCAATGTCTGGGCGGCTGCCTCCCGCTTTCGCTACGCCGAGAAGTGGGGATTTCGCCGCCGGCTCGCAGCCGGCCTGGCAACAGCTTCGATGGTGAACCTGGCCTACAACGGGCTGCGGCGCGCCACCGGGCGCGACGTGCGCCCCCTGGAACGCGTGATGTACGAGTGGTCGATGCTCAGCTACGGCTGGAGACGACGGGATCCGCGCGACGACCGCTGATTCATCGGAGGATCGGTCGCGCGGGGATGCCCCCAACGGTTTGACCGGGAGCGACGTCCCGAGTGACCACAGCGTGGGCACCGACCGTCGCGCCGTCTCCGATCGTCACGCCGCCCAGCACGACGCATCGCTGGCCGAGGAACACGCGGTCGCCGATCGAGATCGGACCGGTGCCGTGCACCTGGTGCCGGTCGTCTCGGCTGTGGTCGGACGACCCGACAAAGACGCCGTCGGCGATGACGCAGTCCGACCCGACGGTGACAGGGTCGAGGGCGTGGAGGTGCACGTCGTGGCCGAGGTAGGTGCGGTCGCCGATGCGGAGGTCGCCGCCGCCGGGCTCGCTGGCGAGCCAGGCACCCTCGAAGACGGAGCAGCCGGCGCCGAGGTGGATGCGCTCGACGCCCTGGAGCTTACGGGGGCGGACGATGACCGTGCCGGCGCCGAGGGTGCCGAAGGCGCGGCGGTAGACGAGGTCAGTGGCGAGTCGGCCAGCGCGCCAGCGGAGGCCGGGGCGCGCCTCGGCCAGCCTGCGCGTGATCGTCACGGCGGCCACTCTAGTGAGCGGTGCCTGCTCAGGGAGCCGGACTGCCGAGACGGCGGGCCTCGACGAGCTTGCCGGCCTCGAAGGCCACGAGGGTCAGCCACATGCGGCGCTGGTCCGCGCTGCCCCTCCAGGGGAACTGCTTGAGCAGCAGGAGCTCGTGGCGGATCCGCCGCGGCACGGACTTCGGCACCACCTCTGCGGGGCGGAACTTGGCGTAGAGGGTGGCCGTGCCGCGCCCGGAGTTGTACTGCTGGCGCAGCACCCCGCGCAGGTCGGTGCGGATCCGGTAGTGGAGCAGGGCGTCGGGCACGTAGGTGAAGCGGTAGCCGAGGTCCCACGCGCGCCATGCGAAGTCGATCTCCTCCGCGCCGGCCGGGTAGTTCTCGTCGAAGCCGCCGACCGCCTCCCACACCTCGCGGCGGAGGCCCAGGTTGCAGCCGATGCCGTACGTCCTGCCCTCCCACGTCTCGAAGAGGCCGGTGGTCCGCTGCTCGATCGGCACCCACGTGGCGGACCGTCCCGACAGCGCGGTCGTCTCGACGGGGCCGCTGACGAGCGGGTGCTCAGCCAGCGCACTGGTCATCGCCGCGACCCAGCCCGGCGACACCCGGTCGTCAGCGTCGCACACGAGGACGACGTCGGTGACGGCCGCCTCGATCCCGATGTTGCGAGCGACCGAGACGCCTCGGCCACGGGAAGCGTCCACCCGTCGCAGCCGGGGGAGCCGGTCGCTCCACGACCCGACGACGTCGGCGAGGTCGTCGGTCGATCCGTTGTCGGCGACGACCACCTCGAACTCGGGAGCCTCGACCTGCGCGGACAGCGCGCTGAGCTGCTCACCGATGACGTGGGCGGCGTTGTAGGTCGGGATGACGACGGTGCACTCGGTGAGGCCGTCTATCTCTTGGTCCACGATGCCAATCGGGCGCGCGCTCGCTTTGCGTGCGGGACGGTTGCCGGTGGCAGGTATCTGATCCACCGGTAGGTCTCGTGATGAGCGGGTGATAGCACGAGCAGGTCGGCCCCCGCGACCGACTGGATCTCGGACGTCCAGCGGGACGTCTGCCTGGGGATGGCCCGGACATACGGAGCCGGGTCACCCCACGTGGCGTAGAGCTTCTTGGAGCTCAGGACGATCGGGTGCAGTCCATCGGATGCGACCGCTTCCCAAACTGCCGCCGCGACGCCGGGAGTGTGGGTGGCACGGTAGTCGTCGAAGGCCACGACGCCGGCCTCCGACAGGAGTGTCTTGGCCGCCTTGATGTCGCCGACCACCTGGTCATAGAGGTGGGACGCGTCGATGTGGACGAAGCGGACGCTGCCCTCGGCAACGTGGTCGACGATGCGCTCGCTGAAGTCCTGCACCACACGAGGGAGGTGCGCGTGTATGCGCGTGTAGTTCGCCTCGAAGCCTTGCCTGCTCAGGCCCGGGTAGGAGACAGCGTTCTCCTCGAGGTTGCCGGCGTCGTCGGCCTGGGCCTCGAAGAGATCAATAACCGTGAGTTCCTCGCCGTCCTCGAGGTGGTCGCCGAGGAGGACTGCCGACTGGCCCATGTAGGCGCCGAGCTCGGCGATGTTCCCCGCGCCCGAAGCGGCACGACCCGCGGTCAGGAACCAACGGAACAGCTCTCGGTCCATGGGGTCGAACCATCCGGGGATGGAATCCAGATCGTCGTCCGTCACCGTCACGCCGCGAAGTTTGGCACACGCTTGGCGTCGCCGCGGCCCTATCCTGTCGCGGTGCCTTCCCCCGTTCGACTCGCGCAGCGCGCCAAGCATCGCTCGATGTTGTTGGCGAAGGATGCGCGCGCCGCGAGGGACGCGGCCTCCAGGCGGTGGGGTCCGTCGGGGAGCAATGTGCGCAAGCGAGTTGCACAAGGGATGGAACTTCCCGTCCGCCCGGCTCGCCAGCGAGCTCCGGGTTCGGTGTGGGCAGTTGCGATGGTGAAGAACGAGGCCGACATCATCGGTCAGACGATCGACCACCTGCGTGGTCAAGGGGTGGACGGCGTCCTCGTCGTGGACAACGGGTCCACCGACGGGACGCGTGAGCTCCTTCGCACAATGGCGGACGGAGCGTTCCTCCATGTCGGTGACGACCGTGAGCCGGCGTACTACCAGGCCCCGAAGATGCAGTTCCTGGCGCGTTGGGCGGCTCGACAGGGTGCCGACTGGATCGTGCCGTTCGATGCCGACGAGTGGTGGTTCGGGCCGCACCTGTCGCTGGCCGAGACGCTCAGGGACTGCAAGACGCCTATGGCCACCGCCGTCATCCACAACGTGTTCCCCGAGCCTGGGTCGTCCGAAGCCGTGGCCTCGGGTTGGCGCGTGGACACCGATCCCGCGCGGCTGGAGAAGGTTGCCTACCGCACCCACCCACTGGCAGCGCTTCACCACGGCAATCACGGTGTCTCGCGACCGGGACGAGTCAGCCAAATTCTCCGGATCCTCCATGTCCCGTGGCGGAGCGAGCAGCAGTTCCGCTCGAAGATCGCGACCGGTGCCGCTGCGCTCCGCCTTGCTGGTCCCAGGGCGCCGGGGCCAGGCGCCGATCACTGGCGAGACCTCGACGGCCAATCCGTCGATGAGCTCGGGATCATCTGGCGCGAGATGTTGGACGGTCATGGGCACCCCATGCTCGAGTGGTCGCCGACCGGAGAGCTCCGACCCATCAGGATGGCCTCCTGGCTCGGTGGTTGGGACCCAGACAACGTGCTGGGTGCGTGATGGGGCACTCTCCCGTCTCGCTCGCGAAGGAGGTCAAGCACTGGGCCTTCGTCGTTCGGAAGAGATCTGCGCGCAGCGCCAGACACCTCAAGTTCGAGGCGGCCACCGTCGCCTTCAAGAAGACGGATGAGTTCTGGGCGTACAAGTTCCGTCCGGCGCGCTACGCCGACACGTTCCTTGCGCGCGATGTCGAGCCGACCAAGAGGAGTGAGTTCCCCGCCCGTGCCTTCGTCATCTGGGCAGGGGACAACGACCTGACGCCGAACCGACAGGCGAACCTCGATCTCATCAGTGAGCGGATCGGACTGCCTGTCGAGCTGGTGACGCCCTCGACCCTCGAGCGCTGGCTGGTCCCCGGGCACCCCCTGCCGAACGCGTACGAGCATCTGTCGCTCATCCACCGGTCCGACTACTTGCGCGGCTATCTCATGCATCACCACGGCGGTGCCTACCTCGACATCAAGGCGCCGCTCCAGTCGTGGGGCCCGAGCCACGACCGCATGGCGGCCGATCCGCAGGCGTGGGTAACGAGCTACTCCTCGAGTCACGCCAACTGGATCGGCAAGCTGCGAGGTCGGATCGGACGCGACATCCTGGTTCACTACCGCCTGATGTTCGGCAAGAGCGGCTTCATGATGCGCTCCCACACTCCGCTCACCGCCGCTTGGCTCGCGCAGATGGACACGGTGCTAGATCGCCACCGTCTGGCGCTCGAACTCAACCCTGGTGGCACGTACGGAGGGGATGACTACCCACTGTCTTGGACTGACCTGCTTAGCCGCATTCTCGACCCGCTGACTCTCAAGTACCTCGACCACGTGCGCTACGACGAGCGTATGCTGCTCAACTTCGAGCACTACCGCTGACTTGCTCGGCCGGCGCATCGAGGCCCGGGACGTCGAGGGATCCGAGCTCGACCAACCGCGAAAACGTCGAGTTTGTGCGTCGTACTTCGTCGAATGTCCCGGTGCTGGCCACTCGTCCGTCCTCCATGAATATGAGCTTGTCGCAGTGTCGGACTGTGGACAGTCGGTGGGCGACAACTACCACGGTGATCGATCCGTGCAGGCCTTCGATGGTGTCAGTGATACTGCGCTCGGTCTGATTGTCGAGTGCCGAGGTCGCCTCGTCGAGTACTAGGAGCGCCGGGTCGCGGTACAGGGCTCGCGCAATGCCGATCCGTTGACGCTGGCCACCCGAGAGTCGCATGCCGCGCTCCCCGGCCATGGTGTCCAGCCCCTCGGGGAGGTCGGCGATCAGGTCGTTGAGCTGAGCTCGTTCGATCGCCTGCGCCAGCCGGACCGGATCGAGGTCCTCGTCGAAGGCGATGTTCTCGCAGATGCTCGTGTCCAGCAGTGTCACCTCCTGCGGCACGACTGCGACTCGCTTCTGCCAGGCCGGCAGATTGTCGAAGATGGACGTGCCGCCCGCGACTATCGACCCCTCTCGCGGGAGGTGCAGGCCCAGCAAGAGGTCGACGAAGGTGCTCTTGCCAGCGCCGCTCATGCCGATGACGGCCACCGATGTGCCGAAGGGGATGTCTAGGTTGACCCCTGCGAGCACGTCGACGTCCGGGCGGTCCGGGTAGGCGAACTTGAGATCGCGAATGCTTATGTCGCCGGCCGGGACTCGATCCGTAACTACACGGGCGATCTCGTCTGCGCGGCTTAGTCGCATCTGCCTGCTGACCTGGATCAAGTGCTCGAGGGGACCCTGTGCGTATCGGACTCCCGACAGCGCGCTGATGAGTCGGACTGAACTGGGAAGCACACGAGTGCCGGCTGCTACGAAGAGCCCCAGCAGCACGAGGCCTTCCTGCGCGCTTGCCCCAGTCGTGGCGATAGCGGCAAGGACACCTATCCCTAACACGAACGTGATCTCGAGGAAGTAGGAGGGAAGGGTGGTGAGTATCGCGGCCCGGACCCCTGCGTCAGCCCCATCCTGGCTCTTCTCGCGGAATTCCTCGACGAACCGGTGATGCGCACTCCGCAGCCGTATCTCCTTCACGGCAGTGAGGGATTGCAGGCTCGACTTCGACAACGCCTGAGACGCGATTCGCGTGCGCTCTCCTGCGTCCAGGATGCGCGGTCGGATCATGCGCTGCACCACAAAGGCGGCAATTCCGAAGTAGGCGGCAGCAACGAGCGCTATCACGGGCGAGATCACGAGAAGCGAGCCGAAGATGAATGTGATGGTGAGCAGTTCGGTCAATGCGCCGAGAGCGGATGTGAGGCCTCCGGCGTATCCCATCGCAACGGCGCCTTGGACCGTCCAGAGCTTGTCGCCAGTGTTCTGACGCAGGTGCCACCAGTAGGGGGCTGTGAGGTATCCCTCCAGAAGGCTGGTGGAAATGGCGACATTTTGCGCGGCCATGAACCGGAGCTGCCAGCGTTTGACAAGCAGGGCGGCGATGTCCTTCACGACGAAGGTCCCGAAAATGAGAAGCGCTAGGGCCAGTACGAGTGTGCGTGGGCTCGGGTTTCCGAGTAGGTCGCTGATCCAGCCCACCGCGCCAGAGTCCAGCGGCTGATTCGTCACGTACTGCATCATCGGCAGCATTGCTATGACGCCAACCATGTCCAAGGCCGCGAGAAGGGCGGAAAGCATGATCGACACCACGAGTCGTCGTCGAGTCGCGTGATCGATCAACTCGCCCGTTCCGCGGGGAACGCCGAGAATGCGCGCTGCCCGCGCGATGACTCCAACCTCTAGGCTCAGCACGGGCCCCAGTCCTCGTTGCAGCGCATGTGCACATCCTGTCACCTTGGTGACTGTCCCGCGGCGTAGTAGCGGCGCGAGGGATCTCGGCGCTACCGACCTCGGCCCATAATCGACTTGGCCCTACTCATGACGAGGTGCCGGATCCTGCCACCTTGGATGGTGACCATGTCTCGTGCGGCCCGCCAGAACCGGGCTCCCGGCCCGACCGGCCGGATGAAGTCAGGCCATGCGCGCCGAAGGGTTGCGGCACTGGTGGAGAACGCTTCGCTGTCTCCCACCCCGCCCTTGTCGCGGTGCACGTAGTCCACTGGCACCACGAGGACCCGGAAGCCAGCGCTACGGACTCGCAGGCAGTAGTCGGTGTCGTAGCCGTGGAACGCGGGGAAACTCCGCGGATCGAACTCAAGGGAGGCGAAGGCCACCGGCGACAACGCCAGGAGCAGCCCGTCCACGACGTCGACGTCAGCCGTTGCCGGACCGTAGCGGCGCCAGCCGTAGAAGTCGTCGGCGTAACCGGCGCGGTGCCGCGCATCGACCCACTGCGGCCCGAAGAGTCCCCGTCCGCCGACCGCTCCCACCACACCGACACCCGGTCGACGTAGACCATCGAGGATCTGGAGTCTTGCGTTCGCCCCGAGGGCAACGTCGTCGTGGAGGAGTACGACTCCCTCGCAGCCTGCGATGTCGCGAGCACGGGCGAGGATGCGGTTGTACGCAGCACAGATGCCGTCCGACCCCTGCTCCCGGATAAGGATGTCCTCGGACGACATCACCGCCTGCAAGGCGGGCTCGGCCACCGTCGCGAACTTCCCGCTGGGACCGATGCAGCATCCGAAGACCAACACACCGGAACTCTGGCACACGGTGAGGGACTGATTGCCCCTGCGGGTCGTCGGTCTCGACGCACGCGTTAGGTCATGATGGTGGCGTGATCCGGTTCATGGCGCCCGACCTGCCGAGCCCCAGCGGCGGCATCAAGGTGATCTACCGCTACGTCGAGCACTTGCAGGCGCTGGGCCACGACGCTCGTGTGTGGCACGGCACCTCGGGGTTCCGGTACCCCTCATGGGGTTCGACGGCCACGGTCGAGACCGGCTCGCGCCTGGAGTTCGATGCCGGTGATGTCCTCGTCATGCCCGAGACGGGCGGCTCGAAGTGGAGTTTCCTGACGGAAGGGCAGCCCGTGGTGATGCTGTGCCAAGGGATGGACTTCGTGTTCTCGAACTCCGACTTCCTGACCGATGAGCCGGGCGCATACCCGGGGTGGCCACAGGCCACCGCTGCGATCTCGGTCTCCGATGCCATCGACACGTTCCTGCGACGTGCGTGCCATGACGGCTTCCCGGTGCACAACGTGCCCGTGCAGATCGAGGACTGGTTCCAGCCGACCACGAAAGAGAGGCGCATCGCACTGATGCCGAGAAGGCGTCGTGAGGACCTGCTCGGCGCGGTCCAGCTCATCCGCCGCTCCGGACGGCTCGGGGACTGGGAGATCGTGCTGATCGACGGGATGACTCAGCAGCAGGTCGCCGACGAGCTCGGCCGTGCTGCGATCTTCCTCTTCGGCGCCGAGCGCGAAGGTGTGGGTCTGCCCGGAGCCGAGGCGATGGCCTCCGGCTGCTATGTGGTCGGTTTCACGGGAGACGGTGCGAAGGAGTACATGCTCCCCCAGCACTCCTCCGTCATCGCGGACTCCGACGTGGTCGACATGTGTGACCGGACGCTCGAGGCCATGGCCTGGTTCGAGGAGGATCGGGGGCTGTTCGACCAGCGTGCGGCACAGGCGCGTGAATGGGTGCGGCATCGACACAGTGGCGAGGTGGTGCGAGAACGACTGAGAACCGCGTTCGACGCCATCACTGCTCCTGGCTCGTCTTCGCTGATACCCGTGCCGACCGTCCTGCCGCACTACCAGTCACACGCGCCGGCCTCCGATCCGTACAACCGGGCGAGGATCGCCACGCGCAGGATCGGACGCCGCGTGGTGGGACGGCTGCAGGGGCACGTCAGATGACGGGTGCTGATCGAGCGCGGTCGGCCGTGAACCGGTCGATCGGTCCAGTACTGACGGCGCTGCGTCGGAGGCGGGCGTCGCAGGTCGTCAACTGGACACCGGAATTCATGGGGTTCGGGAACCAGCTCTACCTGTGGGCGTGGGCACATGCTCGTCAGGGATGTACACCGCCACATCGGGTCCTGATCGTCGAGCGGAGCCGCTACTGGCTGCCGTACTTCCCCGCGGTCCGTCCGCACCTCGTCGAGAAGTCGGACGTGTCGTTCTGGGACGCCCGCGAGCACTTCTACGCTTACAAGGAGGAGCACTCCGGCGACCCGAGGGGTTACACCGACGAGTCGCGCGCCGCCTTCATTCGTGACTGGATCCTCACGAGCCCTGCTCTGGAGGGCGCCGAACGCGGGCCCCTCGCCGAGGACGGAGTGCTCACCCTCAACCTGCGCCGTGGCGACTTCTACGACAATCCGTGGTTCCTGCCCGAATACGGGTTCGACGTCGAGGGCTATGTTCGGGTAGCAGTGTCGAGGGCGATCGCTCAGGACGGTCCGGTTCGTCGCATCCACGTGGTGTCGGACGACCTCGCATGGTGCCGGCAGCACTTGGACTTCCTGGCCTCGTACGCCGACGAGGTGACGGAGCCTGATCCGTCCGCGCGACCCATAGATCACCTCCGCGACGTCATCTCCTCCCGCCGACTGCTCATCGCGAACGGGACCTTCTCGCTGTGGGGTGCCGCCATCTCACGGGTGCTCCTGGACGCACCCCAGGACACCGTGTGGGCGCCTGCGTTCTTCCAACGCCGCTACGGAGCTGGACGGTGCGCGGAGTACGACCAGGACTGGAGCTTCGTCGACGAGCTCCCTGGTGGCTGGCAGCCGAGCTGGCTGCTCGATGGTCTCGAACGCGACCCCGAGCGGAGCGGGAGCAGCTAGCATCCGGGCAATGGAGCCCACCTCGTCATCGCGTCGCTCGCCGCGGAGTGTGTCCAGCGCCGCTCGCCATGCCCTGCGGCTCACATACGGCGTGGCCAAGACAGTCGGGGACTCCGTCATGCGCCGTCAGGTCGTCACCACGCGCTGGGTGCCGTCCGAGGACCGCTGGCACTACAACTGGCCAGAGGGCCGCGTGGCCGATGAAGGCCGTTGGAAGGACGCGCAAGGGTGGGCGACCCGTGGGTTCTACTACGGCATGGACGACCTCTTGTTCAGTCGCTATCGGCCAGGACCGGGTGATGTCGTGTTCGACGTCGGCGCCGGTGATGGCGGTGAGACGTTCTACCTGGCGAGGATGGTCGGTCGCTCCGGGCGTGTGATCTCGATCGAGGCGGCGCCAAGCCCTTTCCGCCGTCTCACCGACCTGGTCTCCCGCAACGACTGGCCGCAGGTGACCCCTCTCAACGTCGCCCTTGCTTCCGCCCCGGGCACCCTGTCGATCAGCGACGACCCCGAAGGGTGGGTGGCTGGCAACATCTTCGAGTCCGACGGCTCCGTCGAGGTCAGGGCGGAATCGTTCGACGATCTCTGCGAACGGCTCGGCATCGAGCACGTGCATTGGGTGAAGATGAACATCGAGGGGGCCGAGAAGGATGCACTGCGCGGCATGGAGCGAATGGCCCCGCACATCCAGAACTTCACCATCTCCTGCCACGACTTCCTCGGCACCGAGTGGGGTCGCTCGAAGGAGGAAGTGCTCGCATGGCTAGAGGCCCATGGCTTCACTTCCGAGATGCGCGGTGAAGGGGACTTCGTGCAGCAGCTCTACGTGTACGCCTGGCGGTGAGCGATGCACTGGCGCGCGCGCAAGGCGCTGGACCGCCTGCAGGACCGGTGGGTGCGGCAGGGGCCGCGCACGGTGTTGTGGACGCAGCCCACCGCTCACCTCGGCAACTTCCTCTACGACTGGATGCACGCCTGGGACCAACGCCGGCAAGGGGTCGACATGGTCTGCCTGCGAACGCCGGCGATGGACCGGTGGTTGCCGGTGTTCGGGGAGGCGGCCACCGAGCTCCTGGTCGAGCCTGACGACGTACGCCTCACCGATCGTCGGGAGAAGGGCTTGCACAATGAGTTCGGGCCGCACTTCGACGAGCACGTCCTGGCACGCTTCATCAAGGACTTCTTGGAGCCCACTGGCGTCCTGGACATGAACCGGGTGCCGGAGTCGCTGAGAGTGCGCGAGGAGGACGTCGTGATCAACGTCCGGCGCGGCGACTACGTGACGAATGAGGCCAACTGGCGCAACTACGGGTTCGACGTCGACGACTACCTCCGTGTGGCCCTCTCGCGAAGCGTCGACGTCGGCGGCCCGGTCCGGCGCATCCTTGTCGTCTCCGACGGGATCGCGTGGTGCCGTCAGCACCTCGCGTGGCTGGCGAACCATTGTGAGGTGCTCGACTTCGAGGACTCGGGTCAGCCGCCGGAGGTGCACCTTGCGCTGCTGGCCAATTCGAGCCGGCTGATCCTGGCCAACTCGACCTTCTCCTACTGGGGCGGGTACATCAGCTCGTGGAGGACCGGCGCCCCAACACAGGTCGTTGCTCCGTGGTTCCACATCCGCACGGACCTGGGCGGTGCCGCGTGGCAGCTTGATCCGCGGTGGACCATCGTCCGAGACATCCCGACCAACTGGGCGCTGCCTGACGTCGTGCCGGGCTGACGCTCGGTCCTAGCTGCGTCGGAGGATCTTCTTGATCCTGTCAGCCACGACGTGGCGCACGTCGCCCCAGCCGTAGCGGGACCGAGGGCGGCGAGCCAACCACGTGAGGCGGGCTCGGCGTCGACGGTGTGCGGACCACAGGGCCGGGTCGTGGAAAGCCTGCCGGAGCTCGTCGAGCAGGTCGCCGCCGGCCACGAGCCGGCGACGTGCCTCCATGTCGCGGCGGCCTTGGTCGGCGAGCGCCGCACGGAGGCCTTGGTCGTCGGCGAGCGCCCGCATGGCGCGGACGGCGGAGTCGTGGTCCGGTTCGGCCCACACGTCGACCCCGCGTACGTGCTGGTACCCGGGGTAGGGCGTGTCGACCGTCACTAGATCGTGGTCGACGAGGATGGAGTTGTGTGCCGTCATGAAGTCGAGGTTGCCGGAGAACCCTGTTGCCATCACGGGCGTCCCGAGGCTCATGGCCTCCATCATGAGCAGTCCCAGGCCTTCGCTGCGGTGCAGCGATGACACGACGTCGGCGGACGCGTACAGGCCGAGGACGTCCACGTAGTCCAGGTTCTGCTGGAGGAACGTGATCCGGGCGTCGCCGTCAGCCTCAGCCACTGCCTGCAGCGCTTGCCCACCGAGTCGCTCGTCCTCGTCGAGGTGGCCCACCTTGATGAGGAGCGCGACGTCTGCACGTTCAGGGAAGGCTGCCCGGAAGGCGCGAACGAGTCCCAGGGGGTTCTTCCGTTGGGAGTCGCTGTAGGTGTCGAAGCCGAAGACGAAGGTGGTCGTTCCCTCCTGCATGCCCCAGCGCGACCGGTCCGCAGTGACGCCACTGGGAAGGACCACCGACTGGCGGAAGGGAACGGTCACGCTGTCGGGGACGGAGGAGGCGACAGCCTCCGCGACGAAGTCCGTGGGCGTGAGCACCAGGTCGACAGCACGGAGGAACGGGATGAGCTCGGGTCGCATCACGCGGTGTTCCACGAAGACGACCACGGCGCTGAGGCGATCGCGCCGGGCGAGGTGCGGGTGTCGCCGCAGGTAGTCCTCGGCGTCGGAGGGGATGAAGCAGTAGACGGTGAGCGGGTAGGGCTGGTCGGATGCTTCATCACACCCGGCCATGCAGTAGGTCTCGTCGTCCCCCGTGCCGCCGAACGTCGGCGCTACGTCGGTGATCGCGAGCGGCACGCCCTGCGACCGGAGCGTGGCAACCAGGTTTCGGGCGATCACGCCCTGGCTCTGGTTGCTGGTGACGTATCCGAACAGGTTCACCCCGAAGTTGGTGGTGAGTTCGGTCCGCAATGTCGCCCGGTCAACGCCCCTCACCCGGCATCCGCCGCCTTCGCCACGATCTCCAGCGGCTCGTCGTAGTCCATCAGCACGGTGATGATGGAGTCGCCGGTCGTCTTGTGGTGGTCGGAGAACTCGAGCCCGATGCCGAGCTCGCGGAACTTTGCCTGCGCCTCCTCGCCGAGGTAGTCCTTCGCGCCGGTGCCCGAGAGGTACGACGTCGCGCCGACCATCTGGAGCTGCTCGAGCACCCGGTCGGCGGCCTTGGACTGCGGCGGGTCGGTCACCACGACCTCGGTGGTGATCCCGAGGTAGTCGCGCATCGCGAGGATCAGCCGGTGGTTGATGTCGGCGAGGTTGTGGGAGTCGACGGCGTGGATCATCTCGAGGACGTCGCCGCTGCGGTCCTTCCAGTGGCGGGCCCCGCGGTAGCGGCCGGTGATGGAGCTCTCCAGGTGGTCCTGCCAGCCGGGCTTCACGATCGTCTCGTTGATGGGGATCAGGTGCGGCTTGGTCTCCAGCGACAGGGTGACCCAGGAGTCGCGCATCGTGACGCGACGCTGCACCCAGTGCTTCTGGAGCTGGTCGTGCACGGCCAGCACGAAGCGGTCGCTGTTGAGCATCTTGAACCAGAACCCCGGCCACGGCAGGAGGTCGGGCTGGTGGATCGCGACCCTCACCGGCGGACCGTCCGCACCAGCGCGAACTGCTCGGCGTACGGCACGAGCCGCACCTGTCCGAGCGCGCCGGCGATCTGGCGCACGCTGTTGATCGGGTGCACCTCGGTGGGGATCTCCGACTGGTAGGCCTGGCAGGCCGCCTCCTTGGCGGTGATCTGCTCCTCGGTCAGCGCCTCGAAGACGTTCCACCGCAGGTCGGTGGGATAGAGGTTCACGTCGTAGACCGCGATGTCGTAGACGTAGACGCTCGGCGGGAACCAGTGGTCCAGCGACATCGACACCCGGCACGAGCGCATGCCGGCCTCGTAGACCGCGATGTGGTCCTGGTGCAGCGAGGGATAGGGGAGGTAGAGTTCGTCGGGCTTGAGCTCGGCCATGATCGTGTCGATCGCGCCGACCATCTCGGTCATGTGCTGCGGCGTCTGGCCGTCGGGGAAGCCGAGCTGGCGCGACTCGTCGACCCCGAGGATCTTCATCGCCTCCGCGTGCTCGCGCGCGCGCGTCTCGCCGCTGTCGGTCATGACCACGACGACGCACTCGTCGGGGTGCTTCGCCATCAGGCCGCCGCACCCCATGGCCTCGTCGTCCATGTGGGGGGCCAGGATCAGGCGCAGCATCCGCGCTCCTCGGTGGTCACGTGGGCATCCTAGTGAGGCGCGGCATCCTGGACGGTCGGTCCTGACACAATGCCCCGGTGCCCCAGCCCCGCGTGGTCGTCATCGCCACCACCCTCGGCTACGACTGCGTCCCGCACGCCGGCGGCACCTACATGAAGGCTCTGTGCGACTCGACTGAGCCGCTCGTCGACCTCACAGTCGTGGTCCCGGGCTGGCGGATCAACCGCGAGGCGACAGGTCGCTCAGGTGCCCCCCGCCGAGTCATCCCGCTCGGTTTGGAGCCTGCCGAAACCGTGTGGGGAAGTGCGCTGAACCGTCTCGCCCTTAATATCGACACTCGGCTCCGCGCGCGCTGGGATCCCGGCATGCCCTACCTGCCCCTGCTGGCCGACCTGGTGCGCTCCCGCGAGGCCCGGGCAGCGATCCGTGCGGCCGACGTCATCGACCTGCAGTGGTCGGACTCGATCCGGCTGGTGCACCTCCTGCGACGGCTGAACCCGCGGGCTCGCATCGTCGGCACCTTCCACGACGTGATGTCCCAGTCGTTCCTGCGCGAGCCGCAGGACACGCCTGCCGACCGGCGCTACTGGCAGCGCGTCGCCCGCAAGTCCCAGCGTCACGAGCGCCGGATGGTGGCGGCGCTGGACGAGGTCGTGGTCTTCAGCGACAAGGACGTCGAGCTGCTCGGCAACCCGCGCCACACGCGCGTCGTACGCCCTCCGCTCGCCAACGGTCCGCTCGTGCGCCACCGGGCCGCGCCGCCCGGCGACGGGACGGTGCTGGTCGTCTCCTACCTCGCTCGCGACGAGAACAACAAGGCTGCTCTGTGGACGGTCGCCGAGCTGTGGCCGCGGGTCCTCGCCCGGGTCCCCGGCGCGCGCCTGCGCCTCGTCGGTGGCGGCGCGTCCGAGGCGCTGAAGCAGGCGGTCGACGGCATCGCGTCGATCGAGCTGGCCGGCTTCGTCGACGACCTCGACGCGGAGTACGCCGCCGGGGCCGCCGCGCTCGTGCCGGTGCTGCAGGGAGCCGGGGTGAAGTTCAAGACGATCGAGGCGCTGCTGCACGGCGTACCGGTGGTGACGACGCACGTCGGCGCTGAGGGCGTGGGCCCGGACGATCTCTTCGCCTCCCTCACCGACAGCCCGGAGTCGCTCGCCGAGGCGCTGGCGGCGGTGTTGGCCGACCCCGCCGCGGCCCAGGTGCTCGCGGACCGCTCGCAGGACTGGGCGCGGACCGAGTTCGCCCGGCCGCGCTTCGTCGAGCAGGTGCTCGCGTCCTGGGCGCTCGATGGCCCGACCGGCTGAAGCCCGTCAGACCAGGCCGCGGCGCCGCATCTCGCCGGCGATCTCGGTCCACATGTGAACGGCGTTGAAGGTCTCCTCGACCGAGCGTCGCGCGCCTTCGCCCAGGCGTCGACGGATCCCGTCGTCTGCACTCAGGCGCAGCAGGGTTTCGCGCCAGCTGACGGCGTCGTGCGGCGGCACCAGCACGCCGGTGCGGCCGTCCGCGATGTAGTCGGCCATCGCGGGGGTGTCAGTCGCGACCACACAGCAACCACTCGAAGCCGCCTCGAGGACAACGCTGGAACCCGTGGGGTAGGACCGCACGTCAGTGGGGACCGCAACGACCTTCGCCCTACGGAGAAGGTGCCTGTAGGTGGCATGCGGGACCGTGCCGTGCACACGGACATTCGGCGGAACTCGCAGATCCGCAAGGTTCTCCGGTCGGCACACGAGATCAAGCCGGTTGTCTGTGCCTTCGATCGCGGCGAAGAGGGTGGCGTAGTCGCGCCCATGATCCTGACCGACGGCCAAGAGGTCGATGTCGCGCTGCGCTTCCGGACCTGGCACGTAGTAGTTGTGCGAAACGCCAAAGGTGGCTCCGAACAACTGCTCAGGTGCGAACCCGGCTTCCATCAGGATGTCTGACTCGCGGGAGCTCATGTGCGTGATGAGGTCCGCGGACGAGTAGCGATCGACCAGCTTCCTGCGCTCCGCCGCGGAGGCGTGGAGCACGTCGTAGGCGAGCCGCCAGGAGTAGATGACCAGCGGTCGTCGCGAGTACGGAGGGAGGCTGCGTCCGCGAAGGATGGCCGGGAGTGCGCCCTCTCGCTCGAGCAGAGCAATGACGACATCGTGCCGGAGGACCGAGGGCGCGGCGGCCAAGGGCAGCGCGACGCCGTACTTCGTCCGGTGCTCGACCTTGGCGCGCAGCCGCGTCACCGAAGGACGGTGGCTGTTCGAGCGCACAGTCAGGTCGAGGCCGGCGCTGCGCAGCGCGTCGACCTCGTAGGGGAGCTCGGCGGGTGCGGCTCCGGCGGCGTACTCCTCGCGCCAGGCGCGCAGGTCGTGGCCGCTGAGCACGAGGGCCTTGGGCATCCGTCCTCCTCCTCGGGTCCGCGGTGGACAGTAGTGCACCGCCGGTCAGGCGGTGACGGAGAGCAGGTGGTCGATGCGGCGGCCGAACTCCAGGTCGAAGGAGTGGTCTGCGGCGAAGTCGAGCCCGGCCCGCCGCGCCCGGGCGACCTCGTCGCGGTCGTCGGCCAGCGCGGAGAGGTGCGAGACCAGGGCATCGGTGTCGGAGACCGGGGTCGTCCAGCCGCCGCCGCTGGTCGCGTGGAGGGAGCGCCAGTAGCGGTTGTCGTAGCCCGCGACCGGCGTCCCACAGCTCATCGACTCCAGGAAGGTCGACGCCGAGTCGCCCTGGGGGTGCGGGAGGACCATCACGTCGACGCGGTCGCGGACGAACGGCACCCACTCCTCGGCGAAGTCCAGGCGTCCCACGACGGAGACCGCGGGGTGGTCGAGCCTGCGGAGGCGGTCCTCGAGCGGCCCGCCGCCCAGCAGCGTCAGGTGCACACGTGCGCCGTCCGCGTGCAGGCGCTCGGCCACGGTCACCGCGTCGAGGACGCCCTTCTGCTCGATCCAGCGTCCGGAGAAGGCCAGGCGCAGCAGGGGGGCGTCACCGGAGGGCGTGCGCACCGCGGTCGCCACGTCGTCGGAGGTGACCCGGGTGTCGAGGTAGAGCAGTGGGCTCGGCGAGTGGCGCGCGTAGGTGTCGAAGGTGTCGGGCCCGTTGCACTGCAGCCCGTCGGCGCGGCGGATCATCCGGCGCAGGACCGCAGCCCGCCGGGTCAGTCCCACAGCCGTGCGCAGCCGGTCCACCGCTCCGAGCCGCGGGTCGAGGCGGACGTTGTCCCAGCGCACACGCAGCGGGTAGTCGCAGACCAGCACGCACCTGCCGGGCAGGTCGACTAGCGGCGCGTTGTCCAGCTCCAGGGGGGCGAGCACGACAGCGGGGGCCAGCGCGCGGACCATCTCCTCGACGTCGTCGACGACCGAGACGGCGAAGGGCAGGTCCTCGTGGCGCGGCCACTCGAAGGGCTGCGACCGGGCGTCGAGGGGCCCGCGTCGCGCGACGAAGTGGACGTCGCCCGGCCAGGAGGCGGCGTACTGCTCCATGCCGGCCGCCGTCTTCGGGTCGACCTGCACGCGACCGTCGCCGGCGACGGCGAGCCGCCCGGGGGAGACCACGCACAGAGTTCGCGACACGCGGCGATCCTAGGTGTCGCGACGCGACAGCAGCCGCAGCTCGTGGCGCGCCGTCTCGAGCGGTCGGACGTCGCTGCCCGCCGCGCGTCGCGCCGCGTTCACCACCAGGTTGATGCCGGTCGCGGCACCGAGGGCGACCTGCAGCACCCGACGCGAGCCCCACTTGTCGGCGTAGAGCAGCTGGCCCTCGACCAGCCAGCGCCGGCGCGACTCCGACGGCGACGACCCGCCGCCTGCGTGCACGACGGTCGGCGAGCGCAGCGCGACGACCGACAGGCCGCGCTCGCGCAGGCGCCGCTGGAGGTCGACCTCCTCGGAGTTCATGAAGAAGCGCTCGTCGAAGCCGCCGACCGCGCGGAAGTCCGCGACCGGGATCCACATCGCGGCACCGACGACCCAGTCGACCTCGCCCTCGGCGCGGTGGGCGCGTACGTCGTGGCCGACCGCTCGGTGCCAGGCCGTCGTCCCGCGGAAGCGAGCCAGGGGCGTCAGCCAGGCAGCGACCTGGTGGCGCACGCGCGGGAAGTCGCGGCCCACCCACGCCTCGGTGCCGTGCTCGTCGACCATGCGGGGTGCGAGCACCGCCCGTGGGTGGGTGCGCGCCGCGGCGACCATGTCGGCGACGAAGGTCGGCTCGAGGTCGAGGTCGCTGTTGAGCACCAGCATCGCCTCGCCGGTGGCGGCGGCTGCGCCGGCGTTGACGTTGGCGCCGAATCCGCCGTTGGTGGCGCGCCGCACGACCTCGATGCCCTCTCGGTCAGGGAAGGGCTCGAGCGACGCGTCGTCGGCGACGACGACCTGCACCGGGTGGGTCTGGGCGAGGAGCTGCTCGACCAGCGCGAGCGTGGGCGCGGGGTCGCCGTGGTGCGGCACCACGACGCTCACCGTGGCGACCGGCGCGGCGGGCACCTCGCGGACCCACGAGGTGTCGCCGACCCGTCGGCCGGCGACAGCAGCCGCCTCGACGGCCCAGGCAATCGCCTTGCCACGCGCTGCCTCGGGAAGGCGGGGGAGGACGTGGTCGACGCGGCGGCCCAGTGCGGCGGCGCGCTCGCGCGACCCGATCCGTCCCGCCGCTGCGGCGACCGCGCGGCTCCAGGCGCCGCGGGGTGCCTCGGCGGCGGAGTGCGTGCCGGGGTGCCGCTCGTCGAAGGCGACGGTCGAGGCGCCGGAGGTGAAGGCGCGCGCGGCGCGGGTCGCGGTGTCGGGTGCGGGAGCGCGGTGCTCGACCTCGAGGTCGGGGTCGACGACGATCTCGACACCCGACTGAGCCAGCCGCAGGCCCAGCTCGGAGTCCTCGCGGTAGCCCAGCGTCGGGTCGAAGCCGCCCACCGCCTCGTAGGACGCGCGGGGCACGGAGTTGCACGCCGCCCAGTGCTGCCAGCGCTCCTCGGCCGGGCGGGCGTAGGCCTGCGCCAGCAGGCGCTGGTTGGCCGGTCGGCCGTACGCCGCGGCGTACGCCGTGTCGGCGAAGACGTCGCGCGTCATCGAGACGACGCCCAGCGGAGCCGCCCCCTCCGGGCGGGCTCGGTGGCGCGCGAGGTGGGCGGCGAGGAAGCCGGGCTGCGGCGTCAGGTCGTCGTCGCAGCGCAGGACGATCTCGCCGCGGGCCGCCTCGTAGCCCGCGGCCAGCGCCGCACCGACGCCGGTCCCACCGGTGCGCTCGACGATGCGCAGCGGGACGCGGTCGGCGTACGACTCCAGGAGCGTGCGGCTGCCGTCGACGTCACCGTCGAGGACGACCACCACCTCCCAGGGCTCGTCGAGCGACTGGGAGGCGAGGGCGTCGAGCAGCACCGGGAGCCGGCGTATGCCGCCCCGGGTGGGGACGACGACGGACAGGGCAGGCTCGGGCACGCGACGATCCTAGGGAGCCGCGGCCGGCTACTCGGCCGGACTGGGCGCGTCGGCCAGGACGGACAGCACGTCCTCGACGAACTCCGCGACCGCGTCCTCGCCCGCGACGGGTCCGCCGGCGAGGTAGCCGTCGGCGCCGAGCAGGACCGCGGCGGGGGTTGCAGCGGAGAAGACCCGCCGGACGTTCAGCTCGGGCTCGGACGCCGAGAGCTCGCGCCCGTGCTGCGGGGCTGCGGCCGCCGAGGCGACGTCGGGGTAGACCGCCAGCAGCCCCACCGCCGGGGCGAGACGTGCGGCCCAGTCGTCGAGGTGCTCGGCGGTGCGGACGCAGGGACCGCAGCCGGGGCTGAGCATCACGAGCAGGCGCGCCTGCGTCGAGGCCAGCTCGACCAGCGAGGACGTCCGCCCGCCGGGCAGGGTGAGTACGCCGTAGGGGATGGCCTGGCGCTCGTAGTCGAGCAGCTCGCCGACCGGTCCGGCACCGGCGCTCGACGGGGTGCCCACGACCAGCACGGCCACTGCGGCGGCCGCAGCCGCGGCGAGCAGCGCCCACCACCCGCCGGAGTCGAGGTCGGCCACGGCAGCCGGGACCGACCCACCGGCGAACGCGAGCCAGGTGAGGGCGCCGGCCAGGAGTGTCAGGAGCAAGTTGCGGGCGAGGGTCGTGCGGTCGACGTCGTGACGACCGAGGCTGCCGAAGCAGGAGCACGTGACCGGCTCGTCGAAGCCCAGCGCCCGGGCGATGAGGGCGGTGTAGGAGAGCATCAGGACGAGCACGGCGACCGCGACCGGCGCGAGCAGGGGAGCGGGGGTCAGGAGCAGCAGGGCGGCGAGGGCGAGCTCCACCCACGGGAGCGACGTGGCCGCGGCGTCCTTGGGTACGACGCCCGGCACCCGCAGCGCGTCGAAGGCGTCCCTCGTGGCCGTCCGGTCGCGCAGCTTCGCGGCACCGCTGGTGGCCAGCACTGCCGCGAGGGTCAGCGCGACCAGGACCGCGGCGAGCGGGGCAGACGTCATGGGGGCGATCGTAGGGCGTGCTGCACAGCGCGGCTCAGAGCCGCGGGTGCGCCCAACGGTAGAGGGCGACGAGACCGGGCAGGAAGAGCGTCAGCACGATGATGCCGCCGATGCGCTCGCCGAACCCTTCGCCGAAGAGGAGCAGCCCCCCGCCGAGCAGGACGAAGGGCGCGGTGAGGAGCCCGACGACCCAGAAGACCAGCCGCGGCAGCACACCGCGTGGTGCCGGGGTGTTCCACAGCGCGGAGCCGGCCATCCCGTGGAGACCGGCGAGCACGTCCTCGAGGTCGCCGTGCGTGCGGGAGGCGAGGGCGCGTGCCGTGCGCTCGTCGAGCTCGGTCGGGGTGAGCCGACCCTCGCCGAAGGCCTGGTTGAGCATGGTGCACACCTGGTCGCGCTCGGAGTCGGAGGCCAGGCGCGCGTCGCGCTGCTGCTCGACGCGCTCGCGGGCGGCGTACCACCGGCGGAGGGCCTCGTCGCCCGGCCCGCCGCCCGGTGCGGCGCTGCCTGATCTGCTCATGCCCCCAAGGCTAGGGCGTGCGCCACGCCGGTCGGGCGGATTCGACGAAGCCATTGCCTTGACGAAATCCCGACGTGAGGTTCGATCAAGGCGGTCGTCGACGGGAAGGCCGAGGCCGCCGCTTCGGGTCTCCATGAGCGCAGTAGGTAACGCTCAGCAGACGCGACCAGCTTGCTTTGTCTAGGTTTGCCGCAGATGTGATCCAGATCGCATTCGATGAAACCACATTGTTACTGTCTCGTAGGTAGTGCATCCCTACCGTAGTTGACGAAGTGACCACCTGGGGGGTCGCTCGTGATCGATGGGGTACGACCGATGGAACTCGGGACTGAAGCACAAGGCCTGCGCGCGTCGCGACGCAACGTGGTCAGGGGCGCTGCGTGGAGCGTGCCCGTGGTCGCGGTCGCAACGGCAGCACCGGCATTCGCGGCCTCCCCGTGTCCTGCGGTGACGCTCGTCTGGTCCAGCCTTGGCAACGGCACGACCTTCACGAGCACCACGGTCGGCGGTGTCGTCGTGACCTTGTCCTTGACCGGACAGACGACCGCGCCGAACAACCGGACGGTGTCGACGACGCAGACGGGCGGCCAGTCGAGCAACCTGCGTTTCTACAGCACGGCCGACGCCAACAGCTCGCAGACGGCGACGTTCTCCTTCACGCGCAACGGTCAGCCGGTCACGGTGACCAACCTCAGCTTCTCGTTCCTCGACATCGACTCCGGTGGCAACTCGTGGAACGACACCGTGCGGGTGAACACCGCTGGGTTCGGGTACGTCATCACCAACCAGACGTTCGTCACCGGCGTCGGGTCGTCGGCCAGTCCGTTCCGAGCCAACGGCACCAACACTTCCTCCAACACGGCTGGAACGTCCACCAACGGCAACGTGCAGGTCAGCTGGGCGACCGCCCTGTCGTCCATGTCCTTCACCTATGCCCAGGCGGTCGCGGCCAGCGGTTCGCCGTTCATCGGGATCTCCAACATGTCGTTCCAGCCCGTCATCTGCTGACCCCCGCGGGGAACAACCCACAGCCCCGCGCGGTTGTCATCCCTCGATGACCTCCCCCGCCGCGACCGACCCCGCGACCCATCAGCCTGACGACTCCCGACGGGTGTCGATGCTGCTGGGCCTGCTCTTCGGGCTGGCCGGAATGGGGTCGTCGAGCGCTGCGGTGACGTTGCCGCTGATGGGCGACGACCTCGGTGTCGGCCCCGGCCTGGCGGCGTGGACGATCAGCCTCTACGTCCTGATGCTGGCGGTGACCACGGCCCTCTACGGCCGGATCTCGGACCTGGTCGGCGTACGTGGTCCGCTGCTGGCCGGCCTGGTGCTCATGTCGATCGGCGCGCTGGTCGCCGCGCTCGCCCCGACCTTCCCCGTCCTGCTGGGCGCCCGCATGGTGCAGGGCGCCGGTGCGGCCGCCGTACCGACGCTGGGCGTCGCGGTGCTGTCCGCGCGCTACAGCGGAGAGATCCGCGGGCTCGCCTTCGGTCGCCTCGCTGGTGTCGCCGCGGCCGTGAGCTGCCTCGGTCCGCTCATCGGCGGTGTCGTGGAGGCGGCCTTCGGCTGGCGTGCGGTGATGGCACTGCCGATCCTCGGCGCCCTGGTCGTCCCGCTGCTGTGGCGCGCGCTCTCGACCGACGGCAGCGGCGCCCGTCTCGACGTGGTCGGCGCGATCCTCGTCGCCCTCACCGCTGCCGGGATGGTGCTGCTCGTGCAGTCGCCGTCGGCCGGGCTGCTGGTCGCCGCGGTCGGCGCGGGACTGCTCGTCCTGGGCGTGCCGGCCGTGCGTGCGACCGTGCGCCGACGCCCCGACGGCTTCCTGCCCGTCGAGGTGATCCGCAACTCCACCGTCGTGCGCAGCGCGGTCGCCGCGTCCTCGGTGCCGGCGGCGTGGTTCGCGATGCTCATCGCGCTGCCCGCGGTGCTGCTGTCGGCCGGGTGGGAGGCGTGGGAGGTCGGACTGGCGATGGTGCCGAGCGCGGTCGTCGCGCTCCTCGTCCCGAGGATCACGGGTCCCACGCTCAACCGGATCGGCCCGGCGCGGGCGCTCGCTGTCTCGGCCGTCGTCGCGTCGAGCGCCCTGCTCGTCGCCACGGCGGGCGCTCATTGGACGAGCGCCCCGATCCTGGTGGTGGCCATCATCCTGGTGACCTTCGCCTTCGGCCTGGGGCAGCCGGCGCTGAGCGCCGTCGTGGGTGACGCGGTGCACCAGGAGGTGCGAGGGGTCGCGCTCGGGGTGTCGACGTTGCTCTTCCTCATCGGCGGCAGCGTCGGCTCGGCCGTCGTCGCCGGGATCAGCGGCCCGCTCGGGATGCCGGTGGCGCTGCTGGTGCTGGCCGTCCTGCCGTTGCTGGGGCTCCTCGTCCTCGCCCCCACCCTGCGCGCGGACCGCGCCGCCACGGCGGCCTGAGGCTCACCGGTCCCGCCGCCCATCGGCGGGCCCCGACCCCCTACCAAGGAGGTGTGGTGCGCAGCGTCGCAGCGACCTTAGGCTGCGACCTCCACCTTCGAAGGAGCACGTGTGTCGTCTCGGTTCCGCAGTCTCGCTGCCAGTCTCGCCCTCGTGATGGGAGCAGGTGCGTTGAGCTCGATCGCTCCCGCCACCGCGGCGCCCGACGACACGGCGTTCACCCCGCTCCGCGGATTCGAGCCCTCGGGCGCGAAGGTCCGCGTGGAGCCCGAGGAGTACGCCGCCACGCGCGTCGACCTCGCCGCCCTCCGTGCCGACCTCCCCAGCGGTGACGCCACCGCCGTCGTCGAGATCCCGGGGCCGGACGGCTCGCTGGAGTCGTTCCGCGTCCAGCGGTCCCGGACCATGGAGTCCGAGCTCGCCGCGGCGCACCCCGAGATCCAGACCTGGTCCGGTGTCGGCGTCGACGACCCGAGGTCGTCCATCGCGCTCGACATCACGCCGATGGGCTTCCACGCCTTCGTGCGCGAGCCCGGTGCCCAGGCCGACTGGTACGTCGACCCGGCCTACAACCGCCGCGGCACCACCACCCACCTGAGCTACCGCTCCTCCGACCTCCCGGCGCCGGCCAAGCGCCGCGCCGAGGGTGAGGTCGAGGCCCTGCGGGAGACCGTCACCGAGGCCGGGACCGCCGACCGCGTCGCCAACGTGGCGACGAACCGGCGCTACTACCGCCTCGCGCTGACCTCCGACCCGTCCTACGCCGCCTACTTCGGCAGCGAGAACGTGCTGGCCGAGAAGGTCACGCTGATCAACCGTGTCAACGAGATCTACAACGCCGACCTCGCCGTCGAGCTGCGCCTGGTCAACGACACCGACGTGCTCAACCTCGACACCGACGCGAAGGCGACCGGCGCCGACGGCCCGTGCGGCAGCGCGCCCTGCTTCGCGCCGTACGACGACAACGGGACGCCCGACGACGGAGACGACACCTTCGGTGACCTCGACTTCTGCAGCGGGGCCACCCTCGGCAAGAACCGCACCGTCCTCGGCCAGCTGATCGGCGCCTCCAACTACGACGTGGGCCACATCGCGCTCGGCGTGAACGGCGGTGGCGTCGCCTACCTCGGCGTCATCGGCGGCGACTACAAGGGTGGCGGCTGCACCGGCCTTCCCGAGCCCAAGGGCGACTTCTTCGCCATCGACTACGTCGCCCACGAGATCGGGCACCAGTTCGGCGGCAACCACACCTTCAACGGCGCTCTCGGAGCCTGCGGCGGCAACATCTCCGACGCCTCCGTCGAGCCCGGCTCGGGCTCGTCGGTGATGGCCTACGCCGGCATCTGTGGCCAGGACGACCTCCAGCCGCACACCGACCCCTACTTCTCGTTCCTCACCGTGGACGAGGCCTACGCGACGATGGACCAGGCCCCCTACGGCAACGTCGAGGTCCAGACGGTGTCGCTGAGGGGCTTCGGCGACCCGGGTGACTCGTTCACGCTCGGGTTCGGTGGCGAGACCACCGTCCCGATCGTGTTCGGCACCAACTACACCGCGGCCGGCATCAAGGCGGCCATCGAGGAGGTCGTCGACCAGCCTGTGTCGATCGCCCAGTGGGGCTTCGACCAGTTCAGCCTTCCGCTGACCGCGCCCGACGAGACCGGCTTCCAGGTGATCTTCAACGCCACTGCGAGCATCCTGGCCGAGGGCAACGCCGTCGAGGACCAGCTCGCCGTCACCAACGGCTCGGCCGGCGTCAGCGGCTTCGTGGGCGAGACCGCCCGCGGCGGCCCGTCGCAGGCGCAGGGCTTCCCGCTGGAGAGCGACAACACCAACCCGTCGGTCTCCGCCGGTGAGGACAAGGTCGTCCCGATCCGTACGCCGTTCGCGCTGAGCGGCTCGGGCAGCGACGCCGACGGCGACTCGCTGGTCTACCTCTGGGAGCAGACCAACTTCGGTGAGGGCACCCGGCTCTCGTCCAACACCAAGGTCTAC
This sequence comes from Nocardioides furvisabuli, assembly GCF_021083185.1. Taxonomy (GTDB): domain Bacteria; phylum Actinomycetota; class Actinomycetes; order Propionibacteriales; family Nocardioidaceae; genus Nocardioides; species Nocardioides furvisabuli. Next base: position 261,199 of record NZ_JAIGQB010000004.1, on the reverse strand, counting down.
GGCCCGCTCTTCCGCGTGTTCGGCGACGACGCCGTCGTCTCCGACGAGGACACCCTGAAGAGCCCCTCGCCGGGCATCAACCTCGCCGACGGGAGCCCGAACCGGGTCTTCCCCGACATGACTCAGGTGCTCGCCGGCAACACCAACGCCGCCACCGGCGACTGCCCGGCGGCGGTCGACGGTGCTGGTGTGCCGCTGCCCAACAACCGGCAGCTCCCGGACACGCTCCTCGACTGCTACTCCGAGTACCTGCCCGACACCGACTACCTCGGCAGCCTGGACGCGGACGACCGGAAGATGAACTTCCGGCTCACCGCCCGCGACCTCGCCGTCCGCGGTGGTGGCCTCGCCTTCGACGACCTCACCCTGACGGTCGACCCGTCGGCCGGTCCGTTCCTGGTGACGTCGCAGTCCGCTCCCGGCGCCACGGTGGCGGGCGGCTCGTCCGTCCCGGTCACCTGGGCGGTCAACGGCACGCGGAAGCTGGCCGAGAACGTGAAGATCACGCTGTCGACCGACGGCGGCGCCACCTTCGGCACCGTGCTCGCCGCGTCGACGCCCAACGACGGGTCGGAGACCTTCGCGATGCCCAACGTCACCGCGAGCGACGTACGCATCAAGATCGAGGCAGTGGGCAACTACTTCTTCGACGTCAACGATGCGTCCTTCGCGCTGAAGGCGACGCCCGCGCCCTCGCCCGCGGCCGCGCCCGACACGACCATCACCTCGGGCCCGGCTGACGGCTCGATCGTGCTGAAGCGGAAGCAGACCATCACCTACGCCTCGAGCGTGTCGCCGGCGACCTTCGTCTGCACGGTCGACGACGAGCCGGTGTCGTGTGACGTCGCCGGGCTGACGGACAAGTTCCGGGCCGGGACGCACGTGTTCACCGTGGCCGCGGTCAACGCCGCCGGGGTCGCCGACCCGACGCCGGCGACGCTCACCTTCACCGTGCCGCGCAACAGCAGCACCTTCGCCCGCAAGGGCAAGGGGGCGTGGGACCGCGAGAAGGACGCACGGGCGTTCTCGGGCAAGTACCTGACGTCGAGGCGCAAGGGCTCCGAGCTCGTCACCCGTGTGAAGCAGACCGACCGGATCGTCGTCGTGCACGGCACGCTGCCGAAGGGCGGCGTCGCCCGGGTCTTCCTGGGCAGGAAGAGGATCGGCACGATCCGCTTCAAGGGCAAGAAGGCCTACGGCCAGCTGCGCACCTTCCGCTTCGACAGGGCCCAGAAGGGCAAGCTCCGGATCGTCGTGGCGAAGAACAAGCCTGTCCGGATCGAGGGCGTCGCGGTCGTCACCGACTGAGCGCACCTCCGTACGACGACCGAGGGTCGTCCCGCCACGTGCGGGGCGGCCCTCGTCGCGTCCGGGGTCAGCCCCGGGTGGAGCGGGCGCGCTCGGCCAGCGCGACCGCGGCGTGCTGCACGACCGGCAGCTCCTCGGGATCGCGGGCGGCCTCGTGCGGCACCGCACCACCGAGCAGCGCTGCTGGGCTGGTGAGCCAGATCCAGGTCCGCCACGGGTCCGTCCCGGCGGCGAGCAGCGGCTCGAGCACCGCGAGCAGCTCCTCGCGGACCTCGCCGACGCCGTCGAGCTGGAAGGACGGGACCAGCGTCGTGCCCTCGTGCTGCACCAGCAGCACGGTGCGGCGCTCGGCCGCCTTGTGGAGCGCGAAGCGGGCCGCATTCTCCGAGGTGCCGCGCAGCCCCGCCACAGCGGCGTAGTCGAGCCAGCCGCCGTCGAGCAGCGCCGCCCGCAGCCTCGTCTCGCGCCGCAGCCGGACCAGCCCCACCGGCACCGCGTGGGCCGGGTCGTCGCCCTGCGCGCGCAGCACCCGGTCGAGCTCGACCAGCCGCTCGTGCGTCAACGGCTCCCCGGTCGCCGGCTCACGCCAGTGGGCTGCGCCGCCGGCACCGCGCACGTAGGACGGCAGGCCGGCGGCCTCGAGCTGGTCGGCCAGGCCGAGGCCCTCCAGCCACGACGCGAGGTCCTCGGCGAGCTGGTCGTCGTGGGGCGCGGCGGGGCTGCAGGGCATCGCGGGACCTACTTGTTGGCCTTGCGCGCCCGGCTCGCGGTCTTGGCGCGCGCGTTGGCGTCCAGCACGACCTTGCGGATGCGGACCTGCTCCGGGGTGACCTCGACGCACTCGTCCTCGCGGCAGAACTCCAGGCACTGCTCGAGGGAGAGGCGCTTCGGCGGGATCAGCTTCTCGAAGTTGTCGGAGGTGGCGGACCGGATGTTGGTCTGCTGCTTCTCCTTGGTGATGTTGACGTCCATGTCGTCGGCGCGCGAGTTCTCGCCGACGATCATGCCCTCGTAGACCTCGGTGGTCGGCTCGACGAAGAGCACGCCGCGCTCCTGCAGCGACGTCATCGCGTACGCCGTTGCCGCACCGCTGCGGTCGGCCACCAGCGAGCCGTTGTTGCGCGAGCGGATCTCGCCGGCCCAGGGGTGGTAGCCCTCGGAGATGTGGTGGGCGATGCCGGTGCCGCGGGTCTCGGTGAGGAACTCGGTGCGGAAGCCGATCAGGCCGCGCGAGGGGACGACGAAGTCCATCCGCACCCAGCCGGTGCCGTGGTTGGTCATGCCCTCCATGCGGCCCTTGCGGGTCGCCAGGAGCTCGGTGATCGTGCCGAGGTACTCCTCCGGGGCGTCGATGGTGAGGCGCTCGAAGGGCTCGTGGATCTTGCCGTCGACCTCGCGGGTGACCACCTGCGGCTTGCCGACGGTGAGCTCGAAGCCCTCGCGGCGCATCTGCTCGACGAGGATCGCCAGCGCCAGCTCTCCGCGGCCCTGGACCTCCCAGGCGTCGGGACGCTCGGTCGGCAGCACGCGCAGCGACACGTTGCCGATGAGCTCGGCGTCGAGGCGGTCCTTCACCAGGCGGGCGGTGACCTTGGCGCCCTTGACCTTGCCGACCAGCGGCGAGGTGTTGGTGCCGATGGTCATCGAGATGGCCGGCTCGTCGACGTGGATGAGCGGCAGCGCGACCGGGTTCTCGGCGTCGGCGAGGGTCTCGCCGATCGTGATGTCCGGGATGCCGGCGATGGCGACGATGTCGCCGGGTCCGGCGGACTCACCGGGGACGCGCTCGAGCCCCTCGGTGACGAGGAGCTCGGTGATCCGGACGTTCTTGACCGCGCCGTCGCGCTTGATCCACGCGACGGTCTGGCCCTTCTTGAGGTGGCCCTGGTGGATGCGCAGCAGCGCGAGGCGACCGAGGAACGGCGAGGAGTCGAGGTTGGTGACGTGGGCCTGCAGAGGCGCGCCCTCGTCGTACTGCGGGGCCGGGATGGTCTCGAGGATCGTCTTGAAGAGCGGCTCGAGGTCGCTGCCCTCGGGCATGGCGCCGTTCTCGGGCTGGACGAGCGAGGCGATGCCGGCCTTGCCCGAGGCGTAGACGACCGGGAAGTCCAGCGCGTCCTGGCTGTGCGACTCGTCGAGGAGGTCCATGAAGAGCTCGTAGGACTCGTCGACGACCTCGGTGATGCGGGCGTCGCTGCGGTCGGTCTTGTTGACCACCAGGATCACCGGCATGTCGGCGTTGAGCGCCTTGCGCAGCACGAAGCGGGTCTGGGGGAGGGGGCCCTCGGAGGCGTCGACGAGGAGCACGATGCCGTCGACCATCGACAGCCCGCGCTCGACCTCGCCACCGAAGTCGGCGTGGCCGGGGGTGTCGATGATGTTGATGACCATCGGCTGGCCGCCACCGGCGGGGCCGGCGTAGTGGACGGCGGTGTTCTTCGCGAGGATCGTGATGCCCTTCTCGCGCTCGAGGTCGCCGGAGTCCATGACGCGGTCGGCGACGCTCTCGGCCTGGTGCGCGGTGAAGGCGCCTGCCTGGCGGAGCATCGCGTCGACCAGCGTGGTCTTGCCGTGGTCGACGTGGGCGACGATCGCGACGTTGCGCAGGTCGGAGCGGGACTGGGGGGACATGCAGGAGCCTTCCGGGCGGGAGACGAGCGAGCGGCCGGGCGGCCGGGCGCGGCCAGCAGGGCCGCAGCGTGGAAAAGTCTAGTGCGGGACGCTGGATTTCGAGACTTCGCGGCGCCTCGGGGACCCGTCCGCCGCCCGGGGCCTACCGGGTGTCGGAGCGGCGGGGTAGAGATGTCCCATGACCTCTCGGGACACCCACCTCCGCTGCACCTTCATCCCGCCGTGGCTCGCCGAGCGCGTCGACGGGCCCGAGCGGGCGGCGTACGACGACGAGCTCAGGCTGCGCCGCGGCGCGATCGCCCGCTCGGCGCTCGCGACGGCTCCGGGCGGGGCGGCCTGGACGGTGCACGACGCAGCGTCGCGCACGTCCCTGCCCGGCACGCCTGCCCGGCGCACCGGCGAGCCCGCCACGGGTGACGTCGCGGTCGACGAGGCCGCGGACGGGATCGCGGCCACGCTCGCGATGTTCGCCGAGGAGCTCGGTCGCAACTCCCACGACGACGTCGGTGCGCCCGTCAGCCTGACCGTCCACTACGGCACCGACTACAACAACGCCTTCTGGGACGGCACCCAGCTGGTCTTCGGCGACGGGGACGGCCGGATCTTCGAGCGCTTCACCAAGCCGGTCGACGTGCTCGCCCACGAGTTCGCGCACGCCGTCATCGAGCACACCGCCGACCTCACCTACCGCGGCCAGTCCGGCGCGCTCAACGAGTCGGTCGCCGACGTCTTCGCCTCCTGCCTCAAGCAGCGCCTGCTCGGCCAGGAGGCCGGTGAGGGCGACTGGCTGATCGGCGAGGGCATCTTCATGCCGACCGTGCAGGCCCGCGCCCTGCGTGACATGGCGGCGCCCGGCACGGCCTACGACGACCCCGAGGTGGGAGCGGACCCGCAGGTCGCGCACATGGACGACTACGTCGTCACCACGGCCGACAACGGCGGGGTCCACCTCAACTCCGGCATCCCCAACAAGGCCTTCCAGCTCGCGGCCATCGCGGTGGGCGGTCGTGCGATCGAGGGCGCCGGCCGGATCTGGTACGCCGCCCTCGCCGGCGGCGACGTCCCGCCCGGGGCCGACTTCGCCACCTTCGCCGCGGCGACGGTCGCCGCGGCCGGCGAGCACGCCGACGCCGTGCGCGAGGCGTGGGCCCAGGTCGGCGTGGGGCCGGGTGCGTCCGGGGTCGGGACACCGCCCCGCGCTCCGGCGGGCAGGCTCCGGGTGGAGCGCAGCGGCGGGTTCGTCGGCCGGACCCAGGTGGCCGAGGTCGACCTCGACGATCCCGCCGAGCCCGACCTGCCGGCGCTGGTGGCGGACGCGCTGGCCCGGCCGGTCGCGAAGGCCTCGCCGACCCACCCCGACATGTACCTCTACACGTTCACCGTCGCCGGCCACGCGCCCGTGAGCATCCCCGAGCACCAGTTGAGCCCCACGCAGCGCGAGCTCGCGCGACGCCTGCTCGACGGTCGACACGATGCGTGACGTCGCGGGTCTGCACTGACCTCCTTCGGGGTGTCCGCACCGCCGGGCCGCGGTGAGTAGGTTCACCGCATGCCCCGACTGCGGCGTACGTTCCCCGACCAGCCGGGCTGGACCCGACGCCGTTCCGGCAAGGGCTTCACCTACCTCGACCAGGACGGCGACAGGCTCGACGCCGAGCAGGTCCAGCGGTGCAAGGACCTCGTGATCCCGCCTGCCTGGAAGGACGTCTGGATCACGCCGTACGCCAACGGCCACCTCCAGGCCGTCGGCACCGACGACGCCGGTCGCCGGCAGTACCTCTACCACCCCCAGTGGCGCACCAGTCGCGACGCGGCGAAGTTCGACCGCATCCTCGGCTTCGGCAAGGCGCTGTCGAAGGCCCGCGAGCGCGTGCTCACCGACATGGGCTCCGAAGGCATGTCGCTCGAGCGGGCGTGCGCGGTCGCCGTACGCCTCCTGGACCTGGGCTACTTCCGCATCGGCAACGACGTCTACACCGACACCAACGGCTCCTTCGGGCTCACCACCCTGCGCAAGGAGCACGTCTCGCGGCACGCGGGAGGCCTGCGCTTCTGCTTCGTCGGCAAGTCCGGGGTCGAGCACTGCATCGACATCGACGACAAGCCCGCCATCGAGTCGCTCGACGTGATGCGGCGCCGTCGCGGCGGCGGCGACGAGCTGCTGGCCTGGAAGGACGGCCGCACCTGGAGGAGCCTGAGCTCCGCGGAGGTCAACGACTACATCCGCACCTGCATGGGGATCGAGGCCTCCGCGAAGGACTTCCGCACCTGGCACGCGACCGTCATCGCCGCCGCCGCGCTCGCCGAGACCGACGAGCCGGGGAAGACCAAGGCCTCGCGCAAGCGCGCGGTGTCGAGCGCGATGAAGGAGGTCTCGGACTTCCTCGGCAACACCCCCACGCTGGCGCGCTCGTCCTACGTCGACCCGCGGGTCGTCGAGGCCTACGAGCGGGGCCGCACCATCAAGGTGCGCGCCAGCTATGACACCGACGACGCCCGCCAGGCCGCGCTCGAGCGGGCGGTGCTCAAGCTGCTGTCTGCGTGAGCGGGCACTTCGTCGCGCTGGAACGCACCGACCGGGCACTTCGTCGCGCTGGAACGCACCGACCGGGCACTTCCTTCGAAAGGAAGTGCCCGGTCGGCGTGGTCTGTCGCGAGGAAGTGCCCGCTCAGCTGTGGGCGACGACGTGGTCGATCGCAGCGGTGAGCTTCTCGACGTCGGAGGGGTCGATCGCGGGGTACATCGCGATGCGCAGCTGGTTGCGCCCGAGCTTGCGGTAGGGCTCGGTGTCGACGATGCCGTTGGCGCGCAGGGTCGCAGCGATCGCGGCGGCGTCGATGGACTCGTCGAGGTCGATCGTGCCGATCACCAGCGAGCGGTCGGCGGCCTCGGTGACGTACGGCGTCGTGTAGGCGGTGCGCTCGGCCCAGCCGTAGAGCGCGTCCGAGGACGCCGTGGTGCGGTCGACCATCGCCGACAGCCCGCCCTGGGCGTTCATCCAGTCGAGCTGCTCGGCCATCAGGAAGAGCGTCGCGACCGACGGGGTGTTGTAGGTCTGGTTCTTCGCGGAGTTGTCGATCGCGGTCGGCAGGTCGAAGAAGGGCGGGACGTAGCGGTCGCTGGCCGCGATCTCCTCGGCGCGGGCCAGGGCGCGCGGCGACATCAGCGCGATCCACAGGCCGCCGTCCGAGGCGAAGCACTTCTGCGGTGCGAAGTAGTAGGCGTCGACCTGGTGCAGGTCCACCGGCAGGCCGCCGGCGCCGGAGGTCGCGTCGACGAGCACCAGCGCGTCGTCGGCCACGTCCGCCGGGCGGCGTACGGGCGCCATGACCGCCGTGGACGTCTCGTTGTGCGCCCAGGCGTAGGTGTCCACGCCCTCCTCGGCGACCGCGTCGGGCCGCGAGCCGGGCTCGCTGGCGATGACGCTCGGGTCGGCGAGCCACGGCGCCTTCTTGGCCGACGTGGCGAACTTGGAGGAGAACTCACCGAACGACAGGTGCTGGCTCTTCTCGCGGATCAGGCCGAAGCAGGCGATGTCCCAGAAGGCGGTCGCGCCGCCGTTGCCGAGCACCACCTCGTAGCCCTCGGGCAGGTCGAACAGCGCGGCCAGTCCCTCGCGCACCCGGCCGACGGTCTTCTTGACCGGCGCCTGCCGGTGCGAGGTGCCCATCAGCGTGTCGCCGGTGGCGGCGAGGGCGTCGAGGTGGCTGGTCTGGATCTTGGAGGGACCCGCGCCGAAGCGGCCATCGGCCGGGAGGAGCTCGGCGGGGATCTTCAGGGCGTCAGTCATGGAGGAAACCTCACGTGGAACGGGAACGGCGGTCCTGACGACGCTGTCAGCGCCGCCTATTGTGGCACCCGCTCACACAGGATCACGACAGGGGACCACGGATGGAGACCGACCTGCAGGTGGTGCGGGTCCCGATCACCCACCCCGACGCGCAGGCCCTCATCGAGGCGGTCCAGGCGGAGTACGTCGCGCGCTACGGCGGCCAGGACGAGTCGCCGATCGACGCGTGCGACTTCGAGGACCCGCAGGGGCGGTTCTACGTCGGACACCTCGACGGCGTCCCCGTCGCGACCGGTGCCTGGCGCCGCAGCTCGGTGCGTGCGCTCGGGGCGCAGGTCACCGCCGAGGTGAAGCGGATGTACGTCGTCCCGGCCGCGCAGCGGCGCGGGGTCGCGCGCCGGATGCTCGCCCACCTCGAGGCCACGGCCGCCGAGGCCGGCATCGAGGCGATGGTGCTCGAGACGGGGATGAAGCAGCCCGAGGCCATCGCGCTCTACACGTCGTCGGGCTACGAGCCGATCCCCGGCTTCGGCCACTACCGCGGCTCGGAGCTCAGCCGTTGCTTCGGCCGCCGGATCTGACACCAGCCGACGTAGGCTCGACACCGTGGACCGCGGACTGATGCTCAACGACGGCGACTGCGGCTTCTGCATGCGCACCGCCGAGCTGGTCCCGCGGCTCGGGGTCGACATCGACCGCACCACGATCCAGGCGGTCGACCTGGCCGCGCTCGGTGTCGATGCCGAGCGGGCGGTCGTGGAGATGCCCTACGTCCACCCCGACGGCCGTGTCGACTACGGGCACCGGGCCTTCGCCGCCATCCTGCGCACCGGGCCGCTGCCGTGGCGCCTCGTCGGCCGGCTGATGACCGCGCCGGGGGTCGACACCGTGGCGCGCCACGCCTACCACTGGATCGCAGGGCACCGGTCCCGGCTGCCCGGCGGCACGCCGTCGTGCTCGATCGAGAGCCGCTGACCGAGCGGCGGACGAACTACACCGTTGGTCTTCGCACAAAGCCCTGACGGTGCCGCGCGGGCCGACCTACGGTCGCGGACGTGCGCGCTCGTGACCTCGTCTCCCTCGCCCTCGTGCTGGCGTGCGCCCTGACGACGGCCACCTCCGGGTCGGCGGGCGCCGCCGCGGATCAGCGCCGGGGCACCGTCACCTCCTCGGCGCCCTACCTGATGCCGATCGAGGCCTACGCCGGCTACCAGCCGCAGACCACGTGCCGCCAGACACCGAAGCCCGGTGTGCTGATGCTCGCCGACTGGCTCGTCGCCCGCGGGGGTGGCTACGGCCCGATCAGCCGTGCCTGCTCGCGGTCGAGCACCAGCGAGCACCAGGAGTCACGCGCCTTCGACTGGCTGCTCGACGCCACCGACCCGGCCGACAAGGCCCTCGCCGAGGCGATGCTCGAGGAGGTCCTCGCCCCCGACGACCTCGGCGAGCCACACGCGCTCGCCCGCCGGATGGGGATCATGTACATCATCTGGAACGACCGGATGTACGCCTCCTACGACGGCTTCGAGCCGAAGCGCTACCTCAGCTCCAGCTGCCGCACGAAGCGGTCGTGCTCGCCGACGCTGCGGCACCGCGACCACCTGCACGTCTCGCTCACGCGCAAGGGCGCGCGCGGCAGGACGTCGTGGTACTACGCCCAGGCCTCGTCCCAGCCCTGAACCTCGCTGGCCGGACGGGTGCTCGGACCGGCGTAGACGGCGGACGGGCGGATCAGGCGCCCGGTGGTCTTCTGCTCCAGGATGTGCGCCGACCAGCCGCCGGTGCGCGCGCAGGTGAACATCGAGGTGAACATGTGCGACGGCACCTCGGCGAAGTCGAGGACGATGGCCGCCCAGAACTCGACGTTGGTCTCGAGCACGCGGTCGGGCCGACGCTCGCGCAGCTCCGCGAGGGCCGCCTTCTCCAGCGCCTCCGCGACCTCGTAGCGCGGGGCGTCGAGCTCCTTGGCGGTGCGGCGCAGCACCCGCGCGCGCGGGTCCTCGGCGCGGTAGACGCGGTGGCCGAAGCCCATCAGGCGCTCGCCCTCGTCGAGCAGCTCCTTGACGTACGACGCGGCGTCGCCGTCGCGCTTCTCGACCTCCTCGATCATGCCGAGGACGCGCGAGGGTGCGCCACCGTGGAGCGGGCCGCTCATCGCGCCGATGGCGCCGGAGAAGGCCGCGGCGACGTCGGCGCCGGTCGAGGTGATCACACGTGCGGTGAAGGTCGAGGCGTTCATCCCGTGCTCGGCCGCCGACGACCAGTAGGCGTCGATGGCGTGGGCGTGCTTCGGGTCGGCCTCGCCGTGCCAGCGGATGAGGAACCTCTCCGCGAGCGTCGTGCCCTGGTCGACCTCCGCCTGCGGGACGACCGGCTTGCCGAGGCCGCGCGCGGACTGGGCGGCGTACGAGAGCACCATGACCGCGACGCGGGAGAGGTCGAGGCGGGCCTGCTCGTCGGAGATGTCGTAGGTCTGGCCCATGCCGAGCATCGGGGCGAGCATCGCGACGCTGGCCTGCACGTCGGCGCGCACGTCACCGGTGTGGATGGCGATGTTGTAGGGCTCGGCCGGCGGGAGGCCGGGGGTGTAGGAGCCGTCGACCAGGAGGCCCCAGACGTTCTCGAAGGGCACGCGGCCGACGAGGTCCTCGATGTCCACGCCGCGGTAGCGCAGCGCCGAGCCCTCCTTGTCGGGCTCCGCGATCTGGGTCTCGAACGCGACCACGCCTTCGAGGCCGTGCTGGATCTCGGTCATGGGTGCTCCTTCGGGCTGCGGGAGTCCCGGGTGGACCGCACGGGACGGCTCATTGTGCACCCCGGCGCTACTGTCCCCCTATGGACCTCTCCGGACTGCGCGAGGAGTACGGCCGCGGGGGTCTCGACCTCCCCGACCTGGCCGGCGACCCGGTCGAGATGTTCGAGAGGTGGCTCGAGCAGGCGGTCGCGGCCGGCGTGCACGAGCCCAACGCGATGGTGATCGCCACCGCCGACGCCGCCGGCCGGCCCTCCAGCCGGATGGTGCTGCTCAAGGGCGTGGGCGCGGACGGGTTCGTGTTCTTCACCAACCACTCCTCGCGCAAGGGCGGCGAGCTCGCGACCAACCCGCACTGCGCGCTCCTCTTCCCCTGGCACCCGCTCGAGCGCCAGGTGCGCGTCGAGGGCGTCGCGACGCGCCTCCCGGGCGAGGAGGTGGAGGCCTACTTCCACTCCCGCCCGCGCGGCGCCCAGCTCGGGGCCTGGGCCTCGGACCAGTCGCGCCCGGTCGCCTCGCGCGCCGAGCTCGCGGCGGCCTACGCCCGGGTCCAGGAGCGCTTCGGTGCCGACGAGACCGACGGCGAGGTGCCGGTGCCGCCGGAGTGGGGCGGCTACCGCGTCACGCCCGACGTGGTGGAGTTCTGGCAGGGGCGGCCCGGCCGGATGCACGACCGGCTGGTCTACCGCCGCGACGGCGAGCGCTGGGACGTCGTCCGGCTCGCGCCATGACGCCCATGGAGCCGATTCCCGAGACGCTCGAGGCCCTCGAGCTCCTGGAGGGAGAGCCTTCGACCCTCCTCGACCGCCTGGTGTGGCTGGCCGAGCGCGCCCGCCAGGTCGTGCCCGAGCTGGTGGGCGTGAGCATCGCCCGCCAGCACGAGGGCCTCGCCTTCACGCTGGTGGCCTCGACCGAGACGGTCGCGGCGCTGGACGCGGTGCAGTACGTCGACGGCGGGCCGTGCGTGGACGCGGCGCGCGCGGTGGACGCCACCGAGTTCACCGTCGGCGACGCCGTGGACGAGCAGGCGTGGCACCTCTTCGCCCTGGCCACCGCCGCGCACGGCGTCCGCAGCACCCTCACGCTGCCGGTCCTGGCCGGCGGGCAGACGGTCGGCACGGTCAACATGTACGCCGCCACCCGTCACGGATTCGACGGCCACCACCAGGAGCTGGCCGACCTCTTCGGGGCGTGGGCCGAGGGCGCGGTGGCCAATGCCGACCTGTCGTTCTCGACGCGTCTCGACGCACGGGCGACGCCGGGGCGGGTGCGCGACCAGGCCGTGGTGGACACGGCCGTCGAGCTCCTGGCCGACCACCTCGACGTCGACGAGGAGGGGGCCGAGGCGCGGTTGCACCAGGCCGCCGTCCGGGCCGGGGTCGACCCGGTCGATGTCGCCCACCACATCGTGCGCACCATGCTCGACCGCGACACCGGTTCGTCCCTCTGACGGCTGCGCATCGCTCGGGAGAAGCCTTGTGAGTGAGCACTCACTCATCTAGCCTCGCCGGGTGACCCCGCGTGCCCGACCGATGACTCCCGAGGACCGGCGCGAGGCGCTGGTGGAGGCGACCCTCCCGCTGCTCCTGGAGCACGGGCGCGGCGTCACGACCAGGCAGATCGCCGACGCCGCCGGGGTCGCGGAGGGCACGATCTTCCGGGTCTTCGACGCCAAGGACGACCTCGTCGCGGCCGCGGTCGACAAGGCGCTCGACATGAAGCCCTTCCTCGCCGACCTCGAGGCGGTCGACATGGACCAGCCGCTCCGCGACCGCCTGACGGCGCTGTGCACGCTGCTGCAGGAACGCTTCCGCGGCATCTTCGCGCTGATGACGGCGATGGGGATGGTGGGCCCGCCGAAGGCCCACCGGCACATGGAGGAGAGCCGCCGTCGGGCCGAGAGGGTCATGGTCGCGGTCGTCGAGCCCGACGCAGGCCTCCTCACCTGCACCCCGGTCCAGCTGGTGCACATGGTGCGGATGCTGACCTTCTCCGGGACCCACCCCCACATCAGTGACGGGCACGTCCTCACCCCCGACCAGATCGTCGGCACGCTGCTCGACGGGGTGCTCGGCAAGGAGGACTCCTGATGCTGCTCCGCCTGGTCCGCACCCACCTCCGGCCGTACGCCGCACCGCTGGGCGCCGTCGTGGCGCTGCAGTTCGTCGGCACGATGGCCGCGCTCTACCTGCCGAGCCTCAACGCCGACATCATCGACCGCGGCGTCGTCACCGGCGACACCGCCTACATCGTGAGCCACGGCGGGTTGATGCTCGCGGTCTCGCTCGTGCAGGTCGTCTGCTCGATCGCCGCGGTGTGGTTCTCGGCCCGCAACGCGATGGGCTTCGGGCGCGACCTGCGCGCCGCGATCTTCCGCCGCGTGGGGTCCTACTCTGCCCGCGAGGTGCAGCACTTCGGTGCCCCGTCGCTCATCACCCGCGAGACCAACGACGTGCAGCAGGTGCAGATGCTCGTCCTCCTGGGCGGCACCCTGATGGTCTCGGCGCCGATCATGATGGTCGGCGGCATCATCATGGCCGCCCGCGAGGACATCGGCCTGTCGTGGCTGGTGCTGGCGGTGGTCCCGGTGCTCGGGGTCTCGATCGGCCTGATCGTGCGGCAGATGGTGCCGAGCTTCCGGCTCATGCAGGAACGCATCGACGAGGTCAACCGGCTGCTGCGCGAGCAGATCACCGGCGTACGCGTGGTGCGGGCGTTCGTGCGCGAGGAGCACGAGACCGCGCGCTTCGCCGACGCCAACGCCGAGCTGACCGACGTGGCGCTCCGAGCCGGCCGGTGGCAGGCGGCGATGTTCCCGACGGTGATGATCGTGGCCAACCTCGCCACCGTCGGCGTGCTGTGGTTCGGCGGCCACCGCGTCGAGGACGGACAGATGCAGGTCGGCGCCCTGACCGCCTACATCTCCTACCTGATGCAGATCGTCATGTCGGTGATGATGGCGATGTTCATGCTGATGATGGTGCCGCGCGCGGCCGTGTGCGCCGAGCGCATCACCGAGGTGCTCGACACGGAGTCGTCGGTCGTGCCGCCCGCTGAGCCCGTCACCGACCTGCCCGACCGGCTGGCGCTCGAGCTCGACGCGGTGACCTTCGCCTACCCCGGCGCGGACGAGCCGGTGCTGCGCGAGGTGTCGCTGCGCGCCTCGCCCGGCGAGACCGTGGCGATCGTCGGCTCCACCGGCGCCGGGAAGTCGACCCTGGTGAACCTCGTCCCGCGCCTGTTCGACGCGACCGGTGGAGCGGTGCGCCTCGGCGGGGTCGACGTACGGGACCTGGCGATGGAGACCCTGTGGTCGCGGCTGGGGCTGGTGCCGCAGAAGGCCTTCCTCTTCCGCGGGACCATCGCCGACAACCTGCGCTACGGCAAGCCCGACGCCACCGAGGACGAGATGTGGGAGGCGCTCGAGATCGCCCAGGCCCGCGAGTTCGTCGAGGCGATGCCCGAGCGGCTCGCCGCCGAGGTGGCCCAGGGCGGCTCGAGCCTCAGCGGGGGCCAGCGGCAGCGGATGGCGATCGCGCGAGCGGTGGTCCGCCGGCCCGACATCTACCTCTTCGACGACTCCTTCTCCGCCCTCGACCTCACCACCGACGCGCGCCTGCGGGCCGCGTTGCGCCCGGTGACCCGCGACGCGACGGTCGTGATCGTGGCGCAGCGGGTCGCGACCATCCGGCACGCCGACCGGATCGTGGTGATGGAGGACGGCGCCGTCGTCGGCACCGGCACCCACGACGAGCTCCTCGAGACGTGCGGGACCTACCGCGAGATCGTCGAGTCCCAGCTCACCGCGGAGGAGGTCGCATGAGACTCACCCCACGACGGTCTTCTCCTCCGCTGCGCTCCCCCGGACAACGCCGCGGGGACCCCGAGTCCTCCGAGAGTCCCGCGGCTCCCAGTCAGCTGAAGGAGACCGAGCGCGTCCAGACCGGACCCGGCGGTCCCGGCCGTGGTCCGATGGGCGGCGGCATGATCGGGCAGAAGGCCGACACGTTCTGGCCCTCGCTGAAGCGGCTGCTCGCCCGGCTGCACCCGGAGCGCCGCAAGGCGTACGCCGTGCTGGTGCTGACGGTCGTCAGCGTCGGCGCCACCGCCGTCGGGCCGTGGATCCTGGGCCGCGCCACCGACCTGATCTTCGCGGGGTTGCTCGGCAAGGACGTGCTGAGCGGCGACACCACCCAGGAGCAGGCGGTCGAGGCGCTGCGTGCGCAGGGCGAGGACGACCGGGCCGACATGCTCGCCTCGATGGCGCTGACCGACGGCGTCGACTTCTCCGCCGTGGCCGACGTGCTGCTGCTCGTCGTCGGGGTCTACGTCGCCGCCTCCCTGCTGTCCTGGCTGGGCGGCTACCTCCTCAACGACGTCGTGCAGGGCACCGTGCTGCGGATGCGCTCGGAGGTGGAGGACAAGGTCCACCGGCTGCCGCTGGGCTACTTCGACAAGCAGCCGCGCGGCGAGCTGCTGAGCCGTGTCACCAACGACATCGACAACATCAGCCAGACGCTCCAGCAGACGTTGAGCCAGATGCTCACCTCGCTGCTCACCGTGGTGGCGGTGCTCGGGATGATGTTCTGGATCTCTCCGCTGCTGGCGACGGTCGCGCTGGTGTCGGTGCCGATCTCGATGTGGGTCACCGGCGCGGTGATGAAGCGCTCGCAGGGCATGTTCATCCAGCAGTGGCGCCGCACCGGCACCCTCAACGCGCACATCGAGGAGACCTTCTCCGGCCACGCGATCGTCAAGGTCTTCGGCCGCCAGGCCGAGGCCGAGCGGGTGTTCGCCGAGCAGAACGACGAGCTCTACCAGGCCTCGTACGGCGCGCAGTTCGTCAGCGGGCTGATCATGCCGATCATGATGTTCGTCGGGAACCTCAACTACGTCGTCATCGCGGTCCTCGGCGGGCTGCGGGTCGCGAGCGGCACCATGTCGCTCGGCGACGTGCAGGCCTTCATCCAGTACTCCCGCCAGTTCACCCAGCCGCTGACGCAGGTCGCCTCGATGCTCAACCTGCTGCAGTCCGGCGTCGCGTCGGCCGAGCGGGTCTTCGAGCTGCTCGACGCCCCCGAGGAGTCCGTCGAGGAGCAGGGTCGACCGGCGCCCGCCGCCGACGCGCACGGCGAGGTCCGCTTCGAGGACGTGTCGTTCTCCTACGACCCCGAGCGCCCGCTCATCGAGGGCCTGTCGCTCGTGGCCCATCCCGGCAGCACCGTTGCGATCGTCGGCCCCACCGGCGCCGGCAAGACGACCATGGTCAACCTGGTCATGCGCTTCTACGACCCGCAGGCGGGCCGGATCCTCATCGACGGGGTCGACATCGCGTCGGTGCCGCGCGGGGTGCTGCGAGGCAGGATCGGGATGGTGCTGCAGGACACCTGGCTCTTCGCCGGCACGATCCGCGACAACATCGCCTACGGCCGCCCCGACGCCAGCGCCGAGGAGGTGCTCGAGGCTGCGCGCGCGACCTTCGTCGACCGCTTCGTGCACTCGCTGCCCGACGGCTACGACACGGTCATCGACGAGGACGGCTCCAACCTGTCGGCCGGTGAGCGCCAGCTGGTGACCATCGCGCGGGCCTTCCTCTCCGACCCCGCGCTGCTGATCCTCGACGAGGCCACCTCCTCGGTCGACACCCGCACCGAGCTCCTGCTCCAGCACGCGATGGCGGCCCTGCGCTCGGACCGTACGTCCTTCGTGATCGCCCACCGGCTCTCCACGATCCGTGACGCCGACCTGATCCTGGTGATGGAGGCCGGCGCCATCGTCGAGCAGGGCTCGCACGAGGAGCTGCTGGCGGCCGGCGGCGCCTACGCCCGCCTCTACCGCTCGCAGTTCGAGGCGCCGGCCGAGGAGGCGGTGCAGGGGTCGGCTTAACCCGTTGAGCGACCCCGCGCGCCGACGTACGCTCGAGGCACACAGAAGGGAGGTGATCCGAGGAATGAGTTCTTTTCGGATGAGTGAGGTGGCTGCCCGCTGAGGCAGCCCGGTCCGCCGACAGTTGCCGGCGAATCCACTGCAGCCACCCGACCCGCAGGCTCCCGGTGTCATCCGCCGGGGCTCCTCACGGAGCAGCAGGCCTGCGGGTCGCTGCATGTCCGGGGGTCCCTCGCCCCCCGTTGCTTTCCCCGGGTACCCGGGGAAAGTGGAGCCTCCACCCCGAAGCTTCGCGGGCGAAGCTCCAGCTTCGATACGGAGGCCTGTGCCCGCAGCGGTACGACGGTGTGGCCCACGTCTCGCCGCGTCCGGGTTGGCGGCGTGAGACCTCGAGGCATATGGTTGTGGTCAACAACTATTGTGATCGGCAACCACGAATCGAAGGCGCGCAGTGACCCAGGCTCCCACCCTCACGGCCGAGCAGGCCGGGGAGATGACGCACCGACAGGTGCTCGAGGCCCTCAGCGGGCTCCTCCTCGCGATGTTCGTCGCGATGCTCTCCAGCACGATCGTCAGCAACGCGCTGCCGACCATCGTCGACGACCTCCAGGGCAGCCAGACCGGCTACACCTGGGTGGTCGTGGCGACCATGCTCGCGATGACGGCCACGACGCCGATCTGGGGCAAGCTCGCCGACCTCTTCGAGAAGAAGATGCTCGTGCAGTCGGCGCTGGTCATCTTCTCGGTCGGCTCGCTGATCGCCGGCTTCGCGCCGTCGATGGAGGTGCTGATCGGTGCCCGGGTGGTGCAGGGCCTCGGCGTCGGCGGCCTCACCGCGCTGGTCCAGGTCGTCATCGCGACGATGGTCTCGCCGCGTGAGCGCGGTCGCTACAGCGGCTACATCGGCGCGGTCTTCGCCCTCGCCACGGTCAGCGGCCCGCTCGTCGGCGGCGTCCTGGTGGACACCGTCGGGTGGCGCTGGTGCTTCTTCGCCGGGCTCCCGGTCGCGGCACTCGCGTTCGTGGTGCTGCAGAAGACGCTGCGCCTGCCGGTGGTCAGGCGCGAGGTCTCCATCGACTACCTCGGCGCCTTCCTGCTGGTCGGCGGCGTCTCAGTCCTGCTGGTCTGGGTCTCGCTCGGCGGCCAGAACTTCGACTGGGTCTCGTGGACCAGCGGTCTGCTGGTGGTCGGCTCCGTCGCCGTCACCGCCGCGGCCATCCACGTCGAGGCCAACGTCGCGAAGGACCCGGTCATCCCGCTGCGGCTGTTCAAGGACCGTACGCTCACGCTGGCCACGATCGCGTCCGTGCTGATCGGCCTCGCGATGTTCGGCTCGACGGTCTACCTCAGCCTCTACTTCCAGCGTGGCAAGGGCATGAGCCCCACCGGGGCCGGCCTGATGTCGATCTGCATGGTCGGCGGCCTGCTCGTCTCGAGCATCCTCAGCGGACGGATCATCACCGCGACCGGCCTGTGGAAGCGCTGGCTGGTCGGGGGCATGGTCGCCGTCATCATCGGCATCGGCCTGCTCGCGACCATCGACGCCGGCACCCCGCTGTGGCAGACCGGCGTCTACATGGCTGTCCTCGGCGTCGGCCTGGGTGCCACCATGCAGAACCTCGTCCTCGCGGTGCAGAACACCATCGCGCTCTCCGACATGGGCGCGGGCTCCTCGGTCGTCGCGTTCTTCCGCTCCCTCGGCGGCTCGGTCGGCATCGCCGCGCTCGGCGCGGTGCTGGCCCACCAGGTGGCCGACGCGGTGAGGTCCGGCCTCGCCGCGCTCGTCGCCGACCGCCCCGAGCTCGCCTCGCAGGTCGGCCACGACACGGGCGGCATCCCCGACGTGTCGGAGCTGCCCGCGCCGGTCCGGGCGATCTTCGAGAGCGCCTTCGGTGACGCCACCGGGCACATCTTCCTCGTCGCGCTGCCCTTCGCGGTCGGCGCACTGGTCGCGGTGCTCTTCATCCGCGAAGTCCCCCTGCGCACCTCGGTGAAGCGCGAGGATGAGCTCGTGGCCGACGCAGCGCTCGACGCATGAGCAGCCGCAACGACGACCTCCGCGCCATCGAGGCCGAGGTCGGCACGCTGATCCGCCGCGTGAAGCGGGTGATGGGGGAGCGCGCCCGCGAGGTGCACCCCGAGCTCCACCCGATGACCTACTTCGTGCTCACCCACCTCGCGACCCACGGGCCGCTGCGGGGCGCGGACCTCGCCGACGCCTTCGGCATGGACAAGGGTGGCGTCAGCCGCCAGGTGCAGTCGCTGGTCGACCTCGGGCTCGTCGAGCGCAAGCCGGCGCCGGAGGACCGCCGCGCGATCCTGCTCGACGCCACCGACGAGGGCCGCGAGCGGCTCGACGCGATGAGCCGCAGCCGCCGCGACCGCTTCGACGGGCGCCTGTCCGAGTGGACCGACGAGGAGCTGTCGTCCTTCGCGGCCCGGTTGTCGGCGTACAACCGGGCCCTGTCCGACGACTGAGGCGGCCTCGCCGGGTCAGCGCAGCCAGGCAGCCGTGTCCGGAGGCAGCTTGTCGTCGACCGGCGCGCTCGCCAGCAGCACCTCGCCCTCCGGGAGCTCGACCACGGTGTCGCCGCAGTTGAGCACCACCGTCAGCGGGCCGCGGCGGAAGGCCAGCACGTCGGCGCCGAGGTCGACCAGCTCGACGTCGTCGCCGGCCGTCCTGGCGAACTCTCGGCGCACGCGCAGCGCGTCGCGGTAGAACGCCAGCGTCGAGCCGGGGTCCGAGGCCTGGGCCTCGACGGTGAGCTCCGACCAGTCCGCCGGCTGCGGGATCCACGGCTGCGCGGAGCCCGGGCCGAAGGCGTACGGCGACTCGCTGCCGCCCCACGGGATCGGCACCCGGCAGCCGTCGCGACCGACCTCGCCGGTGCGCAGGTAGGACGGGTCCTGCCGGTGCTCGGGAGCGACGTCGACCTGCTCGAGGCCGAGCTCCTCGCCCTGGTAGAGGTAGCTGGAGCCGGGCAGCGCGAGCATCGTCATCGTGGCCGCGCGACCGCGGGCCAGACCCTGCTCGCCGCCGCCGTAACGGGTGACGTGACGTACGACGTCGTGGTTGCTGAGCACCCACGTCGGCGAGGCGCCGACCGGCTCGACCGCCGCCAGCGTGCTGGTGATGACCTCGGCGAAGCCCTCCGCCGACCAGTCGGCGAGCAGCCACGCGAAGTTGAAGGCCTGGTCGAGCTCGTCGGGGCGCACGAAGGCCGCCATCGACTCCGGCGTCTGGGTCCACGCCTCGGCCACGGCCATCCTGTCCGGGCCGGCCTCGTCGAGCACCCGGTGCCACGCGCGGTAGACGTCGTGGACCTCGGGCTGGTCCCACATCGGCTCGTCCTTGAGCTCGCGCGAGACCATCGAGTGGTCGGTGTTGACCTGGCCGGAGCTGGCTGTGCCGCCCTCGGCGACGACCTGGTCGCGCAGGCCGGCCTCCTTGAACAGGCCGTGCGCGACGTCGACGCGGAAGCCGTCGACACCGCGGTCGAGCCAGAAGCGCAGCACGTCCTCGAACATCGCCGGCACCTCGGGGTTGCGCCAGTCGAGGTCGGGCTGGGTGGAGTCGAAGAGGTGGAGGTACCACTGGCCGTCCTCGACCTGGGTCCACGCGGGGCCGCCGAAGACGGAGCTCCAGTTGTTGGGCGGCGTGCCGCCCGGCTCGCCCCCGGGGGAGTCGCGGAAGAGGTAGCGGGCGCGCTCGGGGCTGCCCGGACCGGCGGCCAGCGCGGCCCGGAACCACTCGTGCTCGTCCGAGGTGTGGTTGGGCACGAGGTCGACCACGACCCGCAGGCCGAGCTCGTGGGCCCGCGCGACGAGCGCGTCGGCGTCAGCGAGCTGGCCGAACAGCGGGTCGACGTCGCGGTAGTCGGCGACGTCGTAGCCGTGGTCGTGCTGCGGGGAGGTGTAGAACGGCGTGATCCAGAGCGCGTCCACGCCCAGCCCGGCCAGGTGCGGCAGGCGCGAGGTGATGCCGGGCAGGTCGCCGACGCCGTCGCCGTCGCTGTCGGCGAAGCTGCGGACGTAGACCTGGTAGACGACGGCGTGACGCCACCAGTCGTCGCGCCCGGCGGGGATTGGATCGTTCAAAGCGGCCATGCCCACCATCTTCTCAACACGGGGGGAGGGCCGGTCAAACCGGCGTTCGGCCGCCGAACATCGCCGGGTCGACCGCGATCCACGTGTGCTCGGCGCTCGCGACCACCCGGCCGTGGGCGTCGTAGAGAGTCGCGGCGGTGAAGGTCTTGCGACCGTCCTGCCCCCGTCCCTCGCCGACCACCACGTGCGCCTCGCCGATCGCCGGCAACGCGTCGACGCGAGCGGTCATCCGCCCGAGCACCATCAGCCGTTCGCTCAGGTCGCCGGCCCAGCCCCCGATGCAGTCGAGCGCGGCCCACGTGGCGGCGACCGAGGCACGCGGCACCTCGTCGGCGTACGTGTGCCAGTCCTCGTGGAGGCTCGGGTGCGGGGTCCAGGTCGCGGCGGTCAGGTCGCCGTCGGGGCCCGCTCCGACGCGCCCGGGGAAGATCCGCAGTCCGTCGCCCTCCCCGCGGTCGGTGCCGCACACGAAGCAGGTGGGAAAGGGGTGGAAGTCCAGGCCGGGGTACGCCGACTCGGCGGCCGCTGCGACGTCCGGCCCGACCGGCGCCACCTCGGTGAGCGCGCGGTCCACGCGGTGCGCCGCGGCGACCGGGGCACCGTCGGCCGACGCGGTGGTCACCGCACCCTCGACCGCGACGTGCAGGGGGGTGTCGAGGGGCGGCGGCCGCCGCAGGGACACCTCGATCGCCGGCCAGGGCCCGGCGTGGTCGTCGGGTGCGTCGGTGTCGTCCAGCGCGGCCAGGGCGCCGGCGGTCCAGCCCCCGTTGCCGGAGTCGGGCGGGCCGCAGAAGCGTCGCGGCACGATCAGTTCGCTCACCGGCCTCACTGTGCCACGACCGGGTGGGGCGGGGGAGTTGCCGGATGGGACACAATGACCTGCGTGAGTGACCTGATCGACACCACCGAGATGTACCTCCGCACGATCTACGAGCTCGTGGAGGAGGACATCGTGCCGCTGCGCGCGCGCATCGCCGAGCGGCTGCACCAGTCCGGGCCGACCGTGTCGCAGACGGTGGCGCGGATGGAGCGCGACGGCCTGCTCACCGTGCAGGGCGACCGCCACCTCGAGCTCACCGAGGAGGGCCAGCTCCTCGCGACCCGCGTGATGCGCAAGCACCGGCTCGCCGAGCGCCTGCTCACCGACGTCATCGGCCTCGACTGGGAGCTCGTCCACGCCGAGGCGTGCCGCTGGGAGCACGTGATGTCGGAGACCGTGGAGCGGCGTCTGCTCGAGCTGCTCGACCACCCGACCGAGTCGCCCTACGGCAACCCGATCCCCGGCCTCGACGAGCTCGGCGACGTCGGTGGCGAGCACTTCATGGACAACGTCGAGCCGCTCTCGGCCGCCGCGGTCCCCGAGGACCAGATGGTCCACGTCAAGCGGATCTCCGAGGAGATGCAGAAGGACGAGGAGCTGATGGGGCTGCTGCGCCGCGTCGGCGCCCTGCCCGGCAAGACCGTCACCATCGCCCGCACCGAGGAGGGCATCCTCATCGGGTCCGGCGGCGAGACCGCCGAGCTGGTGGTCGAGGCGGCCGAGCACATCTTCGTGCGGCGCTAGGGTCTGGCCGCGCTTTCGGGATCCCCGGTCGGCCGGGGATCCCCCAGGTTGTCGGCCTCTGCAAGGCCTGACAACCTCTGGGAACGCCTGACAAGCTCGGTCAGGAACTCGCTGCACCCCACCTCGAGCTTGTACGTCGCCAGCGCGTCGCCGCGCGTCAGCCCGCGGTTGACGATCACGATCGGCGTACCCCCGGCAGCCGCACGCCTGACGAAGCGCAGGCCGCTCATCACCGTCAGGGACGAGCCCGCGACGAGCAGGGCACCGTCGGTGCCGAGCGCCTCGACGGCGGCGTAGCAGCGAGCCACCCGGTCGGCGGGGACGTTCTCGCCGAAGAACACCACGTGCGGCTTGAGCGGACCGCCGCACGCGCACGCCGGCACCACGAAGTCGTCGGTGTCGTCGAGGTCGACGTCGCCGTCGGGGCGCGACTCGACCCAGCCGTGCCGCTCGAGCCAGCCGGGGTTGAGCGCGTCGAGGCGCTGCTCCATCTCCGCGCGCGACGACGTCGTACGGCAGTCGAGGCACACGACGTCGGCGACGCGACCGTGCAGCGCCACCACCTGCCGGGTGCCGGCCGCCTCGTGCAGGCCGTCGACGTTCTGGGTGATGAGCAGCGCGGGGTCGAGTGCGGCGACCGCGCGGTGGCCGTCGTTGGGCAGCGCGCGCCCCATCCGCTGCCAGCCGAGGTGGCTGCGCGCCCAGTAGCGCTGCCGCGCCTCGGGGGCGGCGACGAACTCCTGGTAGGTCATCGGGGCCCGCGCCGTCGAGCCGGGGCCGCGGTAGTCGGGGATGCCGGAGTCGGTGGACAGTCCGGCGCCGGTGAGCACGACCAGCGGTCGGGTCGCGAGCAGGTCGAGCGCGGACTGCTCGGTGGCGACCAGGCTCACGCGCCGTACCTCACCCGGGCCCGGGCGCGGGCCTTCTCGGCCTCGACCTCGCGGTTCTTCGGCGCCGCGGTGGTGACCAGGTCGTCGAGCAGGTGCTCGGTGATGTGCGCGATCTCCTTCACGGCGGCGTGGAACGCCTCCTCCTTGGCCTGCGACGGCTTCGTCGTGCCGGCCACCTTGCGGACGTACTGCAGCGCCGCGGCGGTGACCTCCTCGCGCGTCGCGGGCGGCTCGAAGTTGTTGAGCGGGCGGATGTTGCGGCACATGCGACCGAGCGTACGTCCGACAGTGCGCCGGTTTCGAGCCTCGCTCCGCTCGCACCCCTCAACCAGCGAGGGAGAAGAAGCTGACGTCCTCGCCCGTCACCAGCACCACCCGGCCCGACGCCAGCGGCACCAGGCGTACGTCGGCCACGTCGCTGCCGTGCTCGACCTCGACCATGCGGTTGCTCATCGACCCGCCGTCGAGCGACAGCACCGAGACCCAGCCGGTGGTGCCGGTCCAGCCCTGAGAGACGACCGTCAGCGCGACCCGCTGCTCGGGCAGCCAGGTGAACTGGCGCGGGTCGAGACCGGCGCCGGCCTGGCTGTGCTGGGGGTAGCGGACCACGTCCAGCTGGCGCGGCGCGGTGAGGTCGGTGACGTCGAAGAGCGCCGCCTGCGCGCCGCGGGTCACGCCGTCGAGGGTGGCGTCCTGCCCGACCCCGATCAGCCGCTGCTCGCCCAGCGGGTGGAGGTACTCGCTGAACCCGGGGATCTTCAGCTCGCCGAGCAGCCGCGGGGCGGCCGGGTCGCTGAGGTCGATGGCGTAGAGCGGGTCGGTCTGGCGGAAGGTCACCACGATCGCGAGGTCGTCGAACCACCGCACCGACTTGATCTCCTCGTCGACACCGAGCCGGTCGACGCGGCCCTCCTCGACGAGCCGGGAGCCGTCCTCGCGCAGGGTGAGCACGGAGTTGAAGTTGCCGGTCTCGCTGCTGGCCCCGACCGCGACCCGCAGCGATCCGCCGACGCCGTCCATCGACCAGCGGTCCGCGATGGTGCCCTCGACCTCGCCCGAGGCGACGTACGTCGTGTCCGTCCCGTCGAGCGCGAAGGCGTAGATCGGCGTGGTGCCGCCGGATCCCGGGCCCGGGCGGCAGTCGAAGCAGTCGCCCCAGCCCCACGCCGGCGAGCCGGCAGCGAGGTAGAAGCGGTCGGTGGAGAAGTACGACGTGTCGGAGTCCGTGGCGACCGCCGTCGACGTGCGGTCGGCCGGGGAGGCGGGGTCGAGGGCGACGACGGTCGTCGTGCCGAGCGGCACGGCGTCGTCGGGGACCGCGACGTCCTCGCAGGCCACGACCGGTTCGCCGTCGACGGTCGGCAGCCAGTCGGCGAGCGTCGTCTCGCGGACCAGCGCCCGGTTGCGCAGCTGCGCGCGGATCTGGCCGAAGGTGCCGTCGGGGGAGGAGAAGTCGAGCTCGGGCAGGCCGTTGACCAGCACGATGCGCACCACGTCGCCGTGCAGCCGGGCCGCGGACACCCTGCCGCGCACGGTGGTGGCGTCGACGACCGCGGGGGACGTCGGGTCGGAGAGGTCGACCGTGGTGACCGTGGTCGCCAGGCCGTCGGACGAGGAGCCCAGCACGACGGCTCGCCCGTCGACCAGCAGGAGCTCGCCGCCGGGGCCGCCGGGCCAGTCGGTGCCGCGGGCGTCGTCCAGCGCGGTGGTGGACAGCAGCCTCGGCTCGTCGCCGGAGACGTCGTAGGCCAGCAGCTCGCCCTCCCGCAGGCGCAGCAGCAGGGACCCGGCGACCTTGACGACGTCGGACTCGTCGACACCGACCTCCTGGACGTTGGTGCCCGACTCGTTGCTCGTGCTGCGCGACGTGCTCACGCCGGCCGCCCGCTCGATGCCCGCGGACTCGCCGGCGTCGGACCCGCCGAGCGAGTCGAAGGCGATGATGCCGGACCCCCAGCCGTAGGGGCCGACCTGCTCGAGCGCGCGCTCGACGTAGGAGTCGAGCAGCTCCTCGCAGCTCCCGGCCGCGGTCAGGTCGGCGTTGGCGAGCGCGATCGGCGGGGCGGTGGTGGGCGCGGGGGAGTCGCCGACGACGTAGCCCACGCCGGCCGCGACGCCGAGGCAGGTGACGGCGGCGATGCTGGTGGTGGTCCGGCGCAGGCTCATGGTCGTGGGACGGCCCCGCGGCGGCCGCGGTTCCGCGTGACACGATGGCGCGATGAGCGACCGCCACCTCGACCGGCCCTTCGACATCGTGCTCTTCGGGGCCACCGGCTTCACCGGTGGGCTCACCGCCGACTACCTCGCCGCGCACGCCCCGGCCGGGCTGCGCTGGGCGATCGCCGGGCGCAACGCCGA
The DNA here is from genome assembly GCF_021083185.1 of Nocardioides furvisabuli. Classification (GTDB taxonomy): domain Bacteria; phylum Actinomycetota; class Actinomycetes; order Propionibacteriales; family Nocardioidaceae; genus Nocardioides; species Nocardioides furvisabuli. The sequence continues at coordinate 235,912 of NZ_JAIGQB010000004.1, read as the reverse complement.
GAAGCTCGAGGCCGTGCGCCAGCGGCTCAGCGGACCGGCGGCGGCAGACGTCCAGGTGCTGGTCGCCGACTCGGCCGACCCCGCCGCGCTGGCCGACGTCGCCCGCCAGGCCCGCGTCGTCGCGACCACCATCGGTCCCTACCTCCAGCACGGCGGGCCGCTCGTCGCGGCGTGCGCCGAGGCCGGCACCGACTACCTCGACCTCACCGGCGAGCCCGAGTTCGTCGACCAGTCCTTCCTCGCCCACCACCAGACCGCGGTTCGCACCGGCGCCCGGCTGGTCCACGCCTGCGGCTTCGACTCGATCCCCCACGACCTCGGCGCCTACTACACCGTTCAGCAGCTGCCGTCCGACCAGCCGATCACGCTGCGCGGCGTGGTCCGCTCGGCCGGCACCTTCTCGGGCGGCACCTTCCACTCCGCGCTGGACCAGTTCGCCCGGGCGGCGCAGATGAAGAAGACCTACGCCGCCCGCCGCCGCGCCGAGGTGCGTCCCGAGGGCCGGTCGTCGCGCTCGGTCAGCGGCAAGCCGCACCGCGACCCGGTGCTCGGCTACTGGCTGCTCCCGCTGCCGACCATCGACCCGATCGTCGTCGCGCGCAGCGGGGCCGCGCTGCCGGCGTACGGCCCGAGGTTCCGCTACTCCCACTGGGCCGGCACCAAGACGCTGCGCTACGCCGCCGGTGGTGCGGCCGGCGTCGGGCTGCTCACGGTGGCCGCACAGCTCAAGCCGGTGCGTGAGTTCCTCAAGGGCAAGGTGCCGCAGGGCTCGGGCCCCGACGCGTCGAAGCGCGAGAAGTCGTGGTTCACCGTCGACTTCGTCGGTGAGGCCGGTGGGCAGACCGTCCGCACCCGCGTCTCCGGAGGCGACCCGGGCTACACCGAGACGGCCAAGATGCTGTCCGAGGCCGCACTGTGCCTGGCCCTCGACGACAATCCCGAGACCTCGGGCCAGGTCACGCCCGCCCAGGCGATGGGCGACGCGCTGCTCGCGCGGCTGCAGGCGGCCGGGATCCGGTTCGAGACGGTCTGAGGCGCGCGCGGCGACGGTCCGTCACGCGCCGTACGTCGCGACCGGCGCTCCCTCCACATGCACGTCGACGCAGAAGACCGCACCGACCGCGGGGTCCTCGGAGTCGCACAGGCCCTGCCGGGACGTGGCGATGTGCGTGCCCACGTGGAAGGCCCGGGGGCGAGTCCACGACACCGGCCGGCAGCAGCTCGTCGAGCAGCACCTGCGCGCGGTGCGGGACGCGATCGTGCGCACGCCCGCGGACAGCGCGCGGTGGTTGCGGAGGTGGCCAGGCCGGCCGGATCGGAGCCGCGCCGAACTTCGAGGAGAAACAGGTCATGCTTCGAGGAAGGCCGTCAGGAGGCGCCGGAAGCACTCCGGATGCTCCACCGCGGGTACGTGACCGCAGCGTCCGAGCACGTGCAGCCGTACGTCCTCCACGCACTGGAGGAGCGGAAGGGCAGCAGTTCGCAGGGGAGTCACACGGTCCTGGGCGCCGTGGACGAGCAGGACAGGAGCGCCGACCAGCGCGAGCGTCGAGGCAGGCAGGGTGAGGTCGTCGACCCAGCGCTCCCGAGGAGCGGGAAAGATCGGCGCGAAGGCGGTGGCTCCGGCCTCCATCGCCTCTGCCCGGTCTCGCACGGCCGAATCTGTCACGAGGGACTGGTCGTGCAGAAGTCGGCGCAGCATGTCTCGCGCCCCGGCCCGTCCGGGCGGAGCCGCCCACAACGCATCGAGGTCGACGGACAGCCCCGCCCCTGGCGCGCCCATCGTCGACACCGCCACCACGTGCGTCACCCGGTCCGGGTACGCCGCGGCGAGCGCCAGGGCCACAGCCCCTCCCATGGAGTGACCCACCACCGCGTAGGTCTCGACGGACAACGCCTCCATCAGCGCTGCGGCCTGCTCGACCCACGCCCGCAGCCCGCCACGGGAGCCGGGTGGCAGGGGGGTCGCGCCGAACCCCGCCTGGTCCGGCGCGACGACGTGCCACGCCGCCCCGAGGTTCCGCGCCGTCGCCGACCAGGCTCCGGCCCCGGTGGTGCCGGGGCCGGAGCCGTGGAGGAAGAGCACCGACGGTCCGGAACCGGTGTCGAGGACCCGGACAGGGGAACCTTGGACGTCGACGGTCCGCAGCGTCGTCAAGGCCGCGGCCCCGACGTCATGCGGACTCGACGCCCACGGACTCGGAGAAGAGCTTCATCATCGCGCGACCGAAGTGGGGCATGTCGGGCCATCCCCGGCACGAGACCAGGTTGCCGTCCACGACGTCGGGTGCGTCGACGACGGTTGCCCCCGCGTTCTCCATGTCACCCGTGATGGGGGGGAAGCACGCGGTCCGACGGCCTTTCAGGAGACCGTAGACGGCGGGCACCTGGGCGCCGTGGCACACCAGCGCGATGGGGAGGTTGCGGGCGAAGAAGTGCTCGGTGATCCGGCGCACGTCGGCGTCGACGCGGATCCACTCGGGGGCGCGACCGCCGGGGATGATCAGCGCGTCGTAGAGCTCCACGTCCACATCGGCCCACGGCACGTCGACCGGCAGCTTGCGGCCGTTCTTCTCGACGTAGGCGTCGGAGTTGGGGTCGAACTCGTGGATGACGAGCTGGATGTCGCGCATCGTGAGCGAGGCGACGTCGACGTCCCAGCCGCCCTCCTGCACGCGGTAGTAGGGGTACATGGTGTCGAGCTCCTCGGCGGCGTCGCCGGTCAGGAGCAGCGCTCTGGGCACCTGTGTTCTCCTTGCACTTGCTGTGGATGGACCCGCAGGCAATCAGATCGGATCCGATCGGATTCAATGGGGATGGCCAACAATGACGTGACGGGGCTCACGCGTCAAGCCTCGGGCCGTCTACTGGGCACCTTCGGAGGCCTCGAAGAGGCGTCGGAACCGGTCGCGCGACAACAGGATGTGCTGGCGCATGGCGTAGGCGGCGGCGTCGGGGTCCCGTGCCGCGACCCCGGCGAGCACGGCGTCGTGCTCGCCCATCGCGAGATAGGTGACCTCGGTGTCGTAGACCAACCGGAAGAGGTGCACGTGGGTGTGCAGCCGCGCCAGCGCTTCCCGGACCAGCTGGTTGCCGGCGCTCGCGGCGACGAGGTCGTGGAAGGCGGCATCGCGCAGGCCGAAGGAGCCGTAGGCCAGGTGGCCGTCGCCGTCGGCGAGCTCGGCCATCTCCTCGAGCATCCGCCGGAGGTCGTCGACCTGCTGCCTGGAGGCGCGTTCCGCGGCGCGGCGCGCTGCCGCCGGCTCGAGGAGGAGTCGCAGCTCCACCATGTCCTCGAACCTGGCGCGGGTGATCTGCGGGGGGATCCGGTAGCCGGCATTGGGCACCCGCACGACCAACCCGTCGGCCTCCATCCGGTTGAGGGCGTCCCGGATCGGTGTCTGCGAGACGCCCAGCTCCCGGGCCAGCGCGTCGATGGTGACCCGGGAGTCCGGCACGATCCGCAGGGACATCAGCTGTCCGAGGAGGGTGTCGTACACCTCGTCGGCCAGGCGCCCGCTGGCGCGCGCCGGTCTTCCGTCGTCCTGCAGTGGTCCTGGTTCGCCATTCACCTGGGGGAATCCTTTCTCGCACTTCGTCCGAGTGCTCGGTTGACAGCGCCGGGGTGACTGCCCCATGCTCTCGCCATCAGATCGTATAGGAAATTGCTGTGGACGTCCTTCTCCCGGCCAGGTCCTGTCGCACCGACTATCTCCCGGAGCTCCCATGAGCATGCTCGGCGTCCTACGCGGACCGCAACAGGTCCTGTTCGGAGCCGGGCAGCGGCACGCTCTCGGGACCGTGACCGCCAGTCTCGGGTCGCGGGCCCTGGTCTGCACCGATGCCCGCTTCGGTGCGACGTCCGAGTTCGAGGACCTCGTCCGGCTTCTCGAGAACGCTGGGGTCCAGGTCACGGTCTTCGCCGAGGTGCTGCCCGACGTGCCGGTGCACCAGGTGACCCAGTGCGCCGAGCTCGCGTCCGGGGCCGACCCCGACGTCGTGGTCGGCATGGGAGGAGGCAGCTGCCTCGACCTCGCCAAGGCGGTGGCCGTGCTGCTCACCCACGGCGGCCAGCCCGCCGACTACTACGGCGAGTTCCGTGTCCCCGGCCCGATCGTGCCGGTCGTCGCGCTGCCGACGACGGCCGGGACCGGGTCGGAGGTCACGCCCGTCGCCGTGCTCACCGATCCGGCGCGGGTGAGCAAGGTAGGCATCTCCAGCCCCCACCTCATCCCGCACGCCGCGATCTGCGACCCCGAGCTCACCGTCGGCTGCCCGCCCGCGCTCACGGCCAGCGCCGGGGCCGACGCGCTCTCCCACGTCATCGAGGCGTTCACCGCGATCCGGCGACCCGTGGCGGCCGAGCTCGCCACCGAGCGCGTGTTCGTCGGCAAGAACGAGCTGACCGACACCTTCGCGCTGCTGGGGGTGAGGCTGATCGCGGGGAGCCTGCGCCGTGCCTGGTCGACCCCATCCGACCCAGCCGCACGCGAGGCCATGATGCTTGGAGCCACTGCTGGGGGCTTCGCCCTCGGAACCGCGGGGACGGCTGCTGCCCACGCGATCCAGTATCCCGTCGGAGCGCTCACCCACACCCCGCACGGCATCGGGGTCGGAGCGCTCCTGCCCTACGTCATGGAGTTCAACCGGCCGACCCGGGTCCCCGAGATGGCCGTGATCGCCCTGGCGATGGGCGCCACGCCGGGTGCCTCGCCCGAGGACCTCGCCGACGAGGCCATCGACCGCGTCGCCGCGCTGCTGTCGTCGGTCGGCGTCCCGGCCACGCTCGCCGATCTCGGGCTGCCGCACGACCAGCTCCGCTGGACCGCCGAGCAGGCGCTCGGCGCCGAGCGCCTGGTCGCGAACAACCCCCGCACCCTGGACGTCGACGCCCTCGAGCACATCGTCCGCGCCGCCCACGCCGGCGACCGCGCGGCCCTGCGCGACACGAGCGCCGCGACCACGTCGGTCCTGGCTGCCGGGGCTGACGCGCGATGACGGCCATGGATGCGGCCCTGAGCTCGGTCGTCGACGCGATCGAGGTCCCCACCGACCTGCTGGTGGCAGGATCCTGGCGGCCCGCCGCCGGAGGACGACGGCTGGAGGTCCGCGACCCCGCCAGTGGCACGGTGCTCGCCACGGTCGCCGACGCCGACTCCAGCGATGCCGCGGCGGCCATCGACGCGGCGGCCGCCGCGGCCCCGGTGTGGGCGGCGACGTCGCCCCGCCACCGCTCAGACCTGCTCATGCGCGCCTTCGAGCTCATGCGCGGCAGGAGCGAGGAGCTGGCGCTGCTCATCAGCCTGGAGAACGGCAAGTCGCTCGCCGACGCACGCTCAGAGGTTGCCTACGCGGCGGAGTTCTTCCGCTGGTATGCCGAGGAGGGCGTGCGTCTGCGCGGGCAGCTGGGCATGTCGCCGAGCGGGGCCAACCGTCTCATGGTGAGCTACCACCCCGTCGGGGTCAGCGTGCTCATCACCCCGTGGAACTTCCCTGCCGCGATGGCGACCCGCAAGATCGGCCCGGCCCTCGCTGCGGGCTGCACGGTGGTCCTCAAGCCGGCTGCCGAGACCCCCCTCACCGCCCTGGCGGTGGCGGCGATCCTCACCGAGGTCGGCCTGCCGCCGGGTGTGGTCAACGTCCTCACGACCTCGGAGCCCGGACCCGTCGTGGAGACCATGCTCACCGACCGGCGTACGAGGATGGTGTCGTTCACCGGCTCCACCGAGGTGGGCCGGCTGCTGCTGCGCACCGCCGCGGACAACGTGCTCAAAAGCGCGATGGAGCTGGGTGGCAACGCCCCGTTCGTCGTCCTCGCCGACGCCGACGTGGACGCAGCCGTCGAAGGGGCGATGGTCGCGAAGATGCGCAACGGCGGGCAGGCCTGCACCGCCGCCAACCGGTTCTTCGTCCACACCGACGTCCACGACGCCTTCGTCGACGGACTCACTGCCAGCATGTCCGCGGTGACGGTCGGGCCCGGGCCGGACGAGACCTCCCAGTGCGGCCCCCTCATCAACGCTGAGGCGGTGGAGAAGGTGGACCGGCTCGTGCGCGACGCGATCGAGCGCGGGGCCCGTGCCCTCGTGGGCGGTCGCCCCGGCGAGGGGCCCGGCTGCTTCTACCCGCCGACCGTGCTCGTCGACGTGCCGCTCGATGCCCGCATCCTCCACGAGGAGGTCTTCGGACCCGTGGCACCCGTGTTCCGCTTCGATCGCGAGGAGGACCTGCTGCCGGTGGTGAACGACACCGACCTCGGCTTGGTCAGCTACCTCTACACCCGTGACCTGGCGCGCGGCCTGCGCCTGGCCGAGGGACTCGAGAGCGGCATGGTCGGGCTCAACCGCGGCCTGGTCTCCGACCCGGCCGCGCCCTTCGGCGGCACCAAGCAGAGCGGGCTCGGCCGCGAAGGAAGCACCGAGGGACTCCTCGAGTTCCTCGAGGCCCAGTACGTCGCGACGTCCTGGTGACGCGCGCCCACCTCTCGGACCCACAGCTCGGACACAGCTCGGAACGACCCAGGCAAACAGCCCCGATGCAGGAAGCAGGAAGACAGATGCGGTACGCAATGCGAGTGGGACGTAGGTCCCTTCCCGGTCGACCGTTGCGGTTGGCGACGGCGGCCATCGTGATGGCGGCGGCCCTGGCTGCCTGCGGCGGCGCCGACGGCGGCGGCGACGGTGAGGCAGGGGGCACCAAGGCGCCCGCCACCATCCCCGAGCTCAGTGACGAGGAGCAGACGCTCAGCTTCGTCTGGTTCGAGTGGCCGCCCGCGCAGGCGCTGGAGGACTTCGCGAACGCGGAGTACACCAAGGAGCGGCCCAACGTCACCGTCGAGGTCAACACGGTCCCCAACGCCAACTGGCACGACGCGATGTTCACGCAGTTCGCGGCACAGCAGACCGACTTCGACATCGCGATCCTGGACTCCCAGCACATCGGGGAGGCCGTCACCAACGGCAACATCCTCGACCTCACCGACTTCGTCAACGAGAACATCGACGTCGACGCCTACGACCCCTACCTGCTCGCCGCCTACGGCCAGTACCCCCAGGCCGAGACCGGGCAGCGCGACGAGAACGCCAGCCTCTACGGCCTCCCGCTGCTCGGCGACACCTGGACCATGATCTACCGCAAGGACCTCATCGGCGACGAGCCGCCGGAGACCTGGGACGAGATGATCGCCGCTGCCCAGAAGTGCCAGGACGAGAATCCGAGCGTCAGCGGCCTGGCCTTCCACCAGGCCAACGGCTCCGACGCCGCGGCCGTCACCTACAACACGGTGAACGGCGTCTACGGCGGCAACCTGTGGGACTCGGCAGACAAGAAGATCGACGGTGTCATCAACGACGAGGCCGGCCAGAAGGCCATGGACGTCCTGGTCAACGAGATGAAGCCGCTGACCGCCAGGGGCTCGGGCAACTGGTTCATCGACGAGGTCAACGCCGCCGTCGCCCAGGGCAAGGCCTGCATCGCGTTCCAGTGGATCGCCGCAGCCGGCGGCCTGGTCGACCCCGCCCAGTCGACACTCGGCACGACCGAGGACGAGATCCTCGACAAGCTGGGCTTCGCGACCCTACCGACCCAGGAGTCCGACGTCGTCCCGCTCGGCGGGATGGGGATGCACATCTCCGCCTACGCCCCCGACGACCGCCAGGCCGAGGCGCTCAACTTCATGAGGTGGTTCGAGCAGGAGGACATCCAGAAGAAGTGGGCCGCCGCGGGTGGCGTGCCGGCACGCACCGACGCCATCCAGTCACCGGAGTTCCTCGAGGCGGGGCCGTTCAACCAGGTCTACGCCGACTCGGTGGCCCGCATGCGTGACATGTGGAACGTGCCCGAGTACGCCCAGCTCATCGACATCGAGAACACCAACGTCAACGCCGCGCTCAACGGTGCTAAGAGTCCCGAGGACGCGCTGAACGACATCGCCCAGCAGCAGCAGGGCGTGCTCGACGGCGACGGCGGCGGGCTGTGATCTGACCGATGACCACCACCACCGACCACCCGGTGCAGGAGGCGTCCTCGACGCCCCCTGCACCGGGGGGGCTCCCCCCGCCTCAGCGACCGCGGCCTGGCCGTGGCGTTCATCTCTCCGGCACTGTTGCTGCTGCTCGGGATGTCGGTGTTCCCACTGCTGTGGGCGCTCTACCTGTCCTTCACCGACTACTCGGCCACGCGTGCCACCGGGACCGACTTCGTCGGCTTCGACAACTACACCACCATCCTGACCTCGTCGGAGGTGCACACGCGTGCGTTGACGACGCTGGTCTACGTGGTCGGGGCGGTGCTGCTCCAGACCGTGCTCGGCTTCTCGATCGCCTACCTGATCTCACGGCGTACGCGTGGTCGGGGAGCACTGACGACCCTGTTCCTGGTGCCGATGATGCTCTCGCCCGTGGTGGTCGGCCTGTTCTGGAAGTTCATGCTCGACGCCCAGTTCGGGGTGATCAACTCGATGCTCGGGTCGCTCGGCTTCGGGCAGGTGGAGTGGCTGACCCGGCAGCGGACGGCCCTCTTCTCCCTCATCGTGGTCGACACGTGGCAGTGGACGCCGTTCATCATGCTCATCGCCCTCGCCGGTCTCACGGCCGTGCCGGCCTACCTCTACGAGGCCGCGTCCATCGACCGCGCCTCGGAGTGGTTCCGCTTCCGGCACATCACCCTGCCGATGGTGTGGCCGCTGCTGCTCATCGCGGTCATGTTCCGCGCCATCGAGGCCTTCCGGCTGTTCGACCTCGTCTACATCCTGACGAGCGGCGGACCGGGAGTGTCCACGGAGACGCTGTCCTTCCACGTCTACAAGGTCGCCTTCCTCGGCTTCAACACCGGGACGGCGTCGGCGTACGGGATCCTCATGGTCCTTGTCGTCATCGTGCTCGCGCAGCTCTACCTGCGCTACCTCAACAAGCTCAAGGAGGGGTGATGGCCATCGCCATCGACGAAGCCGTGCCCGGCCCGGTGACGGACGACGCGCCGTCCACGCGTCGCCGTGGCGGCGGGGCGCGGAGGGTGATCGAGGTCGTGCTGCTCGTGGTCCTGGCCGTGGCCATGCTCTTCCCGGTGTTGTGGATGCTCGAGACGTCCATTAAGGAGAACCGCGACGTCTACGCCGTGCCCGCGAAGTTCTTCAACTTCGACTTCACGCTCGACCACTTCAAGGACGTCTTCGTCGGTGCAGACGGGGGACGCTCGGACCTGTCCGTGTCGTTCCTCAACTCCGTGATCGTCGCGGGTGCGTCGACGGTGCTGGCGACCGTGCTCGGCGTGCCGGCGGCGTGGGCCTACTCGCGCTTCACGCTGAAGGCCAAGAAGGACCAGCTGTTCTTCATCCTCTCGACCCGGTTCATGCCGCCGGTCGTCGTGGTGATCCCGATCTTCCTGATGTACCGCGAGCTCGGGCTCATCGACAGCAAGCTCGGCCTGATCCTCATCTACGCCGCCTTCAACGTCCCCTTCACGATCTGGATGATGAAGGGCTTCGTCGACGAGGTGCCCTCGGAGTACGAGGACGCCGCCATGCTCGACGGCTACACCCGCCTCCAGGCGTTCTGGAAGTTCACCCTGCCCCTGCTCGTGCCCGGCATCGCCGCAACGGCGGTCTTCGCCCTCATCTTCTCCTGGAACGAGTTCGTGTTCGCCATCTTCCTCACCTCCAGCCAGGAAGTCCGTACGGCTCCTCCCGCCATCGCCGGACTCATCGGCGGCACCACGGTGGACTGGGGCCTGGTGGCCGCCTCGGCGGTCGTGTTCGCCATCCCGGTGCTCGTGTTCGCCTTCCTGGTGCGCAAGCACCTGGTCGCCGGCGTCACCCTCGGGGCGGTGCGACGCTGATGGCCGGCATCGAGGTGACCTCCCTGCACAAGCGCTATCCCGACGGGACGGTGGCGGTCGAGCACGTGGACCTGTCCATCGGCGACGGCGAGCTCTTCGTCATGCTCGGCCCCTCGGGCTGCGGCAAGACCACCACCCTGCGTGCCATGGCCGGTCTCGAGCAGCAGACGTCGGGTGACATCCGCATCGGCAGCAGGCTGGTCAACGACCTGCCGCCGGCCGAGCGCGACATCGCGATGGTGTTCCAGTTCTACGCGCTCTACCCGCACCTCAGGACCCGTGACAACCTGGCCTTCCCCCTGCGGGCCGAGGGGCTGCCCGAGAAGGAGGTGAGCGAGCGCGTCGCCGAGGCGTCGCGCATGATGCGCCTGGACCAGCTGCTCGACCGGAGGCCGCAGCGGCTCTCCGGGGGCGAGCAGCAGCGCGTCGCGCTGGCCCGCGCGCTCGTGCGTCGGCCGCAGGCCTTCTTGATGGATGAGCCACTGACCAACCTCGACGCCGAGCTGCGCGCCGACATGCGCACCGAGATCAAGCACCTGCAGGCCGAGCTCGGGACGACGATGGTCTACGTCACCCACGACCAGGTCGAGGCCATGTCGCTGGGGCACCGCATCGCGATCCTCAACAAGGGGCGGGTCGAGCAGGTCGGCACGCCGCTCGAGGTCTACGACAGGCCGGCCAGCCTCTTCTGCGCGGCGTTCATCGGCTCCCCGCCGATGAACCTGATCGACGTCGAGGTCTCCGACGGCATGATGCGGGGACCGGGCGGACTCGCCCTCACCCCGCCGTCCGGCCTGCCGCGCGACCGTCGTCTGGTCGCCGGCGTCCGTCCCGAGGCCCTCGAGGTCACGGCCGCGGGCGTCGAGGGATCGGTCCCCGCCCGGGTCATCTCGGCCGAGGTGCTCGGCGACGAGATCATCTACGTGCTCGACAGCGGTGGCGAGCGCAACGTGCGCGTCCGGATGCCTCCCACGGTCCGCTTCGCGGCCGAGGCGCCGGTCGGGCTGCGACACGCGGGCGGCACCCCGCCCGTCTACGACGTCAACACGGAAGAGCTGGTGGCCTGATGGGAACCGTGGCAGCACACGGGCTGCGGAAGTCCTTCGGCGAGGTCGAGGCCCTCAAGGGCGTGGATCTCGACGTGCCCGACGGATCGTTCTTCGTCGTGCTGGGCCCGTCCGGAGCAGGCAAGACGACCACCCTGCGGGCGATTGCCGGGCTCGAGAAGCTCGACGCGGGCTCGGTGCACCTCGACGGACGCGACGCGACGCACGACACCCCGGCCGCGCGGGACCTGGCGATGGTCTTCCAGAGCTACGCCCTCTACCCGCGCCGCACGGCGTACGAGAACATCGCCTCGCCCCTGCGCGCACGGCGCGCGTCCTCGGGAGAGATCGCGGCCGCGGTGGAGCAGGTGTCCGAGCTGCTCCACATCGAGCGGCTGCTGGAGCGCCGGCCCGCGCAGATGTCCGGTGGCGAGCAGCAGCGCGTCGCTCTGGCCCGCGCCCTGGTCCGCCGCCCACGGGCGTTCCTCATGGACGAGCCGCTCACCAACCTCGACCTCAAGTTGCGCGTCGAGATGCGCACCGAGCTCACCCGCATCCACCGCTCGCTCGGCGGCACCTTCGTCTACGTCACCAATGACCAGGTCGAGGCGCTGTCGATGGCCGACCAGGTGGCAGTCCTGCGCGAGGGGCAGGTGCAGCAGGTCGGCACGCCCACCGAGGTCTACGAGCGCCCCGCCAACCAGTGGGTCGCCGGCTTCGTCGGCAGTCCGAGGATCAGCCTGCTGGCCTGCCAGGTCCGGGGCGACCAGCTGGTCGGCGACCGGGGCTGGACGCTCCCGCGTCCGCGCTGGAGCACGGCTCGGGACGGCCAGCCCCTGATGCTCGGGCTGCGCGCCGAGGACCTGTCGGTGGAGAAGCGCGGCGACGCGTCCCTGGCCGGGGAGCTCTACGGTCTCGAGCCCCTCGGCGACCGCACGGTCGTCGACGTCAAGGTCGGCACGGAGATGCTCAAGGTCAAGGCGCGGCCGGCCGTCACAGGTTCTCCCGGTGAGCGGTTGTCGGTCGCGGTGGACCTGGATCGCGCCCACCTCTTCGACGCCAGCACGGGGCTGACGTTGTCCGAGGTCGGGCGGTAGCACAGGATCTGTGCATGAGGACTGGGCTGGAAGGTGAGCTGCTGCGGATCCTGCGCGACGCGGGACCGCAGACCAAGAACCAGCTCGCCGACGTCCTCGGCGTCCCACGCACGACGCTGAACGCCTCGCTCCGCTCGCTGACTGCTGCCGGGCACATCGAGGACGGGCCCGTCGCGGCCAGCTCCGGGGGGCGTCGCTCGGTGACCGTACGCATCGCCGGTGCGCGGCGGTCGCTGGTGGTGTCCCTGAGCCGGAGCACGGCGCAGGTGGCAGTCCTCCACGGTCATCTGACCATCGCGGCCGGAGTCAGCATCGACCTCCACGACCGTGAGCCGGACGCGGCGTGGCTGGCGGAGACGGTGAGGCGAGCCGGTCAGCGCGTCCTGGGCGACGAGCAGCCCGCCGCAGTGGGAGTCGCCGTCGCGGACACCGAGCCCGGGATCGAGACCGCGGTCGTCGAAGGTCTCGCGAGCACCCACCACGGTCGGCCCCTCGTCACCGTCCCTGCAGTGCGCGCGATGGCGCTGGGGGAGAGGCGTGCGAGCGGACCGGACGGCGCCGATGACTTCGTGGCCGTCCGGCTGGGCGAGAGCGTCACCACCGCAACGGTCACCGGGGGGCACCTCGGGCTGGGCGCCGGCGGGCGGTCGGGCGAGGTCGGCCACCTGCGGGTGGAGGAGTTCGGCCCGGCGTGCGCATGTGGCCTCACCGGTTGCCTGGACTCGTTCGTCAGCTCGGGGGCGCTGGTGGCGCAGGCCAGCGAGCTGGTCCGCCGGGGCCGGTCGCCGGAGCTCGCCGACATCCTCGCGAGTGCCGGCACGCTCGACCTCCGCGACCTCGTCGACGCCGGTCGCGCGGGTGATCCGGTTGTGGCCCAGGTCGCCCGCGACCTGGGCCAACGGCTGGGAAGGGTCGTGGCAGGGATGGTGGCGCACAGCAACCCCCGTCGGGTGGTCATCGGTGGGCCTGTGGCCGCCTTGGGGATGGGATTCCTCGGCGACCTGCGCGCCACCGTCTACCGACTGGCTCCCCCCGCCCTCGCGGAGGGCCTCGAGGTCACCCTGAGCGACCAGGGCGGCCGGGCCGAGCTGATCGGCGCCGCCGCCGCAGCGATGACTCGCTGGATTGAACAGGATTTCTGAGGTCCCGCCGTCGGTCTTTTGACCGAAACGGTGAGAAGTTGGCCCTGCGTCGTCACAACTCACGAATTCCGCTGGGAAAAGCAGGAAGGGTCCTTGTAGACCCAGTTCCGCTGTCTTAGTTTGGGCGTTGCCCCAACAAAGAGTGATGCCGATCACATCCCCACAGGGACCTTCTTCGATCGGATCTTCGTGCCGGCCCCCAACGCCCGGGCGGCTCGGGCGGCGCTGCCGTGCGCTCACATCCAGCACCACCATCCCCATCACCCCCACCCCAGCCGAGCGGCCACGCCCGCACCGCGGGCCCGTCACGCGGAGAGGAGCGCACATGTCGAACCTGCACCAGTCCGTGTCAGACCAAGGCCTCGCACACCCCGACGTGCGGCGGTCCAACCTCGGCCTGGCCCTCCGTCACCTGCGCGACCACGGGCCCCGCTCGCGGGCGAGCCTGGCCACCGACCTCGGCATGACCCGCTCGACGGTGTCGACGCTGGTCTCGGAGCTGATCGAGCGGCGGCTGCTCACCGACGGCCAGCTGGTGCAGAGCGGCGTGGGGCGCCCTAGCACCGCGGTGGAGCTCGACGGGCGGGGTGTCTGCGGCATCGGCGCGGAGATCAACGTGAACCACGTGTCGACGATGGCGCTCGACCTGCGCGGCGACGTGGTGGAGGAGCGCAAGCTCGCCCTCGACGCCCGCTCGCTCGACGCGTCCCTGGTGCTCGGCCACCTCGCCGACCTGGTCCGCGAGACCGTAGCGGGCCTCGACGAGCGCGGTGCCACGACCGTCGGCCTCACGGTCGGCGTCGCCGGCCTCTACGACCAGACGCGAGACATGCTGACCCACGGGCCCAACCTCGGCTGGTACGACGTACCGGTCGGGGCGATCCTGCGCCGCGACCTCGGCGCGGCCTTTCCCGTCGTCGTCGACAACGAGGGCAACCTGGCCGCAGCGGCCGAGGTCACCCCGGGTGACCCCGGTCGGCAGGACATCCTGGTGCTGCACGGAGAGATCGGTGTCGGCGGCGGCATCGTCAGCGGGGGACGCCTCCTGCGGGGCAGCCACGGCTATGCCGGGGAGTTCGGCCACATGATCGTCGAGCCCGGCGGTCGCCAGTGCGGCTGCGGCCGCCAGGGCTGCTGGGAGACCGTGAGCGGCCTGCGCGCCCTGCTCGAGATGGCCGCCGACCCCGACGACCCCATCCGCAACCCCGCCATGGCGCTGGACGACCGGCTCGCCGAGATCAACCGCCGCGCCCACCTCTCCGACGCCCGGACCCTGCAGGCGCTCGAGGACGTCGGCGCCTGGGTGGGGCTCGGTGCCGCGATCCTGGCCAACGCCCTCAACCCCGCCACCATCGTGCTGACCGGCTACTACGCAGCCGTCGGGCACCACATGCGGTCCGCCATCGAGCGCGAGCTGCGCGCCGGCGTGCTTGCCCCGGACTCCGGCGGCACCCGCGTCGAGCTGTCGACCCTCGGTTTCCGTGCCGCCGTACGCGGCGGTGCCACCGCCTCCCTCGAGTCCGTCTTCGCCGATCCCACCCAGGTCCCCCGCCGGGCCGCTGTCGCAGGAGCAGTCGTATGAGCACCACAGAGCCGCTGCTGCGGATGAGCGGCGTCGTGAAGAGGTTCCCCGGAGTGTTGGCCCTCGGTGGTGTCGAGCTCGAGGTGCGCGCGGGGGAGGTGCACTGCCTGCTCGGCCAGAACGGCGCCGGCAAGTCCACCTTGATCAAGGTGCTCTCCGCGAGCTACCAACCCGACGAGGGCGAGATCCACTGGGACGGCAAGCAGGTAGCCCTGTCCAGCCCGCAGGTCGCCATGCGCCTCGGCATCTCCACCATCTACCAGGAGCTCGACCTGGTCCCCGACCTCAGCGTCGCGGAGAACATCTTCCTGGGGCACGAGCTCAGCACCGCCGGTTTCAGCCAGCGCGGTGAGACGATCCGCCGCACCCGCGAGCTGCTCGAGCGGCTCGGACACGGAGAGATCCAGGCCACCCGGTCCGTCGGTCGTCTCTCGCCGGCCGCCCAGCAGATCGTGAGCATGGCGCGCGCGCTGTCGCAGAACACCCGCCTGCTGGTCCTCGACGAACCGTCCGCCGTGCTCGACCAGGGCGAGGTCGACAACCTCTTCCGCGTCATCCGTGACCTCACCGCAGAGGGGGTCGCCATCGTGTACATCTCCCACCGGCTCGACGAGATCCGACAGATCGGTGACCGGATCACCGTCCTCAAGGACGGCAGCACCGTCGCCTCCGGCCTCGCGGTCGAGGACACCCCGACGTCGGAGCTCATCGAGCTGATGACCGGACGCTCCATCGAGTACGTCTTCCCGCCCCGCGGGGAGACGGCGCCCACTGACGGGGAGCCGGTCCTCGAGGTCATCGACCTCGAGCTGCCCGGGGTGTTCTCCGGGGTCGACCTCAGCGTCCACGCCGGGGAGATCGTCGGCCTGGCCGGGCTCGTCGGCGCCGGCCGGTCAGAGATCCTCGAGACGCTGTACGGCGCCCGCCGACCCTCGGCCGGCACCGTGCGGGTGCTCGGTCGCGAGCTGCGCCGCGGCTCGGTGCCTGACGCCGTCAAGGCCGGGGTGGGGCTCGCTCCGGAGGAGCGCAAGAGCCAGGGCCTGCTGCTCGACCAGGCGATCTACCGCAACGTCACTGTCTCGTCGCTCGGCCGGTTCGCGCGCCTGGGCTTCCTCGACAGCCGCGAGGAGCGCCGTCGCGCCCGCGAGGTGACCGAGTCGCTCGACACACGTCCCGCCGGGGTCGACCGCCTGGTCCGCCTGCTCTCGGGCGGCAACCAGCAGAAGGTCGTCCTGTCCCGCTGGCTGCTGCGCGAGTGCAAGGTGCTCCTGCTCGACGAGCCCACCCGTGGCGTCGACGTGGGGGCCCGCGCCGAGATCTACGCCGTGGTCCGGTCGCTGGCCGACTCCGGTGTCGCAGTCGTCGTCGTCTCGAGCGAGGTCGAAGAGGTGCTCGGGCTCGCGGACCGGGTGCTGGTGGTCCGCGAGGGCCGCGTCGTTCACGAGGGGCCGGCGAGTGAGATCGACGAGTCCCGCGTCCTGGATCTGGTCATGGAAGGAAGCGCCGCATGAGCAAGCACAGCACGACCCACGGGGTGGAGGACACCGCCACCGCGTCGAGCGAGACCGTCCGCGTGGAGCACGCAGCCGCCGAGAGCGGAGGGACGTCGCGAGCAGCCGGGTTGATGAGCGGACCGTTCGGTCGCAACCTGGGACTGGTGGTCGCGCTCCTGGTGATCTGCCTGGTCGGCGTGTTCACCGCGGGCGACCGCTTCGCCAGCGTGAACACCGCGATGACCATCCTGCGCCTGGCCGCCGTCGTCGGCGTGGTCAGCATCGGCATGACCTTCGTGATCATCGGGGGCGGCATCGACCTGTCGGTCGGGGCGATCCTGGCGCTGTCGTCGGTGTGGGCGACCACCTTCGCCACGCAGGCCATGGCTGCCGACACCCACTGGCTGGTGATGGTCTTCGTCGCACTGGCGGTCGGCGGCGCCTGCGGACTGGTCAACGGGGTGCTCATCGCCTACGGCAACATCGTCCCCTTCATCATGACCCTCGCGATGCTCGCCTCGGCCCGCGGCCTGGCCGAGATCATCTCCGAGCGGCGCACCCAGATCGTGACCGTCGACGGGTTCAAGGACTTCTGGTCCGCAGACGTCCTGGGCGTCCCGCTGCTGGTGATCATCTTCGCCCTCGTCTCGGTCGGCGGCTGGGTCCTGCTCAACCGCACGACCTTCGGCCGCCGCACCCTGGCCGTCGGCGGCAACCCCGAGGCGGCCCGCCTCGCCGGCATCAACGTCAAGCGACACACCGCCCTGCTCTACGTGCTGGTCGGACTCTGCTGCGGCCTGGCCGCCCTCATGCTCATCGGACGCACGTCGACCGGCAGCTCCACCCACGGCACTCTTCTGGAGCTCGACGCGATCGCGGCCGTCGTCATCGGGGGCACCCTGCTCACGGGTGGGCGCGGCACCATCGTCGGCACCGTGATCGGGGTCCTGATCTTCAGCACGCTCAGCATCGTCTTCGTCCTGAACAACCAGGACAGCTCGACCCAGGCCGTGGCGAAGGGACTGATCATCGTCGTCGCCGTGCTGCTCCAGCAGCGCCTGGCCCGCCGCTCGATCTCCACCTAGGAGTCGGACCGCGCCCCCCTACTCGGAATCTGGCAACGCCTGCACCAAACAGCACCACCGACGAACGCACGACAGCAACCAACCAGACACAAGGAGCACACCCCATGCGACTGCCCACCACCACCCCAAGGCAGCAGAGCCGCCGCTTCCCCGGCCTCGTGGTCGGCGCGGTCGCCGTCCTGGCCCTCAGCGCCTGCACCGGCAGCGCCGAGGACGCTGCCGACGACGAGGAGGGTGGCTCCGCCCCCGCAGCCGCTGCCCAGGGCAGCAACGACGAGGAGGGCGACACGGTCACCATCGGCTTCTCCGCACCGGCCGCCGACCACGGCTGGATGGCCGCCATCACCAACAACGTCCGCGACCTCGCCGAGCAGTACCCCGACCTCGACCTGCAGATCGCCGAGGGCACCAACGACGTCAACCTCCAGATCAGCCAGGTGGAGACCTTCATCAACGACGGGGTGGACGCCATCGTGCTGCTGCCCTTCGACGGTGCTGCGATGACGCCGATCGCCCTCGAGGCGATGGAGGCCGGCATCCCGGTCATCAACGTGGACCGCGAGTTCGACGACCCCAACGCCGCTCGCGTCACCGTCCTCGGTGACAACTACGGCATGGGCGTCTCGGCCGGCTCGTACATCTGCGAGCAGGCTGCAGGCGACGAGGACGTCGTCGTCGCCGAGATCGCCGGCATCGACGCGCTGCCCCTGACCCAGGACCGCAGCCAGGGCTTCGAGGACGCGCTGTCCGAGTGCGGCCTCGACGTTGACGCCCGCCAGGCCGCCGAGTTCACCGTCGAGAGCGGCGAGGAGGTCGCCTCCCAGCTGCTCCAGTCCGAGTCGCAGATCGACTACCTGTGGAACCACGACGACGACCAGGGCATCGGCGTCCTGGCCGCGATCGAGAACGCCGGCCGCGACGAGTTCGTGATGATCGGCGGCGCCGGATCGGCCAACGCCATGCGCGACATCCAGGGCGACAACGGCGTGCTGAAGGCCACCGTCATCTACCCGTCCACGCAGGGCGCCGACGGCGTGAAGCTGGCCCGCCTGCTCGTGCAGCAGAAGGGCGTCGCCGACCTCGTCGAGGTCGAGGTCCCGCGCATGGTGCAGCTCTACGCACCCGTCGTGACCGCTGACAACGTCGCCGACTACCTGGGCTCGGCCTTCGAGTCCTGACAGACCCGCGGCGGCTCCCGACGGGAGCCGCCGCGGCACCACTCCTGGCATCCCTCCACCACCCCATCCGCTCGGGCCCCCCTGCCCCGGGCACCCCGAACTCACACGAGGAGCTCCGATGACCAGCACACCCGGCACCGCCGGCGACCTCGCGGTCGGCATGGTGGGCTACGCCTTCATGGGCGCGGCGCACTCCCAGGCCTGGCGCAACGCCCCCCGGTTCTTCGACCTGCCCCTGCATCCCCGGATGAGGGCGCTCGCCGGACGTGACGCCTCACGGGTCGCCGATGCGGCCGAGCGTCTCGGCTGGGACTCGACCGAGACCTCGTGGCAGGCGCTCGTCGCACGCGACGACATCGACGTGATCGACGTCTGCACCCCCGGAGACACCCACGCGGAGATCGCCATCGCCGCCCTCCAGGCCGGCAAGCACGTGCTGTGCGAGAAGCCGCTGGCCAACTCGGTGGAGGAGGCCGAGGCGATGGCGGAGGCCGCCGAGAAGGCCGCAGCCCACGGCGTACGGTCGATGGTCGGGTTCACCTACCGTCGGGTCCCGGCGATCGCCCTGGCCCGTCAGCTCGTCTCCGACGGCCGGATCGGCACGATCCACCACGTGCGCGCCCAGTACCTGCAGGACTGGATCGTCGACCCGCAGGCCCCCATGTCATGGCGCCTGGAGAAGGACAAGGCCGGCTCCGGCGCCCTCGGCGACATCGGCGCCCACATCATCGACCTCGCCCAGTTCATCACCGGCGACAGCATCCGGCGCGTCAGCGGCCGGCTGCACACCTTCGTCGGCGAGCGTCCGCTGCCCAGCGAGCACTCGGGCCTGTCCGGCACCGCCGGATCCGGCACGGGTCAGGTCACCGTCGACGACGCCGCGACCTTCCTCGCCGAGTTCGGCGGGGGAGCGATGGGCGTCTTCGAGGCGACCCGCTTCGCCAACGGACGCAAGAACGCGATCCGGATCGAGGTCAACGGCTCCGCCGGGAGCCTGGCCTTCGACTTCGAGGACATGAACCTCCTGCACTTCTTCGACGGCAGCGAGGACGCCCGCACCGCCGGCTTCCGCCGCATCCTGGTCACCGAGGACCAGCACCCCTACGTCGCTGCGTGGTGGCCCCCCGGCCACATCATCGGCTACGAGCACGGCTTCACCCACCAGGTCGTCGACCTGGTGAACGACATCGCCGCGGGCAACGCCCCGACCCCGTCCTTCGCCGACGGCCTGCGGGTGCAGCGTGTGCTCGCTGCGGTCGAGACCAGCTCCGACACCGACTCCTGGCAGGAGATCCAGCCATGAACGACTACACCCCGTCCCCGGAGGACAAGTTCTCCTTCGGCCTGTGGACCGTGGGCTGGCAGGGGGTCGACGTCTTCGGGCCGGCCTCCCGCGACCTGCTCGACCCGGTCGAGGCGACCTACGAGCTCGCCGAGCTCGGGGCGTCGGCGGTCACCTTCCACGACGACGACCTGCTGCCCGACGAGGCAAAGCGCGGCGCCACCCTGGAGCGCTTCGAGAAGGCCCTGTCCGACACCGGCCTAGCCGTGGAGATGGTCACCACCAACCTCTTCGGACACCCTGTCTTCAAGGAGGGGGCGCTGACGGCCAACAACCGTGAGGTACGCCGCCACGCGCTGGCCAAGGTGCTGCGCAACGTGGACCTCGCCGCCTCCCTGGGGGCGAAGACGTTCGTCCTGTGGGGAGGGCGCGAGGGTGCCGAGCACGGGGCCGCGAAGGACGTCCAGGCGGCACTCGACCGCTACGCCGAGTCGCTCAACCTGCTCTGCGCCTACGTCAAGGACCGGGGCTACGACATCCGCTTCGCCCTCGAGCCCAAGCCCAACGAGCCCCGCGGTGACATCCTGCTGCCGACCATCGGCCACGCGCTGGCGCTGATCTCCGAGCTCGACGAGCCGCGGATGGTCGGGCTCAACCCCGAGGTCGGGCACGAGGAGATGGCCGGCCTGAACTTCGCGCACGGGATCAGCCAGGCCCTGTGGCACGACAAGCTCTTCCACGTCGACCTCAACGGACAGCACGGTCCCCGTTTCGACCAGGACCTCAGGTTCGGCGCGGGCAACCTGCGCGGCGCGTTCTGGACCGTCGACGCCCTCCTCGGCGGCGGCACGACCAACGCCTATGACGGCTACATCCACTTCGACTACAAGCCGCCGCGCGCCGAGGCGATGGACGGCGTCTGGGACTCGGCCAGGTCGTGCATGCGCAACTACCTCGTGCTGCGCGAGCGGGTCCAGGCGTTCCGCGCCGACCCCGCCGTCCACGCCGCCCTCGAGGCCGCCGAGGTGGCGACCCTGCGGACCCCGACCCTCGCCGACGACGAGTCGCTCGACGACCTGCGCGCCGCGACGTACGACGTCGAGGGGCTGGCCGCACGCAGCGTAGGGCTGGAGGCACTCGACCAGCTCGCCCTGGAGCACCTGATGGGGCTCCGCTGACCGCCGTCCCACCCGGACGCCACCGGCACCACCGCACCACAGCTTGACCGCACCACAGCTTGACCGCACCACAGCTTGACCGCACCACATAGGGCCGAACGCCCGGGGACCCGCCCCGGACCAGATGGAGCGCAATCCATCACCAACGAAGGGATCGTGATGAACCGAATCATCACGCGGCCGCAGAGGCGCTCACGCGCCCTGCTCGGCTCCACCATGGCAATGCTCGTGGCGCTGCCACTGGGTGCAGCCCTGGGCCTGGGCGCGACCGCAAGTGCCGCAGCGCCACGACCGGAACAGTCCAGCACGTCCGACAAGACCTCCAAGACCTCCAAGACCTCCGGCAAGACCTCCGACGCCTCGACCGACAGTCCGCTGGGCGACGCCGTTCCGTGGACCGCCGACCGGGAGAAGTCCGCGGCGCAGGCCGCTGCCGCCGCCGAGCAGTTCGACGCGCTCGTCTTCTCCAAGACCGCCGGCTTCCGGCACGGCAACATCGGCACTGCGACCGCCGCCATCCAGCAGCTGGGTGCGGCCAACAACTTCACCGTGACGGTCACCGAGGACAGCGCCGCGTTCACCGACGCCAACCTCGAGCAGTACGAGGTGGTCATCTTCCTGTCCACCACCGGTGACGTCCTGAACACGACCCAGCAGGGCGCGTTCGAGCGCTACATCCAGGCTGGCGGTGGTTACGCGGGCATCCACGCGGCCTCCGACACCGAGTACGACTGGCCCTGGTACGGCAGCCTGGTCGGCGCCTACTTCAACAACCACCCGGCCGGCACGCCGACGGCGACCGTCAAGGTCGAGGACCCGGCGCACCCCTCCACCGAGGGCATCGAGCCTCGTTGGCAGCGCACTGACGAGTGGTACAACTTCCGCGCGCCGAACCCGGCCACCGCTCGCGACAAGCTCCACATCCTGGCCTCGCTGGACGAGACCACCTACACGCCAGGGAGCGGCGCCATGGGCGCCGAGCACCCGATCGCCTGGTGCCAGGACTTCGACGGTGGCCGCAGCTGGTACACCGGCATGGGCCACACCGAGGCCTCCTTCGCCGACGCGAAGTTCCTCGGCCACATCCTCGGCGGCATCCAGACCGCCGCAGGTGTCGTGCCGTCAGACTGCAAGGCGACGCTGCAGCCCAGCTTCGCCAAGGTCGCGCTCGACGAGAACACCACCAACCCGATGGAGCTCGCCATCGCCGACGACGGGCGGGTCATCTACATCGACCGCGCCGGCGCGGTGAAGGTCATCCTCACCAACGGCAGCGTGGTCACCGCCGGCACCGTCCCGGTCTACACCGGACAGGAGTTCGGTCTGCTGGGCATCGCCCTCGACCCCGACTTCGCCACCAACGGCCACGTGTTCCTCTACTACTCGCCCCAGGGCAGCGCGGCCATCGACCGGATCTCCCGGTTCAAGATGACCGGCAACACGCTGGACGTGGCCTCGGCCGTGACGATCCTCGACGTCCCCGTGCAGCGCAACGAGTGCTGCCACGCGGGTGGGTCGATGGAGTTCGACCACGACGGGAACCTCTACCTCGCCACCGGCGACAACACGAACCCGTTCGACTCGGGTGGTTACACCCCCATCGACGAGCGCTCGGGCCGTGGCGCCTGGGACGCCCAGCGCACCTCGGGCAACACCAACAGCCTCAACGGCAAGGTCCTGAAGATCAAGCCGTCGGCCGCCGGTGGCTACACGATCCCGGCAGGCAACCTGTTCGACGAGGCCGCTGACACGCAGCAGAAGACCCGCCCGGAGATTTATGCCATGGGCTTCCGCAACCCGTTCCGCATCGGCCTCGACGAGCAGAACAACCACCTTCTCGTGGCCGACTACGGTCCGGACGCCGGCTCCACCAGCGCCACCCGTGGACCCAACGGCCGCGTGGAGTGGAACGTCCTCGACCAGCCGGGCAACTACGGTTGGCCCTACTGCGTGGGCGCGAACACCCCGTACAACGACTACAACTTCGCCAGCAGCACCGCAGGTGCCGCGTTCAACTGTGCGGCGCCGGTCAACGACTCGCCGAACAACACCGGCCTGACGAACCTGCCGCCCTCCAAGGCTGCTGTGATCTGGCAGAGCAACAACGCGAACACCACCGGGACCCCGGAGATCGGGGCCAGCGGTGCGCCGATGACCTCGGGCACCTACGACTTCGACCCCACCCTGGTGTCGGACCGCAAGTGGCCTGCGTACTTCGACTCGAAGGCGATCTGGGCCGACTGGAACAACAGCCGGCTGTTCACCGTCCAGATGAACCAGGGCGGCACCAACTACACCGACATCAACCGGTTCCTGCCCAGCCTCCAGATGCGTCGTCCGCACGCGCTGCAGTTCGGCCCCGACGGTGCGCTGTACATGATCGAGTGGGGCAGCGGCTTCAACGGCAACAACGCCGACTCCGGCATCTACCGCATCGACTACGTCGAGGGGGAGCGTTCTCCGACCGCCCGCGCGACGACCAACCGCACCTCCGGTCCGACCCCGTTGAGCGTCACCTTCAACGGCACCACGTCCTTCGACGGTGACACCGGCACCAGTGCCGGACTCACCTACGCGTGGGACTTCACCAGCGACGGCACTGTCGACGCGACGACGCCGACCGCGTCCTTCACCTACACGACGGCGGGCAACTACACCGCGCGTCTGACGGTGACGGCCGCCAACGGCAAGACCGGCTCGACCAACATCGACATCGTGGCGGGCAACACCGCTCCGACCGTCGAGCTGACCCTTCCGCTCGACGGGGGGTTCTTCGAGTTCGGTGACACCGTGAAGTACTCGGTGACCGTCACCGACCCGGAGGACGGCCCCATCGACTGCAACCGTGTCGTCGTCCAGCCCGGTCTGGGCCACGACCAGCACTCGCACGGCTACGAGCAGTACACCGGCTGCAGCGGCAGTTTCGTGCTGCCGGGCGACTCCGGTCACTCGGGCGCCAACATCTTCGGCACCGTCACCGCCACCTACCGTGACTCCGGTTCCGGTGTGGCTGGTCCGTTGACGGGCATCGACGGAGCCGTGCTGCACACCAAGAAGAAGGAGGCGGAGTTCTTCGACCAGACCGGTCGTACGGGCTCCGGGACCGCCGGCACCCCCGGCGTCGCCACGCAGACGACCACCGACACCAACGGTGGGCAGAACGTGACGGGCGTCGAGACCGGGGACTGGTTCCGCTGGGACGTCATGAACCTCACCAACATCACCGGGGTCACCATGCGGGCCGCGTCCACCACGGCTGGCGCCGCCTTCGAGGTCCGTCAAGGCTCGCCCACCGGAACGACGATCGGGACGCTGACGGTGCCCAACACCGGCGGTGCCCAGACCTGGCAGAACGTGTCCACCACGTTCACCGGCGCCACGACGACCAGCGCTCCGCTGTACTTCGTCGCCACGACCGGTGGGGCCAACGTCAACTGGGTCGAGTTCGCCGGCCGCGGTGTCACCGACAACACCCCGCCCACCGTCGCGATCAGCGCCGACAAGCTGACCGGTTCGGCTCCGCTGCCCGTGAACTTCACGAGCTCGGTCTCCGACCCGGAGGGTGACACCCCCGTCACCTACGCGTGGAACTTCGGAGACTCCACCACCTCGACCGTGGCCAACCCGAGCAAGACCTTTGCCACGCCGGGCAAGTACACCGTGTCGCTCACCGTGACCGACTCCCGAGGTGCGAAGACCACCAAGACGCTGGAGATCACCGTCACGGCGGCTCAGAACATCTGCTTCAGCGGTCGTTCCGACGACTTCGTGGGCACTGAGCTCGACACCACCCGCTGGAACAGGAACGTGCGGGTCAACCAGAACCTGACCGTGGCCAACGGGTCTCTCAACATCCCGCTGACCAACACCGACCTCTACCAGACGACCAACACCACGCCGAACATCGTGCTCCAGGACCTGCCCTCGGGTGCGTTCGAGGTCACGACCAAGGTGGACCTCACCGGCATCAACAAGGGCTACCAGCAGGGTGGTCTGGTCATCTACGGCGATGACAACAACTACCTGAAGCTCGTCTACTCCGGTCGCTCGACCGCGGCAGCGGGCAGCAAGGCCGCCAACGTCATCCAGTTCACCAAGGAGACCAACGCCACCGCATCGGAGACGAACTCCGCCGCTCTCGGCGCGTCCTTCCCCGACACCGTGTGGCTGCGGATGTCGAGCACCGACGGCAACTCGGTCACCGCCTCCTACAGCAGCGACGGTGCCACCTGGCTCCCCGTCACTGCAGCCAACGCAGCACGTGACCTGACCGGCGTCACCGCACCCAAGGTCGGCCTGCTCGCGCTGGCCAGCACGGCAGCCGGCGCGGCTGACAACCTCACCGCGAAGTTCGACTACTTCACCATCACGCCGGACAACACGGCTGTGCCGTGTGCCACGCCGTGCCAGGTGGAGCAGTTCAACGGCAATGCGTTGGACCTCGCCCAGTGGAACGACAGCGTGCGCGTCAACGGTTCGCTGACCGTGGCCGACGGGACGCTCAACATCCCGCTGACCAACTCCGACCTCTACCAGACCACGAACACGACGCCCAATGTCGTGCTCCAGGACCTCCCGCCCGGGAAGTTCGTGGTCACCACCAAGGTCACGCTGAACGCCACCAAGGGCTACCAGCAGGGCGGTCTGATCATCTACGGAGATGACGACAACTACATCAAGCTCGTCTACTCCGGTCGTTCAACTGCCGCTGCGGGCAGCAAGGCAGCCAACATCATCCAGTTCTTCAAGGAGACCAACGCCGTCGCATCCGAGACCAACGGTGCAGCACTCGGCGCGGACTTCCCCGACACGGTGTGGCTGCGGCTCTCAAGCGCCGACGGCAACGCCATGACCGCCTCCTACAGCAGTGATGGGGCCACCTGGCTCCCGGTCAACGCAGCCAACGCAACCCGCGACCTCACCGGCATCACCGCACCCAAGGTCGGCCTCGTCGCCCTGGGTGCCACCGCGGCCGGTGCGGCGGACAACCTCATCGCGAAGTTCGACTACTTCACGCTGGGTCAGGACGACACGTGCACGCCGCCCGCCGGGCCGGCTGACACGACTGCTCCGACGACGACGCTGGCCATCCCGGCAGCGAACGCTGCCGGCTGGTACACCACGCGTCCGTCGTTCACCCTGGCGGCCACCGACGGAACGGGCGGGTCGGGCGTCGCCTCGACCGAGTACCGCATCGCCGGAGGCGCCTGGGCGCCCTACACCGCCGCGGTCTCCGTGACCGGTGAGGGCAGCCGCCTGATCGAGTACCGGTCCACGGACTCGGCAGGCAACGTCGAGTCGATCAAGTCGCTGACGGTCAAGATCGACACGGTCACCCCGACCGTTGCGGACGCGGTCACCGGTGACTCCAGCAAGACGGTCACCCTCACCGCCACCGACGCCACCTCCGGTGTCGCGAGCATCGAGCACCAGACCGGCGACGCCACGACGTGGACGACCTACTCCACGCCGCTGACGTTCGACGAGCCCGGCACCTACGTCGTGCGCTACCGCGCCACCGACGTGGCGGGCAACCGCTCCACCGGGCAGGTCCAGGTGGTCGTGCCGCAGCCCGCGGACACGACCGACCCCGAGGTGGACGCCACGGTCCTGGGTTCGTACGCCGGTGAGCTGGTCGACCAGGCCAGCTCCGGTGTCACCGGAGAGGCCACCATGGTCTCGGCGGCCGAGGGCAACGGCTACACCACCACGGTGGAGCTGACGCTCGCGGGCCTCGACCCCACGCAGGACTACGAGTCCCACCTGCACGTCGGGACCACCTGTGGGGGGTTCGCGGGTCACTACCGCAACGACCCGGCCGGCGACGGCACCCCGCCCAACGAGCTGTGGCCGACCAACCCGGGTTGGGTCGCTGGTTCGGGCGACGCCCGGATCGAGGCCGAGGCTGACGGCACCTCCTTCGCAACGGCCACGGTCCCGTGGGCGCCGCGGATCGAGGGCGGCATCCTGGCCCTGCACCGTGAGGGCGCGATCATCGGTTGTGTCGACCTCGACCTGACCGGCCCCGGCACCGTCGTGCTGGACGCGACGGACAACGTCGACGTGACGTCGCTGACCTACACGGTCGACGGCGGCGCGGAGGCCGAGTACGACGGTCCCTTCGAGATCACCGAGCCCGGCGAGCACGTGGTGGCCTACACCGCCACCGACGCGGCGGGCAACGAGACGACCGGCGAGTTCACGGTCGTGGTCCCGAAGGAGCCCGTCGTGGAGCCCCCGGTCGAGACGGCGAAGCCCACCGTGTCGATCACCACCACTCCCGCGGCGGCCAACGGTCGCAGCAACTGGTTCACCTCGCCGGTCAGCGTCACCCTCGCGGGTGCCGGCGGTGAAGGGAAGCTGAGCGTGGAGTACCGCATCGACAACGGTCCGTGGACGGCGTACACCGCGCCGTTGCGGATCACCGCCGACGGGATCACCCGGGTCCAGGCCCGGGCGACCGACGAGGCCGGAAGGTCCTCGGCAGTCGGCACGACCGTCATCAAGATGGACGCCACCGCACCTGCGGTGACCATCGCCGGGATCAACGACTGGGCCAAGCTGAACCTGGGGGCCGTGCGCAACGCACGGGTCACCGCAGCGGACGCCACGTCCGGTGTCGCCCAGCAGGTCGTCCGTCTGAACGGCACGATCGTGTCCTCCCCGGCGCGCATCGACGCGATGTCGTTGCGCACCGGGCGGCACGAGCTGTCGGTGACCGTGACGGACGAGGCCGGCAACTCGGTCTCGGAGACGATCACCTTCCGTGTGGTGGCCACCACCGGCGGCGCCAAGAAGCTGATCAACCGGCTCGTCGAGGACGGCACGGTCGGTGAGAAGCGCGGTGCGCAGCTCAAGCAGGAGCTGAAGGCCGCCAAGCGCGCCGACAGGAGCGGATCGGAGCGTGAGGCCCGGCAGGCGCTCAAGCGCTTCAAGAAGCTCGCCTCGAAGGTCACCGACAAGGAGGCCAGGAGGGCTCTCAAGCACCTGTCGCGCACGCTGAAGAAGCAGCTGTAGGCGCCACAGGGCCCAGAGAGGAGAAACGTCCGCTGAGGGAGGGCACGACCGCGCGGCACCGCGAGGTGGCGCACCCGACGGCTCGCAGGTTCGGCCCTGCGAGCCGGCGGGGGACGGGCCCTCCGTCCGGGCGGGGAGGCGGCGCCGCAAGGCGTCGCCCCCCGCGGCCGGTGCCGGGACAGTGCGCTCCGTCCCGGCACCGGTTCGCACCAGTGTCGCCCCTGAGCAGCCCCCGCACGACCCGCACGATGCAGCACCCAGCGCCACCCAGCAGTACCCGCACCATCAGCCGAAGCACCACCACCGCCACCTGAGGAGCACGCATGCCACGCCCGATCACCCTGTTCACCGGCCAGTGGGCCGACCTGCCCTTCGAGGAGATGTGCAAGCTCGCCTCCGGCTGGGGCTACGACGGCCTCGAGCTCGCCTGCTGGGGGGACCACTTCGACCCCTGGGCAGCCGTCGAGGACGACTCCTACGTCCCCGCGAAGCTCGAGATGCTGAAGAAGTACGACCTCCAGGTGTTCGCGATCAGCAACCACCTCAAGGGCCAGGCGGTCTGCGACGACCCGATCGACGAGCGTCACCGCGGGATCCTGCCCGACAGGATCTGGGGCGACGGCGACGCCGAGGGCGTGCGCCAGCGCGCGGCCGAGGAGATGAAGATGACCGCCCGTGCCGCCCGCAAGCTCGGCGTCGACGTGGTGGTCGGGTTCACCGGCTCTTCCATCTGGAAGTACGTCGCGATGTTCCCGCCGGCCTCCCAGGACCTGGTCGACGCCGGCTACCAGGACTTCGCGGACCGCTGGAACCCGATCCTCGACGTCTTCGACAGCGAGGGCGTGAAGTTCGCCCACGAGGTGCACCCGTCGGAGATCGCCTACGACTACTGGACCACCGTCGCGGCGCTCGAGGCGATCGGCCACCGCGAGGCCTTCGGCCTCAACTGGGACCCGTCGCACTTCGTGTGGCAGGACCTCGACCCGGTCGGCTTCCTCTGGGACTTCAAGGACCGGATCTACCACGTCGACTGCAAGGACGCGAAGAAGCAGGTCGGCAACGGCCGCAACGGCCGGATGGGGTCCCACCTCGCCTGGGCCGACCCCCGCCGCGGCTGGGACTTCGTCTCGACCGGTCACGGTGACGTGCCCTGGGAGGCGTCCTTCCGGATGCTGAACACGATCGGCTACGACGGCCCCATCTCCGTGGAGTGGGAGGACGCCGGCATGGACCGGCTCGTCGGGGCACCGGAGGCGCTGGAGTTCGTACGTCGTCTCGCCTTCGACGCGCCGACCGCTTCGTTCGACGCCGCGTTCTCCACCACGGACTGAGGGCCGTCATGCGCAGCGAAGCCAGGACCGGGGTGTGGTTCGTGGGCGCCCGCGGCTCGGTCGCGACCACCGCGGTCGTCGGTGCCCTCGGGGTGTCCCACGGCCTCGCCCCGTCGACCGGTCTGGTGAGCGAGCTCGCCGAGCTCGACCCGGACGGGCTCACGCCCCTCGGGAACCTGGTCTTCGGCGGCCACGACATCAGCTCGACCACCCTGACGAAGAAGGCCGAGTCGCTGGTTGCGGGCGGGGTGGTCCCGGCGGAGATCCTCATTGCCGTGGCCGCCGACCTGGAGGCCGTGGACGCCGATGTGTGCCTCGGGCACGCGGCGGGGGAGGAGACCACCGAGGAGGCAGTGGAGCGGCTTGCCGGCGACATCGCCGACTTCCGACGCCGCTACGACCTGGTCCGGGTCGTGGTCGTCGACGTCGCCAGCACCCAGCCGCCCGTCGACGACCCGGAGCAGCTGACCTGCCTCGACGACGACCTACCGGTCGGGGCGGTCTACGCCTTGGCCGCCTTCCGGGCCGGCGCGCCGTTCGTCTCGTTCACCCCCAGCCCCTGTCTGCGCCTGCCCGTCGTCATCGAGGCGGCGGCCCGTGCCGGGCTTCCCTACGCCGGGTGCGACGGCAAGACGGGGGAGACGCTGCTCAAGTCGGTGCTCGCCCCCATGTTCGTGATGAGGGCGCTCGAGCTCCGCTCCTGGACCTCGGTGAACCTCCTCGGTGGAGGCGACGGCGAGACCCTGTCCGACCCCGCGGCGGCACGCAGCAAGACCGTCGCCAAGCGCAGCGGACTCGACGCCATGGTGGGACGGTCGGTGCCGGGCCCCATGCACATCGACCACGTCGAGGACCTGGGGGAGTGGAAGACGGCCTGGGACCACGTGCGGTTCGACGGGTTCCTCGGCACCCGGATGACGCTGCAGTTCACGTGGGAGGGCTGTGACTCGGCCCTGGCTGCGCCGCTCGTCCTCGACCTGGTGCGCCTCGTGTCCGCCGCGCACGCAGCAGGCCTCTCGGGTCCGCTGCCGGAGCTCGCCTTCTTCTTCAAGGACCCCGTGGGCGCCACCGAGCACCGGCTCTCCGAGCAGTGGCGCGACCTCGTCGCGTGGCGCGCCGGGCTGGCCGGATGATGACCCTGCCTGCTGCCGGTGACCTGGCCGAGCTCGTCCGGCTCCCCGCAGCGCTGACGGTCCCGGGCGACGCCTGGTCGGGCGCGGTGTGGTCGGGCACGGGCGGCGGAGGTGCCTTCATGCCCCTCGGGTCGGTGCTCCTCTACTGGTCCGGCATGGCCCTCAACGACTGGTCCGACCGCGAGGTCGACGCCCTGGAGCGACCCGAGCGGGTCATCCCGACGGGCCGCGTGAGTGCAGGCGCAGCACTTGGTGTCGCGGCCACCCTGGGGGCCGCCGGGCTCGCCGCAACCGCACTGGTCGGTGGTCGGCGGGCGCTGCGGACCAGCGTGCCGCTCGCCGCGCTCATCGCCACCTATGACGTACTCGCCAAGGACTCGGCCGCCGGCCCCCTTGTCATGGCGGCCACCCGGGGACTCGACGTCCTGCTCGGAGCGGCGGGGTCTCCCGCCGCGGCAGCCGGACCGGCCGCGTCGGTGGCCGTCCACACGGTCGGGGTGACCGCCCTGAGCCGGGGCGAGGTGCACGGCGCAGCTCCGGCCACCGCGATCGGGGCGCTCGTCGCCACC
Organism: Nocardioides furvisabuli; assembly: GCF_021083185.1. Classification (GTDB taxonomy): domain Bacteria; phylum Actinomycetota; class Actinomycetes; order Propionibacteriales; family Nocardioidaceae; genus Nocardioides; species Nocardioides furvisabuli. The sequence goes on along the minus strand of NZ_JAIGQB010000004.1, from coordinate 204,945 downwards.
GGCACCGCGCTCGGACTGCTGGTCGCGACCGCCGTCGGCGACGACGTACGCTCCGACCACCGCCGGGTCGCCATCGGGTTCGCGGTCCTCTACGGCGTCGCGGTGGGCGTGCCCCAGTCAAGGGCGCTGGCCGTCCCGGACGCCGCCCGCGTGCGCGCTGCGACGGGTGCCGGCATCGGCGGCCTGACCCTCCTCCAGGCGGGCTGGCTCGCGGCCGGGGGTCGGCTCCTGCCGGCGTTCCTCGTCGCCACGGCCGCGCCTCTGCTGCGGCGTGCTGCACGGAAGGTGAGCCCGACGTGAGCGTGCGACTCGGCTACGGGCTCAACGGCTTCGCCGGACACCGTCTCAGCGACGCCTGCAGCGTCATCGCCTCCCTCGGCTACGAGGGAGTCGGGCTCACCCTCGACCAGCCCCACCTCGACCCGTTCGGCGACCTGCCCGGCCAGGTCGCGCACGCGCGCCGTTGCCTCGAGGCCCATGACCTCGCCTCGGTCGTCGAGACGGGCTCGCGCTACGTCCTCGACCCGTGGCGCAAGCACGAGCCGACCCTGGTCAGCGACGAGGGCCGCGAGCGTCGCGTCGACCTGCTGTGCCGTGCGGTCCGCATCGCCCACGAGCTCGGCTCGGAGGCCATGTCCTGCTGGTCCGGCACCGCGCCCGCCGGGGTGTCCGACGAGCGCCTGTGGCGCCGGGTGGTCGACGGGTTGGGGCCCGTCCTCGACGACGCCGCGGACCTCGGGGTGACCGTCTGCGTCGAGCCCGAGCCCGGGATGTTCCTCGCCACCCTCGACGACGTGCTGGCGTTCCGGGAACGCCTCGGCCGACCCGAGCACCTGCGGGTGACCCTCGACCTGGGCCACCTGGTCTGCAACGAGCCGCGCACGCCCGCCGAGACGGTGCGTCACGCTGGCCCGCTGCTCGCCAACGTCCAGGTCGACGACATGGTCCGCGACGTCCACGAGCACCTCGAGCTGGGCACCGGCGACCTCGACCTCGACCGCGCCCTCGGCGCCCTCGTCGACACGGGGTATGCCGGCCTGGCCTGCGTGGAGCTGCCGCGGCACTCCCACGCCGCACCGGCCGTCGCTGCGTCCACCATCACCGCGCTGCAGGCCTCGCTGGACCGGATCGGCCACCCCGTCAACGCCTCTGGAGGTGTTCGATGACGACCGTCCATCTCCTCGCACCCGTCGAGCAGCTCAGGAGGGCGCTGGGCGACGAGCGCAGGCGCGCCCTCGACGACATGGTCGCGGTGCTCGCGGCCGGGGCCACCACGCTCGCCCGCGTCTTCCCCGCGGCTGCGCGTCGCACGGGCCGAGGTGACCTCTTCGTCGACGGACCCCGCCTCGAGGACGCCGTCCGGGTGGAGCTGGTCGCGACAGCGGCCGCCCGGCTCGACCCCGGGACACTGCTCGCCGAGCTCGAGGACCTCTACCGCCACGGCGACGCCGACGAGAAGCGGGCGGTGCTGCTGGCGCTCGGAGGCATCGACGATCCCCTCGTCGACGGATCGGCCCTCCTGCTGGACGCGCTGCGGACCAACGACGTACGACTGGTCGCGGCCGCCATGGGCCCGCATGCCCGGCGGCTGTCCGCGCACGACTGGCGCCACGGCGTGCTCAAGTGCCTCTTCGTCGGTGTTCCCGTGGCGGGTGTCGCGGACCTCGCCGCGCGGGCCGACGACGAGCTCGCGGCCATGGTGCGGCGCTACACCGACGAGCGCGAGGCTGCCGGCCGCGAGGTGCCGCCCGACGCGTTCCTGGTGCGCGACCTGACCACCCCGACCACCCGCCCGGAGGGCTGACATGCGCATCTTCGACCCGCACATCCACATGACGTCACGCACCACCGACGACTACGAGCGGATGTACGCCGCCGGCGTCCGTGCCGTGGTCGAGCCCGCCTTCTGGCTGGGGCAGCCGCGGACCAGCGTCGGGTCCTTCATCGACTACTTCGACGCCCTCGTGGGCTGGGAGCGGTTCCGCGCGGCCCAGTTCGGCATCACCCACCACTGCACGATCGCGCTCAACCCCAAGGAGGCCAACGACCCGCGCTGCGTCGAGGTCCTCGACGTCCTGCCGCGCTACCTCGCGAAGGACGGGGTGGTCGCGGTCGGCGAGATCGGCTTCGACTCGATGGGCCCCGCGGAGGAGCGGGCCTTCCGCCGGCAGCTGGACCTCGCGGTCGAGTTCGAGCTGCCCGCCATGGTGCACACGCCCCACCGCGACAAGGAGGGCGGCACCCGCCGCACCCTGGAGCTGGTGGAGGAGTCGGGCATCGACCCGGCGATGGTCGTGGTCGACCACCTCAACGAGCTGACCGTCGCCCCCGTCGACGAGCGCGGATGCTGGATGGGCTTCTCCATCTATCCCGACACCAAGATGGACCCGCACCGGATGGTGCGGATCCTGCAGGAGCGCGGCCCGGAGCGGGTGCTGGTCAACTCGGCTGCGGACTGGGGCCGCAGCGACCCCCTCCTGACGCATGCCACCGGCGAGGCGATGCTGGCCGCCGGCTTCAGCGACGACGACGTGGACCGCGTCCTGTGGCGCAACCCCGTGGAGTTCTTCGCCCAGAGCGGTCGGCTCATGCTGCCCGGGCAGGACGACGCCGGCGCTGCCACCCCGGACGCCTCGTCGCTCTTCGAGGGCAACTCGGTCCTGCGCGGTCAGCAGGTGAGGTGAGTGCGCCTGCGCCACCGTGACGGCAGCGTCGTCCACCTGGCCTACGGCACCAACGTGCTTCCCTCCGAGGACGTCGACGGCCTGGTCGCCCAGGCGACGTCGATGGGCGTCCGCATCCGCCGCGCGCTGGACGCCCTCCCCGGCGCTGCCGCGGGGGGAGACCTCGTCGGTCTCGGGCTCTGGCTCCCGGCGGCCGCCGCCCACCGCCTTGCCGCGGACCCCGAGGGCGTACGCCTCGTGCGAGGGCAGCTGGCCGACCACGGCGTCGAGGTGGTGACCGTCAACGCCTTCCCCTACGCCGCCTTCCAGGGACCGACCGTCAAGCACTCGGTCTACCTCCCGACCTGGACCACGCGCGAGCGTCTCGACTACACCCTCGCCGCCGCCCGCGTGCTCGCCGGGCTCCTGCCCCCCGATGCCGACCACGGGTCGATCTCCTCGCTCCCACTCGCCTGGCGCAGCCCGTGGAGCCGTGACGACCAGCGGCTGGCGGAGGCTCTGCTCTCCGAGCTGTCGAGCGGTCTGGCCGACGTCGAGGCCGAGACCGGCCGTCGCGTCGTGGTGGGCATCGAGCCCGAGCCGGGTTGCGTCATCGAGACGGTGGAGGAGGCCGTGGACCGGCTCGGGGCGGTCGACCGTGACCGGATCGGCGTCTGCCTCGACCTCTGCCACCTCGCTGTCGGCTTCGAAGACGCCGGCCACGCGCTGCGCCTGCTCGACGAGGCAGGGCTGCGCGTGGTCAAGGCCCAGCCGGCGTCGGCGCTGGTCGTCGACGACCCCGCGGACGCGGCGACGCGACGCGCGCTCGCGTCCTACGCGGAGGACCGGTTCCTCCACCAGGTGCGCCATGAGGACGCCGGCGAGGTCGCGGGGCACGACGACCTCGCCCAGGCGCTCGACGGCCCGGACCCCCTGGCCACCGACACGCCCTGGCGTGTCCACTTCCACGTGCCCGTGCACGCCGACCCCGAGCCCCCGCTGCGCAACGCCCGCGCCGAGCTGCACGACTCGCTCGCCGCGCTGCTGGGCGGGCCGGTCGCGCGGGTCCACCACCTCGAGGTCGAGACCTACACCTGGTCCGTGCTGCCGGGTGGCGCACCGACCGACGACGACGCCCTCGCGGCCGGTCTCGCCTCCGAGCTCGCCTGGGTGCACGCCGAGCTGGTCGCGCTCGGCCTCACCCCGCTCTGACCCCCACCCCCTCCGGAGGACCTGATGGACAAGCTGCTCGTGGTCGACGTCGTCGGCCTGACCCCCGACCTGCTCCAGCACATGCCCCGCCTGCGGCAACTCGCTGCCGGTGGGTCGTCGGCGGTCCTCGAGCCCGTCCTGCCGGCCGTGACCTGCAGCGTGCAGTCGACCTTCCTCACCGGGCTGAGCCCGACCGATCACGGCATCGTCGGCAACGGCTGGTACTTCCGCGACCTCGGCGAGATCCACCTGTGGCGCCAGCACAACGCGCTCGTGCAGGGCGAGAAGGTCTGGGAGACGATCCGGCGCGAGCACCCCGGCTACACGGTCGCCAACGTGTGCTGGTGGTACGCCATGGGCGCCTCGACCGACTGGACGGTCACGCCCCGCCCCATCTACTACGCCGACGGGAAGAAGGCTCCCGACTGCTACACCCGCCCGCCCGAGCTCCACGACGAGCTGGTCGCCGAGCTCGGAGAGTTCCCGCTGTTCCAGTACTGGGGGCCGACGGCGTCGATCCGCTCGTCGGAGTGGATCGTCGCAGCGGCCCGCCTGCTGATGCCGCGGGCGGACCTGACCCTGGCCTACCTGCCGCACCTCGACTACGACCTCCAGCGCTTCGGTCCCGATGCGCCCCAGGCGCGTCAGGCCGCCCGCGACGTCGACGCCGCACTGGCCCCGCTGCTCGACGACGCGGAGCGGTGCGGGGCCAGGGTCGTCGTCCTGTCCGAGTACGGCATCACCGCTGCCGACACGCCGGTCGACGTCAACCGCGCGTTGCGCTCGGCCGGCCTCCTCGAGGTCTACACCCAGGACGGGATGGAGTACCTCGACCCGTGGACGTCGCGGGCCTTCGCCGTCGCCGACCACCAGGTCGCCCATGTCTACGTCGCCGACCCGGCCGACCTCGAACGGGTGCGGGACCTCTGCGCCGGGCTGCCCGGTGTGGCCGAGGTGCTCGACACCGACGGCAAGGCGGTCGCGGGGCTGGACCACGAGCGCTCGGGCGAGCTGGTCCTGGTGGCGGAGACCACCGCCTGGTTCACCTACTACTACTGGGACGACGACCAGCGCGCGCCCGACTTCGCACGCGGCGTGGAGATCCACCGCAAGCCCGGCTACGACCCGGCGGAGCTGTTCTTCGACCCTGAGGACCGGCTTGTCAAAGCGAAGGCCGCGCTGACCTTGGCCCGCAAGGCAGCCGGTCTGCGCTACGCGATGAAGGTGGTGCCGCTCGACCCCGCGCCGGTCCGCGGCACGCACGGTCGCCTCCCGGCCCGTGACGAGGACGCGCCGGTGGTGCTCTGCAACCGCCCGGGCGTCCTTCCCGCCCGGCTGCACGCGACCGACGTACGCGACCACCTGCTCGCGCTGGCGGGAGCCACGACGGAGTCCCCGGCCGGCGCCCCGGTGCCGTGACCGACGTCGACAGCCTGCTCGAGCAGGTGCGCGAGCGACTGCGGACGCCGGCGTCGTGCGGCGTCGACGCGGTCGACCGGCTGGTCGCCGACGCGCTGCGGCCCGGCAAGCTGCTCCGACCGGAGCTGGTCCTGCGCAGCGCGGAGGCGACGCGCGGCGACCTCGACCCGGATCGCTCGGTCGCACACCGCGCGGTCGAGGGTGCCCTGGCGGTGGAGCTCCTGCATGTCGCCACGCTCGTGCACGACGACATCATCGATGCCGCCGACCTGCGCCGCGGGCGCCCGTCGGTGGTCGCGGCGGCAGGCCCCGCCACCGCCATCGTCGTCGGCGACCTGCTGCTCGCGCGGGGCGCCGCAGCCGCGGCTCGGTCCTCGACGGCCGCCTCGGCGGCCTGGGCCCGCACGCTCGGGTGCATGGCGTCCGGACAGCTGCGCGAGGCGGGCCTGGTCGCCTCACCCTCGCTCGAGGGTCACGCCGAGTACGCGTCGCTCAAGACCGCCGAGCTGTTCCGAGCGAGCGCGGAGATCGGCGCCCTCGCCGCCGGCTCCGTGAGCGACGTCGTCGAGGCGCACGGCGCCTTCGGCCTCCACGTCGGGCGGGCCTACCAGCACCTCGACGACCTGCTCGACGTCGTCGGTGACCCGCGGCGCATGGGAAAGCCAGTGGGGGCCGATGCCAGCAACGGCATCCCGACAGCGGTGTCGCTGCGGTCGGACCACGACTGGCTCGAGGACGTGGTCGGTCTCGTCGTGGTCGAGCTCGGCAAGGCCCGAGCAGCCCTGCCGCCCGGACCTGCCTCGACCCTGCTGGGTGCGTGGGCGACGAGTGCGCTGTGCCGCGCCGCGCTCGCGGCCGTCGACGTCGGCGACCGGCGTCTGGCCCATCGACTGACGGCCGCGTTCAGCCGGCTCGAGCCTGTCTCCGAACCTCGACCACAGGAGCTGCAGCCATGGCGCACGACCCCTTCCGCCTGACCGTCGCCCGCACGGCGGCACGTCACCTCGCCGGGGTGTTCGCGCTCGGGCTGTTCACGGCGTTCCTCGCGTGGCTCCCTGCATCGCCAGCCGCGGCCCACGGTGACCTGGTCTCGTCCGACCCCCCGGCGGACGGTGTGCTGACGGCGCTGCCCTCGCGCGCCTTCCTGACCTTCTCCGACTCGATCACCGAGGTCCGCGAGATCGCGGTGTCCGGCCCGGACGGGAGCGTCACCAACGGTGAGCCGACCGTCGCAGGGGCCGAGGTGCAGCAGACCCTCTGGGCAGGTCCTGCCGGGACCTACACGATGGAGTACTTCGTGGTCTCCGCGGACGGCCACGACGTGCGCGGGCAGATCCGCTTCGAGGTGGGGCTGGGTGCATCAGCGTCGGAGTCCGACGTCACCGCGGGTGAGAGCGGGGCATCGGCCGCAGCGGGCACGGGGACCGACTGGCGGCAGAGGGGACGCGACGTAGCGTTGCCCGGGGGAGTGGTCATGCTCGCAGCCATGACGGCGCTGGCGCTGTTGCACCGACGGCGGGAGCGTGCTGAACCCGGGTGAGACGTCCCGGGAACGCCGGAGCAGAGGCGTCCCGGACCAGTCGGGATCAACGAGGCATCCAGCTCGGGCGCCACCAGTTCCTCTCGCCGAGCAGGGTCATCGCGGCAGGGAGGAGCGAACCCCGTACGACAGTCACGTCGAGCAGGATGGCCACGGTCATCCCGACGCCGACCTCCTTGACCGCCACGAGCTCGCCCGCCGCGAAGCCGATGAACACCACCGCGATGGCGACCGCAGCCAACGTGACGACCGGGCCCGAGCTGGTGATCCCCTCCAGCACGGCTCGATCGTTCGCCGCACGCGTGCTCAGTGCGGATGCCGAGCTCCCTCGCCTCGCCGTCTCCATGGCTGCCCACTCCTCCTGGATGCGCGCGACGAGGAAGACGTGGTAGTCCATGGATAGCCCGAAGGCGAACATGAAGATCAGCAGCGGCGTGCTGAGGTCGAGGGACCCAGTCGCGGTCCCGCCGAGCAGGGGGCCGCCCCACCCGTGCTGGAAGACCAGCGTGACCACACCGAGCGTCGCGGCCAGCGAGAGCAGGTTGAGGATCAGCGTCTTGATCGCGACGACCGGCGAACCAGTGAGTCGGAGGAGCAGGAGTCCGGACACCAGGACCACCGCGCCGATGGCCACCGGCAGACGCTCGCCCAGCGCCGCGCGAGCGTCGACCAGTTCTGCTGCAGGACCGCCGACCTGCACGTCCAGGTCGGCGCCGAGCCTGCGGACGTCATCGACGACCCGCTGCGCGGCAGGACCATTGGTGCTGCCCTCGGGCACCAGGGTGAAACGACTCCACCCGTCGGGCAATCCATCGCGCACCGCGACACGCTCCACGTCGCGGAGTGCTGTCATCTCCTCGGCGAACGAGGTCAGGCGCGGATCGCCGAAGGCGGCGTCGACAACGACCTCGACCGGCGCCGTCGCGATGTCGGGGTAGTCGCGCTCGATGACCTCGACCACGTCTCTCGCCTCGCTGCCGGGTGGCAGCGACCGAGCGTCGGAAGCGCCGAGCCGTAGCCCGGCCAGAGGTAGGGCGAGGATGACGAGCAGGCCGGCGGACACGAGGAGCACCGGCCACGGTCGCGCTTGGGCGAAGCGGGCCAGGCGGGCCAGGAGTGAGCGACCAGGGTGCCGGGCCGCTCGCCCGAAGGCCCCGCGGTCGACGTGCGGGACCCAGCGACCGCCGACAGCCAGGAGCGCTGGCGCCAGGGTCAGCGCCGCGGCGGTCACGACGGTCACAGCCACCACACCACCCACGGCCATGCCGGTGAGTAGCGGGTCGCCCAGCAGCACCAGCGCAGCCAGCGCGGACCCGACGGTGAGTCCGGACACGAGCACCGTGCGGCCGGCGCTGGCGAGGGTCCGTCCCAGCACGTCGCCCGGATCGGCCCCAGGCCCGGCGGCGGCAAGTTCCTCGCGGAAGCGGAAGAGCACGAGGAGGCAGTAGTCCACGCACAGGCCAAGGCAGAGCACCGTGACCACGTTGACCGCGAAGTCGCTGACGGACGCCATGGAGGCCATGCCGGTCAGGACGAGCAGCGACACAGCGACTGCCGCCAGGGCCGTGACCACCGGAAGGGCGCCTGTTGCGGCACTTCCGAGCGCAGCGGCGAGCAGCAGCACGAGGACCACCAGGGCCACGCCCTCGCCGCGTGCGGCGTCCTGGACAGCCTGGTCGGTGAAGGTCCGCTCGGCCAGGAGGTCGCCGCCGACGTACACATCCGGGAAGGGCGTGCCACGCAGCAGCTCGATGATCTCGTCGGCGACGGCGAGAGCCTCGTCGTCGCGCAAGGCAGGGTCGAGCTCGATCTCTACGACTGCGCTGCTGCGGTCCTCGGCCACGAGCTCGTACGCGCTCGTGGTCCACGGGTCGCGCAGGTCGACGATCTGAGGGTGCTCGCGCACCTCGAACAGCACGGCACTCATCGCCTCCGTCGTCTCCGCGGTGACGGGATCGATGCCGGACAGCACCGCCACCACCTGCTCGCCCTCCGAGTCCAGCGACTCGAGCCGCAGCGCGACCTGGGTGGACTCCGCATCGGCACGCAGGCCGACGTCCTGGGCCTGATCGAAGACCGACCCGCCGAGCACTGCACCCACCACTGTGAGCAGGCCCCACAGGGACAGCACCACCATCCGTCGGCGCTGCAACCAGGTCCCCAGCCGGCGCAGCACGCGGCAACCATAGCGCCCGCGGGCCGATCGCAAGGCCCTCCGGGAATCCTGCTCGTCCAGGGGCGCCGCCACGCGGACCTCGGCGGTCAGCGCCGGCCGCCGACCTCGGTCCAGCGATACATTCTGGTGTGGTGCCCCAGGCAAGAGTCGAACTTGCGACCTTTCGCTTAGGAGGCGGCTGCTCTATCCACTGAGCTACTGGGGCGTTGCCGCGGCTCCCGGAGGTTCCGCGGCGGGCAGCATCCTGCCACGACGGCGTACGACGTCGCCCACCCGAGGGCGCGTCAGTGGGACGGCAGCGACCCGCTGAGCCGCTCGTGGCGCTCCGCGCTCGAGGCGTTGAGCCCGACGATCTCCACGGTCTTGCCCTTGCGGGCGTACTTGGTGGTGATGGCGTCGAGCGACGCGACGGTCGAGGCGTCCCAGACGTGGGAGTCGGTGAGGTCGATGACGACGGCGGCGGGGTCCTCGGCGTAGTCGAACTGGGTGTAGAGGTCGTTGCTGGAGGCGAAGAACAGCTGACCGGTCACGCGGTAGACCGCCGTCGGGACCCCCTGGCGGTCCTCGACGACCTCGCGCTGGACCTCGGTGAGGTGGGCGACGCGGCGGGCGAAGAGCGTCATCGCGACGAGGACGCCGACCACGACGCCGATCGCGAGGTTGTGCGTGGCGACGGTGACCGCGACGGTCGCGACCATCACGGTGGTCTCCGACTTCGGCATCCGGCGCAGCGTGGACGGCTGGATGGAGTGCCAGTCGAACGTGCCGACCGACACCAAGATCATCACGGCCACCAGGGCAGCCATCGGGATGATGGCCACGACGTCGCCGAGGCCGACGACGAGGATCAGCAGGAAGACGCCGGCCAGGAACGTCGAGATCCGGGTGCGGGCGCGCGAGACGTTCACGTTGATGAGGGTCTGGCCGATCATCGCGCAGCCGCCCATGCCGCCGAAGAAGCCGGTGATGACGTTGGCGGCCCCCTGGCCCCAGGACTCGCGGGTCTTGTTCGAGTGGGTGTCGGTGATGTCGTCCACCAGCTTGGCCGTCAGCAGCGACTCGAGCAGACCGACGAGCGCCATCGCCAGTGCGAACGGCCCGATGATCTGCAGCGTCTCGACGGTCCACGGGACGTCGGGGAAGAACAGCTCGGGAAGGCTGTCGGGCAGCTCGCCCTCGTCGCCGACGTCGGGCACCGAGAGCGAGGCCAGCACGGTGAAGCCGGTGAGCGCGAGGATCGCGACGAGCGGCGCGGGCACGACGGTGGTGACGCGCGGCAGCGCGACCATGATCGCCAGGCCCACCGCGATCATCGGGTAGACCAGCCACGGCACGTCGACCATGTAGGGGATCTGGGCCATGAAGATCAAGATGGCCAGGGCGTTGACGAAGCCGACCATCACCGAGCGGGGGATGAAGCGCATCAGCTTGCCGAAGCCGCCGAGGCCGAGGGCGATCTGGATCAGGCCGCCGAGCAGCACGGTGGCGACGAGGTAGTCGTAGCCGTAGTCCCGCATCACCGGCGCGATGACCAGCGCGATCGCGCCCGTCGCGGCCGAGATCATCGCGGGGCGGCCGCCGAGGAAGGCGATGGAGACGGCCATCGTGAAGGAGGCGAACAGGCCGATGCGGGGGTCGACGCCGGCGATGATCGAGAACGAGATCGCCTCGGGGATCAGTGCGAGTGCGACGACGAGGCCGGCGAGCACCTCGGTGCGCAGCATCTTCGGCGAGCGCAGGGCGGCGCGCACGCTGGGTTCGACGGTGGCAGGAGGGGCCATAGGCTCGGTGGCAGCAGACACGAGGGGAAAACCTACCCTTACGTGAGGGTAGGGTTCGAATCCTCGAGCGACAGGAGACCGGGATGGCCCAGGGGGCAGGCGAGACGACCGACGTCGTCATGCACATCGGCGAGGTCGCGGCCCGCACCGAGCTGTCGCTGCGCAGCCTGCGCCACTGGGAGGAGGTCGGCCTGCTCCAGCCGTCGGGCCGCACCGACGGCGGGTTCCGCCTCTACACCGAGTCCGACGTCGACAAGGTCCTGGTCATCCGGCGCATGAAGCCGCTCGGTTTCAGCCTCGACGAGATGAAGGCCGTGATGTCCGACCTGGAGGTCCTCGGGGACCCGGAGGCCGACGAGGGCGACCGAGCCGCGGCGCAGCAGCGGATCGCCGACGTGCGTACGGACGCCACCGAGCGTCGCGCGCGCCTGGTCCGCCAGCTCGAGATGGCCGACGAGTTCATCGGCCTCCTCGGCGCGCGTCACGGCTGACGCGGCTCGCTCGCGGGAGCGGGAAATCTTGCCGGGGTGAAGTAGGTTCAGACCCGGTCAGTCCATCTTCTCGAACCACAAGGGGAGCCCCGTGTCGGATGAGTCACGTCCGGAGGCTCCTGTCGGCGCGCCCAAGCGCAGGGCCGAGGTGGCTCGCAAGCACACCGTCGGACGCGTCGTCCTCGTCAGCGCCCTGGTCCTGGCGCTCATCACCGGTCTCGGCACGATCTACTTCGTGCGCCACCTCAACGGCAACATCGAGGCCGTCTCGCTGGACGCGCTCGGTGGCGATCGCCCCGAGAAGGTCTACAAGGGCAACGGCGAGCCGCTCAACATCCTCGTGATGGGGTCGGACACCCGCGAGGGCGAGGGCAACGCGATCGACGGTGAGGGCGGTGGCGGCGGTTCCGACACCACCATCCTCGTGCACCTCTCCGCCGACCGCGAGCGGGCGTACGCCGTCTCCATCCCACGTGACTCCATCGTCGACCGACCCGAGTGCAACGACGGCGAGTCCGCTGCCGCGACCGAGGTGATGTGGAACGCCGCCTACACCGTCGGCGGCCCGGTGTGCACCGTCGACCAGCTCGAGACGGAGACCGACATCTTCGTCGACCACTTCGTGGTCGTGGACTTCAACGGCTTCGGCGAGATGGTCGACGCCGTCGGCGGCGTGCCGGTCTGCGTGCCCGAGGACCTGGTCGACCGCGAGCACGGGATCTTCGTCCCGGCGGGCGACCCCTCGGTGCTCACGGGTGACGAGGCGCTCGACTACGTCCGGGCCCGCTCGGTCGGAGAGCTGGCCCAGCGCAACGACATCTCCCGCATCCGTCGCCAGCAGACCTTCATCGCCGCCCTCGTGCGCGAGGTGAAGTCGGCCGGCACCCTGACGCGCCTCGACAAGGTGGTCAGCTTCCTCGACGCAGCCACGAAGTCCCTGACGACCGACACCGAGCTCGACTCGGTGACCCGGATCGGCAAGATCGCCATGCAGCTGCAGAGCATCGGCCTCGACAAGGTGCAGTTCGTGACGCTGCCGACGGAGTACTACCCCACGGACTCGGAGTTCAGCGGGCGGGTCTTCTGGACCGAGCAGGCCACCGAGATCTGGGAGCTCATCAACGAGGACAAGGAGATCCCGGCGCGCCTGCTGTCCGGGAACGCCGTCTCCGCCGAGCCGCCCAAGACGTCCTCCGCCGCCACCGAGACGCCTTCGCCGTCGCAGACCCCGACCGGGACCCCGACCGAGACGGCCACCCCGACGGAGACGGCTTCGCCCAGCGAGACCGCGACCCCCTCCGCCCCGGCGACCACGGAGCCGGAGCCCGTCCCGGGAGTCTGCGCGTGAGCGAGTCCGATGAGACCGACCGCCACGCCCCGGAGCGGGAGCCGGACTGGCAGCGCCGCCGCCGCCTGGCCGCGGTCTTCGGCGACGGCGTACCCGAACAGACCAGCGACGACCGCGACGCCCGCGAGGACACCGCCGGCAAGGGTGACGACTGGTACCGCAGCCAGGTGCCGCCGCACCACGGCTGACCCCCGAGCGCGACGAACGGCCCGCCCCCAGTGGGGACGGGCCGTCCGGTCGTGTGCTGTGGTGCGGGTCAGACGTTGCCGCCGCGGGCCTTGAGCAGGTCGCGGATCTCCTCCAGCACCGCCACGTCGGCGGGCGTGCCGGTGGCCTCGGCGGGGAAGTAGCGGTCCTTGGCCCTGGTGTAGGGCACGACCACGAAGAAGTAGACGACCGCCGCGAGGATCAGGAAGGCGATGAGCGCGGTCAGGAACGGGCCGACGAGCACGTCGCCGGGGGCGAAGGTGTCGAAGTTGGGCTCCTTGCCGCCCGTCGCTTTGCTGATCGCCGAGAGCAGCATGCCGGTGAAGGCGGTGACCACGGCGGCGAACGCCGTTCCCATGATGACGGCCACGGCGAGCTCGACGAGGTTGCCGCGGAGGATGAAGTTCTTGAAACCACTCACGATTGAGTCTCCCTGTGCGTGGGTCCCCGAGAGGACCGGATCAGATGAGCGAACGCTAGCGGCTCCAGCTGACCGTGAGGTACTGCGCAAGTGCTGCGGACGTGATCTGCACGGACTCCTCAGGCGTGGTCGCCACCACGACCAGCGCTCCGTCGATGCCGTCACCCACGGGATCTCCGGTGGCGCGGGTGGGCGTCGCGAGCACGGTGACCCGGTCGGCGACCAGGGACGCCTGGCCGGTCCCGGGGTCGGTGGCCACCAGGTCGACCTCGTCACCCGGTTGCAGCAGCGCCGCCATCTGGGCGTCGGGCAGCCGCACCGGCAGGATCGTCCGACCCGGCTCGGCCAGCGCCAGGCCCGGCCCGACCACACGGGCGTCGGTGAGCACCTCGCCCCGGCCGACCGGAGCCGCCAGCACGCGGCCCAGTGCCGTCGTCGCAGCGTCGGGCGGAGCGAGGTCCTGCGGGTAGTCGTGCGCGACCAGGTCGCCGTGGTCCAGCAGGGTGCCCGAGGTCAGGTCGCGCGCAGCCACCAGCACCTCGACGGTGTCGGGCTCGGGCGGTGCGAGCGCACGCAGCACGCCGAGGACCGCGACGGCGGTCAGTGCGGCGGCGAGGAGTCGGCGGCGACGCCTCAGCTGGTGGCGTACGGCGCGCAGTCGACGCCTGGTCGGCGGGAGTCCCGGGAGCATCCCCCGACGCTAGGCCGGAGCGGGCGGTGCCCGCTGGGCCTCTCCACAGGGGTCAGTCCGTGGAGGCCGAGGACGAGGAGGAGGACGACGACGCTGACGCGGTCGACGACGAGGTGCCCGAGGAGTCGGCGCCGGAGGGCGAGGAGGTCGTCGACGCCGGCGTCGAGGACGAGGCGGTGCTGCGGCTGTCGGTGCGGTAGAACCCCGAGCCCTTGAAGACCACGCCGACGGCGTTGAAGAGCTTGCGCAGCTTGCCGTCGCACTCGGGGCAGACGGTCAGCGCGTCCTCGCTGAAGCTCTGGAACTGCTCGAAGGAGTGCGCGCACTCGGTGCAGGCGTACTGATAGGTGGGCATGTGGCAATCCTCTAGGGAATCTGGCCTCGTGGAGCTGGAACGGCGATCGGCCGGGGCCGCGCGACGCGCTGGCACTCTGGCTCTTCGACTGCCAATGGTACGGCACAATGGGCAGCGCGATGAGCGACCCGTCACCCACCCCTGCGCCCCCGTCCGCCGACCAGTCCGCCGACCGGCCCCGGTCCCACTGGTGGCAGGCGTTCCGGCGCGCGCCGCGGGCGGTGCGCTGGACGGCCTGGACCGCGGTCGGCCTGGTCCTGGTGCTGCTCGTGCTGGCCGCGGCGGTCGTCGGCGTCGTACGCCGTCCGCTGCCGCAGACCGAGGGCGAGCTCGAGGTCCCCGGGCTGTCGGCGTCGGTCGAGGTGGTGCGCGACGCGCACGGGATCGCCCAGGTCTACGCCGACACCGACGACGACCTCATGCGCGCGCAGGGGTTCGTCCACGCGCAGGAGCGCTTCTTCGAGATGGACTTCCGCCGCCACGTCACGGCCGGCCGGCTCTCGGAGATCTTCGGCGAGGACACCCTCGAGACCGACCGCTTCATCCGCACCATGGGCTGGCGCCGGGTCGCCGAGCAGGAGTGGCCGCTGCTGGAGCCGGCGACGCGCGCCGCGCTGACGGCGTACGCCGAAGGGGTGAACGCCTACCTCGAGGACCGCTCGCCCTCCGAGCTGGCGGCGGAGTACAGCATCCTGGGCCTGACCGGCCTCGACTACACACCCGAGCAGTGGCAGCCGGTCGACTCGCTGGCCTGGCTCAAGGCGATGGCGTGGGACCTGCGCGGCAACATGGAGGCCGAGGTCGACCGGGTGCTCCTCTCCCTCGACCACACCGAGGCCGAGGTCGCCGACCTGTGGCCCGCCTACGACGCCGAGGCGCACCCGCCCATCGTCTCCGGCGGCGGTGTCGTCGACGGCGTCTTCGAGCAGAACGCCACCGCCAACGCGACCCGCAACCCGCGCCGTCCGGCGTACCCCCGCGGCGTGGTCGAGGCGCTCGAGCGCGTCCAGGACCGGGTCGCGGCGATGCCCGAGCTGGTGGGCAGGGGGCGCGGCATCGGCAGCAACTCGTGGGTCGTCGACGGCGAGCACAGCGCCACCGGCCAGCCACTGCTGGCCAACGACCCGCACCTGGGCATCAGCCAGCCCGGCATCTGGATGCAGATGGGCCTGCACTGCCGCGAGGCCTCGCCCGACTGCACCCTCGACACCTCGGGCTTCACCTTCTCCGGCGTGCCCGGCGTGATCATCGGCCACAACGCCGACATCGCGTGGGGCTTCACCAACCTCGGGCCCGACGTCACCGACCTCTTCCTCGAGCAGACCGAGGGCGACGACCTCTACGTCCGCGACGGCGCCACCGAGCCGCTGCGGGTGCGCACCGAGACCATCGAGGTCCGAGGCGCCGACGACGTCGAGCTGCGGGTGCGCGAGACCGTCCACGGCCCGCTCATCAGCGACGTGTCCACGGAGTTCGCCACCGTCGGCGCCAACGCGCCGACCGACGAGCCCGGCGAGCGCGGCAGCGGGTACGCCGTCGCGCTGGCGTGGACCGCCCTCGACCCCGCGCCCACCGCCGACGCCATCCTCGCGCTCAACCGCGCGTCGGACTGGGACGAGTTCCGCGCGGCCGCGGCCGACTTCGCGGTGCCCGCGCAGAACCTGGTGTACGCGGACCGCGAGGGCCACATCGGCTACCAGGCGCCGGGCCGGGTCCCGATCCGTCGCGGGGGCAACGACGGCACCATGCCGGTCGAGGGGTGGGTCAGCGCCAACGACTGGACCGGTGACTACATCCCCTTCGACGGGCTGCCGAGCGTGCTGGACCCCGAGGAGGGCTTCATCGTGGCCGCCAACCAGGCGGTCGTCGACGAGGGCTACCCCTACCTGCTGACGCGCGACTGGGACCACGGCTACCGCTCGACGCGGATCCGCGAGGTGCTCGAGGACGAGGGCGAGCTCTCGGTGGAGGAGATGGTGGACCTCCAGCTCGACTCGACCAACCCGATGGCCGAGACCCTGGTGCCCTACCTGCTCGACATCGAGAACCTGCCCAACCCCTACTACCGCAACGCCCAGCGGCTGCTGCGCGGCTGGGACGGCTCGTCGCCGGCCGACAGCGCGGCGGCGGCGTACTTCAACGTCGTGTGGGCCAACCTGCTCGAGCTCACCTTCCACGACGAGCTGCGCGTGCGGACCTGGCCCGACGGCGGCGACCGCTGGTTCACGGTGGTCGGCGAGATGCTGACCGAACCCGCCGGGCCGTGGTGGGACGACGCCGGCACCGACGACGAGGTGGAGACGCGCGACGACGTCCTGCGGGCCGCGATGATCGCCGCGCGTGACGAGCTGACGCGACGCCAGGCGCGCGACCCGCGCCTGTGGTCGTGGGGTCGCCTCCACCGGATGAACCTGCGCCACGCGACACTCGGCGAGTCCGGCATCGCGCCGGTCGAGCGGCTCTTCAACCGCGACGGCTGGCAGGTCGGCGGCGGCTCGTCGATCGTCGACGCCACGTCGTGGAACGCCGCCGAGGGCTACGAGGTGACCGCCGCGCCGTCGATGCGCATGGTCGTCTCGCTCGCCGACTTCGACGACTCGCGCTGGATCAACCTCACCGGCGTCTCCGGCCACCCGGCGTCGTCGCACTACTCCGACCAGACCGAGCGCTACGTCGACGGTGAGACCCTGCCCTGGGCCTACAGCCGTGAGGCCGTCGATGCGTCGGCCGAGGACCGGTTGGTGCTGACGCCGGCCGGCTGACCTCCTCTGAGGGATCCCCGGCTACCCGGGGAATCTCGAGGTTCCGGTGCGAAGTTTCGGGGGTGAGGCTCCAGTTTCACCGGGTGGCCGGGGATCCCGAAGACAGGGCCACGACCCCCGCCCCCGTCAACGCGAACCCCACCGCCACGTCGTGGGGGTCGGTCGGCACGGCGAGCCCGACCTCGTCGTCGTGGAGCACGACGGCCACGGGCGTCCCGGCCGGCACCCGCGCCAGCGCCCGGTCGTACGACCCGCCGCCGCGCCCGAGGCGGTCGCCGTCGGGGGAGACCGCGAGGCCGGGCACGAGGACGACGTCGGCGGTGCGGACCGCGTCGACGCCGAGCCGCGGCCCGGTGGGCTCGAGGAGCCCGCGCGTCGCCGCGCCGAGCGAGCCCGGTCCGGCGTACGCCGCCCAGTCCAGGTCATGGTCGGACAGGAGCACCGGCACGATGACCCGCTTGCCGGCGGCGACGAGCGCGTCGAGCAGGAGGCCGGTGCCGGGCTCGCTGCCGACCGACACGTACGCCGCCACCGTGGCCGCCGAGCGCACCGCGTCCCAGCCCAGCGCGACCTGCGCGAGGGCGGCCGCGTGCTCCGCGCCGGCATCGAGCGGGCGGCGTCGCCGGGCCGCCAGCACCTGGTCGCGCAGCGCGCCCTTGGCGATCGTCGCGTCGCCCCAGTCGTGCCTGTCCACGTGAGCAGCCTACGATCGAACCATGGCAAGCAAGGGCAACGGTCGCGGCCTGGAGCTGGCGCGCGAGAAGATGCGCAGCGCAGGCGTCGACGAGGTCGCGATCGACACGTTCGCGCACTACTACCGTCTCCTCGAGCACGGTGAGACCGGCATGATCGCCGAGGACTCGATCGAGCCGCTCGACATGGAGTCGCTCGACGACGTCGAGGTCGCTGACGACGTGGCCGCGGAGGCGATCCGCAGGACGGCGGTCATCAAGCTCAACGGTGGGCTCGGCACGTCGATGGGCATGGACCGCGCCAAGTCGCTGCTGTGCGTGCGGCGCGGCCTGAGCTTCCTCGACATCATCGCGCGCCAGGTGCTGCACCTGCGCCAGCAGTACGACGCGACGCTGCCGCTGATGTTCATGAACTCCTTCCGCACCTCGGCCGACACCATGGCGGCGCTTGCCCGCTACGACGAGCTCCCGGTCGAGGGCCTGCCGCTGGAGTTCCTCCAGAACAAGGAGCCCAAGCTCCTCGAGGCCGACCTGATGCCGGCTGCCTACCCCAAGGCGCCCGACCTCGAGTGGTGCCCGCCGGGCCACGGCGACATCTACACCGCGCTGCGCGGCACCGGCCTGCTCGCGCAGCTGCTCGACGCCGGCTACCGCTACGCCTTCGTCTCCAACTCCGACAACCTCGGAGCCGTGCCGGACGCACGTGTGGCCGGCTGGTTCGCCGAGAGCGGGGCGCCGTTCGCGATCGAGGCCGTGCGGCGTACGCCCTCGGACCGCAAGGGCGGGCACTTCGCCCGCCGCAAGCAGGACGGGCGCATCGTGCTGCGCGAGTCGGCGCAGACGCTGGACGCCGACAAGGAGGCGCTGGCCGACCTCGGGCGCCACCGCTTCTCCTCCACCAACAACCTGTGGTTCGACCTCCGGGCGATGACCGAGGCGCTCGACGCGCGCGGCGGCATCCTGGGGCTGCCGCTGATCCGCAACGTGAAGAACCTCGATCCGGCCGACCCCAGCACCCCGAAGGTGATCCAGATCGAGACGGCGATGGGTGCCGCGATCGAGGTCTTCGAGGGGGCACGGACCATCGAGGTGGGTCGCGACCGCTTCGTGCCGGTCAAGACGACCGACGACCTGCTGGTGCTGCGCTCCGACGTCTACGACCTCGGCAAGGACTTCGTGCTCGCCCAGGGAGAGGACGAGGTGCCCTACGTCGCGCTCGACGGCGACTTCTACAAGCTCGTCGGCGACTTCGACAAGCGGTTCCCGGAGGGAGCCCCGTCGCTGCGCGAGGCCGACTCGTTCACCGTCGAGGGCGACTGGACCTTCGGCCGCGGCGTGAAGGTCGTCGGCGAGGTGGCGCTCACCGCGAGCTCAGCCCAGCGCGTCGAGGGCGGCACCGTCCTCGACGAGCAGGAGCAGCATGGCTGACCTGCTGCCCGTGGCGGACTACGTCGAGCGCATCCTCGCCACGGTCTCCCCGCTGCAGGCGTTCCCGCAGCCGCTGATGGAGGCCCTCGGCCTCGCGCTGGCCGAGGACGTCGTCGCCCCGATCTCGCTGCCGAGCTTCGACAACTCCGCGATGGACGGCTATGCCGTGGTCGCCGACGACGTCGCCGCGGCGAGCGAGGACGCGCCTGTCACGCTGCCGGTCGTCGGCGAGATAGGCGCCGGCCAGTCGTCGATCCTGGCGATGTCGCCGGGCACCGCGGTCAAGATCATGACCGGCGCCCCGGTCCCGGCCGGCGCCACCACGGTCGTGCCCTACGAGTGGACCGACCGCGGCGTGGCGAGCGTCCGCATAACTCGAGCCGCCCGGCCCGGCCAGCACATCCGCCCCACCGGTGACGACATCACCGAGGGCGACATGCTGCTCGAGGAGGGCACGGTCCTGGGCCCGCGGCACCTCGGCATGCTCGCGGCCGTCGGGCGCGCCACCGTGCGCACTCGCCCGCGCCCGCGCGCCGTTGTGATCTCCACCGGCTCCGAGCTGCGCGACCCCGGCACCCCGCTGGGCCACGACTCGATCTACGACGGCAACTCCTACCTCCTCGCCGCCGCCGCCCGCGCGGCCGGCGCGATCGCCTACCGCGTCGGCATCGTCCCCGACGAGTCGCACGCCTTCACCGAGGCGCTCAGCGACCAGCTGGTGCGCGCCGACATCGTGGTGACCAGCGGCGGCGTCAGCGAGGGTGACTTCGACGTCGTCAAGGAGTCGCTGTCCCAGCACGGCACGATGTGGTTCGGCGGGGTCGGCATGCAGCCGGGCAAGCCGCAGGGCTTCGGCACGATCGGCGAGGACGACACCCCGGTCTTCACCCTGCCGGGCAACCCGGTCTCGTCCTACGTCTCCTTCGAGATGTTCGTGCTGCCCGCGATCCGCCGGATGATGGGCAAGCTGCCCTACGTCCGCCCGACCGCCCGTGCGCGCCTGACCCACGGCCTGTCCTCGCCCGAGGGCAAGGTGCAGCTCGTTCGCGGCATCCACGAGACCGACCGCGGCGGCACGTTCGTCTCCCCGGTCGGCGGCCACGGCTCGCACCTCCTCGGCGACCTGGCCACCGCCAACTGCCTCATCGAGGTCCCGGCCGACGTCACCGCGCTCACGGCCGGCGAGATGGTGGCGATCCGCAAGCTCGACGAGGAGTTCTGATGGCAGCCCCCGGCAACGACCGGCTCACCCACGTCGACGAGACGGGTGCCGCGCGGATGGTCGACGTCGGCGACAAGCCCGTCACGGCGCGTACGGCGTCCGCGACCGGGCGTGTCCTGGTCAGCAGCACCGTCGTGGACCTGCTCCGCGGCGAGGGCGTGCCGAAGGGGGACGCGCTCGCGGTGGCCCGGATCGCCGGGATCATGGGCGCCAAGAAGACCCCCGAGCTGATCCCGCTGTGCCACCCGCTGGCGATCTCCGGGGTCACCGTCGAGCTGGCGGTCGGCGACGACGCGGTGGACATCACCGCGACCGTCCGCACCACCGACCGCACCGGGGTCGAGATGGAGGCGCTCACGGCCGTGTCGGTCGCGGCCCTCACGGTCGTCGACATGGTGAAGGCGGTCGACAAGGCGGCGGTCATCACCGACATCCGCGTCGAGACCAAGTCCGGCGGTCGGTCCGGGGACTGGGCGCGATGAGCCTGCGCGCGGGCGTCGTCGTGGCGTCGAACCGGGCCGCGGCGGGCGTCTATGCCGACGAGACCGGACCGCTGATCGCCGACTGGCTGCGCGCGCAGGGCTTCGACTGCGCCGACCCCGCCGTGGTCCCCGACGGCGACCCGGTTCGTGAGGCGATCTCCGCCGCCGTCACGGCCGGCGCCCGCGTCGTGCTCACCACCGGCGGCACCGGGCTGACGCCCACCGACCGCACCCCGGAGGCGACTGCGCCGCTGCTCGAGTGCGAGGTGCCCGGCATCGCGGAGGCGATCCGCGCCGCCGGTATCGCCAAGGGCGTGCCGACCGCGATGCTCTCGCGCGGCCTCGCCGGGATCGTCGGCGACTGCCTGGTCATCAACCTCCCGGGTTCGCGCGGGGGAGTGAAGGACGGCCTCGGCGTCCTCGAGCCCGTCCTGCGCCACGCGGTCGAGCAAGTAGTCGGGAGCGACCACTGACCACGTCACCAGGCTGGCCCGCCCGGCTCGAGTCGGAGGGCGTCGTGGTCCGCTCGCTGCGGCGCTCGGACGCCGACGTGTGGCAGGCGGTGCGCGCCCGCAACCACGACTGGCTGCGCCCCTGGGACGCGACGGTCCCGCCCGGAGCGGCGCCGCGCCCGTCGTCGTACAGGGTCGTCACGCGCTCGCTGCTGCGCCAGGCGAAAGACGGGCTGTGCCTGCCCTTCGTCGTCGAGGTGGGCGGCTGCTTCGTCGGCCAGGTCACCGTCAGCAACGTGGCGCGCGGCTCGGCCCAGTGGGGCTCGATCGGCTACTGGGTCGCCGCCGACGTCGCCGGCCGGGGCGTCGCGCCGCGTGCGGTCGCGATGGTGATCGACCACTGCCTCGGCCCGGTGGGCCTGCACCGTCTCGAGATCTGCGTGCGCCCGGAGAACACCAACTCGTTGCGCGTGGTCGAGAAGCTCGGACTCGAGCAGGTCGGCTACGCCCCCCGTTTCCTGCACATCGACGGCGCCTGGCGCGACCACCGGATCTTCGCGATCACCGCGGAGGAGGCGCCGGAGGGCGTGGTGGCGCGGCTCTCGGCACACCAGTCACACCAGTAGTTCTGCGACACACCACTTGACATCCGCCCCGCTCGGGTCCCGCGCTCCTACGCTCGGGCCGTGGACCTGAGCGCTCTCATCTTCGTCGCCCTTGCCGTGGCGTGGGCCGTCTACTTGATTCCCAAGGCCCTCAAGCACCACGACGAGGTCGTGCGCAGCAGGTCGGTCGAGAAGTTCTCCCACACGATGCGCGTCCTCGCGCGCCGCGAGCCGGTCGACCGGCGCAACGCACGTCTCGTGGTCTCGCCGATCCGCGCCGCGCTGCGCCCGCCGGTCGAGACCAAGGCCCGGGTGTCGGCACCCGCCGCCCCGGCTCCGACAGCACCTACGGCGGCCCCCGTCGCCCGGCGTACGCCGCCCCAGGTCGAGCGCGCCTCCGCGCGCCGCGCCGCCCGCCGTCGCCGCAACGTGCTGGCGCTCCTCGTGCTCGCGAACGCTGTCGTCATCACCCTCGCTGCGACGTCGATCACCACCTGGTGGTGGGTCGCCGCCCCGGCCACCCTGCTCCTCGCCTGGCTGGTCGCCTGCCGGGTCTCGGTGCGCGCCGAGCGCCGCCGGCGCACGCCCCGCTCGGCCATCGAGATCGGCCTGCCGCCGCAGGTCGACGACGACGACGTCGACCTCACCGGTGAGATGCCGCTGACGCCCCCGCTGACGCCCCCGCTGCCGCGCACGCCCGCAGCGCCCTCGTGCGTCGACGAGACGCCTGCCCACGAGGTCCCGGCCGTCGTCACCGAGCCCGCGCCGGTGCTCGGCGGGTGGGACATGGTGCCCGCCACGCTGCCGACCTACGTCGGCAAGCCGGCCGCCCAGCGGCGTACGGTCTCCACGATCGACCTCGACTCCACGGGCGTGTGGTCGAGCGGTCACTCCGACTCCGACTCGGCCATCGCCCGCTCCGCCGAGGAGTCCGCCCGGACCGCGCGCGAGGCTGACGAGGCCCGCCGCGCCAGCGGGGCCTGAGCCCGGATCCACGGCACGCGCGGGGCGATTCGGCCGGCCCCGGATCGCTCGTGTATCTTTGCGACGCGCCGTGAGGCGCACGGGGCTGTGGCGCAGTTGGTAGCGCGTCTCGTTCGCAATGAGAAGGTCAGGGGTTCGAATCCCCTCAGCTCCACCAGCACGGCGAAGAACCCGCAGGTCACCTGACCTGCGGGTTCTCGCGCGTGGTGGCACCGACCGGCCACGACCCGACCTGACCGGTCAGCGGCCGGGCGTCGCGGGTCTGGCCAGCGCTCCCAGGAGGGCGGGACCGCCCTCGACCATCACGACGTCGGACCCGGTCGCGACCTCGGCATCGGCCAGCGCCCGCAGCACGGCGACGATCACCTCGTGCTGTGCCACCCGGGTCTCCATCTGTCGGGCACCGGACCAGAACCGCAGCTCCATGTGGACCGTCGCCGACCCCACCCCGAGCAACAGGGCCTGGGGGGCCGGATCGTCGAGGACGACCGGCACGCTCCGCATCGCCTGCTCGACGACCTCGGTCGCCAGCGCGAAGTCGGACTGGTCGTCGATGTCGAGGGCGACGGTGGACCGGACCTGTTCGTAGCCCGTCTGCACCGTGACGACCTGCGAGTGGATGACCGAGTTGGGGATCAGGGCCTTCCGCCCGTCGAAGGTCCGCACGACGGTGGAGGTGAGGCTGATCCTGGTCACCGTGCCGGCGACGTCGTCGACGGCGATCTGGTCCCCGACCCGGAAGATGTCACGAGCGAGGATGACGATGCCGGCGAACATGTTGCCGAGCACCGTCTGGAAGGCGATGCCCGCCGCGATGGACAGGACGCCGATCCCGCCCAGGGCGTTCACGGGCTTCACGCTCGGGAAGACCAGCGTCAGTGCGGCTGCGAGGGATACCACGATCACCAGGGCCTGGGCGAGCGCCGCGAAGATCTCGCTGGCGCTGGGAGAGCGACCGCGCCAGTGCAGGACGCGCCGGGTCGCCCAGCGCACGACCCGACCGAGCAGCCATCCCGCGGCGAGCACGAGGACCCCCACCAGCAGTGCCTCTCCGGTGACCGGCGGCACCTCGAGTGCGTCGCGCAGGACCTGTGCCGGGGGCGGCGCCGGGGAGCTCATGGCTCGACCCTCGCACACGCCGCTCAGGCTTCCCGGCCTCTGGGATGACAGCGGCCCGGCACCGGTCCAGACCACCTCGGACTTTCTCGGCCCATGCGTAACACCCGGGGCCGACGCAACGCTGTACGTCATGAAGCGGCCGCGTTCCGCGGGGCCGCCCGTCGCAACCCGTGCTCCGAGCTCCCGCTGGTGCACGGTTCCCCCCAGGAAGCGACGGGCGGCCCCCAACGCACCTGCAGCGGCGCGACCCTCCCCCCGTGGGTCGCGCCGCTGCTCTGCATCCCGGGCCTGCCGGCCAGCGGCGCCAGCCGCGACGCTACGGTCGGGGCGTGAGCGAGCTCCAGCGCATCTTCACGGTGAGCGTGCAGGCGGCGACGGCGGACGTCGAACGGCTGCGCGCCCGGCTGGGCTCATCGGTCCGCGTCCTCACCGCGCCGACCGCGGAGGCCAGGCGCGTCGTCGAGGCGCTCGGGCGTGAGCCGGTCCCGGAGGTGCTCCTGGCGCCGGTGCGCTTCCCCGACGTCGACCGCGGACACCGTCTCGACGAGCTCGTGCGCCGCCACGCCGTGGAGGACCGCTACCGCGACCTCGTGGTCGTGGCGGACCCCGCGACGCTGACCCTGCTGCTGCGCGTCCTTGCCCCCGACCAGCTCCCCGAGGCCGGTCCCGTGACGGAGGTGGGACTGCCACGCTCGCCGCGCCCCGTGCCGCTCGGGAAGGCTGCTGCCGGAGGCGTCGGGCTCGCCGTCGTGGCCGGTGTGCTGTCGCCGGTCCTCGTGCCGTGGGTGCTGCCGGCGCTCGTCGCGCTCGCCGGGCTGGTGCTCCTCCTCGTGCCGGGCCGGCGCCACCTCGGCCAGGCGCTGCTGATCGCGACGGCCGTGTCCGTCGTGGTCACGCTGATGACGATCGCCGGCTCGGCTCGCTTCCCCGGCGCCTGGTGAGGGCCGAGGCAGCCGCCGGGGTCAGCCCTTGCGGGGGCCGAACAGCAGTCCGCGGCGCGCCTTCTTGTCCTGGCGCGGCTGCGGCACGTGGGGCATCGGCCACCACTCGAGGCTCGGGTAGCCGGCGCGGTTGAAGCCCTCGCGGTAGACGAAGCCGTCACCACAGGAGCACACCCAGCGCTCACCGACTGCGTGCCCCTCGGGGGTGGGTGCACCCTCGGTCTGCAAGCACACGTGGATCATCGTGGAGTCCATCTCAACGCTCCCTCCCATGGCGTCGACCCCGGAGACCGGGGTTGGTCCATCGTCCTCGGGTTCGGGAGGAATGAGAACTGCCGACGGGCCAATGCGTTCGATCTTGACCGAACCTCGGCTGAACCTTTGGGTTTGGCCGCCCGTGGACCGGACCGCTGCGCCCGGTGTCAGATCCAGCGCTGGAACCAGATCCGGGCGTCCCACTCGGACTTGGTCAGCAGGGCGTCGGTCCAGATGGGCCAGAACCACGCGAAGGCGACCAGCGCGAGCACGGTGTAGCTCCCGGCCACCACCACCCCGAACGTACGCCGCGGGGTCGGCATGTCGGTGGTCCCGATCAGGTGCCCCATCGCCAGCGCGAGGGACAGCACCAGGAAGGGCAGGCAGGTGATCGCGTAGAAGAAGAAGATCGGCCGGTCGTCGTAGAGGAACCACGGCAACCAGGTGCTGGCCAGTCCCACCACCGCGACGCCGTGGCGCCAGTCGCGGGCCCCCACCCACAGCAGCAGCGAGGCGACCATCGCCAGGCAGCCGCCCCACCAGATGACCGGGTTGCCGATCAGCAGGACCTGTCGGATGCAGGAGGAGTCGGAGGGCGCCTCGCACCCCTGCGTGCCGGGCCGGATGTCGGTCTGCGCATCGACCCCCACCGGCCGACCCATCACCAGCCACGTCGACGGCCTGGAGGCGTAGACGTGGGTCGAGTCGTCGAGGAAGTGGCTGTGGAAGGTGTAGACGTCCTGGTGGTAGCTCCACAGGGACCGCAGGGACTGGCGCACCTCGCCCAGGCCCTCGGCGTCGGGCTCGGTCGCGGTCGGCCACTGCTCCCCGCCGCCGTAGGAGGTGTACTGCGTGTTGCTGAACGCCTGCTCGTACGCCTCGGCGTGCACGAGCCAGCCGGTCCAGGACGCGACGTACGTCGCCGCGGCGACCCCGACCAGCGCCACGAAGGCCGGCAGCCCGTCGAGGACCAGCGAGCGCAGCAGGGGTCGGCGCTGGCCGAAGGCGCGGCGCGCGCCGGCGCTCCACAGCCAGGCCAGGAGCCCGAAGGCGGCCAGGGTGTAGGCGGCCGACCACTTCGTGCCGCACGCGAGGCCGAAGGCGACGCCGCCGAGCAGCAGCCACGGGCGCCACAGGCCCAGTGCCCGCGAGTGCCGTCCCGAGGCGAGGCGCTCGCGCAGCCACTGCCGGTCGGCCACCACGCAGTGCACGCCGCACAGGAGGAAGAACGCCAGGAAGATGTCGAGCAGCGCCAGCCGGGAGAGCACGAGGTGGAGCCCGTCGATCGACAGCAGCAGCCCGGCCACGAGCCCGAGCACCGTCGAGCCGGTCACACGACGCACGAACCGGCACATCACCAGCACCATGAGCGCGCCGACCAGCGCCGAGGCGAAGCGCCAGCCCGACGGCTCCATCCCGAAGAGCTCGATCCCGCCCGCGATCAGCCACTTGCCGACCTCCGGGTGGACGATCATCGACGGCCCGTCCTGCCACAGTCCGGTCACGTCGCCGTTGAGGATCGTCTTGTCCGCGTCCTCGACGTAGCCGCGCACGTAGCCGTGGTTGAGCAGCGACCACGCGTCCTTGGCGTAGTAGGTCTCGTCGAACGAGAACGCGTGGGGGGTGCCGAGGTGCCAGCGCCGCAGGAAGAAGGCCAGGCCCGCAAGGCAGACCGCCCCGACCCACCCGAGGAGCGGGTCCTCCGAGCGCCAGCGCGGACGATTCCGCTCGGCGGCGCTCAGGGTCACGCCGGAACTCTAGCCAGATGCCCCGGGCGGGGGAGCACCTGCGATGATCGGGCGCATGTCTGGCGTCCTGGTCCTCGCGGGCACCCCGATCGGCCAGGCCGGTGACGCGCCGCCGCGCCTGGCGGCCGAGCTCGCCGGCGCAGATGTCGTCGCCGCGGAGGACACCCGGCGCCTCAAGCGCCTGTGCGCCGACCTCGACGTCACGCTGTCGGCACGGGTGGTCTCCTACTTCGAGGGCAACGAGCAGGCCCGTACGCCCGTCCTGCTCGAGGCCCTGCTCGCCGGCGAGCGCGTGGTGCTGGTGACCGACGCCGGCATGCCGAGCGTCTCCGACCCGGGCTACCGGCTGGTGGCCGCCGCGGTCGAGCACGACGTACGGGTCACGGCCGTGCCCGGCCCCAGCGCGGTGCTCACCGCGCTGGCGGTCAGCGGCCTGCCGGTCGACCGCTTCTGCTTCGAGGGCTTCCTGCCGCGCAAGGCTGGCGAGCGGGGCCGACGGCTCGCGGCGCTGGCCGCCGAGGAGCGCACGATGGTCTTCTTCGAGGCACCGCACCGCACCGAGGCTGCGCTCGTCGCGATGGCCGAGGCGCTCGGCGACGACCGGCCCGCCGCGGTGTGCCGCGAGCTGACCAAGACCTACGAGGAAGTACGCCGCGGTCCGCTCGCCGAGCTCGCCGCCTGGGCGGCCGACGGCATCCGCGGCGAGGTGACCATCGTGGTCGAGGGCTCCAGCGGCGCCCCCGCCGTGGGCACCGACCCCGGCTCGCTGCGTACGGCCGTGGCCGAGCTCGAGGCGAGCGGCTCGACGCGCAAGGAGGCGATCGTCGAGGTGGCCAAGCGCGCCGGCCTGCCGAAGCGGGAGGTGTACGACGTTGTCCACCGCTGACCACGGACCGACCCGCAGCCGCGCCGCCACGGAGGAGACGTCCGGTGCACGGCGCGACCGCGAGCGCCCGCCCGCACCCGAGCCGCTGCCGCACCCGGTCGTGGACAACCACTGCCACCTCGACATCGCCGACGGCGACTGGATCTCCACCGAGGAGGCGGTCGCCGCGGCCGCCGCCGTCGGGGTGCCGCGGATCGTGCAGATCGGGTGCGACCTGCCGGGCGCGCGCTGGGCGGTGGCCGCGGCCGCCGAGCACGACGCGCTCGTGGCCGGCGTCGCACTGCACCCCAACGAGGCGCCGCGCCTGGCCGCCACCGGCGAGCTCGACGCCGCGATCGAGGAGATCGAGCGGCTCGCCACCGCGCACGACAAGGTCCGCGCGATCGGCGAGACCGGCCTCGACCGCTTCCGTCACGCACAGAGCGGCACCGGCGAGGCGGGGTGGGCCGCGCAGGAGGAGAGCTTCCGCCGCCACATCGAGCTGGCCAAGCGCCTCGACAAGACGCTCGTCATCCACGACCGCGAGGCCCACGACGACGTGCTGCGCGTCCTCGACGAGGAGGGTGCGCCCGAGCGCTGGGTGATGCACTGCTTCTCCGGCGACGACGCCTTCGCGCGCCGCTGCCTCGACCGCGGCGCGCACCTCAGCTTCGCCGGGACGGTCACCTTCAAGAACGCCGCCCCGCTGCGCAGCGCGCTCGCGGTCACCCCGCGCGACCGGGTGCTGGTGGAGACCGACGCGCCCTACCTCACGCCCACGCCGCACCGCGGCCGGCCCAACGCGTCCTACCTCGTGCCGCTCACCGTGCGGGCGATGGCCGACGTCCTCGGCGCCGACCTCGAGGAGCTCTGCCGGGCCATCGACGACAACACCGAGACCGCCTTCGGGGGCTCCTGGTAGGTCGCGCCGAGGACCCTGCCGGACGGTCAGTGGTGACCGGAGTCTCGTGCAAATCCCGGCGTTCGAGTTTGCGTCCGGGCCGGTCGTCGTTATCGTCTTGTGATTGTTGGCCGGGATCGGGAGTGATTTCGGCGGCACGCGTTGGACCGGGTCGGGCCGGTCCTGCGAGACCCCCGCTCGCACGTCGTACGGCTCCACAGCCCCACCGTGGTCGCCGCGCAGCCGCAGGTGGAGGAGTGCTGCCCCCGAGGCCCGGGAAGTACGACGTTCGGAGAATCGTGCGCTCTCGTCTCGCGCAGCTCAGCAGGTCCAGGCTCAACTCACGCGCCGTGCTGGCGACCCTCGTGGCGGTCGTCGTGGCGGCCGTCGCAGGCACCACGGTCGGCTACGCCGCCCTCAGCAAGGACGTGACCCTCACCCTCGACGGGGAGACCCGTCAGGTCAGCGCCATCGGTGACACCGTCGCCGACGTGCTCGCGGCCGAGGGCATCGAGGTCACCGACAAGGACCTGGTCGCCCCCGCGGCGGACGAGTCGGTCTCCGACGGGACTGCCATCGCCGTCCAGTTCGGCCGCCCGCTCGAGCTCGCCGTCGACGGCGAGACCTCCACCTACTGGGTGAACTCCACCGACGTCGCGAGCGCGCTCGGCGAGATCGGCCGCCGCTTCGACGGCGCCGACCTGTCCGCCAGCCGCAGCTCCTCGATCGGTCGCGGCGGCCTCACGCTCGAGGTCGTCACGCCCAAGGTCGTGCACCTCAAGCTCGGCGCCAAGGACCTGCGCAAGCGCACGGTCACCGCGCTGACCGTCGCCGACGTGCTGGAGTCCATGGACTTCGAGGTCGACAAGCACGACAAGGTGACGCCTCCGCTGCGCACCGAGATCAGCGACGGCGACAAGGTCGTCGTCACCGACATCCGCATCGCCACCCGCAAGGTGCAGCGCGAGGTCGTCGACGCCCCGGTCGTCGAGCGCGAGGACGCCTCCATGCTCGAGGGCGAGGAGGAGGTCGTGCAGGCCGGTCGTGACGGCGTACGCGCCGTGACCTACCGCCTGCGCTACGTCGACGGGGAGCTCGTGGCCCGCAAGGTCGTGCGGGCCTCGGTCCGTGTGAAGCCCGTGCCGACGATCGTCGCGGTCGGCACCAAGGAGGAGCCCGAGGAGCCGGGCGCCAACTTCGCCGGCGGCAGCACGGTGTGGGACGCCCTCGCCCGGTGCGAGTCCGGTGGCAACTGGGCCATCAACACCGGCAACGGCTACTACGGCGGCCTGCAGTTCAGTGCCGCGACCTGGCGCTCGGTCGGCGGCAGCGGCCTGCCGCACCAGCACAGCCGCGAGGAGCAGATCAAGCGCGGGCAGATCCTGCAGGCCCGGGCCGGCTGGGGCCAGTGGCCGAGCTGCTCGGCCAAGCTCGGCCTGCGCTGAGCCCCCGGGAGCGCCCACTAGGCTTGCCCACCATGACCACGAACCCGGCCGGCCCGAGGCTCCTCGGGCCGGCCGAGGTGCGTCAGATCGCCGCCGAGCTCGACCTGCGGCCGACGAAGCAGAAGGGCCAGAACTTCGTCATCGACGCCAACACCGTGCGCCGGATCGTCCGTGAGTCCGGCATCACCGGCGGCGACGTCGTCGTCGAGGTCGGCCCCGGCCTGGGCTCCCTGACGCTGGCCCTGCTCGAGGTCGCCCAGCGCGTGATCGCCATCGAGCTCGACCCGCTGCTCGCCGAGCGGCTGCCGGCCACGATCGCGGCGTACGCCCCTGCTCAGGCCGACCGTTTCGAGGTCGTGCTGGCCGACGCGATGCGCGTCGAGGGGCTGCCGGGGCCCGCCCCGACCGCGCTGGTCGCCAACCTCCCCTACAACGTGTCCGTCCCGGTGCTCATCCACCTGCTGACGCTGCTGCCGTCGCTGGAGCGCGGGCTGGTGATGGTGCAGGCCGAGGTGGCCGACCGCCTTGCCGCAGGGCCCGGGTCCAAGACCTACGGCGTGCCGAGCGTCAAGGCCGCCTGGTTCGCCGACGTGCGCCGTGCCGGTGCGATCGGGCGCAACGTCTTCTGGCCGGCCCCCAACGTCGACTCGGGGCTGGTCGCCTGGACCCGCCGCGAGCCGCCGCGGACCACCGCGACCCGCGAGGCGGTCTTCGCCGTCGTCGACGCCGCCTTCGCCCAGCGTCGCAAGCAGGTCCGGGCCGCGCTGCGCGGTGTCGCCGGCTCGGCCGAGGTCGCCACCGCCGCCCTGGAGTCCGCGGGCGTCGACCCGACCGCCCGCGGCGAGGTGCTGACCGTCGAGGACTTCGCCCGGATCGCGGAGGGCCTCGCGGCCCAGGGCGTGCACCCCTCACGACCCTCCGGGCCCGCATGAGCATCACGGTCCGCGCGGCGGCCAAGATCAACCTCCACCTCGGGGTCGGTCGCGCCCGCGAGGACGGCTTCCACCCCCTCGACACCGTCTACCAGGCGATCTCGCTCTACGACGACCTCACGCTGACGACGGCGGGCGCGGACTCGGTGTCGGTCCTCGGGTCCCCCTACATCGACTTCCGTGACATCCCCGTGGACGCGACCAACATCGCGCTCCGGGCCGTCGCGCAGGTGCCTTGCGACGACGGGCACCTGGTGCAGATCAACAAGCAGATCCCGGTCGCCGGCGGCATGGCAGGTGGCTCGGCCGACGCAGCAGCGGCCCTGGTGGCGCACGACCGGCTGCACGAGCTGGGTCAGGGCGATGACGTGCTCCTCGCCCAGGCTGCCCGACTCGGCAGCGACGTGCCGTTCTCCCTCGTCGGTGGCACCGCGCGGGGTCGGGGCCGCGGCGAGCTGGTGGAGCCGATCGAGGACCACGGCATGTGGTGGTGGGTGGCGGTCCCCGCCGCCGTGGGGCTCTCCACCCCCGACGTGTACCGCCACTTCGACCGGCTCTTCCCGGACGCGCCGGAGCGTCCGGCCGAACCGACCGAGCTGCTCGCAGCGCTGGCCACCGGGGAGCCCGTACGCCTCGCGCGGGCGCTGCACAACGACCTGCAGGAGCCCGCCATCGACCTGCGTCCTGAGCTCGGCGCGCTGATCGAGCGCGGCGAGGCCGCCGGCGCGCTGCGTGGCCTGGTGTCCGGGTCGGGGCCGACGTGCGTCTTCCTCTGCGACTCCGTCGACGGCGCGATGGAGGTGCTGGCGGGGCTCTCCGCGGACCACGACGTCGTGCTCACCGCCACCGGGCCGGTCGCCGGCGCGCACGTGCTCGCCTGACGCGTACGCCGGACAGCGACCGTCGGCATGAACCCACCCCGAGGGGGAAGGGTGCGGCTAGGGTGTGCGCGACATCGGCGTCGTGCAGGTGAGTCGGGGGAGGCATCGTGACCGTGTTCCTGGTGCTCGGCGCGCTCGGCGTACTGCTCCTGCTCGTCGCGCTGGTCTTCGGTGACGTGCTCGACGGCGCGCTGGAGGGGCTCAGCGCCGGCTTCTTCTCCACCGAGGCACTGGCCGGCTTCCTCGGCGCCCTCGGATTCGGTGGGGCGATCGCCCTCGAGGCGACGGGCTCGACGTCGCTCGCCGTCGTCATCGGACTCGTGCTCGGGGTGCTCCTCGGCGCGGTCGCCGCCAAGGCGTCGCGATTCCTCCACGGCACCGGCGAGACCGACACCGTCCGCACCTCCGACATGGTCGAGAAGATCGGCCAGGTCGTCAGCGCGATCCCCGAGGACGGCTTCGGCGTCGTCTCGATCAGCGTCGCCGGCCACCTCACCCGGCTCAACGCACGCTCGAGCGTCGCCGTGCCCGCCGGCACCCAGGTCAGCGTCACCCAGGTCATCTCGCCCACCGCCGTCCAGGTCGAGCCCCTGTTCCTCCCGTGACCGCCTCTTCCGTACGCCGCTAGGAGCCCTACATGTTCGGTCTGTCCCCGGTCGTCACTGCTGTGATCGGCCTCGTCGTCCTGCTGGTGCTGCTCGCGCTGCTGGTCACCACGCGCTACAAGGTGGCGGGGCCCAACGAGTCGTTCATCGTCACCGGACGCAAGGGCAAGGGCGAGGTGCGCAACCCGGAGACCGGTGAGATCTCGACCGACCTCTCGGGGCAGAAGGTCGTGATGGGTGGCGGCGTGTTCGTCATCCCGTTCGTCCAGCGACTGGCGACCCTGGACCTGTCCTCGCGCCGCATCTCGGTGCAGATCCGCGGCGCGGTCTCCGGCCAGGGCATCAAGCTCAACCTCGACGGCGTCGCGCTGGTCAAGGTCGGCGGCAACGAGGACTCCATCCGCGCCGCCGGCCAGCGCTTCCTGAGCCAGCAGGACGAGATCGAGACCTTCACCCAGGAGGTCCTCGCCGGTGCCCTCCGGTCCATCGTCGGGTCGATGTCGGTGGAGCAGATCATCCGGGACCGGGCCGCCTTCGCCCAGCGGGTGGCCGAGGAGTCGGAGTCCTCGCTCACCGGCCAGGGCCTCGTGCTCGACACGTTCCAGATCCAGGACATCACCGACGACGGCTCCTACCTCGCCGACCTCGGTCGTCCCGAGGCCGCCAAGCTCAACCAGCTCGCCTCCATCGCCGAGGCCAACGCCCGCCAGGCCGCCGAGCAGGCACGCATCGCCGCCGAGCAGGAGATCGCGATCACCCAGCGCGCCCTGGCCCTCAAGAGCGCAGAGATCAAGGCCGAGACCGACGCCGCCAACGCGCAGGCCGCGGCCGCCGGCCCGCTCGCCCAGGCCGACCGCGACCAGGCCGTCCTGCTGGAGCAGGAGAAGGTCGCCGTGCGGCAGGCCGCTCTCAAGGAGCGCCAGCTCGACACCGAGGTCCGCAAGCCCGCCGACGCCGAGCGCTACCGCGTCGAGACCGAGGCCCAGGGCCGTCGCAGCTCGGAGATCCTCGAGGCCGAAGCCCGCAAGGCGTCGTCCATCGCCAACGCCGAGGCGGAGGCCGAGAAGGCGCGCCTGACCGGTGAGGGCGAGAAGTCGCGGCGCTCCGCGCTCGCCGAGGCCGAGGCCATCGAGGGCGCCAAGCGCGGTGAGGCCGAGAAGGCCCGCCGCGTGGCCGAGGCCGACGCCCTCCGCGCCGAGGGCGAGGCCCAGGCCGCCGCGATCCTGGCCGCGGGCCAGGCCGAGGCCGAGGCGATGGACAAGAAGGCCGCCGCCTTCGCCGGCTACAACGAGGCCGCGGTGCTCCAGATGCTCATCGAGGTGATGCCGAAGGTGGCCGCCGAGCTGGCCCGCCCGATGGCCGGGATCGACAAGCTGACCGTGATCTCCGCCGACGGTGCCGGCGAGCTGTCCAAGCAGGTGACGAACAACTTCGTCCAGACGATGGAGCTGCTGAAGACCACGACCGGCCTCGACGTCGAGCAGCTGATCCAGAAGTACGCCCGCACCGGCGGGGACTCCTCTCCCACCCCGGTCGCACCCGCGCCGGCGGAGGGCACGCCGCTCAGCTGAGCTCGTCGTGAGCGGTGCGCGAGCCACCCCCGCGCAGGTCGGCGACGTACGCCGAAGCACGCCGGCGAGGTGATCCCTGAGAGGATCGGGCCCGTCATGGCGAACCTCATCAACCTCGAGCGGGTCTCGAAGTCCTACGGCGTACGACCGCTCCTCGACGACGTCTCCCTCGGCATCTCCGTCGGCGAGCGCGTCGGCATCGTCGGTCGCAACGGCGACGGCAAGACCACGCTGCTCGAGGTGATGACCGGCATCGAGCAGCCCGACTCCGGCCGCGTCTCCAAGACCCGCGGCGTCGAGATCGGCTACCTCCACCAGGGCGACGAGCTCGTCGACTCCCACTCCGTGCGCGAGGCGGTGCTCGGCGGTCGCGAGGACCACGAGTGGGCCGCCGACGCCACGACCCGTCAGGTGGTGGAGGAGCTGTTGGCGGGGGTGAGCCTCGACCGCGCGGTCGTCGGCCTCTCCGGTGGTGAGCGCCGGCGCTGTGCCCTGGCGGCGCTGCTGCTCTCGCGCCACGACCTGATCATCCTCGACGAGCCGACCAACCACCTCGACGTCGAGGCCGTGGCGTGGCTGGCCGACCACCTCGTGGGCCTGCCGAGCGCGCTGATGGTCGTCACCCACGACCGGTGGTTCCTCGACGCGGTCTGCCAGACCACATGGGAGGTCCACGACGGCGCGGTCGACACCTACGAGGGCGGCTACGCGGCGTACGTCCTGGCCAAGGCCGAGCGCTCGCGCCAGGCGGCCGCCTCGGAGAGCCGCCGGCTCAACCTCGCCCGCAAGGAGCTGGCCTGGCTGCGGCGCGGCGCCCCGGCACGGACGTCGAAGCCGAAGTTCCGCATCGACGCCGCCAACGCCCTGATCGAGGACGTGCCGCCGCCGCGCGACCGGATGGAGCTCCAGCGCTTCGCCAGCCAGCGGCTCGGCAAGGACGTCATCGACATCGAGGACGTCGACCTCGCCCGCGGCGAGAAGGTGCTGCTCCAGCACGCGACGTGGCGCATCGGGCCCGGCGACCGGATCGGCATCGTCGGCGTCAACGGTGCCGGCAAGACCTCGCTGCTGTCGCTGATCTCCGGCGCGCTCGCGCCGAGCGTCGGCCGCGTCAAGCAGGGACGTACGGTCGCGCTCCAGCACCTCACCCAGGCCCTCGACGAGATCGACCCCGAGGCGCGGGTGCTGCCGACGGTGGAGTCGATCCGCCGGGTGACCAAGACGCTCGACGGCCAGGAGGTCACCGCGACCTCGATGCTCGAGCGCTTCGGCTTCACCGGCGACCGGCTCACCGCGCGCCTCGGCGACCTGTCGGGTGGCGAGCGCCGACGCTTCCAGCTGCTCAAGCTGCTGCTCACCGAGCCCAACGTGCTGCTCCTCGACGAGCCCACCAACGACCTCGACATCGACACCCTCAACGTGCTCGAGGACTTCCTCGACAGCTGGCCCGGCACGCTCGTGGTGGTCTCGCACGACCGCTACTTCCTCGAGCGTGTCACCGACTCGACCTGGGCGCTGCTCGGCGACGGGCAGGTCTCGATGCTGCCGCGCGGGGTGGACGAGTACCTCGAACGACGCGCGGCCTCTGCGTCGTCGGCCACGCTCGGCGCTGGTGACGCGGACGCCCCTGCGTCATACGACCCCGCACCCATGGCTGCGGATCCGCATGACGCCGCCCCGGCCAAGGCGCGTGCCGGCAGCGCCGAGGACCGTGCTGCCCGCAAGGTGCTGGCCAAGGTGGAGAAGCAGCTCGAGCGGATCGCCGCGCGCGAGGCCGCGCTGCACGCCGAGATGGAGGCCAACCTCACCGACTACGCGCTGCTCGCGCGGGTGGGTGACCAGCTCGGCGAGCTCGCGGCCGAGAAGGAGGAGCTCGAGCTGGAGTGGCTCGAGGCCTCCGAGCTCGTCGAGTAGGAGACGCGCGGACCATGGTCGGTCCGCGGTGGCTCCCCACACGGGCGCGCCGCGCGTGGGCGGACCAATGTCTGCGTGTCTACGGCGCCGGCGTCCCGAAGGGCGCGAGCAGCGAGCGCAGCAGGCTCGCGAGCTGCGTACGCTCCGCGGCCGACAGGTCGGCCAGGAGGTCGGCCTCGGCGGCGAGCAGGGCCTCGAAGGCCCCGTCCACGCTCGCCTTGCCGTCGGCGGTGAGCCGCACCAGCACGCCACGGCGGTCGTGCGGGTCCGGGAGCCGCTCGACGAGCCCGCGAGCGGCGAGGCGGTCGACGCGGTTGGTCATGGTGCCGCTGGTCACGAGCGTCTCGCGCAGCAGGCGGCCGGGGGAGAGCTCGTACGACTCCCCGACGCGACGCAGCGCGGCCAGCACGTCGAACTCCCACGACTCGATGCCGTGCGCGGTGAAGGCGTCGCGGCGAGCCAGGTCGAGGTGACGGGCCAGGCGGCTGATGCGCGAGAACACCTCGACCGGAGCGAGGTCGAGGTCGCCGCGTTCGCGTCCCCAGGCCTCGACCAGGTCGTCCACCTCGTCGCGCATGACGACATCCTGCCAGACGACGACTCCGGTCGAGAATCTTGACATCGAGAGAGTGCGGGTGGAGAGTGAGATGTCTCGACATCAAGACACTTCCGCGGCCGCTCCTGCCGGCATCTGGGGACGTGCTGGTGGGTGGATCTGTCGATTGACCTACCGGAACGTCCTCGGATATGCCTCGGGGAGGGGACGCGCACGACCCCGACACCTGTGGAGGAGCTGACATGAGCCACATCTGGGACCCCGACCGCTACCTCGCGTACGCCGACGAGCGGGGGAGGCCGTTCGTCGACCTGCTGGCGCGGGTGCACGCGGAGACGCCGAAGGTCGTCGTCGACCTGGGCTGTGGCCCCGGCAACCTCACCGCGTTGCTCGCCGACCGCTGGCCGAGGGCGTCGGTGACCGGCATCGACAGCAGCCCGCAGATGATCGCGGCGGCCCGGGAGGTCCTCGGCGTCACGTGGGAGGTCGCCGACCTGCGCGACTGGGCCCGGCCCGACCCGGTCGCGCTGCGCGCCCCGGTCGACGTGCTCGTCTCCAACGCCACCCTGCAGTGGCTGCCGGACCACCTCGCGCTGCTGCCCGACCTCCTCGACCGCGTGGCGCCGCGCGGCTGGTTCGCCTTCCAGGTGCCGGGCAACTTCGACGAGCCGAGCCACACCATCCGCGCCGACATCGCCGAGCGCGCGCCGTACGCCGAGCACGTGCGCGACGTCGCGGTCCCCGCGAGCCACGAGCCGGCCGACTACGCCCGCCTCCTGCTGGACCTCGGGTGCGAGGTCGACGCCTGGGAGACGACGTACCTCCATGTCCTCACCGGCGCCGACCCGGTCTTCGACTGGGTCTCCGGCACGGGCGCGCGCCCCACGCTCCAGGCGCTGCCGGACGGGTTGCGCGGCGACTTCGAGGACGAGTTCCGCGCGTTGCTGCGCGAGGCCTACCCGGCCGACGCCGACGGGCGCGTGGTGATGCCGTTCCGCCGGATCTTCGTGGTCGCGCAGAAGCCGGACGGGGTGCGGGTCTGATGCGGCTGCACCACGTCCAGGTCGCCTGCCCGCCCGGCGGGGAGGACGGCGCGCGCCGCTTCTACGCCGACGGGCTCGGGCTCACCGAGGTCGACAAGCCGGCCGACCTCGCGGCCCGTGGAGGCTGCTGGTTCCGGGCGTACGACGATGCGGGTGCTGTCTCGGCCGAGCTGCACGTCGGCGTCGAGGACCCCTTCGCCCCGGCGCGCAAGGCGCACCCGGCCTTCGTCGTCGACGAGCTCGAGGTGGTCGCGGGCCGCCTGCGCGGACTGGGCTTCGAGGTCGACGAGAGCCAGCGGGACTCCTTCCCCGGCCACGTCCGCCTCCACGCCGTCGACGCCCACGGCAACCGGGTCGAGGTCCTCGCAGCGGCCGCTGGTCCCGGTCGTGAGGGGACCTAGGTCCCTGTCCCGGCGCAAACCCCCGGGGGTATATCTGGAACATGACCTTCTCACCCCCCACGCTCCTCGTGCTCGGCGGCGGCACCGCCGGCACGATGGTCGCCAACAAGGTCCGCAGGGTGCTGCCCGACTGGAACGTGACCCTCGTCGATCGCGACGACGTGCACGACTACCAGCCCGGCTACCTCTTCATGCCGTTCGGGATGAACACCCCCGAGCAGGTCCGGCGGTCGAAGCGTCGCTTCATCGACCCCGCGACCCGGATCGTGACCGGCGAGGTCGACCGTGTCGACGCAGACGGACGCCGGGTGCTGCTCGAGAGCGGCGAGGCCCTCGACTACGACTACCTCGTCATCGCCTCCGGCACCACGCCGCGCCCGGACCAGACCCCCGGCATGCTGGGGGAGGGCTGGCACAGGAGCGTGAACGAGTTCTACACCTTCGAGGGGTCCCTCGCGCTGCGTGACAACCTCGCCGCCTTCGAGGGCGGGCGCCTGGTCGTGCACATCACCGAGCTGCCCATCAAGTGCCCCGTGGCGCCCCTGGAGTTCACCTTCCTCGCCGACGACTGGCTGCGCCAACACGGCCTGCGCGAGCGCACCGAGCTGGTCTTCGTGACCCCGCTGGACGGCGCGTTCACCAAGCCCGTCGCCAGCCGCGAGCTGGGGCACGCGCTCGAGGAGCGCAACGTCGCCCTCGAGACGGACTTCATGGTCGAGTCGGTGGACCAGGACGCCAAGGTGCTGCGGTCCTACGACGAGCGCGAGGTGCCCTACGACCTGCTCGTGACGGTGCCGCTCAACATGGGCGCCGACTTCGTGGAGCGGTCCGGGCTGGGCGACGAGCTCAACTACGTCACCGTCGACAAGCACACCATGCAGTACGCCCCGCAGGGCGGGCGTCCCGTGCACCCGGAGATCTTCGCGCTCGGTGACGCCGCCAACCTGCCGACCTCCAAGGCCGGTTCGGTGGCCCACTTCTCGGTCGAGGTCTTCATCGACAACCTGGTCCAGCTCGCGCACGGGCGCACGATGACGCACTCCTTCGACGGTCACGCCAACTGCTTCGTGGAGTCCGGGCACGGAAAGGCCCTGCTGCTCGACTTCAACTACGAGACCGAGCCGCTCACCGGCACCTTCCCGGTCCCCGGCGTCGGTCCGCTGCGACTGCTCAAGGAGAGCCGCTTCAACCACCTGTCCAAGCTGGCCTTCCGGCACATCTACTGGAACGCCCTGCTTCCCGGTCGGCCACTGGGCCTCAAGCCCCAGATGTCCATGGCCGGCAAGCACCCCGAAGGCCCACCTGCCGCCGTGTCGGCGTCCATGAGAGAGGAATGAGCATGCCCACCACCACCATCGCCGGTCGCCCGCTCGAGGTGAACGAGGAAGGTTTCCTCACCCACCCGGACGACTGGACCGAGGACCTCGGTGTCGAGCTGGCCCGGTTGATCGGGATCGAGCTGACCGAGGCCCACTGGGTGCCCATCCGGTTCCTGCGCACCGACCACGCCGCCATGGGGGAGACCCCGACCCTGCGACGGGTCAGCACCCAGACCGGCATCGACGTGAAGACCCTGTTCGGGCTCTTCCCCAAGAAGCCCGCCAAGAAGATGGCCTACGTGGCCGGGCTGCCCAAGCCGAAGGGATGTGTGTGAGATGACGACCGACGTGACCACCACCATGGACGAGGAGGTCTCCTTCGTCCCGTCGTTCGACGACGAGGCCGAGTCCGGCCGCAAGCTGGCCATCATCTGCTCCAAGGGAAACCTCGACATGGCCTACCCGGCGCTGATCCTGGGCAACGCCGCCCTCGGTGAGGGCATCGAGGTGCACCTGTTCTTCACCTTCTGGGGCTTCGACATGATCAACAAGAAGACCCAGGGCGACCTGCAGTTCTCCTACCTGGGCAACACCGCCATGCATCCCCCGGGGATGTTCGGCGTGCACATGCCGCAGGGGATGGCCGGCCTGCCCGGCATGACTGCTGCGACGACGAAGATGATGAAGAAGCAGATCGCTGACCTCGACGTCCCCGAGGTGCCGGAGTTCCTGGAGATGATCCACGCCTCCGGTGGCCACCTGTGGGCGTGCCGGATGAGCGCCGACATGATGAAGCTGCACGAGGAGGACCTCATCGACGAGGTCGAGGGCATCATCTCGGCCAGCGACTTCATGGAGATCACCGACGGCGCCCAGCTGCTCTTCATCTGAGCGGGCCGTCCACCGGAGGCGCATGCTGGCGCGGCTGGTTACTCGGCAGTAATGTCGCGGCATGCCTGCCGTCCTCGACCTCTGGAAGAAGACCTCCGCGCTGCCCCTGGGCGACCGGGTCTTCTCGATCGCCTTCAGCCGGAAGGCGCCGTACTTCGCGAGCATCCGCCCGCGCTTCACCGTCATCGAGCCGCACCGCGCGGAGCTCGTCATCCGTGACCGCCGTCGCGTGCACAACCACATCGGCAGCGTGCACGCGATCGCCCTGTGCAACGGGCTCGAGGCGGCGATGGGAGCGCTGGCCGAGTCGAGCATCCCGCGCGGGCAGCGCTGGATCCCGCAGGGCATGGAGGTGACCTACACCGCCAGGGCCAGCTCCGACATCACCTGCATCGCCGAGACCGACCCCGAGCAGTGGCTCGCCGACGCCGGTGAGGGCTACCACCTGCCGGTGCGGGTGCGGGGCGTACGCACCGACGGCACGGTCGTGGTCGAGGGCGAGATCCGGCTCTGGGTGACCGCGAGGCGCTAGCCCGCCCGATCGGCGTGCTGCAGCGCGAGGAAGTGCCCGCTCGGGCCCTGGGATCAGGCGGCCTGGCTCCCGGCGGTGCCGGCATCGAGTCCATTGCCCGCCGACGAGCCGCTCGCCTGGCCCAGGCGTCGCTCGACGTACTCGGCGAGCTTGGACAGCGAGTAGTTGATGACGATGTAGATCAGGGCCACGATCAGGAGCGACTGGATCGGGTTGTCCAGGTTCTGCGAGATCTGGTTGCCCCTCCGCAGCAGCTCGAGGTAGCCCAGTCCGATCACCGCCACGAGCGAGGTGTCCTTGAGGACCACCACCAGCTGGCTGATCAGGGCCGGCAGCATCACCCGGAACGCCTGCGGCAGCAGGATGGTGCGCATCGTCTGGCCGTTGGTCAGGCCGACGGCGAGCGCGGCCTCGCGCTGGCCGCGAGGCAACGAGAGCACGCCGGCGCGCAGGATCTCGGCGATGATGACGGAGTTGTAGAGGGTCAGGCCGATGACCAGGTACCACAGTGCCGGGTCGCCCGGGAGCGGGCCGACGTCGATGCCGAGCTCGACCATGGCGCGCCACACGAAGACGATGGTGATGACGACGGGCAGGCCGCGGAACAGCTCGATCCACAGCACCACGGGCACCCGCAGCCGGTTCCCGAGCATCATCCGCGCGACTCCCAGCAGCACCCCGACCACGAGCGCCAGCACGATCGCCAGCGTCGCCGCCACCAAGGTGGCCACCAGGCCGCGGCCCACCAGCCCCCAGACCGCGCTGAACGAGTCGTCGGAGGGGTTGACCCAGGGGTTCCACAGCTCGGCGTCGAACTGCCCGCGGTCGGCCAGCCGCAGGACCACCAGGGCGGCGAGGCCGAGGAACGCGAGGATCGCCAGCGCGGTGCCGATGCGCGCGCGGCGTACGGCACGGGGGCCGGGGGCGTCGTAGAGGACCGAGGTCTGGCTCATCGCGCGATCGCCACCTTTCGCTCGATGACGGCGAGCAGCGCGCCGGCAGCCAGGGTGATCACGAGGTAGCCGATCGCCACCCCCGTCAGCACCGGGATGTAGGAGAAGCCCTGGGCGCTGGTCAGGTTGCGCCCGACGCTGTAGAGGTCCCCGCCGACGCCGAAGGCACCGACCACGGCGGAGTTCTTGAACATCGCGATCTGCACGCTCCCCAGGGGCGGCACCGTGGCGCGCAGCGCCTGCGGCAGGACCACCTGGGTGAGGGTCAGGGTGAAGGGGAGGCCGATGGCCCGCGCCGCCTCGGCCTGACCGGCGGAGACGGAGTTGATGCCCGAGCGGATCGCCTCGCAGACGAAGGCGGAGGTGTAGATGATCAGACCCGCGACACCAAAGAGGTAGAAGCTCGCGTTGACGCCCAGCTCCGGGAGGCCGAAGGCCATGAAGAAGAGCACGATGGTCAACGGGCAGTTGCGCACGACGGTCACCCACCCCGAGCCGAAGGCCCGCAGGGACGCGACCGGCGAGACCCGGAAGGCAGCGATCAGGGTGCCGAGCAGCAGCGAGCCCACGAGGCTCCAGCCGATGATGCTCAGCGAGCGCAGGAACCCGGACCAGTACAGGTCCAGGTTGTCGATCACCGGGTCCACGGTGGTTCCTCTCGGTGAGCCGGTGGGGACGCACGGGATGCGCCCCCACCGGTCATGGGTGGTTCGGTCGGCTCAGACGCAGGGAGCAGGCTCGGGGAGCTCAGGGGTCTCGGTGCCCTCGACCTCGCCGGCGGTGGCCTCCCACGCCGCGACGTAGGCGTCCTCGTTGTCGGCGAGCGTCTCGTTGATGAACTCGCAGAACTCGACGTCACCCTTCTCGATGCCGATGCCGTAGGGCTCCTCGGTGAACTGCTCGCCGACGAGCTTGAACTCGCCGTCGCTCCCGTCCACGTAGCCGAGGAGGATCACGTTGTCGGTGGTGACGATGTCGACCTGGCCGTTGCCGAGCGCGTCCTTGCACTTGTCGTAGATGTCGAAGAGCACCAGCTGGTCGTCGGAGGCCAGATACTCCCTGATCTGCTCCGAGGGGGTCGAGCCGGTCACCGAGCAGACCTTCATGTCGGGGTTGTCCGCGATGTCCTCGGGCCCGTTGATCGAGTCGTTGTCGGCGTTGACCATCAGCTGCTGGCCCGCCTCGTAGTAGGGGCCGGCGAAGGTGATGCGCTGGGCGCGCTCCTCGTTGATCGTGTAGGTCGCCACGACCATGTCGACCTCGCCGTCCTCGATCACCTGCTCGCGGATGTCGGAGGTGGCCTGCTTCCACTCGATGTCCTCGGGCGCGATGCCCATGGCGCC
This sequence comes from Nocardioides furvisabuli, assembly GCF_021083185.1. GTDB lineage: Bacteria > Actinomycetota > Actinomycetes > Propionibacteriales > Nocardioidaceae > Nocardioides > Nocardioides furvisabuli. The sequence goes on along the minus strand of NZ_JAIGQB010000004.1, from coordinate 161,799 downwards.
GGCGATGATCTTGGCGACCTCGACGTCGAAGCCCTCGGGAGTGTCCTCGAGGCCCAGCAGGCCGAAGCCGGGCTGGTCGAACTTGGTGCCGACGGTCATGGAGCCGGCCTCGGCGAGCTCCGCCATCGTGGTCCCGGCCTCGAACTCGGCGTCGGTCACGACCTCCGGCTCGCTGCCGTCGTCCCCGCCGCACGCGGCCAGCGACAGCGCCAGCCCTGTCGCAGCGACGATCGCCTTGGTCCTGGTGAATCGCATTGCTTCTCCTTCTGTCCCGAGCCGGAGGTCTCCGGCCGATGGATTGGATGGATCAGTGCTTGAGGATCTTGCCGAGGAAGTCCTTGGCGCGGTCCGAGCTGGGGTTGGTGAAGAACTCCTCGGGGGTGTTCTCCTCCACGATCGCGCCGTCGGCCATGAACACGACCCGGTCGGCGGCGGTGCGCGCGAAGCCCATCTCGTGGGTGACCACGACCATGGTCATGCCCTGCTCGGCGAGGTCGACCATGACGTCGAGCACCTCCTTGATCATCTCCGGGTCGAGTGCGGAGGTGGGCTCGTCGAAGAGCATCACCTTCGGATCCATGGCCAGGGCGCGCGCGATGGCGACGCGCTGCTGCTGGCCGCCGGAGAGCTGCGCGGCGTACTTCTCGGCCTGGTGGGCGATCCCGACACGCTCCAGGAGCTCCATCGCCCGCTTGTCGGCGTCGGCCTTCTTCATGCCACGCACCTTGATCGGCCCGAGGGTGACGTTCTCCAGGATCGTCTTGTGGGCGAAGAGGTTGAAGCTCTGGAAGACCATGCCGACCTCGGCGCGCAGCGCCGCGAGCTCCTTGCCCTCCTCGGGCAGGGGCTGGCCGTCGAGCATGATCGTGCCGCTGTCGATGGTCTCGAGGCGGTTGATCGTGCGGCACAGGGTCGACTTGCCCGAGCCCGAGGGCCCGATCACCACGACGACCTCGCCGCGGGTGACGGTGAGGTCGATGTCCTTGAGGGCGTGGAGCTGGCCGAAGTGCTTCTGCACGTCCTTGAGCACGACCAGGGGCTCGCCCCGGCCGGCGCTGACGGGTGAGCTTTCCTGCGCGGTCATATCCGCAACCTATCCGCACGTGGCCCCGAGGGGCCATCGACCACCTCCCACATGGGCCATCACAAAGTGGTGACGATTCCCGCCTCCGGGTCCCACCGGCGCAGCGACGCGAGCGTGAGGACGGCGTCCTCGTGGCCCACGGCCTCCAGGGCCGCCGGCACGTCGGCGCGGTCCATGCGCCGCGCGAGCGTGACGTGCGGCAGCCAGCCGGCGTGCTGCACGTCCGGCACCGAGCCACGCAGGTCGAGCACTGCTCGCACCAGTGCGTCGGGCACGTCGACGAGGCGTACGAGCGACACGCGGGCGCCGCCGAGCAGCGCGACGCCTGCAGGTCGCACCTGCACCGGGAGCAGTGCCGCGACCAGCTCGACGGCCCGTTGCTCGTCCTCGGCGCGCAGCGCGGGCGCCGCCACGACGGTCACGTGCGGGCTGTTGGTCTCGCCGCGGTGGTCGAGCTGCGAGGGCAGCCCGGCGTCCCGCAGCGCCTGCCAGTCACGGCGTACGACGTCGCGGCCGGCGTCGTCGGGCAGCAGCTCGAGCGCGTGCATCCGGGGCATGCCCGCGAGCCTAGGCGTGGAGGGTCGACCTCGCTCAGGCGCGCTTCTTCGCGACCCTGCGTCCGCGGGTGACGCGCACCGACTCCTGCGAGGAGGCGTCGAAGACGCGGACCCAGTCGACCTGCGCGGTGTCGGAGACCTCGTCGGCGGTGAGCTCGTGGAGCTCGTAGTCGGAGGTCAGGTTGGACAGCACGAGGTACTGGTCGGCCTGGGAGACCGCGCCCGTCTCGCGGTAGTACTCACGACCGTCGACGCGGAAGATGTACTCGGTGGGGGTCCACTCGACGGAGAAGACGTGGAACTCGTCCCACCACGAGCGGTTCTTGCCCAGCACCTGGCGGGCGTCCTTGAAGGTGTCGCCGAGGCTGATCTTGTCCCAGCCGGCCTCGTAGTAGTGGATGTGCGAGCCGATGGTCTCGTTGCCGCGGCCGTTCTCGCCGAAGAACTCCATGACGTCGATCTCCGCGCCGGCGGCAGGCACGCCGTCGGTGTACTTGGTGCCGCTGGGCAGCAACCAGAGGCCGGAGTGCATGCCCTTGGCGCGCTGCGGCTTGATGCGGGCAGCGACGATGCCGTGGCGGAAGAAGCGGGTGTGCTCGGTCGCGACCTGGCTGTTGAGCAGGTAGGGGCTGGTGCCCGAGGTGCGGGGCGAGGTGTAGTCGCACGGCAGGCCGGCGCGGGCCGGGTCGAGCGCGACGCCGAGGTGCAGCACGCCCTCGCCGACGCGGCGCGCGGACGGGTCGACGCGGGCGCAGGTGCGGGGCGCGTACACGCTCTCGTGCTCGCGCTTCTGGTCGTTCCACACGCTTCCGTCGAGGGTGGTGCCGGAGAAGGTGTCCTCGAACTGCGGCGTCCAGCGGGTGGTGGTCACGCTGCCGGTCACCCAGGTGCGTCCGCCGGTGGTGGTGCGGGCGCGGTAGGTGCCCGGTGCCGGGGAGAAGGCGGCCGAGCCCCAGGTGTCCTCGGCGCTGGTGGAGACGGCCCTCCAGCCGCGGGCGGTCCGGCGCTCGAGAGTGACCTTGCGGCCCGGGTCGGCCGGGGTGAAGGTGGCGACGAGCGAGCCGTTGTCCGACGGTGCCGCGGGGGAGAGGCCCGGCTGGACGACCGGGGGAAGAGAGGCGAGCGTGCCGCGCACCGACACCTTGCGCGCCTTGGTGCCCTTGCCCCGCTGCTTCCTGCCCTGCTTCGTGCCGTGCTCGGCGCCCTGCTCGCTGGACTTCGTGGCGCCCTGCTTGCTGGACGGCGCCCCCGCGGCGTGGGCGACGACCTGGAGCGAGGAAAGCAACAGGACGGTGACAACGAGTCCGAACGTCCCCATCCGCACGAAACGGGCGGCGGTGGTGTGGACGCGGGCGCTGGTGAGGCTCACGGAACTCTCCTGATCAGCGGGTGAGCGGTGCCCGGACCGCCGATTTCGGAGGAAGGGTTGTTACCGCTTTGTGGATGACTTGATCTGATCTTGAAGAGACATGCGGAAAAACTAAGCATTACTGAGGAGTAATGACCCATACGTGCACGGAAATGGTCTGGACGGGTGGTGTGGTGGTGTGGGCCGTCGCCGGGACCGTGGCGGCACCTCGCGGGATTCCCCCGGCTCAAGGCGCTCGCCGTACGCTGGGTGGGTCATGAACGCACCCCACGCACCCGCGCGCACCTACGAGGTCAAGACCCACGGCTGCCAGATGAACGTCCACGACTCCGAGCGGCTCAGCGGCCTGCTGGAGGACGCGGGCTACGTCCGCGCCGGGCGCGAGGAGCAGGCCGACGTCGTGGTCTTCAACACGTGCGCGGTGCGCGAGAACGCCGACAACAAGCTCTACGGCAACCTCGGCCAGCTCGCCTCGGTCAAGGCCGTGACTCCCGGCATGCAGATCGCCGTCGGCGGCTGCCTGGCGCAGAAGGACCGCGAGACCATCACGACCAGGGCGCCGTGGGTCGACGTCGTCTTCGGCACCCACAACATCGGGTCGTTGCCGGTGCTGCTCGAGCGGGCACGGGTGGCCGAGGAGGCCCAGGTCGAGATCCTGGAGTCGCTGTCGGTCTTCCCCTCGACGCTGCCGACGCGGCGCGAGTCGGCGTACGCCGCCTGGGTGTCGATCTCGGTCGGGTGCAACAACACGTGCACCTTCTGCATCGTCCCGGCGCTGCGCGGCAAGGAGAAGGACCGCCGTCCCGGCGAGATCCTCGCCGAGATCGAGGCGCTCGTCGCCGAGGGCGTCACCGAGATCACCCTGCTGGGGCAGAACGTCAACGCCTACGGTGTGGAGTTCGGCGACCGGCAGGCCTTCTCCAAGCTGCTGCGCGCCTGCGGGCAGGTCGACGGGCTCCAGCGGGTGCGCTTCACCTCGCCGCACCCGGCGGAGTTCACCGACGACGTGATCGAGGCGATGGCCGAGACGCCCAACGTGATGCCGTCGCTGCACATGCCGCTGCAGTCCGGCTCCGACAAGGTGCTGCGCGACATGCGCCGGTCCTACCGCTCCTCGAAGTTCCTCGGGATCATCGACCGGGTCCGCGCGGCCATCCCGGACGCGGCGATCACCACCGACATCATCGTCGGCTTCCCCGGCGAGACCGAGGAGGACTTCCAGGCCACGCTCGACGTCGTGCGGGCCGCGCGCTTCTCCTCCGCCTTCACCTTCCAGTACTCCAAGCGTCCCGGGACCCCCGCCGCGACGCTCGACGACCAGGTCGCGCCGGAGGTCGTCAAGGACCGCTACCTCCGCCTCGCCGCCGTGGTCGACGAGGTCGCCTGGACCGAGGGCAAGGCGCTCGTCGGTCGCACCGTCGAGCTGATGGTCTCCGAGGGCGAGGGCCGCAAGGACCTCGCGACCAAGCGGCTGTCGGGGCGCGCGCCCGACAACCGGCTCGTCCACTTCGAGGCCGACTTCTCCGCGGTGCCCGAGGACTCGGTGCGCCCGGGCGACATGGTCACCGTGACCGTCACCTACGCCGCGCCGCACCACCTCGTCGCCGACGGTCCGATCCGGTCCGTACGCCGCACGCGCGCCGGCGACGCCTGGGAGCGGCGTACGTCCGCGCCCCCCGCGCCGACCGGGGTCGGGCTCGGGATGCCGAGCGTCGGGGTGCCTGCTCCGCTCACGCCGGCGCCTGCCTGCGGCTGAGGGTCTTGGTCCGGGCCTTCTTCGGAGTCCCCGGCTACCCGGTGATCGCAACCGCTGTGCGGTCACCGTGGTGCGGAATCCGCACCACAGCGACCGCACAAGGCCTCACCCCGCCAGGTCGAGCGAGCCCGGGCAGTCGGGGCAGCGGGTCGGCCGCCCCCACCAACCGCGGGCCGCGAACAGCCGCCCGAGGCGTACGGCGGTCTCGCACGGACGCCCGAAGACCTGCCCCCACCCCAGGCGTACGGTCGTGAGGCGGTCGACCGCGGCGTCGAGGTCGCGATCGAGGTCGGCGTCGTGCTGGGCCGCGGACGAGTGCCACAGCCGACCGTCGAGCTCCACGGCCTGGTCGAGATCGGGGTAGACGACGTCGCGGTAGAGCGGCCCTCGTTGCGAGTCGCGCACCTGTCTCAGGCCGTCCGGCAGTCCGTGGGCGCGCTCGACCCGCGTGAGGTAGCCGTGCTCCAGCACGGAGCAGGTGCCGCGGTCGAGGTCGCTGAGGACCGCGCGCAGGAAGTCGCGCCGAGGGACGCGGGGCCGCAGGTCGAGGGTGTCGCGGATGCGGACCGGCAGGGTGCGCCGCGCCTGCACGGCGTCGGCGAGCACCGCGACCGCTCCGAAGTCGTCCGCCTTCGCGACCGCCACGTCGATCAGCGCCTCCTCGATCGAGACGCGAGGAGGGCTGGTGTTCCACATGGCGCGGTCGGCGAACCCGGACATCCGGTGCAACCGGTAGCCCGCCGGAACCCGCACGTGGTGGTCGCGGTCGACGGCGAGGTGGATCACCGAGTCGTCGCGGCCGGCCCGGCCCGGCCCGTCAGCGGCGCGCAGGGCGCTGTCGTGCGACAACGCCGCGGGCCAGGCGAGGAGCACGCCGACCCACGCGCGCTGCAGCCACGTGAGGTCGCCCGTGTGGTCGACGAACACCCCGTCGTGGACGCGTACGAGGTCGCGTCGGCGTACCAGCCGCTGCAGGTCGTGCGGCTTGAGCCGGGCGTCGGTGACGAGCTGGCGACGTGCCACCACCCCGGACTGCAGGGAGAGCAGGTCGGCGTACGCGCTGAGGTCCATCGGACCATCGTCGGCAGCCCGGCGGGACCGCCGCCACCACCGGCGCCCGGGCTGTGGACAACCGTTGTGCGGTCCTCGTGGTGCGGTATCCGCACCACGAGGACCGCACTGTCGTCGCGATCACCGGGTAGCCGGGGACTCCGACAGACCGGCGGCTGCCGAGGCACCCGTCAGGCGGGCGGCTCCGGCGACCCGTCCTCGGCCTCCTGGCCCGCCTCAGGGTCGTCGTCGGTCGTGCCGGCCTCCTTGTCGGAGGAGGCGGCCTCACCGTCCGGGGCCTGCGACTTGTCGTCGGCCTCGGCGACCTCCTCGGGCAGCACGTCGTCGACGGCGGGGTTGTCGTCGGGGTCGAGGTCGCGGGCCAGGCCGTTGTCGGCCGGGTCGTCGTGCAGCGCGTCCACCCCTCCCGGGACCAGCTGCGGCTCCTCGGCGTAGGGCTCGGGCATCGGGCTCAGGTCGTCGTTGCTCATCGGGGTCCCTCCCATGGGTCGATCCTGCATCCTGTCTGCCCGCAGCCTGTTGCGGCCACCCCCGAGGGGCGGGGCCTCACCCTGCCGGGCGGTCCCAGCCGAAGGTCAGGTAGCCCACGCCGGACGACAGGTGGGCCAGGGCGTGCGCCTCGTGCGGCACCACCGGCGAGGGCAGGGCGTCGAGGGGGAACCACCCGAGCCCGGTGCACTTCTCCGGCTCCACGACCCGCGGCTCGCCCGTCCACGTGCGCGCGGTGAAGAACCAGTCGACCCGCTCCTCGATCGCCTCGGCGTGCTGGGTGCGCTGCATCGTGAAGGCGAACTCCAGCGCGACGTCGGTGACCCCGAGCTCCTCGAGCGCCTCGCGGCGCGCCGCGTCGTACGCCGTCTCGCCCCGCTCCACGTGCCCGGCCGCGGCGGCTGCCCAGTGGCCCGGCATGTAGGGCACCGGGCCGCGCTGCTGGAGCAGCACCTCGGTGCCGCCGACGCCGTCGCGCAGGAGATAGACGTAGGAGGCGGGGACGAGGGCGAAGCGGTCGGTCACGCCGCCAACCCAGGTGTCGCTCAGCGCGCGCTGCCGGGCGGGATGTCGTCGTTCTTGCCGTCGAGCTGGTCGAGCGCGTCGCGCGCCTTGCCGGCGGCCTTGTCGATCTTGTCGGCGTGCTTGCCGCCGGTCTTGTCGTTGGCGATCGCACCGGCCCGGTCGATGCCCTGGGCGATCTTGTCGCCGTGGTCGTCGACGGCCTGGGTGAGCTTCGCCTTCGCCTTGTCCAGGAAACTCATGGCATCCCTCGCTTCTCCCGCCCACCCCGGCGGGTGGGTCCTGCTCCGAGCGTAGCCGTGCTGGGACAATGGGCCCATGCCCCAGCCGATCGTCGCCCTCGTCGGCGCGACGGCGTCCGGCAAGACCGGGCTGAGCCTCGACCTCGCCGAACGCCTCGGCGGCGAGGTGGTCAACACCGACGCCATGCAGGTCTACCGCGGCATGGACGTCGGCACGGCCAAGCTGCCGGAGGCCGAGCGTCGCGGCATCGCCCACCACCTGCTCGACGTCCTCGACGTCACCGAGCCCGCGACCGTCGCGCTCTTCCAGGAGTGGGCGCGCGACGCCGTCGTCGACATCCGCGGTCGCGGTGCCACCCCCGTGCTCGTCGGTGGCTCCGCCCTCTACACCCGCGCCGTCGTCGACCGCTTCGACTTCCCCGGCACCGACGAGTCGCTGCGCCGCGAGCTGGAGGTGGAGCTCGAGCGCGTCGGCGGCCCCGCCCTGCACGCGCGCCTGGCGGGTGTCGACCCCGAGGCGGCGGCGCGGATCGAGCCCGACAACGGCCGCCGCGTCGTACGCGCCCTGGAGGTCATCGCGCTGACCGGTCGCCCGTTCAGTGCCAGCCTCCCGCGGCTGGAGTACGCCGACCCGCTGACCGTGCAGGTCGGGGTCGACATCGACCGGCCGACGCTCGACGAGCGGATCGCGCGCCGGGTCGAGGAGATGTTCGCGACCGGGTTCGTCGAGGAAGTCGAGGCGCTGCTGGCGCGCGGCCTCGCCGAGGGGCGTACGGCGCCGCGGGCGATCGGCTACCGCGAGGTGATGGGCTACCTCGCCGGCGACCGCACGCTCGCCGAGGCGATCGAGCAGACCACCACGGCCACCCGCCGCTTCGCCCGGCGCCAGGACTCGTGGTTCCGCAAGGACCCCCGCATCGTGTGGGTCGCGCACGACGACCCCGACCGGGTGGCGCAGGCGGTCGCGGCGGTCACGGCCGTCTCCGCCTGAGCGGGCGCCGGGCCCGGCGAGGACCGCAAGAACGGTCGGGCGGGCGACCGGTGTGCGCTGCGAGAGTGGTGCGATGGCGACGATCTACTACACCGGCTGCACCCTCGACGGCTTCATCGCGACCGACGACCACTCGCTCGACTGGCTGACCTCGCGCGACATCGACATGGACGGGCCGATGGCCTATCCGGGGTTCCGCGAGCGCCTCGGCGCCTGCGTCATGGGCGCCACGACCTGGCAGTGGATCCTCGACCACGACGACGACCCGTGGGGACCGCTCCCGACGTGGGTGATGACGCACCGCACCTTCCCCGCGGGGCCGGCGAGCGTGCGCTTCGCCCACGACGACGTACGCCGTGTGCACGCCGCGATGACCGAGGCGGCCGACGGCAGGGACCTGTGGGTGGTGGGCGGGGGAGACCTCGCCGGCCAGCTGCACGACGCCGGGCTCCTCGACGAGGTGTGGCTGCAGTACGCCCCGGTCACCGTCGGCAGCGGCGCGCCCGTCCTTCCGCGCCACGTCGAGCTGCGGCTCGAGGAGGTCGCGCGCAACCGGGACTTCATGTGCGGGCGCTACACCGTGGTCCGCTGAGGTGGTCGACCCCCGCTGACCGCGGCGCCGCCTGCGACACTGGAGGCGTGAGCTACCCCTTCCTCAAGGGCCACGGCACGGAGAACGACTTCGTCGTGCTGCCCGACCCCGACGGCACGGTGCACGGCGACCTGTCCGCGGAGCGGGTGCGCGCGCTGTGCGACCGGCGCGCCGGGATCGGCGGTGACGGGGTGCTGCGGGCCGTACGCCGTGACGACGGGTGGTTCATGGACTACCGCAACGCCGACGGCTCGGTCAGCGAGATGTGCGGCAACGGCATCCGCGTCTTCGCCCGCTACCTCCACGAGCGCGAGGGCGAGGCCTTCCCGATGCGCATCCAGACCCGCGACGGCGTCAAGACGCTGGACGGCGCGGGCGACGAGCTCACCGCCGACATGGGCACCCCCGAGGTCTTCGAGGACACGACGGTCTCGGTCGGTGGCCGGTCCTGGACCGCGCGCCACGTCTCGATGGGCAACCCCCACGCCGTCGTCTTCGTCGACAACCTCGCCGAGGCGGGGCCGCTCCTCGAGGAGCCCGAGCACGACGACGGCGTCTTTCCCGAGGGCGTCAACGTCGAGTTCGTCGTACGCCGCGGCGAGCACCACGTCGCGATGCGGGTCCACGAGCGCGGGTCCGGCGAGACCCGCTCGTGCGGCACCGGCGCCTGTGCCGTGGCCGTGGTGGCCGCGCTCGCCGACGACGCCCCCCGCGGCACGGCGTACCGCGTGGACGTCCCCGGCGGCACCCTCCACGTCGTGTGGACCGAGGACGACCGGATCCTGATGACCGGGCCGGCGCTGCTGGTCGCCGAGGGCGTCACGGATCTCTGATCGCCGGTCTCGACACAGCCGCCCGCGGCGTCGTTCCTCAGTCGCGCGGCCGCTCGACCTGGCCGGCCCCACGCGGCGACCTCCTGCATCGGTCGCCGCTGGCCGGCTCATAGGATCCGGCCATGGACATCACCGGATCCTCCGCCATCGTCACCGGCGGCGCCAGCGGCATCGGTGCCGCGGTCGCCCGCGCCCTCGCAGCGAAGGGCGCGATCGTCGTCGTCGCCGACCTCAACGCCGAGAAGGGCGAGGCCCTGGCCGCCGAGATCGGCGGCGTCTTCGCCGCCGTGGACGTGACGCGGACCGAGCAGGTCGCCGCTGCCGTGGAGGCCGCGGCGGAGATCGCCCCGCTGCGTGCCTGCGTGAACTCCGCCGGCATCGGCTGGGCCCAGCGCACCATCGGCCGCGACGGGATGCTGGAGTCCGCCCACGACCTCGACGCCTTCCGCAAGGTCGTCGAGATCAACCTCATCGGCACCTTCGACATGACCCGCCAGGCCGCGACCGTGATGAGCCGCAACGAGCCCGACGCCGACGGCCAGCGCGGCGCGATCGTCAACCTCGCCTCGGTCGCCGCCTTCGACGGCCAGATCGGCCAGGCCTCCTACTCCGCGTCCAAGGGCGGCGTGGTCGGGATGACCCTGCCGGTCGCGCGTGACCTCTCGGCCGCCGGGATCCGCCTCAACACCGTGGCGCCCGGCCTGATCGACACCCCGATCTACGACGCCTTCCCGGACCCCGAGGAGTTCAAGGCCAACCTCGGCCAGAACGTGCTGTTCCCCAAGCGCCTCGGCCACGCCGAGGAGCTCGCCAGCATGGTCGTGGAGTGCCTGACCAACTCCTACATGAACGGCGAGACGATCCGCGTCGACGGCGGCATCCGGATGCCCCCCAAGTGACACAGGTCCTCGGTCACGGGTCGGACGCCCCGCGAAGCCGGGCAAAGTGGTTCGCGCACCGGGGCGCGCCGACCTAGGCTGGACGGCATATGACGAACGCACCTGCCCAACCGAATGGCCCGGCACCCGACTTCACCCTGCGTGACGCGCTCGACGCGACGCGCGGCTGGGACGACGAGGCCATCGAGCTCGACGGCACCCTCGACGCCGACGTCGCCACCACGGACGACGACACCGACGACGACTTCGAGTCCGGCTACGCCGACGACGAGCCGTACGACGAGTGGGACGACACCGACCCCGAGGAGCTCACCGTCGGCGCCCAGGAGCTGGCCGAGCGCCACGCCCTGCGCCGGGTCGCGAGCCTGCGCACCGAGCTCGAGGACATCACCGAGGTCGAGTACCGCCAGCTCCGTCTGGAGAAGGTCGTGCTCGTCGGCGTGTGGACCGGCGGCACGGTCACCGACGCCGAGAACTCGATGGCCGAGCTCGCGCTGCTCGCCGAGACGGCCGGCTCCGAGGTCCTGGAGGCGGTCTTCCAGCGCCGCCAGTCGCCCGACCCGGCGACCTTCATCGGTCGCGGCAAGGTCGAGGCGATCCGGGAGATCGTGCAGGCCACCGGTGCGGACACCGTCATCTGCGACGGCGAGCTCGCGCCGAGCCAGCTGCGCAACCTCGAGGACAAGATCAAGGTCAAGGTCGTCGACCGGACGGCACTGATCCTCGACATCTTCGCCCAGCACGCGAAGAGCAAGGAGGGCCAGGCGCAGGTCGAGCTGGCCCAGCTGCAGTACATGAAGCAGCGCCTGCGCGGGTGGGGCGGCAACCTGTCGCGCCAGGCCGGCGGTCGTGCTGCCGGCGGTGACGGCATCGGTGGCCGCGGGCCCGGTGAGACCAAGATCGAGACCGACCGCCGGCGGATCAACACCAAGATCGCCAAGCTGCGCCGCGAGCTCAAGGAGATGCGCGGCACCCGCGACGTCAAGCGCCAGTCGCGCCGCCGCAACCACATCCCGAGCGTGGCGATCGCGGGCTACACCAACGCCGGCAAGTCCTCGCTGCTCAACCGGCTGACCGATGCCGGTGTGCTGGTGGAGGACGCCCTCTTCGCGACCCTCGACCCCACCACCCGGCGTACGACGACCAGCGACGGCCGCATCTACACGATGTCCGACACCGTCGGCTTCGTCCGCCACCTGCCCCACGGCCTGGTCGAGGCCTTCCGCTCCACGCTGGAGGAGGTCGCCGACTCCGACCTGCTGCTGCACGTCGTCGACGGCTCCCACCCCGACCCCGAGGGCCAGATCGCCGCGGTGCGCGAGGTGCTCGCCGAGATCGGCGCCGACAAGGTGCCCGAGATCATCGTGATCAACAAGGCCGACGCCGCCGACCCCCTGGTGATCAGCCGGCTGCGGGCGCGCGAGCCGCACAGCGTGGTGGTCAGCGCGAAGACCGGCGAGGGGATGGAGGCCGCGCTCGCCACCATCGAGTCGGAGCTGCCGCGCCCGCAGGTGGAGTTCGACGTGCTGCTGCCCTACGAGCGCGGGGACCTCGTCAACCGCATCCACCAGGAGGCCGAGATCGGCTCCCTGGAGCACACCGGCGACGGCACGCTGGTCGAAGGTCGGGCGAATGCGGACCTGGCCGGCGAGCTCGAGGCGTACGCCCGCTGAGCCTGCGGACCGCCCCGGAACCAACCGGGGTGGTCAGCCGTTGGGCAGTCGGTGCCCGGATTCGGGTGTTCGATCTCGGTAGGGGAGTATGTCGCGCATGTCACGTGGTGTCTGGGTCCGCTTCATCCTCGTCCTCGGCCTCCTGGCCGGGTGCGCGGCGCTCGCCGTCAACGTCAAGCCCAACCTGGGCCTGGACCTCCGGGGCGGGGCGCAGTTCGTCTTCGAGGCGGAGGGCACCGAGCAGACCCCGGCCACGGCCGAGAACGTCGACAAGACCCTCGAGGTGCTGCGCGGCCGCGTCGACGCCCTCGGCGTCGCCGAGTCCGTCCTGGTCCGCCAGGGCGAGAACCGGATCCTCGTCGAGCTGCCGGGCGTCACCAGCGACGAGGAGGCGCAGGAGGCCGAGGAGCGCATCGGCACCACCGCCAAGCTGACCATCCACGAGGTCCTCTCCGAGGCGCAGCCCGACGCCGAGCCCAGCGACGAGGGCAACCTCGTCCTGCCGTCCGACCAGGGCGACACCCTCGAGATCGGTCCGACCGTCATCCAGGGCGAGCAGATCAGCGGCGCGAGCGCGGTCCAGCGCGACCAGAGCGTCGAGTGGGTCGTGGCCATCGACTTCAACGGTGAGGGTGGCAGCACCTGGGCCGACATCACCGGCGACGCAGCCTGCAACCCCACGGGCGACCCCAAGCGCCGCATCGCGATCGTGCTCGACAACGAGATCATCACCTCGCCCGAGGTCAACGAGGGCATCGGCTGCGACGTCGGCATCCGCGGCGGCTCCACCGACATCACCGGTGACTACACCGCCGACAGCGCCAAGGACCTCGCCGCGCTCATCGAGGGCGGCGCGCTGCCGCTGGAGCTCAAGGCCATCTCCGACCGCCTCGTCGGCCCCTCGCTGGGTGCCGCGGCGATCGACGCCTCGATCGAGGCCGGCATCATCGGCCTGATCCTCACCGGCCTGTTCATCATCGTGGTCTACCGCCTCGTCGGTGCGATGGCGACCGTCGCGCTGGCGTCGTACGCCCTGCTCGCCTACGCCATGCTCGTCGGGCTCGGCTCGACGCTGACCCTGCCGGGCCTCGCGGGCTTCGTGCTCGCCATCGGCATGGCGATCGACGCCAACGTGCTCGTCTTCGAGCGAGCACGGGAGGAGTACGCCGCCTACCCGTCCGCCGGCCTGCGCCGTGCGCTCCAGGTCGGCTTCAACAAGGCCTGGACCGCGATCATCGACTCCAACGTCACCACGCTCCTCGCGGCCGCGCTGCTGTTCTTCCTCGGCTCGGGCCCGATCAAGGGTTTCGGCGTCACCCTCTCGATCGGTGTCATCGCCTCGATGATCTCGGCGCTGATCATCGCCCGCGTGCTGTGCGACCTCGCGGTCGCCAACAAGGGCGTCAACCGCAAGCCGGCCATCAGCGGTCTGGGCTCGGTCGGCAAGGTCCGGACCTGGCTGGACCGCAAGGACCCCGACATCATGAAGAACCGCGGCCGCTGGCTGGCGGTCTCGGGCGCGGCGACGGTCTTCGCCATCGCCGGCATCGCCGTCCAGGGCCTGAACCTCGGCGTGGAGTTCACCGGTGGTCGCCAGCTCGACTACTCCGTGAGCCAGGACATCAGCGTCGAGGAGGCCCGCGCGGCCGTGTCCGACGCCGGCTTCCCCGAGGCCGTGGTGCAGACCGCCGACACCGCCGACTTCACCGTCCGCACCGGCGAGATCACCAACGACGAGGAGCAGCGGATCGAGGACGAGCTGTCCGCGATCGGCGGCGACGTCTCCAAGATCGACGACCAGCTGATCGGCGCGTCCCTCGGCGAGGAGCTGCGCAACAACGCGCTCATCGCCTTCGGCGTCGCCTTCCTGGCCCAGCTGCTCTACCTCGCCTTCCGCTTCAAGTGGACCTTCGGCGTCTCGGCCGTCATCGCGATGGCGCACGACGTGCTGATCGTCGTCGGCATCTTCGCCTGGCTGGAGAAGCCGATCGACGGCATCTTCCTGGCCGCCGCGATGACCATCATCGGACTGTCGGTCAACGACACCGTCGTCGTCTTCGACCGCGTCCGCGAGCGATGGCACGGCTCGAAGCCCGAGGACGACTTCAGCACGCTGGCCAACAAGGCCGCTGTCGAGACGATCCCGCGCACCGTCAACACCGGTCTCGGCACGATGTTCATCCTCGCGGCCCTCGCGATCCTCGGCGGCGACTCGCTGCGTGACTTCTCGATCGCGCTGCTCATCGGTCTGGTCGTCGGCACCTACTCCTCGGTCTTCACCGCCACCCCGCTCGTGACCTACTTCCAGGAGAAGTGGCCGATGAGCCGGGTCAAGAAGGAGAAGGTCGAGCGGGCGCCCGAGGACTCCGGCGCCGTCGTCTGAGGGGTCGCTTCTCCCCACCCGGTGACCGGGCGCGGCGTAGGCTCGTGGCATGTTCTGGTTCCTGCTGATCGTCGTGCTCGGTGTCGTGGCCTACCGCTACCGGGTGAAGATCCTGGCGAAGGTCCTCGGCCAGCCCGAGCGCCGCATCGAGCGCCAGATTGGGCGCAAGAAGCTCCACTGACGCACAGCGCCGCGTGCCCCGCGCCGCGTTGTGGATGGCGTACGTCGTGGTGTCGGCGAGGCCGCGTAGGGTTCTCTGGTGCCTGAGACCGCGACCGCCGCCGACCCCGTCGCCAGCCCCGTCGGCACCCCCGTCACGGACGTGCTCGCGCAGGCGGTCAGCGCCCTCGGCGGGCAGCAGCGCGACGGCCAGGTGCAGATGGCGATCGAGGTCGCCGAGGCGATGTCCGAGGGCCGCCACCTGCTCGTCCAGGCCGGCACCGGCACCGGCAAGTCGCTGGGCTACCTCGTCCCCGCGATGCTGCACGACAAGCGCGTCGTCGTCGCCACCGCGACGCTCGCGCTCCAGCACCAGCTCGTCGAGCGCGACCTCCCGCGCCTGGTCGAGGCGGTCAAGGGGGTGCGCGGCCTCGACCCGTCGTACGCCGTGCTGAAGGGCCGCTCCAACTACGCCTGCCTGCACCGCATCCGCGCCGGCGTCCCCGACGACCAGGGCACCCTGGTCGACGTGCCGACCGGCTCGATGGCCGAGAAGGTCCTCGAGCTGCGCGCGTGGGCGGAGGAGGAGACCGAGGCCGGCGGCAGCGGCGAGCGCGACAACGCCCCGCGCCACACCGACCGCGAGTGGCGCCAGGTCTCGGTCAACCACCGCGAGTGCCTCGGCGCCGCGAAGTGCCCGTTCGGTGCGGAGTGCTTCGCCGAGCTGGCCAAGGAGAAGGCCCAGCGCAGCCACCTGATCGTCACCAACCACTCCCTCCTCGCGATCGACGCGATCGAGGAGGTGCCGATGATCCCCGACTACGACACCGTCGTGATCGACGAGGCCCACGAGCTCGTCCAGCGCGTCACCCAGGCCGCCACCGACGAGCTCGGCGCCTCCGACATCGAGCGGGCGGCGCGCCGTGCCAGCCGCTGGACGGACGGGGACGGCGACCCCGCCGGCGACCTCGAGGACGCGGCCGCGCAGCTGGCCGAGGCCTTTGAGGCCACGCCGCCGGGGCGCATCGACCAGATGTCGACACAGCTCGCGGACGCGCTCGTGCTGGTGCGCGACGCGGCGCGCGCGTGCGTCTCGGCCTTCCCGCGCGAGTCCGGCGGCGAGGGCGAGGGCGACGCGGGACGCACCCAGGCCAAGGGCATGGTGCAGGAGGTCTTCGTCAACGCCGAGCGGATGGCGGCCGGCTCCGACCGCGACGTGCTGTGGCTCGGCGAGGCGCGCGACCGCTTCCCCGCCCGGCTCCACGTCGCGCCGCTGCAGGTCTGGGGCCCGATGCGCGACAAGCTCCTCACCGACAAGACCGTGGTCTTCACCAGTGCCACCCTGATGCTCGGCGGGGAGTTCGGCGCGGTCGCCACCTCGCTCGGGCTGAAGCCCACCGAGCGCATCGGCTCGCAGATCGCGACGACCGACGACGAGACCGCCCTGCCGTGGAAGGGCCTCGACGTCGGTTCGCCCTTCGACTACGGCCAGCAGTCCATCCTCTACGTCGCCCGCCACCTGCCCCAGCCCGGCCGCGACGGCCTGGGCCAGGCCCAGCTCGACGAGATCTGCGACCTCGTCGACTCCCTCGACGGACGCACGCTGGGCCTCTTCTCGTCGCGGAGGGCCGCCGAGACCGCTGCCGAGGCCGTCCGCACCCGGCTGCCGCACCTGACCACGCTCGCGCAGGGCGACGCCCAGCTCCCCGAGCTCGCCAAGCAGTTCGTCGAGGACCCGCACACCTGCCTGTTCGGCACGCTGTCGCTCTGGCAGGGCCTCGACGTCCCCGGTGACACCTGCCAGCTGGTGATCATCGACCGGATCCCCTTCCCGCGCCCCGACGACCCGCTGATGTCCGCGCGCGCGAAGGCCGCCGACGACCGCGGCGGCAACGGGTTCATGGAGGTCTCGGCGACGCACGCGGCGCTGCTGATGGCGCAGGGTGCCGGCCGCCTGATCCGCACCACCTCCGACCGCGGCATCGTCGCCGTGCTCGACCCGCGCCTGGAGACGGCCCGCTACGGCCGCTTCCTCAAGGCGTCGCTGCCGCCGATGTGGTCCACGACCGACCCCGCGCTCGTGCGCCAGGCGCTGAAGCGGCTGGGTCAGTCGGCTTCGAGGGAGTAGCCGAAGACCTGGTAGTCGCGGCGATACATCTGCGTCACCAGCTCGCGCAGCTCGTCGGAGACCTGCCGGTCACGACCTCCGGGGGCGGTCTGGTTCTTGGGCGCCGTCGGCACGGCCGGGGCACCGATGCGCTCGCACACCTCGGCGAAGTCGCGGTCGAACGTCTCGAGCCGGCCGACGAAGTCCACCCGGTTGAGGTCGATCATCCGGCTCTGCAGCGTGAGGTGCTGGTCGGTGCCGGGCACGGCCGACAGGTTGTGGGTCGCGGTCCAGCGGGCGAACTCCTCGACGGTCTGCATCCGCGCGTGGGTGGCGGGGTCGAAGTCGTAGTAGTTGTGGTCGACGACCTTGTCGTGCCAGGCCGACACGAAGCGGTCCAGCGGGTCGCGCACGAAGGCGAAGGTGAAGTAGTCGGCGTACGACGCGAGCGGGTAGCGCACCCGCATGGCGTGATCGACGTCGAGCGCGACGCCGTTGGTCTCGCAGTGGTGGCGGATGGTGCGGGTCGCGACCTTCGCCACGCGGTACCAGACGAAGCGGTGGCTGTGGCTGATCGTGAGGTTGTACGCCAGCGGGCTGAGCCACGCCGACTCCTCGGCCGCGACCGTGAGCCGGTCGAGCTCGGCCTGGCCCTCGGGCGTGAGCCGCCGACGGTTGCCCGGGCGGGTGCGGAAGAGGGCGGGATCTGGGCTGGACATCGCCGCGAGGCTACCGCGTGGGCGCCGGAGACCAGTGACCTCTACCCGAACCCGATCCGCCCGCGCAGCGACTCCAGGTCCGACACCGGCTCCTTGCCGGTCGCGGCGATCAGCTCGCGCGCCTGGTCGA
This sequence comes from Nocardioides furvisabuli, assembly GCF_021083185.1. Classification (GTDB taxonomy): domain Bacteria; phylum Actinomycetota; class Actinomycetes; order Propionibacteriales; family Nocardioidaceae; genus Nocardioides; species Nocardioides furvisabuli. The sequence goes on along the minus strand of NZ_JAIGQB010000004.1, from coordinate 144,223 downwards.
CGCTGTCCCACACGTTCCACAGCAGCACGCCGCGGACCTGGCCGGAGCCGACGTAGTAGACGACGCCGGTGCCGATCTCGCCGTCCTTCCAGTCCTCGACCATGTCGAGGCTGCTCGACGTCTCGCCGACCGCCTCGTAGCCCGCGTCGAGGATGTCGGACCAGAAGAAGGGCGTGTAGTCGTACGCCGCGTCGGCGCCGGCCATCACCTTGCCGGCGTGCTCGCCGGACTTCTCCGCGTGGTCGACGTGCTCGACGCGACGGCGCCCGAGCAGCGCGTCGGGGTAGGACGCGACGTCGCCCGCGGCGTACACGTCGGTGGCGCTGGTGCGCAGGTGGTCGTCGACGACGATGCCGTTGTCGACCTCGAGTCCGGCGGCCTCCGCCAGGGACGTGCGCGGCAGCACGCCGACGCCGATGACGGCCGCGTCGGCAGCGATGTCGGTGCCGTCCTCGAGCCGGATCCGTACGCCGTCGCCGGTGTCCTCGCCGCGCTCGACCGAGCCGTGCACGATCGTCACGCCGCGGTCGGCGAAGGCCTTGGTCAGGCTGGCGGCGAGCGCGCGCGGGAACATCTGCTCCTGCACGTCCTCCTGGTCGAGCACGAGCGTGACGGCGACGTCGTTCTGCACGAGCGCGGAGGCGATCTCGGAGCCGATGTAGCCACCACCGACGACGGCGACGTGGCTGCCCTGATCGGCGATCGCGCGGAGCCGCTCGTAGTCGGCGGCGGTGCGGTAGTAGACGACCCGCGGTCCGGGGTCGAGCGCGAGCACGCGCGGCTCGGCGCCGGTGGCCAGCAGGAGCTTGCCGTAGCCGACGCTGCTGCCGTCGGCGAGGCGTACGGCGTGGGCGTCGGGGTCGATCGCCGTCACGGTCGTGTCGGTGACGAGGTCGACACGGTCGTCGTCCTGGAGGTCACCGGCGAGGGAGCTGCCCTCCAGCGTGGCGTCGTCCTTGAGCCACAGGTCCTTCGACAGGGCGGGACGGTAGACGGGCTCGGCGGGCTCGGAGCCGATGACGGCGATGCTGCCGCCCTCGTCCTCCGACCGGATGCCGGAGACCGCACTGGCGGCCGCGACACCCCCACCGACGATGACGTAGTCGTAGGAGTCCTGGAGTTCGCTCATGCCAGCCATCGTGCACCGGGGCTGGTTGTCAGAGGCTGCGCAGCACCGCGGTCACGACCCCGAGGATCGTGGCGTTGTCGCCCGGGATCGGGTCGTAGGCAGCGTTGTGCGGCAGCAGCCAGACGTGGCCGTCCTTGCGCTGGAAGGTCTTCACCGTCGCTTCGCCTTCGATCAGCGCGGCCACGATCTGGCCGTTGGTCGCGGTCTGCTCCTGGCGGATCACGACGTAGTCGCCGTTGCAGATGGCCGCCTCGACCATCGAGTCGCCGGAGACCTCGAGGAGGAAGAGGGTGCCGTCGCCCACGAGCTGCTTGGGCAGCGGGAAGACGTCGGTGACCTGCTCCTCGGCGAGGATCGGTCCGCCGGCCGCGATGCGGCCCACGACGGGGATGTTGACCGCGGTTGGGACGACGTCGCCGATGCCGGTCTCGTCGACGCTCGACTCCTCGCCGCTGGACATGGAGCGGCGCGCGGCCATCACCTCGGGCAGGAAGACCTCGAGGGCGCGCGGGCGGTTGGGGTCGCGCTTGAGGAAGCCCTTGCCCTCGAGCACGCGCAGCTGGTGGGCCACGCTCGAGGAGGACGTGAGGCCGACGGCCTGGCCGATCTCGCGCATGCTGGGCGGGTAGCCCTTGGTCTCGATCGAGTCCTTGATCGTGGCGAGCACGCGCTGCTGGCGCGGGGTCAGGCCGGTGGCGTCCGGGGGACCGTCGGGCATCTCGATGACGTTCTTGTCCTCTGACTTGGCCATCTCGTGGAACCTCTCGACGCGGGTGGCCACCTCGTGGGCGATGCGGGTGGCTGGTGCGCTCACCGTAGTCCTCCCGGGGCCCGAGGATCAAACACCTGTTCGAAGCCGCGTGTCGCTGGCCTGCTGAGGTGACGACGGCACGCCCGTCCCGCTCTCCGGGGGACCAGGTCCGCCGGCTCGTCGAGGTCAGCCTGCTCCGCGCCATGTGGGGCGGCCGCGCGGCGCTGGGGGCCGCTCGAACAATTGTTCGTGCGGGTGCTTGACCTGTTCGAACAGGTGCTCTACCGTCGTACACATGTTCGATCGAACGTCTGATCGACGCCGAGGCGGCTCCGCAGCCGTTGTCGGTGGGTCCCACTAGACATTCGCTCGACAACGTACCCGGCTGATCTTCCCCAGGAGGCCACACCATGAGCACCCTCAGCCTTGCCCCCAGCTTCACCACTTCCGCCCCCGTCCGTTCGACGGTGCGCCTGACCCGTCGCGGTCGCCTCGTGGTCTTCGTGACCTCGCTGTTCCTCGTGCTGGCCGTCGCGTTCATGTTGGCGGGCGGTGCCGTCGGCACCGGCTCGGCCGGCGAGCCCGTACCCACCGAGGTCGTCCAGGTCGCTCCCGGTGACACCCTGTGGGGGATCGCCAGCGACGCCGCCGCCGACGGCGACGTCCGGTCGATGATGACCGAGATCGAGCGCCTCAACGCGCTCGAGTCCGCCAGCCTCGCGGCTGGCCAGAAGCTCCGCGTCCCGGTCGTCTCCGACTGACGCGTGAGGCCTCCATCAGCCGCTTCGACCCCGGCTGGTGGAACAAGGGGAAGACCGAGGGGCGGGCCTGGTGGCCCGCCCCTCGGCGTCATTTAGGTGGTCTTCTTGCGCCCGCTCGTCGTCGGGATCTGCGGTCGATGGCTCCCTTCCGTCGTCGGGATCCCCGGTCACCCGGTGACTCCGACCGTTGCGCGGTCGCTGTGGTGCGGGATCCGCACCACGGTGACCGCACAAGCCTTGGTGGGGGTCCTCTCCACAGATCTGCGGCTGGGGGTGGTTCGAGGAGAGCTGAACTGGGTAGTTTCCCAAGTGCTGACGTAGTTCTCGGGAAGGCTCCTTCATGCACGTACGCCGCGCTCTCGCGCTCACCGTCGTCGTACCCCTCCTCCTGGCGGGCTGCTCGGACGACCCCGAGCCCCAGCCCAAGATGCCGGACCCGCCGTCGTCCTCGTCCCCATCGCCCACGGCGTCGGAGACGGTGGAGGCGGAGAGCGCGGAGGAGTTCATTCGACGATGGGCTGATGCCGAGGCGCAGATGGAGAACACGGGAAAGACGGCCGAGTATCGGGAGCTCTCTGTCGGATGCAAGGCCTGCACAGATCTCGCCGACCTTGTCGAGGAGTGGTATTCGGCTGGAGGTTTCATTGAGTGGGGTGGCTGGAAGATCCAAAGTGTCAACGCGAGGGGTGGCAGCGACAGCGAGTACGTCGTGCGAGTCAACTCGAGCCCTACGAAGTACAAGGAGTCTGCGAGTGGCAAGCTCCGAACCTTTGACGGTGGTCCAGGCGCGCATCTACTCGTCCTCAAGCCGCAGGGCGAGTCGTGGGTGGTTACCAGGAAGGCAGAGGTGCCGCGGTGATCGTCGGAACGCGGGCTGCTGCATTGGCCCTCCTATGTGGGCTCGTGGTCCTTGTCGAGACGCCGGCTGCTGCGCAATGCGGGGTGCAGAGCGAGGTGGGCGAGGTCGTTGAAACCTGCGACTACTCGTCCGAGGGCATCGAAGAGGAGAAGAGCAAGGACCCAACCGCCAAGTGGTCCGTCCGTCAGATATGCAAGGACGACCGACGCAATCCCGAGGGCCTTTGTTTCAACCCTGACGACTGCACGACGGAAGCCGGCGAGCCGGGCACCCGCTACACCCTCTTCCGTGACGGCCAGAACGTAGGCACCGCTTGCCTGAGTGCGGGCGAAGCGGACATCGTCGACGACCCGCCGCCCATCCGCGCGCTCGTGATCAAGGCGTTCGAGCGGCTTGGCTGGCCGGCCTCGGACCTCGTAGTGCAGCCCCCAGGCGGCAAGACGCTCGTCAACCTCGAGTCGAACTTCTACACGACGAACTCAACGGCCACCTCCATCTCGGTGAACCTGGTCGAGTCGAACGTCGTGGTCAGCGCCCGACCCATCGCCTACCGCTGGAACTTCGGCGACGGCACGTCGATGGTCACCGAGACGCCGGGTGCGCCGTACCCATCCCTCGACGTCTCGCACGTCTACGACCAGACCGACAAGGTCGCGGTCAGTGTTGACACGCAGTACGGCGATGCGAGCTTCGCGGTCAACGGCGGTCCGCCCGAGGCGATACCGTCCACCATCTGGGTCGCCGGCACCACCCAGGACCTCGAGGTCGTCGAGGCCGTCCCCCAGCTCGTCCTGGAGTAGCGCGGTCGGCGTGGTGCGGATTCCGCACCACAGGCACCGCACAAGCTCAGCGCGCTGCCCGCTTCCCGCCCACGGGCCGCGGAGGCGCGTCGTCGGAGGGGGGAGGGGCGGTGATGCCGAGCGCGCGCATCAGCCGCGCGACCAGCAGCAGGCCGGCGAAGAGGCAGGCCATTGCGCCGAGGCAGGCCAGCGCCATGAAGGCCCAGGCCGAGGATCCGGAGCCCCCGCGCGCCGCCGTACCGAAGTCGATGGCGGCGTAGACGAGGTAGCCCCAGGCCACGACGCAGAGCGTGATCGCGGCGCCGATGAGGAGCGCCGCCTTGTTCAGGGTGCGGGGCTGGGGAGCACCCTTGCGCGACCCCGCCCGCTTCCCCGTAGACACGAGGGCCATTGTGTCCGATGCGGCCTCACGATGTGACCGGAACACCCCGGCCGGCGAGGTCTGACGCGCCGGTCCAGAGCACCTCGAACACTCAAAACCGCAGGTCAGGGCGGTGCGCAGAAATTGATGCGCGGACTTCACGAGTTCACTTGCCAGCGTGGTGGGCGGGGCGTACGGTTACCACTACATCTAGTAGTTACACCGCTGTAGTTATCCACATCTGGTGCACAGGCCAGGGGGAGATCCTCACAGCCCGAGGCTAGTTGTCCACAGGAACATCCCCAGACCACACCCCGTTATGAGGGTGTACGAGCCGCGCGCTGACGTACCCGAGAGGAGGGCCGCCATGCACTGTCCCTACTGCAAGAACGAGGACACTAAGGTCCTCGACTCGCGAGTCGCCGACGACGGCGGCTCCATCCGTCGGCGCCGCAGCTGCGCCGCGTGCGACCGGCGCTTCACGACGGTCGAGAAGATGCAGCTCACGGTGCTCAAGCGCTCCGGCGCGACCGAGCCGTTCAACCGCGACAAGGCGATCGCCGGCGTCCGCAAGGCCTGCAAGGGCCGCCCGGTCACCGACGCCCAGCTCGCCTGCCTCGGCCAGGAGGTCGAGGACGCACTGCGCCTGAGCGGGCAGGCCGAGTTCGACGCCAACGACGTCGGTCTCGCGATCCTCAGCCCGCTGCGGGCGCTCGACGAGGTGGCCTACCTCCGGTTCGCCTCCGTCTATCGCGCGTTCGAGTCCGCCGAGGACTTCGACGCCGAGATCAAGATGCTCCGGCTCGAACGAGCCGCTGCCGATCAGCCCGCCACGACGGGCTGACCACATTCGGCCCGGCAGGTCGTGGGGAAGCGGCCTGCCGGGCTTACCAAGCAACCGCGACACATCGCGAGCACCACCACCACCACCAGGGACGAGGATCCGAATGACCGAGACGGTGAGCACCCGCGCCAAGGGAGCCAAGGGCAAGGGCCTGACGCTGGAGCGCGTCTTCAGCACCGAGGGCACGCACCCCTACGACGCGATCACCTGGGAGCGCCGCGACGTCGTCCAGCAGAACTGGAAGACCGGCGAGACCGTCTTCGAGCAGCGCGGTGTCGAGTACCCCGACTTCTGGTCGGTCAACGCCTCCACCATCGTCACGACGAAGTACTTCCGCGGCGCCGTCGGCACCGACGCCCGCGAGTGGAGCCTCAAGCAGCTCATCGACCGGATCGTGAAGACGTACACCAAGGCCGGCATCGACCACGGCTACTTCGCCACCGACGCCGACGCCGAGATCTTCGAGCACGAGCTCACCTGGCTGCTGGTCAACCAGTACTTCTCCTTCAACTCCCCGGTCTGGTTCAACGTCGGCACCGCCTCGCCGCAGCAGGTCAGCGCCTGCTTCATCCTGAGCGTCGACGACTCGATGGACTCGATCCTGAACTGGTACAAGGAGGAGGGCTTCATCTTCAAGGGCGGCTCCGGCGCCGGCCTCAACCTCTCCCGCATCCGCTCCTCCAAGGAGCTCCTCTCCTCCGGTGGCACCGCGAGCGGCCCCGTCTCCTTCATGCGCGGCGCTGACGCGTCCGCCGGCACCATCAAGTCGGGCGGCGCGACGCGTCGTGCGGCCAAGATGGTCGTCCTCGACGTCGACCACCCGGACATCGAGGAGTTCGTGATGACGAAGGCGAAGGAGGAGGACAAGATCCGCGCCCTTCGCGACGCCGGGTTCGACATGGACCTCGGTGGCGCCGACATCACCTCCGTGCAGTACCAGAACGCCAACAACTCGGTCCGCGTCAACGACGAGTTCATGCGCGCCGTCGAGGACGGCACCGAGTTCGGCCTGCGCGCCCGCGGCACCGGCGAGGTCATCGAGACCGTCGACGCCCGCGACCTGTTCCGCAAGATCAGCGAGGCCGCCTGGGCCTGCGCCGACCCCGGCCTGCAGTACGACGACACGATCAACGACTGGCACACCAACCCGGAGACCGGCCGCATCACCGCGTCCAACCCGTGCTCGGAATACATGTCGCTCGACAACTCCTCGTGCAACCTGGCGTCGCTGAACCTGCTGAAGTTCCTCAAGGACGACGACACCTTCGACGCCGCCCTGTTCGCGAAGGCCGTCGAGTTCATCATCACCGCGATGGACATCTCGATCTGCTTCGCCGACTTCCCGACCGACCCGATCGGCGACACCACCCGCGACTACCGCCAGCTCGGCATCGGCTACGCCAACCTCGGCGCCCTGCTGATGGCGATGGGCCTGGGCTACGACTCCGAGGGTGGCCGCTCGATGGCTGCCGCGATCACCTCGCTCATGACCGGTACGTCGTACAAGCGCAGCGCCGAGCTCGCCGGCATCGTCGGCCCGTACGCCGGCTACGCCCGCAACGCCGACGCCCACAAGCGCGTGATGCGCAAGCACCAGGCGGCCAACGACGTCGTACGCGTGCTGCACACCGAGGACGGCCGCACGCACAAGCTGGCCACCCAGGCGTGGGCCGACGTCATCAAGCTCGGCGAGAAGAACGGCTTCCGCAACGCGCAGGCCTCGGTGCTCGCACCCACCGGCACCATCGGCTTCATGATGGACTGCGACACCACCGGCATCGAGCCCGACTTCTCCCTGGTGAAGTTCAAGAAGCTCGTCGGCGGCGGCTCCATGCAGATCGTCAACCAGACGATCCCGCGGGCGCTGAAGAAGCTCGGCTACCAGCCCGAGCAGGTCGAGGCGATCGTCGCCTACATCGGCGAGCACGGTCACGTCATCGACGCCCCCGGCCTGAAGACCGAGCACTACGAGATCTTCGACACCGCCATGGGCGCCCGCGCGCTCAAGCCGATGGGCCACGTGCGGATGATGGCGGCCGCGCAGCCGTTCCTGTCCGGTGCGATCTCCAAGACGGTCAACCTGCCTGAGAGCGCCACGGTCGAGGAGATCGAGGACGTCTACATGCAGTCCTGGAAGCTCGGGCTCAAGGCGACCGCGATCTACCGCGACAACTGCAAGGTCGGCCAGCCGCTGTCCGACGGTGGCGGCAAGGCCAAGAAGGACGCCGCCGACAAGGCCGCGGCCGACTCGGCCGTCGAGACCAAGGTCGTGGAGAAGGTCGTCTACGCCCCGGTCCGCAAGCGCCTGCCGAAGTCGCGCGTCTCGCGCACCACGTCGTTCACCGTCGGCGGTGCCGAGGGCTACATGACCTCCGGCGCCCACGACGACGGCCAGCTCGGCGAGGTCTTCCTCAAGCTCGGCAAGCAGGGCTCGACCCTGGCCGGCGTGATGGACGCCTTCTCGATCGCGGTGTCGATCGGCCTGCAGTACGGCGTCCCGCTGGAGACCTACGTCTCGAAGTTCACCAACCTGCGCTTCGAGCCCGCCGGCCTCACCGACGACCCCGACGTCCGCATGGCGCAGTCGCTCATGGACTACGTCTGGCGCCGCCTCGCCCTGGACTACCTGTCCTTCGAGGAGCGCTCGGCCCTGGGCATCTACTCCGCCGAGGAGCGCCAGCGCCACCTCGAGACCGGCTCCTACGAGCCGCTCGTGGAGGAGACCGGCAGCGCGGCCGAGCTCGTCGAGCCCGCCTCGTCCGCTGGTCGAGTGGAGCCCCAGGTCGTCGAGGCCGACATCGTGGAGGCCAGCGCCAAGCCGGCCCCCGTCGAGGCCAAGACCACCGCCGAGCTCTTCGAGAAGCTCACCGGCACCGCCGTCGACTCCCCGCTCTGCATGACCTGCGGGACGAAGATGCGCCCGGCCGGCTCGTGCTACGTGTGTGAGGGCTGCGGGAGCACCAGCGGCTGCAGCTGACCTGGACGACGCGAAGGGCTCCGACCTCAAGTGAGGTCGGAGCCCTTCGCTATACGTTGTCCTACTGCGCGACTGCCGAGGCGTGGTTGAAGAAGTCCATCGGCATTGGAGTGCCTAGGCGCCAGGTGATGGCGATGGGGCGATCACCTGTGTGGCTCACGTAGGTCGCCGGTCCGAGGAACAGATACGGCGAGGTTCCGAAGTCGTCTTTCTGCTCATGCCGAACGAAGAGCAATACGGTGCTTGTGCCGCTGAGATATCGCTGACCAGTCTTCGACGTGACCGAGGTCGTTGACTGCGATTCCCAATGGAACAGGTCGCGCGAGATGGGGTAGTCCGCGTACATCGTCGTGGGAGAGTAGTCGGCCTCCGACTTCTTGAGGGTGATGAAGAAGGCATCAACGTTCAGGTGTTCGAGGTAGAGCACCCCCTCGCGGAAACTGTTTGGGTTCCGGGGAAAGTCCATCGCAGCGAGGATCTCTTCGCGCTGATACCTGGCGTGAACCTTGAGCGGAACGTCCGCCAAAGGCGGCGGTAGATCAGTCGGAACGTGACGCGCGGCCTCGTAGCTCAAGTCGACGACAGTTGAGATCTCGGCGCGCGCCGCGACTTCCTTGCGGAACGCTTGGAGCCCTTCCTCGATCGTTGCGTGACCGCCGCCATCCGACCAGAGCGAGAAGAAGAGCATTCGCGCCAGCCGCTGCTCGGCGTGCGACAGCTGCGAGTAGTCGCGGGCTTCGTCGTTCAAGAGTGACTTGTAGGCCGCTGCGCGATCGGGGTCGTCGACGTGAGCGAACGCGCGCACGCGCTTCAGCAGCTTCGACTCAAGCTCGGAGCCCGGGAGCGTAGGCAGGTCGGCATCTCGACGGAGCTTGGTCCACGAGTGACTCCCGCGCCGCAGGATGTCGCTGAGCGCCAGCCCCGAATCGGCGAGGAACTCCGCGAGTGATTCGTCCTTTGTGGTCTTGAGGTGAGCGACGATCTGCGCCCACCTGTTGCTGATCTGGGAGCGAAGGTTCTCCAAGACCACCTGTTGGCTCTGCTGATCCAGCCGGACCTGGCATCCGGACGGCAAGAAAGGGAAATCCTCCGCCACGGCCTTCTCAAGCTGCTTGCCGTGGATTCCCGTAAGCGCGCTGAACTTTCTGCCGAAGCTGAACTCCTTGCGGTGATACCCGACGAAGTCGAGGACAGTCAGCACTGCCTTGTTCTTTGTTCGACGGAGCCCGCGGCCCAACTGCTGCATGAAGACGGTCGAACTCTCCGTCGGCCGCAGGAACAGAACGGTGTCGACGTCTGGGATGTCGAGGCCTTCATTGAAGACGTCGACGGTAAACAGCACGTTTACGTCGGCATCCCGAAGCGCGCGCAACGCAGACGCGCGATCGTCGTGAGGCGTTGTCCCGGTGACGGTGCGTGCTGGAATGCCGGCATCGTTGAACACGCGCGTCATGTAGTTGGCATGAGCAACGCTGACGCAGAATCCAAGCGCGCGCATCTGGCCGGCGTCGGCGATCTTGTCCTCAACTGACTTCAGGATGATGCGCGCGCGAGCGTCGTTTCCTGTGAACACATCATCAAGCTGCGTTTCGTCGTACTTACCGCGAGACCACGTGATCGCACGCAGATCGGTGCCATCGGCGATCGCAAAGTAGTGGAAGGGGCAGAGCAGGTCGGCCCCAAGCGCATCCCACAGTCGCAGTTCGGCCGCAGTGTGACCGTCGAAGAACGAGCGCACGTCAATGCCGTCGCCGCGCTCTGGTGTTGCCGTGAGGCCGAGGAGCTCTCGTGGCTTCAGATGGTCGAGGATCCGTCGGTAGGTCCTTGCCTCGGCGTGATGGAACTCATCGATGATGACGATTTCGAATGCGTCGGCTGGGATGTTGGCAACGCCGTACGCGGTCAGCGACTGGATGCTGGCAAACACGTGCTGCCACCGCTCGGGCCGCTGGCCGCCGACGTAGAGCTCTCCGAAGTCACCGTCGCCAAGCACCTCACGGTAGGTGCGCAGCGACTGTAGAAGAATCTCTTTGCGGTGCGCGATGAACAGCAACCGCGGCTGTCTGCCGGCTTCGTGCGCGAGGTTCCGATAGTCCAAGGCGGCGATGACGGTCTTGCCGGTGCCCGTCGCAGCGACGACGAGGTTGCTGTGCCGGTCGTGAAGTACGCGCTCGACTTGGATCGCGTCCAGCATCTCCTGCTGATAGGGATAGGGGCGTACCTCAAGGCCCGCGAGCGTGATGGTGACGCGGTCCGTCAGCTTGCCGCCTTTTGCCTCAAGGAGCGCGTCGTCGAGGCGATCGCGGTCGCGATCGGGGTCGTAGGACTCAAACTCCGGGCTGTTCCAATACGCGTCAAAGGTGGCTCGGAACTTGTCGAGCAGGCTCGGTGTCGCGGCGGTGCTCAGTCGTACGTTCCACTCAACACCCTCAAGCATCGCTGAGGTAGTGAGGTTGGAGGATCCTACGTAGGCGGTGTCGAAGCCCGTCTCGCGTCCGAACAGCCAGGCTTTCGCGTGGAGGCGGGTGCGCTTGGCGTCGTACTGCACCTTTACCTCGGCGCCGAAGTCGCTGACGAGACGATCGAGTGCGCGTCGTTCCGTGCCGCCAATGTAGGTCGTGGTGACGACGCGGATCGGAATGCTCGACTCGTGTGCGGCCTTCAGCTCCTTCTCGATGAGACGGAGGCCGTGCCACATAACGAAGGCACATAGGAGGTCGATGGTGTCAGCGGAATCGATCTCCGCTCGAAGTTCGGAGGCAAGGCTGGGCTCGCCGTGCGCGTTCGTCAATAGTGCGGCATCGTTGAGTGGTGTCTTGGGACGCAGCGTCATCCGTTGAACGTGACCCGGGCCGGTAGGCGGTCGCACAGCGAGCAGTTGCTCGACAGGAGCCGCGACCGTCGGAGTCGATTCCTCGATAGCTCGCAGCAGATTGTTCGCGGCGTCCAGGCGCGCCACCGGGTCTTTGATTGCTGCGAGGCGTCTGTGCAAAGCCGATGCGATGTGGCGCGTCAGGACGTGCGCTTGATCTGCTTCATCCACCCGTCCGTGGTCGTGGTCGTGCGTCTCGTCGGCATCGATCAGCGACTGAAGCTGATCAGTGACGAGCGTTTCGTGAAGTCCAACAGGCAGGGACGCGAATTCATGCACGCCACGGAAGCTTGCCAGGACTATCTGTTTACCGTCGGCTTTCAGCTCTGACCGGAGAGGCAGGTCGCGAGTTCATCCTTTGGTCAGGGAATCGAGGTGCCGCACGACTTCTTCTACGGCCGGGATGTCGGCTGGCGCCCAGGCCAGGCAGGCGAGTTGATCAGGCGGGAGCCAACACGAGGCCGCGTGTTCACGCAGAGTCGGCTCGCTGTCGATTAGCTCGCAGTAATACGTAGTGAGGTCGATAGTGGCGAACTCGTATTCGTGAACGGTGCGGGTGACTCGGCCGCCGACCCTCACGGGGCATCCGAGCTCCTCGTCAACCTCCCGCGTTAGGGCGGCAGCCGGTGTCTCGCCTCGCTCGACCTTGCCGCCGGGAAACTCCCACATGCCGGGTAGCGACTGCGCAGAGCTTCGCTGTACGCAGAACACGCATCCGTCTCGCAGGATGACGGCTCCGACCACTTCGATCGTTCGCTTCACCCCAACATTCTGCCTGGAGCGGCGGCTCCCAATCTGTTGCGGGCCCCGTGAGCATGCGCCGCGGTCAGTCCAGCGCGCTGAGGTCCGGAGGCACGTCCACCGAGTGAGCCCGCAGGACCTCAAACGGCACAACATCCAACGCCCGCTCCGACGTCGCGGACAGCACGACCGGCGCGGCCACCCCGGCGTCGTACGCCTGCAGCCAGCGGAGAGCGACCACGCACCACCGGTCGCCGGGGACGAGGCCGGGAAGTGCCACTCGGGCCGCGGGGTGGAGAGGTCGTTGCCGACGGCGGCCTGGTGGGCGAGGAACTCGTCGGTCATCACCGCGCAGATGGCGTGCAGCCCGACGTCCTGCGGGCCGACCGTGCACGTTCCGTCGCGGTGGAACCCGGTGACCGGGTCGGTGCCGCACGGGTCCAGCTCGCCGCCGAGGACGTTGCGTTCGGTCATGGGGAGATCATGTCTGGTTTCGAGGCTCGCTGCGCTCGCACCTCAACCAGCGACCGGCCAAGACCTGCGCTCGCACCTCAACCAGCGTTGGAGCGGGAAGCCTTCTTCGCGGCCGCCTCGTCCCGCCGCTCGACGAAGCGCGTCGCCTCGCCGTCGAGGGCAGCGACCGCGGCCGCCAGCTCGTCGCGGGCCGCCTCACCGTCGGCGTCCAGCCCCTCCAGCTCCCACACGCCCCACTGCCGCAGCAGCGGCGCGACGATGTCGTCGTGGTGGATGCGGAGGTCGTAGATCCCGGCCTTGGCCATCTGCACCGCCTTGCGCGAGAAGCCCGGGATGACGCTGCCGGGCATCTCGAAGCCGACGACCTCCTCAGTGATCGCGCGCATCGTCTGGCTGGGGGTGAGCTCGAGGGCCGCGGTGACGATGTTGCGGTAGAAGATCATGTGAAGGTTCTCGTCCTTGGCGACGCGGGCGAGCAGCTTGTCGGCGATCGGCTCCTCGGTGTAGCGGCCGGTGTTGCGGTGCGAGACGCGGGTGGCGAGCTCCTGGAACGACACGTAGGCGCACACGTTGAGCAGCGACTTGTCCATCGCCTCGTAGCCGGTCTCCATCGTCTCCATCCGCGCGCGCTCGAGCTCGACGGGGTCGACGCCGCGGGTGACGAGGAGGTAGTCGCGGATGCAGAAGGCGTGGCGGCCCTCCTCGGCGGTCCACCGGTTCACCCAGGTGCCCCACGCGCTGTCGCGGCCGAAGGCGCGGTCGATCTCGCGGTGGTAGCTCGGCAGGTTGTCCTCGGTGAGCAGGTTGACCTCGAGCGCGGTGCGCGCGATCGGGGAGAGCTGCGACTGCGCGATCTCCCACGGGTCGCCGCCGAGGTCGGCGAAGTCGCGGCCCAGGCTCCACGGGACGTACTCGTGGGGCATCCACTCGTCGGCCATCGCCATGTGCCGGTTGAGGTTCTCCTCCACCACCGGCTCGAGCTCGGTCAGCAGCTGGGTGCTCTCGAGTGCGGCCACGGCAACTCCTCGTCCGGGGGAGCGAGGGGGATGCCCTCGCCCTCCTTGCCTACACCTCTGGACGTGTCCGTGGATAGGTCCCGGCCCGAAGTCCCCGGCGAGTGGGCGCCAGGCGGCGGCGCGGCTTCGTCAAAGTTTCCCTGACGTCGAGGAAAACGCGGACGTGCCCGGTAGAGCACGGATACGTTCGCGTCGCCACAGTCAGCAGCACCACCACACGGGGGAACCAGTGACCGAGAACAACGACATCCACACGCAGCCGACGCAGCAGCCGAACTGGCCTGCCCCAACGACGCAGACCACCGACTACGCGATGATGCCGGCGCCCGCCGGGCACCCGGTCAGCGCCTACGGGATGGCTCCGAGCGGGCCGATCGGTCAGGTCCGCAGCACCGGGACGTGCTTCCTGCTGTGCATCGTCACCCTCGGCTTCTACTCGCTCTACTGGTTCTACAAGACCCACGACGAGATGAAGCGCCACGCCGGCACGGGCCTCGGCGGTGGCGTCGGCCTGCTGCTCGGCTTCCTGCTCAGCATCGTCATGTACTTCCTCACGCCCGCCGAGGTGAAGGGGATGTACGAGCGCCGCGGGATGCGTTCCCCGGTCAGCGGTGTCACCGGCCTGTGGGCGCTGCTCCTCGGCTGGTTCTTCTTCGTCGGCATGATCGTGTGGTTCGTGAAGGTCAACGGTGCGATCAACGCGTACTGGCGCTCGCAGGGCGCTGTCTGACCCGCCTGGCTCAGGACCAGTGCCGCCGCATCACCGTGGTCGCCGCGAACGGGTCCTCGCCCGACACCGCGGTCGCGATGCCGGCGCCCTCCGGCTTGGCCGTGGCGAGCAGCCGGCCCTCGCCGACCCACGTACGCCAGGCGTCGAGGTAGTGGCCGGCGCTCTTGGCGTTGCGGCCCAGGACGGTCGGGACCGGGTGCCATGCCTCCCCGGTCGCACGTGCGGCTCGCAACGCTGAGCCGGCGCCGCGCCGCGTACGGATCGGTCCGTCCGGGAGCGCAGCGTCGGTGAAGCGGGACACGAGGTAGCGCGGTGCGCCGACCGGTCCGATCGCTTCGTCGAACGCGAGTGCGAAGACCTCGGCGTCGTGCTCGGTGCCGACGAGGCGGAAGCGGTAGTCACCGCCGGGGTGGACGTCGACGGCGAGACCGGACGCACCCACGCCGGTGAGGCCAGCCGCGGCGAGGGCGTCCGCGACGGCTGCGGCGACCGCCTCGAGCGGCGGCACCCCCGTTGTCAGGGCTACCTGCGCGCCTACCCACTGCGTGAGCGTCTCGGCGTGGTCGCGGCCGGTGAGCGCGGCGTTGCCGAGGGTCGCCAGCGCGCCGACGGTGCCTGCGGCCAGGGCAGCCCACGGAGACGCGAGCACGGCAGCGCCGCCAGCGCCTGCCGTCCCCGCGGCCAGCACCAGCGGCGTACGCCAGCTCGTGGTCGGGACCGGGGCCTCGGTCGACAGCCCATCCGCTCCCAACCGCCACGACGGCGGGACCGGCGTCAGAGACACCACCTCGTCGACCACCGCGACGGCAGAGGTCGAGGGCCGCACGCGCAGCGACGCCAGCGTGACGTCCTGGTAGGGCTCGCCGACCGCCCACGCGTCGCGGATGGCGTCGCGGTCCGCGGCGGCGATGAGCATGCGGGCGTTCAGGGCGTCGAAGGAGGCGACCGGCGGGGGAGCGAAGGGGGAGAAGGACGCGTCGATGTGGGCGACCCCGTCGACGATGTCGCCGTCGGCGTCCACGCCGTGGAACCCCTGGTGCTTGCGCACCAGCCGGGACCAGTCGTTGTCGCCCTTGAGGTGGGCCTCCGAGACGCACACGACGGTCCAGTTGGTGGCGACCTTGTCCGGCCAGGTCGGGTCGGTGCGCAGCGCCCGGCCGCGGGTCTGGACGACCGCCGTCAGGGTGGTGGCGGTCGTCAGGTCGATGAGCGTGGAGACGCCGCGGGCGTTCCACCCCTCGCCGAGGAGGCCGCGGGTGCCGACGAGGACCTGGGTCCGGCCAGCCTCGAAGTACGCCGTGACGTGGGCGACCCAGGTGCGCGAGGTCCATCCGGACGAGCACGTCGCGACCGGTCCGTCCCCGGTCCCGACGAAGAGTCTGGCGGCCAGGTCGGGGTCGCGTCCGGCCACGAACGCGACGAGGTCGCGCAGCGTCTCCTCGGACGCAGCGACGACCGATCCGGTGACCAGCATGGGGTGCAGGACGGCCGTGTCCGGGGCCGAGAGAAAGGTTTCGAGGGCGGCGATCGCCGAGCCGGCCTCGGCGTCGAGGACCCCGGCGAGGTCGACGGGGACCGTCGCCGAGGCACGTTCGTGGTCGCACAGCACCAGCACCCGGGCACGTACGCCGATCGCGGCGTGCTCGGCGGCGATGATCTGCGCGGCCGCGCCGGGCTTGGCGTACGACCGCGCCAGCACGCGGTCGACGGTGGAGCGCCCACGACGTACGCCGCGTCGCGTCCACTGGTAGCCGACGGACGGCAGTGCGGCCCGCACGACGGCGAGCACCTCGGCGTCGGCAGGGTCCTCGGACTCGGCGACATGGTTCAGCAGCCAGTCGCCGAGGAGGCGTACCCAGTCCTCGGCGGAGGGGTCGTGCCGGTGCTGCTCGCGCAGGCGGGCGCCGACGGGCAGGTCGAGCAGGTCCGCGTGGTGCATCCGCAGCGCCGCGTCGCACAGGTCGGGCTCGCGCTCGGCGAGCGCCGCCCAGGTGGTGGTGGCGGGGACGGGGTCGACGAAGCGGGCGGTGAGCCACTCGTGGAACCCGACCGACCCGAAGTTCGGAGTGGTGAGCTCGGTGAACCGGAGCGCCTCGCCTGCGAGCCACTCCTCCTCGGCCGCGGTCGGGGTGGTCAGCCAGACGAGCTCGTCGAAGGGCGCGAGGTGTCCCTCCTTGACGACCGCCGGGACCGAGACCCGGTAGAGGATGCGCCCGAAGAGCTGGTCGACGAGCGCGCGCTGCTCGCCGGCGAGGCTCTCGGGCGGGGTGGCGGTGAGCGCCAGGACGTGGGCGCGGTCGACGGCGTCGAGGAGCTCGGCGAGCAGGCGTCCCCACACCTCGAGCAGGTGGTGGCACTCGTCGAGGACGAGCACCAGGCGGGGCTGGGCGCGGATCCGCTCGAAGAGGGCGACGCCGTTGGGGTGGAGCCGGTCGACGACGGTGGTCGCGTCGGCGTCCGTGGCCTCGGAGTCGAAGACGGCCAGGGACTGGTAGGTCAGGCAGGTCAGCGGACCGGCGAGGGTCTTGTCGTCGCCCGCGCCGAGCCCCAACGCCCGGGCCTCGTCGATCCACTGCGACTGGATGGCGGTGTTGGGGGCGAGCACGACGGCCCGGGTGTCGGGGTGCGCGCCGAGCTCGCCGGCGATGGCCTCGAGGCCGACACGGGTCTTGCCGGCCCCCGGCGGCAGGATGACCCACGCGCGGGGGCGGTTCGCGTCGTCCCAGGCCCCGGCGAGTGCCTCGAGCGCTTCTCGCTGGTGGATGCGCAGCGGAGGTGGAGCGTCCGCGTCGGGCACCGCTGACCGCCTCCTGGTCGACTGGAGTCACCTCGCGCTCCGTGCGCCGCAGGTGTGTCGGTGCATGGTGCCACCCGGCCGACCCGGTCACCGCATGTCGAAGACCAGCCGCGCCGGCACCTCGCCCGCGAGCACCTCTTCGAAGCACGCGTTGACGTCGTCGAGGTTGCGGCTCTCGGTGACGACGCGGGTCAGCCCGCGGGCGTGGAGGTCGAAGCAGGCGGCGAGGTCGTTGCGCGTCCCGACGAGCGACCCGATGATCGAGATCCCCTTGAGCACGGTCTCGAAGACCGGGAGCTCGAGGCGGTTGTCGGCCGGCAGGCCGACGATCACGAGCCGGCCGTTGGGGTTGAGCGCGGCGTGCGCGGCCCGCATGGCGGCCGGCGACGGCACCGTCACCAGCGCGATGTCGACGCCACCGATCTCGGCGAGCTGGGCCGCCTGGTCTCCACGCGCGTCGACCACGTGGTCGGCGCCGAGGTCCTTGGCCAGCTGGAGCTTGTCGTCGTGCACGTCGACGGCGACGGTGCGCGTGCCGAAGATGCGGGCGTACTGCAGGCCGAGGTGGCCGAGGCCGCCGATGCCGACGACCATGCAGGTCTCGTCGGGCTTCGGGTCCGCGACCTTGATGGCCTTGTACGTCGTCACGCCGGCGCAGGTCAGCGGCGCGGCGTCCATCGGGTCGACGCCGTCCGGGACGGGTACGACGTGGCTGGCCCACGCGACGGCGTACTCCGCGTAGCCGCCGTCCATCGTGTAGCCCATGTAGGAGGGGCTGGTGCAGTAGGTCTCCCAGCCGTCGACGCAGTAGCGGCAGTGCCCGCAGGCCTGACCGAGCCAGGGCAGCGCCACGCGCTGCCCGACCGCCACGGGCAGGTCGCCCTCGCCGACGGACTCGACGATGCCGACGCCCTCGTGGCCGGGGATGAGCTGGTCCTTGGGCTTCACCGGCCACTCGCCGCGCGCCGCGTGGATGTCGGTGTGGCACAGCCCGCAGGTCTCGATCCGTACGAGCACCTGGCCGGGGCCGGGCTCGGGGACGGGGACGTCGCGGATCTCCAGCGATGCGCCGAGGGTGGGGACGACGGCAGCCTTCATGGCGTGCTCCTCAGGTGTGGGGGCGCGGCGCGACCTGCGCCGAGGGAGCGTGCTCGCTCCACCTCGAGGGTCGTCGGGATCGCCGTCCGTCGTCAGGGGCGATGGGACCTTGGCGGCGGGGACGAAGGTCCCGCCCGCGTTGTCCAGATCGTCCCGCGGGCCCCTGCGGCGGGCTCCGTCTCACCAGCGTCGATCGCGGTTGCTGGACGACTCCCACGCGATGGTGGACGAGGAGGCCGGTGTCGCGGTGCTGCAGCTGCTCGCCTGCGTCACCTCACCGACACCGAGTGCGACGCTGTCGCGCTGCAGCTCAACACCCAACCCCGCAAGACCCTCGAGTGGCAGACTCCTGGCCAATCCCTCAACAAGAGGCTCGTTGCATCAGCCGTTTGAACTCGCCCTTTATTGCCAGCTTGCCTCTTGTGGCCGTATTCGAACAGGTGTACGATGGCGTGAGCACGCCGGTCCGGAACGGATCCCTCGTCTGAGGTGACAGGGATCCCGGGATCGGGACAGTCATCCATAGAACCCGTCGTGGTGCTGGCGGGATGCCTTGCGGCTCTCGGGTGACGACCTGGCAACGGTGCCACCAGTCATGCCTCTCCCGTGCCGCCCGATCCCGGGCGGGGACCTGTGAGTGCGTGCGAGGAGGTGGCCTGGTGCATCCGATCATCGAGTGTGCCGACGACCTCGGCGTGGCGCTCAAGGGTGTGGCGTCGGTTGAGCCGGCGTTCATGTCGGCGGGGGAGAAGCAGTCGGCGTTGGTGGCGCTGACCGAGGTGCGTTCGCAGCTGGATGCGCTGCTCGCGCGGGTGCTGGGCGCGTCCGATGACGTGGCTGTGGCGCACGGGTTGCGTGATGCGGCGGCGTGGCTGGCGGTCGAGACCAGGACGACGCGGCGCGAGGCGCGCCGCGACCTGGCGCTGGGGCGGGCGCTCGAGCAGCATCCGTGGGTCGCGACGGCGTTGACCTCCGGTGCGCTGCGGACCGAGCAGGCGCGGGTGGTGGTGGAGGCGGTCGACGCGCTCCCTCCCCATGTCGACCCTGCTGTCCGTGAGGACGCGGAGGAGGCGCTGCTGCGGCTCGCGCGGCAGCACGACGCGCGCGAGCTGAAGCAGATCGGGAAGCGGATCCTCGACGTGGTCGCGCCCGAGGTGGGGGAGTCCCACGAGGCTGCCGTGCTGGAGGCGGAGGAGCGGCGTGCCGCTGCTTCGGTGGACTTGACGATGTCCGACGACGGCGAGGGTCGGTGTCGCGGGACCTTCGTGGTGCCGTCCCACGTCGGTGCGATGTTGAAGCGGCACCTGCTGGCGCTGGCGAACCCGGCCCGCCACACCGAGGACGAGCTGCGTGACGAGTCGGGCGGGTGGAAGCCGCTGCGCCGCCGTCTGGGGGAGGCGTAGGTCGAGTACGTCGAGCGCTACCCGGCCGACGCGACCCCGCAGACCGCGGGGGTGAACGCCACCGTCGTGGTGACGATGACGATCGAGCAGCTGCTCGCCGAGAGCGCGACCGCGCTGCTGGACGACGGCACCCGGATGTCTGCAGGCCAGGCACGGCGGTTGGCGTGCGAGGCCGGGATCATCCCGGCCGTGCTCGACACGAAGTCCCAGCCGCTCGACCTCGGGCGTGCGGCGCGGCTCTTCGCCAAACCCCAGCGCATCGCGCTCGGCCTGCGCGACGGCGGCTGCACCGCTCGCGGGTGCGAGACCTCAGCGTCGGGGTGTCACGCTCACCACGACGACCCCTGGTCCCGCGGCGGGTTGACCGACCTCGCCAACGGCCGGCTCCTGTGCCCGCGACACCACCGGCTCGCGCACGACGCGACGTACGCCATGACGATCCACGCCGACAACACCGTCAGCTTCACCAGACGGACGTAGGCCGACGGGGGTACTCGTCGCTATTCGACCACCGAGGTGGTGGAGGCCTCGATCACGTAGGCGTCGTGGTCGGACAGTCGCTTGCCGTCGTGCTCCGCCGAGATGCGCGACGCCGTGGTCGCGGTGCCGCGCGGGACGGCAACGTGGTCGATGCTGAGCAGGCCGTCGATCGGGTGGGGCAGGTCGGCGGTGGGAACGGCCAGACCGAGCTGGTCGACAGCGTCGAGGACGACCGTCCTGCCGCCCAGCGATCCGGCGTACTCCTTGCCGCTGAGAGCGTGGTTCCAGTCGCCACCCCAGACGAGTGCGTCGACTGCGCGCAGGCGGAGGAGCAGGTCCTCGACCGTGTGGGCGGTCTTGTCGGCGTGCTTGGGTCCGACCCATGGCGGGACGGGCCGACAACCTTTCCACGGAAGGATCGAGCTGACGTACGTCGTCGCGCCGACCTGGGCGGCCGCGCTCGCCGGGTGAGGGTCGGGGAGGGATGCCATCGGCAGACGGCTGGCGACCCCGGCCCATCGCCGACGCGCTGCCATCCGTGACTGCGTGAGGTGCAGTGCGTAGGCCGGCAGGCTGGTCCGCTCGTTGACCTCGGTCAGCAGCCAGACGTCGCAGTCAGCCTCGAGCAGGAGGGCGAGGTGGGCGTCCGACCAGCGGCCGGCGAGGTTCCAGGTCCCGATGCGCACGGACGCATCCTGCCGGACACGTTGACGAGCGCGCGGCGCTATCGCGCGAGCTGGGACAGGCAGTTGTCGATCCTTGCGAGGAGCATGCGCTCGTCCGGATCCGACGTCGTCCTGATAGCGGGGTCAACGACGAAGGCCTCGACAACCCAGAACAGGTCCTCGATCGCCTTGGCGCTGGGTTCGGGCGTGCTCAGCGGCATCTCGGAGTGCAGCCGCAGGAAGCGTGGCTCGAACTCGGCGAGGCTGACCTCTCCGCTCTTCGTGCTCGCCAAGAGGGAACGCACGGCGCCGAGAAACGGCGAAACCTCACTGGCCACCGAGATGTCCTTTCTCTATCAGTGCGTGCAACTGCCGAGGGCTGAGCTTCCAGGCCGAGATGAAGGCTCCGGTGGGCGTGGTCATGACGCATTGGCGCGTCGTTGCATCGTAGTGAAACGTGACCTCGCCGGGTTGCCCACGCATGGTGCCGATGCGTACCTCGACGTCCTTTCGGTGGAGGAAGTCAACCAGTGCGGTCTGGAAGCGAGCGGCGTTGTCGCGGTTCCAGGGACCGTCGACACCGAAGTCGCCAGCGTGCTTGAACTTGCGCTGGAGCTGCAGCTCTGTGCCTGTCAGCCGTCCGCCCCACCCCAGCGGATTCACCATCTCCCCGCGCTCGTCCCGGACCGGCGCACGGACGAACCTGCCGAACCCGTCGCGCGCCCGCACCAGCCGGTCCTCGGCTGTCCGCAGCCGCGACGCGGTGGCCGCGACGACCGCGCGCAGGGCGCTCAGGAGGGCGTGGAAACGCGGCGCCTGGGCGCGGATGCGGGCGAGGGCGGCAGCTGCCTTGACGCCACCGCCGAGACCACCGGTGATGCCGGCGACGATCGCGGTGAGGGCGACCTCCTCGACGACCATCTGGCCGATCTCGGCGAGCAGCGAGCGGGTGCGGGCACGCGTGTCCTCGACCGCCGCCGCGTAGTCGTCGCACGCGTCGGCGAGCGCGAGGAGTTGGTCGGCGGTGTCCTCGACGAGCGATCGCAGGTCGGCGATCGCGGACAGGGCGATCGGGATCTCGGGGGACAGCTGGTGGGCCATCAGGCGGCTGATCGCGTCGAGATGGCCGGTGAGGTCGGCGACCGAACCACTCCTAAGCCGCCAGCAGTCCGCCGCGTCGCGGAGCCGGTCGACATCCGCGCCCGGCCACACGAAACCCTCGACCTGGTCGAGGATCCACGCGTGGACCTCGCCGAGTCCCGTGGCGACCGACCCGCCCAGGCTGGAGGGTGGCGGGTCGGGGGAGACGCGGAGGAACGCCTCCGCGTCGAGGCCGCCGCCGGTGTAGGCGTTCGTCCTGGTCCCGGCGGCGTCTGTCTCGGCTCGGGCATGGAGCCGGCCACTGAGGTCGACGAGCCGCCCGAGCCCGATCAGGGCGTGGGTGAGGTCGGCCAGGGCGCCCACGGCTTCGCGCGCGGCCGGGTCGTAGGCGGCGGAGAAGTCGCTGCTGGTGGCGTCGTCGCCCGCCATCGCGGCGTACCCACCCAGCTTGCCGGCCAGCGACTCGGTGAGGAGCGCGGCGACGTGGTTGGCGGTCCGGCACACGCGCGCCGCTTCGGCGTAGCCCCCGCACTCGACACTGATCCGCACGCCTCCACCCTCACGGAGTCGGCCCGCGTGACGGCACCCCTCGCGACGGATCTGTGGACAACGGGCGGTCCTTCGACCGGCGAGGCACGCGCGACTACTCGCCCGGCGGAGGAGCTCCCACGACGAGGTCGGCAGCATCGCGCCTCGAGGAGACGAGGCGCGCGTTCGGCTCGTCGACGTGGTCCAGCCACGCCCGCGCGGCGTCGGGCGACTTGCCGAACTCCACGTGCCGACGGATCAACCGGGGGCGGCGTACGTCGTCGTCGACCCCGACGAACCACACCTCGGCCAGCAGGGGGCGTACGTGCTCCCACCCGCCGTCGGGCAGGAGGAGGTAGTTGCCCTCGGTGACGACCAGCCGCGCCGACGGCGGGATCGCGATGGCCCCGGCGAGCGGCTGCTCGAGGTCCCGCTCGAAGCCCGGGACGTAGAGCACGGACGCCGGCGAGGAGTGCAGCCGCGCGAGGGCTGCGACGTAGCCGTCGACGTCAAAGGTCTCGGGCGCGCCTTTGCGGTCACGCAGGCCGAGCCGGTCCAGCTGGACGTCTGCGAGGTGGAACCCGTCCATCGGCAGGTGTGCGACGGCGTCGGTGCCGAGCCGTGTGCCCAGGGCGGAGAGCAGCGCGGAGGTGAGCGTGGACTTCCCCGACCCGGGCGGGCCGGTGATGCCGAGCACCACGCGATCCGACCGGTCGAGGAGGGACTCGGCGCGGTCGACCAGCGCGCGCGGGACCTGCGGTGCGGCCATGCGGCGAGCGTAGTGGTGGCCGGTGCGATCGGTGGCGGCGCCGACATCGCCTCCATCGACGCCTCGCCGCTTCCTGTTCCCGGGACTACCGTCGAGCCATGGCCGACCTGGACGCCGCACTCCGCCCGTACGTCGTCTCCGGCGCGGTCCCCGGCCTGGTAGCACTGGTCGCGCGCGGCGACGAGGCGGAGGTCGCGGTGCTCGGCCAGCAGGGCCCGGACGGTGCGCCGATGCGTCGCGACTCGATCTTCCGCGGCGCCTCGATCACCAAGCCGCTGACCGCCGCGCTGGCGATGCTCCTCGTCGAGGACGGGTTGCTCGACCTCGACGCCGCGGTCGGCGTGCTGCTGCCCGAGCTCGCCGAGCCGCGCGTGCTGCGTACGCCGACCAGCGCGCTCGGCGACACCGTCGCGTGCAGCCGGCCGATCACCGCACGCCACCTCCTCACCTGCACCTCCGGCCACGGGTTCGCGACCGTCGAGTCGCCCGTCGTGCCGCTGCTCGTCGAGCGGCTCGGACAGGCGTCGAGGGACGTCGGCGGGGTGCCGGCACCCGACGAGTGGATGCGCCGCCTCGCGGACATCCCGCTCATCCACCAGCCGGGCGAGGGGTGGACCTACAACGCGTCGTACGACGTCCTCGGCGTGCTGCTCGCGCGGGCGGGCGGTCAGGACCTCGCGGACCTGATGGCCGAGCGGCTGCTCGGGCCGCTGGGCATGGTCGACAGCGGCTTCCACGTGCCGGCCGTGAAGCGCGACCGCTTCACCACGCTCTTCGGCCACCGCGACGGCCGGCTCACCGTCACCGACGAGCCGGACGGCGCTTTCGCCGCGCCGCCCGCCTTCGCCTCCGGGGCCGGCGGGATCGTCACCACCGCCGACGACTTGGTCGCCTTCGGGCGGATGCTGCTCGCCGGGGGAGACGGACTGCTCCAGCCGATGTCGGTGCGGCGGATGATGACCGACCACACCACCGCGCAGCAGCGCGAGATGGCGGGCTTCTTCCTCGACGGGCAGGGGTGGGGCTTCGGCGGCGGCGTCGACACCTCGGTCCGGCAGCCGTGGAACGTCGTCGGCCGCTACGGCTGGGTGGGCGGCACCGGCACCGCGGCGTACGTCGACCCGCAGCACGCCACGGTCAGCGTGGTCCTCACCCAGGTCGAGCTCGGGGGACCGGAGCCGGCGGGGGTGCTGGAGGCGTTCTGGAGGGAGACGGCGGCACCGGAGGCATGAGGCCTGGGTCACATCTGGGGCGACCCGAGGACGGTGTCGGTCCCGACTGATGGGATTGCCCCTCTCCTCCCACACATGAGAATGGAACACCTGTGCCCTCTCGTCCAAGGCCCTTCCGCACCACCGCGCGCGCACTTTCGCTGCTCACTCTCCTCGCGGCATCGTCACTTGCTCCGACAGCGATCTCGTCGGCGGCCGCCGTCGCCCCGGCGGACGATGGCGTCGTGATTCGTGTGGCCGACGGCGACACCATCGTCGCGACGGTGGGAGGCGCTGAGGAGCGCATCCGGTTCCTCAACGTCGACACCCCGGAGGTAGGCACCTGCATGGCCGACCGAGCGACAGCCTTCACCGCCCGTGAGCTGCCGAGTGGTCAGACCATCGAGCTCCGCTACGACCGCGATCTTCGGGACCCGTACGACCGTCTGCTCGCGCTCGTGCGGCCGACTGCCGGTGAGTGGCTCTCGGTGTCGCTGGCCGAGAGCGGGCTCGGATTCCCGCTGAGCATTGCCCCCAACAGCGCCTACTACGGCCGGGTCGCAGCGGCTGCAGGTCGCGCGAGGCGCGCAGGCGTCGGCATGTTCAGCCCGCGCCGGTCGTGCACGCCGGTGTCACGCGCCAAGCGGGCGGGAGCAGCTGTGAGCCAAGCTCAGGCGATGCCGGTACGAACTCGCGCCCAGTACGACGCGGTGAACCGCAAGCTCGCGCAGGCGGCGGGGTTGCTCGCCCTCGCCGCGGCGTCCCGCTACGGGATCCAGTCGGCATGGTTCACGGCGTACACGAAGAGCATCCGAACGCCGCTCCTGCGCCGCGTGGCGAGCGTGCGGGCGGCGAAGAAGCGCCAGCGGAACGCAGTGCTGAGCAGCTCGAGCAACACGACCAGCAGCAACACGAACTCGGGCTCGAACAACACGAACAACGGTTGGTGGCCTCCGGGCGTCCCGCAGTCCTACACCGGACCGCGCTGCTACGAGCCTGGCGGCGTCATCTGGTACCCCTGCTGACCGGGTAGGTCTCGATACGCCGGCTGGTTCCTCGCCGGCTGCTCGACCAGCGAGCTGATCGCTCGGCGATGGACGCTGCCCACCCTGACGGGCGTTGTGCGTGGACGACCCGTCGTCGACGGTGGGGGCATGACGGACGAAGCGCAGCAGGCAGCGGTCGAAGCGGCCCAGCGGGTGGTCGACGACGTGAGCTCCTACCAGTACAGCGCCGAGGACAGCACCATTGCGCAGCAGCTCGACGAGGGCCTGCGCGAGGCGAAGGTGTCGCTCGACGAGGAGGAGCGCTCGCGCATCCTCGCCGAGATCGACGGCCTCAAGGACGAGCACTCGGCGACGCCGCAGGTCAGGTCCGCGACGCCGGCGGAGTGAGCCGATGGACGTCCGCGGACTCCTGACCGAGGGCTGACACGATGGGCCCATGCCCGCCGATCTCGTCGCCCGCAGCGCCGGATTCGCGCCGGTCAAGGGGATGCGGCACCTCCCGGCGCGACGCCTGGAGCTCGACGAGCGGGGCGCAGTGGGCGACCGCGCGTGGTGCCTGGTCGACGTCCACGCGCGGCGGGTGCTGCGCACGGTCCAGCATCCGTCGCTGATGGCCGTCGTCGCCTCGGTCGACGACGGCAGCCTCGCCCTCACGCTGCCCGACGGGTCGTCCGTCGACGCGGTGCCGGAGGCGTCGGGAGAGACGGTGACGTGCGACTACTGGGGTCGCCCGGTC
Organism: Nocardioides furvisabuli; assembly: GCF_021083185.1. Lineage (GTDB taxonomy): Bacteria > Actinomycetota > Actinomycetes > Propionibacteriales > Nocardioidaceae > Nocardioides > Nocardioides furvisabuli. The sequence continues at coordinate 118,113 of NZ_JAIGQB010000004.1, read as the reverse complement.
GAGCTCACGCTGACCGAGGGGCCGCACGCGTCGCTGGTGTCGCGCTTCCTCGGCACGGACGTACGCCTGGCTGCCGCACCGCGCGGCGGGGTGGTGTTCGGCGACCCCGTCACCCTCGTCGGCACCGCGACCCTGGGTGACCTGGCCGAGCGCCTGGGTCGCCCCGTCGAGGCTGCCCGGTTCCGCTGCACCCTCGTCGTGGAGACCGACGAGCCCTACGTCGAGGACACCTGGCTCGGCGCCGAGCGCGGGGTGGGCGCCGCCCATCTGCGGGTCGGCCCACCGGTGCCGCGGTGCGCGGTCGTCGACCACGACCCCGACACCGGCGAGAAGGACCTCCGCCTGCTGAGGGCGCTGGTCGGCTCGCGTCCGACGAACGCCGCGGGGGAGCCGGTGCTGGGGGTGTACGCCGCCTGCGTCCGGCCGGGCGTGGTCGCGCCCACCTGAGGTGAGAAGGAGCAGGATCACCGCTGCGGGTGCATACTTGGGTCAAATGACCTCCTCGAGCGGCTCACGGCCGAAGCACCTGAAGAGCAGCCCGTTCAAGCCTGCGGCGGAGGCGGAGATCAAGGTCTTCGACGTGGACGACCGGGTCAGCCACGACATGTACGGCCTCGGCAAGGTCGTCAAGGTCGACAGCCACGCGGTCACGGTCGACTTCGGCTCGCAGGCCTACCGGATCACCCCGCCCTTCGCGAAGCTGCACCACCTCTGAGCCGTCCCGCCGGCTGAGGTGTCAGCCGCAGGGCACCGACCCGAGGCGCGCCAGGCCCTCGCGGTCGCCCGGCCCCAGCTCCACCTGACCGGTGTTGTCGGCGTACATCAGCTCCATCGGCTCCGCCACGTGGTCGAGGCCGACCACGTGGGCGAGCTCGTGCACCACGATGGCCTCCACCATCCGCGGCTGCTGGGCCACCGCCGCGTCGGTGAAGGCCTCCACGTCGAGCACGATCCCGCCGGTCACGTAGTAGCGCCGGCCCTGGGCGCCGTCCTCCGCGGCCGCCCCACCGAGACCCGCGACCGGACCGGCCAGGCCGGGGAACTCCGCGTCGTCGCCCCAGCCGATCACCACCGGTCGCCCGCCGCCGAGCCGCACGAGCGGGCCGGTGAACGGGCGTCGGTCCGTGTCGCCGGCGTCCTCGAAGACGAGCCCGGTGGCAGCGGAGATCCGGTCGACCGCGCGCTCGACGATCGGTCGCATGCCCTCGGGCATCCCGGCCGGGTTGACGGCGTACTCGACCTCCGAGCACGGGTCCCACCCGACGGGCGCCCCGGAGCCGGGCTGGGTCGCGGAGAAGGCGTACGCCCCACCGAGCGACTCGATCGGCGGCGCGGGCAGCACGCGCTCCTGCCCGAGACCGACGAGGCGTCGCACGCCCTGCATCTGCGACGAGGGGTGGAGCAGCACGATCGCCGCCACCAGCGCCACGGTGAGGACGGCCGAGACGGACGTCGAGCGGTGGCGGCGGGGCACCCGACGAGTATCGCCGGGAGGTGGTCAGCGCGGGCGGAGTCCGGGGATCACGAGTGCGTGCGCTGGCTGATCAGCGGAGGGCCGTGCGCGAGGTCGACCTGCGCCAGCAGCGTGGACAGGGCGTCGATCGCCTCCATCGCCGTGGTGTCCCAGAGGTACGCCGTCGTGGTGCCGGCCACGTCGTCGGCGCGCCACTGCTCGAGGAGCCGCTGGAGGACCGCCTCCGCCTCCCTCCGGGATGCCTCGACCGCGCTCGTCCGTGCAGCGCGGCGCGCCGTCATCGCGGCCTGCGCGACACGGTCGTGGTCGAAGCTTCCTACGGGGATCACGCGGTTCTCCTGCCCAGAGCTGGGGAGGCCCATGCGCCGATTGAGGAGGTCTGGAGGAAACCCAGAGCAGGCCTTGCGAGTAGGCCACTGTCAGGCGCCGACCTGGTGCCAGAGCGCGACCGTCGACTCGACGGCGTGGGAGTAGCGCCCGTCCGCGGCCTCGGCGATCGCGCGCAACGCCGCGAGGGCGGTGACCATGTCCGCACAGCCGCGGCGCCAGCCGTCGTACGCCGTCGCCTCGGCGCAGGTCGCGAGGCCGGTCCATCCGGCAACGAGCTGCTCCTGTGCCGTGTCGACCTCGCCGGCGAGGGCCAGCAGCCCGCGCTGGCAGTCCGCCAGCTCGAGGACCGCAGCGCGCAGCTCGTCGAGGTCGACGTCGTACGCCGTCATCCGAGCCGCCCCGTGAGCTCGTCGCCGCGCACCGCGCTGCCGGTGTCGGAGGCCTCGAGGTCGCGCCGCGCGAGGTCGATCGCGCCGAGCAGGGCGGACAGCGCGTCGACGACGCCGTTGGCGGCACGGTCCCACTCCTGCCAGCGCGAGGAGAAGTGCGTCGCGGCGTCCCCCCGCCAGGAGGAGAGCAGCGCGTCGACCGTGGCGGCTGCGGCACGGCGGCGCTGGTCGAGCTCGGCGAGGCGCGCGGACATCGAGGACGAGGCCGCGTCGTGGGCGGAGCGGTCGAGGCTGAGGTCTTCCGAGAGGATCATGGCTCCGATGGTGGCGAGCGGGACGCCCGCGGCGACACCCCTGCGAGGCAATCTGTGGACAGTGCCCCGACGGAGGTGCTCGACGCCCGAGGTCGCAGCCTAGGGTGATCCCAACCCATCTCGGAGGTACCTCGTGGACACCATGACCCCCGTCTACGGCTCGGGCACCCTGCTGCTCATCGCCGCAGCCGCTGTTGCCGTCCTGCTCACCCTCATCATCGTGCTGCGCATGCACGCCTTCGTGGCGCTCGTGCTCGTCAGCCTCGGCACGGCCGTGGCCGCGGGGGTGCCCCTCGCGGACGTCCCGTCGGTCGCGATAGCCGCCTTCGGCAGCACGCTCGGCGCCGTGGCGCTGCTCGTCGGCCTCGGCGTGATGATCGGCCGGCTGCTTGAGGTGACGGGCGGCGCGCAGGTGCTGGCCGACACCCTGATCGGCCGCTTCGGCGAGAAGCGCGCGCCCCTGGCGCTCGGCATCGCGGCGCTGCTCTTCGGCCTCCCGATCTTCTTCGACGCCGGTCTCGTGGTGTTCCTGCCGATCATCTTCTCGGTCGCCAAGCGCTTCGGCGGCTCGGTCCTGATGTACGCCCTGCCCGCCGCAGGTGCGTTCGCCGCGATGCACGCGATCGTCCCACCGCACCCCGGCCCGGTCACCGCCGCCACCGAGCTCGGCGCGAGCATCGGCCTCACGCTGCTCGTGGGCGTCGTGGCTGCCGTGGTCGCGTGGTTCGTCGGCGTGTACGCCGTCACGATCGGCTGGCTCGGCAAGGTGCACGTCCCGGTCGACGACTCGGTGCTCACCGGCGGCCGCGAGGTCGACGAGGGCGCCCGCCCCGGCTTTGCCCACGTGCTCGGGATCCTGCTGCTCCCGGTCCTGCTGATCGCCGGCAACACGATCCTCACCACCCTGCGCACGAACGAGACGATCGCCGCGGACGGCGGGGTTGCGGACGTCTTCATCTTCATCGGCCAGACCCCGGTCGCGCTGCTCATCGCGCTGCTGGTGGCGACCTACACCCTCGCGGTCCGGCACCACTCGCGTGCCGAGGTCGAGGGCCTGCTCAACGACGCGCTCGGCCCGATCTGCGCGATCATCCTGATCACCGGCGCGGGCGGCATGTTCGGCGGCGTGCTCCGCCACAGCGGCATCGGCGAGGCGCTGTCGGACTCCCTCGCGGACCTCGGGCTGCCGCTGATCGTCTCGGCCTTCGTCATCGCCACGATCCTGCGCGTAGCCCAGGGTTCCGCGACGGTGGCGCTGACCACCACTGCGGGGCTGCTGTCCGCCGCGGTCGCCGAGGCCGACCCGTCCTCGCTGCAGCTCGTCGCCCTGGTCCTGGCCATCGCCGCCGGTGCGACCGTGCTCTCGCACGTCAACGACTCGGGCTTCTGGCTGGTCGGCCGGTTCTTCGGGATGGACGTGAAGACCACGCTCAAGACCTGGACGGTCATGGAGACCACCCTCGGCGTCGCGATCTTCGTCATCGCCCTGGGCGTGTGGGCGCTCGGATGACGGCCGACCCGGTGGGCCCGCTCCACCTCGTCTTCATGGGCATCTCGGGGTCGGGCAAGTCCACGGTGGCCGAGGCCGTCCGCAGCCGGCTGGGCTGGGAGCTCGCGGAGGGCGACGACTTCCACCCGGAGGCCAACGTCGCCAAGATGCGCGAGGGCATCGCGCTGACCGACGCCGACCGGTGGGGCTGGCTGGAGTCGCTGGCCGCCTGGACCGCGGAGCGCGACGTCAGGGGAGAGCCCACGATCATCACGTGCAGCGCCCTGCGCAGGACCTACCGCGACGTGCTGAGGCGCGGCGGCGAGGGGACGTTCTTCGTCCACTCCACCGGCGACAAGCACATGATCCTCGAGCGGATGAACGCTCGCGACCACTTCATGCCGCCGAGCCTGCTGGAGTCCCAGCTCGACACCCTCGAGCCGCTGCACCCGGACGAGCGCGGGATGGACGTCGACCCGGCGGTGCCGGTGGACCGGATCGCCGCGCTGGTGCTGGCCCGCCTCGGGCTCGAGCCGGGCGACGCCCACTGAGCTGAGCTCCGCAGGGCTCACGTCGGCTCAGTTGAGGACGACGATCCCGGCGTTGAGCGCCGTCGCGAAGCAGGTCCACGCGAGGTAGGGCACGAGCAGCCAGGCGGCGACCCGCGAGGTGCGCCACGCGAGCGCGATCAGGGCGGCCACCGCGACGTCGAGCACGACGATGTCGACGAGTGCCAGGACGTAGCGGTCGGCGGAGAAGAACAGCGGCGTCCACGCGAGGTTGAGGACCAGCTGGCCTGCCCACAGCCAGAGCACGCCGTCCCAGCCACGCGCGCGCCAGAGCAGCCACCCGGCGACCGCGATGAAGAGGTAGAGCACCGACCAGACCGGGCCGAAGAGCCAGGCCGGGGGAGCGAAGGACGGCAGCTCGAGCGCGCGGTAGGTCGCCTGCGCCGACGAGGCCGCCAGTCCGCCGACGCCCGCCACGACCGTGACGGCGACGAGGAAGGGGAGGACGGTCCACCACTGGCGGGCGGGTGGCACGTGGGGCATGTCCCGAGACGTCATGTCCCCATCATGCCGACCGCCCGTGCGGCAGGCCTCAGCCCTCGAGGCGGGCCCGCAGGACCGCGTCGGCGATCGCGATCTCCTCGCCGGTCTCCGGGTGCGGCTGGATCCGCGGCCGCGACTCGCACACCTCGACCCGCCACTCATCGCCCAGCGCCGGCAGCAGCTGGTCGGCGGTGTGCATGAAGGAGTCGTGGCCGTGGCGGAGCCCGGAGTGGACGTCGCTCGGCGCGTGGCCGACGACGAGCAGCGTCCCGCCCGGGGCGACCGCGGACGCGAGGCGGCGTACGACATCGACCATGCCGCCGTCGGGCAGGTGCACGAAGTGGGCGGTGACGAGGTCCCAGGTCTCGTCGTCGGGCTCGAAGGTGCGGACGTCGAGCAGGCGGGTCGTCACCCGGTCCCCGAGACCGGCGTCCGCGGCGTGCTCGGTCACCCGGGCCAGGGCCGCCTCGGCGAAGTCCGACGCGGTCACCTGCCAGCCCCGCTCGGCCAGCCACAGGGCGTCGCCGCCCTCGCCGCAGCCCACGTCCAGCGCCCGTCCCGGCGGGAGGTCGGCGGCCTCGGCCGCGAGCTGGACGTTGACCCGGCCGCTCCAGACCTTGTCGCCGGAGTAGCGCTCCTCCCACGCGGGCCGCTCGAAGAGGCTGGCGCGGTGCTCCGCGACCGCGGCCGCCGCCTCCTCGCCCGCGAGCTCGGCGTTGATCCAGGCGCCCACGCGGACGCCGTGCGCCGCGGACGCGACGAGGACCATCGAGACGTCGGTGACGTTGCCGGCGGCGAAGATGCCCGGCACCGACGTGGCACCGCTCGGCTCGACCGGGACGACCGAGCCGTGGGCGACGCCGTTCACCTCGAACGGCGCCGGCTCGATGCCGAGCGGGCCGAGGTAGTCGGCGCGCGCGTGCGGCATCGACGCCACCACGATCGCGTCGCGCTCGAGCACCGAGCCGTCGGCGAGGCGGAGCCCGACGAGCGCGGCGCCGTCGTCCGTGGCGACGACCTCCTGCGGGGTGCCGTGCACGATCGTGACGCCGATGGCAACCATCTTCTCCAGCTCCTCGACGGGCAGCTCGACGCCGTCGAGGAGGACCAGCGTCACGTCGTCGGAGAGCTGGCGGAAGAGCAGCCCCTGGTGCCCGGCCATCGGGGTGGTGCCCAGGATCGCGATCCGCCGGTCGCGGACCTCCCAGCCGTGGCAGTAGGGGCAGTGCAGCACGTCCTTGCCCCACCGCTCGGCGAGCCCCGGCACGTCGGGCAGCTCGTCGCTCACCCCGCCCGCGACCAGGATCCGCCGTGCGGTGACCCGGCGACCGCCCTCGGTCGTGACAACGAAGGAGCCCGCCTCGCCGGACAGGCCCACGACGCGGTCGGCGAGCACCTCGACGCCGTACGCCGCCACCTCGGCGCGGCCGATCTCCAGCAGCTCGAGCGGGGGGACGCCCTCGCGCCCGAGGTAGTTGTGGGCGTGGTCGGCAGGGGCGTTGCGCGGCTCGCCGGCATCGATCACCAGCACCGACCGCCGGGACCGGCCGAGGGCCATCGCACCACTCAGGCCGGCCACGCCGCCGCCGACCACCACCACGTCGAAAGTCATGTCGTCACTCATGTGGACGATGATGCGCGGGCCTTCGCAATATTGACAAACAATATTGCTGCAATGGCAAACTGGACGCATGGACGACGAGGGAGTGCTGCGCAACGTCGGGCCCCGCCTGCGCCAGCTGCGGCTGGAGCGGGAAGCGACGCTGACCGACCTCGCCGAGGAGACCGGCATCTCGGTGAGCACGCTCTCCCGGCTGGAGTCCGGACAGCGCAAGCCCACGCTCGAGCTGCTGCTCCCGCTCGCGCGCGCCCACCGGGTCGCCCTCGACGAGCTCGTCGACGCCCCCGAGACCGGCGACCCGCGGGTCCGCTCGAAGCCGGTGGTGCGGCACGGGCGCACCTTCATCTCCCTCACCCGGCGCCCGGGCGGGTTGCAGTCCTTCAAGATGGTGATGCCGGTCGAGCGGGACCCGGTGCCGACGCTGCAGACCCATGAGGGCTACGAGTGGCTCTACGTCCTCAGCGGGCGCGTCCGGCTCGTCCTCGGCACGCGTGACCTGACGCTCGAGCCAGGCGAGGTCGTCGAGTTCGACACCCGCACGCCGCACTGGATCGGCAACCCCGGCCCCACGCCTGCCGAGGTGCTGGCGATCTTCGGGCCGCAGGGGGAGCGGATGCACGTCCGCTCCTGAGAGGCACGCCCTGGGGTGAGGCCGGTGCCGGTGCGCGGTGGCACCGTGGGGACATGGCGATCCGCACCGGCACGACAGTGAAGTGGAAGTGGGGCTCCTCGTGGGCCGAGGGCACCGTGAAGGAGGTCCACCACGACGACGTCTCCCGCACGACCAAGGGCGAGGAGGTCACCCGCCACGGCAGTGACGACGACCCCGCCTACGTCATCGAGCAGGAGGACGGCACCACGGTCCTCAAGCTCCGGAGCGAGGTCGAGCGAGCCTGAGGGCACGGCTCCTAGGCTGGCGCGCATGACGACCCGCTGGCTCTTCGGCGACCAGCTCGGCCCGCACTTCGTCGACGACCACCGCGGGCCGCTGCTGATGGTGGAATCGACCGGCGTCTTCCGGCGCCGCCGCTTCCACCGGGCGAAGGCGCACCTCGTGCTGAGCGCGATGCGGCACCGCGCCGCCGACTTCGGCGACCGGCTGACCTACGTGCAGGCCGGGACCTACGCCGAGGTCGTGCGCGAGGTGCAGGAGCGCGACGAGGTCGAGGTCCTGCACCCGACGTCGTATGCCGCACTGGGACTGGTCGAGCGGCTCGGCGCGACCGTCCTGCCGCCGCGCGGGTTCGCCACCGCCCGGGACGACTTCGAGCGCTGGGCCGAGGGGCGGGGCGCCAAGCGGTTGCTGATGGAGGACTTCTACCGTCGCGCCCGGCTCGCCCACGGCGTGCTGGTCGACGGTGCGGAGCCGGCCGGCGGGAGGTGGAACTTCGACCACGACAACCGCGAGCCGGCGCCCAAGGGCGCCTCGACCCTGGGCGTCACCGAGCCCTGGTGGCCGTCCGAGGACGACATCGACGCCGAGGTGCGTGAGGACCTCGACCGGTGGGAGCGCGACCTCGGCATCGAGACCATCGGTCGCGACGGCCCGCGCCGCTTCGCCGCTACCCGCCGCGAGGCGCTGGTCGCGCTCGAGCACTTCGTCGAGCACCGGCTGCCCGACTTCGGTGCCCACGAGGACGCGATCCTCGAGGGCGACGACTGGATGGCCCACAGCCTGGTCAGCGCCCCGATGAACCTCGGCCTGCTCGACCCCCTCGAGGTCGTCGAGCGCGCCGAGGCGGCCTACCGCAGCGGTGCGGCGCCGATCGCCAGCGTCGAGGGCTTCGTCCGCCAGGTGATCGGGTGGCGCGACTACGTCTGGCACCTCTACTGGCACCAGGGCGACGACTACCGCCGGGAGAACGCGCTGCGCGCCACCGAGCGGATGCCGCAGTGGTTCGCCGAGCTGGACGGCGCCGCGACCGACGCGCGCTGCCTCTCCCACACCCTCGACAAGGTCGCCGAGCACGGGTGGGTGCACCACATCCCGCGGCTCATGGTCCTGGGCTCGTACGCCCTCCAGCGCGGGTGGGCGCCGACGCAGGTCACCGACTGGTTCCACCGGGCCTTCGTCGACGGCTACGACTGGGTGATGGTGCCCAACGTGGTGGGCATGTCCCAGCACGCCGACGGCGGGGTGATGGCGACCAAGCCCTACACGTCCGGCGGCGCCTACATCAACACCATGTCCGACCACTGCGGCTCGTGCCGTTTCGACCCCAAGGTGCGCGTGGGCGACGACGCCTGCCCGTTCACCGCGGGCTACTGGTGGTTCCTCGACCGGCACCGCGAGACCTTCGCCGGCAACCACCGGATGGCCCGAGCGGTCAACGGGCTCGACCGGCTCAAGGACCTCGACGGGCTCCTCGCCCAGGAGGACGCCCGCGGCAACCGCGCCCCCTGAGCCGGATCGCTAGGCTCGCGGTGACGCGGCCGATCGGTCCGCAGACGACACGACCAGCGCGGGGGGACACATGCGCAGCGAGCTCTTCGACCAGGCCAACCAGGAGAACGCGACCGCCGAGCGGTTCAGCCTCCACCACCGCAAGACGCTGCGGGTGGTGCTCGGCGAGCCGGTGCTCGCCGCCAAGGGATCGATGATCGCCTACCAGGGCCGGGTGAGCTTCGAGCACAAGTCGGCCGGCTCCATCGGCAAGATGATGCGCCGCCTGGTGACCTCGGAGGACACCCCGCTGATGACCGTCGCCGGCCAGGGCGAGGTCTTCTTCGCCGATGCCGCGAAGGACGTCTTCCTCGTCGGCCTCGAGGGCGACGGGCTCTCGGTCAACGGCAGCGCGCTGCTGGCGATGGACGCCACGCTGGAGTACGACGTGCACCGGGTGAAGGGCGCGGGGATGATGAGCGGCGGCATGTTCAACACCCTCGTCCAGGGCCACGGCACCGTGGCGCTCACCAGCGACGGGCAGCCGCTGATCCTCGACTGCTCGCAGACGCCGACCTTCGTCGACATCAACGCCGCGGTGTGCTGGTCGGCCGGCCTGGTGCCGCAGGTGGTCAGCTCGATGAACATGAAGTCGATGCTGCGCGGCGGCACCGGCGAGGCCTTCCAGTACGCCTTCCAGGGGCCCGGCTTCGTGGTGGTGCAGCCCTCCGAGGGTCCGGTCGTGCCGCCCCACAGCCACGGCTCGGGCGGCTGACCGGCCCGGGCCGGCGTCAGTTCCAGATGGCCGCAGCCCACTCCGGGTGGTCGATGAAGGGGTTGCGGTTGCCCTGCCACTGGGCGTGGATGCGGTCGTTGCGCCGCATCTCGAAGGTGTCGACCGGGTCGGCGGCGTTCCAGGCCAGCAGCGTCTCGAGGTCGCCGATCAGCGTGGAGGACGTGCCGACCGTCGAGCTCATCTCGAGGTCGTTGAAGCCGTCTCCGCCCTCGTAGCGGATCGCCATGTAGAGCAGCATCCGTGCCACGTCGCCCTTGACCGCGTCGCGGGGCTCGAAGGAGTCGCCGTCGGTCCAGCAGTCGTTGCAGCCGGAGACCGCGGAGCCGCCGTTGTCGAAGTCCTTGTTGCCGCGGACGCTGTTGACGGTGACGTCCTCGGGCCGGATGTGGTGCAGGTCGGTGCCCGGTCCGGCGCTGGTGGTGAAGCCGCCGCGCGACTGCGCCCAGACGTGCTCACGGTTCCAGTTGCCGGTGCTGCCGCCGTTGCTCGACTTCGAGATCGAGCGTCCGGTGTAGAGCTCGATGACGTTGGCGGTGTTGCCGGGGTCCTGGTCGGTGTCCTTGAGCGCGGTCCACACCGCGTCGTACGACAGCTTCGTGTGGTCGTCGATGATGTCGTGCAGCGCGGTGCGCAGCGCGGGGCCGGACTTGCCGACGGCCGGGGCGTAGTAGGTGGAGTCCCACGGGCTGGTGCCACCGGGCGGCGGCGGCTCCGTGGTGCCGCCGGAGAGCGCGAAGGCGGACGTGCTCGTCATGCCCGGGTGGGAGAAGTACGCCGACAGCGCGCCGGTGACGTCGATCTGCTTGCCCATCAGCGACGGGTTGGTGCGCAGGCCCCACTGCGAGCGGAAGGCCGACGGGATCTGCACGTAGAGCATCGACGAGGTGCTGGTCGTCGACGCCGAGGCGGCGATCGCCAGCGCGTAGTCGCTGGGGAAGTTGGAGCGTACGACGGTGTGGGTGGCAGTCGGCTGCCCGACGACGTAGCCGCGCACGGTCTGCGTGGCGCCGGTCTGCTGGCCGATGGCCTGGCTGACGGTGAGCGGCGTCGCGGCGGCCGCCGGAGCGGAGGCCGAGGGAACGAGCACCGGCACCGCGAGCGACAGGGCCAGCGCCAGCGAGAGGGACAGGGCGAGGGTGAGGGAGGTGACAAGGGCGCTCGTGCGGGAGCGGCCCTTCCCGAGAAGGAGGGTCATGGCGGTGATCGTGCCGCACCGCGGGGGCGGAGGGAAGAGGTCCGAGATGTCAGGGACGTGTCCAGGAATCGTCTGCGCGGATCGCAGGGCAGGTGACCCACCTGTCACTTCCCGCGCTCTCGACACAGCTGTGATGGTGCCAGTGGTGTCGGTGGGACGCCCTGCACGCTCAGGAGCACAGCGAGAGACCCCTTACACCGTGATCACCGAAGTTCTGCGAAAACGCCACGGAATGTCGCCGGACTCTTTAGGTTGAGTCTGCTTCGGTCCCCCCGGGGCACGTTCGTCGTCGAAGTCGCTCACCAATCGCGAGGCACACATGACTCAAGATGCAGCCCAGCCCCGCAGGGGCGCGGGTCTCTCGGTCGCAGGATGGCCGCTGCGCCGCAAGATGGCCCTCGCGCTCGCCATCCCGCTGCTGCTCGCTGCCGTGCTCGGCGGGCTGCGCGTGACCAGCGACTACAGCGACTCGCGCCAGGCCGCGAGCAGTGCCCGACAGGTGACCGTCATCCAGCCGGCGATCGACTACCTGACCGCCGCGGAGGCCGCGATGGTCGCCGCGCAGACCGACAGCGCGGCCAGCCAGGGCGACCTCATCGACTCCATCAGCGACATCGCCAGCTCGGCGGAGACGCTCGTCCAGGCGCGTGAGTCCGCCGACCTCGACGAGCGCCAGGCCGCCCACGTCGACGCGCTGCTCGACCTCAGCCAGGCGATGCGCGGCGTCGGCGCCGAGAACCTCGGGCCCGCCACGTGGATCGCCCTCGTGCGCCAGCTCGAGTCGAGCGTCTCGCAGCTCATCACGAGCGTGAACGCCGCCCAGGAGACCCCCGAGCCCCGCCTCGAGCAGATCTCGCAGGCCATGAGCGGCCGGCTGTCGCTCGCCCTCCAGCAGGGCCTCCTCGCCACCTCGCTGTCGCAGTCGAGCTCCCAGGAGCTCTTCTCGGAGATCGGCGTGGAGGCGGCGGCCATCGACCGTCTCGCCGGCTCCGTCGAGGGCGCGGACGACCAGACCGCCCTGCTGCGTACGCAGAACACCCGCCACGCGGGCCAGATCCGCGACGACTCCGCCACGAACCTCGACGGTCGCGACGCCTACGTGCCCTACGACGAGATCACCCAGACGCTCGTCACCGGCGTGACCGACACCCTCGACCAGGCCGCCTCCGACGCCCAGCGCAACGCCCTCGTCGGTGCGGTCCTCACGCTGCTGGCCCTCGCTGCCGCTGTGTTCCTGGCGCTCTTCGTGGCACGCAGCCTCCTCGAGCCGATCGGCAAGGTCCGTGAGGGCGCGCTCGCCGTGGCCCGCCACCGCCTGCCCGACGCCGTCGCCCGGATCCGTGCAGGCCAGCAGCCCGAGCCCATCCGGACCATCGAGGTCACCACCAACGAGGAGATCGGCCAGGTCGCCCGCGCTGTCGACGACCTGCACCGCCAGGCCATCCACCTCGCCTCGGGGGAGGCCCAGCTGCGCCAGACGGTCAACGCGATGTTCGTGACGCTGTCGCGCCGCTCGACCTCGCTGGTCAACCAGCAGCTCGCGCAGATCGAGCGCCTCGAGCACGACGAGGAGGACCCCAAGCGCCTCGAGTCGCTCTTCCGCCTCGACCACCTCGCCTCGCGCATGCGGCGGACGGCCGACTCGCTGCTGATCCTGGCCGACGCGCCGAACCGTGCGGCCGGGCAGTTCAGCCTCACCGTCGGCGAGGCCCTCCAGGCCGCGACCTCCGGTGTGCAGGACTACCAGCGTGTGCAGATCCTGTCGCACCTCAGCACCCGCGTGGGCGACGAGGCCGCCGCCGATGTCGTCCACCTGCTCACCGAGCTCGTCGACAACGCGCTCAGCTTCTCGCCGCCCGCCGAGCCGGTGCGCCTGGCCGCCAAGCTCGGCGAGGACGGCGTCACCGTCACCATCACCGACTCCGGCCTGGGCGTGCCCCCGGCCGAGCTGGAGCAGCTCAACGGCGACCTGCGCCACGGGGCCGAGGCGACGCCCGACACCGCTCGACGCATGGGTTTGTTCGTGGTCTCGCGTCTCGCCGAGCGCCACAGCATCACCGTCAGCCTGGCGCGCAACCCCGGTGGCGGCATGACCGCATCGGTCGTGCTCCCGACGTCGGTCCTGCCCGACCTGCCGCAGACGAGCGCGCCTGCCGCCGCCCCGGCCGTCGCCGCCGCTGCGAGCGCCGCGCCGGTGGCCGAGACCCTCGACACCTCCGACGTCGCCGCGAGGACCGAGTCCAGGCGCGAGGCCCGCAACCGTGCCCGTGTGGAGAAGGCGCAGGCCAAGGCTGCCGGGAAGGCCGCTGACAAGGCTGCCGCCAAGGTCACCGAGGAGCCCACCCAGCCGGCTGCTGCTGCGCCCGTGGCCGCACCGGCCGCGCCCGCTGCCACCCCGGAGCCGGCGCCCGCACCCGTCGCCGCACCCGCCGCCGCTGCGGCCGCCCCGAGCCCGGACCGGCCGTCGCTCGAGAGCCTGCTGCCCCGTCGCGAGCCCGGCGCCAACATCCCGCGCACCGGCGCCGACGCCTTCCTGCCGCCGGAGACCTCCGGCGCCACGGGCCCGCTGTTCGGCAAGCGTGCCGAGCCTGCTGCGGACGCCGCTCCGGCACCTGCTGCGGCTCCGGACGCCGGCGCGGGAGCGGCCGAGAAGGTGGCCTCCGTCGTCCCGATCACGGCGCTGGCCTCGCGCCAGCGGGCGCAGGCCGTGGAGGAGGCGCGCACCGCGGAGCCCGCACCGGCTCCCGAGCCCGCCGCCCCGCCCGCCGCCCCGCCCGCCGCCGAGTCCCCCGCCGAGCCCGCCGCCAGCACCGAGGAGCCCGCCCGGGCCGCCGACCCGCTCTCGGACCCCCTGACGGACCCGCTGCCCGACGACGCCTTCGACGGCCCGCAGCCCGCCGCGGACGTGGAGCCCGAGCCCGAGCCCGAGGTCGAGGCCGAGCCCGAGCCCGAGCAGACGGCCGTCGCCGCGACCCGGCGTCCCGACGTCGAGGTCGACGTCGACGACCCGCTGGGTCTCGGCAGCTCGCAGCCCGAGGCCGTGCCGGTGCCGGCCGCCGTCGAGCCCGAGCCCGCGCCCGAGCCCGAGCCCGAGCCGGTCGTGGAGCCCCAGCCCGTCGTGGCCCGGGTCGACCCCGAGCCCGTGCCGGTCGCCGAGGAGGCGCCCGCGCCGACGCGCGAGCCCGCTGCGGCGGCGTACGGTGCCGACGTGCTCGGCAGTGCGTACGCCCCCGCGCCGCTGGCCACCACCGGCCGCGCGGCCAACGGGAACGGCCAGAACGGCCACGCGGCCAACGGCACCGGCACCGGCCACGGCACCGGCAACGGCAACGGCGCCACGGTGCGTGCCGGCAGCGACTCGCCCATCTTCAAGTCGATGCGCTCGGGCTGGCTCGCCAGCGAGGGCGAGGGCGAGTTCCACCACACCGAGATCGACCGCGGATGGGAGATCGCGGAGAAGGCCGCGGAGGAGGTGCCGGTGGTCGAGTCCACCGTCACCGGACTGCCGCGACGTGCTCCCGGGGAGCGCCTGGTCCCCGGTAGCGTGACCCCGCCCACGGCGGCCAAGACGCGCGATCCCGAGGCGATCCGCCGCCGCCTCCAGGCCCACACCGCGGGTGTCTCCCGCGGTCGCCGAGCAGCCCAAAGTCCCCCTCAGCACACGGAAGCAGGCCCCGCATGACGCACGAATCCGCCGCCCCCGCCGTCGGCATGAACAACGCCGGTGACGACCGCGACCTCGACTGGGTGATGTCGCGCTTCGTCGAGGAGGTTCCCGACGCCGCGCACGCCATCCTCGTCTCCGCCGACGGTCTCCTGATGGCCTCGAGCACCAGCATCCCCGGTGAGCGGGCCGAGCAGGTCGCCGCCGTCTCCTCCGGTCTCGCCAGCCTGGCCGTCGGCGCCGCCCGCCTCTTCGAGGGCGGCTCGGTGATGCAGACCATCGTCGAGATGGAGATGGGCTTCCTCATGCTGATGAGCGTCGGTGACGGGTCGAACCTCACCGTCCTCACCACCGAGGAGGCCGACATCGGCCAGGTGGGCTACGAGATGGCCCTGCTGGTGGACCGCGTGGGACGTACCGTCGAGGCCCAGGCCCGCGTCGGTACGGGCGGCTGAGTCCGCACACCGCCATGACGCCGCCACACGAGCCGGAGGACGAGGGCGCCTACCGCCCCCGCCTGATCCGGTCCTACACCATCACCGCAGGTCGGACGGCCACCAGTGTCGACCTGGCCATGGAGGCCACGCTGCGCCTCCAGGCTGGTGCGGAGGCGCCCGTCCTCTCCCCGTCTGCCGCGCAGGTTCTCGAGGTCTGCGACCGCCGATCCGTGGCCGAGGTCTCGGCCCTGACCAAGATGCCGATCGGCGTCGCCCGGGTGCTGCTGGGCGACCTCATCGAGCAGGGACTCATCCGGATCCAGGCCACCATCACCGACAAGTCGTCGACAGATGAGCGTCTCGAGCTCATCGAAAGGACCCTCCGTGGACTTCGAAACTACTAAGGCACAACGAGCGGCTGCGTCGACGAAGATCGTCATCGCAGGCGGCTTCGGTGTCGGCAAGTCGACGCTCGTCGGCGCCGTCTCGGAGATCGACCCGTTGCGCACCGAGGCGCTCGTCACCAACGAGTCCGAGGGCGTCGACGATCTCGCCGCCGTGCCCACGAAGGCCACGACCACCGTGGCCATGGACTTCGGTCGACTGACGCTGGCGGAGGACCTGGTCCTCTACCTCTTCGGCACGCCCGGCCAGCGGCGCTTCTGGTTCATGTGGGATGACCTGTGCCGCGGCGCCATCGGCGCCATCGTGCTGGTCGACGTGGCCCGCCTCGACGAGTCGTTCTCGCCGCTGGACTACTTCGAGTCCAAGGGCATCCCCTTCATCGTCGCCGTCAACGAGTTCGACGGCGTCCCGCGCTACCCCGCCGAGGAGATCGCCGCCGCGCTGGCCCTGCCCGCCGACGTACCGATCATCAGCCTCGACGCCCGCGACCGCGAGCAGGCCAAGGGCGCGCTCGTGAAGATCACCGAATACTCGCTCATGCGGCTTCGTGAGTCGCTCACCGTGAATGCGAACTGAACCGATGACCGTGCGCCGCTCTCCCGTCCTTCGTGGGCCCGCCCCCGGCAGGCCCGCCCGCACCGCCGCGGCGGTCCTGTCCTCCGTGGCGCTGCTGGCCACGCTGGGTGCCTGCGGAGGTGCCGCCAGCGGGGAGTCGGCCGACTCCCTGACCGAGGTGTCCCTGGTCTTCGAGGGCGCGTTGACGGTGTGCACCGACATGCCCTACGCGCCCTTCGAGTACGAGGAGAAGGGCAAGCCGACCGGCTTCGACATCGACCTCGTCCGCAAGGTGGCCGACTCGCTCGAGGCCGACCTCGACGTGATCGACGTGTCCTTCGACGACATCACCTCGGGCGACTCGCTGAACAACGACGTCTGCGACGTGGCCATCTCCGCGATGACCATCACCGGCGAGCGGGCGCGCGTGGTCGACTTCTCCAGTCCCTACTTCGACGCGAAGCAGGCGCTCATCACACCCCGCGGCTCGGGCCTCGACACGGTCGAGGAGCTCGCCGGCACGCGCGTCGGCGTGCAGAAGGACACCACCGGCGAGACCTACCTGAGCGACTTCGCCCCTGCCAGCACCCGGGTGACGGCGTACGACGACGCCGCCGGCCTGCAGGCGGCGCTGGCCTCCGGCGAGCTCGACGCCGCGATGCTCGACAACACGGTGTCGGGTCAGTTCGTCTCCGACAACCCGCGGCTCAAGCTGGCCCGCGAGTTCGACACCGGCGAGCAGTACGGCATGGCGGTGAAGAAGGACGGCAACATCCCGCTCCTGCGCCAGATCAACGGCGTGCTCGCCGACCTGCGTCAGGACGGCAGCTACGACAAGATCTACGGCACGTACTTCGGCTGAGTCCCTCCGGGAGCCCGCCACGAGCGGTGCCCCAGCCACCTTCCCGACTCGTCGGGGGCGGCTGGGGCACCGCTCTCGTGCGTCGGTGCGCCCTCAGGGCGCGATCGTCAGGAACAGGAACGAGACGAACAGGATCAGGTGCACGCCGCCCTGCAGCGGCTTGGCCCGGCCCGGCACGACGGTGAGGATCGACACCGCGGCGGTCAGCAGCAGCAGCACCGTCTGGAGCTGGTTGAGCCCGAGGTCGAGCGGACCGTCGAGCCAGATGCTGGCGACCGCGATGGCGGGGATGGTCAGGCCGATGGAGGCCATCGCCGAGCCGAGGGCGAGGTTCAGGCTCACCTGCACCCGCTGACGGGCTGCCGCGCGGACCGCCGCGATGGACTCGGGGGCGAGCACGAGCAGGGCGATCACCACACCGACGACCGCCTGCGGGAAGCCGAGCGCCGCGACGCCGGACTCGATGGCCGGGGACTCGACCTTGGCCAGGCCGACGACCGCGACGAGCGAGACGACGAGGAGGCCGAGGCTGGCCAGCGCGGCACGGCCGGTGGGCGGGTCGGCGTGACCGTCCTCGTCGAGGTCCACGGGCTCGTGCTCGAAGCGGTCGGGGGCCGCCTCGTGCTCCGCGGTACGGGCAGCGGCCCGGCTTCCTGCGCGGTCCGACGCGGCGGCCGCGGCCTCGGCCCTGGTGGCCACCATCGGGACGTACTGCCCCGGGGCGACCGGGAGGAAGAAGTCGCGGTGCCGGATGGTCTGGGTGAAGACGAACAAGCCGTAGAGCGCCAGGGACGCGATCGCGGCGAAGGCCAGCTGGGCGCCGGTGAACTCCGGGCCCGGCTCGGACGTGGTCACCGACGGCACCACCAGGCAGAGCACGGCCAGCGCGATCACGGTCGCCAGCGCGGCGCCGGTGCCCTCGGGGTTGAAGACCGCGAGGTGGTGCTTGAGCGCACCCACCAGCAGCGAGATGCCGACGATCCCGTTGAGGGTGATCATCACCGCGGCGAAGACGGTGTCGCGGGCCAGGCCGGCGGTGTCCTTGTCGGTGGTGACCATCAAGGTGACGATCAGCCCCACCTCGATGATGGTGACCGCGACCGCCAGCACCAGCGAGCCGTAGGGCTCCCCGACACGGTGGGCGACGACCTCGGCGTGGTGCACCGCCGCGAGCACGGCGGCCACGAGCAGCACCGCGAGCGCGCCGAGCACGATCCCCTCGGGATGGGCGAACCAGGCTGGCACGAGGGCGACGATGGCCACGATCGGGGCAAGGGTCGTCCAGGAAGGGCGGCTCATGGCGCAACCCTAGGGCGCGCGCTCGAGCGCGCCCCTCAGGTCTCGGGGGTCGTCAGCTTCTCCAGCCGCGCGCGCAGCAGCGGGACCCGGTGGCTGTTGCCGGCGAGGGTGACGTACTGCTCGCCGAAGATCGCGAGCAGGGCGTCGTCGAGGCGGCGTACGGCCCCCGCGGGGTAGCGGTAGCCCATCCGGCGGATCACCGCGTCGGCGTCGACGGAGGTGAGCAGGTCGGCGAGGTCGTCGATGCCGTCGATGCCGAGCTGGGTGAGGAGGTCGGCGATCCAGTCGTAGTGGTCGGTGTGGGACCAGCCGGCATCGCTGTAGTGGCCGGCGAGGAAGGTCGCGAGGTCCTGGCCGACGATGCGGTCGGCCTCCGGCTCGGTGGTGCTGCCCGGCGCGGCGGCCTGGATGCGCTCGCGGATCGTGGCGAACTCGCGGTCGGCCAGCTCGATCAACCCGGCGGCGAGGGTGAAGCGGCGGTCGAGGTCGGCCGCCGCATCCTCGGGGACGTTGCCCTTGTAGCGGATGTCGTGCTCGAACTCCGCCCACGCGTGCTGGAGCACGGTGCGCACCTGGACGCTCGCCCGGTGGCCCTCGAGCACCGGCAGCTCGGCGCCGGCACGGGTCTGGACCAGCAGGTGCCGGCTGGCGTAGCCGAAGCGACCGGACCGGGCCGTCTCCTCGCCCAGGTCGCGGTCGTCGAGCATCACCAGCTCGTCGTCGAGCACCTCGGCGACCGCCGCGACGTCGCTGTGGACGTAGGTGATGACGCGGACGCCGATCTGGTCGGTGATCTGGTCGAGGGGCTCGGGGTAGAGGGGGCGTCCGCCCTCGGCGCGGTTGGCCTTCGCCGCGAACGACGCCACGCTCTTGGTGCGCCCGGTGACGCTGAGGTAGTCGATGCCGGCGTCGTCGAGCAGGACCTGGATGAGGGCGACGAAGGCCTGGGTGGCGGACGCGAGCTGCGGCTGCCGCGCGGCATAGGCGCGTACGGCCTCGCGCACCGGCTCCTGCTCGTTCATGTCGCCCAGCCTGCCAGTCGGGGTGTCGCAGCGTCGACGCCGCGCCCGGTGAGCCGCGGCCTCACCGTGGAGCCAACCGGTCGTGGCTGACGTCTGATCACCATGACGACTCGGACGCGCACCCTCCAGCCTGCTCCCGGCCAGCCCCGCTCCGCTGCCCGTGTGTTGGTCCTCGCCGCCCTCGGGCTGACGGCTGGCCTGGCCGCGTGCGGTGACGACGCGCCCGACGACACCGCGACCGAACCGGCGCCCTCGTCCGAGGTCACCTCTTCCGGCACGCCGAGCCCCTCGGAGCCCGGGCCGACCGAGGAACCGGCGAGCGAGTCGTCGGACCCGAACGTCCAGAGGGTGGAGGCGAACGGTTTGGCCGGGATCGACGAGGCGACGGTCGTCGGCGCGACCGAGGGTGGCGGCTCGGTCTCCACGCTCGCCTTCGCGCTCGACACCGAGCACGCTGTCGCGGACTTCGCCGTCGAGCTGCGGTCCGGGCTGGGGGAGAGCGTCTCGGCGGAGGTGGCGGACCTCGCCGCGGAGTCGCCCGACGCCACGCCCTACGGTGCCGTCGCGCACATCGGCTGCGAGGCCCCGACCAGCGTGGTGATCGACGCCGGCGAGGCCGGCTTCGAGGTCGTCCCGCAGCTGCCCAAGAGCACCGTGCAGTGCCTGGCGCCGGTGACGTACGTCGTGCTGTTCGCCGCGCCGAACGCCTGAGCGGGCGTCAGCGGGCGGGCGCCGGGACCGGGGTGGGCGTGGGCGTCGGGGTCACGGCCGGCGGCAGGATCGGGACCACCGGCGGCAGCGGTGCGTGGTAGACGATGCCGAACGCGTTGGGCACCAGGCGCTCGCCGCCGTCGGAGGGCTCGTTGACGATCCCCATCGCACCGGTGCCGGTGCGGGTGTACATCGCCGAGGAGCCCCCGCCGTCGAGGTTGATCGCGTTCTCGGCGCCGAGCGCGGTCATCAGGTCGGCGAGCTCGACCATGGTGTAGCCGCGGCTCGCGGTCGAGCGGCCGTCGACGACGAGGATGAGGAGCTTGCGCCCGTCGGCGTCGATGCCGACCGCCGTGCGCGGGTGGGCGATGGTGTTGTTGACGACCGTGCGCACGCCGTTGACCAGCAGCGGCCGGTCGCCGCTGATCGCGACGGTGGGCCTGCCGCCCCCGAAGCGCGTGGCCACCGTGATCTTCTTGCCCTTCTTCAGGGTCTTGAGCTTGCCGGCGGCCGGTCCGGTGCCGATGAGGACCTTGTCCCGCTTGCCGATCTTGGTGCCGCTGGAGAGCTTCGGGCGGTTGGACACGACGCGGTTCTTGCGCAGGACGACTTCACGGGCGCGCTTCTTGCCGCCCGTGACCTGGTAGCCCGGGGTGCGGTTGAACGCGTGGGTGAAGACGCCGATCTCGCCGGCCGGCACGCTCGGGTGGTTGATGCCGCTGACCGACCACCTGCGCCGCTGGCGGATCGTGTTCTGCACGGCGATCGGGCTGACGTGCGGTCCGGCCGCGTCGAACCACAGCGTCGAGTTCACGCCGGGGATCCAGCCCTCGCGCGAACCGGTCAGGATGCCCGCCTCGCGGTCGACCGACGTGCCGAGCGGCGCGTTGGTCCGGCCGATGTCGAAGAAGTCGCCGTTGACGGCGGTGAGCGCGTCGTTCCAGCCGCCGAGCTGGCTGACCTTCTTGCGGCTCGTGACGTAGGTGGGGGACAGCTCCTCGAAGGAGAGATCGGGGGCGTCCAGGTCGACGGTGACCAGGTTCATCCGCACCTGGCCGACCGGCTGGCGGCCGTCGACCTGGTCCCACTCGCGCAGGACGACGCCGGGGGCGATCTGGTGGCTGACGTCGTTCTTCACCTGCACCGAGCGGCCGCGGAGGCTCGGCGGGGGACCGACGACGGTGCCCGGCTTGCCGTCCGAGGTCTGGTTGCGTCCGCGGTAGCCGCCGTGCGGGCCGGAGAGGCTGCCGCGGGCCGACGTGGAGTCCCGGTCGCCCGTGCCCTCGTCGGCGACCGCCGGCGCGACCCCGAGACCGGCCACGAGCACGCCCGCCGTGGCGACCGTGAGGAGCCGGGTGCGGGTCAGCGGCGAGGCCGACCGGGAGGTCGACGGGGAGGCAGCAGGACGGCGCGAGAAGACGGACACGCGCTCCAGAGTAAAGGACGTCGTGGGACTCGTGGGATTGATGGGACGAACGGTCGCTGAGCGGCGTACGGGTGCGCCTAGGCTGCGGCTCGTGCCCGTCGAGCCTGGACCCGTCGTGTGGAACACCCTCCACGCCGCCGACAACCTCGACGTGCTGCCGCGCCTGGAGCCTGGGTCGGTCGACGTCGTCTACACCGACCCGCCCTACAACACCGGCAACGACTTCGCCTACGCCGACCGCTTCCGCGACGGTTCGCACGCCGACCCGTACGCCGGACGCCACGCCGCGTGGACCGCGATGATGCGCCCACGCCTCGAGGCCGTGCGCGAGGTCCTCGCCCCCCACGGTGCGGTCTTCGTCAGCATCGACGACAACGAGGCCGCGCACCTGCGGCTGCTGATGGACCAGGTGTTCGGCGAGGCCAACTTCCTGGCGCAGATCGTGGTCAACCTCAACCCCAAGGGCCGCCAGCTCGGTCGCGGGTTCGCGACCAGCCACGAGTACGTCCTGGCGTACGCCCGCCACCTGCCCGCGTGCGCCGTCGACGGCAGCACCACCGACTCGGTCGACGAGGCCGACTTCCCGCTCAGCGCCGCGGACGGGCGCCGCTTCCGCTACCTGCCACTGCGCAACACCAACAAGAAGTTCAACCCGCTCACTGCGCCGACGCTGCACTTCGCGCTGTACGGCGATCCGGCGACCGGTCGCGTGGCCACCACCGAGTTCCCCGGCAGCCGGGCGCTCACGCCCGTCTTCGGCGACGGCCGGCCGGCCGTGTGGCGGTGGTCGCGGCCGCGGGTCGACGAGCGCCCCGACGACCTCGAGTGCCGGGTCATCCGCGGGCGCACCGGCGAGCGCGCCGACATCTTCCAGCGCGACTGGTTGCACCGCGAGGGCGGACGGCGCAAGAAGCTGCGCACCATCTGGCTGGCCGAGGAGATCGGCTCCACCGACACCGCCGTCGCGGAGCTCAAGGCCCTGGTCGGCCACGTCTTCGAGTCACCGAAGCCCACCGGGCTGGTGCGCCGCATCCTCGCCACCCTGCCCGACGACGTCGTGGTGCTCGACCCCTTCGCCGGCAGCGGGACCACCGGTCACGCCGTCGCGCTCGCCAATGCCGCCGACGGCGGCACCCGCCGCTGCGTGAGCATCAACTCCACCGAGCCGACCCGCCCCGGCTCCAACGCCCAGCTCGCGGGCCTGGCCACCGTCGCCGACATCACTCACGCCCGCCTCGCCGCGGTCGCCGAGCAGGTGGGCGGCGGCTTCTCGGTGGTCCCCTCGGTGGTCGAGTAGCCGAGCGACACCACCGAAGGAGGACTGCTGGCGCTCGCGGGCTGCTCGACCAGCAGGGGGATTCGAGAGGGAGTGCTCAGCGGACGCCGGCGGCCCGTTCGAGCGCCTTCAGCTCGTCGTCGAGGTGGGTCAGCAGCACCTGCAGGTGGGGGACCGTGCGCCGGCAGCCGGTCAGGCCGAAGCACATCTTGCCGTCGTACGACGTGCAGGTGATGTTGAGCGCCATGCCGTTGATGGGGATGGACAGGGGGTAGGTGCCGGTGAGCTTCGCGCCGTTCCAGTAGTGGGTGGTGCGCGGCCCGGGCACGTTGCTGATGATGAGGTTGTAGGGCGGGCGCACGATGCCCTGCATCCGGAGGACCGGGCCGAGGATCGCCGGCGCCTGGCCGAGCGCGCTCATCGCGAGGATCTGCGTCGGCGTCATGGCCGAGAGCCCGTCCTTGCCGTCCTTCATCGACGTGTTGATGGCCGTGAGCCGGTCGGCCGGGTCGGCGAGATGGGTGCCGAGCTGCACCATCACCGCTCCCACGGCGTTGCCGCCGTCGGAGGACGCGAGCTGTGACTGCTTGGCGTTGAGGCCGACGGGGACCATCGAGACCAGCGTCGTCTCGGGCAGCGCGTCCATGTCGAGCAGGTAGGTGCGCATCGCACCGCTCACCATCGCGAGCACGACGTCGTTGATGGTGGTGCCGGTGGCCTTGCCGACCGCGCGCAGCCGCTCGACCGGCCAGTCCTGGGCGGCGAATCGTCGCGAGCCGGTGATGTTCTGGTTGAGCATCGTCCGGGGCGCGTAGAGCGAGAGCGCGGAGGTCTCGTTGCGCACGCTCTTGTTGAGCGTGCGCACCAGTGCGCCGGGCATCCCGGCCGCCTCGGACGCGATCGCGAGCGCCGTACGCACGGTGGCGGCCGAGACGTCGGCCAGCGAGGCGCCGCCGTCGTCGCTCGGCCGCTGCTGGCGGGGCGCGCGCGGACGCAACGCCCACGGGGCGGGCATGTTGCGCTCGTCGGGGTCGGTCGAGAGCACGCTGGCGAGCAGGCGCATCGCGGAGACGCCGTCGACGAGCGCGTGGTGGGTCTTGGTGTACATCGCGACCCGGCCGTCGCGCAGGCCCTCGATCACCGTGGCCTCCCACAGCGGCCGCTCCCACGCCAGGCGGGTGCTGTGCAGGCGCGAGCACAGCTCGAGCAGCTCGCGGATCCGGCCGGGCTTGGGCAGCGCGCTGTGGCGCACGTGGTGCTCGATGTCGAACTGCTCGTCGGGCTGCCACACCAGCTGGCCCGCCGTACGCACCGAGCGGTGCGGGTGCTTGAGGAAGAGTGGGGCGACCTGCTCGACGTCGCGCATCTGCTCGTACATCTCGCGGACGTAGCCGCGGCCCGCGCCCTCGGGCTTCTCGAAGAGCTGGAGCCCGCCGACGTGCATCGGCATGTTGCGGTTCTCCGCGAGCAGGAAGCCGGTCGCTGTCGGGTCGATCGGGTCCACCACTGGGCTCTCCTCCGTGCGTGCGCCTCGTCCCCCGGGTCGAGGGCGTCGCAGCATCCTCTCGTCCCGGTGACGACAGCCACAAGGGCGCCGTCCAGCGACGGCTCGGGACAGGGAGGCGCGGGTCAGGCCTCGAGGGAGTGCGCGAGCTCGGCGACCAAGGCGTCCACGACGGCGACGAGGTCACCACCGGACTCGCGCGCGACCGCGCGCTGGCGCTGGTAGGACGCCCCGCGCCGCGGGATGTCGGCGACGGTGCGCAGCTCGGCCTCGCAGTCCAGGCGCTTCGCGACGGGCGTGAGGCGCTCGAGCAGGTCGTCGAGGTCGTCGGTGACCAGGCGCTCGCGGTTGGTGTCGTCGAGGATCACGATCGCGTCGAGGCCGTAGCGAGCGGCGCGCCACTTGTTCTCCTGGACCTGCCACGGCGGCAGCGTCGGGAGCCTCTGGCCCGCCGCGAGGCGGGTGTCGAGGTCGACGACGAGGCAGTGCATCAGGGCGGTGAGGGCCGCGACCTCGCCGAGGTCCGACATGCCGTCGCAGATGCGGTTCTCCAGCGTGCCGAGGTGCGGCGCGGGCCGCAGGTCCCAGCGCACGTCGGACATCGAGTCGATGATCCCGGTCGTGGTCTGGTCGGCGATGCAGGTCTCGAACTCGGCCCACGTGTCGAAGGCGAAGGGAAGCCCGGCGGTCGGCAGCTGCTGGAACATCAGCGCCCGGTTGGAGGCGTAGCCGGTGTCCTGCCCGGCCCAGATGGGTGAGCTGGCCGACAGCGCGAGCAGGTGCGGGTACGTCGTCAGCAGCGAGGCGAGCACGGGCATCACCCGGTCGCGCTCGGGCATCCCGACGTGGACGTGCACGCCCCAGATGAGCATCTGACGGCCCCACCACTGGGTCCGGTTGATGAGCTCGGCGTAGCGGTGGCCCTCGGTGAGGTGCTGGTGCGACCAGTCGGCGAAGGGGTGCGAGCCGGCGCCGAGGAGGTCGACACCGAGCTCCTCGGCGGCCGGCACGACGACCGACAGGGTGTCGCGCAGGTCGACGACGGCCTCGCCGACCGTGTCGCAGATCCCGGTCACGACCTCGACGGTGTTGCGCAGCAGCTCCTTGTGGAGCCGGGTCGGGTCGTCCAGCCGGCCGCCGGCCAGCTCGTGGACCTCGGAGGCGACGCTGACCAGGTCGCGGGTGACCCGATCGACGAGGGAGAGCTCCCACTCGACGCCGAGCGTCGGCCGCTGCGACGCGTGGAAGTCGATGCGCATGCGACCACTCTAGGGAGCGGTCCGCGGGCAGGGCTCACCCCTGTGACCGTGGGCCGACCGGCGGTGCGAGCATGGACCGGTGGACCAGCACGACAGGCTCTCCGGAGACAGCGAACCGACCGAGGAGGCCGAGGCCGCCGCGCGCGCCGAGGCCGCCCGCGAGGTGCACCTGACGATGGACCTGTGCCTGCGGATCGGGGAGATGCTGCTCTCCTCGGGTGCGGGTGCAGCCGACGTCACGGCGACGATGCGCTCGGTCGCCGACCACCTCGGGCTGCGCCAGGCCGAGATCGACGTGACGTTCACGGCACTGTCGATGAGCTTCCAGCGCTCGCCCGACGACGTACCGACGCTGATGATGCGCCACGTGCAGCAGCGCGACATCGACTACGAGGACCTCACCGCCGTCGACCACCTGGTGCGTGACCTCCTCACCGACGAGGCCGACCTCTACCTCGCTCGCTCGCGGATGGCCACCATCGTCTCGCTCGGCCACGCCTTCCCGCGCTGGGCGGTGACCCTCGCGTGGGCCGTCATGGCGGCGGCCGTCGGCGTCTTCCTCGGCGGCGGCCTGGTGGTGTCGGCGGTGGCGGCGGTCGCGGCCACGCTCATCGACCGGGTCCAGATCGTGCTGGCCCGACGCCGGTTGCCGTTCTTCTACCTCCAGGTCGCGGGCGGTGCCATCGCCACGCTGCTGGCGGCGGGGGTGGCCGCCACCCCGATCGAGGTCGATCCCTCGCTGGCGGTGACCGCCAACATCATCATGCTGCTCGCCGGCATCGGCCTGATGGGCGCGGTGCAGGACGCGCTCACCGGCTTCTACCTCACCTCGGGCGCGCGCCTCATCGAGGCGATGATGTCGACCGCCGGCATCATCGCCGGCGTCGCGCTGGGCATCTCGGTGGCCGACGCCCTCGGCTTCGACCTCGGCCGGCTGGTGCCCGGCAAGCTCGGGAGCATCTCCGAGCTCCCGGTGGAGGCGGCCGGCGCCGCCGTCGCAGCGGCCGCCTTCAGCGTGGCCTGCTACGCGCCGCGCCGTGCCGTGCTGCCGATCGCGGTGACCACCGCCGCGGCCGCGCTGGTCTCGCAGGCCGTCGAGCTCAACGGCTTCGGCCGCGTCGCCGGCGCCGGGTCCGCAGCCTTCTTCATCGGCCTCGTCGCCTACGCCGTCGCCGGCCGGGTGCGGGTGCCCCCGCTGGTGGTCGCCGTGCCTGCGATCGTGCCGTTCCTGCCGGGCCTGTCGATCTACCGCGGCCTCACGTTCCTGGCCGACGGCGGCTACTTCGTCTCGCAGGGGATCCTGGCGCTGATGACCGCGATCTCGGTCGCCATCGCACTGGCCTCCGGGGTGATCCTGGGGGAGTACGTCGCCCAGCCGCTCAAGCGCGAGGCCCGCAAGCTCGAGAGCCGGCTCGCCGGCCCGCGCCTGGTCGGGCCGTTCCGCGCGATGACGCGCGCCGAGCGGCGGGCGCTCAGGAAGCAGTCAGACGGCTGAGCTCGGCGAGCCAGCGCTCGTGCGTGCCGTCGTACGGCGCCACACCGGCGCGCACGGCCGCGAGGACCTGGTCGCAGCCGGTCCGCGCCGCCTCGACGACCTCGGCCGGATAGCCGAGGGCGACCTGGTGCTCGGCGAACTCGTCCTCGTCGTCGACGAAGATCTCCCCGGGGCCGGCGTCCATGCGCGGCGGCACCGACGCGGGCAGCTCGGGCGCCATCCGGATCACGTCGAGGTCGAGGTCGACCGCGCGGAGCACGACACCGTCCCAGACGGCGGGGGTCGTGACGTCGACGTAGAGGTCGCACCAGATCCCGGGCGCCTGGAACGTCGGCAGGTGCCACCGCTCAGGCTGCACCAGCGTCACGCACGCGACGGCGGAGTGGAACGCGTGACCGGGGCGGTGGTTGTGGGTGCCCGCCGGGAAGCCGAGCCACTCGCCGTGCTCGTCGGTGCCGAGGAAGATCCCGTCGAACTGCCAGTGCGGGCGATCGCCCCACTTCGTCATCTCGCAGCGGATCTGGGTCCCGGGCTCCATGCCCGACAACCTAGCGACCGGGCACTTCGTCGCGCTCAGAGGCGGTGACCGGGCACTTCGTCGCGCTCAGAGGCGGTGACCGGGCACCTCGTCGCGCTCAGAGGCGGTGACCGGGCACTTCGTCGCGCTGAAGGCAGCCCACCGGGCACTTCCACGCGGTGGAGCTCAGGTCCTGCGCAAGGAAGTGCCCGCTCGGCCGGTTCCAGGGCAAGGAAGCGCCCGGTCAGCGGGGGAGCGTGACGGTGATCGTCGTGTCGCCCGGCGCGCTCGCCAGCGCGACCGTCCCGCCGTGAGCCGCGACGATGGCCTCGACGAGCGAGAGCCCGAGACCGGCGCCGCCGGCGCGCGTGCGGGCGACGTCACCGCGCACGAAGCGCTCGAAGGCACGCGGCGCCAGCTCGGGGGAGAAGCCCGGGCCGTCGTCGTGCACCGTGAAGCCGGACGGGGTCCCGGTGACGGTCACGGTGCTCCCGCCGGGGGTGTGCTTGCGGGCATTGGTGAGCAGGTTGGTGACCACCTGGTGCAGCCGGGCCGCGTCGCCGGTGACGGTGAGCGGCGCGTCCGGCAGGGAGAGCCGCCACTGGTGGTCGGGGTCGACGACACGGGCGTCGTCGACCACCTCGAGCAGCAGGCGCGACAGGTCGACCGGCTCGCGCTCGAGCGGTCGCCCGGAGTCGAGCCTCGCCAGCAGCAGCAGGTCCTCCACCAGCGCCGTCATCCGCGCCGACTCGGTCTCGACCTTGGCCAGGGCGGTGCCGGTGGTCTCGGGCCGCCGGCGGGCCAGCTCGGTGTAGCCGGCGATCGTCGCCAGCGGCGTACGCAGCTCGTGCGAGGCGTCCGCGACGAACTGCCGCACCTGCTGCTCGCTGCGGTGGCGCTGGGCGAGCGAGGACTCGACGTGGTCGAGCATCGCGTTGAGCGCCGAGCCGACCTGGCCGATCTCGGTGCGCTCGTCGGTGAGTCCCGCCGGCACCCGTTCGGCCATCTCGATCTCCCCGGACGCCAGCGGCAGCTCCGCGACGCGGTGCGCCGTGGCCGCGACCTCACGCAGCGGTGCCAGCTGGCGGCGTACGACGACCACAGCGGCGACCGCGGCGAGCGCGATGCCGACGAGGGTGGCGAGCAGCTCGAGCCGCAGCAGGTCGGCGACGGTGTCCTCGACCTCGTCGAGCGGCAGCCCGGCGACGACCTGCCCGCCCTCGAGGTCGGCGACCGCCACGCGGTAGGTCCCGAGGCCGGGCAGCCGCACCGTGCGCAGGTCGCGGTCCGTGCCCTCGAGCCCCGACAGCGCGGCGAGCTGCTCGTCGGTCAGGGCGGTGGAAGCGACCCAGCCGCGACCCTCGCGCTCGGACAGCACCATGCCCCGCGGGGTCGCGTCGTCCGGCAGGACGGCCGACAGCGAGCCCAGCTCCTGGCCGGGACCGAAGTCGTCGTCACGGGTCCCGGCGGGCGCCTGGGGTCTCGGAGCGCCGGGGCCCTCGAGAGTGCGTGACAGCGCGGCGCGCACGTCCTGGTCGAGGCGGCGGTCGAGGTTCTCCCGCATCGCGATGGTGGTGGCCGTGCCGATCGCCACGGCCGTGACGGCGACGAGCAGCACCACCACGGCGACGAGCCGGGTGGTGAGGGTCAGCGGGCGGCCCGGGACGCGGAGCTGCTTCACGGCGCCGGCTTGAGGACGTAGCCCGCGCCGCGCATGGTGTGGATCATCGGGTCGCGGCCGGCGTCGACCTTCTTGCGGAGGTAGGAGATGTAGAGCTCGACCACGTTGGCCTGCCCGCCGAAGTCGTACTGCCACACCCGGTCGAGGATCTGCGCCTTGCTCAGCACCCTGCGCGGGTTGCGCATGAGGAAGCGCAACAGCTCGAACTCGGTCGCGGTCAGGCTGATCTCCTCACCCGCGCGGTGCACCTCGTGGCTGTCCTCGTCGAGGGTGAGGTCGCCGACCACGAGCACGTTGCCCGCGTCGGCCTGGGCGGCGGTGCCGCCGCGGCGGATCAGCCCGCGCAGCCGCGCCACGACCTCCTCCAGCGAGAAGGGCTTGGTGACGTAGTCGTCGCCGCCGGCGGTCAGCCCGGCGACGCGGTCCTCGACGGCGTCCTTGGCGGTGAGGAAGAGGACGGGCACGTCGCTGCCGTCGGCGCGCATCCGGCGCAGCACCTCGAGGCCGTCGAAGTCCGGCAGCATGATGTCGAGGACGACCGCGTCCGGGCGGAAGTCGCGTGCCGCCGACACCGCGTCGGTGCCGGTGTGCGCCATGCGGAGCTCCCAGCCCTCGTAGCGCAGCGCCATCGCGAGGAGCTCGGCGATGTTGACCTCGTCGTCCACGACGAGCACGCGCACGGGGGAGCCGTCGGGTCGGGTGAGCTGCTGCATGGCAGCATCCTGCCGTCGATTCCTGTGTGGTTGCTGTGCGACTCCTGTCGGCTACCTCAGTCCTGTCGGCTACCTCAGCGAAGAGTTCAGCCGCGCGGCCTGCCTGGTGAGGTGGGTCTTCTCCGCGAGGTTGGTCGCGAGGGCGGCCGCCTCGGTGTAGAGCCGCGCAGCGAGCGCGTGCGCGCCGTCCTTCTCGTGGAGGTACGCCGCCACGGCCCGGTGGCGCGGCAGGGCGGGGTCGACCTCGTCGAGCGCCGCGAGGCCCGCGCGGGCGCCGTCCGCCTCACCGACGGCGACGGCCCGGTTGAGGCGTACGACCGGGCTGGCGGTCAGCGCCAGCAGCTCGTCGTACCACTCCAGGATCTGCACCCAGTCGGTCTCCGCGGCGCTCGCCGCGTCGGCGTGGAGGGCCGCGATCGCGGCTTGGAGCTGGAGCTCGCCGCGGCGCTCCCGGGCCAGCGCGGACTGCAGGATCGTCACGCCCTCGGCGACCAGGTCGCGGTCCCACCGCGTGCGGTCCTGCTCGGCGAGCGGGACCAGGGAGCCGTCGGGACGGATCCGTGCAGGTCGCCGGGCGTGGTGGAGCAGCATCAGGGCCAGCAGGCCGTCGTTCTCGGGGTCGTCGACGAGCACGGCCAGCTGCCGGGCCAGCCGGATCGCCTCGGCGGCGAGGTCGACGTCGCCGGAGTAGCCCTCGTTGAAGACGAGGTAGAGCACCCGGCGGACGGTGGCCAGGTCGCCCGGGCGGTCGAAGGACGCCTGCGCGACCGCGCGCTTCGCCCGGCTGATGCGCTGCGCCATCGTCGCCTCGGGCACGAGGTAGGCCTCGGCCACCTGCCGCGTCGTCAGCCCCGCGACCGCCCGCAGCGTCAGCGCCACCGCAGAGGCCGGGCTGAGCGCCGGGTGGGCGCACAGGAAGAGGACCTCCAGCGTGTCGTCGGTGTCGCGTGCCGGGCCGGAGGCAGGCTCGACCTCCACGGCGACCTCGCGCCGCTCGCGCGCGGTCTCGGAGCGTACGACGTCGAGGAAGCGCCGCCACGCGACCGTCACCAGCCAGCCCTTCGGGTCGTGGGGCGGGTCGGCGGGCCAGGTCCGCAGCGCCTCCACCAGCGCCTCCTGGACCGCGTCCTCGGCCGCCGCGAAGACTGCTCCGCGACGGACGAGGACGCCGATGACCGCAGGGACCAGCTCCCGCAGCGGCGCCCCGTAGAACGGATCCATCGGGTGCGGGCGTCAGTCCCCGGTGGCGGACGGGGCGCCGTAGAAGGGGCGCACCTCCAGCCACTCGTGGATCGGGCGGCCACCGGCGCCGGGCGCCAGCGACAGCTCGCCGGCGAGCTCGACGGCGCGGTCCCACCCGTCGACGTCGACGACGTACCACCCGGCGATGAGGTCCTTGGTCTCGGCGAAGGGCCCGTCGGTGACCGGCCCGCGCCCCTGGTCGTCAGCCCGCACGAAAGCGCCCTCGGGGGAGAGGGCCTGCGCGTCGACGAGCTCGCCGTCGGCCTCGAGCCGCTCGCCGAAGGCCTCCATGAAGGCCATGTGCGCGTCGACCTCCTCGGGGGTCCAGCGGTCCATCGGGACATCGTTCACGGTCGCGGGGGTGCCGCGGTAGTGCTTGAGGATCAGGTACTTCGGCATCTCGTTCTCCAGGGTCAGGTGCAGCCCATCATGGCCGCGTCCACCCCGGGGTCGGAGCCGCCGGCGTGTTCTCGACATCCGGGTCAGGGTGATCTCACGGCCTGCCCACAGGTCGCGCACAGCATCGACGCGCACGCTGCTGCCATGAGCGACGGCGACCAGACCCAGCCCGTACGACCCGGGGCCCCGGCCCCGACACCGGCCCCGACACCGGCACCGCCTCCTGCCGCGGAGGCGCCGAGCGGGTCCGCGGACGGACCTGGGGCCGCGCCGACGGCCGAGCGCCGCGGCTTCCGCGAGCGGCTGCGCACCCTGCGCCGCAGCGACGGGAGCCGTACGTTCGGCCTGGCCGCGCTGATCGCCTCCGCGCTGGCCGGGGTGATCGTGGGCGGCCTCGGGTTCGCCGCCGTGCACGCGGTGAGCGACGACCGCGGCCGCGACCGTGACCGCGGTGCGTGGGTGGAGCGGCGCGGCGACGACGGGCCCGGCGAGCGGGGCCTGCGCCGCGGCCCCCGCGGCGTACCCGGTCAGCTGCCCCCGACGACCGTGCCCCAGGACGACGACAGCGTGAACTCCTGAGCATCGCGGGCACGTGGGCGGGGCCCGTGGCCGGGGGTTGTCAGGCTCTTCCGGAGGTTGTCAGGCCGTGCAACCCCTGACAACCTGAGGGATCCCCGGCCGACCGGGGATCCCAAGCCGGACCCGGTCGCCCACACACCGCTTGCCGCCGTGGGCGAGAATGTCGCCCGTTGTGAAGATCATCTATCCGCCGGAGCTCCCGGTCTCCGCGCGCCGCGACGACATCGCCGCGGCCATCCGCGACCACCAGGTCGTGGTCGTGGCCGGCGAGACCGGCTCGGGCAAGACCACCCAGCTGCCGAAGATCTGCCTCGAGCTCGGCCGCGGGAAGGGCCGTGCCGAGGGCGGCGGGCTCATCGGCCACACCCAGCCGCGCCGCATCGCCGCCCGCTCGGTGGCCGAGCGGATCGCCGAGGAGCTCGGCACCGAGCTCGGTGACGTCATCGGCTACCAGGTCCGCTTCACCGACCGCACGAGCCGGGCGAGCCGGGTCAAGCTGATGACCGACGGCATCCTGCTGGCCGAGCTCCAGCGCGACCGCGACCTGCGCAAGTACGACACAATCATCATCGACGAGGCCCACGAGCGCAGCCTCAACATCGACTTCCTGCTCGGCTACCTCAAGCGCCTGCTGCCGCGCCGTCCCGACCTCAAGGTGATCATCACCAGCGCCACCATCGACGTGGACCGCTTCGCCGAGCACTTCGGCGAGGGGAGGAGCCGCGCGCCGGTGGTCGAGGTCTCGGGGCGTACCTATCCCGTCGAGGTCCGCTACCGCCCGCTGCTGGAGCTACCGGAGGACGACGAGGAGGGCGAGCCGGTCCAGCGCGACCAGACCGAGGCGATCCTCGACGCGGTGCGCGAGCTGTCCGCGGAGGGGCCCGGCGACGTGCTCGTCTTCCTGCCCGGCGAGCGCGAGATCCGCGACACCGCCGACGCGCTGGAGGCCTTGCAGAGCGACCGGCTCGAGGTCGTGCCGCTCTACTCCCGCCTCAGTGCGGCCGACCAGCACAGGGTGTTCTCCAGCCACCCCTCGACCGTGCGCCGCGTCGTGCTCGCGACCAACGTCGCCGAGACGTCGCTGACCGTGCCCGGCATCCGCTACGTCGTCGACACCGGCGTCGCGCGGATCAGCCGCTACTCCGTGCGCACCAAGGTGCAGCGCCTGCCGATCGAGCCGATCAGCCAGGCCTCTGCCAACCAGCGCTCGGGTCGCTGCGGCCGCGTCGCGGAGGGCATCGCGATCCGCCTCTACTCCGAAGAGGACTTCGAGGCCCGCCCCGCGTTCACCGACCCGGAGATCCTGCGCACCAACCTCGCCAGCGTCATCCTCCAGATGGCCTCGCTGCGCCTGGGCGACATCGCGCGCTTCCCCTTCGTCGAGCCGCCGGACCGCCGCAACATCAAGGCCGGCACCGACCTGCTCGAGGAGCTCGGAGCCGTGACGGCGGCGGGCCGGCCCGCGGACGGCCACCGTCCCGGCGTACGCCTCACGCAGGTCGGCAAGCGGCTCTCCCGCCTGCCGATCGACCCGCGCCTGGGCCGGATGATCCTCGAGGCCGAGCGGCTCGGCTGCGTGCGCGACGTGCTGGTCATCGCGGCCGCGCTCTCCATCCAGGACCCGCGCGAGCGGCCGGAGGAGCAGCGCGCCCAGGCCGACCAGCTGCACGCCCGCTTCACCCACGAGTCCAGTGACTTCCTCACCTGGCTCAACCTCTGGCGCCACGTCAAGCAGCAGCAGAAGGAGCTGTCCTCGAGCGCCTTCCGCCGCATGTGCAAGCGCGAGCACCTGAACTACATGCGGATGCGCGAGTGGCAGGAGTACGAGTCCCAGCTGCGCCAGGTGGCCAAGGAGATGGGACTCGAGATCGGCCACCCCTCGGACACCCCCGACGAGGACGGCATCCACCAGGCGCTGCTGTCCGGTCTGCTCAGCCACATCGGCGCGCTCGAGGAGCGCGACAAGGCCAAGCCGGGGGAGCGGCGTGCGATGCGGGAGTACGTCGGCGCCCGCAACGCGCGCTTCGCGATCTTCCCCGGCAGCGTGCTCAAGCGGCGCAACCCGGCCTTCCTGATGAGCGCCGAGCTCGTCGAGACCTCGCGGCTGTGGGCGCGGCAGAACGCCGCCATCCAGCCCGAGTGGGCCGAGCGGCTCGGCGCGCACCTGGTCAAGCGGACCTTCTCCGAGCCGCACTGGTCGCGCAAGCGCGCCGCGGTGATGGCCCGCGAGCGGGTCACGCTCTACGGCGTGCCGCTGGTCGCCGACCGTCTGGTGCAGTACGGCCGGATCGATGCGCCGCTGGCCCGCGAGCTCTTCATCCGCCACGCGCTGGTGCAGCGCGAGTGGGACTCCCGCCACCGGTTCCTCGCCGAGAACGCCCGCCTGCTCGAGGAGGCCGAGGAGCTCGAGCACCGTGCGCGGCGCCGCGACATCGTCGTCGACGAGGAGACGCTCTTCGAGTTCTACGACGCCCGTGTGGGCGCTGACGTCGTCAGCGGCCAGCACTTCGACCAGTGGTGGAAGCGGGCGCGCCAGGAGCGGCCGGACCTGCTCACCTTCGACCCCGCGATGCTCACCCACGACACCGCCGACCA
Organism: Nocardioides furvisabuli; assembly: GCF_021083185.1. GTDB lineage: Bacteria > Actinomycetota > Actinomycetes > Propionibacteriales > Nocardioidaceae > Nocardioides > Nocardioides furvisabuli. The sequence goes on along the minus strand of NZ_JAIGQB010000004.1, from coordinate 83,429 downwards.
GGTGCGTACGCACGACTTCCCGACCCAGTGGCTCTCGGAGGGCCCCGGCACCCACGAGGCCGGGCTGACCTTCCCGATCAGCTACCACTTCGAGCCGGGCTCCGAAGCCGACGGCCTCACCATCGACGTGCCCGTCGCCACCCTCAACCGGGTCGAGGCCGAGGACTTCTCCTGGCTGGTGCCGGGCCTGCGCGAGGAGCTGGTCACCGAGCTGATCCGCTCGCTGCCGAAGAGCCTGCGTGTCGCGATGGTGCCGGCCCCCAACACCGCGCGCGAGTTCCTCGCCGCCACCCCGCCCGGCGCCGAGCCGCTGCTCGACGCCTTGGAGCGCTTCGCGCGGAGCACCCGCAGCCTGGTCATCGACCGCGAGGCGTGGGACTGGTCGAAGGTGCCCGAGCACCTGCGCCCGACCTACCGCGTCGTCACCGAGGAGGGTGCCGAGGCCGGTCGCGGCAAGGACCTCGACGCCCTCAAGGAACCGCTGCGTCCGACCTTCGAGCGCGCGATGGCGGACGTGGCCGCGGACTCCGGCGTCACGGCGACGGGTCAGGTGTCGTGGACCTTCGGCACGATCGAGGAGTCGTTCGTGCAGCGCCGTGCGGGTCACGAGGTGCGCGGCTTCCCCGCGCTCGTCGACGAGGGCGCGACGGCCGGCCTCCGGGTCCTGGCGACTGCCGAGGAGGCCGCCGCCCACCACCGCCTCGGCGTACGCCGCCTCGTGCTGCTCGCGCTCGGTCCCGCCGACCCGGTCGACGCCGTGCTGGCCGCCGCAGGGCTCGACCAGCGCGCCAAGCTCGCGCTGGTGGGCTCTCCCTACCCCTCGGTCGCCGACCTCCTCGACGACCTGCGCGCCGGGATCGTCGGCGAGGTCGTGGACTCCCGGCCGGCGGTGCGCGACGAGGGGGCGTACGACGCCCTCGTGGCCGCGGCACGCGACGCGGTCGCCGAGGGCAGGAGCATCGCGGTGCACGACGTGATGCGCGTCCTCGAGGCCTGGCGCGCCTGCGACAAGGCGATCTCCGGGCGCGCCGACCTCGCCACCCTCCCTGCCCTCACCGACATGCGCGCCCAGGTCGGACGGCTGATGGGTGCAGGGTTCGTGGGCGAGGCGGGTGTCAGCCGGCTGCGCGACTACCCCCGCTACCTCGCCGGCGTGGTGCACCGGCGCGAGCGGCTCGACGCGCAGGTCGCCCGCGACCGGCAGCTGATGGACCAGCTCGCGGGTCTTCAGGAGGCCTGGCTGCACGCGGTGGCCGCGCTGCCCGAGGGCCAGCCGGTGCCGCGCCACCTGCGTGAGTCGCGCTGGCTGCTCGAGGAGTACCGCATCTCGCTGTTCGCCCAGCAGCTCGGCACGCGCGAGAAGGTCAGCGACCAGCGCATCCGCAAGGTCATGGGCACGACCTAGTTGTACCCGGCCAGGACCTAGGCTGGGGCGGGTGAGCGACCGCACCCACCACCGCCCGATGACGCCCGGCGCCGGCTTCTTCGCCGAGATCGACGGGGGTGCCGACCCGGCGGTGCTGCGCGAGGCCGGCGACCTCGCCGCCACGGTCCTGGTCCGCGGGGCGCGCAGCTCCGACGACCCGGCCCTGGCCGAGCGCATCGTGCACCTCGCCGAGGCCGAGGGCCTCGAGACGCTCGCCGAGGTGTGGTCGGGGGCCCCGGCCGACACGCTCGCGGGGAGCCTGTGGCGGCTGTTCCTGCTGCGTTCCTGGGTCCACGCCGCGCCCGAGCGGGTCGCGAAGGAGTACGACGCCGGCCAGCGCCGCGTCGACGTGGCCCGGGTCGTCGCCGGGGTCGCCGACCCGCCCGGTCCCGAGGAGCTGCGCAGCATGGTCGACGAGGTCCTGCGCGGCATCGCCGGAGGCGACTTCGCCGTCACCCTCTTCCGGGCGGCGGCCTTCGCGCGGATCGTCGCCGCGGGCCGGGCGGCCCTCGGGTCCCCGCACGAGGAGATCACCCGGATGCTGGTGCTCTCGGAGCAGCTGGAGGCGGCCGGTCAGGGGGAACTGCGCCACGCACTGGGATGAGGCGTTAAAATATCGGTGCGAGTGCGTCGGGCTGTGGCAGCCCCGGGTCCCACAATAAGCCGCTACGAGCGGCCACGCGCCGTGAGGCGCTCCCGGTCCGGCGCACTCGCACACACCTCTAGTCTCGGGGCATGAGCCTCCTGCGCCGTGTCGCCTCCCTCATCTCCGGAGCCACGTCGGGCACCGCGTCCCCGGCACCGTCGAGCGCTCCCCCCGGCGGGGTCTCCTCGCGCTACGCCCCCGAGATCGACGGCGAACCCGACCCGGGCGAGGTCGTCTGGGCGTGGGTGCCCTACGAGGACGACCCCAGCCAGGGCAAGGACCGCCCGGTCCTGGTGCTCGACACCGCGGGGGACGGGGAGGCAGACGGCTGGGTCGGGCTGATGCTCAGCAGCCAGGACCACGACCGCGACGCCGCCGACGAGGCGCGCCACGGCCGTTACTGGATGGACATCGGCTCCGGCGGCTGGGACTCCCAGGGGCGTCCGAGCGAGGTGCGCCTCGACCGGCTCATCCACCTCGAGCGCGACGGCGTACGCCGTGAGGGTGCCGCGCTGGACGCCCGGATCTTCGACGAGGTGGTCGCGGCGGTCCGTGGGCTGTCCCGTTAGGGTTTCGCCGTGTCCGGTCGTCGCGTTGCCTGTCTGTTCCCCCGCGCCCGAGCGCGCCGTGCCGCCCTGGTCGGCACCGCCCTCGTGGTCGCGCTGACCACTGCCGCGTGCACCGGTGACGCCGACCCGGGCCTGCAGCCCGCCCCGTCGCCGACCCAGGGCGAGGGCAAGGGCCAGGGCGGCGATTCGGAGAAGTCGCGCAAGATCGTCTTCGGTGCCTACGGCAGCGAGGAGGAGGTCGCGGCCTTCCAGAGCGTCGTCGACTCCTTCAACGCCAGCTCCACCACCCGCCAGGTCAGCCTCCGGTCGTGGCCCGACCACGAGTCCGCGCTCGCGGACGTGCTCGCCGGAGACGCGCCGGACGCCTTCCTCACCTCGCGCATCGACCTCGACCAGCTCGTGGAGGCCGAGGCGCTCCAGCCGGTGAGCCTGCTGCTCGACGAGCGCGGCGTCGACTTCGGCGACCGCTTCTCCCGCGACGCCGTCGACGCGTTCGCCATGGACGACGAGCTGCAGTGCATGGCCTACTCGGTGTCCCCGATGGTCATCTACTACAACACCGACATCGTCGACTTCGACCGCATGGAGCGGCGCGAGCTCGACGTGCCCACGCCCAACGACGACGGCGTGCTCGACCGGTGGACGCTGGCGGAGTTCGGGGCCGCGGCGACCTTCGCCTCGCGTCGCGGTGACCGCCGCGGCGTCTGGATCGACCCGACCCTGCGGGGCCTGGCGCCCTTCATCTACTCCGGCGGTGGCCAGGTCTTCGACGACGACCGTGACCCCACCTCGCTCGCCTTCTCCGACGACGGCACCCGCCAGGCGCTCGAGCAGACGCTGGAGATCCTGCGCGACCCCACGATCACGCCGACCAACGCCCAGCTCGCCCGGGCGACGCCCGTGCAGCTGTTCAAGCGTGGCGAGCTCGCCATGGTCGCCGGCTTCCGCAACCTCGTCCCGGAGCTCCGTGAGGCCGAGGACCTGGAGTTCGACGTGATGCCGATGCCGACCATCGAGGACCGTGCGACCGTCGGCGACATCAGCGGCCTGTGCATCTCCTCGGAGTCCGACGACATCGGTGACGCGGCCGACTTCATCGCCTACGCCGTCTCCGACGCCGCCATCGCCACGGTCGCCGAGACGGGCTACATCGTGCCGGCCAACACCCAGGTCGCCGCCTCCGACGACTTCCTGGCCCCCGAGGCCGAGCCGGCCAACTCCGTCGCCTTCAACGCCAGCATCCGCTACATGGTCGTCCCGCCCTTCATCGACCAGCGCGACGAGCTGGTGGAGGCCGTCACCCCCCTGCTCGAGCGTCTCGTCACCGCGCCCGGGATCCTCGACCTCGAGCAGGTGACCGAGGAGATCGACCTCGCCTCGCGTGCGGTCCTCTCCCCCGAGGAGGAGGAGACCGAGGAGACCGAGTCGCCGAGCGAGAGCCCGACGGAGTAGGCCTACTCCTCGGCGTCGACGGGGTCGGTCTCGGTCTGGGCCTCGGCGCCGAGGATGGCACCGACGAGCGCCCCGGTGATCAGCTCGGCCTGCCAGGGCCGCGCGCCGTACGACGCCAGCTGGGCGCGCACGGCCTCGGCCAGCCCGGCGGGCTCCCGGGTCTCCGGCGGCGTCCACATCAGCCGGCGGAGGTAGTCGGGGGTCAGCAGGTTCTCGACCGGCAGGTGGTGGACCTCGGCGAGGTTGAGCATCGCCTCGCGTGCGGCCTTGAAGCGGCGGTCGGCCACGGGCTCACGCTCGGCCCAGGTGCGCGGGTGCGGAGGCCCGTCGCCGCGCGGTGCTCGGGTGGGCAGCTCGTCCTCGGACATCTCGCGCACCCGCTGGAGCGCATCGACCCAGGTCGAGGAGTAGCGGCTGGCGCCGCGGCCGTGGAAGCCCTGCGTCGCGAGCAGCGCGCGGCGGTCGGTCGGCATCGCGGTGGCGGCGGCGACGATCGCGGAGTCGGGCAGGATCCGCCCCGGCGTGACGTCGCGCTCGGCAGCGATCGCGTCGCGTGCCTCCCACAGCGCCCGCGCCGCGCCGAGGGCCCGTCGCCCGCGCAGCCGGTGCACGCCCGACGTACGCCGCCACGCGTCGACGCGCACGGCGGGCTCGAAGCCGAGCAGGTTCTCGAACTCCTGGCGCGCCCACTCGGCCTTGCCGGCCTTCTCGAGCTCGGTGACCATGTGCTCGCGCAGCTCGAGGAGTACCTCGACGTCGAGCGCGGCGTAGTCGAGCCACGGCTTGGGCAGCGGGCGGGTCGACCAGTCGGCCGCGGAGTGCTCCTTGCGCATGCGCAGGCCGAGCACGGTCTCCACGAGCGTGGCCAGGCCCACCCGCGGGTAGCCGAGCAGCCGGCCGGCGAGCTCGGTGTCGAAGATGCTGGTGGGGGCGAGGCCGACCTCGCGTAGGCACGGCAGGTCCTGGGTGGCGGCGTGGAGGATCCACTCGGCGTCGCCGAGCGCCTCCTGGAGCGGGGCCAGGGTGGTCAGCGGGATCGGGTCGACCAGCCAGGTGCCGGCGCCCTCGCGGCGCAGCTGGATCAGGTAGGCGCGGTTGGAGTAGCGGTAGCCCGAGGCACGTTCGGCGTCGATGGCGATGGGACCGGTGCCGGCGGCGAGCGCCGCGCACGCCTCGGCCAGCCGGGCGTCGGTCTCGACGACCTCGGGCAGGCCGTCGCGCAGCTCGAGCAGGGGAGCGGGAGGGGCCTCGGGCTCGACAGCCACAGGTACGGCGTCAGCCGCGACGGTCTCGGGCTCGGTGTCGGGGGTGTCGGGCATCGCTCAGCTGCCGCGCTGCCCGCGCCGACTGGGGATGGCGATGACGCCCTCGGGCACCGGCGGCAGGCCGACGGCGGTGCACAGCAGCTCGCCCCAGGCCTCCACGTGCGCAGTCATGTCGAGCGCGTCGTCCTCGCCGACGTCGGGCGTCCACGACGCGCGGATCTCCACCTGCGCGGTGCCGGCCTCGTCGGCCATGCCGCCGAAGCTCTCGGTGTTCACGCAGGTCACGGTGCCGGAGGCGGCGTGGTAGCCGGCGCCGTGCGCCTCGAGCGCCTCGGTCAGCCACGACCAGCCGACCGCGGCCAGCATCGGGTCGGCCCCGAGCTCGGGGTCGAGGTCGGCCCGCGCGTAGGCCACGCAGCGGTAGGTGCCGTCCCAGGCGTCGTTGCCGGCCGGGTCGTGCAGCAGGATCAGCCGGCCGGTGCCGAGGTCCTCGTCGTCGACGGTGACGTCGGCGCTCAGCGCGGACGACCACGGTGCGATGCGCTGCGGCGCCGGCATCTCCTCGCAGAACACCTCGGGGCGCAGTGAGGCCCGACGCATGGTCTCCACCGCCGCGCGGAACTCCGCGGGTCCAGCCGCGGCAGCACTGCTCGGGTGGGTCTCGTGACGGGCCACCATGGGGCCAGAGTAGGCCAGTCCCGGCGTCTGCCGATGTGCCGCCACGCCGCCTGACCTGCGAAGATTCCCACGTGACCGTCGCCGCTCCCGCTCCCCACCCCGGACTGTCCGAGAGCCCGTTCCTGCGGGCCGCACGCGGGGAGCAGCCGGCCCACACGCCGGTGTGGTTCATGCGGCAGGCGGGGCGCTCGCTCCCGGAGTACCTCGAGGTCCGCGAGGGCATCGGCATGCTCGAGTCCTGCATGGACGCCGACCTCGTCACCGAGATCACCCTCCAGCCCGTGCGCCGCTACGGCGTCGACGCCGCGATCTTCTTCTCCGACATCGTGCTGCCGCTCAAGGCGGTCGGGGTCGACCTCGACATCGTGCCGGGCGTCGGCCCGGTCGTCGCCTCGCCGGTGCGCACCCTCGCCGACGTCGAGGCGATCCCCGACCTCACGCCGGGGCACGTGCCCTTCATCTCGCAGGCCGTGCGCCAGCTGACCGCCGAGCTCGGCGCCACGCCGCTGATCGGCTTCGCCGGGGCGCCCTTCACCGTCGCGTCCTACCTCGTCGAGGGCGGCCCGTCGAAGGAGCACGCGAAGACGAAGGCGATGATGTTCGGTGCTCCCGACGTGTGGGACGCGCTGATGCGCAAGATCGCGGGCATCGCCGCGGCCTACCTCCGCATCCAGGTCGAGGCCGGCGCCTCCGCGGTGCAGCTCTTCGACTCCTGGGCCGGTGCGCTCACCCCGGCCGACTACCGCGCCTCGGTCATGCCCCACTCCGAGCGGGTCCTCGCGGCAGCCGGTGAGCTCGGCGTGCCGCGGATCCACTTCGGGGTCGGCACCACCAACCTCCTCGGCCTGATGGGGGAGGCCGGCGCCGACGTCGTGGGCGTCGACTGGCGTACGCCGATGGAGCAGGCGATCCCGCTCGTGGGGGACCGGGTGGTCCAGGGCAACCTCGACCCGACGCTGGTCTTCGCACCCACCGAGGTGATGACCTCACGCGCAGCCGAGATCATCGAGGCCGGACGGGCGGCGAAGGGCCACATCTTCAACCTCGGCCACGGCGTGATCCCCTCGACCGACCCCGACCAGCTGAAGCGGCTCACGGAGTTCGTGCACGCCCACTGACCGAGGTCACCGTCCTCAGTCCGGCGCGACGGCCTTCTTCGCGGTCCTGGTCGCCGCCGCCTTCGCGGCAGCGCGCGACGTACGCGTCGTGGTGGTGACCCGGGGCACCTGGGGCTCCTCCGGGGCCGGGGCCGCAGCCGGCTCCGCGGGCGGGGTCGCGGGGGCAGCCTTCTTCGCGGCCCGCTTCCGGGTGGCCTGCTTCTTCGCCGGTGCCTTCTCCGCCGTCTTCTCGGCAGTCTGCGTGGGCGCCTTCTCGGCCGACTTCTCCGCCGACTTCTCCGCCGTCTTCTCCGCCGCCTTGGCCGGCGCCTTGGCCGGGGCCTTCGCGGACGCCTTGGTCTTGCCCTTGACCCGCACGAGCAGCGCGCCGCCCTCGATCATGTTCTCGAGGTAGGGCTGGGCGGCCAGGAGGCCCTGGAGCCCGCGGTGCCCGTAGTTGCGGGGGTCGAGCGAGGGATGGGTGCGGCTGAGGTGCTTGCCGATCGCGCCGGGGGCCGCCCAGCCGTCGTCGCCGCCCACCGCGTTGACGGCCTTGGTCAGCGCGCTCTGGAGGTTGACCTCCGGGACCTGGTCGGGCTCCTCGGTCGAGGTCTCGGCGTCGTCGGACCCGGTCACCGAGGCCGGGTCGCTGAGCGACTCGAGCCGGATGAAGCGGTCGCAGGCGTTCTGCAGCGACGCCGGGGTCTTCTTCTCGCCGAGGCCGTAGACGACCTTGCCGGACTCGCGCAGGCGGAGCGCGAGGCTGGTGAAGTCGCTGTCGCTGGTGACGAGGGCGAAGGCCTCCACGTTGCTGGCGTAGAGCAGGTCCATCGCGTCGATGATCATCGCCGAGTCGGTCGAGTTCTTGCCGCGGGTGAAGGCGCCCTGGTGCATGCCGCGGATGGCGCGGAGGTTGAGCTCGTTGCCCCAGCCCTTGAGACGGTCCGAGGACCAGTCGCCGTAGGCGCGCTTGATCGTCGGGTTGCCGAACTTCGCGATCTCGTCGAGGAGCGCCTCGGCGTAGGAGTGCGAGGTGTTGTCGGCGTCGATCAGCACGGCGATCCGGTCGGAGCTCACGTTGGGGTCCACAGGCCGCAGCCTAGGTGCAGTCGGCGCCTAGGCTTGCCACGTGCGCGACGTGGTGGTCATCGGTGGGGGAGTCGCAGGACTGGTCGCGGCCCGCGACCTCGCCGCGACCGGGCGCGACGTGCTGCTCCTGGAGGGGGCCCCGGTCCTGGGCGGCAAGCTGCGCAGCGCGGAGGTCGCCGGCCTCACCGTCGACGTGGGCGCGGAGGCGATGCTCGCCCGCCGTCCCGAGGGTGTCGCCCTCGCCGCCGGCCTCGGAGCCGACCTCGTCCACCCGACCGCGACGAGCTCCGCCGTCTGGTCCCGCGGCGCGCTGCGGGCGATGCCGCGCTCGCTCATGGGCGTGCCGTTCGACCTCGACCAGCTGGCCGCCAGCGAGGTGCTCAGCCCCGAGGGCCTGGCCCGCGCGACCCACGAGTCGGACACCGCCGTCGACGACGACATGTCCGTGGGCGACCTGGTCGCCGCCCGCCTGGGCGACGAGCTCGTCGACCGTCTCGTCGAGCCCCTGCTCGGCGGGGTGTACGCCGGCCACGCCCGCCGCATCTCGGCCGCGGCCGCGGTGCCCCAGCTGCTCGCGATGGCGCGGCGCGGCCGCCTGCTCGAGCAGGCCGCCGCCGTGCCGACGTCGAGCGCACCGGTCTTCGCGTCGCTGCCCGGCGGGATGGGCCGCCTGCCCGGCCTGCTCGTGCAGGACGGCGGCTTCGAGGTCCGCACCTCGGCCACGGTGCGCGCGCTGGCGCGCACGGCGTCGGGCTGGGCGCTCACCGTCGGTCCCACCACCCGCACCGAGACCGTCGAGGCGACCGAGGTCGTGCTCGCCACGCCCCCTGCGCCTGCGGCCCGCCTGCTCGCCGGTGTCGCGCCCGACGCCTCCGCCGCGCTCGCCGGGATCGGGACCGCGAGCGTCGCGGTCGTCACGCTGGTGCTCCGCGCCCAGGACCTGCCGGACACGCTCTTCGACCGCTCGGGCTTCCTCGTCCCGCCGCTGGAGCGGGCCACCATCAAGGCCTCGACCTTCTCCTTCGCCAAGTGGGCGTGGGTGCGCGACCTCGACCCCGACCTGGTCGTGCTGCGCACCTCGCTCGGACGCCACGGCGAGGAGACGACGCTCCAGGCCGACGACGAGGGGCTGGTCCGCGTCTCGCTGGCCGACCTCACCGCCCTGGCAGGGATCACCGCCAGGCCGGTCGACACGCACGTGCAGCGGTGGGGCGGCGCGCTCCCCCAGTACGCCGTCGGCCACCTCGAGCAGGTGGCGCGGATCCGCGCCGACGTCGCGCGCCGGCCCGGGCTCGCGGTCTGCGGGGCGGCGTACGACGGGGTGGGCATCCCGGCGGTCATCGGCTCGGCCCGCCGGGCTGTGGCCTCGGTCACCGGGGCAGAATGAAGCCATGGCCACCGACCCGACCGCTGAGAAGACCAACGCCGCCCGCACCCGGGAGCTCAACGACACCATCCGCTACACGATGTGGTCGGTCTTCAGGCTCCGCGACGTCCTCGGCGACGCCGACCGCGAGGCCGAGGCGACCGACGTCGAGGCCCTCTTCGAGGTGCTGGCCGAGCAGGACGTGAAGGTCCGCGGCCTCTACGACGTCAGCGGCCTGCGCGCCGACGCCGACGTGATGGTCTGGTGGCACGCCGAGGACTCCGAGCAGCTCCAGGCCGCCTACAACGCTTTCCGCCGCACCGCCTTCGGCCGTCGGCTCGACCCGGTGTGGTCGCAGATGGCGCTGCACCGCCCGGCGGAGTTCAACAAGTCGCACATCCCGGCCTTCCTCGCCGACGAGGAGCCGCGCGCGCACGTCTGCGTCTACCCCTTCGTGCGGTCCTACGAGTGGTACCTCCTCGAGGACGCCGAGCGTCGCGCGATGCTCGCCGAGCACGGCCAGATGGCCCGCGGCTACGCCGACGTGCGCGCCAACACCGTCGCGTCCTTCGCCCTCGGTGACTACGAGTGGCTGCTGGCCTTCGAGGCCGACGAGCTGCACCGCATCGTCGACCTGATGCGCGACCTGCGTGCCTCGACCGCGCGCCGCCACGTGCGCGAGGAGGTGCCGTTCTACACCGGCGCCCGGGTCTCGCCGGCCGAGCTCCTCGCCCGTCTGCCCTGAATCGGTCCTGCGCGGGTGGAACGGGTGGGCGGAGCGGTGCGTCACACCACCATGACCCTCCGACACGTCGTCGCAGCCCTGGCCCTGACCCTCCCGCTCGCCGCGTGCTCCACCGAGGAGGAGATGAGGGCCGTGGACCCCTCGGGGTCCGGTGACCCCGCAGCCGCGACGTCGGGCGCGGCACCGACACCCGTCCCGGACGGCGAGGTCCGCACGAACGGCCTGGTCACGGTGCTCGACGACGGCGACGGCCCCGAGATGTGCCTGGGCGCCATCGCGGAGTCCTACCCGCCCCAGTGCGGCGGACCGGCGCTCGCGGACTTCGACTTCGGCGACGTGGGCGCGGAACGGGCCTCGGGCGTGACCTGGGGCTCCTACGCCCTCACCGGCACCTTCGACCAGACGACCTTCACCGTCACCGACGCGATCCCGGCGGCGCTCTACGACGTGGTGGCCGAGCCCGAGGCCGGCGGGCTGGAGCCCGCCTGCGAGACGCCTGCCACCACCGACACCACGAGGACGACGCCGCAGGACATGGACGCCACGCTCGCCGCGGCCTCCGCGCTGCCGACGTACGCCACCGCGTGGTTGAGCGGCGCCACGATCAACGTCGCCGTGACCGAGGACGCCGCGGGCGCCGAGGCCGAGCTGCGCCGGACGTGGGGCGGGATGCTCTGCGTGACCACCGTGGAGCGCACCGAGGCCGACCTCGACCGGGTCAACCGGGAGCTCCAGTCCGCGCTCGGAGACGCCCTGCTGACGAGCGGCTCCTACGCCCCCGACTCCCTCGACGCCCAGGTCGTCTTCGACGACGGGTCCATCCAGGCGTGGGCGGACGAGACCTGGGGCGAGGGCCTGGTGAAGGTCACCTCCGCGCTGCAGCCGGTCGAGGGCTGAGCCGGACTACTTCTTCTCGCTGAGCGTGATGCTGATCGAGTTGATGCAGTAGCGGTCGCCGGTGGGCGTGCCGAAGCCGTCGGGGAAGACGTGGCCGAGGTGCGAGCCGCACGTCGCGCAGCGGACCTCCACGCGCTTCATGCCGTGCGAGGTGTCCTCGATGTACTCCACGGTGTCGGTCATCGGCTGGTAGAAGCTCGGCCAGCCGCAGCCGGAGTGGAACTTGGTGTCGCTGGTGAACAGCTCCGAGCCGCACGCCTTGCACGAGTAGGTGCCCTCGGTCTCGGTGTCGGTGTACTCACCGGTGAAGGCACGCTCGGTGCCGGCCTGGCGCAGCACCGCGTACTCCTCGGGGCTGAGCTCCTCGCGCCACTGCTCATCGGTCTTCTGCACGTCATAGGCCATGTCCCCGAGTTTACGGCCGCACCCCAGCGCACCCGCCCGCTAGGTTGGGGTGATGGCGAAGGCGTCGGAGGCGTACGTCCAGGCGGGGGAGCGCGAGGTCAGGATCTCCTCTCCGGACCGGGTGATCTACGAGGCGACCGACCACACACCCGCGGTGACCAAGCTCATGGTCGCGGAGTACGTCACCAGCGTCGAGGAGGGCTTGATGCGTGCCTTGCGCGACCGGCCCACCGCGCTCGAGCGCTGGACCTCCGGAGTCCGCCCCGGCATGAAGCTCGCCACCGGACCGCAGGACCGCAACGCCGACGCGTTCTACCAGAAGCGGGTGCCCAAGGGCGCTCCCGACTACCTCGAGTCCGTCCAGATCACCTTCCCCTCGGGGCGCACCGCCGAGGAGATCTGCCCGACCGAGATCGCCGTGCCGGTGTGGTGCGCGCAGATGGGCACGCTGACCTTCCACCCGTGGCCGGTGCGCCGGGCCGACGTGGACCACCCCGACGAGCTGCGCATCGACCTCGACCCCCAGCCCGGCACGTCCTTCGCCGACGCCGTACGCGTGGCGGGCGCTGCCCGCGAGCTGCTGGCGGACCTCGGCATGACCGGCTTCGCGAAGACCTCGGGCAACCGCGGGATCCACGTCTACGTCCGGATCGAGCCGCAGTGGGAGTTCGCCGAGGTGCGGCACGCGGCCATCGCCTTCGGCCGCGAGCTGGAGAAGCGCGACGACGGCGTGACGACCGCGTGGTGGAAGGAGGAGCGGGGGGAGCGGATCTTCGTCGACTTCAACCAGAACACCCGCGACCGCACCATCGCCTCGGCCTACTCGCTGCGGCCGCTGCCCGGGGCGCCGGTCTCGACGCCGCTGGCGTGGGACGACCTCGCCGGCCTCACCGACCCGCACGAGCTCAACCTGTTCTCGGTGCCGTCGCGCCTCGCCGTCGACGGCGACCCGTGGGCCACCATCGACGACGTGCACCACTCGCTCCAGCCGCTGCTGGACCTGTGGGAGGAGCACCCGGTCGAGCTCAACTACCCGCCCGACCACCCCAAGATGCCGGGCGAGCCGCCGCGGGTGCAGCCGAGCAAGAAGGTCGAGTCGCACTGGGACGCCGAAGGGAACCGGATCGCCGACTGAGTCCGGGCCACGCCCGCGGAGCGGTGAGTGGGACATCTTCTGCGCGCCGGGAACCTGTCTCACTCACCGCTCGACCACGGCCTTCTGTCCGAGCGGTGAGCAGTGCAGGTCCCTGACCTCGAGAACCTGTCTCACGCACCGCCCGGGCCGAGCTCCCAGGGCGCGGCGATCGGGAAGTACTGCTGCAGGAAGTCCGTGAGCAGCCCGTCGGCGCGCTCCTCGTCGAAGGCCGCGACCAGGTTGTCGGCGACGCAGAAGAAGTCGCGGTCGCGCCGGAGCATCGCCTTCAGCTGCACCGGGAGCTGCTGGTGGCCGAGGTCGACGTAGCCGTGGTGCGCGCCCGCCCGGAAGGCCTGCCCGGTGATCAGTCCGTAGCTCTGGGCGAAGGACGACAGCAGCGAGAGGTCGCTCGCCGAGCGGAACGGAGCGTCGGTGGTGCGGGCCACCTCCTCGGGGAAGCGGTCCGCGATCTCCTCCAGCGTCGTACGCCGCTGGGGGTGCGGGCTGTGCATCATCGTGTGGGTCAGCGTCACGCCGAAGGCGTCGGCCAGCACGCGGCGGTTGTTCTGCGCCGCCGAGAGGTAGGGGCGGTCGTCGGTGCCGGGGAGCCCTACGGCGCGGTGGTCGGCGACGAAGGCGGCGTAGTGCCCACCGGGGGTGAAGAAGTGCTCCGGGCGTCGCGGCCGACCGAGGAAGACGTCGTCGTTGACGTAGACGAAGTGCTCGGCGAGGTCGGGCACGGCGTGCAGCCGAGTCTCGATGGCGTGCGAGCTGAAGGTCGGCAGCGCGGACGCCGGGAGGATGTCGCGGTGGTCGACCATCGCGATCGCCGGGTGCGAGGTGTCGAGCCAGTCCGGCACCTGCCCGGCGGTCACCAGGTGGATGCGGCGCACCCACGGAGCGAAGAGGTGGATGCTGCGCATCGAGTAGCGAAGCTCGTCGCGACTGCGGTAGCGCGAGGCGCCACCGGCGCGCGCGCTGGGCGTGCCGCCGAGGCCGGTGATGCGGGCGTCGCGGGCGGCCAGCCACTCCTCGTCGTCGCCGTCGACCCAGGTGTGGACGACGTCGACGTCGAAGCGGACGTCGTCGACGGTCGGCAGCGCCATCACCTCGAGCGTCGGCACCTCGACGCCCTCCACCTCGATGGTGGTGCGGGGCGTGCCCGCGGGCACCCGGTCGCCGAAGCGGTTCATCGACGGGGCGAGGAGGTCGCCGTCGGGGGACTCCTCCCAGAACTGCACGCCGACCTCGGCGCCCTCGGCGAGCAGCCCACCGTGCCCGCCGCGCACCGGCCACGGCTCGAGGAAGAGCGAGGCGGTGCGGGTGCGGGCCAGGTCGTCGGTCATCGCCGCGACCGTGCCGCGGCGCTCGTGCCAGCCCCGCTCGGCCGGGTCGCGCACCGAGAGCCAGTCGGACACCGACCCGGCGGCCAGCGCGGCGAGGAAGGCCTGTCGGCGCGAGGACGGCACGACGACCACGGGGTGCGGGTCGAGACCGCGCGCGGGCAGCACGAACCAGCCGTCCCCGGTGGCCGCGGCTGCGGAGGTCAGGGCGGTGAGCGCCGTCGTACGCGCCTCGGCGGGCGTGATGCCTGCGGCGCCGTCGGTCTCGGGCAGGTCGCCGAGCGGACCCGGACGCAGGCCGTGCAGCACCCGGCGCGGGGCCAGCGGGTCGGCCCGCCGCGCGGTCGCGCGGCGGAACACCTCGACCCACTCGCGGGCCAGCGTCGGGCCGTCCCAGCGCTGCGCGCGGACCAGAGCGGCCTCGCCGAGGCGGGTGCGCAGGTCGTCGTCGGTGGCGATCCGCAGCATCGCGGCGGCGAGCGCCGCCTTGGAGGCCGGCGGGACGAGCAGGCCGTCGACGTCGTGGGTGATGATCTCGCGCGGGCCGGACGGGCAGTCGTAGGACACCGCCGGGACGCCGGCCGACATGGCCTCCTGCAGCACGAGGGGGTAGCCCTCACCCCGCGAGGCGAGCACGGCCACGCTCGTGCGGGCCCACTCCGAGGCCAGGTCGTCGGTGGAGCCGGGCAGCTCCACGCGGTCCTCGAGGCCGAGCTTGCGGACCTGGGCGGCGAGGTTGTCCGCGCGGGGGCCGTCACCCCAGATCCGCAGGGTCCAGCCGGGGACCTGCTCGTGGATGCGCCAGAACGCGTCGACGACGTGCTCGAACTGCTTCTCCGGCGCGAGCCGCCCGGCGGTGACGAAGGCCTTCTGGTCCAGCGGCGAGCGCGGCTGCGGGTGCGCCGGCAGCGGGTTGGGCACGACGATCAGCTCGGGCGCGGCGCCGCCGAGGCGACCGGCCAGCCAGCGCGACATCGACTCGGTCAGCGACACCACGATGTCGGCGCGCGGGGCGAACTCCAGCAGGGCGCCGAGGTCGTTGACCCGGCTGGAGGAGGCCCGGTGCTCCTGGTGGACCAGCGCGACGTCGGCGGGCGCGAGCTGTGCGACCACGGCGAGGAGCTCGGGGGTGGTGGTGACCAGCACGTCGGCGTCGATCGCGGCGAGGGCCTCGCGCATCGTGGCGTCGGTGAGGCCGTTGTAGAGGGCGTCCCAGCTGCGCGGCACGATCACCGACTCGCGCTGGCCCAGCTCCTCGGGGTGGCGACCGGAGACCGCGACGGGCCGCTCTCCGCGTACGTCGACGAGGTAGTGGACCTCGACCCCGTCGGCGAGCGGGTAGTGGGTCGACGTGCCGCTGCGCGTCACGCTGAGGATGCGGATCCGGTGGCCCTCACCGAGGCCGGCGAGGGCGTTGGCCTGCTCGATGCCCGAGCGCGCGGTCCCGCCCATGCCGTCGGCGTTGAAGAGGACGAGGACGACGTCGAGCGGGCTGTCGCGGCGCGCGCGGCGCACGGCGGCGCGCACCTTCCCCCCGAGCCGGTCGGTGAGTGCCACGTGTCGTCGGTCCTGTCCGGTGGAGGTGTCGCAGGGAGGGTCGGGACGATCCTAGGAGACGCGACCGTCACGGATAGGGTGACCCGCATGCCGACGTCCCCCGCCCAGCCAGACGAGAAGCCGGGCACCCCGCTGGTCCTGGTCTCCGGTTCCGGCCGCAGTGGCACCAGCTCCCTGGCCGGCGCGCTGAAGCGGCTCGGCCTGCACGTGCCGCAGCCCGAGGTCGAGGCGTCGGAGACCAACCCGCGCGGGTTCTACGAGCCGCAGTGGGTCATCGACTTCCACAAGCGCCACCTCAAGGAGCTCGCGCTCTTCAACATCGACAGCCGTCCCACGGCCGTCGACCTCGTGGCTCGCCACGTCGAGTCGGGCGTGCCCACCGCGGAGCTCCACGAGTGGCTGTCGGGCCAGCTCGCCCTCCCGGAGTCCGCGGGCGAGCAGGTGGTGGTCAAGGACCCGCACGCCTTCTGGTTCGCCCAGGTCTGGGAGCAGGTCACCGCCGAGCTCGACGTCGACCTGCGCTGGCTCACCGCGCTCCGGCACCCCGCCGAGGTGGTCGGCTCGCGCGACATCGCCTACCTCTCCAGCCAGTCCGACGACCTACGGCTCACCAAGGAGACGTCCAACGTCGCCGGCTGGGTGCACGCCGCGCTGCTCACCGAGCAGGCCGGCCGTGGCTCGAGGCGCTCCTTCGTCCGCTACACCGACCTGCTCGCCGACTGGCGCTCCGCGCTCACTCCCGTGCAGCAGCACCTCGACCTGGCCTTCAACACCGACCTCGCCGCACCTGCCTCCGAGCGTGGGCACCACCCGGTCGACGACTTCATCGAGCCCTCGATGCGCAAGTCCCAGCTCACCTGGGACGACGTCCGCACCCCCGCCTGGCTGCGCGAGATGGCCGAAGGCGTCTGGGAGCTGCTCGGCGTCCTCACCCGGGACCCCCACGACACCGACACGATGCGCGCGCTCGACGCGGTCCACGAGGACTACGACGCCCGCTACGCCGAGGCCGTCGCACTCACCTTCGACCACACCCGCGCCGAGTCGACGCTCGCCGCGCGCGAGGCCCGCGACGCCCAGCGCGCGACCCTGCAGCAGCTGCGCCGCGACCTCGACGCCGCACGCCGGAGCGGCTCGGCCGACGCCCCCGCCGTCGGCGGGCGCGAGGCTGCCGCGATCCTGCGCCGCGCCGTCGTACGCCGCGTCACCCGGCGCTGAGGTCTGCTCCTTTGGGATCCCCGGCTGACCGGGGATCCCTCAGGTTGGCGGCCTCTGCACGGCCTGACAACGCAGGGGAGAGCCTGACAACCCAGCAGTCGTGAGCCCTGCGGCCCGCCCTCGCGGAGGCTGCCGCCCTACACCCCGGTGACGCCCTCGCCGGAGCCCGAGGACTGCTCGTCGAAGTTCTCGTGCTCGATGAGGTGCAGGACCGGTACGCCGAGCTTGCGCCGCGCGCGCGAGGTCCAGTCGACGTGGAAGAACTCGGCCACCACGTGGGGCCGGGTCAGGATGATCGCCTCGCGGGCGTCGACCGCCGTGACCATCGCGGCGAGCGCGTCGACGGGCGGCTCGGAGGTGACCTTGCCGTGGGCGGTGCCGCCCGCGGCGGTCATCGCGGCGAGGGTCTGGCGCAGCTCGGCGGTCGAGCTCTCCTCGCACTCGCGGCGCAGCGCCTCGATGTCGACGTCGCTCATCGCGAGCGCGGGGGCGGCCATCAGGTCACCGGCGCCGAGCGTGCCGAGCGAGGCCTCGACCCGCGCCGCGGCGTCCTCGAGGGGGATCAGGACGTGGTAGACGACCGGGTCCTCGATCTCGGCGTGCAGCGAGCGCACCTGCTCGGCGTCCGCCGCGGTGAGGGCCTGCTCGACCAGCAGCACCACGTCGTAGGTGCCCTGCCCGTCGTGGATGGACTCGCCGTCCGGTCGTTCGGGGGTGGTGTGCTCGCTCATCGGGTGCCTCCGGTGTCGGTGCTGAGGATGCGGGTGAGGTCGTAGCCGGCCGGCTCGTCGAGCTGACCGTAGCCGCAGGTCTCGGGGTCGCGGTCGGTGCGCCATCGTTTGAAGTGCGCGGTGTGGCGGAAGCGCCGACCCTCCATGTGGTCGTACTTCACCTCCAGCACCCGCTCGGGCCGCAGCGCGGTGAAGCCGAGGTCCTTGCCGGCGCTCCAGCGGCTCTGCGTGCCGGGGACACGATCGGGGTTGGCGGTCAGGAACTCCTGCCAGCGGCCCCACGGGTGGTCGGCGATGTCGCACACCAGCGGCTGGAGCTCCTGCCACAGCTCGGCGCGGCGTGCGGCGGTGAAGCTGGCCGAGACGCCGATGTGCTGCAGCTCGCCGCTGTCGTCGTACAGGCCGAGCAGCAGCGAGCCGATCAGCGGCTCCTCGGGTGTCGACGTCTTGTGCTCGCGGTAGCCGGCGAGCACCACGTCGGCCGTGCGCTCGTGCTTGATCTTGAGCATGGTGCGCTTGTTGGGCTCGTACGCCGCACCGAGCGGCTTGGCGACGACACCGTCGAGACCGGCGCCCTCGAACTCCTCGAACCACCGCTCGGCCTCGGCCGGGTCCTCGGTGGTGCGGGTCAGGAAGCACGGGCCGGTGCCGTCGAGGTGGCCGAGTGCCTCGACCAGGGCCTTACGCCGCTCGGCGAAGGGTCGCTCGACGAAGGACTGGTCCCCGAGCGCCAGGAGGTCGAAGGCGACGAAGCCGGCCGGCGTCTGGGCCGCCAGCTTGTCGACGCGGCTGGCCGCAGGGTGGATGCGCTCCTGGAGGGTCTCGAACTCCAGGCGCCAGCCGTCGGGTCCCCGGAGCCCGACGAAGATCTCACCGTCCAGCACGATGCGCTCGGGCAGCTGCTCGCGGCAGGCCGCGACGACCTCGGGGAAGTAACGCGTCAGCGGCTTGGTGTTGCGGCTCGCGAGCTCGACCTCGTCACCGTCCTTGAAGACCAGGCAGCGGAAGCCGTCCCACTTCGGCTCGAAGCTCAGGCCGCCGTGCCTGGCCGGGGACGGCACGCCGCTCACGCTCTTGGCGAGCATCGGCTGCACCGGCGGCATCACGGGGAGGTCCACGTGATCGAGCCTAGTCCGCTCCGCCCGGCGCGGCGCTCAGTCCTCGCCGCGCAGCGAGAACGACCGCAGCCGGTCACCGGCGAACCACACGCCGACGAGCGTCACCACGGCGCTGGCACCGATCGCCCACGGCAGGTTGGCCGGGTCGGGCAGCTGGTCGGAGAGCTCGTGGCCGATGCGCAGGCCCCACTGACCGATGCTGAGCCAGGCCACGCCCGTGAAGAGGTTGCCGAGCAGGCTCTCCCAGATCAGCACGAACATCAGCGACGCGATCACCGCGTGGCGGGTGACGGCCGCGATCGCGAGGAAGAGCGCGGAGTACGCCGTGCCGGCGACGGCCGCGCCCACGAAGAGCGCGGTCGCCCGGGTGCCGTCGCCCGTGATGAGCGCGGCGACGAGGATCGGCAGCGCGCCGGCCACCAGCGTCGCGGAGAGCGCGACCAGCCACTTGCTGATCGCGATGCCGTAGCGGTTCACCGGCTTGGACAGCAGGTAGGCGATCGAGCCGTCGTCGACCTCCGGGCCCAGCACCGAGGAGGCGGCGAGGATCGCGACCAGCGGCAGCACGAGCGGATAGCCGAGCCGGGGCAGGATCTCGTAGGCCGCCGCGCCGTCGGTGAGGGCGGTGACCACCGCGACGAGCCCGATCAGCAGGACCGGGAAGGCCAGCAGCAGGAAGAAGCGCCGCCGGCCCAGCAGGGCCTGGAGCGCGAGCGTGGCGATCGTGGGGTTGAACACTGCGGAGGTCATCGGGCCACCAGGTAGGCGAAGACGCTCTCCAGCGACTCGTCGCTGGGGGAGAGCTCGAAGACGGTCAGGTCGTGCTGCCGGGCCAGGCCGGGCAGGCTCACGGCGAAGCTGCCCAGGTCGTCGACCTGGACGTCGAGGTGCTCGCCGCGCAGGCTCACCGCGCGCACCGACTCCTGCGCCATGAGCAGCGTGGCGAGCGTGCGGTTGTCACTGGACTGGACGGCGTACTGCACGGGGCGGTCGGTCATCAGCCGGCGGATCGCACCGAAGTCGCCCGAGGCGGCGTGGCGCCCCGAGACCACCACCTCGATGTGGCGGGCCAGGCGCTCGACCTCCTCGAGGATGTGGGAGCTGAAGAGCACCGTGCGGCCCTGGTCACCCAGGCGCCGCAGCAGGTCCATCAGGTGCATCCGCTGGCGCGGGTCGACGCCGTTGAACGGCTCGTCGAGCAGCAGCACCGACGGGTCGTGGACCAGCGCGGCGGCGATCTTGACGCGCTGCCGCATGCCCTTGGAGTAGGTGTCGAGGCGGCGCTGGGCCGGCTCGACCATGTCGACGACCTCGAGGACCCGCTCGGTCGCGGCGGCCGCGTCGGGCAGACGGTGCAGGTCGGCGTTGGCGCGCACGAACTGGCGACCGGTGAGGTAGCCGAAGCTGAGCTCGCGCTCGGGCACCAGCCCGATGCGGCGGTAGACGTCGGTGTTGCGCCAGACCGGCTGGCCGTCGAGCGTGACGTGCCCGGACGACGGTGCCAGGAATCCCGACATCATCGCCATCAGGGTCGTCTTGCCGGCGCCGTTGGGGCCGAGGAGGCCGGTGACGCCGGGACCGACCGAGAGCGACACGTCGTTGACCGCCACGACGTTGCCGAACCAGCGCGAGGCCGAGTCGAGGACCAGGGTGCTCATCGCGACCCCACCTTCTGGAAGCGGGCGACCAGACCGAGCAGGCAGCCGGCGCTCAGCAGCAGCGTCACCAGGACGTAGGCCGGGACCCAGGCGCCGTCGACGGGCACCTGCGTGGTGATCCCGGCGTCCCAGGCGTTGGCGAGCCCGCTGTAGAGCGACCAGGGGGAGGCCAGGCCGACGCCGACGGAGGCGGACTCGGCGCCCTCGCTGGCCGAGATGGCCTGGACCGCGGTGACCACGCCGGTGAGGACGATCAGGGCCATCACCGAGCCGACGACGGCGAAGCCGCGGCGCAACGACACCGAGGAGATGGCACCGGTGATGCCGGCGACGAGCACCGCCAGCCCGGCCTGGAGCACCACCGCCTTGAGCATCCCGGCGACCTGGTCGCTCGTGTCCAGGCCGGCGAGCAGCGCCCCGACGAAGAGCAGGACCGTCGGCACCAGCGTGAAGGCCCATAGTGCGACGGCCATCGACGCCCACCGCACCAGCGCGAACGCGGTGGCGCCGAGGGGACGGGCGAGGTAGAGCACGATCGAGCGGTGGCGCAGATCGCGCGAGAACAGCACCGGCGCCTGCGAGGCGGCGAAGAGGCTGACCAGCAGCTGGGTCTGGTTGGTGTAGTCGGCGTAGGACACCGGCAGCGACGTGGCGGGAGTGAGGACCAGGACACCGACGAGGATCGTGGCCGGCAGCACCGACATGGCGAGCAGCAGGAACGGCATCACCTTCGACCTGCCCGAGCGCCCCAGGCCGTACGCGTGGCGCAGGCCGGTGGTGAACAGGGTGCGGGCGATCGTCGCGGAGCCGTCACGCGGCCCGTCGTAGCGCCGGTAGCCGAGGTCGTGGATGACCCCGGTGCGGGGTCCCCCGGTCGGGATCTCAGGCACGGGTCACACCCTCTTGCAGGAAGACGTCCTCGAGGTGGCCGCGGTCGGGCTGCAGCCGCATCAGGCCGAGGCCGAGGTCGGCGGCGACGTCGCGGATCAGGTCGTGCGCGGCGCCCTCGCGGGCGAGCTCGGGCGGGGGAGGGTCGATCGAGACCATGGGGCCACGCGGCCGGCAGGTGAGGCCGCGGCGGGCGAGCGCCTCGCCGAGCCGGTCGCGCTCGGTCTCGGTGCCCACGACCTCCACCAGCAGGCTGCCGGTGCGCCGGAGGAAGTCGCCGGTCGCGCTGGAGCGAAGGAGGTGACCGCCGTCGAGCACGATCACGTGGTCGCTGACCTGCTCGAGCTCGCCGAGCAGGTGGGAGGTGACGAGGACGGCGATCCCGAAGTCGCTGCCGATGCGCTCCACCAGCCGCAGCATGTCGGTGCGGGCCGCCGGGTCGAGGCCGTTGGTGGGCTCGTCGAGGAACACCAGCTGCGGGTCGTGGGCGAGGGCCTGGGCGAGCTTGGCGCGCTGCTTCATACCGGTGGAGTAACCGCCCATCGGCCGGTAGCGCTCCTCGTCGAGGCCCACGTGGCGCAGCACGTCGGCGGCGCGCTCGCGGGCCGCGCTCGAGCCGAGGCCGGACATCCGGGCCATGTGGACCACGAAGTCGCTCGCGCTGACGTCGGGCGGCAGGCAGTCGTGCTCGGGCATGTAGCCCACGAGCCGCCGGATCTCCTGTCCGCCCTGCTCGATGTCGTGGCCCAGCACGCTCGCGTGCCCGCCGGTCGGCTCGAGGAGCCCCAGCAGGATCTTGATCAGCGTCGACTTCCCGGCGCCGTTGGCGCCGACCAACCCGGTTACGCCCGCGCCGACCTCGACCGTGAGGTCGGTCAGCGCGTGGACCGTCCCGTAGTGCTTGGTGAGGCCCGCGGTCGTGATGACCGGCAGCACTCCCTGGTGCGCTGCTCCCGCGTGTCCTGCGTGTTCCCCCGTCACACCGGCCACGCTAGCGGTCGGGACCGACCGCCGGCATCAGGGATGGCCCCGAGACGGGTGGAGGTGCGCCGGTTCTCATGACGTCCGGTGCGCGCCCTAGGCTTGACCTGACTTTCCCCGGTTGGTCTGCCGGCAGGGCCCGCCTGACTTTGAATCAGGACTAGCGACGTAGGTTCGACTCCTACCCGGGGAGCTCCTCGACCACCGCGCGCAGGCCGTCCCGGTAGCGTCGTGCCATGGGTGCCTGCGACCTCGCCGACGAGCAGCGAGCGGTGCCGGCGTGAGCACGTGGGCGCCGACGCTCGCGTGGTGCGCGCTCGTCGTCGTCTTCGCTGCGCTGTCGAACGCCTGGAACGGCCACGACCCGGGCTGGTACGCCTCGCTGGCGCGGCCGTCGTTCCAACCGCCCGACGTCGTCTTCGGCCTGATGTGGCCGCTGAGCTTCCTGCTGCTCCTCGTCGTCGGAGCGACGACGGTCCGCACCGCTCCGGCGGGCGCCGCCTGGGCGGCCACCGGCGTGCTGGCCGTGTCGGTCGCGCTGGCGCTCGGCTGGGCCTACCTGTTCTACGTCCCGCACAACCTCGTCGCTGCCGCGGCGTGCCTGGCCGGTGCCGCCGTGCTGACGTGGGTGCTGCTGGTCGTGATGGCGAGGATCGAGACGTGGGGTGCCCTCGCGCTGGCGCCGTACGCCCTCTGGCTCTCGGTGGCCACCGCGCTGTCGGTGGCCTACGCAAGGCTGAACTGAGAAGGTTGCGGGGATGCCGACGTACGACGACCTGCTGGCGCGCGTGCGCGCCCTGGCCGAGACCTCCGAGGCGGTCCCCGTCGTCGGGATCAGCGGTCACGGCGGTGCGGGCAAGTCGACGCTCGCGGCCAGGCTGGGTGCCGACCTCGGGCTCGACGGGGACCAGGTCGTGCCGACCGACTGCTTCTACGCACCGACCTGGGGCCCGGACGCCGGGCTGTGGGAGCAGCACGACTGGTCGGGGATCGAGGCATTGGTCGCACGCGCACGCCGGCTGCCGCGACCCGAGCGGCTGCGCTTCGACTACCGCTGGTGGACCGGGCAGCGGGGCGTCGAGGACCACCCGATGCCGTCGGTGCTCGTCGTCGAGGGCATTCGGCTCTTCACCGGGCGCACGCGCGACTGGTTCGATCTGGCCGTGTGGATCGACCTCGACCCGGACGCTGCCGGCGCACGCGCCAAGGCCCGCAACCTCGCCCAGGGCGACGACCGGGCCGAGCTCGACCTCTGGGACACCAAGTGGATCCCGGAGGGCCACGTCTACGCCCGGGTCGAGCGCCCCGAAACCCGCGCGGACGTGGTGCTGCGGGCCGAGGACCTGGACGTCGGCGGGACCTAGGACCCTGTCGACGTCCGCACGAGGCGGCGAGACTCGGGGGAGAGACCCGAGGAGACCGTGATGCACCCTGCGCCGCCCCCGCCCAGCCCCGCGACCGTGCGGGTCGTCGTCGAGGACGTCGGCGACCTCGAGGAACGCGTCAGTGCCGCGGCGCGGCGGGCCCGCGAGTGCCACCGGGCGGTGGAGCTCGTCGAGCCGTTCGTGGCCGAGTGCGACCACGCGGCGAGGGCGGGGCTGATCCGGCGCATGGACGTCGCGCTGGAGGTGGCCCGTCGCGCCGCGCCCGGGGTCGAGATCCGCGTGGGCGGCGCGATCGAGCTGCCCCGCCCGCGTGACCAGCGATGAGCGGCCTGCTGGAGGTGCCGGTGGTGCCGGTCGCGCTCGCGCGGCTGTCCACCCTGCTGCCGCCGGAGCGGGTGCAGCGCGTCGAGGAGTACGCCGCCGCGGCCCGTCGGCTGCTCGACGGCCGCACCCTGTGGAACGTCAGCTCGACCGCGCGCGGTGGTGGCGTCGCGGAGATGCTGCACACCCTCGTCGCCTACGCGGCCGGCACCGGCATCGACATCCGCTGGCTCGTCATCGGCGGGGACGCCGACTTCTTCGCCGTCACGAAGCGGATCCACAATCGGCTGCACGGCGTCCCGGGCGACGGCGGTGCGCTGGACGCCGGCGCGCGGGCGGCGTACGACGCCACCCTCGCGCGCCACCGCGACGAGCTGCTCCGCCGCGTGCGGCCCGGCGACGTCGTGCTGCTCCACGACCCGCAGACCGCCGGCCTGGCCGGGGCGCTGCGCGAGCGCGGGGCGCACGTCGTGTGGCGCTGCCACGTGGGGCTCGACGAGACCAACACGTGGACCGACGACGCGTGGGGGTTCCTGCGCCCGCTGGTCGAGCCGGCGCACGCGTGCGTCTTCTCGCGGGAGGAGTTCGCGCCCGCGTGGGTGGACCGCCGCTGGCTGCGGGTCGTCCCGCCCTCCCTCGACCCGTTCAGCCCCAAGAACGCCGAGCTGTCGGCCGCGGAGGTGGAGGAGCTGGTGCACCGCCCCGGGATGGTGGTCGAGGGGACCGCGCTGCCGCGCGATGCCCGCGTCGTCCTGCAGGTCAGCCGCTGGGACCGGCTCAAGGACATGGCCGGCGTGCTGGACGCCTTCGCCGCGCACCTCGACGACCTCCCCCCTGACGTCCACCTCGTGCTCGCCGGCCCGGAGGCGCGGGGCGTGGCCGACGACCCCGAGGCCGCGGAGGTGCTCGCCGAGTGCCGCGGGCAGTGGCGGGCGCTGCCGGGGCGGGCACGTGCGCGCACGCACCTCGTCTCGGTCCCGATGGACGACCTCGTCGACAACGCGCGGGTCGTCAACGCCCTCCAGCGCTGGGCGAGCGTCGTGGTGCAGAAGAGCCTGGCCGAAGGCTTCGGGCTGACCGTGACGGAGCCGATGTGGAAGGCCCGACCGGTGGTCGCCTCCGCGGTGGGGGGCATCCGCGACCAGGTCGAGCACGGCGTCAGCGGCCTGCTGCTCGACGACCCGCGCGACGGCGCCGCGCTGGTCGCGGCGCTGGCGTCGCTGCTCGCCGACCCGGAGCGGTGCCAGGACCTGGGGCGCGCCGCCCACCTGCGCGTGCGCGACCACTTCCTGGCCGATCGGCACCTCATCCAGTACGTCGACCTCTTCGCGCAGCTGCTCGACGCGGCGACCGCGCCGGAGGTCGCTCAGCGCTGACCGGTCGCGGCGCGGTAGGCGTCCAGCGCGGTCGGCAGCGTCGGGAAGACGTGCTCGGCCCCGATCCGCTCGAGCAGCCCGCTCGGCGCGAGGGCCTCGCGCTGATCGTGCTTGAGCCGTGCCAGCGCCAGCACGACGCCCCGGGCCTCGAGCTCCGCGCGCAGCGTCTCGAGGGCGTCGGCGCCGGTGAGGTCGACCTCGCCGATGGCCTCGGTGTTGAGCACCACCCACTGCGGGGCGTGCGTCTCCACCGACTCCCGGACGCGGCTGAGGAAGTTGTCGGCGTTGGCGAAGAACAGCGGCGCGTCGTAGCGGTAGACCAGCAGGCCGGGCACCGGCAGGGCGTCGGCATAGTCATCGACGTCGTGCATGCCCGCCAGGTCGGGCACCAGCCCCTCGACCGCGTCGTGCGGCCGGGCGACCCGGCGGATCACGTCGAGGAGGGAGAGGCTCACCGCCACCAGCACCCCCTGCAGCACGCCCAGGACCAGCACCCCGGCCGTGGTGGCGAGGGCGATGAGCAGCTCGGTGCGCCGGTAGCGTCCGATCCGGGCGAACTCCGCGACGTCGACCAGCCGCAGCCCGGCGTAGACCACCACGGCGGCGAGTGCGGCGTCGGGGAAGCGGGCCAGGACCGGTCGCAGCGCGACGACCAGGACGAGTGCGGCGCCCAGGGTCGACAGGCCGGCCCAGCGCGACCGCCCGCCCACCGCGTCGACGATCGCGGTCCGGCTGCCGGAGCTGCTGACGGGGAAGCCGTGCACGACGCCCGCCGCGACGTTCGCCGCACCCAGGGCCAGCAGCTCGCGGCGCGCGTCGATGCGGTCGCCGTGGCGTACGCCGAAGGCACGAGCGGTGAGCACGTTGTCGGTGAAGCCCACGACGGCGATCGCCAGCGCGGTCGTCAGCAGCGCCCACGATCCCACCGACGCGACCGACGGCAGGCCCACCGACGGCAGCGCGAAGGGCAGGGACCCGACCGCGGCCACGCCGTCGTCGGACAGACCGGCCAGGGTCACGCCGAGGGTCGCCACGAGCATGCCGACCAGCGGCACCGGACCGGTGGGCCACAGCCGGGCGCCGGCGAGCAGCAGCGCGAGGGTGCCGAGGCACACCGCCAGGGTCGGGCCGTGCACGGCGGCGGGGTGCTGGAGCAACCACCACGTCTGGGCCAGCACCGTGCCGTCGGGGACGTCGGCCCCGCTCCCGCGCGCGGTCTGCGAGAGGATCATGAGCCCGGCGATGCCGGCCATGTAGCCGACGAGCACCGGCTTGGAGAGCAGGTCGGCGAGGAACGCGAGGCCACCGGCCCAGGCGAGGAGGCACACCGCGCCGACCGCCAGCGCCAGCACGGCCGCCGCGTCCTGCGCCGAATCACCGGTCACGGTGACGCTCGCCAGCGCGGCGCCGGTCATCAGAGCGGTGGTCGACTCCGGGCCGACGGACAGCTGCGGCGAGGAGCCGAGGAGGAAGTAGACCGCGAGGGCGACGAAGGCCGCCCAGAGCCCGGCCGCCGGGGGCACGCGGGCCAGCCCGGAGTAGGCCAGGACCTGGGGCACGAGGTAGGCGGCGACGGTGACGCCCGCCACCACGTCACCCCGCAGTGCCCTCCGTCCCGGAGGACGGAGGCTCACCGACCACGACATGGCGACCAGTCGACCGCAGGCCGCCCCACCGCGCTAGGGCACTTCGTCCCGTCGTCGGTCCGCGGCGGCGACCCGGGCCAGGAACGCGCGGTAGTCGGCCGCGCTGCGCCCCGGCGCCTCCAGCATCGGCATGTGCCCGATGCCGGGGTAGAGCACCGTCCGGGCGCCCTCGATGCCCCCGGCCCAGGCCCGCGCGGTGCTGGGGTGGACCAGGCGGTCCTCCTCGCCCCACATCACGAGCGTGGGCGCGGTGATCTCGTCGAGCCGGTCGTCGAGGGTCGCCACGCCGTGGAAGTCGGCGAAGATCTCGGCGAGCTGGTCCCTGCGGGCGACGTAGTCGGCGGCGACCGCGGCCCGCAGCACGGCGGGCAGGAAGGGCGGGCGCGCCATCGTCATGGCGTAGAAGTCGGGGAAGTCCGCGACGCTCTCGAGCAGGAACGGGTTGCGGCCCTGGCGGAAGAGCAGCTCGGCCTCGCTCGGCTCGGGGGAGGCGACGCCCACCGCGTCGCTGAGCAGCAGCGAGGCGACCCGGTCGGGGTGCTCGACGGCGAGGGTGGCGGCGACGAAGCCGCCCATGGAGTTCCCCCCGACGTGGGCGGAGCCGATGCCGAGGCGGTCGAGCAGCGTTGCGAGCCGCGCCGCCTGCGCGGGGGCCGAGTGGCCGACGCCGCTGCTGAAGCCGGTCGCGCCGTGCCCGGCCAGCTCCGGCACGATCACCCGGTGGTCGCGCAGCAGGTGGCGCGCGAAGCGCACCCACACGACCCGGTCGGCGGAGTAGCCGTGGACGAGCACCACCGCGGGCGCGTCGGCCGGTCCGCCCTCGAGGAGGGCGAGGGAGCAGTCCCCGACGTCGACGCGGCGCTCGCGCAGGCCGTAGGCCCGCGCCTCCGCAGCGGTCGCGGCGGCGTACGCCCGAGCGGCGATCGCCGTCCGTCGTTTCACTCCGCACCCCGCGAGCGCACGACGCCGGTGATCAGGCGCTGGTAGCCGGCCGGGGCGAGGCGGGCCATGGCGTCGAAGACCCGGGCGTCGGGCCCGATGAGCACCCGGCGCTTGTCCTTGCGGACCGCCTCGACGATCACCTCGGCCGCCTTGGCAGGGGTGGTGATGAAGGACTTCTCGAACTCCTTCGAGGAGGCCTCCGCAGACCTGCCTGTCGCGCCGGCGACACTGGCGTCCACCCGCGCGGCGCGGGCGATGTTGGTCTTGATGCCGCCGGGGTGCACGCACGTCGCGCTCACGCAGGACCGCGTCAGCGCGAGATCCTGGCGCAGCGACTCGGTGAAGCCGCGTACGGCGTACTTGCTGGCGTTGTAGCCGCTCATCAGCGGCTGCGCGGTGAGGCCGAAGACGCTGGAGATGTTGACCACGTGGCCCTCGCCCGACGCCTCGAGGTGGGGCAGGAACGCCTTGGTGCCGTGGACCACGCCCCAGAAGTTCACGCCCATGATCCAGCGGTAGTCCTCGGTCGAGAGCGACGCGACCGTGCCGGACAGGGCGACGCCGGCGTTGTTGACGACGAGGTTCGCGCGGCCGTGGTCGGCGACGACCTCGTCGGCCCAGGCGAGCACGGCGGCCTCGACGGCGACGTCCACCACCGAGGTCGTCACCGCGCGGGCACGGCCGGTGAGCAGGCGCGCGGTCTCGGCGAGCCCCGCGGCGTCGACGTCCGACAGGGCGAGCCGGCAGCCGCGGCCGGCCAGCTCGAGGGCCAGCGCGCGGCCGATGCCGGAGCCCGCCCCGGTGACGGCGGCGACCTTGTCGTCGAGGGTCCTCATGCAGCAGTCCCTCCGGGGCCGATGACGTGCGGGCAGGTGCGCCTGCTCGGGTGGTCATTCGACCACAGGGACGCGAGTGGCCCGCCCACCCCGGCGCGGTGTCAGACTGCGGGCATGGACAACCTCACCGTCATCGTGCTCGCCGCCGGCGGCGGCACCCGCATGAAGTCGAAGACCATGAAGGTGCTGCACCCCATCGCCGGGCGCTCCATGATCGGCCACGTCCTGCGCGCCGTGGAGGCCGTCGAGCCGACCAGCGTCGTCGCGGTCGTCGGCCACCAGCGCGAGCAGGTCGGTCCGCACATCACCGAGCTGCTGCCCGGCGCGGTGCTGGCGGTGCAGGAGACGCAGCAGGGCACCGGGCACGCCGTACGCGTCGCGATGGAGGCCTGCGGTGCGACCACCGGCACCGTCATCGTCGCCGCCGGCGACACCCCGCTGCTCGAGGGGGAGTCCCTCAGGGCCTTCGCCGAGGAGCACGAGGCCGCCCAGCGCGCGGTGAGCATCCTCAGCGGTCGGGTGGCGCGCCCGTTCGGCTACGGCCGGGTCGTGCGCAACGAGGAGGGCGACGTCGAGGCGGTCGTGGAGGAGAAGGACGCCACGCCCGAGCAGCGCGAGATCGACGAGATCAACTCCGGGATCCTGGCCTTCGACGCCGAGTTCCTGGTCTCGGCGCTGCCGCGGATCACCAACGACAACGCCAAGGGCGAGTACTACCTGACCGACGCCGTCGGCCTGGCCCGCGAGGACGGCCTCACCGTCGGCGCGCACCTCATCGAGGACGTCGCGCAGACCGAGGGGGCCAACGACCGCGCCCAGCTCGCCGAGCTCGGCAGGGAGCTCAACCGCCGCATCGTCACCCGCTGGATGAAGGACGGCGTCACCGTCATGGACCCGGCCACGACGTGGATCGAGGCCGACGTGGTCCTCGAGCCCGACGCCACGATCCTGCCCGGCACCCAGCTCCTCGGCGCGACCGTGGTCCGCGAGGACGCGGTCGTCGGGCCCGACACCACGCTGAAGGACTGCGAGGTCGGCGCCGGCGCGCGCGTCGTACGCACCCACGCCGAGCTCGCCGTCATCGGCGACCGCGCCAGCGTGGGGCCCTTCGCCTACCTCCGTCCCGGCACGCAGCTCGGGGTCGCGGGCAAGATCGGCACCTTCGTGGAGACCAAGAACTCCCAGATCGGCGACGGCGCCAAGGTGCCGCACCTGTCCTACGTCGGCGACGCCGAGATCGGCGAGGGCACCAACATCGGCGCCGGCACGGTCTTCGCCAACTACGACGGGGTGGCCAAGCACCGCACCGTCATCGGCCGCTTCGTCAAGACCGGCTCCAACAACACCTTCGTCGCCCCGGTCGCCGTCGGCGACGGCGCGGGCACGGCCGGTGGCACCGTCGTACGCCGCAGCGTGCCGGCCGGCGCCCTGGCGGTCAGCGGCTCCGCGCAGCGCAACCTCGAGGGCTGGACGGAGTCCCGGCGGGCCGGGACCGCGCAGGCCGAGGCGGCGCGAACGGCGCGTGAACAGCAGGAGACGACCGAGGGGTGACCCCGGGGTTGGGG
Organism: Nocardioides furvisabuli; assembly: GCF_021083185.1. Classification (GTDB taxonomy): domain Bacteria; phylum Actinomycetota; class Actinomycetes; order Propionibacteriales; family Nocardioidaceae; genus Nocardioides; species Nocardioides furvisabuli. The sequence continues at coordinate 53,094 of NZ_JAIGQB010000004.1, read as the reverse complement.
AAGGCCCGGTCCGTGGGCCAGACTCTTCCCCAGCACCTCCGATGAGAGCCACCCCCCAGGCTGACCAGCACAGCGAGGAGTCGCGTCGCGTGACCGGAATGAAGCGGACCACCGAGAAGAACCTGATGGTCTTCAGCGGCCGGGCGCACCCCGATCTCTCCCACGAGGTCGCCGACCTCCTCGAGTGCGGCCTCGTGCCGCAGAGCGCCTACGCGTTCGCCAATGGTGAGCTCTACGTCCGCTACGAGGAGTCCGTGCGGGGGTGCGACGCCTTCGTGATCCAGAGCCACACCGCTCCGATCAACGAGTGGGTCATGGAGCACCTGATCATGGTCGACGCCCTCAAGCGGGCCTCGGCGAAGCGGATCACCGTGGTGATGCCGTTCTACGGCTACGCCCGCCAGGACAAGAAGCACCGCGGCCGCGAGCCGATCTCGGCGCGCCTGATGGCCGACCTGTTCAAGACCGCCGGCGCGGACCGCCTGATCACCGTCGACCTGCACGCCGACCAGATCCAGGGCTTCTTCGACGGCCCCGTCGACCACCTGATGGCGCTGCCGATCCTCACCGACTACGTCAAGGCCAAGTACGGCGACCAGCAGCTCGCCGTGGTCTCGCCCGACGCCGGCCGGATCAAGGTCGCCGAGCGCTGGTCGGCCCGCCTCGGCGGCGTACCCCTCGCCTTCATCCACAAGTCGCGGCGCACCGACGTGGCCAACGAGGTCGTCGCCAACCGCGTCGTGGGTGAGGTCAAGGACAAGATCTGCATCCTCACCGACGACATGATCGACACCGGCGGCACGATCGTGAAGGCCGCCGAGGCGTGCATGGCCGAGGGCGCGGCCGGCGTGATCATCGCCGCCACCCACCCGATCCTCTCCGACCCCGCGGTCGACCGGCTGAAGAACTCCTCCGCCATGGAGGTCGTGGTCACCAACACGCTCCCGGTGCCGGCGGACAAGCAGTTCGACAAGCTCACCACGCTCTCGATCGCGCCGCTCATCGCGCGCGCGATCCGCGAGGTCTTCGAGGACGGTTCGGTGACCTCCATGTTCGACGGTCACGCGTAGGACCCCTGCGAGTCCTGCCCGTGTCGTGACGCGGGCAGGACTCAGCCCGTCAGGTCGCGGAGGTCCACCTCGCGCAGCACGTCGCGGTAGCGCGCCCACCAGGAGTGGAGCAGGCTGATCCCCTCGAGCCCGAGGCGCAGGTCCGGTCCCGGCTCGCCCCGGTCGGGAGCGTCGAGCCACGTCGTGAGCTCGGGAGCCAGCACGCCTGCGAGCGGGCCTTCGGCGAGCCGCTCGCGGTGCGCCGCGACGGCCGGTCCGGAGCACCAGAGCCGGAGCCGGCCGCCCGGCGGACGAGGGGAGGTCGCGGTCGACGGCATGCGTCCGATCTCGGGCGCGAGCGCCTCGAACGCCCGGGCGTAGAGCCCGTCGTCGTGCGCCGCTGCCTCCGTGGCGGAGAAGGACGCCATCGCGAAGTCATGGCTCGCGGCCGGCGCGACGATGTGGGACCGGCGGCCGAGCAGGCCGGTGGGATAGCAGGCCACCCCGCGGACGGTGCGGGTCCGGTAGAACGTCAGCGGTGCCTGCTGCGGCGCTCCCTCGAACTCCGCAGCCACCTCCAGGAACAGCCCGCGCGCGCGGTCCAGCAGTGGCGCCCGCACGTCCTCCGCGAGCGCCAGGTGGGCGTGGCCGAAGCGGCGTACTGAGTCGAAGAGAGCCAGGCTGGCCCGGCGCGGGTCGCTCCGGTCGAGCGTCTCCGCGGTGAAGAACCGCTTGCCGCGACCGAGCAGCACATCCATCGCGAAGCCGTCGGAGACGGGCAGGTCCTGCCGGGCGAGGTGGCGCGACAGCGGCACCAGCCACGCGTGGTCGACGAACTGGTGCTCCACGAGCCGCGCGCGGGTCTCCCAGTTGCGCGGGTAGTTGCCCGCCGCGGCGCGCAGGACCTCGAGGTCGAGACCGAGCGCGTCGGCGACCGGTCGTGCGAGTGCCTCCTCGAAGTCACCGCCCTCGTCGTCGCTGACGCTGACGGCGCGGGCCGCGAGGCCGGCCTCGGCGAAGGCGCAGGCCAGCATCCGCGAGTCGCGCCCGCCACTGAGCGGCACCAGCGTCGGGCGGCCGACCGCGGACACGGTGTCCCTCAGGGACTGTGCGAGTGCTGCGCCGGCCTCCGGTCCGGAGAGGTTCCGCTCGGCCTCGGCCCACGGCCACGTCGGCGCCGCCCGGTGGGCCCGGCCCCGCTCCCACGTCAGGGTCGACCACGGTTGGAGCCGGCGGACCTCGGCGAACGGGGTTCGGTCCGAGGCGGGGTAGCGCAGCGCGATGATCGACGACCACGCGTCCCAGTCGATCGTGAGCAGCCGCGGCGAGGACCGCACGAGCGGCTCGATGCGGGACGAGAAGTAGAGCGCTCCGTCGTCGACGGTCCAGTAGATCGAGCCCAGCCCGTTGACCGACGTGTGCAGCCGGCGGTGGCGGCCGTCGAGGACGAGCCCGCACGCGCCACGGCGGGCGGCGTCCTGCCAGTCGATCGCCCCGGCACGCCACGGCAGACCGTCGATCCAGCCGAGACCGCGGTGGCGCCGCCTGCCCCAGCGGAGGGGCTCGCGGTCCATCGCGAGGACGGAGGTGGAGTCCTCGTGGACGAACCGCACGTCGTCGCCTCCGAGTGCCGCCGCGACGCGACCCACGCGGTCGCGGTCGTAGCGTCCGAGGGCGCCGCAGACGAGCGGGCTGCGCAGCTCGGTCACGCCGCGTCTCAGAGAGTCCGGTCGAGGTCGTCGAGCGCGTCGTTCCACGCCCGGGCCAGGACCGTGGGGACATCACCGGTCGCGAGCGCCTCGGCGACCGTGGCCCGCAGCTGGCGGCGTACGGCGGGGGTGAGCGGCAGGCGTGGGAAGGCGTCGCCGACGCTGTCGGCCATCGCCTGGCCCGAGCGGAGCGCGAGGGCGAGGCCGTCGGTGACGTAGCGGGTGAGGTAGGGCTCGACCAGGTCGGCCTGCTCCCAGCCCCAGAAGCCGGCGCCCACCGCGTCGAGCTCGTGGGTGCTGAGCTCGCCGCCCATGAAGCGCTGCCACATCTCGGCCTTGGCCTCCGGGGTGGGGACCGCCGCGCGCGCCGACAGCGCGGCGTGGTGGCCGGCCACCGACTGGTCGCGCTCGGCCTCGGCGTCGATGTGGGAGGGGTCGCCGAGCTCGGCGAGGCGGTGGACCGCGGCCCACCGCACGCTGGGGTCGACGTCGTCGCGCTCGAGCCACTGGACGAGGAAGGTCCGGTCGGCGCTCAGCCGCGCCAGCACCCGGGACGCTCCGGGCGCGAGGAGCGGGTCGCCGCCCTCGACGGCTCCGCGCGCGATGTCGGCGATCACCGCGAGGTGCGCGGCGGCCTCTCCGGGCTCGTCGTACTGGCGCGTCACCAGCTGGAGCGCGCGCAGCACGCCCTCGACGACCAGCGGGTGCGACTCGGGCCGCAGGTGCCGGTCGGCCAGCGCGACGAGGTCGCCGACGCCGATGACCTGCGACTCGGCGAGGTCCACCGCGGTCCACCACAGCACCGCGCGGGTCAGGTGCGACTCGACCGACGACAGTCCGGCGGTGATCGCGGCCCACGACTGCTCGTCGGGCCGGATGACCGCAAAGGTCTCGTCGCCGGAGTTGGGCACCACGACCCGCCCGGCGAAGTCCTCGAGGCGCACGGGCTCCTCGCCGAGGTGCACGTCGCGGGCGTCGACGAGCTGCATCGCGTCGTCGTACGCCGACACGGTGAGGCGGTGCGGTCGCGAGCCCTCGCGGTGCAGGACCGGGACCCCCGCGTCGTCGCGGGTCACCACGAGCGTGTCGAACCCGGTCGTGCGCAGCCACGCCGCCGCCCAGGCGCGTACGTCGTGGTCGGTGGCGGAGTCGAGGGAGTCGAGGAACGCGGCCAGGTCGGCGTTGCCGAAGGCGTGCGCGTTGAGGTGGGTGTTGACGCCGGCGAGGAAGTCCTCCTGGCCGAGCCAGTGGCCCAGCTGCTTGAGCGCGGCGTTGCCCTTGGCGTAGGTGATCATGTCGAAGTTGGCGAAGGCGGTGTCGACGTCGACGATCTTGTCGGTGTCCTCGGCGATGGGGTGCGTCGAGCGACGGCGGTCCGCGCGGTAGCCGGTGGGCTTGCGGGTGATCGCGGCCGAGGTCCAGGCGTCGGTGTAGCCCGCGGCGACGCCGGCGACGTCGTAGCCCATGAAGTCGGCGAACGACTCGTTGAGCCACGAGTCCTCCCACCACCGCATCGTGACGAGGTCGCCGAACCACATGTGCGCCATCTCGTGCGCGATCGTCGAGGCCAGCCACTCCCGCTGCAGCTCGGTGGGCGTGCCCTGGGTCAGGCTCTCGTCGCGGTAGACGACGCAGCCGGGGAACTCCATCGCGCCCCAGTTGAGCCCGGGGGCGAAGACCTGCTGGTAGTCGGCGTAGGGGTACTCCGGCTCGAAGACGCTCGTGTAGTGCTGGAAGCAGGTGCTGGTGATGCGGCGCAGCTCGTCGGCGTCTCGGCGCAGCTCGCGCTTCTGCGAGGCCCGCGCGTGCCAGCCGAACGGCAACGTGCCGCCCGGCGCGGGGGCGTACGGCTCGTCCCACGTCACCGACACCCACGGCCCGCCGACGAGGGTGAAGAGGTAGGACGAGAACGGCGGGGTGGTGGCGAAGGTCCAGGTGTGCGGCGCCGCGTCGCCGCCCTCGCCCGGCGTGCGGTGCTCGAGCGGTCCGTTGGCGAGCACGGTCCAGTGCGCGGGCGCGGTCACGGTGACGGCGAAGGTCGACTTGATGTCGGGCTGGTCGAAGCAGGGGATCACCTTCTGGGTGATGTCCATCGACGTGTGCGCGCAGACGTAGCGCTCGCCGTCCGCCGGGTCGATCGTCACGGTCATGCCGTCGCCGTCGGTGACGTAGGGCATCCGCGCGGTGACGAGCACCTCGTTGTGGGCGGCGAGGTCGGGAAGTGCGATCCGCCCGTCGGCGTACGCCGCCGGCTCACCGTCGAGGGTGACGTCCGAGGCGCCGGTGAGCTCGAGGAACGTCGAGGCCCCCGGCTGCGTGCAGTCGAAGGTGATCCGCGCCTGGACCGTGAAGGCATCGGTGGAGGTGAGGTCGAGGTGGACCTCGGTGCGGACGTCGGTCAGCAGGTCGGCGCGCACGCGCGCCTCGGGGAGCATCAGGGGCACCGGGCCACCCTAGTTGCGCGGGAGCTGCGTGGATTCGACCCACCCCGGGGGGCGGGACTAGAGTTCTGTGGTTGCCTCGGCGAGGGAGCCCGACGTACGACCTGGGACTCCGTGATCGACTGGGCCGGCCTGCACCGCTGCGCCGCGCTCACGATCCGGAGCGCGGCGTTCGTCGTCTCCGCACCCGCCGAGGACCCACGAGCCAGGGCCGCCAGGCCCGACCACCCGACTGATGGAGAACCCCATGTCTGCCCCCGAGAAGATCGTCGCCGAGGCCCGCACCGAGTTCGGCAAGGGCGCCGCCCGCCGCATCCGTCGCGACGACAAGATCCCCGCGGTCATCTACGGCCACGGCAACGACCCGGTCCACGTGATCCTGCCCGGCCACCAGACGATGATGGCCCTCAAGCACGGCGGCGCCAACGCGCTCCTCGCGCTCGCGATCGACGGCAAGGAGCAGCTCGCGCTGACCAAGGACGTCCAGGTCGACCCGATCCGCCGCGTCATCGAGCACGTCGACTTCGTCGCCGTCATCCGCGGCGAGAAGGTCACCGTCGACGTCCCGATCCACGTCCTCGGCGAGGCCGGCCCCGACACGCTGGTCGTCAACGAGAACACGGTCGTCTCCGTCGAGGCCGAGGCCACCCACATCCCCGAGTTCTTCGAGGTCTCCGTCGAGGGCCTGCCCGCCGGTACCCAGATCCTCGCCAAGGACCTCGACCTCCCGTCGGGCACCACGCTGCTCGCCGACGAGGAGCTGCTCATCGTCAACGTGACCGAGCAGATGTCCGCCGCGGCTCTCGAGGCCGAGCTGGAGGAGGCCGAGGCCGACCTCGGCATCGAGCACGACGCGTCCGACGCCGAGATCGCCGACGCCCAGACCGAGGCCAAGGCCGAGGACGCCGCGCAGGAGTCCGGCGAGGCCAGCGGCTCCGAGTGACCTGCTGAGCGGGCACTTCCTCGCGCACAGACACACTGACCGGGCGATTCCTCGCGCTGCACTGCGAGGAATCGCCCGGTCGGCGCATTTCAGCGCGAGGAAGTGCCCGCTCGGTCGATGAAAGGATGACGCGCATGAGTGACACGCAGGACGGGGTCTGGCTGGTCGTGGGCCTGGGCAACCCCGGACCCGCCTACGCCGGGCACCGCCACAACATCGGCTACCTCGTCGCCGACGAGCTCGCGAGCCGGATGGGGAGCACCCCCGGAAATGTGCACTGGAGGTCGCACAAGTCGGGCCGGGCCGACGTCGTGGAGGGCCGGCTGTCGCTCGGCGGCCCGCGGGTCGTGCTGGCCCGCGGCCGCGGCTACATGAACGAGTCCGGTGGCCCGGTCAAGGCGCTCGCCACCTTCTACAAGGTCGCCCCCGACCACGTCATCGCGATCCACGACGAGCTCGACATCGCCTTCGGCACGCTGCGCATCAAGCTCGGCGGCGGCGACAACGGCCACAACGGGCTGAAGTCGATGCGCTCCTCGCTCGGCACTGGCGACTTCTACCGCGTCCGTGCCGGCATCGGACGCCCGCCCGGGCGCCAGGACGTGGCCGACTTCGTGCTGTCGAACTACTCGACCGTCGAGCGCAAGGAGCTGCCCTTCCAGGTCGGCGACGCCGCCGACGCGGTCGAGTCCCTCATCACCGAGGGCCTCGAGAAGACCCAGCAGCGCTTCAACTCCTGAGGCCCCGGGCTCGACGTCGGCCGCGGGTCACCAATATCGGCGAACAACGTCCGGGACGTCGCGGTCGGCCCCGGGGCCGACGCCACGATGGGCACGCCACACCGGGTGCCGACCGGGTCGCTCGGTGTGGACCAAGCTCGTCCACCGGAGGGACACCCGCCATGACCTCGCTCCTGTCACCTGCCGTCGTGGGACGACGTTCGCGCGACGCGCTGATCCGCGCGCGCGGGCGGGTGATCTTCGCCGTGCCGGACACGTGGCGCGGCCGGGTGGCCGCGGCGCTGCCCGAGCGCCTGGTGCCGCCGGAGATGCGGCCCGGCTTCTTCGAGCACTTCTTCGACGAGGGCGACCCCTTCGGGTTCGACCGCAACCCCGAGGAGCAGCTCAAGTTCGCGCGCACGCTCGAGGTCTGCGGCGGCGAGGGGCTCGGTCGCGTGCTGGAGCTCGGGTGCGCCGTCGGCTCGTTCACCGAGGTCCTCGCGCCGTACGCCGACCAGGTGCTGGCCCTCGACGTGTCGCAGTCCGCGGTCGACCGGGTGGCGCACCGGCTGGTCGCGCAGCCCCACGTCCGGGCGGTGGCGATGAGCATCCCGGCCGAGTTCCCCGAGGGCACCTTCGACGTCGTCGTCGCCTCCGACGTCCTCTACTACCTCCCCGTGGTCGAGCTCCAGCGGTGCGTCGAGCGGATCCACGCCGCCCTGGCGGCCGGCGGTGCCTTCGTCGCGGTCCACTACGTCCCGCGCATGGGCAGCCTGCTCAACGGCGACGAGGCCCACGACGTGGTCACCGCCCACGCGGCCCGGCTCGGGATGCGGCACGTGCTGGCCGAGCGGGCGGAGTTCGGCCCCGGCCGCACCTACCGCGTCGACCGTTTCGACAAGGCCTGAGCGGGCCTGAGCGGGCCTGAGCAGGCCTGAGCAGGCCTGAGCAGGCCTGAGCAGGTTTGCCGGCCGCCCGGTCAGCGACCGGGCTTCGGGCAGACCGTCGCCGCGGTCGGCGCCTCGACCCGCTCGAGCCAGTCCTCGCGCCACAGGGGCAGGTGCTCGCGGGCACAGAACCAGGCGCCGGAGGTGAAGTGGCCCTTGCAGATCACGTCCTCGAGGGCGATGCACTCCAGCTTCATGTGCAGCAGCTCGCCGGTCTGCTCGTTGACGAGCCTCTCGACCCGGCTGTGCACGCGGAAGGTCTGGCCGCAGTACTGCACCATCTCGTGGGTGAAGAGCATCCCGCGGTGCGCGCCCCCGGAGTTGAGGGTCCGCCCGATCTCCTCCTTGGACCGCACGCGGACCCAGTCGCCCGGCTGGAGGCCGAGCTTCTCCCCGTCGACGCGGTCCTTGCCGGCGACCTCCAGCGGGAGGTAGGGGCGCAGGCCGGCCTTGCGCGCCAGCTTGGTGACGAGGGCGCTGGAGCCGACCCGGACCAGCTCGGGGACCCCGACGTTGCCGACGCGGACCTCGCGGACGTACTGCCCGACGGCCATCTCCGGCATCGCGGTCGTGGCGCGGGTGGCCTCGGTGGCCTGGCAGCGGTACACCTCGCCCTTCTCGGGGTCGGTGCGGTGCGCCCCCGCCACGAGCAGCGGCAGCAGCCGCTCCGGCGCGACGGCGTACGGGCTCTCGTCGTCGCGCGCGTCGTCGGCGTGCTCGAGCCAGACCTCCTTCCAGAAGATCCGGCACTCCGCCTGGCAGCCGCCGTGGCCGGAGCCGTCGCAGCGGGTCTCGTTGAGCAGCACCGCGTCGGTCATCCGACGGCTGCGCGACTCCTCGCCCATGTAGTCGCAGATCTTCTCGAGCCGGCGGTAGACGGTCATCACCCGGCCGGCGTATGCCGTCATCTCGGGCATGAACGGCACGTTCTCGTAGGACCCTGTGTCGTCCAGCGTCGCGAGGACCTCGTCGAGGGGTCGCAGACGCACCCGGTCGCCGGGGCGCAGCGACCCCGGCTCGACGGGCTTCCTGGCCTGTCCGGTCGTGATCGTCATGGCTCCATCGAGCACGACGTGGCGCGGCGGACCGCCAGCAGGCGGGCGGTTTTGACCCAGAGAGGGTATGCCCGCCTGCCCGTGCCGGACCCAGAATCGCTGGAGGGGCACGACGACCGCACGCGCGGTCGTGGTCCGGGGAAGGGCGTGGGGCGCATGTGGCAACAGGCAGGCACGACCGTGCGGGAGGTCGTCCGCGCCCGGTGGGGCACCTGGCCGCCCTTCGAGGCCCGCAACAAGATGATGAACTGGCCTGCCGCCGTGGCCGCGGCGCGTACCGAGCGCGACGAGGTGCAGCGCCTCGGCGTCGGAGGGGGCGTTCCTTCCGCGAGGGTCGTCACGGTCGTGGCGACCTTCCGGCGTCCGGACTCGCTCGCGCGAGCCGTGCGCAGCGCGCTCGACCAGACGGTCGAGGACCACGTCGTCGTGGTCGTCGACGACGGCGGCGGCCTCCCCGGGCTCCCCGACGACGACCGCCTGTTCGCGGTCACGCTGTCGACCAACACGGGGCGACCGGGCGTGGTGCGCAACGTCGGCATCGCCCTCTCGTCCTCGACCCATCTCGCGTTCCTCGACGACGACAACACGTGGCGCCCGCACCACCTCGCCACCGCGCTGGAAGCCCTCGACCGCGGGGCGGACCTGGTCTACACGAGCGTCGAGCGCGTACGCCCCGACGGCACCACGCTCGACGTGCTGTCGCGCCCCTTCGACCGCCGGGCGCTCGCGCTGGCGCCCTACGTCGACACCAGCAGCATCGTCGTGCGCCGGGGCCCGGGGGTGCGGTTCAGCCGACTGGCGCGCTCGAGCCCGACGATCCCGGGAGAGGACTGGGAGCTGGTCTGGCGGCTGAGCCGCCGGCTGCGGGTGCGGCACGTGCCCGAGACCACCGTCACCTACCTCGTCAACCCCGACAGCTACTTCACCCGGTGGGACGACACCCCGCAGCCCGCAGGGGGCGTACGCCGATGAGCGCGCGCGTCGTCCTGGCCTCGCGCCGCGGGTTGGAGGAGAAGGTCTGGCAGGCGTCCCAGCTCGAGTTCGAGGACGTGGTCGCGGAGGTCGACGACGTGGAGTGGTGCCTGCCGCGCCCGCTCGGCGGCGGCCCGGCCCTCCACCTCGCCCACGGCGCGCTCAACCGGGCCGGCCAGCGGTGGGGCCGTGACCGCCGCGCGCGGATGCGGGCGCCGGCCGGCGCCGGCACCAGGGGCCGGGCGGACCTCTTCTTCGCCGTCCTCGCCGACGCCAACGAGATCGGGATGCTCCCGCACGTCGCCGCAGCCACGGACCGCGCCGCGGCCCGCGTCGCGTGGATCGTCGAGCTCTGGACCCCCCAGCTGGCGCAGGTCTCGGACTACCTCCGCCAGCTGCGCGGCTTCGACCACGTCATCGTGTCCAACCGTTCGGTGGTCGACGCGGTGCGGGAGATCACCGGCGTGCCGTGCACCTACCTCCCCCTCGCCGTCGACACCGACCGCTACGCGCCGCCCGCACACGACTTCCCGGCCCGCACCGTCGACGTGGCCAGCTGGGGTCGCCGCTTCGCCGGCACCCACGAGCCTCTCCTGCGGGCGATGGCCGACCACGAGCTCTTCTACCACTTCGACACCGTGAAGGGGCCGTGGTCGGTCACCGGCCACGCCGAGCACCGGCTCGCCCAGGCCCGGCTGCTGCAGCGGACCCGCTACTCGATCGTCTACCGGATCAACGACGAGGAGGGCCGCACCGATCGCACGGGTGGCGAGGAGTCGTTGACCAACCGCTACTTCGAGGCGCTGTCGGCCGGGACGATCATGCTCGGCACCGCTCCGGCCTCGGTCGAGTGGGACGACTGCTTCGGGTGGCCGGACGCCGTCGTCCCGATCCCGGTCCCTGCGCCCGGGGTCGTCGACGTCATCCGCGAGCTCGACCGCGATCCCGTCCGCCTCGAGCGGGCCAGGGTGGCCGCGGTCACGACCTTCCTGCGCCGCCACGACTGGGCGCACCGGTGGCGTGCCGTGCTGGCCCTGGTGGGGCTGGCTGAACTCCCGGCGCTCAGCGAGCGGCTGCACCGTCTCGAGGCGCGCGCGCTCGCGTGGGATGTACCAGCTCGGCTCTAGTCGTGCCCCGACGCTCGTCCGCCGCCTCGCCCTCCTGTACCCACTATTGGGCAGCATGCCCCGCGCGCCGCGCAGCCGCGTTCCGGGGCGAGGAGTCTGGAGCCGCGCTGGCGGCCATTGACGGCGCTGGGGGAGCGGTGATGGATGGGTGGGGGCCAGGTGACTAGCACGCACGAGTCGAGCAGCACGTCGTTCGATGCCGAGTCCGACGCCGACGGTGTGGCGGCTGCATCACGCCACACGATGCTGTCGCAGGTCCTCACCCAAGCCTCGCGCCTGGGGGTGAGCATTGTGCTCGCGCGGTTGCTCACGCCGCAGGACTTCGGCGTTGTCGCCGCCGGCATGGTGGTCATGGTGGTGGCGTGGCAGCTCACCGACCTCGGCACGTCCGCCGTGGTCATCCAGCGCGAGACTGTCGACGACACCCTTCTGAGCTCGCTCTTCTTCTTCAACCTGTTGCTCGGCATCTTCCTCGGTGTCCTCACAGTTGCCCTCGCCGGGCCGATGGCGAATGCTCTGGGACAACCTGCGGCCGCACCCGCCATCAGGGCGCTGGCCGCGGTCTCGGTCCTCGGGGCTGTGGGGAACATGCACCACGCCCTGCTGCGGCGAACGATGCAGTTCGGCAGGCTGGCGACCGTCAACATCGCCAACGCGACCGTCAACGGTGCCGTCGGGATCGGGCTCGCGTTCGCCGGGGCCGGTATCTGGGCGCTCGTGGTAGGAACCTTGGCCGGGGTGGCCGTGTCGACCGGCGGCGCCTGGCTGTACGTAGCGTGGCGCCCCTCGCCGAGGTTCAGCCTGCGCCGGCTGCGCGAGGTGGGGAAGTTCAGCATCAACTGCTTCTGGTCGAGCGCCCTGGCGGTCTTCTTCGCGCAGCTGGACAAGGTGGTCATCAGCCGAATGCTCGGCGGCGCGGCACTGGGCACGTACACGGTCGCGCAACGCACTGTGAGCTCCCCGATGAACGCGGTGAGCGCCACCGTCTCGACGGTGAGCTTCTCGGCCTTCGCGCGCGAGCAGGACAATCCGGAGACGCTTCGTTCGGGCGCCATTCGAGCGACAGGTGTGGTGGCCCTGGTGGTGCTGCCCGCCATGGTGGGCCTGGCGGTCCTGGCGGAGCAGGCGGTGCTGGTGGTCTACGGTGCGCAGTGGGAAGCAGCTGTCCCGGTCGTTCAGGTGCTCGCCCCAGTGGCGATCGTGCAGGCGGTGCTGAGCGTCACGTCGTCGGTGATGCTGGCGATGGGACGCAGCGACTGGCTCTACCGGTGGGGCTTGGCGTACTGCTTGGTGGGCGCCGTGGTCATGCTGATGTGCTCGCGTTGGGGATTGCTCGGTGTGAGCCTCGGATTGGCCGGGGTGATGGTCGTCCTGGCCCCGTTGGAGATGAAGATGTCTCTCAGCCTCATCGGCATGCGCCTGTCCACCTACTTGCGGCCCATGCTGCCGATGGTTCTCATCACGGCCGCCATGGCTGCGGTGGCGCGGCTGGCCGCCGGGGGGACCGGGCTCCTCGGGGCCGGCGTGGTACTTCAGCTGATAGCCGGGGCGTCGGCCGGCGTCGTGGCGTACGCCGCCCTGATTTGGCATTTCGGACTGCCGGCGGTCGACGACGCACGTCGGGTGCTGGGACGTTGGGCGAGAAGGAGATGACTGCATGGATGCCGTTGACATCCTGAAGATCTGTCTGCGCCGTTGGTACGTCATGCTGCCGATCCTGCTGGGGGCAGCCGGCGTGAGCTATCAACTCGTGGACTCACAGCAGACCACATACACCGCTGCGACCTCCTACGGGCTCGTCCAGCCTCAGCTACCTGACGGAGCGTCGGAAGCTGACCGCGACCCACTCGGCGCGGACGGCAAGGCGCTCGTGGGTGCGGCGCTGCAGGCCCAGCTGAACTCCCAGGAGACGCAGCGGAAGCTCGGCAGCTCCGCCACGCGCGGGTGGGGCCCAGGCGAGTCGGCGAATGGATCCTCCTACTCGGTGGAGATCCCGATGTACCAGACCACCTACGAGGTGCGGGCCTGGGGGCAGGACGAGCAGGCCGTCCGCGACGTGGTGGACCGGGTGGTGGCGGCGGCTCCTGGGATCACCGACGAGCTGCAGACTCGTGCGGGAGCCCCGGCAGCGGTGCGCTATCGGCCCTTCGTGCTGGCGCCGACGCAGGTGGAGGCACTGGCGTCGACCTCGGCAGCGAAGCTCGTCGTGGCGGTGATGGGTGTCGGGCTGTTGGTCGGTGCCGCATGGGCGATCGTGGCCGACCGGCTGCTGGGTCGGCGGCTCCAAGCGGAACGGACGATGACGAGATCGCCTCGGCCGGTTCTTCGGCCGGCGGGACCGCGGCCGACGCCATCACGCCAAGTTCCCACCGGCGACCCCGCCGTGCCCTCACCGCGCCAGCGCCTGTCACGCGCCCAGCTGCCCCCCAGTGGGCCATCCTCGCTGCGGAGGTGACGTCATGCCGGTCGATCCCCGCTTGAGACTGCACCGGGTGGTCGTGCCGCTCTCGCTGGCAGCGGGGGCGATCACGCTGGGATCGTTTGCAGTCCTGCCTCTCACGGGTCTGCTGCCGGGCGGTGCGACCGCGGCGCTGCTCGTCCTTGGTCTGCTCTTCGGGCTGCTCGTTCTCTCTGCGAGGGACGCGTGCTCGGTGCTCACATGGCTCGTCGTGCTGCTCTTCCTCGTGCCGCAGCCGTTCGTCCTCGTGGGGCCTCTGAAGTCGGTAGGCAACCCTGCCGGCCTTGTGGCACTGGGGGCGCTCGCCATCTGGGCCGCCTCGCGGGTTCTGGGCCTCATCGAAGCTCCGGAGCTTCACCCCGTCCGCTGGACATTGCTGGGCTTCTCTGTGGCTGCCCTCGCCTCGTACGGGGCGGGTCTGACGCGCGACCTCACCGCCGGCGAGGCTGCGAGCATGGACCGTGTCGTCTTCCAGCACCTCGCGCTCCTGGGCATCGGGCTGCTGGCTGTCGACGGCTTGGGAAGTCGCGAGCGCATCACGACGCTGCTCCAGCGTCTCGTCATGGTCGGTGGACTGGCTGCGTTCATCGGCATCCTCGAGTTCGTCTTCTCAGCGTTCGACTTCCGCAGCATGATGCTCCTGCCCGGGCTCACGACGAGTGCCGAACTGGACTCCTACAGCCGGTCCGGGTTCGACCGGATCGCCGCGGGGGCGTCGCACCCCATCGAGTTCTCGGTCGTGACCGCGGCGCTGGTGCCGCTGGCCATGCACTTCACCATCCATGAGCAGTCGGGGCGCTGGAAGTACTGGTTGGCGCTGCTCGCGCTGCTGTCGGCATTGCCCTTGAGTGTCAGCCGGTCCGGCTTCCTCACCCTTGCGGTCGGGGTGGCCTTCTACGTCGCGGCGCTGACCAACCGTGGCCGGTTGAACGTGCTCGTGCTGGGTGTCATCGGGCTCGGTGTCTTCCGGGCTGTGGTGCCGGGCCTGCTCGGCACCGTGCGCGGCCTGTTCCTGAACGCCGACACCGACCCCAGTATCTCGGGGCGGACGGAGGACTACGCAGCGATCCCTGGCCTCATGCAGGACCATTGGCTGATCGGTCGCGGCACCGGGACCTTTGTGCCGGACGTGTACTTCTTCCTCGACAACCAGTACCTGGCCACGCTGCTCCAAGGTGGCCTCGTGGGCCTGGTGGTATTCGTGGCCCTGCACCTCATCGGCCTCGGAGTGGCCCGCGGTGTGCGCCGACGCAGCACCGACCCGGAGCTGCGCAGCCTCGGCCAGGCGCTGGCGGCCACGATCGCCTCGCTCGGCGTGGCATCGTTCTTCTACGACTCGATCAGCTTCCGGCAGAGCGCCTTCCTGCTGGTCCTGGCGATCGGCTGTGCCGGCGCGCTCTGGACCCTCGTGCGCGACGAGCCCAAGCGGCATCACCGGGACGCGCCGACCGGGGCGAGGCTCGATCACCAAATTGGTCGATAGCCCCCGCGCTGCCCCGCGGCACCGCTCGTGGCGGCCGACGATGGAGTCCCCGGTCGGTCAGGCCGGGCCGGACAGGGGAGGGTCGATGGTGGTCGCGAGCGTCGTCGTCCCCGCGCACGACGAGGCGGCCTCCATCGCCCGCACCCTGCGCGCGCTGCGGACCGGAGTCGGTCCCGACGACCTCGACGTCGTGGTGGTGTGCAACGGCTGCCGCGACGCCACGGCGGACCTGGCGCGCGAGGCCGACCCCCGGGCACGGGTGATCGAGATCCCGACGCCCTCCAAGCGGGAGGCGGTGCGGGTGGGCAACACAGCCACCGACGTCTTCCCCCGCGTCCACCTCGACGCCGACATCGAGCTGACCGGCAGCGCACTCGTGGAGCTGGTGGCCGCCGTCCGGGAGGGCGGCGCGATGGCTGCAGCCCCCCGGCGCGCGGTGCCACGGGCCGGCTGCTCGCCATGGGTCCGGTGGTACTACGACGTGTGGGAGGAGCTGCCGCACGTCCAGTCGGGTCTCTTCGGACGTGGGGTCGTCGTGCTGTCGGAGGCGGGCCAGGCACGCGTCGAACACCTCGCGGGCCTGATGAACGACGACCTCGCCATGTCGGAGGCCTTCGGTCCCGGCGAGCGCCGCGTGGTGCCCGGCGCCGTCGCGGTGGTGCACCCGCCGAGGACGGTCGCCGATCTCGTACGCCGTCGCACCCGCGTGGCCACCGGCAACGCCCAGGCCACACGCCTCGGCGTACGCCGTACCGGGTCGCAGACCCGCGTCCGCACCCTGCTGAGCCTGGCGGTGTCGCGCCCGGGCCTGGCGGCGCGAGTGCCGGTCTTCGTCGGTGTCTACCTGCTCGCGTCGTTCGGGGCCCGCCGAGCGGTGAGGGTCGGCGACTTCGACACCTGGCAGCGCGACGAGAGCTCACGCACAGGCTGAACACACGACACATTCTGGGGATGCCACGGCGCCGGGGTTCTGGTTCCATGGACGGTCGCCTCGTCCCCACCCCCTTGGAGTCCTGCCCGTGACCTTCCGTCACCGCTCGGTCCTGACCGTCCGCTCCGCAGCCCGGTCCGTCGTGCTGCCGGCCACGCTGCTCGTCGCCTCGTTGGTCGTCGCGTCGGCTCCCACTGGCTCGTCCGCCGTCGCGCCGGGTGCCGGCACCGCCGCACCCGCGGGCGTCGGAGCCGCCACGGACAGGCGCGCCGACGCCCTGGCGCCCTGCCGGATGAAGCCGAACATGACCAACACCGGCGCGAGCGGCACGTTGCGCTCATCGAGCCGCACCGTGCTGGGGGACGGTGCGCGGCTGAAGAACGCCCATGTCTCCGAGCTCATGATCACCGGGACCGACGTGAGGGTCACCAACGTCCGCGTCGACGGTGCCCTCGACATCCTCGGCGAGAATGTGAGGCTCAAGCGGGTCACCGCCCCAGGCGTCGGAATATCCAGCGCGGTCAACGTGCTGGTCGCGAAGTCCAACATCGGCTACAGCCCCGCCGACGGCATCCACGTGACGTCCGACGGGGACCGCCTCGTGCGCAACGTGGTGCTGCGGTACAACCTCGTCCACCACCCCGAGGCACCTCCCGAGTCCCACTACGACGGCACGCAGGTGCGCGGCGTCGACGGCATGGTGATCCGGTGCTCGGTCTACCGGGCAGGTCCGTTCCAGGAGACCATGAACGCCAACATCTTCCTCGAGAACGCCAACGGCGGTGTGTCCGACGTGACGATCGCACGCAACTGGCTCTACGGCTCGGCATGGTCGGTGATGATCTCGGCGGACAGCGCCCGCCTCGTCGGCAACCGCGTGGGCGGCGACCCGCACTGGGGCTACTGCTACCTGAGCTCGGGCAAGGACTCCATCGAGGCGAGCGGCAACAAGACGACGGGCGGCAGAAGGGTCAGGCTCTGCGGCGAGGGGTGAGCACGCGCTCGGCCCCGACCCCGGCGTGGCCGAGTGCGAGCAGGCGGGCCCCGGGGCTCAGCCGGTCGAGCTCGGCGCGGATCTCGGTCGCGTAGACCGGGTTCATCGCCACCACCAGCTCGACCGCCTCGTCCGCGAGCGTGCCGGGCGCGACGATCGGGTGACCGGTGCCGGCGACGTGCTTGCCCCACAGGTGCGGGTTGACGTCGACGACGGCGTCGACCAGCCGGGCGGTCGGGCCCAGGGCGTGCAGGAAGGCCGTGCCCTTGGACCCCGAGCCCCACACGACGACCCGACCGGTGGGGGCGCTCTGCTCCACGGCGCGGGCCAGCGTGGCGACCTGCTCGCGCGCCGCGGAGCGGAACCGGTCCGCGTCCCGGGCCAGCCCCGCGGCCACGGACGAGGGCAGGCGCATCGGGCGCACGGTCCCGGTGGGAAGGGCCTCGACGTGGACGTACTGGCCCGAGTAGGCGAGCGTCGCGGCGTGCACGCTGAAGCCGGCGGACTCGAACAGCTCGACCGCCACGTCGCGGGTCAGGTAGTTGCAGTGCTCGTGGTAGACGTCCCAGAAGGCGCCCTCGGCCAGGATCCGGCCGGCCTCGGGCAGCTCCACCAGCACCGGCACGTCGTCGCGGCCGTCGAGGGCGGCGCGCAGGTCGCGCAGCAGCGCACCCGGGTCGTCGACGTGCTCGAGCACGTGGCGCATCGCCACCGCGTCCACCCCGGACAGGTCCGTGCCGGCACCGAAGGCCTCGGTCACCAGTGCCACGCGGTCGTCCGGCTCGCCGAAGCGAGCGGGGTCCAGGGTCGGGTCCATCGCCACGACCCGGCCCGCCCCCGCCGCCGCGAGGAGCCGGCTGAAGTCGCCGCGCCCGGCGCCGACCTCGAGGACCGTGCGGCCCTCGAGGTGCCAGTCGGTGACCCAGCGCCCGGCGAGCCCGCGCGCGTAGTCGAGGAAGGTGGTGGAGAACGCCTGCGAGTCCTCGTAGCGCGCGCTGTAGGCCATGGCGTCGGAGGAGAAGAGCCGGTTGGCCATCGCCCCGCAACCGTGGCAGAGCACGACTGCGAGCGAGCCCTGGCCGATCGCGACCGCATCGGCGCGGGTGTCCATGACCAGGCAGCTGTGCACCGGCACCGCGGCGACCTCGTGCACCGGCTGCCCGCCCGGACGCCCGCACACCGGACAGGCGCGACCGGCGTACGTCTCAGGAGGGGGAGCCGACAAGGTCGAGCCTCGCCTTCTGGACCACGAAGCCCTCGGCGTAGGGGGCGCGGCACTCGACGCCGCGCAGGCGCATCAGCGCCAGGAACGTCTCGTCGTCCCACCAGTCACGGCCGACCTGGGAGGGGTAGACCTTGGTGAGCAGCTCGGCCTTGCGGCGCGCGAGGTCCGCGGTCAGCGGGACGTAGTGGCTGACCCGGCCCAGGTCGCCGTCCCACTTGGGGATCTCGTAGTGCAGCACCAGCGAGTCGCGCCACACGGTCGGCACCAGCTCGGCGAGGAGCCGGTGGTCCTGGTGGCTGTCGTCGCGTCGGGGGACGAGCACGAGGTCGGGGGAGGGGCGCAGCCGGGCGGCGTCCTCGAGCGTGTCCTTGACCGCCGACCAGACCTCGGGAAGCCGTGAGTCCGGCAGGTCGGCGAACGCGACCGCGGCGCCGGGACCGTTGAAGGCGGTCACGGCGTGCTCGGCCTCGAGCCTGCGCTCCGGGGAGCCGGTGAGCACGAGGCAGTGCACCTCGACGCCCGGACGCTCGCGCAGCGCCAGGAGCGTGCCGCCGCACCCGATCTCGACGTCGTCGGGATGGGCCGCGACGGCGAGCACCTGCAGCGGCCCGTCGGGCAGGTGCAGGTCCCTCACGTCGTCGCCACCAGCCGGGGCGCCGGCACCGGCACGGGCACCGGTGGCTCGCGACGCCACAGTGCCCACGGGCTCTCGCCGGAGGCGTACAGGCTCTCCAGCGAGGCACGCTCCTTGAGCGTGTCCATCGGCCTCCAGAACCCGTCGTAGGGGATCGCGAGGAGGCGGCCGTCGCGCGCCGCACGCGCGCACGCGTGCGTCACGAGGTCGTCGCCCTCCTCGAGGTAGTCGAAGATCGACTGGCGGAAGACGAAGAAGCCGCCGTTGACCCGCAGCGGCAGGTCCTCGGCCGAGCGGAACCCCGAGGCCCGGTCGTCGTCGTCGGTCAGCACGACGTGGAAGGACCCGGGTGGACGGATCGCGAGGAGGGAGCCGACCGCGTCCGAGGCGGCCAGTCGGGCGACGAGCTGGTCCATCGGGGCGTCGGTGAGGACGTCGCCGTAGTGGGCCAGGAACATCTCGTCGTCACCGAGGTGGCGGCGCACCCGCCGCAGCCGCTCGCCGATCTCGGTGGTGAGGCCGGTGTCGACGAAGGTGATGCGCCAGTCACTGATGTCGCTGCTGAGCAGCTCGACGTCGCGGCCGCCGCCGGAGAGCACGAAGTCGTTGCTCGCCGTCTCCTCGTAGTGCAGGAAGTAGTCCTTGACGTACTGCGCTCCGTAGCCCAGGCACAGCACGAACTCCGTGTGCCCGAAGTGGGCGTAGTAGCGCATGATGTGCCACAGGACCGGCCGGTCGCCGACGGTCATCATCGGCTTGGGGCACGGGTCGTCACCGACGCGCATCCGCATCCCCATCCCGCCGCAGAACAGCACGACCTTCATTCGATCACCTCCAGGGTCGGGAGGGGGAAGACGAGCCGCGCCCCCCACTCGCGCGTGTGGGCCAGCTGTCGGGTGATCTCCTCGCGGAGGTTCCACGGCAGCACCACGATGTAGTCCGGCCGCTGCTCGTCGAGGTGCGACGGGTCGAAGATCGGGATGTGGGTGCCGGGCAGGAACTTGCCGTGCTTGAAGGTGTTGCGGTCGACGGTGAAGGAGATCAGGTCCGCACGGACGCCGGCGTGGTTGAGGAGCGTGTTCCCCTTGCCCGGAGCGCCGTACGCCGCCACGGATGCGCCCTCGCGGGAGCGCTCGACGAGGAACTGCACGAGGTCGTTGCGGGCCGTGGCGACCGAGCGGGCGAAGCCGTCGTGGCCCTCGACCGTGTGGAGGCCGGCCGCCTCCTCGTCGGCGAGGATCTTCGCCACCGCGTCGCTGGGCGCGCCTGCTGCGGCGGTGGGCCGCGACCAGGTCCGCAGCGACCCGCCGTGGGTCGAGAGCTCCTCGACGTCGACGACGGTGAGCCCCGCCGCCTCCAGCACCCGCTGCGTGGTGAGCAGGGAGAGGTAGGAGTAGTGCTCGTGGTAGATCGTGTCGTAGAGGTTGCCCTCGATGAGCCGCAGCAGGTGCGGGATCTCGATGGTCACCGTTCCCGACTCGCCGGCCAGGGTCCGCAGGCCGCGGGCGAAGTCGACGATGTCCGGCACGTGCGCGAAGACGTTGTTGGCCGCGACCAGGTCGGCCGCGCCGTGCTCGGCGACGAAGGCGCGTGCGGTCCCCTCCCCGACGAAGGCCACGGTCGTGGGGATGCCCTTCGCGACGGCCGCCTCGGCCACGTTGGCGGCCGGCTCGATGCCGTGGCACCGGATGCCGCGCGCGGCGACGTGCTGGAGCAGGTAGCCGTCGTTGCTGGCGACCTCGACGACGAACGCGTCGTCGCCCAGCCGCAGCCGCGCGAGCGCGTCCTCGACGAAGCGGCGGGCGTGCTCGACCCATGAGTCGCTGAAGGAGGAGAAGTAGGCGTAGTGGCTGAAGATGTCCTCGGCCGAGATGTAGGCCGGCAGCTGCACCAGCAGGCAGGCCTCGCAGATGCGCACGTTGAGCGGGTAGAACGTCTCGCCGCGGTCGAGCTCGTCGGCCGACAGGTAGCTCTCGCACGGCGGCGACATGCCGAGGTCGACGAAGGTCCGACGCAGGTCGGCGCCGCAGAGGCGGCAGGCGGGCAGGCTCACGACGCCACCTCCTCGAGGTGCGTCATGCGCAGGTCCGGGCCCAGCCGGCCCTGTGACTGCAGCTCGCGGATCCGCGCCAGGCGGACGAACCGCGGACCCTCGAAGTCCTCGGCGACCAGACCGCGCTCGGCCATGTCCCGGGCCAGCTCGGCGATGCCGTCGGGGATCGTCCAGGTCGGCACGAAGCCGGGCAGCTCGCGGCCGATCCGGGTGAAGTCGACGCGGTAGTCGCGGGTGTCGGGCCCGGCGCCGTCGGCGAAGGTCACCGGCACGTCGAGGGCCTGCGAGACCGCCAGCGCGATGTCGCGCACCTGGACGACGTCGACGTCGCGACCCACGTTGTAGGCCCGGTCGTGGACGGTCTCGGTCGGTGCGGCCAGCACGGCGGCGAAGGCCCGCGCGATGTCCTCGGCGTGCACCAGCGGGCGCCACGGCGAGCCGTCGCTCTGCAGCTGCACGTGGCCGCGGGTGAAGGCGGTGCCGGTGAGGTTGTTGACCACGATGTCGGCGCGCAGCCGCGTCGAGGAGCCGTACGCCGTCGCGTTGCGCAGGTAGGTCGGGCTGAAGTCGTCGCCGGCGAGCGCGGAGATCCCCTCCTCCGCGAGCACCTTGCTCTCGCCGTAGGGCGTCACCGGGCGGAACGGCGCGCCCTCGTCGACGACTCCGTCTCCGGCGGCGCCGTAGAGCGAGCACGAGGAGGCGAAGAGGAACCGGCCCACCCCGGCGGCCCTCGCGGCGCGGGCGGTGTGGATCGCGCCGCGCGCGTTGACCGAGAAGGTGGCCTCGGGGTTGAGGTGCCCCACCGGGTCGTTGGAGATGGCTGCGAGGTGCACCACCGCGTCGATGCCGCGCAGGTCGGCGGGCTCGACGTCGCGCACGTCACCGGTGCGCTGCTCGTAGTCGGTGAACGGTCGACCGAAGTCGCAGCCGTCGTACCACCCCGCGTCGAGTCCGACCACGTCGTGGCCGGCACCCACGAGGTGGGGCACCATCACCGAGCCGAGGTAGCCCCGGTCTCCTGTCACGAGCACCCTCATGGCGCACCCGCGCCCGTCGTCGCGCCCGCGGTCATCACGCCTTCGTTCATCGTCACGCTCACCGTCCCCCGGAGAAGTTCCTGCCTGGATGTGTGCCCCACTGCGGCGGGCGCGCGGCCCCCGCGGTCAGCCCACCCTGTGCCACGTCCGTGACGCGGCGGGCGGATCGGTCGGCGACATACCACCGACTGGGTACTGGTGCCTCACAGCGCGCGCTTCACGAGTGACACCGCGCCGTTGCGGACCCGTCGCGCGGGGGCCAGGGAGGCGAGCATCCGCGCGCGGAGCGAGGCGGCGGTGTCGTCGGCGCGGACGCTGAACCGCGGCCGGACCCACGCCCCCGGCCGTGCCGGGCGCTGGTCGCTGACGTTGACCTCCGCGCACCCGTCGGACCGCAGGAGTGCCAGCGTGTGGCGGTCGTAGCGACCGAGCGGGGCTGCCGCCCGGTCGACACGGCGACCGAGCAGGTCCTCGAGCGCCCGGCGCGGGGCGAGGACCTCCTCGCGGGCGAGCGCCCCGCGCAGGCCGGCCCACGGCCGGTGGGTCAGCCCGTGCGTGCCGACGTCCATCCCGGCCTCGAGCAGCTCCTCGAGGCCCTGCGCCGAGAGGCTCCACGCGTCGCCCAGCCGACCGACGACCGGGAAGAAGGTCGCGCGCGCCCCGCGCTCGAGGAGGGCGGGTGCGACGACGTCGAGGTCCGAGGTGTTGCCGTCGTCGAAGCTCAGCGCGACGCCCGGTGCCGCCACCGCCCAGTCGAGCAGCTCGAGGAACCGGTCCCGCGAGACCCAGTAGCCGGCCTCGCCGGGCTCTCGCTCGTGGGTCGGCACGCCGACGCCGTGGAAGCAGACGGTGAACAGGGGGGCGGCCACGGCACGGACGCTAGGCGGGTCGACGGGCCCCGACCGGGCTCCGGCACGCACGTCCCCCGCATGGGGCATTTCGACGCGAGCCGGCTCGAGGCGACGACGGCCGTTCCTAGTGTCCGGGTCCAGAACCGGCTCCGAGGGGGGCTGCGAGGGGGGATGGCAGCGATGGTCAGCAGCAGGTCGAGGACACCGCACCCGGCGGCACGGCACGTGCTGGTCGTCGTGCAGAACCTGCCGGTCCCGCTGGACCGCCGGGTCTGGCTGGAGTGCCAGGCGCTGAGGGCCCACGGCTACGACGTCAGCGTGATCTGCCCGAAGGGTCCCGGCGACCCGCGTCGCCAGGTGATCGAAGGCGTCCACGTCTACAAGTACCGTCCGCCTCCAGCCGCGCGCGGCCTCCTCGGCTACGCCCTTGAGTTCGTCTACTGCTGGGTGCGCACGGCGCTGCTCTCGCGCGTCGTGTGGCGACGCCAGCCCTTCCACGCCCTCCAGGCCTGCAACCCACCGGACACCTACTGGCTGCTGGCCCGGATGTGGCAGCGGCGCGGGGTGCGGTTCGTCTTCGACCACCACGACCTCAACCCCGAGCTCTTCCTCTCCCGCTTCGGACCGCCGACCTCGCTGCGCGAGCGCTGCGAGCTGCGCGCGCTGACCTGGCTCGAGCACCAGACCTTCCGCGCCGCCGACCGGGTCATCTCCACCAACCAGTCCTACCGTCGGATCGCGCTGTCTCGCGGCGGGTGCGAGCCGGCGATGGTGAAGGTCGTGCGCAGCGGGCCCGACACCAGCGCGATGCGCCCGCTCGTACCTCCGCAGCGCCCTGCCGACGACCCCTACGTGCTCGCCTACCTCGGCATCATGGGCCCGCAGGACGGCGTCGACACCGTGCTGGACGTGATGGAGGAGCTGGTCCGCGTCCGCGGGCGACGTGACGTGCGGGCCGTGCTGATGGGCTTCGGCGACTGCCTCGAGCAGCTGCGTGCCGACTGCACCGCCCGCGGCCTCGACGACGTCGTCACCTTCACCGGCCGGGTCGACCGCGCCCAGATCGCGGAGCACCTGAGCGCGGCCGACATCGGCCTGTGCCCCGACGCGAAGTCGCCGCTCAACGACGTGTCGACGATGAACAAGACGATGGAGTACATGGCCTACGCCCTGCCCTCGGTGTGCTTCGACCTCACCGAGACGCGCGTGTCCGGCGGCGAGACCGCCTGCTACGCACCGGCCGGCGACGTCACGGCCTTCACCGACCACGTCGAGCGGCTGCTCGACGACGAGGACCTGCGGGTCGAGCTGGGCCTGCAGGCCCGGCAGCGGGTCTGCGACCTCCTGGACTGGCGACAGCAGGCCGAGGTCTACGTCTCGGTCTTCCGCGACCTGCTGGGCGCCGCGCCGCGGGTGCCCCGGCCGCGCTCGCGCACCCGCGCGAGCGGAGCGACCGGCACCTCCGGACCCGTGGGCTGGCACGACGAGCTCGGCCGCGCGTACGTCGACCTCCGCGCCCCGGGTGAGCTCGAGGCGCTCGTGCGCCACCGCGGCCGCCGACCCACGGTGGTGCGGTTGCCTCAGCGTGCGCCGGAGATCCTGGCCAGCACCCCGCGGTGATCGGCGCCGGCCAGCTCGACCGTGTCGTACGCCGTGACCACGAGCTCCGGCGACGTCATCACGTGGTCGATCGCGGCGAAGGCCGGCACCGGCACCCCGAGCCGTCGCTCGCGCCCGCCCGCCGGCCACGTCGGTGACCAGCCGGCGTTGACCTGTGCCGCGGCGTCGGCGAGGCCCAGGACGACCAGCCGCCGCACCGGGGCGTGGGCAGGGGTGGCGTTCAGGTCGCCGGCCAGCACGAGCGCCGCCCCGGGGTCGGACACGAGGGGTGTGAGCGCGGCGAGCACCTCCGCATGGTCGGCGTGCCACTCCTCCGTCCGGTAGGGCGGCGCGGTGTGGACCGCGGCGACGGTGACCTCGCCGATGCCTGCGACGTGCAGGCCGACGAGCCTGCTCTCCGAGCCCGGGTGGAGCCGGCGGGTCCACGCCAGCGGCAGCCGGCTGAGCACGACGGCATCCTCCGTCCCCACCCCCGCCGCGTGGGGGAGCTGCTCCTCGATCCCGGCCGCCAGGAGATCGTCGACGCGTCCGTTGCCCGCGTCGGTGAGCACGAGCACGTCGACGTCCTCGCGGCGCACGAGCTCGACCAGGGCGTCCGCGTCGCCGTGCTCGAAGTTCTGCGCCAGCACGACCACCGACGCGGGCCCGCCGGCGTGCAGCGCCCCGGTGTAGAGCGGCGCGAGCCACCAGCAGTGCGCGAGCAGCAGCACCGCGGCCGCGACGACGACGCCGAGCCGGAGCGGTCGGGGCGCCGTCCACCGGGCGGTGCCCGCCAGCGCCAGGGCCAGCGCCGCGAGCGGGACACCGAGCGGGGTGAGGGAGACCGCCTCCACGAGACGACGGGAGGTCGGGTCGGTGACGCGCAGGCAGGCCAGCACCAGCGCGGCCAGCAGCAGCCCGAGCACCGCCAGCGTGCCGGCCGTGGACGCCCAGCGCCGCATCGCCCCTCCTCCCCCTGCGCCACTCAGGAAACGCTGCCCGCGAGCCCGGGCCGCGGCCGCTGTGCGGTCTTCGCCCATTTCGGGGGCGAGGGACGACCACGGGCGAACCTACGATCGACCCCATGACCGGGGCCGGCAGCGACGAGGTCGTGGTGGTCGTGGTGACCTACGAGAGCGCCGCGCTCGTCGCGGACCTGGTGGCCTCGCTGCCGGCCGGCATGGGCGACCTCGCCTGGCGACTCGTGGTGGTCGACAACGCGTCGGGCGACGGCACCCCCGACGTGGTGCGGGCCGCGGCCCCCGACGCCGTCGTGCTCGAGATGGGCCGCAACGCCGGCTACGCCGCCGGGATCAACGCGGGTGCGGCGTACGCCGGACCGGGCCGGGCGCTGCTGGTGCTGAATCCCGACGTCCGGCTGACGGCGGGATGCGTGCCGGCCCTGATGGCCGCCCTCGACGAGCCCGGGACCGGGGTGGCCGTGCCGCGGCTGCTCGACGGCGACGGCGTCCTGGTGCCCTCGATGCGGCGCGAGCCCACCCTGGTGCGCGCCGTCGCCGACGCGGTGCTCGGCGCCTCGCGTGCCGGGGGCGTGGGCCGCCTCGGCGAGATGGTGACCGAGGTGGGGGAGTACGACCGGGCGCAGCCGACCGACTGGGCCGAGGGCTCGACCCAGCTCGTCTCGGCGGAGTGCTGGCGCCGGTGCGGGCCGTGGGACGAGAGCTTCTTCCTCTACTCCGAGGAGACCGACTTCCACCTCCGGGTCCGCGACCACGGGCTCACCACGCGCTACGTCCCCACGGCCGTGGCCGTGCACCTCGGCGGGGACTCGACCACCTCACCGCGCCTGTGGTCGATGTTGGTCGCCAACCGGGTCAAGCTCTTCGCCGGGCGCCACGGTCCGCTGCGCTCCGCGGCCTACTGGTCCGCGCTCCTGGCTCGCGAGGCGAGCCGGGCGGTGCTCGGCCGCGCGACCTCGCGCCGCGCCGTGCGCACCCTGCTCAGTCCGTCCGCCCTGCGGGCCCCGCGCGGGCCCGGGTGGGGCACCTGAGCCCGATGCCCCGGCACACGTCCCCCGACTTGGGTATGCGTCGTCACAGGGCCCCGCGACCCCGTCCGTCGCGACCTACGCTCCGGCTGAAGGGGAGCTCGCACGAGCACGACGCTGGGGGAGGCACTGTGGGGGCACGGCTGTCACCGACCACGTCCGCGGACGTGCCCGACGTGGCGCGCTTCCTCGCCACCCACCTCAACCAGCGCGTGAGCGCCGACCGGTGGTCGCGTGCGCTGTCGGTGCCGTGGGACGTCGCGCAGCCCAACCACGGCTTCCACCTGCGCGAGCCGGACGGCACCGTGGTCGGCGCCTACCTCGCCTACTACTCCGAGCAGCGCGTGGGCGACCGGCTGGAGCGCTTCTGCAACCTCGGCGCGTGGTGCGTGCTGGAGGGCCACCGCGCCCAGGGGACCCGTCTGCTGACGCGGCTGCTGGCCCAGGAGGGCCTGCACTTCACGGACTTCTCGCCCAGCGGCAACGTCGTGGCGCTGAACCGCCGGCTGAAGTTCGTCGACCTCGACACCACGACCGACCTCCTCGCCAACGTCCCGCTCCCGCCCCGGCCCGGGTCCGCGCGGGTGAGCGAGGCCCCGGAGGTCCTGGCCGACGCCCTGTCCGCCGACGAGCTGGCGCTCTACCGCGACCACCGCGGTGCCCCCGCCGCAGGACACCTCCTGGTGTCCACGCCCCGCGAGCACTGCTACGTCGTGTTCCGGCGCGACACCCGCAAGCACGTGCGCGCCTTCGGGTCGATCCTCCACGCCAGCAACCCCGAGCTCTTCCGTGCCGAGGCCGGCCGGGTCGGCTCGCACCTGCTCGCGCGGCACGGCATCGCGGCCACGCTCGTCGAGCGTCGCGTCGTCGGTGGGCCGGTGCGGCGCGCGAGGACCCTGGAGCGGGCCCGTCCCAAGATGTTCCGCAGCACCTCGCTCGCCCCCGAGCAGGTCGGCTACCTCTACAGCGAGCTCACGTGCCTGGCGTGGTGAGCGGCGGGGACCTCGTCGTGGGCGGGGTGCCGGTGTCGCGCCTGGCCCGGCGGGTGGGCAGCACGCCCTTCTTCGCCTACGACCGGGACCTGCTCACCCAGCGGGTCGCACAGCTGCGGGTGGCGCTGCCCGACGACCTCGAGATCAGCTACGCCGTCAAGGCGAACCCCATGCCGGCGCTGGTGCAGCACCTCAGCGGGCTCGTCGACTCCCTCGACGTGGCGTCGGGGGCCGAGATGCGCCTCGCGCTCGACACCGCGCTGCCGGCGGACAAGGTCAGCTTCGCCGGACCGGGGAAGTCGGTCGCCGAGCTCACCCAGGCCGTCGCGGCCGGCGTCGTGGTCGAGGTGGAGTCGCCGCTGGAGGCCGACCGCATCACCGCGGCCGGCGAGGAACTCGGCATCCGCCCCGTCGTCGCGCTCCGGCTCAACCCCGACTTCGAGGTCAAGGGGTCGGGGATGCGCATGGGAGGCGGCGCCCAGCAGTTCGGCGTCGACGTCGAGGAGGCCCCCCGGTTGCTCAAGGAGATGGAGGCCCGCGGCCTGGACCTGCGCGGCTTCCACGTCTTCGCCGGTTCGCAGAACCTGCACGCCGACATCCTCGTCGAGGCGCAGCGGCGCACGGTCGACCTGGTGCTGCGGATGTCCGACGAGGTGGCGACCCAGCCGACCTACGTCAACCTCGGTGGTGGCTTCGGCATCCCCTACTACGACCGCGACCGCCCGCTCGACCTGCGCACGGTCGGCGACGCCCTCGAGGAGCTGGTGCGTACGCGTCTGCGACCGCGCCTGCCCGACGCGCGCGTGCTGCTCGAGCTCGGCCGCTACGTCGTGGGCGAGGCGGGGTTCTACGTCACGCGCATCGTCGACCGCAAGGATTCCCGCGGCACCACCTTCCTCGTGGTCGACGGCGGGATGCACCACCAGCTCGCCGCGTCGGGCAACTTCGGCCAGGTGATCCGGCGCAACTACCCGATCGCGGTCGCGAACCGGATGGACGCCGAACCGGCCGAGACCGTCCAGGTGGTCGGCTGCCTGTGCACCCCGCTGGACCTGCTCGGCGACCGGGTCGAGCTGCCGCGCGCGGAGGTGGGCGACCTCGTCGTGCTCTTCCAGGCCGGGGCCTACGGCCACACCGCCAGCCCCACGGCCTTCCTCAGCCACCCCGCGCCGCTGGAGGTGCTGGTGTGAGCAGCGAGTCCGTGACCCCAGACCGCGCCCAGAGAGGCAACCGATGACCACCCCGATGACCAGCAGCACCACGACCACTCCCACCACCACGGCGCTCGCCGAGGTGCTCGCCGACGTCCTCGGCGGCCCTCCGTCGCGCTACCCGCCGGGGACCGAGCTCTTCGGCAGCCTGCCCGAGCTCGACTCGCTCGCCCTGGTCGAGCTGATCACGGCCGTCGAGGTGCGCTTCGGCTTCGAGCTCGACGAGGACGACATCACCGCCGAGGTCTTCGAGACCGTGGCCTCGCTCGGTGCCCACGTCGACGCCTGCACGGGCTGAGATGGGGGCGCTGGCCGAGCGCCTGCGCGCCGTGGCGGCGCGCGCCGGCGGCAGCGTGGTCGCGGACGTACGGGTGTCGCTGACCCTGCCCGACCTCGTACGTCGGGCCGACGAGGTCGCCCGCGAGGTCGACCGGGCCGTCACCGGGCCGCGGCCCGTGGTGGCCGTGGTGCTGCCCAGCTCGGTCGACTCCGTGGTCCAGCTCGCGGCCGCGGTCCTGGGCGGGCACACGGTGTGCTTCCTCGACACCGCCGGCGGGGCACGCACCGCGGCGGTGCTCGCCGCGCTCGCCCCCGACCTGGTCGTCGACAGGACCGGCCTGCACCCGCACCGTGCCCGCGGCGCGCCGCGGCGGGACCCTGGTGCGGCCGGCTACGTCGCGATGTCGTCGGGCACCACCGGTTCGGCCCCCAAGGGCGTGCTGACGAGCTGGGCGTGCCTGGCCGACTTCGCACCGCACGGCGCGGCGGCCCTCGACGTCGACGCCTCCGCGCGGTGGGGCGAACCCACCCACCCGTCCTACGACCTGGCGCTCACCAACTGGGTGCTCGCGCTCGCGGCCGGGGCCAGCCTGCACGTGTCCGGATCGCTCGCCGACCGGGTCCGCCCGCTGGCCTTCCTCGCGCGCCGCGGGGCCACCCACGTCCGGCTGGCGCCGGGCTACGCGGACCTCGCTGCGGCGGAGGCAGGACGTGGGACCCCGTGCAGCGTCCGGGTCTGGGGCAGCGGCGGCGACCGGCTCACCCGCGCCCAGGCGGTCACCGTGCTCGGTCTGGGGCCCGCCACCCTCGTCAACACCTACGGCACGAGCGAGACGGCCGGCTTCGCGAGCGCCGCGGCGTACGCCTCGGTCGAGGAGCTGCGCTCCCGGGACGGCTCGGTCGGCATCGGCCCGGGAGCCCTCGGGCCGTGGCGGGTCGCGCTGGTGCCCGACGGAGTCGGCAGCGACGTGATGGCGGTGCACTCGCCGCACGTCGGTGCGGGCTACCTCTTCGGCGGGGGCGGGCAGGACTACCCGCGGTGGGAGCAGGGCCGGGTCGTCACCGGCGACCTCGGGGTGGCCGACGGCGGTGTCCTGTTCTGCCTCGGCCGCGTCGGCCGCCTGGTCAAGCGCAGCGCCAGCTTCGTCAACCTCGACGACGTCGACGCGGTGGTGCGCGACCTGCGCGGTGTCGCCAGCTTCACCGTGGCCACCCGCGACGGCTCCCTCGTCACCCTCGTGGAGGGAGAGGGGCAGACCATGGCAGCCGTCCGCGAGCAGCTCGCCACGCGGGTCGCTCCGTCGGTCCTGCCCGACGTCCTCCTCGCGGTGGCGACCCTCCCGCGGCTCGGCAACGGCAAGACCGACCAGGCCGGTGCGGTCCGGATCGCGGAGGCTGCCCTGCAGCGAGCCTGAGACCGTGGAGCTCAGTAGGCACCGCGGTGGGAGACCACCGCGCGCACGGTGCGGACCAGGATCGCCGCGTCCAGGCCCAGCGACCAGTTGTCGACGTAGCGCACGTCGAGGCGCACCGACTCCGCCCACGACAGGTCCGAGCGGCCCGACACCTGCCACAACCCGGTGATGCCGGGCTTCACGACCAGCCGGCGCCGCGGGTCGACGCCGTAGCGCTCGACCTCGTCGGGCAGGGCGGGGCGGGGCCCGACCAGCGACATCTCGCCCCGCACCACGTTCCACAGCTGGGGCAGCTCGTCGAGGCTGGTGCGCCGCAGCCACCGTCCGGTCCGCGTCACGCGCGGGTCCTGCCGGATCTTGAAGAGCACCCCGTCGGACTCGTTGCACGCCACGAGCTGCGGGCGCTCGTCGGGTGCCGAGGTCGACATGGAGCGCAGCTTGTACATCGTGAACAGGCGCCCGTCGCGGCCCACACGGACCTGGGAGTAGATCGCCGGACCCGGGGAGTCGAGCCGGACCAGGACCACGAGGACGAGGAGCACCGGGACCAGGGCAAGCAACCCCACGACGGCGCAGGTGCGCTCGACGGCCTCCTTGACCCAGCGGCGCGGTCCGCGCAGGGGAGCCGGTGCGACGTGGACCAGGGCGAGCCCGCCCGTCGCGAGCACCCGGGCCCGCCCGGGGGTGACGTCGAGGAGGCCGGTGCCCACGCAGAGCTCGGCGCCGACGGCTCCGAGGGCCCAGTGGAGGCGGCGCACCTCGGTCGCGGACAGCCGTGCTCCCGGCAGCAGGACCAGGGCGTCGGCGCGGTGGCGCTCGACCACCTCGGCCGAGCCGTCGAGGCCGACGTAGGCCGCCGTCGCGTCCAGGGCGACCTTGGACGGTCGCGTCAGGCAGGCGGCGACCACCTCGTGCTGCCCGGTCGATGCCAGCTCGACCATGGCCTCGCGGACGTCGCGTGGCCGCCCGGCCAGGACCAGGCGCGGACGCCGGGGGTGTCGGGCGAGGGCGTGGGCAGCACTCGCGGCACCGCACGCGGCCGACAGCTGCGCGAGCGCCATCGGATCCGCCGCTGCCAGCAGCGGCGCACCCGCCAGGACGACCACGGTGGCGCGCACGCCGGTCCGCGCGGCCGCCCAGGCCCGGGTGCCCCGCGCGTCACCCAGGGCGCCTCGGCGGTAGTGGCCCGCGGCCAGCAGGAGCAGCGGCCACGGCGCGGCAGCGGCGAGCGCCACCCCGAGCGGCAGGTCGGTGGTGCGGGCGGTCACGAGCGCGACGGCGACGGCGAGGGCGAGGTCGAGCGCCGCGACCGGCCACACGCGGCGCGGGCGCCGGGCGGCGAGCTCCTCGACGACATCGGCCACCGAGGCCACCGCGAGCGTGGGGTCCCGCGGTGTCATCGGTGGACGCGGGCGGGGGACGACCGGAGGCGCCACCTGGTCGGGCGCGACCTGCGGGAGCGTCTGCGTCATCAGGCCGAGCCCCCTCTCGTCACGGCGAGCAGGAGCTCCACCGACCGTGCTGCGAGCCTAGGAACGCCGGTGGGTCGCGGCATGCCGCAATTCGGCGAAAGGCGTGCCGCCCCCACGCACCCCGGTTTACCCAGTCGGAGGGATGGGCCGCACCGGTGCCCGGAGCTACTCTCGAAGAGGTGCACCATGCTGGTTCGAGGCCGCTGGTTCTCTTCCGGTTACGGGTCTGTGCGGCCCGTGGATGGCGAGGGGCCCCACACCTCGTCATGGACGATGCAGCGAACCAGCGGCGGCGACCGAGGCTCCCCCTCCTCGGTCGCCGCGGCCACGCCAGGCCACCGCCCACAGGCAGGTACGCAGTCGCGCAGGTGGTCACGCAGGGTGGCGCACGCCGGCCGACTGGCGCGGTCGTGGCACGCGGGGCGCTGCCCCGAAGAAGCACTCGTGCCACACCTCGAGGGCGAGCAGCGTCCAGAGCCGGTCGGTCTCGTGGCCGCCGTGCTCGTGGCGCAGCAGCAGGTCGCGCACGAGGGCCTGGTCGAAGGTCTGCGCGACCCACGAGTCCCGGCCGGTGAGGCGCTCGCGCGCCTGGTCACGCGCCGCGGTGTACCACCAGTCGTGCGCCCCAGGGGCGCCGGGACCGCCGGCGGCACCGCGGTGCTCGATCACCTCGTCCGGCAGCAGCGGTCGCGCCGCCTCGCGCAGCACCCACAGCGTGCAGCCCGAGCGCACCTTGACCGAGGTGGGCAGGCGGAGGGCGAGCTCGACGAGCCGCTCGTCGAGCAGCGGCAGCCGCAGGTCGAGCGAGGCGGCCGTGGCCATCCGGTCCATCCGTTCGAGGTCGTCGGGCAGACCGTGCCGGAGGTCGTGGCGCATCATCCGATCGACCGGATCGATGCCGGGCGCGCTCGCCGTACGCCGGTCCGCGGGCGGCGCCCCACCGAGCAGGCGGCGGCGCTCGGGCGCCGAGAAGGGTGCGCCGAGCCGGCGCTCCACCGTGCCGACCAGGCCCGAGCGCAGCCGGCCGGGAAGGGTGGAGGACCGCTCGGCCGCGCGGGCCAGGCGGTAGCGGGGATGACCCCCGAAGAGCTCGTCGGCGCCGTGGCCCGAGACGAGGGCGCCGACGTGCGCGCCGGCAGTGCGTGCCACGACGTGGTCGGCGACGTCGCCCGGGTCCGACAGCGGGGCGTCCCGGTGCCAGGTCAGCGGCGTCACGAGGTCCGTCAGGTCGCCGGCCCGCAGCCGCACCTCGCGGTGGGTGCTGCCGAGCAGGACGGCGAGACGCCGGGTCCGGGCGAGATCCTCGCCGGTGCCGTCGTCGCACACCAGCGAGAAGGTCTCAAGGGGGTCCTCGCCGAGCAGCTGCTGGGCCTGCGCGGCCACCAGGCTGCTGCCGAGGCCGCCGGTCAGGTGGAAGCCGACCGCAGGCCCGGGGTCGAGCGCGGACCCCACCGCCTCGCGTACGCCGTCGCGGACGGCCTCGATCGCGTCGTCGGCCTCCCAGGTGCCGTCGGGATCGGTCTCCGGCGGCGACCACCACGCGACCTCCTCGACGTGGCCGCCCGGCATCACCGCGATGCGGTGGGCCGGTCGCACCGTCTTGATGCCCTCGAAGAGGGTGTCGGGAGCCGGCACCGCGCGGAAGGTCAGGTAGGCGTCGAGGCTGCGGTGGTCCACCTCCGGGGCGGGCCCCACCGTGAGCAGCGCCTTGACCTCCGAGGCGAAGGCGATCTGGCCGGGGAGGTGCCGGTAGTGCAGCGGCAGCACCCCGAGACGGTCGCGCACCAGGTGCGTGGTGTCGGTGCGCAGGTCGTGGGCGACGAGGCTGAACGCTCCCATCAGCCGCTCGACGAAGCTGATGCCCTCCACGGCGAGGCCGGCCGCCACCACCTCGCCCGGGTCGTCGGTGCGGAAGCGGTGATCCAGGTGGGAGCGGAGTCGGGCGAGGTGGTGGACGCGGCCGTCGAGCACCACCACCCAGCGCCCGTCGACCGAGTGTGCGGGACCGGACAGCCCGACGCCCGGTCCGAGCCAGGCCTCGGAGCCGTCGGTCCCGCGGTGCGCCTGCGCCGCTGCCATCCGGTCCAGGACGTCGCGGGTGGGACCGGTGGGGGAGAACGAGCGGACGCCGCTCAGCCCGCTCACGCGCCCTGCCTCCACCGGATCTGGTTGGCCATGCCGACCGCCGCCAGCTGCGACGACACCTCGAGCTTGTTGAGGATCGACTTCACCTGCGTGCGGACGGTCGCCTCGGAGACGACGCTGTCCTGGGAGATCGCGCGCACGGTGCGCCCCTCGATCAGGGCGCCGAGGACCTGGCGCTCGCGCGGGGTGAGCCGGTCGAGCCGCCGGCGGATGTCCTCGTCGGCGCGGCTCTGCTGCGACCACGCGTCCAGGAGCGACTCCAGCTCCTCCCGCGTCACCACGGGCAGGCCCTGGTGCAGCCGGCGCACGGTCGACAGGGCCTGCTGGAGCGCACCGCCCTTGGTGAGCACCTTGCGCGCCCCCAGCCGCATGCACTCGCCCCAGCGGCCGATGTCCTGCGACGCGGTCACCACCACGACGTTCACGTGCGCCCGGGCCAGCGGAGCCACGAGGTTGACGCCGTCGCCGAAGCGGCCGAGGTCGAGGTCGAGGATCACGGTGCGGGGGTTGGCCCGCAGCGCCATCGACCGCAGGGTCGCCATCGACCCGCCCTCCTCGGGCAGCTCGAGGCGGCGTACGTCGTAGCCCTCCAGCGACAGCGCGAGCTCGAGCGCCTCCGCGAAGAGGACGTGGTCGTCGAGGATCAGGACGCGGTGCTCAGCCCGGGATGCGCCAGGCGCCATGGGAGTCCTCCCGGGGGATGTGGTTCTCGGGCGAGCGGCGTGCCGAGGGCAGTGAGATGACGAAGGCCGACCCCGGGCCCCGGGCCTCGGCGAGGCGCAGCGTGCCGCCGTCCTCGGCCATGAGGCGCTGGGCGACGTGCAGCCCGATCCCCTGTCCGGGGGAGTCCACACCGCGGTTGCCCCAGTCGAAGATGCGGGCGCGCTGGTCCTCGGGGATGCCGCGGCCGTTGTCCGAGACGGTGATGTCCACCGTCTCCTCGTCGCGCCGCACCACCTCGACCAGGCTGTGGTCGCAGCCGCCGTGGGTGGCGGCGTTGTCCATGAGGATGTTGACGACCTCGGCGAGGGAGTCGTAGCGCGCCCGCACCGTGCCCCCGCTGGTGTGGAGCTCGACGTGGCGGCCCTTGAGCCGCTGGAGGTCCAGGATCAGGTGCAGCGTCTCGTCGAGGTCGAGGTCGGTGGTGGAGCCGTGCTCGCCGGCGAGCAGGCGCTGCATGCGCTGGAGCTCGCGGTGCACCGACTCGCACAGGTGCCGGCGCGCCTCGTCGGGGATGTCGGCGTTGTCGAGCAGCGCCGAGCCGTTGACCAGGCCGGCCACCGTGCTGCGCAGCTCGTGCAGCCGCTCGCTCTGGTCACGGCTGCCGGCCTGGACGGCGAGGTCGATCTCGGCCGTCATGCGGGCCTCGAGCTCGTCGTCGACGACCGCGTCGCGCTGGAGGCTGGCCCAGCCGATGCCCAGCCACGCTGCCCCGGTCGCGGCGCGGGCGACGGCCACGAGGGTCAGCTCCACCGTGCCGGCCGAGCCCCACAGGTGGATCACCAGGCCGACTCCCACCACCGCCACGGTGGTGAGGAGCAGCAGCGCGAGTGACGGCGACAGGGCGTGCTGGCGCAGCACGAGGAGGACCGCGGCGACGTGGGTCAGGACCACGACGCCGACGATCGCCTCGGCGAGCGCCGGGAGCGAGGTCGCCCCGGGCGCGGGGGCGGGCAGCTGCAGGAGCACGTGGCCGGCAGCCACGACCCCCATGCCCAGCCCGATCGCGAAGCCGTCGTCCACGACGTGGCGCACCTGGTCCAGGCGCAGCAGCGGCACGACGACCGCGACGAGCCCCGCCGTCGCTGCTGCCAGGAGCAGTGCCTGTCCCGCGGCCGGGTCGCCGGACTGCCGGCCCTGGAGGGCGAGCGTGGTGACGAGCAGGGCCTGCGCGGCCACGAGCGCGCCGGTGGCGACGATCCAGCCCGTGAGCGGGCTCGCGTGGCGGCGCCAGGTCACCACGGCGGCGCAGATGGCGCCGGTGACGAAGACCCCGCTGACGACGCCGTCGCCGAGCGACGACAGCGTCCGGACGGCCGGCGAGACCTGCCACTCGTGGGCGCCTTGCGTGCCGAGCCAGATGAGGACCGCGAACGAGGCCGCCGTGGCGACCGGTGTCCCGACCCTGTGACGTACGTTCTCCATGAACGGCCTGAGCATGGCCATCCCCCCTGTGTGTGACGCATTTTTCCCCGAGCTCCCTGTGGTGCGTGTCCGACGGCTCTCCCGTGCTGCCGGACCAGGGACGCCTGCTGGTGGAGCAGGTGCCCAGGATCAGTGAAACCACCTTGTCCCGGGGCGATCCACCGAGTGTGTGGCGCATACCCCAATTGGGGCAAAGGCGGTCTGGTCCGCCTTGTTCAGGCCTCGTGCAGTCTTGGTCAAGCCCGGCCCCACGGTCCTCCCAGCAGGGCTCCAGTGCGCGACAAGGAACAAGGCAGACGTCGTGGCCCACGGCCCGGTCCCGCCCCCGGTTGCCCGTCCCCAATTCGGTGCACCTTGCCCGCGTGGACGCCTGTCGTCGGCCCCGTGCGGCAAGGGTCTGTCCCATCTCGGCCCGAGGAGGAGGGATGGATGGTCCACCGTCCGGCACCGGTGCCGGAGCAGCACCTCCCGGGGACGACCGCGTGGTCACGTGGATCGTCTCGCCGCACCTGCTGGTGGCGCAGGCAGTGGCCGCGGCCCTCACCTCGGCGGGCGCCGCGGTGGCCGTCCGACCGTGGGAGACGGTCGCGCGCGACGCCTGGGAGGGTCGGGACGCCGGCACCACGCGCTACGTCGTGGCGATCTTCGACGGCGAGGACAGCCTGACCGTCGTGGAGGAGATCAGTCGGCTGGTGGCCGTCGGCGACGTTCGGGTGGCCGTGGTCGCACCGGGTCAGACTGCCATCTGGTGGGGCGGCCTCCTCGAGGGCGGGGCCGTCGACGTGGTCACCGGGGCGAACTCGATCAGCCAGCTGATGGAGGTCGTCGAGCGGCTCACCACCGGCGACCTGCTGATGGACCCCGCCAAGCGACTGGCGCTCCGGGCGGCCTGGGTGCAGGCCCTTGACAGCCGTCGGGTGCTGATCGCGCTGATGCGGACGCTGTCGCCGCAGCAGATGCGGGTGCTCGAGCTGCTCGCCTCGGGCCGGCGCGTCGTCGAGGTGGCGGCTCTCATGGACGTCAGCGTGGGCACCGTGCGCAGCCACGTGAAGGCGCTGCGGGCCAAGCTCGGGGCCAGGACGCAGCTCGAGGCCGTGGCGATGCTCCGTCAGGTCTACGACGCCGGCGGGACCGCCGATCTCGTGCCCCGTCCGCGCGAGGCCCCGCTGGCGCCGCAGGGGAGGCCGCGGGTCACGGCACCGCATCGTTAGGCTTCGGCCATGACCTCACCCCACGACGAGCCTCGCTGCGCTCCCCTCGCCGCAGGGACCCCGAGATGATCGACCCCACCACGCTCGACGACCACGCGTTCGCCGTCTGGGCGGCCGAGCGAGCCGGTGCCGTGCTGCTCGACGTACGCGCAGGGGCAGCTGCGGACGGCCTGGAGGGCAAGGCCCTCAAGGACGCCGGCGACGCCGCCGCGCAGGCCGAGCTCGACCGCCTCCTCACCGCCCACCGACCCGACGACGCGGTGCTGTCGGAGGAGGCGGCCGACGACAAGTCGCGGCTCACGGCCCCGCGGGTCTGGATCATCGACCCTCTCGACGGCACCCGCGAGTTCTCCGAGCCCCCGCGCGACGACTGGGCCGTCCACGTCGCGCTGTGGGCCGACGGCGATCTCGTCGCGGGAGCCGTGGCACAGCCCGCGCTGGGGGAGACCTTCAGCACCGGTCGTCCCAGCGTGGTGCCGCCCCGCACGTCGCAGCGCCCGCGCATCGCGGTCTCGCGCAGCCGCCCGCCGGCCTTCGTGGAGGCACTGGCCGCCGAGCTGGACGCCGAGCTGGTCCCGATGGGCAGCGCCGGGGTGAAGGTGATGAGCGTGGTGCGCGACGTCGCCGATGCCTACGTCCACGCCGGTGGGCAGTACCAGTGGGACAACGCCGCACCGGTCGCGGTCGCCCGCGCCGCCGGCCTCCACTGCAGCCGGGTCGACGGCTCACCGCTGGTCTACAACGCGGACGACACGTCGCTGCCCGACCTCATCGTGTGCCGCCCCGAGCTGGCCGAGCAGATCGTCGACTTCGTCCGCCGCAACGGCACGGAGTAGACACCCGGGCGCTCAGTGCACGAGCTTGAGGCCCACGATGCACGCCACGAGCCCGGTCAGCAGCAGCGCCTTGACGACCGAGAACGACTCGGTGCCGGTGACCATCGCGACCACCACCGTCAGCACGGCGCCGATCCCGACCCACACGGCGTACGACGTGCCGACCGGGAGCGTGCGCATTGCGTAGCCCAGGCCGCCCATGCTGAGGGCCAGCGCCACCAGGAAGGTGGCGGTCGGCACCGGACGGGTGAGGCCCTCGGAGCGACCGAGGGCGGTGGCCCACACCGCCTCCAGGACGCCTGAGAGCACGAGCACGAACCACGACATGGCATCTCCTCGACGGCCGTCTTGTCGCCTTCCGGGTACGGCTCCCTCGTCCGGTCGCCCACGTCGCGGGGCGAGCCGACACTACCGTGGCGCCATGACCTCCTTCGTCGCCCACACCACCGTCGACTGCCACCACGCCTACGGGCTGTCCGAGTGGTGGAAGCAGGTGCTGGGCTACGTCGACGTCGAGGGGGACCCGAACGAGCCCGGGCACGAGGAGTGCATGGTCGTGGACCCGGAGACCGGCCACGCGATCTTGTTCATCGAGGTGCCCGACGCCGAGCTTGCGGCCAAGCGGATCCACTTCGACGTACGCCCGCGCACGGGCACCCGCGACGAGGAGGTCGAGCGGGTGCGCGCCCTCGGCGCGGTGCAGGTGGACGACCAGCGCGACGTGCACGGCCCGGGCACCGGGTGGGTGGTGTTCGCCGACCCCGAGGGCAACCAGTTCTGCGTGCTGCGCTCGCAGGGCGAGATCGACGCGGCCGCGACCCCGTGACGACTCAGAAGACGCTGGTCTCGTAGCCGAAGGCGGCGCCCCGGAAGCGCTTGTCGCCGCGCACGCCGATGATCCAGTACCACGTGCCGCTGCGCCGGGGGAGGCGGAAGGAGTAGCGCCCGCGACGGTCGGTGCGCACCACCCGGACGAGCTCGTAGCCCGCCTCCTGGTCGCGGCTGGCCCGGATCCGCACCGGCTTCCTCCGGTAGCGCGGCGTCACCCGGCCCTCGAGCTCGAAGCCCGCCGACGGGTGCGTGATGCGGCGCTTGACCGCGACGGTGAAGGGCGCGGACTCGCTCGGGGCGTAGCGGTCGCCCTTGGTGGTGCCGGTCTCGGTGCCACCGCCGTAGACGACCTTGTAGGTGGTGGTCATCCGGGGCGCCACGCCGAGGAAGTCCGCGCCGGGGAAGGAGTTGGTGGCCACGGCGACCCAGTCCGTGGTGCCGGCACGACGGGCGTGGAGGGTGGAGGTGCCGACCACCGGCGGCGACCCGGTCGCGCTGTCGACCTCGAGGCCGACGTCGATCTGCTCGCCGAACTCGACGAGGTCCGCGCTCGGCTCGGCGGTCGTGGTCGTGGACCAGGTCTCGCGTGCCTCGGCGGGCGCAGCGAGGGCCAGCGGAGCGGCGCCGAGCAGGCTGGCGGCAACGACGCCGGCGACGAGACGACTGGTGCGCATGGGGTGATCCTCTCCCGCGTCGGGAGAGAAGTCGACCGGGCACCCGGTCGTCGGACGACCCGGTGCCCGGTCGGCTCAGGAGTGGAGCAACGACCCGCTGGTGGTCAGCGGACCGTGACGCGCGGGGCCGCGGAGCGGTAGCGGATGGTCGAGCCCTCGAACGTGGCGGTCGCGAACTCGGCGTTGCCCTTGGCCAGGAAGCGCCAGTAGGTGCGCTTGCGGGTCGCGGGGAGCGTGATCTGGAACTTGCTCTTCTTGTTGGTCCTGAGGGTGCGGAACTTCTTCCACTTCTTCCCGACCTTCTTCTGGATCAGGACCTTCTTCTTCTTGTAGTCCGGCGAGATCTTGCCCTTGACGAAGGTGCCGCGCGGGTTCTTGATCGTCATCTTGCGGGCGACGGAGACGGTGAACGGCGCGGACTCGCTGGCCGCGTAGTTGTCCTGGTACTGCGAGGTCGCGGCGTAGCCGCCGAACACGACCTTGTAGACGGTGTTGGCCCTGGGCTTCACGTCGTAGAAGTCGGAGCCAGCGAAGGTGCCGGTGGCCACGGGCTCCCAGGCCGCCGACCCGGCGGGCATGGCGTAGAGGGTGGACGTGCCGTAGGGCACGCTCAGGCCGTCGGAACCGATCACCTCGACGTTGACGTAGAAGTCGTCGCCGTAGACGAGGGCGGCCTCGCTGGGTGACGCGGTGGTCGTGGTGGTCAGGTTGTCGCTGGCCTGGGCAGGAGCCGAGATCGCGATGGGCGTGATGCCGAGCAGGCCGGCGGTGACCGTGCCGGCCACGAGACGAGTGATGCGCATGTCCCCGTTGTTCCCTTCAAGGTGGACGTTCGATGTCGTCCGGCGCTCGGGCGCCGGACCGTGTGGTGCCTGCTACCCCCGGGACGCGTGGGACAAACCCCTGATCGAGGCCGTCGGTTCCCCTCTTGCCCCGCGAGTCCCCCGCGAGCCCGTGTCGGGCAGCCCCCGTAGACTTCCACCCTCCCCCCACCCGCTCGTCCGTGGGGCTCTCACGCGCGCTCTCGAAGGGATCCCGGTGCCGTCCACGCCCCTGCTCGCCGTCGCCCGGCGACTGGTCGCCGCACCCACCCTGGGTGGTGCGCTGGCCGACGCCGCGGTGCAGCCCGCCCTCGACCTCACCGGCCCCGCCGCCGTGCGCCCCTACGTCGTCCACGGCCTGGTCGAGCGCGGCCGGACGGTCCTCGCGGTCACCGCCACGTCGCGCGAGGCCGAGGACCTGGTCGACGAGCTGGGCGACCTCGTCGACCCCGACTCGGTGGCCTACTACCCGAGCTGGGAGACCCTCCCGCACGAGCGGCTGAGCCCGCGCAGCGACACCGTCGGACGGCGCCTCGCGGTGCTGCGCCGGCTGCGCCACCCCGGCACCGACCCCGCCAACGGTCCGCTGAAGGTCGTCGTCGCCCCGATCCGC
This sequence comes from Nocardioides furvisabuli, assembly GCF_021083185.1. Classification (GTDB taxonomy): domain Bacteria; phylum Actinomycetota; class Actinomycetes; order Propionibacteriales; family Nocardioidaceae; genus Nocardioides; species Nocardioides furvisabuli. Next base: position 12,214 of record NZ_JAIGQB010000004.1, on the reverse strand, counting down.
AGCCTGCTCCAGCCGCAGGTCCCCGGCCTGGCCGACATCGAGCCGGTCGAGCTGGCCCCGGGCGAGGCCCGGGCCATGGAGGACGTGGTCCGCGGCCTCGCCGAGGCGGCGTACACCCGCGTCGACATGGTCGAGCGGCGCGGCGAGTTCGCGGTGCGCGGCGGCATCGTCGACGTCTTCCCGCCCACCGAGGAGCACCCGCTGCGCGTGGAGTTCTGGGGCGACGACGTGGAGGAGATCCGCGCCTTCTCCGTCGCCGACCAGCGCACCCTGGAGACGGTCCCGCGGCTCTGGGCCCCGCCGTGCCGTGAGCTGCTGCTCACCGACGACGTACGCCGCCGCGCCGCCGAGCTCGGCCAGGCGCACCCGCAGCTGCTCGAGCTCACCGACAAGATGGCCGCCGGCATCGCGGTCGAGGGCATGGAGTCCCTCGCCCCGGTCCTGGTCGAGGAGATGGAGCTCCTCGTCGACCTCATGCCCGCCGGCACCACCGTGCTGGTGCTCGACCCCGAGCGCGCCCGCAGTCGCGCGCACGACCTGGTCGCGACGAGCGAGGAGTTCCTCGGTGCGTCGTGGGCGGCGGCGGCCGGCGGCGGCACCGCCCCGATCGACCTCGGCGCCGCGTCCTACCGCGAGATCGCCGACGTGCGCCAGCACGCCCTCGGACTGGGTCACGCGTGGTGGGCGGTGAGTCCCTTCGGCATCGAGGCCGAGGACGACGACGGCTCGCTCACGCTGCCGATCAACGGCGCCGAGGCCTACCGCGGCGACCTCGAGCAGGCGATCGCCGACATCCGCGGCTGGCTCGACGAGTCGCGCGACGTCGTGGTGGTCCACGCCGGCCACGGTCCGGCGCAGCGCTTCGTCGAGCTGCTCGGCGAGCACGACATCGCCGCCCGGCTGGTGGAGGAGGGCGACACGGCGGGCCCGGGCGTCGTCACGGTGACCTGCGGCCACGTCGTGCACGGCCTCGTCGACGACGAGGCGCGCATCTCGGTCGTGACCGGCGACGACCTGTCGGGCCAGAAGACCTCGACGCGCGACATGCGCCGGATGCCGACGCGGCGCAAGAAGCAGATCGACCCGCTCGAGCTCAAGGCCGGCGACTACGTCGTCCACGAGCAGCACGGCGTGGGCCGCTTCGTGGAGATGAAGCAGCGCGAGATCGGCGGCGCGGTGCGCGAGTACCTCGTGCTCGAGTACGGCCCCAGCAAGCGCGGCGGCCCCAACGACATGCTCTACGTCCCCGCCGACACCCTCGACCAGGTCACCCGCTACGTCGGCGGCGAGAACCCCAGTCTCGACCGCCTCGGTGGCGGCGACTGGACCAAGCGCAAGAACAAGGCGCGCCGCGCGGTCCGTGAGATCGCCGCCGAGCTCATCAAGCTCTACGCCGCCCGCCAGGCCACCCGGGGCCACGCCTACGGCCCCGACACCCCGTGGCAGCGCGAGCTCGAGGACGCCTTCCCGTTCACCGAGACCGTCGACCAGCTGACCACCGTCGACGAGGTCAAGGCCGACATGCGCCAGGTCGTCCCGATGGACCGGCTGGTGTGCGGTGACGTCGGCTACGGCAAGACCGAGATCGCGGTCCGCGCGGCCTTCAAGGCGGTGCAGGACGGCAAGCAGGTGGCGTTGCTGGTGCCGACGACGCTGCTCGTCACCCAGCACATGTCGACCTTCGCCGAGCGGATGTCGGGCTTCCCGGTCGTCATCAAGGGCCTCTCGCGCTTCCAGACCGACAAGGAGGCCAAGGAGGTCATCGCCGGCCTCGAGGACGGCTCCGTCGACATCGTCGTCGGCACCCACCGCCTGCTCAACCCCGACATCAAGATGAAGGACCTCGGCCTCATCATCGTCGACGAGGAGCAGCGCTTCGGTGTCGAGCACAAGGAGCAGATGAAGCGGATGCGCACCTCCGTCGACGTGCTGTCGATGAGCGCGACGCCGATCCCGCGCACCCTGGAGATGGCGGTCACCGGCATCCGGGAGATGTCCACCATCACCACGCCGCCGGAGGAGCGCCACCCGGTCCTGACCTACGTCGGCGCCTACGAGGACCGCCAGGTCGTCGCAGCCGTACGCCGTGAGCTGCTGCGCGAGGGCCAGGTCTTCTACATCCACAACCGGGTGCAGTCGATCGAGAAGGCCGCCGCGCGGATCCGCGAGCTGGTGCCCGAGGCGCGCGTGGCCACCGCCCACGGACAGATGGGCGAGCACGCCCTCGAGCAGGTCATGCTCGACTTCTGGGAGAAGCGCTTCGACGTGCTGGTCTGCACGACCATCGTCGAGAGCGGCCTCGACGTGTCCAACGCCAACACCATGATCATCGAGCGCTCCGACACCCTCGGCCTCTCCCAGCTCCACCAGCTGCGTGGCCGCGTCGGCCGCTCCCGCGAACGCGCCTACGCCTACTTCCTCTACCCCTCGGAGAAGCCGCTCACCGAGACCGCCCACGAGCGCCTCGCGACACTGGCCCAGCACTCCGACCTCGGCGGCGGCATGGCGATCGCGATGAAGGACCTCGAGATCCGCGGCGCCGGCAACCTGCTCGGCGGCGAGCAGTCCGGCCACATCGCCGACGTCGGCTTCGACCTCTACGTCCGCCTCGTGGGCGAGGCCGTCGCCGACTTCAAGGGCGGCGGTCAGGACGACCAGCTCCAGGAGGTCCGGATCGAGCTGCCCGTCGACGCCCACCTGCCCCACGACTACATCCCGAGCGAGCGCCTGCGCCTGGAGATCTACAAGCGCCTGGCCGAGGTGCGCGCCGACGCCGACGTCGACGAGGTGCGGGCCGAGCTCGTCGACCGCTACGGCAACCCGCCCGAGGTGGTGGAGTCGCTGCTGGTCGTCGCCCGCTTCCGGGCGCGCTGCCGTCAGGTCGGCGTCAAGGAGGTCACCGTGGCCGGCAAGTACGTCCGGTTCGCGCCGGTCGACCTGCCCGACTCCCGCGTCGTACGCCTCCAGCGGCTCCATCCGCGCAGCATCGTCAAGGCCCCGATCAGTACGATCCTGGTGCCGCGACCGCAGACCAGCGGCTTCCCCGTGACCCCGGTGTCCGGTGTGGCCCTGCTTGAATGGGCCCGCGGCGTGATCGACGACGTGATCGACGTGCCGGCCCCGGCGAGCGCAACGACCAAGGAGTGACCCCGTGAGCAAGACCCGCCTGATGACGGCCGTGCCCACCTGGCTGGCCGTGGGCCTGTCCGGCGTGCTGCTGACCGGCTGCGGCAGCGCCTCCCCGGGGGTCGCGGTCAAGGTCGGCGACCGGGAGCTCACGGTCCGCGAGGTCGACGCGGCGGCGGCGAAGATGTGCACCGCGCTCGGCGAGCAGTTCGCCGCGCAGAACACCGTGCTGCCGATGAGCTTCGTGCGCCAGGGCACCGTCCAGCTGATGACGCTGCGCGCCCAGGCGATGGAGATCGCCGAGGAGTACGGCGTCGAGCCGGGCTCGGGCTACGCCAACGACGTGGCCCAGCGCGGCCGGACGGCCGCGACGATGCCGGAGGAGGCGCAGGACACCTACGTCGAGCTCACCTCGGCCAACGCGCTCGCCACCGACATCGTGAACCAGATCGGCGAGATCGTCCTCGAGGACCGAGGTGTCACCGAACCGACCACCGACGAGGTCACCCAGGCCGGGGTCGACGTGTTCAACCAGTGGCCGGACGCCAACGGCATCGAGATCGACCCGCGCTACGGCCTCGAGAGCGTCGACGGCGTGCTGACCCCGATCGACACCAACATCTCCGTCGCGGTCAGCGAGACGGCGGAGGCCGGTCTGTCGACCGAGCCCGACCCCGCCTTCGCGCGCACGCTGCCGCTGACCCATCGCTGCGGCTGAGCGGGCCGTCGTCGTGACGGCGTCCGCCGGGCAGGACTCGCCTCTGGAGGCCTTCGCCGACCAGATGCGCCTCCTGCGGCGCGAGTGCGCCTGGAAGCGCGAGCAGACCCACACCTCGCTCGTCCCCTTCGTCCGCGAGGAGGCCGAGGAGGTGGTCGAGGCCATCGAGTCCGGCGACCCCGCGGCGCTCTGCGACGAGCTCGGTGACCTGCTCCTGCAGGTGGTCATCCACGCGGTGATCGCCGAGGGGGCTGGCCACTTCACGCTCGACGACGTCGCCCGCGGTGTCATCGCCAAGATGGAGCGCCGCAACCCGCACGTGTTCGGCGACGCCGTCGCGGTCGACGCGGCCGAGGTGCTGACCCTCTGGAACGCAGCCAAGGCCGCTGAGAAGGCTGAGAAGGCCGAGAAGGCGGCGCAGGCCGGCGAGGCCGCGCAGGCCCGGGAGGCCGGTGAGGTTTGAGGGGCGCGCCGCGGCGGTAGGTGCCCCAGCATGAGTCGACTAGCCGCCGCCCGACGCCGTCCTGCCCTCGCCCTCGGGCTGCTCGCGCTCGTCGCGTCGGCGCTGGCCGGCGCGGCGACCGCCACGCCGGCCGAGGCGCGAGCGGGGGAGCGAGCTGGAGCCGCGGCACCGGTGCGACCGCTGCTGACCCCGGTGGGCAGCACCGCCCGTGTGGGCGGCGAGCGGGCCGGGCTGTCAGGACGCCACCAGCTCGTCGAGCTCGACGCCGACGTGCTGCCGCGGGTCGCCGAGGGTCAGCGACTCGAGCTGCCGGCGGCGTCGGGCAGCACCGTCGTGCGCATCGCCGGCGTCGAGAGCACGCCGGGCTTCACCGCCTGGAGCGGCCGGGTGCCCGGCGAGGACCTCGCCTCGTTCACGCTGGTCGAGGTCGACGGCACCTTCCGCGGCTCGCTCGTCTCGCCCGAGGGCCTGTGGTCGCTCACCGGCGCGGGTGGCGACCGCTACTGGTGGACCGAGCTGGGGGACCGCGAGGGCCTCGGCGGCGACGACTCCGCAGGCGTCGTCGCGCGTACGCGTACGGCTGGGGTCGTCCCCCGCGCCGCGGCCGGCACCGGCTCCGACCAGCGGCGTGCGCGGCGGGTGAGGATCGGCGTGATGTTCGGCTACACCGCCGGCGCCAGGGCCGAGGCCGGGAGCAAGACGGCGCTGGAAGCGGCGGCCGTCCTGGTGGTCGCGCAGACCAACGAGGCGCTGTCCAACTCCGGGATCAGGGCCACCGTCCGCTACCGCGGCCTGGTCAAGGCACGTGGCAAGGAGAGCGCGGACGCGGTCAAGGACGCCTTCCGCGTCGGTCGCCCGCGCGACGGCCACTTCGACAACCTCCAGCGGGTGCGTCGCAAGAGGGGCGGCGACATCGTCCACCTGCTCACCACCGGCCCGACCACCGGCATCTGCGGCGGAGGCCTCATCCCGCTCACGCCGCGCCAGGCCACGCCGCTCGCCGGCGCCTCGGTGACCCGCGTGGGGTGTCTGCCCTACCTCGTGGCCACCCACGAGATCGGCCACAACCTCGGCGCCGACCACTTCTCCTACCCCGGTGTCACCCGTGCCTCGCGCGTCCCCCACGCCCGCGGCTTCGCCAACCCGGCCGGCAGCTACATCTCGGTGATGGGCTACTACGACCCCTGCGTCGACGCGGGCAACTACTCCTGCGTGCGGATCCCGTGGTTCTCCAGCCCCACCAACACCTACGGCGGCCAGCCGCTGGCCGACGACGACAACACCGACAACACGCGGGTGATCAAGAAGACGGCACCGCGGGTCGCGCGCTACGTCCGCTGACGCGGACACCCGACGACGCCGGGCGCCGACGTGGCTAGGCTGGCGGCTGTCCCACGACGTCCCTCCTCAGGAGCTCTCCCATGTCGATCATCGCTGCAGTAGGCGCCCGCGAGATTCTCGATTCGCGTGGCAACCCCACCGTCGAGGTGGAGGTGCTCCTCGAGGACGGCGCGTTCGGTCGCGCGGCGGTTCCCAGTGGCGCCTCCACCGGTGCCTTCGAGGCCGTCGAGCTGCGCGACGGCGGCAAGCGCTACCTCGGCAAGGGCGTGCAGAAGGCCGTGGACGCCGTCGGCGACACCATCGCCGGTGCCGTGGTCGGCCTCGACGCCGACGACCAGCGGCTGCTCGACCAGGTCATGCTCGACCTCGACGGCACGGACAACAAGGCCAAGCTCGGCGCCAACGCGATCCTCGGCGTCTCGCTCGCCACCGCGAAGGCCGCGGCCGAGTCCGCCGGCCTCCCGCTCTTCCGCTACGTCGGCGGCCCCAACGCGCACCTGCTGCCGGTGCCGATGATGAACATCCTCAACGGTGGCTCGCACGCCGACTCCAACGTCGACGTCCAGGAGTTCATGATCGCGCCGATCGGTGCCCCGACCTTCCGCGAGGCGCTCCAGCAGGGCGCCGAGGTCTACCACGCGCTCAAGTCGGTGCTGAAGAAGAAGGGCTTGTCCACCGGCCTCGGTGACGAGGGGGGTTTCGCGCCGGACCTCGAGAGCAACCGCGCCGCGCTCGACCTGATCGCCGAGGCCGTCAAGGCCGCCGGCTTCGCGCTCGGCAAGGACATCGCGCTCGCCATGGACGTCGCGGCCAGCGAGTTCCACGACAAGGGCACGTACACCTTCGAGGGCAAGAAGCTGACGAGCGACGACATGGTCGCCTACTACACCGAGCTCGTCGCGTCCTACCCGATCGTCTCCATCGAGGACCCGCTCGACGAGGAGGACTGGAACGGCTGGAAGGCCATCACCGACGGCCTCGGCGCGCAGACCCAGATCGTCGGCGACGACCTGTTCGTCACCAACGTCGAGCGTCTCCAGCGCGGCATCGACGGTGGCCAGGCCAACGCGATGCTCGTCAAGGTCAACCAGATCGGCTCGCTCACCGAGACCCTCGACGCCGTCGAGCTCGCCCACCGCGCGGGCTTCCGCAACATGATGAGCCACCGCTCCGGCGAGACCGAGGACACCACCATCGCCGACCTCGCGGTCGCCACCAACTGCGGCCAGATCAAGACCGGTGCGCCGGCTCGCTCGGACCGCGTCGCGAAGTACAACCAGCTCCTCCGCATCGAGGACGAGCTCGGTGACGCAGCTCGCTACGCCGGTCGGGGTGCCTTCCCGCGATTCGGGGCCTGAGCAGGCAGACTGGGGCGCATGCCTTCCCAGCGCCGATCTCCGCGCAACGGGCCGGGCAGTGGACCGCGCAGCTCGCATCCCGGTGCCCGTGGCTCCCGGCCGCGGACGGGGGTGCGAGCGCCCGGCACCCGTACGCCCGACGCCCGGTCCGACCCGCGCTCTGATGCCGCGTCCACGCAGCTGCGCCCCGCCGCGGGCGCGCGTCGGCCCCGGTTCACCGGGCGGGCGGCGGTGCTCGTGCTCGTGCTGGCCGTGCTCACCGTGTCGTACGCCTCCTCGCTGCGCGCCTACCTCCAGCAGCGCTCCCACATCGGTGAGCTGAAGACGCAGATCGCCGAGCGCGAGGCCAGCATCGACCAGCTCGAGCGCGAGAAGCGACGCTGGGACGACCCGGCGTACGTCAAGGCGCAGGCGCGGTCCCGCTTCGGCTACCTGATGCCCGGGGAGTCCGGCTTCGAGGTCATCGGCGCGGACGGCAGGCCGCTCGAGGCCCAGGCGAGCCTCAACGACCCCGACGAGGTGATCCGGACGGTGCCGAAGGCCTGGTGGACCGCCGCCTGGGAGTCGGTCGAGCTCGCCGGCAACCCACCCCCGCCGGACCAGGAGCCGGCCGACCTGATCGACGGGACCCAGCAGTGACCCACAAGGACGTTCCCCCGCACGAGCCGGGCGTGGTCCACCGCGACAACCCCCGCATCGACGCCGCCGACGAGGCCGCCATCCAGGCCCAGCTCAAGCGTCGTCCCCGCGGCATCGACTCGGTCGGTCACCGCTGTCCCTGCGGCAACCCGGACGTCGTCACGACCGAGCCGCGGCTGCCGGACGGCACGCCGTTCCCGACGACCTTCTACCTCACCTGCCCACGCGCGGCCTCCCGCATCGGCACCCTCGAGGGCTCGCACGTGATGAAGGAGATGGAGGAGCGCCTCGCCACCGACGAGGAGCTCGCGGCGGCCTACCGCTCGGCCCACGAGCGCTACCTCGCGCTCCGCGCCGAGGTCGGCGAGCGCGCCGGGCTCGACGTCCCCGAGATCGACGGCATCTCCGCCGGTGGCATGCCCGACCGGGTCAAGTGCCTCCACGTCCTCGCCGGCCAGTCGCTGGCCATGGGCCGCGGGGTGAACCCGCTCGGCGACGAGGTGCTCGACGCCCTCGGCGAGTGGTGGGCGTCGGGCCCGTGCGTGGAGCGCCCGGACTCCACCGACCACTGACCGGGCACTTCCTCGCGCTGCAAGGCGCTGACCGGGCACTTCCTCGCGCGGCAAGGCGCTGACCGGGCACTTCGTTTCGTCGGGGCCTGCCCTCCATGGCAAGGAAGTGCCCGGTCGAGCCTTCTGTGCGGCAAGAAGTGCCCGGTCGGCACAATGGGCGCATGAGCACCGTCGCGGCCATCGACTGCGGGACCAACTCGATCAAGGTGCTGATCGGCGACGCACGCGCCGACGGCACGCTCGACGTGGTGCTGCGCGACTCCCGCGTCGTACGCCTCGGGCAGGACGTCGACCGGACCGGCGTGCTGGCCGACGAGGCGCTCGAGCGCACGTTCGCCGCGGTCGACGAGTTCGCCGTGGTGATCCGTGAGCACGGCGTGGACCCCGCCCGCGTGCGCTTCTGCGCCACCTCCGCGAGCCGCGACGCGAGCAACGCCGACGTCTTCCGCGAGGGCGTACGCCGCCGGCTCGGCGTCGAGCCCGAGGTGCTGTCGGGTGACGAAGAGGCCGCGCTGGTCTTCGCCGGGGCCATCGCGGCGCAGGACCCGCTGCCGGTCGAGCCGGTGCTGGTGGTCGACATCGGCGGGGGCTCGACCGAGCTGGTGCTGGGTGAGGGCAGCGCGCGTCAGGCCACCTCGATGGACATCGGGTCGGTCCGCCTCCACGAGCGCCACCTGCACAGCGACCCGCCCACCCGGGCTGAGGTCGCCGCCTGCGTCGCCGACATCGATCGCCACCTCGACGACTGCGGCGTCGACCTCGGGCGCACCCGCACCGCCATCGGCACCTCGGGCACCATCAAGACGATCGCGTGCGGCGTCCTCGCCCTGGGGTCCTACGACCGCGACGCCTTCGACGGCGCGGTGCTCTCGAACGACCACACGATGGCCCACGTCGACCGGCTCCTGGCGATGACGGTGGAGGAGCGGCGCGCCCTGCCCTTCATGCACCCCGGCCGCGCCGACGTGATCGGTGCCGGCGGGCTGATCTGGAGCCGCGTCCTGGCGCGGGTGCCGGTGTCGGAGCACCTGGTCTCCGAGGCCGACATCCTGCACGGCATGGCTGCCGCCATCGGCCGATGATGCTGCCGCACCCGGTGACGGGCGAGGAGTTCGGCAGTCCGGTCGCGCCGGGCACCGGCTGGCCCGACGACCCGGCCGGGCCCCGCACCGCCGTCGCGCGCGACGCCGACGACGTACGCCGTCTGGCGCGCACCGACGACCTGGCCGAGCTCGACGCCCGGGTGAGTGTCTGTGCGGCCTGTCCGCGGCTCGTGCAGTGGCGCGAGGACGTGGCGGTCGCGAAGCGGGCGTCGTTCGCGGACCAGCCCTACTGGGGTCGACCGATCCCGGGCTGGGGGGATCCGGACCCGTCGCTGCTGATCGTCGGCCTCGCACCCGCCGCCAACGGCGGCAACCGCACCGGCCGCATCTTCACCGGTGACCCGAGCGCCGACTGGCTCTTCGCCAGCCTGCACCGCACCGGCTGGGCGAGCCAGCCGACCAGCGAGCACGCCGGTGACGGCCAGCGCCTCCTCGGAGCCCGCATGATCGCGACCGTGCGCTGCGCCCCGCCGGAGAACAAGCCGACCGCGCTCGAGCGAGACACCTGCGCCCCCTGGATCGCCGCCGAGCTGACGCTGCTGCCGAGCGTGCGCGCGGTGGTCGCGCTCGGCTCCTTCGGCTGGGACGGAGCCGTGCGATCGCTGGTCGCGGCGGGCGCGCCCGCGCCGGAGCGCCGCCCCAGGTTCGGCCACGGTGCGGAGGTCGCGCTGGGCCCGGTGACCCTCCTCGGCTGCTACCACCCCTCCCCGCACAACACCTACACCGGACGCCTCACCCGTGAGATGACGGACGAGGTCTTCGAGCGGGCGCGAGCGCTGACACAATGAGGCCGTGACCCTCCACGCCATCACCGTCCTCGGCCACGACCGTCCCGGCATCATCGCCGAGGCCACCGACAGGCTCGCCGGCCTCGGTCTCAACCTCGAGGACTCGACGATGACGCTGCTGCGCGGCCACTTCGCGATGACGCTGATCTGTGCGGGCGAGGCGGGCGACGAGGCGATCGTGTCCGCCCTCGCGCCGCTGACCGCCGACGGCAGCCTGACCGTGACCGTGCGCGAGGTGCCGGCCGAGGAGACCGCGAGCGCTGACGGCACGTCGTGGATCCTGTCCGTCCACGGCGGCGACCGACCCGGGATCGTGTCCGCGGTCGTCGCAGTGATCGCCGGTGTCGGTGGCAACATCACCGATCTCACCACGCGGCTGGCCGGTGACCTCTACCTCCTCGTCGCCGAGGTCGACCTGCCGGCGGACGCGGACGCCTCCGCCGTCGAGCGCGAGCTCGCCGCGGTCGCTGCGGACCTCGGTGTCGGCGTGACGCTGCGCGCCGCCGAGACCGACGAGCTCTGAGCCGCACCGATGACCACCAACCCCCGGGTCCGCGACTGGACCGAGGCCGAGCTCGACGTGCCCGGCGAGGTCCGCGAGGTCGTCCGGGCTCCCGCGCCCGTGCTGTCCACCGTCGGTGGGAGCGTCGACGCCACCGATCCTGCGGTCGTGCAGCTCGCCGCCGACCTCGTCGCCACGATGCGGGTCTCACCGGGCTGCGTCGGACTCGCCGCACCGCAGGTCGGGGTGGGAGCGAAGGTCTTCTGCGTCGACGTCTCCGAGCACCCCAAGACGCGCGAGCACCACGGGACCTTCGTGCTCTGCAACGCCGAGGTCGTCTCCGGCAGCCGCAACGAGAAGGCCCGCGAGGGCTGCATGTCCGTCCCGGACTTCACCGGCGACGTGAAGCGCCCCAGCCGCATCGTCGTACGCGGTCAGCTGCCCGGCACCGGCGAGGAGGTCGAGCTCGAGGCGGAGGCCTTCGAGGCGCGGGCGCTCCAGCACGAGATCGACCACTGCGACGGCCTGCTCTTCCTCGACCGCGCGGCCGGGGCGCACGCGGTCTACGCTCGCAAGACCTACCTCTAGGGCGTCGCCCGGAGGCCAGCCCCGGTATCCCAACCGGTAGAGGAGGCGGTCTTAAAAACCGCACAGTCTGGGTTCGAACCCCAGCCGGGGCACACGGTGGGCGGGCGCGGCTAGGGTCGCGCGCATGGCCGCCACGCTGCAGGACATCGCCTCCGACCTCGCGCCGACGGGCGTCCTTCGCGCCGCGGTCAACCTGGGCAACCCGGTGCTCGCCCAGGGCACCGCGGCTGATCCGTCCGGCGTCACGGTCGACCTCGCGCGCGAGATCGGGAAGCGCCTGCACCTGCCGGTCGAGCTGTCCTGCTTCGACGCGGCGCGCCGCTCCTTCGAGGCGATGGTGTCCGGCGACGCCGACATCTGCTTCCTCGCGATCGAGCCCGCCCGCGAGGCCGAGGTGGCGTTCACCCCTGCCTACGTCGCGATCGAGGGCGTGTTCGCGGTCCCGGCGGGCTCTCCCGTGCAGGCGCCGGCCGACGTCGACCGCGTGGGCGTGCGGATCGGGGTCAAGCGTGGTTCGGCGTACGACCTCTACCTCACCCGCACCCTCCAGCACGCCGAGATCGTGCGGGGCGAGGAGGGCACGGCGGTGTTCCTCGACGAGGGCCTGGACGTCGCGGCGGGCATCCGGCAGCCCATGACCGCCTTCGTGCGGGAGCGGACGGACCTCCGCCTGGTCGACGAGCGCTTCATGGAGATCCGGCAGGCGGTGGGCACCACCCGGTCGCGCCGTCCCGAGACGGTGGAGTTCCTGGGGGAGACCGTCGAGGAGCTGAAGGCGAGCGGCTTCGTGTCCTCCTCCCTGGCACGGTCGGGGCAGGGAGACGCTGCCGTCGCACCACCTGCCTGAGCTGCATCCACAGGTCGGGCTCGCGCCCGCACCGTTGTCGGATGTCGTGTTTCAAGACATCGGTGACAGTTCTGTATCAGGACATTGGTGACACGAAGGGGGTGTTTGGTGGTGACACTTCTGGCTGGCTGGGGCGGTGCCGACCACCAATGAGCCCGTTGATCCTCGT
>NZ_JAIGQB010000032.1 GCF_021083185.1 Nocardioides furvisabuli | reverse complement strand
CAGCGTGGCCGCAAGTCCCTGGAGTCTCTGGCGAAGCGTGGACGGGGTCATTGTTCGCTCCCTGCGACGGTGCGGATCAGTCGTGCCGAGGCCTCACCGGTGACGGGCAGGCCGCCGAGGCCGATGATGCTCAGGAACTTGGGGCGATAGGTGTCTGTCACGTTCACGGTGATGGTGGTGCCGTCGGTGATGGACACGGTCCCGTTGACGCCGGCAGTGGAGAGATAGTCCTGGGCTGCGTTGCGCGCCGCCGCGGCGTTGATGGCCACGTGGCGTCCCTGCACGGCCGGTGCGGCCTGGACCTCCTGGCCTCCGGCGCGCGCGGCCTGACCAGCGACGTTGTGGGCGCGCTGTTGGGCGTGGACCTGCCCGCCGAGATCGACAGCAAGCCCGACGAGCATCATCATCACGAAGCTCGCGGTGACCATCCAGAGCGTGATCGAGCCATCTTCGCTGCGGGTCATGAGCGCTCCCGCCACGTGTCGAGAGAGCTGCTCGCGCTCGCCTCGATGGTGCGCTTGCCTGGTACTCCCGGCACAGCAAGACCCTCAAGGTCCAGCAGGCAACCGACGGTGACGTGCACAGCAGCGTTCTGGCCTACTGCTGCGG
>NZ_JAIGQB010000031.1 GCF_021083185.1 Nocardioides furvisabuli | reverse complement strand
CGGGAGCTGGCGCTCCTGCGAGTCCCGCTCGCACGGTTCTACGGGGACAAGATCGTCTTCGCGTTCCTCGGGTTGCTCATCCCGCCCCTTTTGGCCGCCTTCCTCGAGTTCCTCGACCTCGGGCTCCCAGTGACGATCCCCGCCTTCGCGTCACTGGGGCTGGCCGTGGTGATGTTCTTCCTGCCCAACTACAACGCCATCGATGAGGCGAAGAAGGCGCGCCTCGAGTTCACCCGCGCCCTTGGCGCCTACATCGAGCTCGTCGCGCTGGAGCGCAACAACGGCTCGGGTGTACGTCAGGCGATGGAGGCAGCGGCCGAGATCGGAGACTCGTGGGTCTTCCAACGCCTCAACGAAGAGCTGACGCGCTCCCGGTGGTCCGGCCTCCCACCCTGGGAGGCCCTGCACACCTTGGGCGACGAGCTCGGTCTCCCTGAGCTGGACGACTTCGCCGACATCATGCGCCTGTCTGGTGAGGAAGGCGCCAGCGTCTACGCCAACCTGCGTGCACGCTCCGCAGCGATGCGCACCGCGATGCTCAACGACGAGCTCACCCAGGCCAACGCAGTCGGCGAGCGGATGACCATCCCCGGCTCATTGCTGGGCGTCA
>NZ_JAIGQB010000030.1 GCF_021083185.1 Nocardioides furvisabuli | reverse complement strand
CTCACTCACATCGACCGGGTCACTGGCGAGCCAGCACGCCGCTACGAGCGCGAGCGGCCCGGCGAGCTGATCCATGTCGACGTCACCAAGTTCGGCAACATCCCCGACGGCGGCGGCTGGCGCTACACCGGCAAGCAGCAAGGCGACCGGAACCGGCAAGCCACCCGCGATCGCACCGGCCTGCGGACGAAGAACTACGAGCCCAGGCTCGGGACCTGCTTCGTCCACACGGTGATCGACGACTACTCACGCGTCGCCTATGCCGAGATACACGACGACGAGAAGGCCGTGACCGCGGTCGCGGTCCTGCACCGTGCTGTGGCCTGGTTCGCCGAACGAGGCGTCACCGTCGAACGGGTCCTGTCCGACAACGGCAGCGCCTACAAGTCCTTCCTGTGGCGCGATACGTGCGACGAGCTCGGCATCAAGATGAAGAAGACCCGGCCCTACCGGCCCCAGACGAACGGGAAAGTGGAAAGGCTCCACCGCACCCTGGCCGACGGCTGGGCCTACAAGAAGCTCTACACCTCAGAAGACGTCCGTCGAGGAGCACTGTCAGGATGGCTTCATCAGTACAACCACCACCGGCCCCACTCAGCCCTCGGTGGCCAACCACCCATCACCCGGTTGGACAACCTGGCTGGAGATCACA
>NZ_JAIGQB010000003.1 GCF_021083185.1 Nocardioides furvisabuli | reverse complement strand
ACTGCGGGGCGACTCTTCAATCCAGCGCGGTCGACCTGCACCCGCACATCGACACTTCGGATCAGCCACTTCCCGGACCCGCGGAGAAGACGCTACGCCGAACCGGTTGACAACAGAAGGGAGCCGGAGTGACGTACCTCGGAGGCGGCCCCCGCCCCCGCTAGAACAGGGGTGCTCGCGCTCCTCCCAACTGGGGATCATCGGCTTTCCTGAACAAGTGGGCAGTGCCGATGAGATGGTGACAAAGCCCGGAGCTACAGCCGGCCCCGGGCTCTGCAGCCGCAACGGGGGATAGATCGTTATGTCGTCAAGCACACCACCACCGCCGCCTGGTTGGTTCCCAGACCAAACGAATAGTCAGCAGATGCGCTGGTGGGATGGTCAGACGTGGACCAGCCGAACCCAGCCCACTCCCGCGCCCGATGAGGGTGTTGCAGGTTCCGACATCATCGGCCCAGGCTTGGGCGCGGGGCCTCAGGCTCCCTCGATGGCTGGGTCAGCTCGAAGGAAGCCGTGGTACTTCCGATGGTGGGCGATCACGGCAGCGGTGCTCGTAGCACTGTCGATCTTCGGCAACCTGTTGCCCGACGACACGCAGGCCGAGCCCACCTCCGCCGCTGACGATCCTTCATCAGAAGATGAGCCCTCTTCCGATCCCACCCGGTCCGCGGAGGAGATAGAAGCCGAGCGCCGTGAGCAAGCGCGGCAAGAGCGTGAGGAGAAACGCGCCGAGGCTCAAAAAAGGCGTGAGGAGCGGGCTGCGGCCGAGAAGGCCCAGAAGGCAGCAGCGGCCGAGAAGGCCAAAAGGGCGGCAGCCGAAGCGGCACGCGTGAACCCAGCCACATACCGGGCTGTGACTGATCGTGACCTAGCCTTGATCGTCAAGAACCCGGACGCTCACGTCGGGAAGAAGATCATGCTCTACGGCTACGTGACACAGTCCGACTCTGTAACGGGGCCGAAGAACCTGCTTGCGGACACGTCAGCGACTCCAGGCTACGAGTGGTACGACTTCGATACCAACAGCCTGATATCGGCGCCGGGACCGAACTTGTTCGCGAATGTCGTAGAGGACGACCTGGTCACCCTCTATGTGGAGGTGGTTGGCTCGTACTCCTATGACACGCAAGCTGGTGGCAACACAACGGTGCCTCAGTTCCTGGCGAACATCGTTCGAGTGACCGGTAGCGTCGCGTAGCCTGGCAAGCTCGATTGCAGGGCCAGCTACTTGCATCATCCGCCGAGGCAGGTTGCTATCGGCGCGGCTCGGGGCCGGTTCGCGCCCGTAGGTGGCGAATCGAAGCTGGTTGGGTGCCTCAGTTCTCGGCTCTGCCCCAAGCCCACTGCGTGACCGCGCGGGCAGGCGTCCAGCCGGTGAAGGTTCCGACCGGCGCGGTCGTCTCGACGCCGACGCGGGTGAGCTCGCCGCCGTGGTCGGCGTACGCCTGGGCGAGGAGCGCCTCGGTCTCGAGGGTCACTCCGTGGACGACGAGGCGGCCGCCGGGCCTCAGCGCGGCGAGGCACGTGTCGAGGACGCCTTCCCGGGTGGCGCCACCACCGATGAAGATCGCGTCTGGAGACTCGAGGCCCGACAACGCTGCAGGCGCGCGGCCCTCGACGACCTGAAGGTCAGGGACCCCGAGGGCAGATGCGTTGCGGGCGATCCGCGCAGCCCGCTCGGGGTCCGACTCGATGGCGATGGTGCGGCAGGTCGGGCGGGACCGCATCCACTCGATGCCCACCGACCCGGCCCCGGCACCGACGTCCCAAAGGAGCTGACCGGGAGCAGGCATCAGACGGGCGAGAGCGGAGGCGCGGAGGTCGCGCTTGGTGAGCTGGCCATCGTTCTCGAAGGCGTCGTCGGGGAGGCCCGGCGCCCAGGATGCGAGGCCGTTCCCGGCCACCTCGAGAGCAATGACGTTCAACGCCGGCGACGTCTCGGACCACGACGACGCGACACCCGAGACGGACGACTCCGACGAAGACCCCAGGTCCCCGAGCACCGTCAGACGCGACGCACCCCAGCCCGACGAGGCCAGCAGCGAGGCGAGCGCATCAGGCGTCGACGCATCCGACGACAGCACCAGCACCCGTTGCCCCGGCGCGCACTCACGCAACACACGAGCCACCAACCGCCCGACGACGGTCACCACCGCGCAGGACTCAAAGGACCATCCCATCCGGGCCCGCGCCAGCGCCACCGACGACACGGCCGGCACCACGCGTACGGGCGCTCCCAGGTCGAGCAGGGTCGACGCGATCCCCGACACCAGCGGATCCCCCGACGCCAGCGCGACGACGGGACGCCCGGCGTACTCACGAAGCAAGGACGGCAGGCCATCAGAGAGCGGCGACGGCCACGGCACCCGCACCTGGCCGGGCACCGCAGGCACCAGCGACAGGTGCCGCGACCCACCCCACAGCACCGCCGCCTCGAGCACCAGCGATCGCGACGACGCGGGCAAGGACTCGAAGCCGTCGGCTCCGATCCCGACGACCACGACCTCGCTGGGCACCCCGGTGGACGACATGGCCGCAGACGCTATCGTGACGCGCACAAGGCGAGAGGTGCCCCGAAGTCTGGGGAGAATCTGGGAAGCCGGTGAGAATCCGGCACAGGGCCCGCTGCGGTGACTCGAGACGTCGATCCAGGCGTTCAGAGAAGTCCGAAGACCGGCCTCCCGCCATCCACCAGAAGTTGGCAACGAGAGCGGGAGCCCCCATGCCACTGCAGTACCCCCTGTCCGCGATCGTCCCCTCACAGGCCGACGACCGCGACGACATGACCCTCGCGCTGGTCCTCACCACGATCTCCCCCGAGGTCGGCGGCGTCCTCGTGCGGGGCGAGAAGGGCACGGCGAAGTCCACCACCGTGCGCGCCCTCGCCTCCGTGCTGCCGCCGATCGAGGTGGTCGCCGGCGACCGGTTCTCGAGCCGTCCCGGAGAAACGTCTCCAGATGGAGACTGGCCGCTCGACGCCGAGACCGAGACCCGGCCCGTGCGCCTCGTCGAGCTCCCCGTCGGCGCCACCGAGGACCGCGTGCTCGGCTCGCTGCACCTGTCCAAGGTGCTCGCCGACGGCGTCGCGGAGTACGAGCCCGGCCTCCTCGCCCGCGCGCACCGCGGCCTGCTCTACGTCGACGAGGTCAACCTCCTGCACGACCACCTCGTCGACCTGCTGCTCGACGCCGCTGCGATGGGCCGCTCCACCGTCGAGCGTGACGGGGTCTCGGTCGACCACGCCGCCCGCTTCGTGCTCGTCGGCACCATGAACCCCGAGGAGGGCGAGCTCCGCCCCCAGCTCCTCGACCGCTTCGGCCTCACCGTCGAGATCGCCGCGCCACGTGACCCGAGACTGCGCGCCGAGGTCGTACGCCGCCGGCTCGCCTTCGACGCCGACCCGGAGACGTTCGTCGAGGCGTACGCCGACGCGGAGCGCACGCTGACCGATCGGATCGCCGCCGCCCGCAAGCTGCTGCCCGAGGTCGAGCTCACCGACGCGGTGCTGACCAAGGTCGCCGAGGTCTGCGCCGCCTTCGAGGTCGACGGGATGCGCGCCGACATCGTCACCACGCGTACGGCCGTCGCGCACGCCGCGTGGAACGGACGCACCACCGTCACGCGGGCCGACATCCGCCACGCCGCGCTGCTGGCGCTCCCCCACCGGCGGCGGCGGAATCCGTTCGATGCGCCGGGGTTGGACGAGGAGCTGCTCGACGCGGTCCTCGGGGACGAGGAGCCGGAGCCGGAGCCGCCGCTGCCGCCGGAGCCGGAGGATGAGGGGGACGGAGACTCCGAGGGGCCTGGTTTCGAGACGGGCGCTGAGCGCCCTCCTCAACCAACGGATGGCAGTGCGGAGCGCCCCACTCGACCAGCGAATGAGGACCAGGGTTTCGAGACGGGCGCTGAGGGCCCTCCTCAACCAACGAGTGTGGTGGCCGCCGCGGACCCCTACAAAGTCCGCCGCTTCGAGGTCACCGGCACCGGAGCCGGGGAGTCGGGCAAGCGGTCCCGCGCGCTGACGTCGAACGGGCGGCGCGCGGGCATCGACCCGACCGGCCAGGGCGGGCTGCACCTCGTCGAGACGATCCGCGCCGCCGCGCCGCACCAGCTGGCACGCGGCCGCACCCAAGGTCGGCTCAGGTTCGAGCACTCCGACCTCCGCACCGCCCGGCGCGAGGGACGCGAGGCCAACCTGGTCCTCTTCTGCGTCGACGCGTCCGGCTCGATGGCGGCGCGCAAGCGGATGGAGCAGGTCAAGACCGCGATCCTCAGCCTGCTGCTCGACGCCTACCAGCGCCGCGACAAGGTCGGGCTGGTCACCTTCCGCGGCGACGGCGCCGACGTCGCGCTGCCGCCGACGCACTCGGTCGACATCGCCGCCCGGCGTCTGGCCGAGCTGCCTGCGGGAGGGCGTACGCCACTCGCCGAGGGCCTCCTCACTGCGGCCGAGGTGCTGCGCGTCGAAGCGGTGCGGGACCCGAGGCGGCGCCCGCTGCTCATCGTGATCACCGACGGCCGCGCGACCCACGGCGCCGACGCCGTCGCGCGCAGCCGACAGGCTGGGCAGTGGATCGCCGAGCACCGGACGACCGCGGTCGTCGTCGACTGCGAGCAGGGCCCGATGCGGATGGGCCTCGCCGGCTCGCTCGCGCGGGCCATGCAGGCCACCCACCTGCCGATCGCCGACGTCAGCGCGAGCGCGCTGACCACACTGGCCAACGCCGCATGAGCGCGCAGACGCTGAGCCAGGACCTCTACGACGTCATCGCCCGCCGCCGCGACGTACGTGCTGAGTTCAGCGGCGAGCCCGTCGACCTCGGGGCGCTGCGACGTGTGCTCGAGGCCGCCCACCACGCACCCAGCGTCGGGCACTCGCAGCCGTGGGACTTCGTCCTCGTCTTCGACGACCGCACACGCGAGACGTTCGTCGAGCACGTCGAGACCGAACGCCAGACCTTTGCCGCCCAGCTCGACGGCGAGCGCCGCGAGAGGTTCGAGCGGATCAAGGTCGAGGGCATCCGCGAGTCCGGCCTCGGCGTCGTCGTGACGTACGACCCCGACCGCGGCGGGCAGCACGTGCTCGGTCGTCACGCGATCGCCGACACCGGGCTCTACTCCACCTGCCTGGCCATCCAGAACCTCTGGCTCGCCGCCACCGCGGAGGGCCTCGGCGTCGGGTGGGTGTCGTTCTACCGCGAGGAGTTCCTCGCCGACCTCGTCGGGCTGCCCGACGGCGTACGCCCGGTCGCCTGGCTCTGTCTGGGACCGGTCACCGAGCTGCAGGAGGTGCCGGACCTCGTCCGGCACGGCTGGCGCGGGGGCCGCACCCTCGACGAGGCCATCCACGTCGAGGGCTGGAGGGCCTGATGCCGCAGGGAGTGCCGACCACGATCCCCGATGACGGGCTGACCACGCGCGAGCGCCGCAACCGGCCCTTGATCGTCGTCAATACAGGTCCCGGCAAGGGCAAGTCGACGGCCGCCTTCGGTCTGGCGATGCGCGGGTGGAACCAGGGCTTCAGCATCGGGGTCTTCCAGTTCGTGAAGTCCGCCAAGTGGCGCATCGGCGAGCAGACCGTGCTCGAGCGCCTCGGCGAGCTGCACGAGCAGACCGGCGAGGGCGGGCCCGTCACCTGGCACAAGATGGGCTCCGGCTGGTCGTGGTCGCGCAAGGCCGGCACCGAGGAGGACCACGCCGCCGACGCCGCCGAGGGCTGGGCCGAGATCAAGCGCGCGCTCGCGGAGGAGCGCCACGACCTCTACGTCCTCGACGAGTTCACCTATCCGATGAAGTGGGGCTGGGTCGACGTCGACGACGTCGTCGCCACGCTGACCAGCCGACCCGGCCGGCAGCACGTCGTCATCACCGGCCGCCACGCCGACCCGCGCCTGGTCGAGGCCGCCAACCTGGTCACCGAGATGGGGCAGGTCAAGCACCCGATGGAGGTCGGGCAGAAGGGGCAGCGAGGCATCGAGTGGTGACCCTCCCCCGGCTCATGGTTGCCGCGCCGGCCTCCGGCCACGGCAAGACCACCGTCGCCACCGGGCTGATGGCCGCGCTCGCCCGCGCCGGCCACACCGTCAGCGGCCACAAGGTCGGCCCCGACTACATCGACCCCGGCTACCACGCGCTCGCCACCGGCCGCCCCGGCCGCAACCTCGACCCGCACCTCGTCGGGGAGGAACGCCTCGTGCCGCTGCTGCT
Source organism: Nocardioides furvisabuli (assembly GCF_021083185.1). Classification (GTDB taxonomy): domain Bacteria; phylum Actinomycetota; class Actinomycetes; order Propionibacteriales; family Nocardioidaceae; genus Nocardioides; species Nocardioides furvisabuli. The sequence goes on along the minus strand of NZ_JAIGQB010000003.1, from coordinate 574,872 downwards.
GCACGGCGCCGCCGGCGCGGACCTGGCCGTCATCGAGGGCGTGATGGGCCTGTACGACGGGCAGATCGGTGGTGACGGGTTCGCCTCGACCGCGCACGTCGCCAGCGTGACGCGTACGCCCGTGGTGCTGGTCGTCGACATCTCGTCCGCCTCGCGCACCATCGCCGCGACCATCCATGGCCTCCGCACCTGGGCCCAGCCGCCGGTCGACGTCGTGGGGGTCGTGCTCAACAAGGCGGGGTCGGCGCGGCACGCCGACGAGGTCGTCCGGTCCATCGGCGACCAGCTGCCGGTGCTCGGGGTTCTCCAGCGCGACGACGGCATCGAGGCGCCCTCGCGGCACCTCGGGCTGGTGCCGGCGGCCGAGCGGGCGGACGCCTCGGCGGCGCTCGACCGGCTGGCGGCGCAGATCGCGGAGCGGGTGGACCTCGAGCGGGTCGTACGTCTCGCGCGCGCGGCGCCTGGGCTGGAGGGGCCGCCGTGGGACCCCCGGGTAGTCCACCGGGAAATGGCTGCTGACCACCCATCGGGACAACCACTTCCCGGTGGACTACCAGGGGTGAGAGCGGGCAGCGCCAGGATCGCCGTCGCGGGCGGGCGGGCCTTCACCTTCCGCTACGCCGAGACGACTCTGCTGCTGCAGGCCGCCGGAGCCGAGGTCGTCGAGCTCGACCCCCTCACCGACACCCGCCTGCCCGAGGGCACGACGGGGCTCTACCTCGGAGGCGGCTTCCCGGAGATGCACGCCGCCGAGCTCGGGGCCAACGAGCGCCTGCTGCGCGAGCTGCGTACGGCGATCACGCGGGGGTTGCCGACGGTCGCGGAGTGCGCCGGGCTGCTCTACCTCTGCGAGTCGGTGCGCGGCCCGGACGGGCCGGCGCTGCCGATGGTCGGCGCCGTCGACGCCACCGCCGAGATGGCGCCGCGGCTCACGTTGTCCTACCGCACCGCCACCTCCCCCGCCGACAACCTCCTGGCCCGCGCCGGCGAGGTGGTCACCGGGCACGAGTTCCACCGCACCCACCTCACGCGCACCCCCACCGGCGACGCGGCCTGGCTGATGCCCGACCCCGCCGGCGTCGCCACCGCCACCCTCCACGCGTCCTACCTCCACACCCACTGGGCCGGCCACCCGCAGCTGGCCGCGCGCTTCGTCGAGGCAGCCCGCACCCACCGGGGTCCCGACCTGCGCCACCACGGCGACAAGGACACCGGTCCCGGGCTGGTCGACCTCGCCGTCAACGTCTTCGACGGCCCACGCCCGACCTGGCTCGACCGCGCGCTCGCCGACAGCCTCGCGGACGCCGACGCCTACCCGGACGCCACCGACGCAGAGGCCGCGGTCGCCCGACGCCACGGCCGCGAGCCGGCCGACGTGCTCGCCACCGCCGGCGCCGCCGAGGCCTTCACCCTCATCGCGCGGCTGCGGCCATGGCGGCACCCGGTGGTCGTGCACCCGCAGTTCACCGAGCCCGAGGTCGCGCTGCGCACCGCCGGCCACACGGTCGGCCAGGTCGTCCTGCGGCACGAGGACGGCTTCCGCCTCGACCCCCACGACGTGCCCGTCGACGCCGACCTCGTGGTCGTCGGCAACCCGACCAACCCGACCGGCGTACGCCACCCCGCGGCCGTCATCCGCGGACTCGCGAGACCGGGACGGGTGGTCGTCGTCGACGAGGCCTTCCTCGACGACGACGTCGAGACGCTGGCCGACGAGCGCCACGCCGGGATCGTCGTCCTCCGCAGCCTCACCAAGATCTGGTCGATCCCCGGGATCCGCGCGGGCTACGTCCTCGCCGAGCCCGACGTCGTACGAGCCCTGCGGGACCTCCAGACACCCTGGTCCGTCTCCGCGCCCGCCATCGCTGCGCTGATCGCGACCAGCAACGAGCAGGCCCGCGAAGAGGCGCTGGCGAGGGCGCATGAGCTCGAACGACGGCGCCGGCACCTCGAGGACGGACTGCACGATCTCGGCATCGAGACCGTGCCCAGCACCGCGCCGTACGTCCTCGCCCGCACGGGCGTCGGGAGCCGGAAAGCCCTACGGGACAGGGGTTTCGCGGTCCGCAGGGCCGACACGTTCCCGGGGCTGAGCGACGCATGGGTCCGGATCAGCGCCCGCCGCGAGGCCGTCACCGACGACCTCCTGGGTGCGCTACGCTCCACGCACCCAGTCCTGAGGAAGCCGGTGGGAATCCGGCGCAGTGGCGCTACTGTGACATCGCTCAGCCACACCGAGCGGTGAAGTCAGACCCGACGGACTGGAAGTCACTCCCCATCAACCCGGGACGCTTTCATCCCGTAGGAGGAACACCATGGCGCACGCCATCTCCAGCTCCACCCCGTCCACCGTCGCTCCGGCCGACCTTGCCATCCCGCTGCGGGAGATCGCTCCCTGGCTGGTCCTCGGCGCGCTCTTCGCGATGTCGGTCGTCGTGCTGATCAGCTCGGTCCAGGGCGCGATCACCATCCCCGCGGGCACCGCGATCCACGAGTGGGTCCACGACGGTCGACACCTGCTCGGCTTCCCCTGCCACTGACCCACCGATGACCACCCGCACCTTCCTGGTGCACGGTCTCCTCGCCGGTCTCCTCGCCGGTGTCGCTGCGTTCGTCGTGGCGTACACCGTCGGGGAGCCGCAGGTCGACCGTGCCATCGCGCTCGAGTCCGCAGGCGCCACTGCCGACCACCACCACGAGGACGACGTCACCACTTCCGGGGCGGCCTCGCACTCCCACTCCCACGACGACGCGGCGATCTCCCGCACCACCCAGTCGACGCTCGGCCTCGCCACGGGCACCCTCGCCATCGGCATCGTGCTCGGCGGCCTGACCGGCCTGCTGTCCGCGGTCGGCCTCGGCCGTCTCGGCAGCCTCCGGCCCGCCGCGAGCACTGCGCTCGTGGCGCTGCTCGGGGCGGTGTCGTTCAGCGTCGTGCCCTTCCTGAAGTACCCCGCCACCCCACCCGCCGTCGGCTCCGGCGAGACCATCGACAGCCGCACCGCGCTGTGGTTCGGCTTCGTCGCGGTCTCGGTGCTCGGCGTGCTGGCCGCCGTCGCGGTCGCTCGGCGGGCGGCCCACCGGTGGAGCGGGGTGCCGGGCATCGTCGCCGGCGCCGCTGCGTACGTCGTCGTGGTCGCCGTTGCCGCGCTCTTCTTTCCCGAGGTCGACGAGCTGGGCGGCTTCCCGGCGAGCGTCCTGTGGGACTTCCGCATCTCGTCGCTGCTGACCCTGCTGGCGATGTGGGCGGTGATCGGCGCCGTCCTGACGGTCCTGGTCGACCGCACGTGGCGCCGGCAGGAGGCGGCCGCGGCGCAGCGCGCCTTCGCCGCCACGCTCTGACATGTCGGTCGGGGTGAGCCGGGCGCTCGGAATACTCCTCGGCCACCTCGCCGACAGGCGCCTCGGCGACCCGCGCCGCTGGCACCCCGTGGCGATCTTCGGCAGCGCCGCTGCCGCCCTCGAGAGGCGCACGTACGCCGACTCGCGGGCGCGCGGCCTGCTCCACCTGACCCTCCTGGCCGGGACCGCCGCGGGGGGCGGTCTCGGCCTGGAGCTGCGGACGAGGAACCACCCCGTCGCCCACACGCTCCTCACCGCCGCCGCGACGTGGACCGTGCTCGGCGGCACGTCGCTGGCCAGCGAGGCACGAGCCGTCCACGACCTGCTCGCTGACGACGACCTGCCCGGCGCGCGCCGGCGCCTCACCCACCTCGTCGGCCGCGACACCTCGATCCTCGACGAGGCAGAGGTCAGCCGCGCCGTCGTCGAGTCGGTCGCGGAGAACACCTCCGACGCCGTCGTCGCCCCGCTCGTCTGGGGCGCGTGCCTCGGCGTCCCCGGTCTGCTCGGCTACCGCGCGGCCAACACCCTCGACGCGATGGTCGGCCACCGCGGCGAGCGCTACGGCCGCTTCGGCTGGGCCTCGGCGCGCTTCGACGACCTGCTCAACCTGCCCGGCGCCAGGCTCAGCGGTCTGCTCGCCGCGGCCCTCGCCCCCACGGTCGGCGGCCGTCCGTCAGCCGCGCTCCGCGCCTGGCGTCGGGACGCCCGCCGCCACCCCAGCCCCAACGCGGGCGTCGTCGAGGCCGCCTTCGCCGGCGCGCTCGGCGTGCGCCTCGGAGGGCGCAACCACTACGCCCACGGCGCCGAGGACCGCGTGGTCCTCGGCGACGGTCCACCGCCGGACCGCGCGGACATCGAGCGGGCGGTACGCCTGGCCGACGCGGTCGGCACCGGCGCCGTCGTCGCGGCCGTGCTCATCGCGTGGCGTTCCGCTCGGTCGTAGACGCGCAGACATTGGTCCGGTCAGGCCGGACGCGGCACGCTCAGCGGGTGGCGCCGCAACGACCAATGTCTGCGTGTCTGCGTCCCGACGGGCAGCGGCTCAGGCGAAGGGGTCCGGCAGCGCCCCCGGCAGCCCGGCCAGCAGCTCGCGCGCCCGGGCGGCGTCCTTGTGCTCGACGAGCACCTCGTACTTCGTCGCCACCACCTGGGTGATGGAGGAGAAGTCGCGCTGCCCGCGGGTGAAGGCGTAGCCGATGAGCGCCCAGACGAGCCCGAAGGTCGCGCCGATGAAGGCGGTGCTGAGGAGCACCTGCCAGAGGTTCTCCTCGGTGAAGAGCGCGAAGACCAGTCCGATGAAGATACCGAACCACAGCCCGGACAGGATGCCGCCGACCGCGACTTTCGACCAGGTCAGCCGCCCGGTGACGCGCTCGATGCGCTTGAGGTCGGTGCCCACGATCATCAGCTGGCTGACGGGGAAGTCCGCGTCGGCGAGGAAGTCCACGCTCTTCTGCGCCTTGGCGTAGTCGTCGTAGACCGCGAGCGACTGCGGGAACTTCAGCTTGAGCGGAGAGGCGGGGGTCAGGCCCGGGGTCGACATGCCCTCACGATACGGCCGAGGACGACACGACCCAGGCCAGCGCCGCAGCCGCGTCCGGGACGGTCTCCACGCCGTCCACCTCCGCACGTCGTCGCACGACCACGACCGGCACGCCGAGCTGATCGGCGGCCGCCATCTTCGGCCACGTGTAGGAGCCGCCGGAGTCCTTGGTGACGAGCACGTCTATCGCGTGCCCGGCGAGGAGCTCGAGCTCACCGGAGAGGTCGTAGGGCCCCCGGTCCAGCATCACCAGCCACGGCGCCGGCACCTCGATCTCGGGCGGGTCGACGACGCGCACCACGGCCCGGTGGCCGGCCAGTGGCCCGACGAAGTGGCCGAGCGGCTGGCGCCCCACCGTCAGCAACGGGCGCCGACCCAGCGACGCAGCCAGCGTCGCCGCCGAAGCGTGGTCGTCCACCCAGCGCCACGCGTCAGCGCCCGGGGCGTCGCCCCATCCCGGCCGGGCCAGCCGGAGCAGCGGCACACCCGACGCGGCGCAGGCCGCGACGGCGTTGGCTGACATCCCCTCCGCGAAGGGGTGCGTCGCGTCCACGACCGCCGTGGCGCCGCGCTCGGCGAGCCACGCGCGCAGCCCCTCGACCCCGCCGAAGCCGCCCATCCGCACCTCACCGACCGGCAGTCGCGGCCGCTCGACCCGCCCGGCCAGCGACGACACGAAGTCCACGCCTGCCTCGTCCAGGAGCACCGCCAGCTCGCGCGCCTCGCTCGTCCCGCCCAGCAGGAGCACCGTCATCGTGATGCCCCCGGCTCCAGCGCCGGCATACCGGCCGACGCACCCTCACGCGCCAGAGCGAGCAGTGCGTCGAGGTCGAGGTGCTCCTCGGCGAGGTCGCCGAGCAGGTCCAGCCGTCGCTCGCGCTGCTCGGCGAAGCTCACGTCGGAGGGCTCGTACGCCACGCCGGCCGCCGCGGCGACCTCGGTGAGGAGCGCGCGGCGCAGGTGGTCACCCTCCAGGCTGCCGTGCCACATCGTGCCGAGGACGGCACCCGCGCGCGCTCCGCCCAGGAACTCCTCGCCGCCGTGCCGGGTGGTCCGGCCGTGGTGGATCTCGTAGCCGTGGGCGTCGGCCCCCAGCGCCGACCCGACCGGCAGCCGCAGCACCTTGTCGGCCTTGAAGGTCGTGGTCACGTCGAGCAGCCCCAGCCCCGCCACGTCGGCACCGGCCACCCCCTCGACACCGGCCGGGTCGAGGATCCTCCGGCCCAGCATCTGGAAGCCGCCGCAGATCCCCAGCACCGGCTTGCCCGCTGCGGCGTGGTCGAGCACGGCCCGGTCGAGCCCGCGCGAGCGGAGCCAGGCCAGGTCCTCCAGGGTCGCGCGAGTGCCGGGAAGCACGACGAGGTCGGCACCGGCGAGCGCCCGCGGGTCCGAGGCGAAGACCACGTCGACGCTTGGCTCGATGCCCAGCGCGTCGACGTCGGTGAAGTTCGAGATCCGCGGGAGGCGTACGACGGCCACCCGCAGCCGCGCCTCCCCCTGGCTCGCCCGCCGACCGCTCAGGTCGAGCGCGTCCTCGGAGTCGAGCCACAGGTCCGGGTGCCACGGCAGCACGCCGTACACCTCCCGGCCGGTCAGCTCGCGGAGCTCGTCCAGTCCCGGGCGCAGCAGGTCGACGTCGCCGCGGAACTTGTTGACCACGAAGCCCGCGACCAGCGCCTGGTCCGCGGCGTCCAGCAGCGCCAGCGTGCCGAACATCGCCGCGAAGACGCCACCGCGGTCGATGTCGCCGACCACCACGGTGGGGATCGCGCCGTGCTGCGCCAGCCCCATGTTGACGTAGTCGCCCGCCCGCAGGTTGATCTCCGCCGGGCTGCCCGCGCCCTCCGCCACGACCAGGTCCCAGCGGGAGGAGAGGTCGTCGAAGGCGGAGTACGCCGCATCGCGCAGGTGGGTGCGTCCGCCGACGAAGTCCTTGGAGTCGATCGAGCCGCCGGGACGCCCCATCACCACGACGTGGCTGCGCCGGTCGCCGCCGGGCTTGAGGAGCACCGGGTTCATCGCCGCCTCGGGCTCGGCTCCCGCCGCGACCGCCTGGATCCACTGCGCGCGGCCGATCTCGACGCCACGGCCGTCGGGGGTGGCGCACACCATCGAGTTGTTCGACATGTTCTGCGCCTTGAAGGGCGCCACCCTCACACCGCGACGCGCGTACGCCCGGCACAGGGCGGTCGTGACGATCGTCTTTCCGGCGTCCGACGTCGTCCCAGCCACCAGCAGCGCGCTCACGGCGTCAGCCTAGGGGTCCAGCCACCCATCGCCGGTCGAGTGGCCGCCGAGGAACGAGGCGCGGTATCGAGACCTCCCCGAGCAATCTTTACCTTTCACCTGTTTGATTCCGCGAACAAGCGGGCATGCTGGATGCTATGAGCAAGCTGATCTTCGACAACCGGTTCATCGCGGTCCTGTTCGTCGCGCTGCTCTTCGTCAACGCCTTCGCGATCCAACGCGGCTGGTACGGAGCCTGACGCAGGTCCTCACCACCTGCGTGACACGATCCCCGGGTGGCGACACCCGGCTTGAGATCTGACTGCGCCTCCTGCTTCGGGCTCTGCTGCGTGCTGCTGCCCTTCTCGGCCTCGTCCGGCTTCGGTGTCGACAAGCCCAGCGGGCGCGCCTGCCTCAACCTGCTCGACGACGACCGCTGCGGCATCCACGACTCGCTGCGCGAGAAGGGGTGGCCGGGCTGCACGGTCTTCGAGTGCTTCGGTGCCGGCCAGCAGGTCTCGCAGATCACCTACGCCGGGGTCTCCTGGCGCGACCAGGACAACCTGCCCGAGATGGCGGCCGTCCTGTCGGTGATGCGGCAGCTGCACGAGATGCTCGTGCACCTCCTCGAGGTGGAGCGCCGCTCGCCGGACGAGGACTCACGCGCCGCGAGCGCAGAGATCGAGCAGCTCACCGCGGCCGACCCCGACACCCTCCTGCAGCTCGACATCGACGTCCTCCACGACCGGGTCGGACGCCTGCTCGCCGACGCCGGCGCGCGCGTACGCCGCCGGTGGCCCGACGCCGGCGACCTGTCGCGCCGGGACCTGGCCGGCCGGCGCCTCGAGGGCGACCACCGCGGATGGACCCTCCGCGCCTCCGTGCTGATCCGCGCGGACCTGCGCGACGCCGACCTCGACGAGGCCGACCTGCTCGGCTGCGACCTCCGCGACGCCGACGTACGCGGGTGCGACCTGTCCGGTGCGCTCTTCCTCACCCAGCCGCAGGTCAACGCCGCGACAGGCGACGGCACGACGAAGCTGCCTCCCGGGCTGATGCGCCCCGGGCACTGGCCGACCTGAGCGCTCGCCCGGCGCCGCGGGCGTGGCCGACGGGGAGGTGCCCGACGAAGCGACCGTGCGGCGGGTGGCCGACGAGGTGTGGGAGCTGCTCGTCTCGCAGGTCGCCGAGCTCCGCGGCGAGCCCCGACCCGACCGGCGTGCCGGAGGAGGCGCTCAGCGCCTGAGACGGCTCAGGAGTAGCGGTGGCTCTTGGCCGCGTGGCCCTGCTCGCGCGTGCAGGTGCGGCCGCTCATGTTGCGGTGGCCGCACAGCTCGTCGGCCGCCACTGGCTCGGTCGCCGGGACAGCCTTCCTCGCCGTCGCTGGGGGCGCCACAGCCGCCTTCGGTCGCGCCGGCGCAGCCGCCGCTCGCTTCTGGGACTCGGCGTACTTGGCCTCGCGCATGGCCCGCAGGTTGTCCATCTTGCTCATCGTTCGCTCACGCCCCGACCCTAGGCGGTGCCACCGACAACGCCTCACTCGCCGCCTCGGGTGGCTACCAAAGTTGGGGATATCGAGGCCCGTGTCCGAGCGGTCCGAGCGCGCGCCCACATTCTCGGAATCCCGCGCCGACGCGGCGCGGTCCCCCGAGAAGGTGTCCATGAACACTCCGAAGAAGCCGGCCGCGCGCAGCGCGGTCGTGGCGATCCTCGCCCTGATCGGCTCGATGATCGCCGTGGTGCTCGCTGCCACACCCGCAGCAGCGAGCCACTACCGGGCGAACCAGCTCACCTGGCACGCCGGCGGCGCCGCCAACCAGGTCGAGTTCCACCTCACCGGCTCGTGGCGGTGCTCCTTCTACATCGACCCCTGCACCTTCGCGCCCGGCGACGTGGTCACCTCCCAGTACATCGACACCGGGGACGGTGAGGCCGTCGTCGTGGAGATGACCGCGGTGACCGTCGACCCCGTCAACGACGTCGTGACCGCGGAGGGACACGCGGTCCACACCTACGCCGCAGCCGGGTCCTACGTGGCGTCCTCCTCGGACTGCTGCCGGCTCTCGTCCTCCGACGGTCACATGAACAACGGCGACGGCGAGATCCGCTACGAGACGCTGGTCGACCTGAGCAAGACGTCCGCGAGCCCCGTCGGTCTCGTGCCTCCCATCGTCGACTGCCCCGTGGAGTCGACCTGCACCTTCAGCGTCCCCGCCAGCGACCCGGACAGCCAGCCGATGAAGTGGCGTCTCGCCACCGACCTGGAGGCAGGGGGCAGCGCGGGCGCGTTCACCCAGCCGGCCGGAGCGACGATCGCCGCGACGACCGGCCTCTACACGTGGGACACGCGCGGGGCTGACCTCGCCACGTCGGGCAGCACGTTCTACAGCACCCAGGTGATGATCGAGAACGTCGTCGGTGGTGTCGTGGTCAGCAGGGCTGCAGTGGACTTCTTCATCAGGCTGGGGTCCAACTCCACGAACGCCCAGCCGGTCTTCACCAGTCCCACGCCGGCCAACGGCGCCGTGCTGAACGCCGTGCTGGGCACGCCCTTCAGCTTCACCGTGGCCGCGAGCGACCCGGACGCAGGAGACGTCGTCACGCCCTCTGCGATCGGCCTGCCGGGCGGAGCCACCTTCGCCCCGACCCCGGGAAACCCAGCGAGCGGCACCTTCTCGTGGACCCCGAACGCGGTCGGCGACCACAACGTCACGCTGCTGGCGGCTGACGACAAGGGGCTCGGCGCTGTCCCGCGCACCGTGACGATCCGGGTGACGAGCACGAACCCGCCGCCGGTCGTCGACGCCGGGCCCGACCGTTCGGGCCCGAACCGCTCCGAGGTGACCCTGGACGGCACGGTGACCGACACCGAACCGGTGACGACGAAGTGGACGGCGACCCCGCTCAGCGGCGTGCCGACCGGCGCGACCTGCACCTTCGCCAACCCCAACGCCGTCGACACCACCGTGTCCTGCACCAGCGCAGGCACCTGGACGCTCACCCTCACCGCCGACGACGGCACCAACCCGCCCGTCTCCGACACGGCGGTGCTGACCCTCACCAACCCCGCACCGCTGGTCGACGCCGGAGCGGACCGGTCGGGCGCGAACTCGACGGCGATCAGCCTGGACGGCACGGTGACCGACACCGAACCGGTGACGACGAAGTGGACGGCGACCCCGCTCAGCGGCGTGCCGACCGGCGCGACCTGCACCTTCGCCAACCCCAACGCCGTGGACACCACCGTGTCCTGCACCAGCGCAGGCACCTGGACGCTCACCCTCACCGCCGACGACGGCACCAACCCTCCGGTGTCCGACACGGCGACCCTGACCGTCACCAACCCCGCGCCCGACGTGGACGCAGGCACCGACAGGACGGGCGTCGAGGGCAGCCCCATCGCCCTGGACGCGACGGTGGGTGACACCGAGCCGGTGACCACGACGTGGAAGGCGACGGCAGGAGCGAATGTCGACGCGGGGGCCTCGTGCACCTTCGCCGACCCTGGCGCCGTCGACACGACGGTGCGATGCACCGACGACGGCACCTGGACCCTCGAGCTGACCGGTGACGACGGGGTCAACCCGAAGGTCAGCGACACCCTCGTCCTGACGGTGACCAACGCGGCACCCGGCGTGAGCATCACGGCACCCGCAGCCGGGACCACGACGCCGACGGGCACCGCGGTGTCGCTCTCCGCGACGACCACCGACGCCGGCAGCAACGACACGCGCACCTGCTCGATCGCGTGGGGCGACGGGACGTCCGGTGCCGGCACCATGACCGGCGGGACCTGCACCGGCAGCCACACCTACACGGCAGCGGGGACCCCCACGATCAGCGTGACGGTGACCGACGACGACGGCGGGAGCACCACGGCGACGCGTTCGATCACCGTGACCGCCACGACGCCCCCGCCCCCGGCCGACGCGCTGAAGGTGACCGGCGGCGGCTGGCTCGACGAGGGCCGCGACAAGGCGCGGTTCGGCTTCGTGGCCAAGTCGAGCGGCGCCGGCTACCGCGGGAAGATCACGGTGCGGGTCCACGGAGACAGGTTCAAGGGCACGACCGTGAGCAGCCTGGCCGTGTCGGGGAGGACCGCGACCTGGTCCGGCACCGGCAGGTGGAACGGCAAGAAGGGCTACACCTTCTCGGCCGAGGCGACCGACCACCGCAGGAAGGGCAAGAAGGACAAGCTCGTCATCAAGGTGAAGGACGCCAGGGGCACGGTGGTCCTCAGCCTGGGCGGCCAGCTCACCAAGGGGCAGATCACGATCCACTGACCCCGACGCCTGCACCGGTCCGCGGCGACGCCGAGGACCGGTGCAGCGCGTCGCGCGGGTTCAGCGCGGCCGGCGCCAGACCACGACCGACTGGCCGACGGACTGGTGCAGGACCGGCAGCTTGTTGGCCGGGGCCTGCATCGCGGCGCGCGCGGTCATCCCGCGGCGTACGGCGTCGAGCTCGGCGAGGAGCTCCTCGTTGCGGGCGCGCAGCGCGTCGAGCTGGTTCTCCAGCTCCATGATCCGGCGTACACCCTCGATGCCGATGCCGGCGCTGGTGAGGTCGGCGATCTCGCGCAGCCGCTCGAGGTCGCGGTGGGAGTAACGGCGACCGCCACCCCCGGTGCGCCCCGGTGCGATCAGGCCCATCCGCTCGTAGGCCCGCAGCGTCTGCGGGTGCAGGCCGGTCAGCTCCGCCGCCACGCTGATGACGTAGACGGCGGCGTCGGGCGGGGGCGAGCCGAACGGGACGCTCATCTGGGGTGAGTTCATGCGTCGAAGAGTCCTGCGCGCAGCGGCTTGCCGGCCATGGCCGTGCGGTAGGCCTCGACGGCCTCCCGCGCGGCGTCGTCGAGCGACGACGGGACGCACACCTCGACGGTGGCCAGCAGGTCGCCCTTGGTCCCGTCGCGGCGGGTTGCACCCTTGCCGCGGACGCGGAAGGTGCGCCCGTTGGGCGTGCCGGGGGGGAGACGCAGGGTGACCGGTGCGCCGCCCAGCGTCGGGATCTTCACCTCGCCGCCCAGCGCCGCCTCGTCGAAGGAGACCGGGACGTCGAGGGTGAGGTTGTCACCCGTGCGCCCGAAGACGCGGTGCGGGGTCACCTTCACCGTGACGAAGAGGTCGCCGGACGGTCCGCCGTTCTCCCCCGGTGCGCCCTTGCCCTTGAGGCGGATCCGGGCGCCGTCCTTGACGCCGGCCGGGATGCGGGCCTGGATCGTGCGGGCCGAGGTGCCGCGACCGCTGCCGTGGCACGTGGGGCACGCCTCGTCGTAGACGAGCTGACGCCCGCCACAGGCCGGGCACGTCTCGTTGATCGAGAACGCCCCTCCCGTGCCGGCGACCACGAAGCCCGCGCCCTCGCACTCAGGGCAGATGTGCGGCCGGGTTCCCGGCTTGCCGCCGGTGCCCTGACAGGTGGCGCAGGCGCTGTCGGAGGTGAGCCGCAGCGAGACCGTCACCCCGCCGAGGGCGTCGGTGAAGCCGATCGTCGCGGTGCTCTCGACGTCCGCGCCGCGCCGCGCCCGCGGCTGCTGGTGCGTACGCGTGCGCTGGCCGCCTCCGAAGAGGTCGCCGAACATGTCGCCCAGCCCGCCCGACCCACGGTCGCGCAGCAGGTCGTCCATGCTGAACCCGCCTCCACCGCCGCCGCCGAAGCCGCCGCCGCCCATGCCGGGGCCGAAGCCGCCGCGTGCCTGCAGCGAGCGGAACTCGTCGTACTTGGCGCGCTTGGCCTCGTCACCCACGACGTCGTACGCCTCGGCGACCGCCTTGAACTTCTCGTGCTTGGCGTCGTCGCCGGGGTTGGAGTCGGGGTGGTTCTCCCGGGCCAGCTTGCGGTAGGCCTTCTTGACGTCGGCGGACGACGCGTCCTTCTGGATGCCGAGGACCTTGTAGAAGTCCTTGGTCGCCCAGTCGTTGCGGAACCCTTCGTTGTCAGCCACGGGTGAACCTCCTCTCCGTCATCGTGTCGTCGCCGGCGGGTGCGGGCTCAGCCGTCGACAGGGTCGACCACCAGGACCTGGGCGGCTCGCACCACCCGGTCGCCGATCTTGTAGCCCGCCTTGGCGATGTGCTTGCACGTCGCGACACTGACCTCCGGGTCGGTGCCCAGGTGGCTGAGCGCCTCGTGGAGATTGGGGTCGAACGGGTCGCCGGGCGCACCGAAGCGGGTCAGGCCGAGGTTGGCCACGACCCCCTCGAGCTGGTCGGCGACGGCCTTGAAGCCACCGTCGACGTCGCCGTGCTCGCGCGCGCGGTCGATCGTGTCGAGCACCTCGATGATCGGTGCGAGGACGCGGTAGGTCGCGTTCTCGGCGATCAGCTGGCGGTCGCGGTCGACGCGCTTGCGGTAGTTGGCGTACTCCGCCTGGAGGCGCTGCAGGTCGGCCGTGCGCTCGGCGAGCTGGACCTCGGCCGAGGCCGAGACGCCGTCGTCGTCGAGGTCCTGCGGCTCCAGCGGCCCGCCCTCCTCGAGCCAGTTGTCGACACCGCTGGTGCTGTCGTCGGCACCGGGGTCCGTCGTGGTGTCGCCGGCCGTGTCGGACGTGGTGTCGGACGTGGTGTCGGACGTGGTGTCGGACGCTGGGTCCGGCTGGCCGGCCGAGGCCGAGGCACCCTCCTGGGGCGCCTCGACCTCGGTCTCGTTGGCCATCTCGCCGGCCGCGTCACCGAACGATGCGCTGCCGGGCTCGGTCACTTGGACTCACCCTCGGAGGACTCGTCGGTGGTCTCGTCGACGATCTCGGCGTCCACGACGTCGTCGTCGGACTCGCCCGTCGCGCCGGTGGCACCACCCGCGGCGGCCTGGTCGGCCTCCGCGGCGGCGTACATCGCCGCGCCCATCTTCTGGCTGGACTCGTTGAGCTTCGTGACGGCCGCGGTGATCTCCTCGGACGAGGCGTCCTCGCGGGCCAGCTCGGCCTTGAGCGCGTCGACGTCGGCCTGGACCTCGGTCTTCACGTCGTCGGGCAGCTTCTCGCCGTTGTCGGTGAGGAACTTCTCAGTCGTGTAGACGAGCTGGTCGCCCTGGTTGCGGGCCTCGACGGCCTCGCGACGCTTGGCGTCCTCCTCGGCGTACTGCTCGGCCTCCTTGACCATGCGGTCGATCTCGTCCTTGCCGAGCGCGGAGCCGCCGGAGATCGTCATCGACTGCTCACGGCCGGACGCCTGGTCCTTGGCCGAGACGTGCACGATGCCGTTGGCGTCGATGTCGAAGGTGACCTCGATCTTCGGCACGCCGCGCGGGGCCGGCGGAAGGCCGGTCAGCTCGAAGTTGCCGAGGGGCTGGTTCTGCGACCACATCTGGCGCTCGCCCTGCGCGACCTTGATCTCCACCGACGGCTGGTTGTCGTCGGCGGTGGTGAAGATCTCCGAGCGCTTGGTCGGGATGGTGGTGTTGCGCTCGATGAGGGTGGTCATCACGCCGCCCTTGGTCTCGATGCCCAGCGACAGCGGGGTCACGTCGAGCAGGAGCACGTCCTTGACCTCGCCCTTGAGGACGCCGGCCTGGAGCGCGGCGCCGACGGCGACGACCTCGTCGGGGTTGACGCCCTTGTTGGGCTGCTTGCCGCCGAGGAGCTCGGTGACGACCTCGGTGACGGCGGGCATGCGGGTGGAGCCGCCGACGAGCACGACGTGGTCGATCTTGTCGACCGCGACGCCGCCGTCCTTCAGCACGTTCTTGAACGGCGCCTTGGTGCGCTCGAGCAGGTCGGCGGTGAGCTTCTGGAACTCGCTGCGGGTCAGCTTCTCCTCGAAGTGGAGCGGGCCGGACTCGCCATGGGTGATGTAGGGCAGGTGGACCGTGGTCTCGCTCGAGGAGGACAGCTCGATCTTCGCCTTCTCCGCGGCCTCCTGGAGTCGCTGCTTGGCGATCTTGTCGGCCGCGAGGTCGACGCCGTTGGAGTCCTTGAACTTCTTGACCATCCACTCCACGACGCGGTTGTCCCAGTCGTCGCCACCGAGGTGGTTGTCACCGGAGGTGGCCTTGACCTCGACCACGCCCTCGCCGATCTCGAGGAGGGACACGTCGAAGGTGCCGCCACCGAGGTCGAAGACGAGGATCGTCTGGTCCTCGCCCTTGTCGAGGCCGTAGGCCAGCGCCGCGGCGGTGGGCTCGTTGACGATGCGGCTCACGTTGAGGCCGGCGATCTCGCCCGCCTCCTTCGTGGCCTGGCGCTGCGCGTCGGAGAAGTACGCCGGCACGGTGATGACCGCGTCGGTCACGGTCTCGCCGAGGTAGGCCTCGGCGTCGCGCTTGAGCTTCTGCAGCACGAACGCGCTGATCTGCTGGGGGGTGAAGGTCTTGTCGTCGATGTCGACCTTCCAGTCCTCGCCCATGTGGCGCTTGACGGACCGGATGGTGCGGTCGACGTTGGTGACCGCTTGACGCTTGGCGACCTCTCCGACGAGCACCTCGCCGGACTTGGTGAAGGCCACGACGGACGGGGTGGTCCGGGCGCCTTCGGCGTTGGCGATGACGGTGGGTTCTCCACCTTCGAGGACGGCCACGACGGAGTTCGTCGTGCCGAGGTCGATGCCGACGGCTCGAGCCATGGGGGTTTACCTCCTGCGTTGGATCCTGCGGATGAGAGCCATCCTGCCCAACTGCGGCCGGACTGGCAAAACACTTGAGTCGATCTCACTCAACTCTGTTCATAGGTCTCAACGCAGGACGGCGCCGGATGTTCCCCGATCCGCCGATGAATTTCCGACCGCTCAGCGGGTCCAGACGTACGGCGTCGTGGTGGTGACCGCGCGCAGGCCCGCACGCTCGAGGATCGGGCGCGACATGTCGGTGCAGTCGGAGTGGATCAGGCGCGCGCCGCGCTCGGTCGCGGAGCGGGCACGCGCGGCGACGAGCGCGCGGTAGATCCCCCGCCCGCGTAGCTCCGGGAGCGTCGACCCGCCCCAGATCCCCGCGAACTCCGTGCCCTCGACCGGCGTCAGCCGGCCCGCGCACACCACCCGGTCGCCGACCTCGGCGATCCAGAACTCCGACGCCCCACCCTCCAGCTCGGCCAGCGCCGAGGCGACGGACGGGCCCCTCCCACCACCGAAGACCGACTCCTGCGCGGCGAGCATGCGGGTCAGGTCGTCGACCGCGTCGGCGCCGGGCTCGATGCGGCGTACGACGACGGGGCCGGCCGGGGTGTCGTCGAGCGGCACGTCGACCGCGAGCCTCGCGGCCTCGCCGATCATCACGGTCTCGACCGGCTCCGCGACCAGGCCGTGGGCGAGGAGACGCTCGCCGAGTTCGGCGGGCAGGTCGTGGCCGCGCGACTTCCACTCGAAGGAGGAGACGTCGGTGTCGTCGCGAAAGTGCGCGACCGTGCGGGCGATGGCCTCGTCGAGCGCTGCTCCCTCGAGCCCACCGAGGTCGCGGTAGGACACGAAGCCGCCGTGGTCGAAGACCGCCCACAGCAACGGGCCGTCCTCGACGACCTCGTGGGCGCCGACCATCTCGGCGTCGGTGCGCAGCTGCTCGTCGTACGCCGCCAGGAGGCCGTCGCTCGCCATGGCGGGCAGCCTAGGTGGCCACCGACCGCCGCCGCTCCCGGTTTCCGGCACGTCCCGGGCCCGGATCAGGGGAGGTCAAGGGTCGTTTCCGCTTCGCGATCACGGCTCGAGGCCGCAGACTTCTCCTGTGCTGCATCGGGGGAACCTGCGCCGGGTCGTCGGCGCCTCAGCCATCGCCGTGCTGCTCGCTGCCCTGATGGCGTTCTACGTCGCCGACCGCGCCGGCGCCGGCATGGGCCGCTGCCAGCAGCACCGCGCCGACGCGCGCGAGCGCGCCGCCATCGTCACCGGGGACGGCGAGCCGGTCCTGGTCATCGGCGACTCCTGGTCGGTCGGCCTCGGCCAGGACGACCCGGCCCGCTCCTGGGCCGCGGAGCTGCCCGGCGAGGTGCACGTGGCGGGCTTCTCCGGGTCCGGCTTCAGCGCCGGCGCCAGCGGGTGCGGTCGCGTGTCCTTCGCCGACCGTGCCTCCGCCGCACTCGACACCCGCCCGCAGCTCGTGGTCGTCGAGGGTGGCCTCAACGACGTCGACCAGCCGGCGGCGGCGATCGAGCGCGGCTTCCGCCACCTGATGGCCGACCTCGCCGGGCACCCGGTCGTCGTCGTGGGTCCTGCCGCCGCTCCCTCCCGCGCCGCCATGGTGCCGCGGGTCGACGAGCTGCTCGCGGACCTGTCCGAGGCCTTCGGCGTCCCCTACGTCGTCACGAGCGACCTCGAGCTCGACTACCTCGCCGACCGGCTCCACCTCACCGAGGATGGCCACGAGGAGTTCGGCACCGCGGTGGCCGAGCGGATCGCCGACCTCGACCCCACCCGACCCGAGGTGCTGCGCAACTGAGGCGGACCCACCCCCGACGTCACTCCGCCAGCCAGGCCTCCCAGGCGTCGAAGGAGTAGGGCCGGCCGAGGAAGTCCTCGACCAGGTCGGCAGCGTCGCGACGCCCGCCCATCGCCAGGACCTTGTCGCGGTAGGCGTGCGCCACGTCGGGGGCGAAGAGGTCTGCCTCGTCGAAGGCGCTGAAGAGGTCCTTCGCGATCACCAGCGACCACATGTAGGTGTAGTAGCCCGAGGAGTAGCCGTCGAGGTGGCCGAAGGCGCAGTGCATGTGCGCCCCCTGCAGCGGCGGGAAGACCGAGTAGCGGCGCTGGAGCTCGTCGCCGTAGGCCGTGAGGTCGTCGTGAGGGCCGGCGTGGAAGAAGTAGGACCGGGCGGCGTACGCCATCTGCTGCGCGGCGTGGGTGCCCTTGCCGAAGTGGTCGGCACGGCGCATCGCCGCGACCAGCTCGGCCGGGATCGTCTCGCCGGCCCCGTTGCGGGCGAAGGTGGCCAGGACACCTGCGTCCCAGGCCCACTCCTCCAGCATCTGGCTCGGCGCCTCGACGAAGTCCCACTCGGTGGCGACGCCGGAGAAGCGCGCCCACGCGCCCTGCCCGCCGAGCACGTGGTGCACGAGGTGGCCGAACTCGTGGAAGAGCGTCACCACCTCGTCGTGCTCCATCAGGCCGCTGCTGAAGTTGCAGACCAGCACGCCCTCGGGCAGCTGCCGGCCGGCGATGCCGGTGACCATGTCGAACTGGGCGGCGTGCTTGAACTTGCCCTCGCGGGGGTGGAGGTCGAGGTGGATGCGCCCGATCCGTACGCCGTCGAGCCCGACGTCGTAGCTCGCGACATCCTCGTGCCACGTGCCGGCCTCGGCCTGCGGGACAGGGGTCCAGTCGAGGCCGAAGAGCCGGCCGGTGACGTCGAGGAGGCCCTGGCGGACCTGGTCGAAGGGGAAGTAGGTGCGCACGACCTGGCCGTCGACGTCGTACTGCTCGCGACGCACGAGCTCGGAGTAGTAGCGCGAGTCGTAGGTCTCCACCGTCTCGGCGTCGGGCTCGTCCTGGCGCTTGCGCTCCAGCAGCACCCCGAGCTCACGGCCCGCGCGCTGATGCGCTGCGTCGCTGATGCGGTCGATGAAGTCGGCGACGGCCCGGCCCGAGCCGATCATCTTGACCTCGGTGTCGTAGTCGGGCCACGAGTCGTGGCCGAGCAGGGTGGCGGTCTCGCGCCGCACCGCGAGCAGGTCCTGGAGCACCTGGTCGTTCACCGGCCAGGCCACGTTGTTGGCCGCCAGCGACAGCTCGCGGCGGGCCGCGCCGTCCGCGCCGAAGGTCATGAACGGCACCAGGTCGGGGTAGTCGGTGGTGATCGTGACCAGCCCGTCGTCGTCCGCGGGGTGAGCGGTGCGGTAGTCGTCGGGCAGGCCGGCGAGCTGCTCGGGCGCCAGCCGCACCGAGCGCACGTCGTCGCGGATGTGGCGGCCGAAGTCCTGCGAGAGCAGCACGCTGCGCTCGCTCAGCTCGCGCAGCCGCTCGCGGGTGGCCTCGTCGCGGTCGACGCCGGCGCGGCGGAAGTCGCGCAGCGTGTGGTCGAGCACCCGGCGGGCGTCGGCGTCGAGGGCCTCTGCCTCCGGCGTGGCGGCGAGGTCGGCGAGGTCGGCGAGGACGGCGTACAGGTCGCGGTCCAGGCCCAGCTCGGTGACGTACCTCTGCACCACCTGGCCCAGCTCGTCGGCGCGGTCGCGGACCGCGGCGTCGGGGTGGACCTCGGCCCACAGCGCGACGGACCCGGCGTTGCCGAGCGCGGTCTCGGCGGCGTTCCAGGCTCCCAGCACGTCCGCCGCCCCCGAGGCGGCCTTGACCTGCTCGACCAGCCGTCGCGCCTCGTCGAGCTGGCCCTCGCAGCGCGCGGCGACCCAGCCGAGCCAGTCACCTGCCCCGGGGAGGTCGATCGGCGCGGGCGGGACATGGGTCTCGTGGGTCACCGGGCGAGCCTATGACGACCACCTCGGGGTGGTCGTGCGGAATACCTCGCGCCCCGTCGCTGTAGGAACCTGCATGACTGTTCCGAACATCGCGCTCCCCGACGGCACGTCCATCCCCCAGCTCGGCTTCGGCGTCTTCCAGGTCCCGCCCGAGGACACCGCCGCCACGGTGGTCCAGGCCTTCGAGGCGGGCTACCGCCACATCGACACCGCCCAGATGTACGGCAACGAGGCGGGTGTCGGCGAGGCGATCAGGACCTCCGGCCTGGCCCGCGACGAGCTCTACGTCACGACCAAGCTCAACAACTCCTTCCACCGGCCCGACGACGCGCGCCGCGAGATCGACGCCTCGCTCGAGAGGCTCGGCCTCGACCAGGTGGACCTCTTCCTCATCCACTGGCCGCTGCCCACCCAGTACGACGGTGACTTCGTGCAGACCTGGCGCGCGCTCATCGAGGCGCAGGAGGCCGGCAAGACCCGCTCCATCGGCGTCTCGAACTTCCAGCCCGCCCACCTCGACCGGATCGTCGAGGAGACCGGTGTGGTGCCGGCCGTCAACCAGGTCGAGGTGCACCCGTTCTTCACCAACGAGGACGTGCGCGCGGCCAACCAGCGCCACGGCGTGCTGACCGAGGCGTGGTCGCCCATCGCCAAGGGCAAGGTGATGGACGACGACACGATCGGCGAGATCGCCTCGCTCGTCGGGCGCACGCCCGCCCAGGTGACCCTGCGCTGGCACGTGCAGCGCGGCGACATCGTCTTCCCGAAGTCGATGAACCCCGACCGGATGCGCCAGAACTTCGAGATCTTCGACTTCGAGCTCGAGCCGACCCACATGTCCGCGATCGACGACCTCGACCGCGGCGAGGAAGGGCGTACGGGCCCGAACCCGGACACCTTCGACTGGATCCCCTGAGCGCCTGACGCCCGGCCGCACCGCCGGTCCGGGTCTCGCGCGGCGGGCGGTGAGTGAGACACCTTCTATTGCCCAGGAACCTGTCTCACGCACCGCTCGCGCGGCCCCGTAGCGTGTCGGGGTGACGTCGCGGACCACGCGTGGAGAACGACGCGAGTCCGCCGTCAGCCGACGGTGACGGTGACCTCGTTGGACACGACGTCTGAGTCGGTGTCGACGACGCGGAACTGGTTGGGCCCGGTGCGGCCGGTCAGGACGTACGTCGCGAAGGTGCCGCCGCCGACCGACACGGTCACCGGGAAGTCGACCCACGCCCCGTCCTCGAAGCGCTGCACCTGCAGGATCGCGCCCTCGCCGGCCTGGTAGGTCCCGGTCAGGTCGATCTGCTGCATCGGGCTCACCGACTGCTGGCCGGTGGTCAGCGAGATGGCCTCGGCCGGCGCCTCCGACGTCTCCCCCTCGGTCGGCTCGGCCGGCTCCTCGGGCGCGGGCTCCGTGCTGCCGGTGTCGCTCGGCCGGGGGAGGTTGAAGGTGGCAGGCGCCTCCTCGGCGGAGCTCCCGCTCGACGTGCCGCCGATGCCGGTGGCCTTGACGCCCACCATCACGGCGAGCCCGCCCAGGAGCCCGATGACCACGGCGACGCCGACCAGGGCGACGAGCCCGGTCAGGACGGGGCGCTTCTCGGTGTCCATGAAGACCTTTCGACCGCGGGGTGGGAGCCCCGCCATTGTCCGGGACAGCCGGTGGCAAGGCCAACCAGCGCGCCCGGGGCGGACCCCAGCAGGCAGGCAACGGGCAGGATGGACCCATGCAGTCACCGTTGCGACACGGCAAGGCAGCCCTCGGCACCACCCTCGCCGGAGGTGCCCTGGCCGCGCTGGCCCAGGCCCCCGAACGCGCCTCGCGCCTCCTGCGCCACCGCTACCCGACGGTTGCGGTGACCGGGATGACCGGCGTCGGCAAGACCCGGCTGGCCGACCGGCTCTCCCGCCGCGCGAGCGCCGAGGGCGGGCAGGACGTCGGCTCGGCGGTCATGGAGCGGCGTACGCGTCGCAACGCGCGGCTGCGCGGCTACCGCTTCCGCGTGGTGCCCGGCGAGAACGCCGCCACCCGTCTCGGCGCGCTGGACGAGGTCTTCCACGACGAGCCGGTCGACGGCGTGCTGCACGTGGTCGCCAACGGCCATGCCACCCCACGGCGCACGGGTGGGACCAGCGGCGCCGGGGTCGCCACGCGCGAGGAGCAGCTGGCCGCCGAGCTCGAGGACTGGTCGATCACCGCCCACCGCATCGCCAGCATGGCGGTGCGCCGCGACCGGCCGACGTGGCTGGTGGTCGCGGTGACGAAGGCCGACCTGTTCGCCGACGACGTGGACGCTGCCGTGCGCTACTACAGCCCCGGCAGCGGTTCGCCCTTCGGCGACAAGCTCGACGAGCTGCGCGCGCTCGCCGGCGGGGCCAGGCTGTCCATCGACGTGCTGCCGGTCTGCGCGCAGGGCGGGGGCCGGAAGTCAGCCATGCCGGACAAGGCGTGCGGCGACCTGCTCGGGCGCCTCGAGCTGCGGCTGGCCCAGCTCTCCGGGCACGTCTGAGCCGACCCTGCTCGGCGTCGTTCACAGTTTCACCACTTCTGGTTTCGACCCCGTTCACCGGGGCAGAAGAGCGGCATGAGGCCGATCGCGATCAACCAGCGGGCGCTGCGCGGCGCCCGGGAGGAGCTCGACTCCGCCCGTGAGGACCTGCGAGCCGCACTCGGCGACGTCGACCACCCTGCGGACGACTTCCCGTGGCGTGACCTCCTCGTCGAGGGGGTCCGCAGCCTCGTCGAGGACGCCGAGCAGGTCGCCCGGCGGTGCCGCACCATCGCGGGCGCGATCGACGACTCGGTCCTCGACTTCGACGAGCTCGACCTGATGGTCGGCGAGGATGCGCAGGTCGCTGCCCGGCTCGAGCAGGTGAAGCCGTGACGAAGGTCGCCGCCGACCGCATCGAGGCGCAGCAGGACGGGCTTCGCTTCGGCGACCCGATCGGCTGCCGCTACCACTGGATCGCGCCCGACGCGGTCGATGCCTACGGCGACATCGTCCGGCGCGTCGGGAGCGGGGTCGAGGCCGCGGCGGAGGCCTTCGAGCGCACCGCCTCGCTGTCGGAGGACGTGTTCTCCGGCGCGGCGGCCGACATGCTCCGCACCCGCGCCGGCCACCGCCACGAGGAGTCGGTGGGCGTCCGCGACGACCTGCGCGGCCTCGGACGGGCGATCAACGCCTACTCCGACGTCCTGCGCCGCCACCGCGACGGCCTCGAGCAGCTGCGCGCCTACGCCGTCTCGGCCGGTCTCACGGTCCGCGACCACCGCATCTGGCCTCCAATAGAGACCCTTCCGAACGACGCCCCGCAGAAGGAGGCCGACGCGTGGGAGCGGGACTGGAAGGCCTACCAGCACTGCTTCGACGCCAAGATCGAGCTGCGCGGCGCCCGTCGGGCCGCGACCCGCGAGCTCATCAAGGCGCTCGCGGACCACGCCGGGGTCCACCCCGACGAGGACGGCGCTGGAGCGGTCGCCGCCCACCGCCGCCGGGTCGAGTTCGGCGAGCTGCGGCGCGAGGCGGCCGAGGAGGCGATCGAGGCCGTCCAGGCGGGTGACGCAGCCTCGACCGCGCGCCACACGGTCGAGGTGCTCAAGCGTCGCGAGCAGGCGGCGCTGGGCGACCTCGAGGAGCTGGTGCTCGCCGATCGCCCGCCCGCGGAGATCCAGGCCCAGGCCGAGAAGGTCGCGGCGCTGCACCGCGAGCTCACCGGGGCGCGCGCCGAGGCCCGCGAGGCCGAGGCGGTGGCCGAGCGGGAGCAGGCCCGGGCCAACCGCGCCGCTCGCGACCTCGACGCAGCCGAGGAGGCTCGCCCCCGGGTCGTCGCCCAGCCCGCCGACCTCAGGGGCCGGCTCGGCTAGGCATCACGGCTGGGAGTGCCGCCCGCGCCGGCCGTACGCCGCTCCCGCTCCGCAACCGCGTGCGGATCGGTGCGGGAGTCGTAGGTCCAGAAGTCCCGCAGCGCCGCCGCCGTGAGCAGCACGCCGCCGACGCACGCTGCGCCGCCGCTGACGATCGCGCCGCGCACCGACCAGGCGTCGGCCACGAAGCCGGCGCGGGTCTCGCCGACCATCGGCCCGAGCGAGTAGGACAGCATCTCGATGCCGGCCAGCCGCCCGCGCATCGTGTCGGGGATGGTCTGGTTCCACACCGTCGCGCGGAAGACCGCCGACACCATGTCCGCGGCGCCGGCCAGCGCGAGGAACCCGCAGGCCAGCCAGAACGACGGCATCAGCCCGGCCATCGCGATGAAGGCGCCGTAGAGGCTGGCCGCGATGACGATCGCCCGGCCGTGGTGGTGCACCCGGCCCACCCAGCCGCTCAGCGCCGTGGCGACCAGCGCCCCGACGGTCTCGGCGGAGTAGAGCAGGCCGAGCAGCTCCGGGCGCCCGAAGACCTCGTGCGCCAACGCGGGGAACAGCACCACCGGGATCGCCAGCATCATCGCGGCGATGTCCACGACGTAGGTGCCGAGCAGGTCGCGGCGGCGCAGGGCGTACGTCAGACCCTCCTGGATCCCGCGCAGGCTGGGTGGGGTGGTCTCGCCGTCGTGCGGGTAGGGCCGCATCGCGGCGAAGAGGAGGGTCGCGACGACGTAGCCGACCACCGCGACCACGAAGCACCAGCCCACGCCGGCGTAGGCCACGAGCAGCCCGCCGACCAGCGGACCGAGCAGCACGCCGAACTGCATGGCGAAGCTGCTGAGCGCGTTGGCAGCGGCGATCTGGTCGTGGCGGACCGTGCGGGGCTCGAGGGCCTCGCGCGAGGGTCGCTGCAGCGAGCTGGCCGCGGCGTAGACCGCGGCGAGGACGAAGATCACCCACACCCGCGGCCGGTCGGCGAAGGCGTTCCACGCGAAGAGCACCATCAGCACGACCTGCACCGCACCGGTCGCCACCAGCAACCGCCGGCGGTCGACGTGGTCGGCCAACGCGCCGCCGTACAGGCCGAAGACGACCAGCGGGACGAGCTCGACGAGGCCCACCAGCCCGACCATGAAGTTGGACCCGGTGAGGTCGTAGATCGCGAACGGGACGGCGACGTAGGCGACCATGCTGCCGAGGTAGAACACGCTGCCGGCCGTGAACAGCAGGCGGAAGTCGCGCGACTCGCGCAGCGGCGAGACATCCATCCGCATCGCGCGGAAGCGTTCGGTCCAGGTCACGAGGGGTCAGTCTCCCAGCGCCGGGCCGTGCGCGGCACCCGGTTTTCTCAGTCCGCCGGCTCGACCTCGAAGCGCGGCACCGGGTTGTCGCGCACGGCGCCGCAGGTCAGCCGCCCCGGGTCGCCGAGCAGGCGACGCACCCGCACACGGACCGGACGTCCGGCCGCCTCGAGCGACACGGTGGTGACGTCGGCCTCGGTGCGCGCTGCGGTCGGCCGGACGTCGTCAAGCCCGGTGAGGCCGAACCGGTGGCGTACGTCGATCTCGGCGGCCTGCACCGGCATCGCGACGTCGGAGCGTCCGCGCAGGTGGTCCAGCGCGAGACGGCCGTCCGCGACGGCGTCGGCGACCTCGAGCGCCGAGGCCGGGTCGAGGCGGCCGTAGTAGTGCGCGCGCGGCAGCACCAGCAGGTTGCCGGCGAAGCGGTCGCCGCCGATGTGCGAGCACTCCCACGTCGCCTCGGCGTGGCCGCTGGCGGCGAGCGCCAGGGCGACGGGCCGGCCCAGCTCCGCGCAGCAGGCGTCGTGGCGGCCGTGGGTGCAGACCGCGAGGACCGGCTCCGGGTGGGGCTCGAGGCCGGCCGGAGGGCCCTCGCGGAGGGCCGCGAGGTCGAGGTCGGCGACGTCGTCGACCCGGTCGAGCACGGCGCTCGCGAGCCACGAGTCCACACCGGCCGCGCGCGCGGCGAAGACGCGGGTGCCCTCGGTCTCGGCGGACCGCCGCCCGGGGCGCCGGACCAGCAGGACCCGTACGCCGGCGCGGCGGCCGGCGTCGGCCAGGCGGGCGCCGAGGCCGTCGGGGAGGCGGGCGTCGCGCAGGGCGTCCGCACCCCACGGCCCGGCGTGCTCGACGAGGAGGAAGCTCCGCACGGTCGAGGCGGTGCCGGCGAGGTCGTCGGCCCGCTCCAGGCTGGCGGCGGCGCAGCGGAAGCCGGTCACCGCACGACCTCGAGCAGGCCCTCCCGCACCAGCCGCCGGCTCAGCACGAGGGCGCTCGCGGGGTCGAGCGGGAGGTCGGCCGGCGTCAGCTCGGTGCGCCCGGCCACGACCTCGAGCGCCTCGTGGATCCGGGCCGGGACCCGCAGCACCCGGTCGCCGAGGAGCAGTCGGAGCGTGTCGCCGTCGTCCACCACCCGGCACGGGTGGCCGGTGCGACGGCGCAGCACCGTCTCGGCCGTCAGGCCCAGGTCGCGGGCGAGCGCCTCGCGGTCGAGCAGCGCGCCGGCCAGGCGGGGCGGGCGCTGGGAGAGGAAGCGCTCGACCTGGTCGTCGGCGACGGCGGGGGCGTCGAGGCGGCGTACGGCGTCGGCGAGCGCGGCGACGTGTCCCGCGACCCCCTCGGAGAGCCGGACGGGGTCGTCGAGGTAGCCGGCAGGCAGGTGGGCGTCGGGCACCTCGGCGAGGAGCCGGCCGACCTCGCGGGTCAGGAGGCTGCGCCAGGTGAGCTGGTTGATGCCGATGGTGAGGTGGAGCGACACCGCCTCCTGCGCGCGGGCGGCGTGGGGGGTGCCCGTGGGGAGGTAGGCGACGACGCCGGGCTCGAGGAGCAGCTCGCCCGGGCCGCCCTCGCCGTGGACCTCCCACAGCTTGGTGCCGTGGGTCTGGAGCACGAAGACGTCGTGGGAGTCGGAGTGCACGGCGAAGCCCTGCGCGCCGGGCGGGGTGAGGTAGGCGTTGGCCTGGCACGGGTGACCCAGCTCGAGCTCGAGCTCGGCCACCAGGTCCGCGACGGGGGTCCAGTAGCGCTGGAGGCCCTGGAGCACGATCGTGGCGCCCTCGTCGTGCAGGCGCATCAGCTTCACCGGATCGACCAGCCCGGTCAGCGGCTTGCCGGCGAGGCTGCCGCCGCGGGTGAACGCCGACTCCGGCAGCACCGAGCCGTTGCGGGCCACCCGCACGGCCGGGGCGCGGATGGCGGTCTCGGTGAGGAGGTGGTCGACGTCGGCGAGCGACAGGACGCTCGCCCCATACGCCGGGTCGGTGCGGTGCACGTGGACCGACGACGCCCAGACCTTGTCGGTGAAGGTCCGGGCGTCGCCGGTCAGCCGGTCGAGAGCGCTCAGAGCGCAGTCCCGTCGGTGCCGTCGGCGTCGGTCGAGTCACCGTCGGTGGCGTCGGTGCTGTCGCCGTCCGTGGCATCGGCGTCGGTGCCGTCGGCGTCGGTCGAGTCACCGTCGGTCGCGTCGGTGCTGTCGCCGTCGGTCGCGTCGGCGTCGGTGCCGTCCGCGTCGGTGCCCGGCGCGGCCGCGACACCCGTCGGGTCGACGCCCTCGGTGGTCATCTCGTCGTCGTTGAGCGGGTTGTCAGGAGTCGACGTCATGGATCCTCCTCGTCAGGTCCGGCGGGCGGTCCGTCGGCGCTCCGCCAGTGTGGGCGGCGGCGCGACCACCGTCCCACACCCCTCCGGGCGGAGGAAGGATCCGTTCAGGGCGTACGCACCTCGTAGCGCGTGGTCGCCTTGACCTTGTCGTCCCCGCAGGACTGGCGGCGTACGGGTCCCGGGACGGCCACCAGCTCGTCGCGCGGGTCGCCGCCGGCGAGCACGTGGAGCTCGCGCGCCTGCTCGACGCCCGGCCGGCCGGCGCGGCCGCGGGTGACCTCGACCGGCACCTCGCCCTGCGCCACGGCCTCGCACGCGGCAAGGACGTTGGACGGGTCGAGACGCCCGAGCGTGAGGCCACTGGGCAGTGCCAGCAGCGTCCCGGAGAACCGGTGTCCGCCGAGGTGGGTGGTCTCCCAGGTGCCGTCCGGCCACTCCTGGGTCAGCAGGCCCGCGATCGGGCGGCCGAGCTCGGCACAGCACCGGTCGCGCTTGCCGTTGGTGCACACCAGCCACAGCGGGTCGGCGTACGCCGGCAGGGTGCGCAGGTCGAGGTCGAGCAGGTCCTCGGGCCGGTCGAGCACCGCGGCGCCGACGTCGTAGCCCTCGTCGGTCGCGCGGGCGTGGAAGACGTGGGTGCCGGGCCCGGCGCTGCCGTCGTAGCGGCGCAGCAGGAAGACCTTGAGGTCGAGCCCGGCCAGGTGGGTGCGGACGACCTCCGGCAGGCGGTTGTCGGCGACCGCGTCGCGCCCCCAGGGACCGGGGCTCTCCACCAGCAGGACCTCGGGGTCGGACGGTGCGGTGCCGGCGATCGGCTCCCCGTCGTCGACGCTGGCGAAGGAGCACCGGAAGTCAGACATGACGTGCAGTCTGTCCGACCGGCGCTCCCCGCCGGGGGTCAGTCCCCCCGGTCCTACCTCGGGGCATCCGACGCCGCCCGCGGGACGCTGCCACCTCGCACGCGGGGCGCGGCGGTGGGGGCCGGCCTGCGGTGCCCGCGAGGGGGTAGTCCACCGGGAAGTGGTCGGCCAGCAGCCCTCGGACGAGCCACATCCCGGTGGACTACCCCGGCCCCGAGCCACATCCCGGTGGACTACCGAGCGACGACCGGACGCCCGGCCTGCCAGACCCCGGTGACGAGGGGTACGCCGGGGCGGTAGGCGAGGTGGACGTGGGACGGTGCGTCCAGCAGGACGAGGTCGGCGGTCTTCCCGGGCGCGAGCACCCCGACGTCGTCACGGCCGAGGGCCGCCGCGCCCGTCGCGGTGGCCGCATGGAGGGCCTCCGCTGGGCTCATCCGCATCTCGCGCACCGCCAGCGCGATGCAGAGCGCCATCGACGAGGTGAAGCAGGAGCCGGGGTTGCAGTCGCTGGCCAGCGCGACGCGCACACCGGCGTCGAGGAGGCGGCGGGCGTCGGGATAGGGCTGACGGGTGGAGAACTCCACTCCCGGCAGCAGGGTCGCGATGGTGCCTGAGTCGCTCAGCGACTCGACGTCGAGGTCGGACAGGAAGGTGCAGTGGTCGACCGCGACCAGGCCCAGCTCGCAGGCCAGCCGCACGCCTCCGCCGTACGTCAGCTGGTTGGCGTGGAGCCGTCCGCGCAGGCCGTTGTCGGACCCCGCGGCCAGGATGGTGCGTGCCTGGTCGACGTCGAAGGCGCCGTCCTCGCAGAACACGTCGATCCACCGGGCGTGCGGTGCCGCGGCCGCGAGCATGGGGCCGGTGACGAGGTCGACGTAGTCCTCGGGGATCGTGCCGGAAGGGACCACGTGGGCGCCGAGGAAGGTCGTCTCGTCGGTGAACTGCCGCGCCACCGCGAGGCTGCGCGCCTCGTCGTGGACCGACAGCCCGTAACCGCTCTTGATCTCCACGGTGGTCGTGCCCTGCGCACGCATCTCATCGACCAGGCGCGCGACGTGGGAGGTCAGCTGCTCGTCGCTGGCGGCGCGGGTGGCAGCGACGGTGGTGCGGATGCCGCCGGCGGAGTAGGGCTCGCCGATCATCCGTGCCTCGAACTCGCCCGACCGGTCGCCGGCGAAGACGAGGTGGCTGTGGGAGTCGACGAAGCCCGGGATCACGGCCCGGCCGCCGGCGTCGACGTGCACGTCCGCGGCGGGCGCCTCCGCGGCCGGACCGACCCAGGAGATCCGGCCGCCCTCGACCACGACGGCGGCGTCGTGGACGAGACCGAGGAGGCCGCCCTGCTCCGCGCGCGCCGGGTCGTTGGTGACCAGCTCGCCGATGCCGGTGATCAGTGTGGCGCTCATGCCCAGATCCTCCCGATGACCTCGTCGAGCTCGCGGCCGATCGCGGCGCGGTCGCCGTCCTCGACGACCCAGCGACCGTCGGCCATGACGCGGCGTACGTCCTCGGCGGTGGCGGCGAAGACGACGGTGTTCTCGTCGCGGCCGGTGCCGGCCGTGCGCGGGCTGACCGGGTCGAGCACGACGAGGTCGGCCCGACGGCCGACCGCAATGGCGCCTGCGTCGTCCCAGCCGAGCGAGGCGTGGCCGTCGGTGGTCGCCGCGGTGAGCAGCTCGGCGGCGGTCCAGTGACCCCGCTGCTGGGTGGCGAGCCGCTCGTCGAGCTCGACGGCGCGCATCTCCTCGAAGGGGTCGACCACGGCATGGCTGTCGCTGCCGAGGGTCAGCCGGGCTCCCGCGTCGTGGAGCCGGCGCGCGGGCCCGACCCCGTCGCCGAGGTCGCGCTCGGTGGTCGGGCAGAAGGCGGCGTAGGCCCCGGCTCCGCCGATCAGTGCGACGTCGTCGTCGCTCAGGTGGGTCGCGTGCACGAGCGACGTCGTCGGACGCAGGAGGCCGTGGTCCGCGAGCAGCCGCGTGGGCGTGACGCCGTACGCCTCGAGGCACGCGGCGTTCTCCGCGACCTGCTCGGAGACGTGGGCGTGCAGGGGTCGGTCGCCGACCCAGCCCGCCACTGCGTCCAGTGCCGGTGGTGGGACGGCGCGCACCGAGTGGACGGCTGCGCCGACGCGCGCGTGGGGGGCGACGACCAGGCCGTCGACCCGCTCCAGCCACGCCTCCACCGAGCCGTCGCTGTAGCGCACCTGCGCGCCCTGCGGCGGTGCGCCGAAGCCGGACGAGAGGTAGAGGGTGTCGAGCAGGGTGAGCCGCATGCCGGCCTCGCGGGCCGCGTGCACGAGCGCGAGCCCCATCTCGTCCGGGTCGGCGTGGGGCGTGCCGTCGGGCTGGTGGTGGAGGTAGTGGAACTCCCCGACGCAGGTGATCCCGGCGGCGGCCATCTCGCGGTAGGTCGCGAGCGCGAGGGCGAGGTAGGTCTCGGGGTCGAGGCGCGCGGCGACGGCGTACATCTGCTCGCGCCAGGTCCAGAAGGAGCCGCGCTCGCGCTGGGTGCGCCCGCGCAGCGCCCGGTGGAAGGCGTGGCTGTGGGTGTTGGCGAGCCCGGGCACCACCAGGCCACGGACCGGGATCGCGCGCGGCGGGTCGCTGTCCGGGGTGACGGACGTGAAGCGGCCGCCGTCGACCTCGACGAGCACGTCGTCGGCGAAGTGGTCGTCGAGCCAGGCGCGTTCGAGGAGGTACGCCGTCACCGGGCGAGCTCCTCGAGCACGTCGGCGAGCGCCTCGACACCGGTCAGGCAGTCGGCGGTCTCGGCGTGCTCGTCGGGCGAGTGCGAGACGCCGGTGGGGTTGCGCACGAAGACCATCGCGGTGGGGATCCCGGCATCCGCCAGGATGCCGGCGTCGTGCCCGGCCTGGGTCGCGATGACGGGCCAGTCGCCGAGCCCGGCCAGCCGCGCGGCGAGGTCGGGGTCGAAGGCGACCGAGCCGGAGACCGACTCCGCGGTGACGGTGAGCGCGGTGCCGTCGCGACCCGCGCGGTCCTGCGCCTGACGTCCGACCGCGTCGACCATCTCGGCGAGCGCGTCGTCGGAGGAGGCGCGGGCGTCGAGCCAGGCGGTGACGAGCGAGGGGACGGCGTTGGTGCCGTTGGGCTCGACCGAGATCCGGCCGAAGGTCGCGCGCTGGCCGGCGAGCCTGGCCTGCTTGTTGGCGGCGAGGGCGGTCATCGCATAGGTCAGCATCGGGTCGCGGCGGTCCTCCATGCGGGTCGTGCCCGCATGGTTGGCCTGACCGGCGAAGTCGAAGCGCCAGCGCCCGTGCGGCCAGATCTCGCTGGCCAGCCCGACGGCGACGTCGCGGTCGAAGAGGTCGCGGCCCTGCTCGACGTGGAGCTCGACGAAGGTGCCGACGTGCTCCAGGGAGAGCAGTCCGGTCGACGGGTCGAGCCCGGCGACCTCGACGGCGTCGGCGAGGAAGACGCCGTCACGGTCGCGCAGCTCGCGTGCCTCGTCCCACGTGGTCGCGCCGGTGACGAGCCGGGAGCCGAGGCAGGCGCGGCCGAAGCGCGAGCCCTCCTCCTCCACGAAGACGCCGATGCCGATCGGCCGGCTCGGCTCGAAGCCACGCCCCCGCATCGTGTCGACCGCAGCGAGCGCCGAGACCACGCCCAGCGGGCCGTCGTACGCCCCGCCGTCGAGGACGGAGTCGAGGTGCGATCCGGTCAGCACGCCCTTCCCGGTCGCGGAGTCGGGAGACCACCAGGCGACCTGGTTGCCGATGCCGTCGGTCTCGACCGTCAGCCCGCGCGCGGCGCACTCCTGCGCGAACCAGGCGCGGAGCTCGGACTCGGCCGAGGCCCAGGGCTGACGGAAGTAGCCACCGGACGCGGCCGATCGTCCGACCGGCGCCAGGTCACGCCACATCTCCTCGAAGCCCATGGCGCCAGTCCATCGTCAACGCCGACCCGGGTCAACGCAGGGCGGCGAGGGCGCGTCTCGGATCCGAGACGATCCCGTGGCTGCCCACGCTGCTGTAACGCCGGGTTGGTACATGTAGCCACCCCCGTAGTCCATGGGTAGAACAAGCACCAACCCGGCGTTACAGCGGGAGGGGAGTGAGAGCCTGCCCCCATGGAGTTCCGCGAGGTCGTACGCCGTCGCCGCATGGTGCGCCGCTACTCCGACGCCCCGGTCGACCCGGCGGTCGTCGACCGCATGCTCGCCCACGCCCAGCGCGCGCCCAACGCCGGCTTCAGCCAGGGCTGGGCCTTCCTGGTGCTCGACACCGCCGCCGACGTCGCCCGCTTCTGGGAGTGCACGGGCGCCGACCCCGACACCCACAACGCGTGGCTGGACGGCGTGCGGACCGCACCGGTCGTGATCGTCCCGCTGGCCAGCAAGGACGCCTACCTCGAGCGCTACGCCGAGCCTGACAAGGGCTGGACGGATCGGAGCGAGGACCGGTGGGCGGTGCCGTACTGGTGGGTCGACACCGGGATGGCGGCACTGCTGGTCCTCCAGACGGCGGTCGACGAGGGCCTGGGTGCGTGCTTCTTCGGCATCCCCGGTGAGCACGTCGACTCCTTCCGCGCGGCGTTCGGCATCCCCGACGACCACGCGCCGGTCGGCGCTGTCACCGTCGGACACCGGGCTGCCGATGCGGGCGCGAGGGGATCAGCGGCGCGTCGGGAGCGGCGTACGAATCTCGTCCATCGGGGCCGCTGGGGCACTACGGTCGGCCCATGACCGCTCTGCCTACCGACGAGCATGCGGTGGGCGCCCTGCAGGCCCTCGTCCGCATCCCGACCGTCAGCGACCGCGACCCCGCCCGGGTCGACACCGACGCCTTCGAACGGCTCCTGGCCGAGCTCGCCCGCCAGTTCCCGCTGCTCCACGAGCGGCTCGAGGTGAGCCGTGTCGGCACCCACGGGCTGCTCGCGCATTGGGCGGGCGCGAGCACGGAGCGACCTGTCGTGCTGATGGCCCACCTCGACGTCGTGCCCGTCGACACCGACGCGCCCTGGCAGCACGACCCCTTCGGCGGCGAGGTGCACGACTCCCCCGTCGGCCCTGCGATCTGGGGCAGGGGCACCCTCGACGACAAGGGCTGCGTCGTCGGCATCTGCACGGCGGTGGAGCAGCTGCTCGAGGCCGGCCACGTCCCGGCCCAGGACGTCTGGCTGTCCTTCGGCTGCGACGAGGAGGTCAGCGGCCCGGCGGCGCTCGAGGCCGTCGGCGTCCTGCGCGAACGCGGCGTGACGCCGTGGCTGGTGCTCGACGAAGGGGGCGCGATCGCCGGTGGCGCGTTCCCCGGCGTCAAGGCCCCGCTCGGGGTCATCGGCGTGACCGAGAAGGGCACCACCTCGCTCGAGCTGGTCGCGGAGGGACGCGGCGGGCACGCCTCGACCCCCGCTCCGAACGGCCCGACGGCCCGCATCGCGCGGGCGATCCTGCGCATGGAGAAGTCACCCTTCCCCGCCTCTGCGCCGGCGCCCACGCTCGAGCTCATGCGCCGCCTGGCGCCCCACGTCCCGCTCCCGCTGCGCCCGCTCCTGTCCCGCGCCGACCGGATGGCGCCGGTGGTGACCCGCGCCCTCCTCGCCGCCGGCCCCGAGGCCGCTGCCATGACGCGTACGACGGTGGCGACCACCACCCTCAGCGGGTCGCCGGCGCTCAACGTCATCGCCTCGACGGCACGGGCCGGGCTCAACATCCGCGTGATGGTGGGCGACACCGTGGCCGGGGTGGTCGAGCACGTCCGGAAAGCCGTGGCCGACGACTCGATCCGCATCGAGGTCGTCGAGTCGGGTGAGCCCTCGCCGGTCTCGCCGATGGACGAGCCGTTCGAGCTGCTCGAGGACTGCATCGGCGCGGTCTTCCCCGACGCGGTCGCGACGCCCTACGTGATGATGGCGGCCACCGACTCGCGCCACTTCACCGCGATCAGCGAGCACGTCTACCGCTTCGCGCCCTTCCGGATGACGAAGGCGCAGCGCGAGGCCATCCACTCCTACGACGAGCACCTCGGCGTGGCCGACCTGCTCGACGGCGTCCGCTGGTATGCCCTGCTGATCGAGAGGCTCCCCTCATGACCACGACCCGGCCCCCGGCCCAGACTGCCGCGAGGAGCCTGGCGGCCATCGTCGGCTTCCTCGTCCTCGTCGAGGTCGCCAGCGGGATCCTGCAGGGCTACTACACGCCGATCTACCCGCAGATCGCCGAGCACCTCTCGATCAGTGAGGGCGACATCAACTGGTTCGAGGCGGCGCAGCTGATCGTCAGCGCGCTGTGCATCCCGCTCCTGGCGCGGCTCGGCGACCTCATCGGGCACAAGAGCGTGCTGCTGATCTCGACCGCCGTGACCGCCCTCGGATCGTGGTGGCTGGCCTTCGCCCCCGACTTCACCACCTTCCTCATCGGCTGGGCGATCCAGGGTGCGTACGTCGTGTGGCTGCCGCTGGAGATCGCGATCATCCACCGCCGCACGCGCGACTCGGGCCGCCAGCAGCTGCTGACCCGGCGCGGGGCGGCGATCCTGGTCGGGGCGCTCGAGCTGGCCGTCATCATCGGCGCGGTGACCAGCGGCGTGCTGGTCGAGTCGCTCGACATGAACCTCCTGCTCGCCCTGCCCGCGGTCGTGGTGACGGCGGTCTTCTTCGTCATCCTGGTCGGCGTCGAGCAGGCACCCGGTGACGACACCGGCGGTATCGACTGGGCCGGCCTGGGGCTCATCACCGTCGCCCTCGGCGTGCTGATGGGCGGCCTGGTCTGGCTGCGTCTCGACGGCGCCGGCTCGCTCCGCGGCTGGGCGACGATCCTGGCCTCGGTCGCGGTGTTCGCGGTCTTCTGGCGCTTCGAGCAGCGCCACCCCGAGCCGATCGTCGACGTACGCCTCCTCTCGAGCCCGGCCCAGTGGCCGGTCCAGGTGACGGCGTTCCTCTTCGGCATCCCCGTCCTCGGCGGCCAGATCCCGCTGTCGACCTACGCCCAGGCCGATCCTGTCGAGCGCGGCTACGGCCTCGGCGCGGAGCCGGCCTTCATCTCCACCCTCATCGGGCTCTACGTCGTGACACTGGCGATCGGCGCGTTCACCCTGCCGCTGACGACGCGGCTCCTGGGCGGCGTACGCCGTGCGCTGGTCGTCGCGTGCTGCCTCGTCGGGCTGGGCTACCTGCTGTGGCTGCCCTTCAACACCGAGACGTGGCAGGCGCTGGTCAACATGGGCATCGCCGGTCTCGGTTCGGGGGCGCTGGTCGCGGCCCTGCCCGCCGCGGCGGCCGCCGCCGCGCCGCCGGAGCGCACCGGCATCGCGACCGGCATGACCAACGGCACCAAGACCGTCGGCGGCGCGATCGCCTCGGCGGTCTTCGCGATCGCCCTGACCGCCACCGGCTCGCTCGACGCGGCCGCCGAGGAGGTGGCGCCGTTCAGCGGCTACCTCACCGTCTGGGCGGTGTGCGCCGGCGCGTCCTTCCTCGCCGCGCTCGCGCTGCTGGCCGCGCCGAAGCACGCCTTCAGCGATGCGCCGGTGCCCTCGTGAGGGATCCCCGGCTGACCGGGGATCCCGGAGGTTGTCGGCCTCTGCATGGCCTGACAACCTCCGGTAGAGCCTGACAACCTCACCGCAGGCTGGAGGCACCGCCGGCAGAGGACGCCCCCGCATGCGTCCGAAGCAGGTGCGCCGGAGGCTGCCGGACGTGCGGTTCGTGTCCTACCAGTGAGGCGCCTCGACCGACGCCGGACGCTGGCCCGCCCCCTCTAGGCTGGTCCGCACGGAGGTGACCGCGATGCCAGAGCACGACGAGTCCCCGGAGCGGTCCGGGCTCGAGCCCCCACGTCGCGGACCCGAGCGCGACGAGCGCACCGGTCGCTCGGCGGCCGCGGCCCGGATCGCCCACCAGGCCACCTGGGTCGAGCAGCAGCTGCGCGTGGCGATGGAGCGTGGGGACTTCGACGACCTGCCGGGGGCCGGCAAGCCGATCGAGGACCTCGGCGTCGAGCACGACCCCGACTGGTGGGTGAAGAAGCTCGTCGAGCGCGAGCAGATCGCCCTGCTCCCGCCGGCGCTGGCGATCCGCAAGGAGGACGCCGAGCTCGACGGCCGGCTCGACCGCATCAACGTGGAGTCGGAGGTGCGCCGCGAGGTCGAGGAGTTCAACGCCCACGTGCGCCGCGCGATCTACACCCCGCCCGTCGGGCCGTCCGGCCCGCCCGTCATCACCAGCCAGCGCGACGTCGACGCCGAGGTCGAGGCGTGGCGCGCGCGGCGTACGGCCCGCATCGAGGCCCAGCGCGCCGCGCGGGCCACCGCTCCGCACGAGCCGACGAAGCGGCGGTGGTGGCAGCGCGGCCGTTGACCTCGGGCAGCCCCCCGGTCAGTCCCAGTCGAGCCCGCCGCGACGCCACTCGTAGGCGTAGGCGATGGACAGGTTGAGGACGAAGAGGACGGCGGCCAGGTAGCCGAACGTGCCGAGCTGGTCGAAGTGGACCGCCCACGGCACGAGGAACATGATCTCGACGTCGAAGATGATGAAGGTCATCGCGACCGTGTAGTAGCGCACCGGGATGGTGCGGTTGTTCCGGCCGGGGTCGGAGACCGGCTCGATGCCGCACTCGTAGGAGTCGAGCCGCGCGCGGTTGTAGCGCTTGGGCCCGACGACCGAGCTCATCAGCACCGAGCCCACCGCGAAGGCGCCGGCGATCGCGGCCAGGACCAGCACGGGGAGGTAGAGCTCCATGGGTCGCTCCTCGGTCGGGGACGCGTGTCCCAGTCCTAGCAGGTTGCGGCAAGCCGAGCGAGACATGCGTCATATCCGCGCACGGCTACGCCCCGGTAGTTTTCGCCCATGACCCGCCCAGCCAAGGACTTCTTCGCCCCCCTCGCCGTCGGTGCTCCCACCCCGCTGCGCGAGATCCCCGCCCGGCCGAGCCGCGCCATCCACTTCTTCGACCCCGGCAACGAGAAGATGGCCGCCAAGGTCCCCGACATGGTCGGCACCGTCGACGTGCTGCTCGGCAACCTCGAGGACGCGGTGAAGGCCGAGAACAAGGAGAGGTCGCGCCAGGGCCTCGTCGACATCGCGAGGGCCACGGACTTCGGTCCGACCCAGCTGTGGACCCGCGTCAACTCCCTCGACAGCCCGTGGGGCCTCGACGACCTGGTCACCCTCGTCACCGAGATCGGCGACAAGCTCGACGTGATCATGGTGCCGAAGGTGCAGGGCGCCGAGGACATCCACTACGTCGACCGCCTGCTCGCCCAGCTCGAGGCCAAGGCAGGGCTCGACCGGCCGATCCTCGTCCACGCGATCCTCGAGACCGCGCGCGGCGTGGCCAACGTCGAGGAGATCTGCGGCGCCAGCCCGCGCATGCAGGGCCTGTCCCTCGGCCCCGCCGACCTGGCCGCGGACCGCCGGATGAAGACCACCCGCGTCGGCGGCGGCCACCCCGGCTACCTCGTGCGCCAGGACCCGACGCGCGACGACCTCGGCGTGCCGCAGTACGACGCCGAGCGGACGACGTACCAGCAGGACCTGTGGCACTACACGATCGCCCGCATGGTCGATGCGTGCGCGATGCACGGGATCTACCCCTACTACGGGCCGTTCGGGGACATCAAGGACGTGCAGGCGTGCGAGGACCAGTTCCGCAACGCCTTCCTGCTCGGTTGCGTCGGCGCGTGGTCGCTCCACCCGGTGCAGATCGCGGTCGCGAACAAGGTGTTCTCCCCCAGCGTCGAGGACGTCGCCCACGCCCGCCGCGTCATCGCCGCGATGGGCGACGGCACCGGTGCGGTGATGATCGACGGCAAGATGGAGGACGACGCCTCGGTCAAGCAGTGCCAGGTCATGGTCGCCCTCGCCGACGAGCTCGCCGCGATCGACCCCGAGCTGAAGAAGCAGTACGACGCCATCGAGCTGGAGGCCTGACATGAGTGACTTCACCCCGCTCCGCTCCGTGCTCTACATGCCCGGCTCCAACGAGCGGGCACTGGAGAAGGCGAAGACGATCGCGTGCGACGGCCTGATCCTCGACCTCGAGGACGCCGTCGCCCCCGACGCCAAGCCCGCCGCCCGCGAGGCCGCGGCCGCAGCGGCCGCGAGCGGCGACTACGGACGCCGTACGGTCACCATCCGCGTCAACGGCATCGGCACCCAGTGGCACGACGACGACATCGTCGCCGCCAGCCAGGCCGGACCGGCCGCGATCGTGGTGCCCAAGGTCGGCAGCGCCGCCGAGGTCCGGCAGCTGGTCGCCGCGATGGAGGCGGCTGGAGCCCCGGACCACACGAAGCTGTGGGCGATGGTCGAGACGCCCGGCGCCATCCTCGACGCCCTCGCGATCGCGCGTGCGTCCGAGCGCCTCGGCGCCTTCGTGCTCGGCACGAACGACCTCGTCAAGGAGCTGTACGCCGAGCACGTGCCCGGTCGCGCGCCGATCCTGCCCAGCCTCCACACCGCGCTCCTCGCAGGGCGGGCGGCCGGCATCGCCGTGATCGACGGCGTCTACAACGACGTGAGGGACACCGAGGGCTTCCTCGCCGAGTGCGAGCAGGGCCGTCAGATGGGCTTCGACGGCAAGACCCTCGTCCACCCCGGCCAGGTCGAGGGCGCCAACGCCGCCTTCGCCCCCAGCGCGCAGGCGGTCGAGGACGCCCACGGCCTCATCGCGGCGTGGGAGGACGGGAAGGGCGCCGGTGTCGTCACCCACAACGGCAAGATGGTGGAGAACCTCCACGTCGAGTCGGCCCGCCGCACGCTCGCCATCGACGAAGCGGTCCGGGCGCTGGCCGCGGGGTGAGCCACGTCGGGGAGCGGACTGGACCGCCCACCCCTAGGGGCGGACCGACTTTCCTTTTTCGAGCCCCGACGCCACAGTGGACCGGCCGCCCACAGTGGGCTGCATACTAGGAGGCGAAAACATGATTGTCCTCGGACTGATCCTGCTCATCCTCGGGCTGCTGCTGCCCCAGAGCATCCTGACCACCATCGGCCTGATCCTGATCGTGGTCGGCCTGGTGCTCAACTTCGTCCCGATCGGCGGCTCGAGCCGGCGCGTCTGGTAGTTCCACCAGCCAGTCACGGACCCCGGTCGCCCCACGGCGACCGGGGTCCGCTGCGTCCGTCCCCGGAGCGCCAGGCGAGGCACCGGCCGGCGACTGCCTCAGGCGCCCTCGCCGCGACGGAACCGGTCGCCGAGCCACGTGCTCGCCGAGCCGACCCAGCCGGCGAGGTCGTGGACGAGGCGGCCGAGGGTGTCCTGGGTGCGCTCGAAGGCGACGGCGTAGCTCGCGGCCGCCTCCTGCGCGGCCTCACTGACCGAGGCCCCGTCGTCGTCGGCGCGACGCGGGTAGGTCCCACCGAGGACCGCGGTGTAGGCGCCGGAGTCGATCCAGCGACGGAGCTCGGTGGCCCGGACCACGGCGAAGGGGTGCGACTGCTGCTGCAGCAGGGAGAGCTTGATGAGCGACTCGCGGACGTCGCCGCCCTCGTCGTACTCCGCTCCCTGGGAGAGGAACGACGTCACGTCGAGCTCGTCGAGGGTGCCGCCGCTGGCGAGCTTCATGTGCGTGCGCAGCGCCGCGGTCGGGTCCTGCGCGGCGAGCAGTCCGGCGCGGTCGGCCGACAGCTCGGCCTTGCGCGACCACTCGAGCAGCCCGACGGTGACCATGCGGATGCCGATGGCGCCGCCGGGGATCGCGTTGAGCAGGCCGCCGAGGCCGAGCAGGCGCATCAGGAGCGTGCGGTAGACCGCGTGGCCGCTGATCGCGTGGCCCAGCTCGTGGCCGATGACGAAGCGGAGCTCGTCGTCGTCGAGGTGGTGCACCAGGCCCGACGACAGCACGATGGTCGGGCGGTCCATGCCGACGGTGATCGCGGTCAGCGTCGGGTCCGCCTGGACGTACATCTCGGGCAGGTCCGTGGCGTCGAGGCTGCGACCGACCTCGGCCAGCAGCCGGTGCAGCCGCGCGAACTGCCGCTCGTCGACCCGCACCGCGGAGCCGAGCAGCGTCAGGCGCCACGCCCGCTCGCGGAAGACCCCTGACATGGTCTTGAGCAGCACGTCGAAGCCCTTGAGCTTGCGCAGCGCGACCAGTGCGCCCTTGTCGGCGGGGTGCTCCCACGCCCGCGAGCTGATGTCCGTCAGCACGACGCGCGAGCGCGCCGGCTTCTTCTCCCCCGGTGCCATGGAGGGATCCTGACGCACGACGGGGCGAAAGTCAGCGGTTCGAAGGTCTCGGGTCGGCTCGCCGCCCAGTCAGCTGCCGTCCGTGGCACGACACGCTGCCGCCGAGGCCGCGGCGCGACCTCGGCGGCAGTGCCGCTCACTCGTGCGGGTCGGAGACGAACGGACCGCGTTCGCGGATCGTGTCCGCCGGCACCGTGTCGCGGGTCCACAGCGTGCCGTCAGCGGCGGCTCGGAGGATCGCCGTGCCGGCCACCTCGGTCTGCTTCGCGATCTTCCCGCTGCTGGCCTGGCCCATGTCGCCGCGTGCCTCGTAGAGCACCGACGCGGACCCGAGGAGCCCGTAGGCGTTCCGGGCGATACCGGGGAAGGTGGTGCTCGGGTAGCGGGTGATGTTGGCGTAGCCCTTGCCCTCCAGGGCGTCGAGCATCTCCGAGACCACCCTCTTGGAGTCCGTCACGACCCCGGCGAACTCGTCGCTGATGCCGAGGGCCTCCGCCTCCTCCTCCGCGTTCGGCCACATCACCGAACCGGTGATCATGCGGCCCTCGTCGTCGACGTAGGTCCCCTGGTGGTGGAAGTCCACGACGAGCCGCGGCTGCCGCTCGTCCCACAGCAGGCGCATCGCGACCGCCTCGGGCACCGGGTTGTTCGTGTCCGGACCGGGCTGGTAGGGGTGGTCGTAGGCGCTCTCGGCGTAGGAGTGGTATCGGTTGATGTCGTAGCCGCGGCCTGACTGGTAGAAGTTGCAGAACGCCGGGCAGGAGGTGTCGAAGTTCTGCCGCCACGGCGTCGTGTTGCCGGCCAGGTCGGTGACGTCGGCGTCGAAGCCGTCGACGTTGACGCGTGGGACGATCGTGACGGTCAGCGCGTCCCTGATCGCCTCGGCCTCCGCGGACCCACCTGCGAGTCCACGGATGACGCTGATCATGGCGTTGGAGACGATGTACTCGTTGCCGTGCTGGTTGGCGACGAACATGACGTCGGTGTCACCGTCGCCGATCGTCACGACCGGGATCTCCCGGCCGGTGTTGGAGGCCAGGGGTGCCGGGCTGAGGTCGAAGCTCCCCTTCGCGCGGCCCTCGATCGCCTCGAGGGTGCTCCAGAGCTGTTCGTAGCCGCGAATGGCGTTGGTGTTCTCCGGGCCCTGAGGCCACGGACCGCCCGGAACGGTGACCGGATCGGCGGTGGCGGGTGGCAGCAGGGCGAGGCTGAGCGGCAGGACTGCGGCGGCCGCTGCGGCGGCGAGCAGGCGTGGACGGATCACGGAAAACCTCCCGGTAGGTTCTGCGAGGGCTGGACTCCCATCCCACGCAAGCTCTTCCGGGGTGTCAACGCATCCCCGTCGGTAACCTCGAGCCGACCCTCGCGTGCCTCAGCCCTCGGCCATCGGGATCCGGACGCCTCGCTCGTGCGCGACCTCGACTGCGCGGTCGTAGCCCGCGTCGACGTGGCGGATCACGCCCATGCCCGGGTCGTTGGTCAGCACCCGCTCGATCTTCTCCGCCGCGAGATCGGTGCCGTCGGCGACCGTGACCTGGCCGGCGTGGAGCGAGCGGCCGATGCCGACGCCGCCGCCGTGGTGGAACGAGACCCAGGTGGCGCCGGAGGCGGTGTTGACCAGCGCGTTGAGGATCGCCCAGTCGGCGATGGCGTCGGAGCCGTCGAGCATCGCCTCGGTCTCGCGGTAGGGCGAGGCGACCGAGCCGCAGTCGAGGTGGTCGCGACCGATGACGATCGGGGCCTTCAGCTCGCCGCTGGCGACCATCTCGTTGAACTTCAGCCCCGCGCGGTGGCGGTCGCCGTGGCCCAGCCAGCAGATCCGGGCCGGCAGGCCCTGGAACTGCACCCGCTCGGCGGCCATGTCGAGCCAACGGTGCAGCCGGGCGTACTCCGGCTTCTCGTCGGCCGGGAAGAGCTCCTTGATGGCGCGGTCGGTCGCGGCGATGTCGGCGGGGTCGCCGGACAGCGCGGCCCAGCGGAACGGGCCCTTGCCCTCGCAGAAGAGCGGACGGATGTAGGCAGGGACGAAGCCGGGGAACTCGAACGCCCGGTCGTAGCCGCCCTTGCGGGCCTCGTCGCGGATCGAGTTGCCGTAGTCGAACACCTCGGCGCCGGCGTCCTGGAACTCGACCATCGCCCGCACGTGCGTGGCCATGGACTCCTGCGCGCGCTTGGTGAAGCCGCGCGGGTCCTCGGTCCGCTCGCGCTCCCAGTCGTCGTACGCCGTCCCGGCGGGGAGGTAGAAGAGCGGATCGTGCGCGGAGGTCTGGTCGGTCACGATGTCGACCAGCGGACCGTCGCCCGCCCCGGCCCGCGCGAGGTGCCGCTCGAGCAGCTCGGGCAGCACCTCGGCCGCGTTGCCGAGCAGGCCGATCGACAGGCCGCGGCGCTGGTCGCGGGCCTCCAGCGCGAGCTCGATCGCGTGGTCGAGGTCGCGGGCCTGGACGTCGAGGTAGCGCGTCTCGAGACGGCGGTCGATGCGGTGCTGGTCGCACTCGACGCAGATCGCGACGCCGTCGTTCATCGTCACCGCGAGCGGCTGCGCACCACCCATGCCCCCCAGACCGGCGGTGACGGTGACGGTGCCGGCGAGCGACCCCCCGAAGCGCAGGTCCGCGATCGCGGCGAAGGTCTCGAAGGTGCCCTGGAGGATCCCCTGCGTGCCGATGTAGATCCACGAGCCGGCCGTCATCTGGCCGTACATCGTGAGCCCGAGGTCCTCGAGGCGGCGGAACTCCTCCCAGTCGGCCCAGTCGCCGACGAGGTTGGAATTGGCGATCAGCACCCGCGGCGCCCACGCGTGGGTGCGCATGATGCCGACCGGCTTGCCGGACTGCACGAGCAGCGTCTCGTCGTCCTCGAGGTCGCGCAGCGAGCGGACGATGGCGTCGTACGCCTCCCAGCTGCGCGCCGCCCTGCCGGTGCCGCCGTAGACGACCAGGTCCTCGGGGCGTTCGGCGTTGTCGGGGTCGAGGTTGTTCATCAACATGCGCAGCGGCGCCTCGGTCTGCCACGACTTGGCGGTCAGCTCGGTGCCGGTGGCGGCGTGGACGGGCAGTCTGTCGTTCACTGGAGTTCTCCGATCACGGACTCGGCGGCGGCGAGGACCGCGCCGGACTGGACGAGGCCGACGGCGGCCTCGATCTCGGGCGAGAGGTGGCGGTCGGGCCCCGGGCCCTGGATGCCCGAGGACCGCAGGAGGTCGACGACCGCCCCGGTGGCGGGCGACGGGGTCAACGGCGCGCGCAGGTCGAGCGCGCGGGCGGCGGTGAGCACCTCGACGGCGACCACGCGCGAGAGGCCGTCGACCGAGCGGCGCAGCTTGCGGGCGGCGTTCCAGCCCATCGAGACATGGTCCTCCTGCATGGCGCTGGAGGGGATGGAGTCGACGGACGCCGGCACTGCGAGCCGCTTGAGCTCGGAGACGATCGAGGCCTGGGTGTACTGCGCGATCATGTGCCCGCTGTCCACCCCGGGGTCGTCGGCCAGGAAGGGCGGCAGGCCGTGGCTGCGGGCCCGGTCGAGGAAGCGGTCCGTACGCCGCTCGCTGATGGAGGCCACGTCGGCGGCGACGATCGCGAGGAAGTCGAGCACGTAGCCGACCGGGGCGCCGTGGAAGTTGCCGTTCGACTCCACACGGTCGCCCATGACGACCGGGTTGTCGACGGCGCTGGCCAGCTCGCGGCCGGCGACCGTGGCAGCGTGCTCGACGGTGTCGCGGGCGGCGCCGTGCACCTGCGGCGAGCAGCGCAGGGAGTAGGCGTCCTGCACCCGGTTGCACTCCACCGAGTTGTCCGGCCCGGTGCGGTGCGAGGCCACGATCGCGGAGCCGGCCATCAGCGCGGTGAGGTTCGCCGCCGACTGTGCCTGTCCGGGGTGCGGGCGGATGGCCTGCAGCTCGGGTGCGAAGACCCGGTCGGTGCCGAGCTGGCCCTCGACGCTCATCGCGGCCGCGACGTCGGCGGTGCGCAGCAGCATCCGCAGGTCGGTGATCGCCATGACCAGCATGCCGAGCATGCCGTCGGTGCCGTTGATGAGGGCCAGGCCCTCCTTGGCCGCGAGCTCGACCGGGGCGAGGCCGGCGGCGGCGAGGGCGTCGGCCGCCGGCACGAGGGTGCCGGACGCGTCGCGCACCTCGCCCTCGCCCATCAGCGCCAGCGCGCAGTGCGACAGCGGCGCGAGGTCGCCCGAGCACCCGAGCGAGCCGTACTCCCGCACCACCGGCGTGATGCCGTGGGTGAGCAGGTCGGCCAGCAGCTGCGCGGTCTCACGGCGTACGCCGGTGCGTCCCGTCGCCAGCGTCGAGAGGCGCAGCAGCATCAGCGCCCGGACGACCTCCCGCTCGACCTCCGGTCCGGACCCGGCGGCGTGCGAGCGGACGAGCGAGCGCTGGAGCTGGGCGCGCATCTCGGTCGGGATGTGGCGGGTGGCGAGGGCGCCGAAGCCGGTGCTGACACCGTACGTCGGCGTCTCCCCGGCAGCGAGCGCCTCGACGACGTCGCGGGCGCGGTCGACGGCTGCGAGCGCCTCGCCGGTGAGCTCGACGGCGGCCCCGTCGCGGGCGACCCGCACGAGGTCCTCGAAGGAGACGGGACCGACGCCCACCCGGGTGGCCTGGATGCTCTGCATGCTCGCCATCCAACTCCCGGCGAACGGTCGGGCGACACCCCCTCCGGAGCCCGAGTGTCTCGGATATCAGACTCCCGGGACGCCCACCGACCCACCCGTACGGATGACGTCCACGAGCGCGCACCCGCGAGGTGTGCCACGGTGAACGACGGGGGACCCGTCCGGGGTCTCCCGAGGAGGAGGAACGCCATGGGTACGACCGGTTGGATCATCGTCGTGGTCGTCGTCCTGGTCGCGGTGGCGCTCGCCGCCTGGCTGGTGACGCAGCAGCGGAAGAAGAAGCAGCACCAGCACGCCGAGCACCTGCGCGAGGAGGCGCACACGCACGCGTCGGAGATCCCCGAGGCGCAGGTGCGTGCCCAGGAGACCGCCGCACAGGCC
The DNA here is from genome assembly GCF_021083185.1 of Nocardioides furvisabuli. GTDB lineage: Bacteria > Actinomycetota > Actinomycetes > Propionibacteriales > Nocardioidaceae > Nocardioides > Nocardioides furvisabuli. The sequence goes on along the minus strand of NZ_JAIGQB010000003.1, from coordinate 529,922 downwards.
GAGCGGGCCCGGCTGGAGGCGGAGCGCGCCCAGCAGGAGGCGCGCGAGGCCGAGGTCGCGGCCACCCAGCAGCAGGCCGTGACCGAGGACAAGATGCGGACCGCCGACGCCGTCGACCCGCGTGTCGACACCTCGTCGACGGACTACACCCCGGACCCGAGCACCGACGCGAGCACGCCCCCGGCGGACGGTTCGGGGCGGCACCGCGGTGACGCCGGGGAGACGCCCCGCACCTGACGCGGCGAGGTGCCAGACTGGTGCCCCGTCGTCGTCGTGAAGAAGGAAGACCGTGACCACGTTCATCGTCATCGCCGTCATCGTCCTGGTCGTGCTGGCCGTGGCGTTCGTCGTGATCCAGCGCAAGAACCGCGAGGCCAACATCGAGCGCGCCGACCAGCTGCGCACGAAGGCCGCCACCGAGGCGCAGGCCACCATCGCACCCGCACAGGACCGTGCGGCGACCGCCGAGGCGGAGGCCGCCGAGGCACGCGCCATCGCCGAGAAGGCCGAGGCGGAGGCGGAGGCCGCCCGGATCGAGGCCCAGCAGGTCGAGGCCTCCCACGAGGCCCAGGTCCGTGCAGCCGACCGTCTCGACCCGCGCGTCGACCACAAGTCCGACGACTACGCACCCCAGGTCGCCGGCACCGTCGACCAGCAGCCGACACCGCCGGCAGAGGTGAACGCCGAGACCTCCACCGAGACCGCCACCGACACCTCCCCCGCCCCCGGGCTCCCGCGCCGCACCCCGGGCGCGCAGGAGATGCCGGGCAAGCCGATCGCGACCGACGGCTCGGGCGGCTGGTTCACCCGCAAGGACAGCGAGCAGTCCTGACGGCGACCCGCCGCACCTCGGTCCGCCGGTGAGCCAGGTCCCCGCCGCCACCCGCACCCTGCGGGTTCTGCGGTTCCTCGCGACCCAGGCAGACCCGGTGCCGCTCGACCGGATCGTGCGCGCCTGCGACCTCCCCCGCAGCACGGCCTACCACCTGCTCAACACGATGATCGACGAGGGTTTCGTCGTGCACCTGCCCGACGAGCACCGCTACGGCCTCGGCGTCGCCGCCTTCGAGGTCGGCAGCGGCTTCACCCGCCAGGAACCGCTGGCACGGCTCGCGCGCCGCCCGCTCGCCGAGCTGGTCGACCGGACCGGGCACGGGGCGCACCTCGCGGTGCTCCACGGTCGCGACGTGCTCTACGTCGTCGAGGAGCGCGCGCCCGGTCGTCCGCCCCTGGTCACCGACGTCGGCGTACGCCTGCCCGCCCACCTCACCGCGTCCGGGCGCACCATCCTCGCCGCGCTCCCGGCCAGCCAGGTGCGGGCGCTCTACCCCGACCGCAGCGCCTTCGTCGACCGGCACGGCAAGGGACCGACGTCCCTCAGCGCCCTGCGCACGCTCCTCACCGAGACCCGCCAGCGCGGGCACGCCACCGAGGACGGCGAGGTGACTCCCGGCCTGCAGAGCGTCGCGGTGGCCGTGCTCGACCACAACGCGCACCCGGTCGCCGGCGTGGCGGTGACCTTCCCGAGCGACGAAGGTGCCGACGTGGCCGACATCGCCGCAGCCGTCGCGGCGACCGCCTCCCGGTTGAGCCGGCGCGTCAGGGGCCCGGCCTCGCGATCCTCGTGACCTCCGGCAGCCGCACACCGTCGACCTCACCAGCCGGGGGGAAGGTCACGCGCGTACGTCGCGGCCGAGGTCCAGCGGGACGAGCACTGCCTGGTCGACGTACCACCGGATCGGCCTGTCCAGGACGACCATCGCGCCGCCGCCGGGCTGCTCGAACCAGGGAGCCGCTCGTCCCTCCATGACCGCGTCCGGCAGCTCCTGGGCCACGACGAACGCGAAGTAGGGACTCCCCACCCGCGACGGCGGCTCGGACCGCTGGTCGAACGGGGTCCCGAGGGCGAACAGGTGGTGCTCGGTCTCCGCCCCGTAGGCGTCCAGGAGGTCTCCCGGGAGGAGGCCGGTAGGGCCGGCCGCGCGTCCGCGCTCCTCGGTCCGAGCGACGACGCCGGCTGCCGTGCGCGCACCGGCTTCGATCTCGGAGGCCTCGAGCCGACGCCCCAGGGGCGGCAGCGGGCTGCTCGCGAGCCGCACCGCGAGCGCCACGGCGTCCTCGAGGGTCCACAGGGCCTCGTAGGCGCGGAAGGCACCCCGTCCGGTCGCACCGACCACGAACTGCTCTCCGAAGGGGACGATGGACCACGTGTCGGCGGGCGGCGCCGGCGCGCCCGGGGCAGGCGGCGGGGCGAGGACGACGGCGTCGGGAGCCAGTCCCTTCTCGCGCAGGGCGCTGTCCAGCGGCTCAGTCACGTCCGGCCTCCAGACGGGCGAGCGTCTCAGCCGCGCGCGCCTGCATCCGCTCCCGGATGGCGGCCCGCTCGTCGGCGTCGATGGTGCGCGTCGGGCGCAGGAGGCGCCGACGGAGCTCGACCACGACGTCGGACTCGGAGTCGAACTCCTCCACGCGGTCGTCGTCGCGGGTCCGCCCCAGCTGGCGCAGGACGACACCGTCGACCGAGGCCTCGCTGACGTAGGTGCCCTCGTCCCACAACGTCACGTCGGTGCCGCGCTGCACCTGGGAGGGGTCGATCCCTGCGGCGGCGAGCTCGGCGCGCAGGTCGTCGATGGTGTCCGCCATGTCAGTCCAGCTTCCTGAGGTAACCGTTCTCGACGTACCAGCTCATGGGCTCGTCGAACATGTACTGGACGCCGCCGCCCGGCTGCTCGAACCACGGGGCGATCTTGCCCTCGGTGACCGACTCGGGCAGGGGCTTGAGCACCTCGTACTGCGTGTAGTCGCTCCCCACGCTACTCGGCGGCAGTGCCCGCTGGTCGAAGAGAGTACCCGAGGGGGAGGCGTACGCACCGTCGGCGGGGCCGTAGCGGTCCAGCACGTCGCCGGGCTCGGCGCTGTTGGGCTGGGGAGGGCCGTCGAAGCCGTCCTTGAATCCGTGCTCCTCGGTCGGCCAGCGCCACCCACCCTCGCCGTCGCGAGCCGCGGGGTTCCAGTAGCGGTCGTGGAAGTCCTGCTCCCCGAGCCCCCCGTAGCGGTCGTAGCCGTCGGGGTAGTTCTCGCTGCCGGGGACCCCGTCGTCGAGCGGCCTGCCACGTGACCAGTCGGTGACGTCGTCGAGGTCGACGTGGCGCAGGTCGCCGAGGTCGTCGAGGTTGTCGAGCCGGTTGAGGTCGCCCAACCCGTCGAGCACGTCCATGCCGCCCTTGGCTCCCCGGGTCGCGAGGGCTCCGGCGCCTGCGGTGGCGACAGCCGCCACCGCGTCGGGCACGAGGTGGCCGATCGCGCGGGCGGGGTCGTCGGCCCAGGTGTCCCAGTCCAGCAGGCTCTTCCCGAGCTCCTTGCCGAAGCCGACCGGGTCGGTGGTGAGGCCGGTGTAGATGCCGTGGGCCATGTCGACGGCGTTCTCCACGTCGAGCTCGTAGGTCTTGGCCAGCTCCTCCGGCGTGAGGTCGCCGGTGGCCAGCTTGTGGGCGTCGATCACCAGGTTGACCGGGCTGAACGGCACCATCGTCAGCAGGTCCCAGACCGCCTCGCCGGCGCCCTCGAAGATGCCGCCGACGAACTTCAGGCCCGACTCGAGCCAGTTGGGCTCCTCGGGGGCGTCGGCGCAGCCTGCCCGGACCTCCCCCGCGCACACGTGAGCCGCGTTGTCGAGGTCGGCGCGGACCGCCTGCATCGCCCGCAGCGCCTCCTGCTGGATCGGCTCGCCCCAGTCGACGAACGGCTCGGCCTGGTCGGTGCCGCCGCTGCTCCAGTAGGCACGCATCCGGCCCATGTAGGAGTCGTACTGGGTGCGTGCACTCTCCGACTCGCGCTGACCGCGCTCGTGCTCGGCCTTCGCCTCCGCCGCGCGCCGTTGTGCGTCCTCGAGCACGCCGGCGTACGCCGTGAGGCCGGCGGCGGCCTTCCTGAAGCCGTTGCCGGCCTTGATCCAGCGGTCCGGCTCGAGGTCGTGCGCCTCGCGGAACTCGTCCGCGGCCCGGCCGGTCCAGCCGGACACGTCGATCTTCGACAGCGCGTCACCGGTGTCGTAGAAGAGCTGGCCCTTCTGCTCCATCAGCACGGCCCTGGAGCGGATGACGCCGGGGTTGCCCTCGACCTCGAAGTCCGGCACGTCACATCACCTTGGTGGCGGCGATGGTGCCTGTGAGGGCCGAGAGGGCGTCGTGGCCGGCCTTGTCGGTCTCGAAGTAGTTCATCGCGATCTTGCCGAGGCGACCGGCCATCTCCTCCACGTCGTGGCAGAGGTTGTTCACGCCCTCCTCCCAGCGACCCTTGAACTCGTCGAGGGCACCCCAGACCACGTCGCTGCCGACGTCGCCCTTGCCGGGGACGAGGTCCTCGACGTCCTTGTCCTTGAAGAGCTGGACGGTCTCGCTGAGCCCCTGGGCGGCCTGGCCCATGCTCTCGAGGTCGACCTCGAAGTCGTACGACGGCATGGGCTCCCGATTCCCCCGGGGACCGCTGCTCAAACCGTTCCGTCCAGGCGGACCGGTGTGTGAGATCGCCGCGCACGGGGTAGGAAGGTCGCGATCGACCCGAGCGAGAGGGGGCGGCCGTGGCCGTCGGACTTGTCTACTCCGAGATGCAGGCGGCGGCGCAGGCCGTCGCCGACGCGGTGGAGCCGTTGCAGCAGACCCTGCAGGCGCTGGGCGCCACCATCGAGACCGAGGCCGGCAAGGGCTTCAGCGGCCAGGCCGCCGCGGGCTTCGGAGAGGCGGTCAACGCGTGGTTCGACGTCGCGATCACGCTCGGCCCGATCCTCGACGGCTACGCGCAGAGCCTGATGTACGTCGCCCAGGAGCACGCCACCAACGACGTGGCCCAGGCGGAGCGCTCGGGCCAGCTCGCCGACCGGCTGGGTGGTTCCCGGTGACCCGCGGCCTCGTCGTGCACCAGGGCTCGCTGTCGACGCTGGAGTCCGCGCTCGCCGATGCCACCGAGCAGATCACCGCCCAGATCGGCGACCTCCTCGAGCAGGTCGAGTCGCTCACGCCGGGCTGGGACGAGACCAGCGAGTCGCACCTCGCGCACGTCGAGCACCAGCAGAAGCTGCGCGACGGCGTCACCCGGCTCACCGAGGCGCTGGACCAGGTCAGGACGAAGCTCGCGACCCACCGCGAGGACGCCCGCGAGACCGAGGTCGAGAACGTCGCGATCGTGAACTGAGCCGCGGACCCGGGGCACACCCGTCGCACCTACGATGCGTCGGTGAACCCGCTCACCTGGCTCGGCGCCGACGCCGTGCGACGCCTGCTGCCCAGCCTCGACGACCAGCTCGACCTGGTCGCTGACACCTACGTCGCCGCCTCGCGGGGGCGGATCGAGCTGCCACCCAAGCCAGGCCTCCACCCCCGTGAGGACTCCTTCCTCAACGCCATGCCCGCCTGGCTGATGGACCGCGACGTGGTCGCGATGAAGTGGGTCGCCTCCTATCCCGCCAACCCCGCCCGCCAGCTGCCGGCCATCACCGGGCTGATCGTCGTCAACGACCCGGACACCGGCGCGCCCGAGGTGGTGATGGACGCCGGGGAGATCACGGCCATCCGCACGGCGGTCGCGAGCGGCGTCGCCGTACGCCACCTTGCCCATCCGGGCTGGCGGCGCGTGGCGATCCTCGGTTACGGCGCCCAGGGCCGCGCCCACGCCGCCGTGCTGCGTCACCTCCGACCCGACGCCGAGGTCGTCGTGTGGAGTCCGCGACTCCGCGAGCCCATCGACGGCGTGGAGGTCGCCACCGATCCGCGTGCCGCGGTCAGCGGGGCCGACGTCGTCGTCACCAGCGGCCCGATGCCGCGCTCGGCCCAGCCGACCATCGACGTGGACTGGCTCCAGGAGGCATGCCTGGTGTTGCCGGTCGACTACGACGCGCGGGTCCGGGCCGAGGTCTCGTCGGCCGCCGACACCTTCCACGTCGACGACGTCGCGCAGTTCGAGTCGTTCCGCTCACGCGGGTCGTTCGCGCAGTGGGCACGGCCCCACGGCTCGCTGGGACACGCGCTCTCCACAGAGCCGACGGGGCGCCTCCGGCTCGTGTGCAGCCTCGGGGTGGGCTCCATCGATGCCGTCATCGCCGGCGCCGTGCGCGACCGGGAGCGGGTGGCACGCATCGGCGTGCCGCTCCCTCGCTAGCACCCGAGCGGCGCGACCAACAGGTCGGGCCCACACGTCGCGCTCTGATCCGTGGTCCACATAGGTAGGCGCAGAAGTGTGTGTCGCTTCGCCATCTGCACCCCTGTAGCCCGACCGTAGTTTCGTCCCCATGTCTTCCGCTGGCCCCACCGCGCCGCCACCTCATCTCGGCGGTCGCAGGGCTTTGGTGACAGGCGGCGCGAGCGGGATCGGCGCCGCGGTGGCGTGCCGGCTCGCCGCTGCGGGCGCCCACGTCGTGGTGGCCGACGTCGACGCTGCCGGGGCGCAGGGCGTGGCGGAGCGGATCGGTGGTGAGGCCTGGGCCGTCGACCTGTCCGACCTCCCGGGCCTGCGGGAGCTGCGCCTCGACGTGGACATCGTGGTCAACAACGCCGGGATCCAGCACGTCAGCCCCGTCCACGAGTTCGACCCTGAGCGCTTCTCCTTGATCCTCCGGCTGATGCTCGAGGCACCGTTCCTGCTCACCCGTGCCGCGCTGCCCGCCATGTACGCCCGGGGCTGGGGCCGCATCATCAACATCTCCAGCGCCCACGGCCTGCGGGCGAGCGCGTTCAAGTCGGCCTACGTCTCGGCCAAGCACGGCCTCGAGGGCCTCTCCAAGGTCGTGGCCCTGGAGGCCGCCGAGCACGGGGTGACCAGCAACTGCATCAACCCCGGCTACGTCCGCACGCCGCTGGTCGAGAAGCAGGTGGCCGACCAGGCGCGGGTGCACGACCTCTCCGAGAAGGACGTGCTGTCGCGCGTGCTGCTCAAGAACTCCGCCATCAAGCGCCTCATCGAGCCCGAGGAGGTGGCCGCGGCCGCGGCCTACCTGTGCTCGGACGACGCTGCCTACATGACCGGCACCAACATGGTGCTCGACGGAGGCTGGTCGGCGCGATGATGCCGCCCGGGGCACGGCCGGACGCGCCGGCGACGCCCCCTGGGCCGGGCCGGCTGCCGGCCACCAGGGACGGCGCGCTCGCGCTCACGCCGCCATCGGTCACAATGCAAGGCGTGACCGGAGCGGAGTTCCTCGAGCTGCTGGCCCGCGAGGCGGCGCCCGTGGAGTTCGAGGCGCCCGTGCTGGCGGCGCGTGCAGCGAGCGCCGACGGCGAGACCCTGGTCGCCCTCGAGCACGCCAAGCGGCTTGCCCTGCAGGTGCGCGGCGTGCTGGAGTCACGCCGTCGCCGCGAGGCCGAGCTGTCCGCGCTCTACGAGACCGCAAGCGACCTGGCTGCCCTCACCGACCTCGACGACCTGCTCGGCGCGATCGTGCGGCGCGCTCGGGCACTGCTGCAGAGCGACATGGCCTACCTCTCACTCAACGACGACGAGCAGGGCGACACCTACATGAGGGTCACCGAGGGCAGCACCTCGGCGGCCTTCCGCCAGGTGAGGCTGCCGATGGGAGCCGGGCTCGGCGGTCTCGTCGCCCAGACGGCGATGCCCTACACGACGCCTTCCTACTTCGAGGACGAGCGCTTCGTGCACACCGGCGGCATCGACTCGGCGGTTGCCGACGAGGGCCTGACGTCCATCCTGGGTGTACCCCTGACCCTGGGCACCCGCGTGATCGGCGTGCTCTACGCCGCCAACCGCGAGGTGCGCCCATTCACCCGCGCCGACACCGCGCTCCTCGTCTCGCTGGCCGCCCACGCCGCGATCGCCATCGACAACGCCAGGTTGCTCGCGGAGACGCAGAGCGCGCTGGCCGAGCTGAAGGTGACGAGCGAGCAGCTGCGGGTGCGCAGCGTGAGCGTGGAGCGCGCTGCCGCTGCGCACGACCGGCTCACCGCGCTGCTGGTGCGCGGCGGCGGCGTCGACGACGTCCTGGCCGTCGTGGCCGAGGTGCTCGCAGGCGAGGTCACGGTCCTGGGGACGTCGACCTCGGTCCTCGCCTCGACCCGCGGCGAGGTGGGTCTCACCGCCGACGAGCGTGCAGTCTTCGCCGAAGCCGCCGCGTCCAGCCGGACCGTCGACGGGCCCGGTCTCGCCGTGGCACCCGTCCTGGCCGGCAGCGAGCTGCTCGGCAGCCTCGGCCTGCACCGCGCCACCCGGCTCGACGAGGCAGATCGGCGCATCCTCGAGCGTGCCGCACTGGTGACGGCCCTCCTGCTCCTGTTCCGTCGCAACGTCGCCGAGGCCGAGGGTCGGGTGCGCAGCGAGCTCCTGCAGGACCTGCTGACCGCCGCCCGCGACCCCGACGACCTGCGCGACCGCGCGCGGCGCCTCGGCGCCGACCTCGACCGCGACCACCTGGTCGTGGTGGCCGACGTCGCGGGCGACCGCGCCCGCATCGCCGAGGCGGCCAGCCACCTCGCGGCTCGGGTCGACGGGTTCGCCGCGATGCACCGAGGTCGCTTGGTCCTGCTCCTGCCCGGTGCCGACCACGAGGCGGTCGCGAAGCTGGTGAGCGGCGCGTTGCGCGGCGTCTCGGACCCCTGGACCGCCGGCACCGCCGGACCGGTCTCCGACCCTCGTGACGTCGCCGCCACGCACGACGAGTCCCGCCGGGTGACCGAGGCGCTCCTGGCGCTCGGCCGCACCGGTGAGTGCGCGCGCGCCGAGGACCTCGGCTTCGTCGGTCTGGTCGTCGGGGGCGGGCCGGACGTGAGCGGCTTCGTGCAGAGCGTCCTCGGCCCGGTCATCGCCTACGACGCCGAGCGCGGCACCGCCCTGGTCGAGACGTTGGCGGCCTACTTCCGCCACGGCAACAACCTGGGGCGCACCAAGGACGACCTGCACGTCCACGTCAACACCGTGAGCCAGCGGCTGGACCGCATCGGCGTCCTGCTCGGTGCCGGCTGGCAGGAGCCGGACCGCCAGCTCGAGGTCCAGCTGGCGCTGCGGCTGCACAGGCTCTCCGACGCCTGAGCGCTCTCGAGCGAGGCGGTCGACCACTCAGCCCCGGCGGCCCGCCGACCGCGTCGACCGGCTGCTCACGAGATGGGCCACCGTGCCCCAGATGCCTCGACGGAAGAGCAGCACCACGATCACGAACACCGAGCCGGTGACGATGCCGATCCCCTCGAAGCCGGAGGAGGCCATGTAGTCCTCGAGCTGGACGATGAAGCCCGCCCCAACTGCGCCGCCCCACAGGGTGCCGATGCCTCCCAGGACAGTCATCAGCACGACCTTGCCGGACGTGGTCCAGTTGACCTCCTGCAGCGACACGAAGCCGTGGCTGATCGCGAAGAGGCCACCGGCGAGCCCGGCCAGTCCGGCCGAGAGGACGAAGGCGATGACCTTGTACCTCTCGACGTCATAGCCGAGCGCGCGAGCGCGGGGCGAGTTGTCCCGGATGGCCACGAGCACGCGGCCGAACGGCGAGTGGACGATCCGCCAGGCGGCCCACATGCCGAGCAGGATCATCGGCAGGGCGGCATAGTAGAAGTAGAACGCCTCCGTCTCGACCGCCTCGATGCCGAAGAACGTCTTGGGCACCGCCTGGAGGCCGTTCTCGCCTCCAGTGACGTCTCGCCACTGGTTGGCGATGAAGTAGATCATCTGGGCGAAGGCCAGCGTCACCATCGCGAAGTAGATGCCCGTGGCGCGCACCGAGAGATAGCCGATGGGCACCGCGATCGTCATCGCGAACAGCATGCCGGCGAGCACCGCGAGCGGGAACGGCACCCCGTAGTGCACCGCCACCAGCCCGGTCGCGTAGGCCGAACCACCCCAGAACGCAGCGTGACCGAAGGAGAGCAGTCCGCAGTAGCCCAGCAGGATGTCGAGCGCGATCGCGAAGAGCGCCCAGCACAGGATGTCCATCGCGATCGGCGGGTAGACGAACCACGGCAGCGCCACGGCGACCGCCAGGCCGGCGGCGAGCAGCAGCCACCGGAGCGGGGACCTGCCGTGCCCCTCGCCCCGATCGGAGGGGAGGTCGAAGTGGGCCGTGTCGGCGTCGGTCGTCAGGTTGCTCATCGGGCGGTTTCCTCTCGGCCGAACAGGCCGGCCGGGCGGACCAGCACGACGACTGCCATCAGGACGAAGATCAGGATCTGGGCGAAGGTCGGTGCGTAGGCCTGGCCGAATGCCTCGACGAGACCCACCAGGAAGCCGGCCACGACCGCTCCGAGGATCGAGCCGAGGCCGCCGATCACGACGACGGCGAACAGGATGATGATGAAGTTGCTGCCCATGTCGGCGGTGATGGCACGGAACGGCGCCGCGAGCACGCCTGCCAGCCCGGCCAGGGCGATGCCGAACCCGAACACCGGGGTCACCCAGCGCCCGACGTTGATGCCGAGCGCCTGGGCGAGGTCGGAGCGCTCGGTCGAAGCACGCACGATCATCCCGATGCGGGTGCGCGTCATCAGCATCCACACCAGCACGCAGACCAGCAGCGAGAAGACGAAGACGAAGACTTGGTAGGTCGGCAGCCGCAGGGCGCCCAGCTCGATCTGCCCGCGCAGCACGTCAGGACGTTCGTAGGGCAGGCCGGAGACGCCGTAGCGGCGCTTGACCAGGTCGACCAGCAGCAGCGTCAGGCCGAAGGTCAGCAGGAAGTTGTAGAGCGGGTCGAGCGCCAGGAGCCAGCGCACCAGCGTCCGCTCGATCAGCACCCCGAAGGCGAACATGATCAGGGGCACGACGAGCAGCGCCGGCCAGAAGCCCAGCCCGACCGTGTCGAGCAGGACCGCCGCGACGACGGCGCCGAGCATGTAGCAGGCGCCGTGCGCGAAGTTCACGACGCCCAGGACGCCGAAGATGATGGCCAGACCGAGCGCCGACAGCGCATAGAAGCTACCGGCGGCGAGCCCCTGGATCGTGTACTGCAGGACTTCGTTCATGACTTCCTCGACGGCTTGGGGTGGAGACGGGAGACGTGCGGGTGGGCGTCCGGTGGACGCCCACCCGGGCGTCGGTCACATCTCGCAGCCGGACTCCTCCACGGGGCGGAAGGCGTCGGCTGCCGGGATGGTCGCCACGATCTCCTCGTAGTCCCAGTCCTCCTCGACCTCGTCGGGGGACTTGACCTTGGCGAGGTAGGCGTCGTGGATCACGCGGTGATCCTCGGCACGGACCTCACCGTTGCGGAGGAACACGTCCTCGGCCTGGAGCCCCTCGAGCTCCTCGACCACGGCGTCGGACTCGTCGGTCTCGGCGCGCTGGACGGCCTCGAGGTACTGCAGGGCCGCTGAGTAGTTTGCCGCGTGGGCGAACGACGGACGGGTGCCGGTCTCCTCGAGGAAACGGTCCGCCCAGGCGCGAGCCTCGTCGTCCATGTTCCAGTACCACGCCTCGGTGAACTGGGTTCCGGCGAACTGCTCGACTCCGAGGGAGTGGATGTCGGTGATGAACATCAGGCCCACGGCGAGGCTGATGCCACGGTCGGCGTAGCCACCCTCGTTGAACTGCTTGACGAGGTTGATGAGGTCACCGCCGGCCTGCATGGTGCCGATGACGTCGGGGTCCTTGGCCGCGGCCTTGGTCAGGAATGTGGCGAAGTTGTCGTTGGGGAACGGCGTCGCGATCGATCCGTCCACCGAACCCCCCGCACCCTCGACCGCGGCGGTGAAGGACTTCTCCATGTCCTGGCCGAAGGCGTAGTCGGGATAGATGATCTGCCAGTTCTTGCCGCCGCCCTCGGTCACCGCGGTGCCCGTGCCGTTGGCGAGCATGTAGGTGTCGTAGGCCCAGTGGAAGGTGTACTTGTTGCACTGAGCACCGGTGAGCTCGGTGGTCGCGGCGCCGACGTTGAGGAAGAGCTTCTTCTTCGTCTTGGCCTGGTTCGCGACGGCGAGGGCGGCCGAGGAGGTCGGCACGTCGAGGATGACGTCGGCGTTCTCGCGGTCGTAGAGCTCCTGGGCCTTGGTGTTGGCCACGTCGGGCTCGTTCTGGTGATCGGCCGAGACGACCTCGATGTTGTCGGTCACGGCGTCGTCGCCGTGCTCCTCCTTGAAGTCGGCGATCGCCATCTCGACGGCCTTGACGCTGTTGGGACCCGACAGGTCCTTGTAGACACCGGACTGGTCGTTGAGCACCGCCAGCACGATCGAGTCGTCGGAGATGGCGCCACTGTCGGCGCCGGGGCCCCCCTGGCCGCAGGCCGCGAGGAGCATTGCTCCTGCGGAGGCCACGGCCACCTTTGCCGCTGTGTTCCTCTTCATCGGTTCCTTCTCTCTGTGCTGGCTGACGTGTCGTTGTGGTGAGCTGCGGATCTGACCGCGGCCCAGGAGTGCGGGCGTGCCCGACTCACATGCCGAGGTGCTGGAGGAGCTCTGCCTGGCGTGCGGAGAACTCGGCGTTGTCCAGGCTCTCGACCACGGAGCCCTGGGCCAGCAGGTAGTGGCGGTCGGCGACGGTGGCGGCGAACTTCACGTTCTGCTCGATGAGCAGGACCGTGCCGCCCGACTCCTTGACCTGACGGATGATGTCGCCGATCTGACGGACGATCACCGGGGCCAGGCCCTCGGTCGGCTCGTCGAGCAGCAACATCCGGGCACCGGTGCGGAGCACCCGAGCGATCGCGAGCATCTGCTGCTCGCCGCCGGACAAGGTGGTGCCCCCCGCCCTGCGGCGATCGGCCAGCACCGGGAAGGCCTCGTAGACCTTGTCGAGCGCCCAGGCCCGGTCGGAGACCACCGGCGGCAGGAGGAGGTTCTCCTCGACGGTCAGGCTCGCGTAGACACCGCGGTCGTCCTGCACCCAGCCGAGCCCGGCCCGCGCCCGCTTGTGAGCCGGGGTGCGCACGATGTCGCGGCCCTCGAAGAGCAGCTCGCCGGTCACCTGCCGGTGCAACCCCATCACGGATCGCAGCAGCGTGGTCTTGCCGGCTCCGTTGCGTCCCACGAGGGTGACGACCTCGCCCTCGGCGACAGTGAGGTCCACCCCGCGTAGCGCCTGCGCCTCGCCGTAGAACGCGTCGAGGCCCCTGATCTCCAGCATGGGTGCCTCAGGCATGGTCGGCCTCTCCCAGGTAGGCGGTGACGACCCGCTCGTCGTTGCGGACCTCGTCGTAGGTGCCCTCGGCCAGCACCGTGCCGGCCTGCAGGACCGTGACCCGGTCCGCCAGGCTGCCCACGACGTGCATGTTGTGGTCGACGAACACGACCGTGCGACCTGTGGCGATGCGGCGTACGAGCTCGATGGTGCGATCGATGTCCTCCATCCCCATGCCGGCGGTGGGCTCGTCGAGCAGGAGCACCCTGGGGTCGAGCGCCGACACGAGCGCCATCTCGAGCGCACGCTTCTGTCCGTAGGCCAGGAGGCCGGCGGGGCGATGCGCCATCGACGTCAGACCCACCTCCTCGACCAGTTCCTCGGCACGGGGCCGGAACTTGTGCATCGATCGGTGGGAGCGCCAGAAGCTGTAGCCCTCGCTGGTCATGCCCTGCAGGGCGAGCTCGACGTGCTCGATCGGCGTGAGGTTCTCGAACAGACTGGTGATCTGGAAGGAGCGGGCGACACCGAGGTGGGCGATCTGCTCGGGCTGGAGACCGGTGATGTCCCGGCCGAAGAGCGCGATGCGTCCGGCGGAGACCCCCAGGAATCCGCTCAGCAGGTTGAACAGGGTGGTCTTGCCGGCACCGTTGGGGCCGACGAGCGCGTGGATGCTGCCCTCGGCCACCTCGAGGTCGACGGTGTCGACGGCGCGAAAGCCCCGGAAGTCCTTGCACAGGCCGGAGGTCCGGAGAGCTGGTTGAGTCGGCACGGGAGTGACGCTAAGGAGGGTCCCGTGGTCCCCCAATGGTGACCTGAGCCACAAACCGCGCCCGCGGTGTGGTGTGGGCCACCACCCGGATGTGCGCGCCCAGTCCCAACTTACCAACCAGTAGGATCTTTCTCACCCGGGCGCCGCTGCCACGGCGGCGCGCCGCGGCCTAGGCTCCGATGCGTCACGCCCCCCACGAGGAGCAGTTCATGCAGATCTTCGCGATCGTCGTCTCGCTCGCCCTGACCGCCGTCGCTGTGGCCATGCTGGTCCCGGCCGTACGCCGCATGCTCGGCGTGATCCGCGCAGGCCAGCCGGCCCCGGGTCGCAGCGAGAACCCCGGCGGCCGCGCCGTGACGATGCTGAAGGAGACGTTCCTCCACACCCGGATGCTCCAGTGGCACTGGGTCGGCATCATGCACTGGTTCGTCTACGCGGCGTTCCTCTTCCTCAGCACAGCCGTGCTGGCGGCGTACTTCCAGCTCTTCGAGCCGTCCTTCGCCTGGCCGCTCATCGGCCACTGGTACCCCTACGAGTGGTTCAGCGAGCTCATCGGCCTGCTCAGCACGGTCGGCATCGTCTACCTGATCATCTACCGCCAGAAGCACCACCCGCGCTCCGAGGGCCGCCGCAGCCGCTTCTTCGGCTCCAACTTCTGGCAGGCCTACTTCGTCGAGGCGCTCGCCCTGCTCGAGGGCGCGGCGATCCTCTTCGTCCGCGCCGCGGAGTGGAAGCTCGACGAGGACGCCGGTCGCAGCCACTACCCGATCGCCTCGTGGATCGGCGACGCGATCTACCCGAACGACGTCCAGACCCTCGAGAACCTCATCTACGGCATCGCGGCCTTCAAGATCTCGCTGGCGATGGTCTGGCTGATGGTGATCGCCCGCAACATCACCATGGGCATCGCCTGGCACCGCTTCACCGCGTGGTTCAACATCTACTTCAAGCGCGAGTCCGACGGCAGCACCGCCCTCGGCGCCATGAAGCCGCTGATGTCCGACGGCAAGGCCGTCACCCTCGACGACATCGACGACCTCGACGAGGACTCGGTGCTCGGCGTCGGCAAGGTCGAGGACTTCTCCTGGAAGGGCATCCTCGACTTCACCACCTGCACCGAGTGCGGCCGCTGCCAGTCCCAGTGCCCCGCCTGGAACACCGAGAAGCCCCTCTCGCCCAAGCTCCTCATCACCGCCCTGCGCGACCACGCGTACGCCAAGCACGACGGGGACCCGGCCCACGCCGAGCGCGAGCTGGTCGGCGTCGGCTCCAAGGGCGAGAGCGGCGGCACGGCCGGCGCCGACGTCCTCGACTACTTCTACAACCCCGAGGACGCGCCCTTCGTCATCGACGAGGACGTGCTGTGGAGCTGCACCTCGTGCGGCGCCTGCGTCCAGCAGTGCCCCGTCGACATCGAGCACGTCGACCACATCATGGACATGCGCCGCTACCAGCTGCTGGTGGAGTCGAACTTCCCCGCCGAGCTGAACCAGCTCTTCAAGGGCCTGGAGAACAAGGGCAACCCGTGGAACATGTCGAGCACCGCTCGCATGGACTGGGCCAAGGGCCTCGACTTCGACGTCCCGGTCGTCGGCGAGGACCTGGAGTCCCTGGAGTCGGTGGACTGGCTGTTCTGGGTCGGCTGCGCCGGGGCGTACGAGGACCGCGCGAAGAAGACCACGCGTGCGGTGGCCGAGCTGCTCGACATGGCCGGCATCTCCTTCGGCGTCCTCGGCAACGGTGAGACCTGCACCGGCGACCCCGCCCGCCGCGCCGGCAACGAGTTCGTCTTCCAGGGCCTGGCCCAGCAGAACGTCGAGACGTTCAAGGAGTACAAGGTCAAGAAGGTCGTCTCGACCTGCGCCCACTGCTTCAACACGCTCAAGAACGAGTACAAGGACTTCGGCATCGAGCTCGAGGTCGTCCACCACACCCAGCTCCTCAACCGCCTGGTGCGCGAGGGCAGGCTGACGCCCGTCACCGACGGCGCGGGTGCGGCGAAGCGCTCGATCACCTACCACGACCCGTGCTACCTCGGCCGCCACAACCAGGTCTACTCCCCGCCGCGCGAGCTGCTCCAGGTCCTGCCGGGCGCCGAGTTCGTCGAGATGGAGCGCAACTCCGAGAAGTCCTTCTGCTGCGGTGCCGGCGGCGCACGCATGTGGATGGAGGAGAACACCGGCGAGCGGATCAACATGAACCGCACCAAGGAGGCCGTGGGCACCGGCGCCGACCAGATCGCCGTCGGCTGCCCCTTCTGCCGCGTGATGCTCTCCGACGGCCTCACGATGCAGCAGAGCAAGGGTGAGGCGCGCGAGGAGGTCGAGGTCCTCGACGTCGCGCAGATGCTGCTGGCCTCGGTGAAGGGCGAGCAGGCGACCAAGGCAGCCCCTGGTTCCTCCGCCGCGGCCGCTCCCGCCGCTGCGAGTGCCGCCGCCACGGACGTGGCCACCAAGGACGAGCCGGAGGCCGGGGACGTCACCGTCACCGACGACACCGTCACCGAGACCGCCGACGTCGGCCCCGCCGCCAAGGCGTCGGGTGGCTCGTCGCTCTTCGACACGCCTGCCCCCGAGGAGCCCGCTCCCGCGAAGCCGGCACCCGCGAAGCCCGTCGAGTCGGGTTCGCTCTTCGACACTCCTGCACCCGAGCCCGAGCCCGAGCCCACCACCGAGGCCACCGTCGAGGCTGAGTCCCCCAGCGACTCGACGGCGAGTGCGCCCGCCGAGGCCCCCGCCTCGACCGATCTCGGCGCGAGCGGATCCCTCTTCGACCTCGGCACCCCCAGCGAGCCGGAGGCCGCAGCCGCAGAGCCCGCCGTCGCCGTTGAGTCTCCCAGCGACTCAACCCCCAGCGCGCCCGCCGAGACCCCCGCCACGACCACCGACCTCGGCGGCGGATCGCTCTTCGACATCGCCGCGCCCGAGCCGACGGAGCCGAAGGTCGCTGAGCCGACGTCAGCCGCGCCCGAGGTCTCGGCCGAGCCCGACGCGAAGGCCGAGCCGGAGCCCGCTCCGGTCGCCGAGGCCGAGCCGGAGCAGCCGGTCGCGGCTGCGCCCGAGGCGCCGGCAGGAGCTGCCCCGGCGTCGGGCGGCACGGCGTCCACTCCGACCACCGACGCCGACCTGTCGAGCCTCGGCTCGCTGTTCGACCTCGAGGCCCCGGCCACGGCCCCGGCGCCCGCCGCCAGCGCACCCGCGCCGGTTGCTGAGCCCGAGCCGCAGCCGGAGCCGGCGGAGCCCCAGGCCGAGCCCGAGGCCGAGCCCGAGCCGGTCGCCTCCGAGGAGCCCGCACCTGCCGCGCCGGCCGCCCCGGCGCCCAGCGGCGCGACCTCGACCCCGACCACCGACGTCGACATCTCCGGCCTCGGCTCGCTGTTCGACCTCGAGGCCCCGGCCACGACCACGGCGCCCGCCGCCAGCGCACCCGCGGTCGCGGAGCCTGAGACGGAGCCGACGGCGTCGGAGCCGGAGCCGGAAGCCGAGCCCGAGCCGGAGCCGGAGACGGCGGCACCCAGCTCACCGCCGAGCGGCGCCGACCTCAGCCGGGCGGCGACCTTCGCCGACCCCGAGGACTCCGCACCGACGGTCGAGCCTGCGGCGCAGACTGCCGCCGAGGCGGCCCCCGCCGACGACCCGGAGACGGTGCTCGACGCGGACGACGCGTCGGCGGACGAGCCGGCAGCCGAGGAGTCGACGGAGCCCGAGAAGGAGCCGGCACCGTCCACGGACGGTCCGGCCCACACGCCGCGCACGGACGCCGACATCAGCGGTTCGGGCTCGCTCTTCGACCTCTGATCCTCGCCCCGCGTCATACGAACCTGCACCCATCGGTGCGGGTTCGTAGGACGTCCGGGCCGCGGGCCCGCCGAGCGTGACGTCACGCCGATGCCAGGTGACGTCATCTCACCATTGCAATGACACCATGGTGATGTCACGATGGTGCACATGGACATCACGCCGTACGTCGACTCCCTCCGCCGCGACCTCGTCGCCGCGGCCGAGGCGGGCGGCGAGGAGCTCAAGCAGGCCGCCGAGCGCCTGGCCTACGCCCTCGACCCGAGCGCTCGCCTCGCACTGATGGAGGCGATCTCCCACGCCGCGGCCGAGATCACCGCCGAGCTGCCCGACGGCAGCGTCGACGTACGCCTCGTGGGTCGCGAGCTCGACTTCGTCGTCGAGGTCGCCCCGCCGAGCGCCGTCCCGGCCCCGCCTCCCCCTCCGGCGGCCCCGGCGCCGCCGGAGGACGAGGACGGCGACCTGGCCCGGATCACGCTGCGCATCCCCGAGGCCGTCAAGGCCCGGGCCGAAGAACGGGCCGCGGCCGCTGGGCAGAGCCTCAACACCTGGCTGGTCGGGGTCGTGCGCGCCGCGTCCAACGACCACGCGATCAACATCGACGTCGACCTCAGCAGCATCCCGTTCGTCGGCTACGACCCGTTCGCGGCGACCAGGAGGCAGGGGCAGGGCAACGCCAGGCGGATGACCGGCTGGCTCTGACCAGCGGGTCCACCCCAACTCACCCACGACACCGCACCACAGCGGACCGGCACCGGCCGGCCCGTCGGACGAGCACACCCTCACACTGACCGGAGACACCGATGAGCCAGCACCTCGACCGCAGCTTCGACACCCCCGGGCCGATCGACCTCTACGTCGAGAACGCCCGCGGCCTCGTCGACATCACCGCCACCTCGACCACGGAGACGACCGTCCGGATCACCGGCGAGCGCGCGGAGGAGTACGACGTCCGTGACCTGTCCGAGGGCCACGGACCGCGCCGCATCGCGATCATCGCGCCCCCGCGCAGCGGCGGCTTCTTCGGCAAGGACCCCCGCGCGGAGGTCGTCGTCGAGGTGCCGGTGGCCAGTCGCGTCGACGCCAAGGTCGGCAGCAGCGACGTACGCCTGCACGGGCGTTTCGACGACACCCGCGTCGACGCCGGATCCGGCGACGTCTCCCTCGACGTCGTCGACGGCGACACGGTCGTCCAGTCGGGCTCCGGCGACCTCGTCGCCGAGCACCTCGTCGGCGAGGCGCAGGTCAAGACCGGCTCGGGCGACGTCCTCGTGCGGCGCGCCGACTCCAGCCTGGTCGTCACCACCGGGAGCGGGGACGTGCGCGTCGGCGTGGTCGGCGACGAGGTGGCCATCAAGACCGGGTCCGGCGACGCCCAGGTCGGCACGCTCGACGGGGAGGCCGTCTTCACGACCGGGTCCGGTGACCTCGTCGTCGGCGAGGCGGCGTCGGGGCGGGTGACCGCCCGGACCGCCAGCGGCGACGTCCGCATCGGCGTACGCGCCGGGACTCCGGTGTGGACCGACGTCCGCACCGCGAGCGGCCGGCTGTCGTCGAGCCTGCCGTCGACCGGTGAGCCCGCCCCCGACCAGCCCTACCTCGAGGTGCGTGCCACCACCGCCTCGGGCGACGTCACCCTCCACCAGTCCTGACGCAACCCCCATCACCGAGCAGGAAGGAGCACGACCATGTACGAGTCCCTCACCGACCTCGAGCTCATCGCCCGGCACCGCATCGCCGAGCGCGTGCGCTACTCCCCACGCGCCCCGAAGCGCCGCTGAGCCGCGGCGTCGCGGCTCAGGACCGCATCGCGACGCCGCGACGCCAGTAGCCCATGAAGGCCACGCGGCCGCGGTCGAAGCCGAGCTCGTTGACCAGGTGCCGGCGCAGGCCGGTCACGACGGTCGACTCCCCCGCGATCCAGGCGTAGGTCCCGCCGACCCCGCCGGCGTCGTCCGTGACCTCCTCGCCCGACGACGAGTAGGTCGGGGTCTCCCACAGGTCCGGGTCCACCTCGTCCGGGGCGACCTCGACCGTCGCGGCGGCCACGCTGATCGAGACTGGGCCGAGGTGCGCCACGACGGCGGCGTGGAGGCCCAGGCCGAGCTCGGCTCCCTCGCGGGCCAGCCACACGACCTCGACGCCGGCGGGACGGCGTACGTCCTGGACGTCGGCCGCGACGGGCACCTCGAGGAACGCCGTGCCGCGGGCGTCGTCGGGCAGCTGCTCGAGCACCGAGCAGACTGCCGGCACCGCGGTCTCGTCGCCCACCAGCAGCAGCTCGGCGCCCGGGGTCGGGTCGAACTCGATGCCGCCGTAGGGGAACCCGCGACGTGGCGCGAGCACCACGATGCGGTCGCCCGGAGCCGCCGTGGACGCCCATCGCGACCCGGGTCCGACGAGGTCGCCCTCGAGGTGCAGCACCATGTCCACGACGAAGGTGGTCTGCACGCCCGAGCCGCGCACGTCGCGGATCGTGTACGTCCGCATGTGGCCGCGCTCGGAGGCGGGGCGGTCCAGCCAGGTGGCGAGCCACGTCTCGTCCGCGCCCTCGGTCGAGGTCATCCCACCCGTCTCCGGGTCGGGGAGGACCAGCTTGATGCGCTGGTCGTAGCGCGGGCCGTCGACGCCGAAGTGCGCCAGCTCGGGGCCACCGAGCTCGACGCGGGCGAAGGTCGGGCTGATGCGTTCGACCGAGACGACCTCCACATCGGCGAGCAGCATCGGGAGCACGGAGGTGGTCACGGTCATCGGGTCTCCTCGACGGGGCTGGCGGGGGCAGGCACAGGGGTGTGCCGTCCCACGGGGACGACGAGCGGCGTGTGCGACACCGGGTCGACGATCACGCGGTTGTCGAGGCCGAACACGGTGCGCACGACCTCCTCGGTGACGACCTCGCGCGGCGTCCCCTCAGCCACGATGCGGCCGTGGAGCAGGGCCACGAGGTGGTCGGCGTAGCGCGCGGACAGGTTGAGGTCGTGGAGCACCATGACGATCGTGGTGCCGCGACGGGCGTTGAGCTCGGCGAGCAGGTCGAGCATCTCGATCTGGTGGGCCACGTCGAGGTAGGTCGTCGGCTCGTCCAGCAGCAGCAGGTCGGTGCCCTGGGCGAGCGCCATCGCGATCCAGACGCGTTGGCGCTGCCCGCCGCTCAGCTCGTCGACCATGCGGTCGGCGAGCTCGAGGGTGTCGGTCAGCACGAGCGCCTCGGCGACCGCCTGCTCGTCCTCCTGGCGCGTCCGGCCGAGGCGACCGAAGGGCCCGTGGTGCGGGTGGCGGCCGCGGCCGACGAGGTCGGCGACGGTGACGCCCTCGGGCGTGGTGGGGTTCTGCGGGAGCAGGCCGAGGGTGCGCGCCACCTGCTTGGTGGGCAGGCGGTGGATCGCCTCGCCGTCGAGCAGCACCGCCCCCGACCGTGGGCGCAGCAGGCGGGCCAGCCCGCGCAGCAGGGTCGACTTGCCGCACGCGTTGGCGCCGACGACGACGGTCACCTTGCCGTGCGGCACCTGCAGGTCAAGCTCACGCACGACGTCGGTGTCGGCGTAGCCGAGCGTGAGACCGCTCGCCGCGAGGCGGGCGCTGCTGGTGGGGTCGGCGGGGTTCATGCCGCCCTCCTTCCACGGAGTCCGTGACGGGGGCCGCGCGCGAGCAGCCAGAGCAGGAACGGTGCGCCGAAGGCGCCGGTGACGACGCCGACGGGCAGGTTGAGGTCCGCGACGGCGTAGGCGCCGACGTGGTCGCCGACCAGCACGATCACGGCGCCGACGAGCCCGGCGGCGGGCAGCGTCGTACGTCCCCGGTTGAGCGCGCGGGCGATCGGGCCCGACAGGAAGGCCACGAAGGCGACCGGGCCGGCGGCCGCGACGCCGACGGCGACGAGGAGCACGCCGAGCAGCATCAGCAGCTCGGTGCGCGCACGCCCCACACCGAGGCCCGCGGCGGCGTCGTCGCCGAGCTCGCTCGCCGCGAGCGAGCGCGCCGCCCACGCGGTGGCCGGCAGCAGGACCGCGAGGGCGACGGCGAGCAGGCCGATACCCGTCCAGGCGACGCCGTTGACGCTGCCGGTGAGCCAGCGCAGGACCAGCTGGACGTCCCACTCGTCGACGCGGGTGAAGACGTACTGGATGACCGACTGCATCGCGGCCGCCAGGCCGATCCCCGCCAGCACGAGACGGAAGCCGCCGTGGTCGCCGGCGACGGCGCGGACCAGGAGGGCCACGCCGAGCGCGCCGAGCACCGCCGCGGCCGAGACCGGCCATCCGGACCAGCCGGCGAGCGCGATCGCCGAGACCGCCGCGGCGCTCGCGCCGAGACTGACCCCGACGATGTCGGGGCTCGCGAGCGGGTTGCGCAGCGTGGTCTGGAAGATCGCGCCGCCCACGCCGAAGGCGACCCCGACGAGCACCGCCAGCACGGCGCGGGGCAGCTTGGACTCCATCACGATGTAGGTCGCGCCGGGGATCTGCTCCCCGCCGAGGATCCGCACGAAGTCGGGGATCGTCACGGTGTAGTCGCCGAGCAGGACCCGCACCGCGAAGGCGCCGGCCAGGGCGAGCACGAGGCCCGCCACCAGGCGCCGGTGGTGGACCCGCGGCGCGCGGCGCGCACGGCGTACGACCTCGACGGCGTCGGGAGCCGTCGACGTCTCGCGGCGCTCGAGGGTGAGGCTCACAAGGCCCTCCCGGTGCGACGGACGAGGGCGATGAAGACGGGTACGCCGACCGCCGCGAACATGATCCCGACCTGGACCTCCGACGGCGGCAGGACGACGCGACCCGCGGTGTCGGCGACCACCACCAGGACCGCGCCGGCGAGCATCGAGAACGGCAGCACGCGCACGTGGTCGGGGCCGACGAGGCTGCGGACGACGTGGGGGACGACGAGGCCGACGAAGGCGATGGGACCGGCGAGCGCGGTGGCGGTGCCGGCGAGGAGGACGACGGCGAGGCCGACGACGATGCGGTCGCGGGTGGTGCGGCGGCCGAGGCCGCGGGCGAGGTCCTCGCCGAGCGCGAGGGTGTTGAGCAGGCGCGCGCCCGCCAGCGCGAGCACCGCGCCGACGAGGAGGAACGGCAGGCCGGTCAGCAGCACGTCGAGGCCACGGCCACCGACGGTGCCGACCTGCCAGAAGCGGAAGGACTCCATCGTCTTGCGGTCCGCGAGCAGGAGGCCGGTGGTCCAGCTGCTCAGGCCTGCGGTGAGCGCGGCGCCGG
This sequence comes from Nocardioides furvisabuli, assembly GCF_021083185.1. Taxonomy (GTDB): domain Bacteria; phylum Actinomycetota; class Actinomycetes; order Propionibacteriales; family Nocardioidaceae; genus Nocardioides; species Nocardioides furvisabuli. The sequence goes on along the minus strand of NZ_JAIGQB010000003.1, from coordinate 507,096 downwards.
TGATCGCGAGCTTCATCGGGGTCGCGCCGTCACGCCCGATCGAGGCGATGGCGTGCACCCCGACCGCGGCCACGGCGGCACCGAGGAAGGCCACCGGCAGCAGCTCGGCCAGGCCGGTCGTGCCGAGGACGGTGAGGGCGACGACCATCGCGAAGGTGGCGCCTGCGTTGACGCCGAGGATGCCCGGGTCGGCCAGCGGGTTGCGGGTCAGGCCCTGCATGAGCGCGCCCGCGAGCCCGAGCGCGGCTCCGACGGCGAGGCCCAGCAGGGTGCGGTCCAGGCGCGCCTGCACGACCGGGTGGAGCGGGTGGCTGCCGTCCCACACTGCTTCGAGCGGCACCGCCCGCGCCCCCACGAGGAGCGACAGCGCCGCAGCACCCACCAGCGCCGCGACCGCGATCGCGACGCTGGCGGGCAGTGCGGGACGCCGCCCCAGGCCTCCCCCCAGGGGACCGGAGGCGGCTTCCCGCGCCAGGGGGAGGGTGCTCACTCAGGCGCCCTCGATGGCCGCGACGACGTGGGGCACGAAGTCGCTGATGATGACCGGGATGGACAGCGGCGTGGGGTTGGTGGACGCCATCGCCGTGGCCTTGTCGTCCTCGGCGTAGAAGTGGCCCCCGGCGACCGCGGGAATCGCGCCGACGAGGCGGTCCTGCTCGATCTGCGTCACGTCGTCGGACGACTCGACCCAGGTGATGAAGACGTCCGAGCCCAGCTCGCTGGCCTGCTCTGCCGAGACCGTGCCGTAGAACTCGCCGGGCTTGATCGCGTCGGCGACCGCGGGGGCGTCGACCATGCCGAGGTCGCGCAGGATGGCCACGCGCGGGTCTGCCGGGGCGTAGATGCCGACCGTCGACAGGTCGGTGGGCGTGAGGTAGCCGTAGATCAGCTCCGCGCCGTCGAGCTCGGGGTTGTCGGCGCTGGCCTCCTCGAGGGTGGTCTCGGTCTCGGCGGCCACCTCCTCGGCGAGCGCGGTGCGACCCAGCGCCCGGCCGATCATCTCGAGCGAGGTCTGCCAGCTGGTCGTCCACGGCGCTTCGGGGTAGGCCACGACCGGCGCGATCTTGGAGAGCTTGGCGTACTCCGCCTCGGTGATGCCGGAGTTGGTCGCCAGGATCAGGTCGGGCGCGAGCTCGGCGATCTCGTCGATCGGGGCGCCGTCGGCGTCGTCGTACCTCACAGGCGCCTCCGCTCCGGCCTCCTCGACGGCAGCGTCGAACCACGCGGTCGAACCGTCCTCGTTGCCACCCCAGGTGATCTTGGTGGCGCCCACCGGCACCACACCGAGGGCGACCGCGCTGTCCTGGTCGGTCCAGCCGAGGGTCGCCACGCGGGTGGGCTCGGCCTCGATCGTCGTCTCGCCGAGGGCGTGCTCGATCCTCACCGGGAAGGCGTCCGGGTCGACCGTGGTCGTCGTGGTCGGGTCCGCCGCACCGGCGGTGGCGTCGGTGGATCCGGTGCTGCAGCCGGCGAGGGCCGCGACCAGGAGGGTCGCGGCGGCCAGCGGCGCGACGAGGATTCGCTTCATCAGTGCTCCGTGCAGTTTGTGAGGGTTGCCTAAGTAAGGCCAGCCTAACCACACCTCGCGGGAATTAGGCAACGCGGGTGTGCCGTAATCCGGCCGGCGGACGGGGCGCGGTAGTCCACCGGGATGTGGCTGCCGGGGCCGGGTAGTCCACCGGGAAACGGCTGTTCCGGGCGCGCCGGGACGACCATTTCCCGGTGGACTACCCCGAGGCTCGGCGTGAGGGGACGGGCGTACGACTCAGACGGACGTGCGGTGGAAGTTCTGGAAGGATCGGCTCGGGGTCGGGCCGCGCTGGCCCTGGTAGCGCGAGCCGTACTTCTCCGAGCCGTAGGGGTGCTCGCTCGGCGAGGAGAGCCGGAAGAAGCAGAACTGGCCGATCTTCATGCCGGGGTAGAGCTTGATCGGCAGGGTCGCGACGTTGGCGAGCTCGAGGGTCACGTGCCCGGAGAACCCCGGGTCCACGAACCCCGCGGTCGCGTGGGTCAGCAGGCCGAGCCGGCCCAGGGAGGACTTGCCCTCGACGCGCGCGGCGATGTCGGCGGGCAGCGACACGACCTCGTACGTCGACCCGAGCACGAACTCGCCCGGGTGCAGGATGAACGGCTCGTCGCCCTCGGGCTCGACCTCGCGCGTCAGCTCGGACTGGTCGGCGGCGGGGTCGATGTGGGGGTAGCGGTGGTTCTCGAAGACGCGGAAGAACCGGTCGAGGCGTACGTCGACGCTGGAGGGCTGCAGCATCGCGGGATCCCACGGGTCCAGCGCGATCCGCCCGGCGTCGATCTCTGCGGTGATGTCGCGGTCGGAGAGCAGCACGCGGCCGACCCTAGCCCTCGTTCGGCCCCGCGGGGAGGGCTGATCACAATGGTGCGGTGAGCTTCCACCGCTACGTCGCCCTGGGCGACTCCTTCACCGAGGGCGTCGGCGACCCCGACCCCACGCGCCCCAACGGCCTGCGCGGCTGGGCCGACCGAGTCGCCGAGGTCCTCGCCCAGCAGACCGACGACTTCGGCTACGCCAACCTCGCCGTTCGCGGGCGCAAGCTCGGCCCGATCGTCGCCGAGCAGCTCGACGCCGCGATCGCCCTCGAGCCGGACCTGGTGACCATCCACGGCGGCGGCAACGACGTCCTGCGGCCCCGCGTCGACATCGACGCCCTCGCCCGGACGTACGACGACGCCATCGCGCGGCTCACCGCGACCGGGGCGCGGGTCGTCATGTTCACGATCTTCGACCCGGGCGGGCGCGGGATCTACGGCCCCGTGCGCGGGCGGATGGCGATCTTCAACGAGTGGGTGCGTGAGATCGCCGATCGGCACGGCGCCACCGTGGTGGACATGTGGCGCATGCGCGACATCGAGATCGCCGGCGTGATGGACACCGACCGGATGCACCTCAACAGCGACGGTCACACCCACATGGCCCACGCCGTCCTCGAGGCGATCGGTGTCGAGCACGGGCTCGAGCCCGTCACCGTCCCACCGCTCCCCGTCCTCGGGCGGCGCGAGCAGTGGCGGGCCAACGCGCGATGGACCCGCGAGTTCCTGGTGCCGTGGGTGCACCGCCGGGTCACCGGACGCTCCTCCGGCGACACGGTCTCTGCCAAGCATCCCCACCTGTCGAGACTGACGTAGCCGGGCTCGGGTAGCATCTGGCCCGCCGTCCCTGGACGGCATGCGGATGTAGCTCAGCTGGTAGAGCGCGACCTTCCCAAGGTCGATGTCGCGAGTTCGAATCTCGTCATCCGCTCCAGTTCTTCCTCTTCTTCCTCGTCGGGCGTCTCGTCCTCGCTCGTTGCGTTCCCCGGGTACCCGGGGAATCTGGAGCCTCACCCCCGAAACTTCGCACCGGAACCTCCACTTTCCCCGGGTACCCGGGGATCGCGGCATGGGACAGATGGGAAACTTGCGCCTTCTGGGGCCAGAGAGGACAGTGAGTTGTCCGCATTCTCGGATCGAAGGTCTTCCCCATGCCTCACCTCCCCCGCCCTCTCCCTCGACTCCTCGCTCGCGTCGTGGCCCACCGCATCGCCGGCGACGACGTACGCCGTCCGCTCTGGCGCCACCCCGTCGCGGTCGCGACGGCCGCGCTCGCGCTCACGCTCGGCGCCGTCCCGCTCCTGCCCGACGACGACGCGGACCGCGACGGGCTCTCCCCGACCGCCGAGACGACCAGGACACACGGTGCCGTCGGCCGCGGCGAGCTGACGCCGGAGATGCGCCGCGAGATCGACCGCGTGCTGGCCGAGGGCGCCGCGCTCGACCGCGCGCAGGGGCGTACGGCGCGGGCGCGGGCGTCCGTGCGGTGCGCCACCTTCGAGGGGCAGCGCTACTGCCTCGGCTTCGGCTGGACCAACCAGACCCGCACGGCCCTCGCCGCCCGCCTCGAGACCCAGCCGCGAGCCCGTCGCGCCGAACGCACCGGCGGCCTGGACGCCGACGGCCTGCTCGCCCGCGCCAGCACCCGTACGTCGACCGCGCGCGCCGCGGCTGAGCGCGCCGAGCTGACGATGGCGGCCCGCTCGGTCGGCAAGGTCTGGCTGCTGCGCCACGAGATCCAGGGCGTCGCGCTCCCGGACGGCTTCGCGGCCAGGCACCCCGAGCTCGCCACCACCCTGAGTGCCCGCGGCGGCTTCGGAGGCAAGTACCCCGAGAAGTTCGCGATCATGGACGAGTCGCAGGTGCAGTCGCAGAACACGACCTACTGGTGCGGCCCGGCCGCGATGCAGGCCATCGGCTGGGGCAACGACCAGAGGCGCAAGAACCAGTCCTACTGGGCCCGCCGCCTCGGCACCACCACCGCCGGCACCGCCATCACCGACATGGTGCGCGTGATCAACAACAAGACGTCGTACGACGACGAGGCGCACGCCGGCCCCTACGTCGTCCTCGACATCAGCGACTTCACCTTCAAGCAGTGGTACCGCCTGATGATGCGCCACGTCCACGACTACCAGGCGCCCGTCGTCCTGCACCCGGTCCTGCTCAAGCAGTACTACCCCTACCTCGACGACGACGCGTCCGGCCACTTCCAGGTCGGCCGCGGCTTCGACCAGAACGCTGGAGGAAACCGCAAGATCGGCTACTTCGAGCCGTGGGACCAGTCGCGCTTCGACCCCAGCGAGCCGGCGATCGGCCGCGTCCAGTGGCGCAACGCCTACAAGTCCTACCGGGCCAACCTCGACCACTTCCAGCACAACGTCGGCGTCTGAGGTGCCAGTCCGTACGACGGTCGCGCTGGCGCTGCTCGTCGCGCTCGCCGGGTGCGGCACCGACGCGCCGGGCGACGACCACGCGCCGACCGCCCCGCCCGGCAGCACGGACGGAGCCCCGAGCCAGACGTCCGCAGCACCCACCGGCGGCACCGTCGGAGAGCCCGCGGTGGTCGAGCCGGCCCCGGGACTGCTCGAGTGGCGCGACACCGGCGTCCCGACCGGCACCCGCTACGTGAAGGGCACCGAGTGGGAGGCTCTCGCCGACGCCGGCGGCACGCAGGTCGAGCTCACCCGCGACGGGGACGCCGTCACGGTGAAGGCCGGCGGCGGCCGCACGATCTCCGAGGTGCTGATGAGCACCGAGTGGGCGGTCGTGGTCGAGCAGGACAGGGCCGAGTCCGCCCCGAGCGAGGTGGTCGCCGTCGACCTCGCCACCGGCGAGCAGCGCGACGTGGTGTCCCCGCCCGCGGCGAGCGGCGGCTCGTGGGCGCTCACCGCCGGCGACCTCTACTACCCGACGTACGTCGACGACGCCTACTGCCTGGCGACCGGCGCGCTGGCCGACGCCAACGGCGAGGACGGCTGGTGCGCCCCCGACCGGTCCGGCTTCTCCGGGCTCACCGCCAGTGCGCACGGCGTCGGCATCATGACCTTCGACGACGCGCGTCCGGTCGCCTGCCGCACGGCCAACCTCCTCGACGGCAGCGGCCTCCCGCAGCCGGTCGAGGGCGCGACGGACTGCACCGCCTGGGACGTCGCAGCCACCGTGGACGGGGCGCTGTGGTCGGAGGTGCCCCGGCCGCGCCGGCAGGAGGAGGCGCGGTTCCTCGCCTCTGCGGACGGCGCCTACTTCGACCTCGGCCCCGGCACGACCGGCACCGCGGTCCCGTGCGGCGACTCGGTCTTCTTCGTCCGTGACCCGCAGGGTGACGACGAGCCGGCCCGGTTGATGCGGTGGACGCCGCAGCGCACCCTCGAGGTCGCCTACGAGACCGCCTCCGTCGGCAACGCCTTCCTCGGCGAGCCCGTCTGCGGGGGTGACGTCCTCACCCTCACGTCCTTCGGCGAGCAGGGTGACGAGCACGTCTGGGCTAACGTCGGTTGACGTGAGCTTCACCGGATTCCCCGTCGCCGCGCTCGACTTCTACGACGACCTCGAGATGGACAACACCAAGTCGTTCTGGGAGGCCCACAAGGCCGTCTGGAAGGAGTCCGTCGAGGCGCCGATGAGGGCGCTCGTCACCGAGCTCGAGCCGGAGTTCGGCCCGGCGAAGGTGTTCCGCCCCTACCGCGACGTGCGCTTCGCCAAGGACAAGACGCCCTACAAGACCCACCAGGGCGCCTACGTCGCCGCGGCGCCGTCGACGGGCTGGTACGTCGAGATCTCCGCGCGCGGCACCCGCGTCGGCGCCGGGTTCTACGACGCCGACGGCCCGAGGCTGGCGGCGATCCGCGAGGCGATGGCCGACGAGAAGTCCGGCACGGCGCTCGAGCGGCTGCTGAAGCGCCTGGAGAGGGACGGCTTCGAGCTCGGCGGCGAACGGCTCAAGACCTCACCGCGCGGCTGGTCCGCCGACCACCCGCGCATCGAGCTGCTGCGCTGCAAGCAGCTCATCGCCGACAAGTCCTACGGCTTCGGGGCCGACGCCATCGACGCCGGTCTCCTCGACCGGGTCCGGGCGGACTGGAAGACCCTGCGCCCGCTCGTCAGCTGGCTGCGCGCGGTCGACCCCGGCTAGCAGCAGGAGTTCGACGCGACGTCCCACCGCGTTCACGCCCCGGACGCCGTACGCCGCAAGGCTGGCGCCATGGCCAAGAGACTCTTCCTGCTCCACATCGGCCCGACCTCCGTCGACGTGACCGCGATGACCGACGCGCTGGCCCTGGGCCGGATCGTCGTCCCGGACGTCGACCCCGAGGTGCTCGTCCACGCGGGCGTGGAGATCCGTCGCACCCACAAGGCCGCCGGCCTGAAGCGCAAGCACGTCGAGGGCGCGTGGGCGAAGGTCTGCCGCAGGGCCGACAGGAGCGGGTCCGACTGCTTCGTCAGCGTGCCCGACTTCTTCGACGCGACCCCCGAGCAGGCAGCCCTCGCGCTCGACGGCCTCGCCGGGTTCCGCGTCGTGCTCGTGGTCACCAGCGGCTTCGCAGCAGCGCCGCCGACCGCGTGGACGTCACAGGTGAAGGAGGGGCGTACGCACGTCCTGCCGTCCGACCTCGGCGACGACCAGCTCGCCGCCCAGGTCGCGCGGATCGCGCTGATCGAGGAGGAGGCACGCCTGGACCGGCGGCTCTCGAAGATCTCGAAGCGCCGCCGCCTGGTGAACCGGAGGCTGGCTGCCTGAGCCGACCCTCAGTGGGGCTGCCAGGCGTCGTCGTCCTGCGTCAGCGCGGCGACCCCTTCGGGCAGGGTGCCGTCGGCGAGGTCCTGGATGGACACCTGCTCGAAGACCATGCGCAGCGAGTGGCGCGCCGCGATCCAGACGTGCTGCAGCACCTGGGCCGATTCGTCGTACTCCACCGCCTCGGGCCGCAGGCCGTAGACCGAGACCAGCGGACCGTCGACGGCGCGGATGACGTCGGCGACGGTGACCGACGCGGGCTTGCGCGCGAAGCGCCATCCGCCCGACTGGCCGCGCTGGGACACCACGATGTCGGCGCGTCGGAGGTCGGCGAGGATCGCCTGGAGGAAGCCGTGCGGGATGCTCTGGGCCTTGCCCAGCTGCTCGGCGCTGACGGCCGTGTCGTCGGTGCGCACCGCGATCTCGATCAGGGCCCGAAGGGCGTAGTCGGCTTTGGCGGAGACGCGCATGGAGCCAGTTTGTCAGACAAGTCGAGACACTCACTCGTCTTGGCGCCGCGGGACCGAGACGCCGTACGCCGTCCTGGTCGCAGGTCGGCGTACGGCATCGGGACGAGCCCCTCAGACCGGCTGCAGCTCCGCCTCGTCGTGCGCGGCGACGCGGGAGAGGCGCTCCTGCTTCACGGCCCACACGATCGCGCTGATCCACAGGACGAAGACGGTGGCGGCCGTCGCGGCGACGCCCACGCCCGGCACGCCCACCGCCTCGAGGAGGGTCTTGGAGTTGGTCAGGATGATCAGGCCCCCCGCGGCGGTGCCGAGCACGCGCGCGGCGAGGTGGCGCACCAGCCATGCGGCGATCGGCGCAGCGATCACGCCGCCGACGAGCAGCGCACCGGCGTAGCCCCAGTTGATGCCTGCCGAACCGAGGCCGAAGAGGAAGCCGAGCGAGGCGCCGACCGCGACGACGAACTCCGAGGTGTCGATGGAGCCGACGACCTTGCGGGGCTCGAGGCGGCCGCTGGAGAGCAGCGACGTGGTGCCGACCGGGCCCCAACCACCGCCGCCGACGGCGTCGAGCGTGCCGGCGACGAGGCCCATCGGCGCCAGGAAGGCGACCGAGGGCCGGCCCTTGAAGGTCGGACGTGCGCCGCCCAGGCGCAGGAAGCGGTAGACGACGTAGAAACCGAGGCTCAGCAGGATGACCGCAACGACCGGCTTGGCGACCGCCGCGTCCATGCTGGACAGCAGGGTCGCGCCGAGGAAGGCACCGACGAAGCCGGGCACCGCGAGGATCGAGACGGTGCGCCAGTCGACGTTGCCGAACTTGTGGTGCGAGGCGCCGGAGACCAGCGAGGTCCCGAGCTCGGAGAAGTGGACCGCGGCCGAGGCGGCGGCGGGGGCGACACCGGCGGCGAGCAGGAGCGTCGATGACGTCACGCCGTAGGCCATGCCGAGGGAGCCGTCGATGAGCTGGGCGAGCAGCCCCACGAAGCCGAGGACGATGAGCTTGCGCACGGGCGAGCCCCTTTCACGAGTTGAGTCGAGTGAGTGACGTTTGTCAGGTGAAAGAGTAGACCTACATGACGTTATCGACAAACACGCGCTTCGACGGGCGTGTTGCACCCCGCGTGTGACGAGGCAGATCCGGGGTTCGTGTTGCGTGACGCCCGTCGGCGAGGCATCATTTTGTTACCGGCGAGTAGCACGCGCCCTCCCAGCGCGGCTCGCCCCCGTGATCCGCACCCGCACGCGACCTGACAGGTGGAAGCAGTGAGCCACTACAAGACCAACCTCCGCGACATCGAGTTCAACCTCTTCGAGGTCCTCGGCCGGGACGAGGTGCTCGGCACCGGACCCTTCGGTGACGTCGACGGCGAGAGCGCCCGCGAGATCCTCCGCGAGGTCGAGCGCCTCTCCCGTGAGGACCTCGCCTCCTCCTACGAGGACAGCGACCGCTTCCCGCCCGTGTTCGACCCCGCCACGCACAGCGCGCCGGTGCCCGAGTCGTTCAAGACCTCCTACCAGGCGTGGATGGACGCTGAGTTCTGGCGCCTGCAGGTCTTCGAGGAGATGGGCGGCACCCCCGCCCCCTCGTCCCTCGTCTGGGCCATCGGCGAGATGGTGCTCGGCGCCAACGCGCCGATCTGGATGTACGCCGCCGGCCCCGCCTTCGCCAACGTGGTCCACCGCAACGGCAACGATCGCGACAAGGCCGTGGCCCAGCACATGGTCGACCGCCAGTGGGGCTGCACGATGGTCCTCACCGAGCCCGACGCCGGCTCCGACGTGGGCGCGGGCCGCGCCAAGGCCGTCGCCAACGACGACGGCTCGTGGAACATCACGGGCGTCAAGCGCTTCATCACCAGCGCCACGCACGACATGAGCGAGAACATCATGCACCTCGTCCTCGCACGCCCCGAGGGCGTCGAGGGCGTGGGCGGCCCGGGCACCAAGGGCCTCTCGCTCTTCTGGATGCCCGAGCACCACTTCGACCTCGAGACCGGCGAGCTGACCGGCGAGCGCAACGGCGTCTACGTCACCAACGTCGAGCACAAGATGGGCATCAAGGTCTCCAACACCTGCGAGGTCACCTTCGGCGACCCGCAGGTCGGCGGCGGCGAGCCCGCGAAGGGCTGGCTGCTCGGCGAGGTCCACGACGGCATCGCCCAGATGTTCCAGGTCATCGAGAACGCCCGCATGATGGTCGGCACCAAGGCCATCGCCACGCTGTCGACCGGCTACCTCAACGCCCTCGACTACGCCAAGGACCGCGTCCAGGGCGCCGACCTCACCCAGGCGGCCGACAAGACCGCCCCGCGCGTGACGATCACCCACCACCCCGACGTACGCCGCTCGCTGATGACGCAGAAGTCGTTCGCCGAGGCCATGCGCGCGCTGGTGCTCTACACCGCCACGTGGCAGGACCAGGTCATGGTCGCCGAGCACGAGGGCACCGCCGACTCCGACGAGGCCCGCCTCGCCGCGGCCGTCAACGACCTGCTGCTCCCGATCGTCAAGGGCTACGGCTCGGAGCGCTCGTGGGTGCTGCTCGGCACCGAGTCGCTCCAGACCTTCGGCGGCTCCGGCTTCCTGCAGGAGTACCCGATCGAGCAGTACGTCCGCGACGCCAAGATCGACACCCTCTACGAGGGCACGACCGCGATCCAGGGCCAGGACTTCTTCTTCCGCAAGATCGTCAAGGACCAGGGCCGCGCGCTGGGCCACCTGGCCAAGGAGATCGAGGGCTTCATCGCCTCCGAGGCCGGCAACGGTCGCCTCAAGAACGAGCGGGCGCTGCTCGCCACCGCGCTCGAGGACGCCAACGCCATCGTCGGTCACATGATCAACGACCTCATGTCCTCGCAGGAGGACGTGCGCAACATCTACAAGGTCGGGCTCAACACCTCGCGCCTGCTCATGGTCCTCGGCGACGTCGTCTGCGGCTGGCTGCTGCTGCGCCAGGCCGAGGTCGCGCTGGACAAGCTGTCCGGCGAGGTGTCGGCGAAGGACAAGGCGTTCTACGAGGGCAAGATCCACGCGGCGCAGTTCTTCGCGCAGACCAACCTGCCGAAGATCAGCGCCGAGCGCGCCATCGCCGAGGCCACCACCCTCGACCTGATGGACCTCGACGAGGCGTCCTTCTGACCCACCTCGCTCCCGCGCCCGTCGAGGACGGCCAGCCGCTGTAACGCCGGGTTGGTGCTTGTACCCACCTGGACATGTCCGGGTGGGTACAGCACACAACCCGGCGTTACAGCGGCGTTCGGGCCTGCATGACAGGTGTCACGCCGAGGTCGTGACCTCTGCCCCCCGCCCATCGGGACCGGGGCGGCGAGGCTGGAGGCGTGACCGACACCCACGCACCCGCCATCCGCACCTCGGGGCTCCGCAAGACCTTCCGCGCCGCCGACGGCGGCACCGTCGTCGCGGTCGACGCCGTCGACCTGGTCGTCCAGCCCGGTGAGATCGTCGCCTTCCTCGGCCCCAACGGAGCCGGGAAGACCACGACCGTCGACATGCTGCTCGGGCTCACCCGGCCCGACGCCGGCACCGTCGAGGTCTTCGGCACGAGCCCCGCCGAGGCGGTCCGGGCGGGCCGCGTCTCGGCGGTGATGCAGACCGGGGGCCTGCTCAACGACTTCACGGTCGAGGAGACGGTCCGTGCCATCGCCGCCCTCCACGGCCGCACCGACCGGGTCGAGCTGGTCCTCGAGCGGGCTCGACTGACCGACCTGGCCCCGCGCCGCGTGGAGGCCTGCTCGGGCGGGGAGCAGCAGAGGCTGAAGTTCGCGTTGGCGCTGGTGCCCGACCCTGACCTGGTCGTCCTGGACGAGCCCACGACCGGCATGGACGTCGGCGCCCGCCAGGAGTTCTGGCGCGCGATGCGGGCCGACGCCGCGCTGGGCCGCACGATCGTGTTCGCCACCCACTACCTCGCCGAGGCCGACGCGTTCGCCGAGCGCACCGTGTTGATGAACCACGGCCGGATCGTCCACGACGCCGCCACCACCGACGTGCGGGCGGCGTACGGCGGACGCACCCTCACCTTCCGCCCACCGGCCGCGGTCGACGGCACCGACGGCATCGACGCCGACTGGCTGGCCCGGGTGCGCAGGGCGCTCGCCCCCCTGGGCGTCACCGACGTCGACGTGTCCGCCGCCAGCCTGGAGGCGGCCTTCCTCGCCCTCACCGCCGAGGCGTCCACCACCGAGCCGATCGGAGCGGCCCGATGAGCGCCGCGACCGCCGTCGATGGCGCGGGCTCTCCCGCGGCCCACGCCGTCCGACGACCTGCCATGGCGACGTACGCCCGCCTCGACCTGCGCCGTCAGCTGCGCGACCGGATCGGGATGTTCTTCGTGGTCGGCCTGCCGACCTTCATGTTCCTGGTGTTCGGCCTCGGGTCGGACGACCCGGTCGGCAGCGGCAACGTCGCGATGTACGTGATGATCTCGATGGCCGCCTACGGCGCCGTCACCGCGACCACCAGCGTCGCCGGCAGCGCCGCGACCGAGCAGGTGATGGGATGGGGCCGCCAGCTCGGCCTGACACCGATGCGCCCGGTCGCCTTCGTGGCGACCAAGGCGGCCGTGGCGATGGCCGTCGCAGCCGTCCCCGTGGTCGCGATCTACGCCATCGGCGCCGCCACCGGCGCGCGCGGCCACTGGTCGGACTGGCTGCTGTCCGCAACCCTGGTGTGGCTGGGCTCGGCCCTGTTCGCGGTCTACGGCCTGGCGATCTGCCTGGTCTTCCGCGGTCCCAACGCGCCCGGCATCGCGTCGGGCATGATCGTCGTGCTGGCCTTCCTCGGCAACGTCTTCACGCCGATGAGCGGATTCATGCTCGACCTCGGCCGGCTCACCCCGCTCTACGGCTACGTCGCGCTGGCCCGGTTCCCGCTCACCGACGGATTCCTCCCCGTCGCGGGACGTGACGCGCTGTGGCTGCCGGTCGCTAACGTGCTCGTGTGGACGGTGATCTTCTGCCTCATGGCGCTCTGGGGCGTACGCCGCAGCCGGGCGCGCACGTGACGGCCTCGCGCGAGGCCGAGCCGCTCCCCGACAACCCGTGGGAGAAGTGGGGCTGGGCCTTCGCCGCGATCTGGCTGGTCTTCCTGGCCTTCCCGATCATCGCCGTCGCGGAGTCCGAGGTGCCGGTGGCGCTGAAGGTCGGGGCCTGGCTCTGCATCGCCGGGTTCGCCGTGGCCAACGTGCTGGGCTACTCCCGACGTCGCAACACCTGGGTGTGCCTCGCCGTGATGGTGGCCCTGGGGCTGGCCACGCTGCCGGTGATCGGCATCGGCGTCATCTCCTACGCCCCCTACCTGGCCATCCTCTCCGCGCTGGAGCTCCCGAGCCCGGCGTGGAAGTGGGCCGTGGGCTTCTGGGCCGCGTTCCCCCTGCTCTCCCTGCTCGACCTCGACAACTTCCCGACCTTCTTCTTCCTGATGCTCTGGCCGGTCATGATCGGCGGCGTGATGCTCCGCATCTTCGGCGAGCGCGAGGAGCTCGCCCACGCAGTGCGCGGTGAGCACGCCATCGTCGCCGAGCGCGAGCGCGTCGCGCGCGACGTGCACGACGTGCTGGGCCACTCCCTCACCGCGCTCTCGGTGAAGGCCGAGCTCGCCGCCCGCCTCGTCGACGTCGACCCTGCGCGCGCCAAGGAGGAGCTGGAGTCGATCCAGGCCACGGCCCGCCAGGCGCTCGCCGAGGTGCGCGCCACCGTCGGCGGGCTGCGGGCCGGCAACCTCGAGGCCGAGCTCGCGGCCGCGCCGCAGGTCCTCGCCGACGCGGGCGTCATCACGCGGGTGGAGGGCAGTGTCGCCGACACCGACCCGCGCCACCGGACGCTGCTGGCCTGGGTGCTGCGCGAGTCGGTCACCAACGTCGTACGCCATGCGCGTGCCCGCTCGGTGGTCATCGAGCTCGGCCCGCGGGGCATCTGCGTGACCGACGACGGCGCCGGGTGCAGCGGCAGCGAGGGCAACGGCCTGCGCGGGATGCGGGAGCGCGTCAGTGGGGTCGGCGGCACGCTGGCGGTCTCCCCGGCGGACCCGGGCACGCGGGTGGAGGTGGCGCTGCCGTGATCCGGCTGCTGCTCGCCGACGACCAGGCGCTGGTGCGGGGTGCGCTCGCCGCGCTCCTCGACCTCGAGGCCGACCTCGAGGTGGTCGCGCAGGTCGGGCGCGGCGACGAGGTCGTCGACGCCGCCCGCGCCTCCGGAGCCGAGGTCTGCCTGCTCGACATCGAGATGCCCGGGCTCACCGGCATCGACGCCGCCGCGGCCGTGCGCCGCGAGCTGCCGGGCGTGCGCTCGCTCGTGGTGACCACCTTCGGGCGGCCGGGCTACGTGCGGCGCGCCATCGAGGCCGGCGCGTCGGGGTTCGTCGTCAAGGACACCCCCGCGCGCCAGCTCGCCGACGCGGTGCGGCGGGTCCACGCCGGCCTGCGGGTCATCGACCCCGACCTCGCGGCCGAGTCGCTGATCGACGGGCCGAGCCCGCTGACGGGGCGCGAGCGCGAGCTGCTGACGTACGCCCTCGACGGGTCGCCGGTGGCAGCGATCGCCGCGCGGGTGCACCTGTCGGAGGGCACGGTGCGCAACCACCTGTCGGCCGCGATCGGCAAGACCGGCGCGACGACGCGCAGCGAGGCGGCGCGGATCGCGCAGGACCGCGGCTGGCTGTAGCCGCGGGGTGCCCCCGGCAGGGGGTGTCGGGACGTGGTCGCCGACACCCCACGCGCGACGTCAGACGTCGCGGCGCTCCTCGACGTGGGTGGTCTTCGAGCGCTGGTTGTTCATGACGAGGCCCAGCACGAGGGCCAGGACGCCCGCGATGACCAGGATCCAGCCGACGGTGGTCGGCTCGACGACCTCCTGCAGGGAGTCGGGGAACTCCTTGATGGCGAAGAGGAGGACCAGGCCGATGACGAGCAGCAGGATGCCGATGCCGATACCCATGATGACTCCTTTGACGTGTCGCGGTCGGTCTCGGGGCCGACCGTCCACGGAAGCCTAGGACCTCCCGGGACCCGGACCCGCGCACCTCACACCCGTGGGGGTGTCCGACGCGGTCCCGGTGTCGGCCGGTGCCCCTAGGCTCGGGGCATGACGGACCAGGACCGCCTCGTCGCCCTCGTCGCTGTGTGGTGGGAGGCGATCGACTCCTTCACCCACCTGCTCGAGCACGTCGGCGACGACCAGTGGACGACGCCGACCGACCTGCCCGGATGGGACGTGCACGCCGTGGCGGCGCACACCGCCCACCTCGAGGCACTCCTCGCCGGACGTCCCCATGACGACGTCGAGGTCGGCGAAGCACCGCACGCACGCGGCATGATGGGGCAGTTCACCGAGCAGGGCGTCCTCGCCCGGCGCGCCCACCCGGCCGACGACCTCATCAGCGAGATCCGCGAGTCCGCGACGGCGCGCCACACCCAGCTCCTCGCCGACCCGCCGACCGACGCCTCCGCGCCGGCTCCGGGCGCCTTCGGCGCGATCGGGTGGACGACCGGCCTGCTGCTGCGCAACCGCCCGCTCGACGTCTGGATGCACGAGCAGGACGTCCGCCGCGCCCTCGACCTTCCCGGCAACCTCGACTCGGCGCCCGCGCGGCACGCGGCGGACTACCTGATGGAGAGCCTGCCCTTCATGGTCGCCAAGCGGGCGGGTGCGCCGGTCGGCAGCGTCGTCCGCCTCGAGGTGGACGGCCACGAGCCTGCTACCGCGGTGGTCGGCGACGACGGCCGGGGCCGCCCCGGGACGTCCGCCGACGACGCCACCACCACCCTGGCGATGGACCGCGAGACCTTCGTCCTGCTCGCCGGCGGGCGCCGTCCCGCCGCTCCCGGCAGCGTCCGGGTCTCGGGCGACACCGCGCTGGGCGATCGCGTCCTCGCCTCCATGGCCGTGACCCCGTGACGTGCACCGACCGCCGGGATCGGTGACCAGCAGGCGGCAGGTCGGTCAGCGCTCGGAGCGGTCCTGCACCCGCACGAGCCCGGAGAGCGTGCCGAGCCACGCGGTGCCTCCCGCGCCGAGGGCGACCTCGGAGTGGTGGCTGCCGGCGAGGAGGCCGGTGCCGGTGCGCACGCCCCACATGCTCCGTCCGGACCGCAGGTCGATCGCGGTCAGGTGCCATGCGCTCACGCCGGTCAGCGACGGCCGCTTGGTCCACGCGTAGGCGAGGCCGTTCGGACGGCTCACCGTCACGCCCGAGCTCGGGGAGACCGCGTCGCTGGTCCAGCGCACGACGCACCCGTCGTCGACGAGGTCGACGCGTGCCACGCCCGGACTGCTGGTGAAGCCCAGCAGCGTGCTGCGCGGGGAGGAGTAGCCGTGGTTGTTGACGACCACGACCCCGCGCCCCAGCGGCGCCAGGGGGCTTGCGGTCGCCCCGTCGTCCTCCTCGAAGACGGACTGGCGGCACAGGTGGCGCCCGTCGTCGCGAGCCACGAACAGCACGCCGAGCCGTGAGTCAGCACGATCGGTGATCGCCACGACGCCGCCGTCGAGCAGCACCGGCAGCGAGCCGCTCGGGCCGTCGTACTCGCTGCGCCACACGGCCTGGGGTGTGCCGTCCGCCCCGGCCACGAGGCGGTGCAGCGCGGCATCGGTGACGACGTAGGCGCCGGACTCGTCGGTGGCGAGCTGACGGCCCACGTCCTCGCCGAGGTCGGACACCTGCACCTGCCCGGTGTCCGCAGCGATGGTGCCGACCAGACCCTTCCGCGACGCCCACCAGGTCGTGCCCGTCCAGTCGGGCGCGAGCGCGACGAGACAGTCACCGAAGGGGACGTAGGGCTTGAGGTCGGTCGTCGACACCGTCGGCAGGTCGGGCTCGTCCTCCGCCGACCGGGTGCCGATGACCAGCACCTGGCGGTCGCGGGTCCCCGCCACGACCCGGTCGCTCGCGTCGAGGTAGGACGGGTCGTCGTCGCACGCCTCGTCCTCCGGCAGCGCGCGGCTCGTCACTGGTCGCATGGTGTCGGGGTCGACGAGGCGCAGGCTCGGACCGGAGCGGTCGGTGCACCGGGCGAGCAGCAGGCCGGTGGAGGTGGGCTCGAGGCGCCCGCACTGCTGGAGGCCGAACCACGCGGTCTCGACGTCGGGCTGGAGCCCGAGCGGGCCGGGGCGTGACCACCCGGCGACGGCAAGGTGGGGGTTCTGCGGCAGCTCGCCGGGGACCGGCTGCGCGGTCGCCGGTCGTCCGACGTACGACGGACCGGCCCAGGCACCGGGCGCGGGCGGGATCGGCAGCCAGCCGTCGGGGACCGCGATCGCGATGCCGACGACTAGGGCCACCGCGGCGGCCGAGACGCCGGCGACCCGTCGGCTGACGTGGGTGTGGTCCTGCACCCACCAGCGCACGCGCGGCACGCAGAGCAGGGCCGCGGCGACGGCAAGCACGACCGGTCCCCACCCCAGCCAGAGCAGCAGGAGCGCACCGACCAGCCAGACCACCGGGCGACTCTAGGTGAGCGAGCCGAGGTCTCCGGGGAGGCGCAGCGGGACCTGCGCCGATGTGTGGGTCACACGCCCGGGCGCTGCCCGGGGGTGACGCGTCAGTCGACCGCGGTGCGCGGTCGCGGCGCGGTGAGGGTGAGGTCGGCGAAGACCCCGGAGCCGTGGCGCAGGAACACGCGCGAGCGACGTGGCAGCGGGGCCCGGAGCGGCGCGGGCTCGTGCACCGGGATCGCCTCCGCGGCCGGCTCCGGCTGCGACCTGCCCACCAGCGAACCGGTGAACATGTCGAGGGACTTGATGCGTCCCGAGAGGTCTTCCACGTGGTGATCGCGCTCGCGCTTCATAGCTGGCTCCTTCTGCCCCACCCGGCTGGTCCCCCACGGACCGCCTGGAGGGACCAAGAGTAGGAGCGTGCGGGGACGCCGTTCGCGACTAGGAGAAGCCTTGGCGAAGTCTGCGAGAGACGGTCCAGACAGGCCCGAGATCGTGTCAAGGACCTGCGGTCACGCCTCGTCCGCCACGGGACACCACGCCCGTACGGCGACCCCCCGACCGCCGTACGGGCGTGACTCAGCGTCGGGGCGGACTCCCCGCGGTCGCCGCGTCCCCCGCGGCACGAGGCCTCGGCAGGACCGGCTGCGCGGTCTCGGCCCGTCCGTCGTACGCCGACTCCCCCACTGCACCGATGCGGATCATCGGACCGCTCCCCTGGTCGTGCTCATCTCGATGCCTCTCCCCGTGCTTCCCTGATGTCTACAAGGATGCTCCCGGAACCCCCCTGATACATACGTGCCAGCACGAAGGTCCAGACCACCGGGTCGCGGGTCAGGCGGCCGCGCGGGCCTCGCTCTCGAGCTTGCGGCCGAGCAGGCGACGCGTACGCCGGTCACCGGTGGCCATCTTGTAGAGGATGCCGAGCTGCTGCGGCGCGTTCTTGACGTTGGTCGTCTTGAGCCAGCCGTTGGGCAGCGAGAGCCGCACGACCTTGTGCCAAGCCGAGTAGACCTGCTGCGGCATGGGGCGCGCGCAGTAGGTGAGGTCGTACTTGTCGAACAGCGCCTGCACCTTCGGGGCGATCTCGGCGTAGCGGTTGGACGGCAGGTCCGGGAAGAGGTGGTGCTCGATCTGGTGCGACAGGTTGCCCGTCATGATGTGCAGGGCCTTCGATCCGGAGATGTTGGCGCTGCCCAGCATCTGGCGGACGTACCACTCGCCCTTGGTCTCACCGTCGATCGAGCGCTTCTCGAAGGTCTCGACACCCTCGGGGAAGTGACCGCAGAGGATGACCGAGTTGGACCACAGGTTGCGCACGATGTTGGCGGTGAAGTTGGCCGCGAGCGTGGGCAGGAAGGAACCGGTCGGGATCGACAGGGCCGGGTGGACGACGTAGTCCTTGGTGGCCTGCCTGCGGATCTTGCCCAGCACCTGCTTGGCGCGACGGCGGAAGTCGGGGTCCTTGGTCTGCTTCTTGGCGATGACCGAGCCGAGCTCGAGGTCGTAGGCCGCGATGCCGTACTCGAAGAAGACGGCGTTGATGAAGCAGAACACCGGCTGGGCGAGCGAGGCCGGCGTCCACGGCTGGTCCTCGTCCACGCGCATGATGCCGTAGCCGAGGTCGTTGTCCTTGCCGATGACGTTGGTGTAGGTGTGGTGCAGCTCGTTGTGGCTGTGCTTCCACTGCTCGGCCGGCGAGGCCATGTCCCACTCCCACGTGCTGGAGTGGATCTTCGGGTCGCGCATCCAGTCCCACTGGCCGTGGAGGATGTTGTGGCCGATCTCCATGTTGTCGAGGATCTTCGAGACGCTCAGGCCCAGCGTGCCGAGCACCCAGGCCGGCGGGAAGGCGCTGAACAGCAGCACCGCGCGCGAGCCGAGCTCGATCTTGCGCTGCGTGTCGATGACCCGTCGGATGTAGGCCGCGTCGGCGGCACCGCGGCTGTCGAGGACGTCCTGGCGGATGGCGTCGAGCTCGATGCCGATCTGCTCGATGTCGGCCTCGGTGAGGTGGGCGATCGGGTTGTCCTGCCCGAGGACGGACTTCTTCTGGATCGTGGTCATGTCGATCTCCTGGGGTGTCGGGGGAGGTCTGGGTCAGTGGTCGATGTGGCACGGGCCGGCGGCGGCGTTGATGCAGGTCTGCACCTTGATGTCGCCGGTCTCGCCGGGAACGGCGGTGGTGATCGCGCCGTTGCGCAGGTCGCGGACGCTGCCCTCGCGCAGGGGGATGACGCAGCCCATGCAGATGCCCATCCGGCAGCCGCTCGGCATGAGCATCCCGGCCTCCTCCGCGGCGTCGAGGATCGGCGTCGCGCCGTCGAGGTCGAGCGTGGCGCCGGAGGCGAAGGTGACGGTGCCGCCGTCGCCGGGCTCGACGCGCGCGGTGCGGAACTGCTCGGTGGTCAGGGCGAGGCCGGCGGCCTCGTGGTGGGCGCCGAGGGCGTCGAGCAGGCCGGCGGGACCGCACGCCAGCGTGGTGCGCTCGGCGAGGTCGGGCACCAGGGTGGCCAGGTCGTCGACGTCGAGCACGCCGTGCTCGTCGTCGTACCTCGCCACCAGGCGGACCGCGCCGGCGGCGTCGAGCGCCTCGAGGTCGCGGATGAAGATCGAGTGGGGGTGGCTCGGCGCGACGTGCACGACCACGATGTCGTGCTCGGCGCTGCGGGGCGGGCGCAGCACGCCCTCGTCGGTGCTGGGGAAGAGGTTGCGCAGCATCCCGATGACGGGCGTGATGCCCGACCCCGCGGTCACCATGAGGAACTTGCCACCCTCCGGGGGCAGCACGAACTCGCCGGCGGCCTGCTCGAGGTGCACGAGCGTGCCGGGCCGGGCCTCGTGGACGAGGTGGTTGCTGACGAGGCCGTCCGGCACCGCCTTGACCGTGATGGAGATGCGGCCGTCGCGGCGCGGGCCGTGGGTGAGCGAGTAGGCCCGCCACTGGCGTACGCCGTCGATGTCGATGCCGATGCGGAGGTACTGGCCGGGCACGTGGCCGGCCCAGTCGGCGCCGGGGCGGATCACGATCGTGGCCGCGTCGGCGGTCTCGGGGTCGACGGACTCGATGCGCCCGCGGAGGTCGGCACCCGGGCGCAGCGGCGCGAACAGGTCCATGAAGTCGGCGGGCAGGTAGGGCGTGGTGGCGGCCTCGGCGACGCGAACGAGGCGGTCGCCGACCGTCTTCGTCAGTCGCCGTGCGCGCACCGGGGGCTCGAGAGTCGTGCTCATGTCATCCAATGTCGCTGATCGCGGCCGCGACTTCCTGCCTCGGGCACGTGAATCGGGGCTAGACTCTTGTTCTCAGCGAACAATAACGACCCCGGGAGTCCTGATGGCATCACGCTCTGTGCGCCCCGCCACACAAATGAACACCGTCGTGGGCCTCGACCCCCAGGTGGCCGACGCTCTGCGCTCGCGGCTGGCCGAGGTCGCGAACCGTGCGGTGCTGACCATCATCGACGAGGTGCCGAGCTATGCCGGGTCGCTGAGTGGCCGGATGGGCGAGGTGATCCGCAACGCCGTCCAGCTGGCCCTCGGCGGCTTCCTCACCCTGGCCACCCGCCAGGACGCCGACGCGCCCAAGGCGCCGGCGATCGAGGGCGCCTACCAGCTCGGGCGCGGCGAGGCGCGCAGCGGGCGCACGGTCGAGGCGTTGCTCGCGGCCTACCGCGTCGGCGCGCGGGTCTCGTGGCGCGACATGGCGGACGCCGCCGTGGCTGCCGGCATCGACCCGGGCCAGCTCGCGCGCTTCGCCGAGCTGGTCTTCGCCTACATCGACGAGCTCTCCGCTGCGTCCGTCGCCGGGCACACCGACGAGCTCGAGAGCAGCGGGCGCGTGCGCCAGCGCAACCTCGAGCGCCTCGCCCGGGCACTGCTCACCGGCGCCCCGGCCGACGCGGTCAACGCCGCCGCAGAGCGCGCGGACTGGGACCCGCCGGTCACCCTGACGGCGGTCGTGCTGCCGGAGTCGCAGGTCTCGGCCGCGTTGACCGCCCTCGACCCGCGCACCCTCCAGTCCAGCGACGACGTGCCCGGCCTGCCCGAGGGCCACGCCTCCCTGCTCGCCCCGGGCACCGGGTCGGCCGGTGCGCGGCCTGCGCTCCTGCGCTCCCTGCAGGGCACCGACGCGGTCGTCGGGCCCTCGACGCCGTGGCTCGAGGCCGCCGCGTCCCACCGCCGGGCACTGCGGTGCGCGGCACTCGGGCTGGAGGGGCAGGTCGACGCCGACGAGCACCTCGCCGCGCTCCTGCTCGGCGCCGACCCCGAGGCGCGCGCCGACCTGCGCGCACGGGTCCTCGCGCCGCTGGCCGACCTGCGGCCGTCGACGGCCGAGAAGCTCACCGACACCCTCCGCAGCTGGCTGCTCAACCACGGACGCCGCGACGCCGTGGCCGAGGAGCTCTTCGTCCACGCTCAGACCGTCCGTTACCGCGTCGGGCAGCTGCGGGAGGTGTACGGCGACCGGCTGGAGGACCCGGCCTTCGTGCTGGACGCGACGCTGGCGCTGGCGTAGGGCGCTTGCCCGCCCACTCCCGCTGTAACGCCGGGTTGGTGCTTGTACCCACCTGGGTATATCCGGATGGGTACAGCTACCAACCCGGCGTTACAGCGGGGGCGGCGCTCAGACCTCGCGCTCGTACGCCGGCTCGCCCGCCACCCAGGTCACGACGACCTGGTCGGCGAAGGTCCGCAGCCTCGTGGCGTGGTCCTGGTCGGAGTCGCCGTCGAGCGGGTCGGCGTCGAGCAGCACCAGGTCGGCCGGGTGGCCGGGCGCGACGGTGCCCCAGCCGTCGGTGGAGGCGGCGAGCGCCTCGCGGGCGGTGATCGCCTGCTCGGGGTGCCACGGCTCGCGCTCGTCGGCGGAGCGGTGGACTGCGGCGGCCATCGCCAGCCACGGGTCGAGCGGCGAGACCGGGGCGTCGGAGCCGAGCACCACGTCGACGCCGTCGTCGAACATCCAGCGCAGCGGGAAGCATCGCTCCGCGCGGCCGCGCCACAGCCGCTCGGCGACGTCGCGGTCGTCGAGCAGGTGGGCGGGCTGGACGCTGGCGCGCACGCCGAGGTCGGCCATGCGGCGTACGTCGTCGCGGGTGGTGAGCTGGACGTGCTCGATGCCGCCGCGGGCGCCGGTCTCCTCGAACGCCGCGAGGGCCTCGGCCACGGCGCGGTCGCCGATGGCGTGGACCGCGACGTCGAGACCGCCGGCCGCGGCGCGGGCGAGCAGGGCGCGCAGCTCCTCGGGCGTCTGGTTGGGCTGGCCCTCCTCGGCGCCGGGCACGGCCTTCTCGGCGTAGGGCTCGCAGCACCAGGCCGAGCGGGTGTTGAGCGAGCCGTCACTGATGATCTTCAGCGGCCCCATGGTCAGGCGCGGGTCCCCGTCGAGCGGGTCGCCGGAGCGCAACCCACGCGAGAGCACGTCGTCGAGGCCGTCGGCGTAGCAGGCGTGGCGGACCCGGATCAGGTCGGCGCCCTCGGCCCAGCGCTCGGCCCAGTCCGCGACACCGCCACTGAACTCGAGGTCCACCAGGCCGACCACGCCCTGTGCGGCCGCCGCCTCCATCGAGCGGCGGTAGGCCTCCGGCCCGGTGCCGTCGGTGCCGAGCACCGTGGCGAGCCGGCCGTAGGCCATGAACCACTCACCCTCGCTCACCACGCTGTCGCGCGTGGGCAGCGCGAGCATGTGCAGCGCGGTCGTGTTGAGCCAGCCGTGGTGGCCGTCGCCGGCGATCAGCACGATCGGCTGGTCGGTCTCGACGGCATCGAGGTCGGACACCGCGGGGTTGTCCGGCCACGCGGTCGGTCGGTGGCCCCAGCCGATGACCGGCAGGTCGGGCCACTGCTCGAGACGCTCGCGCACCAGCGCCACGGCCTCCGCGCTCGAGCGAGCCGGGGCGAGGTCGAGCCGCGCCGAGGCAAGGGTCCACTGGCCGAGGTGCACGTGCTGGTCCCACAGCCCGGGCGCCAGCCAGCGCCCGCGTCCGTCGTACGTCCAGCCCCCGAGGTCGGCGAGGCCGGGGCCGACCTCGACCACGCGTCCAGCGTCGAGGCGTACGTCGACGGGGCCGGGGGCAGCAGGCTCGGTGACCGCCACGAGGCGGACGTTGCGGATCAGCATGGGACCACCGTAGGAGGCGGGGAACCACCACGCAGACCAGCCCTCCTGCGGCGGACGGCTAGATTGGTCCGGTGAAGTGGCGGGGGCCTGCAGTGCTGGTCGCGCTCCTGGCGGTCGGCGCCGGGAGCGGATTCGCCGCGTCCGCACAGACCCGCGACACCACGATCGGCACCGGCGTCGCCGCCCCGGTGCCCGCGGCACGCCCCGAGCTGCCGATCGAGGCGCCGCGACCCTTCGAGGCCGACCCCGACGACCCGGCGCTGCGGCCCGGCATCGCGATGGAGCAGGCCCGGCTCGGCAGCGGGAAGTTCGAGATCACCTTCCCCGCGCCGAAGGGCTGGAGCACCAACGCCAACGCCACCAACGAGTGGAAGTGGAAGCAGCCCGGCACGTCCAACAACACCTACGTGATGCGCATCGAGCAGATCAACAGCCAGGACATCACCATCGAGGACGCCATCGACATCCGCATCGAGCGGCTGCTCGACGAGCAGGAGGACGTGTCGATCCGCGAGCGGGGTGCGAACTCGCTGGAGTACACCTACCGCAGCAACGAGGGCAACAAGCGCCACAGCTTCATGCGGTGGCTCGACCTCGACCGCAGCGGCCAGGCCGACGTCGAGATCGTCGTGCACGGCCGCGAGCGGGACGTGGAGGGCACCAGCGACCTGATCCGGCGCGTGGCCGAGGGCATGCGCGGTGCCACCGCCGAGGCGATCGAGCTCCCGTGACGGACGGCCTCACGACGCGACGTGGTGCCGCGGTCCTCGCACTGCTGCTGGCGGTGGGCCTGGTGGGTGGCTTCGGCGCCTCCTGGGCCCTCGGCGAGCTTCCTCGCGGCGACGGCGCGCCCACCCCGGTGGTCGCCGCTTCGCCGAGCCTGCCGGTGGACCCCGTGCCCGACATCCTCCCCGACCCGGCGTACCCGCCCCTCGAGCCCGGCGCCCGCCTGGTCACGGGTGAGGTCGGGAGCGGCGGGTCCCGGATGACGCTGCCGGTGCCGCAGGGCTGGACCTTCTCGGAGAACTCTCTCGACGAGTGGCAGTGGCGGCCGCCGGACCAGCAGTCCTTCGGCCAGGTCATGCGCGTCGAGCAGGTGCTGAGCAACCGCCGCTCGATCAGCTGGACCCTGGAGCGCCGCATCGACGAGCTCGACGAGGACGAGCAGAACGTCACGATCCTCGAGCGGACCGACGACAGCCTGCACTTCACCTTCGTCACCAGCAACCACCTGCGCCACGGCTTCCTCACCTGGCTCGACGTCACCGGCTCCGACGACGCGCAGGTCGAGATCGCGGTCACCGGGCGGGCCCGGGACGCCGACGGCATGGCCGACCTGATCAGCCGCGTCGCAGCCGGGGTCTCGCTGGGCTGAGCTCAGATCCCGGACGTCCTGACCGAGTCGAGGACCGTGTTGGCCGTGGCGCGTCGGTCGCTGCGGACCTGCACCCAGAGCAGCTGGCTGGCATTGACCTGGACGACGCGCTCGACCATGTAGTCGGCGCCGGGGCAGCCGCTGAAGATCATCGTCATCGACGCGTCGCCGTTGCGTTCGTCCCTGATCAGCCCGCCGGGGGCGTCGACGCACTCGGCGTGCTGCGGCACGCGCGAGGGCAGCTTGTCGGAGGAGAGGATCCCGACGAAGACGCCTGGGGCGGCGCCCTCCTCGGTGTTCCACCCCTCGCGGCTGCCGGCGGCCAGCGCCGGCTGCGACTGCTCGCCCTCGACCGGCACCCACTGCTCGGGGTCGACCTGCGCCGTCCACGACTCGGGCACGATCACCTCGATGGTGCCGGTGTCGTCGACGAGAGTCCGCGTGGCGGTGCTGGCGCGCTCGAGCGACCAGCCCGCACCGGCGCCGATCAGGAGCACTGCGGCGGCCGCGACGAGCCCCGGCCAGCGGCGGCGAGCGGACGGCCGGTCGGACGGCGTCGGGTCGGCGGCGCCGGCGCCCGGCTCGGTGCGGGTGAGGTCGGGATCGGTGGGGACCCACGCCTGCGGGGACGCGTCGAGCTCCCCGCCCATCGCGTGCACGAGCGCGGCGGTGAAGGAGGCGACGTCGTCGAAGCGGTCGTCGCGGTCCTTGGCCAGCGCGCGCAGCACCACGGCCTCGGCGTCGGGGTTGCCGATCCCCATCGGCGGCGGCGGTGCGGGGTCCTCGGCCGCGGAGAGGCTGGCGTGGGCGAACGGCTGGCGACCGGCGAGCAGGTAGTGGGCCAGCGCCGCGAGCGAGAACTGGTCGGCGCGCGCGTCGAGGCCCTCGCCCCGGGCCTGCTCCGGGGCGACGTACGTCGGCGTGCCTCCCACCATGGTCAGGCGCGAGGACATGTCCATCGCCTTGCCCAGGCCGAGGTCGCCCAGCATCGCGATCACCTGCTCGCCGCCGGCGGTGCCCACGGTGCGGAAGAGGACGTTGGCGGGCTTCACGTCGCGGTGCAGCACCCCGCGCTCGTGCAGGGCCGTGAGGCCCTTGCCGACCTGGTCGACGACCGTCAGCGCCTGCGCGTGGCTCAGCCTGCCGAGCTCGAGCCGGTCCGCCAGCGTGCCCTGGTCGGCGTACGCCATGACGAGGAAGGGGCGCTCGTCGTCGAGCTCGCCGGCGTCGTAGACGCTCACGACGTGCGGCGACTCCACCTTGCGCAGGAAGCGGCCCTCCTCGACGAAGCGCTGCCGGGTGTGGAGGTCCCCGGTCCAGTTGTCCGCCAGCACCTTGATGGCCACCGGCGAGTCGAGGTGCTCGTCGTGGGCGAGCCACACGGTCGCGAACGCCCCGGACCCGATGCGACGGCGCACCGGGTAGCGACCGAGACGAGAGGGAGCGGACACGTGGGCATTATCGTGCAGGGGTGATCTATTCGGGGGACCCGGCCGACGCGCTGACGCCGGACGACATCGACGACCTGGCGCGCCGGGCGCGCGAAGGCGACCGTGACGCGCTCGAGATGCTGCTCGGGGCGGTGCGTCCGCGGGTGCTCAACATCTGCCGCGGGGTGCTCCCCTTCTCCGGCGACTCCGAGGACGCGTGCCAGGAGGCGATGCTCAACGTCGCCACCCGGATCGACACCTGGGGCGGTCGCGGCCGCTTCACCACGTGGCTGCACATCGTGGCGGTCAACAGCGCCCGCACGACCTACCGCCGCCTCAAGAACCTCGCCACCCCGACCGACTTCGAGGACGGCGCCCACGACCGGCCCGACCCGCGCACCACCAGCGTCATCGCCGGAACCCGCCTGGACCTGCTCGACGCGTTGGAGACCATCGAGGTGGACCATCCGCAGTACGTCGAGCCGCTGCTGCTGCGCGACGTCTACGGCCTGCCCTACGACGAGATCGCCGCGCTCGTCGACGCCCCGCTCGGCACCGTCAAGGCGCAGATCCACCACGGCCGCAAGCTCGCCCGGCCGCTGCTCCGGGGCGAGAGGTGAGCCTCACCGCTCACACCGGACTCGCCCTCGTCCTGTCCCTCACCGTCCTCACCGGCTGCTCCGACGACGTCGCGACCCCCGACGCCCTCACCGCGCCGCGGCCCCCGGCAGCGGCGCCGGCCTCCGACGGCGTCGCGCGGGCCTCGGCGCCCGCGGTCGCGGAGCCCGTCGAGCAGGACCTCGACCTCGCCGTCTCCGAGCCGCGCGAGGACAGCGTCTACCCCGACGTCGGCGACCCGCGGGTCGACGCCCTGCACTACGACCTCGACCTCGCCTGGGAGCCGGGGCGCGAACGACTGACCGGGCGGGCGGTCGTCACCTTCCGCGCCGCCCGCACGGCCCCGCGCTTCCAGCTCGATCTCGGCGCGCCGCTGGCGGTCGAGCAGCTGACCCTGGACGGCGAGCCGGTCCGCTTCGCGCGCCGCGGCAAGGACCTGGTGGTGCAGGCCCCGATCACCGCCGACGACCGCCACGAGCTCGCCGTCGACTACTCCGGCACCCCCGAGCCCGCCCCCGCGCCCACCACGCGCAGCGACTTCTCCACCACGGGCTTCACCGTCACCGACACCGGCGAGGTGTGGACCATGCAGGAGCCCTACGGCGCCTACACGTGGTACCCGGTCAACGACCAGCCGTCCGACAAGGCCCTCTACGACGTGACGGTGCACGCCCCGGCGCCGTGGACCGGGATCTCCAACGGCGCGCTCACCGAGCTGACCGCCGACGAGGACGGCACGACCACGTCGTGGCAGCTCGCCGAGCCCGCGTCGTCGTACCTCATCACCCTCGCGATCGGTGACTACGCCCACGCCGCCGGCACGACCGAGGACGGTCTGCGCGTCGACTACTGGACCCCGCGCGGGATGGTGCGCCGGCTCGAAGGGATCCAGAGCGCCGCGGCCACCGTCGACTGGGTCGAGGACCGCCTCGGCGACTACCCCTTCGACACCCTCGGCCTCGTCGTGACCGCCTCGCAGAGCGCGATGGAGACCCAGACGATGGTCACCCTCGGTGACAACGACTACGTCCTGTCCCCGCAGGTCGTCGCCCACGAGCTCGTGCACCAGTGGTACGGCGACCAGGTCTCGCCGTCGGACTGGCGCGACGTGTGGCTCAACGAGGGCATGACGATGCTGCTGCAGTGGACCTACGAGGACGAGCACGACATCCGCCCGCTGCGCGACACGCTGGGCGCGGCCCGCGCGATCGACCAGCAGCTGCGCGACGACTACGGCCCGCCCGGGGCGTACGACCCGCGCCAGTTCGGCGGCTCGAACATCTACTACACGCCGGCGCTGATGTGGAACGAGCTGCGCGTGGAGCTCGGCGACGACGAGTTC
The DNA here is from genome assembly GCF_021083185.1 of Nocardioides furvisabuli. Lineage (GTDB taxonomy): Bacteria > Actinomycetota > Actinomycetes > Propionibacteriales > Nocardioidaceae > Nocardioides > Nocardioides furvisabuli. The sequence continues at coordinate 479,213 of NZ_JAIGQB010000003.1, read as the reverse complement.
TACCGCGTCGCGCGCTCGTGGCTGGCCGCGCACGACAACACGTCGGTCTCGCGCGAGCAGGCCTATGACCACTGGGAGGCCGAGACCGGCCTGGAGCTGTCGGACTTCTTCGACGCCTGGATCGTCGGTCGCACCACTCCCGGGCCGGGCGTGCCCACCGCCTGACCCCACCTCACGCGCGTACGCTCCGGGCATGGGACGCCTCTCCGCCCACGACCTCATCGACCTCGTGCTCGACAAGGGCTCGTGGACCTCGTGGGACACCGCGCCCGTGCGCGACGGCGTCGGCGAGGCGTACGCCGCCGAGCTGGCCGCAGCGGGCGAGAAGTCCGGCGTCGACGAGTCGGTGCTCACCGGCGAGGCACGGTTGCGCGGACGCCGGATCGGCGTGCTGGTGGGCGAGTTCGGCTTCCTGGCCGGCTCCATCGGCCGCGCCGCCGCGGACCGGATCGTCGCCGGCATCGAACGCGCGACCCGCGAGGGGCTGCCCCTGGTGGCGGCGCCCGTCAGCGGCGGCACCCGGATGCAGGAGGGCACGCCGGCCTTCGTGCAGATGGTGCGGATCTCCGCCGCGATCGCCGCGCACCGCAGCGCCGGCCTGCCCTACCTCGTCTACCTCCGTCACCCCACCACCGGCGGCGTGATGGCGTCGTGGGGCTCGCTCGGCCACGTCACCGTCGCCGAGCCGGGCGCGCTCGTCGGGTTCCTCGGCCCCCGGGTCTACGAGGCGCTCTACGACAAGCCGTTCCCCGAGGGGGTGCAGACCTCGGAGAACCTCTACGCCCACGGCATCGTCGACGCGGTGCTGCCGCCCGACGAGATCGCCGACATCCTCGACCGCGCGCTGACGATCCTCATGGCCGCGCGCGAGGGCGTCGCGCCGGTGGCCGACCCGGGCCACGAGGACGTCCCGGACGTCGACGCCTGGGACTGCGTGACCCGGTCGCGGCGCCCGGACCGGCCCGGCGTACGCCGTCTGCTGCGCTACGCCGCCAGCGACGTCGTGCCGCTCAACGGCACCGGCCAGGGCGAGCGCGACCCGGGGCTGCTCATCGCGCTGGCCCGCTTCGGCGAGGCGCCGTGCGTCTTCCTCGGCCAGGACCGGCGCGGGCAGACCACCGACCACCCGATGGGGCCGGAGGCGCTCCGTGAGGCCCGGCGCGGGATGCGGCTGGCCTCCGAGCTCGGGCTGCCGCTCGTGACGGTCATCGACACCCAGGGCGCTGCCCTGTCGGCGGACGCGGAGAACGGCGGGCTCGCTGGCGAGATCGCGCGGTCGCTGGCCGACCTCGTCACCCTCGACGCCCCGACGCTGTGCCTGATGCTCGGCGAGGGCAACGGCGGCGGGGCGCTCGCGCTCCTGCCCGCCGACCGCGTCGTGGCCGCTCAGCACGCCTGGCTCTCGCCGCTCCCGCCGGAGGGCGCGTCGGCGATCGTGCACCGCGACCTCGAGCACGCCGCGGAGATGGCGCGCTCCCAGCAGGTGCGCGCGCTCGACCTCCACCGCCGCGGCGTCGTCGACCGGATCGTCGCGGAGAAGCCTGACGCTGCCGACGAGCCCGAGGAGTTCTGCCGGCGGATCGGTGCCGTGCTCGAGCACGAGCTCAGCGCCCTGCTCGCCGCCGGACCGGGGTCGCCGCAGACGCGGGCGCGGCGCTACGTGTGAGCGGCTTGCCTCGTGGCGGGCGGTGAGTGAGGCAGGTTCTGGGCGCGCAGAACGTGTCTCACGCACCGCTGGCCCGAACGATCGGTGAGTGAGGCAGGTTTCGACGCTCCGAAACCTGCGTGGCTCACCGCTCCTCGAGGGCCTCGGCGGCCGCCTCCTGCGCCTCGACGACCTCTGCCTCGGTGACCGGCTCGGGAGTCGGCTCGGGCTGGGCCATCCCCACCCCGGGCACGCTGGTGCCGCTGAGGGTGGCGAGCATCTGGCGGACGTTGGAGAGCTGGGCGTTGATGCTGTCGCGGCGCTGGGCCGCGGCGGCGAGCTCGCGCTCGGACTCGGCGCGGACCCGGTCGGCGGTGGCGCGGGCCTCGGCCACCATCGTGGTCGAGCGCTCCTCGGCCTCGGTGAGCATGCGGGCGATCTTGGCCTCGGCCTCGCTGCGGCTGCGCTCCATCGCCGCCTCGGTGTCGCGGTTGCGCGCGGTCATCGCGTCGAGCTCGGCCTGGGTGGCGGCCTGCTGGGCCTGGAACTCCGAGGTCGCCTTCTGCCGGCGCTCGGCCAGGGTGGTCTCGAAGTCGGCAGCCGCCTGCGCGGCCTGGGCGCGCGCGTCCTCGTGGAGCGCCTCGGCCTCGGCCCGGCGCGCGGCGGCGTCGCGCTCGGCCGCGTCGCGCTCGGAGTCGGCTGCCGTACGCGCGTCGGCGAGCACGCGGGCGCCCTCGGCCTCGGCGTCACGTCGGGTCTCCTCGGCGTAGCGGTCGGCGGCGGCACGCAGCGAGCCGGCCTCGGCCTCGGCCTCCTTGCGCAGCGCCTCCACCTCGCCCACCACCCGGTCGCGGATCTCGGCGGCCTCGGCCTCCGCGAGGACGAGGATCTGCGCGACGCGCTCGCCGAGGTGGGCGTACGTCGGCACCTCGGGCTCCTGCACCTCGCGGGACACCAGCGCCTCGCGCGAGGTGGCGGCCTCGGCGCGGGCGGACTCGGCGGCGGACTCAGCGGCCTCGAGTCGGCGGCGGAGCTCGGCGACCTCGCCCTGTGCCTGGGCGACCGCACGCTCGACCTCGGCCGGGTCGTAGCCGCGGCGGACCGTCGTGAACATCTCTTCAGGCATCGGGGTTCTCCTGGTCGGGGGTCTGGCTGAGGGGGTGGGGGTCGGGCTGGCGCTCGGGGACGGAGAGCGCCTCGATGACGCCGGAGAACTGGGCGAGCTCGCCCGCGATGGTGTCGCGCTGGGCCTGGAGCTGGGCGATCTCGGCGCGGGCGCGCTCGACCGCGCGACGGGCGCCCTCACGGAGCTGGTCGGCCTCGGCGCGGCCCTCGGCGACGTGCGCGAGCGACTCCTCGCGGGCGCGCCGTCGCTCCTCAGCGGCAGTGGCGCGGATGCGGGTCACCTCCTCGGCGACGAGGGCGCGCAGGCTGGCCGCGCCGGTCTCCGCCTCGGCGCGACGTCGCTCGAGCCGCTCGACGGCGCGCTCGGACTCGTCGGTCGCGTCGGCGACGATGCGGGCGGCCTCGGCGTCGGCGCGTTCGAGGGAGGCACGCGCCTCGCTCTCCATCTCGCCCGCGGCCAGCGCGGCCACCTGTGCGATGTCGTCGGCGCGCTGCTGGGCGTCGGCGAGCTCGCGGTCCATCCGCTCGGCGACCGCGGCGATGACGGCCTGGAGTCGACGGCGTACGCCCCGCACGTGGGCCGCGATCTCGGCGTGGGCGCCGCGACGGATCGCATCGGCCTCCTCCGACGCCCCGGCGAGCACGGACCTGACCGTCGCGGTGGCCCAGGCGGTCTGCTCGGCGGCGTGCCGCAGCTGCTCCTCGCTCTCGGCGCGGGCGGCGGCGAGGGTGCCCTCGGCCGCCTGGCGCATCCGCTCGACGTCGGCGCCGGTCGTACGCCGCTGCTCCTCGAGCTGCAGCGCTGCCTCGTCGCGCATCCGGGCGGACTCGGTGGACGCGCTCGCGCGCAGCGACTCGGCCTCGGCGGTCGCGGAGTCGAGGTGGTGCCGGGCGGTGGCGCGCGCCTGCTCGACGAGCTGGGCGGCGCTCTCCCGCGCCGCTCCGACCGTCGCGTCAGCCTCGGCGCGCGCGGCCTCGAGCAGGGCCGCCTTCTCGGCGGCGGCGCTGTCGCGCAGCTCCTGCGACTCGGCACGGAGCGCGATCGCGTCCGCGCGGGCCTGCTCGCGCAGCAGGTCGCCCTCGGTGCGCGCCGCCTCGACCTGCTCGTCGCGCGCGCCCTCGGCCGAGCTCATGAGGAGGGCGGCCTGCTCGTTGGCGTCGACGACGATGGTCGCCGCCTCCTGCGAGGCGCCGGCCAGGACCACCTCGGCCTGACGGCGGGCCCGCGCGGCCTCGGCGCGGTCGCGCTCGGCCTCGGCCATCAGGCTCCGGGCCTGCTCACGCAGCGTGGCGAGGTCGGCGGTGAGCCGCTCGGCCTCCTGGCGGGCCTCGCGCTGGAGCTGGTCGGCCACCTGCTGGGCGCGGGCCAGCACGGTCGCCGTGGTGGGCTCGCCCGAGGCGGCCCTGGCGGCGTCGAGGGCCATGGGCCCCTCCCTTCGCGCATTCCGAGGGGGCCATCCTCGCAGGCCACCCGTGGGGGTGACAAAGAGGCGGTCCGCCGGTTGCGCCCACAGCGGGACGTCGCGTCGTGCACCGTCGCGACGGCTGCGATGGCCCGACCACTGACCGGGCACTTCCTCGCGCTGGGATGCGCCGACCGGGCACTTCCTCGCGATGCAGCGCGAGGAAGCGCCCGGCCGATGGGTCCTGCCGTGACGAAGCGCCCGGTCAGAAGAGCAGCGCGGTCCCCGGGTCGGCGAGGATCCCGGCGACGTCGGCGAGGAAGCGCGAGCCCTTCTCCCCGTCGATGTGGCGGTGGTCGAAGGACAGCGCCAGCGTGGTGACGTCGCGGACCACGATCTCGCCGGTGGCCTCGTCGACCCACGGCCGCTTGTTGACCGCACCGAAGCACAGGATCGCGGACTCGCCCGGGTTGATGATCGGGGTGCCGGCGTCGACACCGAAGACGCCGACGTTGGTGATCGTGAAGGTGCCGCCCGCCATCTCGGCCGGCTGCGTCCTCCCCTCCCGCGCGGTGGCGGTCAGCTTACCCAGCGCCGCGGCGAGCTCGGTCATCGACAGCGCGTCGGCGTCCTTGACGTTGGGCACCACGAGCCCGCGCGGGGTCGCCGCCGCGATGCCGAGGTTGACGTAGTGCTTGTAGACGACCTCCTGCGCGTCCTCGTCCCACCAGGAGTTGATCTCCGGGGTGCGCTTCATCGCCAGGACGACCGCGCGCGAGAGCACGAGCAGCGGGCTGATCCGGACGTCCCTCAGGTCGCGCCGCGCCTTGAGCCGCTCGACGAGCTGCATCGTGGCGGTGACGTCGACGGTGACCCACTCGGTGACGTGCGGGCTGGTGAAGGCCGACTGGCTCATCGCCGTCGCCATCATCTTGCGCACGCCCTTGACGGGCTCGCGGGTCTCGCGGGCGCCAGCGTCATGCGAAGGCGTACGCATGGGTGCGGGTTCGTGTGACGCAGCAGCGGGAGCCCGGCCGGACGTCGCACCCGACGCCGCACCCTGGACGTCGTCGCGGGTGATCGAGCCCGACGGGCCGGATCCGGTGAGGGTGGACAGGTCGACGCCGAGGTCCTTGGCGAGCTTGCGCACCGGCGGCTTCGCCAGGGCGCGTACGTCGCTGGGCTCGCGCTGGGCCGCAGCCGGGACGAGCGCCTCGGCGGGCGCGGCCGAGGGGGCCGGGCGCTGGTCGACGGCCGGCACCGGCGACTCGTCGGCGGGGAGCACGTCCTGCGACTGCGCGCCGCCGGGCGAGAACGCGCCCTGCACCTGCATCTGCGTCTGCGCACCGGCGTCGGTGCTCGGCGAGGCCGAGCCACGTCGTGCCCGGCGCATTGGGCCGCGCTCGGCCTTGATCCGGCCGACGAGGGACGCACCCTCCATCGAGCCGGAGGCCGCGGGGTTGGACAGGTCGATGTCGGCGGCGTCGACCTGGGCGGCCTCGGCCGCGCCGGCCTTCTCGGCCATCCCGAGATAGGGGTCGGACTCGGTCTGCTCGGTCGCAGCCGGGGCAGCGGGCGCGGGCGCCTCGCCCTCGGCGCCGATCGAGATGATCGGTGTGCCGACGGGGACGGTCTCGCCCTCGTCGACCAGCAGCGCCAGGACGGTGCCCTCGTAGGGAGAGGGCAGCTCGACGAGCGACTTGGCGGTCTCGATCTCGACGATGACGTCGTTGATCTCGATGGTGTCGCCGACCTTAACCTTCCAAGCCACGACCTCGGCCTCGGTCAGGCCTTCACCGACGTCGGGGAGGAGGAATTCGGACATGGCAGTTCCTCTCAGAAGGCGAAGGTGCGGTCGACGGCGTCGAGCACGCGGTCGAGGTCGGGGAGGTACTCCTCCTCGATCCGCGACGGCGGGTAGGGCATGTCGAACGCGCCGACGCGCAGGACCGGGGCCTCCAGGGAGTAGAAGCACTGCTCGGTGATCCGGGCCGCCACCTCGGCGCCCATGCCGAGGTTGACGTGCGCCTCGTGGGTGATCACGCAGCGCCCGGTGCGGCGTACGGACTCGAAGACCGGACCCATGTCGAGCGGCGAGAGGGTGCGCAGGTCGATGACCTCGAGGCTGCGGCCCTCGGACTCGGCGGCCTCGGCGCACTTGAGCGCGGTCTTCACCGTCGGGCCGTAGGCGAGCACCGTGGCATCGGTTCCGGAGCGGACGACGCGCGAGGTGAAGAGCGGCTCGGGCGTCGCGGACTCGTCGAGCTCGGCCTTGTCGGCGTGGTACTGCCGCTTGGGCTCGAGGAAGATGACCGGGTCGTCGTGGGCGATGGCCTGCTGGATCATCCAGTAGCCGTCGACCGGGTTGGAGCAGGCGACGACCTTGAGGCCCGGGGTGTGGGCGAACTGCGCCTCCGGGCTCTCGGAGTGGTGCTCGACCGCACCGATGCCGCCGCCGAAGGGGATGCGGATGACGATCGGCATCTTCACCTTGCCCTGCGAGCGGTAGGTGTACTTCGCGACCTGGCACACGATCTGGTCGTAGGCGGGGTAGACGAATCCGTCGAACTGGATCTCGATGACGGGGCGGTAGCCGCGCAGCGCCATGCCGACCGCGGTGCCGACGATGCCGGACTCCGCGAGGGGTGAGTCGATGACGCGGTCCTCGCCGAAGTCCTTCTGCAGGCCGTCGGTGATGCGGAAGACGCCGCCGAGCTTGCCGACGTCCTCACCCATGAGCAGGACCTTGTCGTCGGCCTCCATGGCCTTGCGCAGGCCCATGTTGAGGCCCTTGGCCAGAGTGATCTTCTGCGTGCTCATCAGGAGTGGCTCCCCTCGAACGAAGCGAGGTAGGCGGCGAACTGGTCGCGCTGCTCGCGGATCTCGTCGGTCATCTCGCTGAAGACGTAGCCGAACTGGTCCATCGGCTTCGGGTCGGGCAGCGCCTTGCAGCCCTCGCGGAGGTGGTGTCCCATCTCCTTGGCCTCGGCGTCGAGGTCGTCGAAGAACTCCTGGTCGACCAGGCCGTTGCGGCGGAGGTAGACCTTGAGCCGCTCGATCGGGTCCTTGAGCTTCCAGTGCTCGAGCTCGTCGTTGAGGCGGTAACGGGTCGGGTCGTCGGTCGTGGTGTGCGCACCCATGCGGTAGGTGTAGGCCTCGACGAACGACGGGCCGTTGCCCTCGCGGGCCCGCTGCAGCGCGGCCTTCGTGACGGCGTACGTCGCCAGCACGTCGTTGCCGTCGACGCGGATGCCCGGGAAGCCGAAGCCCAGCGCGCGCTGGTAGAGCGGGATGCGGGTCTGGCGCTCGATCGGCTCCGAGATGGCCCACTGGTTGTTCTGGCAGAAGAACACGACGGGGGCGTTGTAGGAGGCGGCGAAGATGAACGCCTCGTTGACGTCGCCCTGCGAGGACGCGCCGTCGCCGAAGTGGGCGATGACGGCCGCGTCGCGGTCGGGGTCGCCCGTGCCGACGACCCCGTCGCGCTGCATGCCCATGGCGTAGCCGGTGGCGTGCAGGGTCTGGGCGCCGATGACGATCGTGTAGAGACCGAAGTTGTTCTCGTTGGGGTCCCAGCCGCCCTGGTCGACCCCGCGGAACAGGCCGAGCAGCCGCAGCGGGTCGACGCCCTTGCAGTAGGCGACGCCGTGCTCGCGGTAGGTCGGGAAGACGTAGTCCTGCGGGCGCAGCGCGCGCCCGGCGCCGATCTGCGCGGCCTCCTGGCCGAGCAGCTGGGCCCAGATGCCGAGCTCGCCGTGGCGCTGCAGCGCAGTGGCCTCGACGTCGATGCGCCGCGTCAGGACCATGTCGCGGTAGAGACCGCGCAGCTCCTCGGCGGAGAAGTCGTGGTCGAACTCGGGGTGGTGGACGCGCTCACCCTCGGGCGTCAACAGCTGGACGAGGTCGGGGCCACCATCGGTCTGGGAGGGTCCGAAGACCTCCGCAAGGTCGGGGCCGAAACTCACCGGGTCGGGCAACGGGCTCTCCTTCAACAGCTAGCGACGTTCCCGGGATCACCGGACGCCGACGGCTTTCAGCGTGGTCGTCGGCGTGTGTGACCCCGACCACATGATGGCGCCAAACGTATCTGCCGCGGCCTGCCAGCACCAATCTGGCCGGAGGCGCGGTACCCCACCCCGCGCCGTACGGCATCCACCCTCCAGACATGGATGAGCCGGCGCCGACGGGCTCGTGGGTGACCCGTCGACGCCGGCCCGCCTCCATTGGGGGTTGGAGGCTCGGGCAGGCCGAAGCACTGCCCGGTGAGGGAGGCGGTCGTCCGGCTCCGGGCCACGGACCGGAGTCGAGCCGGACCTCGGGGGTCTGGCGCGACGCCGGGGCATGGCGCCGTGGAGCCTGGTGGTCGACGCGCCTCCGACAGGTCGTCGGTACGCCGCAGTCCCCGCGGGTCGGACCCGCGGGGACGGTGGCGTAGGCGTCAGGAGGAGGAGTGGCGCGGGGCCGAGTCGCGCACCACCTCGTCAGGCGTGGCGGACGAGCCGCCGGGTTGTCCCGCCGTGAGTCCACCCACGGTGAGGGCGATGGCGACCAGCGCCAGGGCGGCGCGGCGCATCGCTTTACTTGCCGCCGTTGCAGTTGGCCGGCTCGATGGCCGCGGCGGTCGCGGCCTGACCGGAGCTGAGGACGGTGCAACCGTTGGCCGAGAGCAGTCGCCACGTGATCCGCGACGAGAACGAGCTGGACGCCTGGGTGCTCGCGGAGACGATCCAGTAGGTCGCGTTGACGGTCCCGGCCGGAACGAGGATCGAGCCTCCCGAGACGCCGCCCGGGCAACCGGAGTAGGCCGCGTTGGTGCACTTGTTCTGGTTGGTGACTGCGTGGCTGGGCGTGCTGAACACGCCATCGATGCCGGAGTAGACACCGGCGCCGGGGCCGGTGGGCGCCGACGCACAGTTGCAGGTGAACATGCCGGTGATCTGGAAGACGATGTCCTCGGCGCCGGGGTTGCTCAGCGTGAGCGGCACCTGGAGCGACTTGTCGCTGCCGCAGCCCTTCTGGGTGGCGCCCGTGTTGCCACAGGCACCGCCGAAGTCGATCACCGGCGGCGGCGGCTCGTGGGAGGTGGCGAACGCCGGGATCGGCGCCGCGACGGCGATGACGGGCACCGTCCAGGCAGCGCCTCGGACGACGGTGCGACGGGTGTAGTTGGCCATGATGGTTCCTCTGATTGCCGTGGGGGTCGGCGCCCCAATACCGCCGACCGCATCAGCCGTCGCCCCCAAGACGGACGGCTCTGCAATCACAAGACTGAGGGTCCCGACACCTCAGACATAGGGCCTAGGACGAGGTGCTGAGCGATCTCCGAGAGGCCTTGAGGGAACCTCGATGTATTCGTGAGGATGTCGGTCAAAGGCTGAGACCGGCCCACCCCGCTGAGGCATCGACCGCGAGCGGCCGACGGCCCGGAGACCCGCGACGAACCGGCGCCGGCAGGCCCGTGGGTGACCTGGCGACGCCGGCTCCCTCCATGGGGTGGAGGCTCGGGGAGCGCAGACGGCTACCCGGAGACCAGGCGATGCCTCACGAGCGGCCGCCCTGCGTCAGGGAGGGGACCGTGACGGGTCCGGCGCAGCGCTGGGGCACGCGGGTCCGGTCGAGCCGAACGGAGCCTGCCTTGAGGGTCACCGCCGCGAGGGCACGCCCACGGGTGACGAAGCGCCTGCTGCCCAGCGACGGCACGGAGATGCGGTGCACCCTGGGACCCACCCGGAGCTTGTAGACGACCGTCTCCCCCGAGCGGTTGGCGAGCTGGGCCCTGACCGTGCCACGGCACCTGGCGCGCACCGAGCCCGCCGGCGATCCGAACGCCTGCGCCGGGAGGACCTCAGGCGTGCAGGAGCGGACAGCCGTCGTCACGACCGGGTCGGCACCGCTCGCGAGGTCGACGGAGGCGCTGTTGGCGTACGTCGCGCACGCCGACGGCGCGCCACCGGCGAGGGCCAGGTCGTAGGTCCACGACCGCACCAGGCCGGGCGCCCACGCGAGTGCGGGGTCGAGGACGACCCGCTGGCCGGGGACCGCGAGGTCGCCGACGACGGCCACGGTCCGGTCGGGCTCGACGACGACGAGCTCCGCCGGGGCAGTGCCGGTCGCACGGGCGTCCGGGGCCCACGACGCGGTCGCGGAGACCGAGCCGGACGCGGCCGGGGCTGAGGCGAAGGCGCAGGTCCAGGCCAGGGTGAGCGAGCCGGCAGCGGGGACGACGGCGTCGTCGCCGCCGGCGACGGTGCACGCAGCGCCGCCGCCGAGGTCGGTGGTCACCGCGACGTCGGCGACCACGCTGCCGTCCTCGGCGGGGTTGGTGACGCTCACGTCGCCGGCGAGCGCCCAGGCGGAGTCGGTGACGTCACCCGCACGGGCCGTGACGGTCCAGCGGAACGTCGCGCGGCCGGTGACGTCGACCGAGCGCGCGACCGCGTCCACCGTCTGGTCGATCGTCCAGCCGTGCGTGCGCACGAGGGAGCCGGCCGCAGTCACGGCCACGTCCAGAGTGGCCTCGTCGGCCGCACCCGCTGGCACGGCCGTCGCATGGAGCACCAGGGCGGGGAGGGCGAGCACGGTCGCGGCATCGCGGGCACGCCGGGCCGCTGCGCCGCCCCTCGCCGTACGCACGTCCGCCGGACGCTTCTCGCGCGCTGCTCCCACTGGCCATCCCCTGACGAGCGACCCCCGCGACGGGGGCCAGCCGGTGCTGCCCACCCCGGACGGGCAGCCGATGGCACAACCGTGCCGCCTCGACAGGCTCACACCACGATGCTTCGACGAAGCGATGGGCTAACTGGGGGCTGGCTTGACCGAAACTCGACCAAGCACGGAGAAAACTCGGGAATCAAGCGTCACACCTGCCCCGGGCGTCCCAGTGGCGTACGCCAGTCAGCTGCGCCCGTGCGGGGTCAGCCAGACGTCCGAGTCGGGACCGGCCGGCACGATCTGCGTCGGGTTGATGTCGGTGTGCACGACGTAGTAGTGCTGCTTGATCTGCTCGAAGTCGACCTCGTCGCCGAAGCCCGGGGTCTGGAAGAGGTCGCGGGCGTAGCCCCAGAGGTTCGGCATCTCGGTCAGCTTGTTGCGGTTGCACTTGAAGTGGCCGTGGTAGACCGCGTCGAAGCGCACGAGCGTCGTGAAGAGGCGTACGTCGGCCTCGGTGATCGCCTCGCCCATCAGGTAGCGACGGTCGGCGAGGCGGTCCTCGAGCCAGTCCATCGCGGTCCACAGCCGGGCGTAGGCGTCGTCGTACGTCTCCTGCGAGCCGGCGAAGCCGCACCGGTAGACGCCGTTGTTGACCTCGGTGAAGACCCGCTTCATCACCGACTCCATCTCCTCGCGGACGTCGGCCGGCCACAGGTCCGGGGCGTTGGGACGGTGGTGCTCGCGCCACTCGAAGAACAGGTCGTGGGTGATCTGGGGGAAGTCGTTGGTGACGACCTTGCCGGACTCGACGTCGACGATCGCCGGCACGGTGATGCCGCGCGGGTAGTCGGCCTCGCGGGCGAAGTAGGCCTCCTGGAGGCGCTCGATCCCCAGCACCGGGTCGCGGCCGCCCTCGTCGAGGTCGAAGGTCCAGCTGCGGGCGTCGTGCACCGGGCCCGGGGCGCCCCAGGAGAGGACGTCCTCGAGCCCGAGGAGCGAGCGCACGATGATCGAGCGGTGGGCCCAGGGGCACGCCCGGGCAGCGACGAGGCGGTAGCGACCCGGCACGACCTCCCAGGTCGTGACGTCGCGGGGGCTGTCCTTCGACCCGCTGGGGAACCGCTCGTCCAGCGGATCGGCCGACGCCCCGCCGGCCAGCACCCGGTCTGGGAGGTAGGTCATGTCGCGCTCGAAGGGCTCGCCCTGCTTGGTGTAGGTCGCCGTGTCGTTCACGGTTCAACCATAGCCACCCGCCCCCGGTAGTCCACCGGGAAACGGCTGCCAGGAGGGCCGAGGACTGACCGGATACCGGTGGACCACCCCCGCACCTGCGGAGCGCGGGGTTGTCAGGCTCTCCTGATGGTTGTCGGCCCGTGCATGGCCTGACAACCTGAGGGATCCCCGGTCAGCCGGGGATCCCGAAGGAGTGACGCCGACACCTCAGGGAGCAAAGCGCGCGGCCACCTCGACGAACCGGTCCAAGGCCTCGGCCTCGCCGATGCTGACGCGTACGCCGTCGCCGGCGAAGGGCCGCACCGAGATCCCGACCTCGCCGCAGGCCGCGGCGAAGTCCAGCGCCCGGTCCCCGAGCGGGAACCACACGAAGTTGCCCTGCGCGTCGGGCAGCTCCCAGCCGACCTCGCGCAGCCGGCCGATCAGGTCGGCACGCCGGTCCACCAGGTCGGAGACCCGCTCGAACAGCTCCTCGCGGGCGGCCAGCGAGGCGATCGCCGCCGCCTGGGCGACGTGGCTGACACCGAAGGGCAGCGACACCGCCCGTAGCGCGGCGGCCAGCGGCGCGGGGGCGACGGCGTAGCCGACGCGGAAGCCGGCGAGGCCGTAGGCCTTGGAGAAGGTGCGGGTGAGCACGACGTTGTCGTGGCGGCGGTAGGTCGCGATGCCGTCGATGGCGTCGTCCATCCGCACGAACTCGAGGTAGGCCTCGTCGACCACGACGACCACGTGCGACGGGACGCGAGCGATGAAGGCGTCGAGGTCGGCCTGCGTGACGGCCGGTCCGGTCGGGTTGTTGGGCGTGCAGACGATGACGACCCTGGTGCGGTCGGTGATCGCGGCCGCCATCGCGTCGAGGTCGTGGCGGCCGTCGGCGGTCACCGGCACCTGGACGCTCGTCGCCCCTCCGGCGGTGACGGCGATGGGGTAGGCCTCGAAGGAGCGCCAGGCGTAGACGACCTCGTCTCCGGGCTCGCAGAAGGCGTTGACGAGCTGGTAGATCAGCGCGACCGAACCGGTGGCCGCGGCGAGGTCGTCGACCGGCACGCCCATCGCCTCGCCGAGCGCGGCGTAGAGCGCGGTGCTGCCCATGTCGGGGTAGCGGTTCATCTGCGCCGCCGCCTCGTGCGCGGCCTCCAGCACGCCGGGCAGCGGCGGGTAGGGGTTCTCGTTCGACGACAGCTTGTAGGACGTCAGCCCGGGTCGGGCGACGGGCGGCTTGCCGGCGACGTACGCAGGGATGGCGAGCACGTTGGGCCGGGGCTGGGGGGTGGTCATGGGGAGACCCTATTCAGCCGTACGACGATCCCGCCACGGCCTCACGACCGGGAGCAGCACCACCCCGATCGCGGCCCCGATGCCCGCACCGAGGACGTTGTCGACGAGGTCGGTGACGTCGCAGGCGCGGTCGAGCCGGGCGAGCTGGAGCTGGGTGACCTCGATGCCCAGGCTGTACGCCGCCAGAAGGGCGAGGCCGACCGGCGCGAGCGCGAGCCCCGACCACCAGCGACCCGCCGCCAGCACGAGGAACACCCCGGCCGGCACGAAGAGCAGCACGTTGAGCATGCGCTGGTCGAGGCCGAGGACCTCGAAGGTGGTGCCCGACGGGCCGCCGTAGTCCCACGAGCACGACTCGCTGCGGGTCTCGGCCGGCACCACCCCGACGTCGGGACGCGTCGGGACGAGCGTGACCAGGGCGATCGCGGTCAGCGACCACAGAAGCCCTGCGACGGCGATCGAGGTGGCGGCGCCGAGCCGCGCCCGCAGCGCCAGGGCGAGCAGCACCGCGAGCCCACCTGCGACGAGGGCGCCGAGCACCATCACACCCGTGCCGCCGATCGTCATGCGGGGGAGGCTAGCCAGACCCGGTGCGACCTCCCCGAGCATGAGCGAGTCGCTAGTGTCAGGACATGCGTTTCATCACCTGGTTGCTCACCTACGCCGCGGGGCTCTCCGTCGCAGCGTGGCTGCTCGACGGAATCTCGTTCACCGGTGCGCGCTCCGGCCAGGCCGAGCTCCAGGACAAGGTCGTCCCGGTGCTGCTGGTGGCGCTGATCCTCGGACTGGTCTCGACCTTCATCGAGCCGGTGGTCAAGCTCCTGTCGTTGCCCTTCATCATCCTGACGCTGGGCTTCCTGCTGCTGGTCATCAACGCGCTCATGCTGATGCTCACCGCGCGGCTGGCCGACGCCTTCGACATCGGCTTCACCGTCGACGGCTTCTGGACCGCCGTGGTCGGCTCGCTCGTCATCACCGTCGTCGGCTGGGGCGTCCGCACCGCGCTGCCGTCCCGGGACTGAGCAGGCTTGCGGACCCTCCCTCCTCCCCGCGTGCCGGGCCGCTACCGCATCGAGCTCGTCTGCCTCGGCAACATCTGCCGCTCCCCCACCGCCCACGTCGTCCTCGAGAGCCACCTCGCCGACGCCGGACTCGACGACCGCGTCGAGGTGACCTCGTCGGGCACCGGTGGCTGGCACGTCGGCAACCCGATGGACGACCGCGCCGCCGCGACCCTCGCCGCCGCGGGTTACGACCCCACCCGCCACCGGGCGCGGCAGTACGACGACGCCCGCCCCGGGGCGTACGACGTGGTGCTGGTGATGGACATGGCCAACCTCGCCGACGTGGGTGGGCGCGCAGAGCGCATCGGCCTGTTCCGCGACCTCGATCCGGTCGATCCGGGCGCTGAGGTCCCGGACCCGTACTACGGTGGGGCCGACGGGTTCGAGGAGGTGCTGGCGATGGTCGAGCGCACGAGCGACGCGATCGTGGCCGCCCTCCAGCCGCTCCTGGACGACCCGCAGGACCGGGCCTGATGGCTCGCCAGCCGTTGGTCGCCCGGCGCGCAGAGGAGCTCCTCGGCGCGTCCGTCGTCGCGACCTCGCCGGTCGCCGGGGGCGACGTCGCCACCGCCACCCGCCTGCGCCTCTCCAGCGGCCAGACCGCGCTGATGAAGACGCTGCCGCACGCCCCGGAGGGCTTCTTCGAGGCGGAGGTGGCCGGCCTCGCGTGGCTCGACGAGGTCGAGGGAGGCGTGCCCGTCCCCGAGGTCCTCGCCGCCGCCGGCGACTGCGTGATCCTGGCGTGGGTCGAGCCGGGCGCCAAGACGCCCGTCGAGGCGGCCGCCGCCTTCGGCCAGCAGCTCGCCGCCACGCACACCGCCGGCGCCGACGGCTGGGGCCTCGACCACGACGGCTTCATCGGGCGCCTGCCGCTGCCCAACCGGACCGCCGGCTCGTGGGCGGAGTTCTACGCCGTGCGCCGGGTCCTGCCCTACCTCAAGCTCGCCCGCGACCGCGGCGCGATCGCCGACTCCGACGCCGTGGCGGTCGAGGCGGTCGTCGGCCGGCTCACCGACCTGCTGCCCGACGAGGCGCCCGCGCGCCTGCACGGCGACCTGTGGAACGGCAACTGCCTGTGGGGCCAGGACGGCGTGATCCACGTGATCGACCCGGCGGCCTACGGCGGCCACCGCGAGGTCGACCTCGCGATGCTGCACCTCTTCGGCCTCACCCACCTGCCGCGGGTCGTGGCGGCGTACGACGAGGTGGCCCCGCTCGCCGAGGGCTGGGAGGACCGGCTGGGGGTCCACCAGCTCTTCCCGCTGCTCGCTCACGCGTGCATGTTCGGCGGGGGCTACGGCGCCCGCGCCGGGACGATCGCCGCCCGCTACACCTGACCTGCGCCCGTTCTTCAGCCTCTGCTCAGGCGCGGCTGGCATCCTTGCGGCTGTGACCGAGTCCAAGCCCCGCGTGCTGGTGGTCGACGACGACCGCGCCGTGCGTGACTCGCTGCGCCGCTCGCTGGAGTTCAACGGCTACGAGGTGGCGCTGGCCGCCGACGGCGCCGAGGGCCTGGTCGCGGTCGGCGCCCAGCACCCCGACGTGGTGGTCATCGACGTGATGATGCCGCGCCTGGACGGCATCGAGACCACGCGGGCGCTGCGCGCCGCCGGCAACGACGTACCGGTCCTGGTGCTCACCGCCCGCGACGCGGTCGGCGACCGGGTGGAGGGTCTCGACGCCGGGGCCGACGACTACCTCACCAAGCCCTTCGCGCTCGAGGAGCTGCTGGCCCGGCTGCGCGCGCTGCTGCGCCGCGTCGTGCCCGACGACGACGCCGCGGGCGAGCTGCTGACCTTCGCCGACCTGACGATGGACGTGGCCAGCCGCGACGTGACCCGCAACGGTCGCGCGATCGAGCTGACCCGCACGGAGTTCACCCTGCTGGAGATGTTCCTGCGCCGGCCGCGCCGGGTGCTCGACCGGTCGTTCATCCTCGAGGAGGTCTGGGGCTACGACTTCCCGACCAGCGCCAACTCCCTCGAGGTCTACGTCGGCTACCTCCGCCGCAAGACCGAGGCGGCGGGCGAGCAGCGGCTGATCCAGACCGTGCGCGGCGTCGGCTACGTGCTGAAGGAATCATGAGCGGCAGCACGCCGTGGCCCGACGGGCGCTGGCACTACCGCAGGTCGCTGGCCTCGCGGGTCGCCGTCATCACCACGGTGGCGCTCGGCGTCTCGATCGCCGTCATGGCCCTCACCGCCTTCGTCGTGATGCGCCAGCAGCTGATGAGCTCGCTCGACCAGTCGTTGCTCAACCGCGCCCACAAGGCCACCGCGTTCACCACGCTGTCGGAGATCACCGCCCGCGGCGCCCCCGCCTGGATGCTCGGCGCCGCCGACGTGCGGATCATCTTCATCAGCGCCGAGGGCCGGGCCGTGACCGGCGACGACGTGCCGGACTTCACCCTCGGCCAGCCGGAGTACGACGTCGCGACCGGCCGGCGCGAGTCGGCCGTGCGCACCATCGTCACGCGTGAGGGCGAGCGGTTCCGCGTCGCCACCGTGCAGGCCAACAGCGGCCACGCCCTGATCCTCGCCCAGCCGCTCGCGCCCAACGACCGCACGCTCGAGAAGCTCGGCGGCGTGCTCTTCGTCTTCGGCGCCCTCGGCGTCCTGGCGGCGCTGCTGGCCGGGTGGCTCGTCGCGCGCAGCGGCCTGCGCCCGGTGCGCCGCCTGACCTCCTCGGTCGAGCACATCGCCGTCACCGAGGACCTGACCCCGCTGCGGGTCGAAGGGGATGACGAGGTCGCCCGCCTGGCCACGGCGTTCAACCAGATGCTGCTCGCGCTCGGCGCCTCCCGCGACCGCCAGCGGCGACTGGTCGCCGACGCCAGCCACGAGCTGCGTACCCCCCTCACCTCGCTGCGCACCAACCTCGACCTGCTCCGCCAGGCCGAGGGCAACGAGGCCTTCCCGCCCGAGGCGCGCCTGGAGCTGCTCGACGACGTGCGCGGGCAGATCGAGGAGCTCAGCGCACTGGTCGGCGACCTGGTCGAGCTCGCGCGCGACGAGCCGACGACCCACGTGGTCGCCGAGGTGGACCTCGCCGAGGCCGTCGAGCGTGCCGTGACCCGCGTACGCCGTCGCGCCCACGGCGTGTCCTTCGACGTCGACCTCGACCCGTGGCCCGTCGTCGGCGACGCCAGCAGCCTCGAGCGCGCGGTGACCAACCTGCTCGACAACGCCGCCAAGTGGAGCCCCGCCGACGGCACCGTCACCGTGCGGCTGACCGATGGCGTGCTGACCGTCGACGACCAGGGCACCGGCATCGCCGAGGCCGACCGCCCGCACGTCTTCGAACGGTTCTACCGCGCCGAGGAGTCGCGCGCGATGCCCGGCTCCGGGCTCGGCCTGGCCATCGTGCGGCAGGTCGTCGACCGCCACGGCGGGCGCATCGACGTGTCCGAGTCGCCGGCCGGCGGGGCGCGGTTCGCGCTGAGGTTGCCGGGCGTGCCGGCTGTGACGCCGGGTTAGTCGAAGACGCGCAGCAGCCGCTCGGCCTTCCACTGGGCCTCGGCCCACTCCCCGGCCACGTCGGAGCGGACGGTGATCCCGCCGCCCGTGCCGAGTGACCAGGTGCCGCTGCCGTCGGTCACCAGGGAGCGGATGACGACGCCCAGGTCCGCCGGGCCGTCGCCGCTGATCCAACCGAACGCGCCGGCGTACACCCCGCGCGGGGTCGCCTCCACCTCTCCGATCACCTGCATGGTGCGCAGCTTCGGCGCCCCCGTCATCGAGCCCGCGGGGAAGAGCGCGCGCAGCGCCGCGATGGTCGTGACGTCCTCGCGCAACCGACCGCGGACGGTGGAGACGAGCTGGTGCACCGACTCGTAGCTCTCGACCTGCATCAGCGCGGGGACCTCGACGGAACCGACCTCGCACACCAGCGACAGGTCGTTGCGCAGCAGGTCGACGATCATCAGGTTCTCGGCGCGCGTCTTGGGGTCCGTGGCCAGCCGGGCCCGGTGCGCCTCGTCGTCGGCCGGCGTCGTGCCGCGCGGCGTGGTGCCCTTGATCGGCTTGGTCTCCAGGTGCCGGTCGGGGGTGATGAGGGCGTACCTCTCCGGCGAGCTCGACAGCAGCCATCCGCGCGCTCCGTCGACGTCGTGCTGGAGGAAGCCGGAGTACGGCGCCGGATTGAGCTCGCGGAGGCGGAGGTACGCCGTCAGGGGGTCGAGGTCGGCGTGCCGGGTGAGCCGATGGGTGAGGTTGACCTCGTAGGAGTTGCCGGCGCGCAGGTGCTCCTGGACGGTGGCGAAGGCATCGGCGTACTGGGTTGTCGGCCCTTCCCGCAGGTTGTCAGGCCTTGCAGAGCCTGACAACGTCAGGGATCCCCGGCCAGCCGGGGATCCCGAAGGCAGCGACACCGGACCGTGCTCGAACACCCGCACCGCCCGCGGCCGCATCCAGACCGCGTCGGGCAGGAGCGGGTCGGGGGCGGCGGGCAGGTCGGTGCGCGCGGCGTAGCCGAGATAGCCGAACCACTGCTCCCCGGCGCGGATCCGCTCCTCGAGGACGGTGAAGACGTCGTCGCCGACGACCCTCGACGTGCCGGCGGCGTGCTCGCGCACCTCGCCCCGGGCCGCCGACCAGGACAGCGACACGTCGTCGTCCTCGAGCCAGCCGATGATCGAGCGCCGTCCCGACCACTCGCGCGCGCCACCGCCGTCGAGCCAGAAGCAGCGCCGGTGCGTGCCGGCGACGTCGCGGAAGAAGGAGACCGGGTCACTCATGAGAGGAAGTTCCGGACGAGGTCGACGCCGTGCTCGGACAGGACGGACTCGGGGTGGAACTGCACGCCCTCCAGCGGCAGCGTGCGGTGGCGCACGCCCATCACCACGCCGTCCTCGCTCCACGCCGTGGCCACCAGGTCGGCGGGGACGTCGACCGCGCCGAGGGAGTGGTAGCGCACCGCTGCGAACCCCTGTGGCACCCCGGCGAAGACGCCCCCGCCGTCGTGGCGGATCGTCGCGACGTCGCCGTGGGCCGGCTCGAGGCGCGCCACCGTGCCGCCGTACGCCGTCACCAGTCCCTGCATGCCGAGGCAGACCCCCAGCACCGGGCGGGTGCCGGCGCGCAGCACCGCTCCTCCCACCGCGAAGTCCGCCGGCGCCGCCGGGTGCCCCGGCCCGGGCGAGAGCACCACGTGCGAGTGGGCGAGGACGTCCTCGGCCGTGACCTCGTCGTGCTGCACGACCGTCGGCAGGACGCCGGTGACCCGGGCGACGAGGTGCACCAGGTTCCAGGTGTAGGAGTCGTGGTGGTCGACCACGATCACGTCCGGCGTCACGCGCCGAGGCTAGCCCCCGCGGGACGCGACCTACTGGCGCAGGGCGCGGCAGGCGTCCGACACCTGCTCGTCGCCGGTCTCGGTGCAGCCGTCGAACGCCTTCAACCGGGCCATCAGCTCCGCGACCTCACCCTGCCGGCGCGGGCTGGCGAAGGCGTTGCGGCGCTCGTAGCGGTCGCGGGCGTAGGAGTAGAACTCGTAGCCCCACGTGACCTTGCCGCGGCGCGGGTCGAGGTCGAAGCGCGCGAGCAGCGCGGAGCGGCTGCGCACCGCGGTGAAGGACGGGATCCGGTCGAGCTCGGTGCCGCTGAAGGCGGCGTCGGGGTCGGAGCCGGTGAGCGTCTGCTGCGTGTGCTCGAGGAAGGCGTAGCGGTGGCGGACCAGGCGGGGCTGCGACAGCGTCGGCACCAGCGAGACCCCACTGCGCAGGGGCGCGGGGGCGAGCCCGGCGAGCTCCTCGAAGGTCGGCGCGAGGTCGATGTTCGAGGTGACCTCCCGGCGCTTGCCGGGCACGACGCCCGGGCCGGTGACGAGCAGCGGCACGCGGACGTCGGTGTCGTACGGCGTCCCCTTGCCGCGGCCCATGCCCTGCTGGCCGAGGTGGAACCCGTTGTCGGAGGTGAGCACGACGTAGGTGTTCGGGCCGACGGTGCGCAGGATCCGCGTCACCAGCCGGTCGGCGGAGCGGACCATCCGCGCGCGGTCGCGCAGGTCGCGGACCGCGACGGGTGCGGGGAGCGTACGCGTCGTGTTCCACGCGCGGGCGCGCGTGCCGTCGGCCAGGCGCGGGCGGTTGTCCTTGCGGGGATCGCCGAAGCCGGGCAGGTCGGCGGTGGTGAGCTTGCGGCACGCGACCCGGCCGCAGCTGCGCGGGCCGGACCGGTCGCGGAACATCGGCGGGAAGAGCGGGTCGTCGGCGTAGTGGCCCTGCTGGTTGACCCGGTTGTGCGGGGCGTAGGGCGCGACCTCGAGGAAGTAGGGCGCGTCCGACGCCTCGCCGGAGCGGAGGAAGTCCATCGCCAGGTCGCCGATCACGGTGCCGGCGTAGGCGCGGTCCTTGGCGGCGTCGCTCGCGCTCGCGGGCGGCGCCGGGTGCTGGGTGAGCCGCAGCCGCTGACCGGCGAGCGAGGTGCTGGCGAAGTCCCAGCCGTCGTAGGCCGACCCGAAGACGGTGTTGAAGGTCGACCAGCCCGGCACCACGGGCGGCAGCGCACGGCCCGGCGACCACTCGTACTCGTTGAGGAACTTGCCGACGAAGCCCGTCGTGTAGCCGGCCTCCTGCAGGCGCACGTTGAAGGCACGCTCGGGGTTGCCGTTGACGTCGTAGGCACGCCAGCCGCCCAGCGTCGAGGTGCCCTGGTTGGAGGTGTTGGTGTGGACGCCGGTCTGGTGGGGGTACTGCCCGGTGAAGAAGCTCGAGCGCGAGACGCAGCACAGCGAGTCGGTGACGAAGGAGTGCGGGTAGCTCGCGCCCGCCTTGCGCATCCGCTGCACCGACCGCATCGTCTGCACGAGGTCCGTCGAGAAGTCGTCGAGCATCACGACCACGATGTTGGGGCGCTTCGCCTGGCTGGCGGCCGGCCTCAGGTCGACCGACGCGCTGCTCGTCGTCGGCGGAGGCACCGGCCCGTCGTCGACCGTGCCCGTGCCGCCCGGCGCGCCGCACGCGACCAGTGCGAGGAGGCCCAGGCCTGCCAGTGCTGCCTTGAAGTGCTTCACGTCTCCCCCGTCGTGTCCCGAGCCGGCTCAGCGGCAGCCGACTACCAAGGGTGACGTCGCGGGTGCCCGATCGGTTGCCTCACACGCCCGACACAGTCGTTCCGTTGCTGAGCGATGGTCGAGGTCAGGTCAGCAGGTCCCGCACCGCGGCGTGCAGCAGGTCGTAGCCGTTCTCGGTCAGGATCGACTCGGCGTGGAACTGGATGCCGCGGAAGTGCGGGCCGACGACCGCGTGGATGTCGCCGGTGGCCTCGTCGGCCTCGACGCGCACGCCCGGGGGCAGGGACGCGCCGGCCGGCACCCGGGCGACGAAGGTGTTGTAGAACCCCACCCGCTCGGTGCGAGCGTCCAGCCGGACCGGCGACTGGGTGCCCTGGAAGACCACGTCCTTGTAGCCGAGGTCGAGCCCCAGCCGCTCGCACAGCGTCTGGTGGCCCAGGCAGACCGCGAGGAACGGCTGCCCGGAGGCGAGCAGGTCCTCGACGGCGCGGCGGAACGACGCGATCTTGGGGTGCGCACCCTCGCGCGGGTCGCCCGGCCCGGGGCCGACGATCACCAGGTCGGCACCGTCGAAGGCGCCGGGCGCATAGTCCTCGTGGCGCACCACGCGCGAGGTCATGCCGAAGACGCCGAGGACGTGGACGAGCATGTTCACGAAGTCGTCCTCGCCGTGGAGGATCACCACGCTCCTCCCGGCCAGGCCGGGGTCGGCGGGCTCGCCGGCCTGGTCGGTCAGCCAGAAGCGCGAGAGCCGCTGGTTGCGCGAGCCCAGGGCCAGCACGACGTCCTCGTCGCGCGCCAGCTCGGCGATGTCGGTGCCGTCGGAGGTCGCCCGCGGCGCCAGGCCGAAGGCGCTGAGGATGCCGCCCGCCTTCGCGCGGGTCTCGGCCACCTCGTAGGCGGCCTCGGAGTCGCGCACCAGCGTGGCGCCCGCCGTCACCTTGAGCTCACCGGACGGCGAGACGTCGGCAGTGCGGATGAGGATCGGGCTGTCCATGGTGGGGGTGCCGTCCGGCCCGCGACCGAAGAGCGCGAGCGCGGCGCCGTAGTAGCCGCGGCCCTCGGGCTCGTAGTCGGCGATCAGCCGGCAGGCGTTCTCGACGGGCGCACCGGTCACCGTGGCGGCGTACATCGTGTCGCGCAGGATCTCACGGTGGTCGCGCTCGGAGCGGCCGGCGAGGAGGTACTCGGTGTGGATCAGGTGGGTCATCGGCTTGAGGAAGGGGCCGAGCACCTGGCCGCCCTCGTGGCAGATGTCGCACATCATCTTCAGCTCTTCGTCGACGACCATGAAGAGCTCGAAGACCTCCTTCTCGTCGGCGAGGAAGTCGAGCAGCCGGTCCTTGACCTCGCGCTCGTCGCCAGCGGGGGCGGCGACCCGGAAGGTCCCCGAGATCGGGTTCATCCGTACGTCGCCCTGCCGCACCGAGACGTGCCGCTCGGGGCTCGCGCCGATGAGGAACCGCTCGCCGGTGAAGAAGCAGAAGGTCCAGTAGGCGCCGCGCTCGCGCTCCATCAGCCGGCGCAGCACGGTGAGGGCGCGCGAGGCGTCCCAGTCGGCGACCACCGCGCGGTAGTGGCGCCCGATCACGAGGTTGGCGCCCTCGCCCTGGCCGATCTCGTCGCGGATGATCGCCTCGACCACCTCGCCGTAGTCGGCGTCGCTGGTGGTGAAGCCGCCGCGGTCGGCGAACTCGACCGGCACGTCGGGCAGCGCGGCCAGCAGGTCGGTGACCGCGACCTCGTGCTCGGCCTCGATGTCGACGACCGTCAGCGGAGCGCCGTCGTCGATGGCGGCGAACCCGCGCTCACGCACCTGGCGGAACGGCACCGCGACGAGGCGGTCGGCGCTGCGGCCGGGCTGCGGAGCGCCCGTCTCGAGAGGGATGTCGAGCAGCGAGGCCACCTCGTGGGGCGTGCCGCCGATGAGACCCGCGGTGGGCGCGGCCTTGCGCCGGATGACCGCCCACGCGCCGTGCCCCTGGATCTGCTCCAGGAGGTCAGCCACGAGAGGCGAGCCGGGCGTGGTCTCGGTCATGGGCGAAACCCTACGGCGGGGCAGACCCGCCTCCGATGCCATCCCAGTTCCGGGCTGTTCCGACGCGCTCGCGCTGGTCAGTCGAGCTGGGTGGCGATCCACTCCTGCAGCCCGGCGACCCCGTCGCGCAGGCTCCAGCGCGGCTCCCAGTCGAGGCGGCGCACCGTGTCCTCCACGGTGCAGGACGCGTGCCGGACGTCGCCGTCGCGGTACTGGCCGGTGACGTGCGGCTCCGGCGCGGAGTGGTAGCGCGCGACCTCGCGGGCCAGGTCGCCGATCGTGGTGCGTACGCCGCTGCCGACGTCGACGGTGCGCACGTGGTCGGCAGGCCGGCGGGAGATCGCCGCGACGAGCGCGCTGACGACGTCGTCGATGTAGACGAAGTCGCGGGTGATCTCACCGTCCTCGTAGAGCGGGATCGACGTCCCCTCGCGCGCCAGGCGCGAGAAGAGCGACACGATCCCGGTGTAGGGGTTGGACAGCGACTGGCGGGGGCCGTAGACGTTCTGCAGGCGCAGCACCGACAACCGGGTGTCGTGCGAGCCGGTCCACGCGGCCAGGATCTGCTCCTGGGCGAGCTTGGTGGCGCCGTAGACGTTGGTCGGGTTCGGGTGGGTGCCGGCCACCGAGTTCGGCACGTGCGCCGCCCCGTCGCCGTGGTCCCACGTGCCGGCCTCGAGCTGGGCGTGGGTGCGCAGGCCCGGCTGGAAGGTCGACCCGTCGGCGTTGCGCCACACGCCCTCGCCGTACACCGCGCGAGAGCTGGTCAGCACGACGTGGCCGGGGACGTGACCGGCGCGGGTGAGCGCGTCGAGGAGCTGGGTGGTGCCGACGACGTTGACCATGCCGTGGCGCGTGCTCTCCGAGAGCGACTGCGCCGTGCCGGTCTCGGCGGCGAGGTGCACGACGGTGTCGGGACGCAGGTCCGCGACGACGGCGTCGAGGTCCTCGGCGCTGGTGACGTCGCCGATCCTGAGGTCGACCGAGTCGGGGAGGTCGGCCGGCGGCTGCGAGCCCGGGTGGACCTGCGGGTGCAGGTTGTCGAGGACGACCCACTGCTCGGCGGAGTCCGCGAGCTCACGCGCCAGCGTCGTACCGATGAAGCCGGCGCCGCCGGTGACGAGGACCCGGCCGCCTGCCTGGGTTGAGGAGGGCATGGGGGTCAGCCTAGGAGCCACGGGTCGAAACACCGACGGGGACGAGCGCGGACGGTGACAGACTCCGCCGCATGAGCCCGGTGTCGCACACGCGCGGACTCGTCGAGGTCGCGGTCGCGAGCGTGCTGTGGGGCACCGGCGGCCTCGCGGTCCAGCTGGTCCGTGCGGCCGAGCCGATGTCGCCGGTGACGATCAGCGCGTGGCGCATGGCGCTGGCCGCCGCGGTCCTGCTCGTCGCCCTCGTGCTCCTGCGTCGCGGCGGCGAGCTGGTCGACCTCGCCCGCATGCAACCGGCACGGTTGCTCGCGGTCGGCGTCGGGACCGCGGCCTACCAGGGCTTCTACTTCGTCTCCGTCACCCAGGTCGGGGTCGCGGTCTCGACCGTCGTCAGCCTCGGGCTCGCCCCCGTCCTGCTGACCGTGGCCGAGGCGGTGCGGCACCGTCGGCTCCCCGCGACCGGCCGGCTGGTCGTGCTGGCGGCGGCGCTGGTCGGGCTGCTGCTGGTCAGCATCGCGGGCCACGCGTCCTCGACCGGGCCCGACCCGGTGGCGGGCGTGCTGCTCGCGGTCGCGTCCGGGACGACGTACGCCCTGACGACGGTCGCGGGCGGCTCCATCAGCCGTACGTCGTCGCCGCTGGCGCTGACCACCGGCATGACGCTCGTCGGGGCCGCGGTCCTGCTGCCGTGCCTGGCGCTGGTCGACGGGCCGCGGACGACCGGGGACCCGGCCGCGCTGGCGTGGCTCGCCTACCTCGGTGTGCTGACCATGGCGCTGGCCTACGTCCTGCTCTACTCCGGGCTGCGGGTCGTGGCGCCCAGCACCGCCGTGACCGCCAGCCTCGTCGAGCCCGTCACCGCCGCCGTGGTGGCGGCCGTCGTGCTGCAGGAGGCGCTGGGGCCGGCGGCCGTCATCGGGATCCTGCTCGTGCTCGGCGCGGTCGCCGGGCTGGGCCGTCCGAGCGCGGCCGCGGGGCCGGTGCTCCCCGAGCTGCGGCCTACGGGTACTTGACCTGGACGCTCACCCAGTCGACCAGCATGCTGTGGCGCGTGCCGCCGGGGACCGCGTGCTGGGGCAGCACGTCCTTGTTGGACAGCCGCAGGTGGAAGGGGGCCGCGTTGCCCGGCACCCGGCGCGCGTCGGGGGGCGAGAGCAGCTCGTAGGCGCGGCCGTCGTGGACGTCGTCGGCGCTGTAGAGCACCGTGGCGCCACCGATGGTGAACTCGGCCGCGTAGCTCCACCAGGCGTGCCACGGCTGGGCGGCGGCGGGGAAGTGCTGGGTCACCGGCCAGAGCTCGGGCGCGCGCCCCGTGGCGGAGCAGGCGTTGACGGCCGTCTCGGGGGTGTCGTCGTAGCAGATGTGCGAGCCCAGCTGGACGCCCGTGGGCTTCAGCGGGCCGTAGCTCTCGATCACGTCGATCTCGCGCGGGTCGACGCCGTTGGGGTGCTGCACCCAGAACGCGGTGTAGTTGCTGCCGGTGTCGGGCATCAGCACGCTCGCCTCGACCCGCACCTGCGTGCCGGCCGGCAGGGTCCAGCCCGGGTTGGTGCGGAGCTGGGCGAGGTGGCCGACGTCGAGCTGTCCGAGCCCGTTCTGCACCGCGACCCCGGAGCCGAGCATCGGGTGCCACTGCTCCGGCGTCGTGCCGGCTGCTCCGTCGAAGGTGTCGACGAAGACGTGCTCCCAGCCCCACGAGGGAGCCGGGTCCGAGTCGACGGTGTCACCCCGCGGGAGCGACGCCCCGGCCGGCGATGCGCCGAGCAGGGCGGTCAGCACGAGGACCGCGGCGACCACCAGCGCGGGTCGCCGCGCACCGTGGGGGTGCACGCGACGGGACATCAACCGACGGTGGTCAGCAGCTGGGTGGCACGGGTGAGCACGACGTAGAGGGTCGCACGGCCCGTGGCGGACTCGTCCTCGATCTCCTGCGGCGCCACCACGACGATGCCGTCGAACTCCAGGCCCTTGGTGTCGAGGCCGGTCAGCACCACGATGCGGTCCTCACCGCTGGGCGTGACGCTCGAGTCGACCGCGGCGCGGGCGCCCGCGGAGTCGGCGGCGTGCTCGGGCCACGACGCCAGCCAGGCGTTGACCTCGGAGCGGCGCGCCGCCGGCACCACGATCCCGACGGTGCCCTCCACCCGCGCGGCCGTCGAGGTGACGGCCTCGCGCACGGCGGCCTCGAGGTCGTCGACGGGACCGACCACCCGCGGCTCCTCGCCCGTGCGGCGTACGGCGTCGGGGAGGTCGGCGTCGAGGCCCACGCGGCGGGCGTAGTCGGCGGCGAAGGAGTAGATCTCCGCGGAGTTGCGGTAGTTGGTGGACAGGTGGAACTCGTGGAGCTCCTTGCCTTCGAGCGCCTCTGCGCGCGCGGCGGCCGCCTCGGGGGCGTCGGGCCACGACGACTGCGCCGGGTCGCCGACGATCGTCCAGCTCGCCGCGCGTCCGCGGCGACCGACCATCCGCCACTGCATCGGCGTCAGGTCCTGCGCCTCGTCGATGAGCACGTGGGCGTAGCCGTCGTCCTCGATGCGGTGGGTCGGCGCCGACCAGGCGAGGCCGCCGGGGGCGTACTCGCGCTCGGAGATGGTGGTGAGCTCCTGGAGGTCGACCCCCCCCTCGAGCAGGCCGGTCTCGTCGAGGTCGCGCTCGTCGTCGCTGCGCTGCGGCACGTCGCCGAGGGCGTAGCGCAGCTCGTCGAGCAGCGGCACGTCCTCGATCGACAGCCCGCCCGCGGACCACGACTTGGCGAGCAGCAGCTGCTCGTCGCGGCTGATCACCCCCTCGCCGACACGGGACAGGAACTCGGGGTCGCGCAGCCAGCCGAAGACCGTCGTGGCGTCGAGCGGCGGCCACCAGGCCGCGGCGAACTCGACGAAGCCCGCGTGCCCGAGCATGTCGTCGTCGAAGGCCTCACGCCCGCGCTCCTTGCCGCGCTCGCCGGTCACCTGGCGCCACATCGCGTCGAGCAGGGTCCTGGCGACCCGGGGCAGCTGGCGGTTGCGGCGACCCTGCGACATCAGCTGGCGGCGCAGCCGCCCGAGCACGCCCGGGTCGAGGACGATCGTGTCGTCGCGCCAGTAGATGCGGAAGCTCGTCGGGGCGCCGGGGGCGTGCTGGCGCGCGGTGCGTCGCAGCAGCTCGGCCATCCGGGTCGCGCCCTTGATGTCGGCGACCGCGGGCTCGTCGTGGCGCGAGGCCCGGATCCCGCCGACGACCTCGCCGAGCGAGCGCAGCGCGACGGCGGTTTCGCCGAGGCTGGGCAGCACCCGCTCGATGTAGCGCATGAAGACGCCGCTCGGGCCGACGACGAGCACGCCGCCGCCCTCGTAGCGACGGCGGTCGTTGTAGAGCAGGAAGGCTGCCCGGTGCAGCGCCACGACCGTCTTGCCGGTGCCGGGGCCGCCGGAGATCGACACGACTCCCTTGCCGGGTGCGCGGATCGCCTGGTCCTGCTCGGCCTGGATGGTCGCGACGATCGAGTGCATGGAGCGGTCGCGGGCCCGGGAGAGCTGCGCCATGAGCGCGCCCTCGCCGACGATCGGCAGGTCGGTCTCGGCCTGGTCGTCGAGCAGCTCGTCCTCGACGCCCACGACCGTGCGGTGCAGCGAGCGCAGCACGCGACGGCGTACGACGCCCAGCGGGGTCGCCGCGGTGGCCTGGTAGAACACGCCGGCGGCCGGCGCGCGCCAGTCGATGAGCAGCACGTCGCGCTCGGCGTTGCGTACGCCGATGCGGCCGATGTAGCGCGGCAGGGTGTCGATCGACGGGTCGAGGTCGAGGCGGCCGAAGACCAGCCCCTCGTGGGCGGCGTCGAGCTGGGCGATGCGCTTGGCGGCCTGGAAGACCATCGCGTCGCGCTCGACGAGGCCGCCCTCGTGCTCCAGCCGGCCGCGGTTGCGCCCCTCGGTCGCCAGCGCGCGGGCGTTCACCATCGACGCCTCGAGCTGGACGTAGACCTCGTCGACGTACTCCTGCTCCGCGGCGATCTCCCGCGCTTCGAGCTCCTCGCTCAACTCCCGCTCCTCATCCCCCGATGAACTGCTGCCGACCGTCCCGGGCAGACCGGAAAGCGTACCCGCGAGCCGGCGCCATCGCCGACTTCCCGCGCATCCGCGGGACCCCGCTCGTGGCCCTCAGCCCACCAGCAGCAGTGCGCCGGCGACGCAGACGACGGCGCCGGCCGTGCGGACCCGGTCGGCGCGGCCGAGCCGCCGCATCAGCGCCGCCCGGTCCTCGGGCGGGGCCGAGGACAGCCGGCCGTGGGTCGGCGCAGCCACTGCGGCGGTCGTGACGACCGCCAGCAGCCCGCCGGCGACAGCCAGCCACGTGCCCGCCTCGGCCGGCTCCGCGAGCGCGGTCCAGCCGAGCAGCAGCACGAGCGGCGGGTAGACCAGCGCGACCACCGGCGTGATCCGGCGCGAGTGCCGCTCGTGCGCCACGGTCCACGCCTCGCGCGGCACGTCGCCGAGCGCGGGGTAGACGACGAGGTCGACGGTGAGCTGGAAGCCCAGGTGGGCTGCCGCGACGAGCAGCAGCCAGGGTGCGGGCTCGGCCAGGCTCATCGAGCTGGGGTCGCGAAGGCGTCCGCACCGAGGTCGTGCTCGCCTGCGGCGAGGGCGTCGACGATGCGACGCGCCACCTCGGCCGGGTCCAGGCCGGCCGGCAGGCCAGGCGCCTCGCCGGACAGCGGACGGCCGGCCAGGCCGGTCTCGGTGTGCGGCGGGCGCACGTCGTAGACGTCGACGCGGCTGCGCCGCAGCTCGGTGCGCAGCGCGGTCGCGACGGCGCTCAACGCGGCCTTGCTGGCGGAGTAGGCCGCCATCCGCGGCATCGGGCGCTCGGCCACGACGGCGCTGAGCTGGAGCACGAAGCCCTGCGACTCCTCCAGCAGCGGCACCACGCGGCGCAGCAGGAAGAGCGGCCCGACGACGTTGATGAGGAACAGCTCCTCCACGACCTCGTCGGGCGTGTCGCCCAGCGCGCCGAAGGCCACGACCCCGGCCGCGTTGACCAGGCCGTCGAGACCGCCGAGGTGCTCGCGGGCGGCGGCAGCGACCGCGTCACCGGCGCCCGCGTCGCCGAGGTCGGCCACCACCGCCACGCCCGTGCCCAGCGCGGCGAGGCGCTCGGCGTCGCGACCCACCACCAGCAGCCGGGCGCCACGGCGCTCGAGCTCGGCGGCCACGAGCGCGCCGAGGGCGCCGGTGGCGCCGACCACCGCGATCCGGGCTCCGTCGATCTCGCGGGTCCTGCCGGGGCGCTGCTGGGGCTCCACACGCTTCTCCTTCGCCGGGGTGTCAGGAGGTTCTCGCCTCGAGGCCGCCGCCCGGATGCAGCGCGGGCCGGATTCCTGCTACTTCCGGGCGAGGAAGGACGTCATCGCCTGGCGAGCCTCGTCGCTGGCGAAGAGCCGCGCACTGGTCGTGGCCATCTCCTCGCCGAGCGCGTCGATGCGCGCCACGAGGTCACGGTTGAGGATCCGCTTGGACTCCCGCAGCCCCTGCGCCGCACCGGTGGCCAGGCTCGCGCACACCCCGGCCGCCTCCTCGTCGAGGCGTTCGGCCGGCACCGCCTTCGTGACCAGGCCGTACGCCGCCGCCTCGCTGCCGGTGAATACCTCGCCGCCCAGCGTGGTCAGGGCCGCGGCGCGCGGAGTCATCCGGTGGTGGACGGTGAGGCTGATGATCGCCGCCGCCAGGCCGAGCTTGACCTCGGTGAGCGCGAAGGTCGCGTCCTCGGCGCTGATCGCGATGTCGGCCGCGGCGATGATGCCGATGCCGCCGGCACGCACGGCTCCGAGGTTCTTCGTCACCACCGGCTTGTCCAGCGTGGCGACCAGGCGCTGCAGGTCGACGATGCGGCGGGCCCCGACCTCCATGCCCTCCGTGGTCGCCTCGGCCAGGTCCGCCCCGGAGCAGAAGACCTTGCCCGAGCTCTGCACCAGCACCACGCGTACGTCGTCGTCGGCGCCGGCCCGCTCGAGGTGGGCGCACAGCTCGGTGACGAGCTGGCGGCTGAGCGCGTTGCGGTTGGCCGGGCTGTCGAGGGTGAGGGTCGCGACGGCGTCGGAGACGTCGTAGTGGACCAGTTCGGCGGGCGTGTCGGTCATGGCCGCCATCCTGCCGCAACCTCGCGCGCACGGGCACGACCCCATCCGTGGCGCCGTCCGCTCCGAACACCCCCCATGCAGACACCGGACAAGACCGAGCGCTGGCAGATGCTGCGCCACGCGGCGTACGGCGTGCTGTCGACCGTCGTCGGCCTCGCAGCCGCCCACCTCGTAGCCGCGGTCACCGTGCCGGCGGCCTCCCCCGTGCTCGCCGTCGGCTCGACCGTCATCGACCTCACGCCCACGCCGCTGAAGGAATGGGCCATCCGCGAGTTCGGCAGCGCCGACAAGGCGATCCTGGTCGGCTCGGTGACCGTGGTCGTGCTCCTGCTCGCCGCCGTCGCCGGCATCGTCGCCCGCAAGCGCGAGGTGGCCGGGCTGCTCGTCATCGTGGGGCTCGCCGGCGTCGCCGGCGTCCTCGCCGTCCTGCGCCCGGGCTCCGGGCCGCTGGACGTCCTCCCTGCCCTGGTCGCGGCCGTCGTCGCCGCCGCCTCGCTGTGGTGGCTGCGCCGGATCGACGGCCAGGGCATGTCGGACCCGTCGCCGGGGGTCGACGGTCCGAGCCGGCGTGGGGTCGTGCTGGCGACCGGCGGCCTGGCCGCAGCGGCAGTGGCCATGGGGGCACTCGGCCGCTGGGTGACGTCCTACCGCCTCGGCGGGACCGACGTCGCGCTTCCGGTCGCCACCGACCCCGCGCCCCCCTTCCCGACCGGGCTGGAGCAGAAGTACCCCGGCATCACGCCGCTGCGCACGCCGACCAGCGAGTTCTACCGCGTCGACACCCGCCTGACCGTCCCGGCGGTCGACGTCGACTCGTGGACCCTCACCATCGACGGCGACGTCGAGGAGGAGGTCACGCTGACCTTCGAGGACCTCGCGGCGATGGAGACCGTGGAGCGCGACATCACCCTGACCTGCGTGAGCAACGAGGTCGGCGGCCCCTACGTCGGCGGCGCGCGCTGGCTCGGCGTACCCCTGGCCGACGTGCTGGCCCGCGCGGGCATCGACGCGACCAAGGCCGACCAGATCCTGTCGACCGACGTGGACGGCATGACCATCTCCACGCCGCTCGACGTCGCCCTCGACGGGCGTGACGCGCTCATCGCGATCGGGATGAACGGCGGCCCGCTGCCGCGGGAGAACGGCTTCCCCGCACGGATGGTCGTCCCGGGCCTCTACGGCTTCGTCAGCGCGTGCAAGTGGATCACCAAGATGACCCTCACGACGTACGACGCCGAGCAGGCCTACTGGACCGAGCGCGACTGGGCGACCGACGCGCCGATCAAGATCTCCAGCCGCATCGACACCCCCAAGCCGCTGTCCACCAGCGACGCCGGTCCGATCGTCATCGGCGGCATCGCGTGGGCGCAGGGAGTCGGCATCGACAAGGTCGAGGTGCGCATCGACGGCGAGGCCTGGCGGCCCGCCACGCTCGGCCCGCAGGTGACCGACGACTACTGGCGTCAGTGGTTCTACGAGTGGGAGGCCGAGCCCGGTCAGCACTTCCTCGCGGTCCGCGCCACCAACAAGGACGGCGACGTCCAGTCCGACGTGCGGATGACCCCGTTCCCCGAGGGCTCCTCGGGCCTCCAGGAGATCTCCGTCAGCGTGTCCTGACCACCCAGCTCCGCTCCCCCCAACTGACTGCCGTCGTCGGGCGGTGGGTGGCGCAGGTTCCGTGCCTTCCGGAACCTGCGTCACCCACCGCCCGACGCCTGCGTCCGGGGCTTGTCCAAGGTTTGTTCAAAGTTTTTTCGCAGAACCACCCATCCGCCCGACCCACCGCCCCGAACACCTCCTGAAAAGCGGGCCACACGCGGCCCACACAGAAGGCATCCAAGTCGAAAGGCACACCGCCATGAACACCAAGATCCGCACCCGCTCCATGGGCCTCGCCGCCCTCGCACTGACCGCCTCCATGGGCCTGGCCGCCTGTGGCAGCGAGAGCGACACCGACAGCGCCAGCGAGCCCACCACCTCCGAGGCCCCCATGGAGTCCGAGGAGCCCACCGAGGAGCCCACCGAGTCCGAGGAGCCGATGGCCGCCGACGGTCCGTTCGGTCCCGGCTGCGCCGGCGTTCCCACCGAGGGTGAGGGTTCGGTCGAGGGCATGGCCGACGACCCGGTCGCCACCGCCGCCTCGAACAACCCGCTGCTCAAGACCCTCGTCGCCGCAGTGACCGAGGCCGGTCTGGTCGACACCCTCAACTCGGCCGAGAACCTGACCGTCTTCGCGCCCACCGACGACGCGTTCGCGGCGATCCCGAAGAAGGACCTCAACGCGCTCCTCGCCGACAAGGAGGCCCTCACCACGGTGCTCACCCACCACGTGATCGGCGAGCGCCTCTCCCCCGAGGACGTCGCGGGCGAGCAGGAGACCCTGGCCGGCGACACGCTGACCGTCGAGGGCTCCGGCGAGGACTTCACCATCGGTGACGCCAGCGTCGTGTGCGGCAACGTGCAGACCGCCAACGCGACCGTCTACGTCGTCGACCAGGTCCTGATGCCGCAGATGTGATCGTCCCTCCGGACGCACACTGCAAGGATGACTGACGTGGACCACGTGAGGCCCGTACCGGACGGGGCGCCCCAGGGCGTCCCGTCCGGGGGCGACGCAGCCAGGCTCGCCGACCTGCTCCGGCAGGCCGCACTCGGGGACGAGCGCGCCTTCGCCGAGTTCTACGACGCGACATCGGCCCGGGCCTACGGCCTGGCCCTGCGCGTCGTGCGCAACCCGGCCCACGCTGAGGAGGTCACGCAAGAGGCCTACCTCGACGCATGGCGCTCCAGCACCCGCTACGACTCCGCTCGTGGCAGTGCTGCCGGCTGGCTCCTCACCATCGTCCACCGCAAGGCCGTCGACCGGGTCCGCTCGGTCGAGGCGGCCACCACCCGTGACGAGACCTGGAACCGGGAGACCGCACCGGTCGACCACGACCAGACCTCCGAGGCCGCCCAGGCCTCGCTGGAGGCGGCCCGCGTGCGCAACGCGGTCGCCACCCTGACCGACGTGCAGCGCCGGGCCGTCGAGCTCACCTACTTCGGCGGCTACACGCACACCGAGGTCGCCACCTTGCTCGACGTTCCGTTGGGCACCGCCAAGACACGCATCCGCGACGGACTGATCCGCCTGCGAGACCTGATGGGAGTTGCCTCATGAGCGATCTTCACAAGCTCACGGGCGCCTACGCCATGGACGCGCTCGACGACCTCGAGCGGGCCCGGTTCGAGCAGCACCTCGCCCAGTGCGAGGACTGCCGCGCCGAGGTGGCAGAGCTGCGCGAGACCGCGGCGCTGCTGTCCGAGACGGTCGCCACCGCGCCGCCGGCCGCGCTCCGCGAGTCCGTCCTGGCCGGCATCACGCACATCCGTCCGATGGCCCCCGAGGTCCCCCAGCCCGCTCCGACCCCCCTCGCCGACACCACGGCAGGCCGGGGGCGGGGTTGGATGCCCTTTCTGGTCGCGGCGGCACTCGCGCTCTTCGTCGGCATCGGCGCCATGGTGAGCCAGCCCTGGTCGGACGACGACCAGGTCACCCAGCTCACCGCCGCCGAGGAGGTCCTGCAGGCCCCCGACGCCGAGGAGGTCTTCCTCGACCTCGGTGAGGCAGGTCGCGCGACCGTCGTCCGCTCCAAGTCCGAGGACCGCGCCGTCATCAGCACCGAGGACATGGTCTCCGCCCCCGAGGGCAAGGCCTACGAGCTCTGGTTCATCAGCGGCGGCGAGTTCACCTCCGCCGGCCTGATGCCCGACGCGCCCGACCAGACCGTCGTCCTGGAGGGCTCGGCGGCCGAGGCCGCCGCCATCGGCATCACCGTCGAGCCCGAGAGCGGCTCGGAGCAGCCCACCACCGACCCGATCGCCGTCTTCGACCTCACCGAGGCGGCGTGAGCGGCACCGGGCAGCGTCGGGTCGCGGTCGTCGGGTCCGGTGTTGCCGGGCTGACGGCTGCGTGGGTGGCCTCGCGCACGTCCCACGTCACCCTCTACGAGGCCGACGCCCGTCTCGGCGGCCATGCCGACACCCACCGGGTGCCCACGCCCGAGGGCGAGCTGGCCATCGACACCGGCTTCATCGTGCACAACCGGCGCACCTACCCCACGCTCCTGAGGCTCTTCGCCGAGCTGGGCGTGGAGACGCAGCCCTCCGAGATGTCGCTCTCGGTCAGCGACGCCGGCACCGGCGTCGAGTACGCCGGCGCGCTCGGCGCCCGCGGCCTGTTCGCGCAGCGCTCGACGTTGCGCTCGCGCGAGCACTGGCGGATGCTGCTGGAGATCCCGCGCTTCCACCGACGCGCCCGTGCGGTGCTCGCCACCGACCCCGCTTCGGGCGAGGCCTCCGAGGAGACCCTGCGCGAGTTCCTGGACCAGGGCGGCTTCTCCGCCGGCTTCGTCCGTCACTTCATGGAGCCCCTCGTGGCGGCCGTCTGGTCCTGTGACCCCGCGACCTCCCTCGACTACCCCGCGCGCTACCTCTTCACGTTCCTCCAGCACCACGGGATGCTCTCGGTCTTCGGCTCCCCGGAGTGGCGCACGGTGACGGGCGGCTCGCGCACCTACGTCGCCGCCGTCGAGGCCGGCCTGCCCGACGTACGCCTCGACACCAAGGTCACCTCCGTGCGCGAGGTCGCCGACGGCGTCGAGGTCACCGACGGCAGCGGCGCCACCACGACCTTCGACGCGGTGGTCATCGCCACCCACCCGTCGCACGCGCTCGGCATGCTCGAGGAGCCGACCGACCTGCAGCGCGAGCTGCTCTCGGCCCTCCCCTACTCCAGCAACCCCGCGCTCCTGCACACCGACGCCTCCCTGCTGCCGGACGCGGAGGACGCGCGTGCGTCCTGGAACTTCTTCCGCCCCGCCAGCGAGACCGGCGTGGTCACCGTGACCTACGACCTCACCCGACTGCAGCGGCTGCCCACCGACACCCACTACCTCGTCACCCTGGGCGGCGAGGACCTCGTCGACCCGGCCACCGTGATCGACCGGATGGAGTACGAGCACCCGCTCTACACCCCCGAGTCGGTCGCCGCGTCGCGCCGCCTGCCGGAGATCAACACCGAGCGGATCGCCTTCGCCGGCGCCTACCACGGCTGGGGCTTCCACGAGGACGGTGCGCGCTCCGGACTCGCCGCAGCGACCCACCTCGGCCTGCCGTGGACCCGCACCACCACGGTGCTGCCCGCCCCGGGCCGCTTCGAGACCACGATCCGCCACACCCGGCGTACGCCGATCCGGCGCTCCTTCGAGCACACCTCGACCTGCTGGCTCGTCGACCTCGACGACCTGCCCGACCACGGCAGGCTGGCCCGCTTCGAGGCCCGCGACCACCTCGGCTCGCCCGAGAAGTCGCTGCGCGCCAACGTCGAGGCGTTCCTCGCCGACAACGGCGTGACGCTGGGGGCCGGCGAGCGCCCCGGCACGATCCTCATGGCCGCCCACCCGCGCTCGCTCGGCTTCTGCTTCAACCCGATCAGCGTCTTCTGGTGCTTCGACGACCGGGGCCGCCAGGCCGGTGTGGTCGTCGAGGTCCACAACACCTACGGCGACCGCCACGCCTACCTCGTCCACCCCGACGAGCAGGGCCGCGCACGCACGGACAAGGCGATGTACGTCTCGCCCTTCCACGGCGTCGACGGCACCTACGACATCGCGGTGCCGATCCCGACCGACCGGCTCCACGTCGCCGTGACGCTGCGTGGCCACGACACCGACGCGCCGGGCGGCTCCGCGCCGTTCAGCGCCAGCCTGACCGGGTCGCGCACCGACGTGCCGGTCCGCAAGACCTTGGGGGCGGCGTTGCGCGGCAGCGCGCTCATCCGGGCCCACGGCATCTGGCTGTGGGCGCGGCGCCTGCCCATCCGCCCCCGACCCCGTCATCGCCAGGAGGGCGTGCAGTGACCGTCGAGAAGAACCGCCCCGCCGAGACCGGCTCCCAGGGGATGCCACCGCTCGAGCCGCTGCGCGGCGGACCCCGCACGGCCGTCTCGGCCGCCGTGGCCCGTCGCCTCTTCCGTGCCGCCGTCGGCCGCCTCGCGGTGACCGTGATCGAGGAGCCCACCGGCCGGCGGATCGGACAGGGCGGCCCCGTCATGCGGCTGCACCGTCCCGACGAGTTCTACGCCCGCCTCGGCCGCGACGGCCTGATCGGCTTCGGCGAGTCCTACATGACCGGAGCGTGGGACACCGACGACCTCGCCGGCTTCCTCACCGTGCCCGCGGCCCGCATGGCGACCCTCGTCCCGCCGTCCCTCCAGCGCCTGCGTGCGCTGGTGACGCCTCGGCTGCCGCACCACCAGCGCAGCACGGAGGCCAACAGCCAGGCCAACATCTCGCACCACTACGACCTGTCCAACGACCTCTTCGCGCTCTTCCTCGACGAGACGCTGAGCTATTCCGCGGCCCTCTTCGACACCTCCACCACCCGGGTCGCGAAGGGTCCGGGCTCGGTCGGCGACCACCTCGTCGCCACGCCGCCCGAGCCGGTCGACCACGACGACCCGCGACGGCACGGCCCCGACTTCGCCGAGGCCCAGGGCCGCAAGATCGAGCGGCTGCTCGACGAGGCGGGCGTCACCGAGGGGTCGCGCGTGCTCGAGATCGGCACCGGGTGGGGAGAGCTCGCGATCCGCGCCGCGCGCCGCGGCGCCAGCGTCCACACGATCACGCTGTCGGTCGAACAGCTCGAGCTCGCCGAGGAGCGCATCGCCGCGGCCGGGTTCTCCGACCGCGTCCACGTCGAGCTGATGGACTACCGCGCGCTCGCGGCCACCGGTGCGACGTACGACGCAGTGGTCTCGGTGGAGATGGTCGAGGCCGTCGGCCACGAGTTCTGGGGCACCTACTTCAGCACCATCGACCAGGTGCTGGCCCCCGGTGGTCGGGTGTCGATCCAGGCGATCACGATGCCCCACGACCGGATGCTCGTCACCCGCGACAGCCACACGTGGATCAACAAGTACATCTTCCCCGGCGGGTTCCTGCCCAGCGTCGAGGTGATCGACGAGATCACCCGCGCCGAGACCACGATCCGCCTCGTCGACCAGCTCGAGATGGGCGACCACTACGCCGAGACCCTGCGCCGCTGGGACCGCCGCTTCCTCGCGCAGCGTGACGCCGTGCTCGGCCTCGGTTTCGACGACATGTTCATGCGGGTCTGGCACCTCTACCTCGCCTACTCGCAGGCCGGCTTCGCCAGCGGCTACATCAACGTCTCGCAGCTCACCTTCACCCGGGAGACCCCGTGACCCAGACCGCCTCCCCGACCACCGCATCGGTCCACCCTGCCGGCGTCGCCGATCGCCTCGCCGAGGCGGTGCGCCCCTTCATCGGCGGCGACCTGCCCGTGCGCCTGCAGGCATGGGACGGCTCCGTCGCCGGCCCCGAGGGCGCCCCGCTGGTCGTGCTGCGCTCCCCCGACGCGCTGCGCCGGCTGATGTGGCACCCGGGCGAGCTCGGCGCCGCCCAGGCCTACGTCACCGGTGAGCTCGACGTCCCCGAGCAGGACGGCTGGGACCTCGGATCCGCGCTGACGCACGCCTTCGCCGTGGGCGCCGAGCGCGGCCTGTCCGGCGTACGCCTCTCGCCGCGCGCGATGCTCGACGCGATCCGCACCGTCTCCGGCCTCGGCGCGCTGGGCCGTCCCCCCGCGGCGCCGGCTTCGCAGGCGCGGATCAAGGGGCGCCTGCACAGCCTGGCCCGCGACCGGTCGTCGATCAGTCACCACTACGACCTCTCCAACGAGTTCTACTCCCTCATCCTCGAGCCGCAGATGGCCTACAGCTGCGGCTACCACGCCGCTCCCGACACGCCGCTCGAGGACGCGCAGCGCGCCAAGCTCGACCTGGTGTGCACCAAGCTGGGCCTCGAGCCCGGCATGCGGATGCTCGACGTGGGCTGCGGGTGGGGGTCGCTGTCGCTGCATGCCGCCGAGCACTTCGGCGCAAAGGTGACGGGGGTGACGATCGCGGCCGAGCAGAAGAAGTTCATCGACGCCCGGATCGCCGAGCGCGGGCTGGAGGACCGGGTCGAGATCCGGCTCCAGGACTACCGCGAGGTCCCCGAGCGCGACCACTTCGACGCCGTCGGGTCGCTGGAGATGGGCGAGCACGTCGGCGCCCTCAACTACCCGACCTACGTCGAGGCGCTGCGCCGCGCGGTCCGCCCGGGTGGACGGGTGCTGGTCCAGCAGATGTCGCGCCAGGGTGCCGGGGGCGGCAAGCACCCCGGTGGTGGCCCGTTCATCGAGTCGTTCATCGCCCCCGACATGACCATGCGTCCCGTCGGCGAGACGGTCGGCCTCATCGAGTCCGGCGGCCTCGAGGTGCGCGACGTGCACGCCATGCGCGAGCACTACGTCCTCACGGTCAACGGCTGGCTCGAGCGCTTCGAGGCCAACATCGACCAGCTCCGTGCACTCGTGGGCGAGGAGGTCGTCCGCGTGTGGCGCCTCTACCTCGTCGGCGGTGCACTCGCCTTCCGCGACGGCCGCATGGGCGTCGACCAGATCCTGGCCGTGCGCGCGGGTGCACCGCACACGCTCCCGGCGGTCCGCGAGTGGTGACCCAGAGCCTGGTCGCGCTGCTGGTGGCCCTCGTCGTCATGGGGGTCACGGCTGCGATCAGCAAGCGCGTCGACCGGGTCGCCGTGGTCGACGTCGCCTGGGGGTCGGTCTTCGTGGCCGTCGCGCTGGTCCTGGCGCTCGTGTGGCCCGACGCGCACTCGTGGCTGCTCGCGGTGCTCGTGACGCTGTGGGGCGGGCGACTGGCCTGGCACATCGCGAAGCGCTCCAAGGGCCACGGCGAGGACCCGCGCTACGAGGAGATGCTCGGCGGCCCCGGCTGGCACGCCGGCGCGGGCAAGGTGCTGCTCCGTGTCTTCCTCACCCAGGCCGTCGTGGCGTGGGTGATCTCGTTCCCGCTGCACGTCGCCGCGGCGTACGACGTCCGCTGGTGGCCCGTGGTGTGGGTCGGGGTGGCGATCTGGGCGGTCGGCATCTTCTTCGAGGTCGTTGGCGACGCGCAGCTCGCCGCCTACCGCGCGAAGCCGCGCGACTCACGGCCGAAGGTGCTCGACACCGGCCTGTGGGGCTGGACGCGCCACCCCAACTACTTCGGCGACGCGTGCGTGTGGTGGGGGCTGTGGACCGCCGGCGCGCTGTCGCTGGGCTGGGTGCAGGGCCTCGCGACGATCTTCGCGCCCATCGCCATGACCTACTTCATCCGCAACGTCACCGGCGCCAAGCTGCTGGAGAAGACGATGTCGGAGCGTCCCGGCTGGGACGAGTACGCAGCCCGCGTGCCGCTGTTCGTCCCGCGCCCGCCGCGCCGCTGACGGCTCTGTCCGGTCCCGCGACCCTCCCGGCAACCCCGGAGGTGCCGGTGCCGGAGGCGCTCGGGGGAGAATCGCGCCGTGGCCGAACCCGATCCCCTCGATGCCGCCGTCGAGCGCATGCTCGCCGGTGACGAGTCGGCCTTCCGCCAGGTCTACCGCGAGGTGCAGCCGCCCCTGCTGCGCTACCTCACGGTGCTGGTCGGCGTGGGCGACGCCGAGGACGTGGCCAGCGACGCGTGGTCCCAGGCGTTCCGCGACCTCCACAGCTTCAGCGGTGACGCCGACGGGTTCCGCGGCTGGGTCACCACGATCGGGCGCAACCGCGCCGTCGACCACCTGAGGCGCAGCAGCCGTCGACCCTCCAGCGACGAGTCGGTCGACGACCTCGTCGACCTGCACGACCCCGGCGA
Organism: Nocardioides furvisabuli; assembly: GCF_021083185.1. Taxonomy (GTDB): domain Bacteria; phylum Actinomycetota; class Actinomycetes; order Propionibacteriales; family Nocardioidaceae; genus Nocardioides; species Nocardioides furvisabuli. The sequence continues at coordinate 438,754 of NZ_JAIGQB010000003.1, read as the reverse complement.
CGTCGAGGGCGACCCCCTCGGCAAGGTCGAGTCCGAGGAGGCGCTGAAGCTGATCGCCTCACTGCCCAAGGACCAGGCGGAGGCCATCATGCTCCGCACCGTGCTGGGCTTCGACGCCCCGACCGCCGCCCGCATCCTGGGCAAGCGGCCGGGCGCGGTGCGGGCGGCCTCGCACCGCGGACTGAAGCAGCTGGCCAAGAAACTCTCGGAGAACCCGTAACACCGCGCCCGTGCACGGCGCTGAACGGAGTGAGATGAGCACCCCAGACCCCCTGTCCCGACGCGACGCCGAGCGCCTGCTCGACGACCCCGCGGCGGACAGCAGCGCCCTCGGCGCGGCGCTCACCGCTGCGAGTGGTCCCGCCCGCGCCGATGAGCTGCGCCGCGAGGACGCCACGGCCGCGGCCTTCCACCGCGCCCGGCTGGACCCCGCCCCTGTCGCGCCCCCGGCCCGCCAGCGCAGCCGCGCCGCCACGCGCGCGGTCGTGGCCACCGGCGCGGTCGTGGCCCTCACCACCGGCGGGCTCGCGCTCGCCAACTCCGCCCACCTGTCCCTGCCGCTGCTGCCCGACCGGGCCTCCGACCGTGCCTCGGAGGCGGTCACCTCCGCCCCGGGCGGCGCGAGGAGCACCGGCACGGCCGGCACCACCACCGACCCGACCGGCTCGTCATCCGGGCCGGGCGGCCCGCGCGGCACCTCGGGCTCGGCGCCGGGGTCGGCGACAGCGACCGGCGGCGGCGGCGCGTCCTCGTCCGCGCCGGCCGAGACCGGACCCACGGGGACCACCACAGGCACACCGAGCCCGAACCTCTCCGGACTGTGCAACGCCTACCACGCGGCCGACGGGGCGGGGAAGTCGCTCGACAGCGCCGCGTTCCGCGTGCTGGCCGAGGCCGCCGGCGGTGCCGAGCAGGTGGCGGCCTTCTGCGTCGCGCTCGTCGGGGAGCCCCGGGGGACCGGCAAGCCCACCGACAAGCCGAGTCCCACGGGCAAGCCCACCGACAAGCCGAGTCCCACGGACAAGCCCACCGACAAGCCGAGTCCCACGGGCAAGCCCACCGACAAGCCGAGTCCCACGGACAAGCCGACCGACAAGCCGAGTCCCACGGACAAGCCCACGCCGACCCAGCAGCCCACGCCGGGCAACGGCCAGGGCAACGGCAACGGCAACGGCAACGGCAACGGAGGCGGCGGCTGACAGGCACCCCTCCCACCAGATCTTCGGTTCTCTGAACCGGAGCGGCCGCGTTCCGCGGGGCCGACCGTCGCACCCGTGTCTCGAGCTCCCGCCGAGGCACGGATCCCCCCAGGAAGCGGCACCGGTCCCGAAACGCACCGCAGCGGCACGGCCCCGAGGGCCGTGCCGCTGCTCGGTCTTCGGGGTCCGCGGGCGACGCCGGACGGCTGCAGGCCCGACCCACCACTGGCTCTGACGCGCGAGCGGTGGTGCACTGGCCGGGTGGACCCGGTCGACGCAGCCTTCGACGCCACCCCCCGGCGGGACTTCCTCCCCCGCGGGGTGCGGCACCGGGCGGCGTACGACGGCCCGCTGTCGATCGCGGCGGGACAGACGAGCTCGCAGCCCCGCACGGTCGACGACATGCTCCGCCTGCTCGACGTACGCCCCGGGCAGCGGGTGCTCGACGTCGGGTCCGGGTCGGGCTGGACGACGGCGCTGCTCGCACACCTCGTCGGTCCGACCGGGTCGGTGCTCGGGGTGGAGCTCGAGCCGGAGCTGGTCGCCTTCGGAGCAGCCAACCTCGCCGCCACCGACCGGCCGTGGGCGAGCATCCGGAGGGCGATGCCCGGCGTGCTGGGCGACCCCGGCGGGGCGCCGTACGACCGCATCCTGGTCTCCGCCGAGCCCGCCGACCTGCCCCAGGAGCTCGTCGAGCAGCTCGCCGACGACGGGGTGCTGGTGATCCCGGTGGCGGGCACGATGCTGCGCGTCACCAACCCGGGCGCCGTGGTGGGCGAGCACGGGCGCTACCGCTTCGTGCCGCTGCGCTGAGCCAGGCGGACCGGCAGTCCGGCCACTGTCTCCAGTGGTCCGCGCCGACCCGCGATCCGGAGCGCGGCGCCGAGGGTGAGCAGCACGGCGACGTGGGTGGCGTACGCCGACGGTCCGTCCTCCGGCCACACCTGGGGCGTACGCATCACGACGTGCAGGCTGTAGAGGGTGAGAGTCGCGGCGCCGGCCCCGAGGACGACGCCGAGCACGGCCGTCGCGGCGCGGGGCAGCAGGCGCTCGAGCAGCAGGCAGACGGCGATCACGAGCACCGCGCTGCCGATGGTCTGCGCGAGGTCGAACGGTGTCGCCGAGTGCGGGGCGACCACCAGCAGCCACGACCAGTCGCCGTCGGCCGGGGTGACGCCGAACATGCCGCCCTCGTTCTCCGAGGCGACCGCCGGGTCGACGAGGGCGCGCGAGATGCGGGTGGCGAGCACGGCGGTGCCGAGGCCGCCGAGGGTGAGCGCGCCGAGCAGGCGGGTGTCGCGCAGGTCGAGGCGGCCGAGGGCCAGGCCCGCGAGGAGGTAGGCCAGCCAGGGCACGACCGGGTAGTAGCCGGTGAGGAGCAGCTCGCTGGCCAGCCGGCCAGGGTCGTCCAGCTGCGCGAAGGTCGGGTTCTCGTAGCCGCGCTCCGGCAGGTGGGGGCGCAGGACGTGCGAGGCCACGGGGGCGAGGACCACCCACGCGACGGTGAGCAGCACCAGCGTGCGCGCCCGGAGGAAGGTGAACGGGATGCCGAGGACGAACAGCACGCCGTAGTAGGTGAGGATCACTGCGATGCCGCTGTCGAGGCCCCCCAGCGCCAGGCCCAGCAGCGCGACGAGCACCGCCCGGCCGAGGATGCCGAGGGCGCGCAGGACTTGCGGGCGCCCCCGCAGCGGCTTGCGCGTCATCAGCGCGAGGCTCACCCCGGCGAGCACGGCGAAGAGCGCCGAGGCACGGCCGCCGGCGAGCCATTGCGCGGTCGCGAGCTCGCCGTCGGGGGTGCGCGCGTCGAGGACGTGGGTGGCGACCATGCCGAGGAGCGCCAGGCACCGGGCGACGTCGAGCCCGACGAGGCGGCCCTGGCGCGTCGCGGTCATGCGCCCATCCTGCCGGGGACCTCGCGACGAGCCCGACGTCAGCCTCCGGGGCGCGTGACCTGCTCGGCGAGACGTGCGGGCGCCTGGAGGCAGTAGGAGTCGGTGAGCAGCTCGGCGAGCTCCTCCCAGTCGATGCCGGCCCCCTCGTCGAGGACGACTCCGATCACGTTGCCGCCCCAGCCGGAGCGGAAGTAGGGGTGCCCCATGTGCTCGAACGCCGCGACCTCGTCCGGCTCGCCGCGGAAGGTGATCCGGAAGACCTGGTCCTCACCACCGAACACGTGGGCCACCGTCGCGCCCCCGACCCGCCAGCGCGTGCCGGTCCACGCCGCCTCCTGCGCGCACCGCGGCAGCACGCCGAGCACGGCGTCGATGCGCAGCACCCACTCCTCGGGCACCACGGGTCGGTCGGCGAGGGCCACGGCGCGATCCTGCCATCGCGCACCGACACCGTGCAGGCAGTTCGCTGGTCGCGGGCGCGCCTCCACGCTCAGCCTGCGGCTCTGTCTCCCCGACTGCCTGCACAGTGCATCTCCGGGGGTGGCTCAGTAGGACTTCGGCAGCCCCAGCGAGTGCATCGCGACGAAGTTCAGGATCATCTCCCGGCTCACCGGCGCGATCCGGCCGGCGCGCGCGGCGACGAGCAGGCCGGCCATGCCGTACTCCTGCGTGATGCCGTTGCCGCCATGGGTCTGGACCGCTGCGTCGACCGCATGCACGGCCGCCTCGGCCGCGGCGTACTTCGCCATGTTGGCTGCCTCGCCGGCCGCCATGTCGTCACCGGCGTCCACCATTGCGGACGCCTTCTGGGTCATCAGCCGGGCCAGCTCGTTCTCGATGTGGGCCGTCGCGAGCGGGTGCGCGATCGCCTGGTGCGAGCCGATCGGCGTCTTGAAGACCGTGCGCTCCTTGGCGTACGCCGACGCCTTCTCGAGGGCGTGGCGCGCCAGCCCGGTCGAGAAGGAGGCCGCCATGATCCGCTCGGGGTTGAGGCCCGCGAAGAGCTGCACCAGCCCGCCGTCCTCGTCGCCGACGAGCGCGTCGGAGCGGAGGCGGACGTCGTCGATGAAGACCTGGAACTGCTTCTCCGGGCTGACGATCTCCATCGGGATCGCGGTGAACTCGAAGCCGTCGGCGTCGGTAGGCACCACGAACAGGCACGGCTTGAGCTTGCCGGTCCGCTCGTCCTCGGCGCGGGCGACGACGAGGACGTTCTCGGCCTCGTCGACGCCGGAGATGTAGATCTTCTGGCCCTTGAGCACCCACTCGTCACCGTCGCGACGTGCGGTGGTGGTGATGTTGTGGGAGTTGGTGCCGGCGTCGGGCTCGGTGATGGCGAAGGCCATGGTGGCGGTGCCGTCGCAGATGCCGGGGAGCCAGCGCTGCTTCTGCTCTGGCGTCCCGTAGCGCGCGATGACGGTCCCGCAGATCGCCGGGCTGACGACCATCATCAGCAGCGGGCAGCCCTGCGCCGCGAGCTCCTCGCAGACCGCGGCCACGTCGCCGATGCCGCCGCCCCCACCGCCGTACTCCTCGGGGATGTTGACCCCGAGGTAGCCCGCCTTGGCGATCTCCATCCACAGCTCGGTGGTCTTCTCGCCGGAGCGGGCGCGCTCGACGAACCAGTCGCGGCCGTAGCCCTTGGCGAGCCTGGCGACCTGGCGCCGCAGCTCCTGGCGCTCCTCGGTCTCGGTGAAGGTGGTCATGCGTGCTCCTCGGTGTGTTCGGTGTCCACGACTGCCAGGACCTCCCCGGACGCGACCTGCGCACCGGGCTCGACGTTGATCTCGGTGACCGTGCCGTCGTGCGGAGCGGTCACCGTGTGCTGCATCTTCATGGCCTCCAGGACGAGCACGGCCTCGCCCGCGGAGACGGTCGCGCCGACCTCGGCGACGACCTTGACGACCGTGCCCGGCATCGGCGCGAGCAGGGAGCCGGTCGCCACCGCATCGGCCGGGTCCGTGAAGCGGGGGACCTCGCGCAGCCGGACGGACCCCGCGGCCCCGTCGACCCAGACCTCACGCGCGCCGGTGCGCTGGTCGACGTCGACGAGTCCGTCCCACCGTCCTGCGACGCCGTCGACCTCGAGCCTGGCCCGGGTCGGTGAGACCTCGAGGACCGTCACGCCCTCGACCGCGAAGCCGTCGCGGGTCCCCCACCACTCGACCGGGTCGTGGCCCTCGAAGGTCGTGCGCTGCGGCTGGCTGACGACGTTGCGCCAGGCAGCCGGGACACCCCGCTGGACCGTACGCCGCTCCGCGTCGGTCGCCGCCAGCATCAGGGCTCCTGCCACGAGCTTCGCGCGGTCCCTGCGGGTTGAGTCCCCAGGAGACTCAGCGGAAATCGGACGCGACTCCAGCCAGGTGGTCGTCATGTCCCCGGCCACGAAGACCAGGTCGCTGAGGATCTCGACGAGGTGGTCGCGGTTGGTCACGACCCCGTGGATGCGAGCACGACGCAGGGCTGCCACGAGCATCCGGACCGCCTGCTCGCGCGTCGGCGCCCACGCCATCACCTTGGCCAGCATCGCGTCGTAGAAGGTGGAGACCTCGTCTCCGGACGCGAAGCCGCTGTCGACCCGGACGCCCGATCCGGCCAGCGGGCCGAACTCGACGTCCGAGGGCAGGTCGAAGGTGACCAGCGCTCCGCTCTGCGGCGTGTACGTCGCATCCTCGGCGTAGAGGCGCACCTCGATCGCGTGCCCGTTGGCCGACCTCCGCTCGACGTCAGGGATGTGCCCCTCGGCGACGGACAGCTGGAGCTCGACGAGGTCGACGTCCTGCACGAGCTCGGTGACCGGGTGCTCGACCTGGAGGCGGGTGTTCATCTCGAGGAAGAACCAGCGGTCGGCGGCGGGGTCGTAGAGGAACTCGACCGTCCCGGCGCCGCGGTAGCCGATGTCGCAGGCGAGCCGCTCGGCCGCCTCGCACATGGCTGCCTCGGTGGCAGCGGGAAGCCCCGGCGCCGGGGCCTCCTCGACCACCTTCTGGTGGCGCCGCTGGACCGAGCAGTCACGGGTGCCGAGGGCGAGGGCGCGGTCCGCGGTCGCGAGGACCTGCACCTCGACGTGGCGCCCGGCCTCGACGTACGGCTCCACGAAGACGGTGCCGTCGCCGAAGGCTGACTCGGCCTCGGCACGCGCGGCCCCGATCTCCGACTCGAGCCGGTCGAGGGTGCGTACGACGCGCATGCCGCGGCCGCCGCCGCCGGCCGAGGCCTTCACCAGCAGCGGCAGGTCGACCTCGGTCGGGTCGGAGGGCGCGGAGAGCACGGGGACGCCGGCCTTCTCGGCGATCTCCTTGGCGCGGACCTTGTCGCCCATCGCCTCGATCGCCTCCGGCGGCGGGCCGACCCAGGTGAGACCGGCGTCGAGGACCGCACGGGCCAGGTCGGCGTTCTCGGACAGGAAGCCGTAGCCGGGGTGGACCGCATCGGCGCCCGAGCGCTGCGCGGCCTCCACGACCAGGTCGACGCGCAGGTAGGTGTCGGCGGGCGAGCTTCCCGGGAGGCGTACGGCGTGGTCGGCCTCCGCGACGTGGGGCAGCGAGGCGTCCGCGTCGGAGTGGACGGCGACGGTCTCGATGCCGAGGCGTCGGCAGGTGGCGAAGACCCGGCGGGCGATCTCGCCCCGGTTGGCGACGAGGAGACGTTGGATCATGGGCGGAACACCCCGAATCGGTCGGCGCCCCGGATCGGCGCGTTGGCGATGACGCTGAGGCAGATCGCCAGCACCGTGCGGGTGTCGCGCGGGTCGATGACCCCGTCGTCGTAGAGCATCCCGGAGAGGAAGTAGGGCAGCGACTGCTCCTCCACCGAGGCCTCGACGTAGTCCTTGACGCCCTGGAAGCCCTCGGCGTCGAAGACCTCGCCCTTGGACTCCGCGGACTGCTGGGCGACGATCTCGAGGACGCCGGCGAGCTGGGCCGGACCCATGACCGCGGACTTCGCGCTGGGCCAGGTGAAGAGGAAGCGCGGGTCGAAGGCGCGGCCGTTCATGCCGTAGTTGCCGGCGCCGTAGGACGCGCCCATGATCACGCTCAGGTGGGGCACGGTGGAGTTGGACACCGCGTTGATCATCATCGCGCCGTGCTTGATGATGCCGCCCTGCTCGTAGTCCTTGCCGACCATGTAGCCGGTCGTGTTGTGCAGGAACAGCAGCGGGGTGTGCGAGGAGTTGGCGAGCTGGATGAACTGTGTCGCCTTCTGCGCCTCCTCGGAGAACAGCACGCCCTGCGCGTTGGCCAGGATGCCGATCGGCTGGCCGTGCAGCTCGGCCCAACCGGTGACGAGCGAGGTGCCGTAGAGCGGCTTGAACTCGTCGAAGGGCCGGCCGTTGCGCTCGCTCGTGCCGTCGACGATTCGCACGATCACCTCGCGGGGGTCGAACGGCTCCTTGAGGTCTGTCGGGATGAGGTCCAGGAGGCCCTCGGGGTCGGCGTCGGGCTCGGCGAAGTCGCCCCGGCCCTGTGGCGTTCCCCGGGTACCCGGGGAAAGTTGAGGTTCCCCCCCGAAGTTTCGGGGGTGAGGCTCCAGGTTCCCCGGGTACCCGGGGATCGCGACGCGGCGCCGGTTGAGCCGGGCCACGATCCGCCGCCCGATCCGGATCGCGTCGTGCTCGTCCTCGGCGAGGTAGTCGGCGAGCCCCGACACGCGGGCGTGCATCTCCGCACCGCCCAGCGACTCGTCGTCGGACTCCTCGCCGGTGGCCATCTTCACCAGGGGCGGGCCGCCGAGGAACACCTTGGCGCCGCCTCGGACGAAGACGGTGTAGTCGCTCATGCCGGGGACGTACGCCCCGCCGGCGGTCGAGTTGCCGAAGACCAGCGCGATCGTGGGCTGGCGTCGCGCCGAGGCGCGCGTGAGGTCGCGGAAGAGCCTGCCGCCGGGGATGAAGATCTCCTTCTGCGTCGGCAGGTCCGCTCCGCCCGACTCGACCAGCGAGATCGTCGGGAGATCGTTCTCCTCGGCGATCTGCGAGGCCCGGAAGATCTTCTTCACCGTCCAGGGGTTGCTCGCGCCGCCCTTCACGGTGGGGTCGTTGGCGCTGATCACGCACTCCACGCCCTCGACCACGCCGATGCCGGTGACCACCGAGGCGCCGACGGTGAAGTCCGACCCCCACCCGGCGAGCGGCGAGAGCTCAAGGAAGGCCGATCCGGGGTCGAGGAGCAGCTCGATCCGCTCGCGCGCGGTCAGCTTGCCGCGCGCGTGGTGGCGGTCGACGTACTTCTCTCCTCCACCGGCGACGGCGACCGCGTGCTGGGCGTCGAGGTCGGCGAGCTTCTCGAGCATGGCCCCGCGGTTGCCGGTCACTTCTCGACCACCGCCTTCATCCGCTCCAGCGTGGTCCGCATCCCCTTGCGGTTGGTCCGTCCGCGCAGCGCGCCGAGGAGGGTCCAGTAGACGCGCGTGAACAGCGACGGCTCCATCCGGAAGTACTCGGTGACCAGCGTCCCGCCGTCCCGGGGCTCGAGCCGGTAGCCCCAGTTGTTGACCGTCACCGCGTCGGTGCCGACGGAGAACTCGAAGACCTTCTCGGGCTCGCAGGCGGTGACGCGGCACGGCGACCAGTACGTCGGTCCCACGCCGTTGCGCTTCACGTGGCCGGCGAAGTAGGCCCCGACCTCGGGGCCCGTGGACCCGCGGGTCCACTTCGCCTCGAACGTCTCGGGGCTGAACTCCCCGATCCGGGTCACGTCGCTGACGAGGTCCCAGACCTCGGCCGGCGGGGCGTCCATCCAGACCGACACCTCGTCACCCAGGGACGGCAGCTTGATCATCGCGTTCCTCTCATCCTGCATAACCCATCAGCTTGGCCGTCAGGTCGCGCAGCACCTCGTCGGCGCCGCCCCCGATCGGCAGGATCCGGGCGTCGCGGAAGTGCCGCTCCACCTCGGTCCCGTGCATGTATCCGGAGCCGCCGAACACCTGGACGGCCCGGTCGCAGACGTGGGCCGCGCAGTCGACCGCGGTCTGCTTGGCCAGGCACGCCTCGGCGACGACGAACTCGCCCGCGACGTGGCGTGCCGCGACGGCGTGCGTGTAGGCGCGCGCGACCTCGACCTGGCGGCGCATCTCGACCAGCGTGTGCTGGACGGTCTGGTTGTCGGTCAGCGGACGGCCGAACGCGTGTCGGTCACGGGCGTACGCCGCGGCGAGGTCGAGCGCGCGCCCCGCGATGCCGTAGCCGTGCACCGCCAGCGCGATCCGCTCCACGACGAACTGCTCGGCGATCTGCCCGAACCCGGCACCCTCCTCGCCGACCAGGTTGGCCACCGGGACGCGTACGTCGACGAAGGACAGCTCGGCGGTGTCGGAGCAGTGCCAGCCCATCTTGCGCAGCGCGCGGTCGACGGTGAAGCCGGGCGTGCCCTTCTCGATGACCAGCAGCGAGATCCCGCCGTGGCCGGGGCCACCGGTCCGGACGGCGGTGGTGACGAAGTCGGCGCGCACGCCCGAGGTGATGAAGGTCTTGGCGCCGTTGACGACGTAGTGGTCGCCGACCCGCTCGGCGCGGGTGGTGATCCGGGCGACGTCGGAGCCGCCGCCGGGCTCGGTGATCGCGAGCGAGCCGATCAGGTCGCCGGCCAGAGTGGGGCGCACGAAGCGGTCGACGAGGTCGGTGTTGCCGCTCGCTGCGATGTGCGGCAGGGCGATCCCGGCGGTGAGGAGGCCCGCCATCAGCCCGCTGGACGCGCCGGCATCGAACATCGCCTCCTGCATCGCGACCGAGTCGAGCAGGTCACCGCCGCTGCCGCCGACGTCCTCGGCGAAGCCGACGCCGATCAGCCCCAGCTCGCCGGCCGTGCGGTGCAGTGAGCGCGGGATCGAGCCTGCGTCCTCCCAGCCCTGCAGGTGCGGCACGACCTCCCGGCGCACGAACTCGGCAGCAGTGGCACGCAGCGCCTCCCTCTCCGCGCTCACAGGAGCGAGTCCTCGATCGAGACGAGCCGCGAGCGCAGCCACTCACCGAGGCCCTTGGCCTGCGGGTCGAAGCGCGTGGAGGCGGCGACGCCCTGGCCGAGCAGGCCGTGGACGACGAGGTTGACCGCGCCGAGCTGGGGCAGGAGCCACACGTCGACGTCGAGGTCGGCGGCCTCCGGCAGGAGCGCACCGATGCCGCGCGGCGACATCACCTTGCACAGCCACTGCACGCGGGCGTCGTAGGTCTCGCGGTCGACAGCGTCGTGCGCCACCCAGAGGCCGATGTTGGCGTCGCCGCCCTTGTCGCCGGAGCGGGCGTGGACGAAGGTGCCGAGCGGAAGGCGGCGGGTCAGCGAGTCGGTGCGGGCGGGGTACGGCGACGGCCGGGCGCCGGGCGCCGCCTGCGCGGGAGTGAAGGACGTGGGCTCGGCGACGACCTCGCGGCGGCCGTCGGCGTGGACGACGGTGTGCGTGACGTCGGCGCGGTCGACGTACGCCGCGCGGTAGACGCCGTAGGGCGTGGCCGCGGCGGGCGGGGCCGTCATGGTGAAACCGGGGTAGGAGCCGAGCGCGAGCTCGACCGCGGCGGAGGTGAAGGCGCGACCGACCGGGTCGGGCGAGGGGTCCTTGACGGTGCACCGCAGCAGGGTCGAGGCCGACTCCTCGGTGTCGGCGTCGAGCGGCGGGACGCGTACGTCGGACCAGGTGACCTCGGCCGCGCTCAGGCGGGGCTCCAGCTGGTCCTTCACCCACGCCGCCTTGGCCTCGACGTCGAGCCCGGTCAGCACGAGCTCGAGGCTGTTGCGCCAGCCGCCGAGCTCGTTGACGCAGACCTTCAGGCGCGCCGGCGGCGCCTCGCCGACCACCCCGCTGATCACCACGCGGTCCTCGGCCTCCTGCTCAAGGCGCACCGAGTCGAGGTGGACGGTGACGTCGGGGCCGAGGTAGCGGGTGGACTGGATCTCGTAGACGAGCTGCGCGGTGACGGTGTCGAGGGTGACCGCGCCTCCGGTGCCGGCGTGCTTGGTGATGACGCTCGTGCCGTCGGCGGCGACCTCGGCGACCGGGAAGCCGAGCGGCCGCTGCCGGTCGGGCAGGGCCAGGAAGCCGCTGAAGTTGCCACCCGTCGCCTGGGTGCCGCACTCGATGACGTGGCCGGCGACGACCGCACCCGCCAGCTCGTCGTAGGACTCCGGCGTCCAGCCGTGGTGCGCGACCGCCGGGCCGACGACGAGCGAGGCATCGGTCACGCGGCCGGTGACCACGACGTCCGCGCCGGCGGTCAGCGCCGCGGCGATGCCGAAGCCGCCGAGGTAGGCGTTGGCGGTGAGGGCGCCCGAGAAGGACAGGTGGCGTACGTCGTCGCCCTCGACGTGCGCGACCCGGGGGTCGAGGCCCAGGCCGCGGGCGACCTCGCGGAGCCTGTCGGCGAGACCGGCGGGGTTGAGGCCGCCGGCGTTGGCGATCAGGCGCACCCTCTTCTCCAGGGCCAGTCCGAGACAGTCCTCGAGCTGGCGGACGAAGGTGCGGGCATAGCCCAGGGTCGGGTCCTTGAGCTGGTCCTTGCCCAGGATGAGCATGGTCAGCTCGGCGAGGTAGTCGCCGGTGAGGACGTCAAGCTCGCCGCCCTCGAGCATCTCGCGCATCGCGCTGAGGCGGTCGCCGTAGAAGCCGGAGCAGTTGCCGATCCTGATCGGCCGCGTGGTCACTTCGGCGCCCGTCCCTCGCCGGGCTGTCCCGCAAAGGCCTGCGCGATGTCGAGCCAGCGGTCGGCGTCGGCGCCGGTGGCGACGAGGTCGGTGTCGGCGCGGTGGACGCGCTGGGTGACGAGACGGCAGAAGTCGCCCGCGCTGCCGGTCACGGTCTGCGCCGCGTCCTCCGGTCCCCAGCTCCAGACCTCGCCGGACGGCGAGACGAGGTCGATGCGGAACTCCTCGGCCGGGGCGTCGAGACCGTGCACGGAGTGGGCGAAGTTGCGGGTGCGTACGCCGAGGTGGGCGACGTGGCGGATCCGGTCGGTGTCCTCGACGGGCGCACCGAGGCCCTCGTGGACGTCGAGGCTGTGCGCCCAGGTCTCCATCAGCCGCGCGGTGGCCATCGACGTGGCCGACATCGGCGGACCGAACCACGGCATCTTCTCGCCCTTCGGCATCGCGACGAGCGCGGCGCGGAGGTCGGCGCGGGCGCGGCGCCAGCGGCCGAGCAGGTCGTCGTCCTGGGCGAGCGCCAGCGCCTGGGCGTCGACGTAGCCCTCCGGGTCGGCGATCGCCCCGAGGACGACGGCGTCCCACGCGTCCTTGTCGGTCGCCGCCCTGACGGCGACCCCGTCGGTCCAGGCGAGGTGGGCGACCTGGGTCGCGACGTCCCAGCCGGGAGCGGGCGTGGGCGTGTGCCAGCCGGCCGCGTCGAGGTCGGCGACGAGCGCCTCGAGCCGGTCGCCCTCCGCCGCGAGGTCGTCGAGCACCTGGGTGAGCACGTCGGTCATCTCGGGGTCCCTGCCAGTTCCTTGTCGAGCACGTCGGCCCACTCCCGGAGGATGCGGCGACGGCGGGCGGAGTCGTCGGTGATCGTGGCGGCCAGGCCCAGCCCGCGCACCAGGTCGAGGGTGGCCTGCACGAGCTCGCGCACTCCGGGACGCGACTCGTCGGCGCCGAGCGCGGTGACGGTGAGGCGGTGGGTCTCGCGCCCCACCCGCTGCTCCAGCGGCGAGACGGCCGCGAGGAGCGCCGCGTCGGTGCGGGCCGCGACCCACAGCTCGAGCGCCGCGGTGAAGACCGGTGAGGCGAAGTGGTCGCCGAGCATCTCCACGACCGCCCGCGTACGCCGCTTGCCGGTCGGCAGCTGCGCCACCGCGTCGGCGAGCTCGGCCCCGCGCAGCTCGGTGAGGTGCTCGACGGCGGCGACCACCAGGTCGTTCTTCGTGGGGAAGTGGTGCAGCTGGGCCCCGCGGCTCACCCCTGCCCGCTCGGAGACGAGCGTGGTGGACGTGCCGGCGAAGCCGCGCTCCACCAGCAGCTCCACCGTCGCCTCCAGCAGCCGCGCCCGCATCGCACGCGTCCGGTCCGCCTGCGGGACGCGGGTCGTCTGGGCCTGGGAGGTCACGGCATCAGCCTGCCGCCGCACAAACAAACAGTCAAGCCTGACTTTTTATTGCACCTGGGTCAGGCTCCCCACGGCTCCGCACGTCGAGCTCGACCCCAGCCACAGGTCGCCCTCGGGGACCGAGGCGCGCCACGCGTACCAGCCGCGCTCCTCCACCTGGAAGCTCAGCGACGTGAACGTGCCGTTGCCCGGGCGGCGCTGCACGACGTCGCGGTGGTTGCCCGTGCAGGCCTGGCCGGCCGTGTCGTAGGGACCGTAGAGCGAGGTCGTCACGTCGACCGGGCCGCCGAACGGCAGCCCGGCGAGGGACACCTGCGTCGAGACCACGTCGAACGGAGCCGCGGTGGCAGGAGCAGAGACCGCCACCGTCGAGCGGCCGCGCACCCGCACCGGCGCCCCGCACGACGCCACCGGCACGGTCGCGTCGGATCCGTCGACCGCGACGCGCCACAGGTAGCGCCCCCCGACGGACGGCGTGATCGCCGGTGAGGCGTAGGCACCGTCGCCCTCCACCGGCAGCGAGGCCGTCCCCACCGCAGGGCCGTCGCAGTGCGCCTCGGCCACCGACGCGAAGGGTCCGTGCAGCGACGCCGTGGCTCCCCGCCTCGAGCCGTCGCCGTCGACCGTCGCGACCACCCGCGCCGGGGACCCGGCCACGAGCACGTTCGGGTCCGCTGCGATCGTCAGTGACTGCGGCCCGCGGACCGCGACGCGCGCGCTGGCCGTGAGCGTGCGGCGGACGCCGCCCTCCGCGACCGACGCCTGGCGGCCACGGGCCGCGGCGCGCACCCGCAACCAGTGCAGCGGGACCTGCCCGACCTCGGCGACGACGGTGCGCCAGCCAGCGAGGGGCGCGGCGAGTCTCACCAACGCCCGCCCGTCGTCGCCGGTCACCGCCTCGACCGGGCCGGCGACCGGCTGGGAGGTGCCGCCGTCGGGCGACGTGACGCTCACCGGCAGGCCGGCGACCGGGCCTCCGTGACCGTCGGTCACGCGCACCGTCACGGCCGTCACCCCACCCACGTCGGCGACGGTGGGCTGGACCCTGACGGCGTAGGGCCCCGCGCTCGCGCGGGACCCGCCCAGCATGAGGCGTGCGTAGCGACGCACGGTGCCCGGATCGCCCGAGTTCCGTACCCGGGCGGAGCCTCGCGGTCGACCCAGACGCCAAGTCCGACCGCCGAGCAGGTGCAGGACCGCGGCGTCGACCGCGGCAGCTTGCACGGCGTCCCTGTGGCCGCCGTACTTCGACAGGATCCAGGCGGCTCGCCGGGTCCGGGCGAGCGAGGGAGCCTTCGCGCCGCGCAGGTCCGCGGTGGCGGCGGCGGGCCGGAACCCCGCCCGGTTGGGGCGCCGGCCGGGCGTGATCACGAAGACGGGCGTGCCGCCGAGCCGATAGCCACCGATCCAGCCGCCGGCCGCCCGGCCGGTGCTGGGGATGCGGAATCCCGCCCACCGCTCCGCCCGGTCGCCGGCACCGGCGGCCCGGGGCGCCGGGAGCGCCGCCAGGGTCGCGAGGGCGAGCACGGCCACGAGCAGCGCGGCGAGTAGCCGTGCGGCCCTCCTGGGCGTGGCGGTCGTCGCGCTGGTGGTCGCCATGGCGGTCCTCCTCACCCCAGGGGTCCAGGGTCCTGGGTTCCGGGGTCGGTCGGTTGGCCCGTCGGGCTCGGGTGCTGCGTCGGGCTGGGCTGGGGGCTGTGGCTCGGCGTCGGGCTCGGCGTCGGGCTCGGTTCGGGGGTCGACGTCGGGCTCGGCTCGGGGGTCGACGTCGGTGTCGCGGTGGGCGCCGGCGAGGAGACGGGCGTGGACGCGCCGGCGGACGCCGTGGCGGGCGACGGGGACGGGGCGTTCACGGGTTCCTCGGACGCGACCAGGACAGGAGCCTCGGTTCCCGCCACCCGGACCTCGCCGACGACGGGCGCGGCGGTCGGGGACGTGGCGGACCACTCGTACGTACCGCCGTCGAGGCCGCCCACGACCAGTCGCCGGCCGTCGCGGCTGCGGACGACGACGCTGCGGACGACCCTCGTGCCGGACGGCCCCGCGACCTCGAGCCGGACGCGTGCCGGCCGCCGCGTGGCGCGGACGAGGAAGACGGCGGCCCCCTCGGACGCTCCGACGGGACGCACGCGCACCTCGCGAGCGGACGCCGGGTCGGCGCCCTCCGCCCGCCGGGTCTGCGGCGCGCCGGGATCCTGCCCGAGGCCGTCGCCGACGGACACCGGGTCGGACGGCTCGGCGCGGTCGGGGCCGAGGTTGGCGATCGACAGGGACACGGCCATCACGAGGGCCGCCCCCACCGCCAGCCGGGCAGCGGTCGCCCGAAGGGACAGCCCGACCGGCCCTGAGGGGGGCAGAGGGGTCGGTGGGGGTGGCGGTCGTGGGGAACCGTGATCGAGCGGGACGCTGGACGGGCCGGCCGGCCGCAGGACCTCGTCGACGGGTGCTGCGGTGGGCGCGGCCGGACGCGCGGCCCGGGCGGCGCGCGGGACCGGGACGGCCGGGACGGGCGCCTCGAGCAGGGAGAGGAGCGCAGGCGAGGGGACCACCCCGAGCTCGGTGCTCACGAGGTCGCGATAGCGCCCGACCTCGAGCACGGCACCGCCCCTGTCGCCGCGGTCGAGGAGGGCGCGGGCGAGCAGCTCGCGGGCCGACTCGCGCAGCGGCTCGGTGCGCACGACCGCACGTGCGGCGTCCTCGGCGAGCAGGGTGTCCTTGCGGTCGAGTGCCCGTCGGGCCAACCGCTCGAGCGCGCTGACCCGCTGGTGCTCGAGGTCGTCGCGGTGCTCCTCGACCCAGGCGTCGTACCAGTCGGGGAGCAGGCGCTCCCCGACGAGCGTGACCAGCAGCTCCGTGTCCGACGGGGCGTCGTCGCCCGGGTCAGGCCCACCGGCGGTGTCCACGGCCGCCCGCAGCGCGTGGACGTCGACCTCGACGTCCGCCGCCAGCGCCACACTGGTCCGGTCGGCGACGAGCAGGCCGGGGCACCGCTGGTGGGTCTGGGCGACGGCGCGTCTCAGACTGGCCAGGGCGCGGGCGTCGGT
Organism: Nocardioides furvisabuli; assembly: GCF_021083185.1. Taxonomy (GTDB): domain Bacteria; phylum Actinomycetota; class Actinomycetes; order Propionibacteriales; family Nocardioidaceae; genus Nocardioides; species Nocardioides furvisabuli. The sequence continues at coordinate 422,590 of NZ_JAIGQB010000003.1, read as the reverse complement.
GCTCTCGGGCCACAGCGTGCCGGCGACCTGTGCGCGGCCTCGCGTGCCGGTCAGCGCGAGCAGGGCGCACAGGCGCTGCTCACGGCCGCCGAGCGCGACGACGTCCCCGTCCACGACGAGCTGCCACTCGCCGAGGAGCCTGAGGCCGCGACTAACGGCCTGCGCTGTCTGCGGCATGGTCGACCACCGAGACTTCCCTCTCCCGTGCCGCGGCTCACGCGGCGAGTCGCGGGCTTCCCCGACCGTCCACGGTGCCCGAGTCCGCTCCGGGGACCCAGGCGCCCGTCCCGATATCCCGAGAATTGGGGTCGACGTCCAGACCAGTCCTGAGCTGCTCCTGTGCGGTCACCGCCGGGTCACGCACGAGTCACGCTGGTCGACGTGCGATGTCCCGGTCAGACCCACCGCACACGGGGGGAGGTGAACACCATGCGGGAACTGTCACTCACCGAGCTCGACACCGAGCGGACCGAGCTTCTTCCGACCCGGGAGACGCTGTCCTTCGGCAACAGCAACTGGGCCAGCATCGTCGCCAACAACTCGTCGATGGCCCTGAACGCGGCCACCTTCCACTCCCTCGCGCACAGCGAGGCGTGGCAGGCGATCACCGTCACGCAGGGCTGACCACCGCGCGTGGCCTCCCTGCGGAGGGGGAGGCCACGCCCGGTCACCCAGCCCTCCGCCGACCCAGCACGGAAGGAGGTGGATCCGCATGGTCCGACGACCCGAGCTCGCCATGGCCGACCTCGACGCCGAGTCGGCCACGCCGCTGCCTCGACGAGAGACGTTGAGCTGCCAGTTCGCGTGCGTCAACGTCACCAACGTCGTGGGCGTCAACCTCGCCCTCGCCGTCAATGCGGCCACGATCGGCTCCCAGGCGAACGCACTGGCGATGCAGTACCTCGCGTCGGTGCAGATGCAGGCGCCGTGAGACCCGGCGGCGGGTGCGTTTGCTCTGGCGCACCCGCCGCCGTCAGCCGCTCCACCCACCAGAGCAGACAGAGCACCCAGAGCGATGAACCTGACGACCACGGACCACACGACGACCGCGCCGCCCCCGTCGGGCGCGCCCGCCACCGCGCCCGCCACCGCACAGCGCTGGCGCCGGGCGCGCGGGCTGGAGTTCCTGGGCCGGGTCCAGGGGTCCGGGCTGAAGGATCCCGCCTTCCTGGTGCGTCGCGTGGACGACCAGGTCGTGCAGCTGTCCGAGCTGCTCCACCTCGTCGTGCGCGCCGTCGAGCCGCCGCGGCCCGCCGAGCAGGTTGCCGACGACGTCAGCGCGGCGTACGGCCGGACCCTGAGCACCGAGGGCCTGGCCCACCTCGTGGTCACCCGGCTCGAACCGCTCGGCCTGGTGGTCCCGGACGAGTCACCCGACCCGACGAGGGCAGCGCGGGCGCGGCCGCTGCTCGCGCTGACCGCCAAGGGCACGCTGGTGCCGGCAGGGGTGGTCGGCCGCCTCGCCGGAGTGCTGGTCCCGCTCTTCTGGCCACCGCTCGTGGTGCTGGCGCTCGCCGCGCTGGTCGCCGCCGACATCGCACTCGTGGCGCGGGCGGACCTCTGGGCGGCGGTCGACGAGCTGGTCGCCACCCCGACGACCGCCCTGCTGATCTACGCGCTCCTCACGGCCGCGGCCCTCGTGCACGAGCTCGGTCACGCGGCCGCCTGCCGCTACGGCGGGGCGAGCCCGGGCGAGATCGGCTTCGGTCTCTACCTCGTCTTCCCTGCGTTCTACACCGACGTGACCGACTCCTACCGCCTCGGGCGGGCCGGGCGCGTGCGCACCGACCTCGGCGGGCTGTACTTCAACGCCCTGACGGTGCTGCTGCTCGCGGCCGGCCACGTGGCGACGGGCAGCGGCATGTTGCTGCTGACCGCGCTCGCCCTGCAGCTCCAGATGCTCCAGCAGCTCATCCCGGTCGTGCGCTTCGACGGCTACTACGTCCTCTCCGACCTGGCCGGGGTGCCGGACCTGTTCGCCCGGGTCGGGCCGGTGCTGCGGAGCCTGCGTCCGGGCCACCCGGTCGACCCACGCGTCACCGAGCTCAGGCCACGCTCGCGGCGCTTCGTCGTCGGCTGGGTCGTGGTCGTGGTGCCGCTGCTCGTCGCGGCGCTCGGCTGGTCGATCTGGTACCTCCCGGAGTTCCTTCGGCGGGGACGCGAGGGGGTCCGGCTGCAGCAGCTCGTCTTCGACCTCGCGTGGCAGCATCGCGACTGGCCGGCCATGGCCCTGGCGGTGGTGTCGATCGCCCTCCTTCTGCTGCCGCTCCTCGGCGCGGTCCTGGTCCTGTGGCGGGTGGGCGCGACGCTGGTCCGGCTCACACGGACCAGGGTCGCGGCGCGCGCGCCGGCGTCGTACGAGGCTCTCCCGATGGCCGACCCGCCACGGGTCGTCTCGGCTGCGGACTTCACCGACGAGGTGATGTACGCCGCCCCGGCGCCGGTCCCGGGACAGGGCTGGCGCAGCGCGGTCTACCGCGGCAGCGGCCACCTGCTCAACCCCGGCCCCAGCCTGCCGGAGCAGCGGCGGCGCGAGCTCGAGCACCGGCTGCGTGCGCCGATCGACGGCTCGCGCCGCGTCGTGGTGATGAGCCGCAAGGGCGGTGTCGGCAAGACGACGATCACGCTGGCCCTCGGAAGCACCTTCGCGCTGCTGCGCGGCGACCGCGTCATCGCGGTCGACGCCAACCCCGACGCGGGCAACCTCGCCCACCGGGTCGCGCCACCCCACGACCGCACCGTGACCGACGTCCTGCGCGACCTCGACCAGATCACGACGTACGCCGCCCTGCGCCGCTACACCTCGCAGGCCCTCGAGTCGCGGCTCGAGGTGCTCGCCTCCGACGACGACCCGCGCATCGGCATGGCGCTGGCGCGCGACGACTACCACCGGCTGATCGGCCTGCTCGACCGCTTCTACAACCTGATCCTGCTCGACACCGGCACCGGCATCCTCGACAGCGCCAACCAGGGGCTGCTCACCGAGGCCGACCAGGTCGTGCTCGTGGTGCGGGCCGGTCTCGACGGCGGCCGTGCCGGCGCGCTGACCCTGGACTGGATGGACCAGCACGGCTTCGACGACCTCGTGGCGCGCACCGTCGTGGTGGTGAACGCGGAACGGCGCGGCAGCGAACCCCCGGAACCGATGCGGCGGCACTTCGAGAAGAGGTGCGCGCGCGTGGTGACGGTCCCGTGGGACGACGCGCTCGAGCCCGGCGCGCTCACCGACATGTCCTCCCTGCACCGCCGCACGCGTGACGCGCTCGTCGACGTCGCGGCGGCCGTGGCTGACAACTTCTCCGTCGGGGGTGCACCGTGACCGGCCGCGGCCTCGCTGCCCACGCCGTCGTGGCGGTGCTCCTGCTGGCAGGTGCGGCGGACGCGAGCCCCCGCGGGTCGCCAGACGAGCGGCGCTACCTCGACGTCGTCGCCAGCGCCCAGCCCAGCGATCAGCGGCGCGAGGACCGCGACGTGGTCGTCTCCGAGGTCATGGTCCGCCATGCCGCCCTGAAGGCCGACGCGGTCGCGACCAGCGTGACGTCGTGCAGCGGGTGTCGCGGCGACAGCACCGCGCTGCAGGTCGTCTACGTCCGAGGGCCTGCGTCGGCGAGGTTCGACAACGTCGCGTCGGCCTGGGTGCAGGACTGCTGGGACTGCACGGCGACGGCACTGGCGGTGCAGCTGGTCGTCATCGGGCCGGGCACGCGTGCCCGGCCGACCAATCGGGCGCTCGCGGTCGGCAACACGTGTGCGACGTGTCGCACCGCGACGGCCGCCTTCCAGGTCGTGGTGCAGGTGGACGCGGTCGGGCGCCTGCCAGCCGCCGCCCTCGCCGAGGTCACCGCGTGGGTCGACGCTCAGGCGGCGGCACTCCGGGCCGCCGTGGTCGCGCCGGCCACGCCACGCCGCGCCGCCGCGCGGGCGGCCGCCCGCTCCCTGGGTGACCTCCGCCGCGTCGTCGTACGCGCCCTGGAGGCTCGGACGCGGTCCGCACGGGTCGCCGTCACCCGTTGACCCCGCGCCCGGCAGGCGACGGTGCCGTGGGACGGAGCGTCATCAGACAGCGGCAACCGTCAGCACCACGCGTGCCCGCTCCTCGGGGGCGAGCCAGCGCCGCCGGGCCCGGACCAGCCGCCAGCCCGACCAGGCGAGGAAGGGCAGCGCCAGCACGGCCGGCAGCCAGGCCCACGGACCGGTCGAGACGGTGGTGAACACCATCCCGGTGAGGGTGGTGACGAGGGACAGCTTGCCGGCGTAGCCGGCCATCGCGGCGTGCGGCGCGGGCGTCGCGCGCGGCGAGGAGAGGTCCGCGGAGTAGGGCGAGCGGACCGACCACGACATGACGATCGCGAGCACCTGCACGAGCACGACGAGCCAGCACGCCGCGACGCTGACGCCGACCACGAGCGGCGGCGGGCCGTTGCGAAGGAGCGCCATCACGACCGTCGCCGCGGACACCGCAGCCATGCACTCGAGGACGACGAGGGCGCGTACGTCGAACACGTCGCCCGCGGCGACCGGCAGCGTCTCGCGCCACACCATGCCCTTGCCGTCGAGGCACCAGGCGTTGACCCCGAAGAGCAGCGCGGCGCCGCTGGCGGTGAGGCCGGGCAGCAGCATCACCGAGCTCCACTGCAGCCCCGCCACGAGCGCGACCAGGCCGGGGCCGAGGCCCAGCACGACGAGCCCCCGACGCATGCCCACCGAGCGCCACACCGACCCGCGGTCGAGGCGGCGGAGCAGCGCACGCTCGGGCGAGCCCCAGCGCGGCTCCGGTGCGTGCCGGGCCTCGTGCACGCCGGACTGGACGCGCAGCTCCTCACGCGGCGGCAGCCCGAGGGCCCACGCGGCGGGCCGGACGCCGAGGGCGACGGCGGCCCCGAACACACCGAGCAGCACCACGACCACCAGCGGCCACGACGAGGTCTGCGCCGTCTCGGCGACCCAGGTCGTCGGCAGCGACCGGACGATGGATCCGAGCGCGCCGGCGAGGTGCAGGCCGGCGAGCGCGACGACGACCACGCCCGCGGCCACGCGGACGGTGACGACGCCGTGGGGCGTGCGCCGTACGCCCTCCGCGACCCAGCCGATCGCCTGACCGAGCGCGGTGGCGGCCAGCACCCACGCCAGCACGACCACCTGCGCGCCGAGGAGGCGGCCGGTCGGCGCGACGAGCGCGGTGACCGCGAGCAGGGCCCACGTCTGGACCAGCCAGGCGAGGTTGAGCGGGGCGAGCAGCAGTGCGCCGAGGTGCTCGGTCACGGGACTGAGGGGGTGGATCGCGGCCTCGCTGCGCGAGAGCAGCTCGCGACCGCCGCCGCTGCTCATCGAGGAGCTGACCGCCAGCAGCAGGACTCCGATGAAGGCCGCGCCGAGGTTGTCGCGCAGCGACGCGGTCGCACGGGTCAGCGCCGGCTGGTCCAGGGCGCCCGTGTCGAAGGCCGCCGGTGCGAGCGCGAAGACGAGGGTGAGGCCGATCGCGACGAGCGCGCCGAACGCGGCGGCACCGGGTCGGCGTACGGTCCGGGCGCGGAAGCCGACGAGGTGGGCAGTGTCGTGGGCGGCGTCGGTCCAGCCGTCGTGGCGAGGCTCAGTCGAGGAGCGCACGGTAGGTCTCGCCGGTGAGGTCGGTCGCCTCCATCGCGGCGACGCGATTGCCGCCGCGGAGCACGACGGCGTCGCCGCAGGCCTCGAGGGCGAGGTCGCGCAGGTGGGTGGAGAGCAGGACGCAGGCGCCGCGGGCGCGAGCGTCGGCGACCACCTCGAGGGTCGCTTCGACGCCGAGGGGGTCGACGCCGTCGAAGGGCTCGTCGAGCAGCAGGACCGAAGGCTCGTGCAGCGCCGCCAGGACGACGCTGAGCCGGCGGCTCATGCCGTGGCTGAAGCCGCCGACGACGCGGTGGGCCACGTCGCCGAGCTCGAAGCGCTCGAGCAGGTCGCGCCCGCGCTCCTCCCACGCGTCCATCCGGCGCAGCCGGGCGCTGAGCTGCAGGTGCTCCCACGGGGTGGCGCGCGGCACGAGACCGCCGACGTCGGGGCAGTAGCCCACGACGCGCTTGACGCCCAGGGCGTCGGTGGCGGCGTCGCGGCCGGCGACGGTGACCGCGCCGGAGGTGGGCGGGACGACGCCCGCCAGGACCTTCATCGTCGTGGACTTGCCGGCGCCGTTGCGCCCGAGCAGGGCGGTGGCGCGACCACTGTCGGCGGTGAGGTCGACACCCGAGACGGCCTCGACGTCACCGAAGCGGACGTGGAGGTCGCGCACGACGACCGCGGGGGGCTGGGTCACCGACCCATCCTCCCCGACCGGGCACTTCCTTGCGGTGGAATCGACTGACCGGGCACTTCCTCGCTTGCAGCAGCGCGACGAAGTGCCCGGTCGGCGTGGTCCAGCGCAAGGAAGTGCCCGGTCGGCGTGGTCCAGCGGAACGAAGTGCCCGCTCGGCGATCAGGCGGGGAAGCCCTCGCCCTTCGCCGCCAGCTCGCGGAGGTACGCCGTCGGGCGGAAGCGCTCGCCGTAGGCGTCGGCCAGCTCGTCGGAGCGGGCCAGGAAGGCCTCCAGGCCGATCGGGCCGACGCCGTGGCCGGTCTCGTCGAGCGCCTGCCACCCGGTCATGAACTGCGCCGCACCGCCGGTGAGCGCCGGGAAGCCGATGCCCATGATCGAGCCGATGTTGGCCGCGGCGGCGGAGGTGATGACGCCCTCCTCGAAGCACTTCGCGGTCTCGAGCGCCTCGATGAAGAGCATCCGGTCGCGCACGTCGCGGATGGGGGGCTGCTGCTCGGCGACGGGGAACGTCTCGGCGAGCCCGGACCACAGCGTCGTACGCCGTCCGTCGTCGTCGTAGTCGTAGAAGCCCGCGCCCTTGAGCCGTGACGGCCGGCCGAGGCCGATCATCGTCGAGATGACCTCGCCGGCGGGGTAGGCGCCGAGGTCGACGCCCTCGCGCTCGGCGGCGTCCTCGGTGGCCTTGCGGATCTTGGCCATCAGCTCCATGTTGAGCTCGTCGCTGATCTGCAGCGGACCGACGGGGAAGCCCGCGGACGTCGCCGCGCGCTCCAGCGAGACCGGGTGCACGCCCTCGGCGAGCATCGCGAGGCCCTCGTTGATCTGGGTCCCGATGACGCGCGAGGTGTAGAAGCCGCGCGAGTCGTTGACCACGATCGGCGTCTTGCGGATCTGCTGCACGACGTCGTAGGCCTTCGCGAGCGCGAGGTCGGAGGTCTCCGCGCCGCGGATGATCTCGACCAGCGGCATCTTGTCGACGGGGCTGAAGAAGTGCAGGCCGATGAAGTCCGCCGGTCGCTCGATGCCCGTGGCGAGCTCGGTGATCGGCAGGGTCGAGGTGTTGGAGCACAGCAGCGCGTCCGCGTCGACGTACGGCGTCACCTCGGCGAACACCTTCGCCTTGAGCGTCGGGTCCTCGAAGACGGCCTCGATCACCAGGTCGCAGCCGGCGAGGTCCTCGGGTGCGGCGGTCGGGGTGATCCGGTCGAGCAGCTCGGCGGCCTTCGCCTCGGTGAGCCTGCCGCGCTCGACGCCCTTGGCGTTGAGCTTCTCGGTGTAGGCCTTGCCCTTCTCGGCCGCCTCGAGCGTGACGTCCTTGAGCACGACCTGCATGCCGGCGCGGGCGCAGGAGTAGGCGATGCCGGCGCCCATCATCCCGGCGCCGAGGACGCCGACCCTGGTGGCCTGCCACCGCTCGATGCCCTGCGGGCGCAGCGAGCCGGAGTTGATGGCCTGGAGGTCGAAGAAGAAGGCCTGGATCATGTTCTTGGCCTGCTGGTTGACCACCAGGTTGGTGAAGTAGCGGCTCTCGATGCGCGAGGCGGTGTCGAAGTCGACCTGCGCCCCTTCGACCGCAGCGCTCATGATCGCGCGCGGCGCGGGGTAGATCGCGCCCTTGGTCTGCTTGCGCAGCAACGCCGGGAAGGCCGGCAGGAACTGCGCCAGCGCGGGGGTCTTCGGGGTGCCGCCGGGCATCTTGTAGCCCGCGCGGTCCCACGGGTTGGTCGCCGCGTCCGCGTCGTCCTGGTGGGCGAGGATCCACGCCTTGGCCGCCGGCACGAGCTCCTCGCGCGTCGGCACGAGCTCGTCGACGAGCCCCTTGGCCAGCGCCCCCTGCGGGTCGAACTGGGTGCCGGGCATCAGCACGTCCATCAGCGCTGACTGGAGCCCGAGCATGCGGACGACGCGGGTGACCCCGCCGCCGCCTGGCAGCAGGCCGAGCGTCGACTCGGGCAGGCCGATCTTCACCGAGCGGTCGTCGACGGCGATGCGGCGGTTGGCCGCGAGCGCGATCTCGAGGCCGCCGCCGAGGGCGGCGCCGTTGATCGCGGCGACGACGGGGCGCGGAAAGGTCTCGAGGCGGCGCAGGCTGGACTTGACCGCCTCGCCCATCGCGAAGATCTCGTCGGCGTCGTCGGGCGTCGCCGTCATCATGTTCTTGAGGTTGCCGCCGGCGAAGAAGGTCTTCTTCGCACTCGCCAGGACGACGCCGGTGACGTCGTCGACCTCGTCGTGGAGCCGCTGCACGGCCGCCTCCATCGACGACTGGTAGAGCTCGTTCATGGTGTTGGCGCTGGCGGTCGGGTCGTCGAGGGTCAGGGTGACGATGCCGTCGGCGTCGCGGTCGTAACGGACCGCGGTCTGGGTGTCGGTGGTGCTCATGTGATGTCTCCGGGAGAGCTCGGTGGTTGAGGTGCCAGCGATGGAAGGAAGGTCAGACGAGCTCGACGATCGTGGCGATCCCCATGCCGCCGCCGACGCACAGCGTCGCCAGGCCGCGCTTGAGGTCGCGGCGGGCGAGCTCGTCGACGAGGGTGCCGAGGATCATCGCGCCGGTGGCGCCGAGGGGATGGCCCATCGCGATGGCGCCGCCGTTGACGTTGGTGACCTCGTGGCTGATGCCCATGTCGCGCATGAAGCGCATCGCGACGGCGGCGAACGCCTCGTTGATCTCCCACAGGTCGATGTCCTCGACCTCGAGGCCCGCACGGACGAGCGCCTTGCGGGCGGCGGGGGCCGGGCCGGTGAGCATGATCGTGGGGTCGGCGCCCGACACGGCGGTCGAGATGATCCGCGCCCGCGGCGTCAGCCCGAGCGACGTACCGATCTCCTCGGTGCCGATCGCCACCACGGCCGCGCCGTCGACGATGCCCGAGGAGTTGCCGGCGTGGTGCACGTGGTCGATCGCGGGGACCCAGTGGTACTTCTCCAGCGCCACGTCGTCGAAGCCCGCGTCGCGCCCGATCTGGGCGAAGGACGGCTTGAGGCCGGCGAGACCCTCGACGGAGGTGTCGGGGCGCACGGTCTCGTCGCGGTCGAGCACGGTGACGCCGCTGAGGTCCTTGACCGGCACGACCGCGCCGTCGAAGTAGCCGTTGGCCCACGCCTTCGCGGCACGGTGGTGGGACTCGGCGGCGTAGGCGTCGACGTCTGGGCGCTTCCAGCCCTCGATCGTGGCGATCAGGTCGGCGCCGATGCCCTGGGGCACGAAGCCGGTCTGGAGCGCGGTCGCGGGGTCCATCGCCCAGGCGCCGCCGTCGCTGCCCATCGGCACGCGGCTCATCGACTCGACGCCACCGGCGATCACGAGGTCCTCGAAGCCCGAGCGCACGCGCTGCGCGGCCTGGTTGACGGCCTCGAGGCCCGAGGCGCAGAAGCGGTTCAGCTGCACGCCGGCGACGGTCTCGGGGTAGCCGGCCTTGAGGGCGGCGGTCTTGGCGATGTCGCCACCCTGGTCGCCGATGGGGGTCACGACACCGAGCACGACGTCGTCGACGCGGGCCGGGTCGAGCGTGGGGTTGCGGGTCTTGAGCTCGTCGAGGAGTCCGACGACCAGGTCCACCGGCTTGACCTCGTGGAGCGAACCGACGGCCTTGCCGCGGCCGCGAGGTGTGCGGATGTGGTCGTAGACGAATGCTTCTGCCATGCCAGCGATTGTGACACCATTACTGTCACAGTCCAACAGGTGTGTCCCGGGTCACGCAGGACGGGGCGGTCGTCAGGAGAGGATGTGCGCGTGGACACCGAGCTGCTGACGCTGGACGAGCTGACCGAGCGCACGGGGGTGAGCGCGCGCAACGTGCGCTTCTACGCCTCGCGCGGCCTGGTCCCCTCCCCCGTGCGCCGCGGCCGCTCGGGCTACTACGGCCCCGACCACGTCGCGCGCCTCGAGCTGGTCCGCGAGCTCCAGGGCCACGGATTCACGCTGTCGGCGATCGAGAAGTACGTCGAGCAGATCCCCGACACCGCCACCCCCTCCGACATCGCGCGCCACCTCTCCCTCCTCGCGCCGGTCACCGGCGACCGCGACGTCGACGTGCCGGCCGGCCTCTCGGGCATGGGCATCTCGCCGGAGGCGGCCGCGGCCGTCTCGGAGGTGTACGCCGCCCACGGCCGGCAGGTCGCCCAGGAGCTGTCGGAGATCGTGCGCACGATGGTGTGGCCGCAGTTCCGCGAGCGGGGCGGGACGGCCGAGGAGCTGCGCGAGTTCGTCCACCGGCTCAAGCCGCTCACGATCGCCGGCCTGGTCATGGCCTACGAGCAGGCGATCGACGAGAGCCAGGCGGCCTACGACGGCAAGCGGCCCCACTGAGCCCCCTCCTCGCCCTGGCCCGCCCTGGCCCGCCCGACGGGGTGACCGGACTGGGTGTGCACTGGGAGGCTTGGGCCGTGCCCGACCCCTCCACCCCCACCGGCGCGGTCCCGCGATGACCGGCGCCGCCGTCTACCTCATCCTCGGACTGTCGCTGCTCCTCGCGACGGTCCTGCCGCACGTGACCCGGCGCGTGGCCCTGTCGCCGCCCATCGTGCTCGTCGGCGTCGGCCTCGCCATCGGCCTGCTGCCGATGGCGGACGACGTGAGTCTCCAGCCCGAGGACAACCGCGAGCTCATCACCCACGTGGCCGAGTTCACCGTCCTGGTCTCGCTCATGGGCGTGGGGCTGGCGATCGACCGCATGCTGGACCTCAGGTCGTGGCGGTCATGGCGGTCGTGGTCCTCGGTCTGGCGGATGCTGCTGGTCGCGATGCCGCTGACGATCCTCGGCACGATGCTGCTCGGGTGGTGGGTCGCCGGGCTCGCTCCCGCGGTGGCGCTCCTGCTGGGCGCGGTGCTCGCGCCGACCGACCCGGTCCTGGCCTCCGACGTGCAGGTCGGTGAGCCGCTGACCGACGACGTCGACCGGCCCGACGACGGCGACGGCCCGGAGGAGGACGACGACATCCGTTTCTCCCTGACCGCCGAGGCGGGACTGAACGACGGTCTCGCCTTCCCCTTCGTCCACCTCGCGCTGCTCCTGCTCGCCGGGGGCTTCGGCCTCGCCGAGGCCGGGACCTGGCTCGGGTGGTACCTCGTCGGCAAGATCGCGATCGGCCTCGCCGTGGGGCTCGCCGCCGGCTGGCTGCTGGGCCGCCAGGCGTTCCACGTCCGCAACGAGGACCTCCGGCTGGCCAACGCGGGTGAGCCCCTGCTCGCGGTCGCCGCGCTGCTGGCGTCGTACGGCGCCGCGGAGCTCGTCGGTGGCTACGGCTTCCTGGCGGTCTTCGCCTGCGCGATGCGCCTGCGCGCCTCCGACCGTGGCAACGCCTACCACCGCGCCATGCACGGCGTGGTCGAGCGCCTGGAGCGCCTCATGACGCTGCTGGTCCTGCTCGTCCTGGGCATGGCGATGACCCGCGGGCTGCTCGAGCACCTGGACTGGCGGGGCGTCGTGGTGGCGCTGGCGCTCGTGCTGGTGGTGCGGCCCGTGGCCGGCTACCTCGCCCTCGCGGTGCTCGCCCGCGACGAGCAGGAGGAGGGCGGGCTGGACCGCGGGGAGATCGCCGCGGTGGCGTTCTTCGGGGTGCGTGGCGTGGGCTCGGTGTTCTACCTCGGCTACGCGGTGACGCACGAGCAGGTGCCGGACGAGCCGTGGCTGTGGTCCACCGTGGCCTTCACCATCATCGTCTCGGTGATCCTCCACGGCGTCACCGCGACACCGGCGATGTCGCGCCTCGACGCGCGCAGGAAGGCTACCCCCGCCGCGGGATGACGCACGCGTGGGGACGGGGCTGAGAGAGTGGTGACATGTCCACAGTTCTCGTCACCGGTGCCACCGGCTTCATCGGCCGTCGCCTGGTCCCCGCCCTGGTCGAGGCCGGCCACGACGTCCGCGCCATGACCCGCCGCCCCGAGGCGTACGACGGCCAGGGCACGCCGGTCGGCGCCGACGTGTCCGACCTCGAGTCGCTGCGACCGGCGCTCGAGGGCGTCGACGTGGCGATCTACCTCGTCCACTCCCTCGACGACCCCGACTTCGAGCGCAAGGACGCCGACGCCGCTCGCAACTTCAGCGCCGCTGCGGCCGCGGCCGGTGTCAGCCAGATCGTCTACATGGGCGGTCTCGGCGACGACGACGGGGAGCTGTCGGCCCACCTGCGCTCACGGCGCGAGGTCGAGGGACTGCTCGGCACCGACGGCGTGCCGGTCACCGTGCTGCGTGCCGCGATCGTGGTCGGCCACGGTGGCATCTCGTGGGAGCTCACCCGCCAGCTGGTGAAGAACCTGCCGGCGATGGTCGTGCCCAAGTGGGTCGGCACCCGCACCCAGCCGATCGCCATCGACGACGTGGTGCGCTACCTGTCCGGCGTGGTCGGCAAGGAGGAGGCGCTCGGCCGGGTCTTCGAGATCGGCGGTCCTGACCAGCTGACCTACCGCGAGATGCTGCAGGGCGTGGCACTCGCGATGAACGGCCGCAAGCTCCCGATCGTCGTCGTCCCGCTGCTCACCCCGGGCCTGTCGTCGCGCTGGCTGGCGCTGGTCACCGACGTCGACGTCACCACGGGACGCAACCTCATCGACTCGATGTCCACCGAGGTCGTCGTGCGCGACACGTCGATCCTCCAGGTCGTGCCCGGCGAGCCGCTGACCTACGCCGAGTCCGTACGCTGCGCGCTGGCCGAGCGGGCCGAGGCAGGCCTAGAAAAGTAGCGGCAGCAGGAAGAGCATCGACAGCGACCACGTGATGTGGGTCAGGATCGGCGCCAGCACGCCGCCGCTCGCGCGCCGCTCGAGGCCGCAGACCACACCGAGCACGATGGCTGCGAAGCCGAGCATCACGTTGCCCGTGGCGAGCGTCGCGACGACGTACGCCAGCGTGGTCCACAGCAGCGGGTGGCGCGGGATCGCGGCGTACATCGCGCCGCGGAAGAACAGCTCCTCGGCGATGCCGTTGAAGAAGGTGATGACCGCCAGGACGGTCAGCGAGCCCTCGTCGGCGTAGGCGAGCACCGAGCCGACGTAGTCGGCCAGCGGGTCGATCTCGCGGACCACCAGCGCGCCGAGGACGAAGACCCCGACGAGCAGCAGGCCCAGCAGGACCGGCGCCAGGATCGGCCTGATGAAGACCTCGCCGCCGGAGATCCGGCCCAGGTGGAGCCGGCCGGAGAGGAAGGCGCCGGCCGCCCAGATGCCGGCGAGCAGGACCGCGGCGACGTAGAACGTGTTGCCGCCCGGCTCGAGGCGCAGCGACCAGCCCAGCACGACCGCACCGACCAGCACCACGATGGCGGCGACGACCTGCCGGCGCCGGAAGGCCTCCGGGGTGTCGCGCTGGTCGCGCGGGACCACGTCCCACAGCGAGCGGCGGATGAAGGTGCGCATGACCGCCAGCCTAGGAGCCCGCCAACAACTCGCGGACCCTCGGGATGACTTCCTCGCCGTAGAGCCGCACCGACTCGAGGCGCTCGGCGTGCGGGAGCGCGCCGACGGAGTACTTGAGCTGGAAGCGGGAGAGGCCCAGCGTGCGCGCGGCCCAGGCGATCTTCTGCGCGACCGTCTCGGGCGAGCCGACGAAGAGTGCTCCCTGCGGCGACGCCGCCTGCTCGAACTGGATCCGGGAGTACGGCGGCCAGCCGCGCTCGCGGCCCAGGCGGGTGTAGAGCTCGGCCTGGTGGGGGTGGAGCTGCTCGCGTGCCTCGTCGTCCGTGGCCGCGACGTGGCCGGGCGAGTGCATCCCGATCGGCAGCTCGGCGTGGCCGTACTGCTCCAGCGCCCGGCGGTACAGGTCGGAGAACTGGACGAAGGCAGCGGGCGACCCGCCGATGACGGCCAGCACCAGGGGCATCGCGTACCTCGCGGCGCGCACGACGGACTCCGGGGTGCCGCCGACGGCGATCCACGCGGGCAGCTTGCCCGCCGCGGTCGTCGGGTAGACCTGCTTGGCCTCCAGCGGCGCCCGGATGCTGCCCTCCCACGTCACCGGCTTCTCGTGCTGGAGCGCGGAGAAGAGGTCGAGCTTCTCGGCGAAGAGCCGGTCGTAGTCGCCGAGGTCGAGGCCGAAGAGGCCGAAGGACTCGATGAAGGAGCCGCGTCCGAGCTGCACCTCGGCTCGCCCGCCGGAGACCGCGTCGAGGGTGGCGAAGCGCTGGTAGACCCGGATCGGGTCGTCGGAGGACAGCACGGTGACCCCCGTGCCGAGGCGGATCCGCTCGGTCTGGCCGGCGATCGCAGCGAGCACGACATCGGGCGCGGAGACGGCGTAGTCGGCCCGGTGGTGCTCGCCCAGACCGATGTAGTCCACCCCGACCCGGTCGGCCAGGACAGCTTCTGCGACCACCTCGCGCAGCGTCTCGGCGTGGTTGCCGGGCGCGCCGTCGAGCGGCGCGTCGCCGAAGGTGTCCAGCCCGAGCGAGATCTGCTCGCGGGTGCCGAGGACGGAGTGGTCGAAGTCGGGCATGTCGCTCCTTCGTTGACTGGTTGAAGGGTCAACGACGAGCGGGGGTCCGGCATTCCGTCAGCCCCCGGAGACGATCTCGCCCCTGAGTCTCCGAGAGACTCAGGGGCGAGGAACGACTGCGAGGGGTCAGCGGCCCCGGCTGAACGACGAGGCGCTGTGCGCGCGGTTGCCGCCGGACGAGGCGCCGCCCTGGCCCTGGCCGCCACCGGAGCGACGACGACGGTTGCCGCCCCCGCCCTGGCCGCCGCCGGCACCCTGACTGGCACCGGCACCGGCACCCTGGCCGCCGCCGGAGCGACGACGCTGGCCGCCAGCGGTGGAGCCGCCGGCGGAGCTGCCCGGGGTCTCGCTGGTGTAGCTGGTCGGGTTGCCGCGACGCGATCGGCCGCCGGTCTCGCCGGTCGCTCGCGCACGCTTGCGCTGGGCGTTGGCACCGGTCGAGCGACCGCCGCCGCCACCGCGGCCGCCCGTGGAGGTCGACACCTCGACGACGAGGCCGCCGGGCGTGCTGCGCACGCCGGGGGCGAGCTGCTCGAGCATCGCGTGACCGGGTCCGGTGATCCTGGTGGTGGTCGGCTTGATGCCGGCCTGACGGGTCAGGTCGCGCACGTCGCGCTGCTGCTCGTCGGTCATCAGGGTGATCACGGTGCCCTCGGCGCCGGCGCGAGCCGTACGGCCCGAGCGGTGCAGGTAGGCCTTGTGCTCGGTGGGCGGGTCTGCGTGGATCACGAGCGCCACGTCGTCGACGTGGATGCCGCGCGCAGCGATGTCGGTCGCGACCAGCGTGGTGGCCTTGCCGGAGTGGAACATCTCCATGTTGCGCGTGCGCGCGTTCTGGCTGAGGTTGCCGTGGAGGTCGACCGAGGGCACGCCGGACTTGTTGAGCTGGCGGGCCAGCGCCTTGGCGCCGTGCTTCGTGCGGGTGAAGACCACGGTGCGCCCGGGGGCGCTCGTCAGGTCGACGAGCACCGGCACGCGCTGGTCACGCGAGACGTGGAGCACGTGGTGCGACATCGTCGAGACCGGCGACTGCGCCGAGTCGGCCTCGTGGGTGGCGGGGTTGGTGAGGTAGCGCTTGACCAGGACGTCGATCGCCTTGTCGAGCGTGGCGGAGAACAGCATCCGCTGGCCCGTGCGGGGCGTCTTGTCCATGATCCGGCGCACGCCGGGCAGGAAGCCGAGGTCGGCCATGTGGTCGGCCTCGTCGAGGATGGTGACCTCGACGGCCGACAGGTCGGCGTAGCCCTGGCCCATCAGGTCCTCGAGGCGACCAGGACAGGCGATGACGATGTCGACGCCCTTCTTGAGCGCGGTGGTCTGCGGGCCCTGGCCCACGCCGCCGTAGACGACGACGGTCGACAGGCCGGAGGCCTTGGCCAGCGGCAGCAGCGAGGCGTGGATCTGGCCGACGAGCTCACGCGTCGGGGCCAGGATCAGTGCGCGCGGCTTGCGCGGCATCGCCGGCAGCTTGCTCGCGTCGAGGCGGGCGACCAGCGGGAGCAGGAAGCCGTACGTCTTGCCGGAGCCGGTGCGGCCGCGGCCGAGCACGTCGCGCCCGGCGAGGCTGTCCGGCAGCGTCGCGGCCTGGATCGGGGTCGGGGTGGTGATGCCCTGCTGCTCGAGGATCGTGACGAGCGAGGAGGGCACGCCGAGTTCGGCGAAGTTCATGTGAGTGCTTTCGGTTGGCGTCTCGCCACCGTGAGCCGCTGCGTCGTTCTCGACGGGATGTGCGGCGTACGTGCCTCAGTGTGAGGAAGGGTCCCGCCGCGAGCGTGTCGGGCGAGCCTGCGCCCGGGGCAAGACCGGCCGGGCGTCTGAGGACCCCACGGTAGCGGTACGCGTGGTGTTCGCGTGAATCCCAGCGCGGGAGGGCCTCGTCTCAGTCGCCCTCGCGGCGGCGCTCGAGGAGCACCGTGTCGCGCCACGCGCCGTCGAGCTGCGCGATCCGCCGGCGCACCGCCAAGGTGCGGAACCCGGCGGAGTGGTGCAGGGCGAGGCTCGCGCGGTTCTCCGGGAAGATCGAGGTCTGGAGCGTCCACAGCCCGGCCCGGTCGGCCTCGGTGACCTGCGTGAAGAGCAGGGTCCTGCCCACCCCCCGCCCGCGCGCCCGCTCCGCGACGTAGACCGAGCTCTCCCCCACCCCGGAGTAGCACTCACGCGTCGAGACCGGCGTGATGGCCGTCCACCCGACCACATCACCCTCGAGCTCGGCCACCCACGACGCCCCGGGGAGCCAGCGCGAGCGCAGCTGCTCCGCGGTCGGCACCTGCGTCTCGAAGGTGGCGTTTCGCGTGGCGAGGCCCTCGGCGTAGATCGCCAGCACCGCGGGCAGGTCCGCGTCGGTGGTCGGGCGGGTGACGACGTCCACGGGCAGGTCCTCGGGGCAGCACGGGGGTGCCGACAGCGTGCCCATCACGACGTCCGCAGCGTGCGGGAGCCCGGTGCAGCAGGCCGCATTGACCGAGACCATGCTCGAGGTGCCGACCTTGTCGACCACCACGAAGCCGACCCTGCGCAGCAGCTCGACGTGGTGGGAGCAGGTGGACTGGCTGACCTCGAGCGCCTGCGCGAGGTCTCCCACCCGCATGGCGCCGGTCCGCGACGTCGAGAGCGTGTGCAGCAGCCGGACGCGCGTCGGGTCCGCCAGGACGGCGAACCACTCGGCGTACTCCTCCGCCTCGGCCTTGCCGAGCACGGCGGGCGCCTCTCGCTGCAGGGTCATGCAGCCAGACTACCTTGCCTTCATCGATGTCCGTCGATAGAGTCGTTACATCGACGCCTGTCGATGTAATGACCCGAACCGCAGGAGACCAGCCATGCCCCACCCCGTCGTCATCATCGGAGCCGGTCCCATCGGGCTGGCCGCAGCCGCCCACGCCGCCGAGCGCGGCCTGGACTTCGTCGTCCTCGAGGCCGGGCCCGACGCCGGCGCGGCGGTGGGCGAGTGGTCGCACGTGCGGCTGTTCTCGTCGTGGGCCGAGCTCGTCGACCCCGCGGCCCGTCGGCTGCTCGAGGCGGGCGGAACCTTGACCGCGCCCGACGACGGCGCCTACCCGACGGGAGCCGAGTGGCGCAGCGCCTACCTCCGACCGCTCGCCGAGGTGCTGGACCAGCGTCCCGGCGGCTCGATCCGATTCGACAGCCGCGTCGTCGGCGTCAGCCGCGCCGGCCGGGACCTGCTCGTGGACTCCGGCCGCGAGGACGACGCCTTTGCCCTCCACGTCGACGGGCCCACGGGACGCGAGCGTCTGCTCGGCAGCGCCGTCGTCGACGCCTCCGGCACCTGGACCCGTCCCAACCCGCTCGGCGCCGACGGCCTGCCCGCGCTCGGGGAGGCCGACCACGCCGACCGGATCACCTACGGCATCCCCGACCTCGCCGACCCCGCCGTCGCCGGCCGCTACGCCGGCAGGCACGTCGCCGTCGCCGGGAAGGGCGCCTCGGCCCAGGGCGTGCTCATCGGGCTGGCCCGCATCGCCGAGCGTGAGCCGACGACGCGGGTGTCCTGGCTGCTGCGGCGGCCCTCTGTCGGCGACGCCTTCGGCGGGGGCGACAACGACCAGCTCGAGCAGCGCGGCCGGCTCGGCCAGGACGCGAGGACCGCCG
This sequence comes from Nocardioides furvisabuli, assembly GCF_021083185.1. Taxonomy (GTDB): domain Bacteria; phylum Actinomycetota; class Actinomycetes; order Propionibacteriales; family Nocardioidaceae; genus Nocardioides; species Nocardioides furvisabuli. The sequence continues at coordinate 404,260 of NZ_JAIGQB010000003.1, read as the reverse complement.
CCACCAGCGCGCAGGTGAGCACGGTGACGCGGTTTCGCACCGAGGCCGTCGCCGCCCAGCCCGACGGCCGCCTCACCCTCGTCTCGACGGACGGGCAGCAGGTGTCGGACGTGGACGAGGTGATCGTCGTGACCGGGTTCCGCCCCGACGTCACGTTCCTCTCCGAGGTGCGACTCGACCTCGACCCCGCCCTCGGTTCGGCGCGCGCGCTGGCCGGCGAGATCCACCCCGACCACCACAGCTGCGGCGACGTGGCGCCCCACGGCCACCGTGAGCTCGCCCAGCCCGAGCCGGGGCTCTACCTGGTCGGCATGAAGTCCTACGGCCGGGCGCCCTCGTTCCTCGCGATGACCGGCTTCGAGCAGGTGCGCTCCGTGGTCGCCGCGCTCGCCGGTGACCTCGAGGCCGCGGACCGGGTCGAGCTGGTGCTGCCGGCGACCGGCGTGTGCAACGGGGCCGGCAGCTTCGACGCCCCCGACGCGCTCGCGGAGGCGGACGGCGGCGGGTGCTGCGGACCGATCGACGCCGAGCCGCAGCTGGTCGCGCCGGGGCGCCCCGAGCAGTGACAACGCCCGCGGGGCACGGAGCACCGGTGGCCCGTGCCCCGGACGCGCTCGACGACGCCGGCCTCCGACAGGTCGTCGTGGTGCTCAGCGCCGTGCAGATCGTCTCGTGGGGCGTCCTCTACTACGCCTTCGCCGCGCTGCAGTCCTCGATCACCGCCGACACGGGGTGGTCTGCAACAGCGGTCACGGGCGCGTTCTCACTCGCCCAGCTCGTGTCCGGCGCGATCGGCATCTGGGTCGGGCGCCACATCGACGCCGTCGGGCCGCGCAGGGTGATGACCGCCGCGTCCGTCGTCGCGATCCCCGGGATCACGGCCGTGGCGCTGGCCCCCGACCTCACGGTCTTCTACCTCGGGTGGGCGCTGACCGGCGCCGCGATGGCGGGCACCCTCTACCCGCCCGCGTTCGCCGCCCTCACCCACTGGGGAGGCGTACGCCGGGTCCGCGCGCTCACCACGCTCACCCTCGTCGCCGGCCTCGCGAGCACCGTCTTCGCCCCGCTCGCGTCCGTGCTGGACGACGCCCTCGGCTGGCGCCTGGCCTACCTGGTCCTGCTGGCCGGGCTCGTGTTCGTCACCGTGCCGCTGCACTGGTGGGGACTCGACCACCCGTGGCGGCGCGAGCCCCCCGCGACCGGCATGCCTGTGCCGGCGCAGCAGTCGTCGGAGGTGGTGCGCAGCAGGGCGTTCGTGCTGCTGACCACTGCCCACGCGCTCACGGCCCTGGCCGTCTTCGCCGTCGTGGTCAACCTGGTCCCGATGCTGGTGGAGCAGGGGATGAGCCGCAACCTCGCGGCGCTGGCCCTCGGGCTCAGCGGGGTGGGACAGGTGGTGGGCCGGCTGGGCTACGCTCGCTTCGCGGCCGGCACCTCGGTGACGGGTCGCGGGGTGGTCGTGCTGGCGGCCCTGGCGGGCACCACCGCCGCTCTGGCGCTGGCCCCGCCCTCGCCGGGCGTCCTCGTCGCCGTGGGGATGGTGCTGGGGCTGGCCCGCGGCGTCCACACGCTGGTGCAGGCGACCGCGATCACGGACCGATGGGGACCTACGTCGTACGGCACGCTCAACGGCCTGATGAGCGCACCGACCCTCGTCGCAGCCGCGACGGCCCCCTTCGTGGGAGCGGTGCTGGCCACCGCACTGGGCTCCTACGCCCGGGCCTTCCTGGCGCTGGCGGGGCTGGCTGCGCTGGCCGCCGTGCTGATGGCGTACGCCGCACCGGCCGGGCTTCCGGACGACCGGTCCGGACGACCGGGCTCAGGCGTCGGCGAGCACTGACGGGGGCAGCTCGAGGTCCGGGACCAGCTCGACGAGCAGGGCACGGACCCGGCCGTCGAGGTCGGCGATGATCGCGCGGACCGTCTCCTCGTCCCGGCCGCCCGGGTCGGCGACCGGCCAGTCGACGTAGGTCACGCCGGGCACGTAGGGGCACTCCTCGCCGCAGCCGAGCGTGATCGCCATCGTGCTGGCCGCGACGGTGTCGCGGGTCAGCAGCTCGGGACGCTCACGGGAGGCGTCGAGGCCGAGCTTCTCGAGGACGGCCGCGACCTCGGGGTGGACGTGGTCCCCGGGCTGGGTGCCGGCGGAGAGCGCGAGCACCCGGCCTCCGGCGTAGTGCTCGGCGAGGACACGGCTGATCACGGACCGCCCGCCGTTGCGGACGCAGGCGAAGACGATCTGCGGGGTGCCGGAGGTGTCGCTCATCGGTGGGCTCCTGAGGAGTGGGTGGAGGACGGTTCGGAGGTGCCGTCCCGAAAGAACCGGCGGGCCCAGAGGCTGACGTAGACCAGGCCGACCAGGGCGGGGACCTCGATGAGCGGGCCGACCACGCCGGCGAGGGCCTGGCCCGAGGTCACCCCGAACACGCCGATCGCCACGGCGATCGCGAGCTCGAAGTTGTTGCCGGCAGCGGTGAAGGAGACTGCCGTCGCCCGCTGGTAGTCGAAGCCGAGCACCTTGGTCAGCAGCATCGAGCCGCCCCACATGAGGACGAAGTAGGCCAGGAGCGGCACCGCGATGCGGGCGACGTCGAGGGGCTGGCTGGTGATGGTGTCGCCCTGGAGCGCGAACAGCAGGACGATCGTGAAGAGCAGGCCGTAGAGGGCAGCGGGCCCGATCCGCGGGAGGAAGCTGGACTCGTACCACTCACGGCCCTTGGCCCGCTCACCGAGCGTGCGGGTGAGGAAGCCGGCCAGCAGGGGGATCCCGAGGAACACCAGCACCGACTTCGCGATGCCCCACACCGAGACGTCGAGCGCGGACTGCTCGAGGCCGAGCCAGCCGGGCAGGACCTGGAGGTAGAAGTAGCCGAGGAAGGCGAAGGCCAGGATCTGGAACACCGCGTTGATGGCGACCAGGATCGCCGCCGCCTCGCGGTCACCGCACGCGAGGTCGTTCCAGATCAGGACCATCGCGATGCAGCGGGCCAGCCCGACGATGATCAGGCCGGTGCGGTACTCCGGGAGGTCGGGCAGCAGCAGCCAGGCCAGGGCGAACATCAGCGCCGGACCGAGGACCCAGTTGAGCACGATCGAGGTCACCAGCATGCGGGTGTCGCGGGTGACGTGGCCGAGCTCGTCGTAGCGCACCTTGGCCAGGACGGGGTACATCATGATCAGCAGGCCGACCGCGATGGGGAGCGAGACCGAGCCGACCTCGACGGCGGCGAGCGCGTCGTCGAGGCCCTCGACCACCCGGCCGAGGAACAGCCCGACGACCATGGCGACGCCGATCCACACCGGCAGGAACCGGTCGAGCGTCGAGAGGCGCTGGAGGACCGGGTCCGCACCAGCGCCCGAGGACGGGGCGGCGGGCTCGTGCACGGTGTCGCTCATGCGCCTGCTCCCGCCAGGGCGGCGGACGGGACAGGGGACGGAGCGGCGGTGAAGAGGCTGCCGAGGGCCCGCATCGCCTCGGGACGCGCGATGTAGTAGACCCACGTGCCGCGCTTCTCCCGGTGGAGGAGGCCGGCGTCGTGCAGCACCTTGAGGTGATGGCTGATGGTGGGCTGGGAGAGGTCGAAGTAGGGCAGGAGGTCGCAGACACACGCCTCTCCGCCCTCGTGCGAGAGCACCAGCGAGAGCAGCCGCAGGCGGGCCGGGTCGGCGATCGCCTTGAGCATCGGCACGACGCCGTCGGCCTGGGCGGGGGTGATGGGCTCGCGGGCGAGGGGGACGCAGCACTCGAGGCCCTCGGGGGCGCCGACGTCGCAGGCGGCAGGTGACTTCGACATGTGTCTATGTTGACAGAGGTCGATGCATCCCGCCACATTGACGGACATCGACATTGATCGATGTCGATGCCATCTCTTCCGGAGGTACGTCATGCCTGACGCCACGACCCCGACGCCGTCCCCGTCGACCAGCCACCAGCGCGTCGCGCTCGCCTCTGCGAGGGCGGAGCTCCTCGAGGAGTTCGCCGGGACCTTCGCCCCCGAGACCGTCACGGAGTGCCTCGAGGACTCCTACGCCCGTCTGCTCCCGGCCAGCATCGCGGCCTACCTCCCGCTGCTCGCACAGCGCTTCGCGCGCGAGCGGCTGCGCGCTGCGACCCGCGCCCGGACGACGGGCGGATCCGACGCCCACGCCGGCCGTGCCCCGCTCGTGCTGTTCGTGTGCACGGCCAACTCCGGCCGTTCACAGCTCGCCGCGGCCCTGGTGGCGCACCGCTCCGCGGGCCGGGTGGAGGTGGCGTCGGCCGGGACCGCGCCCGGCTCCGCCGTGCAGGCCGAGGTCGCCGTCGTGCTCGAGGAGCTCGGCATCGACGGGGCCGACCTCTTCCCCAAGCCGTTGACCGACGAGGTCGTGGCGGGCGCCGACGTCGTCGTCACCATGGGCTGCGGCGACTCCTGCCCGATCCTGCCCGGCCGCCGCTACCTGGACTGGGCGGTCGCGGACCCGGTGGGGCAGGACCTCACCGCGGTGCGGGAGATCCGCGACGACATCGACCGGCGCGTCACCGAGCTGCTCGAGGGGCTGCGCACGGAGCGCGGGGCGTACCTTGCCCCCCATGCTTCCTGACCACGTCGACGTCGCCGTCGTCGGCAGCGGGCCGGCGGGCCTGGCCACCGCGTTCTACCTCCAGCGCGCGGGACTGGTGCCGGGCCGGGACCTCGTCGTGCTCGATGCGGCGGACCGCCCCGGCGGGGCGTGGCCGCGGACCTGGGAGGGGCTGCGCCTGTTCTCCCCCGCCGGGTTCTCCTCCCTCCCCGGCTGGATGATGCCGCCGTGGGACGACGCGACGCAGGGCTACCCGCCGCGCGACCACGTGGTCGACTACCTCACCCGCTACGAGGAGCGCTACGACCTGCGCGTGCAGCGGCCGCACCGGGTCGCCTCGGTCACCCGCGGCGGTGCCCCCGACGGCCGGCTGCTCGTCCGGACCACCACACCGTGGCGGCGCGCGCCGTCGTGTCGGCCACCGGCACGTGGGAGCGGCCCTTCTGGCCCCGCCGCCCCGGAATGGCGGACTTCACGGGCCGCCAGCTCCACACCGTCGGCTACAGCACGCCGGCCGACTTCACCGGGCAGCACGTCGTGGTGGTCGGGGGCGGCAACTCCGCCGCCCAGGTGCTGGCCGAGGTGTCGACCGTCGCCACGACGACGTGGGTCACGGCTCGCACGCCACGATTCCTGCCCGACGACGTGGACGGCCGCGTCCTGTTCGCCACCGCCCGCGCGCGGATCGAGGCGCTCGAGCAGGGGCGCGAGCACGCCGGCGTCGGCGGGCTCGGCGACATCGTGATGGCCGCCAGCGTCAAGGACGCCCGAGCCCGCGGGGTGCTGGAGGCGCGGGCGATGTTCGCCGCGCTCGACAGCTCCGGCGTCGTCTGGGCCGACGGCACCCGGCAGGACTGCGACGCAGTGATCTGGTGCACCGGCTTCCGTCCCGCGCTCCAGCACCTGCGTCCGCTGGGCCTCCGCACCCATGACGGCCGGATCCCCGTCGGCGGCCCGTCGGGCACGGCTGCGCTCGCCGAGCCGCGACTGCACCTCGTCGGCTACGGCGACTGGACCGGGCCCGCCTCGGCGACGCTGGCCGGCGTGGGTCCGTCGGCGCGCGCCACCGCGGCCGCCCTCACCGACCGCTGACCCGCACCGGTCGGCGTACGACTCGGTGGACGAGCATCTGAGGAACGAAGGCGTTTCGATCAATCAGGCGCTCTCGCGGCGGACCAGCACCGGCGGCACGATGAGCCGCATCGGGTGGCCCTCCTCGACGCCGTCGATCCGCTCGAGCAGCAGCCGGGTGGCCCGGGCGGCCATCTCCTCGACCGGCTGGCGCACGGTGGTGAGCGTCGGGGTGGTGCGCTCGGCGACGCCGAGGTCGTCGAAGCCGACGACGGCGACGTCGTCGGGCACCCGGCGCCCGAGGCCGGCCAGCACCCGCAGCGCGCCCGAGGCCATGAGGTCGGAGGCGACGACGAGGCCGTCGAGGTCGGGGTGACGCTCGAGCAGGGCGCGCGCGGCGTCCTCGCCGCTGCCCTCGGTGAAGTCACCGTGCTCGACGGCGTCGGCCTCGAGCCCGGCCGCGGCCATCGCCTGCCGCCAGCCCTCGAGGCGGTCGACCCCGGCGGTCATGTCTGCCGGGCCGGCGACCGTGCCGATGCGCCGGCACCCGCGAGCGACGAGCACCTCGGTGGCCTCGCGCTCGCCTGCGGTGTTGTCGACGTCGACGTAGGTCACCCGGTCGCCACCGGTCCACGGGCGACCGCCGAAGACGCAGGGCAGGCCGAGGTCCGCGAGGTGCTCGGCGAGGCGGTCGTCGCGGTGGTGGGAGGTGACCACGGCGCCGTCCACGTGGCGGTTGGTGAGGTAGCGCAGGGTGCGCGCCGTCGAGGCGCCCGGGCGCGCGAGCAGCAGCACGAGCTGGATGTCGCGCTCGGCGAGCACCCGGTTGACCCCGCGCAGCGTGCCGGCGAAGAACGGGTCGGAGAAGACCCGGTCGTCGGGCTCCGGCACGACCACCGCGATGGAGTCCGTACGCCGCGTGACCAGGCTCCGCGCGGCCGGGTTCGGGACGTAGCCCAGCGTCTGCACGGCGCTGTCCACCGCCGACTGGGCGCGGGCGCTGACCCGCTGGCCGCCGTTGATGGCCCGCGAGGCGGTGGCGCGCGAGACGCCCGCGACCCGGGCCACCTCGTCCAGGGTGGGCGCACCCGGGCGGATCGGGGTGCGCGGCGTGTTCACGCCGACACGCTAGCCGCCCCGCGCGGCGTTCCCCGGGTACCCGGGGAAGCTGGAGGTTCCGGTGCGAAGTTTCGGGGGTGAGGCTCACGTTTCCCCGGGTACCCGGGGATCGCGACGGCCGGACCCTCAGGACCAGCGCAGCACGCCGTCGTCGAGCTTCGCCCGCCGCAGCGCGAGGGCGTCGTGGAGGTAGTTCTGCTTCAGCGTCCAGGGCGCGCGGGTGCCTTGGCGCGGCAGCGTGTGGACGACCCGCTGGACGTAGCCGGCGTCGAAGTCCATGAGCGGGACCTCCTCGACCGACGGGTCGCGCACCGGCACCACCGAGCGCGTGCCGGTGGACCGCATCCGCGACAGCACGCGGACGACGTACTCCGCGACGAGGTCGGCCTTGAGCGTCCACGAGGCGTTGGTGTAGCCGATGGTGAAGGCGAAGTTCGGCACCCCGGACAGCATCATCGCGCGGTAGGCCATGGTGCCCGCCGGGTCGACGACCTCGCCGTCGACGCTCAGCGTGGCGCCGCCGAAGATCCGGAGGTTGAGGCCGGTGGCGGTGACGACGATGTCGGCGTCGAGGTGCGTCCCGGACTCGAGCTCGAGCCCGGTCTCGGTGAAGGTGCGGATCCGGTCGGTCACCACCTCGGCCCGACCGCGCTCGAGGGCGTGGAAGAGGTCGCCGTCGGGCACCAGGCACATCCGCTGGTCCCACGGGTCGTAGGTCGGGTTGAAGTGGGTGTCGACTGCGTAGCCCGGCGGCAGCAGCGCGACGTTGGCCTTGCGCACCAGGCTCCGCACGAGCGCGGGACGGCGCCGGCTGAGCTGGTAGAGCGCGGACTGCACCGCGACGTTCTTCCACCGCGTCACGGCGTACGCCGTCCGCTCGCCGGCCACCGACGTGAGCCGCCGCTTGAAGGCGTCGTTGCCTGGGACGGGGAGGATGTAGGTCGGCGAGCGCTGGAGCATCGTCACGTGCCCGGCCCCGCCCGCGACCATCGCGGGGACGAGGGTGACCGCGGTGGCGCCCGAGCCGATCACGACCACCCGCTTGCGGGCGTAGTCGAGGTCGTCGGGCCAGTGCTGCGGGTGCACCACCTGTCCGCCGTAGCGCTCCTGGCCCTCGAAGTGCGGCGTGTGGCCCTCGTCGTAGTCGTAGTAGCCGCTGCACGCCCACAGGAAGTCGGCGGTGATCGTGCGGGTCTCCCCGTCGACCTCGGCCCGCACGGTCCAGCGCGAGGTGGTCGAGTCCCAGTCCGCCGAGGTCACGTGGTGGCCGTGGCGGACGTGCTCGTCCACCCCGAACTCGCGCGCGGTGTCGCGGAGGTAGGCCAGGATCGAGGCGCCGTCGGCCAGCGCGACGTCGCCGCGCCAGGGTCGGAAGCGGTAGCCGAGGGTGTGCATGTCGGAGTCCGACCGGACGCCGGGATAGCGGAACAGGTCCCACGTGCCGCCGCTGGCGCCGCGGCGCTCCAGCACGGCGTACGTCGTCCCCGGCAGGTCCTTGGCGAGGTGGGCGGCCGCGCCGATCCCGGACAGGCCGGCGCCGATGATCAGCACGTCCACGTGGTCGCTCACGCGGCCAGCGTAGGCGACCCGGCGAGGGCGTGTAACCGTGAGTTACACCTCAGGCCGGCGCGGGTGCCCGACGGGGTCGCAGGTCGCGGGCCATCGCCGCGAGGCCCAGCACCGGACCCGGGAGCAGCAGCCACGCCACCTGAGGTCCGAGGTCGCCCACCAGGGCCGAGGTCAGCGCGATGGCGCCGATGGTGAGCGCGAAGCCGAGGCCGTTCTGGATCGCGAGCGCGCTGCCGACGAGGTGGGGCGGGCAGGCGCGCGCGGACAGGGCGGAGAACTGCGCGGAGTCGGCCACCACCGCCACGCCCCAGAACACCAGGACCGCGAGGACCACCGGGACGGGCGCGGGCGCGAGCAGCGGGAAGACCAGGCAGACCGCTCCCGAGGCGGCCAGGGCCGTCGCCGCGACGCGCACCCCGCCGACCCGCCGGGCCCACACCCCGCCGAGCACGGAGCCGACCGCGCCGGCCGCGATCACGACGAACGTCGTCGCGCTCACCGCGCCGGCGCCGCCGTCGAGCAGCGGGACCAGGAGCAGCGGCACCAGGGTCCAGAAGGCGTACAGCTCCCACATGTGGCCGAAGTAGCCCAGCGCGGCACCCCTGTACGCCGGGACGCGGAAGGCCTGGAGCACCGCACCGGGCCGCAGTCCGACCGCGCCGGCGCGCGGCAGGTGGGGACCGTCACCGAGCAGGAGCACCGCCGCCCCCGCGAGCAGGGCGAGGACCGACGACGACAGCACGACCGTCTGCCACTGCCACCCGACGCCGACCGCGGAGACGAGGTGGGGCAGCGCCGTGCCGAGGGTCAGCATCCCGACGAGCAGGCCCAGCGCCTCGCCGGCGCGGTCCGGCGCCCACGACACGACCAGCTTCATCCCGAGCGGGTAGATGCCGGCCAGGCACAGCCCGGTCGCGAAGCGCCACGCGGCACCTGAGGCCGTGTCGTCGGCCAGCAGCGCGAAGCCGGCGTTGCTCGCCGCGCCCAGCACGCAGGCGACCGCGAAGATCCGGCCGGCGGCGAAGCGGTCGGCGAGGCTGGTGACCGCCGCCAGCAGGGTGCCCGTCGCGAAGCCCGCCTGCACCGCGACGGTGAGGCGTCCGAGGTCGGCGTCGGTGAGCCCCCACGGGCCGCGGAGGTCGGCGGCCGCTGCGTTGGCGCTGAACCACAGCGACGTGCCGAGGAGCTGCGCGAGGACCACGACCGCCACCGCGACGGGGGCGCGTACGGTCCGGCGCTCCTCCATGCGGGCCAGCGTGCCAGACCGGCCGGTCAGGCCCGGGCGTAGAGCTCGACGAACCGGCCGAGCAGGCGCACCGGCTCGGTCACCATCGCCTCGCGCGCCGCGGCCTTGAGCGACTCCCGCTCGTGCGGGGCGTAGTAGCCGTGGGCGCTGTAGGCGTCGATCCGGTCGCAGATCGCGACGGCGTCGAGCTCGGGGTGGAACTGCGTGGCATAGACGTTGCGACCGATCCGGAACGCGTGCACCGGGCAGGTGTCGGTCGAGGCCAGCAGCACCGCGCCGTCGGGCAACCGCGACACCCCCTCCTTGTGGCCGAGGTAGGCCGCGAACTCGTGGGGCAGCGCACCGAGGAGCGGATCGGCCCGGCCCTCGTCGGTCAGGCGCACCGGCAGCGCCCCGATCGGCTCGCCGTAGGTCCGGTCGACGACCCCGCCGGCCAGCGTGCCGAGCACACCGATGCCGTAGCAGGCGCCGAGGAACGGCACGTCCGCCTCGACGACACGCACGGCCAGGGCGTGCAGCTCGGCCTCCGCGCGGCGCTGGACGGCGGACTTCGCGTCCTGCGGGTCGGACATGTTGAACGGCCCGCCACCCAGGATGACGCCCGAGAAGTCGGCGAGGTCGACCTCGCCGAGCGGGCCGGCCTCGAGGCGTACGCGGACCAGCTCGTCAGCGCGCAGGCCGCACCCGGCGAGCACGGCGTCGTACTCCTGCTGGGCGACGTCGTCCTCGGCGCGGGTGCCGAGGAAGAGGAAGGGGCGCACGGGGGTCAGGCTTGCACGGCTGCGCCGGAGTCCAGCAGCGCGTCCACGTCGTCGATGCCCCAGGCGGCGAGCGCCTCGCGGGTGTGCTCGCCGGGGCGCGCGGGTCGGCTGCCGAGGGTCGCCCCGGTCCGCGAGAAGCGCGGGGCCGGCGCTGGCTGGGTGACGCCGTCGCGCTGGACGTAGGTCCCGCGGGCCGCGAGGTGGGGGTGCTGCGGAGCCTCGGTGAGGGGTACGACGGCCGCGACGCAGGCGTCGGTGCCGTCGAAGACCTCGCTCCACTCCGCCTGCGTCTTCTCCTTGAAGCGCCGCACCAGGGCTCGTCTGATCGCACGCGAGCTGGCCGGGTCGTCGCGGTCGGGCAGCTCGACGCCGATGCGCGCGACCAGCTCGGCCCAGAACTGCGGCTCGAGGGCGCCGACGCTCATGTGCTGCCCGTCGGCGGTCTCGTAGAGGTCGTACCACGGCGTGCCGCCGTCGAGGAGCCCCGAGCGCCGCCGGTCCGTGGTGGCGCCGAGGGCCGCGAAGGTCCAGGCCATGGCGTTGAGGTGGGCGGTGCCGTCGACGATCGCGGCGTCGACGACCTGCCCCTGCCCGCTAGCGCGGGCCTCGAGGAGAGCGGCGAGGACGCCGATGACGAGGTAGGTCGACCCGCCGCCGAAGTCGCCCAGCAGGTTGCCGGGGAAGTGCGGCCGGTCGCGGTCCTGGCCGAGGCCGTGGAGGGCGCCGGACGTGGCGACGTAGTTCATGTCGTGGCCCGCGACGTGGCTCCACGGACCGTCCTGGCCCCATCCGGTCATCCGGGCGTAGACCAGCCTTGGGTTGCGGGCCAGGCACTCGTCCGGCCCGAGGCCGAGCCGCTCGAGGGTGCCCGGCCGCATCCCCTCGACGAGCACGTCGGCGCCCTCCACCAGGTCGAGCACGGTCGCGACGGCGTCGGGGTGCTTGAGGTCCAGCGCGACGCTCGGGCGGCCGCGGTTGAGCACGTCGTGCTCGCCGGTGCCGAAGGCGCCACCGCCCGGACGGTCGACACGGACGACGTCGGCGCCGAGGTCGGCCAGGAGCATGCAGGCGTGCGGGCCCGGCCCGATGCCGGCGACCTCGACCACCTTCACGCCCCGCAACGGTCCGGTTCCCTGCCCCAGCGCGTACGTCATGCGGACGATCATGACACCGGTGCTGTCAGGGTCGCGCCACCTCGTCCAGCGCGCGGCCGAGGTCGGCGCACAGGTCCTCGGGGTCCTCGAGGCCGATCGAGAGGCGCAGCACGTCGGCGTCCGGCTTCGCGTCCGCGGCGACCGGTCGGTGGGTGAGCGCCGCAGGGTGCTGGACCAGCGAGTCGACGCCGCCGAGGGAGACGGCGTGGGTGAACAGCCGGACCGACTCGGTCACGCGCGACGCGGCGGCGTAGCCCCCCTCGACCCGGAAGGCGAGCATCGCGCCGGGGCCGCGCATCTGCCGGCCGACGAGTCCGAGCGGGTCGCACTCGGCGAGGCCGGGCCAGCGCACCTCGCGCACGGCCGGGTGCGAGCCGAGCCAGGCGGCGACCTTGCCGGCGCCCTCCTGCTGGGCGCGCACGCGCAGCGGCAGCGTGGCCAGGCCGCGGTGGAGCAGGTAGGCGCCCATCGGGTGGAGCAGCGCGCCGGTCACGGCGCGGACGCGGCGCAGCGCGGCCGCCCACTCCTCGGAGCAGGCGATGACACCGCCCATCGCGTCACCGTGGCCGCCGAGGTACTTCGTGGCGCTGTGCAGCACCAGCGCGGCGCCGTGGTCGGCGGGGTTCTGCAGCACGGGGGTGGCGAAGGTGTTGTCGACCAGGACGGGTACGCCGCCGGCCGCGGCGACGACGGCGTCGAGGTCGACGAGCTCGAGCGTCGGGTTGGCCGGCGTCTCCAGGACGACGAGGCAGGTGTCGGGTCGTACGGCGCCCCCCACCTCGTGCGGTGCGCAGTAGGTCGTCTCGACCCCGAGCATCCCCGAGGCGAGCAGGTGGTCGGTGCCGCCGTAGAGCGGACGGACGGCGACGACGTGACGGCCCGGGCCCTCGGCCACGGCGGCCAGCACCGATCCGGTGACGGCGGCCATCCCGGTCGAGAAGGCGACTGCCGCCTCGGTGTGCTCCAGGCCGGCGAGCGCCTCCTCGAAGCGCGCCACGGTCGGGTTCCACAGCCGCTGGTAGACCATGCCACCCGCGGCCGGGTGGCCGCCGGTCGCCATGGACTCGTACGACTCGCCCCCCGCGTCGATGCTGGGCAGCGGGTTGGTCGTGGACAGGTCGAGCGGGAGCGCGTGGACGCCGAGCGCCCCCAGGTCGGCGCGGCCGGCGTGGACGGCGAGGGTGTCGAGGCTGGTCATGGCGCCACGGTCGCGGAATCCTCGACCGAGGGCAATACACTCCGAACAACTGCCTCCAAAGAGGCATGCACGCCGAAGATCACGAGGAGCACACCGTGCCTGCTGCATCCCCGTCCGTGGATCCTGCGCCCCTCGACGCGCTCGACCGACGCCTGCTCACCGAGCTCGCGGCGGACGGGCGGGTCACCAACGCCGCGCTCGCCAAGCGCCTCGGCATCGCAGAGTCGACCTGCCTGCAGCGGGTGCGCTCGCTGCGCGAGCGTGGGGTCGTGCGCGGGGTCCACGCCGACGTCGACCTCGCAGCGCTCGGCTTCCCGATCCAGGCCGTGATCAAGGTGCGGCTCGGCAGCCACAACCGCGACCACGTGGCGAGCTTCCACCAGGTGCTGGCGCACGTGCCGGGCGTGCTGCGGATCCTGCACGTCGGCGGCGAGGACGACTACCTGCTCCACGTCGCCGTCTCCTCGACCACGCAGCTGCGCGACCTCGTGCTCGAGCACCTCAACGTGCACCCCGTCGTGCGCCACACCGAGACCCAGCTGGTCTTCGAGGAGATCGCCGGCGCGGGCGTGCTGTGACGAGGACGGCATTGCAACTCGTTGCATAGGTCGGGCACCATGTCCCCATGGCCCTCGAGCACGCCCTCCTCGTCGCGCTCAGCGAGCGACCCGCGAGCGGCCTCGAGCTCACGCACCGCTTCGAGAAGTCGCTCGGCTTCTTCTGGCACGCCACCCACCAGCAGATCTACCGCGTGCTGGCCCGCATGGAGGCCGACGGCTGGGTGACGGTCGAGGTCGTCCAGCAGGAGGGCCGCCCGGACAAGCGCGTCCACACGCCGTCCACCGCCGGGCGCCGGGTGCTGGCCGAGTGGCTGGCCGAGCCGATGCCGATGGAGACCTTCCGCAGCGACGTGGCCGTCAAGCTGCGCGGAGCGTCGTACGGCGACCGCGCGCGGCTCGCCGCGCACCTGGACGACCTCCGCGCTGACCACGCGACGCGCCTGGCGCACTACGAGCAGATGGAGCGCGAGCAGTTCCCCGACCCCGACGGCCTCACCGGCGCGGCGCTCGACCAGTGGCTGGTCCTGCGCGGGGGCATCCGGATGGAGCGCTTCTGGATCGACTGGTTCACCGACTACCTGCAGGCGCACGAGGGTCTCGAGGCCCGCGGAGTTCATGCTGAGGAGCCGAGGGACGAGGCGTCTCGAAGTGCTCGCACCACACCCACCGAGAGAGATCGATCATGACGCACCCCACCTACCCCCACCTCCTCGAGCCGATCACGCTCGGCGCCGGGCCGGACGCGCTCACCCTGCGCAACCGCGTCGTGATGGGCTCGATGCACACCGGCCTCGAGGACCACCCGTGGGACATCGACAAGCTCACCGCGTTCTTCACCGAGCGCGCGCGCGGCGGCGTCGGTCTGATCATCACCGGCGGCTACGCCCCCACCAAGCGCGGCTGGCTCAAGCCCTTCGCCTCCGAGATGACCAACCGCCTCCACGCGATGCGCCACCAGCGGATCACCGGAGCGGTGCACGACGCGGGCGGGGCGATCGCGCTGCAGGTGCTGCACGCCGGGCGCTACGGCTACCACCCGCTCTCGCAGAGCGCCTCGGACAAGAAGTCGCCGATCACGCCCTTCAAGCCGCACGCGATGTCGAGCAAGGAGGTCGACCACGCCGCGACCGCCTTCGCCAAGAGCGTCGCGCTCGCCCGCAAGGCCGGCTACGACGCGGTCGAGATCATGGGCTCCGAGGGCTACCTCATCAACCAGTTCCTCGCCGCGCGCACCAACGACCGCGACGACGAGTGGGGCGGCTCGGCCGCGCGCCGGATGCACTTCCCCGTCGAGGTCGTACGCCGCTCGCGCGAGCTCGTCGGCGACGACTTCCCCATCGTCTACCGGATCTCGCTGCTCGACCTCGTCGAGGGCGGGCAGACCTGGGAGGAGACCGCCGAGCTGGCGCTGCACCTGCAGGCCGCGGGCGTCACCGCCTTCAACACCGGCATCGGCTGGCACGAGGCCCGGGTGCCGACGATCATCACGCAGGTGCCGCGTGGCGCGTGGCGGTCGTGCACCGCGCGGCTCAAGCAGGTCGTCGACGTGCCGGTCTGCGCGTCGAACCGGATCAACACTCCCGAGCTCGCCGAGGAGATCCTCGCCGCCGGTGAGGCCGACCTCGTGTCGATGGCACGCCCGCTCCTCGCCGACCCGGCCTTCGTCGCCAAGGCGATGGACGAGCGCGCCGACGAGATCAACACGTGCATCGCCTGCAACCAGGCCTGCCTCGACCACGTGTTCTCCAACGACCGCGCGTCCTGCCTGGTCAACCCCCGCGCCTGCCACGAGACCGAGCTGCTGCTGACCCCGACGATGCGCAAGCAGACCGTCGCGGTCGTCGGAGCCGGCCCCGCCGGGCTGGCCGCCGCGACCAGCGCCGCCGAGCGCGGCTTCGCCGTCACGCTCTTCGAGAAGTCGCCCGAGCTGGGCGGGCAGTTCCGCCTCGCGATGGCGGTGCCGGGCAAGGAGGAGTTCGCCGAGACGCTGCGCTACTTCACCCGCCGTCTCGAGGTCCTCGGCGTCGACGTACGCCTCTCGACCGAGGCCTCGGCCGACGACCTCGCCGGCTTCGACCAGGTCGTCGTCGCGACGGGCGTCGAGCCCCGGATGCCGGACATCCCCGGCATCGAGCACGGATCGGTGGCGTCGTACGCCGAGGTGCTGAGCGGTGCGGTCGTGCCGGGCAAGCGGGTCGCGGTGATCGGCGCGGGCGGCATCGGCGTCGACGTCAGCGTCTTCCTCACCCACGAGCACGAGGACCTCGACGACTGGATGGCCCACTGGGGCGTCGGAGACCCCGCGCTGCACGTCGGCGGGCTGACCGAGGCCAAGCCGCGCACGCCGGCGCGCGAGGTCACCCTCATCCAGCGCAAAGCCACGCCGATCGGCATCGGCCTGGGCAAGACCTCGGGCTGGGCGCACCGTGCGGTGCTGAAGCAGTCGGGCGTGACGCAGGTCCGCGGCGCGACCTACGACCGCATCGACGACGCGGGGCTGCACATCACCGTCGACGGCTCGTCACAGGTCATCGAGTGCGACACCGTTGTCGTCTGCGCCGGCCAGGACTCGGTGCGCGGGCTCTACGACGCCCTGGACCGCGAGGCCCACCTCATCGGCGGAGCCACAGTGCACCTGATCGGCGGAGCCGATGTGGCCGCCGAGCTCGACGCCAAGCGGGCGATCAAGCAGGGCACGGAGGTCGTGGCCGCCCTGTGACGGCAGGTGGTGAGTGATGTTCCCCCCAGTACCTCTCCCTCGGCCGCTCGCGCCCCGGCGGATGCACCTGGTCCGAGATCCCTCGGGAACGGCCACGACCGGGGCGTGCGTGCGGACCCGATACCTTGGGTCGCGCTCGCGAACCCTTTCGTCGCGACCCTGATCGTGAGGAACACCGTGTCGGCTCAACCGCCCCCGTGGGCAGCGTCCTACGCCCCTGGCGTGCCCCTCCACCTCGACTACGGCGACACCACGGTGCTCGACCTCTGGGAAGGCGCGGCACGCCACCACGCCGACCGGCCGGCGCTGGACTTCCTGGGCCGGGTCTCGACCTACGCCGACGTCGACGCCGAGGTGCGGCGCGTGGCGGGCGGCCTGCACGCGCTCGGCGTACGTCCCGGCGACAACGTCGCCCTGGTGATGCCGAACTGCCCCCAGAACGTCATCGCCTTCTTCGCGGTGCTGCGCCTCGGCGCGACGGTGGTGGAGCACAACCCGCTCTACACCGCGGCCGAGCTGCGCCACCCCTTCGTCGACCACGGCGCCCGCGTGGCGATCGTGTGGGACAAGGTCGTGCCCGTCATCGAGGGCCTCGTCGCGGACACGCCGCTGGAGCACGTGGTCGCCGTCGACATGACCACCCGCCTGCCGTGGAGCAAGCGGCTGGCGCTGCGCCTGCCCGTCGCGAAGGCCCGGGCGGCGCGGGACCTGCTCACAGCGCCCGCCCCGCAGGTGATGCAGTGGGCCGGGCTCGCCGCCGCGGAACCGCTGGACGAGTCGCACCCGCGCCCCGACAAGGACGCGGTCGCGCTGCTGCTCTACACCTCCGGCACGACCGGGGTGCCCAAGGGCGTGCCGCTGCTGCACCGCAACCTCGTCGCCAACGTGGTCCAGGGCCGCGCCTGGGTGCCGGGGCTGCGGGAGGGCGAGGAGTCCTTCCTCGTGGCCCTGCCGCTCTTCCACGCCTACGGCGTGACGGTCAGCGTGCTGCTCGGCGTGGCGCTCGCCGCCAAGCTGGTCCTGCTCCCCAAGCCCGAGATCAGCCTGATCATGGACGCGATCGCGCGCGAGGTGCCGAGCTTCGTGCCGGCGGTGCCGCCGCTCTACCAGCGCATCGTCGACGAGGCGGAGCGCCGCAAGGTCTCGATCGTCGGCATCCGCTACGCCCTGTCCGGCGCGATGCCGCTGCCCGCCCCGCTCGTCGAGCGCTGGGAGGCCGCCACGGGCGGGCTGCTGGTCGAGGGCTACGGCCTGACCGAGACGTCGCCGGTGATCGTCGGGAACCCGATGTCGCGCGAGCGCCGGCCCGGCGCCATCGGGGTGCCCTTCCCCGACGTGGAGATCCGCATCGCCGACCCCGAGGACCTCGACCGCGCGGTGCCGCAGGGCGAGCGCGGTGAGCTGCTGGTGCGTGGGCCGCAGGTCTTCACCGGCTACCGCGGCCTGCCCGAGGAGACCGCTGCGTCCTTCCACGAGGGGTGGTTCCGCACCGGCGACGTGGTGACGATGTCGCCCGACGGGTTCCTGACGATCGTGGACCGGATCAAGGAGATCATCATCACCGGCGGGTTCAACGTCTATCCCTCCGAGGTGGAGGCCGTGATCCGCACCCACGCCGGTGTCGTCGACGTGGCCGTGGTCGGCCTCCCGCACGAGGACGGTGGCGAGGAGGTGGTCGCGGCCGTGGTGCTCGTCGAGGGCGTCCCGGTGCAGCCCGACGAGCTGCGCGCGCACACGCGGGAGGGCCTCACGCCCTACAAGGTGCCGCGCCGCGTCGTCTTCCTCGACGAGCTGCCGACCAACCCGATGGGCAAGGTCCTGCGCCGCGAGGTGGCGAGCCGGATCCTGGGGTCCTGAGCGTGCGTCGGCCGGCGCGCACCGGCACCCGGCGTGCAGCCCGAGGCCTCATGATGGAGTCATGACCTCACACGACATGACCGCACCCGGTGTCGACGACCGGGCCCTGCGCTCGCTGCGCGGGTGGAACCTCGCGCTCACCGTGCTCCACCTGGCGCAGGCGGTCGCCGTGGTGGTGCTGGCGACCGACTTCGCGATCACCATCACGCAGTCGCTGCCGACGGGTCCGCCCGGCAGCGCGATCGCGTCGCCCGAGAGCGTGCTCGACCTGCGCGTCGGGCAAGCGATCGCCGCGTTCCTGGGGCTCGCCGCCCTCGACCACCTGCTGACGGCGACGGTCCTGCGCGGCACCTACGAGCGCGACCTGCGCCGGGGGATCAACCGCTTCCGTTGGGTCGAGTACTCGTTCAGCGCGACGATCATGGTCGTGCTCATCGCGCTGTACGCCGGCGTCGTGGACGTCGCGGCGCTGATCGGGATCATCGGCGCCAACGTGGCGATGATCCTCTTCGGCTGGCTCCAGGAGTCGGCCAACCCGCCCGGCAGCACGACCCGGACGATGAAGCCCTTCTGGTTCGGCTGCGTCGCGGGCGCCACGCCCTGGGTCGCGATCGGCCTCAACCTCCTCGCCGCCGAGGAGGTCCCGGGCTTCGTGGTCGGGATCTTCGTCTCGCTCTTCGTCTTCTTCAACAGCTTCGCGCTCAACCAGTGGCTGCAGTACCGCGGCATCGGGCCCTGGCGCAGCTACGCGTTCGGGGAGCGGGCCTACCTCGTGCTGAGCCTCGTCGCGAAGTCGGCGCTGGCCTGGCAGATCTTCGGCGGGTCCCTGGCGCCGTAGGGCTCAGGCTCGCGGCGGGAGCAGCTTCGAGGGTCCCGTCGCCCTGGCCTCGCCGCGGTCGACGGCACTGTCGTGGCTGTCGCGGGCGCGCTGGAGCAGCGCCATCAGCTCCTGCTCGTTGCGTGCCTTCTGGCGGTACTTCGGCCCCAGCGCGATGATCTGGTCGCGCTCGGCGAGCAGCAGGTCGTAGATGCGCTCGCGCTCGGCAGGGTCGCTGGTGTACTCGGAGTCGAGGTAGTCCTCGGCATGACGCCGGGCGTTGCTGATCGCGTTGCGTGCCTTGCCCGCCGGGCTGACGAGCGACGCGACGACCACCACGACGAGGACGCCCAGGATCACGCTCAACGACACGGACGTGCTGATCTCGGTCACCGGGACCGGCTCGCCGTCGTTGATGAAGCCGACGTTGTTCTCGTGCAGCGCGTGGAGGATGAGCTTGACCCCGATGAAGGCCAGGATCGCCGCCAGGCCGTAGGAGAGGTAGATCAGGCGGTCGAGCAGTCCCTCGATGAGGAAGAACAGCTGGCGCAGCCCGAGCAGCGAGAACGCCACCGCCGTGAAGACCAGGTAGGTGTTCTGCGTGAGCCCGAAGATCGCCGGGATCGAGTCGAGCGCGAAGAGGATGTCCGTGCCGCCGATGGCCACCATGACCAGCAGCATCGGCGTCATCACTCGCTTGCCGTCCTGGATGGTGAAGAGCTTGTCCCCGTCGTAGTGGTCGGTTGCGGGGATGACCTTGCGGGACAGCCGCACCACGAAGTTGTCGGCAGTCTCGGCGTCGTCGTGGTCGGACTTCAGCATGTTGCCGGCCGTGAGGATGAGGACCAGTCCGAAGAGGTAGAAGACCCACGCGAAGGTGTTGATCAGCGCCGCGCCGACGAAGATGAAGCCGGTGCGTGCCACGAGCGCGAAGGCGATGCCGAACAGCAGCACCTTCTGCTGGTCCTCGCGGGGGACCCGGAAGCTGGACATGATGATGAGGAAGACGAACAGGTTGTCCACCGAGAGCGCCTTCTCGGTGATGTAGCCGGCGAAGTACTCACCACCCGGGGTCGGTCCCCCGAGGAGCAGGACGCCGAGGCCGAACATGATCGCGATGCCGACGTAGAGCGCCGACCAGATCGCCGCCTCGCGCAGCGTCGGCACGTGGGCCTTGCGGACGTGGAAGTAGAAGTCGAAGAGCAGCAGGCCCACGATGCCGGCGATCGTCAGGCCCCACACGAGCGGAGACACCTCCATCACGTGCCTCCGTCACCGCTGCAGCGAGGGTGGCCGGCGGGGGTCAGCACTGCCACCGCCCCTGGGCGCCGGCACCTGGCGTGCACGCCACGCGTTGCCGCGGGGCGCCCAGCGCCTCGTGGACGGCAGCATCCGCAGGCCGAGCAGTCCCACGACCAGTGCACAGGCGACGACGTCCTCGAGGTCGCCGTAGGAACCGAGGGCCCACCATGTCCATCGCGCATCGTCCATCCCGCACCTCCGTGTTGCCGACTCACGCCGGACTCCCGGAGGTCTTCCCCACCGCAGCTGCTCGAGCGGCCGACGCACCGGGGCGGACAGGGCCGACCGGGGTGACGATGTCGTCGAGGACGGGGTACTCCCCTCTGCTCCCCATGATCCGCGCCCGGACGTCCGCGGTCAACAGGTACGCCGCCCCCGGTGCCACCGCGGGCTATCCGGCGCCCACGAGCAGCAGGATCGTGGCGAAGACGAGCCCGGAGGCGATGAGCGTCACCAACGTGTAGCCGAGGATGTCGCGGATCTTCAGCCCGGAGATGGCGAGCACCGGCAGCGCCCAGAAGGGCTGGATCATGTTGGTCCACTGGTCGCCGTAGGCGATCGCCATGATCGTCACCGACGGGTCGACACCCAGGCGGGCACCGGCGTCGAGCATGACCGGCCCCTGCACGGCGAACTGCCCGCCACCGGAGGGCACGAAGAAGTTCACCAGACCGGCCGAGAGGAAGGCCAGCACGCCGAAGGTCGACGGGCCGGCGGTGTCGACGATGAAGTCGGAGAAGACCGTGATCAGGCCGGAGGTGGCCATGATCCCCATGATGCCGGCGTAGAGCGGGAACTGGAGGAGGATCTCGCCCACGTTGGAGGCGGCGTTCTTGACCAGGGCGATCAGCTCGAGCGGGTTGCGCACCAGCAGGAAGATCAGCGCCAGGAAGGTCCAGTTGACGATGTCGAGGGTGGCCGTGCCGCCGTCGGAGTAGTGGATCACCAGGTAGGCGACCAGGGCCAGGCCGACCAGCGTCGTGACCACGCGGCTCGCGTCGACGCGGTCGGCCGGGGTCACGACCTCGTCGGTGACCACCTCGTCACCGAAGCGGGCGTCCGCGTCGAGCTCGATGACCGGGTCGTCGCCCCGCGGCGCGACCAGGGCGAGACCGACGCCCACCACCAGGATCGTTGCGGCGATCGCGGCCAGGTTCCACCAGGCGAACGTGGTCTCGCTGATCGGGATGGTCTCGCCGAGCTGCTCGGCGATGAAGGAACCCTCGGTGGCCGCGGTCAGGGTCCCGGAGCCGGAGTAGCCCATGTGCCACACGACGTAGCCGGAGTAGCCCGCCGCGACGAGCAGCGGGAAGTGCAGCTTCAGCCCCTTCTCGCGACCCTGCTTGGCGACCTCCACCGCCAGCAGCACGCCCACCACCAGGCCGAGGCCCCACGTGATGAGGCATGCGACGGCGGCGACGCCGAAGACGAACAGGTAGCCCTGCAGTGCCGTCCTCGGCAGCCCGCCGATCCTCGCCAGCAGCCCCCGCACCGGCCCCGTGTTGGCCAGGGTGTGGCCCAGCAGCAGGATCAGCGCCATCTGGGTCATGAAGGCCAGCAGCCCGGACAGGCCCTCGCCCCAGCCGCGGGTGACGTCGACCGGCCCGGAGTCCGTCAGGAGCAGGGCGAGGATCGCGACCACGAAGGTCAGCACGATCGCGAAGACCAGGGCGCTGGGGATGAAGCGCTCGACGACCGAGTTGACCGGCCGCATCATCCCGGCGAGCCCCGAGGATCGCTGCTTGGCGCTGGTGCTGGACATGACGGGATCTCCTCACCCGGGGGGACACGGCTCGGGACACCATTCGGTGCCCCACCGTGGATGTCAAGGCGGTCCGCACGCCCGACCCCTGCGAGAATCGGTGAATGAACCGTCGCGCCCTCGTCCGCCGCCCCAGCCCCCGTCTGGCAGAGGGCCTGGTGACCCACGTCGACCGCGTCCCGATCGACGTCGGTCTCGCGCTGCGCCAGTGGGAGGCGTACGTCGCCGCCCTCCGGTCCGAGGGCTGGGAGACGATCGAGGTCCCGCCGGCGCCGGACTGCCCCGACTCGGTCTTCGTCGAGGACACCGTGGTGATGTACGACGACCTCGCCGTCATCGCCCGTCCCGGCGCCGACGAACGCCGGGCGGAGGTCACCGGCACCGAGCAGGTCCTGCGCGACCTCGGCCACCGCATCGCCCACGTCGAGGCGCCCGGCACCCTCGACGGCGGCGACGTGCTCAAGCACGACGGCACGGTCTGGGTCGGTCTCGGAGGCCGCACGAACCAGAGCGGGATCGACCAGCTCGCCGCCCACCTCGCACCGCTGGGCGCCACCGTGGTCGCCGTGCCGCTGACGAAGGCGCTGCACCTCAAGTCGGCCGTCACCGCCCTGCCCGACGGCACGGTCGTGGGGTGGGAGGAGGTCGTCGACGACCCGGACGTCTGGTCGTCCTTCCTCGCCGTCCCCGAGGAGCCCGGGTCGCACGTCGTGCTGCTCGACGGGTCGACTGTGCTGATGTCGGCGGGCGCGCCCCGCACCCGCGCGCTCTACGAGGAGCGCGGGCTGCGCGTGGTCACCGTCGACGTCACGGAGTTCGAGAAGCTCGAGGGCTGCGTGACGTGCCTGTCCGTGCGCCTGCGCGGCTGAGGGACGTCGCCCGGGGTCGCGCACCGGGCGCCCTCAGTCCTCGATGACGTCCAGACCCTGTTCCCGCAGCTTCGCCAGGCTGTCGAGCATGGCCGCGAGCGCCTCGGGTGGGTGCTCGTGCCAGTCGTCGACCTCGTGCAGGACCCGCAGCGGAGCCCTGGTCCGGTAGGACTCCGTCGGGTTGCCGGGGAAGCGCTTGTCGGTGACGTTCGGGTCGTCCTCGAACGGCCCCGTCGGCTCGACGACGTAGACGTGGCCCCGGCCCTCGACACCGGCCAGCGCTGCCGCCAGCTGGGCGCCCCACGCCGCAGTGCTCTCGAGCGTCGTGAAGTAGATGTGGTTCGAGACCCGGCCCTCCTGGAAGTTCGAGGAGCAGCCCGCCACCAGCTCGTCGCCGGGGCTCAGCTCGACCCTGGTGCCGTGGAGGTACGGTCCCGGCACGTGGTCGTGGTGGTCGTACGTCACCGGTGTCCGCGCCCCCATGGCGCGAGGCTACGACTCCGGCGGCACATCGGTCGAGGGTGACGCACCGGATCCGAGGCCGGTCGAGGCAGACTGCACGGGTGTCCGACCCGCTGCGCCACCTGCTCGCCGCGCCGCCGGACCTCCCGGTCACCGCGGGGCTGGCCCCGCTCGTCGAGGCGCTCGGCTCCCACGGGGTCGCGGTGGTCCAGGCACCGCCGGGCACCGGCAAGACGACCCTGGTCCCACCTGCGGTCGCCGGGGTCGCGCAGGGGAGGGTCGTCGTCACGCAGCCCAGCCGCATCGCCGCCCGCGCTGCTGCCCGTCGGCTGGCGCACCTGATCGGCGAACCGGTCGGTGGGACGGTCGGGTACGCCGTGCGCGGCGAGCGCCGCAGCAGCCGTCGTACGCGCGTGGAGGTCGTCACGACCGGTCTGCTGCTCCGGCGCATCCAGCACGATCCCGAGCTCGCGGGCGTGGGGGCCGTGGTGCTCGACGAAGTGCACGAGCGCCACCTCGACGCCGACCTGACCCTGGCGCTGCTCGTCGATCTCCGCGCCCACCTGCGCGAGGACCTGTCCCTGGTGGCGATGTCCGCCACCATCGAGGCCGAACGGACGGCCGCCCTGATCGGTGGAGGTGGGGGCGGCGCTCCGGTGATCCGCGTCCCGGGCGCACTGCACCCGGTGCAGACGGTGTGGTGCCCGCTGCCCGCGGGGGTGCGCCGCACCGACGACCGTGGGATCACCCCGGCGTTCCACGACCACGTCGCGGCGACCGTCCGTCGTGCTCTGCTCGGGCACGAGGGGGACGTCCTGGTCTTCGTGCCGGGTGTCGCGGAGGTCGAGGCGACCGTACGGCGCCTGGCCGGCGTGGACGCGGCCGTGCACGCCCTGCACGGTCGTCTGTCCGGCGCCGAGCAGGACCGTGCGCTCAGCGAGGGCCCGCGTCGACGCGTGATCGTCTCGACCGCGGTCGCCGAGTCGTCGCTGACGGTGCCCGGGGTGCGCGTCGTGGTGGATGCCGGGTTCTCGCGCGAGCCGCGCACCGATCACCGTCGCGGGCTGGCCTGCCTGGTCACCGTCACCGTGAGCCGGGCGGCGGCCGAGCAGCGGGCGGGACGGGCCGGGCGGCTCGGGCCGGGCACGGTGCTGCGGTGCTGGTCCGAGGCGGAGCACGCGCACCTGAGCCCCCGTCCGGAGCCCGAGATCGCCACCGCCGACCTGACGGCCTTCGCGCTGGAGGTCGCGTGCTGGGGCAGCGAGGACGTCCGCGACCTGGCGCTGCTCGACCAGCCGCCGGCGCACGCCCTGGCGGCGGCCACGGAGGTGCTGGTGAGCCTGGGGGCGATGACCGAGGACGGGAGGGTCACCCCGCGGGGCCGGGCGATCTCGGGCGCGCCGGTCGATCCCCGGCTGGCGCGCGCGCTGATCGACGGAGCCGGTCTCGTCGGGTCGGAGCGGGCCGCGGAAGTGGTCGCGATGCTGAGCGAGGACGTACGTGCTCCGGGCGGGGACCTGGCCGCGGCCCTCAGGTCGCTGCGCGCCGACAGGCGGGCAGGGTCGTGGCGCAGCCAGGTCACCCGGCTGCGCGAGGTGGTGGCGGGGCAGGGCGACCGGATGGGGGCCTCGGACCACGCCCGCGCACTCACCGACGACGTGGCGGTGGGTCTGGTCATCGCCCTGGCGCACCCGGACCGGATCGCCCGCAAGCGCTCCGGCACCTCGGGCGCGGCCTACCTGATGACGTCGGGGACCGGCGCGACGCTCGACCCGCGCGACCCCGGCCCGCTGGCCGGACTGGAGTGGCTCGCGGTCGGTGACGCCCAGCGACGGCCGGGGCAGCGCGAGGCACAGATCCGCGCGGCGGCACCCCTCACCGAGGACCTCGCGCTGGAGGCAGCGGGATCGCTGTGGACCGAGGTGGACGAGGTCACCTGGACCGGCGACCGGGTGCTGGCCCGCCGACGGACGTTGCTGGGCGCGATCGAGCTCAGCTCGGTTCCGCTCGACGACCCTCCTGCGCAGGCCGTCAGCGACGCGATCCGCGGCGCGATCGCGAGCGAGGGGATCGCCCTCCTTGCCTGGACCGACGCGGCCACCGCGCTCCGCGCCCGCCTCGACTTCCTCCACCGCGCGCTCGGTGGACCGTGGCCCGACGTGAGCGACGCAGCGCTCACACAGGGCCTCGACTCCTGGCTCGGGCCGCAGCTGGCACGGGTCCGCTCGGCGACGGACCTTCGACGCATCGACGTGACGACCGCCCTGCGAGCGTTGGTGCCGTGGCCGGAGGCGGGAAGGCTCGACGACCTGGCTCCGGAGCGCGTCGAGGTGCCCAGCGGGTCGAGCGTGCGGATCGACTACTCCCAGGACCAGCCGGTGCTCGCCGTGCGACTGCAGGAGGTCTTCGGCTGGACCGCGGTGCCGGTCCTGGCTGACGGCCGCGTCCCGCTCCTGCTGCACCTGCTCTCCCCCGCGCGCCGCCCGGCCGCCGTCACCGCCGACCTTGAGTCCTTCTGGGACAACGGCTACCCGGGGGTGCGTGCCGACCTGCGCGGGCGCTACCCCAAGCACGCCTGGCCCGAGGACCCACGCAGCGCACCCGCCACCTCGCGGACGAACCGGCCTCGCCGCAGCTGACCCCGTCGTACAGTCGCGGCATGTCGCGCCTGCCCCTCCCCGGTCACCACCTGCTGGCCGCGGCCGGCGTCCGCTCGCGGGCACGGCACCGTGCAGACCCCCGCGACCTGGGGCACCCGAGCGGCCCTCCCTCCACACGCGCCGCGCTCGGCGAGCTCGGGTCCGCGCTCGACGGCGTACGCCTGCTGGGTGCGCTGCCGCGCCTGTCCTCGGCGCCGCGGGGCGAGGGCCACCTCGTCGTCGACATCCCCGGGTGGCGCGCACCCGAGCTGTCCGGGGCGCCACTGCGGGCCTACCTCCGGCGCCTGGGCCACGACGCCCGCGGCTGGGGCTTCGGCACCAACACCGGCGATCCCCGGCGCGACGTCGAGCGCCTGTCGCGACGGCTGCTGGAGCTGGTCGAGATGAAGGGCGAGCCCGCCTCGCTGGTCGGGTGGAGCCTCGGCGGTGTGATCGCGCGCGAGGTGGCGCGCCGCCACCCCGACGCCGTGCGCCGCGTCATCACCTACGGCACGCCCGTCACCGGCGGACCGCGGCACACCACCGTCGCCCGGGCCTACCGCCGCGGCCCGGACCCCGACGCGCAGCGGGTCGCCGAGCGCCTCGACCCGACGGCGCCGATCCCGGTGCCGCTGACGATCCTGTTCTCCAAGCGCGACGGGATCGTGTCGTGGCAGGCCTGCCTCGACCACACCTCACCCGACGCCGAGCACGTCGAGGTGTCGTCGACCCACATCGGGATGGGCATCGACCCCGACGTGTGGACGGTCGTGGCCGACCGGCTCGCGCGCGCCTGAGTCAGTCGGGTCGCGCGAGCACCACGTGGCCGGTGGCGAGCCGACCGCTCACCGTCTCGTCCGTCATGCCGGCGCTGCGCAGGAGGCCGATGATGGCCGCGTTGTCCGCCATCATCTCGGCGCGGAAGCGCCTGACCCCCACCTCGACCGCGCGTGCGGTCAGCACCCGCAGCAGGGCGGCACCGAGTCCGCGACCCTGCCACGAGTCCGCGACGGTCAC
Source organism: Nocardioides furvisabuli (assembly GCF_021083185.1). Lineage (GTDB taxonomy): Bacteria > Actinomycetota > Actinomycetes > Propionibacteriales > Nocardioidaceae > Nocardioides > Nocardioides furvisabuli. The sequence goes on along the minus strand of NZ_JAIGQB010000003.1, from coordinate 377,578 downwards.
CGCCAGCTCCGCGTCGTCGGGCGTGGAGCTGTAGCGGATGAAGCGGGCGACTCCGATGATGAGGGAGTCGTCGTCCGGGGCGTGCGCGACGCAGGCCTCGTGGTCGACGTGGTCGACGGCGGTGAAGTAGGCCGCCTGGCTGTCGGTCAGCCGCGGTGTGCCGGTCATGAAGCGCTGGTACTGCGACGCCTCGCTCATCAGCGCGAACGCCCGCTGCAGCTCGGCGGCGTCGCTCGCCCGGATCGGCCGGATCAGGACCCGGTCACCGCTGCGGAGCCGGACCTCGACCTCGTCCATCGCGACTACCCGGCCAGCGGAGGAAGGGTCACGACCTGACCGGCGTAGGAGAGCCCGGCACCGAAGGCGATCAGGAGCGCGGTGTCGCCCGCCGACGCCTCGTCCTGGCGCAGCATGGCCTCCATCGCCAGCGGCACCGACGCGGCCGAGGTGTTGCCGGAGTCGATGACGTCGGTCGCGACGGCCACGGTGTCGGGGAGCTTGATGTTGCGCGCGAGGGTCTGGGTGATGCGCAGGTTCGCCTGGTGCGGGATGAAGGCGTCGAGCTCGTCGACGGAGACCCCGGCCAGGCGCAGCGCCTCGTGGGCGACCTCGGCCATCGCGAAGGGCGCCCAGCGGAAGACGGCGGTGCCCTCCATCTGCACGACCGGGTGGTCGACCTCGGAGTGGCCGCCGAGGCAGCTGGGGGTCTGGGTGATCACGTGGGCCTGCGAGCCGTCGGAGCCCCACGCGGTCGGACCGATCCCGGCGGACTCGGACGGTCCCACCACGACCGCGCCAGCGCCGTCGGCGAAGATGAAGGCGGTGCCGCGGTCGGTCGGGTCCATGAAGCGGCTGAGCTGCTCGACGCCGATCACCAGCACGTGCTTCTCCGCGCCGGAGCGCACCATCGACGCCGCGAGGTTGAGGGCGTGGCAGAAGCCCGCACAGCCGGCGGAGATGTCGAAGGCCGCCGCGGTGATGCCCAGCGCGGTCGCGACCTGCGGCGCGGAGGCGGGCGTGTGCTCGGGGTGCGTGGACGTCGCGACGATCACGCACCCGACCTCCTCGGCGCCCACGCCGGCGGCCGCGAGGGCCTTCTCGGCCGCGGAGATCGACATCCCGATCAGCGTCTCGTCCTCACTGGCGAAGCGACGCGTGCGGATGCCCGACCGCGTCTGGATCCACTCGTCGGTGGAGTCGAGGACCTCGCAGATCTCGTCGTTGGTGACGAGACGCTCCGGCCGGTGGACGCCGAGTCCGAGCATCGCCGCGTGGGTGAGGTCGGTCGGCTGCTGGATCGTCATGGGGCGAGCATAGGCATGACGGGGCTCATCGCAGCAGGGCAGGAGTGCGCTCGTCGCGCTCCCCGTCGAAGAAGCGGTCGAGCACGCGGTCGAAGACGGGGTCGTCGGGAGCGGCGAGCGCGAAGAGCGTCATGGAGGACCGCAGCTTCATCGCGTCGGTGACGCCGAGGACCTGCTCGGCGGACACCCCCTCGAGCCCGAGCAGGGTCTCGCAGCACGCGTGGAGCCGCGGACCGAGCACGTCGTGGGCGAGGTAGGCGCGGGCCTCGACCAGGTCCGCGACGGCGTACGCCTGCGCGGTAGGGCTGTGCCCGAGACCGGCGACCTGCGGGAAGACGAACCACATCCAGTGGCCGGTCTTCCTGCCCGCGCGCAGCTCGGCGAGGGCACGGTCGTGGGTGCCACGGTCGTCCTGGGCGCGCACGAAGCGTGCGAGGTCGGCGGCCACGACGCTCACACGGGCGCGGGCTCGGTGTCGGGGACGGGACCACCCGGGTCCTGCCCGGGGTCGATCGGGCTCACGTCCGGGTCCCCGGACGGGACGACCTCGGGCTCGGTGGACGGCTCCATGGGTGTGGTGGTCATGGCTTCCGGTCTACGCCCCGCCACCGGCGACCGCAATGCCCGGCCCACCCCGATGGTGGGGACACGCCAGTAGGTTGGCCGCGTGCCCGACACCCCCTCGCGCTCCGCCCAGCTCGGCGCGGTCGCCCTCCTGCTGCGACCGACCTACATCGCGACCGAGGTCGTCACCGCCGCCGCCACCACCGGCGGCTACAGCTTCGTGGCCGACTCGGTGAGCAAGCTCGGCGAGGTCGGCTGCTCGGAGGCCTACTGCTCGCCGCGCCACGAGCTGATGAACGGGTCCTTCATGGGCTACGGCGTGCTGCTCGCCGGCGGTGCGCTGCTGCTCGCCAAGCCCCTCGGCCCGTGGGTGACCGGGCTGCTCGTCGTCTCGGGGGTGAGCTCGTACGCCACGGGGCTGGCGCCGCTGGACCAGGACGCGACGCTGCACGCCATCGCCGCCACGCCGCTGTTCCTCGGCCAGCCGCTGGCGCTGATGGGGCTCGGCCACCGCATCCGGCACGACCAGCCGCGCCTGGCCAGGGCGCTGCTCGCGACGGGGATCGTCACCGCCGCGGCCGCAGTGGGGTTCATCGTGTCGGGCGACGAGCAGGCGGCCGGTGCGCTCGAGCGGCTGGCGCTGTGGCCGGTGCTCTTCGGGCTCGGCGCCTTCGCGTGGGGCCACCGGCCCCGCCGCGGCGCCTGACGCCGCTCTGGCGGGCAGAGGTCAGCGAGGGCGCTGACGGCGCTCCTGCACCTTGGCCACGGCGCGCTTGATCTTGGCCTGGTTGTGCGGCTTGCGTGCCTCGTCGTAGACCTTCTTGGCGACCGCGAAGGCCCCCGCCTTCTTCAGGATTCCCATGCCACCACCGTGCCAGCGAGCGCCAAACGGTGGCCAGGCCGTCCTGTCCGCGCACCCGGCCTCACTCGTGCAGCGTCATGTGCAGCCACGGCCGGGACAGGCGGAAGGCGCGACCGGTGACCACGCGCGGGGTGATCTCGACGACGTTGTACTTCACCGTGCCGACCCACGGGCGCAGCGGCAGGTTCTCCGCGCGGTGCTCCTCGTGCTCGTCGAGGATCCGGGCCGAGCCGCGTACGACGACGCTGCGGGCGTGGTCCTCGTCGAAGCGGTCGATCTCGAGGGCCACCTCCGAGCCCATCGCCACCGCGAGCAGCTTGTCGCCGCCGGCGCTGCGGAAGAGCAGGGTGTCGTGGTCGACGGCGTAGTTGATCGGCGTGATGTGGACCTCGTCGACCATCCGGAAGGCGAGGCGGGCGAACTCCTCCTCGCGCAACATCTCCCAGCACTCGTCGGGGCTGAGCGGGGTCATGACCTCGTCGTCCATGGTGATCACTCCTTCGCGTGCGGGTCTCCTACCTCGACGCTAGGCCGTGCCCGCGGCCGCGGGCAGGGCTGAAGGTCCCGGGAAGGCCGCACCCGTCCGTGACCCGGCTCACGTCGAACACCGAGAGAGCCGTCGGTCCCGACGCGCACCGGGTCCTGTGGGGGATCCCGTCCGGCCTCCGCCGTGCGGCAGACTGACCGCGTGACCACGAAGATCTCCGTCGCCGGGCTCGGCTACGTCGGCCTCTCCATGTCGGTGCTGCTGGCACGGCACAGCACCGTGGTCGGCCTCGACCTCGACGCCGAGCGGATCGCGCGGCTCCAGGCCGGCGAGAGCCCGATCCACGACGACGACATCTCGCGCTTCCTCGCCACCGAGGACCTCGACCTGGCCTTCACCACCGACGCCGAGGTCGCCCACGCCGGCGCCGACTTCGTCGTCATCGCGACGCCGACCAACTACGACCCGGTCACGAACTACTTCGACACCACCTCGATCGAGGCGGTGATGCGCGACGTCCTGCGGATCAACCCCGCGGCGACGATGGTCGTGAAGTCGACCGTGCCGGTGGGCTACGTCGAGGAGGTGCGCGAGCGGCTGGGCACCGACGCGGTGATCTTCTCCCCCGAGTTCCTCCGCGAGGGCCGGGCCCTGCACGACAACCTGCACCCCGCGCGGATCGTGGTGGGCGAGGACTCCGACCGGGCGCGCGCCTTCGCCGCTCTCCTCGTCGAGGGCGCCGACGCCGACGACGTGCCGGTGCTCTTCACCGAGCCCACCGAGGCCGAGGCGATCAAGCTCTTCGCCAACACCTACCTCGCGATGCGGGTCGCCTACTTCAACGAGCTCGACTCCTTCGCCCTCTCCCGCGGCCTCGACTCGCGGGCGATCATCGACGGCGTCGGGCTCGACCCGCGCATCGGCACGCACTACAACAACCCGTCCTTCGGCTACGGCGGCTACTGCCTGCCCAAGGACACCAAGCAGCTGCTGGCCAACTACACCGACGTCCCGCAGACGTTGATCTCCGCCATCGTCGACGCCAACACCACCCGCAAGGACTTCATCGCCTTCGACATCCTCGACCGCCACCCGCGCGTCGTGGGCATCCACCGGCTGCTGATGAAGGCCGGCTCGGACAACTTCCGCGAGTCGTCGGTGCAGGGGATCATGAAGCGCCTCAAGGGCAAGGGCGTCGAGGTCGTCGTCTACGAGCCCGAGCTCGGCGAGGAGTCGTGGTTCGGCTCCGAGGTGACCGACGACCTGGCGTCCTTCAAGGAGCGCGCCGACGTGATCGTGGCGAACCGGATGTCGGACGAGCTGCGCGACGTGGTCGACAAGGTCTACACGCGGGACCTCTTCGGGGCCGACTGAGTCACCGGCGCCGGCCGAACAACCCCCGCTTGCCGTCGGGCTCGGGGTCGGTGTCGGGCGCGCGGACCACGGAGGGGTCGGCGGCCTTCCGCAGCGCCTTGCGCAGCCGGTTCTCCGACTTGTCCGGGTCCATCGCCGGGCGGGCACCCAGGGTGAAGCGCTCCACGACCCGCAGCTCGACCGGCACGAAGCCCACGTCGGCCGCCGGGTAGGCCTTCACCCCGAAGGACTCCTCCAGCAGCGCCTCGCGGTCGTCCTCGTCGCCGGCCAGCCGGGCGACGCGGGCCAGCGCCGACGTGCGCTCGAGGCGCGCTGCCGCGCCCGAGTCGTACGCCAGCACGCGGGCGCCGTGGTGGGTGCGCTCGAGGTCGTCGAGCAGGGCCGCCAGCGCCGCCGGGAGCGGGGCGAGCGTGACGTCGGGCAGGGTCAGCACGAACTCCGCGTCCGACGTCACGGGCGCGGTCTCCACGAGGCGTACGCGCGGCTCGTGGAGGTAGGAGCGGTGCACCAGCCGGGTCTCCAGCACCGGGTCCTCGACCGGTTGGACGCGCTCGTCGTGGACCGATCCCCACGGCCCGACGACGGTGACGCGGAGGTCGGGCACCTCGCCGTCGAGCAGCGAGTCGACGACGCGGATCGTCTCGTCGGCCGCCCCTGCGTGCAGCACGACCTCGAGGTAGGGCACCTGGTAGGCGCGGCCGCGGCGGTTGCGCTTGGGACGCATCGTCGGCACGAGGTCGGCGAGGTAGGGGTCGTTGAAGCGGTTGACCTGCTCGGCGCGGCGCAGCACCTGCGAGCGGCCGAGGTGCCAGCTGCGGGCCTCGCGGTCGACGACGAAGACGCCGCCGGCCTGGGCGAGGGAGTGGCCCAGGTGCATGTCCTCGCCGAGGCGCAGCGTGCGGTCGAAGCCGTCGGAGTCGAGGTAGAGCGCCTTCGTGACCGAGCCGGTCATGCCGATGTGGAAGCGCTGTGCGCGCGGACCCGCGGTGCGCAGGTCGTCGGTCCTGGCCCAGTAGTCCTCGACCCACTGGTGCGGCTCGTGCTCCTGGCCGGGGAAGAGGTCGCCGGCCTCGCCCGCGGCCACGCGCTCGCGCACGACGGCGGGGTCGGTGGCGAGCAGTCCGGCCGGGTCGACGAAGAGCTTGTGGCCCCCGGGGACGGCGTAGTCGACGAGGTGGTGCCAGCGGGCGTGCGCCTCGACCTCCTCGCGGTAGGCCAGCATGTCGGCGTCGTACCAGTGCAGCACGTCGCCCTCGGCGGCCATCGCGCCCAGGTGGCAGGCGTTCGCGCGGCCCCAGCCCTCCTCGACCCGGATCAGCCGGGTGTGCTCCGGACGGACCTCGGGCAGCTCCTGCGCGGGAGAGCTCTGGTCGTCGACGACGAGCACCTCGAGCAGGTGCGAGGGGTAGGACTGCGCTGCGAGCCCGGCCAGGACGTAGGGCAGCGTGTGCTGGTAGTTGAAGGTCGGCACCACGACGGTGACCGACAGCGTCGGCTCCCAGTCGCCGAGCGTCGCGGGGGTCAGCGACCCCCAGTCGTTGTGCCGCACCACCGGCTGCCGCGCCATGTCCTAGCTCCCCCCGTCAGGCCGGTCGAGCGGATCGACCTCCAGCGCCAGGCTGGGCCGGAACCCCTCCCACTCCGACGCCACGATGTCAGGTCGGCGGAACTCCTCGTCGTCCCGGGCCCAGGTGTGTCCCGCACCCGTGCGGCGTAGGACGTAGCCCAACCCGTGGGTGCGGTAGATCCGGCCGCCCGCCGCCTCGACCCCGGCGAGCAGCTGCGCGTCGACGAACTTGCGCACCCGGCGGAAGTCGCCGAGCGAGCGCAGCAGCCCGCGGTCGAGCAGCAGCGTGCCGCCGGCCACGAAGCGGGCGAAGAGCTCGGAGGGGTGCCTGCGGCGCACGGTGAGGTCGTCGCGCTCGGCGTTGGCGTGGAGGTAGACGAACTCCGACGGCATTCCCACCACGTCGGCGCCGGAGAAGCGGCGCGCCATCAGCAGGTCGTGCACCGCGTCGGGTGAGTACCAGTCGTCGTCGTCGATCTTGAGCAGCACGTCGCTCGACGCGGCCCGCGACGCAGCGGTCAGCACGTCGCCGAAGAACGCCGACTCCTCGAAGGTGAGCACCTGGTGCGGCCGGTCGCCCAGCACCCGGCGTACGGCGTCGCGGTCGGGCTCGAAGCCGTGCGCGGCCAGCACCAGCTCGACCTCCGCGCCCCGCTGGCGGGCCACCTGCCGCAGCGCGAACTCGAGCATGTCGGGGCGCTTGGTCGACAGCAGCGCGCTGACCGGCGGCAGCGCGACGTAGCGCACGCCGGCACGCGAGGCCAGCGCCGAGCGCCAGGCGAGCGTGGAGTGGTGGTCGAAGGCGGCACGGCGCACGGCGAGGCTGTGCTCCTCGCGCCGCAGCGCGTCGTCGAGGTCGACCTCGGCGTCGAGCGCGGCGGCCAGCGCGGGCGCCACGTCGAGCACGCCCTCGGTCACGACGGGGACACCCGAGATCGCGAGGGCGAGCAGGTCGGCGGTCGGGGTGTCGGCGGTGAGGCGCACACCCTGGAAGCCCCGCGCGGCCGCCACGACGCCCTCGGTGACCGGGCCGGCGCTGATGCGCGAGAGGTCGACGACCGGGTGGTCCCAGTCCTTGCGGAAGCCGATCGGGTTGAAGACCCGCTCGTCGACCGGCTCGGGACCGGGGTCGGTGACGACGGTCGGCGCGCGGTCGACGACGTGGTGGGGGGCGACGCTCTGCTGGGACGTGGCCCTGCGACGGGCGACGACGACGTCCGGCGGCACGTCGCGCTCGGCATCACCGGCACCTGCCACGTCGGTCAGCAGCACGCTGCGGGCGTCGAGGCCGGGCGCGGCGGGACGACCGGCATACGCCACGACGAGCCCGCCGTGGGTGGTGTCGCCCTGCCCGGCGGCCTGGCGGGCCATCTCCATCACGACCAGCTGGGCGCGCGCGCCCGAGGCGAAGCGGGCGACGGTGAGCACGCCGCGGTCGCCGGCCTCGCGGGCGGCGAGGTGCACCAGCGGTGGCCACTCCGGACGGGGCACCAGCACCCACGGCGTGGGGGCGTCGGTCAGCCAGCACGCGACCGCCTTGCACTGGCCCAGCAGCGGCACGGCGCTCGCCATCCGCCGCAGCCGCGCACGGTCGGCGGCCACCACGAGCACCGAGCCCCAGCCCTTGCGCGGACCACCGAGGGCCGACAGCGTCACGACCTGCGGCTCGATCCCGGGGACGTCCTCGACGCCGTGGAGCGCCTCGAGCGCCAGGGCGTCGGAGTCGTCGACGAGCACCAACGTCGGGCCCGGGAGCCGGAGGTCCCGGAGCGGGTGCTGGGCAGGCTGCTGGGAGGTGGGGCTCACGGTCGCACGCGCTCCTTCGGCGCTCGGTGCTTCAGGGACGACGGCAGCGAGTGCTGCACCAGGGGACGCGGCTGGCGCCAGAGCCAGTCGCGGCTGACGTGGTCGATGATGTGCACGCCCTCGGGCGCGGTCACCTTCACCAGCCCGCCGAGCGCCTCGGGGTCGCCGTTGCGGATCGCCTCGTCGACCTCGAACTCGCGCAGCTTGCGGTAGAGGCGGGTGTTGGTGAAGTCGACGCCGTCGCGCCGCCAGTGGGCGTACTCGTCGGCGTCGAGCCACTTGACCTCGAGCACGAGCCCCTGCTGGAGCACGATCCGCTCGACGCCGGCCGGGAACTCGCGCAGCTCCCAGTCGAAGGCCTTCACGAAGGTGAAGTCCGGGCCCATCGGGTAGACCCACGGCTCGAGGAAGCGCAGCGACAGGTCGAGCCAGCCGGTGGAGGGGTCGACGACGGTCAGCGGGTGGCGCGGCATCGCCACGATCGCGCGCGTCGACTGCAGCTGCCACGCGAGGTCGCGCAGGATGCCCGCGCCCTCGGGCGTGAGCACCATGTCGCCGTCCCACTTCATCGAGTAGGTGGTGCGGACGTGGGAGAAGCACCAGTTGTAGAAGTGCGTCAGCGAGTGGACGCTCGTCGCCGGCGTGGCCAGGTGCTCGCCGCCGGCGCGCGAGACCCGGTGGGGGTAGTCCAGGACGGTCAGCCGGTCGCCCGCCCCGCACTCGTCGGCGACCCGGCGCGCCACGTCGGCGGTGCCGTCGTCGGAGCCGTTGTCGACGAGCAGCACGTGGTCGACCGCGGAGAAGACCGGCGGCAGCACCCACGGCAGGTTGCGCGCTTCGTTGCGGACCCGGAAGACGCAGGTCAGCCCGGGCTCCAGCGGCTCACCGGAGGTCCAGGGCCAGGTGACGTCGTACGCCGGATCCCCCTCGAGCGACGCGATGTCGGGCATCAGGCCCGATCCTGCTGGGGTGCCCGCTCCCGGCCGATCGCCTTGCGCAGCCTCTGCCGCGCCGCGGGCGGCACCATCGCGCGCACGGCGTGGGGCACCCGGTCGGCGGCGCTGCGCGCCGGGGCCTGCTCGAGCGCGTCACGCCGGGCGTCGGCGGCCGCGCGGCGTCGCTGGGCCACCACGGTCGAGTGGGCGAACGCCTCGGCCTCGGCGTACTGGCTCGCATAGGCAGTGCGGAGCTGGTCGCACCACTCCTGGTTCTTCGCCGAGTCGTCGGTCGAGATCGCGTCGAGCGCCTGCCAGGTCTCGTCGGCGAGCTCGCGCAGCCTCGTCGGCACGCCGATGTCGTCCCACGTCATCGTCACGCGACGCAGCGAGGGGTCGATGAAGCGGTGCACCTCGGCGATGTCGACGGCCATCGCGGTCTTCACCCCCTGGAGGTCGAAGGACTCCCCGAGCGCGAAGACCGGCTGCGTCCAGTCGTCGAGCAGGTCGCCGTAGTGGACGAAGGCGCGCTGCTGGCCGCGGGTCGCGCGCTCGGTGTGCAGCATCATGTTGACCCACGCGGCGGTGCGGGTGATGGCGCCCTGGTCGGACCCGGCACCCATCTGGCCGTAGTAGGTCTGCTTGGAGCCGACCACCTCGGTGACCGGCCGCAGCATGGTGACGTACGACGACGTCGCGTCGCAGCGGTCAGCCGCGGCCCGCCAGAGGCCGAGGAACCACGACGCGCGCGGGTCCTTGACGACGAGCTCGTCGGCGACGGAGAACTGCTCCTCCAGCCACGCCGCGACCCGCTCACGGGTGGCGTGGTCGCCGCTGGTGGTGCCGGTGTCCAGCCAGGCGCGCGGGCGGGCATCGGAGACCTGCACGTTGCTGCGCTGGAGCAGCTCGTGGTGCAGGTCGACGACCCAGCGCGGCTCGCCGAAGCCCTTGGGGTTGGTCGCGTCGGCGACCACCTCGGGCTGCGGCACGTGGAGGCCGAGGGTGCGCAGGGTGCCGGCCATGGTGCTCGTGCCGCTGCGGCCCGACCCCACGACGAACACCACCCGTCGGTTGCTCATGGCCCGACCCTATCGGTGGATCTCGGCACGGCCTCGTCGCCTCAGAGATGTTGCGGCTGGGCCTTGATGAGGTCGGCGTACCAGCCGAAGGACTTCTTCGGCGTGCGGACCAGGGTGTCGTGGTCGACGTGCACGAGGCCGAAGCGCTGGGTGAAGCCCTCGGCCCACTCGAAGTTGTCCATCAGCGACCAGCAGTAGTAGCCGCGTACGTCGACACCGCGCTGGATCGCCTCCGAGACAGCGTTGAGGTGCGAGCGGAGGTAGTCGATGCGGGGCTGGTCGTCGACGACGCCGTGCTCGTCGGGACCCATGTTGTAGCTGCACCCCGACTCGGTGATCATGATCGGCGGGAGCGCGGCACGGAAGCGGGCGCGGAACATCACGAGGAACTCGCGCAGCGCGTCGGGCACGATCGGCCAACCGAGGTCGGTGGTGGGATGGCCGACGACGGCGCGGTTCTCCCACGGCAGCTCGGAGCCCTCGGAGGCTGCGGCGACCTTCATCGGGTTGTAGTAGTTGACGCCGTAGAAGTCGAGCGGCTGGCGGATCGTCGCGAGGTCGCCGGGCTGGATGATGTCCTCCATCAGCGGCGCGAGGTCGGCGGGGTAGCGACCGAGCAGCATCGGCTCGAGGAACAGGCCGTTCCAGACGGCGTCGAAGAGCTTGCTCGCCCCGACGTCGGCGTCGTCGTCGCTGGCCGGCCACACCGGGGCGTGGTTGTTGGCACAGCCGATCGAGGTCGCGCCGGCCCGGCGCAGCTCGATGGCGGCGCGGCCGTGGGCGACGAGCATGTGGTGCGAGGCCCACAGCGCGTCGAAGAGCAGCGTCCGGCCGGGCGCGTGCAGGCCCAGGCCGTAGCCGAGGAGGGAGGCGACGTTGGGCTCGTTGACCGGCACCCAGTGCTCGACACGGTCGGCGAGGCGCTCCCCCACGATCGCGGCGTAGTCGCCGAGGCGCAGCGCGGTGTCGGGGTTGAGCCAGCCGCCCTCGTCCTCGAGCGCCTGCGGCAGGTCCCAGTGGTAGAGCGTGGCCATCGGCTGCTGCCCGTGCGCCAGCAGGGTGTCGACGAGCCGGTCGTAGAAGTCCAGGCCCTTCGCGTTGGCCGGTCCGCGGCCGGTCGGCTGGATGCGGGGCCAGGCGATCGAGAAGCGGTAACCCCCCGTGCCGAGCTCCTCCATCAGCGCGACGTCCTCGTCGACGCGGTGGTAGTGGTCGCACGCGACCGCACCCGAGCTGCCGTCGGCCACCCGGCCGGGCTCGGCGCAGAAGGTGTCCCAGATGCTCGGACCCCGGCCGTCCTCGTCCGCTGCTCCCTCGACCTGGTAGCTCGCGGTGCTCGTGCCGAACCGGAATCCGGGCGGGAGCAGGGGGACGTCGTGCGGGGGGGCCACATCCGTGAAGATATCGGCATGACCGTGGCCCTGTACGCCGGATCCGACAGGTCGTCGGAGACCGTCAAGGGCCGCTTGACCAGGCATTCCTTCTCCTTCGGGCCGCACTACGACCCGGCCAACCTCGGCTTCGGTCCGCTCGTCTGCCACAACGACGACGTCCTCGACCCGGGCGGCGCGGAGGTCGCCGGCTACGCCGAGCACCCCCACTCCGAGCTGGAGATCGTGACCTGGGTGCTCGAGGGCGCGCTCGTCCACACCGACTCCACGGGCGCCTCCCACGTGGTGGAGGCGGGCCGGGCGCAGGTGCTCTCGGCCGGCTCCGGCATCCGGCACAGCGAGGTCGCCGACCCTGCCTCGGGGCGCTGCCGCTTCGTCCAGGCGTGGCTGGCGCCGTCCGCGTCCGGCACCACGCCGTCGTACGTCATCGGCGAGGCGCCGTCCTCGGAGGCGGACGGCCTCGTCGACGTCGTCGGCGGCCGCGGGCTGCCGCTCGGCACCGACGGCGCCCGCCTGCTGGTGGCCCGGCTGGGACGTGGTCGGTCGGTGGCGCTGCCCGACGACCCCGCCCAGCACGTCTTCGCCGCGACCGGGGCTGTCGACCTCGGCGGGGTCGCCCTGCGGGCGGGCGACGCCGTACGCCTCACCGACGAGCCCGCGCGCACTGTGCGCGCCGAGGAGCCGACCGAGCTGCTCGTCTGGTCGTTCTCCCGTCAGCCCTGACCGGGGGGCGGTCCCCACTGGCCGGCGGTCGGCCGGCCCGTGGGCTGGTCGGCCTGCTGCGACCACGGCTGGCCGGGACCCTGCTGGCCGGGACCCTGCTGGGGGTACGACGGCTGGCCCCACGCGGCGGCGGGAGCCTGGCGCGGCACCTGCGCCCGGACCGCGGGGGGCACCCAGAGCGCGTAGAGGGCCAGGGCTGGCAGGGCGAAGAGGATCACCACGTCGCGCGCGGTGAACTGCGCCTGGGCGATGGAGGCGGCGTCGCTGCTGGCCACGACCACCCACATCACCACGCCGAGGACGATCGCGACGCCGGCGGCCGCCGACACGGTGACGCGCATGGCGAGGTTGGCCCCCATCGAGGCTGCGACGCCTGTCGCGACGGCGACGCCGAGGTACATCAGGGTGAGCGCGATGACCACGCCCGGGAACATCTCGAGCATCGTCATGACGAGCAGCAGCAGCACCGCCGTGCCGAGCGCGAGCGCCGCGGCGGTGGCCACGGATACCTGCACCGTGGCGAGCCAGCCCCCGACCTCGTCGACCTGCGTACGCCGCACGCTCGGGCGGCTGAGCAGCAGCGCGCCGGCGAGGGCGAGCAGCCACACGCCGCCGGCCGGGGTGGCCCAGCCCTCGACCTGGGACCCGGTGACGGCACCGCTGCCATCGGGCTCGGCGACGAGGGTCACCAGCACGACGCCCCACGCGAGCACCGCGAAGGTACGGCGACCGCCCGCCGACCCGCGCAGCAGCGCGACCAGCGGGAGGGCGAGGAAGAGGGTGGGGAGCACCAGGTTGGAGGCGATCCAGACGGTCCAGAAGGTCGCGCCGGAGACGTAGCCGCCGTCGGCCAGGGCGATCGACCCGGCCACGAACGTGGCGACCGACACCACCAGCGCCGCCACGGCGGCGGCGAGACCGGCCGTGCGCCAGGCCTGCTCGGCGAGCAGGCCGGTGGCCTCCTCGTGGCGGCGCGGCTGCGCCATCAGGGCGGCGCCACCGAGGCCGAGCGCGATCGCCAGCCCCATGCCGCCGTCAGCGGAGCCGTAGCTCCCGAAGGCGCCGAGGAAGGAGTCGTCACGGATCGTCGTCAGGTCCATGACCAGCGCGACGAGCGTCGAGACGAGCAGCGGCGCGGCGAGCAGGAGCTTGGTGACGAGCGAGGCCTGCGGGGTGAAGGTCGGGACCACCCGGGAGGCCATCAGGTAGGGGACGCCGAGGCCCACCAGCGCCAGGAGCAGCGAGATCACGACCCACCAGTGGTCGTTGGCGTCGTCGGACCAGTCCCACGGCTGGCCGAGCGCGACGAGCAGGGCGAGCGCAGCGGCGCCGTCCTTGACGAAGTCCGCGACCGGGACGCCGACGAACGGGTTGACCAGCGGCACGGCGCGCGGAGGTCGCTGCGGCGCCTGCGGCACCGGTCCGCTCGGGCCGCCCCACTGCTGATGGCCGTGCGGCTGGCCCTGCTGCGGCGCGTGCGGAGGGGCGTACGCCGCCGGCCCGCCGGGCTGCGTCGGCCACTGCTGCTGGGGTACCGGCTGGGCGGCGCGCTGAGGGCGGGCGACGGTGCGCCCGTCCTCCTCCAGCGGCGGCCGGATCGCGGTGTGGTCCGACATCGGCTCGACCGGAGCCGGGGCGGGGGCAGGCATCGGCGCGGGCACCGCGTGCAGGGGTGCTCCGCACGACCCGCAGAAGCGTTGGTCCCCCGCGGGCGCGCCGCACTGTCCGCAGAACTTCGCCATCTGTGTCTCCCACATTCCCGGCAGCGCCCCGCTGCTCGTCGCGCACCGTAGCAACGGGTCCGCGTGCAGCCGGGGCAGTTTCTGAAATTGGCTCCGCTGAGCGCGGGGACACGCCACCATTCGTGCCACGGGGGCTCGTGGGGAGCGCCTGCTGGGCGAGAGCGGTTGCTGATGGTGTCGCGGTTCTGTGGTGGGTGCGGTGCCCCGTACGAGGGTCAGAGCAGGTTCTGCGTCCACTGCGGTGCCCCTCGCGAGGAGGCGCCCGGGACGTCGCCGGCGCCGGCTGTGGCGCAGGCCCCCGCCGCACCGGCGTACGCCGCCCAGCCCCGCCGCGGGCGATCCGTGCCGCGCGGTGCGCTCGTCGCGGCGGCCGGCGTTGCGGGTCTGCTCGCCGTCGGCGCGGGCGTGGCGGTGGGCCTGCAGGTCTTCTCCGGCGGTGGCTCCGCCACGACCGGCGCGCCGAGCACGGCGCAGCGCCAGGTCGTCGAGCCGGTGACCTCGCAGCCGACCGAGGCCTGGGCGTGGCGCTCGCAGGAGGACGGCAGCGCCTCGGTGGTCGCCGACGGCGACCTGGTCGTGGTGGTGGACTCGCTCGCCGACCAGTCGCGCGTGGTGCGCCTCGATCCCGACGGCACCGAGGTCTGGGAGAACACCGACGGCGTCTGGGCGGGTGGCGTCGACGAGCGCGAGGGCCGGGTCTACGTCGCGACCGAGTGGGAGGGCCCCGGACTGGCCGCGCTCGACGCCGACACGGGCGAGGAGGTGTGGAGCGACGACGACCGCACCTTCGTCGCCACCCTCGACGACGGGCGCGTGCTGGCGTCCACCTGGGCCGACGACTCCGACACCGGCGAGATCGCCGTGCTCGACTCCTCCGGCGGCGAGCTGTGGGCGATGCCGTACGACAGCGTGGGCACCAGCGGCGACCGTGTGGTCGCGCTCACCGACGCCGAGCTCTCCGTCCGCGAGACCGCGTCCGGCGAGGTCGCGTGGGAGGCCGACACCGGGCTCGACCTCTACGACAGCTACGCCAGCGTCGCGGTCACCGAGGACCTCGTGGTCGTCTCGGCCGGCGACACCGCCGTCGGCTACGACCCGGCGTCCGGTGAGGAGCTGTGGCGCGAGGACATGGGCTTCGGCTACGACGTCACGGTGAGCGCCGGCGGCCCGGGCCTCGTCTACACCTACGACAGCGGCGACAGCGAGTCCTACGAGGACGGCGAGGTCGTCTTCCTCGGCGTCGAGGGGATCCTCGAGCGCCGCCCGCTCGACCACGACGAGTGCTGCTTCTCCGGCTTCGGCTTCCGCCAGGACGGCCAGGACTACTTCGCGGCCACCGACGAGGGCATCGTCTACGACGAGGAGCTCACGCCCGTCGCCCGGTTCGACGGCGAGATCGTGCCGACGTCGACCGGCTTCTACGAGGCCTCGAACGGCGAGCTCAGCTACCACCTGCTCGACGGGACCGAGGAGTGGGCGCGCCAGGTCGGCGAGCCCGACTCCTACCTCTCGGTCATCCCGCTCGACGGCCGGGTCCTGGTCGCGGACGGCCCGTCGATCACCGCCTACGAGTAGGAACCGCCATGACCCACCCCGGGCGCACCTGCCCGCACTGCGGCGCCGCCGTCTCCAGCCCGTTCTGCACCTCGTGCGGGCGGTCGGTGGAGACCGCCCCGCTCTTCGCACCCCAGGGCGAGCAGCGGACGGCCCCGCAGCCCGCCGTCCACCCGCGGGGGGTCCCGCCCCGCACGGTCCCGCAGCCCGTCGTCCCGCAGGCGGTCGTCGGGCAGCGACCTCCGGGCGGCACCGGCGCCCGCACGCTGCTGCTGCGCGCCGGCATCGCCTTCGCGGCGCTGATCGCCACCGGCATCGCCGGCGTCTTCGGCTACGAGTGGTGGCGCGACCGCCCGGCGATGCAGGCGCTCGATGCCGCCGATGCCGCCGTCGTGTCCGTGTCGCGACCGCTCGGCGAGGCCGTGAGCCTCGAGGACGTCAGCGCAGCGGCGGCTGCGGCACCGGCCGCCGCGGAGAAGGTGTCCGACGTGCTCGCCGACCTGTCCGACGACGAGACGACCCTCGCCGAGCGCGTACGCCCGGTGCTGCAGACCCAGCAGGCCTTCCTCGAGTCGCTCGCACCTTTCGAGGGCCTGGGCGAGGAGTCCCTCACGGTGTGGGGCACCACCCTGCCGTCGGTGCAGGAGTCGCTGACCGAGCTGGTCGTCGCCCGCCGGTCGCTGGGTTCCTACGACGAGGGCGCCGCCGCCCGGGTCCGCGACCCCGGCAACGCGCTGGACCACGCGGTCGAGGTGGTCGGGTCGTCGGCTGCCGAGAGCCTGCGGCTGCAGCTCGACGAGCTGCTGGTCGATCTCGCGAAGGTGCGCACCACCCGCGAGGCCGCGGTCCTCGGCGAGCGCGCGGACCCGCTGGCCGACGCGGCCGCCGCGGCCGAGGCCGGGCAGCAGGGCACCGACCTCGACGTCCTCACCTCCCTCGGTGACGCACTCGGGGCGATCGCCGCGCTCGACGGCATGGACCCCGAGACGCTGCAGCGCTGGGGTCCGGCGCGCACCGTGCTGACCGCGGCGACCGCCGAGCTCGGCGTCTCGTCGGAGGATGCCGCCGAGTCGATGAGCGCCTGGGTCTCGCAGGCCCAGCAGAAGATGGACGCCTGGCGCGCGGAGCACGACCGGGCGGAGTCGGTGCGCTCCTCGGCGACCAGCCGGCTCGACACCTACGCCGCCTCGGTGCGGCGCACGCTGCGCCAGTACGACCGCGCCCGCGACGCGACGTCCGACGCGCTCGAGACCGCCGAGCTCGACGACTACACCTCGTCCTACGACGTCGAGTACGCCATGGAGGAGGGCGTGCTCACCCGCCGCGACCTGCTCGACGACCTCGAGTCGCTGTCCGTGCCGTCGGCGCTGGCCACGACCCACGGCGGCCTCGAGGCGGTGCTCGGGTCGGGCGTGGAGGCGATGCGCACCGGCGAGCAGGCAGTCGAGGACTGGAACCTCTGCTACCTCGACTGCGCCGAGACCTACCGCGACACCGGCGGCTGGCGGGCCTTCTCGACACGCTCGGGCGAGATCAGCGGCGAGTTCGACCGGGCGCTCAAGGCCTGGGACACCGCGCTGAACCAGGCCCTCTCCCAGGCCAACGCGGTGCCGCTGCCGGCGATGCCGAAGGTTTGAGACCGGTCACGGGACGAGCACGCCCGGATTGAGGACCCCGGCCGGGTCGAGCTCGGCCTTCACCGCGCGCAGCACCCGCACGCCGACCTCGCCGATCTCGTGCACCAGCCACGGACGGTGGTCGGTGCCGACGGCGTGGTGGTGGGTGATGGTCGCCCCGGCCTCCACCATCGCCTCGCTCGCCGCCCGCTTGGCCTCCGCCCACTGGGCGAGCGGGTCGTCGGCCTGCCGGGTCGCGACGGTGAAGTAGAGCGAGCACCCGGTCTCGTAGACGTGCGAGACGTGACAGAGCACCAGCGCGCCGTCGCCGAGCGCGGACTGCAGTGCCGCACGCACGTCGGCGTACAACCGGGCGCGGTGGGACCAGAACGTCGCGGTCTCGAGGGTCTCGACGAGCACGCCGTGGTCGAGCAGCGCGTCGCGGAGGTAGGGCGCGGCGAAGCGGCCGTGCACCCACTTCTCCCCCGGTCCCTCCCCCAGCGCGGTGCCGCCCAGGCCGGCGAGAGCCTCCGTCACGGCGGCGCGGCGGGCCTCGACCTGCTCGCGGGTGCCCTCGTAGCCGCTGATCATCAGGCAGCCGGGGTCGTCCGACCCGCCGATCGAGCTGGGGTCGGCGAGGTTGAGCGCGGTCTCGGACTCGTCGGAGAGCCGGATCACCGTGGGCAGCAGGCCAGCCTGCGCGAGGGTGCGCATCGCGTCGGCGCCGGCGTCGAAGGACGGCCAGCGCCACCCCTCGTACGCCGTGACCTCGGGTGCGCGACGCACGCGGACGGTCACCGAGGTGATGACGCCGAAGGCGCCCTCGGAGCCCAGCACCAGCTGCCGCAGGTCGGGCCCGGCGGCGTTGGCCGGCGACGAGCCGAGGTCGAGCGAGCCGGTGGGGGTGGCGACCGTGAGGCCGACGACCATCGCGTCGAAACGGCCGTGTCCCGCGCTCGACTGGCCGCTGGAGCGGGTCGCGGCGAAGCCGCCGATGGATGCGTGCTCGAAGGACTGCGGGTAGTGGCCGAGCGTCAGCCCGCGCTCCGCCAGCAGCGCCTCCGCCTCGGGACCCCGCAGGCCGGGCTGGAGGATCGCGGTCATCGACTCCTCGTCGACGGCCAGCAGCCGCTTCATCCGGACCAGGTCGAGGCTCACCACGCCGGTGAGGCCCTCGCGACGGGCCGCGAGGCCGCCCGTGACGCAGGTCCCGCCTCCGAAGGGCACCACCGCGACGCGGTGCTCGCTCGCCCACGCCAGGACGGCGAGGACCTCACCGTGGCCGTCGGGACGCACGACGGCGTCGGGGGCGTCGGTGAGGTCACCGGCGCGCGCCCGGAGCAGGTCGGAGGTCGACTTGCCGCGGGTGCGGAGCACGCGGGTGGCGTCGTCGACCAGCACGTGCTCGGCGCCGACCAGCGCGCGCAGTCCGTCGAGCAGGTCGTCGTCGAGGGCCGTCGGCGCGGGCCTGGCGTCGGTCGCGACCACGGGCTGCTGGAGGCCGAAGGCCAGCTCCACCAGGCCACGCGCCGACTCCGGCAGGTCCGTGGCGGCGGCGGGGTCGCCCCAGCGCTGCGGGTGCATCTCGACGGTCGGCGTTCCGGGAGTCATGCGTTACAGTGTGACACATGTCGTCACTTCGTCACACCAACCGTCCGCCGCGCGACCCGCGGCTCGACGCCTACCTCGACGCAGCCCGCGACTGCATCCTCGACGTCGGGTGGCGGCGCACGACCCTCACGGAGGTCGCGAGACGCGCCGGGGTCTCGCGGATGACGATGTACCGCGCGTGGCCCGACATGGGCTCGCTGCTGGGCGACCTCATGACGCGCGAGTGGGTCGGCATCGCCGCCGCGACGCAGGTCGCGGCGAAGGACACCACCACCCCTGCCGGCATCGCAGCGGCCGCCCTGTCGACGGTGCGGGCGCTGCGCGACAACGAGCTGTTCGTGCGGATCGTCGAGCTCGACCCCGACCTGATGCTCCCCTACCTGCTGTCGCGGCGCGGCCGCTCGCAGGAGGCGCTCATCGAGATCCTCGCCGCCGAGATCGCGGACGGCCAGGCCGCCGGCGCGATCCGCCCCGGCGACCCGGTCCTGATGGCGCGTTCGCTGACCCTGGCCGGGCACGGCTTCGTCTTCTCGGCGATGACGATGACCGACGCGGGCATCGGGCTCGCAGAGCTCGACGACGAGTACGCCCGGCTCATCACCGGGTCGTTGGCGCCGGCACCGGCGCCGTGACCGGCCCCTGCATCACCCCCGGCCTCGATGGCGTCCCCGTCGAGGTCGACGTGGTGGTGGTCGGGCTCGGCATCACCGGTGCGGGCGTCGCGCTCGACGCGGTGACCCGCGGGCTGAGCGTGCTCGCGGTCGACGCCCACGACCTCGCCTTCGGCACGTCGCGCTGGTCCTCCAAGCTCGTGCACGGCGGCCTGCGCTACCTCGCCCAGGGGCAGCTCGCCATCGCCCACGAGAGCGCGGTCGAGCGGGGGATCCTGATGGACGTCACCGCACCCCACCTGGTCCGGCCGCTGCCGATGCTGACGCCCGTCGACGCCACCATGTCCCGTGGTCGCACGGCGCTGACCTGGGCCGGTCTCAGGGCCGGGGACGCGCTGCGCCGCACCGCACGCACCACGACCGGCACGCTCCCCCGCCCCCGCCGCCTCAACGCCACCGAGGCGCTCGGGCTCGTCCCGTCGCTGCGCACCGACACCCTGCGCGGCGGCCTGCTCGCCTGGGACGGGCAGCTCGAGGACGACGCCCGGCTGGTCGTCACCGTCGCCCGCACCGCAGCGGCACACGGCGCGGAGGTGCGCACGCGCGCCCGGGTGCTGAGCGCGACAGGCGCCGGCGTCGAGCTGCGCGACGAGCTCACCGGACAGGCGTACGCCGTCCGCGCCCGCGCCGTGGTCAACGCGACCGGGGTGTGGGCCGGCCTCCTCGACGACGAGGTCCGGCTGAGGCCCAGTCGCGGCACCCACCTCGTGCTGCGCGGCGCCACGCTGCCGCACACGCGGGTGGCGGTGATGGTGCCGATCCCGGGCACCGCGGCCCGCTTCGCGATGGTGCTGCCGCAGCCGGACGGCACGATCTACGTCGGCCTCACCGACGAGCCGGTCACCGGCCCGGTGCCCGACGTCCCGGTGCCGAGCGAGGCGGAGATCGACTTCCTGCTCGACGCGGTGGGCGCTGCCTTCGCCACGCCCCCCACGCGCGACGACGTGATCGGCGCCTTCGCCGGCCTCCGGCCGCTGCTCGAGGTCGCCGGTGCCGGCTCGACGGCCGACCTGTCCCGGCGCCACGCCATCCTCACGTCCCGCACCGGGGTGACCAGCGTCGTGGGCGGCAAGCTGACGACCTACCGCCGGATGGCCCAGGACACCCTCGACGCGCTGGCCCTCGACGGCGCCCGTCCCTGCCGCACGGCGTCCCTGCCGTTGCTCGGAGCCGCGCCCGCGGACGTGCTGCGCCGCAGCACCGCCCCCACCCGGCTCGTACGCCGCTTCGGCACCGACGCCGACCTGGTGCTGGCCACCGCGCGCGAGGTCACCGGGCTCACCGACGACGAGCTCCTCGCGCCGGCCTCCGACGAGGTGCCGGTGACGCTCGCCGAGCTGGTCTTCGCCGTCACCCACGAGGGCGCGCACGACGTCGACGACCTGCTGGAGCGGCGTACGCGGGTCGGGCTGGTGCCGGCCGACCGCGCAGTCGCCGAGCCGGTCGCCCGACGTGCGCTGGACCTGGCCTTCGACTGCCCACGACCGATCCGGCTCCGATAGCGTCTCCCTCTGTCGCTGGTCTCCGGCTACCCGAACACCTGCCCGCCACGTGACACGTCCAACGGTTGCTCGGACTACTGGAGCGTCACGCTCACCCCCGACACCCCCCGACTGCTCGCCCCGCTGGACGGCAACGTCGGGCCCGCGACGGCCGTCCTGGCCGTCCCACCGGGCGTGATGGGCTCGCTCGAGGTGCGTCTCATCCACGGGTGATCCAGCGCACTGCAAAATTCGCTCCGGCTTGCGCGGATCCCCGGACACCGACGCGGGCCGGGTGGGATCGTTCTGCTCGGCGCGCCCCTTGCCGACCCCATGCGGCAAGGGGCGCCCAGTCCATCCCGGGGCCGGGCGGCTACTCCACCGTGACGGACTTGGCCAGGTTGCGCGGCTTGTCGATGTCGTGGCCCAGGTGCTGGGCTGCGTGGTAGGCCAGCAGCTGCAGCGGGATGGTGAGCAGGATCGGGTCGAGCTCCGGCTCGTTGCGGGGCACGTCGATGCGGCGGGCGCCGACCTCGCCGAGGTCCACGTCGGCGTGGGTGACCACGACGAGCGGGCCCTTGCGGGCGTCGATCTCGTGGAGCGCGCCGATGTTGCGCTCGGTCAGCTCGTCGCGCGGCACCAGCGCGACGGTCGGCACCTCCGGGTCGATCAGCGCCAGCGGGCCGTGCTTGAGCTCGGAGGTCTGGTAGGCCTCGGCGTGGCGGTAGCTGATCTCCTTGAACTTCTGTGCGCCCTCGCGCGCGACCGGGAAGCCGCGCACCCGACCGATGAAGAACAGGCTGCGGGCCTCGGCGAGGTCCCTCGCCACCTCGACCAGGTCGGCCTCGCCGGCGAGGATCTCCTCGATCTGGCCGGGGAGCTTCTCCAGCCCTGCGACGAGCCGCTTGCCGTCGGCGATCGACAGGTCCCGCACCCGACCGAGCTGGAGGGCGAGGAGGGCGAAGCCGAGGAACATGTTGGTGAGCGCCTTGGTGCTCGCGACCGCCACCTCGGGCCCTGCGTGGAGGTAGATGCCGCCGTCGCACTCGCGCGCGATGGCCGACCCGACGACGTTGACCAGGCCCACGCAGCGCCCGCCCTTGCGGCGTACCTCCTGCACGGCGAGCAGGGTGTCGATGGTCTCGCCGGACTGGCTGACCGCGACGTAGAGGGTGTCGGGCTCGATCACCGGATCGCGGTAGCGGAACTCGCTGGCCGCCTCGGCGTCGGCAGGGATGCGGGCGAGCTCCTCGATGAGGGCGGCCCCCATCTGGCCGACGTAGTAGGCCGAGCCGCAGCCCAGGATCTTGACGCGACGCACCGCGCGCAGGTCGCGCGCGTCCATGTGGAGGCCGCCGAGGTGTGCGGTGCCGAAGCGGTCGTCGAGCCGCCCCCGGAGGACCGCCTGCGCGGTGGTGGGCTGCTCGAGCATCTCCTTGTGCATGTAGGACTCGTGGTCGCCGGCGTCGTACGCCGACGCGTCGATGTCGACCTGGCTGGCGGTCTTGCCGGTCGAGGCCAGGTCACTGTGGCGCATCGTGGTGAAGCCGGACTCGGTCACCGTGGCCATCTCGCCGTCGTCCAGCATCGCGACCGTCGTGGTGTGGCGCACGATCGCGGCCAGGTCGGAGGCGACGTACATCTCCTTGTCCCCCACCCCCACCACCAGCGGGCTGCCGTTGCGCGCCACCACGATGCGGTCGGGGAAGTCGGCGTGCAGCACCGCGAGGCCGTACGTCCCCACCACCGCGCCGAGCGCGTCACGGACCTTGCCCTCGAGGCTGTCGGCGTCGCTGCGGGCGACGAGGTGCGCCAGGACCTCGGTGTCGGTGTCGCTCGCGAGCCTCACGCCGGCGTCGACGAGCCCGGCGCGCAGGGCGGCGGAGTTGTCGATGATGCCGTTGTGCACGACCGCGACCCGGCCGGACTCGTCGGCGTGCGGGTGGGCGTTGGCGTCCGTGGCCGGGCCGTGGGTGGCCCAGCGGGTGTGACCGATGCCGGTGGTGCCGCCGAAGCGCTTCGGCAGCGCGTCGTTGAGCTCGCGCACCCGGCCGGCCCGCTTGGCCACCCGGATCCCGCGGCCGCTGAGCACCGCGACGCCGGCGGAGTCGTAGCCGCGGTGCTCGAGCCGGGTCAGGCCTTCGAGGACGACGGGTGCTGCGTCCTGGCGGCCGATGTAGCCGACGATTCCACACATGGTGCTGGTCTCCTGAGTTCGGTGGTCGAGGTGCGAAAGGAGCGAGCCCGGGACCCGCGCTGTCAGCCGTAGATCATGCGGCGCAGCTGGCGCTCGGAGAGCTCCGGCGCTGCGACGACGCGATCGGCGAGCTCCGCGGCGATGCGCGCGAAGATCTCGGGGTTCTTGGCGCCGTACGCCTTGAGGTGAGCGTGCCGCTCCCGGACGTAGACCTCCACCGGCTGGGCGTGGAAGGCGATCACGTCCTCGATCACCCGCGCGGCCTCCGATGCCGAGAGCGACGTGGTGGCGACGACGTGGGAGACGAGGACGGGGTCCGGCACACCCCGATCGTGGATCCAGACGATCCGAATGGCAACTTCCTGCCCGAAATCGGGCAGGAAGCGCGTTTGGGAGGGCGCGCGGTTGCCGTGGACGTCGCCTCGTTCGCCCCAGGTGGGGACAGGTGTCGCGCCGCGCCGAGGGGCTGGCTCTCCAGTGGGGCCTCGCAAGCGATGTCGAGCGAAAGGGTGGTGCGCCAGTGGGGACGTGCTATCTTGGGTGAACAGAAGGTGAACGGGAGGTGTCACATGAGCAAGCACTCGATGACCGGAGCGCCGGTCTGCACGTGGGTGAGCGTCACCGACGCGTCGGGACGCACCCACCTGGAGGCCCGCTGGTCGGTTGCTCCGACGGCCCAGGCCGCCGCTGCCTGACCCCGCTCCACGCCCGAGCCACGCCCCCCACAGGGGCGTGGCTCGACGCATGTCAGGACGGTGGGGCGAAGTTTTCCCGCTGGATCGGGAATGAAGCGCACAGCCACTCCGTTAGGATGGTTGAAACTTCTACCAACCACCCGCACCACCTCCAGGAGCCTTCTGCCATGACCACCGGATTCGACGCCCCCACCACCGCCATCGACGACATCACCGGCGACTACACCCTCGATGCGAGCCACAGCCGCCTCGGGTTCGTCGCCCGTCACGCGATGGTGACCAAGGTCCGCGGCCAGTTCGGTGCCTTCACCGGCACCGCCCGCATCGACGAGGCCGACCCGTCGAGCTCGAAGGTCGACCTGACCGTCGACGTCACCACCGTGTCGACCGGGAGCCCCGACCGCGACGGCCACCTCGTGTCCGGTGACTTCTTCGACACCGAGACCTACCCGAACATCACCTTCGTCTCCACCGACGTCGCGCGCTCCGGCAGCGACTGGACGATCACCGGCGACCTCACGATCAAGGACGTGACCAAGCCCGTCACGATCGAGTTCGAGCAGACCGGCTCCGCCCAGGACCCCTTCGGCAACGTCCGCGTCGGCTTCGAGGGCGAGACCACCGTCAACCGCAAGGACTGGGGCCTGACCTGGAACGCCGCGCTCGAGACCGGCGGCGTCCTCATCTCCGAGAAGATCAAGCTCGAGTTCGACATCTCGGCGATCCGCAACGCCTGATCCACCGGGCACTTCGTGCCCGTGAAGCACGCCGACCGGGCGCTTCGTTCTGAACGAAGCGCCCGGTCAGTGCATTTCAGCGCGAGGGATCGCCCGCTCGGCGTCCTCCGGAGGCAGGAACCGCCCGGTCAGCGGGGGTTCTTGCCCTTGTAGCCGCCACCGCTGCCGCCGCGGTGACCGCCACCGGGACGGCCGCGGAACGGGCCGTTGTCGGGCTTGATCTCGATGAGCTTGCCGGAGATCCGGGTGCTCTCGAGACGCTCGAGCGTGCCGGGGGGCAGGTCGGCGGGGAGCTCGACGACGGAGAAGTCGGGCTTGATCGAGATGTAGCCGAAGTCGCCGCGCGACAAGCCGCCCTCGTTGGCCAGCGCACCGACGATCTGGCGCGGCTCGACCTTGTGCCGCTTGCCGACCTCGATGCGGTACGCCGCCATCGGGGCACCACTGCGCGAGTCGCGCGGCGCCCGGTCGGCCTTGCCGCCGTGGGTCGGTCGCTCGTCGAAGCCGCGCGACGCACGCTCCGGCTCGGGCTCCAGCAGCAGCGGCTGCTCACCGTGCATGACCGCGGCCAGGGCGGCGGCGACGTCGACCTCGGACACGTCGTGCTCGCTGACGTAGTGGGAGACGACGTCGCGGAAGAAGTCGATGCGCTCCGGCTGCGTCAGCGCCTGGGTGATCTGGTCGTCGAAGCGCGAGAGCCGCGTGGCGTTGACGTCGTCGACCGTGGGCAGCTGCATCTGGGTGAGCGGCTGGCGGGTGGCCTTCTCGATCGCGCGCAGCAGGTGGCGCTCGCGCGGGGTGACGAAGGCGATCGAGTCACCGGTGCGCCCGGCACGACCCGTACGTCCGATGCGGTGCACGTAGGACTCGGTGTCGGTGGGGATGTCGTAGTTGACGACGTGGCTGATCCGCTCGACGTCGAGGCCGCGCGCGGCGACGTCGGTGGCCACGAGGATGTCCAGCTTGCCGGCCTTGAGCTGGTTGATCGTGCGCTCGCGCTGCACCTGGGCGACGTCACCGTTGATCGCCATCGCGGAGTAGCCCCGGGCGCGCAGCTTCTCGGCCAGCGTCTCGGTCTCGTTCTTGGTGCGGACGAAGACGATCATCCCCTCGAAGTTCTCGACCTCGAGGATGCGCGTGAGGGCGTCGACCTTCTGGGGGTAGGACACGATCAGGTAGCGCTGGGTGATCGAGGAGACCGTCGACGTCTTGTTCTTGACGGTGATCTCGACCGGGTCGGCGAGGTACTTCTTGGAGATGCGACGGATCTGCGCCGGCATGGTGGCGGAGAACAGCGCCACGTGCTTCTCGGCCGGGGTGTCGGCGAGGATCGTCTCGACGTCCTCGGCGAAGCCCATCTTCAGCATCTCGTCGGCCTCGTCGAGGACGAGGAAGCGGAGCTCGGAGAGGTCGAGGGTGCCCTTCTCCAGGTGGTCCATGATGCGGCCCGGGGTGCCGACCACGACGTGCACGCCGCGACGCAGGGCGGACAGCTGGACGCCGTAGCCCTGGCCGCCGTAGATCGGGAGGACGCGTACGCCCTTCATGTGCGCGGCGTACTTCTCGAACGCCTCGGACACCTGCAGCGCCAGCTCGCGGGTCGGGGCGAGGACGAGCGCCTGCGGGGTCTTCTGGGAGAGGTCCAGCTGGGACAGGATCGGCAGCGCGAAGGCGGCCGTCTTGCCGGTGCCCGTCTGCGCCAGGCCGACCACGTGACGTCCCTCGAGCAGCGGCGGGATGGTCTGCGCCTGGATCTGCGACGGCGTCTCGTAGCCGACGTCGGTCAGCGCCTTGAGCACCGCGGGCGCGAGGCCGAGGTCGGAGAAGGTCTGCTGGGGGGCGTCGGTCTGGTCGTCACTCACCCGAACAAAGGTAGGGCCTCAGGCGTGAATCGGACATTCCCCATCGGGCCCGGAGGGCGCGGACAAGCGCGCGACAGCCCACCACGTGAGGCAGCACACTTGCTCCATGCCCGCACGACCCCGTCCCGACCTGTCTCCGTCCACCCTGCCCGACCTCCCCCCGGGCCTCACCACCCGACCCCTGGAGAAGACCGACGCCAGCGCCGTCCACCTCCTCATCGCCGCGCAGGAGATGGCCGACACCGGCGAGGTGGCGATCGAGGAGGCCGACATCGTCAGCGACTGGGCCCGCCCCAGCCACGACCTCGGCTCCCGCTCGGTGGGCGTCCTCGACGGCGACGAGCTGGTGGCGTACGCCGAGCTGATGGGCGTCGACCGCGCCGACACCGCGGTCGCCCCGTCCCACCGCGGGCGCGGCATCGGCACCTGGCTGGCGCTCTGGCTCCAGGACCTCGGCCGGCGGGTCGGCTCGCCGGTCATCGGGATGCCCGTGCCGCAGGGGTCGCCGGGCGACCGCCTCCTGGAGCAGCTCGGCTACCGGGTGCGCTGGACCAGCTGGGTGCTCAAGCTCCCCGAGGGCGCGACCATCCCCGAGCGCGAGCTGCCGGCCGGCCACGTCGTACGCACCGCACGGCCCGAGGAGCTGCGGGCCGCCCACGACGTGCTCGAGGACGCCTTCCTCGAGTGGTCGGTGCGGGAGCGGGAGGCCTTCGAGGACTTCGAGGCAGCGACGACCGGACGTCCGGGCTTCGAGCCCTGGAACCTCCGCGTCGTGGTGGACCCCGAGGGCACCGTAGTGGGCGTGTCGCTCGTGCTCGTGTCCGACGACGGCACGACCGGCTACGTCGACCGCCTCGCGGTGCGCCGTGATCAGCGCCGTCGCGGGCTGGCCCAGGCGCTGCTGGTGGACTCCTTCGCCCAGGCCCGCGCGCACGGCACCACGACGGCCGAGCTGAGCACCGACTCGCGCACGGGAGCGCTCGGTCTCTACGAAAGGGTGGGCATGGTGACGACCAGCACCTGGGTCAATCGCGCGGTCGAGCTCGACCCGACCACTGAAACCGCACACTGAGTCAGCCGCGGCGAAAGATTCCGTCAAATCAACTGGTCTAGTCACGTATCCACAGGACCTGACCGTTGGTGCCATTGATTGTTGTATGGCCTTACCATCAAGCAACGTCGTTCAGGCGACGCCATTGCAGGGACGTGGGGTCCCTGCTGTGAGCTCATGGTGGGGGTTTCAACGTGCAAGATCTTCATGCATTGGTCGTCGAGGACGATCCAGACATCTCGTCCGCGCTGGTCGAGACGCTCGAGGGCGCCGGCTTCCGGGTCACGTCGGCGCGTGACGGACGACAGGCGGTGGAAGCCGCGGCAGGCGACCCACCCGACCTGGTCACGCTCGACCTGACGCTGCCGCACATGGACGGCATCGAGGTCTGCCGCCGCATCCGGGAGAGCAGCGACTGCTACATCGTGATCGTGTCCGCACGGTCCGACGAGGTGGACAAGCTGATCGGCCTGGAGGTCGGCGCCGACGACTTCGTGCTCAAGCCGTTCTCGCCGCGCGAGCTGCGGGCCCGGGTGGCGGCACTGTTCCGCCGCCCCCGCTCGGCCGGGACCGCCGACGACGCCTCGACGTCCTCGGCCCTCCACGTGCCGAGCCCCGCGCAGCCCGCCGACGAGCCGAGCACGATCTCGGCCGGAGCGGGCCTGGTCATCAACTCCGCGCGCCGCGAGGTCCAGGTCGACGGCGCGATCGTCGACCTGACCCGCATCGAGTACGACGTGCTCGAGTACCTCGCCACGCACCTCTCCCGGGTCTGCACCCGCGAGGAGATGGTCCTGGCCATCTGGAGCAGTGCGCTGACCCACGACCACCACCTGGTGGACGTGCACGTGGCCAACCTGCGCGGCAAGCTGCGCCGGCACTCCGACGCCACCTGGATCCACACGATCCGCGGCATCGGCTACCGGATGGACCGCGAGGGCAGCCAGGAGGACCGGCGCGCAGGCGGCGGTCCCTACCTGGTGGCCCGCATCGACTCCGAGGACTGGGCCCGGGGCCTGGACTTCTGAGGGACGCATGCCCCGGGGCCCCGGGGCACCGGGGTTGCGCGAAACACACACCCTCCGAGCCGCTGCCGCCTACGATCGGTAGCGGCTCCGAGTCGTCTGCCCGCCCCGGCTCGACGCGTGGGTCGGCCCCGTACGTTTCCGGGTAGATGATTTCTCAACTTGGGGAGCTGCGCTGATGCTGAAGGAACGGACCGCCGTGGTCGTCGAGGACGACCACGACATCGGTGACGTCATCTCCAGCCTCCTCGACCAGGCCGGGTTCGACGTCGCCGTCGCGCGGACGGGCACCGAGGCCCTGGACCTGATCCGCGAGCGCAAGCCCGACCTGGTCACCCTCGACCTCTCGCTGCCCGACATCGACGGCGTCGAGGTCTGCCGCCAGATCCGGGTGGTCAGCGACTGCTACGTCATCGTGATCAGCGCCCGCACCTCCGAGGTCGACCGGCTGATCGGCCTCGAGGTCGGCGCCGACGACTACCTCGTCAAGCCCTTCTCCATGCGCGAGCTGCAGGCGCGCGTCGCCGCGCTCTTCCGGCGTCCCCGCACCTCCGACCTCGTCTCGCCGTCGACCGCCGCGGCGACGGCCCAGGCCGCCGAGGCCGTGGCGCTCGCCGTCGTCGACCCGGCGACCGACCCCGCCACCGGCGAGGCCTACCCGCCCACACACCCTCTCGGCTGCGACGACCTGACGCTGAGGCCGGGGGCCCGGGAGGTCCTGGTCTCCGGAGCAGAGATCGACCTGACCCGCACCGAGTTCGACCTGCTGGCCCACCTGGTGCGCAACCCCGGCGTCGTCGTGGCCCGCGAGGACCTGATGCGCGCCGTGTGGGCCACCGAGTTCGTCCCCGACAGCACGCACGTCGTCGACGTGCACCTGGCCAACCTGCGCCGCAAGCTGCGCAAGGCCGCGTCCGGCAACGAGTGGATCCGCACGATCCGCGGCGTCGGCTTCCGCTACGACCCCTGCTGCTCCTGACGCCGCCTGACGCAGCCTGACGCTGCCTGACGCCGGGGCTCACGTCAGCGCGCCGACTCGCGCAGCGTCGCCCCGCGCGCACCGCGCACGGTCATCGACGCGCTGCCCAGCGCCACCGCACCGAAGACCGCCGCCGCGAGGAGCGCGAGCACCACCAACCGCAGCGGGGAGATGGCCGCGACCAGCGCAGGCGTCGTCGGGTCGTCGGCGTAGCCGAGGGTGATCGTGCGCAGCACCACCCACTGCGCCAGCGACCCCGCCAGGATGCCGGCGAGCGCCGCGCTGCCGAGGACCACGGCGAGCTCGCGGACCACCGCGACCATGACCGCGCCACGGGGTACGCCGACCACGCGCAGCGCCGCGGCGTCGCGGCGTCGGGCCGGGAGCTGCACGGCCGCGCTCACGAAGAGGCCGGCGAGCGCCATCACCAGCACCAGCGCGGCGACCACGCCGTAGAGGCGCAGCGCGAGGGCGTACGCGCTCTGGTCGAGCACCTGCCGCTCCTGCGCCAGGGTCGTGGCGACGCTGAGCCCCGCCTCGGACAGCTGCTCGCTCACCGACGCTGGCGTGCCCTCACGGGCCAGGACGCTGGTGGTGAAGAGGTTGTCGAAGACCGGACGGTCGGTGATGAAGGAGGAGTAGTCGACCAGCAGGCCCGAAGGTCCGGTGAAGGGCATGCCCTCCACGGCGCCGATGCCGCCGAGGGTGTCGACGGGGATCAGGCCGTAGCCCTCGTCGAGCCGGTCGAGGGCGCGCTGCTGCACGCCGGGTCCGGCCAGCGCGGGCCGGTCGCGGGTCAGGCCTCCCGAGGTGAGGCGGGCCATGCCGGTCGAGTCGCCGGTGTCGACGGCCATCTCCAGGGTGCCGTCGACCTCCCGGAGGTCGGTGATGGACGTCTTCACGGCCGGGTCGGGGGTGGCCCGCCAGCCGGCGCCCTCGATGCCTCCCTCGACGGGCGCCCCGTCGACCCCGATGCCGACCACGCGCAGGGTGCCGGACATCCGGGTGTTGGTGCCGGCGCCACCGCCGAGCGTGATGCCCTCGAGCGGACAGCCCGCGGCGCACCGCGGGAGTCGCGCCGAGCGGGTGGCGACGCCCTGGGGGAACGGCCCGAGGTAGACCTTCAGCGGCACCCCGGCGCGGGTGCCGAACCGGACCTCCACCGACAGGTCGTCGTCCATGTCGGCCCGGTTGTCGACGGTGAGGCTGAGCCGTCGACCCTCGACCGTCGGCACGAGGCCGTCGGGGGCGATCTGGTCGGCGACCTGCTCGACGCCGCGGCCCGGGCTCCAGGTCGGGGGCCAGGTCGCGACCCGGGCGAGCCGGCTGCTGTCGACGACGGAGAAGTTGGCACCGGGGTTGGTGACGCTCGCCGCCGCCATGATCCACTCGCCCTCGGGGTCGATGCGGCGGGTCAGGTCGATCGTCTCCGACAGGCTGAGCGTGGTCGACCAGGTGGTCTGCGCCGGCGAGGCGGTCGCGGCGACGCTGGTGCGCCAGGTGGCCGCGGAGTCGTAGACGCCGGCGCCGAAGACGGCCACCGCGATCGCGGCGGTGATCGGCAGGATCACCAGCGTGCCCTCCTGGCGGCGCGAGATCGCGCGCGCGGACACGAAGCCGCTGAGCGACCGGCCACGCGAGCGCTTCGTCCACCAGGTCGCGAGCACCGCGATGAGCCTCGTCGCAGCGAGGCCGGCGACCACGGCGAGCAGCACAGGGAGGACGAGGTCGGTGGCGTCGGGCTCGCCGGGTCCGCGCGCCGACAGCTTGCTGGCCAGCGTCGCGACGGCGAGGGCGACGAGGGTGAGCTGGGCGATGACCGACCAGCGGCGCGCGGCGACCGGACGGCGTACGCCGCTGAGCTGGGAGGCGAGCGACTCGCGCACCACCAGGCCCACCGCGACGCACGCGACGGTGAAGGACGCGAGCAGCACCAGGGCGGCCGCGACCCAGCTCGCCGGCGGCAGCGGCAGCGGCAGTCCCGGCACCAGCCAGCTGCGCACGAGCACCACCGACAGCCCGAGGCCGAAGGCGATGCCGAGCGGGGTGGCGAGCAGGAGCAGGGTGAGGGGCTCGGCCAGGCCCAGGCCCCACAGCTTGCGGGCCGTGACACCGCGCAGCGAGGCGAGCGCGAGCTCGGGCACGCGCAGCTCGCTCGCGGCGTTGAGCAGGCGCATCAGCAGGGCGAGCGCGACGAGGACCAGCGACAGCACCGCCGGGGCGATCGAGCTGCGGGCGGTGGACTGCTGGAAGCGGACCTCCTCGACGACGTCGGCGAGCGAGTTGGTGTCGTCGGCGCGCAGCGTGCCGCCCTCGACCTCGACGTCGGTGTCCGGTGGCACGGCGCTGGCTGCGTCGGCTGCCTGGTCGAGCTCGGCAGGCGTGAGGTCGGCCGGCACGTCGAGACGCGTGTCGACGCGGATCGTCCACTCGCCGACCGCGGTGACGGTGTCGTCGGTGGTGATCAGGGGGGCGGGGGCGTAGGGCTGGTAGCCGCCGCGGATGCTCTCCTGCTCGTTGGTGCTGGTGAGCCGGCCGGGGATCAGCCAGTCGGCACCCGTGCTGGGGGTGTCGTAGGTGCCGACCACGACGACCTCGCTGAGGCCCGGGCGCGGGAGGTCGAGGGCGGCGACGCCGGGCGTCTCGAAGATGGCGAGCGGGAGCGGGCGGCCGACCTCGGCGCCGGTCTTCTCGACGTCTGCGGTGAGCATCAGCACCTCGCCCTGCCGCTCGGGGCAGCGCCCCTCGACCTCGAGGACCTCGCACGCCCCGGCGCGGGACCAGAAGGTCACCACGCCGCGCAGCGCGCTGAACCGCTCGGACTGCGCCGTCACCACCGGTTCCTGCCAGGGCCCGGTCGCCAGCGCGTCGGACGCCGCGACCGCGTCGCGCTCGGCCTGCTCGATCGCGACCCCGGAGTCGGGGGTGTGGACGCGGCTCAGGCCGGTGAGGCCGGGCGGGGACTCCTGGAGTCGGGTCACGACGTAGGAGTTGGTGACGGCCTCGGAGAAGACCGGTCCGAGCACCGCCGAGCCGATCGCGAGGGCCGTCAGCAGCACCGATCCC
Source organism: Nocardioides furvisabuli (assembly GCF_021083185.1). Lineage (GTDB taxonomy): Bacteria > Actinomycetota > Actinomycetes > Propionibacteriales > Nocardioidaceae > Nocardioides > Nocardioides furvisabuli. The sequence continues at coordinate 345,199 of NZ_JAIGQB010000003.1, read as the reverse complement.
GCCGAGAGCAGGGCCCGGGACCGCAGGCCGCGCACGATGGCGCCGAAGAGCCGGATCACCTCTCCTCCTCGCGCAGCAGGCTCGGTCGGGTCGTGGAGGCGCGGACCGCGCGGGCGCGACCGCCGACGAGCACCACCGCCGCGGCCGCGAGGACAGCGGGGACCACCAGGGGCCACGCGTGCGGGGCGGTGTCGAGCGGGAGCCCGGCGACCGGCACCGCGAGCAGCGGCAGGCCGTCGAGGAGCAGGGTGACCGCCAGCCACCCGCCGGCCACGACCACTGCCAGCACCAGGACGGTGAGGCTGGCCAGCTCGGCACGGCCGGCCCGCCGGACCGTGCCGGTGGACACGCCGAGCACGCGCAGCGACGCCACGTCGCGGCGGTAGTCGCGCAGGTGCCGGGTCACGCCCGCTCCCAGCGCGAGCAGCGCCACGAGCGCGCACGCGAGGGCGGTGAGGGCGTACGCCACGGACTGGGCGACGCCGTAGCGCTCGCCGAGCGCGTCACGCACGCTCGACCGGGTGCGCCACGTCGCGCCGGTGGCCCCGGCCACCTCGTCGAGGACCGCCTCCGGGGTGTCGGCGTCGGCCACGACCTGCACCTCCGCCGCGGGCACGGTCGGTCCGGATCCCGCGGCCGAGGTGCGGATGTCGGCGAGGACGCCCACCGCACCCAGCAGCGGCAGGGAGCCGGCGACGCCGACGACCTCGGTGGTCCGGTCGTCGCCGCCGAGGTCGAGCGCGACCGGCTCGTCCTGGTCGGCGACCAGCACGGGGACCGACGCCTCGCCGCGGTCCTGCTCGAGCCTGAGCGCGATCGCCGGCAGCAGGGCCACCTGGAGCCCGTCGGGGCGGTTGACCACGAAGGACGTGGGCGGCTGGTAGTTGCGGAAGAAGTTGCTGTTGAGCGCGGACTCCACCGAGCTCGGGTCGGGCAGCCAGGGCTGGGCGAGCAGGTCCGCGCTGCCGAGCTCGAGCGTCTCGAGGAGCACCTCGAAGTCGCTGCCGTCGATCAGGCCGCGACTGTCCCGGGAGACGTCGAGGTCCGTGATCGCGCACCCCTCGGCGCACTCCGGCACGCGGACCGAGCGGCGCACGCGGGAGCCGTCGGCCGGGACCTCGAGGCGCAGGACCGCGGCGCCGGACTCGTTGGCCGAGGTGACGAAGGCCAGGGTCAGCTCGAGCCCGCCGCCACCGGCGGCGACGACCCGGCCGGTCGGCCCCCGCTGGGTCCGCACCTCCGGGACGGTCAGCCCCGCCGCGCTGGCGCTGAGGCGCTCCCCCCGCACCTGCACGGGCGCGATGTCGGTGTCGACCGAGGCGACGGCGTCCGAGGCGGCGGCCGCGGGGGTGCCGTCGTAGAAGTCGGCGACCACGGCGTCCCAGCGCCCGGCGTCGACGTACGCCCTGCGCTCGCCCAGGCGCGTCTCGTTGCGCACGACCGCGGTGGCGATCAGGTGCTCGCCCTCGGGGTCGACGCGCTCGGTGAGGTCGACGGCGCCGAGGGCGCCTAGATCGGTGACGTCGATGGTGCGGGCGCCCGGCACCTCCACGGCAGCCTGCTCGCCGGTCCAGCCACCGACGGCCACCGCCCCGCTCAGGGCGAGCGAGCCGACCACGGCTGCTGCGACGACGAGACGGACCGGGGTGACGAGGTCGTCGGCGCGGGCCAGGCGGCGGGCGGCGAGGAAGGCGCCGAGGCCGCGCTTCTCGGTGGCGGGAGTCAGCACACGGGCGGCGATCCGGACGACCCAGATCGCCGCCTGCCCCAGCGCCAGGCCGACGAGGGCGGGCCCGAGAAGGACCACGAGGTCGGGTTCGCCGGCCGCCGCCCCGCGGCTGCGGTAGGCCGCGACGCCGGCGCCGACGAGCACCAGCACGCTGAGGAAGACCGCCACGGTGGTGGCCCGTCGGGGACGGCGGCGCGCGGAGACCTGGACCGCGAGCGGCTCACGCAGCGCCGCCGCTGCGGAGAGGCTGACGATCAGGAGGCCGACCCCGGCGATGCCGGCGGCCGCGAGCAGGGCCGTATGTCCCAGCGCGGGCGCGGCGTCGTCGAGCCACGAGCGGGTGGCCAGGACCGTGCCGATCGCACCGAGGGCCACGCCGATGCCGGCGCCCAGCACGATGGCGAGCAGGGGCTCGACGAGCAGGAAGCGCCACAGCCGCAGGCCGTGGATCCCGCGCAGGCGGGCCAGGCCGATCTCCTCGCGCCGGGCCACGGCGAGCTCGGCACCGATGCTCGGCACGGCCACCGCACCGAGGAGCAGGAGCGGCGCGGTGAGCCACGGCGACGTGCCGGCGGCCATGGCGAACTGCAGCACCACCACGGCACCGCCGACGACGACCAGCGTCATCAGCACCAGGGTCGTCAGGGCACCCCGACGGCTCCGGGCCCCGCGGAGGACACGGCTCAACGGACGACCCGGCCCTCGTCGAGCGCGATGTGGAGGTCGCACGCCTCGACCACGGCGGGGTCGTGGGTGGCCACCACGACGACGGCGCCACGGGCGGCCTCCTCGCGCAGCTCGGCCAGCACGACGCTCCGGTTGCCCTCGTCGAGCTCCGAGGTCGGCTCGTCGGCGAGCAGCACCTCGGCGCCCACGACGAACCCGCGGGCGCAGGCGACGCGCTGCATCTGCCCGCCCGAGAGCTCCTCGACCTGTCGCTCACCGAGGTCGGCGATGCCGAAGCGGGCCAGCGCGGCCTCCGCGGCCTCGTCGGCGTCGGCGGGTGCGGTGCCGCGCGCGCGGAGGGCGATGGAGACGTTCTCGCGGGCCGAGAGGATCGGCACCAGGCCGTAGACCTGGAGCACGAATGCCACCTCCTGCCGCGGGTCGCCGCTGCCGGTCCACATCTCCCGACCGGCCAGCTCCGCGGTGCCCGACGTCGGCTCGAGGAGTCCGCCGGCGATGGAGAGCAGGGTCGTCTTGCCGGAGCCGCTGGGCCCGGACAGCGCGGTCACCCGGCCGGCGGGGAAGGCGACGCTGACGTCGTCGAGGAGCGTGCGGCCGTTGACGTAGGTGACGTGCTCGAGCACCAGGTCGCGGGTCCCGGGGTCCCCGCGGCGTTGTTCGGAGGAGAGACGGTCGTGGGGTGGTCTCATGGCTGACCACCTTCGCTGCTGGCGCGGGTCACGACGATCCGGCCCTCCTCGTCGTCCTCGAAGCGCACGAGCGTGCCGGGGGGCCACTCGGCGGCGATGTGACCGGGCAGGTGCAGCACACCGTCCTCGCCCACCACGGCGTACTCCGACCCGCCGTGGCCCTCGGCCCCGACGCGACCGCCCTTCATCGTCACCGTGCGCGGGAAGGTCGCAGCGACCTCGGGCTGGTGGGTGACGACGACGATCGTGGTGCCGAAGTCGTCGCCGAGGGAGTGGATCAGGTGCAGCACGTGGTCGCGGTCGGCGTGGCTGAGCTGGCTGGTCGGCTCGTCGGCGAGCAGCAGCCGCGGGGCGGTGGAGACCGCGCAGGCCAGGGCCAGGCGCTGGCGCTGACCGCCGGACATCTTGGAGACGACCTGGTCGGCCTGGTCGACGAGTCCGACGCGGTCGAGCAGCTCGACGTCGGCCAGCGCCCGGTCCCGGTCGCGCCCGGTGAGCGAGAGCTGGGCGAAGGCGATGTTCTGCCGGGCGGTGGCGTAGGGCAGCAGGTTGCGGGTGGCGCCCTGGAGCATCGTGGAGACCTGCCGCGAGCGGATCCGGGCGAGGTAGCGCTCCCCCATCCGCGACACCTCCTCCTCGCCGAGGAAGATCCGGCCCGCGCTGGGACGCTGGATGCCGCCGAGCAGCGCCAGCAGCGTCGACTTGCCCGAGCCGCTGGGGCCGAGGAAGGCCACGCGCTCGCCGGGGCGGATGGTGAGGTCGACGCCACGCAGGGCGACGACGTCGTGCCCCCCGAATGTCTTGTAGAGGTGGACGACACCCTCGCAGCGGATGCCGAGGCCCCCCGTGCGGGTCTCCTCGACCGTGGCCGCGCTCTCCCGCACGTCTCCCCCGTCTCTGCCGGACAACCGGTTCAAGATACACAAACTGCCGTACGTTGAGCCCATGGTGATCCGAGTGGCGCTGGTCAACGACGACGAGGTCGTCGTGCGGGGCCTCGACGCGATGATGCGCAGCTACGGCCACCGGATCGAGGTCGTCGAGCTGGTGGCGGGCAAGCCCGTCGCGCAGCCCGTCGACGTCGCCCTCTACGACACCTTCGGGATGGGCCAGGGCAACGGCCCGGCCGTGCAACGGCTCGTCGAGAGCCCCCAGGTGCGCCAGGTCGCGGTCTACACCTGGAACTTCCAGCCGTGGCTGACCCGCGACACCCTCAACCAGGGCGTGCGGGGCTACCTCTCCAAGAGCCTGCCCGCCTCCCGCCTGGTCGACGCCATCTGCGCGATCTCCGCCGGGCAGGTCGTGGTGTCGCCCTCGCGCGGTCGCTCCGCGCTCGTCGGCGGCGACTGGCCCGGTCGCGAGGAGGGTCTCACCGCCCGCGAGGCCGAGGTGCTCTCGCTCATCACCATGGGCCTGAGCAACCAGGAGATCGCCGAGCGCACCCTGCTCTCGCTGAACTCCATCAAGTCCTACATCCGCTCCGCCTACCGCAAGATCGACGTCGACTCGCGCTCCAAGGCCGTGCTCTGGGGCGTGGAGCACGGCATGCGCGCCGACCGGGTGCGGATCAACGGGTCGCCGGCGCGCGAGGGCTGAGCGCAGGGGCCCTGCTCACTCCCCGTCGCGTTCCCCGGGTACCCGGGGAAGCTGGAGCCTCACCCCCGAAACTTCGCACCGGAACCTCCAGAATCCCCGGATGGCCGGGGATCGCCCCCGCGCCCGTACGCTTCCCCGGTGGACCAGCAGCACCCCGGCATCGACCCCGACGACCTCGCGACGACCCTCCGGGTGCTGCAGACGCTCCACCACCTCCCTGGCGACCACCCCGACCACGTCACGGTCAAGCGCGCGGCGTCGCACATGTACAAGTCGATCAAGTCCGAGCGCAAGCTCGCCAAGCGCGCCGCGGAGCTGGCCCACGACCGCGAGATCATCGAGAAGACCGCGACCGGGTCGGCGATGCGCATCGACGACGAGACGGCGGGGATCCCGCTCGTCTCGACGAGCGTCGGGGCCTTCGCCGGCGAGCTGATCAACCCGCGTGGCTGCTACATCTGCAAGCAGGACTTCACGCTGGTCGACGCGTTCTACCACTGGCTCTGCCCCACCTGCGCGTCGATGAGCCACGCCAAGCGCGACCAGCGCACCGACCTCACCGGCAAGCGCGCCCTGCTCACCGGCGGCCGCGCGAAGATCGGGATGTACATCGCGCTGCGCCTGCTGCGCGACGGCGCCCACACCACGATCACCACCCGCTTCCCCAAGGACGCGGTGCGGCGCTTCTCCGCGCTCCCCGACGCCGACGAGTGGATCCACCGGCTCAAGGTGGTCGGCATCGACCTGCGCGACCCTACGCAGGTCATCTCGCTCGCCGACGACGTCGCGGCCGCAGGCCCGCTCGACATCCTCGTCAACAACGCCTGCCAGACCGTACGCCGCACGCCGGGCGCCTACGCCCCGCTGGTCGAGGCCGAGTCGCTCCCGTTGCCGGAGGACTCGGTCCCCGAGCTGGTGACCTTCGACCACATCTCCGAGGCGCACCCCGCCGCGATCGCGGGCGCACTGACCGACACTGCCGTCGCGCACCACGAGGGCGAGTCGGTCGAGCACGCGCGGGCCGCGCACAACGCCGCGACGCTCACCGCACTGGCACTCAAGGCCGGGCACGCCTCGCTCGACGCGCACCTCGCCGGGACGGCGGTCGACGCGGGCGGCCTGCTGCCCGACGTGCAGGACAACAACTCGTGGACCCAGACGGTCGGCGAGGTCGACCCGCTGGAGCTCCTCGAGGTGCAGCTGTGCAACTCGATCGCCCCGTTCCTCCTGGTCTCGCGGCTGCGCCCGGCGATGGCGGCCGCCGCGACCACTGCGGCCTCAGGTCGGGCGTACGTCGTCAACGTGTCGGCGATGGAGGGGCAGTTCTCCCGCCGCTACAAGGGCCCCGGCCACCCGCACACCAACATGGCCAAGGCCGCGCTCAACATGATGACGCGGACGAGCTCGGGCGAGATGTTCGAGACCGACAAGATCCTGATGACCGCGGTCGACACCGGCTGGATCACCGACGAGCGCCCGCACCACGAGAAGCTGCGCATCGCCGCAGAGGGCTGGCACGCGCCGCTCGACCTGGTCGACGGGGCAGCGCGCGTCTACGACCCGATCGTGCTCGGAGAGGCCGGCGAGGACCTCTTCGGCTGCTTCGTGAAGGACTACCAGCCCTCCCCCTGGTGAGGCTGCCGCACGGCTCAGCCCTCGACCGGGGTCGCGTAGTAGTGGGTGGCGGGATCGGCGTCCTCCCGGGTCACGCTGAGCTCCACCACGACGCGGCACCCCACGTCGCCGAGGGCGATGCGTTCCTCGAGGAGCACCGTCGCCCCCTCGTCGCTGTTGCGGGCCGCGATCCCACCGAAGACGCTCGACGTCATCCGGCACAGTGACGGAGCCTGCCGCACCGCCTCACCGAAGGGACAGCGATCGTTGACGAGCACGATCCTCTCCTCCGTGGCCTCGACGACGCGGAAACCGCCGTCGATGGCGTGCTTGAGGCGCACGTAGCACCGTCCGATCTCCTCCGGCGACATCCGTCCCGTCACGGCCTGCGCCAGGCGGAACTCCTCCAGCATCCGGCCCCCCACGTCGGTGCCGACCTGGGCCACCGCTGCGTCGGCGGCGTCCTGCCCGTGCTGGACCTCGATGGTCTGCGCGAGCTGGACGACGAGCGCCCGCAGGAAGGACTCCTTGCCGAAGCCACCCTGGGGCAGCGACTCCTCCGGGAGCGGCAGCGCACCCGCGCGCCGCATGGGCGGGTCGTGGCTGACCGACGGCGGTCGTGTGACGGGCAGGGACACCGAGACGACCATGCCTTCGCCGGTCCTGGCGCGGCTCGTCAGGGTCGGTGCAAGCGCCCGCATGATCATCAGCCCACGGCCGGACTCCGCCAGGGAGTCGAAGGGGTCGGCGTCCGGATCGGGCGCCGGCTCGACCGCGTTGCCGAGGCTCGCAGGGTCGAATCCCGGTCCGAGGTCGTGGACCGTCAACAGGGGGAGCTGGTCCCGCCAGTGCAGGGACACCCAGGCCGGGCCGGCGGTGTGGCGCACGGCGTTTCCCACGGCCTCCCCGATGAGGAGCTCTGCGGCGTCGAAGTCGCTGCCGGGATCACCGTGACGACGCAGGTACGTCACCAGCTCGCGCCGCAGCGCGGGAAGGGCGTGCGCAGCACCGGCCTCGACGTAGCAGTCCATCGGGTCAGTGTGCCTTGCCTCGGGCGGTGTGTGGCGCACCCGGACGGGGGTGGACGACCCGCAGCAGCACGGAGCGGGGGCTCAGGAGCCACCGTCCCCGGCGATGTTGACCATCCACGAGATCCCGAACCGGTCGACGAGCATCCCGAACTCGTCACCCCACGGTGCGGCCTCGAGCGGCTGGCGCACCTCGCCGCCCTCGGACAGCGCGGCGAACCACGAGCGCAGCTGGTCGCCGTCCTCCGGGCCACCGGAGAGGCTCACCGACATGCTGTCGCCGAAGGTGACCTGCACCATCTCCGGCGGCGCGTCGGCGCCCATCAGCGTGATGCCACCGGGCGCCGTGAGCTGGCCGTGCATGACCTGCGTGGCGAGCGGACCCTCGGTGCCCATGTCGCCGAAGGTCATCACGGACAGCTCGCCGCCCAGCACGGAGTGGTAGAGCTCCAGCGCCTCGCGCGCCCGCGCGTCGGGGAAGCTCAGGTAGGGGTTCAGCGTGATCGACATGCTCGGCTCCCGTTCGGCGTGGCGTGATCCTGCGAACCTAGGGCCCCACCGCGGGGCCGCGGAAGGCTCACGGGCGCCGGAACGCCGGCCGAGCGTGCTGGCCGGGGGGGCGGGTCCTGCGCTCGTCCGGTCCTGATCACCGGCGCGAGTACGGCGTGTAGTAGTCGCCGTGTCGCGCCCTCTGCTGCGCCCTGGTGTCCTCGTCGGCCCAGTCGGACTCGTCGTAGTCGGGTGCGGCCTTGACCTGGTCCTTGGTCATGCTGACCACGATCCTGCGCGCCTCGTGGTCCATTCCCACGACCGTGCCCGCCGGGATCACGCGCTTCTTGCCGAAGATCCAGAAGCCGGTGTCGACGACGAGCCACTGGGCCGACGCCTCGTTGCTCGCCTCGTCGACGGTGCCGATCGTGCCGCCGTCGGCCTCGACGTCGTAACCGATCAGGTCACGGGCCTGGCTCCACTCGCTGTCGCGGTAGCTCCACACGGTGTCACTCATGATTCCCTCCCAAGGGTCTGGCTCGTGCCACCGACGCAACCACCGGACCGCGCGTGCGAACACACCCGTGAGGCGGTGTGACACGCGGTCACCTCCCCACGGGTGTGACCCGCAGAGCTCCCCTGAGTGGGCGGTCCGTCCGGAGGGCGTCGGGGATGGGACGAAGCCGGCGATCAGGTCTTCAGCGACGCCCGCAGCGCGCGAGCCACGGCGCGCAGGTCGTCGGTGATCTCGACGGCCGTCGCCACGGCGTCGGTGCTCATCGCACTGAGGCATGCGCGGTCGGTGGCGGCCTCGAGCTCGTCGCGAGCGTCGGCGCCCAGCGGCGTGATCGCGCCGTCGTCGTCGAGCCAGCCACGTGCGCGCAGCCGGTCGTGACCTGCGGCCCACTCGTCGTCGCTCCAGCCGCGGAGCGCCTGCTGCTCGGGGAAGGTGCGACCGGCCGCCAGGTTGAGGACGTTGGCGTCGACGCCGCCCAGCCCGTGGGTGACCAGCACCGCGACGTGGCAGTCGCCGCGGAACTCGCGGACCACCGCGTCCGCCAGCCAGAAGCGGCCGAGGTCGTCCGCCGGCGCCTCGAGCGAGGCGTGCGCGGCGGCGAGTGGCTTGCCGGCGAGGTCCAGCCCCTCGACGATCGAGGCCAGCGAGTCGGCCAGCGGTGCGACCTGCTCGCCGGTCAGGGCCCGGCCGAGGACGCCGGTGGCGAGCTCGAGCCGCGCGCGGTGCACCCGGGCCGGTGACGCGAAGCCCCACGCGTCGGGCAGCGCCCGGTGGACGAGGTGCGGCGCGAAGCCGTGGAAGGTCGCGACGACGAGCTCCGGCGAGGCGGCGCCCATCGGCGCCGACCGCGACGCGAAGTAGCCCATCCACGAGCCCTTCAGCCCGATCGACGTGTAGTGCCTCGCCGCCTCGGGCACCAGGTAGACGACGTTGTTGAGCGCCTCGACCGAGCGCCAGAACGGCGTCGGGACGCTCATCCCTGGCCCGAGCCCGAGTGCCCGCGCAGCAGGTCGCCGAAGGGAGTGACGTCGGCCTCGACCGGCGTGCCGGACGTACGCCGCGGGCGGGCCGCGAGGTCGGGCGCGAAGCCGCCGACGGCGTACTCCCCGTGGCTGAGCACCGCCGCGGCGAGCTGGGCCGCGGCGCGGGTGATCCGCTCGGCGAGCCCGTGGCTGCCGAAGTCCTCGGTGGCGGCGAAGACGCCGGTGGGTACGACGACCGCGCGGAGGTGGGCGAAGAGCGGGCGCATCGCGTGGTCGAGGACCAGCGAGTGCCGGGAGGTGCCGGCGGTCGCGGCGACCAGCACGGGGGTGCCGGTCAGCGAGTCGGGGTCGACGGCGTCGAAGAACATCTTGAACAGCCCGCTGAAGCTGGCGTTGAAGACCGGCGTGACGGCGATCAGGCCGTCGGCGGTCGCCACCTGCTCGCGCAGCTCGGTGAGCCGCGGCGTCGGGATGCCGCCGGTGACCATGAACGTGGCCAGCTCGCCGGCGACCTCGCGCAGCTCGACGAAGGACGTCTCCACCGACTCACCGAGCGCGCTCACCTGCGTCGAGGTGGCCTCGGCGAGCTGGTCGGCGAGGAGCCGGGTGGACGACGGGACGGTGAGTCCCGCCGTCACCACGACGATCCGAGGACTCATGCGCCGACCCCGGCGGTCTGGGCTGCCTGCTCGGCCTCGAGCCTCTCGACGTGCTCGCGGGCGGGCTCGACGAGGTGGTGCGGGGCGTCCGCGCCGGCCGCGACGAGCGAGGCGTGGGTGGGCGGGTCGCTCGGCACGTGCGCGGGGCGACGGCGCTCGAACTCCGCGCGGAGCACGGGCACGACCTCGGTGCCGAGCATCTCCACCTGCTCCAGCACCAGCGACTCCGGCAGGCCGGCGTGGTCGATGAGGAACATCTGGCGCTGGTAGTCACCGACGTAGTCGGCGAAGCCGAGCGTGCGCTCGATGACCTGCTCGGTCGTGCCGACGGTCAGCGGCGTCATCGTCGTGAAGTCCTCCAGCGACGGGCCGTGGCCGTAGACCGGGGCGTTGTCGAAGTAGGGGCGAAAGACCCGCTTGGCCTCGGCCTCGCTCTCGGCCATGAAGACCTGACCGCCGAGGCCGACGTAGGCCTGGTCAGCCGCACCGTGGCCGTAGAACTCGAAGCGGCGGCGGTAGAGCTGCACCATCGCCTCGGTGTGCTCCCTGTTCCAGAAGATGTGGTTGTGGAAGAACCCGTCGCCGTAGTAGGCCGCCTGCTCGGCGATCTCGGTGCTGCGGATGGAGCCGTGCCACACGAAGGGCGGCGTGCCGTCGAGCGGCGCCGGCGTGGAGGTGTAGCCCTGCAGCGGCGTGCGGAACTGGCCCTGCCAGTTGACGACCGGCTCGCGCCACAGCGTGCGCAGCAGGTGGTAGTTCTCGATCGCGAGCTTGATGCCGTCGCGGATGTCCTTGCCGAACCACGGGTAGACCGGGCCGGTGTTGCCGCGGCCCATCATCAGGTCGACGCGCCCGCCCGAGAGGTGCTGGAGGAAGGCGTAGTCCTCCGCGATCTTCACCGGGTCGTTGGTGGTGACGAGGGTCGTGCTCGTGGAGAGCAGCAGCTTGTCGGTCTTGGCCGCGATGTAGCCGAGGTGCGTCGTCGGGGACGACACGACGAACGGCGGGTTGTGGTGCTCGCCGGTCGCGAAGACGTCGAGCCCGACCTCCTCGGCCTTGAGCGCGATCTTCGTCATCAGGGCGATGCGCTCGGCCTCGGACGGCGTCCGCCCGGTGGTCGGGTCGGTGGTGAGGTCGCCGACGCTGAAGATGCCGAACTGCATGGTGTCCTCCGTCTAGTTGAAGTTTCTATGATCTCCAACAGGGGTCGCAGCCCCAGTATTCCGCGGAATCGCCGGGCACCGTTACCGCGTTGGGCCTTTCGACAGGCGCACCCTCGGGAGTGGCGCCACTGCACGAGAGGAGCGACGATGACCGACTTCACCCCCGACGACCTGGCCTCGTTCGACCAGTTGCTGCGCGGACACGCGGGGTTGCTTGAGGACTCCGTCCACGACCGCTGGGTGCGGGCCCAGGCCCTGTTCGAGGAGCGTGCCTACCGCGAGGCCGCCGTGCTTCTCACGGAGCTGCTCGCCGACCCGGGCGAGGTGGTGCACGAGCTCACCGACGTACGCCTGCTGCTGGCGCGCTCGCTCTTCCACTCCGCCCAGCTCGACGGCACGATCCGGGTGGCGACCGAGCTGCTGGAGCACGACCCCAACGAGCCGTACGCCCACCTGCTGGTGGGCCGAGCCCTGCAGCGCAAGGGCCGCAAGGACGAGGCGAAGCCGCACCTGCGGCTCGCGGAGCTGCTGGGCGGCTACCGCAGCTGAGTGGGGACGCGGCGACGAAGCCTGGGTGAACACTCGCTCGGACGGGCCCGTTCGGGGCGACAGCCCCGGACGGGCGCCGCATGCTGAGGTCGTGACCAGCTACGGCGACATCCGTTACGGCGACCACCCCGGTCCGCTCGCCATCGCCCACCGCGGCGGCATGGCGCTCGCCCCCGAGAACACCCTCGCCGCCTTCGGACGTGCGACGTCCCTGGGCCTGACCCACCTCGAGACCGACGTCCGCACCGCCCGCGACGGGCACCTCGTGTGCTTCCACGACGCGAGCCTGCGTCGCGTCACCGGGCATCCGGGCGACGTCGCCGACCTCGACCTCGCCGACCTGCGCCGGCTCCGCGTCGACGGCACCGACCGGATCCCGACCCTCGTGGAGGCCATGGCAGCCTTTCCGCAGGCGAGGTTCGCGATCGACCTGAAGGACGAGCCGTCGGTCGGGGCGATGGCCCGCCTGCTCGCCCAGCAGCCCGGTTGGGCCGAGCGGATCCTGGTCGCCGGCGCGTGGAGCCGCTGGCTGCGCCGGCTCCAGGACGAGGCGCCCGGCGTCACGACGGCGCTCGGCTGGCGTTCGCTGACCACGCTCATCGCGTGCTCACGCGGCGGCGTACGTCCCGTCGGCGTCCGCCCCGGGGGCGGCGCCTTCGCGCACGTGCCGCTGCGGCTCGGCCGGATGCCGATCCACTCCGAGCGGGTCATCGCACGCGCCCACGAGCTCGGGATCCGGGTGGTCGTGTGGACCGTCGACGACCCGGCCACCATGCGGGCGCTGCTCGACGCCGGCGTGGACGGGATCATCACCGACCGCCCCGACGTGCTGCGTGAGGTGCTCATCGGTCGCGGCGCCTGGACGCGCCCGGCCGACCTCCCCGGTCGTGACGGCGTACGCCCTGCTCCGCTCGCCTGAGCGCCTGGTCAGGCCCTCTCGAGCACGTCCGCGCGCACGCCGTGGCTGACGGCCCACAGGACCGCCTGGCTGCGGCTCTGGACGCCGGTCTTGCGGTAGGCGCTGCGAATGTAGGACTTCACCGAGTTGAGCGAGATCTGCATCTCCTGGGCGATCTCGTCGTTGCTGCGGCCGGTCGCGATGAGGCCGAGGGTCTCGCGCTCGCGGGTCGTGAGGATGTCGGCCTCGCTCGGCACGGGGGGACCGCTCACCGGGTGGCCGCCCAGCGGCGGGGCGACGACCGCCTCGCCGAGGTGGATCGAGCGCAGCGCGCGGCCGAGCTGCGTCGCGGTGAGGCTCTTGCCGAGGTAGCCGGAGACGCCGTCCCCGAGCACGTCGTCGACCAGGCCCGGGTGGTGGTTCCAGGTGAAGACCGCGACGCGCCGGATGAAGGGGTCGGCGACGGCCCGGGAGAGGGTGGTGTCGTCGAGCGGGGTGCCGAAGGTCTCGATCGGCGCGATGTCGATCGGTTCGCGCATCCGGTCCTTGAAGCTGCCGAGCTCGAAGCCGCCCAGGGTGCGGAGCATGCTCTCCAGCCCTCGACGGACGAGCTCGTCGCCGCCGATGAGGCCAACGCGGATGATCATGGACAGTCCTGACAGGTGGGGAGGAGACCACACGTCCGTGCGACCTCGACGCCCCCCAGACCGTCGTGGCCACTGTAGGCGTGACCGGTGGGCGGGAGCGCCCGCCGGGCGTGGCCACCGCTCAGCTCGGGGTCGAATTACACCCCCACGGGTGAGGGTCGTGTTCCCCGTTGCTTGCGATTGATACCCCCTAGGGGTATCTTTGGACCATGAGCGAGCAGCACGGCCACCTCGAGGGCAACGACGCAGCGGTCCAGGCCCACCTCAAGCGGCTGCGCCGCATCGAGGGACAGGTCCGTGGGATCCAGCGCATGGTGGAGGAGGAGAAGTACTGCATCGACATCCTCACCCAGGTCTCCGCCGCGACCAAGGCGCTGCAGGCCCTCGCGCTGTCGCTGCTCGACGACCACATGGCGCACTGTCTCGTCGACGCCGCCCGCCAGGGCGGAGCCGTCCAGGACGAGAAGCTCAAGGAGGCCTCCGAGGCCATCGCGCGCCTCGTGAAGTCCTGACTGCACCACCGACGAAGGGAAACCCGACATGACCACCGAGACCTACACCGTCACCGGCATGACCTGCGGCCACTGCGCCGCCTCGGTCACCGAGGGGATCTCCGAGCTCGAGGGCGTCGAGACCGTCGACGTCGTCGTCGAGACCGGAGCCGTCACCGTCACCAGCACCGCCCCCCTCGACGCCTCGGCCGTCCGCGCCGCCGTCGAGGAGGCCGGCTACGCGCTGGCGTGACGTCGCACCATTCGGAAACGTGGGAGGAGGAGTGATGAGCACGCCGCTGCGGGTGGCCGCCTTCGTCACGGCCGTGGTCGTCGCCTTCGCGGTGGCCTGGGGCGGGGGCCGGCTGGTCGGGCCGGTCGACACCGAGCCCGTTCCCGCCCACGACCGGTCGGAGGTCGACCATGACCGCTGACGCGCCCACCGACGTCGAGCTGGCCATCACCGGGATGACCTGCGCGTCGTGCGCCAACCGCATCGAGCGCAAGCTCAACAAGCTCGACGGTGTCACCGCGACCGTCAACTACGCCACGGAGAAGGCGAAGGTCTCCTACCCAGGCTCCGTCTCCACCGACGACCTGTTGCGGACGGTCGAGGCCGCGGGGTACGCCGCCGCGCTGCCGGCCCCGCCCGACGCCCCCGCCGAGGACGCCGCGCCCGAGCGCGACCCGCTGCTGCAGCGGCTGCTGGTCAGCACTGCGCTCAGTGTCCCGGTGATCGCGATGGCGATGGTGCCGGCGCTGCAGTTCACCTACTGGCAGTGGGCCTCGCTCGCGCTGGCCGCTCCGGTCGTCGTGTGGGGCGCACTGCCCTTCCACCGCGCCGCGTGGACCAACCTGCGCCACGGCGCGACCACCATGGACACCCTGGTGTCGGTCGGCGTGCTCGCCGCCTTCGGCTGGTCGCTGTGGGCGCTCTTCCTCGGCACCGCCGGCGAGCCCGGGATGACGCACCCCTTCCGGATCTCGATCGACCGCACGGACGGCGCGTCCAACATCTACCTCGAGGCCGCCGCCGGGGTGACCACCTTCATCCTCGCGGGGCGCTGGCTCGAGCACCGTTCGAAGCGACAGTCGGGCGCGGCTCTGCGCGCGCTGATGGAGCTCGGCGCGCGCGACGTCGCGGTCCTCCGCGACGGGCGGGAAGTGCGCATCCCGACCGACCAGCTGGTCGTCGGCGACGAGTTCGTCGTACGTCCCGGCGAGAAGGTCGCCACCGACGGCGAGGTCGTCGAGGGCAGCTCCGCGATCGACGCGTCCATGCTCACCGGGGAGTCCGTGCCCGTCGAGGTCGGGCCGGGTGACACCGTGGTCGGCGCGTGCCTGAACGCCGGTGGTCGCATCGTCGTGCGCGCCACCCGCGTCGGCGCCGACACCCAGCTCGCCCAGATGGCGCGCCTCGTCGAGGACGCCCAGAACGGCAAGGCCGAGGTGCAGCGCCTCGCCGACCGCATCTCCGGCGTCTTCGTGCCGATCGTCATCGGCCTGGCCGCGGCCACCCTCGGCTTCTGGCTCGGCAGCGGCGCGGGCGCGACGGCGGCCTTCACCGCCGCGGTCGCGGTGCTGATCATCGCCTGCCCGTGCGCGCTCGGGCTGGCCACGCCGACGGCCCTGATGGTCGGCACCGGTCGCGGCGCCCAGCTCGGCATCCTGATCAAGGGCCCCGAGGTGCTGGAGTCGACGCGCCGCGTCGACACGATCGTGCTGGACAAGACCGGCACCGTGACGACTGGCGCGATGACCGTCCACGAGGTGGTGGCCGCCGAGGGCGAGTCCGCGGACGACGTACGCCGCCTCGCCGCCGCGCTCGAGTCGGCGTCCGAGCACCCGGTCGGCCGGGCCATCGCGGCCTCGGTCGAGTCCCCGGCCGCGGTGGAGGACTTCGCCAACCGTGAGGGGCTCGGAGTGCAGGGCGTCGTCGAGGGCCACGCGGTGGTCGTCGGCCGGCCCCGGCTGCTCGAGGAGTGGTCGCAGCACCTCCCGCCGTCGCTCGCCTCTGCGGTCACCGCGGCGCAGGCGCAGGGGCGTACGCCCGTCGCGGTCGGCTGGGACGGCCGCGCGCGTGGCGTGATCGTCGTCGGCGACACGGTCAAGCCGACCTCGGCCGAGGCCGTGGCCCGGCTGCGCGAGCTCGGGCTGACGCCGGTGCTGCTCACCGGCGACAACGAGGCCGCCGCCCGCCACGTGGCCGCCCAGGTCGGCATCTCCGACGTCATCGCCGACGTGCTGCCGGCCGACAAGGTCGCCGAGGTGCAGCGGCTCCAGGCCGGCGGCGCGGTCGTCGCGATGGTCGGCGACGGCGTCAACGACGCGGCGGCGCTCGCCCAGGCCGACCTCGGGCTCGCGATGGGCACCGGCACCGACGTGGCGATCGAGGCCAGCGACCTGACGCTCGTGCGCGGCGACCTGCTCGTCGCGGTCGACGCGATCCGGCTCTCGCGCCGCACGCTGGGGACCATCAAGGGCAACCTCTTCTGGGCCTTCGCCTACAACGTCGCCGCCCTGCCGCTCGCCGCCGCCGGGCTGCTCAACCCGATGCTCGCCGGTGCGGCGATGGCGTTCTCGAGCGTCTTCGTGGTGACCAACAGCCTGCGGCTGCGCGGCTTCCGGTCGTCGATCGCCTGATCCCGGTCTCGCCGCTCCTCGGGGCGGTGGGTGAGACACCTTTTCCTCGCGAGGAACCTGTCTCACGCACCGCTCCGGCCGGCGCGCAGGCTCGACAGGGTGTGCCCCCGCGACCGCGCGATCCCTACGCTCTCCGCATGGGACTCAAGGACCTCCTCACCCCGGGCAGCGACGAGACGGAGAAGACCCGCGCCGCGCTCGACGCCGCCGACGACCCGCGCCCCGACCCGGGCGCCATCGACCGGCTCGTCGAGATGCTCATCGACGTCGGGCTCGAGGGCCGCGGCCCGATCGACCCGGTCCGCGAGGTGGCCGACCGCGCGCTGGCCAAGGCCGGCGGTGACCGTGAGAAGGCGATCGCCGCGGTGGCCCGCTCGACCACGTTCTTCGGGGCGGTCGGCGGCTTCGCCACCGGGCTGGGCGGCTTCGTCACGATGCCGGTGTCGCTGCCGGTCAACGTCGCCGAGTTCTACCTCCAGGCGGTCCGCATGGTCGGCACCGTCGCGACGCTGCGGGGCTACGACATCTCCGAGCAGCGCGTGCGCACCGCGGTGCTGCTCACGCTCGTCGGCTCGGAGTCCGACGAGGTGCTGAAGAAGGCGGGGATGCAGAGCGCCGGGAGCCGCGCGACGGCGTACGCCCTCAAGGGCCTGCCGCCCGCGGCGCTGATGGTCGTCAACAAGGCGGTCGGCTTCCGGCTCATGCGCGGGGTGAGCGAGAAGCTGCTGGCCCGCTTCGGCCGCGGCATCCCGCTCGCCGGCGGACTGGTCGGCGGTGGCATCGACGGCTTCATGATGAAGAAGATCGCCGACCACGCGATGGAGGAGTTCCCGGCCGTCAGCTGAGCTTCGTCCGCCCGATGGATTTCCACTCGTACGAGTGGAAGTCCATCGGGGCCTGAGCGTGAGATCCCTGCGGCCGACCCGAACTTCCACCCGAGCGAGTGGAAGTTCATCAAGCGGCGATGACGGCCCGGATGGCGTCGGCCTCCTCCTCGACCGTCGCCGCGTCGACGAGGCCGCCGGCCTGCTCGGTGAGCACCGACACCCACTGGTCGAGGACCTCCTCGGCGTAACCGCTGTCGTAGAGCTCCTCGACCAGGTCCGTCCTCGCCTGCTCGACGAGGTCGGCCCACTCCTCGACGGCGGTGAAGCGCTCGACCAGGACGTTCGCCTCGCCGGTGCCTCCGGTCCCGCCCTCACCCCGGTCGGGCCGCTCGCCCCCGGGAGCCCCGGGACGCTCGCCCTCGGGCATCGCAGGGCGCTCACCCTCCGGAGGTGCTGGACGCTCGCCGTCCGCGCCTGCCGTGCCACCGCCCGGAGCGCCGCCCGCCGGGCCGGCGCCGAAGGCGAGGTTGTGGTCCCACGCGACGACGGTGAAGCCGCCGGTGGTCGCGTCGTAGCGGAGGTAGGAGTTGTTGCCCGGACCGTCGATGTCGTCGAAGTTGTCGATGACCTCCTCGAAGGCGAGGTAGCGCGCGAAGGCCTGGACGTCGAGCCGCTCGGGGAGCCCGGCGGCGAGCTGCTCGTCGCTACTGGTGTTGACGAACTCGAGGAAGTCGATGAGCGGCGTCAGGTCGTCGTCGCCGGTCTCCTGGTCGAAGACGTCGGTGTAGGCCTCCGGGTCGTCGCCGCGGTAGGTCCAGTCGCCGCCGGCCTCTGCCTTGTAGAGGATCCCGTCGGTCATGAAGTTCTCCTCCTCCCAGTCCTCGTCGAGGTTCTGCACGACGAGCCGGAGCCGGGCATCGCCTCCGTTGACGCTGAAGGACGTCGCGACGGCGTGCTCGCTGGCGAGCCCTGCCTCGGCGAGCAGGTCCAGTGCGACGGCCTCGTTGAGGGCGGTCTCGGAGGTGTTGGAGCGGACGACGAGCTCGCTGGACCCGTCCAGCTGCTGCCCGTCGACGAACGTGTCGAGCCGGATCAGCCACGGCAGGTCCGCGGCGTCGGCGTCGGCGCTGACCCCCCGGAGCGACGAGTTGCCCTTGAGCCGCAGTCCGACGCTGTCGTAGGTCTCCCCGTCGATGGTGACGGTGGCCTCGATCCACTCCTTCTCGTCCGTCTCGAGGTAGGTGGCGATCATGGTCGCGACGGCGGACTCGTCGACGTCGATCGAGATGTCGTGCACCGTGGCTGCGTCCCACACGCCCGTGCCGTCCGCGACGGTCTGCGTGGCGGAGGTGACACCGGTGGTGGCGACCGCCGACCCATTGGGGATGGAGGCGCACCCGCCCAGGGCCAGGACGGCCATGGTGGCGAGCGCGACCAGGCGCCGGGATCGGGGATGGCTGTGGTTCATGCGAGGACTCCTGTGTCGAGGGTGAGGTGGGTGGCGAGGTGCCGCGAGGTGACGCGGTGCCACCGGTTGAGCTGCAGGTCGGGGGTCAGCAGGGCCAGCCCGGTGCCGTACTTGGAGATCCGCACCGGCCGGTGCCCGAGCTCCCACAGCCGCCGGTCGAGCGGACCGGGGCCGGCGGAGGCCGACTTGGTCTCGACGACGAGCACGTCGCCGACCTCGGCGCTGCCGTGGCCGGAGACCCAGCGCAGCTCGCGGTCGATGGTGGCCCGTCCCGCGCCGGCGCCGACCAGGAGCGTCGTACGCCGATAGGTGGTGCGCAGCGTCGGCACGAGGGACTGCGGGTCCACGCCGTGCACGTCCGCCTCGCGCAGGCGGTCGCGGACCCACCCGTCGGCGGAGGCGGGGACCTCGAGCGGGTTGCTGCCGGGGTGGAGCATCCGCTCCTTGACGGTGGCGCCACGTCGCCCGCGGGTCTTGACCTCCAGCCAGCACTCGCCGGTGTCGGCGTAGACCCGGGTGCGCACCTTCCAGCGGCGGCGGCGCCGGTGGGCCGAGGCGGTCCAGCTGTCGAGCCCGACGGTGTCGAGGTAGGTCGACTCGTAGTGCGAGGACCGCCGCCCGTCGATGGAGAGCGCCCGCAGCCCGGGCACGCCGGTGACGAGGGCGTCGAGGTCGCCGGCCGGGACGACGTACTTCCGGTCCACCCGGGTGAGCAGCTCGGCCTCGGCGTTGAGGTCGGCCAGGCTGACGGGCGGCAGGTGGTCGACGGCACTCGTCGAGACGGTGCTCATCGAGACGGTGCTCATCCGATCGGTGCTCATCGGGTCAGGGCCGCGGCGTCGTGGCGCTCGGCGCGCGGCAGGGCGGGGCGCGGACCGACGGCGTGGTGCACCTCGACGGTCGTGGTGTCGTTGACCAGGTCCACACGCACCGGCGTCACCCGCGTGACGCGAGCGTCGAGGAGCGCCTCGAGGCGCTCGACGAGGGTGGGCTCGTCGGTGATCGCGGAGTCGAGCACGACCACCTGACGCAGGCCGGTGCTGTGCAGGAGCCGGCTGTCGGCGACGGCGAGCACGAGCACCAGCCCGGCCATCAGCGAGATCGAGAGCCCGAGGTCGGCCGTGCCGAGCCCGCCGATGAGGCCGATGGCGAGGGCTGCGAAGTAGTAGGCGATCTCGTGCTGGCCGAGCTCGTCGGAGCGCAGCCGGATGATGGAGAGGACGCCGAAAAGACCGAGCCCCAGCCCGATGGTCGCGGAGCTGCCTGCCAGCACGATCGTCACGGCGAGGACGCCGACGTTGACGGCGATGAAGGCGGTGACGAGGTCGGCGCGGCGGTGGCGGGGGTAGTAGACGGCCATGGCCAGGACGAGGACCGCGACGACGTCGACCGCGGCGAGCAGGTAGGTGGGATTCATGCTGCGAGGCTCGCGGCCTCACCTGTCGACGACCTGCCACGAGTCTGTGCCGTCCCTGTGAAGTCCCGCCGCTGGACCGCTCTGGGACAATCTGACCTCGTGGACAGCCCCTTCCCCTCCGTCGTGCTCGTCGCCTCGCTGATCTTCGCCGCGGTGGTGCTGGTCTACGTCGTGCTCGACCGCACGCCCGACTGGGGCCTGCTCGGCGCCGCGGGCTTCATCGAGGGCCTGACGCTGGTCCTGCTCGTCGTCGCCGGCATCCAGGTCGGCGGGGTCGACCTGAGCGGCGGCGCGCTCGTCACGTTCTTCGGCTACCTCGTCGCCGGGCTGGTCCTGCTGCCCGCCGGCTTCGTCTGGTCGCTGGCCGAGCGCAGCCGCGGCGCGACGGCCGTGCTGATGGTCGCGGGCCTCACGCAGGCCTTCGTGATCCTGCGCGCCATGCAGGTCTGGCCCTCGTGAGCTCGACCAGCTCCGGCGCCGGTCGCGTGCTCGTCGCGGTCTACGGCGTCTTCGCCCTCGCCGCGACCGCCCGCTCGCTCGTGCAGCTCTTCACCAAGGCCGACGAGGCACCGCTGGCCTACACGCTCTCCGCGCTCGCCGCCGTCGTCTACATCGCCGCGACCCTCGGCCTCGCCGAGGTCGGCCCCTCGCCGCGCCGCCTCGCCTGGGCGGCCGTCGTCTTCGAGCTGGTCGGGGTGCTGAGCGTCGGCACGCTTACCGTCCTCGACCCGCAGCTCTTCCCCGACGCGACCGTGTGGTCGGCGTACGGAGCGGGCTACGGCTGGCTGCCGCTGGTGCTGCCGTTCGCGGGCATCGCGTGGTTGTGGCACACGCGCCGGAGCGCATGAGGAAGGGCCGTCGAGGGCACCGGAGTCCATGAGCACTCCGGACGAGCAGACGCCCAAGCCCGACACCGACGAGCGGCGCGGTACGCCGAACTCCTCGGGCCCCGAGGGAGCAGCGGGCGGGATGGGCTCGAGCAGCGAGCGCATCGGGCCCACCGGTCCGGGCCAGGTGAGCACGGACGGGCTGCGCGACACCAGCGTGCTGCCTACCCCGGACGACGCCCCGCCGGAGCAGAGCGCGGGCGGCGAGGAGACCCAGCCCGACGGGATCGCTCCGCGCGCGGGCTACCCGAACGAGGACCCGCGCAACGACGACAAGCCGTACGACGCCTGAGCCGCTCAGCCCAGCATGAAGTCGGCGACCACGCGGCCGAGCTCGGCGCCGGCGTCCTCCTGGAGGAAGTGACCGGCGTCGACGATGGTCGGGTGGTCGAGCCCGCGCGTGCCGGGGATCAGCTTGCGCAGGACCGGCGCCATCGCCCCGGTGATCGGGTCGCTGTCGCTGAAGGCGACCAGGAACGGCAGCTCGCTGGTCGAGAGCACCTCCCACGCAGCACGGTTGGCCTCGGTGGCGGGGTCGTCGGGGCGGGTGGGCACGAGGGTCGGCATGACGCGTACGCCCGCCTTGGCGCGCTCCTCGGGGAACGGAGCGTCGTACGCCGCCCGCACGTCGTCGGCCATCGGCCGCGCGCAGCCGGCCGCGACGAGTCGGCCCACGTCGAGGGTCTCGGCGCTCTGCACCGCATCGCGGAACTGCCACCAGATCTCCGGCATGTCGAAGTCGCCGGTCGGAAGCCCGGTGTTGGCAGCGACCACACGTGCGAAGCGGTCCTGGTGCTCGGCGACCAGCCGCAGGCCGATCAACCCGCCCCAGTCCTGCCCGACCAGCGTCACGTCGCGGAGGTCCAGGTGGTCGAAGACGAGCTCGCGCGTCCACTCGACCAGCCGGGCGAAGGAGTAGTCCTCCGTGGCGAGCGGCTTGTCGGAACGACCGAAGCCGACCAGGTCGGGCGCCACGCAGCGGATCCCGCGGTTGGTGAGCACCTCGATCACGTGCCGGTAGAGGAACGACCACGACGGCTCGCCGTGCAGCAGCAGCGCGACCGGTCCGTCCGCCGGCCCCGCGTCGACGTACGCCATCCGCAGGGTGCCGCCGTCAGGGTCCGCGACCTCCGCGTAGCTCGGCTCCCAACCGAAGTCGGAGATGTGGTCGAAAGCGGCGTCCGGCGTGCGGTAGACCTCCATGCCGCTCAGTCTGGCAGGGCCGCGTCGGAGCGGTCACTCTTCGCCGGACGCCGCCACGGCAGTGTGCCCTCCAGTTCGACCTCGAGGGAGAAGCTGAGGAAGGTCCGGACGATCACGATCAGCCCGAGGGCGAGCGCGCTGTCCAGGGTGGTGTCCACGGTGATGGTCAGGACGATGTCCGCGATGATCAGCAGCTCCAGCCCGAGCAGGATCGCGCGCCCGACGCTGCGCCGAGCCGTCTCGTACGCCTTCGGCAGCCCGTCCCGTCGTGCCACCAGCGCTGCATGGACGAAGGCGCCGAGCGCTCCGAGGACGAGCACGACCACGCCGGCGATCTCGAAGCCGTGCACGACGAGCTCCATGAGCTTGTCGAATCGTTCGTCAGTGATCATGGGCCCAGCCTCACACTTGGCCGTGGATGCCGCCGTCTTCCTTGCGAAGGGTCGCGGGGGCGTCCAGCAGCGGCGCTCGATCAGGCCCGGGGCATCGGCGGCGGTTTGACGCAGCTCGCATGCGACTCGCATGGTGACTGGCTCAGTCGACGTCGGGAGGCGCGACCCGTGCCACAGGACGAACCCCCGACGTTCCCCGCGCCGTCCTCGGGGCGAGAGCCGGTTCCGGTTCCGTTGCGCTGAGGTGTGGGATGCGGGACAGCTGCATCGATAGCGGATCGCCGATCGGAACAACCGCACGAGGGCTTGACGGAAACGGGCGGACATGCCGAAGACGGGGGGTAGGTTGCGCCTGAACACTCGACCTCTCGGAAGGCAGGCACTGCATGCGCACCGCCACCTTCTTTGCTCGCGCCCTCGTCGGCTTCGGGGCCGTGGTCCTCGCCGTCGTACCGACGGCCGCAGCGGCCGAGCAGTGGACCCATCGCGACGCCACGGGCGACGTCGTGCAGTTCACTTACGACTTTGAGAGCGTGAGGACCACGACCGAGCTGCCCGACGACGTCAGCACCGACGTCCGTCGGCTGACGATCACCCACGCCCCGCACGAGCTCCGGATCTCGATGAAGGTCCAGGACATCGTGCGCGGCACGCGCACGGCTGAGCTCTACGTCCGGACCGCGGAGGGGCGCCGGTTTGAGGTGACTGCCTATGCCTTCCGGACCCGCGCGTTCTCCGGGCCCTACATCAGCGCCGTGCCCACCCGCGAGCGCGTCAGGTGCTCGGGCCAGTCGGCGTCCCTCGACCCGGACACCGACAAGGTCTCCGTGACGCTGCCCCGTCGCTGCCTCGGTGACCCGCGCTGGGTGCAGGTGGGGGCCACCTACGCCACCGAAGGCGAGTTCGAGTCCGAGGTCGAGGAAGGTCACTTCAACTACTTCGAGAACATCGACGACGCTCTGCGCGAGGGGGTCCGCTACCGGGTGGCCATGAGCCCCCGCGTCCGCGTGGGCTGAGGACGACACCGGTCCGGGCGGCGCGGACCGGGGCACCTGCGTCACGGGGTACGATGCCCGGCTGGCTCAGGTGCCGCCGATCCGCCCCTCCAAGAGCGGCTGGGAGGAGTCCAGGTCGTGTCGTCCCGCTCGGCGCCCCGCCTCCGGGGCGACCGCTGACAGTGCCTCCGAGGCCTGGCTCCGGGTTTTCCGCGGTGGCCTGGCTGCCCGACCTTGCTCACGGGAGAGCATCGCTGGCGAATGCTGAACCCAACCACGTGCGCCCGCACATCGACCACCAGACGGCCGGAAGACCCTCACTCCAACCGCCCCCTTTGACACAGAGAGGTACCAGTCCGGTAAGTCGGACCCGCGCCGACAGGCGGTGTTAAGACGCAGATCGACCCATTCCGAATGACGATCGGGCTGGGGCGGCATGCGCCCTCGTCGGACGGGCAGCGCGATCGACCTCAACTGGTGCGGTCAAGGATCAGTCGGGTCGCCTCATGCGGTGCATCCCATTGTGGAAAGTGGCCACACCGCTCGAACCAGTGCAGCACCGCGTCCGGAAACAGTTCCGTGGCACGTGCGGCCTGCCTCGGCACGGTCACCAGGTCACGACGACCCCAGCCGATCGTGACCCGGCCGGGCACAGTGCCGGCCGGCGCACCCTGCTGCTTGGGCCCCTTGGTCAGGGCGTCCAAGGCCGCGCCAGTCGACGGGGACTCAGCCAGCCCGCGCACATCCGGCAGCACGGTCTCGCGCGAGAGTGCCCAGGGCCGCGCCGACAACTGCGCCAACAGCAGCGTCCTTCCCACAGGGTTGCCGAGCAGTGCTGGCAGCGTGCCTCGCAGCGCCCGGACCAGAGCGATCGATGGCCGAAGCGTGGCCCCGAAGACGGCGACCTCGCGGTCGCTCCAGAAACCACCCGGGTCCAACGCCACGGTGTCGCCGCCGACGCCTCGCCGTGCGAGCTCAAGCACCATTCGGCCACCCATCGACTGACCGACCGTCGACACCCCGTCCAGCCCCTGTTCGCGGATGAACTCTGCGACGGAGTCGGTCAGGGTGGCGATCGAGACCTCGCCGGTCAAAGGAGGCGACTCGCCGAAACCCGGCAGGTCGACGGCGATGACCTCACGGCTCTCGGCCAGCTCGTCGATGATCGGGGACCAGGATCGCCATCCAGCGCCCAGACCGTGCACGAGCAACAACGGCCTGCCGCTTCCGCGGCGCGCATGGTTCAACGTCATTTCTTGAACGCTAGCCCACGCGGAAATCTGTGCATCGCCACGCAAGCCGATCCGCAACGGAACACACTCATCCACACCTCCACCGCTGCTAGATCCGGACGTGCGGATGCGACCGGCGCTGAGCGCCCTGACTTGCCGGTCCATGCAGATCGGGCTGCGTCGGCTGTTTGGCCCGCGCCGACAAGCGGCGCTGAGCAGCACCTCCTACGTCCGCATCACAAAGCTGACCGTGTTGTCGGCGTGGATCGTCATGCCGTACGTCGGGTCGTGCGCGAGCCGGTGGTGTCGCGGGCACAGGAGCCGGCCGTTGGCGAGGTCGGTGAGCCCACCGCGGGACCAGGGGTCGTCGTGGTGGGCGTGACACCCCGACGCCGAGGTCTCGCACCCGCGAGCGGTGCAGCCACCGTCGCGCAGGCCGAGCGCGATGCGCTGGGGCCTGGTGAAGAGTCGCGCCGCACGCCCCAGGTCCAGCGGCACCGACTTCGAGTCCAGCACGACCGGGATGATCCCGGCCTCGCACGCCAACCGTCGTGCCTGGCCCGCCGACATCCGCGTGCCGTCGTCCAGCAGCGCGGTCGCGCTCTCGGCGAGCAGCTGCTCGATCGTCATCGTGACCACCACGGTGGCGTTGACCCCTGCGGTCTGCGGGGTCGCATCCACGGGGTAGCGCTCGACGTACTCGACCAGCGCCTCCCCCAGCCGCCGGCGCAGGGGCTTCCACCCGCCCGACTCGTCGCGCAGCTCGTCCTCGGTGTGGCGCGCCGGATTCGCCAGCGCCAACAGGTGCCGCTTCAGCATCGCACCGACGTGGGACGGCACCACGAAGGTCCCGCGACACCGACCCTCGCCGTCGTCCGACATGGTCAAGTCCACCAAAGCGGCGGCCCGCCGCTCCTCCGCCTCCAGCACGGCAGCCTCGTGACACTCCCCCACCTCAGGCGCGACCACGTCGAGGATCCGCTTCCCGATCTGCTTCAGCTCGCGCGCGTCGTGCTGCCGCGCGAGCCGCAGCAGCGCCTCCTCTGCATCGTCGCGGACCGAGGCCTCCACATGCGGAGGGAGGGCGTCGACCGCCTCAGCGACCACCCGCGCCTGCTCCGAGCGCAGCGCACCCGACGTCAACGCCGTCGCGACCCACGGATGCTGCTCCAGCGCCCGCCCCAGCGCCAGGTCGCGGCGCGCCTCGCGCCGCGTCGTCCTGGTCTCGACCGCCAGCCACGCCGCCGCATCCCGCAGCCCGTGCGCCTCAGCCACGTCATCGGACGCGCCCAGCACCCGCGCGAGCAGCGCGTCCAGCTGCGAACGGACCTCGGTGAGCCCCACCAGCGCCGACTGCTTCTCCCCCACCGACATGAACGCCGGCTCCACCGCCGCCACGCCCTTGAGCGCCACGCCGAGGTCGTCGGCACACTCGATGATCGGATGCACCAGGCCACCTCCTCGCACGCACTCACAGGTCCCCGCCCGGATCGGGCGGAACGGGAGAGGCATGACTGGTGGCACCGCTGCCAGGTCGTCACCCGAGAGCCGCAAGGCATCCCGCCAGCACCACGACGGGTTCTATGGATGACTGTCCCGATCCCGGGATCCCTGTCACCTCAGACGAAGGACCCGTTCCGGACCGGCGTGCTCACGCCATCGTACACCTGTTCGAAAACAGGCGCAAGAGGTCAGGCGTTCGCCGGAGGCAGGTTCTTCTTCAGCAGCCGCTTCACCCGCCGCTGCTTGCGGTCGGGGATCATCGAGCGCATCTCCTCGAGCTTGCCGAAGCACAGCAGCCGGTCCTCGCCCTCGAGCACCGTCTTGTTGCGGGGGTTGGGGATGACCTGGGTGCCGCGGTGCAGGGTCAGCACGGTGATGTCGCGCTCGTCGAGCCCGGACTCGCCGAGCTTCTTGCCCACCATGTCGGAGCCGCCGTGGACCACGATCTCGGCCACGCCGTAGCCGGTCGAGACCGTCAGGCGCTGGCGTACGTCGATGTCGGGGAAGGCGACCTGGTTGTCGATGTAGTCGATGATCGCGCCGGCGACGTCGAGCTTGGTCGCGGCCTCGATGCCCTCCAGGCCGGGTGAGGAGTTGACCTCCATCACCTGCGGACCGTTACGACCCTCGAGCATGTCGACACCGGCCACGCGCAGGCCCATGATCTGCGCCGAGCGCACCGCCACGCGCTCGAACTCCTCGTCGAGCTCGACCGGCTCGACGCTGCCGCCGCGGTGCACGTTGGAGCGGAACTCGTCGCCCTGCGCCACGCGCCGCATCGCCGCCACGACGCGGTCGCCGACGACGAGGGCGCGGATGTCGCGGCCCTTGCTCTCCTTGACGAAGCGCTGGATCAGCACGTTCTGCCGGGTGCTCTGCAGCGTCTCGATGATCGCCTCGGCGACCTTGATCGTCGGCGCGAGGATCACGCCGATGCCCTGGGTGCCCTCGAGCAGCTTGATCACCACGGGCGCACCGCCGACGCGCTCGATCGCGGGGATCACGTCGGCACGGTCCTGCACGAAGGTCGTCGCCGGCATCGGGATCTTGTGGCGCGACAGGATCTGCGTGGCGCGGAGCTTGTCGCGGCTGTTGGCGATGCCGTAGGACGTGTTCGGCGTGTAGACGTCCATCTGCTCGAACTGGCGCACGACGGCGGTGCCGAAGTAGGTGATCGAGTTGCCGATGCGCGGCAGGCACGCGTCGTACGTCGACAGCTGCTTGCCGCGGAACAGCAGGTCGGGCTCCTCCCCCGTGAGGTCGATGCCGAAGCGCAGCGTGTTGAGCACCTTGACGTCGTGGCCGCGCTCGTGAGCCGCGGTCCGCAGGCGCTGGGTGCTGTAGGAGCGCGGCGCACGGGAGAGGATGGCGAGCTTCACGGGCGTCATACAAGCACGTCGCCACCCACGCAGGACCACCTGCCAAGATGGCCCGGTGCCGAGCGACCCCCAGCAGCCCGTGACCGAGAAGGTCGTCGTCGGCTGGCGCGAGTGGGTCGCGCTGCCGCAGGCCGACGTCGAGTGGGTGAAGGCCAAGATCGACACCGGCGCGCGCTCGTCCTCCATCCACGCCTTCGACCTCAAGGCCCGCGACGTCGACGGTCAGGAGTGGGTGCGTTTCTCCATCCACCCCTGGCAGCGCTCCGACGAGGACCACGTCGAGCTCAGCCTGCCGGTGCTCGACCGCCGCGAGGTGCGCAGCAGCAACGGTCTCACCGAGCAGAGGTACGCCGTCGCGATGGACGTACGCCTCGCCGGGTGCACCATCACCACCGTCATGACGCTGAGCAACCGCGACGAGATGGGCTTCCGGATGCTCATCGGGCGCGAGGCGCTCGAGCGCGGCTTCCTCGTCGACTCCGCGCTCTCCTATGCCGGCGGGAAGCCGAAGCGCGCCGTGCGCCGCAAGAACTGGGGCAGGTAGCCCTAGCGCCGCTTGATCTCGCAGGAGCGGAGCTTCTCGCCGCTGCAGGTGTCGCTGTTGGCGTTGCCGTCGATCGTGTCGCGGCCTGTGCCGCCGACCAGCAGGTCCCTGCCCCGGCTGCCGCTGATCGTGTCCCGACCCCCGTCGCCGTAGACCTTGATCCGCGACTTCCGGGCGTCGCAGTCGAGCAGGTGGCCGTCGTCGCCGGTGCGGTAGGACTCCAGGTCGTCCTTGCCGGCACGCCCGCGGATCGTGGCCGTGCATGCGTAGAAGCGGATGTCGTCGGCCTTCTTCGTGCCCAGGACGTTCATCCGCTTCGCCCCGACGCGCACCGCGTCCCAGCCACGGAAGACGCTGCGCTGGGTCCTCCCGAAGAAGCGGTTCTCGAGCCGGCCCCTGGCCAGGTCGAGGTCGAGCCGCTTGCCGGCCCACAGGTCGACCGAGTCCTCACCCGGGCCGCCGACGTAATGGCTGCCGCGCCAGCCGATGCCGTCCGGCGCGACCAAGGTGTCGTCACCGCCGCCGAGGGCGAGCCGCAGGACCGTGCGGGCGCCGCGGTTGAGGGAGACGCCGACGTACTCGTCGCGGTCGCCGCCGACGAGGGACAGCGAGCGCGGCGCGCCGCCCTGCAGCTCGAAGCGGGTGACCTCGCCCGTCCAGGAGAGCACCGGCGCGCCGTCCTCGGTCCACGATCCCCGGGCCGCGTCGATGGCCATGTCGCCGACGCCGAGAGCCGGTCGGAGCTCGGCCGAGGCGCCGACCGCCACGCGCGACCCCGGAGCCTGGATCCCGCTCCAGTGGATCGTGTGCCCGACCCCGGCGAGGTCCAGGACGTCAGCGTTGGCGATGTCGAGCATCCCGGAGGACCACTGGTCGCCGGACTGGCCCGGGCTCCCTCCGGTCGTGGCGACGACCGTGTCGGCCTCGAGGTCCGTGCGGGTGCGGCCGTCGGTGGACCCGAGCACCACGGAGTCCCGACCGGCCGAGGCCGTGTAGTGGTCCGCGCCGCTGCCCAGCTCGGCGTCGATCGACGAGCGCGACGCCGATGCGTCCACCACGTCGTCACCCGCGCCGGTGGCGAGCATGACCACCCGGGGGAAGTCGGGGTCGGTGACGCACACCAGGTCGTCGCCGCCCAGCGTGTCGATGCCACTGGCGCCGTTGGTCACCACGACGTCGGGTCCCTCGGTGCCGGTCAGGCCGTGCTGCGAGGGCGTCCCCACGATCGTCGCCGGCCGCCCCTGACAGGTCACGGCCGCGGCGGCGTACGCCGTGGGGCTGGCCAGGAGCGAGCCGGTGAGCAGTCCGGCGGCCAGGAGCGGCAGCGGTCGCATGGGGAGTCCTTCGATCGGGTCGTCGGTCGTGTCCTGGGGGAGACGACGTACGGCCCGGAGAAGTTGCCGCCGACCTGCCCCCGCCCATCACAACACAGCGACCGGAGTGCGCGTTCGGGCCCGTTACCCTGACCCGCGTGACCATCGCCGCCGCACCCGCCAGCTCCCCGGCCGAGGTCGGCTAGTGGCGCGCGAGTCCTTCGCCATCGGCGGCATCCGCGTGCGCGCCGGCACGATGCGCTCCCTCGAGCTCCCGATCACCCGGCTCGTGACGGGGGCCGACGTCGACCTGCCGGTCCGCGTGGTGCACGGACGCGAGGACGGGCCGAGCGTGTGGATCGACGCGGCCATCCACGGCGACGAGGTCGCGGGCGTGGAGATCGTGCGTCAGGTGATGGCCGGCCTCGACGCCAAGACCTTCCGCGGGACGCTGGTCGCGGTGCCGATCGTCAACGTGCTCGGCTTCATGACCGGCGACCGCTACCTGCCCGACCGCCGCGACCTCAACCGGTCGTTCCCCGGCTCCGCCCGCGGGTCGCTGGCCGGCCGGATCGCCTACCTCTTCATGAAGGAGATCGTCGCCGGCTGCGAGGTCGGCATCGACCTCCACACCGGCTCCGACCGGCGCAGCAACCTGCCGCAGATCAGAGCAGACCTCGACGACCCCGGCACCCGCGACCTGGCCGCGGCCTTCGGCGCTCCGGTGATGCTGCACGCCAAGATCCGCGACGGCTCGCTGCGTCACGCCGCGCGCGAGCAGGGCGCGAAGGTGCTGCTCTACGAGGGCGGCGAGAACCTCCGCTTCGACTCCTACGCCGTCGACGCCGGCGTGATCGGCGTACGCCGTGTGCTGGCCGCGCTGGGCATGACCGAGCCGGTCGTCGAGCCGGCCGCCGAGCCCAGCCTGGAGTGCCGCTCCAGCGGCTGGGTGCGCGCGCGACGCACCGGCATCCTGCACCTCGACGTCGCGCTCGGGCAGAAGGTCAGCGACGGCGAGCGGCTCGGCACGCTCTTCGACTCCTTCGGCAAGACGCTGCGTGCGGTCTACGCCAACCGCGACGGCATCGTCATCGGCCGCACCGAGGCCCCCCTCGTCAACTCCGGCGACGCCGTGGTGCACATCGCCGACTGACCGTCTGGTTGGCTCGACCCATGTCGTTCGACGTCGCTGCCTTCCGTGCCCACTTCCCGTCCCTCGACTCCGGGATCGCGCACTTCGACAACCCCGGCGGCACGCAGACCCCCGCCGTGGTCGGCGAGGCCATCGCCCGCGCGATGACCGGCCCGATGTCGCAGCGCGGCGCCGCGACGGTGAGCCAGCGCAACGCCGAAGCGACCGTCGCCGGCTTCCGCTCGGCCGTCGCCGACCTGGTCGGCGGCGAGCCGGACGGCGTGGTCCACGGCCGCAGCGCCACCGCGCTGACGTACGACTTCTCCCGCACGCTGGCGCGCACCTGGTCACCGGGTGACGAGGTCGTCGTCTGCGAGCTCGACCACGACTCCAACGTGCGCCCGTGGATCCAGGCCGCGGAGCGCGCCGGCGCGACGGTGCGGTGGCTGCGGCTGGTGCCGGAGACCGGCGAGCTCGACCTCTCCTCGCTCGACGTCATCGGCGAGCGCACCCGGCTGGTCGCGCTGACCGCCGCCTCCAACCTGCTCGGCACCCGGCCGCCGGTCGAGGCCGTGGCGCGGCGCGCGCACGAGATGGGTGCGCTCGTCCACGTCGACGCGGTGCACCACACCGCGCACGCGGCGCCGGACCTGCGCACGATGGGCGCCGACTTCCTGGTGTGCTCGCCCTACAAGTTCTTCGGCCCGCACTGCGGCGCGCTCGTCGCCGACCCGGACCTGCTCGAGACGCTGCGTCCCGACAAGCTGGTGCCGTCGACCGACGCCGTGCCGGAGCGCTTCGAGCTCGGCACCCTGCCCTACGAGCTGCTGGCCGGAGTCACCGCCGCGGTCGACCTGATCGCCTCGCTGGCCCCCGACGGCGGCTCGCGGCGGTCCCGTCTGGTCGCCGCTGCGGAACTGATCGCCGAGCACGAGCTGCGCCTGCGTACCCGCATCGAGGCCGACCTGGCCGAGCTCGGCGACCACCTCACTCTCCACTCCCTGGCGGCGGACCGCACGTCGACGCTCTTCGTCACGCTGCGCGACCGGCTGCCGGTCGACGCCTACGAGTTCCTGGCGAAGCAGGACGTGCTGGTGCCGGCTGGCACCTTCTACGCCCACGAGACCTTCCGCGCCCTGGGCCTGCCCGTCGACTCGGGCCTGCGGATCGGGCTCGCGGCCTACAACGACGACAGCGACGTCGACCGGCTGCTGGCGGGCCTCGGGAGTTTCTTCTCCTTCTGACTCGTCGTCGTATCTAGGTATGTGATGTACTTAGATACATGACCGACCCACCCCGCTGGCCGACCCCGTGGGTCCGTGCCGCCCTCGACCTCGCCGTCCTGGCGAGCCTTGTCGACGGACGGCTCCACGGCTACGCCATCGCGCAGGCGCTCGCCGAGCACGGCTTCGGCCTGCTCAAGGGCGGCTCGCTCTACCCGGTGCTCAACCGGCTGGAGGAGG
Source organism: Nocardioides furvisabuli (assembly GCF_021083185.1). GTDB lineage: Bacteria > Actinomycetota > Actinomycetes > Propionibacteriales > Nocardioidaceae > Nocardioides > Nocardioides furvisabuli. The sequence goes on along the minus strand of NZ_JAIGQB010000003.1, from coordinate 313,062 downwards.
CCGGTGACGTCGAGGCCGCCTGGACCGAGGGGCGGGGAGGTCCCGGACGCCGGGAGTATGCGCTCACCGCGGCCGGTCGTGACCGGCTGGAGCGCGAGCTGGGCTCGTGGCGCGAGCTGGGCGAGACGTTGACGACGATGAGCAGGGGGACCACGCATGGCTGAGGCGACGCCGATCCCGGCGACGGTGAACGCCTACGAGCACGCGCGCGGAGAGGGGCTCGACGGACAGTGGGCCTTCGCCGTGTCCTGGCGACTGCTGATGAAGAACGTCGACGCCACGCTCGTCGACGAGGGCCTGCGCGAGGCGCTCGAGCTGGTTCGCGAGACCGGAGAGTCGCCCGAGGAGCTGTTCGGCTCGCCGGGCGTCCACGCGGCAGAGCTGTTCGAGAGGTGGCGCCGCGACGGTCGCCTCAATCCTGCGGCTGTCAAGGTGCCGACCTCGCGGAGCCTCGTCGCCTCGAGCCTGAAGGCCAGCGGCTGGATCGCCTTCATCATGTTCGTGCTGGAGCTCGTCGGGGGTCGAGACCTCCCGGTGGGGTTCTTCGCGCTGCCCCTCCTGCTGGGCTTCGCGACCATCGGCGGAGTCGCGTTCTGGGAGTGGGCCTCACACGCATGGGCCACCGCCCTCGTCGTGACAGTGATGACCGCAGCGACCGTGGGGATCGGCGCGGCGACCGTCGGCGTCCTCGAGGTCACCTCGGGCACCTCGCTGGGTGCGCTCACGCCCTGGCTGCTCCTGCTGGAGGCTGCGGTGCTCTGGTCGGCCGGCACCGTGGTGCTCATCCTGGTGACCGCCAAGACGTTCGCCGAGGTGCAGGACAACCCCGACGACGAGCAGTGGGTGCGCCGGTTCTCGGGGGTCCTTCGTGGGCCGGGGTGGCAGTCCGACGCCCGGGTGCGCGAGATCGTGAGGGAGGCCCGCAGCCACGCCGCCGAGTCCGGCCGCACGCTGGCGGCGGAATTCGGCCCGCCGGACGCGCACGCCATGGCGTACGGCGTGGACGTCCGGCGTCGTACGACGCTGAAGATCGCCTTGTACGCCGTCCTCGTCGCCCTCAACCTCGTGCCGATGGTCGACGGCTTCTCGTGGGCCACCACCGCGGTGGCGCTCTTCTTCACCTGGCAGGCGTGGCAGGAGTACCGGACGTACGACAGGTTCCGGTCCAGCGCCCAGGTCGCGAGCTAGCCCTCCCGGACCTGCTCCACGACCTCGTCGGACTCCGGCCCGTCCTCGTGGACGTCGGAGTCGACGTCGTCGGTGGCGACAGTGTCGCCGACGGTGGCGTTGCCCCCGGGCTGGGCGTCGAGGGCCCGCTGCCGGTCCTCCTCGCTGACCCGCTCGCCTGCCGCGGGAAAGGCGGACTCCTCCGGGTGCTCGGCGTAGGGGTCCGTGCTGTGGTCGCTGCTCATGCTCTCGACCGTACGCCGTCGACGTCGGCGTCGGCCCGCCCGCAGAGGTGTGACCGCCTCCGGACGCAGGCGCGCAGACCTTGGTCCCCTCGGCGGGGCGTGCTCACGCTGGCGGACATGCCTCCCGCCGACCAATGCCTGCGTGTCTCCCCCTGCCCGCCGTCGCACCCGGCGGCCATGATGGCGGTGTGTCCCACTGGGTGCTCCACGTCGACATGGACCAGTTCCTCGTCGCGGTCGAGCTGCTGCGCCGACCCGAGCTGGTCGGCCTCCCCGTCGTGGTCGGCGGGCGGGGCGACCCGACCGAGCGCGCGGTGGTGTCCACCGCGTCGTACGAGGCGCGGGCACACGGCGTACGCAGCGGGCTGGCGCTCAAGCTGGCCAAGCGGCGCTGCCCGGAGGCGGTCTTCCTGCCCGTCGACCGTCCGGTCTACGAGGCCGCCTCGGAGCGCGTGATGGAGACCCTTCGCGCGACACCGGGCGCGGTGGTGGAGGTGCTCGGGTGGGACGAGGCCTTCGTCGGGCTCGAGACCGACGACCCGCTCGCGGCCGCCCGAGCGATCCAGGCCGCGGTGCTCGAGGCCACCGACCTGCACTGCTCGGTCGGGATCGGCGACACGCTCGTGCGGGCCAAGATCGCCACCGACTTCGGCAAGCCGCAGGGCACCTTCCGGCTGACCCGCGACAACTGGATGGAGGTCATGGGCGCCCGCCCGACGACGGCGCTGTGGGGCGTCGGGACGAGGATCGGCGCCCGTCTGGAGGCCATCGACATCCGCACGGTGGCCGACCTCGCCGCCGCCGACACCGATGCGCTCGTCGCCGCCTTCGGCCCCGCCAGCGGCGCCCACCTCGGCCGGCTCGGACGAGGCGGCGGCCGCGACCGGCCCGACGACACCCCGTGGGTGCCCCGCGCCCACGGCCGCGAGACCACCTATCAGGCCGACCTCGTCGGGCCCGACGAGGTCCGCGCGGCCCTGGCTGAGCTCGCCGTGCGGGTCGTCGACGACGTACGGACGGAGGACCGCGCCGTGCAGCGGGTGCACCTCAAGGTCCGCTTCGCGCCGTTCTTCACCTTCACCAAGGTGCGGAAGCTGCCCGCGCCGACCAACGACGCCGACGTCATCGCCGCGACGGCGTACGACCTCTACCTCGCGCTCGACGACCAGCGGCCGGTCCGGCTGCTCGGGGTGCGGGGCGAGATGGTGGCGCCGGAGGGCGGCTACTGACGCCGGTCAGGCACGAAACGGCGGACGTCATGGCGCAGGGGGGCTACTCCGTCGCGATCGCGTCCAGCACCTTCATCCGCGAGGCGCGGATCGCGGGCACGATCGCGGCGAGCACACCGAAGATCACGGCCACCACGAGGAACACCAGCAGGTTGTCCAGCGGCAGCGACAGCTCCGTGAGGTCGTCCTTGAGCGACTGCCGCAGGACCACGCCGATCACCAGCCCCAGCACCATGCCGAGCACCGCGCCGAGCAGCGCGATCGCCACCGACTCCAGGGTGATCATCGTGCGCAGCCGGCGCCGGGAGAGCCCGACGGCGCGCAGCAGGCCGATCTCGCGGGTCCGCTCGAGGACGCTCAGCCCAAGGGTGTTGACGATGCCGATCACCGCGATGATCACGGCGAGCGCGAGCAGGCCGTAGATGACGTAGAGCAGCTGGTTGACCTGGCCGCTGATGAGCTCCTTGAACTCGACCTTGTCCTGGACCGAGAGGATCGGCAGCTCCTCGACGACGTCCTCGAGGTCCTGCTTGACCGCCGCGCGGTCGGCGCCGTCCTCGACGGTGATGCTGAGGCTGGAGTCGCTGCGCTTGATGCCGGCGTCCTCCAGCACCGACAGCGGGACCGTGATGCCACCGGTGGTGGGGCTGTCCTCGAAGACGCCCACGACCTCGACCGGGATCGTCTCGCCGCCGGGGAAGGAGACGTCGATGGTGTCGCCGGGACGCGCGCCCAGGTCGGCCGCGCGGCCTTCGCTGAGCAGGGCCTGCCGTCCCGTGATCTCCTCGGTGCCCTCGACGATGGTGAGGTCGTAGATCTCGAAGTACGCCGGGTCGACGCCGGCCGCGAAGCTCTGGTCGGACCGGCCGTCCACCTCGACGCTGACCGGGGTGCCCTGCTGGCGGGAGACGAGGTCGACGCCGTCGACGTCCTCCATGCGGTCGCCGTACTGCGCCGGGAAGCCCTGGAAGGTCGGCATCTGGACGAGGAAGTCGCTCCTGAACGCGTCGTCGACGACCTTGTCGTTGGTCGCGCTCAGCGACGAGGCGAGCACGCCGACCGCGGACACGACGGCGAGGCCGATCATCAGCGCGGAGGCGGTGGCACCCGTACGCCGCGGGTTGCGCAGCGCGTTCTCCCCGGCCAGCCGTCCGGCCGTGCCGAAGACGCGGCCGAAGACCGACCGGCACGCCAGCAGCACCGGCTTGCCGAGCACCGGGGCGAGCACGGCGGTCGTGATCACCCAGATGACCGCGCCGGCGCCGATCCAGATCGCGTCGGTGCCGGGTGCGCCGGTGAGGCCCGCGGCCGCGAGCGCGACGCCGACCACCAGGGCGATCGAGCCGAGCAGCAGGCGGCGGCCCATCCCCTTCTCCTGCACGACCAGGTCGTCGCGCATCGCGGCGACCGGCGGCACCTTGGCCGCGCGGCGGGCGGGGACGAAGGCGGCGACCATCGTGACGAGGATGCCGGTGACGTAGCCGGCCGCGATGGTGAAGGGCGTCAGCGTGAGCACCTCGCCGGCGATGTCGAGGCCGAAGGTGCGGAACAGCCCCGCCAGCGCGCGCGAGAGCCCCAGCCCCAGCAGCAGGCCGAGCGTGGCACCGACCACCGACATCAAGAACGCCTCGATGAGCACGGACCGGGTGACCTGCCGCTTGCTGGCACCGAGCGCGCGCAGGAGCGCCGACTCGCGCACCCGTTGCGAGACGAGGATCGAGAAGGTGTTGAAGATGATGAACGCACCCACCACGATCGCGATGACCGCGAAGGTGGTGAGGAAGATCGAGATGACGTCGAGGAACTGACCGATCTGGTCCTGGGTCTCCTCGACCACCTCGTCGCCGGTGACGCCCGCGAAGCCCTCGGGCACGACTGCGTCGGCGGCCGCGGCGAGCTCGGCCTGCGAGACGCCGTCGGCGGCGGTGAGCGCGACGCTGGTGAAGGCGTCCTGGCCGTCGAGGAAGATCTCCTGGGCCTCGGCCGTGTCGAGCAGCACGAGGGTGGCGCCGGCCGTGCCGCCGCCGTTGAAGTCGGCGGTGCCGACCAGGGTGAAGGTCCGGCGGGTCTCCCCGACGCTCGGCACGATCATCGTGACCTCGTCGCCGACGGCGTACGACCCGCGCTCGGCCGACGACGTGTCGAGGGTGATCTCGCCCGGCTCGGACGGCCATCCGCCGGCGGTGAGCTCGAGGATCTGCTCGCCGGCCATGTTCTCGGTCGGGGCGTAGTTGAAGGCCAGCGTCGGGGCACCCTGGCCGCCGACGAGCTTGCCGTCCTCGCCGAGCAGGAAGGAGCCGATGCCGTCGACCGAGCCGACCGCGTCCTCGACCTCCGGCAGCGCGTCGAGGGCCTCGACGTCCTCGGGCGTGATCACCTGCGTCGTGCCGACGCCGGCGTTGGCGCCCTGGATGTCACCGGCGGGACGCACCAGCCCGTCGGAGGTGGAGCCCTTGACGATGTTGTCGAAGGTCGCGTTGAGGCCCGTGCTGAAGGTCATCACGCCGGCGAGGAAGCCGATGCCGAGCACGATCGCGAGCGTGCTCATCAGCAGGCGCACCTTGCGAGCGAGCAGGTTGCGCCAGGTCAGACGGAGCATCTCAGCCCGCCGCCTTCGCGGCCGCCGCGTCCTGGAGGCCGACCATCTTCTCGAGGATCTGGTCGCGGTCGGGGTTGCGCAGCTCGTCGACGATGCGGCCGTCGGCGAGGAAGACGACGCGGTCGGTGTACGACGCGGCGACCGGGTCGTGCGTCACCATCACGACGGTCTGGCCGAACTCGTCGACGCTGCGACGCAGGAAGCCCAGCACCTCCGCGCTGCTGGTCGAGTCGAGGTTGCCGGTGGGCTCGTCGGCGAAGACGATCCTCGGCTGGCTGACCAGGGCCCGGGCGCAGGCGACGCGCTGCTGCTGCCCGCCCGACATCTCCGAGGGTCGGTGGCCCAGGCGCGGGCGCAGTCCGACGGCGTCGACGACCTGGTCGAACCATGCGCGGTCGGGCTTGCGGCCGGCGAGGTTGAGCGGCAGGAGGATGTTCTCCTCCGCGGTCAAGGTCGGCACCAGGTTGAAGGACTGGAAGACGAAGCCGACGCGCTCGCGACGCAGCGTCGTGAGGTCCTTGTCCTTGAGCTTGCCGAGCGAGGTGCCGTCGACGACGGCCTCGCCGGAGGTCGGGGTGTCGAGGGCCGCCAGGCAGTGCATGAGCGTCGACTTCCCGGAGCCCGACGGGCCCATCACCGCGGTGAACTCGCCCTGCATGAGGTCGATCGTGACGCCGTCGAGGGCCCGGACCTCCGCCTCGCCCTTGCCGTAGGTCTTCACCAGGTCGTGCGCGCTCGCTGCGACGCCCTGCGTCGCCTCCCCCAGGGTGTGCTCAGTCATGGGTGAAGTCTGGCAGGGGCCCCGAACCGGCGGCCATGGGATAAGACCCGCAGCCGACCCTGACATGTGTCAGGGGTGTCCCGGGGTGCGACCGCCGCCGCCTGCCGCGCCACGCGACCCCTAGGTTGGCCGCGTGGGAGACATCGCGGCCGGGCTGCTCACGGGCCTGTCGCTCATCATCGCGATCGGCGCTCAGAACGCCTTCGTGCTGAGGCAGGGCTTGCGGCGCAGCCACGTCGGGCTCGTGGTCACCATCTGCGCCCTGTCCGACGTCGTCCTCATCCTCGCCGGGGTCGCCGGCATCGGCGTCGTCGTCGACCGCGCCCCCTGGGCGATCGAGGTGATCCGCTGGCTCGGCGTCGCCTTCCTCACCGTCTACGGGACCTCCTCCCTGCTGCGCGCCCGGCGACCGCAGGCCCTCGCGGTGGGCTCCGACGTGCTGGAGTCGCGTACGGGTGTGGTGGCCCGCGCCGTCGCGCTGACCTGGCTCAACCCGCACGTCTACCTCGACACCGTCCTGCTGCTCGGCTCGATCGCGGGCACCCACGGGGATCCCGGCCGCTGGTGGTTCGCCCTGGGGGCGTGCGTGGCGAGCATCGCGTGGTTCGCGGGCCTCGGCCACGGCGCGCGGCTGGCCGCGCCCCGGCTGTCGGACCCCCGGGCGTGGCAGGTGCTCGACGTGCTGATCGGGGTCGTGATGCTCGCGATCGCCGTACGCCTCGCGCTCGGCGCCTGAGCGGGATGGTAGTCCACCGGGAAATGGTCCTCCGGCTCCGGTAGTCCACCGGGAAATGGTCGTCCCGACCCCGTCCTGACAACCACTTCCCGGTGGACTACCCGGAGGGGCCGACGCCGTCCCAGCAGCCAGTTCCCGGTGGACTACCCGGAGGGGCCGACGCCGTCCCAGCAACCAGTTCCCGGTGGACCACCACCGAGCTCGATCGCAGGCGGTCCCCGGGCCGCCGGCTCAACCCGCGGTGGAGCCGTCCGCCGACTCCCGCGCCACGGCCTCGTCGTGGCGCTGGTGCAGGCGCTCGCGGATCTCGCCCGCGTCGTAGTGGCGGCGTACGCGCTCGTCGCGGGCCACGGCAGCGCCGGTGGCGACCCCGGCGAGGATCCCGGCCAGGCCCAGGAGCTTCCACGCGCGCATGGCCTCACCCTAGGCCAATCCCTAGGGCAGACTGCGCGCATGGCATCGGCCCTGACCCTCGACCAGGCGGTCGACCTGACCCGCAGCGGGGACATCTGGCTGTTCCGCGGACGCCGGGCGCCCGACCGGGCCATCCGGGCGGTCACCAACTCGCCGGTCAACCACGTCGGGATGGCCGTCGTCGTCGACGACCTGCCGCCGCTGATCTTCCACGCCGAGCTGGGCAAGAAGCAGCTGGACATGTGGACCGGCGCCCACCACCGCGGCGTCCAGCTCCACGACCTGCGCGAGGCGGTGTCGCGCTGGCAGACCGACTACGACCAGGACGCGTGGCTGCGACAGCTGCACCCCGAGATCGGGCAGCGGGAGGAGGACGGCATGCTCCGCGCGGTGGCGCGGCTCGACGGCGTCTCGTTCCCGAGCCTCACCCGTCTCGGCGCCCGCTGGCTGCGCGGCCGCGACGCCTACGTCCCGCAGCGCAAGCGGGGGCGCCGGGTGACGCCGGAGGCGGCGTTCTGCGCCGAGATCGTGGCGACCTGCTACATCGAGATGGGCATCCTGCGCGACGACCGGCGCGCCACCTGGTACGACCCCGGGAAGTTCTGGAGCGGTGACTACCTCCCGATCTCCGAGGGCTGGGACCTCGGCAAGGAGGTCGCGGTCGCTAGGTGAGCGAGCGCGTGAGCCGGGCGGCCACCTCGGCGACCGCCCCGCGCAGCTCCGGGCCGCCGACGACCGTGAAGGCGAAGGGCACGCCGGCCAGCCACTCACCGGCGTACGCGTGGGCGTTGCTCGTGCTGCCGACCAGCTCGCAGCGGCCGTCGGGGAGCGCGGCGAGGGTGCCGAGCGTGGGCCGGATCCAGGGGCGTACGTCGTCCAGCGGGGCGTCGAAGACCACGTGGGTCTCGTGCTCCCAGCCCGTGCCGAGGTTGGCCTCCAGCTCGGCGGCCGGGTCGAGGTCGGCCGGGACGGCGAAGGTGCCACCGAGGGCCTCGACGCCGGTGATCCGGTCGATGCGGAAGGTGCGCAGCGCGTCGGCGTGGTGGGAGTGGCAGAGCAGGTACCACCGGCCGTAGCGCACGACCACCGACCACGGGTCCACCTCGAAGGTGCGTGCGTTGCCCGCGGCGGTCCGGTAGCCCACCCGCACCTGGCGCTGCGCGGCGACGGCCGCGACGAGCTCGCTGGTGACGCCTGCGTCGGGCTTCGACGGCCAGCGGTCGGGCACGGTGCGAGCGGTCTCGCGCACCATCACCGCCTGCCGCGCGACGTTGGTGGGCAGCACGCGCAGGATCTTGCCGAGCGCCGAGCCGACCGGGTCCTCCGCGTCGGCGACGGCGTGCTGGGAGTCCAGCGCCGCCATCACCAGGCCGAGCGCCTCGGTCGCGGAGAAGACCAGCGGGGGCAGGCGCAGGCCCCGGCCGAGGGTGTAGCCGCCGTAGGGGCCACGGGTCGACTCGACCGGGATGTCGGCCTCGCGCAGGAGCGCGACGTAGCGCCGCGCGGCCCGCTCGGTCACCCCGAGGCGGCGCGCGAGCTCGCTCGCGGTGATGCCCGGGCGCGCCTGGAGCAGGTCGAGCGCCCGCAGTGCCCGGGCGGTGGGGCCGGGGCCGGACCTGGGCTCGGACATGACGTGATCATCTCACCGGTTCCGGACGCAGACCGTCCGCAATGGTCCATAACGTGTGCCACGAGGGTCGAAGACATCCAACGGAGGAGAACCCACATGGACATCGTGCTCGTCGCCGGACTCTGGCTCGACGGAACAGCCTGGGACGACGTGCTGCCCGAGCTCGAGGCGCTCGGCCACCGCGGCGTCCCGATCACCCTGCCCGGCCAGGGTGACGGCGCCACCGCGGCGACGTACGACGACCAGGTCGCGGCCGTGCTGGCCGCGGTCGACGCGGCCGACGGCGCCCCCCTCGTGGTCGGCCACTCGGCCGCCTGCACGCTGGCATGGGCGGCGGCCGACCGACGGCCCGACGCGATCACGGGCGTCGCCCTGATCGGCGGCTTCCCCGCCACCCACGAGACGGCGTACGCCGACTTCTTCGAGCCCGAGGGCGACGCGGTCCCCTTCCCCGGGTGGGAGCCCTTCGCCGGCCCGGACTCCGACGACATGTCGCCCGAGCTCAAGGCCGAGGTCGCCGCGCGCACCGTCCCGGTGCCCGTCGGGGTGACCAGGGGCGTGGTGCGGTGGAGCGACGAGCGCCGCCACGGCGTGCCGCTGACGCTCGTGTGCCCGGAGTTCACCCCCGACCAGGCGCGGGAGTTCATCGCGTCGGGCGACGTCCCCGAGCTGGCGGACGCGACCGCGCTCGAGCTGGTCGACCTCGACTCCGGCCACTGGCCGATGTTCACCCAGCCGGCCGCGCTGGCCTCGCTGCTGGACGGGGCCACCCACCGCTGACGAGGCGGCACGGACCAGGGACGCTCAGTCGAGCAGGTCCTCGCGCCGCGCGGCGACGGTCGGCTCGTCGACGGCCGAGCCGTCGGACGCGGGCGGTGCGACCTCCAGCGGCCTCATCGGCGTGATCGGCAGGACGACGTAGCCGCTCGGCACGCCGGCGGCGCGGTCGAGGTCGAGCCCGGCGAGCTCGGCGGTGGCGACGCCCAGGAGGGCGGCGACGTCGTGGGCGTTGGCCGGTCGATCGGCCGGGTCCTTCTCGAGCAGCGTCGCGACCACGGCGCGCAGGTCGACGGGCACCTCGTCGCCGAGCGGCGGCGGGGTCTCGTTGACGTGGGACATCGCCGTGGCGATGGGGGTCCCGCGGTCGAAGGGGCGCGTGCCGGTGAGCATCTCGTGCGCGACCACGCCGAGTGCGTAGAGGTCGCTGGCACCGGTCGCCGGCTGGCCGAGGGCCTGCTCGGGGCTGATGTAGTTGGGGGTGCCGAGCATCTCGCCGACGCGAGTGTGGCCGATGGCGTCCATGGCTCGGGCGATGCCGAAGTCGGTCAGCTTCACCACGCCGTCTTCGCGCACGAGGATGTTGGCGGGCTTCACGTCACGGTGCACCACGCCCGCCTCGTGGGCGGTGCCCAGTGCGAGGGCGGCCTGGGCCAGGACCGAGCGCACGACGTCGGGCGACAGCGCGCCCTGCTCGCGGATGACCGCGGAGAGCGGCTGCCCGGCGACGAGCTCCATGACGAGGTAGGTGAGGTGGTCGTCCTCGCCGTAGTCGAAGACCGTGGTGATGTTGGTGTGCATCAGCGCCGCCGAGTGCAGGGCCTCGTCGCGGAAGCGCTCGGCGAAGATCTCCTCGTTGTCCGGGTCGGCCCGCATGACCTTGACCGCCACCAGGCGCTGGAGCACGTCGTCGAGGCCGCTCCACACGTCGGCCATGCCACCGGAGGCGATGCGTTCCTGCAGGACGTAGCGGCCCCCGAGACGGAGTCCTGCCACGAGTCGCTGCACGAGGGTGCCCCACTTCCTTCGGGTACGGCGCGCCGACCGCACCGAACGGGGATGCTAACCCGCCCCACCTTGATCCCATGCGCGGTCGTGCGTCCTGCACCCCCGTGGGGGTGGGCCCTTGACAACCTACAACCATTTAGTTGTATGTTGTGGCGCATGAGCACCAGCGACGAGGACCGCGCCGACGCGTGGTTCCACGCGCTCGCCGACCGCACCCGGCGCGACATCCTGCGCCGCGTGCTGGCCGGGGAGCACTCGGTCACCGCGCTGGCCCAGAGCTACGACATGAGCTTCGCGGCCGTGCAGAAGCACGTCGCCGTGCTGGAGCGCGCGGGCCTGCTGACCAAGCGCCGGCAGGGTCGCGAGGCCCTGGCCAGCGGCGACGTGGAGGCCGTGCGCTCGGTCGCCCTCATGCTCGGCGAGCTCGAGGCGCTGTGGCGCGGCCGCATCGCCCGGATGGACGAGCTGCTCGCCGCACCCGACACACCCACCACCACAGAAACGGATTGACCCATGCCTGTCACCGACGTCCAGCACGACCTCGACGCCCTCACCCTGACCATCACCGCGGAGTTCGCCGCCCCGGTCGAGCGCGTGTGGGAGGTCTACGCCGACCCGCGCCAGCTCGAGCGCGTCTGGGGGCCGCCGACCCACCCCGCCACCTTCGTCGACCACGACCTCACCCCCGGCGGGCGGACGACCTACTACATGACCAGCCCCGAGGGTGAGAAGTACTACGGCTACTGGACCATCACCGGTGTCGCGGCCCCCGACAGCTTCTCCTTCGACGACGGCTTCGCCCTCGACGAGAGCTTCACGCCGAACCCCGACCTGCCGGTGTCGCGCAACGACTACACCTTCACCGAGGTCGAGGGAGGCACCCGGGCGACGTACGTCGGCACCTACGCCTCCGCGGAGAGCCTCCAGCAGGTGCTCGACATGGGCGTCGTCGAGGGTGCGTCGTCGGCCATCAACCAGATCGACGACCTGCTCGCCTCCTGAGCCGCCGCGCCGGCGGCCGCGACCCGGGGCGACAATCGCTGCGTGGAACTCGCCCTGCTCCTCGTCTCCATGGCCGCCGTCGTCCTGGCCGCCACCGCGATCAGCGAACGCGTGGGGGTCCCGGCACCGCTGCTCCTGCTCGTCGTCGGCGCCGCGACGTCGTACGTCCCCGCGGTGCCCACCATCCACCTCGAGTCCGAGGTCGTCCTGCTGGGGCTGCTCCCGCCGCTGCTCTACGCCGCAGCGATCCAGACCTCGCTGGTCGACTTCAACGCCAACCGCGGCTCGATCCTGCGGCTCTCGATCGTGCTGGTCGTGCTCACCTCGCTCGCGGTCGGCGCGGTGGTGGAGTGGCTCGTGCCCGGCATCGGGTGGGCGGCCGCGATCGCGATCGGTGCGGTGGTCGCGCCGCCGGACGCCGTCGCCGCCACCGCGGTCGCCCGGAAGATCGGCCTGCCACGTCGCGTCGTCACGATCCTCGAGGGCGAGTCGCTGCTCAATGACGCCACCGCGCTGGTGTCGCTGCGCACCGCGATCGCCGCGATCTCCGGCGGCGTGGCGATCACCGAGGTCGGCCTCGACTTCCTCGTCGCTGCCGGCGGTGGGGTCGTCATCGGCATCGCCTTCTTCCTGCTGGTCGCGTGGCTGCGCAGGCGCATCACCGACCCGCTGCTGGACACGGCCATCAGCTTTCTCACCCCCTTCGCCGCCTTCGTCGCCGCGGAGGAGATCCACGCCTCCGGTGTCATCTCGGTCGTCGTGGCCGGCCTGCTCCTGGGCCACCGGGCGCCGATCATCCAGACCGCGCAGTCGCGCATCACCGAGCGGATCACCTGGCGGACGGTGGCCTTCGTCCTGGAGAACACCGTCTTCCTCCTCATCGGTCTCCAGCTCGACTGGATCCTGGCCGACGTCGGCGACTCGACGCTGTCGCCGGGACGCATCGCGCTGGTCTGCGTGGCCACCCTCGTCACCGTGATCGTCGTACGCCTCGCCTGGGTGTACGCGACCTGGCTGGCGCGGGGCCTGCGCGCCAACCCGCTGCCGGCGTCGTGGACCTTCCTCATCGGCTGGGCGGGCATGCGCGGCGTGGTGACGCTCGCGGCCGCCTTCGTGATCCCCGAGGACGCACCGCACCGCGAGGTGCTGCTGCTGGTCGCCTTCACCGTCGTGGCCGGCACCCTCCTGCTCCAGGGCCTGACCCTCCCGCTGCTGACCCGGCTGCTGAAGGTGCCCTCCCCCGACCCGGCCGAGGACGCACTGGCCCGCGCGGCTCTGCTGCAGGAGGCCTCCGACGCCGGCAACGCCCGGCTCGAGGAGCTGGACTTCGACGACCACCACGGCGTCGGCACCCAGATCCGGGCACGCCTCGACCAGCGCTCCTTCGCCGCCTGGGAGCAGCTCTCGACGGCCGTCGGCGAGGAGACGCCGTCGGAGCTCTACGCCCGGATCCGCGGCGAGATGATCGAGGCCGAGCGCGCCAAGGTGCTCGAGGTCCGCAGCCACGGCGAGGTCGACTCCGAGGTCGTCAGCCAGGTGCTCGGGCTGCTCGACATCGAGGAGTCGATGCTCGACGCCGGCACCGAGGCGCGTGCCAGCGTGCGCACCGGCTCGCTCGCCCTCACCTCCGGTCGCGAGTGCGACGACCTGGTCGAGCACCCGGTGGTCGAGACCGTCGACGACCCCGCCTGCGCGACCTGCCTGGCCGACGGCACCCGCTGGGTCTCGCTGCGCCAGTGCCTGACCTGTGGGCACGTCGGGTGCTGCGACTCCTCGGTCGGCAGGCACGCGACCGCGCACTTCCACCAGTCGCTCCACCCGGTCATGCAGTCCGCCGAGCCCGACGAGGCCTGGCGCTGGTGCTACGTGCACAACCTCACCGGCTGAGCCTGCCCTCCCGCTGCCCGCCGCTTGCGACGACGGTCATGGACGCACCTCAGCCCCGCCTACCCCTGCGAGGGTGGCAGTCCGCGGCCCGTGGGCGCATAGTCGGCAGCGACGGCGGTCCCGCCGTCCTCGACGAGGAGGCACCCCCATGGGACGACTGATCGGCATCCTGCTCGTGATCTGGCTGGTCATCGGCGGCTTCGCCGCCTTCCAGCGCGGCTACTTCGACGACGCGGAGACCAACTGCTCCGAGGCGAGCGACATCGCACTCAACATCGTCGCCGGCCCGCTCAACTACGCCGGCGTGAACCCGAAGGTCGACTGCGCCGACCTCGACGTCGACACACCGGAGCCCTCGGAGTAGGCCTTCCCGGGACGACGCCCGGGGCAATCCGGGCGGACGTCCGGCGTCGTACACCACCCGTGACCCAGCCCGACACGATGTTCGCCAGCCGCAGCGTCGCGCGGCACCTGGCCCGAGGGGCGCTCGGCCTGCCGATGATGGTCGCCGCTTTCGTCCTGGTGCCGTGGTGGGGTCCGCTCGCGCTCCTGCTCGTCGTGCCCGCGGCGGTGCTGCTGCGCGGGTGCCCGACCTGCTGGGCGCTCGGCCTGGCGCAGACGTGCGCGATCAGCCCACGGGCTGGAGCGGGTGGATCGCGACCTCCCCGCTGAGCGCACCCTCGGCGGCGGTGAACGCGGCCGCCGCTCGGGGAGGACCAGTGTGCGCCGCGGACGCCGTCCTGGCCATGGGTCTGCTCGCTAGTCTCGGCGTCGTGCCCGCCTCGCCCGCTCCCACGACCTCCGTCCCCACTGCCCCGTTGCTCGCCGCCGGCCTCGTCGGCGGGTTCGCGCTCGCCCAGCGCACCGGCGTACGCCCCCTCGGCGGCGCCGCGATGCTCGGCGCGAACGCGGTCGCCGCACGCCAGTGGTACGCCGTCGGCGGGGCGCCGCTCGCGGCTGGGCTGACCGCTGCCTACTGGACCGCGATGGGCGTCTCGCACCCCTTGGCGAAGAAGGTCGGCACGTGGCCCTCGGTCCTCGGCGTCACCGCGGCGAGCGCCGGCGCGGCCTGGCTGCTGGCCGACCGTCGGGCGCGCTGACCCGGTCCGGACCCCGGCTCAGTCCTCGGGCAGGTCGGCGAAGGCCTGCTTCATCTCGCGGTACCACCCCAGCGACCGCCTGGGGTGACGCCAGCGCGCCTTCATCTCGTCGCGGGCCGGCTGGCGGGCGGCGTCGCCGTCCCTCTCCGCCGCCTTGAGGTGCTGGTCCTGGGCGTTGATGACGTCGTCGTGGGTCTCGCCGCGGTGCGCGAGGTCGCACGGTCCGCCGAGCTGGCGGCAGGTCATGGTCTTCATCGGTTCCTCCTCAGGGGTCGGTGCGGGCTCCAGTGGTGTGACGACCGGTGGCCGCCGGACGTGACCACCTCGGCGCTCCGCCCTCGCGCCGGACGACCCGGGCCAGGACCGCGGGGTCGGCCCGGAAGGTGATGGCGTGGACCTGGCCGTCGCGCACGGTGAAGTCGAAGACGACCCGGGCCTCCCCGCGCAGGAACCACGCCGATGCGGGGCGATCACCCACGAAGACGGCGAGGGCGGCCTGAGCGCTGCCGTTGAAGAACGTCGCCACGTCGTCCCGGCCCTGGAGGGAGGCCGGCGTCCCGGCGAGGACGGCAGCCTCGTCGGCACCGACGGACGCGCCCGGGGCCAGGAGCCGCAGCAGCCGGTCGAGGTCGCCGCCACGCGCGGCAGCCATGAAGGCGTCGACCACCTCCCAGTCGGCCAGCGCGTCCTCGGCCGCGGGCTGCGCCACCTTGGCACGCGCCCGCGACGCGAGCTTGCGCGCGGCAGCGGGCGTGGTCTCGAGGACCGAGGCGATCGTGGCGAACGCGAAGCCGAAGCTGTCGTGGAGCACGAAGGCCACCCGCTCGCGCGGGGTCAGCCGGTCGATGACCGCCTGGAGCGCGATGCCGACGGTGTCGGCGAGGGCCACGTCGTCGGCCGGGTCGGGCGCGGTCCCGGCGACCTCGACCTCCTCCACCGGCACCGGCACACGGGCGCGCAGCCGGTCCAGGCACAGCCGCGTGGTCACCGTGGTGAGCCAGGCAGGGAGGTTCTCGATCTCCGGGTCGTCGCGCGTGCGGGTCCGCTCCAGGCGCAGCCACGCCTGCTGCACCACGTCCTCGGCCTCGGCGTGGTCGGCGAGCACCCGCGCGGCGAGGCCCAGCAGCGCGGACGCTCCGCCTCGAAGACCTCCGTGCTGTCCATCGGTTCCTCCTCGTCATCGTCCATCCTGCCGACCCCTCGACGTGTGGGCGAGCAGGAAGGTGACGTGGGACCGGTCACGCACACTGGAGCGATGGACGGCCTCCGGCTCCGCGCCGCCACCGCGCTGGCACCCCTGCTCCTGCTCGTCGGGTGCTCCGAGACCCCGAGTGCGGACGAACCCGCGTCGACGCCGGCGCCCTCCGCGACGAGCGAGTCGCCCTCCGAGGACGCCACTGCGACCCCGACGGGGGAGCCGACCGAGGAGCCGACCGAGGAACCGGCCGTGGAGCCGGTCGAGGAGGAGTCACCGAACCCGATCTCCGTCGCGGCCCTCGCCAGGGCCGAGCTCGCCGGCGGTGACCTGCGGCTGGGCGCGGTGCGCGAGCGGTCCGCCGCCTTCACGTCGTACGACGTCACCTTCGCCTCGACCACCGCCGGCGAGGGCACCGCACCGCTGCGGATCAGCGGCGTGCTCAACGTGCCGACCGGGCGCCCGCCCCAGGGGGATCAGGGGTGGCCGGCCGTCGTGCTCGCCCACGGCTACATCGACCCGGCGGTCTACGTCCGCGGCCAGGGCATGACGCGCGAGCGCGGCTACCTCGCCGAGAGGGGCTTCGTCGCGCTGCACGTCGACTACCGCAACCACGCCGAGTCCACCGACGACCCGCGCATCGAGACCGCCGTACGCCTCGGCTACTCAGCCGACGTCGTCGCCGCGGCCCGCGCCCTGACCGACTCCCGCGACGTGCGCGTCGACCCCGACCGCATCGCGCTCTTCGGACGCTCCATGGGCGGCGGCGTCATGCTCAAGGCGCTGGCCGCCGAGCCCGGCCTCTTCGCGGCCGGCACCGGCTGGGCGTCGGTGTCGAGCCTGGAGGCGGAGAACTTCGACCAGTTCCAGCGCCCGGACGCACCCGTGGCCGAGCTGCGGGCGTCCTACCGCGGGCGCCACGGACTGCCCGGCGAGGACCCGGAGTTCTGGCGCGGCGTCTCCTCGCGCCCGGCCTTCGACCAGATCACCGAGCCGGTGCTGCTCGTGCACGGCCGCCTCGACGACACCTGCCCGCCCCGGTGGGCACGCGCCAGCCAGCGCGCCCTCACCGCAGCCGGCGTCGACTCCACGCTGGAGTGGTACGACGACGGGCACGCCTTCGGGCCGGCCTTCGTCGCCGCGATGGACCGCACGGTGCGGTTCCTCCGGACGCGGATGCCCGCCTGAGCGGACGCGGGTCCGTGCCACGATGGTGTGGACGGAGGAGGGGCGATGCGAACAGCGTGGAACGGTGCGGCTGCCGTGCGCCTGCGTGAGGAGTGGGACCGCTGGCGGGCCACCGCCGCCTGCCTCGGGCTCACCCTCCTGATGGTGGTCGTCCTCGTGTGGCTCGCCGACCGCAGTCAGCACACGCTGCTGGGCCAGCAGATCGACCAGGCCGGCATGGACATCGTCTCCGGCGACGCCGAGACCACCCGGCGCCTGGTCGGGGTCCTGGGCAACGTCTCGCTCGGCTCCATCGCCCTGGCCGTGACCCTGCTGATCGTGGTCGCCGCGGTGCGGAACCGGTGGTCGGCGGCGGCCGCCGCCGTCACCCTCGTCGTCGGGGCGAACCTCACCACCCAGCTGACCAAGCTCGTCTCGGACCGCACCGATCACGGCTACCTGACCGTGACGAGCTTCCCCAGCGGACACTCGACCGTCGTCGTGTCGCTCGTCCTGGCCGCACTGCTCGTCGCCCCGGGCCGGACCCGCACGACCGTGTCGATGCTGGGCTCGGCGGCGATCACCGTGACCGCGGCCGCCACCTTGGTGGCGAGCTGGCACCGGCCGGCCGACATCCTCGGCGCCATCCTGGTCTGCCTCGGCTGGGGCACGGCCGTGCTCTCGGTGTGGAGCCTGGTGCGCGGCGGCATGCCGCCCGCCCGTCCCACGCAGCACCGCATCTTCGCCGTCACCGGCGTCGTCCTGGCCGCAGCCGCCCTGGTCGTGATCGGCGTACGCCCCGACGGCGGGTGGGCGGGCTTCCTCGACGCGAGCGTCGTGCTCGCCGGCGTCGGCCTGGTGGCCGCGCTGGCGGTCACCACGTTCGCCCAGGTGTCGGCGCCGATGGCCATCGGGGACGATCCTCCCGGGGAGACTGCCTCCAGGTGAGCGCGGCGCAGTGGCCTCACGCAGCGGCCGGCTCCGGCACCCGGTGTGCGCCCTGGGCGGTGGTCACGCCGCGACGGCGCGGGTCGGCGGTGACCAGCAGCACCACCGCCAGTGCGGTGAGCCCGGCCCCGGCCCAGATCGGCGAGACGTAGCCCAGGCCCGCGGTGATGGTGACGCCGCCGAGCCAGGCACCGAGCGCGTTGCCGAGGTTGAAGGCGGCGATGTTCGCCCCGCTGGCCAGGGTCGGCGCCGACCCGGCGTGGGTCATCACGCGCATCTGCAGGGCCGGGACGGTGGCGAACCCGAAACCGCCCATCAGCAGCAGGCTCACGACGGTCATCGGCTTGCTGGTGGCGGTGAGGGCGAACACGACCATCACGACGACGAGCGCCGACAGGGCCACCAGGAGCGTGCCCCGGACCGACCGGTTGGCGGCCCGGCCGCCGAGGAGGTTGCCCGCCACCAGTCCGATGCCGAAGAGGATGAGCAGCCACGGCACCGAGGAGGGCGCGAAGCCGGTCACCCCGGTGAGGGTGAAGGCGATGTAGGTGAAGGCGCCGAACATGCCGCCGTAGCCGATGACGGTGAGCAGCAGCGACACCCAGACCTGCGGCTCGGCGAAGGCGCGCACCTCGGCCCTCAGGTCCGCAGCGCCCGAGGCGCGCTGCGCCGGGACGAGTGCGGCGATGGCCACCAGCGCCAGCACGCCGACCACGGTGATCGCCCAGAAGGCAGCCCGCCAACCCCATTCCTGGCCGACGAAGGTCCCGGCAGGCACGCCGAGCACGTTGGCGAGGGTCAGCCCGCCGAACATCAGCGCGATCGCGCCCGCCTTCTTGTCGGGCTCGACCATGTCGGCGGCGGCAACGGAGCCGATCCCGAAGAAGGCGCCGTGGCACAGCGCGGCAACGACGCGACCGACCATCATCGCCTCGTAGGTCGGCGCGACGGCGGACAGCAGGTTGCCGGCGACGAAGAGCACCATGAGACCGAGCAGCACCTGCTTGCGCGGCAGACGGCCCAGCCCTGCGGTGAGCGGGATCGCGCCCACGGCGACGGCGAGCGCGTAGCCGGAGATCAGCCACCCGGCGGTGGCTTCGCTCACGGCGAAGTCAGCGGCCACCTCCGGCAGCAGTCCGGCGATGACGAACTCGGTCAGACCGATGCCGAAGCCTCCGACGGCGAGGGCCAGCAGTCCTGGCTTCACGGGTGAACCTCCACAGATAGTGAGCGTGTGCAATAGAGAGCGTGTGCAACTATTGCGACGATAGTTGCACACGCGGGATGTTGCAAACGCTGGTAAAGTGAGGTGCACGACGGGTCGGGGACGACGGACGAGAGGTGTGGGTCATGGGCATCAGCGACGACGCGGTCGAGGTGCGGGCGCGCGGATGGCGCCGGCTCGCCGCCCTCCACCAGCTCATCGAGGCACGCCTCGAGCGCGCGCTCCAGGAGCGGCACGGCCTCTCCGTGGTGGAGTTCACGGTGCTCGACGCCCTCTCCCGCCAGGACGGGTGGCACCTCCGCATGGCGCAGCTGGCCCGGGCCACCGGTCTGTCCCCGAGCGCGACCACCCGGCTGGTCAACCGCCTCGAGGGCCGGGGACTCATCACCCGCATCCTGTGCGAGGACGACCGCCGCGGCATCTACACCGAGCCCACCGCCGCCGGACGACGCCTGCTGCGCACCGCACGTCCCACCCACGACGCCGTGCTCGACGAAGCGCTCGGGGAGGCCGCGGAGACGCCCGAGCTCAGCGACCTCGCCCGCACGGTCGTCGAGCTGGTCTGATCCCGCGTGACGTCCCGCGTGCACTCGATCCACCTCGCTCCGGGTCGGCGGCTGCCGACGAAGTCCGTGCCGTCCGTCGAGGCGGAGGCCGGCACCGGACTGGTGGGCGACCGCTACCACGGCACGAGGCACCGCCACGTCACGGTGCAGGCGCTCGACGACCTCGCCACCGCCGCCGAGGTGCTCGGGAGGCCGGTCGACCCGGCGCTGACGAGGCGCAACATCACCCTCGACCACGGGCCGATCCCGACGCGCCCCGGTGAGCGGATGACGATCGGCGACGTCGAGCTCGAGGTCGTCCGCATCGCTGCACCCTGCCGGTTGCTCGACGACTGGCTCGGGCCCGGCGCGATGCAGGCCCTGCGCTCGCCCCGCGGCGGGACGGTGTTCCGGCTGCTCGACTCGGGCACGATCTCGGTCGGCGACGAGGTCGAGGTCAGGACCGGGACGTCATGAGACCCGGTCGTCCGGACCGCCACTTCCCATGACGTACGCCCGGACGTGCGACAGCCCGGACCCCCACGGAGGGAGCCCGGGCTGCCGGGGCGATCAGGCGTACGGCCTCAGCGGAGGTCGAAGCGGTCGTTGTCCATGACCTTGGCCCACGCGGCGACGAAGTCGTGCACGAACTTCTCGCGCGCGTCCTCGGAGGCGTAGACCTCCGACAGCGCCCGCAGCTGCGAGTTCGAGCCCAGCACCAGGTCGACCGCGGTGGCGGTCCACCTGAGGTCGCCGGACGCGGCGTCGCGGATCTCGTACACGCCCTCCTCGGACTGCGAGGCCTTCCACTGCGTGCCCGGGGACAGCAGGTGGGCGAAGAAGTCGTTGGTGAGGGTGCCCGGACGGTCGGTGAGCACGCCGTGGGCGGTGCCGCCGGCGTTGGCGCCGAGGGCGCGCAGGCCGCCGAGCAGGACGGTCATCTGCGGGGCCGAGAGGCCGAGCAGGTAGGCCTTGTCCAGCAGCAGCTTCTCCGGCTGGAGCTTCTCGCCCCGGCGGATCCAGTTGCGGAAGCCGTCGGCGCGGGGCTCGAGCCAGCGGAAGGAGTCGACGTCGGTCTCCTCCTGCGAGGCGTCCGTACGACCCGGGGTGAACGGCACGCTCACCTCGTGGCCGGCGTCGCGGGCCGCCTTCTCGATCGCGGCCGCACCACCGAGGACGATGAGGTCGGCGAGCGAGACCTGCTTGCCCGACTGCGCGTCGTTGAACTCGGACTGCACCCGCTCGATCGCGGCGAGCGAGGTGTCGAGGTGGAGGTCGGCGTGGACGTCCCAGCTGCGCTGCGGCTCCAGGCGGATGCGCGCACCGTTGGCGCCACCGCGGCGGTCGGTGCCGCGGTAGGTGGCCGCCGACGCCCAGGCCAGCTCGACGAGCTGCGCGACCGAGAGCCCCGCGTCGAGCAGCGCGTCCTTGAGCGCGGCGATGTCGGCGTCGCCGACGAGCTCGCCCTCGACCGGCGGGACCGGGTCCTGCCACAGCTGGGCCTCGGGGACCCAGGGGCCGAGCAGGTGCGGGCCGACCGGGCCCATGTCGCGGTGGAGCAGCTTGTACCAGGCCTTGGCGAAGGCGAGGCGGAACTCCTCGGGGTTCTCCAGGAAGCGGCGTGAGATCTTCTCGTAGGCCGGGTCGAAGCGCAGCGCGAGGTCGGAGGTCAGCATCGTGGGACGGTGCTTCTTCGACGGGTCGTGCGCGTCGGGGATGATCGCGTCATCGGTCTTCGCGACCCACTGCTTGGCGCCGGCCGGGCTCTCGGTGAGCTCCCACTCGTAGCCGAAGAGGATCTCGAAGTAGCGGTTGCTCCACTGGGTCGGCACGTCGGTCCAGGTGACCTCGAGGCCGGAGGTGATCGTGTCCCCACCCTTGCCCGAGCCGTACGAGCTGATCCAGCCGAGGCCCTGGTTCTCGATCGGGGCGCCCTCGGGCTCGGGGCCGATGAGGTCGGCGTCGCCGTTGCCGTGGGTCTTGCCGAAGGTGTGGCCGCCGGCGATGAGGGCGACGGTCTCCTCGTCGTTCATCGCCATCCGGCCGAAGGTGTCGCGGATGTCGCGCGCCGAGGCGACCGGGTCGGGGTTGCCGTTGGGGCCCTCGGGGTTGACGTAGATGAGGCCCATCTGGACCGCGCCGAGGCCGTCGGAGAGCTCACGCTCGCCGGCGTAGCGCTCGTCACCGAGCCAGGTGTCCTCGGGGCCCCAGTAGATCTCCTCGGGCTCCCAGACGTCCTCGCGGCCGAACGCGAAGCCGAAGGTCTCGAAGCCCATGTCCTCGAGCGCGACGTTGCCGGCGAGCACGAGCAGGTCGGCCCACGAGATCTTCTGGCCGTACTTCTGCTTGACCGGCCACAGCAGTCGGCGCGCCTTGTCGAGGTTGGCGTTGTCGGGCCACGAGTTGAGGGGGGCGAAGCGCTGGCCGCCGTCGCCCGCGCCACCGCGGCCGTCGAAGACGCGGTAGGTGCCGGCGGAGTGCCAGCTCATCCGGATCATCAGGCCGCCGTAGTGGCCGAAGTCCGCGGGCCACCAGTCCTGCGAGGTGCGCAGCGTCTGGGCGATGTCGGACTTGAGCGCCTCGACGTCGAGCTGGGCGAAGGCCTCGCGGTAGCTGAAGTCGGCGCCGAGGGGGTTGCCCTTCGGCGAGTGCGCGTGCAGCACCGACAGGTCCAGCTGGTTGGGCCACCAGTCCTGGTTGGTGTGGGGCCGGCCCTGCTTGGGCTCGGGCGAGTCGATGACGGGGTTCTCGCTCTCGCTGCCCTCGGCGGTGGCGGAGTCGTGCATGACCGGGCACCCGGCCTCGGCCTTGCGGTCGACGCCCTGCGGGCTCTCGGGGCCGGTGTTCTCGCTGTCGGTCATCGGGTTCCTTCCGTGGTGCTGGACTGGGATCGCGTGCGGTCGGTGGAGCAGGCGGGGCAGGTGCCCCAATAGGTGACCTCGGCCTCGTCGATGACGAAGCCGTGGGTGTCGGAGGCGTCGAGGCAGGGGCGTACGCCGACCGCGCAGTCGACGTCGGCGACCTCGCCGCAGGAGCGGCACACGGCGTGGTGGTGGTTGTCACCGACGCGCAGCTCGTAGCGGGCGACGGAGCCGGCGGGCTGGATCCGGCGGACCAGGCCCGACTCGGCCAGCACCCCGAGGACGTCGTAGACCGCCTGGTGCGACACGGCCGGCTCCTCGAGGCGTACGGCGACCAGGACGCTGCCGGTGTCGGCGTGCGGATGGCGGCGTACGGCCCGCAGCACCGCGAGGCGCGGCCGGGTCACCCGCAGGTCGGCGCCGCGGAGCAGGTGCTCGAAGTCAGCCTCGGTGGTGTGGTCGTCCATCGCCGACCACCCTGCCCGCTTTTCTTGAACGAGTCAAGATTGCTGGCCGGCGGCGCGTCGGGGCCCGGCTGACGTCACTGGACCCCAACCCCGTGTCGTACCCACTCGGGCTCCGCCAGATGTGCCCCGTGCGGAATGTGTGGAAAGGTCTATGGCCTCTCTCGGACCCGAGACCGACCGATCCACCAGTGAGGAAAGAAACGTGTCCAGCTCCCCCGACAGTCCCCCGACACCGCCCCTGGAGGCGGACGTCCCCGTGCAGGACGGCCTGCGCCCCGGCTCCGCCATCACCGCTCCGCGGGTGTTCTGGCCCGCCGCCACCATCATCCTCGTGTTCGTCGGCCTGGCCGTGGCCCTCCCCGAACGCCTCGGCAACACTCTGAGCACCCTCAGCAACACCGTGATCGGTGACCTGGGTTGGTTCTACGTCCTGCTGGTGAGCTCGTTCATCGCCTTCTCGCTGTGGGTGGCCCTGTCGCCGATGGGCAGGGTGGTGCTCGGCAAGGACGACGAGGAGCCCGAGTTCGGTCTCAAGTCGTGGTTCGCGATGCTCTTCGCGGCAGGCATGGGCATCGGCCTGGTGTTCTGGGGCGTCGCCGAGCCGCTGAACCACTTCGCCTCCCCGCCGCCCGGCACCGCCGACGGCGAGCCGGCTGCTGCGCGCGCCGCCATGGACACCACCTTCCTCCACTGGGGCCTGCACGCCTGGGGCATCTACGTGGTCGTCGGCCTGGCGGTCGCCTACGCCGTGCACCGCAAGGGTCGACCGGTCTCGATCCGCTGGGCCCTGGAGCCGCTCTTCGGCGACCGGGTCAAGGGCGCGCTCGGTGACGTCATCGACGTGATCGCCATCATCGGCACCATCTTCGGTGTCGCGACCTCGCTGGGCTTCGGCGTCAGCCAGGTCAGCGCGGGCCTGGCCTACCTCGGTGTCGTCGACGAGGCGTCGACCACGCTCAAGGTCGCCCTCATCGCCGGCATCAGCCTGATCGCGATCGTCTCCGTGGCCACCGGCGTCGACAAGGGCATCAAGTGGCTGTCCAACATCAACATGGGCCTGGCCGGCGTGCTTCTCCTGACCGTCGCGATCCTCGGCCCCACGGTGTTCATCCTGGGCGACTTCGTCCAGCAGCTCGGCTCCTACGGCCGCAACTTCCTCGAGCTGTCGTTCCGCACGATGAGCTTCCAGGGCGAGGAGGGGAGCGCGTGGCTGTCCGGCTGGACGACCTTCTACTGGGGCTGGTGGATGAGCTGGGCGCCGTTCGTGGGCGTCTTCATCGCCCGCATCTCCAGGGGGCGCACCGTGCGCGAGTTCGTCACCGGAGTGCTGCTCGTGCCGACGCTCGTGACCTTCCTCTGGTTCTCGGTCCTGGGCGGGTCTGCCATCTACCGCGAGATGTTCGGCGAGGGCGGGCTCGTCGGCGACGACGGCGCGGTCTCGACCGACGCCGCGCTGTTCCAGTTCCTCGAGGGACTGCCGGCCTCGGGCCTGCTCAGCGTCGCAGCGATGATCCTGGTGGTCGTCTTCTTCGTGACGAGCTCGGACTCGGGATCGTTCGTCGTCGACATGCTCGCCAGCGGCGGCAACCCGCAGCCCCCGGTCTGGTCCCGGGTGTTCTGGGCCGTGCTGGAGGGCCTCATCGCGGCCACGCTGCTCATCGCCGGCGCCGTGACCGGACAGGACGGCCTCAGCGCCCTGCAGACCATGGCCATCCTGCTGGCGTTGCCGTTCAGCTTCGTGATGGTCGGGATGATGGTCGCCACGGCCAAGGCTCTCCTGCACGAGAACTGGCTCATCGAGCGCGCCGAGCGGCGCCTGCTCGCCGCCGAGGTGGCCGGGGAGGTGGCGCGCGTGAACGGCACCACGCCCGGTCCCATCCGCGACGAGCGGCCGCCGCGTCGTACGAAGGTCTGACCGGGCCGGGGTAGTCCACCGGGAAGTGGCGCGGACGACGGTCCGCGCACGACCACATCCCGGTGGACTACCCGGGACCCGGCAGCCACAACCCGGTGGACCACACCTTCAGAGCAGTCCTGCGGCCTCGGTGAGCCACAGCCACGCCCGCGCCCGCGCATCGGGGTTCGGCCGCGTGGTGGGCAGGATGCTGGTGGGCCGCTCGACCCGGTCGTGCCAGAAGCGGCCCGTCGCCGGCGCCGGCTCGGCCGCCGCCAGCCACACGCTCGTGTCGGCGCCCTGGGCGTCGTCGCGCAGCACCGGCCGGGTGATCGAGCGGAAGCGCGGCAGCGACTCCTGGACGCCGGGGGTGTCGGCCCAACCGGGGTGCATCGTGGCCACGGTGATGCCGTCGCCGGCCCAGCGCTCACCGAGCAGCGGGCCCATCTCGACCTGCATCCGCTTGGACCGGGCGTACGCCGTCGTGGGCGAGTAGTCGCCGGTGAGGTAGCCCGGGTCGTCGGCGCGCAGCGCCTGGCCGTACATCCCGCCGCTGCTGACCAGCACCACCCGACCGCCCGCGAGCGGCCCGCGCAGCGCCTCGGTCATCACGACGGGACCGACGACGTGGACCGCCATGCTGAGCTCGTGGCCCTGCGCCGACTCGGTGCGGGTCGGCGGCATCACACCGGCGTTGTGGACGATCGCGTGCAGCTCGGGGACCTAGGCAGCGAGGTCGGCGGCGAAGCGGCGTACGTCGTCGAGGTCACCGACGTCGCAGCGCCACACCCGCAGCTCGGTCCCGGGCAGCCCCACCCGCAGGCGGTCGGCCACACCGGTGCCCTTGGCCTCGTCCCGCACGAGCATGTGGACCGTGGCGCCCAGACGCGCGAGGCGCTCGACGGTGGCGATGCCGAGGCCGGAGCTGGCGCCGGTGACGAGCACGTGACGACCGGCCAGCGCACCCGCGGGCGGGTCGGCCGGCCAGCCGGGGAGCGTACGCCGCACGGCGAGGCCGATCGTGGTGTAGCCGAGGACCAGGGAGCGGTCCATCGCCGCGTCGACGGCGCGGGCGAGCAGCGGTCGGGCCACCGGGTCAGCTCGCGTCGAGGCGGGCGACCTCGTCGGACGTCAGCTCGATGTCGGCGGCGGCCGCCGAGTCGGTGATGGAGGAGGGCCGCTTGGCGCCGGGGATCGGGATCACGACCGGCGACTGGGCGAGCTCCCAGGCCAGCGCCACCTGCTGGGCGCTCACGCCGCGCTCGGCGGCGATCTCGGCGAACGCCGGGTGCTTGTCGGCCAGCTCCTTGGCATCGCCCAGCCCGCCGAGCGGGCTCCACGGCAGGAACGCGAGGCCGAGCTCGTCGCACACGTCGATCTCGGGCTTGCTCGAGCGGAACTTCGGGCTGAACTGGTTCTGCACGCTCGCCAGCGCGTCGCCGAGGACGGCGTGCGCGGCACGGATCTGGTCGGGGTCGGCGTTGGACAGGCCCACGCGGGCGACCTTGCCGCTGTCGGCGATCTCCTTGAGCGTGCCGATGACCTCGTCGTAGGGCACCTTCGGGTCGGGGCGGTGGTGCTGCCACAGCGCGATCTGCTCGACGCCGAGGCGCTCGAGGCTGGCGTCGACGGCGCTGCGCAGGTGGTCGGCCGAGCTGTCGGTGTCCCAGCCGCCGCCGTCGGTGCGGACGTGGCCGCCCTTGGTGGCGAGCAGCACCCGGTCGCGGACGCCGAGCTCGTCGAGGATCGAGGCGATCAGGCGCTCGTTCTCGCCCTGCGCGCCCTCCCCCTTCTCGTCGCCGGGGCCGTAGGCGTCGGCGGTGTCGAACAGCGTGACGCCGGCGTCGAGCGCTGCGGTGACGGTGTCGAGGAGCTGCTGGCGCGGCTGGGTGCCGGTCTGGTCGAAGGTCATCAGGCCCAGGCCGATGGCGCCGACCTGCCGATTTCCGAGGGTGCGAGTCTGCATGGATCCGACCCTACGGCTCCGGCCCCAGAACCCTCCCCGCCCGTCGAGGTGGGCCCGGCGGCGCTCAGACGGCGTTGACGCGGAAGGTGTCGAGCAGGCCGAGGGCCGCCACCGCGTGGTCGCTGAGGTCGTCGCCGACGGACTCGCGCGCGAGCTCGGTGAAGTCCTGCAGCCCGGCGACCTCGCGGGCGGTGACGTTGCGGAATCCCATCGACCAGGAAGCGAAGGCGCGCTCGTCGACCAGGCGGCGGTCCACCACGCGCACGCGGTCGTGGCGCGCGTCGGCGCGGATCGCGTCGAAGATCGTGTCGACCGACGTCGTGTCGCCCTCGAGGGTCTGGATGACGTTGCCGCCGCTGTAGAGCAGCAGGCCGGTCACGCCGAGGCGCTCGTTCTTCGGACGGATCTGCTCGATGAGCTCGACCAGCTGGCCGACGGAGAGCAGGCGCGTGGCCGCGCTGGTGTAGGTCAGTCTGAGGACGCGCCCGTCGTGGGCGCCGGTGTGGGTGCTCATCGCGGCTGGACCATAGGCAGGTCCGCGAGCGCCGCACCACACCCGTTCGGGCTTGCCCGGCGGCGACCGGCTCAGTCGTCGAGGTCGATCGTGCCGACCCAGCGCTCCCCGGCGTCGCCGCCCCAGGCGTCCCAGGCCACGCGGCCGGGCGAGGGGTAGCCCTCACCGCCGCGGGTGAAGCCGGCGGCGTCCTTGTCGACGGTGTGCCGGGCGAAGTAGGCCTGCATCTTCCCCACGACCTCATCGCTGACCTCCTCGCCCTCGGCGAGCTGTGCGGCGCGGCGGCGGCCCGTGTCGGTGAAGCCCTTCCCGGCCTTCCCCTCCTCGATCCAGCGCTCGGCGCGCTGCGCGGCTTCCTGCACGTCCTTCGGTGGTCGGTGGCCCACGGCTCCTCCTGGGTAGTCGGCGTACGCCCGACGCTAGGCGCGCCCGCCGGCACCCACCTCACCCCGACTCGTGGGGTCGCTCTCAGCCGGCGAGCTCGCGCAGCCCCGGCAGCACCTCGTCGCCGAAGGAGGAGAGGAACGCCTCCTGGTCGTGGCCCGGGGCGTGGAAGACGAGGTGGTCGAACCCCGCGTCCACGTAGGGACGTACGGCGTCGACGACCGCCTCGGGGGTGGTCTCGACGATCCAGCGCGAGGCCACCTGCTCGATCGGCAGCCGGTCGGCGGCCGCAGCCATCTCCATCGGGTCGTCGAGCTGGTGCTTCTGCTCCGCGCTGAGCGACAGCGGCGCCCAGAAGCGGGTGTTGTCGAGCGCCTCCTCGCGGGTGGGGGCGTAGGACAGCTTGATCTCGATCATCCGCACGATGTCGTCGGAGCCGCGTCCCGACGCCTCCAGGCCGTCGGCCACCGCGGGCAGCAGCTTGTCGGTGTAGAGGTCCATGCCCTTGCCGCTCGTGCAGATGAACCCGTCGCCCACGCGACCGGCGTACTTCGCCATCTGCGGGCCGCCGGCCGCGACGTAGATCGGCACGCCGTCGTCGGGCCGGTCGTAGATCGTGGCGTCGACGGTGCGGTAGTAGTCGCCGTCGAAGCTCACCCGCTCACCGGCCCAGAGCGCGCGCATCAGCCGCACCGACTCGCGCAGCCGCGCCCAGCGCTCCTTGAAGTCCGGCCACTCGCCGAGCCCGACGGAGACCTCGTTGAGTGCCTCGCCCGTCCCGACGCCGAGCACCACCCGACCGGGGTCGAGCAGGGCGAGGGTGGCGAACTGCTGCGCCAGGACGGCCGGGTTGTAGCGGAAGGTCGGCGTGAGCACGCTGGTGCCGAGCACCACGCGGTCCGTGCGCTCGCCGAGAGCCGCGAGCACCGCGAGCGCGTTGGGGGCGTGACCGCCCTCGTGGCGCCAGGGCTGGAGGTGGTCGCTGAGCCACACGCTGTCGAGACCGACCTCCTCGGCCCGGGTGCCGAGCCCGACCAGCTCACGGGGGCCGAACTGCTCGGCGGAGGCCTTGTAACCGATGGTGAGCGGCGAGGTCGTCATGAGGAGATGGTGACCCATGGGTGGCCACGACGTCCCTCGGGCACCACCCACCCCCCATCATGGCGACATGACATCCCTCACCGGGCTGCCCACCGCCGAGCTGCTCGACCGCGCCTCACGACGCCGCGACGCGCTCTTCGGCACGCGCGTCACCTACTCGCCGAAGGTCTTCGTCCCGCTGACCAAGCTGTGTCGCGACCGCTGCGGCTACTGCACCTTCGCGGAGTCCCCGCGCACCGCCGCCGCGCCCTACCTCTCGCTCGACGAGGTGCTGGCCACCGCCCGCCAGGGTGCCGCCGCAGGATGCCACGAGGCGCTCTTCACCCTCGGTGAGGCGCCCGAGCTGCGCTACCCGGCGGCCGCGGAGTGGCTCGCCGACCACGGCCACTCCTCGACGGTGTCCTACCTCGCCGAGGCGAGCGCGCTGGTGCTCGCCGAGACCGGCCTCCTGCCGCACGCCAACGCCGGGGCGATCGGTCGCGACGACCTCGCCGCGCTGCGTACGTCGTGCGCGTCGCAGGGGATGATGATCGAGAGCCTGCGACCCGACCTGTCCGCCCACCGCGGCGCGCCGGACAAGGAACCGGCCCGCCGCCTCGCGACCCTCGAGATCGCCGGGCGGCTGGCGATCCCCTTCACCACCGGCATCCTGGTCGGGATCGGCGAGACCGAGGCCGACCGGCTCGAGGCGCTGGAGGCCATCGCCGCCGCGCACCTCGAGCACGGGCACGTGCAGGAGGTGATCGTGCAGAACTTCCTGCCCAAGCCGGGCACCGCGATGCGTGACGCCGCCCCCTGTCCGCACGAGGACCACGTCCGCGCGATCGCGCTGGCCAGGCTGGTGCTCCCCGACGACGTGCACCTCCAGGCCCCGCCCAACCTCTCCGCACCCGAGGAGCTCGCCGGGCTGCTGGCCGCGGGCATCGACGACTGGGGCGGCGTGTCGCCGGTGACGGCCGACCACGTCAACCCCGAGCGCCCGTGGCCCTCGCTGGACACCCTGCGCACTGCCACCGGGGCGGCGGGCCACGAGCTCGCGCCGCGGCTCACCATCTATCCCGAGCACGCCGCGCAGCCCGAGCAGTGGCTCGATTCGGCCGTGCGCTTCGCGGTGCTCGACCGGGCGGACGCCGAGCTGCTGGCGCGCGACGACCCCGGTGCGCTGTGGCCCGAGCGGCACCGCGACGCGGCCAACGTCGGCACCGGCGCGGAGGTCGTGCAGGTCGGGCGGCGCTCCACGACGTGGTTCTCCGGTGCCGGCGTCGACCCGGTGACGCTCGTGCCCGCACGCGACCGGGCGGTGACCGGCCGTGTGCGCGAGGTCCTGGACGGCGTACGCCTGGGGCAGGACCCGGGTGCCGAGGAGCTCGAGGCCCTCTTCGCGGCGCGCGGGCGCGAGGTCGGCGCGGTCGCGGAGGTGGCCGACGAGGTGCGCCGGCGCGTGGTCGGCGACGAGGTGACCTACGTCGTCAACCGCAACATCAACTACACCAACGTCTGCACCTACAGGTGCACGTTCTGTGGCTTCTCCAAGGGACCGCTCTCGCTCAACCTGCGCGGCAAGCCCTATCTCCTCACCCTCGACGACGTCGCCGACCGCAGCGAGGAGGCGGCGGCGCTCGGTGCGACGGAGGTATGCCTGCAGGGCGGCATCCACCCGAGCTTCGACGGCAACTTCTACGTCGACGTCACCCGCGCAGTGCACGAGCGGGTCCCGGACATCCACATCCACGGCTTCACCGCGCTTGAGGTCCTCGAGGGGTCGCGGCGCCTCGAGGAGCCGCTCGAGAGCTACCTGCTGCGCCTCAAGGACGCCGGGCTGCGCTCGCTGCCCGGCACCGCCGCGGAGATCCTCGACGACGAGGTCCGTGCGGTGCTGTGCCCCGACAAGGTGACCACCGAGGAGTGGCTCGAGGTGCACCGCGTGGCGCACTCCGTCGGGCTGCGCAGCAACGTGACGATGATGTTCGGCTCGGTCGAGCACCCTCGCCACTGGGTCACGCACCTGCTGCGCACCCGGGCGCTGCAGCGCGAGACCGGCGGCTTCACCGAGTTCGTCGGGCTGCCCTTCGTGCACATGGCGGCGCCCATCTACCTCAAGCGCGGTGCGCGGCGGGGTCCGACGTGGCGCGAGACGCTGCTGGTCCACGCGGTGGCCCGCATCGCGTACGCCGACGACATCGACCACGTGCAGGCGTCGTGGGTCAAGCTCGGTCCGGTCGGCGCCGGCCAGCTGCTGGCCGCGGGCGTGGACGACCTCGGCGGCACGCTCATGGACGAGAACATCAGCCGCGCCGCGGGCGCGAGCCACGGCCAGGGGCTGACGTCCGACGACCTGGCCGCGATCGCACGCGAGGCCGGGCGTCCGCTGCGTCAGCGCACGACGCTCTACGGCGAGGTGGGCGTGCCGGCGTAGGACACCCCCGGGTGGAGGTCGTCGTGCCGGACGTGCGAGCTCGCACCCGTGAGTTCCTCCCTGAGGGTGGTGCCTACCCCGACGCGCTGCGGACATGTCGTCCGTGGGGGGGTGTTGGCGGCGTGGACATGCGACCAAAGTCGGAGTCACCGAACGAAAGGACAACCCCATGGACATCGGTGACAGCTTCCAGAACGCGACCGACGGCTTCTTCGGCTTCCTGCCGAACCTGCTCGGCTTCCTGCTGATCCTGCTGGTCGGCTACATCGTGGCGAGGGTCGTCGCCGGCGTGGTCGGCAAGCTCCTCGAGCGGGTCGGCATCGACCGGCGACTGAACGAGAGCTCTGCCAACCGCTACGTCGACGCGGTCCTGCCCGGTGCCTCTGCGGCCAACGGCATCGCACGCGTCATCTTCTGGCTGATCTTCATCTTCTTCATCACCACCGCGATCGGGGCGCTCGGCATCCCGGCCGCCACCGGATTCATGAACGACGTGCTGGCCTACCTGCCCAACGTCATCGTGGCCATCGTGATCTTCATCGTCGCCGCGCTGCTCTCCGGCGCCGTCGCCGGCGGGGTCGCCCGCTTCATGGGCGACACCCCGACCGGCAAGGTGGTCGGCGCCGTCGCGCCTGCGGTCATCATGACGATCGCGTTCTTCATGATCCTCGAGCAGCTCCAGATCGCTCCCGAGATCGTGCGGATCGCCTTCACCGCCATCATGTTCGCCCTGGCCCTCGGCCTCGCCCTGGCCTTCGGCCTCGGTGGCCGCGACATCGCCGCCGACCTGCTCCGCCAGGCCCGCGACAAGGGCTCGGAGGCCGCGAGCCAGGCCAAGCAGGACGCCCACGTGGGTGCCCGCCGCGCCCGCGACGAGGTGGACCAGCACACCGACAGCAGCTCCAGTGCCGGGACCGACTGGACGTCCACGTCGACGGCCGGCGCGACCGGGTCGGCGTACGACCCCGAGGCCACGCAGCACATGCCTCCCCCGGCCTCGCCGGACCGCTGACCCACCGGCAGACACCGCCGGACCTCCGGTGCTCTGCCACCTCGAGACAGCACACCTCGTCCTCCGGCCCCGGCCGGAGGACGAGGCCGCGGTCTGCCCGCCAGCACCGCAGCGCTGCCGGCTCCACCCTCACCGGGTGAGCTCAGCCTCCGCCGCACGGACGACCTGCTCGCAGATCTCGTGGGTGCGCAACGCGTCGCGGGCGGAGATCACGTCCTTGCTCCTGACCGAGCCCAGGAACGCGTCGACCATCGCGGTGAAACCGCGGAGGGTCGGCACATCGGTCCACGAGTCACGACGCATCAGCCGCAGACCGCCCTCAGCCTCGGCGCGCCACTCCTCGGCGAGGTCCACCACGCGGTGCTGGTAACCCGGGCCCATCACCTCCACGACCTCCTCGGCCACCCCGCCGACCCGATGCATCACACCCAGGCCGGTGCTCGCTCCGACTCGGAGCGCGATCGTCACCGTGGCCAGGAGGCCGTCCTGGGCGGTGCACCAGACCGACACCTCCTCCTCCCCCGCCGGCATCAGGAACCGCACGGTGTCCACCACGTGGATGAAGTCGTCGAGGACGAACTGGCGCGGCTCCCCCGGCAGGCCGCAACGGTGCTTCTGCACCAGCACGACCGACGCGGGCTCCTGCGACAACGCCACGTGGGCCGGGCAGAAGCGCCGGTTGAATCCCACCGCCAGCGACAGGCCACGCTCCTCGGCCAGCTCGACCAGGCGGGTCGCCGAGGCAAGGTCCGGGGCGAGCGGCTTGTCCACCAGCACCGGTACCCCCGCGTGGAGCAGCTGTTCGACGAGGCCGACGTGGGCGTCGGTGGAGGCGTGCACGAACGCAGCGTCGAGGGTTCCGTCGAGGAGGTCCTCCACGCGGGTGGTGGACCGCGCGAAGCCGTACCGGCGGGCGACGTCGGCCAGCCGGCCGGGGTCCCGCGTCATCAGCGAGACCTCGACGTCGTCCCGCGCGGCGAGGACCGGCAGGTACGCCTTCTGGGCGATGTCACCGAGCCCGACCACGCCCACCCGCAGCGGCCTGATCATGTCGGAGACAGTACCCAGGCGCCGTGCCGCATCACGCCCCGGACGTCGAGGTCCGGGGTCAGGACGACGAGGTCGGCGGGCGCACCCGGCGCCAGTCCGGGAGCGGGCAGCCCCAGGGCCCGCAGGGGGTTGAGGCACATCTGGCGGATCACCGTGAGCAGCGCCTCGTCGCGGTCGCCGGCCGCGTGCGCGACGGCCAGCGACGCCATCCTCGCCGTGGTCGCTGTGCTCCCGGCGATCGTGTCGGTGCCCGCGACGCGCGCCACGCCCTCGGTGACCTCGACGGCCAGCTCACCGAGCCGATAGGCGCCGTCCGACATCCCGGCCGCAGCCATCGCGTCGGTGACGAGCGCGACCCGGTCCACGCCCACGTCAGCGGTCACCAGGCGGTGCAGGGCCGGGTGCAGGTGCACACCGTCATGAATGAGCTCCACGGTGACCCGGGGGTCCTCGAGCGCAGCGACGACCGGTCCCGGTTCGCGGTGATGGACCGGGCGCATCGCATTGAACAGGTGGGTGGCCACCGTCGCTCCGGCGTCGATGGCGGCTCGCGCCTGCTCGTAGGTGGCGTCGGTGTGCCCGATCGCCGCCACCACGCCCGCATCGACGATGCGTCGGATCGCCTCGAGGGCGCCCGGCAGCTCAGGGGCGAGCGTCACCATGCGAACGGCGCCCCGCCCTGCTGCGAGCAGCGCATCGATCTCTGCCGGGTCGGGATCGCGGAGTGCGGTCGGCTCGTGGGCACCGCACCGTCGCGCCGCCAACCAGGGTCCTTCGAGGTGGATCCCCAGGAGGTGACCGGACGCGACGTGGTCGGCCAGGAGACTCACCTGCCGGGCCAGGTCCTCCGGCTGCGCCGAGACCAACGACGCCACCATGGCGGTGGTGCCGTGCCGACGGTGGAGTGCCACCGTTGCCTCGACGGCCCGGGCGGTCCCTTCGAAGAACGCACCCCCGCCGCCGCCGTGGACGTGCATGTCCACGAAGCCGGGAGCCACGACGGCCTCATCGAGGTCGAGGTCGACCGGCCGGGGGGCGAGGCCGGAGCCGAGCCCCACGACCCGGCCGGACTCGATCTCCACCCAGCCTGCGCCGAGCATCGAGGCACCGGTCAGGACCGTCCCCGCGGAGAGGAGCACGTCAGATCCCTTGCCAGCGCGGCTTGCCCGCGTAGGTCTCGCGGTAGTACCCGGCCAGCTGCAGGCGACTGGCCGCCGCCGGGTCGAGGAGCACCGTGACGTGGGGGTGGTGCTGCAGGATCGTTCCCGGCCACAGGGCGCTCACGGCACCCTCGACGAGCTGGTGGACCGCCTCCGCCTTCTTCTGCCCGGTCGCCAGCAGGACGAGGTGGCGAGCCTCCATGATCGTGCCGAGTCCCTGGGTGAGGCAGTGCGTCGGCACCGCGTCGACGTCATCCCCGAAGAAGCGGGCGTTGTCGACGCGCGTCTGGCGGGTCAGGGTCTTGATCCGCGTGCGTGAGGCGAACGACGACCCGGGCTCGTTGAAGGCGATGTGACCGTCGGAGCCGATCCCCAGGATCTGGAGGTCCACACCCCCCGCCTCGGAGATCGACCGCTCGTACGCCGCGCACGCGGCCGGGATGTCGCGGGCCAGGCCATCGGGTCCGGCGACCGCGCCCGGCGCGAAGTCCACCCGCGAGACGAAGTCACGGTCGATGACCGTCCGGTAGCGCTCCGGGTGGTCGGCGGGCAGCCCGACGTACTCGTCGAGGGTGAAACCTCGGGCCGCCGCGAAGCTCAGCTCCCCGCGCGAGCACCGCGCGGCCAGCTCGTCGTACACCGCCAGTGGCGACGACCCGGTCGCGAGACCGAGGGTGGCGTCCGGCGTGCCGGCGAGCTGGGCCGCGACGGCATCGGCCGCGACATGGGCCAGCTGTCGTGGCTCGTCGAGGATGACGACCTCCATGTCAGCTCACGCCTCGGGGCTCGCCGCGACGGTGAGGAGCAGCTCGAGGCCCTTCACGTCGGCGCCGGCTGCCAGGTCTCGCAGTGCGACCGTGTCGGCCTTGCGGTCCAGGACGATCACCGGCACGACGGGATTGCGCCCCGCAGCCTCGACGGCTGGTACGTCGTAGCGCAGGATCGACTGACCGACCACGACCTCGTCACCCTCGGCCGCATGGGCGCTGAATCCTTCGCCGTCGAGCTGCACCGTGTCGATGCCGAGGTGCACGAGGACCCCGGTCCCGTCTGCGGTCTGGAGGGCGAAGGCGTGCGGCCACAGCTTGAGGATCCTGCCCGTCGCCGGCGCCACCACGTCGACGACCTGCCGCGGAGGATCGATGGCCACACCGTGCCCGACGACTCCCTTGGCGAACGTCGCATCCGGGACCTCGCTCAGCGGCACCAGGGTGCCGCCCAGGGGCGCGAGCACTGCCAGGCGACCGGTGGCCGGGCGGGCGACCGGGGCCGGTGCTGCTGGCGTGGATGCCTCCACCGATGCGGACGACTGCGCCGGCGCCGGCCCCTGCACGAGGGCCGCTCGGATCTCGTCCTTCAGCTCGTCTGCCTGGGTGCCGAAGACGGCCTGCACGTTGTTGCCGACCTCGACCACCCCAGCGGCGCCCAGCGCTCGCAGTGCTGCCTTGTCCACCGCATCCTTGTCGGCCACCTCGATCCGGAGCCTGGTGATGCAGGCATCGACGGCCCTGAGGTTGTCCGCGCCGCCGAAAGCAGCGATCAGTCGGTGGGCGCGAGCGGTGGCTCCGTCCGTGCCGGCGGGGTCGTCGGTGCCGTCCGCCGCACCGTCCGCGTCGTCCAGCTCCGGGTCCCGGCCAGGCGTGAGCAGGTTCCAGCGGGTGATCGCGAAGCGGAACATCACGTAGTACAGGACGAAGAACACCAGACCCATCAGGACCAGCAGGGGGATGTTCTTCGCGGCCGGGGCCGTGCCGTAGAGGAGGAGGTCGATCAGCCCGGCCGAGAACGAGAAGCCGAGGTGGATGTCGAGGGTGTAGGCGAGGGCGAGGGACAGCCCGGTCAGCACCGCGTGGATCACGAACAGCGGGAAGGCCACGAACATGAACGCGAACTCGAGCGGCTCGGTGACGCCGGTCAGGAAGGCGGTCAGGCCAGCGGCGGAGAGGATGCCGATGGCCAGCTTCTTCTGGCGCGCGCGGGCGGCATGGATCATCGCGAGTGCAGCGCCGGGCAGGCCGAACATCAAGATGGGGTAGAAGCCAGCGGTCAGGCGACCGGCCTCGGGGTCACCGTTGGCGAACCGGGTGAGCTCACCGTTGAAGGTCGTGCCGTTGGCGGTGAAGTCGCCGTAGAGGAACCAGATATAGGTGTTGACGATGTGGTGCAGGCCCAGCGGGATGAGCATCCGGTTGACGAAGCCGTAGACGAACGCGCCGATCGCACCCGACCCTCCGATGAACTCGGCCACGCCGGTCAGGCCCATGTCGAAGAGGGGGTAGAGGTAGCTCAGGCCGAACCCGATGAACAGCGACGCCAGCGAGACCACGATGGGCACGAACCGTCGACCGCCGAAGAAGCCGAGGTAGGACGGCAGCTGGATCGTGTGGTAGCGATCGAACAGCCACGCCGTCACGACGCCGATGATGATGCCGGCGAAGACGCTGTAGTTGATCATCGCCTGGTCACCGGCCGGGGTGGTCTCGCCGGCGAGGACGATCGGCGACATCGCCTTGAAGACCTCGGCGACGACAAGGTAGCCCGCCACTGCCGACAGGGCCGTCGACCCGTCCGCCTTGCGGGCGAACCCGATGGCGACGCCGACCGCGAACAACAGCGGCAGGTTCGCGAAGATCGCGCCGCCGGCCGCACTCATCGCGTCGAAGAACGGGCCGATGATCGGTGGGTTGTACTGGCCGAGCATGTCCTCCTGCCCGACCCGGAGCAGGATTCCCGCTGCGGGCAGCAGCGCGATGGGGAGCATCAGGCTCTTGCCGAGGCGCTGGAGCTGTGCGAAGCCCGGGATCCTGAAGCCGCCTCGTCTCGATGCGGCTTGGTCGGTGGCGGCGGTTGTCATCGGATCCTCCGGCTGCGGTAGATTGGTGTAGACCAATGTCAGATTGGCATAGACCAATCCCGGCGTCAACCCTTGTCGGCCTGCATCCACCGGAGGATTCGTGAAGGTCCCGAAGTACTACGTCGTCAAGGAGGAGATCCTCCGGCTCATCGCCGACCTGCCACCGGGCGCCGCGCTGGCTCCCGAGCGTGACCTGGCCGAGCTGCTCCACACCTCTCGTACGACGGTGCGCCAGGCGATCGCAGAGCTCGTCGTCGACGGCCGCCTCGAGCACACCCAGGGACGCGGCACGTTCGTCGCCCAGCCGAAGCTGATGCAGGTCAGGCCGATGACGTCGTTCTCGCAGGACCTGTCCGAGGAGGGCTGGAGGCCCGGCAGCAGGGTGCTCGACGTGGACGTCGTGGAGGCCGACGCGGACCTGGCACGCCACCTCGGCCTCGCCCCCGGTGCGCCCGTGCATCGCGTGGCGCGACTGCGGACCCAGGCGGGGGAGCCCATCGCGCTCGAGACCGCCCACCTGCCCGGGCCACTGCCCCGACTGGCCGAGGAGCTGGACAGCCGGGGCTCGCTCTACCAGACGCTGGCCGAGGCCTACGGCATCGATCTCGACGCCGTCGAGGACGTCGTCGAGACGACCCGGGCAGACCCCGTCACCGCGAACCTGATCGGGGTCGACGTGGGGCTGCCCCTGCTGCTGGTCCAGCGCACTGCGTGGGACGCGAGCGGTCGGCCCGTGGAGTGGACGCGCTCGCTCTTCCGTGGCGACAGGTTCAGGTTCGTCGCCAGGCAGCGGCTCGACGACACCGATCACCCGGCCTCGATCGCTGAGCGCGGTCGAGACTAGGAGGACCGCGAGACCGGCGACGATCCCGACGACGGCCGCTCGCGACGGCGGTGCGATCCGTCGCGCCCGCGGAGGAACGGCACAGGCAGCTGCCGTCAGCCCTGCGCCATGTCCACGAAGCGCGAGTAGTGACCCTGGAAGGCGACGGTGAGGTCGCGGGTGGGGCCGTTGCGGTGCTTGGCCACGATCAGGTCGGCCTCGCCGGGGCGGGTCGACTCCTTCTCGTAGACGTCGTCACGGTGCAGGAGGATCACCATGTCGGCGTCCTGCTCCAGCGACCCGGACTCACGCAGGTCGCTCATCATCGGACGCTTGTCGCCGCGCTGCTCGGGACCACGGTTGAGCTGCGAGAGCGCGATGATCGGCAGCTCGAGCTCCTTGGCGAGGAGCTTGATGTTGCGGGAGAACTCCGAGACCTCGAGCTGGCGGGACTCGACCTTCTTGCCCGAGCTCATCAGCTGCATGTAGTCGATGACGATGAGCTTGAGGTCGTGGCGCTGCTTGAGCCGGCGGGCCTTGGCCCGGATCTCCATCATCGTCATGTTGGGGCTGTCGTCGATGAACATCGGCGCCCCGGAGACCTGGCCCATCTTGCGGGCCAGCTTCTCCCAGTCGTCGTCGCGCATCGTGCCGTTGCGGATGTGGTTCAGCGGCACCTTCGCCTCGGCCGAGAGCAGGCGCATCATGATCTCCGAGCGCGTCATCTCGAGGCTGAAGAAGCAGCTGGTGAGGTTGTTGTGGATCGACGCCGCGCGGCAGAAGTCCAGGGCGAGTGTCGAGTTGTGGGTGGGGATCATCGATCGACCGGCCAGGTAGAGGTGGTCGTCGTTGTCGACCTGCACGCACCGCACCGGCACCGACTCGATGCGCTGCACGGTGGTGATGTAGCGCTTGCCGATGCGGACGGTCGACGTCGGACGCTCCTCCTTGTGCAGCAGTGCCTTGCGCTCCAGCTTGAACACGTCGTCGACCGTCGAGAAGTTGAGGATGTGGCACGTGGAGCTTGCCTCCGAGCGGCCCTTGACGCGCTTCGTCGTACGTCCGCACCGGTAGCCCAGGCTCACGACGAGCTCGTGAACGGTGTCGGCCAACCTCTCGCTCGTCACTGCGAACTGCACGGATCCCACGCCCTTGACCACGGTGCCGTCGGTGTCGAGCAGACCGGCGAGCAGTTCCCGGCGCGCCTCCTCGGAGGCGCGGAGGTAGACGCTCGGGATGTGCTTGTCGTTCAGCACGCCGACCGTGCGCAGCAGAGCGGTGAAGGATCCGTGGTCCTGCTGGCACGCACCACAGAGATAAGTCCCGTGCATGACACCGCTGCAGTCGGGGCACACGCCTCGCTCCGTCGCGACGGCCCGGGGAGTCCGGATGCTGTAGAGCATGTTGCCCAAGGAGGTGACGGTGTAACCACGGCCTTCGATCCGCATCGGGATCTCCGGGGTCTCGCAGGTGATGCGGCCGCCAGCGCTGTGACCGTCCCCCAACCACGCTCCGAGGACGTAGGGGTCGATGGGGAGGAGGTCGTCGTGGCCCGTGAGCACTCCCGCGTTGATCACTGCGTGGTTCGCGCGCTGCTCCGCCCCGACTCGCACTGTCCGGGCGATCTCCTCCGTGGTCACCACGGAGGCGTGGGTGCGCTGGTTCTTCATCCGGTTGTAGTGGTTGTCGGCGGCCCAACGCGACTTGCGGGCTGCTCGCGTCTCGGTCAGCCACTGGTGCTCGCCGTCGGCGACGATCACCGAGCCGTCGGAGAAGGTCACCTCGTAGCACGGTCGATCGAGCATGACGTCGGTCGCGGCGACGACCCGGGTGGGGCGACCGTCCGCGGCGTAGAGCTCGTCGCCGACGCGCACCTCCCTCATGGTGGTCCACCCGGT
This sequence comes from Nocardioides furvisabuli, assembly GCF_021083185.1. GTDB lineage: Bacteria > Actinomycetota > Actinomycetes > Propionibacteriales > Nocardioidaceae > Nocardioides > Nocardioides furvisabuli. The sequence goes on along the minus strand of NZ_JAIGQB010000003.1, from coordinate 273,007 downwards.
AGGCGTCGGAAGAGGCGTGTCGAGGGCCAGCGCCTTCCCCATGGCAGGACGAGCCGCGACGATGATCATCTGGCCCGAGTGCAGGCCGTTGGTCAGGTCGTCGAGGTCGGCGAAGCCGGTGGGCACGCCGTAGAGGCCGGCCTCGCGATTGCCGATCGCTTCGATCTCGTCCAGGACGCCGCTCATGATGTCGCTCAGCGGCGCGTAGTCGACGGCCGCACGACGGTCGGTGACCTTGTAGACCTCGGCCTGGGCGTGGTCGACCACGTCGTCGATCTGGCCCTCGCCGGCGTAGCCGAGGGCGGCGATGCGGGTGCCCGCCTCGACCAGGCGGCGCAGGATCGCCTTGTCGCGCACGATCTCGGCGTAGTAGCCGGCGTTGGCAGCGATCGGCACGTTGGCCGAGAGCGTGTGGAGGTAGGGGGCGCCACCGATGCGCTGGAGCTCGCCGCGCTTGGTCAGCTCCGCAGCCACCGTGATCGGGTCGGCCGGCTCCCCGCGGCCGTAGAGGTCGATGATCGCGTCGTGGATGATCTCGTGGGCGGGGCGGTAGTAGTCCACGCCCTTGATGACGTCGACGACGTCGGCGATCGCGTCCTTGGAGAGCAGCATCGAGCCGAGCACGCTCTGCTCGGCGGCATTGTCCTGCGGGGGCGTGCGGTCGCCGGCGGAGCGCGGCGCCTCGCCGGGCTCGTAGGCCGCCGGGCCGTCGCCCCAGGCCTCGTCGGTGTCGCCCTCGAAGGTGATGCTCACCAGTGCTCCCCTCAGCTGTGACTGCCCACGACGTTAGGGGCGAGGACCGACATCCACTGCCGACGACGCACGCGCGGGACCCCAGCTCGAATCACTGGTCGCGCGAGACCGTACGACGTCCCGGGGGCGTGTGGGAAGTCGACGGAGGCCGGTTCTCCACAGGCCCTGTGGAGAAGCTGGGTGCAGCCGTGGAGGACACGCTGACCGCGGTGCACAGACCGTGGACAGGCCTGTGGAGAAGGTCGGGGCGCAGATCCTTGCCAGCGCTCTGACCTGCGAAAACACCGTGCACACGCTGTGCAGGAAAACTATCTGCCCGCTCTGTGCGTTCACCTGTCCGCCATCTGGGAGACGCCTGGTGCTTTGTCGACACGGCTCCGTGACGCGGGATCACGTGGCCCTCATCCACATCGCCATTCACAGGTAGTCCGAACGAGCTATGTACACGGGTGGCCCGCGATCGTATGGCGCGCTCAGAGCTGCAGCAGCGTCCGGACCACGACGCCGAGGCCCACCGCGCAGATGCCCAGCGCGGCGCCGTACCGCAGGTAGGTGCGCACCTGGCCGCCGAGGAAGCCGCGGCGCAGGGCCAGGCCCTCGAGCCGCAGCACCAGGTCGCGGGCGAGCAGGCCGACCGCGGCGAGCGCGACGGCCATGCCGACACCGAAGGCCAGCACCAGCACGAATCCGAACCACGGACGCCCCAGGGCGACGGCGGCCAGGAGCAGCAGGAGGGCCGAGGGACTCGGGACGAGACCGCCGACCAGGCCCATCACCCAGACGCCCCCGCGGCCGGGGGTGGCCTCGGGCTCCACCGGGGCAGGCGCCTCGACCACGGCCGTCGCCGTGGGGGTCCCGGCCGGCGGGACCGGTGCGTGCCCGTGGTCGTGCTCGTGCCCGTGCTCGTGCTCGTGCCCGTGCTCGTGCCCGTGCTCGTGCCCGTGCTCGTGCCCGTGCTCGTGCCCGTGCCCGTGGCCGTGCCCGTGGCCGTGGCCGTGGCCGTGGCCGTGGCCGTGCCCCCCGCCCGACCGCAGCTGGGCCAGGAGGTAGAGCCCGAGGCCCACGATCAGCAGACCGGTCGCGAGGGTGAGCCAGGGATAGATCCGCGCCGGCACGAACGCGCTGCTCAGCGAGACCAGCAGTCCCAGCAGCAGCACCGAGCCGGTGTGCGCCATCGTCACCGCGCTGCCCACCGCGAGCGCGGAGCGGACCGAGGAGTCCCCGCGCTGGGTGAGGTAGAACGCCATGACGGTCTTGCCGTGCCCGGGCGAGAGCGCGTGCGTCGCGCCGAGGGCGAGCGCGGCGAGGGCGGCCAGGCCGGCGGCCAGCCACCCGTTGTCGCCGAGCAGGCCGGTGGCCCGCGCCGACAGCCAGGAGCCGCTGGACGCACCCGGGCCGTCGTCCCCGGTGCCGGGCAGCTCGCCGGAGGGACCACCGCCGGCGACGACGAGCGTCGCGGAGGTGACGTCCAGCGGGGACTCCAGCAGGTCCTCGGGGTAGGACGTCAGCCGTTCGCTGGTGCTGGCCGAGGGGACGTCCGCGCTGGTGAGCGTCATCCGGTCACCGACCGCGGTGACCTCGCGCCAGCCCACGGAGCCCGGGGCGGTCGAGTCCTCGAAGGTGACCTCGCCGGCGCCGATGTCGGCGGCGCCGGAGTAGCGGCAGGTGATCCGGGTGACCGGCAGCCCACCCTCGCCGTCGGAGACCGACGCGGTCGCGTCCTCCAGCTCGAGGCGTACGCCCTCGCCGCCGGCCGTGACGGCCAGCCCGTCGGTGGTCGTGGCGCACTCGCGCGCGGCCAGCGCCGGCAGGTCGTCGATCGCGTCACCGAGCTGGGCGGTCGGGATCTCGGCGAGGTCGACCACGTGGTCGACCTCGACCCCGTCGGGCGCGACGAGGATGCCGGTGTAGCGGTTCACCGTGAAGTTGCCGAGGGGGTGCGCCGAGGCGGGAACCGCGGTGACGACCAGGCACGCGAGGAGCGCGCCGAGGGCCAGCAGCAGACGGGCGAGGGTCCTCATCGGCCCGACTCCGGTCCCGGCTCGAGGCCGGCCAGCACCGTCTCGGCCTCCGCGCGCTGCCACGGCGAGAGGCCCGGGTCGAGGTCGAGCCCGCGGCGCAGGTGGGTGCGCGCATCCGCGGTCATCTGGAGTCCGGCCTCGATCGTGCCGCGATGGATCCAGAACCGTGCCTCGGGCGAGCCGAGCCGGGTGGCCTGCCGGGCGATCGGGAGTGCCTCCCGGTCGCGCCCGCTGCGGTGCAGCGCCCAGGCGAGCGCATCGGCGACGTGGACGCTCCGGCGCTGGTCCCACTCCGCCTGCGCCTGGGTCAGCGCCCGTTCGGCGGACCCGTGGTCGGCCTCGAAGAGGGCGGTCTCCAGGTCGGTGCCGACGCCGCTCGCGGAGAGCAGGTCGATGGTGGTGCGGACGACCGCGAACTGCGCGTCGGCCTCGTCGGTGCGGCCCAGGTGGAGCAGCAGCTCGCCGAGCTCGGTGAGGTACTCCGGCAGCGGCTGGCGCGCGGCCACCTCCTGCCAGGTCGCGACGGCAGCCTGCAGGTCTCCCTGCGCGACCTGGAGGCGCGCGGTCGAGACGAGGGCGGGCAGGTGGTCCGACACGGCCTCCTGCGCGACGGCGAGACGACGAGAGGCCTCGGCCAAGCGGCCCTGCTTGCGCAGGATGTCGGCGTACAGGGTGAGCGTGTAGGCCTGGTCGGCACGCGAGCCGACCTCGGCCGTGCGCCGCAGCAGCGCGCCGGCCCGGTCGAGGTCGCCGCGCAGCTCGAAGGCATAGGAGTAGCGGGCCGAGACGGCCGTGCTGGGCTGGAGCCGGTCGGCGGTGCGCAGCGCCTGCATCTGCTCGTCGTACCTGCCGAGCTCGTTGAGCGCGTCGACGCGCACGGCGAGGGCGCCGAGGTCGCGCGGGTTGACCGCGAGCGCCTCGTCGGCGCTCGCCAGCGCGTCGGTGAAGTCGTGCCGGGCCGCGGAGATCGCGGCACTGGCGGCCAGGGCGGTGAAGTTCTCGTCCGGCTCGAGCTCGAACGAGCGGGCGACGGCCTCGTCGGCCTTGTCGTAGAAGGTGGCGTTGCCGGACACGCGGGCCTGCTCGACGTACGCCACGGCGAGGTTCGCCCACGAGACGTGGTCGGCCGGCACCCGGCGCAGGGTGTCCTGCAGCGCGGCGATGCTGGCCTCGAGGTCCTGGCCGGAGTCGGGGACGACGCGCGGGACGGACGCCGCTGGCGGGGCGGTCGACGGTGACGACGTGGTGGCCACGCCGATGCCGCCGGAGACACCGAGGACGAGTCCGATGCCGATGACGATCAGGCTCCTGCGCACGGGGACGTCCTTTCGGTGGGAGTGGTGGTGCGGCTCGGCCGCGCGACGAGTCGCCGCGCGGCCGAGCCGGTGGTGCGGTCAGTCCTTGCGGGTGCGTCGTGCAGCGCCGCCGATGCCACCGACGAGGGCCAGCAGACCCACTCCGATGAAGGCGATGGCGCTCTGACGACCCGGGACCACGCTCTGCAGCAGGCCCTCGGACGAGGACTCCTTGTTCGCCGAGCCGCCCGCGGACGGGTGCGGGTCGGCGTTGCTGCCGCTGACCGGGAGGGCCAGGTACGGGAACGTCTTGTCGAACGGGTTGTCATTGATGTCGACGCCGTCCCCGAGGTCGTTCGGCGACCCGACGAGCTCGCCCTCGACGACCTGGAGCGCGATGTCGATGACGTCGTCAGCGAGTCGACGGCCGTTGGGGAAGCCCTGGTTGTCGCCACCGATCACGCCGAGCCGGTTCGGCTCCGCGGTGACGGGGGTCGACATGTTCAGGCGCAGCTGCTCGCTCGGAGTCACCTTGCCCTTGGCCTTGTTGAGGCCCTCGACACCCGTGAGGAACACCGACACGAGGTCGTTGCGCGGGGTCTTGGGCGCGTCGATGCCGTAGACGGCCTCGATCAGCTTGGGCAGCTCGGGGTTGGTGACGTACTTCAGCGCGGCCCCGTCCTGCGTGGGCTTGGAGCCGTTGAAGGCGTCCTTGAGCTTCAGCGGGATGACGACCTCGTTGACCAGCGGGTTGCCCAGGCGCGAGACCTGGACCCACTTGCCGTTGGCCGACTTCTTCTGGGTGGTCGTCCAGGTGCCGATGACCGGGTTCTTCTTCGCGTTCTGGTTCTTGGCGACCCACTTCTGGGGCACCTGGAGCGCGACCGACTGGACGTTGAAGCCGGCGAGCGTGTCGTCACCGGACTCCGAGAGGTCACCGCCGTAGAGCAGGTCGAAGACGCGCAGGTCGAGGAAGAACGGGTCCTCGGCCTGGCCGGCGAACGACTTCACGTTCTTGCCGACCCGGGTCGTCGCCTGGCTGCGCAGCTTGGAGTAGGCCGGCATCGACGCGGAGCCGATGTTGGAGGGCGCGACGCGACGCTTCTTGATGATCGTCTTCTTGCCCTTCTTGCCGATCCTCTGCAGCTTGTAGGTCTGGTAGTAGTTCAGGTCCTTGTCCTTCAAGGACGTGACCGGACCGGTGGCGGCGAGGAAGGTGTCCTTGGTGACGTAGTGGTCCTTGAAGGTCCACCGGAAGGTCACGTCGGGCTTGGCGTCGGCGTTGTTGTCGACGTGGATGTCGTACTGCGCGTCGGTCGCGAAGCTGTAGAAGTTCGGACCGCCGGCCGGCTCCTCGAAGGGCAGCCAGTTGGCGATCAGCGTCACGGAGTTCTTCTTCTCCGGGCTGCGGAAGGCGTACAGGTCGGTGCCGTCGTACTGCGGGGTGCCCGAGATGAGCGGCGCCTCGCGGTGGCTGGACGCGGTGGCGGTGATCGGACCGAGACCGGCGAAGCCGACAGCTGTCAGCAGTCCGCCGGTGCAGGCCAGGGCGATCGCCCCTTGCCGCTTGGTGGGTCGTGAGCGGGTCATCTGCACTACTCCTTGAGTTGGCCCGGGACGTCGACGAGCAACGCCTGTTCGGGCAGCCCGATACACCGTGAGGAGCCGGGGTGGCCTGTGTTCGGAATCACCAACAAACCGGATTGGTCGGGGGCGTGCCACCCCCTCAGGAGGCCGAGCCGTCCTTTCTCCCTACCCTGTGCCACGTGAAGGCCGTCGACCGGGAGATCCTGCGCCTGGCCGTCCCGGCGTTCCTCGCCCTCGTCGCCGAGCCGCTCTTCCTGATCTCCGACGCCGCGGTCGTCGGTCACCTCGGCACCCCCGAGCTCGCCGGCCTGGGGATCGCGGCGGTGGTCCTCCAGACCGTGGTCGGCCTCTGCGTCTTCCTCGCCTACGGCACCACCGCGAGCGTCGCGCGCCACCTCGGCGCCGGCGACCTGCGCGCCGCGCTCGCCCAGGGCGTCGACGGCATCTGGCTGGCGGTCCTCATCGGGACCGTCGCCACGATCGGCGGCGTGCTCCTCACCCCGTGGCTGGTCGGCGCCTTCGACACCGGCGCCGAGGTCGCCCGCCACGCCGAGACCTACCTGGCCATCGCCTTCCTCGGCACCACCCCGCTGCTGGTCATGCTGGCCACGACCGGCGTGCTGCGCGGGCTGCAGGACACGCGTACGCCGCTGAAGGTGGCCGTCGCCGGCAACGCGCTCAACATCGTCCTCAACGTCTTCCTCGTCCACGGCCTCGACCTCGGCATCGCCGGCTCGGCGATCGGCTCCGTGGTCGCCCAGGTCCTCTCCGCCGCATGGCTGGTGGCCGTGGTGGTGCGCGCCGCGCGCGAGCACGACGCCCCGCTCAGCCCGGACCGCGCCGGGATCCTCGCCTCCGCGCACGCCGCGATAGCGCTGGTGGTGCGCACCCTCGCGCTGCGTGCCTGCCTGCTCGTCGGGACGTACGCCGTCACCCGCGTCGGCACCGAGAGCACCGACGTCAGCATCGGGACCCACCAGATCGCCCTCACGCTGTGGACCTTCCTGGCCTTCGCGCTCGACGCCGTCGCGATCGCGGCGCAGGCGCTCACCGGGCGCGCGCTCGGCAGTGGCGACGTCGACAGCACGCGTCAGCTGACCCGGCGGATGGTCCGCTGGGGGTGGGGCAGCGGGATCGTCGCAGGCCTGGCGCTGGCCGCGGTGTCGCCCTTCATCGGCGCGCTCTTCACGAGCGACCCCGAGGTGCGCTCGCTGCTCGTCCCGGTGCTGCTCGTCGCCGCGCTCGGGCAGCCGCTGGCCGGGGTCGTCTTCGTGCTCGACGGCGTGCTCATCGGCGCAGGCGACGGCACGTTCCTCGCGTGGGCCGGCCTCGTGGTCCTGGCGGCGTACGCCCCTGCCGCGCTCTGGGCGGCCACGCTCCCGCACGGCCTGGTCGCCGTGTGGGTCGCGATGACCGTCGTCTTCATGGGCGCGCGCGGGGTGCTGCTGTCGTGGCGCGCCCGCGGGGACCACTGGCTCGTGACCGGGACGCCCGTGCCTCGTTAGACCCAGGACCGATGACCTGGGGGACCCGTGCACCGACACCGCACCGCCGTCCGACTGGCCCTGCTGACGCTGCTGGCCGGAGCGCTCGTGCCGATGGGCGCGGCCCCGGCCGTCGCGACGCCGGGCTGCCTCGACGAGACCCTGCCGCCGGGACCGGTCCCGGCGCTGCCGCTCTCCGACGGCTGCGACGACTCCACGCCGCCCGAGACCACGCTCACCGCCTCGACCACCCCCAACGCCGCCGGCTTCCTGGCCGCGTCCACGATGACCTTCACGGTCGGCGCGCAGGTCTCCGACGGCGACACCGGCCCCTTCGGCCTCGAGTGCACCCTGGCCGGACCCGGGCAGGCCCACGACTGGCGCGCATGCACCAGCCCCGTGACCTATGCCGGGCTGCCGGACGGCTCCTACGCCTTCCGGGCCCGCGCGGTCGACCTCGGCGACACCGCCCTCGACCCCGACAGCCCCCTGGCACCGGGCACCGTGGCCGACACCCCCGACCTGGACCCGACGCCTGCGAGGCTGACGTGGACCCAGGACAGCGCGGCGCCGTTCGTCTTCGTCACGAGCACGGCGTACGACGAGCAGACGCCGACCCAGCCCGTCGTCACCTCCGGCAGCATGCCGATCCGGATCAACAGCAGCGAGCCCGGCTCCACCTTCGAGTGCCGCGACAACGGCCGGGCGATCCCCTGCACCGGCGGGCGCTTCGAGCTCGCGACGCCCGGCGCGGGCCGGCACCGCTTCACCGCGCGCTCGGTGGACCGCGCCGGCAACGCCAGCGCGTGGTCGGAGCCCGTCGAGTTCTACGTCCCGACCGACCTCCGCCGGCAGCGCGGCTGGCGGACGGTCCGCGGCGACGGCTACTTCCGCGGCGCCGCCCTGCGGGCCACCCGCCGCGGGGCGCGTCTGGTGCTCCCTCGTGCGACGGTCGGTGAGCTGCGGCTGCTCGCCTCGACCGGACGCGGCTTCGGCACGGTGCGCCTGCGCGTCGGCAAGCGGGACTGGCACGTGGTCAGCCTCGCCGGCAGGACCGCCGCGATGAAGGAGATCACCGTCCTCGACCGCTATTCCGGTGTGCGCGCGGGCAGGATCGTCATCGAGTCGCTGACCGACAGGCCCGTCGTGGTCGACGCCGTGGTGGCACGGTCGAACAGGTTCCCGTCGGCGCAGTAGCACCCGCCCCAGTGACCGCTGTCGAGAGGTGCTCCTGCGTTACCTTCCGGTTACAGGACGTCTTACGTGCCGCGTTGCCGTTGACACCGGGGCTGTTGTGACTTGGGATACAGGGGTTCATCCTCGTCATCCACGAGCATCGTCGTACGCATTCGCTTTCGGGAGCGCGTCGTCGCGCCGTGGGCCCATCCTCCGAACGGGAGATCCGCGTGATCCGTCGTACCATCGCGGCCGGCGCTGCCACCAGCGTCGCTGCCGCACTACTCGTGCCGTGGGGGACGGCTGCCACCGCAGCCGACTTCGACCCCGGCACCGTCAAGCCCGAGCAGGCCACGCCCGCCACCGCCTTCGACAAGGGCACGGTGCTCGAGCTGGGCACCGGCAAGAAGGCCGAGACCTACATCGTCCAGCTGGACGCCCCTGCCGTGCCGACCCGCGACAGTGCCGAGAGCCGCGGCGGGGCCCGCGCGCAGTCGGAGTCGGCCTACCGATCGGAGATCAAGTCCGAGCAGACCGACCTGGTCTCCTCGATCTCCGAGGTCACCGGTGGCAGCGCCGAGGTGCTCTACCGCTACACCGAGGCGATCAACGGCATCGCGGTCACCCTGACACGCGCCCAGGCGCAGAAGGTCTCCCGGCTCGACGGCGTCGCTGCCGTCCAGGTCGACTTCGAGCGCGAGCTCACCACCGACGAGGGCCCCGAGTGGATCGGCGCCGACACCGTCTGGGACGGCACCAACGTCCCCTCCGCGTTCGAGGGCAACAAGGGCGAGGGCGTCATCGTCGGCATCCTCGACTCCGGCCTCAACCCGAGCAACCCGTCGTTCGCCGACGTGGTGCCCGTGGAGGACGGTGGCGACGGCTACGACCACACCAACCCGCTCGGCGAGGGCAACTACCTCGGCATGTGCGACCCCGACAACACCGCGCAGTACGTCGCTGCCTGGGGTTGCAACGACAAGCTGATCGGCTACTACAACTTCGAGAACCCCGCGGCCGGCGGCAACCCGTTCGACGACCCCTACGACGACGACGGCCACGGCAGTCACACCGGCAGCACCACGGCCGGCAACCAGGTCGACGCCACTGCGTACGCCGCCAAGGGAACCCCCAACGAGTTCTCGGTGACCTCGAGGATCAAGGGTGTCGCACCCCACGCCAACATCATCGGCTACGACGTCTGCGACGGCGGCTGCCAGGGCTACTCGATCCTGGCGTCCATCAACCAGGCGATCCTCGACGACGTCGACGTGATCAACTACTCGATCGGCTCGTCGGCCGCGTCCAACCCCTGGACCGACCCCGACGCCGTGGCGTTCCTCAACGCCCGCGAGGCCGGCATCCACGTCGCCACCTCGGCCGGCAACGCCGGCCCCGGTGCCGCCACCATCGGGAGCCCCGGCGACGTGCCGTGGATGACGACGGTCGGTGCGACGACGCACGACCGCAAGTACGTCGCCTCGGTCACCGACCTGGCCTCCGACGCAGGTGCCGGCCCCGCCGACATCGCCGGCGCCGGACTGTCCGGTCCCACCGACGGCGCCTTCCCGCTCGTCTACGCCGGCGCCGCGCCCTACGACAACCCGACGTGCGCCTCCGCCTACGACGCGCAGGGCGACCCCACGTGGGACGCCGACTTCACCGGCAAGATCGTGGTCTGCGACCGCGGCGGCAACGGCCGGGTCGAGAAGGGCGAGATCGTCGCCTTCCTCGGCGCCGAGGGCATGGTCCTCGCCAACGACCAGGCCAGCGGCGGCTCGCTCAACGGTGACGCCCACGCCCTCCCCGCAGCGCACATCACCTACGCCGACGGCCAGGCCCTCAAGCAGTGGATGGGCTCCGTCGTCGGCGAGCAGGCCGCGCTGTCCGGCTCCGTGGCCGACATCAAGGACGAGAACGGCGACATCATGGCCGCCTTCTCCAGCCGCGGCCCCAACCGCGCGGTGTCGATGATCAGCCCGTCCGTCTCGGCTCCCGGCGTGGACATCCTCGCCGCTGCCGGCGCTGAGGACGAGGTCGTCTGGGAGTTCATCTCCGGCACGTCGATGGCCAGCCCGCACACGGCTGGCGCGCTCACGCTCCTGCGGGGCATGCAGCTCGACCTCCCCGAGGCCGACCAGTGGAGCCCGGCCGAGGCGCAGTCCGCGCTGATGACCACCGCGGAGCGCACCGTCACCGACTCCGACGGCACCGCTGCCGACTGGTTCGACATGGGCTCGGGTCGCATCGAGCTCCGTCGTGCCGCCAAGGCCGGCTTCGTGCTCGACGAGGACCTCGCCGGCTACCAGGGCGCGAACCCCGCGATCGGCGGCGACGTCCGCGATCTCAACACCGCGAGCATGGCCGACGACGAGTGCCTGCAGTCGTGTGAGTGGACCCGTACGCTCACCGGCACCGCCACCGGCGCCGGCACGTGGACGGTCTCGGTCGAGAACCTCTCCGACGGCGTGACCCTCGAGACCGACGCCGACACGGTGTCGCTCACCGAGGGCGGCACCGCCGACGTCACCGTCACCGCGACGATCGACGCCGGGATGCCGACCGACGAGTGGCTCTTCGGCACCCTGGTGCTGACCCCGCCCGCGGACTCCGAGGCCCCCGAGGCGCACCTGCCCGTCGGCGTCCTGCCGTCGGCCGGCGTGCTGCCGAGCTCGATCGACATCACCACCCGCCGCGACGCGGGCTCCGAGGTGGAGTCGGGCATCGAGGCCATCGCCATCAGCGACCTGCAGGTCGACGCGAGCGGCCTGGTCCCCGAGGACCGCGTCGAGCTCTCGATCGTCGAGGACAGCACCAACACCGACCCGTACGACGGCAACGGCACGCGCGTCGAGATGCTCGAGGTGCCTGCGGGCGCCACGAGCCTCATCGCCAAGCTGGAGAACCCGACGGCGCCCGACTTCGACCTCTACGTCGGAAAGGGCGAGGTCTCCGCGGCCAACGAGATCGCACTCAGCGCGAGCGCGGGGTCGGACGAGGTCGTCGAGATCGCCAATCCCGAGCCGGGCACCTACTGGGTGCTGGTGCAGAACTGGGAGGCGTCCGCGGGCGGAGGCACCGACACCACCGACCTGGTGACCGCTGTGGTCGCCGGCGACGAGGGCAACCTGCGGGCCGAGGGCCCCGAGGGTTCCCTGCCTGCCGCCACGCCGTTCTCGATCCGCACCTTCTGGGACGAGGACGCCATGGAGGCCGGGCAGACCTGGCACGGCGCGCTCACCCTCGGCACCTCGCCGGCCACCCCGGGCGACATCGGTGTCGTCCCGGTGACGGTCGAGCGGATCGAGGACGACGTGACCAAGACCGCGGACGTGGCCGAGGCGGGACCGGGTGACACCATCACCTACACCGTCGAGGTCGCGCCCAACGTCACGCGCGAGGACCTCACCTACTCGATCACCGACACGCTGCCCGAGGGCACGACGTACGTCGAGGGCTCTGCCACCGACGGCGCCACCGTCGCGGGCGGGGTCGTGTCGTGGAACGGCGTCCTGGAGTCGACGTACGGCGAGGAGGGTTCCTACTCCTTCGCCACCAGCGCCGACGACGAGTCCTGCACCACGCCGTTCGGCGGATACCTCGACCTCGCCGAGCTCGACATCCTCGCCGACGACGCGATCACCGGTGACTCGGTGACGGTCGGTGCCTTCGGCACGGGCGACTTCGGGTTCTACGGCCAGAGCTACCGTGGCCTGAAGTTCGCCGACGACGGGTTCCTGGTCTACGGCGACGGCTACGGAGACCCGGCCGTGGACGAGCCCTATGCCGCCCAGTCCGTCCCGGACGTCGCCAAGCCCAACGGTGTCGCGGCGATGCTCTGGCAGGACATGGAGTTCCGCTACGACGCAGCCACCGGCGCCGGTGTCACCGTCGCCAGCACCGCCGGTGCGGACGGCTTCGACCCCGGCGAGCTCGGGATCATCGAGTTCGACGACATGCGCTACTGGAACAACGCGACCGGTACGTACGGCCAGCTCGACATGCAGGCGTGGGTGGAGGACGGCAGCAACGACCTCTGGTTCGCCTACGACAACATCTCCGCCGGCAACGGGGTCCTGCTCGGCGGCAACGCCGCCGCGCCGGTCACGATCGGCACCGAGAACGAAGCCGGCACGTCGGGTCAGGCCCTGGTCAACGCAGGCAACGCGGGGCCCGTCCTCGAGGACGGACTGGTCGTCTGCGCGACCTACGACGGTCCGGCCGCGGAGAGCGCCGGCTTCACCTACCAGGTGAGCGTGGACGGCGACGTCCATGAGCGCCAGCGCCTGGTCAACGAAGCGGTCCACACGACCAGCGACCCGGGTGCCAAGCCCGCGTCGGCGACCGCCACGGTCGTGGTCAAGGGTGCCTCCGAGCGCAGCGAGGTCGCGCTGTCGATCAACCCGGACCGCATCGAGACCGGTCAGACGACCGCGGCCACGGCCACGGTCTTCAGCGCCGGCGAGACGGTCGCGACGGGCACGGTCGAGTTCTGGGCGGGCGACCGCAAGGCCGGCACCGCCACCCTGGACGCCACGGGCAAGGCCACGGCCACGCTCAGCGGCTTCGCGACCGCCGGGACCATCCCGGTGACCGCGAAGTACCTCGGTGACGCCGCCAACCTCGCCAGCACCTCCGCGCCGGTCAACCTGGTGGTCTCGGCCCCGGGTGCCCCGACGCCGAAGGTGACGTCGCGGATCGACCTGGATGCACCGAAGGTGATCAAGAAGGGCAAGAAGGCCAAGCTCAAGATCGCCGTCTCCGCACGGAAGGTCGTGCCCACCGGCACGGTCGAGGTGACGGTCAAGGGTGCGCTGAAGAAGAAGACCTGGACGCTGACGCTCAACGAGTACGGCAAGGCCCGTCTCAAGCTGCCGAAGGCGACCAAGGTCGGCAAGATCAAGGTGAAGGTCGAGTACCTCGGTGACGCCGCGGTGCTCGGCAGCAAGGAGAAGGTGAAGATCAGGGTCGTCAAGGACTGATCGAGGTGAACCTCACCTGATCCACACGGAGGGGCCGTCGGTGTTCGCACCGTCGGCCCCTTCGTCGTGTGCGGAGCCTTGCTGAGCGGAACGCTGCCGGCGGTCCGCCCGTCAGACTGGGGTGATGCACGCAATGCGCCGCTTCCCGCTGCTCCTGGTGGTCCCCCTCCTGGTGGCAGCCTGTGGCGGCACCACCCAGCCCCCGAGCGCCGAGGAGACAGCCGTGGACACCAGCCCTTCGTCGAGCCCCTCGTCGCCTCCGCCGTCGAGCGCACCGACCGACGTCGTGCGGGCGGTCGAGGACCTCTCCGCCACCCTCGGTGTCGCCACCGACGAGGTGGAGGTGGTCTCCACCGAGGAGGTCACCTGGCGTGACGGCAGCCGCGGCTGCGCGCAACCGGGGATGTCCTACACCCAGGCGCTGGTCGACGGCCTCCGCATCACGCTCCGCGCCGGCGGGCAGACCTACGAGTACCACTCCGGCGGGAGCCAGCCACCCTCGCTCTGCGAGGAGCCCACCGAGTAGGAGACGCACGACGGCCCGCCACCTCCGAGGAGGTGGCGGGCCGTGGTGCGTGCGTCAGTCGGGGATCAGGCCTGGACGACGTTGAGCGCCACCGTGGCGGACACCTCGTCGTGCAGCTTGACCGACACCTCGTGGGCGCCGAGCGTCTTGATCGGGTTCGTCACGACGATCGTGCGGCGGTCGACCTTCTCACCGGAGACCTCGGTGATCGCGTCAGCGATCTCCGAGGTGGTGACGGCGCCGAAGAGGCGACCGCCCTCGCCGGCGCGGACCTTCACGTTGACCGCGTTGGCCTCGAGCTTGGTCTTGACCTCCTTGGCGTGGTCCGCGTCGCGAACCGCACGCGCGGTGCGGGCAGCCTTGATCGACTCGATGGTCTTCTCGCCGCCACGGCTCCAGCGGATGCCCAGGCCACGGGGAACGAGGTAGTTGCGGCCGTAGCCGTCCTTGACCTCGACCACGTCGCCGGGGGCGCCGAGGCCGTCGACTTCCTGCGTCAGGATGAGCTTCATGTCTCGTGCTCCTCTCAGCGACCGGTGGACGTGTAGGGCAGCAGGGCGAGCTCGCGCGCGTTCTTGACGGCGATGGCCACGTCGCGCTGGTGCTGGACGCAGTTGCCGGTCACGCGACGGGCGCGGATCTTGCCGCGGTCGGAGATGAACTTGCGGAGCAGGGTGGTGTCCTTGTAGTCGACACCGGTCGCCTTCTCCTTGCAGAACTGGCAAACCTTCTTCTTGGGCTTGCGCAGAATTGCCTTGGCCATTGTGGTGCTCCCTTTCAGTGAGCCCGGCCCTGAGGCACGTCAGGGACGGAATGGTGATGGATGTGTTGCTCGATCCCCCGGGGACCGGGTCCGACGGGTCAGAACGGAGGCTCGTCGTTCCCGCCGGACACCCCGGGCGTGGCCCACGGGTCGTTCGGCGGGGCGGACTGTCCGCCGCCCTGGGGCTGGCCGCCCTGGGGCTGACCGCCCCAGTTGCCGCCACCGCCACCGGACTGCGAGGGCGCAGGGCTGGCCCACGGGTCGTTGCCGGCCGGCGCGGACTGACCGCCACCGGTGCCGCCACCCGAGTAGCCGCCGCCACCGCCGCCGGACCGGGTCGTCTTGGTGACCTTGGCCGATGCGGAGCGCAGCGACGGGCCGACCTCCTCGACGTCGATCTCGAAGACGGTGCGCTTCTCACCCTCGCGGGTCTCGTACTGACGCGACTTGAGGCGACCCTGGACGATCACGCGCATGCCCCTCTGGAGGGACTCGGCGACGTTCTCCGCGGCCTGCCGCCAGACAGCGCAGGAGAGGAACAGCGTGTCGCCGTCCTTCCACTCGTTGCTCTGGCGGTCGAAGGTGCGCGGGGTCGACGCGATCCGGAAGTTCGCGACGGGTGCCCCCGAGGGGGTGAACCGCAGCTCCGGGTCGTCGACCAGGTTGCCGACGACGGTGATCGTGGTCTCGCCTGCCATGTCAGGTCTCCTCAGAATGTCCTGCTGTGCCGGTGGGTCCGGGGGGTGCTCCCGGTGCGCTGCCCATCAAACAGGCAGCGACCGACAGCGGGAAGTGTCTTTCCACAGATGCCGCGAGGCGATCAGTGGGCGTCGGGACGCATGACCTTCGTGCGCAGGATCGACTCGTTCAGCGTGAGCTGGCGGTCGAACTCCTTGACCGTCGCGGGCTCGGCCGTCAGCTGGACGACGGCGTAGATGCCCTCGGCGTTCTTCTTGATCTCGTACGCCATCCGGCGACGACCCCACACGTCGACGGACTCGACCGAGCCGCCGTCCTTGCGGATCACGTTGAGGTACTTGTCGAGCGACGGCTCGATGGTGCGCTCGTCGAGACTCGGGTCGAGGATGACCATCACTTCATAGGCACGCATAGCGGTCTCCACCTCCTCTGGGCTAGAGCGGCCACGGGCTTTCCGTGGCAGGAGGGACTGTGCGTTCGCGGCGCAGGTACGACGTTGGGTCGTGGCGCCACGTTCGTGCTGTGTCGCCCGGAGGCAACCGGAGAAAGATACCAGCGGGCGGGCCACCCGTCGGAATCGTTGGGGAGGACGGCCCGCCACCCCTGTGGACGAGCCCGGCGGAGCGGGCCGGTGGGGCGCTAGCGTCGAACGGTGGCAGCAGCACCGTCCCGCACCTCCACCGTCGTGGCGGGGCGCTACGTCCTGCTCGACCAGGTCGGCACCGGCGGGATGGGCTCGGTCTGGAGGGCGTACGACGAGCGCACCCGCTGCCACGTGGCGGTGAAGGTGCTCGGCCGGCACAGCTCGGCGCTCCTGGCGCGCTTCGTGCGCGAGCAGGCGGTGCGCGTGCGTCACCCGCACGTCGTCGCGCCCCAGGGCTGGGCGGCCGAGGACGACCTGGTGGTGCTGGCCATGGAGCTGGTGGCAGGAGGATCCGTCGCCGACCTGCTGCGCGAGCACGGTCCGCTCGACACCGGCACGGTCGCGCTCCTGCTCGAGCAGCTGCTCACCGGCCTGGCCGCCGTGCACGCCGCCGGGCTGGTGCACCGCGACGTCAAGCCCGCCAACCTGCTCCTCGAGGCCACCGGTGAGGACCAGCTGCTGCACCTGCGGCTCGGCGACTTCGGTGTGGCGGCCCCGATCGCCGACCGCCGGTTCACCACGGTCCCCGGGGCGATCGGCACCGACGGCTACATGGCTCCCGAGCAGGCGCGCGGCGCGCCGCCCGAGCCCACGCAGGACCTCTACGCCGTGGGCCGGGTGGCCCTCGAGCTGATCACCGGCCTGCCGCCGGCCCACCAGGGCGACGTCCCGTCCCACCCGCTCCGACCGCTCGTCGAGCGGCTGCTGGTGCCCGACCCCGAGCAGCGCCTGGCCACCGCGGAGGCGGCGCTGCGGCTGCTGCGCCGGCTACCGGTGCCGGACGCGGACCCGCCCCCGGTCCCCGACCGGCTCGGGCCGGCCCCGCGTCGTCGGGGTGCGCCCACGCTCCCCGCCGACGTCGACTGGGCGGCCTGGGCGGCGGTGGCGGGCCTCACCGCCGTGGTCGCCGGGTGTCTGTGCGTGCTCCTAGGCTGGACACCATGAACGCGCAGCAGTCCGCACTCCCCGTCGGGGCACACGTCGACCAGACCGACCCGGTCGCCGAGGCAGTCGCCCGTGGGACGTCGCTGGTGCAGTTCTTCCTCGGCGACCCGCAGGGCTACAAGGGGCCAGAGGTGCGCTTCGAGGGCGGGCCCGCCGCGCTGCGTGCCGCGGCCGAGGAGGCGGGTGTCGACCTCTACGTCCACGCCCCCTACATCGTCAACGTCGCCACGACCAACAACCGCATCCGGATCCCGAGCCGCAAGCTGCTCCAGCAGCACATGGACGCCGCGGCCGCGATCGGCGCGAAGGGGCTCATCGTCCACGGCGGCCACGTCAACACGTCCGACGACCCGGCCGTCGGCTTCGACAACTGGCGCAAGGCGATCGAGGCCACCGACCTCCGGATCCCCCTCCTCATCGAGAACACCGCCGGCGGCGACAACGCCATGGCCCGCCACCTCGACCGCATCGCCGGGGTCTGGGACGCGATCTCCTCGGCCGAGGGATCCGAGCAGGTCGGGTTCTGCCTCGACACCTGCCACGCCTGGGCCGGAGGCATCGAGCTCGGCGACGCGGTCGAGCGGATCCGCGCGATCACCGGGCGCATCGACCTGGTGCACGCCAACGACTCCCGCGACGACTTCGGCTCCGGCGCCGACCGCCACGCCAACTTCGGCCAGGGCCGGCTGCCCGCCGACGAGTTCGCCGGTGTGGTCCGCGAGGCCGGCGCCCCCGTCATCTGCGAGACGCCTGGGGGCGCGGCCGAGCACGTCGCCGACTTCGCCTGGCTCCGCGAGCACCTCTGAGGTGCACGCGGGGTCCGCAGGAACTTCCTGACAGGAGTTCCGCCCGGCGTGCAACCGAAGCGGGCCGCCGCGCGTCTGTAGTCACGAAGGGGCCAGACACGTACGGGGGTCGTGCCTGGCCCCTTGTAGCCTTCTCGGGGTGACGACCCCCCTGACGCTGCGCCCGATCTCCGCGGACGAGCACCGCGACTTCATCGCCGGCCGGTCGTCCGCCAGCTTCCTCCAGACGCCCGCCTGGGCGAGCGTGAAGTCCGAGTGGCGCTCGGAGTCGGTGGGCTGGTCGCGCGGCGGCGAGCTGGTCGGCGTCGGCCTCGTCCTCTACCGCCAGCTTCCGAAGGTCAGGCGCTACCTCGCCTACCTCCCCGAAGGCCCGGTGATCGACTGGTCGGGAGACGACCTCGAGGCCTGGCTGACCCCGCTCGTCGCGCACCTCAAGGCGCAGGGCGCCTTCGCGGTCAGGATGGGTCCGCCGGTGGTGACGCGCCGCTGGTCGGCCCAGCAGGTGAAGGACGGCATCGCCGACGAGTCCGTACGCCGCCTCGGTGACGTGCCTCCCCTCGAGCGGTCCCAGGACGGCGCGTGCGTGATCGCCCAGCTCCACGAGCTCGGCTGGCAGCCGCAGGGCACCGAGGGCGGCTTCTCCGCCGGGCAGCCGCAGTTCAACTTCCAGATCCCGCTCGTCGACGCCGAGGGCGCGCCGCGGACTGAGGCAGACGTCCTCTCGGGGATGAACCAGCTGTGGCGCCGCAACATCAAGAAGGCCGACAAGGCCGGCGTCGAGGTCGCCCTGGGCGAGCGCGGCGACCTCAAGGCCTTTCACGACCTCTACACCCACACCGCGGAGCGCGACCGCTTCACCCCGCGGCCCCTGTCCTACTTCGAGACGATGTACGACGCCCTGGGCGCCGAGGACCCCGACCGGGTCCAGCTGTGGCTGGCGCGGCACGAGGGCGACCTGGTCGCGGCGACGATCGCGATCCGCGTCGGCACCCACGCCTGGTACTCCTACGGCGCGTCGTCGACCGAGAAGCGCGACGTCCGCGGCTCCAACGGCGTGCAGTGGGCGATGATCCGCCACGCCCTGGCCGCCGGCGCCCACGTCTACGACCTGCGCGGCATCACCGAGACCCTCGACGCCGACGACCCGCACGTCGGGCTGATCCAGTTCAAGGTCGGCACGGGCGGCGAGGCGGTCGAGTACGCCGGCGAGTGGGACCTGCCGATCAACCGGGCGATCTACAAGGCCTTCCAGCTCTACCTCGCGCGGAGAGGGTGAGGAGCCGATGAGCCTCACCCTGACCGTCGACGGGGAGCGGTGGCGCGCCCACCTCCTCGCGACCGCGACCAAGAACCCCGGCATCGTCCCGGTGGCCAAGGGCAACGGCTACGGCATGACGCTGGGCCGGCTCGCGCGCCGCGCCCAGTGGCTCGCCGACCACGCCGAGCAGACCGGCGCCCCGCTCGACCTGCTCGCGGTCGGCACCTACGACGAGGTCGAGCAGGCCACCAGCCGCTACGACGGCGACATCCTGGTGCTCACCCCGTGGCGTCCCTTCGGCGCCGCGCTCGCCCTCGACCCGCGGATCGCCTCGCGGGTCGTGCACACCGTGAGCCGGCCCGAGGACCTGACCGCCCTCCGCGCACACCACCCCCGCGCACGCTTCCTGCTCGAGCAGCTCACCTCGATGCGACGCCACGGCATGACGCGCCGCGAGCTCGCGGCCGCCGCCGAGGCCATCGGCGATCACGGGCACTCCAGCGGGCTGCGGGGCGTGGCTATGCACCTGCCCCTCAACACGACCTCCCACCTCGGTGAGGTCAGCCGGCTGATCAACGACATCGTCGCCTCGGGCCTGACCACCCGCACGGTCCTCGTCTCCCACCTCACCCACGCCGAGCACGACCGGCTGGCCGCCACCTATCCGGATTTCACCGTCCGGCCCCGCATCGGCACCGACCTCTGGCTCGGCGACCGCGGTGCGCTGAAGGTCGGGGCCACCGTGCTCGACGTGCACGAGGTCGAGCGTGGCGACACCTTCGGCTACCGCGGCCGCAGCGCGCCCAAGCACGGCCACATCGTGGTGGTGAGCGGCGGCACCGCGCACGGCATCGGCCTCGAGGCACCGACCGGCGACCAGTCGCTGAAGGCGCGGGCGGCGACCCTGGCCCGCGGCGGCCTCGACGCCGTCGGCTTCGTCCGCTCGCCCTTCTCCATCGACGGCAAGCAGCGGCTCTTCGCCGAGCCCCCGCACATGCAGGCCTCGATGCTCTTCGTGCCCTCAGGGGCGCGGGTGCCCCGCATCGGCGAGGACATCGAGGTGCGGGTCCGCTTCACCGCGACCGACTTCGACCGCGTCGTCATCAGCTGAGGCGTCGCGCAGCACGGCGACCACCAGCCACACCAGCCCGGCCACGCGCAGCACGACCGCCAGCCAGTAGGCCCGCGCGTCGTCGGCGATCGTCGGCACGAGCGCCTGCCCGACGTACCACCCGGTGATGACCCAGCTGAGCAGGTGCAGGGACTGCCACACCAGCAGGTCGCGCCAGCGGCGTACGGCGATCGCGGCCAGCGGCAGCACGAGCAGCGCCGACTCCGGAGGAGCCGACGGCGCCACCACGAGCGCCGCGGCGAGCAGCACCAGACCGGCGCGGGCAGCGGTGACCGGGCCGGGGCCGGCACGACGCACGAGTCGCCAGACCGCCATGCCAGCGAGGGAGAGCACGAGCAGCTGGGCGACCGTACGCGTGGCGCGGGACTCCCCGAGGCCGGACTGCTCCAGCAGGAGCCAGATCGAGCCGAGGTCGGGGTCCTCGGTGGTGCCGCGACCCGGCAGCGTGACCACGACGTACGCCGCTGCTGCCGCGACGAGGGCCTCGATCCGGTCGCGCAACCGGCCACCGACGGCGACCACGCCGAGGAAGGCCACCGCGACCGGGAGCGCGAACGCCGCACCGATGCCGGCGCCGACCCCGGCCACCCGGGCGCGGCCGGTGGTCCAGCCCCACAGCAGCACCGCGACGCCGGCGGCCGCGACGAGCTCCCACGAGAGCCAGTGCACGAGCAGGACCGGGCCCAGGGCCCAGCCGGCCGCGGCCCACGGTCGACGGGAGTCGGTCCGCGTCAGGAGCGCGGTGGCCAGGAGGGCCAGCGCCGCCAGCAGCACGGCGAGCGCGGCGGTGGTCGCGACGGTCCCGGTGCCCGGACCGAGGGCGGCCAGGCCCTCGAGCCACGCGGTGACCCGCGGTGGGGTGGAGGCGTCGACCGGGGCGCCGGCCAGGTCGCTCCAGCAGAGCTGGGCGAAGGGTTGGTCGGCCTTGCTCCACCCTGACGGCACGCAGGCGCCCTTGCTGAGCATGCCGGCCGCCAGGACCACGCCGGTCACGCCGAGCAGGACCCGTGGGGCGTCCCACCACCGGTGGCCGGCGGTGTGGTCGCCGACGGGCCCACCGACGACCTCCGACATGGCTGCCACGACCGGGTCGGTGCGACTCGGCGCGTCACGGTCGTGGGAGTGGCCGCCGGCGTGCAACGCCGACCTCAGGGCCTGGTGTCGATCGCCGCCGGGCGCTGCTGGACGCGTCCGACCGGCGTCGGCGTCTCCGTCGGCGGCGGGGGCACCGGGGTCGTGGGCGCCGGCGTCGGGACCGGCGTCTCCGTCGGGACCGGCGTCTCGGTGGGCACCGGCGTCTCCGTCGGCAGCGGCGTCTCGGTCGGCGTCTCGGTCGGCTCCTCCGTCGGGATCTCGACCGTGGGCGTCCTGGTCGGCGACTTGGTGGGCTGCGGCGTGGACGGAGGCGGCGGCGGCGGGGTGTACTCGTGGCCCTCGGACGGTGCGTCGCCGTCGACGTAGACCGGCTCCGGGAAGTCCTCGACCTCCATGCCCTCCATCACGCGCTGCATGATCGCGGTCCAGGTCTTGGCGGGGTAGTTGCCGCCGAAGTATCCCGACTTGCCGTCCGAGCTGGTGGGCAGCCACAGGTCGGCGCCATCGGGTCGGGGCACGTCGAGGGCGGCACGACCCTTGCCCCGGACGTACATCACCGCGGTGGACATCTGGGGCGTCATGCCGACGAACCACGAGGACGAGACGTCGTCGTCGCCGTTGGTCGCGGTGCCCGTCTTGCCCGCCGCCGGACGTCCGAGGGCGAGGGCCTCGGTGCCCGAGCCGGACTGCACCACCTGCTGGAGGGAGTAGGTCACGTCGGCCGCGATGTCGGGGTCGACGGTCTCCTTGCTGCGCTTCTTCGCCTCGTAGAGGACCTCGCCGTTCTTGTCGACGACCCTCTTCACGACGTGGACCTCGTTGCGCACGCCCTCGTTGGCGAGCGTGGCGTAGGCGTTGGCCATGTTGATCGGGCTGACCTGGGCGGTGCCGAGGGTGACGCCGACGTTCTCCTGGAAGTCGATGGAGCGGCGCGGGATGCCCCACTTCTGGGTCTCGTTGCCCGGGATGCCGAGGTCCTCGGCGGCCTGGATGACCTTCTGCGGGCCGTCGTCCATCGCGTCGACCATGTCGACATAGGCAGTGTTGATCGAGTTCTCGGTGGCGTCGAGCATCGACACGGCCGAGCCGTAGTCGGTGTCGCCCTGGTTGCCGAACTCCGTGCCGGCGATGTCGATGGGGCTGTTGCCCTCGAAGGTGTCGTTGAGCGAGAAGCCGTCGCGGATCGCGGCCACGTTGGTCGCGGCCTTCATCGTCGACCCGGACATGCCGCCGGCCTCGGCCCAGTTGATCTGGGACTCGAGGTAGTCCTGGCCACCGTAGAAGCCGAGCAGCTCACCGGTGCTGGTGTCGACGGTCGCGGCCGCGACGTGGAGGTCCTTGTTGCCGGCAGGGCCGGGCATCCCGGCGTCGGGGCGCTGCTCGGTGACAGCCTCCTCGACGTCAGCCATCACCTGCGGGTCGAAGGTGGTGGTGATGCGCAGACCGCCGCCGTCGATCTCCTCCTCCGAGGCGATGCCGCGAGCGAGGATCTCCTTCTTGACCAGCGCCAACATGTGGCCCTTCTGGCCGCCGAACTGGCTCGCGGCCGCGACCTTCGGGAACTTGGGGAGGCGCTTGAGCGCCTTGTCCCGCTCCTCGGTGGTGATGGAGCCCATCTCGGCCATGCTGTCGAGGACGTACTCGTAGCGGACCTTGAGGTCCTCCTTGGCCTCCTTGCCGTTGGCCGGGTCGTACCTCGTCGGGTTGTTCAGCACCGTGGCCAGGACCGCTGCCTCGCGGAGGGTGAGCTCGCTGGCCGGGTGGTCGAAGAACGCCTTCGAGGCGGCCTGGATGCCGTAGGCACCGCGGCCGAAGTAGATGGTGTTGAGGTAGCCCTCCAGGACCTCGGACTTGCTGAGCTGCTGCTGGATCTTGAGCGAGACGACCGCTTCGCGGATCTTGCGCTTGTAGCTCTGCTCGCTGGTCAGGTAGAGGATCTTCACGTACTGCTGGGTGATCGTCGACGCGCCCTGGCGGTCGTTGCCGCGGGCGTTGGAGAAGAACGCGCGGAGGATGCCCTTGGGGTCGATGCCCTTGTCGGTCCAGAAGGTCTGGTTCTCCGCGGCGACCACGGCGTCCTGCATCGTCTGCGGCATCTCGGCGAGCGGGATGGACTCGCGGTTCTGGTCCTCGTAGTAGGTGCCGAGCTGCTGCTTGCCGTCGGTGTAGTAGACGAAGGTCGTCTGCGCCTGGAACGCCGAGTTGGGCGTGGGGATGCTGATCGCCTGGTAGAGCACCACGACGACACCGGCCAGGACGAGGGCGCCGACCACGCCGAGGACCGCGAGGACCTTGGCGACCTTGGCCGCGCGCTGCTTCGGCGTACGCCGCGCCTGGGGCCGTCGGGTCTGTGCCGGTCCGGTGGCTCTCCGCTTCTTCTGAGTCACCGCGCAAGCGTACGGGGACCGGTGGACCATCCTTGATTCGTCACCGTCGGATATATCGCTACGATAGGTCGTATGGCACGCCGCGGGGACACCATCGAGCTCGCAGTCCTCGGACTGCTGCACGAGGGACCCATGCACGGCTACGAGCTGCGCAAGCGGCTCAACCTGATGCTCGGATGGGGTCGGGTGCTGTCCTACGGCTCCCTCTACCCCGCACTCAAGAAGATGCTGCGCGCCAACCTCATCACCGAGGTCGCCGCCACCACCACGCCGACCAGCCGCCGTCCGCGGATCACCTACGAGGTCACCGAGGCCGGCAACGAGCACTTCCAGCGGCTCATGACGGAGGTCGGTCCCACCGCGTGGGAGGACGACAACTTCGACATCCGGTTCGCGTTCTTCTCCTCCACCGACATGGAGATCCGTCTCCGCGTCCTGGAGGGTCGGCGCTCGCGCCTGCAGGAGCGGCTCGCCCGCGTGCAGGGCGAGCTGGAGCGCACCCAGGCCGAGGTCGACCGCTACGCCGCCGAGCTCCAGCGCCACGGCGTGGAGTCGGTCGAGCGCGAGGTCCGGTGGCTCTCGGACCTGATCCGGGCCGAGCGCGGCGACGGGGCACCGACCCCGCCGAGCGTCCCGGCGCCTGCACCATCGAGCACCCCGCGGGCCGCCGGCGGCGTCCC
This sequence comes from Nocardioides furvisabuli, assembly GCF_021083185.1. GTDB lineage: Bacteria > Actinomycetota > Actinomycetes > Propionibacteriales > Nocardioidaceae > Nocardioides > Nocardioides furvisabuli. The sequence continues at coordinate 248,775 of NZ_JAIGQB010000003.1, read as the reverse complement.
GTCCAGCAACGACTGATCACCAGCCAGCGAGACACGCAGAGAGAAGGAGAGCCCCATGGGTTCGGTACGAGTAGGGATCGTGGGAGTCGGCAACTGCGCGACCTCCCTCATCCAGGGCGTTGAGTACTACAAGGACGCGGACCCGGCCGGGACCGTTCCGGGGCTCATGCACGTCGTCTTCGGTGACTACCACGTCAAGGACGTGGAGTTCGCCGTCGCCTTCGACGTCGACGACAAGAAGGTCGGCAAGGACCTGTCGGAGGCCATCAACGCCTCGGAGAACAACACCATCAAGATCGCCGACGTCCCCACGCTGGGCGTCGAGGTCAAGCGCGGCCCGACCCTCGACGGCCTCGGCAAGTACTACCGCGCCACCATCGAGGAGTCCGCGGCCGAGCCGGTCGACGTCGTCCAGGCGCTCAAGGACGCCGAGGTCGACGTCCTCGTGTCCTACCTCCCGGTGGGCTCGGAGGAGGCCGACAAGTTCTACGCCCAGTGCGCCATCGACGCCGGTGTCGGCTTCGTCAACGCGCTGCCCGTCTTCATCGCCTCCGACCCGGTCTGGGCCAAGAAGTTCGAGGACGCCGGCGTCCCGATCGTCGGCGACGACATCAAGAGCCAGGTCGGTGCCACCATCACCCACCGCGTGATGGCGAAGCTGTTCGAGGACCGCGGCGTCGCGCTGGACCGCACCTACCAGCTCAACGTCGGTGGCAACATGGACTTCAAGAACATGCTCGAGCGTGAGCGCCTGGAGTCCAAGAAGGTCTCCAAGACCCAGGCCGTGACGTCGAACCTGACCGGCGAGCTGGCCGACAAGATCGACAGCCGCAACGTCCACATCGGCCCGTCCGACTACGTCGCGTGGCTCGACGACCGCAAGTGGGCCTACGTCCGCCTCGAGGGTCGGGCCTTCGGTGACGTCCCGCTGAACCTCGAGTACAAGCTCGAGGTCTGGGACTCGCCGAACTCGGCCGGCATCATCATCGACGCCGTCCGCGCCGCCAAGATCGCCAAGGACCGCGGCATCGGCGGCCCGATCCTGCCGGCCTCCGCCTACCTCATGAAGTCCCCGCCGGTGCAGATGGCCGACGAGGTTGGCCGCGCCGAGCTCGAGAAGTTCATCGCCGGCGAGTGACGCGCAGCGTCACCTGACGCCAGCACGGACGCAGGTCCCGTCCCCCCTCGCGGGTGGCGGGGCCTTCGTGCTCCCCGGGGACCGTCGGCCCGTACGCTCGCCGGCGTGACCGCTCGCGCCCCGCTCGTCGTCGGATTCGACCTCGACCTCACCCTGATCGACACCGCGACCGGGTTCCGGCAGGTCCTGCAGGTGCTGGGTGACGAGCTGGGCGTGGACTTCCCGCTGGAGGAGATGACGGCCCGGCTGGGCCCGCCGCTCGACCACCTGCTCGCGCCCTACCTCCTGCCCGAGCAGGTCGCACCGGCCGGGGACCGGTTCCGGGCGCTCTACCCCGACCACGCGATCACCACGGTCCCCGCGCTGCCCGGTGCGCACGAGGCATTCGAGGCGGTGCGCGCCCACGGCGGACGGGTGCTCGTGGTCACCGGCAAGTACACGCCCAACGCCCAGCTCCACCTCGACCACCTCGGCCTCTCCTCCGACCACCTCGAGGGATGGGTGTGGGGCGTGGGCAAGGCCGACGTGCTGCGCCGCGAGGGCGCGCTCGCCTACGTCGGTGACCACGTCCACGACGTCGAGGGGGCCCGGGCCGCCGACGTGCTCAGCGTGTCGGTGCTGACCGGGGGCTGCACCCGCGAGGAGCTCGTGGCGGCCGGGACCGACGTCGTCCTCGACGACCTGCTGGCGTTCCCGGCCTGGCTCGACGCCGCGGTCCTCGACCGCGACGCCTGACGCGGCAGCGTCAGCCGCGCCCGGCCCACCACGCTCGGAGCGCGGCCTCGGCCTCCTCGGGCGACTTCGGGCCCTCCTCCATGCGGAGCTCGAGGAGGAAGGCGTAGGCCTGTCCGACCTCGCGTCCGGGGCCGATGCCCAGGATGCCCATGATCTGGTTGCCGTCGAGGTCGGGCCGGATGGAGGCCAGCTCCTCCTCCTCGCCGAGCCGCGCGATGCGCTCCTCCAGCGAGTCATAGGTGCGGCGCAGCCGGTCGGCCTTGCGCTGGTTGCGGGTGGTGCAGTCGGCGCGGGTGAGGATGTGCAGCCGCTCGAGCTGGTCGCCGGCGTCGCGGACGTAGCGGCGTACGGCGCTGTCGGTCCACTCCCCCGAGCCGTAGCCGTGGAAGCGCAGGTGCAGCTCGACGAGCGTCGACACCGCGTCGATGTCGTGGTTGGAGAAGCGCAGCGCCTTCATCCGCTTGCGGGTCAGCTTGGCGCCCACCACGTCGTGGTGGTGGAAGGTGACGATGCCGCCGGCCTCGAAGCGACGGGTGCGCGGCTTGCCGACGTCGTGCATGAGCGCGGCGAAGCGGGCGACGAAGTCGGGGCCGCCGCCGAGGCGGTGCTCGAGGTCGATCGACTGCTCCAGGACCGTCAGCGTGTGCTCGTAGACGTCCTTGTGGCGGTGGTGCTCGTCGCGCTCGAGCGCCAGCGCGGGCAGCTCGGGCAGCACGTGCTCGGCCAGGCCGGTCTCGACCAGCAGCGTGAGGCCGAGCCGCGGGTGCGGGGCGCAGACCAGCTTGACCAGCTCGTCGCGCACGCGCTCGGCGGAGATGATCTCGATCCGCGCGGCCATCGCGGTCATCGCCTCGACCACCTCCGGTGCGACGGTGAAGCCGAGCTGGGCGGCGAAGCGCGCGGCACGCATCATCCGCAGCGGGTCGTCGGAGAAGGACTGCTCCGGCGTGCCGGGCGTGCGCAGCACCCGCTCGGCGAGGTCGACGATGCCGCCGTGCGGGTCGACGAACTCGCGGCCCGGCACGCGCACCGCCATGGAGTTCACCGAGAAGTCGCGCCGGCCGAGGTCCCCGGCCAGGGAGTCGCCGAAGGAGACGTCGGGGTTGCGCGAGGCCGGGTCGTAGGTCTCGGAGCGGTAGGTGGTGATCTCCACCTGCCACTCGCCCTTGCGGCACCCGATCGTGCCGAACTCGCGCCCCATGTCCCACACCGCGTCCGCCCACCCGGCCACGAGCCGCTCCGTCACCTCGGGGCGGGCGGAGGTGGTGAAGTCGAGGTCGTTCTGGAGGCGACCGATCATCGCGTCGCGCACCGGGCCGCCGACCAGCGCGAGCTCCTCGCCAGCGCCGTCGAACAGCGCGCCGAGCTCGTCGATGACGGAGCCGATGCGCTCGAGCTCCGCGCCGACACGGCGCTGGATCTCGACGATGGTGAGGGGCTCAAGGACGGCGTCGGACACGACAGGCCACTCTACGTGCCGGTCAGGGACCACCGAACATCTAACATCGGTGCGTGCCCCGCCCGTCGTCGTTCCGCGCTGCCCTGGCGGGGCTCCTGACCCTCGGCGCAGTCACGAGCGGCGCGTCGGCACCGGCGTACGCCGCCCCGGCCGAGGAGTCCGACCCGCTCGTGGTGCACCTCGACACGATCAGCCCCGAGCTGCCGCGCACCGGTGACGTGGAGATCACCGGCACCGTCACCAACGTCAGCGACGAGACCTTCACCCGGATCAACCTGCACGCCTTCTCCTCGCAGGCGCCCATCCCCACCACCACGGCGCTCGCGGAGTCGGTCACCATCGACCCCGCGGAGTACGTCGGCCAGCGCGTGACCGTGCCCGGCACCTTCGACACCGTCGACGAGCTCGCGCCCGGAGAGACCGCTTCCTTCGCCGACTCGGTGCCCGTCGAGCTGCTCGAGATCCCCGACGAGGAGGGCGTGTACTGGATCGGCATCCACGCGCTCGGGGACAGCTCGGTCCCTCGCGACTCCGTGGCCGACGGCCGCGCCCGGACCTTCATCCCGCGCGAGCCCTCCCGTGGGGCGACCCAGGAGGCGTCGGTCATCCTGTCGATCCGCGGGCGGGTCTGGTACTCCCCGGACGGCAGGATCAGCGGCACCGATCGCTGGGCCCGACGGCTCGAGGAGGGGGGCAGCCTCGACGCCGCCCTCGACATGGCCGACTCGGCCGGCGACGCGCCGTACAGCTGGCTCGTGGACCCCGCTGTGCTCGTCGCCCTGCGCAGGCTTGCCCTCGGCAACCCGGCACGCAGCATCGCCCCGGACGACACCGTGCCCGGGCAGGAGCCGACGCCGACCGAGCCGCCGACCGACGAGCCGCCGACCGGGTCCACGCCGGAGCCTGCCGAGACCCTGACGCCGCCCCCGACCGGCACGGACGCGTCGGCGCCGACGGACGACGAGGTGCTCCTCGCTGCGGCCGCCGACGCGTGGCTCGCCCGCTTCAGTGCCACGGCCAGCTCCCGACCGGTCCTGGCGCTGCCCTTCGGTGACCTCGACGTGTCGGCGGCGGTGCGCCACGACCCGGTGAGGTACGACCAGGCGGTCGTCCGGAGCGCCGAGGTGATGACCGCACTCGGCCTGCCCTCGCAGCCCGCCGTGTCGCCGGCCGCCGACCGGCTGAGTCCCGAGGCGATCGCGCGGGTCTCGACCGACACCGTCATCCTGCTCGGCGACAACGCCTTCGTGCTGCCTCCGACGACCCCCCACTCGGTGGTCCGCCTCCTCGGGCACAAGGTGGTCGTCACCAGCACCGGCGCCGAGGCCGGCGGGCCCGGCCCGACCGCCGCCACCGATCCGCTCGCCCTGCGTCAGCGGCTGCTGAGCGAGGCCGCGCTGCGACTGGCTGCCGACGACACCGCCCCCGTGGTCGTCACCCTGCCGACCGTGTGGCGCGGCGAGGACGCAGCCTCCTTCTTCTCCCGGCTCGACCGGCCCTGGCTCGACCTCGTCCCGGTCACCGAGGTCGCCGAGCGCGGGGCGGTCGGGGTGAAGGCGTCCAACCTCTCCTACACCGAGCTCGACCAGGAGGCCGAGCTGGACGCGGTGGCCTTCGCCGCGGCCACCCGTGCCACGGACGCCTCCGCCCTCCTGGAGCGCGTGCTCACCCTGCAGACCACGATCGAGCTGCAGGTCCGCGAGGAGGTCCTCGTCGCGCTCTCGGAGCAGCACCGCGCCCGACCCCGTCTCGCGCTGCGCGCGACCGGACGGGTCGAGGAGGCCCTCGAGGACGACCTCGCCAAGATCACCGTCGAGGCGCCGACCGCCGTCACGCTCTCCAGCGACGCCGGGCCCTTCCCCACCACGGTGGTCAACGGGCTCGACCAGCCGGTGACGGTGCAGGTCCGCGCCACGACGGACGGCGAGCTCACGGTCACCGGCGACGGCGAGCGCGAGCTGGGGCCCCGGGCGCGGAGCGTGATCCGCTACGAGGCGACGGCCGCCCGAGCAGGCGTGCACAGCGTCCGGCTCGTGGTCACCAGCGTCGACGGGGAGCCGCTCGGGTCGAGCGACGTGCTGCCGGTCCGCGCCGCGCGGGTCAGCGCGCTCATCTGGATCGTGATGGCCCTCGGCGCCCTCGTCCTGTTCGGCATGATCGGCTACCGCCTGCCCGGCCAGATCCGTCAGCGGCGCGCCGAGCTCGCGGCAGCCGAGGCCGCCGCCGAGCCCGCCGACGCACAGCCCACCACCGCTGGGACCGGCCCGGCCCCGGAGCGCGCATGACCGAGCAACGGATCCTGGCCTCCTCGGCCGTGATGGCCGCCGGGACCGTCTTCTCCCGGGCCTCCGGCTTCATCCGCAGCGCGCTGCTGGTCGCGGCGCTCGGCGCAGCACTGCGCGCCGACCTGTTCACCATCGCCAACACGCTGCCCAACATGGTCTACATCCTGCTGGCGGGCGGCATCTTCAACGCCGTGCTCGTGCCCCAGCTGGTGCGGCGGATCAAGGCAGACCCCGACGGCGGCGACGCCTACGCGAGCCGGGTCATCACCCTGTCGGCGCTCTTCCTCGGCGTGGTCACGACGCTGCTGGTCGTGCTCGCACCGTTGCTGCTGCGGGTCTACCTCGACGACCGCATGCTGGAGCCCGACCGCGTCGCGCAGCTCGAGACGATCGTCGACCTGACGCGCTGGTGCCTGCCGCAGGTGTTCTTCTACGGCATGTACGTCCTGGTGGGACAGGTGCTCAACGCGCGCGGCCGCTTCGGCCCGATGATGTGGGCTCCGATCGCCAACAACCTCATCGCGGTGCTCATGCTCGTCGGCTACCTCGTGGTGTGGGGAAGTATCGGCAAGGGTCCTGAGCAGTACGAGGCGCTCAGCACGGCTCAGGAGGTCGTGCTCGGCGTCGGGTCGACCCTCGGCATCGTCGCCCAGTGCCTGGTGCTCGTGCCCTACCTGCGAGCCTCGGGCTTCACCTACCGCCCGCGCTTCGACTTCCGCGACCCCGAGCTGCGCCACACGCTGTCCCTGGGCAGCTGGACCGTGCTCTTCGTCATCGTCACCCAGGCGGCGTACCTCGTTGTCGTCCGGCTGGCCTCGGGCGGCACCGCAGACGGCGGGGACGGCACCGGCCTGACGGTCTACAGCAGCAGCCTGCTGATCATGATGGTGCCGCACTCGATCGTCACCGTGTCCCTGGCCACCGCGATCCTGCCGCGGCTGTCGGCCTACGCCCACGAGGACCGGCTCGCCGAGCTCGGCAGCACCGTCGGGTCGACACTGCGCACCGCGCTGGCCCTCGTGCTCCCCTTCGCGGTCGTGCTGCCCGTGGTCGCGGGCGACGTGGCGTCGGTGGCCTTCGGGTGGGCCGACCCCGACACGGCGGCGAGGTTCGCCCCCACGCTGGCGCTCTTCGGCCCCGCGCTCGTGTTCTTCACCGTCCACTACTTCATGCTCCGCGGCTTCTACGCCATGGAGATGACGCGCCTGGTCTTCCTCATCCAGCTCGCCGTCTCGCTCACCAACGTCGCCGTCGCCGTGGTGCTGGTGCCGAGCCGGCCCGCGGAGGAGACGGCCCCGATGCTCGTCGTCGCCTACCTGTCGTCGTACGCCGTCGGCGCGGCGCTCAGCTTCGCCGTCCTCCAGCGCACCGTCGGCGGGCTCGAAGCGCCGCGGCTCGTGCGCTTCCTCGTCCGCATGGTCGTCGTCCTGGCCGCCGCGGGCGCTGCCGCCTGGCTGGTCGAGCTGGCGATGGCCGGTCTCGGCCCGCGTCCCGGTCCCCTGCTGGCGCTGCTGCGCGGGGGGACCAGCGCGCTCGTCGGTGGCCTCGTGCTGCTCCTCGGCGCGAGGCTGATGCGGGTACGTGAGGTGACCACCCTGGTCGACACCGTCGCGGCACGGCTGCGACGCGGGTGAGACTCCCTAGAGTGGGTCCGAGCAGACGACAGACACCGGACGGGTGGGGAGCGAGGTGAACGATGCCGACGTCGATGCAGGCCGGTGACGTCCTCGCCGGGCGCTACCGCCTCGACGACCTGCTCGCCGAGAGCGAGGGCGGGCGGTTCTGGCGCGCCCACGACCAGGTGCTGCACCGCGCGGTGTCGGTGCACCTGCTTCCCGGCGACGACGAGCGCGCGCCCGCCCTGCTCGAGGCCGCACGGCGCAGCGGTCCGGTGGTCAACCGGCGCCTGCTGCGCGTGCTCGACGCGGAGACCGCCGACGGCCGGTGCTACGTCGTCAACGAGTGGGGCCAGGGCGAGTCGCTCGACAACCTCCTCACCCGCGAAGGGCCGCTGGCGCCCCGGCGCGCGGCCTGGCTCGTCGGCGAGGTGGCCGACAGCATGGCCGAGGCCCACGACGCCGGCCTCGCGCACGGCTGCCTGACGCCGGAGAACGTGCTGATCGACCAGCACGGGCAGGTGCGGATCATCGGCTTCGGCGTGGAGGCTGCCCTGCGCGGACTGCCCGCCGGGCGGATCAGCGTCGACGAGATCGACCTCGCCGGGCTGCTCTACTGCGCGCTCACCGGCAAGTGGGCGGGGGTGTCGGAGTCGGGAGTCCCCCCGGCTCCCGAGGTGCACGGCGACGTGCTGCGCCCGCGTCGCGTCCGAGCGGGCATCCCCCGGATGCTCGACGCGCTCTGCGACCAGGTCCTCAACCCCGAGCACGCGCCGCGCGAGGAGGGCTCCGACTACACCGCACGCCGGATCCGCGACCTGCTCCACGACTACGTCGGCGACGTCGCCGGGACGCCCCTGCCCGTGGCGCCCGCCGTCCCGCTGGTCCCCACGCCAGCCCCGACGCCGACCGTCCCGGACGACGAGGTGGTCGACGCCGACGCCATCGAGCCCGACCCCGAGCCCGACCCCGAGCCCACGTCCGGAACAGCACCAGAGCCGGAGCCCGAGCCGGCGCCCGAGCCGGCGCCCGAGCCCGCGCCGGCCCCGACGCCCGTCACCGACCTCCCCACCCAGGCCGGGATGCCGGTCTTCCACGACGACGACGAGGTCGACTGGCTGCGGGCGCGCGCCGACAAGCCCGCTCCCCCGCCGCCGCTCGACGACCCGACCCCGAAGCCGCTCTTCGCCCCCGACCCACCCGACGGGGAGCCCGTACGCCGTCCGCGCCCCGGCAGCCGCGCGGCGACCGGCGGCCAGGGCTACTGGCCCTGGGACGTCTCCCAGGACTCCTCAGCCAGCCAGGACTCCGGTGTCCGGCCGCTCGGGCGTGACACCGGCTCGTGGTCGTCGGGGTCGTGGACGGGTGAGCGCTGGGGCACCGGCGACGGTCTCGACGACACGGGCGAGCAGGTGCCGGGGCGCAGCTGGATCCGGCTCGCGATGATCGTGGGCGTCTGCCTGCTGGTGGGCGTCGCGGCCGTCGCGGCCTACCAGCTCGGGCTCAAGCCGCCCGACCCCGGTGGCTCCACGGACGAGCCGACCACGACCGCGAGCCCGACCGAGGTCGAGCCGACCCCCTTCACCGACCTCGTCGCCGACGACTTCGACCCACAGGGCGCGCCTCCGCGCGAGGAGAACCCCGAGCAGGTCCCCAACGTCGTCGACGGCGACCCCGCGACTGCGTGGACCACGTCGACCTACCGGCAGAACTTCGGTCCCGGCGGGCTCAAGAGCGGCGTCGGTGTCGTCATCGACCTCGGCACCACCCGCGCGGTGCGCCGCGTGGTGGTGACCACCGCGGGCGGCCAGACAGCGCTGGCGGCGTACGTCACCTCCGAGGCGCCCACCGGCGTCGCGGGCCTCACGCCGGTCGACACCGCCTCCGGCGACGGCCCGGTCACGATCGACCTCGAGGAGCCGGTCTCGGGGCGCTACGTCACCGTCTGGCTGACCCTGATCCCGGCGGTCGACGACGGGTTCCGCGGCACGATCTCCGAGGTGCAGGTGCTCGGATGAGCGCTCCGGTGAGCGACCGGTCCGACCAGGCGCTGCTCCAGGCGCACGTCGAGGGGGACGCCGACGCCTTCGGTGAGCTCTTCGCCCGCCACCGCGACCGGCTGTGGGCCGTCGCGTTGCGCACCATGGGAAACCCCGAGGACGCGGCCGACGGCCTGCAGGACGCGATGGTCGCCGCATTCCGCCGGGCCGGCTCCTACCGGGGTGAGGCCGCAGTGACGACGTGGCTGCACCGGGTCGTGGTGAACGCCTGCCTCGACCGGATCCGCGCCTCCAAGATCCGCCGCGTCGAGGCCATGCCCGACGACGTCGAGGACCGGGGCACGCTCGTCGCGACCGCGGCGCACGACGATCGCCCCGAGGAGGCGGCCGAGGGCAACGAACGCCGCCGGCGCGTGCTGGCCGCCCTCGCGACGCTGCCCGCAGACCAGCGTGCGGCGCTGGTGCTGGTCGACATGGAGGGCTACCCGGTCGCCGAGGTCGCGGTGATGCTCGACTGCGCCGAGGGCACCGTGAAGTCGCGCTGCTCGCGGGGGCGCACGCGCCTGGCCGGACTCCTGGCCGACCTGCACCACCCGTCCGGTGACCCGCCTCACGGGAACCCGCCTCCCGACGGCCCCGTCCAACCCACCGTGCGGCCCCGCGAGCCACCACGCGCCCGAGCCGACCCACCCGAGCACCGATCCCCGAGGAGGTGATCCGATGACCGACTCTCCCCGCCCGACCCCCGAGCAGGAGGCCGTACGCCGCCTCCTGGCCGAGGCGCGCCACGAGGGGCCCACCCCTCCCGCGGTCGTCGCCCGCCTCGACGACGTGCTCGCCTCCCTGGTCGCCGAACGCGGCGCCGCACCCCGTGCGTCCGAGAGTGCGTCCGAGGAGCCCGTGCCCGCAACGGTCGCCGACCTCGGCGCCCGCCGCCGGCGCCTGGCCGGCGGCGGCCTGCTCGCAGCGGCCGCCGTGGTCGTCGCGGGCGTCGCCCTCGGCCAGGCGCTGCCCCGCTCGGGTGACGACATCGCCGGCGGCGGTGAGGCCGCGACCGCCGACCGCGAGACCTCGCTCGCCGAGTCTGCCCAGCCGGACGCCGAGGACGACGGTTCCGCCGGGGCTGCCGAGACCGCACCCGAGTCCCTGAAGAGCACGCAGGTCGCCCCCGACGCCGGCCTCCCGACGCTGTCGTCGGCCGACCCGGAGCTCGACCAGCAGGTGCAGGAGCTCCGCGAGGACCTCGCGCGCTTCCAGCTGGGCTCGGCCGACGCGCTCGGGCGGTGCGAGCTGCCCCCGACCGACTCCCGGCGTCGCCTCGCCGCGCAGGTCGACGGCCAGGCCGGGGCACTGGTCTTCCAGCGCCCGGACGGCGCGGCCCAGCAGGTCGCGGTCTACGTCTGCGGCGTACCCGAGCCGGTGCGCACGCTCACGCTGCCGGCTCCCTGAGCCGGCCCCCGGCCGCAGTGGGGTCCGCATCACCACCGGCCCGGGAAGAACGCTGGCCTACGATCGGTTGAGCACGTCGTAGGAAGACACCCGACCCAGCAGGAGTGACACAGCCCCATGAGCGAGACCACCGACACGCGCAACGTGATCATCATCGGCTCGGGGCCCTCGGGCTACACCGCCGCTGTCTACGCGGCCCGTGCGGCGCTGGAGCCGCTGGTGTTCGAGGGATCGGTCACCGCCGGCGGTGCGCTGATGAACACCACCGAGGTGGAGAACTTCCCCGGCTTCCGTGACGGGATCATGGGCCCGGCGCTGATGGACGAGATGCGCGCGCAGGCCGAGCGCTTCGGCGCCGAGCTGGTCTCCGACGACGTGGTCGAGGTCGACCTCACCGGTGACGTGAAGGTCGTCAGGACTGCCACCGACACCTACACCGCGCGCTCGGTGATCCTGTCCACGGGCTCGGGCTACCGCAAGCTCGGCCTGCCCCGCGAGGACGAGCTGTCCGGGCGCGGTGTCTCGTGGTGCGCGACGTGCGACGGCTTCTTCTTCCGCGAGCAGGCCATCGCGGTCGTCGGTGGTGGCGACTCCGCGATCGAGGAGGCGACCTTCCTCACCCGCTTCGCCTCGAAGGTCTACCTCATCCACCGCCGCGACGAGCTGCGCGCCTCCAAGATCATGCAGGAGCGTGCCTTCGCCGACCCGAAGCTCGAGATGGTGTGGAACTCCGAGGTGGCCGCGATCAACGGCGCCGACAAGCTCGAGTCGATCGAGCTGCGCGACACCGTGACGGGCGAGGAGCGCCGGCTCGACGTCACCGGTCTCTTCATCGCGATCGGCCACGACCCCCGCTCGGAGCTGCTCACCGGCCAGGTCGACCTCGACGACGACGGCTACGTCCTCGTCGAGCACCCCTCGACCAAGACCAACCTGCCGGGCGTCTTCGCCGCCGGCGACCTCGTCGACCACCACTACCGCCAAGCCATCACCGCTGCCGGCACGGGCTGTGCGGCCGCCCTCGACGCCGAGCGCTTCATCGCAGCCCTCGACCACGAGGCGTCGACCGCCGGTGACGCCGCCGCGACCGTCGAGGCGATCGCCGAAGAGGTGCAGACCGCCGGCGCCTGAGCACCTCCGCCACCTCGCGCGGCTCGTCGACCCACAGGTCCACCCGGGCCACGGTCGACGGGCCGTGCGGCGTTGAGCGGGTAGTCCACCGGGAAACGGCTGTTCCGGGGGGCTGCACGCAGCCGAAGCCCGGTGGACTACCGGGCCACGGCGAGGGCGTGGGCGGGAACAACTGTCCGGGCAGTGGTGTTGGATTGATCGACACCCCGACCTATCCCGATGAAAGGGGCACACCCGTGGCCAACATCGCCGCTGTGACCGACGCCGAGTTCGAGGCGCAGGTCCTCAAGTCCGACAAGCCCGTCCTCGTGGACTTCTGGGCGGAGTGGTGCGGTCCGTGCCGCCAGGTCGCCCCGATCCTCGACGAGCTGAACGCCGAGCACGGCGAGAAGCTCACGTTCCTCAAGATGAACGTCGACGAGAACCCGGTGACCCCCTCGTCCTACCGCGTCACCGGCATCCCGACCATCAACGTCTACCAGGGCGGCGAGGTCGTGAAGTCCATCGTCGGTGCCAAGCCCAAGGCCGCGCTCCTCAAGGAGCTCGAGGGCATCATCTGAGCTGTCCTCAGTCGCCAGAGGCGGTCCGCACCGATCCGATCGGGCGGGCCGCCTTCTGCGTGGGGCGGACGACTCCCCACATGCGTTCGAGCGCCAGCTCGACCTCGTCCTTCCAGCTCAGCGCGGTGCGCAGCTCCATCCGCATCCGCGGTGTCGTCGGGTGCGCGCGTTGGGTCTTGAACCCCACGCTGCCGAGGAAGTCCGCAGGCAGCACGCAACCGTCCGGTCGCCCCCGCGTGTCGCCGTACGCCTCCACGGCCGTGTGGCCGCGCTCCACGAGGTCGGCGGCCATCGCCTGCACCAGCAGCCTCCCCAGGCCCCCACCCCTCATCCCGGGCTCGATCCACGCCGTCGCCGCGACCACGGCGTCCGGCGTGGACGGCGCAGTGGGCAGCGACGCAGCACCCGGGAAGCGGGGTGCCGGGGCGTAGATGATCACCCCGACCGTGCGCCCGTCGACGCGTACGACCCGCCCGCACGAGCCCCAGTCGCGCAGGACCCCTGAGACCCAGCTCTCCTTCTCCGCGATCCGCTCCCGCTCGTCGAGGCGGGAGCGGTCCACGGGCGTGAGCTCCCAGAACAGGCACGCGCGCACCGGGTCGGCCAGCTCCGCGAGGTGGTCGACGGTGAGGCGTGCGGTCTTGCGTGACACGACACCGATGCTAGCCCCGCGCAGCGCCTGAGAGGATGAGTCGTGCGCCCGATCCGACAGAGCAAGAAGCTGCAAGGTGTCCGCTACGACGTCCGCGGCCCGATCCTGGTCGAGGCCCAGCGCCTCGAGGCCGAGGGGCACCGGATCCTCAAGCTCAACATCGGCAACACCGCGCCGTTCGGGTTCGAGGCCCCCGAGCAGATCCTCGCCGACATGATCCACCACCTGCCCGACGCCCAGGGGTACGCCGACTCGCAAGGCATCTGGTCGGCACGGACCGCCGTCATGCACTACTACCAGTCCCACGGCCTGCGCGACGTCGGCGTGGAGGACATCTTCATCGGCAACGGCGTCTCCGAGCTCATCTCGATGGTGCTCCAGGCCTTCGTCGACGACGGCAACGAGATCCTCGTGCCGGCACCGGACTACCCGCTGTGGACGGGCGCCGTCACGCTCGCCGGTGGCATCCCCGTGCACTACCGCTGCGACGAGGACGACGACTGGAACCCCGACCTCGCCGACATCGAGGCCAAGATCACCGAGAACACGCACGCGCTGGTGATCATCAACCCGAACAACCCCACGGGAGCGGTCTACAGCGAGGAGACGGTCAAGGGGCTCGTCGACATCGCGCGGCGCCACCAGCTCGTGGTCATGGCCGACGAGATCTACGAGAAGATCCTCTTCGAGGACGCCCAGCACCACCACGCGGCGACGTACGGCGGCAACGACGTGCTGTGCCTGACGTTCTCCGGGCTCTCGAAGGCCTACCGCGTCTGCGGCTACCGTGCCGGCTGGGTGATGATCTCGGGCCCGAAGGAGATCGCGACCGACTTCCTCGAGGGCCTCACGCTGATCGCCAACATGCGCATGTGCGCCAACGTGCCCGCACAGCACGCGATCCAGACCGCCCTGGGCGGCTACCAGTCGGTCGAGGAGCTGATCGGGCCGGGGGGACGCTTCTACGAGCAGTCGATGCTCGCCCACCGGTTGCTCAACGAGATCCCCGGTGTCTCGAACGTCAAGCCACGTGGCGCGCTCTACTGCTTCCCCCGGCTCGATCCCGAGGTCTACGCCATCGAGGACGACCAGGACTTCGTCATCGACCTGCTCCGGGCCAAGAAGATCCTCGTCACGCACGGCACGGGCTTCAACTGGCCCACCCCCGACCACTTCCGGCTGGTCACGCTGCCGGAGGCGAGCGTGCTGGAGGAGGCGATCGGCCGGATCGCGGACTTCCTCGCGACCCGGCGATGAGCGCGTGGGGCGACGCGTGAGTCGCCTGTCACGAACGCTCGCCGCGACGCGGCGCTGACCCTAGGCTTCGGCCCATGCGCGACGTGACCTACCCCCCGATCATCGTGACCGCCAAGACCGCCTTCCGGGCGCTCGGGCAGCGCTTCCAGATGACGGGCACCGACAACGTCCCGCGCACCGGCGGTGTGCTGCTGGCCTACAACCACATCGGCTACGTCGACTTCGTCTACGGCGGGCTCGCCGCCAACCCCTCGGGCCGCCTCGTGCGCTTCATGGCCAAGCGCGAGCTGTTCGACCACCGCTGGGTCGGGCCCCTCATGCGCTCGCTGCACCACATCGAGGTCGATCGCGGCGAGGGCGTGGCGAGCTTCCACACTGCGGTCGACTACCTGCGCCGGGGCGAGGCCGTCGGGATCTTCCCGGAGGCCACGATCTCGCGGGCGATGGAGCTCAAGGAGTTCAAGACCGGCGCCGTGCGCATCGCGGCGGAGGCCGGCGTACCCCTCGTCCCGGTCATCCTGTGGGGCACCCAGCGGATGATGACCAAGGATCACCCGCGCGACTTCTCCCGCGGCACGACGATCGCGATCAAGGTCGGAGAGCCCATGCACGTGACCGGTGCCGACCCCGTGGGCGAGACCGCCGAGCTCCACGCCCGGATGTCGAGGCTCCTCGACGAGGTCATCGCCGAGTACCCCGCGGCCGAGCAGCCACCCGGCTCCTGGTGGCTGCCCGCATCCAAGGGCGGCAGCGCCCCGACGCTCGAGGAGGCCGTGGCCCTCGACGCCGCGGAGAAGCGTGAACGTGCCCGCAGGCGGGCTGAGAAGCGGGCGAAGAGACAAGGAAACAAGTAGACCTGTCGACAGGTCGATCTGTCGATGTGTGGCTTTGTCGACTTAAGGACTCGATGGGTGGAGCAGGCAGGCGTGTCGCTTGCTCACCTGGCCACACCCACGCCGAACGCTCGTTCCTCGCGTTCGGTTACGTGTCTCAGATCGGCCGGTCGTCGCGGTTGCGCGGGTCCATGATGTCGACGATGCGACGTAGGTCGTCCAGGCTGGCGAACTCGACGGTGATCTTGCCCTTGGCCTTGCCCAGGTCGACCTTCACCCGGGTCTCGAGGCGGTCGGAGAGCCGGTCCGCGAGGTCGGCGAGGCCGGGGGCGGTCGGCTCACGGCGCACCACACGGGGGGAGTCGGCCTCGGAGACGCCGACGGACACGATCTCCTCGAGGCCACGCACGGAGATCCCCTCAGCGGTCACCCGACCGGCGAGCCGGTCCTGCAGGCCCGGGTCGTCCACGCTCAGCAGCGCGCGGGCGTGGCCAGCGGACAGTACTCCGGCTGCCACCCGTCGCTGGACGGCCGGGGAGAGCTTCAGCAGGCGCAGCGTGTTGGAGATCTGCGGGCGCGAACGCCCGATGCGCTGGGCGAGCTCCTCGTGGGTGCAACCGAAGTCCTCGAGGAGCTGGCCGTAGGCCGCCGCCTCCTCGAGAGGGTTCAGCTGGGAGCGGTGGAGGTTCTCCAGCAGCGCGTCGCGCAGCATGTCGTTGTCGTCGGTCTCCCGCACGATCGCAGGGATCGTGTCGCGACCGGCCTCCTGGGAGGCACGCCAGCGACGCTCTCCCATGATCAGCTCGTAGGAGTCCTCGCCGCTCTTCCGTACGACGACCGGCTGGAGCAGCCCGACCTCGCGGATGGAGTGCACCAGCTCGGCCAGCGCCTCCTCCTCGAAGACCTGCCGGGGCTGGCGGGCATTCGGCCGCACCTGGGTGATCGGCAGCTCGGCGAAGTAGGCGCCGGCGACGGTGCCACCTGCGACCTGGTCCACCCCGTTCGCTGAGTTGTTCCACGTGGAACCATCCGTGGAGGAGCCGTTCGCGGCTCGCTCCGTCACCTCGGGACCGGAGGGGGTCACGGGCGATGCGCTGGGGGACGTGGGGATCAGGGAGCCGAGGCCGCGGCCGAGGCCGCGCCGGGGAGGGGTGGTGTTCATGCGGGGGCTCCCTTGCTGGCGATCTCGCGGGCAGCCTCCAGGTAGGACAGCGCACCCGCCGACGCAGGATCGTAGGTCATGACCGTCTGACCGTACGACGGCGCCTCCGACACCCGCACCGAGCGTGGAACCGCCGTCTTGAGGACCTGGTCTCCGAAGTGGCTCCGCACCTCTTCGGCGACGCCGGCAGCCAACCGGGTGCGGGCGTCGTACATCGTGAGCAGGATCGTGGACACGACGAGCTGCGGGTTCAGGTGCTGGCGCACCATCTCGACCGTCTCGAGGAGCTGACCGAGCCCTTCGAGCGCGTAGTACTCCGCCTGGATCGGGATGAACATCTCGCGACCGGCCACGAGCGCGTTCAGGGTGAGCAGACCGAGTGAGGGCGGGCAGTCCACGAAGACGTAGTCGAACCGGTCCTCGCCCACGTCCGCAGCCGTCCCGACCAGGGGATGGGCGGTGATCGCGCGGACGAGGCGCTGCTCGCGGGCCACCACGCTGACCAGCTCGATCTCAGCACCGGCGAGGTCGATCGTGGCCGGTACGGCCCACAGCCCCGGCAGGTCGGTGCACTCGGTCATCACGTCGGCGAGGGGCTCGCCCTCGACGAGCATGTCGTAGGTCGACGGGGTCCCGCGGTGGTGCTCGACGCCCAGCGCGGTGGACGCGTTGCCCTGCGGGTCGAGGTCGATCACCAGCACCTTCTGGCCGAGCTGCGCCAGACCGGCGGCCACGTTGACCGTCGACGTCGTCTTGCCGACGCCACCCTTCTGGTTGGCAACGACCATCACCCTCGTGGCCTCCGGTCGTGGGACCCCCTGCCGGCGCAACCCGCCTGAGCGGGCGAGGACAGAGTGCTGGGCTGCCTGGGCGAGAGGCGTGCCGTGGTCGGTGAAGTCGTTGTCCTGTGCGGCGATGTCAGCGGCCGTGCGGACCTGCCACGCGGGCCGTGTTTCACGTGAAACACCCTCTGTAAGGGTTTCACGTGAAACGCCGGCTGTTGTGCCGGCGGCAGCACCATCCTGTGGAGAACTCGCCGCATCCTGTGGATGGTCCCGCTCAGCGGGCGCTTCGCTGCCGGTGGAAAACTCTGTGCGGGTCTCGGAGCCCGGGTCCGCGCTCGTGCTGTCGCTGGGACGGTCCGTCACTCGGGACACCTCTCACTTCGCTGCGCGTGGGCCGCGCTTAGTACGGCGACGCTTGGCATCGCGGGCAAGGGGCCAACCTATCTGCGAAGGATCCGCCCACGGAACCCGGACCACAGTCGTCGGTGGATCGACGATGCCGACGCCCACCTCGGAGACCTCGGGAGCACCGCACCTCCACTTCAGGAGGAAGGAGGCCGCTGAGTCGATCTCATCGTGCACGGTCCTGCCCTTCATGGCCACAGTCGCGCCGGTGGGAGAGGCCAGCGGCATGGACCAGCCCAGCAGCCTCTCCAGCGGAGCGACCGCCCGTGACGTCACCACGTCGAAGACCTGCTCACCGTGCAGCTCCTCGGCCCGGCCGCGCCGCACGGTGACGTGGGCCAGACCGAGCTCCTCGACCACCTTCTCGAGGAAGGTCGTACGCCTGAGCAGCGGCTCCACCAGCGTCACCTGCAGGTCGGGGCGGGCGATCGCCACCACCAGTCCGGGCAGGCCCGCACCGGTGCCGATGTCGCACACCGACGATCCCTCCGGGATCGCCTCGGCGAGGACCGCCGAGTTCAGCAGGTGCCGATCCCATAGACGCGGTGCCTCGCGAGGGCCGATCAAACCGCGGACCACGCCTTCCGTGGCGAGGAGCTCGGCGTAGCGCTCGGCCAGGGGGAGTCGCTCGGACGTGAACACCCTCCGCGCCACATCGGGCGCGGAGGGTGTTGTTCCACGTGAAACGCCGTCGCTCACGCGGGAAGGATCACCACGTGGCGCTTCGGCTCGGCGCCCTCGGACTCGGACGTCAGGCCGGCCGCAGCCACGACGTCGTGGACGACCTTGCGCTCGAAGGCACTCATCGGCTCCAGCGACATCGCCTCGCCGGACTCCTTGACCTCGGCGACGGACTTCTCGGCCAGGGCGACGAGACGGGTGCGCTGCTGGGCACGGTGGCCGCTGACGTCCAGCATCAGCCGCGAGCGCTCGCCGGTCTCGCGGTAGACCGCCAGGCGGGTCAGCTCCTGCAGCGCCTCCAGCACCTCGCCGTTGCGGCCCACCAGCAGGCTCAGGTCGGCGCCACCGATCTGGACGCTGGCACGGTCGCCCTCGACGTCCATGTCGAGGTCACCGTCGAGGTCCGCGATGTCGAGAAGCTCCTCGAGGTAGTCGGCGGCGATGTCGCCCTCGTGCTCGAGGCGCTGGACCTTCGTCAGGCGGGGCGTCCCGGACTCGTCGGTGCCGGACTCGTCGGTGCTGGACTCGTCGGTGCCCGACTCCTCGGGGGTCTCGGTTCCTGCGGCGTCCGCGTCGGTCATCTGCTCACTCACGTGTGTCTCCTGCTTCCTTCGGGGTGCGATGCCTCAACGGGCTCGCAGAGAACTGTGGGGTCAGCGCTTCTTCTTCTGGTTGCGCTGCGCCTTGGTCTGCCGCTGCGGCTGCTGGCGCGGCGGCTTCACCTCGGTGACGACGGGGGCCTCCGTGACCTCCGGCTCGATGGCGATGCCCTTCTTCGCCGCCTTCGCGCGGTCGCGGTCCTCCTTGGCCTTGAAGGCAGGGGTGCCGGGCGCGGGGTTGTTGCGGATGACGTAGAACTGCTGCGCCATGGTCCACAGGTTGGAGGTGGTCCAGTAGAAGAGGACACCGACCGGGAACGCGATGCCACCGACCGCGAAGACCACGGGCAGGACGTAGAGCAGCATCTTCTGCTGCTGGGCATACGGACCGGAGAGCGCATCGGCCGGCATGTTCTTGCTCATCAGCTGGCGCTGCGTGAGGAAGGTGGTCGCGGTCATCGCCAGCACGAGCACCGCTGCCAGGACCCGCACCTCGACGCCATCGGCGTTGAGGAACGTGTCCGAGATCTTGCCGCCGGCGAAGACTGCCGCGCTGAGCTGCTCGTTGAGCTCCGGGGTCATCAGCCCGCGCTTGGTCTCCGGGTTGCGCGCAGCCTGGTCGAGGATGCGGAACAGCGCGAGGAAGATCGGCATCTGCAGCAGGATCGGCAGGCAGGACGCGAACGGGTTCGTGCCCGAGTCCTTGTAGAGCTTCATCGTCTCCTGCGCGAGACGCTCCCGGTCGTGGCCGTACTTCTTCTGCAGCTCACGCACCTTGGGCTGGATGAGCTGCATGTTGCGGCTGGACTTGATCTGCTTCACGAACAACGGGATCAGCGCGGCACGGACCACGAGCGTGAGCCCAATGATCGACAGCACCCACGCGAGGCCGGACGTCGGCCCGAACAGGTCCCCGAAGACGTTGTGGAAGCCCACCAGGACGAACGAGATCACGTAGTAGAGCGGCGTCATGATGGCGCTGCCGATGGACACGAAGAAGTCGATCACTCAAGCTCCCTGGCTCGGGGTGGTGGAGCCCACGCCAGGGGCGTGGGAGGGGACACGGGGCGGAACCGGGTCGTAGCCACCGTCGGACCACGGGTGGCAGCGACCGAGACGGCGTACGGAGAGCCAGGTGCCGCGCACTGCCCCGTGCTCGGTGACCGCCTCGAGGGCGTACGCCGAGCAGCTGGGGTGGTAGCGGCAGACCTGGCCGTAAAGCGGGCTGATCGCGAATCGCCACGCGCGGATGAACCCGATCAGGAGGTGCTTCATGTGCCGCTCACCCGGTCGAGCGTACGGCCCAGGTCGGCACCGAGCGTCGCGTAGGACGCCTCGGCGGCCGCCGGGAGCGCACGCACCACGAGAGCAGCACGACCCGGGAGGCCTTCCAGGTCCGGAAGGCGCTCCCGGGTCAGGTGCCGGAGTCGTCTCTTCACACGGTTGCGTGTGGCGGCGTTGCCCACGGCCTTGCTGACCGTGAACCCCACCTGCGTCGGTGCCGCGGGCGCGTCGGCGTCCACCCAGAGGTGGACGACCAGGGTCGCGCAACCGGCACGACGGCCGCCGCGGACAGCGCGACGGAAGTCGTCACTGTCGGCAAGGCGGTGGACTGCGGGGAGCACGGCGGGAGCCGTGGACTCGGTCCGTCAGACCGCCAGGCTCTTGCGGCCCTTGCGGCGGCGGCTGGACAGGATCGAGCGGCCGGCGCGGGTCCGCATGCGCAGACGGAAGCCGTGCACCTTGTGACGGCGACGGTTGTTCGGCTGGTAGGTACGCTTGCTCACGGCTATTTCTCCGAAGGTTTCGAGGGATGTCCACTCCACAGCGCGGTCGATGCTTGGCCCAGATCAGACACTTTCGGCCGGCACCGCCCGCCCACGTGGCCGCCATGAGGCGGATCGTGGACATGCGGCACCCGTCGACACGGAGCGACCGGCCAACGGTACGCGGTGGGGAAAGAGGGGGTCAAACCCGCGACCACCACCCGCGGGACACCCTGTGGATGACGTCTTGCCGCGACGGTCGTCAGGTTGTTACGTTCACAGCCTCCGCGGTGCCCTGCCACCTCGGTCTGTCCAGGGTCTCCCGCGTGGTGTGGCCCGGGTCACAGAGGACTGGATTGAGCCCCTGACCTGCGGAAACGCTGGATGGATCAGGGCGCGGCACGCCTCGGGGACGCTGTCCCGGGTCCTCGGGCCAGTCAGTTCACAGCTTGTGGACAACTCTGTGGACCACGGTTCGCCGAGTGTTCGGTGTGGGCCTTCAGACAACGGTGGAAAGCAAAGGCGGTCCGGTGGACGACCAGCAGGTAGATCTCGGAGCGGCATGGCAGCAGATCGTCGAGGACCTCCAGCCCAACCAGCGCGCCTGGTTGCGCCCGAGCGTGCCCATGACGCTGCACGAGAACACCGCGATCATCGCGGTGCCCAACGACTTCACGCGCAACCAGCTCGAGGGCCGGCTGCGCAACCACATCGAGGACGCGCTGAGCGAGGGCTTCGGACGCGAGATCCGGATGCTGGTGACGGTGAACCCCGCGCTGGAGGACGTGCCCCTCGCGCAAGCAGAGGAGTCGACAGATCGATCTGTCTCTTTGTCGACAAGTGAGCCGACGTACGACTCTGCGTTCGACGCATCCCCTGCGCCGCAGGTCGACCACGCCGAGCCGCCGTCGAGCGGTGAGCGGCGCCCGTCGGCACTGGAGACGCGGCTGAACCCGAAGTACACCTTCGAGACCTTCGTCATCGGCTCGTCCAACCGGTTCCCCCACGCCGCCGCGGTCGCGGTGGCCGAGGCGCCGGGCAAGGCCTACAACCCGCTCCTGGTCTACGGCGAGTCCGGCCTGGGCAAGACGCACCTGCTCCACGCCATCGGCCACTACGTGCGCAGCCTCTACAGCAACGCCAAGGTGCGCTACGTCTCCAGCGAGGAGTTCACCAACGAGTTCATCAACGCGATCCGCGACGACCGGCAGGACCGCTTCAAGCGGCGCTACCGCGACGTCGACGTGCTGCTGATCGACGACATCCAGTTCCTCGAGGGCAAGACGCAGACGCAGGAGGAGTTCTTCCACACGTTCAACACCCTCCACAACGCCAACAAGCAGATCGTGCTCACCTCCGACCGCGCGCCCAAGCGCCTCGAGGCGCTCGAGGACCGGCTGCGCAACCGTTTCGAGTGGGGCCTGATCACCGACGTCCAGCCGCCGGACCTCGAGACGCGCATCGCGATCCTGCGCAAGAAGGCCGCGATGGACCGCCTCACCGCGCCGCCGGACGTGCTCGAGTTCATCGCCTCCAAGATCCAGACCAACATCCGCGAGCTCGAGGGTGCGCTGATCCGGGTCACGGCCTTCGCCAACCTCAACCGCCAGGAGGTCGACATGACCCTGGCCGAGATCGTCCTCAAGGACCTGATCCCCGAGGGCGGTGAGCCCGAGATCACCCACGCGCTGATCATCGCCCAGACCGCCGCCTACTTCGGCGTCTCCCTCGAGGACCTCACCGGGCCCTCCCGCGGTCGGCACCTCGTCATGGCACGCCAGATCGGCATGTACCTCTGCCGCGAGCTGACCTCGATGTCGCTGCCGCAGATCGGACGCGAGTTCGGTGGGCGCGACCACACCACGGTGATGTACGCCGACCGCAAGATCCGCCAGCTCCTCGCCGAGCGCCGCGCGGTCTTCAACCAGGTCAGCGAGCTCACCAACCGGGTCAAGATGCAGGCGCGCCAGGCCTGAGGGTCCCCCACGCCGAACGTCTGGGGCCGTGATGGTCCGCGAGGTGTGGAGAACGTGTGGTTCCGGTCGGCGCTTCGTCCCCACCCCCTGTGGACACCTCGGGAGGAATGACACGACGGCAGCCCGCGTCCACACCGGCCAGCGAGTTCACCGTGCTGGGTCCACACCTGTCATCCACAGGGTTTCAGGACGCTGACCTGCGGAGATGCCCATTGTCCACAGTTTCCACCGACCCTATGACCACTATGAACCTCAAGACTGGACCGATCACCCACCAACGTCTACCGGCCCTTCCTCTGGGGAGAACCCTGCCGGGCCGCCGGGTGCGCGTGGCAGGATGCACTTCCCACACGCCTGCGTGTGGACCCTGTCTGCCTGCACGTCCCCCGCACCACCTCTCATCGAGGAGACCCCTGTGAAGTTCCGCGTCGAACGCGACGTCTTCGCCGATGCCGTTGCCTGGGCTGCCCGCAGCCTGCCGGTCCGCCCGAGCTCGCCGGTCCTGGCCGGCCTCCTGATCGAGGCCAACGACGCCGGCCTGATGCTGTCGACGTTCGACTACGAGACCTCGGCACGCGCCACGCTCACCGCGGAGGTCAACGACGAGGGCAAGGCGCTGGTGAGCGGTCGCCTGCTCGCCGACATCTGCCGCAGCCTGCCCGCGAAGCCGGTCGAGCTGACCCTCGAGGGCCCCCGCGTCTCGCTGACCTGCGGCTCGGCGCGCTTCAGCCTCCAGACCATGCCAGTCGCCGACTACCCGACGCTTCCCGAGATGCCCTCGGCCACCGGCACCGTGTCCAGCGCCGACTTCGCGCACGCGGTCGCCCAGGCGGTGACGGCCGCCGGCCGCGACGACATGCTGCCGGTGCTGACCGGCGTACGGATCGAGATCGATGGGTCCACGATGGCGCTGCTCGCCACCGACCGCTTCCGCCTCTCGCACCGTGAGCTCACCTGGAACCCGCAGTCCCCTGACGAGTCGGTTGCCGCCCTGGTCCCGGCCAAGGTGCTCGGCGACACCGCGAAGTCGCTGACCTCCGGCGCCGAGGTCACGATCGCCCTCAGCGCGAGCGGAGCCGGCGAGGGCCTGATCGGTTTCGAGGGCACCGGACTGGGCGGCGTACGCCGCACGACGACCCGCCTGCTCGACGGGGAGTTCCCCAAGGTGCGCTCGCTCTTCCCGGCCGAGCACCTCACGATCGCCAAGGTCAACAAGGCCGAGCTCATCGAGACCGTGAAGCGCGTGGCCCTGGTCGCCGAGCGCAACACCGCGGTGCAGATGAAGTTCGGTGACCACCAGATCGTCCTCGACGCCGGCTCCGGCGACGAGGCGATGGCGACCGAGGCGGTCGACGCCGACATCACCGGCGACGACCTCACCACCGGCTTCAACCCGCAGTTCCTGCTCGATGGCCTCACCGCCATCGACGGGGAGCTCGTCGACCTGGCATTCACCCAGGCCACCAAGCCCGTCGTGATCTCCGGGACCGACGCCGACGACGCCGGGTCCTTCCGCTACCTGCTGATGCCGCGGCGCCTGCTGAGCTGAGCAGTCGGGCGACGCGACCACCGAGGACTGATCGACCACCGAGGGGTGGGGTCTAGGCTCACGCCATGGACATCGGACTCATCGGACTCGGCAAGATGGGCGGCAACATGCGCGAGCGCATGCGCCGCGCAGGCCTGACGGTCGTCGGCTACGACCGCAATCCCGACGTCAGCGACGTCGACTCCCTGGCCGCGCTCGTCGAGGCACTGCCCAGCCCGAAGGTCGTGTGGGTCATGGTCCCCGCGGGCGACCCCACCCGCGCCACGGTGAAGGAGCTCGGCGAGCTCCTCGGCGAGGGCGACGTGGTGGTCGACGGCGGCAACTCGCGCTGGACCGACGACATCGCCAACGCCGAGCTGCTCGCGGCGAAGGGCATCGGCTACGTCGACTGCGGTGTCTCCGGCGGCGTCTGGGGCCTGGAGAACGGCTACGCCCTGATGTACGGCGGCGACGCCGACGACATCGCGAAGGTCCAGCGGGCCTTCGACGCACTGGCGCCCGAGGGCGACTTCGGCTCGGTCCACGCGGGCAAGGTCGGCGCCGGGCACTTCTCCAAGATGGTCCACAACGGCATCGAGTACGCGATCATGCAGTCCTACGCCGAGGGCTGGGAGCTGCTCGAGAAGGTCGACATGGTCGAGAACGTGACCGAGGTCTTCCGCTCGTGGCGAGAGGGCACCGTCATCCGCTCGTGGCTGCTCGACCTCATGGTCGCCGCCCTCGACGACGACCCGGGGCTGAGCCAGATCGCCGGCTACGCCGATGACTCCGGGGAGGGCCGCTGGACCGTCGAGGCCGGCATCGAGAACGCCGTCGCCACCCCTGCCATCACCGCGGCGCTCTACGCACGCTTCGTCTCCCGCCAGGACGACAGCCCGGCCATGAAGGCCGTGGCCGCGATGCGCAACCAGTTCGGCGGCCATGCCGTGCGCACCGCTGCCCCCAAGGGCGGTGACGTCGAGGACGGCGGTGCCGCGGACCAGACCGAGACCGCGAAGAAGGCCGGTGCCGGCAGCGCCGAGGAGCCCAGCGAGAGTTGAGACCTTGCACGTCGCCCACCTGAGCCTGCACAACTTCCGCTCCTACGCCGACCTCGACGTCGCGCTGGAGCCGGGGGCAACGGCCTTCATCGGCCGCAACGGGCAGGGCAAGACCAACCTCGTCGAGGCGATCGACTACCTCTCCCGGCTGTCCTCGCACCGGGTCGCGACCGACGCCCCCCTCATCCGCGCCGGCGCCGACCAGGCGGTCGTACGGGCGTCGGTGGTCAAGGAGGGACGTACGGCACTGCTCGAGGTGGAGCTGAACCCCGGTCGCGCCAACCGGGCGCGGATCAACCGCTCCCCCCTGCCGCGGCCGCGGGAGATCATCGGCCTGGTGCGCACCGTGGTCTTCGCCCCGGACGACCTGACCCTGGTCAAGGGCGACCCGTCGGACCGTCGCAAGATGCTCGACGACCTGTTGGTGCTGCGCGCGCCGCGACTGGCCGGGGTGCGCTCCGACTACGACCGGATCCTCAAGCAGCGCAACAGCCTGCTCAAGACCGCCGGGGTCGCGCGCGGCTCGTCGCGCGACGCGGCGATGGCGACGCTGGAGATCTGGGACGACAACCTCGCCCGCGTGGGGGCCGAGATCCTCGGCGCGCGGCTGCAGCTCGTGGAGGACCTGCGTCCCTACCTCGGCAAGGCCTACGAGGCGGTGGCGCGCGGCGCGAGCCGTGACGACGCCGACCTGGACTACAAGGCGAGCATCGAGGTGGGTGACGACCTCCAGCAAGCCCTGCTCGACGCCATCGCAGCGAGGCGCAAGGACGAGCTCGACCGCGGGATCTCGCTCGTCGGCCCGCACCGCGACGAGCTGCTGCTCACCCTCGGCACCGGATCCGGTCCCGACGACCTGCGCCTGCCGGTCAAGGGCTACGCCTCCCACGGGGAGTCGTGGTCGTTCGCGCTGGCGTTGCGCCTGGCGTCGTACGACCTGCTCCGTGCCGACGGTGACGACCCGATCCTCGTGCTCGACGACGTCTTCGCCGAGCTCGACGCCGAGCGCCGCAGCCAGCTCGCCCAGCTCGTCGCGGGCGCCGAGCAGGTGCTGGTCACGGCCGCGGTCGCCGCCGACGTGCCGGCTTCGCTGCAGGGCGTGCGCTACCTCGTCGCTGACGGCGAGGTGACCCGTGACGACTGAGGACGAGCCGACGACCGGCGACGAGACGGCGCCTGAAGCGGCTGTCGAGCAGGAGCCCGAGCCGGAGCACCGCGCCGACGGTCTCGACCTCGCGCGCTCCGCCGCCCGCGCGGCGGCCGCGAGCGCAAGCACGCAGCCCGCGCGCCGGAGGACGGCGCCCTTCCGTCGGCGTACGCGCACCACCTCCTCGGGCGCGCGCCCCGACGACCGCGACCCGCAGCTGCTCGACCAGGCGATGGGGCGCCTGATCGCCAACCACGGCTGGGAGCTCGACCTCAAGGTGCAGGGCGTCTTCGGCCGGTGGACCGAGCTGGTCGGCTCCGAGGTCGCCGACCACTGCACGCCAGAGTCGTTCAACGACGGCCGACTGGTGGTCCGCACGGACTCCACCGCCTGGGCGACCCAGCTCAAGCTGCTCGCCCCCTCGGTCGTACGCCGCCTCAACACCGAGCTCGGGCACGGCACCGTCACCGTGATCGAGGTGCTCGGGCCGCACCTGCCGAGCTGGACCAAGGGCCGGCTCTCCAGCCGCGACGGCCGGGGACCCCGCGACACCTACGGATGAGCCGGAATGCCGATCTGAGGGCCCCGCGCCGGTAGGGGGACCCACCGACCCCCCTGTTCGGCGCTGTGAACCGGCCTCATGGGGCCCCTGAAGGCACTTTCTTGCCCCCGTCGTCCCCAACTCACGGGTCGATCCTTCGGTGGGAGCTCCTGAGGCAGTAGGATGGGCGTACGAGTCGCACGTCTGGTTGCCCGTGGCAGCAGCAGCGACTCGAGTCATGTCGAACGCCCTTGCAGGCGACGGGAAGAAGGCTGTGCCTTGAGCGAAGAGAACGACGAGTTCACCACCGGACCGACCACCGACTCGCAGGCACCCGCACCCGACTCTCCCCCCTCCCCCGCCGAGGCCATCGCCGACGCGGTGGAGGCTGCGCAGGAGGAGGCGAGCGAGGTCGCGGCGGAGAAGCGCTCGTCGACCGCGGTCGACGAGGCGTTCGAGTACGACGCCTCGGCGATCACCGTGCTCGAAGGCCTCGAGGCGGTGCGCAAGCGCCCCGGCATGTACATCGGCTCCACCGGGGAGCGCGGCCTGCACCACCTGATCTGGGAGATCGTGGACAACGGCGTCGACGAGGCGCTCGCCGGCTACGCCACCCGGATCGTGCTCACGCTCCAGGCCGACGGCGGAGTGCGCGTCGAGGACAACGGTCGTGGCATCCCCACCGACACCGCGCCCGGCCAGGAGATGCCCGCCCTCACCATGGCGTTGACGATGCTCCACGCGGGCGGCAAGTTCGGCGGCGGCGGCTACAAGGTGTCCGGTGGCCTCCACGGCGTCGGCGTCTCGGTCGTCAACGCGCTGTCGACCCGCCTGGTCGCCGAGGTGAAGAACCGTGGCCACCTGTGGCGCCAGTCCTTCCAGCTCGGCGTGCCCGACGCCGACCTCGCGCAGGTCCGCGCGCTGGAGGACGGCGAGGGCACCGGCACCACGGTGACCTGGTACGCCTCCGACGACATCTTCGAGCACACCACCTACAACCTCGAGACCATCACCTCGCGCCTGCGCGAGATGGCCTTCCTCAACAAGGGCGTCGAGTTCGTCGTACGCGACGAGCGGGCCGACGCGGAGTCGCGCGTCGACGCGATCGAGGACGACACGGTGGACAGCTCGATCGACAACGCCGGGCACGACGCCATCAAGCGGGCGGAGACCGGCGGTCTCGAGCAGGTCTTCAAGTACGACCGCGGCCTCGTCGACTACGTCGAGCACCTCAACCGCCGCAAGGACAAGGCGAACGCGACCGTCATCTCCTTCGAGGCCGACACCCCTGAGTCGGTGGAGAACCACATGAGCCTCGAGGTCGCGATGCAGTGGAACACCACCTACACCGAGTCGGTCCACACCTTCGCCAACAACATCAACACCCACGAGGGCGGCACCCACGAGGAGGGCTTCCGCGCCTCCCTCACCTCCTTGGTCAACCACTGGGGCGAGGAGTGGGGCCTGATCAAGAAGAAGGAGGACCGCGTCTCGGGCGACGACATCCGCGAGGGCCTGACCGCGATCGTCTCCATCAAGCTCGCCGAGCCGCAGTTCGAGGGCCAGACCAAGACCAAGCTCGGCAACACCGAGGCCAAGGGCTTCACCCAGCGGATCATGAACGACCAGCTCGGTGCCTGGTTCGAGCAGAACCCCGCCGAGGGTCGTGACATCGTGCGCAAGTCGCAGGCCGCGGCCAGCGCCCGCATCGCAGCCCGCAAGGCGCGCGAGCTCGCCCGCGGCCGCAAGGGCCTGCTCGGCGGCGGCGGCCTGCCCGGCAAGCTCAGCGACTGCCAGTCGACCAACCCCGCCGAGTGTGAGGTCTTCATCGTGGAGGGCGACTCGGCCGGTGGCTCCGCGCGCCAGGGCCGCGACCCGCGCATCCAGGCGATCCTGCCGATCCGCGGCAAGATCCTCAACGTCGAGAAGGCCCGCATCGACAAGGTGCTCGCCAACTCCGAGGTCCAGGCGATCATCTCCGCGCTCGGCACCGGCATCCACGAGGAGTTCAACCTCGAGAAGCTGCGCTACCACAAGGTCGTGATGATGGCCGACGCCGACGTCGACGGCCACCACATCAACACCCTGCTGCTGACGCTGCTCTTCCGCTTCATGAAGCCACTCATCGAGCACGGCTACGTCTACATGGCCCAGCCGCCCCTCTACCGCCTGCGGTGGAACAAGCCGGCCGAGCACGAGTTCGTCTACTCCGACGCCGAGCGCGACGCGCTGCTCGCCGACGGCCAGGCCCAGGGCAAGAAGCTGCCCAAGGAGAACCCGGTCCAGCGCTACAAGGGTCTCGGCGAGATGAACGCCGACGAGCTGTGGGAGACCACGATGGACCCCGACGCCCGCCTGATGAAGCAGGTCGGCCTCGAGGACGCCGCGCAGGCCGACGAGATCTTCTCGATCCTGATGGGCGAGGACGTCGAGCAGCGCCGCTCCTTCATCCAGCGCAACGCCAAGGACGTCCGTTTCTTGGATATCTAGGCCGCTAGCCGTTTCTACGAGCAGCCCTAGACATCCCTAGAACGCAGGAGAGAACCACATGACTGAGACCCCCACCGGCACCGGCGCAGGCGGCTTCGGGTTCGGCGACGACCGCATCCAGCCGATCGAGCTGCAGACGCTGATGCAGCAGTCCTACATCGACTACGCGATGACCGTGATCGTCGGGCGCGCGCTGCCCGACGTACGCGACGGGCTGAAGCCGGTGCACCGCCGCATCCTCTACGCGATGTACGACGGCGGCTACCGCCCCGACCGCGGCTTCTCGAAGTGCTCGCGCGTCGTCGGCGACGTGATGGGTCAGTACCACCCCCACGGCGACACCGCGATCTACGACACCATGGTCCGCCTCGCGCAGCCGTGGGTGCTGCGCTCGCCGCTGATCAACGGCCAGGGCAACTTCGGCTCGCCGGGCAACGACTCCGCCGCCGCCATGCGCTACACCGAGTGCCGGATGGCGCCGCTGGCGATGGAGATGGTGCGCGACATCGACGAGGACACCGTCGACTTCCGCCCCAACTACGACGGTCGCTCGCAGGAGCCGACCATCCTCCCCTCGCGCTTCCCGAACCTGCTGGTCAACGGCTCGGCCGGCATCGCGGTCGGCATGGCGACCAGCATCCCGCCGCACAACCTCCACGAGGTCTCCGAGGCCGCGACCTGGGCGCTCGAGCACCCCGACGCCACCAAGGAGGAGCTGCAGGACGCCGTCATCGAGCGGATCAAGGGCCCCGACTTCCCCAACGGCGCGCTGATCGTGGGCCGCCAGGGCATCGAGCAGGCCTACCGCACCGGTCGCGGCTCGATCACCCAGCGCGCGGTCGTCGAGATCGACGAGGACGCCAAGGGCCGCACGATGCTCGTCATCAGCGAGCTCCCCTACATGGTCAACCCGGACAACCTGGCGCTGAAGATCGCCGAGCTCGCCGACTCCGGGCGCATCCAGGGCATCTCCGACGTGCGCGACGACACCAGCTCGCGCACCGGGCAGCGCCTGGTGATCATCCTCAAGCGCGACGCGGTGGCCCGCGTGGTGCTCAACAACCTCTTCAAGCACACCGAGCTCCAGACCAACTTCTCCGCCAACATGCTGGCGCTGGTCGACGGTGTGCCGCGCACGCTCCCGATCGACCAGTTCATCTCCAACTGGGTCACCCACCAGATCGAGGTCATCCAGCGGCGTACGCGCTTCCGCCTCGCCGAGGCCGAGCGCCAGGCCCACATCTACCGCGGTCTCGCGAAGGCGCTCGACGCCCTCGACGAGGTCATCGCGCTGATCCGTCGCAGCCCCGACGTCGAGGAGGCCCGCAGCGGCCTCATCGCGCTGCTCGACATCGACGAGGTGCAGGCCAACGCGATCCTCGAGATGCAGCTGCGCCGTCTCGCGGCGCTGGAGCGCCAGAAGATCATGGACCGTCTCGCCGACCTCGAGCGCGTCATCGCCGACCTCGAGGACATCCTCGCCAACGAGCCGCGCCAGCGCCAGATCGTCTCCGACGAGCTGAAGGAGATCACCGACAAGTACGGCAACGAGCGGCGTACGCAGATCATCGCCGCCGACGGCGACCTGTCGATGGAGGACCTGATCCCCGACGAGGACCTCGTCGTCTCCATCACCCGTGGCGGCTACGCCAAGCGCACCCGCGCCGACCAGTACCGCCTGCAGAAGCGTGGCGGCAAGGGCGTGCGCGGCGCGACCCTGCGCGGTGACGACGTGGTGCAGCACTTCATCGCCACCACCAACCACCACTGGCTGCTGTTCTTCACCACGGCCGGTCGTGTCTACCGCACCAAGGCCTACAACCTGCCCGAGGCGGCGCGCGACGCGAAGGGCGGCCACGTCGCCGGCCTGCTGAGCTTCCAGCCCAACGAGGACATCGCCCAGGTGCTGGCGATCCGCGACTACGAGCAGGCCCCCTACCTCGTGCTCGCCACCCGGACCGGGCTGGTCAAGAAGACCAAGCTCGGCGACTACAACTCGCCGCGTCAGGCAGGCGTCATCGCGATCAACTTCCGCGAGGACGACGACGAGCTGATCGGGGCCGAGCTGGTCAACGGCGACGACGACATCCTGCTGGTCTCCCGCAAGGGCCAGTCGATCCGCTTCAAGGCCGACGACGAGCAGCTGCGCCCGATGGGCCGCGCCACCGGCGGTGTGCGCGGCATGAAGTTCCGCGACGGCGACTCGCTGCTGTCGATGTCGGTCATCCGCGCCGACCAGGTCGCGGCCGAGGAGGCCGTCGAGGGCGACGCAGCCACCTCGGAGGAGGTCAAGGAGCAGTACGTCTTCACGATCACCGACGGCGGCTTCGCCAAGCGCAGCCGCATCAGCGACTACCGCCTGCAGTCCCGTGGCGGTATCGGCATCAAGGCGATGTCGCTGTCGAACGAGGACCGCGGTGGCCTGGTGGGCGCCTTCATCGTGGAGGAGGAGGACGAGGTCCTCTCCATCACCAGCAGTGGTCAGGTGGTGCGCAGCCCGATCGACGCCAACTTCCGTCCCACCGGCCGCTCGACGATGGGCGTGAAGTTCGTGACGCCGAAGAAGGGCGACACCGTGGCCGTCGTGGCCCGCTCCGTGGAGGCGAAGGTCGTCGAGGAGGCGGCCGAGGCAGCGGGCGTGGACACGAGCGCCGACGGAGCCGACGTCCCGGTCGGCGAATCGCAGGACGTGGCCGACGGTGCAACAATCGAGGCTCAGGACGCCGCTGACGCGAGCGTCCCGGTGTCCGACGACCTGGGCGCCGACGAAGACACCGAGGAGTGATCCATGTCGGACCGCACCGCGACTCCGCGTCGTACGTCCGGGGATGAGCCTGCCCGCAGGTCCCTCACCGGACGCCTGCAGGACACGCTGTCCAACGCTGCCGAGGAGCACCGCGCCAACGCCGACTCCAAGGCGCCGCGCGGCAACCGCGCCCGCCGTGCGTCGGGCCGCCAGCCCCGCCGCGCCCGGCTGCGACTGACCCGCATCGACCCCTGGTCGGTGATGAAGACGTCGTTCCTGCTGTCGGTCGCCTTCGGTGTGGTCACCTTCGTCGCGATCTTCATGGTGTGGTCCGTGCTCGGCGCCGCCGGCGTGTGGGACTCGATCAACTCGGCCGTGGCGAGCATCGTCGAGGGCGACAGCGGCAACTCGACCTTCGACATCACCGACTACGTCGGCATGTCGCGGGTGCTCGGCTTCACGCTGATCGTCTCGGTGCTCGACGTGGTCCTGCTCACGGCGATCGCCACGCTGACCGCCTTCCTCTACAACCTCGCCGCCGCCCTCCTCGGAGGCATCGAGGTCACCCTCGCCGAGGACGAGAAGTGATCTGACGGTCCTCCTGGGGTCTCGGTGGTTGAGGTGCGAGCGCAGCAAGCCTCGAAACCGACCCCCCTCGATTGGCACCGCCTGACCACCCTCAGGTAATCTTCGGCGTCGTCGCTTGCGACGTGTGCGGGCCTATAGCTCAGACGGTTAGAGCGCTTCCCTGATAAGGAAGAGGTCGGAGGTTCAAGTCCTCCTAGGCCCACTCCATCCCTTCGCTCCGCATCACGAGGAGAGTCCATGAAGAAGGTCCTGCTGATCACCCTCGCTGCCGCCGGCGCGCTGGTCGCGAAGAAGAAGATGGACGAGGGCAGGCACGAGCAGGCTCTCTGGGCCGAGGCGACCGACACCGTCGAGAAGGCCTGACGCTCCACCCCGCTCCACCGGGGGCCTTGGCGCAATTGGTAGCGCACCTGCTTTGCAAGCAGGGGGTTAGGGGTTCGAGTCCCCTAGGCTCCACCACTCCCGACGTCCCACGAGCGCGACGCGGACCACGCCTCGAAATCGGTCGTCGTCACAGACCCGCCGGGCCCACACTGGTCCCGTGCTGGGCATCACCGACCTCCCGACCTACCTCGTCGGCCTGATCCTCATCATCCTGCTGCCCGGACCGAACTCGCTCTACGTCCTCTCGGTGGCCGCGCGGCGAGGGGTGCGCAGCGGGTACGCCGCCGCGGCGGGCGTCTGGACCGGTGACGCCGTGCTGATGACGCTCTCCGCCGCAGGGGTGGCGTCGCTGCTGAAGGCCAACGAGACGGCGTTCAGCGCGGTCAAGTGGATCGGCGCCTCCTACCTGCTGTGGCTCGCGATCGGGATGATGCGCGCGGCGTGGGCCACGTGGCGCTCGCGCCGCACGGTCGCCGAGCAGATCGCCGACGCCTCCGAGGAGGCCGGCCTGGTGCCGAGCGCGAAGGGTGAGCGGCCCTACCGCCGGGCGCTGGTGATCAGCCTGCTCAACCCCAAGGCGATCCTCTTCTTCGTCGCGTTCTTCGTGCAGTTCGTCGACCCGTCCTACGCCCACCCGGTGATCTCGTTCCTCGCGCTGGGGGTCCTCGCCACCCTCGCGAGCGCGGCGTACCTCAGCGTCCTGATCGTGGCCGGCACCCGGCTGGCCGACGCGTTCCGACGGCGTACGGCGCTCTCGGCCGGCGCCACGTCGGCCGTGGGTGCGGTCTTCCTCGGCTTCGCGGTGAAGCTCGCGCTCGCCTCCGCCTGACGTCCCCCTGCAGGCGGCGGACGGCGCTCACCGGACGGCTGGGACAATCGAGCCCGTGAGCACCTCCCGCCGGCCCGGCCTGTTGACCGACCTCGGTGCGGTGGTCCTCACGCTCGTGCTCGTCGGGATCGCCGGGCTCCTCGGGAAGTGGCAGTACGACGCCTGGCAGGCCAGCCGGGAGGCCGAGGCCCGCGACCTGACCGGCATCGCGCCCGTGCCGCTGACCGACGTGATGGGCAACGACGACCCGTTCCCCGCGCCCGACCTCGGCCGACCGGTGGAGGTCGCCGGCGAGTGGCTGGACGGTGGCTTCTGGGTCGCCGACCGGGAGCAGGGCGGCCGGTCGGGCTACTGGGCCGTCGACCCCCTCCAGATGGGCGACGCGGCCGTGCTCGTCGTACGCGGCTGGGCCCCCGAGCCCGAGGCCGACCTGCTGGCGGTCACCGGCGAGGCGGAGCTGACCGGGTGGCTGCAGGCCCCCGACGGCAGCCTGGTCACCGACGACGACCCCGATGACGACGTCTTCCCCGAGATCCGCGTCGCGGACGCCGTGCAGCGGGTGGACGTCGACCTCTACTCCGCCTACCTCATCGCCCAGGAGCCCGCCGACGGCCTGGAGGCCGCCGAGCTCGAGGCACTGCCCACCCCGAGCCGCGCGACCGGCATCCGCAACCTGCTCTACGCCGTGGAGTGGTGGGTGTTCGGGGGCTTCGCCGCCTTCATCTGGTGGCGCTGGCGCCGGGACGCGACCGCTCCCGAGATCTCCCCGTCAGCGGGGTAGGCGGCACCCGATACCTTGGCGCCGTGTCCCGCAACCTCACCGCCTACCGCGTCATGGCCACCATCGTCGGTGTCCTCCTCGTGGTGCTCTGCCTGGTCGGCGTCCCGCTGGCCAACTTCGACGGCTCCCCGATGTGGGGCGTCTTCGACAGCACGCCCGCCTGGGTGACCACCGGCTCCGACCTCAACAACCTGGGCGAGGTCATCACGACCTACCTCGGTGTCGCGCACGGCTGGCTCTACATGATCTTCCTCTTCAGCGCCTTCGCGCTCTCGCGCCGGGCCGGCTGGGACCTGCCGTTCACGCTGGTCACCCTGGCGTGCGGCACCATCCCGGTGCTGTCGTTCTGGGCCGAGCACCGCGCGACGCAGCGGGTGCGCGCGGAGCACCCCGAGCTGGCCTGACGTGGAGACCCGGGTCTCGTGACGGGACTTCGTCCCTCCTCGACCAGCGGCACCACCGCCTTCGTGCTCGGCGGTGGCGGCGTCCTCGGCGCCGTCGAGGTCGGCATGCTCCGCGCGCTGCTGGAGCGCGAGATCGTGCCCGACCTGGTCGTCGGCACGAGCGTCGGGGCGCTCAACGGCGCGCTGGTGGCACGTCAGCCCGAGCCCGCCGTCGTGGAGCGGCTCACCGAGCTGTGGGCCTCCACCGCACGGTCCCGCGACGTCTACGGCGACCGGCCGCTGCGCACGGTCCGCCGGGCCGTCGCCACCGGCACCCACATCTACTCCTCGGCGCCGCTGCGGCGGCGGCTGACCGAAGAGCTCGGCGACGCCCGCTTCGAGGACCTCCCGGTGCGCCTGGAGGTCTGCGCCGCCAGCATCGAGCGCGCGGCGGAGCACTGGTTCACCAGCGGCCCGCTCGTGCCCGCCATCCTGGCCAGCGCCGCCGTGCCCGGTCTCCTGCCGCCTGCCGAGATCGACGGCGAGCACTTCCTCGACGGGGGCCTGGTGAACTCCATCCCCGTCGGCCGGGCCGTCGAGCTCGGCGCGACGCGGGTCTTCGTGCTCCAGGTCGGCCGCATCGACCGGCCGCTCGCGCCGCCCACCCGGCCGTGGGACGTCGCCCGGGTCAGCTTCGAGGTGGCCAGGCGCCACCGCTTCATGCGCGACATGGCGACCATCCCCGAGGGCGTCGAGGCCCACGTCCTCCCGGCCGGCGGCACGTCCGCGCGCGACGACTCGCTGCTCTCGCACCGTGACTTCGGGAGCGTCGAGGCGCGCATCGAGGCGACGTACGCCGCCTCCCGCGACTACCTCGACGAGGCCCTCGGGCCGGCCGAGGGCTCCCGGCCGTGAGCCACCCGGGCGTCGGGGCCCTGCGCCGCCTCGTCGTCGCGCCGACGGTGATCACGCTCACCGTGCTGCTGTGGGTGACCCTGCCGGCCTGGCTGCTCGTCGCCGCTGCCCTCGCACCGGTGCTGCCGGGCCGCTGGCGCGCGCTGCGGCTGCTGTGGCTCGTCGTGGTCTACCTGAGCTTCGAGACGCTGCTGCTCGTCGTGCTGCTGGGCCTTTGGCTCGCCAGCGGCTTCGGGTGGCGGATCCGCTCGCCTTACTTCGCCGGCATCCACTACGACCTCGTGCAGGGCACGCTCATCGTCTTCTTCCGCGAGGCCCGGCGCGTCTTGGCCCTGCACATCCGCACCGACGGTCCGCACCCGACCCGTCATCCGGACGGCCCAGTGCTGGTCATGTGCCGCCACGCGGGCCCGGGTGACTCGTTCATCCTGATGTACGCCCTGCTGCACTGGTACCACCGCGAGCCGCGGGTGGTCCTGAGGAACACCCTCGCGTGGGACCCCGCGATCGACGTGATCCTCAACCGCATCCCGGCGCGCTTCATCTCACCGAACCCGGCCGCGGGCGAGGACCTGGAGTCGCAGATCGCCGCGCTGGCCACCGGCCTGGACGACAACGACGCCTTCGTGATCTTCCCCGAGGGCGGCAACTTCACCCCTGAGCGCCGCGACCGCGGGATCGCGCGGCTCCGCAAGCTCGGCCTCGAGCGGATGGCGGTGCGCGCGGAGGAGATGATCCACGTGCTGGCTCCACGTCCGGGCGGAGTGCTGGCAGCGCTGGAGGCGGCACCGGACGCCGACGTGCTGATGGTCGCCCACACCGGGCTCGACCACCTGGTGACGGTGAGCGACCTGTGGCGCGAGCTGCCGATGGACAAGCAGATCACCATGCGGTGGTGGCAGGTCTCGCGCGCGGAGATCCCCGAGGACCGCGAGGAGCGGATCGAGTGGCTCTACGGCTGGTGGGAGCAGATCGACAAGTGGATCGAGGCCAACCGGCCACCGGACGGCCCCTGAGCGCGGCGTCCGGACGCACACCGGGCGGTGCCCCAGCCACGTCCCCGGCGTGCGGGGTGTGGCCAGGACACCGCCCGAAGCGATGTCGCGGTGGTGCTACTTCTCGTGCGGCGCGTCGTCGATGTCGATGACGTCGGCCGGCGCGTCGGGGGTGGTGGCCTCGTGGGCCTCCTCCGCCTGGTCGCTGATCGCCTCGCCGGGTGCGCCGCCACCGGTGTCGTCGGCAGCCGGGGGCTCGGCGGTGACGACGTCGTCCGCGGTGACCTCGTCGGTCAGCGGGTCGGTCAGCGGGTCACCGGACGTGGTGGCCGGCGTGACCGGGGCCGCGGCCGGTGCCTGGGGGGTCGAAGGTGCCGCCGGCGGGGCCGGGGGGACGTAGCTCGACTGCCAGTTGGCCTCGGCGTCCTGCTTGGCGCGGAGCTTGCTGAACACCACGCCGCCCAGGGCGAGCAGGCCGCCCAGCAGCAGGAGCTTCTTGAGCCGGCCCCCGCTGGGCTCGGGCTCGATGCCGCGCAGCTCGTTGACCTTCGCGGCCGCGACGTCGCGGCTGGCCGCGGCGCGCTCGGCAGCGAGGGCGGCGCCCACGGACGCCTTCTCGCTGGCGGTGGCCCTGGCCTCGGCCAGGAGCGGTGCGGCCTTCTCACGGGCCTCGGCGGCCTTCTCGCTCGCGAGCGCGGCGCCCACGGACGCCTTCTCGGCGGCGAGGGCACGGCCCTCGGCGATGAGCGGCTGGGTCTTCTCGCGCGCGTCGGTGATGACGGGCCCGGCCTTGTCCACGGCCTGTTCCCACGCGGACTCCAGGTGGGGCAGAACGGTCTCTGAGACCTGCTCGACGTAGTCGTGTGCCCGGTCCATGAGGGACTTCTTGCGGCGGAAAGGCATGCGTGACCTCCTCTGTCAGTTGTGGCTCCATCTCACCATGCCCACCCTGAGGCGACCAGCCCCGTCCGGGTGGGTGGCGGTGCGTGGCAGGATCGAGGCGCACGCGGGCCAGTGAGGCCCACCCCCACAGACAGCTGAGAGGCACATCCCATGGCCGACATGAAGGCGACCCTGAAG
The DNA here is from genome assembly GCF_021083185.1 of Nocardioides furvisabuli. GTDB lineage: Bacteria > Actinomycetota > Actinomycetes > Propionibacteriales > Nocardioidaceae > Nocardioides > Nocardioides furvisabuli. The sequence goes on along the minus strand of NZ_JAIGQB010000003.1, from coordinate 210,818 downwards.
ACCAACCGGGGCGACATCGTCATCGACCTCTTCCCGAACCACGCCCCCGAGACCGTCGACAACTTCGTCGGCCTCGCCGAGGGCACCAAGGACTACCGCGACGACGCGGGCCGAAGCGGCGAGAAGTACTACGACGGCCTCGGCTTCCACCGGGTCATCGAGGGCTTCATGATCCAGGGCGGCTGCCCGCTCGGCACCGGTACGGGCGGCCCGGGCTACACGTTCAAGGACGAGACCCACCCCGAGCTCGTCTTCGACAAGCCCTACCTGCTCGCCATGGCCAACGCCGGCCCGGGCACCAACGGCTCGCAGTTCTTCATCACCGTCGGCGCCACCCCGTGGCTCAACCGCAAGCACACGATCTTCGGCGAGGTGGCCGACCAGGCCAGCCGCGACGTGGTCGACGCCATCGCGACCAGCCCGACCGGTGCGATGGACCGCCCGCAGGAGCCGGTCGTCATCGAGTCGGTCACCGTCGAGCGCTGACGCAGACCTGATCACCTCCTCCTCATGACCCAACCGTCCGAGGACCCGCCCGCGACCGGGGTGCCCATCTGCTACCGGCACTCCGGTCGCGAGACGTGGATCCGCTGCCAGCGCTGCGACAAGCCGATCTGCCCCGACTGCATGCGCGACGCCGCCGTGGGCTTCCAGTGCCCCGACTGCGTCAAGGAGGCGAACAAGAGCTCGCGCCAGAACCGCGCGATGTACGGCGGGGAGCGCAGCGCCGACCCCCGCCTGACGACGTACGTCCTGATCGGCATCAACGCCGTCGTCTGGCTCGCGATCACCGCCACCGGTGCTCGCCTCTCGCGGGTCGCCGACCTGCTGGCGCTCTCCCCGACCGGCAGCTGCGGGTCGCGGTCGGCGCCCAACCAGTACTACCCCGGCCTGCCGAGCGAGACTTCCTGCAACCTGGTCCCCGGCGGTGACGGGGTGTGGCACGCAGGCGTGGCCGACGGCGCGTGGTGGCAGCTGATCACGAGTGCCTTCACCCATGTGGAGATCTGGCACGTAGCGATGAACATGTTCGCCCTGCTGATCTTCGGACCCGCCCTCGAGGCCATCATCGGCCGCACCCGCTACCTGGGCGTCTACCTCATCAGTGCGGTCGGCGGCTCGGCGGCCGTGATGCTGCTCAGCAACCCGTCGGGCTCGACCGTCGGGGCCTCCGGCGCCCTCTTCGGTCTCCTCGGAGCCCTGCTCGTGGTGGCCCGCAAGGCGCGGCTGGACTCCCGGGCGCTCCTGCAGAACCTCGGTCTCGGTGTCGCGATCAGCGTCTACGGACTGGTCGTCGGTGGCATCTCCTGGCAGGGCCACCTCGGCGGCTTCGTCGCCGGTGCGGCAGCCGCGGCCGTGATCGCCTACGCCCCGCGCTCGAAGCGCACCGTGGTGCAGTGGACCGGCCTCGGCCTGCTGACCGTCGTGCTGGTGGCGATCGCCCTCGCGCGAGGTCTCGCGCTCGCCTGACGCCCGCCGGCACCCGAACATCGGCCCCCGCCCTGCGTCGTACGACGTGGAGCGGGGGCCGAGCTGCGTCCGCTGTTGTTCCACAGGTGTGCACACAGGTGTGGATAACTACAGGCGTGTAATTCTCCACAGGGATTGTCCACAGTGTGGAGATCCGCACAGGTGTGCGAGGGCTGGCGCCTGTCGTGCTCTTGGGATCCCCGGCTGACCGGGGATCCCCGAGGTTGTCGGCCTCTGCACGGCCTGACAACCTCAGGGAGAGCCTGACAACCCCGGCGCGGGGCGTACACCGACCGCGCCGGGACCCCGAAATCGACTCGAGCGGTGAGAGAGACGCCTTCCCTTCCCCAGGAAGGCGCCTCACTCACCGCTCGAGGCGCGGGGCCCGTGCTACCGGGCCGAAGGAGAACCTACTCCCACTTGGTCGCGAAGCTGAAGCCGACTGCCATGAAGGCGATGCCGACGACCAGGTTCCACTGCCCGAGGTCGTTCATGACCCACAGGCTGGAGAGGTCGTTGGAGAAGACGTAGAAGGTGCAGATCCAGATCAGCCCGACCAGGAAGCAGCCCAGCATGCCGACCACGACGCCTCGGCCGCGGCCGAGGGGGGTCGAGGGGTGTGCGGACACCATGAGGCCGAGCATGAGCAGGCCGAAGCCGATGGCGTAGTTCCACCTCCCGAGGTCGGCGATGGCCTTGGGCGAGCCCTCGACGGGCGGGAAGGCGAGCGGGTTGCCGCGGGGGCCGACGTAGTAGTAGACGATCCAGCCGATGCCGGCGACGACCAGGAGGAGACTGATCAGGAACCTGGGGGTGACGAGCGAGCGCTTCTCCCCGGTGGTGACCGTCGTGGACTTCGACACTACTGCTCCTGTGGCTTGGCTGATGCGGTTCGTCGGCGTACGTCGACGCCTCGCCGAGGCGGTGTAGCACCCGACGGGGGGTTAGCGTAGTCGGCATGTCGCCCCAGTCACACGTGCGCCCCGCACGCCACCGCCTCTGGCGGGTGGCGACGCCGGTGGTGGTGCTGCTGAGCGGCGTGCTCTTCGCGGTGAGCGCGGAGCAGAGCGACGGCCTCGACCTGCGCGGTGGCCGCCTCACCGATCTCGCCTCCGTGGTGCGCGCCGAGCGCGACGAGACCGGCGACCTCACCGAGCGGGTCGCGGCACTCAACGCCGAGGTCGAGGCGCTCAGCACCCAGCTCGGCGACCGGTCGGTCGGCCGGGTGCAGGACGAGATCGCCACGCTCGTCGACCCGGCCGGGCTGACGGAGAAGACGGGGGCGGCCGTCCAGGTCACCCTCGACGACGCCACGATCGAGGCGCGCGGAGCCTACGAAGGCAACCCCAACGACCTCGTCGTGCACCAGCAGGACATCCAGGCGGTGGCCAACGCGATGTGGAGCGCCGGCGCGACGGCGGTGACGATCCAGGGCCAGCGGCTGATCTCGACGACCGGCATCAAGTGCGAGGGCAGCCAGGTGACCCTCCATGGACTTCCCTACTCCCCGCCGTACGTCATCGTGGGCATCGGGGACCAGACGGCGATCGAGACCGAGCTGGTCACGGACCCCGTCATCGCCGCCTACCGCGACGACACCCAGATCGCCGGGGGCGGCGTCTTCTGGGACATGACCGCGCTCGACTCGGCGGTTGCTCCTGCCTACACCGGGCTGCTCGACCTCACCTACGCGACGGCCGTCGACGGCTGAGGGCCGCACCCGATCAGTCGCGCGAGACCCGTCCGGAAGGCGTGGTCGGCGTCTCGGTGGGCACCGGCGTCTCGGTCGGGGTCTCGGTGGGCGTCTCGGTGGGCACCGGCGTCTCGGTCGGGGTCTCCGTGGGCGTCTCGGTCGGCTCCTCGAAGGCGGAGACGAAGATCGTCACGGTGCTGCCCTGGTCGAGCGTGCCGTCGACGGGGATCTGGTCGACGACCGTGCCCTTCGGCTCGGTGGATGCCGGGTCGGTGCGCACGTCGGCGACGAAGCCGGCCTCGCGGATCGCCCGCTCGGCCTGACGCTGCTGCAGGCCGCGGACGTCCGGCACCTGCTCGGGGCCGTCGGAGAACACGACCGTGATCGCGGTGTTCTCGCCCACCGAGGTGCCGGCGGCGGGCTCGGTGCGCAGGACCTCGTTGCGGTCCTCGTCGGAGTCCTCGGCCTGGAAGCGGACCCGCAGGCCCAACGCGATGAGCTGGGCCCGGGCGTCGGCGCGGAGGCTGCCGACCACGTTGGGCACCTCGACCTCGGGCTGCCCGAGGGAGAGCACGAAGTCGACCGAGGTGCCGGGGTCGACGAAGACGTCACGGTTGGGTCGCTGCTCGATGACCCGGTCGGCCTCGACGGTCTCGGAGGTCTCCCGGGTGACCCGGCCGACCCGGAGTCCGGCATCGGCGATCGCCAGCCGGGCCTCGTCGTCGGTCAGCCCGACCAGGTTGGGGACGGGGTCGCGCTCGGGCGCGTCCTCGAAGAGCACCCCGTTGAGCAGGTAGGCGCCGAAGCCGAGGAGGAGCACGAGGAGGAGCCCGCCCAGCACCCACCACGCCGTACGCCCGCCGGACGACTGCTGCTCCTGGCCCTGCCGGGGCGGCGGCGCGGCGGTCATCGTGGTGGTAGCGTCCGCGGGCGGTGCCGCGGGGACGTACTGGGTGTCGGCCGCGGCGGGAAGGACCGCGGGCGCCTGGATCGGGTGGCCGGACAGGTAGCGCTCGATGTCGGCCTTCATCGCCGCGGCGCTCTGGTAGCGGTCCTCGACCCGCTTGGCCAGCGACTTCATCACGATCGCATCGATCTCGGGGTCGAGCTGGTCGTCGAGGTCCGACGGCGGGGAGGCCGGCTCGCGGACGTGCTGGTAGGCCACGGCCACCGGGCTGTCGCCGACGAACGGTGGGCGGCCGGTGAGGAGCTCGTAGAGCATGCAGCCGGTGGAGTAGACGTCCGAGCGCGAGTCGACGGTCTCGCCGCGGGCCTGCTCGGGGGAGAGGTATTGAGCGGTGCCCACCACGGCCGCGGTCTGGGTCATCGTGGAGGAGGCGTCGGAGATCGCGCGCGCGATGCCGAAGTCCATCACCTTGACGTCACCGGACGGGGTGAGCATCACGTTGCCGGGCTTGATGTCGCGGTGGATGATCCCCGCGCGGTGGCTGTAGTCGAGAGCGGACAGCACGCCGGCGGTGATCTCGAGAGCCCGCTCGGGCAGGATCTTGCGCCCCTCGCGCAGGATGTCGCGTAGCGTGCGTCCCTCGATGCACTCCATGACGATGTAGGGCTGGGCGACGCCCGAGCCGTCGGTGGCCATCTCCTCGCCGGTGTCGTAGGTCGAGACGATGGCCGGGTGGTTCAGGGACGCCGAGGACTGGGCCTCGCGACGGAACCGCGCCTGGAAGGTGGCGTCGCTGGCCAGGTCGGTGCGCAGCCGCTTGACCGCGACCGTGCGGCCCAGGCGCTGGTCCTTGCCCTTGCGGACCTCAGCCATGCCCCCGCGGCCGAGCAGCTCACCGAGCTCGTAGCGGCCGCCGATCAGCGTCGGCTCCGGCTGCGTCATCCCTCGTCGCCCTCTCCGTCGTCCTGCTTCTGCTGGCCCGGCGGCACCTTCGCCCAGTAGCTCACCGTCACCGTGTCGCCCTCCTGGAGGGTGCCGCTCGGCTCCACCGAGGCCACGATGCCCTCGGGCTGGTCGCCGGGGTTCTCCAGCTCCACCGGCGTCGGCTCGAGGCCGAGGTCGCGCAGCTCCTTCTCCACGTCCTTGCGGTCGCGCCCGACAAAGGCCGCCGGATCGACCTCGACGGTCGCAGGCTCCGGCGACTCCGTCTCGCTCGGGGTCTCCGTGGGCGTCTCGGTCGGAGTCTCCGTCGGAGTCTCGGTCGCGGTCTCCGTGGGCGTCTCGGTCGGCGTCTGCGACGGCTCGGACGTCTGCGAGGGGGTGTCGGTCCGGTCAGGACCGGGGTCGGTGTCCTCGCGGGTGCCGAGCCACACGGCCAGCAGCACCGCCGCGAGCACGGCGGCGATGCCGAGCAGCAGCGGCCATGGCACCGGCGTACTCCGTCGGTCAGGAGTGGGGGCGGGAGCGGGGGCAGGAGCAGAGGCGGCGGGCGCGGCGGGCGCCACGGCTGGCATCACCTGCGTCGAGGAGCCGGCCGGCGGCACCACGGCCGGCGCGACCACGGTCGCCGCCCCGGCGGGCTCACGCAGCGCGCGGGCGAGCTCGGCCCCGTCGGCGTAGCGGTCCTCGGGCGCCTTGGACAGCGCACGGCGTACGACGGCAGCGAGGTCGCCAGGGACCGAGGCGGGCAGGTCGGGCACCGGGCTGCGCAGGTGGGCGATCGCCGTGGCCACGGCGCTGTCGGCGACGAAGGGCTTGCGTCCGGCCAGGCACTCGAAGGCGACCACGCCGAGGGAGTAGACGTCGGAGGCGGCGCTCGCTGTGCCGCCCTCGGCCTGCTCGGGGGAGATGTAGGCGGGCGTGCCCATCACCTCGCCGGTCCTGGTCAGCGCCATGCCCTCGGCGGCGCGCGCGATGCCGAAGTCGGTGACCTTGACCCGGCGGTCGGGCGTGACGAGGAGGTTGGCGGGCTTGACGTCGCGGTGCACGATGCCCGCGGCGTGGGCGACGCCGAGCGCGACGGCGGCCTGGGCGAGGAGGTCCTGCGCGGCCGCGGGGTCGAGGGGGGCGTCGGGACGCAGCAGCGCGGAGAGCGGCTGGCCCTCGACGAGCTCCATCACGAGGTAGGGGCGCGGGGTCGCCGAGCCGTCGTCGAGGGAGCTCTCGCCGTAGTCGAAGACCGACGCGATGCCCGGGTGGTGGAGCGCTGCGGCGTGGCGGGCCTCGGTCTCGAAGCGGGTGCGGAAGAGCGCGTCGTCGGCGTACTCGGTCTTGAGCACCTTCACCGCGACGGCGCGGTCGAGCACGGTGTCGCGTGCCGACCAGACCTCGCCCATGCCGCCGGTCGCGATGCGGGACTCGAGGACGTAGCGGCGGGCGTCGTCGACGTGGGCGCCCGGGGCCAGGGTGGTCACCGGTTGATCACCGCCTCCATGACCGCCTTGGCGATCGGTCCGCCAAGGGCGCCGCCGCCGATCTCGTCGGGCGAGGTGTCGCTGGACTGCACGAGCACCGCGACCGCGACCTTCGGGTCGTTGGCCGGGGCGAAGGAGACGAACCAGGCGTAGGGCGGGCGGTCGGCGGTCGACTGCGCCGTGCCGGTCTTGCCGGCGACCTCGACGCCCGGGATCTGCGCGGGGGTGGCGGTGCCGGAGTCGACCGTGGCGACCAGCATCCGCGTCAGCTCGTCCGCGGTGGTGCTGGAGATCGCCTTGCTGATGGTCTCGGGGTCGGTGCGGTCGAGGACCGACAGGTTGGGCGCGCGGACCTCGTCGACGACGTAGGGCCGCATGACGTCACCGTCGTTGGCGATGGCGGCCGCCACCATGGCCATCTGCAGCGGGGTGGCGGTGACGCTGGACTGGCCGATGCCGGACATCGCGGTCTGCGGTGCGTCCATGTCCCGCGGGTAGAGCGACTGCGCCTGTCCCGCCAGGTCCTCCAGCGAGGTGCCGTTGAAGCCGAACGCCTCGGCCTGCTCGGCCATCGCCTCGGTGCCGAGCTCGTTGGCGAGGCTCAGGAAGGTGACGTTGCAGGACACCTGCAGCGCCTGGGTCATCGTGATCCGGCGCCCGCCGCAGTTGCCGCCGTCGTAGTTGCCGATGGTGGTCGACGACTGGGGCAGCTGGTAGCGGAAGCCCCCGGGCACCATCGAGTCGGCGTCGTAGTTGCCCGACTCGATCGCGGCCGCCGCGGTGACGAGCTTGAAGGTCGACCCCGGAGGCAGGGTGGTGCCGATCGTGCGGTTGATCAGCGGCTCGCGCGGGTCGTCGTTGAGGCGTTCGCTCGCCTCGCTCACCGCACCGAAGTCGTGCGAGGCCAGGACATTGGGGTCGTAGCTCGGCGTCGATGCCATCGCCAGGACCCGGCCGGTCGTCGGCTCGAGGGCGACCACCGCACCCTGGGCCTCGCCCGGGAGCGCCTCGAGGCCGTTCCACGCAGCGTCCTGCGCGGCCGCGTCGAGGGTCAGCTGGACGTTGCCGCCCTTGGGGTCGCCGTTGCTGAGCATGTCGACGAGGCGCGTCACGAACAGGCGCGAGTCGTCGCCGGAGAGGACCGGGTTCTGGGAACGCTCGACGCCGGTCTGGCTGAAGTAGGCGAAGTAGCCGGTGACAGGGGCGTACTTGAAGGGCTCGGAGTAGGTCCGCTGGAAGCGGTACTTGTCGTTGGACGACACGCTGCGCGCGATCGCGTCGTCGCCCACCAGGATCGCCCCGCGCTCGCGCGAGTAGGTCGCGGTGAGGATGCGGCGGTTGCGCGGGTCCTCCGACAGCTCGCCGGCGCGGACGTACATCAGGTAGGTCGAGTTGACCAGCAGCGCCATGAAGAGGACGAGGCAGAAGACCGCGACGACACGGATGGGCTTGTTCACCGCAGCTTCACCACCTGGGTGTGCTCGCTGTCGGCGGCCGACTCGTCGACCGGGTCCAGGCGCGGGGCCGGGCGCCGGGCCTGGTCGGAGATGCGCAGCAGGAGGGCGATGACCACCCAGTTGGCGACCAGCGAGGAGCCTCCGTAGGACAGGAACGGGGTGGTGAGGCCGGTCAACGGGATGAGGCCCGTGACGCCACCGATGACGACGAAGACCTGGAGGGCGAAGATCGCGCCGAGGCCCACGGCCATCAGCTTGCCGAAGCCGTCGCGGGAGATCAGCGCGATGCGCAGCGCGCGCTCGACGATCAGGCCGTAGCAGAGCACGATCGCCATGACCGCGGTCAGGCCGAGCTCCTCACCGATCGTGGAGACGATGAAGTCGGAGTAGGCGAAGGGCACGCGCTCGGGGAAGCCGTCTCCGAACCCGCGGCCGATCAGCCCGCCCCACCCCTGCCCGAAGAGCGCCTCGACGAGCTGGAAGCTGCCGGGCGAGTCGTCGTAGTAGTCGAGCGGGTCCAGCCAGAAGTTGAAGCGGTTCTGCACGTTGCCGACGAAGGTGTACGCCGCCAGCGCACCGGCAGCGAACAGGGCCGCTCCCACGACCAGCCAGCCGGGCCGCTCGGTGGCGACGTAGAGCATGGCCAGGAAGAGGCCGAAGAACAGCAGCGAGGAGCCCAGGTCGTTCTGGAGGACCAGGATCATCATCGAGATGCCGAACATCGCCATGATCGGGCCCAGGTCGCGCCCGCGCGGGAGGTCGACGAAGACCACGCGCCGGCCCGCCAGCGCGAGGGCGTCGCGGTGCAGGACGAGGTAGCCGGAGAAGGCGATCACCAGCATCACCTTCGCCACCTCGCCCGGCTGGAAGCTGAAGCCGGCGACGTTGATCCAGATGCGGGCACCGTTGATCTCGCGGCCGATCAGCGGGAGGAACGGCAGGACGAGCAGCACGATGCCGGTCAGGCCGGCGGTGTAGGTGAAGCGCTGGAGCACGCGGTGGTCGCGCATGAGCACCAGCGTGACGATGAAGAGCACGACGCCGAGGGTCATCCACACCAGCTGCTGGCGGGCGAAGGTGTGCGGGTCGTCGAGCGCCTCGTAGGTGATGTCGAGGCGGCGGAGGATGGCCAGGCCGAACCCGTTGAGCGCGGCCACCAGCGGCAGCAGCACCGGGTCGGCGTACGGCGCGACGATGCGCACCGTCACGTGGGCGGCGACGATCAGCGCGGTGAGCCAGCCGCCGTAGCCGACGATGTCGGCCGGCACCTGGCCCTCGAGGCCCAGGCCGACGGCGGCGTAGGCGCCGATGCCGACCGCGAGGGCGAGGACGAGCAGGAACAGCTCCGCGCCCCGGCGGCGCCGGTGCACGAAGCCCATCAGGGTCCCGGTCTGGCTCATCGCAGCACCCTCGTCACTCTGAGTCGACGTCCTGGCGCGCGGCATAGTTGTCGACGGTCATCCGCGCCTCCTCCAGGTCGTCGGCCTCGATGCCCTCGCGCACCGTCTCGGCGTCGATGTCGCTGAGGCGGGTGAGCTCGACGTCGGTGAGCTCGTAGGGGTGGGAGAGCGAGAGTCCGGGCAGGTCGGCGTCGATGCCGCGGAAGATCGCGACCCTGCCGTCCTGCTCGGCGACGTAGAACTGCTGCTGGCTCCACGACCAGCCGGCCGCGAGGACGACCCACGTGATGCCGAGCAGGACCGCGGCGACCAGCAGGCGGCGCAACCAGCCGTAGCGGCCCGGGTCGCGCGGGGCGTAGCGGACGGCCTCGGGGTCGATCGGGTCGGCGGGGAACGCGCCCTCGGGCACGTCGGCCGGGATGGGAGCGATCTCGCCGGTGTCGCCGGAGCGGTGGCCGCGGAACAGCCCGCCGACGGCGCCGCCGAGCGGCATCCGGCGGGGCAGGTCGGCCGCCGCACCCACGAGCAAGGGGGCCAGGTCGTCGGGCGGCGGCTCCTCGGAGACGTCGGCGACGATGCAGGTGACGTTGTCGGTGCTGCCGGCCTCCAGGCTCGCACGGACGAGCTCGACCGCGGCGAAGTCGGGGGTGCCGGTGGAGAGGATGTCGGCCATCCGCTCGGGGCTCAGCGTGCCGCACGCGCCGTCACTGCACACGAAGACGCGGTCGCCGGGCTCGGCGGGGACCTCGAACAGGTCGGGCTCCTCGTGGCGGATGCCGTCGAGCGCCTTGAGGATGAGGTTGCGGTGCGGGTGGGTCCGCGACTGCTCCTCGGTGATGCGGCCCTCGTCGATGAGGGACTGCACGAAGGTGTGGTCGTGGGTGAGCTGGCGCAGCTCGCCGCCGCGGTAGAGGTAGGCACGGCTGTCGCCGATGTGGCCGATGCCGAAGCGGGTGCCGTCGAAGAGCGCGACGGTCGCGGTGGTGGAGGTGCCGTTGAGGTCGGGGTCCTCCTCGACGAGCTCGCCGATCCGGTCGTCCGCGCGGTGCACCGCACCGGCGACCTGGCCGAGGATGTCGTCGTCAGGCTCCTGGTCGAGCTTGCGCAGCGCCTGCACGGCAGTGCTCGAGGCGAGGTCGCCGCGCACCGCGCCGCCGACGCCGTCGCAGACCGTCAACAGCCACGGGCCGGCGTAGCCGCTGTCCTGGTTCTCACGGCGTACGCGCCCGACGTCGGAGATCGCGGAGTAGTGGAGGTACATCACTTGCGCAGCTCCAGGATCGTCTTGCCGACCCGCACCTGCACGCCGACGCCGATGGTGGTGGGCTGGGTGATGCGCACCGGACCGACGTAGGTGCCGTTGGTGGAGCCGAGGTCCTCCACGAACCACTCGTCGCCGCTGGCCGCGACGCGGGCGTGGCGGGTGGAGACGTAGTCGTCATCGAGCTTGATCGCGGCGTCGCTGCCGCGTCCGATCAGCAGCGGGGCGTCGGCGAGCTCGGCGCGGGTGCCGGGGTTGTCGCCCTCGACGACCAGCAGGTGTGTGGGGGCACCGCGCCGCGGCTTCTTCGGCTTGCCGTTGCCCTTGCGACCCGTCGGGGCCGGGCCGCCGCCGCGGGCCGTCTCGGGCACCCGGGCGCCGAACATGTCGGAGCGGATCACCGAGATCGCCGACAGCACGAAGATCCACAGGATGGCCAGGAAGGCCACGCGGACCAGGAAGAGGGTCAGCTCAGACATTCCAGCCCCCGGCCTCGTCGCGTCCGCCGTCGATGCGGACGGTCATCTCGGTGTGCCCGATCTTGATCGTGGAGCCGTCGCGCAGGCGCGCCCGCGCGACCTTCGTCCCGTCGACCAGGATGCCGTTGGTCGAGCCCAGGTCGACCGCCTCGACGCCGTCGATGCTCACCTCGAGCTCGAGGTGGCGCCGGCTCACGCCGGGGTCGTTGATCCGCAGGTCGGCCTCGGTGCCGCGACCGATGACCAGCCCGGGCGGTCGCAGCGGGTGGCGGGTGCCGTTGACCTCGAGCGTGGCGTGGGAGGAACGCGTACGGGTGCGCTGGTCGTTGTCGGTGACGCTCGCCTGCGCCTTGCTGCGGATCCGGAAGCGGCCGGTCGTCAGGTCGTCGGCGGACTCGAACGCGATGCTGACGGGGCCGGTGAAGACGTAGCCCTGCGCGTCGGCGTGGTCCTGGAGCTGGTCGACGAGGTCCTGCTCGAGGGCGCGGCCGAGGCCGACGATCCGCTCGAGGTCGGACGCCGAGAGCTCGACGTGGAAGTCGTTGGGCACCAGCCGGCGCTGGCGGCTGAGCACCTGTGCGTTGTTGTCGCACTCGCGCTGGAGCGCCGCGGCGATCTCGACCGGCTGCACGGCGCTGCGGAAGGCGCGGGCGAAGACGCCGGAGATGACCGACTCGAGCCGCTGCTCGAACCTCTGGAGCGCATTCACCTCGGACCTCCTCTCCTCGCGCTGGCGTCACGTCGTTGTGCTGGGCAGGCTTCACGCACCGCCCGATCGGTGCCGCCGAGCGTACCGGCCGGTCGCCGCCGTGCACGGGTGCCGCCCCGCCGGAGGGGTGACCGTGCCGAGCACGTCGCCCGGCCGCCCGGCCGATTGGGAGCGTGCCTCAGCCTTGGGGTAGCCTTCCCTCTGCTTCACGCGCGAGTGGCGGAACGGCAGACGCGCTGCGTTCAGGTCGCAGTGTCCGAAAGGGCGTGGGGGTTCAAATCCCCCCTCGCGCACCAGAGCACCTCGAAGGCCCCGGACCCCGGTCCGGGGCCTTCGTCGTCGTCGGGCATGCTCGAGAGGTGGCCGAACCCGATGACTCCCCGGCCGAGGACGAGAAGTGGCTCGTCGTCGACGGCCGGCGCTGGCGGCGTACGGACCCGGCGATCCCGGCCGACGAGCTGGCCCGACTGAAGTCGCACCTGGGCCGGGGCAGGTCCGGCGTCCGCACCGCGCGCGACGACGCCGAGCTGGCGGCCACCCGGCACCGGACGCAGCTGGCCAAGACCGGGCTCGGCGAGCGGGGCCCGAAGTGGTGGGAGCAGACCGACGCGGAGCGGCGCGAGCGGTGGGAGTCCGCACTGCGCGAGCTCGACGCCCTCGACTGAGCCGCAGACACGCAGGCGTTGGTCCGTCCCGAGCGTCATCGGCACGCTTGATCCTCAGGTGCCCGGCCGACCAATGTCCGCGTGTCTGCGCCGGACATACTCGCCCCATGAGCGACGACCCGCGCGCCCCCCAGCCCGGCGCCGAGCACCTCGCCGAACCGCTGCGCTCGCGCTGGAGCCCGAGCGTGTACGACGCCGCGCACCGGCTGGGCGCGGACGAGGTCGAGACCCTCCTGCGGGCCGCCCAGTGGGCGCCGAGCAAGGGCAACACCCAGCCATGGGCGCTCATCGTCTGCGTGCCCGGCACCCCCGGGCACGACCGCTTGGTCGCGAGCCTGAGCCGCGGCAACGCCGGCTGGGTGCCGCGGGCGTCCGTCGTCTTCCTCACCGTCGCGCACGTGCGGGACGGTGACGGCCCCGATGCGCCGGAGCACAGCGACCTCGCGCTCTACGACGTCGGCCAGGCCGCGGCCCATCTCACCCTCCAGGCACGCGCGATGGGGTTGCACGCCCACCAGTTCGCGGGCTTCGACCACGACGCGCTGGCCGACGCGCTCGGCGTACCGTCCTCCCACCAGCTGCTCACCGGCATCGCCGTCGGCGTGCCGGGCGACGCACGCGAGGTCGACGAGCGCACCGCCGCCCGCGACCACCGCGACCGCACGCGCAGGCCGCTGTCGGAGTGGGCCTTCGCGGGACGCTTCGGCGAGCCGTACGAGACGGACGGCACACCCGGGACCACTCCCTGAACGAGCCGCCCGGCCGGTTGGCGAGGGTTTGGCAGACTCGCGGCATGACTTCTCTCTCCGACTTCTCGGCGCCTGCCATCGACGGCACGGACACGGACCTCTCGCAGTACGACGGCAAGGTCGTGCTGGTCGTCAACACCGCCTCCCAGTGCGGGTTCACCGGTCAGTACAAGGGCCTCCAGCAGCTGCAGGACACCTACGCCGACCAGGGCCTGGTCGTGCTCGGCTTCCCGTGCGACCAGTTCGGCAACCAGGAGCCCGGCAGCGAGGAGGAGATCTCGGACTTCTGCGAGAAGAACTTCGGCGTGACCTTCCCGCTGTTCTCCAAGGTCGACGTCAACGGCGACGACGCCCACCCGCTCTTCGACTGGCTCAAGGACTCCAAGGGAGGCCTGCTCGGCTCGAAGATCAAGTGGAACTTCACCAAGTTCCTCGTCGGCCGCGACGGCCAGGTCATCGACCGCTTCGCGCCGACCACGGAGCCGGAGAAGCTGAGCAAGGACATCGAGAAGGCGCTGTGAGGCCCTAGAGGGTCGGCGCGTCGGGGCCGACCCGCTCGGCCAGCCACTCCGCGACCTGGGCCTCGGTCGGCGCCAGCCCGTCGGATATGACGTGCGGGGCGACGCGGGAGAAGTAGTCGGTGACCATGGAGTCCGACTCCCGCACCAGCATCCCGGCGGCCTCGCCGCCCACGATCCACGAGCCCAGCACGACCCGGTTGCCCTCGAAGCTCGGCAGCTCGGTGTAGGCCTGGTAGACCCAGCCCTCGGCGCCGTAGCCGCCGGGCATCACCACGTCCTCGAGCATGTCGTCGAGGTGGATGCGGATGTTGTCACCCTCGCGCCCGTGCAGCGGCTTGGCGACCCAGCGCTCGAGCTCGCGCGGCTCGTCGAAGTACGCCGGCAGCAGCAGGCGGTGGCGCGGGAAGAGCTCCCACAGCACCGGCAGCAGCGCCTTGGTGCTGAGCAGCACCTTCCAGGCCGGCTCGATCCACTTCGTGGGTCGCGCCTCGGCCCGGTCGACGATGAAGCGGCCGAACGGCTCGGCGAGCATCTCCTCCCAGGCGTAGAGCTTGAAGGCGTTGCGCAGCGGCTCGTCGTGGACGTCGCGGTACTCGCGGGCGTCGGGGTTCCAGCCGACCTCGGCCACCGGGTGGGCCAGGGCGAGCCAGCCGGCCTGGACGGCGGTGTCCATCAGGTAGTGGCAGGTCATCTCCATCTCGCCGCCGTCGTAGGCGTCCTCCTCGCCGAGGTCGTAGAGGAAGTGCATCCGGTCGCCGTCGAAGCGTCCCGAGCGCCGCAGCGTGCGCCAGCCGTCGACGAGGCGGTCGTGGACGGAGTTCCACTGGTCCATCTCCGGCATCACGTCCTCCATCCAGTTCCACTGGACGATGCCGGTCTCCACGAGGCCGGTGGGGGTGTCACCGTTGATCTCGAGCATCTTGATGGAGCCGTCGGCGCCGTAGGCGAGGTCGAAGCGGGCGTAGAGCGCCGGGTCGCCGGCCTCGATGGAGCGGCGTACGACGTCGAGCGATCCGGGCGGCAGCCCCAGCCGCTCGTCGGTCATCGTGGTGGCCATGTGGGAGACGGCCTGCAGGCACATCGCCCACAGCTCCTCGGTGGCGGTCTCGAGGGCCTCCACCTCCTCCATGGTCACCTCGTACCAGGCGTCCTCGTTCCAGTAGGGGAGCTCGGAGCCGTCGGGCATCTTGGTCACGGGGAAGACGAGGCCCTGCTCGACGACCTTCTCGCGCCAGCCCTCACGGGCCTTCGAGCGGTGGCGCCACATCAGGCGATGCCCGTCACGCGATGCTGGCGCAGACGATGGCGCCGACCGACAGCGCGACCGCAGCGGCGACGTAGGCCAGCGGGCGCACCGGGCCGGGGTCGGTGACGATGCGACGCAGGTCGCCCGGCGTGATCGCCTCGACGGCGAAGAACATCACCGTGTTGAGGATGATGCCGAGCGCGCCGAAGGAGACCGTCCAGCCCAGCGCCCAGCCCAGTGACGTCTCGCCGTTGGTCCAGATCGCGGTGAAGAGGACGGCGGCGTTGGAGACCAGCCACGCCGAGGTGACGACGCCGGCCGAGCGCGAGTGCGCGTGGACCGACTCGTTGCCGTTCTCGTCGACGCCACGCAGGTGCGTGCCGAGGTGTCCGGGGGTGGCGAGGTCGAGGACGTAGTAGGCCACGACGAGCATCACCCCGCCGACGACGGCGTAGGCGACGGCGTGGAGCAGGGCGGTGAGCAGGTCGGTCACGGGGTCTCCTGGGAGGCGGGCGTGGAAGGGGGAGGTCGGGAGGTGCTCGTCAGCCGAAGCCGCGCGAGCTGCCGCCGAAGCCACCCTTGGTGGTGCTGGACTTGACGGTGGAGCCGCCCGTCGTCGGCAGGCCGCCGCGGTCGACGCGGCCGTTGAGGGTGCTGCCGTTGAAGGTGCCGCCGGACGTCGTCTGGCCGATGGCGGGCACGCGCGAGCCGGCGCCGAGGTAGTACCAGAAGAAGCCAGACCCGGTGCCGTTGTAGTCGCGGTCGTCGTCGCACTCGTCGTCGTCGACGCGCTCCTGCGTCTCCGGGTCGACGCACACGGCGGCGTAGTCGGCGCTGGAGGAGCATCCGGTGAGGCTGGAGGCCATGAGCGCGGTGATGCCGAGCGAGATGCCGGTCGAGCGCATGCGGCGGCGTACGGGCGTGGTCATCGGGTCCCTCCCGGGTCCGGCTGCGACGGGTCCTGCGGGAACGTGGGCCGGAACATCGCGAGCATCTGCTCGGCGACGTCGACGTGGGCGGCGTCGGCCGCCTCGTGCTCCGCGAGCCGCTCGTCGAGCCACTCGCGTCCGTGCTGGACCTCCAGGGCGGCGAGCGTGAGGTGCTCGAGGCGGTCGATGCGCTCGTGGACGTCCTCGAGGACGGTCGCCACGGCGAGCGACTCCTTGTCGAAGACGAGGTTGGCGATGACGTGGCCGATCGCGATCGGCACCAGCACGAGCATCGACACGATGAGGACGGCGCCGACGGCGCGACCGGTGGTGGAGGCGGGGTAGAAGTCGCCGTAGCCGACGGTCGATCCGGTCACGATCCCCCACCACAGGCCCTCGATCGGACCCTTGTCCTCCAGCACGGCGTAGGTCAGCGAGCAGGCGACCCAGATCGCCACGATCGCCAGCACCAGCAGGTGCGGCGCGTTGACGAGGGCCTGCAGGGGGCGGGTGAGGAACCCCAGCCGCCGCGCGACGACCGCGTCGGCCTCGTCGACCTCTGTGGACAGCTCGGACAAGTGATCCCCCGTTCCCCTGTGCTCCTCGCGGGACTATAGGGCTTCCCCGTCCCGCGCGGCCGAAACGTCGCGCGCCCTCAGCGCACGAGGTCGGCGTAGTCCGGGTGCTTGTCGACGTACGCCGCCACGTAGGGGCACGTCGGCACGACGCGCAGGCCCCGGGAGCGGGCGTCGTCGAGCGCCCCGCGGGTGAGGCGGGCGGCGTACCCCTGGCCTCCGAAGGCCTCGGGGACCTCCGTGTGCACGAGGGTGATCACGTCGTCGGCGAGGCGGTAGTCGATGAGGCCGACCAGCTCGTCACCGGCACGCAGCTCGTAGCGGCTGCGGTCGGGGGCGTCGGCGAACACTGTGTCCACAACGCGAGCGTAGCCGCAGGTGACTTGTGCGTAACCCCGGCGGAGGTGGAAGGTCAGCGCATGGCAGCAACCGCGTCGTCGTACTCGATCACCATGCGGTTGCACACCGCTCCCGACCACCACGTCGTCGGGACCGTCGCCACGTCGATCGCCAAGGGCGGTGGGGTGGTCACCGCGATCGACGTCACCGAGTCGCGCCACGACCGGCTCGTGGTCGACGTGACCTGCTCGGCCGCGGACGCCGACCACTCCCTCGAGCTCGTCGCCGCGGTGGACGCGGTCCAGGGGGTCACCGTCCACAAGGTCAGCGACCGGACGTTCCTGCTGCACCTCGGCGGCAAGATCGAGGTGTCGTCCAAGGTGCCGCTGCGCACCCGCGACGACCTGTCGATGGCCTACACCCCCGGCGTCGGACGCGTGTCGATGGCGATCCACGACAACCCCGAGGACGTCCGCAAGCTCACCATCAAGGGCAACTCCGTCGCCGTGGTCACCGACGGCTCCGCCGTGCTGGGCCTCGGCAACATCGGCCCCGGCGCCGCGCTGCCGGTGATGGAGGGCAAGGCCGCGCTGTTCAAGCGCTTCGCCGGCATCGACGCCTGGCCGATCTGCCTGGCCACCCAGGACACCGACGAGATCGTGCGCGCGGTCGAGATGATCGCCCCCGGCTTCGGCGGCATCAACCTCGAGGACATCGCCGCGCCGCGCTGCTTCGAGATCGAGGCGCGCCTGCGCGAGTCGCTCGACATCCCGGTCTTCCACGACGACCAGCACGGCACCGCGATCGTGGTGCTGGCCGCGCTGACCAACGCGCTGCGGTGCGTGGAGAAGCAGCTCGCCGACGTGCGGATCGTGGTCTCGGGCGCCGGTGCTGCGGGCACCGCCATCGTCACCCTGCTCCTCGCCGCGGGAGCCACGGACGTCGTGGTCGTCGACCGCGAGGGAGCCCTGGCCACGGGCGACGAGTCCCTGTCGGCGGCCCACCGTGAGCTCGCCGCCGCGACCAACCCGCGTCGCGCGATGGGGTCCCTGGAGGACGTGCTGGTCGGCGCCGACGTGTTCATCGGCGTCTCCGCGCCCGGGATCCTCGAGGCCGGGTGGATCCCGACCATGGCCGAGTCCCCGGTCGTCTTCGCGCTCGCCAACCCCGATCCGGAGATCGACCCGGCCGAGGCCGACAAGTACGCCGCCGTGGTGGCCTCGGGGCGCTCGGACTACCCCAACCAGATCAACAACGTGCTCGCCTTCCCCGGTGTCTTCCGCGGCCTGCTCGACGCCAGCGCCCACGAGGTCACCATCGACATGCTGTTGCGTGCCGCCCAGGCCATCGCCGACACGGTCAGCGAGGAGGAGCTGCACGCCGCCTTCATCATCCCGAGCGTGTTCCACCCCGACGTGACCAAGCGGGTGGCCGCCGCGATCAGCGGTCGCGAGGGCTGATCACGCGTCCCCGGTCACCTTCCGGGGCCACCAGAACTTCTCGCCCAGCGTGAGCGCGAGCGCCGGCACCAGCACCGTGCGTACGACGAGCGTGTCGAGCAGCACGCCGACGAAGATGATCGCGCCGAGCTGCGCCAGCACCACGAGCGGCAGCACGCCGAGGACGGCGAACACCGCGGCGAGCAGGATGCCGGCGCTGGTGATGACGCCGCCGGTGGCGGTCAGCGCGCGCAGCATGCCGTTGCGGGTGCCGTGCTCGCGCGCCTCCTCCCGCGCCCGGGTGACCAGGAAGATGTTGTAGTCGACGCCGAGCGCGACGAGGAACAGGAAGGCCAGCAGCGGCACCCCGGTGTCCATCGCCTCGAAGCCGAAGACGCCCTGGAAGAGCCACCAGGACGCGCCCATCGCGGCGGCGTACGTCGCCAGCACGGTCGCCACGAGCAGCAGCGGCGCCACGACCGAGCGCAGCAGCAGGAGCAGCGCGCCCAGCACCAGCAGCAGGATCAACGGCAGGATCAGCAGCCGGTCGCTGGCGGCGTAGTCCTTGGCGTCCAGCGCCTCGGCGTCGCCACCCCCGACGTGGGTGTCGTCGAAGTCGGCCACGGCGGCGCGCACGTCGAGCACGACGTCGCGCGCGGCGTCGCTGCCGGGCGCCGCATCAGGTACGGCGTCGATGCGGGCGATGCCGTCGCCGGTGGTCGTGATTTGCGCGGAGTCCACGCCCTCGACGACCTCGACCGCACCGAGCACCTGCTCGGGGGTGTCGCGGGTGAGGACCTGGACCGGGTCGCTGGTGCCGGCCGGGAACGACTCCCCGAGCCGGTCCGCCGCCGAGATGGCCTCGGGGCGCTGCAGGAACTGGTCGGCCGGGTCGAGACCCGTCGTGATCGAGGTCGTGCCGATCGCGAGCAGCGCGAGGGCGGCGACCGTGCCGGCGACGAAGGTGCGCGGTCGCTCGGCCACAGCGTCGCCGACGCGGCGCCACACCCCGCGGGAGTCGACCAGCACGGCGTCGCCCACGCGGGGCACCTTGGGCCAGAAGACCCAGCGGCCGAAGAGCACCAGCGCGGCCGGCAGCACGACGAGCGCGAAGGTCGCGGCGATCACGACACCGACGGCACAGGCCAGGCCGAGGCCGCGGGTGGTCGGGATCGCGGAGAGCAGGAGGGTGAGCAGGCCGAGCACGACCGTCGTGGAGCTCGACACGACCGCCTCGGTGGTGCGGGCGAGGGCGTGGGCCATCGCCTCGTGGCGCGAGTCGGTGGTCTTGAGCTCGTCGCGGTAGCGCGAGATGAGCAGCAGCGCGTAGTCGGTGCCGGCACCGAAGACGAGCACGCTCAGGATGCCCACCGTCGACTCGTCCCAGGCGACCCCCGTCACCTCGAGGACGTTGGTGGCGACGATGGCGGCGAAGCGGTCGGCGATGCCGACCACGGCCAGGGGCACCAGCCACAGCACGGGGCTGCGGTAGGTGATGATGAGCAGGATCGCCACGATGCCGGCGGTGGCGAGCAGCAGCCGGAGGTCGGCGCCGTCGAAGACCTGGCCGATGTCGGCCTGGATGCCGGCCGGACCGGTCACCTCCACCGTGACCCCGTCGGGGGCGTCGTCGCGCAGGTCCTCGCGGAGCTGCTCCACGCGGTCGATGTTGTCGGTCGCCGACGTCGAGGTGACGGGCACGGCGACGAACGCGGCGGTGCCGTCCTCGGCCACGACGACCGGTGACCGGGGCGCGCCCCCGCTGTCCGACGTACCCGGCGGGGGTCCGCCCTGCTCACCCTCGGGCGAGCCCTGGCCGCCCGCCTGCGACAGCAGCGCGACGCCCTGCTGGGCGAGCTCGTCCTGGACGGCCTGGTCGAGCTCGCCGGAGTCGGCGGTCCACAGCACGATGGCGACCTGGCCCTCGTCCTCGGGGAGCTGGTCGGCCAGCTCGACGGCGAGCGTGCTGTCCGCGCCCACGGGCAGGGTGTCGGTGGCGGAGCCCTCGCGGTCGCCCTCAGGGACCATCGCGATGACCGCGAGCGCCATGAGGAGCGGGATCAGGGCGACGACCCAGGCGAGCCGCCGGCCGGCGATGGCCCTGGCCAGGGCAGGGGTTCGGTGTGCGGACACGATGCTCCTCGAGAGGCGAAGATCGGGCGACCGACGTCACTAGTCGGGGTTGTTGCTAACCAAGTTACTTATCAAGTTAGCGGTAGAATGTTTAGAGTGGCAAGTACGACGCCTCCCCGGCGCCGGACCGACAGCGACGCAGTGAGGACAGGCGTGAGCGACCAGCAGGACGCACCCGAGGCCCCGCCGTGGGTGGCGCGCGGCCAGGAGCGGCAGCAGCCGCCGACGCTGCTCGCCCTACGCGACCTCGTCGCCGCCGGGGGCCGGGTCAACCACACCGTCGCGCGGCGCGCCGGCCTGAGCGAGAGCGAGCTGGTCACCCTCGAGCACCTGACCCGCGAGCAGATCGGGCCCGCCGAGGTGGCGCGCCGGCTCGAGGTCTCCACGGCTGCCGCCACGGGCATCGTCGACCGGCTGGTCTCGCGCGGGCACGTCGAGCGGCGACCGCACGAGGTCGACCGCCGGCGCACCGACCTGCACATCACCGACTCGGGCCGCAGCGAGATCGTCGGGCACCTGATGCCGATGTTCAGCGCGCTCGACCGTCACGACGCCTCCTTCACCGAGGCGGAGAAAGCGGTCGTCGAGCGCTACCTGCGCGGCGCGGCCGCGGCCCTCGAGGAAGTCCTGGAGGGCTGAGCCGGGCTCAGTCCGAGAAGCCCGCCTTGCGCTGGGCCACCAGCGCGGCTCCGACGATGCCGGCGCGGTTCTGCAGGCTGGCGGGGATGATCTCGGTCTCGATCTCGATGAGGTGGCCGAACTTCTCCCACGACTTGCTCACCCCGCCGCCGACGACGAAGAGGTCGGGGCTGAAGAGCCGCTCGACGTGGCGGAAGTAGCGCGTCAGGCGCTGTGACCACTCCTCCCACGACAGGCCCTCGCGCTCGCGCGCGCTCGTGGCGGTGGTGACCTCGGCGACGGCGCCGTCGAGCTCGAGGTGGCCGAGCTCGGTGTTGGGGACCAGCTCGCCGTCCCAGATCATCGCCGAGCCGATGCCGGTGCCGAGCGTGATGACGAGGACCTGCCCGCGGCGGCCGCGCGCGGCGCCGTACTCGGACTCCGCCAGCCCGGCGGCGTCGGCGTCGTTGACGACGTGGACCTCACGGCCCAGCGCCTCGGTGAAGATCGCGTCGGCGTCCTCGCCGACCCACGACTTGTCGATGTTGGCCGCGGAGTGGACGAACCCGTGTCGCACGATGCCCGGGACGGTCACGCCGACCGGGCTGCCCGAGGCGGGGAAGCTGCCGACGATGGCGCGGAAGACCTCCGCCACGGCGTCGGGTGTCGCGGGGCGCGGGGTGTCGATGCGGACGCGGTCGTGCACGAAGTCGCCGCGCTCGAGGTCGACGGGGGCTCCCTTGATGCCCGTGCCGCCGAAGTCGATGCCGAAGGGGTGCTCCATGGGCACCAACCTATCGCCCGCGCTCCGCGCATGTGACGCGGGCAACACCCCACGAGACATCGCTCGCGCTGTCATTGACAGAAGTCTGACTCTTGTCAAAGCACTTTACAGATCGTATGGTCCTGTAAACCCCACGGCAGGAGATCAGGCAGATGGCTGGACATCCCACCCGACTCGCTCCCAGCGGCACGGTGCCCGAGGGCACGACCGAGCTCTGGAGGGACCGCAAGCGCTACCTGTGGCTCATCGGCCTGGTGGTGCCCAGCCTCGCCTTCGTCGCCTTCGGCGGGTACGCCGCGACCGGCTGGGGCGTGTGGTTCTGGATCGGCCCCATCGTGATCCTCGGCGTCGTGCCGGCGATCGACCTGATCGCGGGCCTCGACCGGTCCAACCCGCCCGACGACGTCATCGAGGCGCTGGAGCAGGACCGCTACTACCGCTGGATCACCTACCTCTTCCTGCCCATCCAGTACGCCGGGTTCCTCGGCGCGATGGCCGTGGTCGGGGGCTGGGACGCGTTCGGCGTACTGGCCGACCAGCCCCTCGCGCTCCTCGACAAGATCGGCCTGGCGATCTCGATCGGCTGCATCGGTGGCATCGGCATCAACACCGCCCACGAGCTCGGCCACAAGAAGGAGGCCAACGAGCGCTGGCTGTCCAAGATCGCGCTCGCGCAGGTCTTCTACGGTCACTTCTACATCGAGCACAACCGTGGCCACCACGTCCGGGTCGCCACCCCCGAGGACCCCGCGAGCGCCCGGCTGGGCGAGAGCTTCTACCAGTTCTGGCCGCGCACGGTCGGCGGGTCGTTGACGTCGGCCTGGCGCCTGGAGAAGCGCCGGCTGGCCCGGCGCAAGCAGAGCCCGTGGCGCCTCGACAACGACGTGCTCAACGCCTGGCTCATGTCGGTGGTGCTCTGGGCGGGGGTCGTCGCAGCGTTCGGCATCGAGGTGCTGCCGTTCCTCGTGGTCCAGGCGGTCGTCGGGTTCTCGCTCCTCGAGGTCGTCAACTTCATGGAGCACTACGGGATGCTGCGCCAGAAGGTCGGCGAGGGTGAGCGCCGCCGCTACGAGCGGGTGCTGCCGAGCCACAGCTGGAACTCCAACAACATCGCGACCAACGTCCTGCTCTACCACCTGCAGCGCCACAGCGACCACCACGCCAACCCGACCCGGCGCTACCAGACGCTGCGCGACTTCGAGGAGAGCCCGACGCTGCCCACCGGCTACGCCGGGATGATCGTGCTGGCCATCGTGCCGGCCGTCTGGCGGCGCGTGATGGACCAGCGGGTCGTCGACCACTTCGGCGGCGACGTGTCGCTGGCCAACATCAGCCCGCGCAAGCGGGAGGAGTACCTCGCCAGGTACGACGCTGCCGGCCACGCAGCCGCGGCCGCCGCGGCCCGGACCGCGCAGGGGTACCTGCCCGGCGCCGTCGCCGAGGTGCTGGCCGCGCGGTGTCCCGGGTGTGAGTACGTCTACGAGGTGGCCGCGGGCGACGAGCACGAGGGCTTCGCCGCCGGCACCGCGTGGGCCGACATCCCGGCCGACTGGTGCTGCCCGGACTGCGGCGTGCGCGAGAAGGTCGACTTCGTGCCGTGCGAGCCCGAGCGGTCGGTGGCCTGAGCGGCGCGGCACCGCACCCGGGGAGGCGGCCTCCTAGACTCGTGGCCATGCCCGAGACGACCCGCGACCGGATCGTCTCGGCGGCCGTGGCGATGACCACCTCCTCGGGCTGGGCCTCGGTGACCATGGCCCGCCTCGCCCAGGAGGCCGGAGTGAGCCGGCAGACGGTCTACAACGAGGTGGGGTCCAAGCCGGCCCTCGCCGAGACGATGATCCTCGAGGAGCTCGCCCGCTTCCTGCGGGTGGTCGAGGAGGCCTTCGACGCCGAGCCGGCCGACCTGACGCGTGCGATCGAGCGCGCGGTGTCCGACGTGCTCACCTACGCCCGCGCCAACCCGCTCCTGCACGCCGTCGTCAGTGCCACCCACGGCGCCGACACCGAGCTGCTGCCGCTGCTGACGACGAACGCCGGCTCGCTCCTCGGCGTCGCCAAGGAGGTCATCAGCGCCCGCGTGGTGCCGTACGCCCCCGGGATCGGTGCCTCCCACCTCGACCCGGCCATCGACATGGTCGTGCGCGTGGTGCTCAGCCACGTCATGCAGCCCTCGGGCTCGCCTGAGCAGACCGGGGCCGACATCGCCTGGCTGGCCGGGCGGGTCCTCGCGACCTGAGCCCTACCCTTGCCGGGTGAGCGCCGTCGCCTGGGGTACGCCGAGCGCGCGGGGCGTCGTCGCTGCCGCGACCCTCGGATCGGGGATGACCCTGCTCGACGGCACGGTCGTCAACGTCGCACTGCGCACGATGGGCGAGGACCTCGACGCCTCGCTGTCGCAGCTGCAGTGGATCACCAACGGATACCTGCTCTCGCTGGCCTCGCTGATCCTGCTGGGCGGCTCGCTGGGCGACCGGCTCGGCCGGCGCCGCGTCTTCGTCATCGGCACGGTCTGGTTCGCGCTGGCCTCACTGCTGTGCGGCCTCGCCCCGACGGCCGAGGTGCTGGTCGTGGCGCGGGTGCTGCAGGGGGTCGGCGGCGCGCTGCTCACCCCCGGCAGCCTCGCGATGATCCAGGGCGCCTTCCGCGCCGAGGACCGCAGCCGGGCGATCGGCGCCTGGTCCGGACTCGGAGGCATCGCCGCCGCGCTCGGTCCGCTCGTCGGTGGGCTGCTCGTCGACCACGCGTCGTGGCGGTGGATCTTCCTCATCAACCTGCCGCTCGCCGCACTCACGGTGTGGCTGGCGCTGCGCTGGGTGCCGGAGACCCGCGACCCTCGTGCGCACGGCCGCTTCGACGTGCCGGGCGCGGTGCTCGCCTCGCTCGCGCTCGCCGGGACCACCTGGGCGCTCACCGACGCCGGGGGACCGGTGACGCCGTGGGCCGCGGCCCTCGGGCTGGCTGCGGCCGTGGCCTTCGTGGTCGTGGAGCGCAGGATCCGCGAGCCGATGGTCCCGCTGGGGCTCTTCGCCGACCGGACCTTCAGCGCCGCGAACCTCATGACCCTCCTCGTCTACGCCGCCCTCGGCGCGATCCTGTTCTTCCTCGTCCTCCAGCTGCAGACCGTGGGCGGCTACGGCGCCCTCGCGGCCGGGCTGGCGACGCTCCCGATCACCGCCTGCATGCTCTTCCTCGCCGCCCGCGGTGGCGCGCTCGGCGAGCGGATCGGGCCGCGCATCCCGATGACCTTCGGGCCGCTGGTGATGGCCGCCGGCACGCTCTGGCTGCTGGTGGTCGGGCCCGACGTCGTGTGGTGGCGCGACGTCGCCCCGGGCCTCACGGTCTTCGGCCTCGGCCTGGCGCTGATGGTCGCCCCGCTGACCGCGACCGTCCTCGCCGCGGCGCCCGACGAGGTGGCCGGCGTGGCGAGCGGGATCAACAACGCGGTCGCCCGCGCGGGATCCCTGCTCGCGGTCGCCGCACTGCCGATGGGCGTCGGCCTGGCCGGCGACGACTACCGCGACCCGGCGCGCTTCGACACGGCGTACGGCTCGGCGATGGTGGCCAGCGCGGCGCTGCTCGTCGTGGGCGGCGTGGTCTCGTGGCTCACCATCCCCGCTCGGGTCCGCAGACCTGCCCCTGCCGCCTAAGGTCTGTGGCATGTGCCGAGGACGGGGACTGCGGGGCGGCGCGGCAGCAGCCGTGCTGGTCCTGCTGCTCGGCGCCTGCAGCGAGGCCGGCAGCACCGGCGTACCGGAACCGGTGCCCTCCTCCGAGCCGTCCACCGAGCCCCCGCCGACGCCGGCCGTCCCGGTCGCCGACCCCGACCACGCCGTCGACCCGCCCGGCGAGCGCGACGGCCGGCTGTGGAGCGCCGACGTGCTGGTGCAGTGGGACCAGCCGCTGGACGACGCCCTGGTCGAGGAGATCGAGGCGCTCGACGGCGTCGCCCACACCGAGCGGATCGGGCTGGGACAGCTCAGCCTGGAGAACCGCGTGCTGACCGTCGCCTCGGTCGACCCCGGCGCCTACCGCCACTTCACCCGCGCCGAGGTGGCCGACTTCCAGGAGGCCTGGGACCGGGTGGCGGGCGGCGAGCTCGCGATCGACCGCGCGGTCGCCCGACGGCTCGCGGACGACGACGGGATGATCCGTCTCGGCAACGACGACGACGCCCCGACCCTGCACGTGGGTGCGTACACCCCCCAGATCCCGACGATCGACATGGTGGTCAACACCGCGTGGGCCGAGGACATCGAGATGGCCACCGACAACGGCCTGCTCATCTCCACCGACGACATCACGCCCGCCACGATCCGCAAGCCGCTCGAGCGCCTGGTCGGCGAGGACGTGTCGGTCCAGATGCTCGACGTCGCGTCGCGCATCGGCCTCGACCCCGACGCCAGGCTCACCGCGATCCCGACCGGTGGCACGCTGGGCAGCGTCGTCGGCACCTACCGCTACCGCGTGGTCGGTGGCGGCCGGATCGCGCCGGACCCCGCGTGGGTGGCGGCCAACATCCGCACCGAGGTGGTGCCGATCCTCGGCAGCGTCACATGTCACCGGGACCTCTTCCCGCAGCTGCGCGCCGCGCTGCTGGAGGTGCAGCAGCGCGGGCTCGCCGACGAGATCGACCCGGGGGAGTACGCCGGGTGCTACTACCCGCGCTTCATCGCCGACACCACGACCCTGTCCAACCACTCCTTCGGCCTGGCGCTGGACCTCAACGTGCCCGGCAACCTGCGCGGCACCGTCGGGGAGATCGACCGGGACGTGGTGGCGATCTTCAAGACGTGGGGCTTCGCCTGGGGAGGGGACTGGCGCTTCACCGACCCGATGCACTTCGAGCTCAGCGAGGTCAAGGCCGTCGGCTGAGGCTCCTGCGACCACGGCCCCCTAGGCTCGCCCCATGAAGGCAGTCCAGGTCGTCACCACCACCGGTCCCGCCGACATCGTCGTCCGTGACGTCGACGGGCCCACCCCGGGTCCCCACGACGTGCTCGTGGAGGTGCACAGCGTCGGGGTGGCCTTCCCCGACCTGCTGCTGAGCCGGGGGGAGTACCAGTTCAAGCCCGAGCCGCCCTTCACCCTCGGCGTCGACTTCGCAGGCGTCGTCCTCGACCCGGGCTCGCCAGACTCGAGTCGCGATGGATCCAGCACCTTCACCGTCGGCCAGCGGGTCGCGGGCGTGAACCTGCACGGCGGGGCGGCCGAGCAGGTCGCCAACCCGGCGATCTTCACCTTCGCGCTGCCCGACGCGCTGTCGTACGACGAGGGCGCGGCGCTCCCGATGAACTACCTCACCGCCCTGTTCGCGCTCGAGGAGCGCGGCGGGCTGCGCGAGGGCGAGACGGTCCTCGTCCACGGCGCGGCCGGCGGCGTCGGCACCGCGACCCTCCAGGTCGCGAAGGGTCTCGGCGCCCGCACCATCGCCGTGGTGAGCACCGAGGAGAAGGCCGCCTTCGCCCGCGCGGCCGGTGCGGACGAGGTCGTCGTCGGCCCCGACTTCAAGGACGCGGTCAAGGAGCTGACGCACGGGGTGGGTGTGGACGTGGTGCTCGACGTCGTCGGCGGCCCCGCCTTCACCGACTCGCTGCGCTGCCTCGCCGAGCAGGGCCGGGTGCTGGTGGTCGGCTTCGCCGCCGGCCAGGGCATCCCGGAGGTCAAGGTCAACCGCCTGCTGCTGGGCAACACCGACGTCCGCGGCGTCGGCTGGGGGGCGTACGCCATGACCCGCCCGGGCTACATGCAGAAGCAGTGGCACCGCCTCGAGCCGATGATCGCCGCCGGGGTCGTGAAGCCGCCGGTCGGCGCGACCTACGAGCTCGCCGACTTCGGGCGGGCGCTCGTCGACATGGACGAGCGCCGCACCTTGGGCAAGTCGGTCGTGCGGATGCGCTGACGTCCCGCCTGCGTCCCCGGCTTGGGGGCGCGAGGTTAGGGTCGGACGCGTGACGATCCTCGATGACGCCCGCGAGGGCATGAACCCCGACATCCGCCCCCAGGACGACCTCTTCGGCCACGTCAACGGGCGCTGGCTGGACGAGACCGAGATCCCCTCGGACAAGTCGAGCTGGGGTGCGTTCATCGCGCTCGCGGACGCCGCCGAGCAGCAGGTCCGCGACATCATCACCGAGCTCGCCGACCGTCCCGTCGACCAGCTCTCCAGTGATGAGGAGACCAAGATCGCGGCCCTCTACGCCTCCTTCATGGACACCGAGCGGATCGAGGCGCTCGGCCTCGAGCCGGTGCGCGACCTGCTCGGCCGCGCCCACGCGATCGGCGACCTGACGGCCCTCGCCGACTTCCTCGGCATGTTCGAGCGCATCGGCGGACCGGGGCTGTTCGGCTCCTACATCACCCCCGACCGCGTCGACGCCTCGAAGAACATCGTCTACCTCGCGCAGGGCGGCCTCGGCCTGCCCGACGAGTCCTACTACCGCGACGAGAAGTTCACCGAGATCCGCGAGAAGTACCTCGCCTACCTCACCACCCTGCTCACCCTGAGCGAGCACGAGGACCCGGCCGGCGCGGCCGCCCGCGTCCTGGCCTACGAGACCCGCCTGGCCGGGGGTCACTGGGAGGCCGCCGCCACCCGCGACGTGCAGAAGACGACCAACCACCTGTCGCTGGAGCAGCTGCGCGAGCTCTGCCCGGCCTTCGAGTGGTCGACCTACGTCGCGGCCCTCGGCGGCACCGACGAGACGCTGCGCACCACGATCGTGATGCAGCCCGACTTCTTCTCCCACCTGTCCACGGTGCTGGACGAGACGCCGGTCGAGACCTGGCGCGACATCCTGCACGTGCGCATCGTCCGCAGCTCCGCGCCCTACCTGCCCGAGCCGTTCGTCGAGGCCAACTTCGACTTCTACGGCCGCACCCTCAACGGCACCCCCGAGCTGCGGGCGCGATGGAAGCGCGGCGTCGACTTCGTCGAGGGCGCGATCGGTGAGGCCGTCGGCAAGGTCTACGTCTCGCGGCACTTCCCGCCCACGTCGAAGCAGATGATGGACGAGCTGGTCGCCAACCTCGTCACCGCCTACCGACGCTCGATCGAGACGCTCGACTGGATGGGCGAGGACACCAAGCGCAAGGCGTACGACAAGCTCGACCGCTTCTACCCCAAGATCGGCTACCCGGCGGAGTTCCGCGACTACTCCGAGCTCCAGATCTCCGCCGACGACCTGATGGGCAACGTCGCCTCGGCCTCGGCCTTCGAGACCGACCGCCAGCTCGAGAAGGTCGGCCAGCCGGTCGACCGCGACGAGTGGCTGATGCTCCCGCAGACGGTCAACGCCTACTACCACCCCGGCACCAACGAGATCTGCTTCCCGGCCGCGATCCTCCAGCCCCCGTTCTTCAGCCCCGACGCCACCGACGCGGAGAACTACGGCGGCATCGGCGCGGTCATCGGCCACGAGATCGGCCACGGCTTCGACGACCAGGGCGCGCAGTACGACGGCGACGGCAACCTGCACGACTGGTGGACCGCCGACGACAAGTCCGCGTTCGAGGCCAAGTCGCAGGCCCTCATCGCGCAGTACGACGACTTCGAGCCGCGCAACCTGCCGGGCGAGCACGTCAACGGCAGCCTCACCGTCGGGGAGAACATCGGCGACCTCGGCGGCCTGACGATCGCGCACAAGGCGTACGTCATCAGCCAGGGCGGCGTCGCCTCGATCGAGGACCGGCGCTCGCTCTTCCTCAACTGGAGCCACGTGTGGCGCACCAAGCGCCGCAAGGAGCAGGAGCTGCAGTACCTCACGATCGACCCGCACAGCCCGGCCGAGTTCCGCGCCAACATCGTGCGCAACCTCGACGAGTTCCACGAGGTCTTCGAGACCGCGCCCGGCGACGGGCTGTGGCTCGAGCCGGAGTCGCGCGTGCGGATCTGGTGAGCCGCGCGCGGAACGGCGTGTCGGGCCCCGGGCCCGGCGCGAGATGTTGAATGAGCACGTGACGATCCCGGGCCACGACCAGTCCAGCTATCGCCTGCGCCTCGAGTGGGGGCCGACCGGCGCCGACGCCGTGCGGGCCGACTACGCCGTCGTCGTCGACGTGCTGTCCTTCACGACCACGCTGAGCGTCGCGGTCGAGCGCGGGATCGAGGTCTTCCCGTTCCGCTGGCGCGACGCCCGGGCGGCCGAGCACGCCATGCGCCACGCCGCCACGCTCGCGGTCGGCAGGTTCGAGGCGCTCTCGCGCGGCGACGCGCGCCACGTCTCGCTCTCGCCGGCCAGCCTGGCCGAGGTCGAGGGGGTCGAGCGCCTCGTGCTGCCCTCGCCGAACGGCTCGAGCATCGCCTTCGCGCTCGCCGATGCCGGGTCGAGCGTGGTCGGGGCGTGCCTGCGCAACGCCGCCGCCGTCGCCCGTTGGCTGGCACCGCGGGTGGCCGACGGCGCCAGCGTGGTCGTCGTACCTGCGGGGGAGCGGTGGTACGACGACACGCTGCGCCCGGCGGCCGAGGACCTGTGGGGCGCCGGTGCGGTCCTCGACGCCCTCCTCCACGGGCTGGGCGTCGACGCCGCGGCCAGCCCCGAGGCGCGGCTGGCGATCGCCGCGTGGCGCGCGGCGGACCTTCCCGGTGACCTGCTCGACTGCGCCGGCGGGCGCGAGCTGAGCGGGGCCGGCTTCGTGGCGGACGTGGAGATCGCCGGGCAGCACGACGTCAGCGAGGTGGTGCCGGTGCTGGTGGGCGAGTCGTTCCGCGACGCCGCGACCCTGCCGCCCGACGGTCCGCGGCTGCGTCGCGTCGGGGCCTGAGCAGAACCAGACCGCTCGGTCTGGTGCCGGCGGGACTGGAGTGTCTACTGTGAGCGCGGTCACACTCGGGTGGCCACGATCTCGGAGGACTCACCCAGATGAATCGCACGACTCGTCGCCTGGCAGTGCTGGGCTCGGCCCTCGCCGGGCTGCTCACGCCGCTCCTTCTCCAGCCGGTCCAGGCTGCCGCGCCGGCCTATGTCGCCCTCGGCGACTCCTACGCCTCGGGCACCGGCACCCGCTCCTACATCAGTGACGGCACCAGCTGCCAGCGCTCCACCTCGGCCTACCCGAGCCTGATCGCCGCCGCCCGCGGCTACGCGCTCAACTTCCGCGCCTGCTCCGGCGCGACCATCCCCGACGTCACCAACGCCCAGCTCGGGGCGCTGACGTCGGCCACGAGCTACGTGTCGATCTCGGTCGGCGGCAACGACGCGGGCTTCGCCAACGTGCTCACCACCTGCGCCCAGCCCTGGTGGGCGAGCAACTGCGACGGCGCGATCAACACCGCCCAGTCCTTCATCAGCAACACCCTGCCCTCGCGGCTGACGACCCTCTACTCCCAGATCCGCAGCCGCGCGCCGTACGCCAAGGTCGTCGTCGTGGGCTACCCGCGGATCTTCAACGGCGAGGACTGCAACGCCTTCACCTGGTTCTCTCCCGCGGAGCAGTCGCGGCTCAACCAGACCGCCGACCTGCTCAACAGCCGCCTCGCCGCGGCGGCCTCGGCGGCCGGCTTCTCCTTCGCCAACCCCACCAGCCGCTTCATCGGCCACGCGGTGTGCGCCGCCGACGAGTGGATCAACGGACTGTCCAGCCCGATCAGCGAGAGCTACCACCCCAAGGCCAACGGCCACGCGGGCGGCTACACCCCCTCCGTGAGCCCGCTGCTCACCGGCGCCGCCGTCGCCGTGACCGCGCAGGTCGTCGCGGAGTCCTCCGCCTCGGCGGACGAGCAGGCCGCGCTCCAGCGCCGGTACGCCGCCGCCGACCGCACCATCGAGCCGGAGACCTTCGTCGCTCCGGACCTGACCACGCCGGAGGCGCGTCGCGACGCCCGCCGGGCCGGGGTCGACATCGAGACGTTCCTGGAGCGCAGCGCGCGGCGCTGAGCCGTGGTTCGGGGCCCCGGTAGTCCACCGGGACGTGGTCGCCGGCCGTCGCGCCGCACGACCACTTCCCGGTGGACTACCCCGGCACCGGGTGGGCCGTCGGTCCCTGTTGGTAGACAGGGGCCATGACCACCCCCACTGCCGCCGCACCCGTCGCCGACGACGTACGCCGCTCGGCCCGCGAGTCCGCCGAGCGCCACCTGCGGGCCCTCGTCGGCCCCCGGGACGGGCAGGGCGACGCCGTCCTGCGCGAGGACCAGTGGGCGGCCATCGAGGCGCTCGCGGTCGACCACCGTCGCGCCCTCGTCGTGCAGCGCACCGGGTGGGGCAAGTCGGCGGTCTACTTCGTCGCGACCAAGCTGCTGCGCGAGCAGGGCGCCGGCCCGACGGTCATCGTGAGCCCGCTGCTCGCGCTGATGCGCAACCAGATCGCCGCGGCCGAGCGCGCGGGCATCCGCGCGGTGACCATCAACTCCACCAACATCGACCAGTGGCAGCCGATCCACGACCAGATCCATGCCGGCGAGGTCGACGTGCTGCTGGTGAGCCCGGAGCGGCTCAACAACCCCGGCTTCCGCGACGAGGTGCTGCCGCGGCTGGCCGCGACGTGCGGCCTGCTGGTGGTCGACGAGGCCCACTGCATCTCCGACTGGGGCCACGACTTCCGCCCCGACTACCGCCGCCTCCGCACGCTGCTGGCCGAGCTCCCGTCGGGGATCCCGGTGCTGGCCACGACGGCGACGGCCAACTCCCGCGTCACCGGCGACGTGGCCGAGCAGCTCGTCCTGAGGAGCGCGTCCAGCGCGCGTCACGAAGGGCTCGGGGTGCACGCCGACGGCGCGGGGGACTCCGCGGTGCTCGTGCAGCGCGGCACCCTCGACCGCGAGTCGCTGCGCCTCGGCGTCGTACGCCTCCGCACGCCCGAGCAGCGCCTGGCCTGGCTGGCCGACCACCTCGCCGAGCAGCCCGGGTCCGGCATCGTCTACTGCCTCACCGTCGCCGCCACCCAGGAGGTCGCGGGCTACCTCCGCGACCGTGGCCTGGAGGTCGCTGCCTACTCCGGCCAGACCGAGGCCGACGAGCGTCACGGCCTCGAGCAGGCGCTCGTGGACGGTCGGGTCAAGGCGCTGATCGCCACCAGCGCGCTCGGGATGGGCTTCGACGCCAGCCTCGGCTTCGTGATCAACCTCGGTGCGCCCGCCTCACCGGTCGCCTACTACCAGCAGGTCGGCCGTGCCGGCCGCGGCACCGACGAGGCCACCGTCGTGCTGCTGCCCCAGGTGGAGGACCGCGACATCTGGGCCTACTTCGCCTCGCTCGGCTTCCCGCGCGAGGAGCAGGTGCGCGAGACCCTGGCCGCGCTCGCCGACTCCGAGCGCCCGTTGTCCACCGCGACGATCGAGACCCGCGTGGAGCTCGGCCGCAACCGGCTCGAGTCGATGCTCAAGGTGCTCGACGTCGACGGCGCGGTCCAGCGGGTCCAGGGCGGCTGGATCGCCACCGGTCGCCCCTGGCACTACGACGCCGAGCGCTACGCCCGGGTCGCGGAGGCCCGCGAGCGCGAGCAGCAGGCGATGCTGGGCTACCTCGACACCGACCAGTGCCGGATGCGCTACCTCCGCGAGCAGCTCGACGACGAGGGCGCCACCGACTGCGGACGCTGCGACAACTGCGGCGGGCTCGACCTGTCGACGTCGGTGAGCGAGGCCGCCGTCGCGGAGGCGGGGCAGCGGCTGTCCCGCCCGGGCATCACGGTCGACCCGCGCCGGATGTGGCCCACCGCGCTGGCCAACCTCGGCCTCGACCTCAAGGGCAAGATCTCCGCCGGCGCCGAGCCGGGACGGGCCGTCGCCCGGCTCACCGACCTCGGTCACGGCCAGGCGCTGCGCGACCTCTTCCGCGAGGACACCCCCGACGGTCCGGTCCCGCCCGTGCTGGCGCAGGCGGTCATGGACGTGATGAAGGACTGGGCGCCGCAGTGGCGCAGCCGGCCCGACGCGGTCGTCGTCACCGAGTCGGCGACCCGCCCGACGCTGACGCGCGACCTCGCCGACGGCCTCGCGCGGGTGATGCAGGTGCCGGTCGTCGGCACGTGGGCGGTGCGCGACGCGACCGTGCCCCCGCGCGCCGGGCAGTCCAACTCCGCGCAGCGCGTCGCCGCCGTACGCCGTCGCAGCGGGCTGGTCGCCGAGGTGCCGCCGGGCGCCACGGTGCTGCTGGTCGACGACCTCGTCGAGACCGGGTGGAGCGCGACGCTCGCCGCGGTCGCGCTGCGCGAGGCGGGCGCAGGCGCGGTGCTGCCGCTCTGGCTGGGCAGCCGCTCCTGACTGCCGAGCGGGCACTTCCTCGCGCTGGAACGCACCGAGCGGGCACTTCCTCGCGCAGCTGCGCGACGAAGTGCCCGCTCGGCTGAGCTCAGCGCAACGAAGTGCCCGGTCAATGACCCATCATCGCGGTCGGGTCGACCGTGCCCGGGCGTACGCCGTCGAGGTCCTCGATCCGCGCCAGGCCCGGCCCGCGCACCTGCTGCAGCCCACGGGCGACCGCCTCGACCTCGCGTATCACGCGCAGCGTGTTGCGGCACGTGAGCCGGGCCAGGTCGGCCTCCGACCAGCCGCGGTCGGCGAGCGCGGAGACCAGGACCGGGTAGGTCGAGACGTCCTCCAGCCCGACCGGCAGGGTCCCCACGCCGTCGTAGTCGCCGCCCAGTCCGACGTGGTCGATCCCGGCCACCTCCCGGACGTGCTCGACGTGCGCCACCACGTCGGCGAGCGACGCGCTCGGCTGCGGGTGCTCGCGCACCCAGGCGTCCTCGAAGGTGCCGAACCGCTCGCCGTCGGACTCCGGGACCCCCTCGGCCGCCGCGGCCGCGACCAGCTCCCGGTGCCAGTCGGCGCACGCGGTGTTCACGAACTTCGGCACGAAGGTCACCATGCACACGCCGCCGCCCCGGGCCGTCGCCTCCAGCACGTCGTCCGGGGCGTTGCGCGGGCTGTCGGTCACCGCCCGCGCGGAGCTGTGGCTGAAGACGACCGGCGCCTCGCTGACCTCGAGCGCGTCGCGCATCGTGTCCGCGGAGACGTGGGAGAGGTCGACCATCATGCCGAGGCGGTTCATCTCCCGCACGACCTCGCGGCCGAACTCCGTCAGCCCGCCGGCCTGCGGCCGGTCGGTGGCGGAGTCGGCCCACGGGGTGTTCGCGTTGTGGGTGAGCGTCAGGTAGCGCACGCCGAGGGCGTGGAGCTGGCGCAGGGTGCCGAGCGAGCAGTTGATCGAGTGCCCGCCCTCGGCGCCCATGAGCGAGGCCATCCGACCCGACGCCCACGCCTGCTCGACCTCGTCGGCGGTCGTCGCCCACGCCAGCTGGTCGGCGTACGTGTCGGTGAGCAGGCGCGCGGCGTCGACCTGCTCGAGCGTGGCGCTCACCGCGTGGTCGCCGGTGAGCTCGGTCGGCACGAAGACCGACCAGAACTGCGCCCCCATCCCGCCGGCGCGCATCCGCGGCAGGTCGGTGTGGGTGGGGGTGCCGCCCGCGCCGACGTCGAGGCGGGAGAAGTCGTACGCCGTCGCCGCGCGCACGGCCCACAGCAGATCGTTGTGCCCGTCGATGACGGGGTGGGCGGCGAGCAGCGCGGAGACGTCCATGCCGTCCGACGGTAGTCGCCGGGGAACTCCCTGTCGGTCCGAGGCGTTAGCGTCAGGTCGAGCGGATCAACGAAGGGTGCTGCATGAGCTTTGTCCCGGTCACCGGTCCCGCCAGGCTGCTGGTGGGAGAGCCGCCCCGGGAGGGCTCGATCGAGTTCACCGACGAGCGCCGCACGATCGTGCTGCCGATCCGCGGTGCGCTGCCGGTGCTGGGCAAGGTCCGCGACGCCGACCAGCCGCACCCGTCGGTCGCGCTGCTCGCCGGTGCGGCGCTGATGGGCCTCCAGCTGGTGGCGTCGGGCCGCTTCGCCCCCGACCCCGAGGGCCGCCACTGGCAGGTCGCGGGCCTCGACGCCGACGACGAGCGCCGCATCGGCGAGCTGGCGCGATCGCGTGCCTGGGACGGCTTCGACGAGGCGACGGCCGAGGGCACGGTGCGGGCGCTGCTCGACGCCGTGGTCGACACCGTCCCGCGCACGACGCCCGGGCGATCCCGCCACCGGGCCCCGGCGGCCGCGGTGCCGGGGCGCGTCGGGTCGCACAGCCCCGATGAGTTCAGCGACCGGCTCCAGCAGCGGATCGCGCGGATCCGCACGCGTGCCCGTGACGACCGGCCGCACCTGGTGACGATCTCGTTCCGCATCGAGGCCGACGAGGAGGAGCTCGTCGCCGGCGCCGTACGCCTCGTCACGCAGGTGCACGCGGTCGACAACGCCGCGCACATGGCCGACGCCTCCGAGCTCTGGGCCGAGTCCGGTCCGGGGGCCGCGCACGGCTTCGGCGAGCGCGCGCGCACCCACGCCGCCATCGCGCTCCGCTCGGCGGCCGACGCCTGGCCGGTGCTGGAGCGGCTGCTCGACCTCCGGGTCCCCGACGAGATCACCCTCGACTCCGACGAGATCCTCTCCCTCCTCGACCGCGGGGCGGCGGCCCTCGCCGAGGCCGGCCACCCGGTCCTGTGGCCCACGTACCTCGACCGCGAGGTCACCCAGCGCGTCGAGCTGGGCCGCCGGTCCGCGTCGGGGCGTCGCGACGAGCCGTTGCAGGACGGGCTGTTCGGCCCCCAGGCGCTCTTCGGCTTCGAGTGGCAGGTCTCGCTGCACGGCGAGGAGCTGAGCGAGGAGGAGATGGACGAGCTGGCCCGCACGGCGAGCCCGATCATCAGGCTGCGCGACAACTGGGTCGCGGTCGACTCCGCGGTCATCAAGCGCGCCCGCAAGCGGCTGATCCGCACCGTGACGCCGGTGCAGGCGCTGGCCGCGACGCTGACCGGCGTCGTCGACATCGAGGACGTCCCCTACGAGGCCGTCGTCGGCGCGAGCCTGCTGACGGTCCGCGACCGGCTCCGCGACGCCGCGACCGGTGCGCTGGTGGACGTGCCTCCCGCCCTGCGCGCCGAGCTGCGCGACTACCA
Source organism: Nocardioides furvisabuli (assembly GCF_021083185.1). Lineage (GTDB taxonomy): Bacteria > Actinomycetota > Actinomycetes > Propionibacteriales > Nocardioidaceae > Nocardioides > Nocardioides furvisabuli. Next base: position 174,099 of record NZ_JAIGQB010000003.1, on the reverse strand, counting down.
GCGCCGCGGCCTGTCCTGGCTCGCCGAGCTGACCTCGCTCGGGCTCGGCGCCTGCCTGGCCGACGACATGGGGCTCGGCAAGACGGTCACCGTGATCGCACTGCACCTGCACCGCGCAGGGCAGCCGGGTGCGGGCGGCCCGACCCTCGTGGTCTGCCCGGCCTCGCTGCTCGGCAACTGGGAGGCCGAGATCCGCCGCTTCGCCCCCGGCGTCGCCGTGCGCCGTCACCACGGCAGCGCGCGCGACCTCGACGGCGTGGGTGGGGGGTTCGTGCTGACCACCTACGGCACGATGCGCAACGACGCGGAGCTGCTCGCCGAGGTGGCGTGGGACCTGGTGGTCGCGGACGAGGCGCAGCACGTCAAGAACTCCCGCTCGGCCGCCGCCCGCGCGCTGCGCACCATCCCGTGCACCGCCCGGGTGGCGCTGACCGGCACCCCGGTCGAGAACGACCTCACCGAGCTGTGGTCGATCCTCGACTGGGCGATCCCCGGCCTGCTCGGCAGCCGCAACGCCTTCCGCAAGGTCTGGGCCGGACCGATCGAGTCCGGCCTCGAGCCCACCAAGGCGCGCCAGTTCGCCGACCTGATCGGGCCGTTCCTGCTGCGCCGGCGCAAGTCCGACCCGGGGGTGGCGCCCGAGCTGCCGCCCAAGACCGAGACCGACCACGTGCTCGGGCTGACCCGCGAGCAGGTCGTCCTCTACGAGACGCTCGTGCGCGAGTCGATGCGCCGCATCGAGGAGGCCGACGAGGAGACCCGCCGCGGGTTGGTGCTCAAGCTGCTCACCGGGCTGAAGCAGATCTGCAACCACCCGGCCCACTTCCTGCGCCAGGCTAACCCGCGCCTGCGCGGGCGCTCGGAGAAGCTCGACCTGCTCGACGAGCTGGTCGGCACCGTGGTGGCGGAGGACGGCGCGGTCCTCGTCTTCACCCAGTACGTCGCCATGGCGCGGCTGCTCGAGCGCCACCTGGCCACGACGGGGGTCCCGCACCAGTTCCTGCACGGCGGCACGCCGGTGCGCGAGCGCGACGCGATGGTGGCGCGCTTCCAGGCCGGGGAGGTGCCGGTCTTCCTGCTGTCGCTGAAGGCCGGCGGCACCGGGCTCAACCTCACCCGCGCCGACCACGTCATCCACTTCGACCGCTGGTGGAACCCCGCGGTCGAGGACCAGGCCACCGATCGGGCCTACCGCATCGGCCAGACCCGGCCGGTGCAGGTGCACCGCGCGATCACGCAGGGGACGATCGAGGAGAAGATCGCCGAGCTGCTGGCCCGCAAGCGCTCCATCGCCGACTCGGTCCTCACGCGCGGCGAGACGGCGCTGACCGAGCTGTCGGACGCCGAGCTGCGCGACCTGGTCGAGCTGCGCCGGTGAGCGCCGCGGGCACCACCCATCCACGCCTGCCGGCACGGCGCGGCGGTGGCTCGGGCACGTGGTGGAGCAAGGCGGTGATCCGCTCGGTCGAGGAGGCGGCCTACAGCGCCGAGGACCTCAAGCGCGGCCGGGCGCTCGCGCGGGCGGGGGCCGTGGGTGCGATCACCGTCTCCGACGGTGCCGCGGTGGCGGCGGTGGGCGAGGGTCAGGACGCCTTCACCGTCGAGGTCACGGTGCCGGTGCTCGACGACTCCGACGCGTCGGCCTTCACCGAGCTCGTCGCCGCCGAGGCGGGTCGCATCGCCGCGCTGATGGCGGGCGAGCTGCCGCACGCTTTCGTGGAGGCCGTGGAGGAGGCGGGCGTCGAGCTGCTTCCGTACGGCGGGGAGCTGGGCTCGGCCTGCACGTGCGAGGCCTGGCTCGACCCGTGCCCGCACGCGCTGGCCGTGCTCACCCAGCTGGCGTGGCTGATCGCCGCCGACCCCTTCGTGCTGACCCACCTGCGCGGGCTCTCGCGCGAGCGGGTGCTGCGCGAGCTGCACCGCATCCACCAGCCGCAGGCGGTCGAGGACGGCGACCCCGTCCCGGGTGCCGAGGACGGGCCGCACGAGCTCGACGACCTCGTCGTCGCCGAGGACGCCGCGGTCCGGGCGGCGCGCCTGCTGCAGCAGGAGAGCCCGTTCGACGCGATGTGAGCGCGTCGGCTCCTCAGGTCAGGCCGAGCGCGCCGTGCGCCATGTCGCGGAGCACGTCGTGCATCTGCGGGTCGGGGAGCCGGCCGCTGTGCGGGGTGGAGTTGAGCAGGCCGAAGAGCACGTGCGCGCGGGTGCGGGACGCCTCCGGGCTGAGGCCGGTGTGGAAGCGACGCACCTGCGTGGCCCAGACGTCGACGTACGCCCTCTGCAGTGCGCGCACGCGCTCGCGGGCCTCGTCGGGCAGGTTGCTCCAGTCGCGGTCCTGCACCACGATGAGGGCGCGGTGCTCGATGGCGAACTGGATGTGCCACTCGACCAGCGCCTCGAGGGCCTCGCGCGGGCCGTCGGCGCTCGCCACGCGGCTGCGGCCCTCGGCGAGGAGGGTCTCGCTGATGCTCACCAGCATCTCGGCGAGCATCGCGTCCTTGGAGTCGAAGTGCTTGTAGAGCGCCGGGCCGGAGATGCCGCAGGCCGAGCCGAGCTCGGCGACCGAGACCCCGTGGAAGCCACGCTCGGCGAAGAGGTCGGCGGCGATGTCGAGGATCTGCTGGCGCCGGGGGGTCACGGGCTCGAGGTTAGTGCCCGCCGGCTCCTCGTGCGGCGCGCGCGGCGCCGGGAGCTTCACCGGGCGCCGCTGCGCCTGCCAGACCGCGAGCGGAATCACACGTGCCTCCCCATGTGGTGCTCCAGTGGGCCGCGGAGCGGATCACTGCCGTGGTGCCGGCACCACCTCTGGTCTACCGCACCGGGGCGAACCCGATCCACACGCGCGGCCCACGCGACGGCCACACCTCGCGACAGACCGGCCGCCCGGGGTGTGCACTGGACGCACGAGGTTAACGATCGCTAACCTGAGTCCGTGTCCGAGCAGCTGAGCCCGATCCAGGGTCCCCCGACCATGCGTGAGCTCGTCGACGACCTGCGCGCCCGGCTCGCCCGGGTCCGCCAGGGCGGGTCGAAGAGCGCGCGCCGCAAGCACACCGACCGCGGCAAGCTGCTGGCCCGCGAGCGAGTCGACCGTCTGCTCGACCCCGGCAGCCCGTTCCTCGAGCTCGCGCCGCTGGCGGCGTACGGGATGTACGGCAGTGGTTCCGGAGACGACCACGCCGTGCCGTCCGCCGGCGTCGTGGCCGGCATCGGCCGGGTCGCGGGCCGCGAGTGCGTGGTCGTCGCCAACGACGCCACCGTCAAGGGCGGCACCTACTACCCGATGACGGTCAAGAAGCACCTCCGCGCCCAGACGATCGCCGCCGAGAACCACCTGCCCTGCATCTACCTCGTCGACTCCGGCGGTGCCTTCCTGCCGCTGCAGGACGAGGTCTTCCCCGACCGCGAGCACTTCGGCCGGATCTTCTTCAACCAGGCCAACATGTCGGCCCGAGGCATCCCGCAGATCGCCAGCGTGATGGGCTCCTGCACCGCCGGCGGCGCCTACGTCCCGGCGATGTCCGACGAGACGGTGATCGTGCGCGACCAGGGCACGATCTTCCTCGGCGGCCCCCCGCTGGTGAAGGCCGCGACCGGTGAGGTCGTCTCGGCCGAGGACCTCGGCGGCGGCGACGTCCACGCCCGCACCTCCGGCGTGGTCGACCACCTCGCCGAGGACGACGCCCACGCGCTGGCCATCGTGCGCTCGATCGTCGACACGCTGCCCGCCGCCCGCCCGGCCCGTGAACCCAGTGCCGAGGTCGAGGAGCCGCACGAGCCGCCGGAGTCGCTCTACGACGTGGTCCCCACCGACACCCGCACGCCGTACGACGTGCGCGAGGTGGTCCGGCGGCTGGTCGACGGGAGCCGGTTCCACGAGTTCAAGAAGCTCTACGGGGACACGCTGGTCTGCGGCTTCGCGCGCATCGACGGCTACGAGGTCGGCATCGTGGCCAACAACGGCATCCTGTTCAGCGAGTCGGCGCTCAAGGGTGCGCACTTCATCGAGCTGTGCAACCAGCGCGGCATCCCGCTGGTGTTCCTGCAGAACATCACCGGCTTCATGGTCGGGCGCGAGTACGAGAACAAGGGGATCGCCCGCGACGGCGCCAAGCTGGTCACCGCGGTCGCGTGCAGCGTGGTGCCGAAGTTCACCGTCGTCATCGGCGGCTCGTTCGGCGCCGGCAACTACGGCATGTGCGGACGGGCCTACGACCCGCGCTTCCTGTGGATGTGGCCCAACGCGCGCATCTCGGTGATGGGCGGCGAGCAGGCCGCCTCGGTGCTCGCCACCGTCCGCACCGACCTCGAGGACGAGGAGGCGGTCGAGGCCTTCAAGGCCCCGATCCGAGACCAGTACGAGACCCAGGGCTCGCCCTACTACGCCAGCGCGCGGCTGTGGGACGACGGCGTGATCGACCCCGCCGACACCCGCCGGGTGCTCGGCATGGCGCTCGCCGCGACGTCGTACACCCCGATCCCCGAGCCGTCCTACGGCATCTTCCGGATGTGAGGCGCGCAGTGACGAGCGAGGAACGAGAGCGTCGCGTGGGCGCGACCAGGTTGAGCAAGCCCTGCGACCGAGGCACGAGGTCGCAACGGGCGCGTCGAAACCCCCTGATGGGAATGAGCTGATGAGAACGTTGCTGATCGCCAACCGCGGCGAGATCGCCCTGCGGGTCATGCGGACGGCGCGACGCCTCGGCTGGGCCTGCGTCGCGATCCACACCGACCTCGACGCCGACGCGCCGCACGTGCGTGCCGCCGACCGCGCGGTGCGGGTCTCGTCCTACCTCGACATCGACGCGGTGGTCGCCGCCGCACGCGAGTCGGGGGCCGGCTTCGTCCACCCCGGCTACGGCTTCCTGTCCGAGCGGGCGCAGTTCGCCCGAGCGCTGGCCGGGGCGGGCATCACCCTGGTCGGTCCGTCGGGTGAGGTGATGGACGCGATGGGGCGCAAGGACGCCGCGCGCGAGGTGGCGCTCGCCGCCGGCGTACCGGTGGTGCCGTCCTGGTCCCTCGACGACGACCCGGCCGCCTACTCCTACCCCGTCCTGGTCAAGGCCGCGGCCGGCGGTGGCGGCAAGGGGATGCGCGTGGTGCGCTCGCCCGCCGACTACGCAGAGGCCTTCGCCGCCGCCCAGCGCGAGGCGCAGTCGTCCTTCGGCGACGACACGATCCTGGTGGAGAAGTACGTCGAGTCCGGACGCCACGTCGAGGTGCAGGTGATGGGCGACTCCCACGGCACCGTGCTGCACTTCTTCGAGCGTGACTGCTCCACCCAGCGCCGGCACCAGAAGGTGCTGGAGGAGGCTCCCGCCCCGACCATCAGCGACGAGCAGCGCGCGGCGATCACGTCGTCCGCGGTCGCGCTGGCCGAGCAGTGCGGCTACACCGGCGCGGGGACCGTGGAGTTCCTGCTCGACAACGTCACGGGCGAGTTCTACTTCCTCGAGATGAACACTCGCCTCCAGGTCGAGCACCCGGTCACCGAGGAGGTCGTCCGCGTCGACGGCGGGCGCGTGGACCTCGTCGAGCTGCAGCTGCGGGTCGCGACGGGCGAGCCGCTGGGCATCGACCAGTCGCAGGTCACGCTCGAGGGACACGCCATCGAGGCCCGGGTCTACGCCGAGGACTCCTTCCGCGGCTTCCTGCCCCAGGCGGGGCGCACGTCGATCGTGAGGTGGCCGCACTCGCTGGTCGAGGAAGGCGCGCAGCGCCTGTCACGAGAACCGGTCGTCCGCGTCGACCACGCCCTCGAGCCGGGGCAGGAGGTCTCCACCTCCTACGACCCGATGCTCGGCAAGGTCATCGCCTGGGGCGCCGACCGCGAGGCTGCCCGCACCGCGCTCGTGGGCGCGCTCGACGACACGGCGATCCTCGGCATCACCACCAACACCGGCTTCCTCCGCACGCTCGCAGCCTCGGACGACTTCCGCGACGCCACCATCGACACGGCCTGGCTCGACCGCCACGAGGTGCCCGAGCCCGACGGCTCGGTGGCGTTGGTGCTGGCCGCCTGGACCGAGGTGCTGCTCGACACGATGCCCGGCTCGCGCCACGGTGGCAGCGGCCCCTGGCGCTCCGACGGCTGGCGGATGGGCGGGGACCCGGCCGCCGACACGGTGGTCCTCGGCGACGCCCACGTCGTCGTCGACCGGCACCGCGGACAGGTCTCGCACGCCGGCGCCACCCACGACGTACGCCTGGTGTCGGCGCAGGACCACGCGGCGCACCTGCTCGTCGACGGGGTGGCCGAGCACGCGGTGCTCGACGTGCGTCGAGACGTCGTCGACGTCGTGCACCGCGGTCAACGGTGGGTGTGGGAGCGGCCCGACCCCTTCGCCGACCACGCCGCCGCGGCGGGCGACGGCACGCTGCTCGCCCCGATGCCCGGGACCGTGCTCGCGGTCCACGTCGCCGAGGGCCAAACGGTGGCGGAGGGGGAGACACTGGGGGTGATGGAGGCGATGAAGATGGAGCTCGCGCTCAAGGCGCCCTTCGCCGGCACGGTCACCTCGGTCGGCGCGGTCACCGGGGACCTCGTCAAGCTCGGTGCCGCCCTCTTCGTCGTGGAGGCCACCGATGACTGACCTGCCCATGACCGTGCGCGCCGACGGCCTCCCGTCGGCCGTCACTATCTACGAGGTCGGCCCCCGCGACGGCCTCCAGAACGAGCAGGCGATCGTGCCGGTCGAGGTCAAGGCGGAGTTCGTGCGCCGTCTCGTGGCCGCCGGCCTCCCGGTCGTCGAGGCCACCTCCTTCGTCCACCCGAGATGGGTGCCGCAGCTCGCGGACGCCGCGGAGCTGATGGCCGACCTGGGCGAGGCCGGGCGCCACCTGCCGGTCCTGGTGCCCAACGAGCGCGGGCTCGACCGGGCACTCGAGCTCGGCCTGGAGCACATCGCGATCTTCGGCAGTGCCACCGAGACCTTCGCCGCGAAGAACCTCAACCGCACCTTCGACGAGCAGTTCGCGATGTTCGGGCCCACTGTCGCCCGGGCCCGCGCGGCCGGGATGGACGTGCGGGCCTACGTGTCGATGTGCTTCGGCGACCCGTGGGAGGGCGCGGTGCCCATCGAGCAGGTCGTCACCGCCGGCACCCGCCTGCTCGACCTCGGCGCCTCCCAGCTCAGCCTCGGCGACACGATCGGCGTGGCCACCGCCGGGCACGTGAAGGCGCTCGTCGCGGCGTTCGCGGACGCCGGTGTCGGCACCGACCGGCTGGCGATGCACTTCCACGACACCTACGGCCAGGCGCTGGCCAACACGTTCTCCGCGCTCCAGGCCGGCATCACCACCTTCGACGCCAGCGCCGGCGGCCTCGGGGGCTGCCCCTATGCGAGGTCGGCGACCGGCAACCTCGCCACCGAGGACCTGGTGTGGATGCTGACCGGTCTCGGGGTCGACCACGGGGTCGACCTCGACGCCGTGGTCGAGACCAGCGTGTGGATGGCCGGCCGGCTGGGCCGCCCGAGCCCGAGCGCCGTCGTACGGGCCCTCGGCGCCGCAGCAGCGCCCCGGTAGTCCACCGGGATGTGGTCCTCCGGCGGGTCGCAGGACGGCCATGTCCCGGTGGACTACCCGGCTCGGGCACAATCAGCGCCATGAGCCGCGTCGTCCACCTCCACATCGGGGCACCCAAGACCGGGACGACCTACCTCCAGGACCGGCTGCTGCTCAACACCTCGTCGTTGGCGCGGCACGGAGTGACCGTCCCGAGCACGCGCGGCGGTCGCTCGGACATGTTCCACTTCCGCGCGGCGCTCGACCTGCTCGAGCAGGACTGGGGCGGTGCGCCCGGGCACGCCAGGGGCGCCTGGGAGGCGATGGTCAAGCGGGTCAACCGCTCGGACGGCAACGTGGTGATCAGCCACGAGATCCTCGCCGGCGCCAAGCCGGACAAGATCGCCAAGGCGATGAACGACCTGGCCGGCAACGAGGTCCACATCGTCTACTCCGCGCGCGACCTCGGGCGCCAGCTGCCCGCTGCGTGGCAGGAGTCGATCAAGCAGGGGCGCAAGTGGCCCTTCCGCCGCTTCCTCAACAAGGTCGAGCGCGGCCAGACGTGGTTCTTCAACGCGATGGACCTGCCGCGGGTGCTGTCGCAGTGGGGCGCCAAGCTCCCGCCCGAGCGCGTGCACGTCGTCACCGTGCCCCACGACCGCGGGCCCAACGGCGACGAGCTGTGGCTGCGCTTCTGCCGCGCCTTCAGCATCGACCCGGACTGGGCCCCCCTCGACTCCGAGCGCGACAACCGCTCGCTCGGCATCGCCGAGACGTCCCTGCTGCGCAAGCTCAACCGCCGCCTCGAGCTCGGCGTGTGGCGCGAGCCGGCCTACGACAACCTCATCCGCGAGGTCCTCGCGCAGGAGGTGCTGGTCTCGCGCACCGCGGTCCCGGTGCGCCTGCCCCCCGAGCGCTACGCCTTTGCCGAGGAGCGCGCGGACCTGTGGATCGAGTGGATCAGGGGCAGCGGGGTCGACGTCATCGGCGACGTGGAGGACCTGCGGCCGCGCCGTCCCGCCGAGGGCGAGGACTGGAAGAACCCCGACCGGGTCCGCGCGAAGCTCGAGCTCGGGGCAGCGCTCGACGCGCTGACCGTGATGACCCAGGAGGCCGCCAACCGCGCCTCCGCCGACACGGTGAGCGGCCGGATCCGCGAGACCGCGCGTCGGCTGCGCGACCGTTGACCGGCGACTCCTCCGCCTCGGCGGCGGGCTGGGTCGAGCACCTCCGGCAGGGAGGTACGACGCCCTGGTCGGCGTGGCCGGACCGGACCGCACCCGCACCCGGGGCCGCACCGCTGCTGCCGGGCGCCCAGCAGCTCGAGCTGCTGCGCCGGATCAACCTCGCCCGGGGGTCCGCAGCGCCGGACCAGGGGCTCGCCGACCGGGTGCTGGCGACCACCGCCGCCGGGCGCGGCAAGGCCGACCTGCCGCTCCTCGGGCTGCCGACCACCGGCTTCGGCCCCGCACCGGTCGACCCCGCCACCGTCGGCGCGCACGAGCTGCTGCGCGTGGCGAGCGTCCTCGTCGCCGACGACCTGGTCGCGCTCGGCGCCGACCCCGCACCCGCGAGGTGGGCGCGGCCGTGGCGGCGTCGGTTCCGCCTGGTGGGCGATCCCGTGCTCGCCACCGGTCTGCGCGAGCACCTGCGCGGCCTCGGTCGGCCCGAGGGCGGACCGCGGCCCCACGTCGTCGCCCTCGGCGCGCCGCTCGACGAGCTCCTCGCCCGCACCTGGACCCAGCGCTGCTTCGAGCACGGCAGCAAGCCGTGGGCGGAGTGGCTGCGCTTCTGGCGCGAGCGCGACCAGCTGCCGGCCCGCGTCGACCTCGCCGACTCCGTACGCCGCTGGCACCCGCGGCGCCCCCTCGTCAGGGTGGTCACCGACCACGACCGCCTGCCCCGCGAGCTCGGCGTACGGTCCCTGCCGTCGTCCCTCGCGCGCGTCCCCGGGGCCGACCAGGCCGAGCTCGCACGCCGGGTGGCTGCGGTCGTGGGGCTGCGCGTGCCGACGGCCGAGCGGCCGTCGCTGATGCGGACGCTGCAGCGGCGCATCCCCGACAGCGGCGTCGCACCGGTCGGCGTACCTGCTCGCGAACGCGACTGGGTGGCCTCCTCCGCGGCCCGGATGACGCGCCAGCTGACGCGCGCTGGCTACCCTGTCGTCGGCGACCTCGCCGATCTCGCGCCGCGCAGCGCGCCCGCCGCGGTGACCGGTGCCGACGACGAGCAGGTCCTCGACCTGGCGATCAGGATGGTCGTCGACCCGGCATGGCGTACGGAGAGGCAGGTGCGGCAGTGAGCAGGAAGGTGCTGCTGCACGTGGGATGCCCCAAGACCGGCACGTCCTACCTCCAGGACGTGTTGTTCCGCAACCAGTCGCTGCTGCGCGAGCACGACCTCCTCTACGCCGCGGACCGCTTCGACGCCCACTTCCTCGCCGCGCTCGACCTGATGACGCTCCCGTGGGGGGGCATCGAGACCGAGGCCGTCGGCGCGTGGGACCGGCTCGCCGCGCAGGTGCGTGAGTGGCACGGCACCGCGATCATCAGCCACGAGATCTTCGCCCGCGCCACGCCGACCCAGGTCCGGCGGGCGCTGGACTCGCTCGGCGACGCCGAGGTCCACGTCGTGCTGTCGGCGCGCGACCTGGTGCGCCAGGTGCCGGCCGAGTGGCAGGAGAACGTCAAGCACCGCAGCCACATCACCTACGCCCGCTTCCTCGAGACCATCCGCGACCCCGCTCGCGAGTCGCGGATCGGGTCGTGGTTCTGGGCGGTGCAGGAGGTCCCCGACATCCTCGACCGCTGGGGCAGCTCGCTGCCTCCCGAGCGGGTCCACCTGGTCACGCTCCCGCCGTCGGGCTCCGACCGGGGTGAGCTCTGGCGCCGCTTCTCGCGCATCTTCGGCCTCGACGCCCTCCCACTGGACCTGACCGCGGAGCGGGAGAACCCGTCCCTCGGCGTCCCGGAGACGTCGCTGCTGCGCACCATCAACGAGCGCGTCACCTCGATCATCGCCCCGCCCGACTACCGCCCCCTCGTACGAGAGGTGCTGGCCCACCAGACCCTCTCGCGCGGCGTGGCCTCCGCACGGCTGGGACTGCCGCCCGACGCCCACGCCTGGGCCCGCGACCTGTCCCGCAGCTGGACGGCCGTGCTGGCCGAGCGCGGCTACGACGTCGTCGGCTCGCTCGACGACCTCCTCGGCCCCGAGCCAGGCCCCTTCGCCGACCCCGACACCACCACCGCCGCGGAGCTGCTGGCGCCGGCGCTCGACGCGATCAGCGCCCTGCTGGTGGAGGGCGCGCGGTTGCGGGCCGTGGAGGAGCGCCTGCACGAGGAGCTGCGCGAGGCCCGCGAGGAGCGGGACCACGCGCGCGCCACGCCGTCCTACCGGGTCCGGCGCAAGGTGGTGACCACCCTCGAGGACAGCCCCGCGGGGCGCGGGACGCTCGACGCCTACCGGCGCGCGAAGGGCCGGATCCGCGGCTGAACCCGCCTCCGGCCGCGGAAACGGCCGTGCGTGGGACGGTGGGTGTGTGCGAGGGTCCCGCCGTGCCCTCCAGCCCCTGGCCCGTCCGCTCCGGCGACCTGCTCCTCCGCGACCCCGTGGAGGCGGACGTCGAGGCGTTGCTGTCCTTCCGCAACGACCCGCTGGTCAACCACTTCATGGTCCGCGCCCACGTCGACCCCGACGACCTGCGCCGAGAGCTCGTCGCCGTCGCGGACAGCCCGACCGCCTTCTCCTGCGTCGTCGAGCGTGACGGCGCGGTCGTGGCGATCGGCTTCCTCGACGTCGTCGACGGGCCGGGCCAGCCGGGCGTCCCCGACGGCACCGACGGACTCATCGGCTACGTCGTGGACCCGCGGTACGCCGGTCGGGGCATCGCGACGGCCACCGCCCGCGCGCTGCTCGGCGCCGCGTTCGAGGGCCTCGGGCTGCGCCGCGTGACGGCAGCGGCCAACGCGGACAACCACGCCTCGGTCGCGGTGCTCGAGAAGGCGGGGATGCGGCGCGAACGTCTCTCGCGTCAGTCCCTGTGGCACCACGAGCTCGGGTGGCTCGACGAGGTCGGCTACGCGCTCCTCGCCGAGGAGTGGGCGGCCCGCGGGAGGTGAGGCCTCAGCGCCGACGCACCAGCAGCTCGCGGTCGGCGTACCTCCCGACCTTCCAGGTCGCGAAGCCGTCCGCCCCGGCGCCGACGACGCCGCCGACCACCGGCACGCGGCGCCCGACCGTGGTCGCCAGCCGCTTGCCGACCACGCGGGTGAAGATGTCGGAGGCCACGACCGCGGAGATCGTGCCGTCGAGGCTGGGGTCGTGCACCGGCGCGGTGGCCAGGGCCATCGGCGTGGCGGGGAGCTTCTTCTTCTTCACCAGCTCGGTGACGTGCTCCTCGCCGAGCAGCAGCGCCAGGACCGCGTTGCGCACGCGCGGGTCGCTGAGGTCGTGACCGCGGAGGTGCGCGATGCCGGCGACCATCCGGCACTGGATGATCGCCAGGCCGGTCACGTTGGCCGGGATGGCCACCGCCATGGTCACGAGCCCACCGACGTTGGTGGCGAAGCCCTGCGCCCCGGCGATGCGGACGTTGTTCTCGATGACCTCGTGGATCGCGCGCTCGACGTCGCCGCGCTGCTCCGCGAGCTGCTTGTCGGCGGCCACCGCGGCAGGGGCGAGGGGGCCGACCCCGTCGATGGCGCGGTTGAGCGCCTCACGGACGAATCCGGTGCTCAACCCGGGGGTGAGCTCGGAGATCCTCGGCGCGAGCTGGCGTGCCACGGTCTGCTTCAGGCCCATGCCGCGATCGTACGGCGCCGGTCGCGACGTCCTCGCCGCGGCGCGAGAGGTCGTTCGCTACCGTGCGAAGCGTGCCCATCGCTCCCGCTCCGACACCGTGGGCGTTCCCGCACCACTCGACGTGGGACCCCGACGACGACCTGGTCGCCCTGGGCGCGGACCTGGAGGCCGGGACCCTCGTGACGGCGTACGCAGCCGGGCTCTTCCCGATGCCGGTCACCCTCGACGGTGACGAGCAGCTCGGATGGTTCTCGCCCGTCGAGCGCGGGGTGCTGCCGCTCGACGGGATGCGGGTGCCGCGCTCGCTGCGGCGCTCCGCGCGTGACTTCGAGATCCGCATCGACACCGCCTTCGACGAGGTGGTGGCGCAGTGCGGGCGCACCGACCGTCCCGACGGCTGGATCACCCCCGACTTCAAGCAGGCCTACGGTCGCCTGCACCGCCTCGGCTGGGCGCACTCCGTCGAGGCGTGGCGCGACGGACGGCTCGCCGGGGGGCTCTACGGCGTCGCCGTCGGGGGGCTGTTCGCGGGGGAGTCGATGTTCCACCACGAGCGCGACGCCTCCAAGGTCGCGCTGCTCGCCCTCGTGGACCTGCTGCAGGACCAGCACGCCGCGCACCGGGTGCTCGACGTGCAGTGGCAGACGCCGCACCTGGCCTCGCTGGGCGTCGTGAGCCGTCCGCGCGCGGAGTACCTCGAGGCGCTCGAGCGGGCCCTACGGGTGCCACTGCCCGACGCCTTGCGAATGGACGATTGACGCGACCCGCGCAAGGGTGGGCGCGAGTCACGACACCGCGACGCGTCCGCGTCCGATCGAAGGGGTACCCCATGAACGTCCGCGCCCGCCTCGCCCTGACCAGCACCGTGCTGCTCGTCGGCGCCACCACCTCTGCCTGCGGCGGCGGAGCGCCGGCCGACGCCAGTGAAAAGGACTTCTGCGACACCCAGAGCAGCCTGTTCGACGACCTGCTGCCCGAGGACATGGCCAATCCCGAGCTCCCCAGCAACGAGGAGATGGCGCGGGCGGTCAAGGACTGGGGCCAGGAGCTGGAGGAGATCGGGACCCCCGACGGCATCTCCGACGACGCCCGCGCCGGCTTCGAGCAGCTCGTCGAGCAGGCGGGCGAGATCGACGCCGCCGACTTCACCATCGACCAGCTCGAGGAGCTCGAGCAGGGCGGCGCGGACGCCTCGAAGGCCGCGCAGCGCCAGGCCGAGGCCTTCGCCGACTACCTCACCGAGACCTGCGGCAACCCGCTCGACGGCATCGAGATGCCCGAGATGCCCGAGATGCCCGGGGCCACCGAGTGAGGGCGGGACGGGGTTCGGCGTACGCAGGTGTGCCTGCCGCCCGGGGAGTAGCATCGAGGAAGGGAGGCGAAGGCCATGGCGATCACGCGTGAGGGCAGGATCTGTTCGTTCTGCGGGACGCAGGGGGGACCCGGCACCGATGTGCCGCTGATCGGCGGGCTCGGCGCGCAGATCTGCCGCGGTTGCGTCGACGACTTCCACACCATGGTCCACGACCCGGCGCAGCTCGCCGAGGCGCGTGGGACCTTCCCGTGGGAGCGGATGAGCGACACCGAGGTGCTCGCCGCGCTCCCGATGATCCTGGCCTCGGCCGAGCAGAACCAGTCCTTCGCGCACGAGTGGGTCGACCTGCTCCGCGCCCGCAAGATCTCCTGGGCCGAGATCGGCCGCACCCTCGGGGTGTCCCGCCAGGCAGCCTGGGAGAGGTTCTCCCGCAAATCCGGCGACAAGCGCGCCACCGCGTGAGAAGATCTGGCCTGCGTCAAGGTATGCTTGACGGCAGTAGGTGTCGGGCGGGCTTCACGGGGGTGAGTCCGACCGGCACCTTCTCTGCGTCCCGTGAGGGCTACTTCAGCAGCTTCGACATGCGCCGGTCCGCCAGCGGCTTGCCACCGGTCTGACACGTCGCGCAGTACTGCAGGCTCGAGTCCGCGAAGGACACCTCGCGCACGACGTCGCCGCAGACCGGGCAGGCCTGGCCGGTGCGGCCGTGGACCGCGAGGTTGCTCTTCTTCTCGCCCTTGAGCTCGCTCGCTGCCAGCCCGCTCGAGCGCTGGACGGCGTCGCCCAGGGTGCCGCGGATGGCGGCGTACAACGTCTCGAGGTCGTCGTCCTCGAGGCTGCTGGCGGGCTTGAAGGGCGACATCCGCGCGGCGTGGAGGATCTCGTCGGAGTAGGCGTTGCCGATGCCGGCGATGATGGACTGCATCCGCATCACGCCCTTGATCTGCTTGCGTCCCTCCGCCTCGAGGATCCCGCGCAGCACCTCGATCGTGAAGTCGTCGGAGAGCGGGTCCGGTCCCAGCCGCGCGATGCCCTCGACCTGCTGCGGGTCGCGCACGACGTAGATCGCGAGGCCCTTGCGGGTGCCGGCCTCGGTGATGTCGAGCCCCGGCTGCGTGTCGAGGTCGGGGTCGTCGACGACCACGCGCGCGGCCAGCGGGTTCTTGCTGTTGGGCCTGGCGGGCAGCGCCGGCACCTCGTCGCGCCAACGGATCCAGCCGGCGCGGGCGAGGTGGATGACGAGGTGGACCCCGCTGGCGTCGATGTCGAGGAACTTGCCGTGGCGGGTCACGTCCTCGACGAGCGTGCCGTGCAGGGCGTGCAGCGGCGGGTCGAAGGTCTTGAGGGCACTGAAGGCGGCGAGGTCGACGCGACTGATCGCGCGACCGACCAGGCGGCCGCGCAGGTCCTGGACGAGGGCTTCGACCTCGGGCAGCTCGGGCACGAGGGCGAGTCTAGGCCTGCCCCTTGCTCGGCACGGCCGAGTGCGCCGCGTCACCATGGGACATGGCTCCGCAGCGCACGCCTCGCACCGGGACGGTCTTCCTCGACCCCCGCGGCGAGGACCTGGTCGCTCTCCTGCGGCGCGGGCTCGACGAGGCGTACGCCGCGCGCGGGAGGTCGGGCCGAGTCGGGCGGGGTGAGGGCCGGTCGCGTTGCTTTCCCCGGGTACCCGGGGAAAGTGGAGGTTCCAGTGCGAAGTCTCGGGGGTGAGGCTCCAGTTTCCCCGGGTGACCGGGGATCCCGAGAATCCCGACTCGCGGAATATCCAGCAATCTAAGGCCCGGCCTAGATTCCCCGATACCGTCTGATCGTGGACCCGATCCGGAACCCGTACGCCCCTGGCGCGGGACAGCGCCCTCCCGAGCTGGCCGGTCGCGACGAGCAGCTCGCCGCCTTCGAGGTCGTGCTCGAGCGCGTCGCCAAGGGGCGCCCCGAGCGCAGCCTCGTGCTGACCGGGCTGCGCGGCGTCGGCAAGACCGTCCTGCTCAACGCGCTGCGCGGTGCCGCCGTACGCAAGGGGTGGGGAACCGGCAAGCTCGAGGCCCGGCCGGGGCAGGGCCTGCGGCGCCCTCTCAGCAGCGCCCTGCACCAAGCGGTGCGCGAGCTCGGCCATCGCGACGAGGACTCGGTCGACCACGTCCTCGGCGTGATCAAGTCCTTCGCCCACCGTGACGCCGGTGCCGCCGCGAAGCTCAAGGACCAGTGGAGCCCCGGCATCGACGCTCCCGCCGTCCGCGGGCGGGCCGACTCCGGTGACATCGAGATCGACCTCGTCGAGCTCTTCACCGACCTCGGCGGCCTGGCCGCCGACGTGGGCAAGGGCATCGGCATCTTCATCGACGAGATGCAGGACCTCGGCCCCGACGACATCTCGGCGCTGTGCGCGGCCTGCCACGAGCTGAGCCAGTCGGGCCTGCCCGTGATCGTGGTCGGCGCCGGCCTGCCGCACCTGCCCGCCGTGCTGAGCGCGAGCAAGTCCTACAGCGAGCGGCTCTTCCGCTACCAGCGCATCGACCGGCTCTCCCGCGAGGCGGCCGACCGTGCGCTCGAGGCGCCTGCCGCGGACGAGGACGCGGCGTACGCGGAGGATGCTCTGGCTGCGATGTACGACGCCACCGGCGGCTACCCCTACTTCATCCAGGCCTACGGCAAGGCCGTGTGGGACCTCGCCCCGCGATCGCCGATCACGGCTGCCGACGTCGCGGTCGCCGCGCCCGAGGCCGAGTCGGAGCTCGCGGTCGGTTTCTTCGGCTCACGCTACGAACGCGCGACGCCGGGGGAGCGCGACTACTTGATGGCGATGGCCGAGGTCGCGGCCGCGCAGGACGAGGCCGAGGGCGACGCGGTGCTCAGCGCGGACGTCGCGGCGAACCTCGGCAAGAAGCCGCAGTCGCTCTCCCCGGCGCGCGACTCCCTGCTCAAGAAGGGCCTCGTCTACTCCGGCGAACGCGGCCAGATCGCCTTCACCGTCCCCCACTTCGGGCGCTACCTGCGCGAGCGGGGCTGAGGGTCAGGCCGGCGTACGCAGCTCGCGCGGCAGCTCCTCGAGCAACCGCAGCCACAGCTCGGCGGCGGTGGGGTACGACGCCACGGCGTGGCGCAGCACGTGGACCGGCACCCCGCCGGTGATCGCGACCGTCGCGGCGTGCACCAGCTCGCCGGCCTCCGGTCCGACGAAGGTCGCGCCGAGCAGGAGCCTGGAGTCCGCGTCGACGACGAGCTGGGCGTGGCCGGCGACGTGGTCGCGCAGCAGGCTGGTGCCGGCGGCCGACGAGGTCGGCACGCGCGAGGTGACCACGTGGTGCCCCGCGTCGCGTGCCTGGGCCTCGGTGAGCCCCACGCTCGCGACCTCCGGGTCGCTGAAGACGACCTGCGGCACGGGCGCCTCGCGGTCCGGCTCCCACGCCACCTCGCCCGCGGCCGACGCAGCGATCCGGGCGCCCACCAGGCGCGCCTGGTGCTTGCCCCAGTGGGTCAGCGGCGGGCCGCCGCTGGCGTCGCCCACGGCGTGCAGCCACTCGGGCAACCGACCGCCGGTGACGTCGTCGGGCACGAGCCCGACGGAGTCCAGGCCGAGGTCGTCGAGCCGCGGCGCGCGCCCGATCGAGAGCAGCACCTCGTCGGCCTCGAGGTCGCCCGCCGAGGTGGTCAGGGTGACCGTGCTCCCGTGGATCCTGCCGACCCCGGTGGCTTCCGGGCCCTCACGGCGTACGCCGGTCACGTCGGTCCCCAGGAGCACGGTGACGCCCCGGCCGCGCAGGCCCTCCAGGACGGCCTCGCCGGCGAAGGGCTCGGTGCGCCCGAGCAGCCGTTGGTCGCGCACCACGAGGGTCACCTCGGAGCCGAGGGCCGACATCCAGATCGCGGCCTCGCAGGCGACGACCCCGCCGCCGATCACGACGAGGCGGTCCGGCACCTCGGTCACCGCGGTGGCGTCGCGGGAGTCCCACGGCAGGGCGTCGGCGTACATCTGCGGCACGTGGGCCGCGCTCCCGGTCGCGATCACCACCGCCCGGCGGGCCCGGACGGTGCGCTCGCCGTCGGACCCGGAGACGCGGACCGTCCGCTCGCCGGTCAGGCGGCCGTCGCCGCGGAGCACGGCGAGCCCGGCGCCTTCGGCCCAGGTGACCTGCCCGGCGTCGTCGTAGTGCGACACCCAGGCGTCGCGCCGCTCCAGCAGCGCCTTCGGCGCGACGTGGGCGGTCGTCACCCCTGGCAGGTCTGCGGTGAGGTCGGCGACGGCGATGGGGCGCAGCAGCGCCTTGCTCGGCATGCACGCCCAGTAGCTGCACTCCCCCCCGAGCAGCTCGCGCTCGACGATGACAGCGGTCATGTCGGTGCCCTCGACGGCGTACTGCGCGGCGTTCTCGCCCGCCGGTCCGCCGCCGATGACGATGACGTCGTACTCCAGCTCGTCCATGCCTGCGAGACTACGGTGCCCGAGCCGATTGACGATCACCTTGAGGGGTCAACTAGAATCTTCGGCGAGGGGAGTACCCCACCAACACTCGTCGGTCACTACGGCGCCTCAGCAGGCGCCCCGGCGAGCGGCCGATCGCAGCTCGCGGCGGGGGAGACCTCAGGAACTCGATCCTGAGGAGACCCATGACGTCCATCGCGTCCCCCACCCTGTGGTTCATCACCATCGGCGTGGTCGTCGCCCTGCTCGCCGTCGACTTCATCGCCACCCGCAAGCCGCACGAGGTCTCGATGAGGGAGGCCATCGCCTGGTCGGCGTTCTACGTCGCGTTGCCCCTGACGTTCGGCCTCTACGTCTGGAACGTCCACGGCGGCGACCGCGGTCTGGAGTACTACACCGGCTACCTGGTCGAGAAGACGTTGAGCGTCGACAACCTCTTCGTCTTCATGCTGCTGCTCGCAGCCTTCGCCGTCCCCGAGGTGCTCAAGCAGCGGGTGCTGCTCTACGGCATCATCGGTGCGCTCGTGCTGCGCGGCATCTTCATCGCCCTCGGCGCCGTTGCGCTCTCGCGCTTCGACTGGGTCTTCCTGGTCTTCGGCGCGATCCTTCTGCTCACTGGCGTCAAGCTGCTGCGTGACGCGATCCGCGGCCAGGAGCACGAGATCGTCGTCGCCGAGATGCGCGTGGTCAAGGTGATGCGCCGCTTCATGCCCGTCAGCGACGACTACGAGGGCGCGAAGTTCACCGTGGTCAAGGACGGCGCCCGGGCGCTGACGCCCTTCGCGCTCGTCACCGTGGCAGTCTTCGCCACCGACGTGGTCTTCGCCGTCGACTCGGTGCCGGCGGTCTACGGCATCACCGGTGACCCCTATCTCGTGTTCGTCACCAACGCCTTCGCCCTGCTCGGCCTGCGCGCGCTCTACTTCGTGCTCGAGGGTGCGCTCGGTGCGCTCGCGCACCTCAGCTACGGCCTTGCCGCGATCCTGGGGTTCATCGGCTTCAAGCTGGTCCTCCACTGGGCGCACCTCGTCTGGCCGTCGGTGCCGGACGTGCCGACCCTGGTGTCGTTGTACGTCATCGTCGGCATCCTGGCGGTCACGATCACGACCAGCCTGGTCGCGAACCGCCGCGCGAGGGCGAGGGCCGACCACGGTCTCGACGAGGACGCGCCGGTCGGCACGCGCTGACGGCCCCGCGGCTCACGCGCTGCCTCCGGTCTGGACCGCGTCCGGAGGCAGGGTCGCCCCGCACCCGCGACATGCACAGGGCCTCCACGCGTGGGTAATAACGACCCGGGACCTCTTGCGAGTTCCTATGGTCATTAGCAGAGGAAAGCGTGGGAGTTCGGGAGAAACGCCAAGGAATCATTGCCCAATCCAGAGGATCCGCCATGTTGCTTGATCTCCAAGTGGAAGATGTCCTGTCTCGCGGTGCAGAACTGCCCGTACGTCTGGCGCACGGGCAGATCTCCAGGACGGGCTTCGTGGAACGGGTGGACGACTCGGAGGTCCCGACGTTCGCGGTCCTGCGCGCCGAGCTCGGACTCCCCCGCGGCGACGAGCGTTGGTGGCCTGCTGGGGGGCGGCACCTGGAGACCCGTCCGCTCGTCCCGGCCGTGGTGGTGGCGAACCCGTCGCTCGACCTCATCGAGCGCACGCTCGCAGGGCTGCGCGCCTGGAAGCCGGCCGCTCAGGCCTGAACCTGCGCGGACGGCTTCCAGCGGGTGGCGGTCCCGGTCCGGCTCTGCCTGCCGGTCAGCAGCCGCAGGTGTAGTAGGTGATGTCCCAGTGGCTGCTCTCGCGGGCGTAGATGTTGCCCGAGGGGGCGCGGTACATCGTGGCGCCGTCCCCGCGCACGCCGTGGTAGGCGTAGCGGCTGGTGATGTAGTTCGACACGCAGGTGGTCGGGCGGACGTCCACCTTGTAGCCGTTCCAGTGGCTGTAGGTGCCCGACGCGTGGCCGGTCTCGGTGCCACCGGTGATCGTGATCGCGCAGCCGCTGATCGACTTGAAGGTCTTGATCCCGCTCACCGTCTCCTGGTTGATCTGGTCGTAGGACGTGCACGTCGAGACGTAGCGGTCGGTGCAGCCCCCGGTCGAGACACGGGTGATGCCGACGGCCGAGAGCTGGCTGGCCGCCTGTGCGTCGGTGAGCTTGGTGACGGCGTGCGAGGGTCCGGTGAGTCCGGCCACCGCGACGAGCGAGGTGAGGACGGCGAGCAGGCTGCGGACGAGACGTCCGGGCATGGGCAGGTGCATGGGCATGACTCCCTGGTCGTGGCGAGACCCCCGATGGCCTCGTCGCTGCCTCCACCTGAACCGATACCCCGCGCGGGGTCAACCCCGCCCGGATGAACTCGCAAAGTCTTTGCCCTCGCCGCTGAGTCTCCTCGGGCGCATCCGTGAGTCGCATCGTTGACGCCCGCTGCAGCGGCGCACCGGGAGGCGTACGACGCCGCGCGGGCCGAGCAGGAGCGGCTGGTGGGCCGCCTCTTCGCCGACGGCCGCATCGCGCGCGTGCCGGCGAAGCGGAAGGTGCGCGCGGCCGTGCTGCTCGAGGTGGTGCGTCGCTTCGAGCCCGGGCGCGTCTACTCCGAGCCCGAGGTGAACGACGTCCTGCTCGAGGCTACCCGGCTTCCTCGCCGGCTCCGGCTGACGCGCCTCTGGCACGTCCGACCGCGACGGGGCACGCTGGACCCATGACAGCAGGCATCGACCCCGGCGTCGCCCCGTCCGGTCCCGGCTGCGTCGAGTGCGAGGCCGCCGGCGGCTGGTGGGTGCACCTGCGCCGGTGCGCGCAGTGCGGCCACGTCGGCTGCTGCGACTCCAGCCCCTCGCAGCACGCGACCGCCCACTTCGAGGCGTCCGGCCACCCGGTCATGCAGAGCTACGAGCCGGGCGAGGACTGGTTCTGGGACTTCGAGCGCTCTGTCGGGGTGGTCGGGCCGCGGCTCGCCGACCCGCAGAGCCGTCCCGAGGACCAGCCCGCGCCCGGTCCCGCCGGCCGCGTGCCGGAGGACTGGCGCGACCACGTGCACTGACCGCGACGCTCAGCTGCTCGCGCGCGCCCACGCGGGCAGCCGCTGCGCGACAGCGTACGTCGTCACGGAGACGGTCGCCGCCAGGAACGTGCCCCACGCCAGGTCGATCGGGACGAGCGCAGCGGGGAAGTCTCGCAGGACCGCGAGGCTCGTGAGGTCCCAGGTGGCGTAGGTGACGAAGCCGAAGAAGCCTCCCGCGCCGACCGCGCGGCGCCACGAGCCCGCTGCGACCGCCGGGTGGATCACGAAGTAGAGCAGGCCGGCGATGAAGATCGCGTAGAAGACGACTGCCGCACCGACGTTCGGCGACGGCGCCAGCAGGTCGCCGAGGTGGCGCGCGTAGGTGTCCTCCGCGACCGTGCCGAGCCAGATGAGGTCGAGCACGGTGAAGACCACGGCGGCGACGGCGTACTGCGCGACCCAGGACATCTGCCCAGCATGGCACCCGGGCCCCGGCCGACCTGCCGCGCGCCGGTCCCCGGACGTGCCATGCTCGATCCATGCGTCGTACGCCGCGCAGCCGGCGCCCCCGAGACACCCGCACCCGACCGCAGGTGGTCGCCCACCGCGGGAGCAGCCACGACACCGCCGAGCACACGCTGGGCGCCTACGTGAAGGCCCTCGACGAGGGGGCCGACGCGCTCGAGTGCGACGTCCGGCTCACCGCCGACGGCCACCTCGTGTGCGTGCACGACCGCGACCTGAGGCGCACGGCGTCCACCACGGGGCTGGTGTCGACGATGAACCTCGCCGAGCTCGACGAGCTCGACTTCGCGTCGTGGAAGAGCCCGTGGTCCGACCTCGACGACGAGGCCCCCGACCGGGACCCCGCGGACGGCAAGGTGCTCACCCTGCGCAAGCTGCTCGAGATGGTCGCCGACTACGACCGGCACGTCGAGCTGGCCATCGAGACCAAGCACCCGACGCGCTACGGCGGGCTGGTCGAGCGGCGCCTGGTCGAGACGCTGGGCGACTTCGGCTGGGACCGGGCGGGGTCCCCGGCCCGGGTGATGAGCTTCTCGCTCAATGCCGTGAGCCGCGTACGCCGCCTCGCGCCGGGGCTCGAGGTCGTGATGCTGGTCGACAAGGCGCACCACTGGCCGGTGCTGCGCCCGGTCGTCGACGACGACTGGATCATCGGCCCCGGCATCAAGGAGCTGCGCGAGCACCCCGGCCTGGGGCGCCACCTGGTCAGGGCGGGACGCGAGATCCACGTGTGGACCGTCAACACCGCCGCCGACCTCGAGATCTGCCTCGACCTCGGGGTGACGGCCGTGATCAGCGACCGCCCGGCCCACATCCTCGAGCTGCTCGACCGCTGAGCGCGGCGCCGGGGGGCCGCACTAGGCTCGGGCAATGGCCAAGAAGTCGCGCAACCGCAGCACGTCCGCGTCCGCCCCCGCCGCAGGCGAGGTCGGCCCCCGCCAACCCTGCCCCTGCGGCTCAGGCAAGCGCTACAAGGCCTGCCACGGCGCGGCCGGCGGTGCCGCCCCCACCTTCGTGGCGCGCCCCTTCGAGGGCATGCCCAGCGAGTGCGACGTCATCGCGCTGCGCGAGCTCGTGCCCGCGGCCACCGCGCCGCTGACGCTCGAGGACGGCGACCGCACGGTCCGCCTGGCCACCCTCCTCCCCGGCGCGGCACCGGCGATGGTGCGCGAGTCCGGCGACGTCTGGCTCGGCCTGCAGGTGCAGCACGCCTACGGCAACCCGGCCCGCGACCTCGGTGCCGTCCTCGAGCTGGCGCTGGCCACCGAGGAGCCGGGCATCGTCGGTCTCCTCAGCGCTCCCGGCGAGGGCCCCACCCTCCAGGACCTCATCACCGACACCAGCCTCGACATCACCGTCCACGACGGCTTCGAGTACTGGATCGACGACATCCCCGAGCGCGACGCCGGCATGGAGGCCGCCCTCGAGCAGGCCAACGGCGGCGTCATGCCGACCACGCGACTCACCTCGGTCGAGGCGGCGTACTGGACCAGCGTCGGCACCAAGGAGCACCTGCGCTGGGTCATGCCGCACCCGGAGGACGCGCTGCTCGACGCGCTCGCCCGCCTCCACGCCGCCGGTCGGGACTCGGTGGCCGAGGGCTCCCGTTTCGTGGGCATGTTCCGCGCGCACGGGCTGCTCGCTCCGGTGTGGGACCTGCCGCTCGGCACCGGCGCCGAGGTGCTCGAGGAACCGGCCGCACGCTTCGCCGCCGCCCTCGAGGAGGCCCTGGCCGGCGAGGAGCTGACGGCAGCCGAGCGTTCCGCCCGGGCCGGGCTCGCCAACCGACAGGTCACGATCCGGTAAGAGCGGCTCCACGTGTTGGCCACGTGAGGAACACAAGCGGGCCAACGGTTGTGCGTGCCGTCACGAGCGGAGTAGATTCCTCCCTGCCCGGTCGTTGTTGTTTCCCCCGTCAACAACGACCGGGCTTTCACGTCTCCGGACGTCGTGCGGGCGGCCCGAGTGCCCGCCATCATGAGCACTCGGGCCTCGGCTCAGGGGCACTCATGAATACCCGCGAACCTGGCCTCCGGTACCCACCCGTGGTGAATGCATCCGCGAGATGCACCTCACTTCCGCACGAGGGCCGGTCTGACCCGCCACGCCTCGAGATTCTCGAAGCCCTTGGCCGACACGCGGCGCAACCTGCGCCAGCGCCAGGGTGAGGCGTCGTCGTCGCCGTCACCCTCGTCGGCCGCATGCGTCAGGGTCTCGCGGATCCCGGCGTCGACCAGCACGGTGCCCGGCCGGGCGGCCGAGGTGAGGCGGGAGGCGGCGTTGACGGTGGAGCCGAAGACGTCGCCGAGACGGCGTACGACGGGCCCGTGGGCGATGCCGGCGCGGACAGCGGGGAACGTGTCGTCGGGGTCGTCGCCGCGCGCAGCGAGCGTGGTGGCGATGGTGACGGCGGCTGCGGGGTCGGCGACGGTGAAGAGCACCTCGTCGCCGATCGTCTTGATGACCTGGCCGCCGTGGTCGACGACGAGGGTCGTGGTGTCGGACTCGAAGCGGTCGACCCACTCGACGAGCTCAGCGCCGTCGAGGGTGCGGCTCTGCGTGGTGTAGCCGACGATGTCGATGAAGCAGACCGACGTCCGCACCTCGTCGGTGCCGCTCCCGAGCGGGGTGGCGTGCTCGAGCAGGTGCTGCGAGGCGCTGGCCAGGTGGCGGCGCCAGACGTAGCTCTGGAGGGCCTCGACCCGCGGCAGGACGTCGGAGGCGAGGTCGCTGAGCGCCGCGGCGGGGTCACCGCCCCCGACCGCCAGCTCGGCCAGCAGCGCGGTCTGCCACTCCGCGAGCCGAGCGTAGCTGCGGCCCCACGTGCGGACGAGCGCGGCCTGCGAGTCCGGCGGCAGGATGCCCATCTCGACCAGGTCGGCGCTCAGCCGCAGCGCCTCGACGTCGCTCTCGGCGAAGGCGACGTCGTCGTCGTGGTGGTGGGGGAAGCCGAGGTGGTGCCACAGCGTCACCGCCAGCTCGAGCGGCACGCCCGCCCGCTCGGCCACCTGCACCCGGGTCAGGCTCGGCTCCTGCCCGAGCAGGAACGCCTCCAGGGCGCGGGCCGTCCCGTCCGGCACGTCGAGCGCCGCAGGTCCCGCCGGGTCGGGCCGCGCCTCGCCCACGTCGCTCAGCCGCCGACCGCACGCCCGGCCGCGGCCGCGCGCAGGGCGGCCCCGAACGTCGGGACCTCGTCCGCGAGCTGCTCGAGCCGCTCGCTCGTGAAGTGCACGACCCGCAGGGGCGTCAGCGCGACGACGGTGGCCGAGCGGAGCGTGCGGTTGACGATGGCGGTCTCCCCGACCACGGCGCCGGGGCCGAGGGTGGCGATCTCGACGCCCCCCTTGCGCACCGACACCTCGCCCTCGGTGATGAGGTACGCCTTGTCGGCGGGGGTGCTCTCGGCGATGGGAGACCACCCCTGGGGCAGGCGCAGGGCGTTGCCGGCAGCCAGGACGCGCTGGGCGTCGGAGGGCTCCAGGGCGTCGAGGATCGAGTCAGTCATGCCCGGTCAACGAGCCACCGACGCGAGGGTGATGCCCGTTCGGCGTGGCTCAGACCACCCGCAGCGGCTCGCGCGAGATCGGGCAGCTCATGCAGCGCGGCCCGCCACGACCCGAGCCGAGCTCGGAGCCGGCGATCCGCACGACCTCGATGCCGGCGTCCTCGAGCCGGTCGTTGGTCTCGTCGTTGCGCTCGTAGGCCACTGCGACCCGCGGCGCGAGCGCCAAGGTGTTGTTGCCGTCGTCCCACTGCTCGCGCTCCGCGGTGACCGGGTCGAGGCCGGTGTCGATCTGGTGCAGCGTGTCGATCTGCATCGCCTTGGCGGCCGCGACGAGGAACGGCTCGGACCCGCTGACGCTCAGCGTCAGGTCGGACTCGCCCGAGCCGCGGTCCTCCAGGGTCACCGTCACCGCGCGGAGCGTGTCGGCCACGTTGGGGTACATCACGACCTTGTCGACGTCGACCATCGTGCAGACCGTGTCGAGGTGCATCGTGGCGCGCTCCTGCGCGATCGGCACGGCCAGCACGGTGTGCGCGAGGTCGGCGTGGAAGACCTGGCGGGCCAGCCGCTCCACGCCCGCGGGCGTCGTACGCTCGCCGACGCCGACGGCGATCACGCCGGGCGCGAGGAGCAGGACGTCGCCGCCCTCGACGTGCTCGTTGTGCCAGCCGTGGATCTTGCGGGTGCCGGCGAAGCGCGGGTGCTCGGTGTAGATCAGCTCGGTCAGCTGGGTCTCGCGCTTGCGTGCGGGCATCGCGAGGCTGGTGACGGCGACCCGGTCGCGGACCCAGACGCTGGAGTCGCGGGTGAAGAGCAGGTTGGGCAGCGGGTCGACGAGGAAGTCGTGCGGGTGGAGCAGGCTGGTCACCAGGCCGTGGCCGCCCTTGACCTCGTCGTTGCGGATGCCGGCGGTGAGCACGTCGGTGAGCTCCTCGGGGGACAGGCTGCGCAGCGCCTGGGCGAGGTAGCGGCGCATCGTGTCACCGAGGTGCAGGCCCGACAGCGCGCTGGTGATCGCGTGGTTGCGGGCGAGCTCGCTCCCGAGGGTCTCGGTGAGCAGCTCGGTGAGGTAGAGCACCTCCACGCCGCGCTCGCGCAGGGTCGCGGCGAACGCGTCGTGCTCCTCCTGCGCGCGGCTCACCCACGGGATGCCGTCGAAGAGCAGGCGGTCGTTGTTGCGGGGCGTGAGTCGCTTGAGCTCGTTGCCGGGCCGGTGGAGCATGACCGTGGCCAGCCGGCCGACTTCGCTGTCCGCGCCGTGGGGGGCGGTGCTGTGGGAGACCATGTGCGGACTCTAGTGCCGAGGGGGTCCGGGGAACCACGCCCGGCGCACGTGCGGACGGTCAGCGCGTCATCTCCCACACCGTCAGGACCGCCATCAGGACGCAGACCGTGGCACCCACGTAGTGCAGCAGCGAGAGCGTGATCCGCTGGAGCAGCAGGCGGCCCACGACGACGGCGAGGCCGGAGACCGTGAGCAGCGCGCCCCAGGCGCCGAGGAACACCGACACGGGGTCGTCGTACTTCGCGACCAGGGAGATGGTCAGCAGCTGCGACAGGTCGCCCCACTCGGCGGCGAACAGGACCACGAAGGAGGTCAGCACGACCTTCAGGCCGCGCGCGGAGGCGTCGGCGCGGGCGGCGAACTCCTTCTCCTGGTCGGCCTCGTCGGCGTCGGCCGAGCGCGCCTCGCGGAACAGGATGACCGCGCCGATGAGGAAGAGGAGCGCGGCGACGGTCCGGACCAGCTGCTCGGGCAGGAAGGACGCCGCCGTGCCGAGACCGACCGCGACGCCGGTCTGGACGAGGAAGGCGAGACCGACGCCGATCCAGACGAAGAGCGGGCGCATCTTCGTCGACATCACCAGCGTGGCGATGAAGGTCTTGTCGGGCAGCTCGACGACGAAGATGGCACCGAAGGCGAGGGCCACCACGAGGAGATCGATCACCGGGGGAGTGTCGCAATCACTCCGCGCGGAAGGCGTCGGCGGGGTAGACCCCCAGCACCTTGACCTCGGTGGTGAAGAAGGCGAGCTCCTCGAGCGCGTTGCGCACGCCCGGGTCGTCGGGGTGGCCGTCGACCTCGGCGAGGAACTGGGTGGCGGTGAAGTGGCCGCCGACCATGTAGCTCTCCAGCTTGGTCATGTTGACGCCGTTGGTGGCGAAGCCGCCGAGCGCCTTGTAGAGCGCGGCGGGCAGGTTGCGCACGTTGAAGATGAAGGTCGTCACGACCGGGCCCTCACCGGACGTGGCCTGCTCGAAGTCGCGCGAGAGCACCACGAAGCGGGTGGTGTTGTGGTCCTCGTCCTCGATCTCATCGCGCAGCACCTGCAGGCCGTAGATCCCGGCCGCCAGCGGCGGGGCGATCGCGGCCTGGGTCAGGTCGCCGGACTCCGCCACCTCGCGGGCCGCGCCGGCGGTGTCGCCCGCGACGACCGGGGTCAGGCCGAGCTCGCGGATCACGCCGCGGCACTGGCCGAGCGCGTGGACGTGGCTGTGCACGGTGCGCAGCGAGTCGATGTGCGCACCCGGCAGGGCCATCAGGGAGAACTGGATGCGCAGGAACCGCTCGCCGACGATGTGCAGGTCGGAGGTCGGCAGGAAGTGGTGGATGTCGGCCACCCGGCCGGCGATCGAGTTGTCGATCGGGATCATCGCCAGGTCGGCGTCACCGTTCTCCACCGCCGCGAAGGCGTCCTCGAACGACGCGCACGGCATCGGCTCCCAGTCGGGGTAGGCCTGCTGGCACACCAGGTGGGAGTTGGCGCCGGGCTCTCCCTGGTAGGCGATGCGTCGGGCTGTCACGTCGGCGAGTGTGTCACCTCCGGCCGTGTCCGCACGCCCGTGACCGCCCCGCGAACATAGGGTCGGGGCGTGCTCGTGCTCTCCGTCGTCGCCGTCGTCCTCGCCGCCCTGGCCTGCGTGCTCGCCGGGCTCGCCCTGCGGCGTACGCCGTCCCGCTCCGGCGGTGACGGGGTCGAGGCGCTGCCCGAGGACGTGCACGGTCTGCGGCAGGAGGTCGCTGCCCTCAAGACGGAGAGCGCCGACGCGCTGCGCCACCTCTCCGTGGTGCGCTACGACGCCTTCGGCGACGTCGGTGGGCACCTCAGCTGGAGCCTGGCGGTGCTCGACGACGCCGGCCACGGAGTCGTGCTGACGTCGATCCACGGTCGTAGCGAGGCCCGCACCTACGCCAAGTCGATCTCCTCCTGGACGTGCGAGCAGCAGCTCTCGCCCGAGGAGGAGGAGGCGATCGAGCACGCCCGTCCCTGAGGGCTTCCGGGTCGACCGGCTGGGTCAGCGCGGCACGCGCACCAGCAGCCGGCCGTGGATGCACTCCATGTGCAGCTCGCGGCCCTCCCCGATGGAGTCGCCGTCGAGCTGGCGGGGCGTGGCGGAGGCGGCCTTGATCCGCACCCGCGAGCCCGTGCGCCGGTCGAGGGTCTCGTCGACGATCGTGCTCTTGGCCAGCACGCGCATCGCCACGGTGATCCACGACAGGAACTGCCGCGGGTGGATGATCACCACGTCGAGGATGCCGTCGTCGATCGTCGCGTCGGGCAGCAGCGGCATCCCGGCCTGGAGGAAGCCGACGTTGCCGACCACGACCGTGCGGGCCCGGTGGACGCTCGGCTCCTGGTCGTCGATCTGGATCTCGACCTTGACCGCGGGGAACATCAGCGACTTCAGGCCGGAGACGACGTAGGCCACCCATCCGATCTTCTTCTTGATGTCCTCGTTGACGCCCTCCATGAGCGCGGCGTCGAAGCCCATGCCCGCCATGACCATGAAGTGGGTGTCCTCGATGCCGTCGCCGCCGACCTTGACCAGGTCGATGGCCCGGTCCTGGCCGTTGAGCGCGACGTCGATCGCCGAGCGGAGGTAGAGCGGGACGTCGAGGTTGCGCGCCAGCAGGTTGCCGGTGCCGGCCGGGATGATGCCGACCGGGATGCCCGTGCCGGCGAGCTCGGCACACACCTCGCGCACCGTGCCGTCGCCGCCGCACACCATCACCAGGTCGGCTCCCGAGACCGCGGCGCGCTCGGCCATGCCGGTGCCGGGGTCCTCGATCGTCGTGTACTGCCAGGTCGGCTCGGACCAGCCCGACTCCCTGGCCATCTCGGCGACGGTGGCGCGGAACTGCCCGACGTCCTCGACCTTGATCGGGTTGAGGATCACCGCGAGCCGGCGCTGGGAGGTGAAGACCTCCGGGAGCGGCTCGGCCT
The DNA here is from genome assembly GCF_021083185.1 of Nocardioides furvisabuli. GTDB lineage: Bacteria > Actinomycetota > Actinomycetes > Propionibacteriales > Nocardioidaceae > Nocardioides > Nocardioides furvisabuli. Next base: position 144,795 of record NZ_JAIGQB010000003.1, on the reverse strand, counting down.
TCGCCGCCGTCGAGCGCGGTCGCGGGTCGATGAAGGCCAGGGCCAGGAAGAAGATCGTCAGCGCGAGCAGCGCGCCGCCGATGACGTCGCTGGGGAAGTGGCGCCCGAGCAGCACCCGGTCCAGGGCCACCAGCAACCACCAGGCCACGGTCAGGGTGATGCCGAGGCGGCGCAGGCTCGTGCGCCGCACGAACAGGACCAGCAGCATCACCAGGACCGCGGCGAAGGCGGCGGTCGAGGAGGCGTGGCCCGACGGGAAGCTGAAGTTGGTGTGGGTGTTCAGGGCGTCCTGCCAGTCCGGCCGGTCGCGCCCCAGCCCGTTCTTCAGCCCGGTCGTCGCGACCGCGGTCGCGGACATCACGACGACTGCGAGAACCGCTGCCCAGCGCTGGAGGCGTACGACGAGCCAGAGCGCCAGCACGGCCGTCAGGATCGTCATGCCGATCGTGCCGAAGGCCGTCTCGACCACCCGCAGGGTGTCGACGAGGACGGCGTGGTCGTCGGCCCACTCCGCGAGGCGCCGTCCCTCGACGTCGAAGGCGTCGAGCGGGGAGCGGTCCCGGGTGACGAGATAGGCCAGGACGGCGAACAGTCCCCCCGAGAGGAGGGCCCAGGCCAGGCTGCGGTTGCGGGAGGCGGGAGTCACCTGCGAAGTATGCCCAAACCGGTTCGGTTCCCCGACCTCGCGGCGGCTAGCCTTCCCCTGTGATCGACCCTCGCCTGCTCCGTGACGACCCCGACCGCGTGCGTGCAGCCCAGGCCAAGCGGGGCCTGTCCGCCGACGTGGTGGACCGGGCGCTCGCCGCCGACTCCGCACGGCGCCAGGCGATCGCCGACTTCGAGTCCAGACGCGCCCAGCAGAAGTCCAGCGGCGCCCTGGTGGCCAAGGCGCAGGGCGAGGAGAAGCAGGCCCTGCTCGCGCAGGTCAAGGCGGTGGCTGCCGGGGTGAAGGCCGCCGAGGCGGCCCGCAACGACGCCGAGGCCGCCTGGGACGAGGCGATCAAGGCCATCCCCAACGTCGCCGACGACGCCGCGCCCGCCGGTGGCGAGGAGGACTACACCGTCATCGAGCACGTGGGCACGCCCCGCGAGTTCGACTTCGAGCCGCGCGACCACGTCGAGCTCGGCCGGATGCTCGGCGCCATCGACATCGAGCGCGGCGCCAAGGTCAGCGGCTCGCGCTTCTACTTCCTCACCGGCGTCGGCGCGCAGCTCCAGCTCGCGCTGGTCAACATGGCGATGGACCAGGCCCGCGAGGCCGGCTTCATCCAGGCCGCGGCGCCCTCGCTGGTGCGTCCGCGTGCGATGGAGGGCACCGGATTCCTGGGCCAGGCCGCCGACGACGTCTACCAGATCGCGGGCGAGGACCTCTACCTCGTCGGCACCTCGGAGGTGGCGATGGCGGCCTACCACTCGGACGAGATCCTGGATGCTGCGGCACTCCCCCTGCGTTACGCCGCCTTCAGCCCGTGCTTCCGCAAGGAGGCCGGCTCCTACGGCAAGGACACCAAGGGCATCTGGCGGGTGCACTGGTTCGACAAGGTGGAGATGTTCGTCTACACCACCGTCGAGGAGTCGTACGCCGAGCACCAGCGGCTGCTGGCGTGGGAGCGGGAGTTCCTCGACAAGCTCGAGCTCGCCTACCGGATCATCGACACCGCCGCGGGCGACCTCGGCCTGAGCGCGGCCCGCAAGTTCGACTGCGAGGCGTGGATCCCGAGCCGGCAGGGCTACGGCGAGCTCACCTCGACGTCGAACTGCACCGACTTCCAGGCCCGTCGCCTCGACATCCGCACCCGCGGGGAGGGCGGCACCACGCCGGTCGCGACCCTGAACGGAACGCTCACCGCCGTGACCCGAGCCATCGTGGCGATCCTGGAGACCCACCAGAACGAGGACGGGTCGGTGACGGTGCCGCAGGCGCTGCGCCCCTACCTCGGCGGACTGGAAGTGATGAAGCCCCTTGGCTGACTGGACCCCCAAGGTCGTCGCCCTCGACATCGACGGCACCCTGCTGAAGTGGCTCGACGGCCAGGCCGAGGACTACGAGACCATCACCGCACCGGTCTACGACGCGATCCACCGCGCCCTCGACGCCGGCGCGCACATCGTGCTGTCCAGCGGTCGCTCCCCGCACGGCATGACGCGCATCGCCGACATGCTCGACATCCCCCGCGAGGAGGCCGACCAGCTCTGGGTGGTGGCGTCCAACGGAGCCGTCGTCTTCCGCTACCCGCCGATGGAGGTCGTCCACGAGGAGACCTTCGACGCCGCGCCCGCGGTCGCGGCGGTGCTGGAGCACCACCCCGAGGCGCTGGTCGCCGTCGAGGAGCGCGCGGTCGGCGGCTACCGCGTCAACCGGGTCTTCCCCGAGGGCGAGATCTCCGGCGAGCAGATCATCACCGAGGTCGACGACATCATCGGTGAGCCGGTGAGCCGCGTGATCATCCGTGACCCCGACGCCACGGCCGACGACTTCCTCGAGCTCGCCTCGAAGCTGGGGCTGCACGGCACCGACTACGTCGTGGGCTGGACCGCATGGCTCGACCTCTCCCCGGTCGGCGTCTCGAAGGCCTCCGGCCTCCAGCACGTGTGCGACAGGCTCGGCCTCACCGCCGCCGACGTGCTCGCCATCGGTGACGGGCGCAACGACATCGAGATGCTGCGCTGGGCCGGTCGTGGCGTCGCGATGGGCCAGGCCGTCGAGGAGGTCAAGGCCGCGGCCGACGACGTCACCGCGTCGGTCCACGACGAGGGCGCGGCGCTCGAGATGTCGCGCTGGTTCCCGCCGGATGCCTGACCCGGTGGGCGAGGGGTTCACCTTCACCGCGCCGTTGTGGCGGTGGACCGCGCGCCAGGAGTCGGCCGACTCCTCCTCGTGGTGCTTCGTCACCCTCCCGCCCCACGTGGCCGAGGAGGTGCGCGTCGGCTCGGGCGAGCCGCGCGGCTTCGGGTCCGTGCGCGTACGCGTCCGGGTCGGCGCCACGACCTGGGACACCAGCGTCTTCCCCGACTCCGGCTCCGGCGGCTTCGTGCTGCCGGTCAAGAAAGCTGTCCGCACCGCGGCCGGCGTCGAGGAGGGCGACGAGCTGACCGTCACCCTGTCGCTCAGGGACCCGGCGTGAGCACGCCCCGGCTGGTCGCCACCGACCTCGACGGCACCCTGCTCCACTCCGACGGCACCGTCACCGACCGCACCCGCGCAGTGCTCGAGGAGCTCGACGCGCGTGGCGTGCCGGTCGTGTTCACCACCGGGCGCCCGATCCGCTGGATGGAGGAGCTCTGGGCCGACGTCGGGGGCCACGGCCTCGCGATCTGCAGCAACGGCGCCCTGGTGTACGACGTCGCGCGCCGTGAGGTGCGCGACTTCCGGGCGGTGCCGCGGGAGGTGGGCGTCGCCGTCGCCGAGCAGCTGCGGTCGGCGGTGCCCGGGACCCACTTCGCCGTCGAGCACACGACCGGGTGGGCCAGCGAGGTCGACTTCCCCCGCCACCCCGACGACCGGGCCGAGCGTCACACCGGTCACCTCGCCGACATCTTCGGCGACGACGTCGTGAAGGTCCTCGCGGTGCACCGCGACCTGGAGCCGGAGGACTTCTGGCGCCGCGCAGAGGCGTCGGTGGGTGAGCAGGTGGTGACGACCTGGTCGTCCTCCTTCGCGTTGGTGGAGATGAGTGCCGCCGGCGTCACCAAGGCCACGACGCTCGCCACATTGGCCGCGGAGATGGGCGTCGCCCGCGAGGACGTGGTCGCCTTCGGCGACATGCCCAACGACCTGGCGATGCTCGAGTGGGCCGGCACGTCGTACGCCATGGCCAACGCCCACCCGTCGGTGCACGACCTCGCCGACCACCGGGCTCCGGCCAACGACGACGACGGGGTCGCGGAGGTGCTGAGCGACCTCTTCGGCCTGTCTCGCTAGGCTGCCCGCCATGATCCGTGCCGTCCGAGTCGCCGCCGCGATGCTGCTCGCGTGCGTGGGCCTGGTCCTGACCGTGAGCGCACCGGCCTCCGCCGCGTGCACCTGCAAGCAGGGCCAGCTCGAGCAGCAGGTCGAGCGCGCCGACGTCGTCTTCATCGGCACGATCGACGGGGTCGAGGCAGCGGGCAACGACTTCACCTACGACGTCACCGCGTCCCGGGCCTACCAGGGCACTCCCGAGCGCTCGACGCAGGTCTTCTCCGCCGGCGGCCCGGCTGCCTGCGGTCTCGGCGAGCTCGAGGTCGGCACGACCTACGTCTTCCTCGCCACGGGCGACGCGGCGCCGTACGACGCCGACAGCTGCGGTGGCACCGCCGTCGCCAACCCGACGAAGGTCGAGAAGGTCGAGGCTCTCCTCGGCGAGGGTGCCCCGGTCCAGCCGCCCCCGCCACCGACCGCGGAGCTCACCCGCGTCGAGGACTCACCGCCGGCAGGCCTCGCGCGCGCCGCCGCGCCGGGCGCCGCCATGGCGATCATCGGCCTGCTCGGCCTCGTCGTCGTACGCCGCCTCGCTCGCCGCTGAACTGCGCCGGCCGGGGTCTCAGAGGTACATCCCGCTGGACGTCCCGCCGGACTCCTGGGTCTCCTCGGTGGGCACGTTGGGCATCCCCATCGGCTGGTGCTGGGCGTGGCCGGCACCGGCGGGCAGCGCGCGGCGCATCTGCTCGAGCTGGGCGCGCGAGGCCATCTGCTGGGCGTAGATCGCGGTCTGGATGCCGTGGAAGAGCCCCTCGAGCCAGCCGACGAGCTGGGCCTGCGCGATCCGCAGCTCGCCCTCCGACGGCGTGCCCTCCTCGGTGAAGGGCAGCGAGAGGCGCTCGAGCTCCTCGACCAGCTCGGGGGCCAGGCCCGACTCGAGCTCCTTGATGGAGGCGGCGTGGATCTCCTTGAGGCGCTGGCGGCTGGCCTCGTCGAGGGGCGCGGCCTTCACCTCCTCGAGGAGCTGGCGGATCATGCTGCCGATGCGCATCACCTTCGCCGGCTGCTCGACCAGCTCGGTAATGTGGCGCTCGCCCCCGTCCTCCTCGCCGTCCTCGCCGGACTGCTGCGTCATCGCGGGCAGGGCGCTCGCGGGGATGGTGCCGATCGGCTGGCCGTCGGGCCCGACCACGACCACCTGCTCCTCGGACGCAGGGGCGCTGGGCTGCTGCTGCTCGGTCATGACCGCCACCCTATGACCCGTCCGGTGGCGGGGCTCCTCGAGCGTCGAAGTGGTCAGAGCGTCAGCAGGATCTTCCCGGCGTGCGCCCCGTCCTCCATCAGCTGGTGGGCGCGCGCGACGTCCTCGAGCGGCATCGTGGTCTCCACGACCGGGCGGATCCGGCCGGCGGCGACGTGCGGCCAGACGTTCTCCACCACCCCGCAGCAGATGGCCGCCTTCTCCTCCAGCGGTCGCGCGCGCAGCGAGGTCGCGGTGACCGAGGCGCGCTTGCGCAGCAGCGCCTGGATGTCGAGCTCGCCCTTGGTGCCGCCCTGGAAGCCGATGACGACCAGGCGCCCGCCGGTGGCGAGGGCCGCGACGTTGCGGCCGAGGTACTTCGCGCCCATGTTGTCCAGGACGACGTCGGCGCCGCCGACCTCGGTGAGCACCTCGACGAAGTCCTCGTCGCGGTAGGAGATCGCCGTGGCCCCGAGCGAGCGGCACAGCTCGAGCTTCTCCGCCGACCCTGCGGTCGTGAAGACCTCCGCCCCGCGCGCGACGGCGAGCTGGATCGCCATCGTCCCGATGCCGCCGGCGCCGCCGTGGACGAGGAAGCGCTCGCCCTTCGCGAGGTGGGCGGTCATGAAGACGTTGGACCACACGGTCGCAGCCACCTCGGGCAGGGCCGCGGCCTCGACGAGGGACACGCCGCCCGGCACCGGCATGACCTGCCCGACCGGCACCGCGACGCGGGCGGCGTACCCGCCACCGGCGAGCAGCGCGCACACCTCGTCGCCGACCGACCAGCCCTCCACGCCCTCGCCGAGCTCGGCGATGCGGCCGCTGCACTCCAGGCCGATGACCTCGGACGCACCCGGGGGAGGTGGGTAGAAGCCTTGCCGCTGCAGGGTGTCGGCGCGGTTGACCGCCGCCGCGACGACGTCGACCAGCACCTCACCGGCTCCGGGTCGGGGGTCGGCGACGTCGCCGACGGACAGGACCTCGGGGCCACCGGTGCCGGTGGTCACGGCTGCGCGCACTCCGATCAGTCCTCGTAGAGGTCGCTGGAGTGGTCGACCGACGAGTCGTCGGGCACCTCGTCGTCCACGTCGTCGGGGTCGGGCGCGTCGGCGGGCCGGTCCCAGCTCTCGGCGAGCAGCTGGGCCCTGGCCGCGAGCTTCTCGACCGCCTCCGGGTCGGCGCCACCCGCACCGGCGGCGTAGCCGAGCAGGTAGGCGGTGATGGGCGCGGCCGTCTTCTGCACGTCCTGCGCAGCGGTGCGGGCCAGGTCGAGGATGAGGCCTTCGTCGACCTCTGTCTCGACGTCGAGGACGTCACTGAGCTCGTCGATCCAGTCGTGAAGGTTCACGAGCCCAATCTCTCGCACCCCACCCGACGGCGGCAAGGGACAAGGACCGCTCAACCGCCGAGGTCGCGCAGGTCGGCCCACGTGTCGATGTCGAGCCCCTCCTCGCCACCGGCCGGCACCGACGCCAGGCGCAGCGGGGAGAGGAGCCGGTGCAGCGCCATGCCGTGCTGCTGCTCCGGCCCGGGGCGTACGTCGGCGAGGCGGGTCGCGTCGAGCACCCCGGCCAGCTGCCGCCGGCCGTCGCGGTCGACGAGGAACGCCCCGTCGTGGCCGTCCGCCGCCGCGCGCAGGCGCCGCATGGTGGCTGCCGTGACCCGTGGCATGTCGACGGCCAGCACGCCCACGAGCCGCGGTCGGCGCAGCAGCGCGTCGACGCCGGTGAGCAGTCCGGCGACCGGACCGCCCCGCGGTGGGTCCTCGCAGGCGAAGGTGACCGGACGCTCGGTCGGCACGGACTGCGGGGCGACGACCACCACCTCGTCGGCGTCGAGGAAGGCGTCCACCGCGTGGGCCAGCAGCGTGCGACCGGCGAGCTCGACGCTCGCCTTGTCGATCCCGTCCATGCGCGCCGCCGTGCCCCCGGCCAGCACCACGCCGCAGAAGTCGGCCGCCGTGAGGTCGAGGTCCATGCGGGCATCCTCCCAGCCGAGTCCGTTCTGGCACTCTGGAGGCATGGACACCGGCCAGCAGCTGCGCGTGCGCGTCCACCAGTGGGCCAGCGGCCTCGACCCCGCCGCCAACCGGGAGCGCCTGGCCGCCGACGTGGCGCCCGGCGCCGACCTGGTCGTCCTGCCGGAGGCCTATGCCCGCGACTTCGGCGAAGCCGGCTCCGACATCAGTGCGTACGCCGAGCCGCTGGACGGCCCGTTCGCCACCGAGGTCGCGCGGGTCGCCGACGCGACGTCGTGCACGGTCGTCGCCGGCATGTTCGAGACCTCCGCCGACCCGGCGCGGCCCTGGAACACGCTGGTGGTGCGCGGCGCCGGCCGGGCGGACTACCGCAAGATCCACCTCTACGACTCCTTCGGCTACCGCGAGTCCGACCGGCTGACCGGCGGGCCGCTCGAGCCCGTCGTCGTCGGCGTCGGGGGCTGGAGGGTCGGGTTGATGACCTGCTACGACCTGCGCTTCCCCGAGCTCGCCCGCCGCCTCGTCGACGCCGGCGCCGAGGTCCTCGTCGTGCCTGCAGCGTGGCTGCCCGGCGAGCGCAAGGTCGAGCACTGGCGCACCCTGCTCGTGGCCCGGGCCATCGAGAACACCTGCTTCGTCGTCGGTGCCGCGCAGCCCGAGCCCCGCTACACCGGCCACTCGCTGGTCGTCGGACCGCTCGGCGAGGTGCTCGCCGAGGCCGGCGGGCCCGAGGCCGTCCTCGACGCCGTGCTGGAGCGCGCGCACCTCGAGACGGCCCGTCGCACCAATCCGTCCCTGTCCAACCGGCGGCTGTAACCTCCTGCGACGTGTCTTCCCCCACCGCCGACAGCCCCCGCGGGTCCTCCCGCGGCAAGCGGGCTGCCGAGCGGCCGCCCTCGCGGCTGCGCCGGACGCGGAAGCCGAGGCCCGACACGGCCTCGCACGCCGAGGCGGACGAGCCCCGGGGCGTGGCGTCGCCCGCCGCGCCCGTCGTCCCCGCACCTGCTCCTGAGCCGACCCCTGAGCCCACCCGCGACACCGGCGTCCTCCCTCCCGACGGCCCGCGCCGGTCGTTGCTGCTGCTGTGGTTCGCCGTGCTCGGCCTCGGCGCAGCCGCACTCGTCTGGTCCGCCGTGGGCGGACTCCTCGCCGAGAGCGCCTCGGCCGGCCCCCTGGGCTCGGTGCCGGAGTGGGTGGACGGCGCCGGGGCGGTGGCCGTGGTCACCGCCCTGTCCTGGCTGCTCGCCACCCGGACGGCCGGGCGCGCGCTCGTCTCCGCCGGCCTCGCGCTGGTGCTCGGTGTGGCCAGCCTCCTGGTCGGCGGGAGGGTGCTGCCGACCGGCGCCGCGGTGATGACCTGTGTCGTGGGCAGTGTCTATGCCGTGATGGTGACGGTGCCGGCCGTGACCTGGTGGAAGGCGGTGCGCGAGGTCCTGGTCGCGGTCCTGGTCGCAGTGGTGACGGCCTTCGCGGCCGTCGGCTTCGAGCCCACGGTCGCGGCGGACCGCTTCGACCTCGCGGCGCTCTTCCTCGCCCTCGGCCTGGTCTTCACCATCGTCTACCGCCTCGGCGCCGGCCTCCACGGCCTCGGCCGGCGCGGCATGATCGTGGTCGCCTCCGGTCTCGCGGTCCTCGTCGTGACGCTGCTGTACGCCGAGCTGCTCCGGCGCTACGGCACCCAGACCTTCGTGTCGTCCGTCCTCGACTTCGCCGACTGGGTCTCGGCCCGCATCGGGGCGTTCCCGCGCCCGCTGGTCGTGCTGCTCGGCATCCCGGCGCTGGCGTGGGGCACCCACCTGCGCGCCCGCCGTCGCCAGGGCTGGTGGTTGTGCGCCTTCGGCGTCGCGGCCACCGTGCCGCTGGCCACGGGCCTGGTCGCGCCGGACAGCTCCTACCTCGAGGCCGGCCTGCGGGCGGCGTACTCCCTCGTCCTGGGCCTGCTCATCGGCTACGTGCTGATCCGCATCGACCTCGCCCTCACGGGCACCAAGGGCAGCCGCGGACGGCGTGCGGAGGAGGCCGGCCCGCACCGGCCCGAGCCGCGGCGCTTCGCCGAGCTCTGAGTCCGCCGCGGGTCCGATCAGCGGCTACGCCCCGGTAACCGCTAGCGTCGAGCCATGGCCCGCACCACGTCGCTCGAGATCGTGTCCGAGCTGGTCGCCAACGTGCTGACCATCGAGGTCGCGGAGGGCGACCGCGTCGAGGCCGGCGACACCGTCGTGCTGCTGGAGTCGATGAAGATGGAGATCCCGATGCTCGCCGAGCGCGCGGGCACCGTCACCGCGATCAGGGTGACCGTCGGCGACGTCGTGCAGGACGGCGACGTCCTCGTCGTCCTCGACTGACCGCCCGCTCGCTGACATGACTGCCACCCGCGCCCGGCCGGTCCACCTCGTCGTCGCCGTCGTCGCCTGGGCGGCGGTGGTCCTGCAGCTGGTGCTGGTGCTGCTCGGCTCGGCCGTCCTCGTCGAGGAGGACCCGCCCGGCCGGGCGGAGAGCATCTACCGCTTCTTCGCCTACTTCACGATCCAGAGCAACCTGCTGGTCGCGCTCACCTCCACGGTCCTGGCGCGCGACCCGGCCCTCGACCGCCCGCGCTGGCGCGTGGCCCGCCTCGCCGGTCTGGTGGGGATCACCGTCACCGGCCTGGTGCACTTCTTCCTGCTGCGCCCGCTGCTCGACCTCGACGGTGCGGACTGGGTCGCCGACAAGATGCTGCACATGGTGGTGCCGGTGCTCGCGCTCGCGGCCTGGGCTGTCGTCGGGCCACGCCCGCGGATCGGCGTCCGCGAGGCGGCGTACGCGCTGTGCTGGCCCCTGGCCTGGCTGGCGTGGACCCTCGTGGTGGGCGAGGTCGACGGCTGGGTGCCCTACCCGTTCCTCGACGCCGACACCGAGGGGTGGGGCGCGGTGGCGGTCGTCAGCGTCGGCATCACGGCACTGTTCGTGCTGCTGTTCGCCGCCTTCGGATGGCTGGACCGCAGGCTCGCGGCGGTGCCGCGCAGCGACCGGCGCTGAACCCACACCCTCCGCGATGTTTGGTGCCGACCGGCACGCGGAAGGATGTCCGCGTCCGGAAGGAGACCGACGTTGAACGACATCGTCATCAGGTACGACACCTTGGCTCTCACCCAGCAGGTGCTCGAGCGCCAGCACGGCCACGCCCAGCAGATGGCCTCCTACATCCGGGCCCAGGCAGACATCGGCGACGCCACCGGGCTCCTGCTGCAGGTCTTCGACCCGCTGTCGCGCGCCGCTGTCCAGGCCGCCGGCTACGCCATGGACGCGCTGGCCTCGCTGGAGCAGGCCGCCGCCGCAGCGGTCGGGGAGACCGCCGTCGACTTCCGCGACCAGGACGGGTCGGTCAGCGACTTCTTCACCACCCTCGGCGCAGAGCTCGGCGCCTGCGGTGGTGCCGCGGGTCCGACCGGCCCCTACCCCGACCTGCGCGGCCCCGCGCTTCCCGCGGCGGGCGAGTCGGCCGGCGGCGACCACGGCGACGTCAGCTCCTTCATCTGGGAGAAGGGCGCCGACACCGTCGGTGCCGTGGGCGACGGCGTGCGCGACGCCCGTCAGCTGGTCGAGCGGGTGGGCGACCTCGGCAACGGCGGTCCGGTGCGCGAGCAGGTCGACGCGTCGTCGTACCTCGTGGCCCCCAGCAACCCCGAGAACCCGGTGCAGGACCTGCGCTGGAGCGCGGGCGCGATCCTCGGCAGCATCGACTGGGTGGCCGAGCAGTTCCTCGGCTACTCGATCCTCGACCGCTGCATCTACCACCCGTTCGCCGGTGACTGGGAGGCGATCTTCCGCGCCTCGGAGGCGTGGAGCCACTGCGGCGACGCGTGCTTCGCGCTGGCCCGCAACCACGCCGGCCTGGTCGCCTCGACCGCGCAGACCTGGCAGGGCGTCGCGGGCCACTCGTTCCGCGCCAGCATGACGTCGGTGTCGGGTGGCGCGCTCGGCATGCAGTACGCCATGGGCTACGCCAGCGACCTGGTCAAGAACATCTCGACCGCCTGCAAGCTCGCCGCCACGGGGATCGGCATGGCACTGAACTTCATCGTCAACAAGCTGCTGAAGATGGCCGCGCAGGCGGCGACCCCGGTCGTCGGCTGGGCGGTCGGCGCGGTGACGATCTACAGCGACATCGAGGCCGTCGTGAAGAAGGTGAAGCTGATCTACACGATCATCGAGACCATCGCGAGCGCGATCGAGGACTTCGCGGAGGGCAAGATGGCGATCATGGACAAGTACGAGGTCATCGCCGACGTGGTGTCGGGCTTCGGCCAGAGCGCCACCGCATGAGTGCATCAGGGGCGCAGCAGCCCGACTCCGTGCTGGCACGGCTCGAGGCGCTGATCGGCAGCCTGGAGCGCGAGGAGCGCGCGTCCGAGCGCGAGCTGGCCGACAGTGACCGCGAGCGTGCCGCCGCGGCTCGCGACGGCCGGATGGGACCGGAGTGGCAGCGGGTCCAGCGCCGCATCGACGCCGGCGAGACGACGGTGCTCGACGTCTTCTCCGGTCGCGACGAGTCGCCCGAGGCGCAGCGGCTCCGGGAGATGTCGAGCGCCAACCTCCAGGCCCTGCGCGAGACGATGCCGCCGGACCTGGTCGAGGAGGTCGAGGACAGCGACGAGGCCTTCGACCGGATGCGCGAGCGCGTGACGCGTCCGCCGCGGCGTGAGGGCGACGATGCCTGAGCCGATCGTCCGGCGCTGGTCGCGCCGCATCGTCCATCCGCGCCTGACCCTCACCACCACCGACGTGGAGGCCACGCTGCGCCAGCTCGAGGCGTGCCTGGACGACGAGGGCTTCCGCAGCACGCCCGCCGACGACGGGTTCCGCGCGAAGCGCCGTCCGTGGATGTCCTGGCTCGCCGCGGCCGCCGCGACCTCGTGCGTGGTCCTCGTCGAGCCGACGTCACCGACCACGGTCGTCGTCGACGTCGAGGACACCGGCAACCACCCGGCGCCCGGCAAGGTCGCCGAGGCGATCACCGACGCCGTACGCCTCCTCGCCTTCGCCGGCGTCGAGGTGCGGGCGGGCGAGTGGCAGGCCGTCCCCTGACCAGACCGCCCTTCCGGGTGCCCCGCTAGTGTCGAGGAATGGAGTTTCGATACCTCGGCAACAGCGGACTGAAGATCTCTGAGATCACCTACGGCAACTGGCTCACCCACGGGTCCCAGGTCGAGAACGACGTCGCCACGCAGTGCGTGCGCGCCGCGCTCGACGAGGGCATCTCGACGTTCGACACCGCCGACGTCTATGCCAACACCGCGGCGGAGACCGTGCTCGGCGAGGCGCTGAAGGGTGAGCGTCGCGAGTCGCTGGAGATCTTCACGAAGGTCTACTGGCCCACCGGCCCCGGCGGCAAGAACGACACAGGTCTGTCGCGCAAGCACGTCATGGAGTCGATCAACGGCTCGCTCGAGCGGCTGCAGACCGACTACGTCGACCTCTACCAGGCCCACCGCTACGACACCGAGACGCCGCTCGAGGAGACGATGCAGGCCTTCGCCGACATCGTGCGCCAGGGCAAGGCGCTCTACATCGGCGTCAGCGAGTGGACCGCCGACCAGATCCGCGCCGGCGTGGAGCTGTCGAAGGAGCTCGGCTTCCAGCTGATCTCCAGCCAGCCCCAGTACTCCATGCTCTGGCGGGTGATCGAGGGCGAGGTCGTGCCGACCTCCGCCGAGCTCGGTGTCTCGCAGATCGTGTGGAGCCCGATGGCGCAGGGCGTCCTGTCCGGCAAGTACGTCCCCGGCCAGCCGCTGCCCGAGGGTTCGCGCGCCACCGACGACAAGGGCGGCGCCGACATGATCAGCCGCTTCATGAACGACGACACCCTGTCCGCGGTGCAGGACCTCAAGCCGATCGCCGAGGACTGCGGCCTCACGATGGCCCAGCTCTCCATCGCCTGGGTGCTGCAGAACGACAACGTCGCCGCCGCGCTCGTCGGCGCCTCGCGCCCCGAGCAGGTGGCCGACAACGTCAAGGCCGCCGGGGTGAAGCTCGACGCCGACGTGATGAAGCGCATCGACGACGCCCTCGGCTCGGTCGTGATCAGCGACCCGGGCAAGACGGCCGAGGGTGCGCCGAAGGGCCGCGTGGCCTGAGGCCTCGGTGCTCGTGGTCCTGGGGGATCCCCGGCTGGCCGGGGATCCCCCAGGTTGTCGGCCTCTGCACGCCCTGACAACCCGTGGGAGAGCCTGACAACCTCCGGCAGGGCGTACGCCGCACCCCGGAGGCTCACCCCACCCGCGTCACCCGGTAGCGCACGAAGGCGGGCACCGCGATGGCGGCGAGGACGGTGAAGACCACGACCAGTACGCCGCCGCCGGCCGCGGCGACCGCGGCCCCGGTGGCTGCCGCGGTGGCGCCGTGGGCCACGTCGGCAACCCGGGGGCCGCCGGCGACCACGACGATGAAGATGCCCTGGAGCCGACCGCGGACCTCATCGGCGGCTGCCGACTGGAGCATCGAGGTGCGGAAGGCCGCGGACGCCATGTCGGCGGCGCCGCCGATCGCCAGCATCAGCACGGCGACGCCGAGCATCAGCGCGGGTGCGAAGGGAGCGAGCATCGCCGCCACGCCGAAGCCGATCATCGCCACGCCCCAGACCAGGATCGCCACGATCACCGCGAGGCCCTGGCGCTCCACCCGTGACACCCAGCCCGAGAGCACGCCGCCGACGACCGCGCCCGCAGGGATCGCGGCGAAGAGCAGCGCGAAGGCCAGGCCGCCCTCGCTGGGCCCGCCGAAGTCGACGTCGGCCATCTCCGGGAAGAGCGCCCGCGGCATCCCGAAGACCATCGCGATGATGTCCACGACGAACGACATCATCAGCACCGGCTGGGTCCGCAGGTAGCGGAAACCGTCGACGACGGCGCGGATCCCCGGTGTCTTCGTCACGCCCGTCACCGGCAGCGGCGGGAGGCGTACGACGGCGCCGAGGGTCGCGAGCAGAGCGATCGTGTCGATCAGGTAGAGCCAGGAGAAGCCCACCAGCGGGATGAGCGCCCCGCCGACGAGCGGACCGGCGATCCCGCCGGCCTGCATGACGGTCATGTTGAGCGAGTTGGCCGCCGGCAGGAGCTCCTGGTCGAGCAGTCGTGGCAGCAGCGCCGACCGGGTGGGCTGGTTGACCGCGAAGAACGCCTGCTGCACCGCAAAGAGGGACAGCAGCAGCCACACGTCCTCGGTGCCGGCGGCCGCCTGCATCCAGAAGCCGAGGCTCGTGAGGATCAGGCCGACCGTCGTGATGACCAGCAGCGTGCGGCGGTCGAAGACATCGGCGAGCGCACCACCCCACAGGCCGAAGACGACCAGCGGCACCAGTCCGAACACGCCGGTCAGCCCGACGTAGGCCGACGACCCGGTCATCGCGTAGATCTGCGCGGGGACCGCGACGACCGTGAGCTGGGCACCGATGACGGTGATGATGTTGGCCCGCCAGAGACGGCGGAAGTGCGGGTTCGCGAGCGGGCGGGTGTCCGCCAGCAGCCGCCTCTCCACCCGCGCAGGCTAGGTCACGTGCTCGTCGCCGCGCCGCGCAGGACGGTCGTGGGCCGGCTCGACCGGGCGCTGGTCGAGGCCCTATCATCGGCACATGACGATGAAAGCGATGGATGCCGCTCCTCCGGACGTCGAGGGGGCGGCCGGCCTCACGGCTGCGGCGTGCCTCTTCCACGGGTTCTCCGACACGTCGCGACTCTCGATCGTGCGCCACCTCGCCCTGGGCGAGCACCGCGTCGTCGACCTCACCGCGCACCTGGGCCTCGCCCAGAGCACCGTCTCCCAGCACCTGGCCTGTCTCAAGGAGTGCGGGCTGGTCGCGTCCCGACCCGAGGGGCGGGCCTCGATGTGGTCGCTCAACCACCCCGACACGGTGATGGACCTCCTCGCAGCGGCCGAGAGGCTGCTCGCCCTGACCGGGGACGCGGTCACGCTGTGCCCGACCTACGGCGCCGACTCGCTCCCCGGTGAGGCGTCGTGACCGCCTCGTCCGTCCGCGACGTCGACGAGCGACGCCGGCTGGGACGTCGCGCGCAGCTGCTCGCGGCGGCCTCGGTGTCCTACAACCTCGTCGAGGCAGTGATCGCCGTGACGGCCGGCCTTGTCGCCGGATCCGTCGCGCTCGTGGGCTTCGGACTGGACTCCCTGGTGGAGGTGTCCAGCGGGCTGGTCATCCTCTGGCAGTTCCGCCACCCGCTGCCCGAGTCGCGCGAGCGCACGGCGCTGCGGCTGATGGCGGTCTCGTTCTTCGCGCTGGCGGCGTACGTCGGCGTCGAGTCCGTCCGCGCCCTGGTCAGCGGCCACTCCCCGGACGCCTCCCCGGTCGGCATCGCGCTGGCCGCCGCCTCGCTGGTGGTCATGCCGTTCCTGTCGTGGGCGCAGCGACGCACCGGCCGCGCGCTCGGGTCGCACGCGGTCGTGGCCGACTCGACCCAGACGCTGTTGTGCACCTACCTCTCCGCCGTCCTGCTGGTCGGCCTGGTGCTCAACGCGACGCTGGGGTGGTCGTGGGCGGACCCGCTCGCCGGGCTCGTCATCGCCTACGTCGCCGCCCGGGAGGGCCTCGAGGCATGGCGCGGCGAGGACTGTTGCGCGCCCGCCCGTTCCGACGGAGGATCGTGACGGGCGCAGGCCACGGGCACGGCCACGCCGGCGCCCGGCACAGATGGCGGCTCGCCGTCGCCTTCGGCCTCGTCGGGACCTTCTTCCTCGTCGAGCTGGTCGCCGGTCTCCTCAGCGGCTCGCTGGCCCTGCTCTCCGACGCCGGCCACATGGCTGCCGACGTGGTGGCGCTCGGCGCGGCCCTGGTGGCCACGAAGATCGCCACGCGCCGGGACGACACCGGTCGCCGCACGTACGGCTCCTACCGCGCCGAGGTCTTCGCCTCCGGCTTCACGGTGCTGCTGATGCTCGGCATGGCGGCGTACGTCGTCGTCGAGGCCGTACGCCGTGCCGGCGAGGCGGTCGAGGTGTCCTCCGGCCCGATGCTGGTCGTCGGCTCCCTCGGGCTGGTCGTCAACGTCGTCTGCCTGGCGCTGCTGCGCGGCGGGTCCCGGGAGTCGATCAACGTGCGCGGCGCCTACCTCGAGGTGGTGGCCGACACCGCCGGCAGCGTCGGGGTGGTGCTGGCCGGCGTGCTCGTGGCGCTGACCGGCTCGACCAGCGCCGACACCCTGGTCGCGCTCGCCATCGGCGGGTTCGTCGCGGTGCGCGCGGTCGTCCTCGGCCGGGAGGTGCTGGCCGTCCTGGGACAGCACGCACCCCACGACGTGGACCTCGCGGCGGTGGTGCGCGACCTCGAGCAGGTGCCCGGCGTGGCGCAGGTGCACGACCTGCATGCCTGGACGCTGACGTCGGGGATGAACGTCGCCACCGCCCACCTCGTGCTCCGTGTCGGCGCCGACTCGCAGGTCGTGCTGGGCGCGGCCCGGGCGACGCTGCGCGAGGGCCACGGGATCGACCACGCGACCCTCCAGGTGGAGGTCACGCCCGCCCGGGAGTGCCACGAGGCGACGTGGTGAGACACTGGGCGGCGTACGCGCCCGGTCCGCACGGCGCCACGAGACGAGGTGCACGTGTCCGAGGCAGTGATCGAGCATCCCGCCACGCCCACGCTGGCCAGGAGCGCCAACGTGCTGGCGAAGGGCGCGCTCGTGCTGCTCCTCGTCTTCGCGGTGGTCTATCCCGACCAGGCCAACCTGCGTGACAAGGCCGCCGGCATGCGGGCCATCGGCTACCCGCTCGTGTCCTTCACGATCCCGGTGCTGTGGTGGACGCTGTGGCGCGACCGGACGTCGTTCCCGTGGCTGCCCGACCTGCTCATCACGATCACCTGCTTCTCCGACATCCTCGGCAACCGGATGGACCTCTACGACACCGTCGTGTGGTTCGACGACTGGATGCACTTCGTCAACACCGGCCTCCTCGCCGCGGCGTTCGTGCTGTTGACGCTGCCCCGCGACGTCGGCTTCGGCCGCGTCCTCGAGCGCTGCCTCGCCTTCGGGGCCACGGTGGCGATCGCCTGGGAGGTGGCGGAGTTCTTCGCCTTCATCAGCCGCTCGACCGAGCGGGAGTTCGCCTACGCCGACACCCTCGGCGACCTCGCCCTCGGCACCGCCGGCGCCGTCGTCGCCGCCGTCGTCATCCACCGCGCGTGGCGGCGCGGGTACCTGGTGCACCCCCACCCGCTGCGCTGAGCCGACGATCCGGCGTGCCGGCACGACGATCCCGACGTACCGTCGGTCGCCGCGCCCCTCGCCCGGGGGCGAGGATGGGTGCGGCCCGACCGGACCCGAGGAGCGCACCGTGACCACCCAGCCCAGCACGAGCAACATCATCGGCAGCGTCGCCGGCACCGGCACCGGGCCGGAGCAGTCGGTCATCGACCCCTCGACCGGGGAGGTGATCTGGCGCTACGCCGCCGACGAGCCGGCCCAGGTCGACGCCGCGGTCGCGGCGGCAGCGACGGCGTACGCCGAGTGGTCGCGCGCCACGCCCGCCGAGCGCTCCGCCGCGCTGGTCGCCCTCGCCGCGCACCTCGAGGGCATGGCCGAGGAGCTGGCGCAGGCCGAGACAGCGCAGACGGGCAAGCCGATCCGGCTCAGCCGGGAGTTCGACGTGCCCGGCTCGATCGACAACGTGGCCTTCTTCGCCGGTGCCGCCCGCCGCCTCGACGGGCACGCGTCGGGGGAGTACTCCGCCGACCACACCTCGACGATCCGGCGCCAGCCGATCGGGGTCGTCGGCTCGATCGCGCCCTGGAACTACCCCCTCCAGATGGCGATGTGGAAGGTCCTGCCCGCGATCGCGGCGGGCAACACGATCGTGCTGAAGGCCGCGGAGAACACCCCGCTCACGACGCTGATGCTGGCCGAGGCGTGCGCCGCCGTCGGCGTCCCGGCGGGTGTCGTCAACGTGGTCAACGGTCCGGGACCGCTCACCGGTGAGGCGCTGGTGACTCACCCGGGGATCGCGATGACGTCCTTCACCGGGTCGACCGCTGTGGGCCGCCACATCGCCGGCCTCGCCGCCGCCAACGGCACCCGCCTCCACCTCGAGCTCGGCGGCAAGGCGCCCTTCGTGGTCTTCGACGACGCCGACCTCGACGCCGCGGTCCGTGGTGCGGTCGCCGCCAGCCTCATCAACACCGGCCAGGACTGCACGGCCGCGACCCGGGCGTACGTCCACCGCTCGCGCCTCGACGCCTTCGCCGAGGGCGTGGCGGACCTCATGTCACGCGTACGCCTCGGTGCACCGACCGACGAGACGACCGACCAGGGGCCGCTCGTGTCCTTCCGGCAGCGCGACAAGGTCGCCGCGATGGTCGAGCGGGCCGTCGCCGCGGGCGCGACAGCCGTGACGGGGGGCAGGGCGCCCGGCGGCGACCTCGCCGCCGGCGCGTACTACGAGCCCACGCTCCTCGTCGGGGCCGCCCAGGACAGCGAGATCGTGCAGGAGGAGACCTTCGGCCCGGTGCTGGCGGTGCTGGCCTTCGACTCCGACGACGAGGCGATCCGCCTGGCCAACGACGTGCCCTTCGGGCTCGCCGCGTCCGCCTGGACCCGCGACGTCTACCGCGCTCAGCGCGCCGCCCGGGAGATCGACGCCGGCACGGTGTGGGTCAACGACCACATCCCGATCATCTCCGAGATGCCGCACGGCGGGATGAAGGCCTCGGGCTACGGCAAGGACATGTCGAGCTACTCCTTCGAGGAGTACACCCAGGTCAAGCACGTGATGGCGGACATCACCGGTGTGGCTGCCAAGCCCTGGCACACGACGATCTTCGACCTGTGAGGGCGGCGGCCGGAGCTGAGGGATCCCCGGTCACCCGGGGAAAGTGGAGCCTCACCCCCGAAACTTCGCGGGGGAGGCTCCACTTTCCCCGGATATCCGGGGATCGCGACAGAGGGGAAGGCAGGTCCCGCCTCAGGGCTCCATGCCCGTGAAGTAGACCTTGCGCAGGGTCTCGCGGACCGTCCAGGTGGTCCGGTCGCCGGCGCGGAGGCGGACGGTGGAGGAGGGGCCGAGATCCAGCACGGTGCCGTCCTCGAACTCGACGGTCGCCGACCCGGACAGCACGACGAAGACCTCGTCGACCTCGACGTCGGTGGCGGTGCCGGGCGTCATCTCCCAGACCCCGACCTCCGCACCGGCCACGGCAGCGAGCGCCCGCGAGCCGGCGTACGGGTCACCCTCGAGGACCGTCGAGGGCTCGACCGGCGTCAGCCGGCAGGGCTCGTCGACGTCCAACATCCGCTGCATGGCGACGATCCTGCCCCCGTGCGGACGCCGTCGGCAGGGACGTGGTGTCGGCTCAGGAGCGCGATCGCGACAGATCGTCGGCCAGCAGCGCGAGGTGCAGCGACAGCCGCACCTCGGGGTCGTCGAGGCCCATCCCGAGGACGCGCTCGATCTTGGCGAGGCGGTCGTAGAACGCTGCGCGCGACAGGTGCAGGCTCGCCGCGGCGTCGGTCTTGCTGGCGGGGTGCTCCAGCAGCGCCCGCAGGGCCGGGAGCAGGCTGCCGCGCCCGACGGGCCCCGCGTCGGCCTCGCGCAGCGCCCGGAGCTCGCGCTCGGCGAAGACCCGGATCCGCTCGTCGTCGCCGAGCAGGGCGAGCAGGCCCCGCACGTGCAGGTCGGCGAGGCGGTGGACCACCGGCGAGGCGTCGTCGGAAGCAGGGACGGCGTCGGCGACCTGGCCGGCCTCGAGCAGTGACGTGTCGATGCCGTCGAGGGTGTCGATGGGCCGGCCGGCGGCCACCACCAGCGGCGTGAACGCCTGCACCCGCGCGGCGATCCGGTCGGCGGCGGCGTCGGGGTCGGAGGTGGCCGGGACCGACAGCAGCACCCGTGCCTCCCGGTCCACCTCGCACACCAGGGCGGGCACCCGCAGGCCGTGCGCGGCGCGGACGAACGCCGAGACGACCTCACCGGCGTCCTGCACCCGGCTCGCCAGCGGCGGGCGGGCGACGAGGCCGAGGAAGTGCCGACGGCGCGTGGGGAAGCCCGCCACCTCGCACCGCTCGAGGAGTCCCGGGGCGTCCGGGTCGCTCCGGAGGCCCTGCACCAGCTCGAGGTGGACACGGCGTACGACGTTGTCGCGGTCGCGGTCGTGCAACCGGTGCAGCGCCAACGCTGCCGCCGCGCGCTCGGCGACGGCCACCAGCCGCTGCGAGGGCCGCTGCGGGGAGGCGATCACGAGCCGGCCCCAGTCGCGGTCGTCGCTGCCGAGGCGGGTGACGAGCCAGCCGAGCCGCTCGTCCCAGCCGGTGCGCCGGGCGATGCTGACGCGCGAGGACCTGGCCTGCCAGTTGTCGAGGAACCCGGCCGAGGGGGCGGCTCCGGTGAGGAAGTCGAGCGGGCGGTGCTCGGCGTTCTCCAGCACGACCGGTCCGCCGGTCAGCCGGCACACGGCGTCGAGGATGTCGGCTGGTCCTGCCTGGGCGAAGCTCAGCTCGGTGAAGGTCTCGTGCACGCGCTGCGCCTCGACGAGCTCGTCGAGCTGGACGTCGACCACGCGCTCGCCGATCGCCTGGGTGAGCGCGGCGAAGCGGGTCTCGTGAGTGAGCACGACCAGCGGGACCGACTGCTCGCGGCAGGCCGCCACGAGTGCGGGCGGCACGGTGTCGCGCCAGCGCCGGCCGAGCTCGACCACCAGGCCCGAGCTCTCGGCCTCGGCCAGGTCCGCGGCGAAGCGGCGCCAGCCGTCCTCGTCGGCGTCGTCGGGGAGCCCGGTGCCCATCGTCAGCACCAGGTCCCCGGGACGCAGCAGGGGCACCACGTCGCGCTGCTCGGTGGCGTGCGCCCACCGGATCGGGCGGGTGAGCCCGTCCTCCCCGGCCTCCACCACCGGCTCGGCCCGCCGGAAGGCGGGGAGCTGCAGCGCTTCGGCGACGGTCAGCTGCGACATGGCACGAGTGTCCCAGACCTCCACCGACGATGTGTCGCGCTCTGGGCGCGGTCAGCGACGATCTGGCGCCCGCCGTGCGCACGCGAGGGCACGACACTCGGAAGACCGCAGCCGCTGCCCCACCCCGGAGACGAGCCCGTGCCCGCACCACCCGCGCCCACCGCGTACGAGCGGCACGCCCCCGACCCGCGCCTGGTCGAGCGGTCGCTGGCGCCCTCGCGGCACGCGGTCTTCTGGTTGGAGGACTCGCACGACGTCCCGGCGCCGACGCCGCTGACCGCCTCGACGAGGGCCGACCTGGTCGTCGTGGGCGGCGGCTACCTCGGACTCTGGACCGCCGTGCTGGCCAAGCGACGCGACCCGGGCCGACACGTCGTGCTGCTCGAGGCACAGCGCATCGGCTGGGCGGCGTCGGGTCGCAACGGCGGGTTCTGCGAGGCCTCGATCACGCACGGGGAGGCCAACGGGCGCGCGCGCTGGCCCGACGAGTACGACGTCCTGGACCGGCTCGGCCGGCAGAACCTCGACGCCTTCGAGGCCGACGTGGCGTCCTGGGGCCTGGACTGCCAGTGGGAGCGCACCGGGGTCGTCCACGCCGCCGTCGAGGAGCACGAGCTCGACTGGCTCGGCCCCGACCGGCTCGACGCCGCGGGGGTCCGGGCACTCGTGGACAGCCCGCTCTTCCTCGGTGGCCGCCGCGTCGCCGGCGAGGCCGCGATGGTCCACCCGGCGCGGCTCGCCCACGAGCTGGCGCGGGTCGCGCGCGAGCTGGGGGTGGAGGTCCACGAGGGCTCCGCGGTGGAGGCCCTGTCCCGCGACGCCTCCGGCCGGGTGCGCGTCGAGACCGCGCGTGCCACGGTGCTGGCCGACCGCGTGGTGCTCGCGACCAACGTCTTCCCCTCGTTGCTGCGCCGTGCCCGGCTGATGACCGTGCCGGTCTACGACTACGTCCTGATGAGCGAGCCGCTGACGCCTGAGCAGCGGGCCTCCGTCGGGTGGGCCGGGCGCGAGGGCCTCGGCGACCTGGCCAACCAGTTCCACTACTCGCGGCTGACCGCGGACGACCGGATCCTCTATGGCGGCTACGACGCGGTCTACCACTTCGGCGGACGGCTGCGTGCGCGCTACGAGGACCGGCCGGAGAGCTTCACGCGGCTCGCCTCGCACTTCTTCGCCACCTTCCCCCAGCTCGAGGGCCTCTCCTTCACCCACCGCTGGGCCGGTGCGATCGACACGTGCACCCGCTTCGCCGCGTTCTACGGCCTCGCCCACCGTGACCGGGTGGCGTACGCCGCCGGGTTCACCGGGCTCGGGGTCGGCGCCACCCGCTTCGCCGCCGAGGTGCTCCTCGACCTGCTGGCGCACGAGCGGAACGAGCGCACAGAGCTGGAGATGGTGCGGCGTCGTCCGCTGCCCTTCCCGCCCGAACCCGCGGCGGCGATCGGCATCAACCTCACGCGCCGCTCGCTCGACCGCGCCGACCACCGGAAGGGCCACCGGGACCCGTGGCTGCGCGTGCTCGACGCGGCGGGCCTGGGCTTCGACTCCTGAGCGGCGACAAGGCGTCGACCTCGAGGTGGCGATCCGACGGATCGTCGGGCGCCGTGCGCGGTCGCGACGGCGAGGATGGAGCCGTCCGCCCCACACCAGCCAGGGAGCACCCGCATGACCACCTCGATCACGCACTGGGCGGACGGCCGTCGACTCGACGGCGCCTCCGACCGGTGGGCCGACGTCACCAACCCCGCCACCGGCCAGGTCTCCGGCCGGGTCGCGCTGGCCGACGAGGCGGACGCCGCCGCCGTCATCGCGTCAACCACGCGCGCCGCCAAGGCGTGGGGCGAGACGTCCCTGGCCGCGCGCACCCAGGTGCTCTTCGCCTTCCGCGAGCTGCTCAACAGCCGCAAGGGCGAGCTCGCCCACCTGATCACCGCCGAGCACGGCAAGGTCCACTCCGACGCGCTCGGCGAGATCGCCCGCGGCCAGGAGGTCGTGGAGTTCGCGTGCGGCATCTCCCACCTGCTCAAGGGCGGGCACAGCGACAGCGCGTCGTCCGGCGTCGACGTGCACTCCAAGCGCTCCCCGCTCGGCGTGGTAGGCATCATCAGCCCCTTCAACTTCCCGGCGATGGTGCCGATGTGGTTCTTCCCGGTCGCGATCGCGGCCGGCAACGCGGTGGTCCTCAAGCCCAGCGAGAAGGACCCGTCAGCCGCCCTCTGGCTGGCCGAGCTGTGGCAGGAGGCCGGTCTGCCCGACGGCGTCTTCAACGTCCTCCAGGGCGACAAGGTCGCCGTCGACGCGCTGCTGGAGTCCCCGGACGTGGCAGCCATCAGCTTCGTCGGGTCCACCCCGATCGCGCAGTACGTCTACGAGCAGGCCAGCCGCCACGGCAAGCGCGTGCAGGCCCTGGGGGGCGCGAAGAACCACATGGTCGTCCTGCCCGACGCCGACCTCGACCTCGCGGCCGACGCCGCGGTCAACGCCGGCTACGGCTCGGCCGGTGAGCGCTGCATGGCGATCAGCGTGCTCGTCGCCGTCGATCCCGTGGCCGACGACCTCGTCGCCCGCATCGCCGAGCGCACCCGCACGCTGCTGATCGGCGACGGAGGCACGAGCGCCACCGAGGCGGCCGGCGCCGGTGGCGAGACGGCCAGGGAGGCCGACATGGGTCCGCTGGTGACCCGCGCGCACCGCGACCGGGTCGCCGGCCTCATCGACTCCGGCGAGGCGGCCGGGGCCAAGGTCGTCGTGGACGGCCGCGAGGTGCGGGCCCGTGGCGCCGAGGACGGGTTCTGGCTCGGGCCCACCCTCTTCGACCACGTCACCCCCGACATGGAGATCTACCGCGAGGAGATCTTCGGCCCCGTGCTCTCGGTCGTGCGGGTGGCGTCGTACGACGAGGCGGTCGCGCTGGTCAACGCCAACGACTACGGCAACGGCACCGCCATCTTCACCAACGACGGCGGCGCGGCACGACGCTTCGAGAACGACGTCGAGGTCGGGATGATCGGTGTCAACGTGCCGATCCCGGTGCCGGTGGCCTACTACTCCTTCGGCGGCTGGAAGCGCTCGCTCTTCGGCGACACCCACGCCCACGGCACCGAGGGCGTGCACTTCTTCACCCGCGCCAAGGTCGTCACCACCCGCTGGATCAACCCCGCCGCCCGTCCCGAGGGCGGCCTCGAGCTGGGATTCCCCCGCAATGTCTGAGACCACTGCCACTGCGAGCGGCGTACGCACCTTCGACGACCCGGCACGGGCCTACGAGCTGGACCGCCGCCACGTCTTCCACTCCTGGTCGGCCCAGGCCGCGCTCGACCCGATGGTCGTGACCAGGGCCGAGGGCTCCCACGTCTGGGACGGCGAGGGCAACCGGCTGCTCGACTTCACCTCGCAGCTCGTCTTCACCAACCTCGGTCACCAGCACCCGCGCATCGTCGCGGCGATCCAGGAGCAGGCCGCAACCCTCTGCACGGTCGCCCCGGGCCACGCCAACGGCGCCCGGTCCGAGGCGGCCCGGCTCATCGCCTCCCACACCCCGGGCGACCTGGACCGGATCTTCTTCACCAACGGCGGTGCCGACGCCAACGAGCACGCCATCCGGATGGCCCGGCTGCACACCGGTCGCCACAAGGTGCTCTCGACCTACCGCAGCTACCACGGCGGCACCCACCTCGCGGTCAACGTCACGGGCGACCCGCGCCGGTGGGCCAGCGACCACGGCGCGACGGGCACGGTCCACTTCTTCGGGCCCTTCCTCTACCGCAGCGCCTTCTCCGCCACGACCGAGGAGGAGGAGTGCCAGCGCGCGCTCGCCCACCTCGAGCAGGTCATCGCCCTCGAGGGCCCGACCACGATCGCGGCGGTCATGCTGGAGTCGATCCCCGGGACGGCTGGCATCATGGTGCCGCCGCCGGGCTACCTCGCCGGCGTGCGTGAGCTGTGCGACCGGTCCGGGATCATGCTGATCGCAGACGAGGTGATGTCGGGCTTCGGGCGCGCGGGGAAGTGGTTCGCGATCGAGCACGGCGCCACCGACCGCGGTGTCGTGCCCGACCTGCTCACCTTCGCCAAGGGCGTGAACTCCGGCTACGTGCCGCTCGGAGGCGTCGCGATCAGCGGCGCGATCCAGCGCACCTTCGACGACCGGGTCTACCCCGGCGGCCTGACCTACTCCGGCCACCCGCTCGCCTGCGCCGCCGCGGTGGCGACCATCGAGACGATGGAGGACGACGCCGTGGTCGAGCAGGCCGCACGGCTCGGCGACGAGGTCCTCGGGCCCGGCCTCGCGGAGCTGGCCGCGCGCCACGAGTGGATCGGCGAGGTGCGCGGCACCGGCGCCTTCTGGGCCGTCGAGATGGTCGCGGACCGCGCGACCCGCGAGCCACTGGCGCCGTACGGTGCGAGCAGCCCGGAGATGAACGCGATCCTCGCCGCGTGCCGGCGCAGGGGGATGCTGCCCTTCGCCAACTTCAACCGCATCCACGTCGTGCCGCCGCTCACCATCACCCCGGACGAGGCGCGCGCGGGACTGGCGATCCTCGACGCCGCGATCGGCGAGGTGTCGGCGAAGCAGCGATGAGCGCGCGAACCCCTACGCTCGAGGGAGGGCGTCACCACGACGCCCGACAAGAGCCAAGGAGCAGCACATGATCGGATTCCTCGTCGCCGGCCTCATCATCGGAGCGCTGGCCCGGCTCATCAAGCCCGGCAAGCAGAACCTCGGCATCCTCGCCACCCTCGGCCTGGGCCTCGTCGGCTCGCTGATCGGCGGCGTCATCGCCCAGTTCTTCGGCACCGGCGGCATCTTCGAGCTCAACGTGCTGGGCTTCGTGCTCGCCGTCGTGTTCGCCGTCCTGCTGATCGGCGTTGCCGAGTCCGTGGCCGGCAAGAACAAGACCGCCTGAGCCACCGCAGCATCCACCGACGCCCCGGCCACGGCCGGGGCGTCGGTCATGTCCGGGGCTAAGTCGACCAGTCGGCTTGACTTTCCTCCTCACGCCACGGTCCCATGCAGCCATGGGCACCGGCTCCCGCACGACCCGCGACGTCATCTCGCTGCGCGAGGCCGCGAGGGCGTGGTTCGCCATCTCGCTGCAGACCTTCGGCGGTCCGGCCGGGCAGATCGCGGTCATGCAGCGCACGCTCGTGGACGAGAAGCGCTGGATCGGCCAGCAGCGGTTCCTCTTCGCGCTGTCCTACTGCACGCTGCTCCCCGGGCCCGAGGCGCAGCAGCTGGCGACGTACGTCGGGTGGCTGCTCAACGGCGTGCGCGGCGCGCTGGTCGCGGGCATCCTCTTCATCCTCCCCGGTGTCGTGGCGCTGCTGGTGCTGTCGGGGATCTACGTCGCCCACGGCGACAGCCCGCTCGTCGAGTCACTCTTCCTCGGCCTCGCGCCCGCCGTCATCGCGATCGTCGTGCAGGCCGTGGTCCGGGTCGGCCGCAAGGGCCTCGGTGACCCTGCCCTGGTCGCCGTGGCAGTGCTGTCGTTCGTCGCGCTGACCCTCTTCGCCGTCCCCTTCCCGGCCGTGGTCGCCGTGGCCGCGCTCCTCGGCTGGGTGCTGGGGCGCCGGATCCCGACCCTCACCCATCCGCCGCGGGCCGCGGTCGACGACGGCCCGGTGCCGTTGATCAGCGACGACGCGCTGCACTCCGAGCGCCCGTCCACCCGCCGCTCCGCGCTGGTCCTCGCCATCGGCCTCACCGCCTGGTTCGCCCCCGTCGCCCTCGCCGCGGTGCTCCTCGGCCGCTCGAGCATCTTCGTCGACCAGGGCCTCTTCTTCTCCGGCGCGGCCGTGGTCACCTTCGGCGGGGCGTACGCCGTCCTGGCCTACGTCGCGCAGCAGGCGGTCAGCGTCTACGGCTGGCTGGCCCCCGGCGAGATGGTGCGCGGTCTCGCGCTCGCCGAGACCACGCCTGGCCCGCTGGTGATGGTCGTGCAGTTCGTCGCCTTCGTCGGCGCCTACCGCGCACCCGGCGGGCTCGACCCGTGGGCGGCGGCGGTGCTCGCCGCGCTGCTCACCACGTGGGTGACCTTCGTGCCGTGCTTCCTCTTCATCCTGCTCGGCGCCCCCTACGTCGAGCGCCTGCGCGGCAACCGCGACCTCGCCGCCGCGCTCGCCGGCATCACCGCGGCGGTCGTCGGCGTGATCGCCAGCCTCGCGGTCTTCTTCTCCCTCCACACCCTCTTCGCCGAGACCGCCCGCCTCACCTCAGGCCCGCTCGACGTGGAGTACCCCCTGCTCGGCTCGCTCGAGTGGCCGTCGCTCGCGATCACGGTGCTGGGCTGCGCGCTCGTCTTCTGGCGCGGCTGGTCGGTCCTGCGCACCCTCGGTGCCTGCGCGCTGGCCGGCGTCGTGCTCGGCCTGGCGCTCGCCGCCTGAGGGGCGTACGCCGCACCGGTTGCGGCGGTGGGCGAGGATCGGCGCATGACGAGCGACGAGGCAG
This sequence comes from Nocardioides furvisabuli, assembly GCF_021083185.1. Classification (GTDB taxonomy): domain Bacteria; phylum Actinomycetota; class Actinomycetes; order Propionibacteriales; family Nocardioidaceae; genus Nocardioides; species Nocardioides furvisabuli. The sequence goes on along the minus strand of NZ_JAIGQB010000003.1, from coordinate 117,298 downwards.
CGGCACCGGCACCGGGGTCGACGACCGGACCCGGGCTCGGTCCGTGGGTGGCCGCCGCCCTGGTCTTCGGCTCGTCGGCGGCGGTGCTGGTCGTCGAGCTGGTCGCGCTGCGGTTGCTGGCGCCGTACTTCGGCCTGACGCTCGAGACGAACACGATGGTGATCGGCCTGGCGCTGACCGCGATCGCCGCGGGCACGTGGGCCGGCGGGCGGAGCGCCGACCGCGTCGCACCGCGGCACCTCCTCGGCCCGCTGCTGGGCGTCTCCGGGGCCGCGGTCGCGCTGACGCCGACGCTGGTGCGGGGCTCTGCGGCATCCGGCAGCCCGGGACTGCTGCTCCTGATGGCGACCTTGTCCATCCTCGTGCCGGGCGCGCTGCTGTCGGCGGTGACGCCGGTGGTGATCAAGCTGCGCCTCACCAGCCTCCACCAGACCGGCAGCGTGGTCGGACACCTCTCCGGGGTCGGCACGGTCGGGGCGATCTTCGGCACCGTGGTGACCGGCTTCGTGCTGATCTCGCGGGTGCCGGTCAGCGGCATCCTCGTCGGACTCGGCGTCGCGCTGCTGGTGGCGGCGGTGGCGGTGCAGGTCGCCGGGCGCCGCGGGCGCAGCGACGTCGTGCTCGCACTCGTCGTGGCGCTGGCGGGGCTCGGCGCGGCGGCCGCACCCAGCGGCTGCGACACCGAGACGACCTACCACTGCCTCGCGATCACGACCGACCCCGAGCGACCCACCGGACGGACCCTGGTGCTCGACGGGCTGCGGCACTCCTACGTCGACGTCGAGGACCCGACCCACCTCGAGTTCGCCTACGTCCAGGCGATGGCCTCGGTCACCGACACCGCCTTCGCCGGGGGCGAGCCGCTCGACGCCTACCACCTCGGCGCCGGCGGCCTCACGATCCCGCGCTACCTCGCCACCACCCGTCCCGGCACCAGCAGCCGGGTGTCGGAGATCGACGCGGGCGTGGTGGCGGCCGACGTACGCCTCCTCGGTGGCTCGCTGCCCGAGGGCGTCGCGGTCGGCGTCGAGGACGGCCGCCTCGCCATCGACGACCTCCCTCCCGCCTCCCTCGACCTGGTGGTCGGCGACGCCTTCGGCGGTGTCAGCGTGCCGTGGCACCTCGCAAGCGTCGAGGCCGTCGGCGGCCTGGAGGAGGCGCTGGCCGCGGACGGGGTCTACGTCGCCAACCTCATCGACTTCGGTCCGCTCGACTTCGCCCGGGCTGCCGTCGCGACGACGGCGGAGGTCTTCGACCACGTCGCCCTGCTCGCCGAACCGTCGTCGCTCGCGGGGGAGGAGGGGGGCAACCTCGTCGTGGTCGCCTCGGCGTCACCGCTCGGCGTCGCCGCGATCGAGGACCGGATGGCCGAGCGCGACCTCACCTGGGGTGCGCTCGAGGGCGAGGACCTCGACGCCTGGACCGGCGACGCCCCGGTGCTGACCGACGACTACGCCCCCGTCGACCAGCTGCTCACGCCCTACGCGCGTTGACGCGGGCAAGGTCACACCGCCCAGCTGTTGGATCGTTCCAAAGACTTCGGCACACTGGAGACATAAGTCCCTACCCGAGGAGAACGAGATGCGACTGATCGACGAGCTCGACGAGCTGCACGACCACTACGCGCGCCTGGTCGAGGCCGCGGTCGCCCGCGACGACCTCGCCGCCGCCGAGGACCTGGCGCAGGGCTACGAGGACGACGCGATCCAGCTGATGGCCGAGCGCGAGAACCTCACCCACCTGCTCCCCATCCAGCGCGGTGGCCGTCCGGAGAGCGCGCTGCGCGGAGCCGTACGCCGCCTGCTGCCCGGTCGCGCTGCCTGAGGGGACGACCGCTGATCGCACGATCGTCCGAGAGCGGGGCACGGGTCAGGCGGAGGCGCCTGGCCCGGTCTCGGCGACGGGTGCCGTGCGAGCGGCGTCGACCAGCTGGCCCAGGACCTCTGACACGAGACCGCTGTCGGGACTGCTCGTGGCCAGGGACTCGACCAGGTCCCGGGCGAGGTCGCCCACCTTGCGGTTGGCGTGCGCCGAGCATGTCCGTAGTCGGTCGAACGCCTCGTCGGCGGTGCAGCCCTCCGCCAGCATGATCATGCCCTTGGCCTGCTCGATGATCGGGCCGTTGCGTGCCTTGCGTGCGAGTGCGTCGCGGACGTCGACCTCGGACTCCTCGCGACGGGCAGCCGTGAGGTCGATGTAGTAGCCCTCGACCCCAGTCGTTCGGCCGTCCGGGTCGAGACGGGTCGTGCCCACGCTGACCACGGACAGGACCTGCTGGTTGCGGTCGATGATCCGGTGGTAGCAGGTGTAGGTCTCGCCGTCTCGGACAGCGGCGGCGAAGACGCCCGCGACCCGCTCGCGATCGTCCGGGTGCTTGTGGCTCATCAGCGCATGGGTGGTGGCGGGTATCTCGCGGGGGAGGTAGCCGTGCAGGTGGTAGAGAGCGTCGGACCACTCCCAGCGGTCGTCGACCACGTCATACGTGAACGGCGCAGCGACACCCGGGGGTTGGGTTCCGCGCAGGGGTCGGGCGTCCACCATGCACTCTCGTCCTTCGTGATGAAGCGCTGACACCTGGTCCCCGGGGTCCCGGAGACGAGCAGGTGCTCGATGCTACAAGCGTCGACCCGACAGGGGCAGGTCCCGCGCGGGAACCGGCAGTCCCTAGATGACCTCGCCCGACCCCTCGGGAAGCAGCATCTGCCCGACCATCGGCACCACGTCGGCGATCGAGTCGACGACCATCGTGGGCCGGTAGGGGAAGTCCCGCACCTGGTGGCGCTCGGTCGCGCCGGTCGCGACGAGGATCGTGCGCAGGCCCGCCTCGAGGCCGCTGATGATGTCGGTGTCCATCCGGTCGCCGATCATCACCGTCGTCTCGGAGTGGGCCTCGATGCGGTTGAGCGCGCTGCGCATCATCAGCGGGTTGGGCTTGCCGATGAAGTAGGGCTGGCGCCCGGTGGCGGTGCTGATCAGCGCCGCGACCGACCCGGTGGCCGGCAGCATCCCCTGCACACTCGGGCCGCTCGGGTCGGGGTTGGTGGCGATGAAGCGCGCCCCGTCGTTGATCAGCCGGATGGCGCGGGTGATGGCCTCGAAGGAGTAGGTCCGGGTCTCGCCGAGCACGACGTAGTCCGGCTCCTGGTCGGTCATGACGTAGCCGATGTCGTGGACCGCGGCGGTGAGCCCGCTCTCGCCCACGACGTACGCCGAACCGCCCGGACGCTGCTCGTCGAGGAACTGCGCGGTCGCGAGCGCCGACGTCCAGATCGAGTCCTCCGGCACGTCGATGCCGCTGCTGCGCAGGAGCCGCACCCGCAGGTCCCGCGGGGTGAAGATCGAGTTGTTGGTCAGGACCAGGAAGGGGATCTCCTGCTCGCGCAGGGCGGCGATGAACTCCTTCGCCCCCGGGATCGGGTCCTCCTCGCGCACGAGGACCCCGTCCATGTCGGTCAGCCAGGTGCGGACGGGGCGGGAGTCGGTCACGGGTGCATTGTGTCGTGGGTCGGCGCGGAGTGCACCGGGTGGCTGCGCTCGAGCTTCGCGCCCTCCACGTCGACGTCGGGCAGGATCCGGTCCAGCCAGCGCGGCAGCCACCACGCATGCTCGCCGAGCAGGTGCATCGCGGCCGGGATCAGCACCATCCGCACCACGAACGCGTCGAGCAGCACCCCGAAGGCCAGGCCGAAGCCGATCGGCTTGATGGTCGCGTCGTGGGAGAAGATGAAGCCCGCGAAGACCGAGATCATGATGATCGCCGCGGCCGTCACGACCGCCCGCCCGGCGTTGAGCCCGTGCTGCACCGCGACGCGTGCCGGAGCACCGTGGGCGTACGCCTCCCGCATCCCTGAGACCAGGAAGAGCTGGTAGTCCATGGCGAGGCCGAAGAGGATGCCGGTGGCGATGATCGGCAGGAAGCTGAGCACCGGCCCGGGTGCGTGGACGCCGAAGAGGTCGCTGAGGAAGCCGAGCTGGAAGATCGCGGTGATGCCGCCGAAGGTCGCGAGCAGCGAGAGCACGAAGCCGAGCGTGGCGGTCAGCGGCACCAGGATCGACCGGAAGACCACCACGAGGATCAGCATCGACAGGCCGACGACCAGCGCGAGGTAGACCGGCAGCACGTCGGAGAGCTTGTCCGAGATGTCGATCCCGGCGCTGGCGTTGCCCGCCACGCCGAGGGTGACCTCGCCGCCGGCGGTCGACGGAGTCAGGCCGCGGAGCTCGTCCACCAGCCGGGCGGTCGCCTCGCTGGAGGGCCAGTAGGAGGGGATCACCTGGAAGGCCAGCGCGTCTGCGTCGCGCGAGGCGCCGATCGGGACCACCGCGTCCACCCCGCCGACGTCGTCGATGGCCTGGCCGATCGCGGCCTGCTCGGCGAGCAGGCCGTCCTCGGCGACCGGCGCGGGGAGGTCGGCGACGACGAGCAGGGGACCGTTGAAGCCCTCGCCGAACTTGTCCGCCTGCACCTCGTGGGCGAGGAATCCGGGCGAGTCCTCCGGCTGGGTGGAGCCGTCGGGCAGCCCGAGCCGCATCTGCGTGGCGGGCGCGGCCAGCACCAGCAGGGCGACGACGCCGAGGGCGAGCACGGTCAGCGCGTGACGCGTGGTCATCGGCTCGTCCCGCTCGGTGATCGCGGCGTCGTCCGGAGCCTCGTCACCGGCCGCCAGTCGGGCGCGCTCGCGCTTGCGCAGGATGCGCGGGCCGACGAGGCCGAGGACGGCCGGGGTGAGGGTGACGGCCATGAGGATCGCGACGAGGACGGCGACGGCGCCGACGGTGCCCATCAGCCCGAGGAACCCGACGCCGGTGACGTTGAGGGCCAGCAGCGCGACGATCACGGTCACGCCCGCGAAGACGACCGCGTTGCCCGACGTCCCGTTGGCCAGGCCGACCGAGTCGTGCAGGTCGGCTCCCTGCATCAGCTGGCGGCGGTGCCGGTTGATGATGAAGAGGGAGTAGTCGATGCCGACCGCGAGGCCGAGCATCACGCCGAGGACCGGCGTGACGGAGACGAACTCCACCAGCCCGGAGAACGACAGCGACGCCAGGGACGCCACGCCCACGCCGAGCAGCGCGGTGACGAGGGGGAGCGCCGCGCCCAGCACGGTGCCGAGCACCACGAAGAGCGCGATGGCCGCGATGACGACACCGGCGATCTCCCCCGGGCCGAGGATCGACGGCACGGTCTGGGCGATCTCCTGCGACGGGTGGAGCTCGACGCCCGCGATGTCGGCGCCGGTGGTGAGGTCCTCGATCTCGGTCTTCACCTCGGCGGTGAGCTCGTTGATCGGCACCGTGAAGGTCACGTTGGCCACGGCGGCCGAGCCGTCCTGCGACACCGTCCGGTAGCCGGCAGAGAGCTCGGACAGCACCACGCCCACCTCGAGCGGGGCGGACTCCTGCTCGACCCGCTCGCGCTGCCGGTCGATCTCGGCCTGGCCCTCGTCGAGCTGCTGCTCCGCCTCCGCGAGCTGGTCGCGGATCGAGCGCAGGGTGCCGTCCTCGCGTGCCTGGGCCCGCTGGTCGGTGATCGCCTCGCGGCCGGCGTCGACCTGGGCCTGCGCCGCGTCGAGCTGGGCCAGTCCGTCCTCCAGCTGCCGCTGGCCGTCGGCCACCTGCTCGGCGGAGGAGTCGAGCTGCTCCTGGGTGGCGAAGGGGTCGGTCACGTCGGAGACGTCGTCGACCTCGCCGATCCGGTCGATGAGCGCGGTGATCTCGCGCTGCTGCGCGTCGGTGAAGGCCGAGCCGTCGCTCGTCTCGGCGACGATCGTGCCGTTGCCGCCGCCGGCGCCCTCGAAGTCGCGCTCGAGCTGGCCGGAGACCCGCGTGGTGGGGGTGTCGGGCAGCGTGATCGACGACGACAGGGTGCCGGCGAAGGACACGTACGTCACCGCGGTGACCACCAGGACGCCCAGCCAGGCGCCGATCACGGTCCAGCGGCGCCGCGCGGCGAAGCGACCGATGCGGAAGAGGAGCTCAGCCATGTCGGGGGACGGCCTTTCGGGTATGGGTCTGCGAGGTCGAGGGCGGTCAGCCGGCGTGCCCGGCGCGGAGCCGGTGCAGCAGGCGGTCGAGCAGCCGGTCCCAGGTGGCTCGGGCAGCGGGCGACACCCGGGTGGGAGGTGCGGTCTGCTCCTCGAGCCAGTGCCGCGCGATGGTCGCGAGGCCGCTGGTGAGAAGGGTCAGGGTGAGCTCGAGGTCGAGCGGGTCGAGTCCCGGTGCGCGCTCGAGAAGTCGCTCGCGCAACCGGCCGGCGACGTGCTCGAAGGCGGTGCGCGAGATCGCGTCCGCACGCTCGTCGGCCACGTCGGGACCGCCGAGCACCTGATGGATGCTGACGATCGCGGTCGGCAGGTCGACGTCGCGGGTCGCCTCGCACACCGCGTCGAGCGCGGCCGGGCCACCGGCGGGTCCCGGGGGCAGGTCGGTGGTGCCGCGGTCGACGCCCTCGAGGAGGTCGGTGGTGACCTCGGTGAGGATCTGCTCGCACACCGCGACGAGTAGCTGGTCGAGGCCGGCGAAGTGGTTGAAGACCGTACGCCGCGAGACGCCCGCGAGCGTGGCGACCCGGTCGACGGTGAACCCGTCGGCGCCGTGCTCGGTCGCCAGCTCGCGGGCCGCGTCGACGAGGGCGCGGTGCCGCTGCTCGCGCAGAGGGACATGCTGGTCGGCCGGGCTCACAGAGGAAGTGTTGCACTCAGTGCAAAAGGCTCCCGGGGGTGGGTCAACCCTCCAGCAGCTCGCGCATCGTGGCGATCTCCTCGGTCTGGGAGTCGACGACCTGACCGGCCAGGTCGACGGCCGGCTCGAAGCGGCCGCCCTCCTGCTCGGAGCGGGCCATCTCGATGGCGCCCTCGTGGTGCTCGATCATCATCTCGAGCCACCTCTGCTGGAAGTCCGCGTCAGCGGATCCCTCGAGGTCGTCCATGTCCTCGGCACCCATCATCCCGGGCATGTCGGACCCGCGGTCCTCCATGTCGTCCATGGTGTCCGACATGTCGCCCATGTCGTGGCCGGCGTTGGCGTGGTCGCGCATCGTCTCGGGGACGGGCTCGTCCCAGTCGGTCAGCCAGTCGGCCATCGTCTCGATCTCGGGTCCCTGGGCGGCCCGGATCTCCTCGGCCAGCGCCTGGACGTCGGGGTCGAGCGGGCGCTCGAGGGTCAGGTCGACCATCGAGAGCGCCTGGGCGTGGTGCTGGATCATGTCGGTCGCGAAGGCGACGTCGGCGTCGTTGTGCTCGGTGGGGCTTGTCTCGACGGTCCGGGTCGTATCGGTGTCCTCGCCGCAGGCAGTGGCGCCGAGGGCGAGGGCAAGGCCGAGGGACAGGGCGCCCAGGGTGCGGGGCATGGTGCGGGTGGTCGTGCTCATGTCAGGGGTTCTCCAGGTCTGGTGGGTCGAGATGGCAGGCGGCAGCGGCAGCCGCACGTGCGCCCGGTGGGGGCGCAGGGCAGCCGTGGCGGAGCCGATCAGCACCTGATGACGGAGAACTGCCACGCTGGCGGTGGGCCGGTGGCACGCATCCACGACCTGACGCTCGCGGCGGGCGCGAGGGACTCGAAGGCCCCGACCAGCCTGACCGGGCGCGCGGCGCGCAGCAGCAGGCCAGCGAGCAGCAGGGCGGCGACGGCCAGCATGGCGGCGCACAGCATGAGCAGGTGGTCGGCGTGCTGGCCCGACCCGTGGTCCGAGGTCGCCCCGACCGGGGCGCTCGTCGCGGGCTCGTGAGCATGGCCGTGACCGGCACCGTGGTCCCCGTGCGCCGCGGCGGCGTACGCCTCCGACGACGGGCCCTGGAGGGTGAGCGCGTGCATCCCGAGGATGCCGACCACGAGCGCTGCGACCAGCGCCGCGAGGGCGGTGCGGTGGGTGGCGGGGGTCGGGCGGCTCATCGACCCCGATGCTACGGGCGCCGCTCCAGCCGGGCCCGTCAGGCCAGACCGGGGCAGCCCCTCATGCGGCCGCGGGCGGGGCTGAGGCCGAACCACGTCGACAAGCGCTCGCTCATCCAGCGGATCTCGCGCACCTGCTCGGTGCGGATGGTGCGCGCGAGGTCGGCCACCTCGTCGTGCTCGGCGGCCCCGTGGACCAGCAGGCGTTGCGACATCATCACCGCGGCCATGTGGTGGCCGACCATGTCCTCGAGGAAGGTCCGGTCGAGCCGGTCGCCGCTGAGCCCCGAGAGGTCGCGCATCATCGGCTCGTACGCCGTGTCCGACGGCTCGTCGGCGTACCACTCGTCGAGCCAGGTCTCCATCTGCTCGACCTGCGCGGTCTGGGAGGAGACGATCCGCGCTCCGAGCGCGCGCATCGCCGGGCGCTCGGACCGGGCCAGCTCACCGGCCATCTCGATCGCCTCGCGGTGGTGGGCGACCATCTCGCGGAGGAAGCCGGCCTCGTCGTCGGTGCTCCACGCGCTGGTCATCCCGCCGCCCATCGACCACGCCCCGGCGTCCCGGTGCGGCATCCAGCCGTCGTCGTCGCGGAGGAGCGCCACCCCTGCGACCACGAGCGCGAGCACCGCGACGGCGGCGACGACACCGCTCCACATCCGTCCCACGACGCACCTCCAACAGGTGCTTCCAGCCTGCGCACGGGAACGGGGCGTCGCCAGTGCCGAAGGGCCCGACGAAGCTGTCGGTCGGCCCGCGGCGTACCGAACCCGGAGCTCTGCCGGCCGCACCACGACGGGGGACGACCTGTTCCGTCCGGTCACGGTGACCTTCTCCCGGCCGGTCGCACGCGACGATCTGTGGGGCGACTCTCGGCCGAGGCCCTCGACTCGTCCGGACGCTTCCTCGGCGACGGCTCCCACCGGGTCACCGTCGACCGCTTCGCCTCCGCGCTGGCCGCCGATCTGCCGGGTCCGCGCACGGTCACGGCCGGTGCCGCGTCGCAGCGGGTCACCGGAACGATCTCCGGTGGCGCGCGCGTGGTCGTGGTCCAGGTCCACGCCCCCGCCACCACGCTGCTGACCGAGGCCTCGAGCGGCCCGGGCTCGCTGATGGTGCGCCGGGGCTATCGTCCGACGGGATCGACCTCGTCCTTCCGTCGCCCGCCCGCCGAGCTGCGACGGATGTGGCGTGAGGTCGTGCTCCACGAGGTCGGCCATAGGGTCGGGCTCAGCCACGTCGGCGACCGGCGGCTCGTGATGTACCCCTCGGTCGGTGGCGGCACGAACCGCTTCCGCCACCGCTTCAACAGGGGCGACCTGACCGGCCTGGTGAAGCTCGGCACCGGTACGGGCGGATGCACCGGCGAGCTGACCCGCGGCTCAGCCGGACGTGCCCAGCACGGCCGCGACGATGTCGTCGAGGGTCTGGCCCTCGACGGTCTCGCCGTCGACGAGGACGGCGGGGATCGAGGCGATTCCGTCCTGCATCGCGGTCTCCGTCGCCTCGCTCACCCACGACTCGAACGCCATCGACTCGATCCCGGGTCGCACGCGTGCCTCGTCGGCGCCGGCCTCGACGGCCAGGGCCACGAGGTCGTCGCTGTCGGGGAAGGGACCGGTCTCCGAGGGCTGGTCGTCGAAAAGGAGGGCGCGGAGCTCGGCGGCGACCTCGGGGCCTTCCGCGTCCAGCACCACCGCGAGCGCGTTGGCCGACTCCGGCGAGTAGTCGCTGATGCGCTCGAGGAAGCCGAGCGGCCGGTACTCGACCGTCACGTCTCCCGCGTCGATCGCGGCGTCGAGCCGGTCGCCGACCTCGTGCTGGAGCTGCCCGCAGAAGGGACAGAGGAAGTCCTCGTAGATCACGACGGACCGCGGTGCGCCGGGGTCCCCCAGGGTCAGGCCGAAGTCCGTGCTCGCCCCTGCCGGTGGTCCGTCCACCGGTCCATCCACGACCGGGGGCTCGACCGTCGGCGACGCGCTCGCGGCCGGGTCGGTCGCGGTGTCCTCGTTGCCCGCCGTCAGCACGGCGTACACGCCGATCGGTAGGACGATCAGCAGGACGAGGCCCACCACCGCTCCGATGGCGAGACCCCTGACGCTGATGCCGTGTCCGGGTGCCCCCCTGCGGTCCGGCTCGGGGTGGCCATTCGGCACGGCCGGAGGGATCTCGTCGGGGGGTGTCATGGGTCGTCCTCACTCCAGGGTGGAGCCCGGACGTTAGCCCCTCGAGGTGCCCGACACACGCAGATCGGGCCGGCCCCAGAGGGACCGGCCCGACCAGTCGGCGGTGGCGGTGGGATTTGAACCCACGGTGGGTTTGACCCCACACAACATTTCGAGTGTTGCACCTTCGGCCGCTCGGACACGCCACCGCGCGGAACATTACCGGAGCCTCGCCGCCAGCTGGAAACCGGCGTCGTCCCATGGATCGGTCCACGGATCGGCGGGGTGCCATGGTCAGGGACGGCGTACGGCGGTAACTTTCGCCGCACGCTTGTGCTCGCGCCTCTGCGAGAGGGAAGGAGCGTGGCTGACCATGACCGTCGTACGCCGTGTCCGGGATGTTGCGAGGTCTGCGCTGCCCAGGTCGGTGGGGGAGCGGCTGCCGGCCGCGCCGCCGCCGGAGGTGACCGAGCTCCTCCACGACAAGCGCTTCCAGCGCGCCGTCGCGGAGGCGGCCGACGAGCAGGGACGACCCGAGGAGGAGGTGTGGTCCGAGGTCAAGGGCTACCTCCACGAGATGTCCGCGGCCCACGACGACCGCACCTCCCAGGGCTGGGCGCGGATGGGCGACTGGTTCCTCCGGGCCTACGACGTGCTGGTCGACGAGGACGACATGCAGGAGCTCAAGCGGCTCGACCGCTCGCACAGCCTCGCGCTCGCCTTCAGCCACCGCTCCTACCTCGACGGCATGGTGATCCCGAACGCCCTGTCGTCCCGGCGGTTCTCGCCCACCTACACCTTCGGCGGCGCCAACCTCAACCTGCCGATCATCGGCACCGTGGCCAGTCGGACCGGCCTGATCTTCATCCGACGCTCGACGCAGGAGATCCCGGTCTACCGCCTCGCGCTGCGCTCCTACATCCGCCAGATGGTGACGAACAAGCGCAACATGGCGTGGTCGATCGAGGGCGGCCGCACGCGCACCGGCAAGCTGCGTCCGCCGGTGCACGGGATCCTCAAGTACCTCACGGACACCGTGGACGGCGACGAGGCCCCGGACGTGCAGGTCGTGCCCGTCTCGGTGGTCTACGACCAGCTGCACGAGGTGTCGCTGATGACCGCGGAGGCCCGCGGTGCCAGCAAGACGCCGGAGGACTGGCGCTGGCTGGTCCGCTTCGCGCGTCTCCAGCGCAACCGCCTCGGCCGCGCCTACCTGACCGTCGGCGAGCCGTTTTCGCTGCGCGAGAAGATGGACGAGCTGGCCGCCGAGGGCGTGACCGGGCACCAGGCCGTCGAGCGCGTCGCCCTCGACATCTCCCACCGCCTCAACCGCGCCACGCCGGTGACGGTCACCGCCATCGTGTCACTGGCGCTGCTGGGTGCCGACCGGGCGCTGACCGTCGAGGAGGTGCTCGAGACCGTCGAGCCGCTGGCGGCCTACATCGACGCGCGCAACTGGCCCGTCGCCGGTGCCGCCGACCTGCGGGACCGCTCGACCATCCGCCGCGCGCTCGCCGAGCTGGCACGCAGCGGGGTGCTGACGGCGTACGACCAGGGCACCGAGCCGGTCTGGAAGATCGGCGACGACCAGCACCTGGTGGCCGCGTTCTACCGCAACACCGTCATCCACATCCTCGTCGAGCGGGCGATCGGCGAGCTCGCGCTGCTCACCGTCTCCGAGCTCGAGCCGGACGCCGAGCTGCCGCAGGGCGGCACGCTCCAGGTGGGCTGGGAGGAGGCCAAGCGGATGCGCGACCTGCTGAAGTTCGAGTTCTTCTTCCCGAGCCGCGCGGGCTTCGAGGACGACCTGCGCGCCGAGCTCCGGCTCCTCGTGGGCGAAGGCACCGGATCAGGTCCTGGCGACATGTCCCCCGAGCGCGCCCGCGAGCTGCTCGTCGGCGCGCGCCCGCACCTCGCGCACCTGGTGCTGCGACCCTTCCTCGACGCCTACCTCGTGCTCGCCGACCGGCTCGCCGACCGCGGCGACAGCCCCGTCGACGAGGACGACCTGCTCGCCGACGCACTGGCCGTGGGACGCCAGTGGGCGCTGCAGCGCCGGGTCGCGAGCGCGGAGTCGATCTCGCTGGAGCTCTTCCGCACCGCGATGGCGCTCGCGCGCCACAAAGGCCTGCTCGAGGGCGGCCCGGGCACCGGATCGGCGCGCGAGGCCTTCGCCGCGGAGCTGCGCGAGGCGGTCCGCCGGGTCAACGTGATCGGCGAGATCGCCGGCGAGCCGGTGCAGGTCGTGCTGCCGCAGCCACAGACCCAGCCCGAGACCCAGCCCGAGGCGCAGGCCCACGCCGACGCAGCGTCGCAGGACAGCCGGTGAGCGGGCTCTCGGCCGCAGCGCAGGAGGCGATCGAGGCGATCGAGGCCGGTCCCCAGGGACCGACCGTGGGCGCCTTCTTCGACCTCGACGGCACCCTCGTCGCGGGTTACACCGCGGCCACCTTCTACGGCGACCGGCTCAAGGGCCGCGACGTGTCGCCGGCCGAGTTCCTCCGCACCGTCGTGACCGCGGTCGACGGCGAGCTCGGCGGCGACCCCACCCGCATCGCCCACGTCGCCTTCTCCGCCATGCGCGGGGAGTCCGAGGAGGCCTTCGCCGACCTCGGCGAACGACTGTTCCGGTCCAAGATCGCCGGCACCATCCGCCGCGAGTCCCGCGCGCTCGTGATGGCCCACCAGCGCGCCGGCCACACGGTCGCGGTGGCGTCCGCGGCGACGAAGTACCAGATCGCGCCGGTCGCCCGGGACCTCGGCGTCGAGCACCTCGTCTGCACCCAGCTCGTCGTCGAGGACGGCCAGTTCACCGGCGCCACCGACGGACCGATGCTGTGGGGCCGCCACAAGGCGAGCGGCGTACGCGCCTTCGCGCGCGAGCACGGCGTCGACCTCGCCGATTCCTACGCCTACGGCAACGGCTACGAGGACGTCGCGTTCCTCTCCTCCGTCGGGCACCCCACCGCGCTCAACCCGCACCGTGACCTCCGCGCCGCTGCTGCCCGCCTGGGCTGGCCGGTGCTCGACCTCTCAGACCCGGTCGGCGGCTCGCTCGTCGCGGCCGGTCGCACGGTGGCCGCCCTGGCCGGCATGAACACCGGCGTGGTCGCCGGGCTGGCCTACGGGCTGGCCCGTCGCGACGCCCACGAGGGCCGCAACCTCGCTGTCAGGCTGGCCACCTCGCTGCCGATGGCGCTCGCGGGCGTGGAGGTCGATGTGCAGAACCGCGAGCGGCTCTGGACCCACCGCCCCGCCATCTTCGTCGCCAACCACCAGAGCGCGCTCGACATCCCGGTCCTGGGCAATCTTCTCGAGCGCGACTTCACCATCGTGGCCAAGAAGGAGGCCCGCTGGGACCCGCGGACCTTCGTCGGCTCGCTCGTCATCGACCCGGCCTGGATCGACCGGTCCGACTCCGCTTCGGCCCGCGCGACCCTCGACGGGGTCGTCGAGCGGATCCACGGCGGCACGTCGCTGATGATCTTCCCCGAGGGCACGCGCTCGGCGACGCCGGTGCTCGGACCCTTCCGCAAGGGCGCCTTCCACCTCGCCGCCCAGGCGGGGGTGCCGGTGGTGCCCATCGTGCTGCGCAACACCGGCGAGCTGATGCGGCGCAGCTCCCTGGTGCTCAACCCCGGCGTCGTCGACGTGTGCGTGCTGGAGCCCGAGACCGACTGGAGCGTCGACGACATGAGCGAGCGCATCGCCGCACTGCACGCGAAGTTCGAGCAGACGCTCGCGAGGTGGCCGGCATGAGCGCCGGTGAGGACCTCGAGCGCTGGGGCGGGGCGGCCGCCTGGTCGGCCGGCGCCGAGCTGACGCCGATGCAGACCCTGCTCTGGCGCGCCGAGCGCCACCCCGTGCAGTCGTCCACCACGACCGTGGTGATCGACCTGGACCGGGCGCCGGACTGGAAGCGCTTCGTTGCCGCGACCGAGTGGGGCACCGGGCTCGTACGCCGCCTGCGCCAGCGCGTCGTGGACCCGGTCGTGCCGACCGCGCCGCCGACGTGGGCCGACGACCCGACCTTCGACCTGGGCTACCACCTGCGTCGCGAGCGGGTCTCGAGCCGCGAGGAGATGCTCGCCCAGGCCGCCCAGGTCGCGCTGCGCCCCTTCGACCGCTCCCGCCCGCTGTGGGAGGGCGTGCTCTACGAGGGCGTGCCCGTCGAGGGCGGTGAGGGGGCGGCGTACGTCCTCAAGATCCATCACGCGCTCGCTGACCCGCTCGGGACCGTGCAGCTGCTGTCGATGCTCCAGTCGGGACGACGTGCCCACACCGCGCGCAAGCCGCTCGGCGACGAGGTGGCCGCGCCGGTGGGCGTCGACGGGGTCGAGCTGGCCGTGGCCGGCCTGCGGGCCGACGTCTCGACCCTGCCGGACCTGGCCCGCACGAGCGTGCGGACCCTCGGCCACGCGGCCGTCCGGCCCCAGGCGGTCGTTGCCTCGGCGCTGCGCTACGGCGCGTCGGTGCGCCGGCTGCTGACACAGACCGCCCGTCCCTCGCCCCAGCTGTCGCCGCGCACCGGCAAGAGGTGGACCTTCCTCACCTTCGAGGCGCCGCTCGCTCCGCTGCGCGCCGTCGCCCGGCAGGGCGGTGGCACCCTCGACGACGCCGCGGTGGCGATGGTGCTCGGCGGGCTGCGCCGCTACCACGCACGGCGGGGCAGCGACGTGCGCGAGCTCCCGGTCGGCGTACGCGTCTCCCTCGACCGTGCCGACGACCTCGGCAACCGCTTCGCGCAGGCGCTGATCTCGGGTCCGCTCTCCATCGAGGATCCCGTCGACCGGGTGGCAGCGGTGCGCGGTGAGGTGCTCTCGTTGCACACCGAGCGTGCGCTGGAGGTGCTCGACGCCGCGGCGCCCGTGGTGAACCGGATGCCCGCCTTCGTCGGCGCCTCGGCGCTGCGCACCGCCGTCCCGCCCGACGCCTTCGTGCTGACCCTGCCGGGACCGCCGCGCCAGCGCTTCATGGCCGGGGCCGAGGTGCAGGGGATGTACGTCCTCGGGCCGCTGCCCGGTGCCGCGCTGACCGTCTGCCTGGTGACCGTCGGCGACACCGCCTGCATCGGCGTCAACGTCGACGCCAGCGCGGTCGCCGACCTCCGCAGCCTCGAGGAGTGCCTGGCCGAGGGCGTGGAGGAGCTCACCTCGGCGGGCGGGTAGCCCGCGCCCTCGTCCGCCTATGGTGGGCGAGGTGAAGATCCGTGCGCGCCAGGCGCAGCTCCGCGAGTCCATGTGGTTCGTCCCGGGCGTCATGGTGGTGGCGGCCATCGGGCTCGCCCAGGGCGTCATCGTCCTGGACCTGTGGCTCGACGCGCGCACCGTCGATGTGCTCCCCGAGTCCTTCCTCATCGGGGTCGAGGGCAGTCGGGGCATCCTCGTCGCGATCGGTGGGTCGGTCCTCGCCGTGGCCGCCACCACCTTCTCGATCACGATGTCGGTGATCGCGACCGCGTCGTCGACCTACGGCCCGCGGCTGGTGCGCAACTTCATGTCCGACCGCAGCAACCAGCGGGTGCTGGGGCTCTTCGTCGGCACGTTCGTCTACTGCCTGATGGTGCTGCGACGCGTGCAGGACTCGTCCGACGGCATCACCTTCGTGCCGCACGTCGCGGTCTACGGCGCCCTCCTGCTCGCCCTGGCCAGCGTCGCCGCGCTGGTCTTCTTCCTGCACCACATCTCCGACGTGATCCAGGTCCCGACGCTCGTGCGACGGGTCCGGGCCGAGCTCGAGGCCGCCGTCGACGACCTCTACGGGGACGTCGGTCTCGAGCGGGTCCCCGCCGACGCGCTGGCCGTCGCGTCCGCCGACGTCCTCGCGCCGCGCACGGGCTACGTCACCTTCGTCGACGCGTCGGCCCTGGTCCGGGCCGCAACCGGTGTCGGGGTGGCCGAGCTCGTCGCCACACCCGGCACCCACGTGATGGCGGGTGAGCCGCTGGCGCGGGTCAGCGGGGACGCGGAGGAGATGAGCCGGATCGTGTGCGCCCACGTGCGCGTGGGTGACACGAGGACACCGACGCAGGACATCGAGCTCGCCGTGCAACAGATGGTCGAGATGGCCGTGCGCGCGGTGTCGCCGTCGACCAACGACCCCTACACCGCGCGCAACGTCGTGGAGGAGCTCGCCTCCGGGATGGCCCGGGCCATGCGCCACCCGGCACCGGGCGACGGGTGGGTCGACGACCGGGGCGTCGTCCGCCTGGTCTGGCGCCTGCCCTCGGGCGCTGAGCTGGTCGACCTGGTCTTCGACGACCTCAGGCTCTACGCCGCCGGCGACCCGGAGGTCGTGCGCGCCTCGCTGCGCCTGGCGGGGCGCGTCGTGCGGCTCGCCGCACCGGAGACCGTCGAGCGGGTCCGCGTCCAGGTCGACGAGCTGCTGGCTGCCAGCGAGCGTGAGGGCACGTCGGCCTTCGACCTCGAGCGCCTGCGCGCCAGCCGCGATCAGCTCGGGATCGGGTCGCCCGACGTCGGCCCGATGTAGCAGAGCATCCGGTGGTCGGTGCCCGCCTCGATGTTGCGGAAGCCGTGCCGCTCGTAGAAGCGCCGGGTGTCGGCGTCGACCTCGTCGACGTTGATGTGCATCTCGGGGGAGCCCAGGTCCTGCACGATCCGTCGCGACAGGTCCAGCACCTGCGTGCCGATGCCGCGGTCACGCAGGTCGGGCACGACGTAGAGCTCCTCGAGCTGCGACACCGGTCCGTCGAACCAGATGGCCGGTCGCAGGCTCAGCAGGGCGAAGCCCACGGCCTCCCCGTCGTCGTCGCCGAGGACCGCGACCATCGGCTCGAGACCCAGCAGCCGCGCAAACCGCGCGGCAAGCACCTCCACCTCGTCGGTCTCGGTGTCGAACTCGGTGTTGAAGTCCCACAGGAGCCGGGCGAGCACGGGGGCGTCGTCGGGCGTGGCGCGTCGGACCTCGGTCATGGCTCCTCCCGGGGGTCAGCGATGGCGGGCGAAGAAGGTGTCGAGCAGGGCCGTCGACTCGGCGGCCAGCACGCCCGCCACGACCTCGGGTCGGTGGTTGAGGCGACGGTCGCGGACCACGTCCCAGAGCGAGCCGACCGCGCCCAGCTGGTCGTCGTAGGCACCAAAGACGAGGCGGTCGACCCGCGCGAGCACGAGCGCGCCGGCGCACATGGTGCAGGGCTCGAGCGTGACGACGAGGGTGCAGCCGGTGAGCCGCCACTCGCCGCGCGCGGCCGCGGCGGCACGCAGCGCCACGACCTCGGCATGGCCGGTGGGGTCGCCCTCGGCCTCGCGGGTGTTGCGGCCGGTGCCGATGACGGTGCCGTCGGCGTCGAGGACGACCGCACCGACGGGTACGTCGTCGCCGGCGAGCGCGGTGCGCGCCTCGGTGAGGGCCAGGCGCATGGCGCCGTCCCAGGTGTCCACGCGCGTCATGCCGAGGTGAGGCCCACGGCGTCGTCGAAGAGCTCACCGAAGCCGAGGCGGCGGGCGATGTCGGAGAGCACCTCGTCAGGGTAGGCCTCGACGTCGTCGAGCAGCGCGCCCATGTCGATGGCGTGCAGGCCGAGGTCGGCGAGGAGGTCGAGGTCGCCGGCCGGCTCCTGGATGTCGTCGTCCTCCGGTGGCGGGAGGCCGAGGAAGTCCATCGCCGACTGGGCCAGCTCCCACTCGTCGGCGGCGGTGACGTCGGAGAGCAGCACCCGGGTCGTGGTGTGGTCGACCCGCACGAGCACGAAGAAGTCCTCGTCGACAGCGACCATGCCGACCGCCCCGGACTCGCCCGAGACGTGGCGCAGCGCGTGGCTCAACGCCTCGATGGTCTCGAAGGCAGGGGGGGCGATGTCCTGCACCTGCCAGGCGCCGTCCTCGACGAACGCGGCCAGCGCGAAGTCGATCTCGCCGCTCTGCTCGGACATGACCGGCCTCCCCACCGTCAATCGGACATCCAATGTCGCAGAAACCACAGGGTCCGCCAACCCTCTCGCGGGAGCGATCCGCCGGGACCCGGACCCACTAGGGTGAGCGCCATGCGCCTGCACGTGGTGAACCACCCCCTCGTCTCCCACAAGCTCACCGTCCTCCGCGACGAGAACACCGACTCGCCGACCTTCCGTCGGCTGACCGATGAGCTCGTGACGCTCCTGGCCTACGAGGCGACCCGCGAGGTGCGCGTCGACCCGATGGACATCACCACACCGGTCGGTCCGACCACGGGCGTCTACCTCGCCCAGCCCAAGCCGATGGTCGTCCCGATCCTGCGCGCCGGGCTCGGCATGCTCGACGGCATGATGCGGCTGCTGCCGACGGCCGAGGTCGGATTCCTCGGCATGGTGCGCAACGAGGAGACCCTCGAGGCGTCCACGTACGCCGAGCGCCTGCCCGAGGACCTCTCCGGGCGCCAGTGCTACGTCCTCGACCCCATGCTCGCCACCGGCGGCACCCTCGCCGCGGCGATCCGCTTCCTCACCGACCGCGGTGCCGACGACATCACCGCGATCTGCCTGCTCGTCGCCCCCGAGGGCGTGGCCAACCTCGAGAAGGGCCTCGAGGGCCTCGACGTCCCGGTCACAGTCGTCACGGCCGCGCAGGACGAGAAGCTGAACGAGAAGGGCTACATCGTCCCGGGCCTCGGCGACGCCGGCGACCGGCTGTACGGCGTCGCGCACTGACCCTTCTTCGGTGGTCGAGTAGCCGAGCGAGGAACGAGCGAGGCGTGTCGAGACCCTGCCCCGCTGTCGGACCCCTTCTCTAGACTCGAACGCATGATCGAGAGACTGGAAGCGGGAGCATGGGCCGGGGCAGACGCCCTTGGTCCCGCAGCACTGCTCGCCTCGATCCGTTCGGCCCGGTCTGCTGAGGATGCTGCCGCGGCGGAGCAGCTCGACCTCGCTGCACGCTGGGCTGACCTCCACCCACCGGAGTCGATCCACACTGCAGCCTCGTTCACGGTGGCGGGGTGTGAGCACGAGGAGCCGATCGCCGGACCCGGCACTCCGCTGGTCGCGGAGTTCTGTGTCGCCGAGCTCGGCACTGTCCTGGGCATCACGAGCGTGTCGGCGAAGAAGCTCATCGGTCACGCCCTCGAGCTCCGCCACCGCCTCCCTAGGTTGTGGGCGCAGGTGCACGCCGGACGGGTTCCTGCTTGGCGCGCCCGGGCGGTTGCGGAGGTCACGATCCACTCCACCCCGGCCCTCACCCGGGAAGCAGCCGCGTTCGTCGACAGCCAGGTCGCCGCGGTCGCAGGTCGGATCGGTCCCGCGCAGCTCGACCGGCTGGTCGCCGAGACCATCAAGAGGTTCGACCTCGCCGGTCAGGATCCGGCAGCTGACCCGGAGGACGGGTATCTCCATGTCGACCCGCGCCACGTCACGATCCACGACCAGGACGTCCACTTCGCCGGCACCGTGCGGCTCGAGGCCGAGGTCGACCTCGCCGACGGCCTCGACCTCCACCAGGCCCTCGCCCACCGAGCCGCCACCCTCAAGGCCCTCGGCTCTGTGGAGTCGTTGGATGCACGTCGCGCGAAGGCGCTCGGTGACCTGGCCCGGACGCAAACCGCGCTCGACCTCTTCCAGCACGGACACACCAACCGCTCGGACGACGGGCAGGCTCTGCCGGTCGCGCGGGAAGTCGTGCTCCACGCCCACGTCGACGCCACCCTGTCCGGCGACACCACGATCTTCGGACCGACCGGGCGTCTCGAGGAGGGACAGCGGCTCCTCCTGATCGACCAGCTCAAGGGCTGGTGCGGCGACTCCCGCACCACGATCACCGTCAAGCCGGTCATCGACCTCAACGTCGAGAAGGCCGCGCCGGGCTACGCGATCCCCGACCGGATCCGTGAGCACGTCATCCTCCGCGACCGCACCTGTGTTTTCCCGTGGTGCGATCGCCCCGCCAGGGGATGCGACGTCGACCACGTCACCGAGTACGACCATCACGCCGACGCAGCAGGCCGACCCCAACCCGGACCGACGCACACCGACAACCTCGCTGCGTTGTGCCGGTTCCACCACCGGCTGAAGACCCACTCCGCCTGGCAATACCGGATGGTCGCGCCGGGAGTGTTCGAGTGGACCAGCCCCCACGGTCATCGCTACCGCCGCGACCGCACCGGCACCATCGCACTCGACCCGCCCGACCCCGGTCCACCCGGCATCCCGTCACCGCGAAGATGACCCCGCCCCACACCCCCGCCGCTCCAGCATCGGCGGGCCACAGGCGCGTCTGCAGAACGAAGAACGCTCCCGCCGCGCTGGTCGAGCGGCGGAGGTGGAGCTGCCGCGGCGGGGCCGCGGCACACGACCCGCGGCGCGTGCTACTTTTCTGCCGACTGATCTCCTGACCAGTCCCGGACGAGACGCGCCGTACCCGGTCTGCACGACGACGCCCCGAACAAGGAGGCGTCCCGCTCATGACTTCCCAGACCTCGATCGAGGCACTCGGCGCAGGGCGTGCCCGACGCGCCGTTCGCCACGTCCCAGCGCCGCGCGCATCGACCACCCGCATGCGAGTGCTCACGCGAACCGAGCCACGCGGCCATTACTCCTGCCCACCCACCATGGGAGAGGACGTCCAACCATGAGCACCACCCCGCGCGACCTGATCGAGGGCCGGCCCGTCCTGATCGTCATCGACATCCAGGGCGGGGAGCCGCCTTCCGGCGAGTCAGCCATCCCGTTCATGCCGGGCTACGCAGAGGCCATGGAACGCGTGCCCGCCCTCGTTCGCGCCGCCCGGGAAGGCGGCGTTCCGGTGATCTTCTTCCAGGAAGCCCACCGCCGCGACCTCGTCGATTTCGGTCGGGAGCTCGACGGAGCGGAAGGCGTCCACCTCCTCGAGGGCGATCCCGGGACCGAGCTGGCCACCAACCTCGGTGTCCGAGCCGATGACTACGTCATCCGCAAGCGCCGCTATTCGTGCTTCTTCGGCACCGAGCTCGAGATCCTGCTCAAGGGGCTACGCGCCGACACCCTGTTCCTCGTCGGCGGACACACCGACGTGTGCGTGCACTACACGTTCGTGGACGCACACCAGCACGACTACTTCTGTCGCGTGATCGAGGACTGCGTCGCCGGCTCGAGCCTCGAGGCGCACGACGCGGCACTGCAAGCCATGGAGTACCTGCAGGCCGGCGCTCGCCGCGAAGCGGAGGAAGTCATCGACGCGTTCGGCGCCTACTCCGGCGGCGGGGCCTGACCCTCCCCGAGAGCACCGCAGGCCATCGTCTGGTCGGGAGCGCTGTTCGCCCCACCTCAGATGCGCTTCTCGCACTCCCGGAGCTTCTCGCCCTGGCACACGTCGAACCCGCCCGTGCGCCCCTGCACGATGTCCCTGCCCGGGCCGCCGATGAGGCGGTCATCGCCGAGGCTGCCGGTGAGGGTGTCGTTGCCGGGGCCGCCGTGGATCGTGGCCCTCTGCGTGCCGCACCTTGGCGTGGTCCACGTGCCGAGGCCGCGGTAGCGCACGTCGGCGTAAAGATCGTCTCGGCCCTTCCTGCCACTGATGGTCGTCCGGCACGCGATGACACCGATCCTGTTCGCGCGGTTGGTGCCGATGACGTCGGCGCGCTTGGCGCTCACGACGAGGTCGTCGAAACCGCGTACGCGGATCGAGCTCTCCTTGCCGGCCTTGGTGGCCGTCACCCGCGAACGGCTCAGGTCGGCGCGCACGCGACCGTGGCTGGTGAGCTCGAGCAGCAGCTGGTTGCGACCACCGTCGCCCTTGATCCGCGTCGCCTTCCCGCCCAGGCTGTTGGACTCGTAGGAGTCCTTGCCGCTGCGAAGCGCGATGTTGCGGTCGTACGTCGTCGGTGCGTTGACCTTGACGTGCTCGGCGCCGCTGGTGCCGCGGAACGTGAACATGCCGCGCTCGGCCGTCGTGGTGAAGACCAGCCGGTCGAACTGGCCGGTCCAGGTGAGGGCGGTGTCGTTCCCGGTCACGGTGCCGCTGGCCTTCATGGTGACGTCGCCGGTGGCGGACTCGACGCCCAGGATGCCGCCCGTGCCCACGGACAGGGTGCCCGGAGCGGTCTGGATGCCGCTCCAGACGACCTCGCCGAAGGCGAGGTCGATGGTGTCGGCATTCGGCTGGCCCGCCATGCCGGAGAAGACGGTGCCGAAGCCGCTGGAGCGGATGACGTCCGCCTCGGTGTCGGTGCCGTCGACGGTGCCCGCGTGGATCGTGGATCCGCCGCGGCTGGAGTCGATGAACGTGTCGGCCCCCGCGCCGAGGACGGCGCCGACGCCGCTGTTGGTGAACCGGGGGTCCTCGCCGGTCACGCACACCGCGTCATCGCCGCCGAGCGCGTCGACATGTGTCGCGTCGTTCGTGACGATGACGTCCGCGCCCTCCGTGCCCACGATCTGGGCGCCGGGCGTCCCGACGATGGTCGCCGCCTGTCCCTGACATGTCCCACCCGCTGCGGTGGCCGTGCTGATCGGTGCGAGCAGGGCCGCGCCCAGGAGCGTGGCGGCGGTCAGACTGATGGTCCTCATGGTTCCCCTTGATCGTGGACGAACCCGTGTGACCAGCCATCGGCCCCGAAAGTTGTCGTCACGCACCTCGGCCCCGCGAGGAGACCTCACGGGGCCGAGTGGCGGTGGATCAGGTCAGCCGTTGACGGCGTTCTTGAACGCTGCAGCCGGCTTGAAGGCCGGCGCCTTGCTGGCGGCGATCTCCATGGTCTCGCCGGTCTGCGGGTTGCGGCCCGTGCGCGCCGAGCGCTCACGGGACTCGAAGGTCCCGAAGCCCGGCACGGTCACCTTGTCGCCACCGGCGACGGCGGTGGTGATGGAGGTGATGACGGCCTCGAGTGCCTTGTCGGCCTGGGCGTTGGTCAGCTCGGCGTGCGAGGCGATGGCGTCACGCAGTTCGGTCTTGTTCACGTTGAGCTCCTGCTCGTCGATGTCGGACAGCGGCCATTCAACACCGCTCCCCGCCCGTGGTCGCGCCCGCCTGGCCCCAACGGGTGGGCGCGCTCGCGACGCGCGCCACCTGAGACACGGGTGACAAGAGCCTTCGTTTCGGTACGTTGTGCCCCGGCCCGCACGCCGCTCCGGCCCCGACCAGGTCCCGAGCCCCCACCCAGGAGGCAGCAGTGCGCATCGGCATCCCACGTGAGTCACGACCCGGCGAGACCCTCGTCGCCGCGACGGCGAAGACGGCGGCACAGCTGGTGTCGCTGGGCTACGACGTCGTGGTCGAGCAGGGCGCCGGCGTTGCCGCCGACCAGCCAGACACCGCGTACGCCGACGCCGACATCCACGTCGGCACGGCGGACGAGGTCTGGGCGAGCGACGTCGTGGTGAAGGTCAACGCCCCCACCGACGACGAGGTCGCCCGGCTGCGTCCCGGCGCGACCGTGATCGCACTGATGGCCCCGGCTCGCAGCCCCGAGCTCGTCGAGCGGCTGTCCGCTGCGGGCGTGACCGCGCTCGCGATGGACGCGGTGCCGCGCATCTCCCGGGCGCAGTCGATGGACGTGCTGTCGTCGATGGCCAACGTCGCGGGCTACCGCGCCGTCATCGAGGCGGCCCACGAGTTCGGCCGGCTCTTCACCGGCCAGGTCACCGCAGCCGGCAAGGTGCCGCCGGCGCGCGTCTTCGTCGTCGGCGCCGGTGTCGCCGGGCTCGCCGCCATCGGCGCCGCGGGTTCTCTGGGCGCGGTCGTGCGCGCGTTCGACGTACGCCCCGAGGTGGCCGAGCAGGTCGAGTCGATGGGCGCGCAGTTCGTCACCGTCGACATGGAGCAGGAGGTCTCCTCCGACGGCTACGCCAAGGAGATGACCGCCGAGCAGGAGGCCGCCACCGCGGCGATGTACGACGAGGAGGCGCGCGCCGCCGACATCGTCATCACCACCGCCCTGATCCCCGGCCGCCCCGCCCCGCAGCTCATCAGCGCCGAGACCGTCGCGGCGATGAAGCCCGGATCGGTCATCGTGGACATGGCGGCCGCCAACGGCGGCAACGTCGAGACGACGGTCACGGACGAGCGCGTGGTCACCGCCAACGGCGTGACCGTGCTGGGCTACACCGATCTCGCCGGCCGCCTCGCGGCGCAGACCAGCCAGCTCTACGGCACCAACGTCGTCAACCTGCTCAAGCTGCTCACCCCCGCCAAGGACGGCGAGCTCACCCTCGACATGGACGACGTGGTCCAGCGCGGCATCACGGTCACCCGCGACGGGGACACGATGTGGCCCCCGCCGCCGGTCCAGGTGTCTGCCGCCCCGGCCGGGGCGACGAAGGTGATGCCGGTCGAGGAGGCGCCGGCGCCCCCGCCCGACCCCCGGCGCAAGTGGTACGCAGCCGGTCTCGGGGCCGCGGCCTTCGCAGTGGTGGCCGCGCTGGCCCCGGGCAGCTTCCTGGGCCACTTCACGGTCTTCGCCCTCGCCGTCGTGGTCGGCTACTACGTGATCTCCAACGTCTCGCACGCCCTGCACACACCGCTCATGGCGGAGACCAACGCCATCTCCGGGATCATCCTGGTCGGCGGGATCCTGCAGGTCGGCAGCGACAACCTCGCCGTGATGCTGCTCGCGCTCGTCGCGGTCTTCGTGGCGAGCATCAACATCTTCGGAGGCTTCCTCGTGACGCTGCGCATGCTCGAGATGTTCAGGAAGGACTGACGTGAGCGACTTCCTGGCCTCCGACAACCTCTTCGGCTTCGTCACCGGTGCCTACCTCGTCGCCGGGCTGCTCTTCATCGCCGCGCTGGCGGGCCTGTCCAGGCACGAGACCGCCAAGGTCGGCAACATCGCCGGCATGGGCGGCATGGCGCTCGCACTGGTGGCCACCCTCCTCCTGGCGGCCCAGAAGGCCGAGCTCCTCGACGAGCGCAGCTTCGCCGTCACCCTCCTGCTGGTGCTGCTGATGATGGGCGCCGGCGCGGCGGTGGGAGCCTGGCGCGCCCGCACCGTCGAGATGACCGGTATGCCCGAGCTCGTCGCGATGCTCCACAGCTTCGTCGGTCTCGCTGCCGTGCTGGTCGGCATCAACTCCTACCTGGAGTACGAGGGCTTCGCCGACGGCGTGCACGACGTCGAGGTCTTCATCGGGGTCTTCATCGGCGCGGTCACCTTCACCGGCTCGATCGTGGCCTGGGCCAAGCTGAGCGGACGGATGTCCTCCTCCCCGCTGGTCCTGCCCCGCCGCCACCAGCTCAACCTCGCGGTCATCGTCGTCTCGGTGCTGCTGATGGTGTGGTTCGTCGCGCTCGACGGCGAGCTGGCGCTGGGCCTGGTGCCGCTGCTGGCGATGACGGCCCTCGCGCTGTTCCTCGGCTTCCACCTCGTCGCCGCGATCGGCGGTGGCGACATGCCGGTCGTGGTGTCGATGCTCAACAGCTACAGCGGGTGGGCAGCCGCAGCGGCGGGCTTCATGCTCGGCAACGACCTGCTGATCATCACCGGTGCCCTCGTGGGCTCCTCGGGTGCGATCCTCAGCTACATCATGTGCAAGGCGATGAACCGCTCCTTCGTGAGCGTCATCGCCGGCGGCTTCGGCTCCGACGGCGCCGTCAGCGGGGAGGACCGCGACTACGGCGAGCACCGCGAGATCCAGGTCGCCGACGTCGCCGAGATGCTGGCCGGCGCCTCGTCGGTCGTCATCACCCCGGGATACGGCATGGCGGTCGCGCAGGCGCAGTACCCCGTCGCGGAGATGACCAGGCGGCTGCGCGAGAAGGGCGTCGACGTCCGCTTCGGCATCCACCCGGTCGCCGGCCGGCTCCCCGGTCACATGAACGTGCTGCTCGCGGAGGCCAGGGTGCCCTACGACATCGTGCTCGAGATGGACGAGATCAACGACGACCTCCCCGAGGTGGACGTCGTGCTCGTGATCGGCGCCAACGACACCGTCAACCCCGCCGCGATGGAGGAGCCGGGCTCGCCGATCGCCGGGATGCCGGTCATCGAGGTCTGGAGAGCGCGCGACGTGGTCGTCTTCAAGCGGTCGATGGCCACCGGCTACGCCGGCGTGCAGAACCCGCTCTTCTTCAAGGACAACGCGCAGATGCTCTTCGGCGACGCCAAGGACAAGGTCAACGAGATCGTCGCCGCGCTCGGCTGAGGCTCACTCGCCGGCAATGGCCCGTAGCGCGTCGAGGTGGGCGCGGTACGCCGTGCGCCCGGCGCGCGTGAGGCTCAGCCACGTGCGCGGGCGCTTGCCGACGTAGCCCTTGCGGACCTTGACGTAGCCGGCCGCCTCGAGCTGCGCGACCTGCCGGGACAGCACGGAGTCGGAGACCTCGACGGTGTCGCGCACCAGGGCGAACTCCGCCTCGTCGACGCTGGCGAGCGCCGCGACGATGCTGAAGCGCACGGGTGCGTGGATGACCTCGTCGAGGCCGTGGCGCGCGTGGCTCGAACCGGCGCTCACCGCCGACCGCCGGTGGCGACGACGGCCCCGGCGACCCCCGGCGGCACCGCGACCAGCGAGCTGATGGCCACCACGACGAGGACCCCGGGATCACCGACGTGCTCGAGCCAGTTGAGCCAGCCGAGGACGGGGATGATGACGAGGATCGCGCCACCCAGGCCGAGATAGCCCAGGATCCGGGCGTTGCGCGGCACCGTTCGCGCGACCCGCGCCTGCCACGTCGCGAGGGCGAGCAGGACCAGGACGTAGCCGGCCACCACCACGTCGTCCCACGGTGAGACCTTCACGAGTCGCCCGAGCACGACGTAGGCCGCCAGCACCACCCCGGCTGCCGCGGTGGCCGTGCCGTGGACCCGGCGGTCGTGCGGGTTGTCGAGCGTCGCGGCGCCCCTGAGGGCCTCGTCGGCCTGGCGCGGGCTGATGTCCATGTGTTCTCCCCGGTGTGGTGGACTCCTGTATGGGAGAAAGTACTTTCCAACATGGAAAGTGTCAATGCTGCCGGGTCAGCCCTTCGTGCCACCGGCGGTGAGGCCGGCGACGAGGTGGCGCTGGGCGAAGAAGAACACGATCGCGGCCGGCACGGTGATGAGCACCGCACCCGCGGTGAGCAGCTCCCACCGCGGGCTGAACTGCGGGACGAACTGCTGGAGCCCGGCGCCGAGCGTGTAGTGGTCGCTGCCCTGCATGAAGGCGATGGCGTACGCCACCTCGCCCCACGCGGTGAGGAACGTGTAGAACGCCGTCACCGCCAGGCCCGGACGCGCCAGCGGCAGGATGATCCGCCAGAAGGTGCTGAAGGGGCCGAGCCCGTCCAGCGCGGCGGCCTCGTCGAGCTCGCGGGGGATGGTGTCGAAGTAGCCCCGCAGCATCCACGCGCAGAACGGCACGGCCACCGTGCAGTAGGCGATGATCAACGACAGCTTGGTGTCGATGAGCCCGAGGTTGGCCATGATCGTGTAGATCGGCACGATCAGGATCGCCACCGGGAACATCTGCGTGAGCAGGAAGACCCACATCAGGCCGCGCCTGCCGGGGAAGTTGAAGCGGCTCAGCGCGTAGCCCGCTGTCGCCGACATCGCGATGCCGATGACCATCGTGAAGGCCGCCACGACCACCGAGTTGGCGAACCAGGTCGGGAAGTCGGTCTCGGTCAGCAGGCGGCGGTAGTTGTCGAGGGTGGGGCTGGAGAAGAGCTGGATCTCGGTGCGGCGGATCTCGCTGGCGGGCTTGAGCGAGCTCAGCACGACCCACAGGATCGGGAAGAGCGCGATGAAGGTCGCCACGACGAGCGTTCCGTGCAACGCGATGCTGGCGCCGACCGAGCGGTCGCGGCGGCGGCGCGGGAGCGGCGTACGCGTGCCGGCGACGGTCTCGACGGGGTCGGCGGCCACGGCGGCCGGGGGCATCGTGGTCATCAGAACACCTCTCCCTGCTTGGCCAGCATGCGCTTGTAGGCGCTGGCGTAGACGACGAGGATCGACAGGATCAGTACGCCGTAGGTGGCCGCGAGCGAGTAGTCGCGGATGCCCTCGAAGGCCGCCCGGTAGGCGCCGGTCACCAGGATCTCGGTGGAGCCGGCCGGCTGCCCGCGGGTGACGAAGTAGATGATCGGGAACATGTTGAAGGTCCAGATGGTGCCGAGCAGGACCACCGTGGACGACACCGGGCGCAGACCCGGGAGCGTGATGTTGACGAAGCGCTGCCACGGGCTGGCGCCGTCGATCTCGGCCGCCTCGTAGAGGTCGCCGTTGATCGACTGGAGGCCGCCGAGCAGGGCGACCATCATGAAGGGCACGCCGAGCCAGACGTTGGCCACGATCGCGGTGAACAGCGAGGTCCAGCGCTGCTCGAACCACGCCACCGGGTCGATGCCGACGGCACGCAGCACGCCGTTGACGATGCCGAAGCGCTCGTCGAAGATGAAGCGCCAGGCGAAGGCCGCGACGAAGGACGGCACCGCCCACGGCAGGATCAGCGCGACGCGGTAGAAGCCGCGGAAGCGGAAGTTGCGGTTGAGGATGACGGCCAGGCCCAGGCCGACGCCGTAGTGCAGCGCGACGCAGGCCAGCGTCCACACGAGGGTGTTGGTGAGCTGGAGCCAGAAGCTGCCCTGCGTGCCGGTGAGGATGTCGACGTAGTTGTCGAGGCCGACGAACCGCGCGGCGTCGGGGTTCGGCTCGCAGGTCTCCGCGCCGCCGAGGACCTTGGTGCAGATCTCCTCGCGCTGGTTGGACTCGTTCAGGTCGGTGAACGACTGCCACACGCCCTGCACGAGGGGGTAGAAGACCAGGACGCCCAGCACCACCACGGTGGGCAGCACCATGGCCCACGCGTACCAGTGCTTGTCGAAGCTCTTGCGCAACTGACTGTCTCCGTCGTCGAGAGGTGGTGCGGGTCGGGGCTGGGTCGAGCGGCCGGACCCGGTGGTGCCGGGACCGGCCGCTCGGGATCAGCGGGGTGTCAGCGGAGCGAGTAGTCCGGGACCACGTCGCTCTTGTAGGTGTCGGCGGCCTTGTCCAGCGCGCCCTGGGCGGGCTTGCCCTGGATCAGCACCTCGGTCGCCATCGTGTCGAGCGCGGCGAAGAACTGGCCGCCCTCGGGGATCCACGGGCGCGGCTGCGCCACCTCCATCGCGTCGGCCCACAGGGCCACCCGCTCGTTGGTCACCATGTCGTAGGAGTCGGCGTTGCCGGGGAGCAGGCCCAGCTCGTCGGCGATGAAGGCCTCGGACTCGGCGGAGCTCATGAAGGCGATGAAGGCCGCGGCGGCCTCGGCCTTCTCGTCGTCCATGCCGGAGTAGACGACGTAGTTGTGACCGCCCACCGGGGCGCCCTGGCCGGCGCTGCCGGCGGGGACGGGCGCGACGCCGAGGTTCTCGATGCCACCGAAGTTCGGGTCGTCGCTGATCCCGGCGACCTCCCAGGGGCCGTTGATGATCATCGCGACCTTCTGCTCCTTGAACAGGGTCATCATCGTGCCGTAGGGGTCGTTGGCGGTCGGCTTCACAGCCGTGCCGTCCTTGACCATGCTGGCCGCGACGTCGATGCCGGCTGCAGCCTCGGGGCTGTTGACGGTGATCTCCTGCGCCTCGCTGTCGACGAGGTCGGCGCCCTCGCCGTAGAGGAACGGCAGGAGGAAGTAGCCGCCGGAGTTGAGGTAGATGCCGTCGACCCCGGCCTCGCTCTTGAGGGCCTCGGCCGCCTCGCGGACCTCGTCCCAGGTGGTCGGCGGGGCCTCGGGGTCGAGGCCGGCCTCCTCGAAGAGAGCCTTGTTGTACATCAGGCCGAGGGTGTCGGTGACCTGCGGGACGCCGTAGGTCTTGCCCTCGTAGACGTTGCTCGAGAGCGGGGTCTCCAGGAAGTCGTTCTCCAGCGCGGCGGTGCCGTCGAGGGCGTAGAGGTAGCCGAGCGAGGCGAACTCGGGGGTCCAGGCCACCTCCGCGCGCAAGATGTCCGGTGCGCCGGAGCCGGACTCGGCCGCGGTCTTGAACTTGTTCTGCGTCTGGTCGAACGGCACGGTCTCGTGGTCGATCGTGACGTCGGGGTACTCCTCGTTGAACTTCTTGATCAGCTCGTCGTAGGCGGGCGCCTCGTTGGTGGCGTCCGAGGTGTCCCACCAGGTGAGCTCGGCGCTGAGGTCGCCGGAGGCGCCGTCCGCGTCGCTGCTGCTGGTGTCGGAGTCCCCGCCGTCGCTGCCGCACGCTGCGAGCGTGAGGGCGAGGGCGGCGACGGCGATGCCGG
Organism: Nocardioides furvisabuli; assembly: GCF_021083185.1. GTDB lineage: Bacteria > Actinomycetota > Actinomycetes > Propionibacteriales > Nocardioidaceae > Nocardioides > Nocardioides furvisabuli. The sequence goes on along the minus strand of NZ_JAIGQB010000003.1, from coordinate 87,149 downwards.
TGGTGCCGGCGGTGGATCGACGCATCGATTTCTCCTGGTGAACGCGCGCCCGAGCCGGGCGCTGTGATGACGGTCACCGGAGGCTAGCAAGAACATGCAGAATCTGAAAGACCTTGCAGTGCGTGTGCAAGTGTCGCGCAGGGTGCTTTCATTGCGCCATGGCAACGCTGGCCCAGATCGCTGCGGAGGCCCGCGTCAGCGAGGCCACCGTCAGCCGTGTGCTCAACTCCAAGCCGGGCGTCAGCGAGAGCACCCGGCAAGCAGTGATCACGGCCCTCGACGTGCTCGGCTACGAGCGCCCCCCCCAGCTGCGCCAGCGCAGCGCCGGCCTGGTCGGCCTGGTGGTGCCCGAGCTGGAGAACCCCATCTTCCCGGCCTTCGCGCAGGTCATCGAGGACGCCCTCGCCCGGCGGCGTTTCACCCCCGTGCTGTGCACCCAGTCGCCGGGCAGCCTGTCGGAGGACGAGTACGTCGAGTCGTTGCTCGACCACGGTGTCGCGGGGATCATCTTCGTCTCCGGCAAGCACGCCGACACCCGCGCCGACCACGACCGGTACCGCGTCCTGCTCGAGCGCGGTCTGCCCGTCGTGTTCATCAACGGCTTTGTCGACGGCATCGACGCGCCCTTCGTCTCCGCCGACGACCGGGTCGCGATGGACATCGCCGTCGCCCACCTCTGCCACCTCGGCCACCGCAGGATCGGCCTGGCCATCGGCCCGGCGCGCTTCATGCCGTCGGCGCGCAAGCACGAGGGCTTCATTGCCGCGCTGGGGCGCCACCTCGGGCTCCCCGAGGTCGAGGCGCGCAGCTGGATCGCGGAGACGATCTTCTCCGTCGAGGGCGGCGCCGCGGCGACCACCCAGCTGCTCGAGCAGGGAGCGACCGCCGTCGTCTGCGGCTCGGACATGATGGCGATCGGAGCGATCCGCGCCGCCCGCACCGAAGGGCTCACCGTGCCCGGCGACGTCTCGGTGGTCGGCTTCGACGACTCGCCGCTCGTCGCCTTCCTCGACCCGCCGCTCACCACCGTGCGCCAGCCCGTCGCGTCGATGGGAGGCACGGCCGTGGCTGCGCTCGCGGACGCCATCGGCGGCGACCCGGTGGCGTCGCGGGAGTACCTCTTCGCGCCCGAGCTCATCATGCGCAGCTCCACCGGGCCGGTGCCGGCCTGACGGCGTACGGTCCGGGGCGTCAGCCCAGCTGCGTGCCGGCGAGCATGCCGATCGCGTAGGTCACGCCCATCGCGAGCAGGCCGCCCGACACGTTGCGGACCACCGCAGGCAGGCGCGGGCTGTAGCCGATCCGCGCGCTGACGAAGCCGGTCAGCGCGAGCGCGGCGACGACGCTGAGCACGGTCACCAGGATGCGTACGCCGTCGGGGACGAAGGCCACGACCAGCAGCGGCAGCAGCGCGCCGATGGTGAACGCGATCATCGAGGCCCAGGCCGCGTGCCACGGGTTGGTCAGGTTGTCGGGGTCGATGCCGAACTCGATGTCGGCGTGGGCGCGCAGCGCGTCCTTCTCGGTCAGCTCCGCGGCGACCCGCTCGGCGGTCGCGCGCGAGAGACCCTTGTCCTCGTACATCCGGGCCAGCTCGGACTGCTCGGTCTCCGGCATCCGCTCGAGCTCGCGCGCCTCGAGGGCGAGGAGCGCCTTCTCGGAGTCGCGCTGGGTGCTGACCGAGACGTACTCGCCGGTGCCCATGCTGAGCGCGCCGGCGGTCAGGGCGGCGATGCCCGCGATCACGATCGCGCCGCTGTCGTCGGTGGCGCCCGCGACGCCCATCACGACCCCGGCGGTCGACACGATGCCGTCGTTCGCGCCCAGCACCGCGGCGCGCAGCCAGTTCAGCCGCGCGCCGACGTGGTCGCCCATGTCGTCGTGGAAGTGCTGGGGCTCTTCGTCCGTTCCGATCTCGAGGCTCACGCCTGCGATCCTCGCCTCGCGACCGGGGCCGCGCAACGAAGGTGAGGCTGTGCTCAGAGCCCCAGGTCGCGTCCGATCAGCATCTTCATGATCTCGTTGGACCCGGCCCAGATCTTCGTCACGCGGGCGTCGCGCCACGCGCGGGCCACGCGGTACTCGTTCATGTAGCCGTAGCCGCCGTGGACCTGCACGCAGTGGTCGAGGACGTCGTTCTGGACCTGCGAGGTCCACCACTTCGCCTTCGCCGCGTCGACCGGCGTCAGCTCCTGCTTGGTGTGCGCGATGACGCACTGGTCCACGAAGGCCTGGGTGACGTCGACGCGCGTGACGAGGTCGGCGAGCAGGAACTGGGTGTTCTGGAAGGAGCCGATCGGCTGGCCGAAGGCCTGGCGGTCCTTCGCGTACTGGACGGTCTCCTCGAGGATCTGCTTGGCGTGGGCGAGGTTGGTGATCGCCGAGCCGAGGCGCTCCTGCGGCAGGAACTGCATCATCGAGATGAAACCGGTGTCGAGCGGGCCGACCAGGTCGTCGTTGCTCACGCGCACGTCGTCGAAGGCGAGCTCCGCGGTGTCGGACTCGTCCTGGCCGACCTTGTCGAGCACGCGACCGACGCTGAAGCCCTCGAGCGTGGTGTCGACGGCGAACAGCGAGATGCCCTTGGCCTTCTTCTCCGGGCTGGTGCGCGCCGCGACCAGCACGATGTCGGCCGACCCGCCGTTGGTGATGAAGGTCTTGGACCCGTTGAGGATCCAGTCGTCGCCGTCGCGGACCGCCGTGGTCTTGAGGTTGGCCAGGTCGGAGCCGCCGCCGGGCTCGGTCATGCCGATGGCGGTGACGATCTCGCCCGACGCGCAGCCGGGCAGCCAACGCGCCTTCTGCTCGTCGTCGGTGAGGTGCACCAGGTAGGGGACGGTGATGTCGGCGTGGATCCCCACGCAGCTCGGCAGGGTCATGTTGACCTTGGCCAGCTCCTCGGTGAGCACCGCGTTGAAGCGGTAGTCGCCCGCCTCGGAGCCACCGAACTCGTCGGGGATCTCCAGGCCGAGGAAGCCCTGCTTGCCGGCCGCGGTCCAGAAGGCGCGGTCCAGGCCGTGGTTGTCGGCGTACGCCTCCAGGTGCGGGGCGACCTCGCGGTCCAGGAACTGCTTGACCGAGGCGCGGAAGGCCTCGTGGTCCTCGTCGTAGATCTCACGCTTCATGCGGCCTATGTTACCCGCGGGTCACCTCAGGCGCCGAACATCGCAACTTGCTGCCAAAGGCGCCACCACGCGCGTAACGTCTCCCTCACTGGCTCGTAGGGGAGCGGGAGCAGCACGTGAGGGAAGACAACGGGGCATTCGTACGCCCGCGAGGACGCGCGTGGGGGAACGACGCCCAGCGCGCGGTCCTGCACGCCATCGCGGAGGACGTCGCCGCCCGCACCGCCCACAAGGTCGTCGCGATCGAGGCGCTCCGCTCCGACGGCTTCCTCGAGTTCGTGGCCATCGCCGGGGACGATGCCGCTCGCGACACGATGCTCGGCAAGGCGTCCCCCCTCGAGCTCAACCACATCCATCACCTCGGCGATGAGATCGCTGGTTGGCGCCACATCCCGAGCGAGCGGCTCGACGACGAGACGCGAGCGTGGCTGGACGAGTACGGCCACAAGCCCGACGCGCCTGCGTCCGACCTGCCCGACGGGTGGGACCCCGACGACCAGATGGTGCGGATGCTCCTCAACGAGGACGGCGAGCTGCGCGGCATGCTCTACCTCGACGAGCCCCTGTCCGGCCTGCGACCGACGCCCGAGAGCGTCGAGGCGATCAACGTCGAGGCGGGCGTGCTCTTCGAGGCCGTGATCAGCATCGTGGAGCGCGAGCTCTACGGCGAGCAGGTGCGCATGGTCACCCAGGCGCGTCGCGCCATCGAGAACGTGCGTCCAGGTCTGGGTGAGGAGGAGCTCCTCGCGGCGCTGTCGGAGGCGATGGTGGAGGCGATGGACGTCGCGACAGTCGACGTGATCTCGGAGGCCACCGTCATCGCCGAGCTCGAGGCCGACCGCGGCGAGGTGACCGAGCTGATGCGGCGCCAGTGGCGACGGCGCGGCCACGTCGTCGTCGAGCGGCAGCTGACGTGGAGCATGCAGGAGGAGTCCATCGAGACCCCGCCCTCGCTCACCCGGCTGCTGGACACCCACGGGCTCGGTTCGGGACTGCTGGTGCCCATCGGCGCCGGCGACGACTACCTCGGCACCTTGGCGATGGGCCGTGCGCCCGACTCGCCGCGGTGGATCGCCTCCGAGATCATGGCCGCCAGCGTCGTGGCCGCCGACATCGCCCGGCTGCTGCTCGAGGCCCGGCTCATGGAGCGCGAGCGCGCCCTCAATGCCGAGCTCCGCGCCACCAACGACTACCGCCGCGACATGGTCATGACGCTGGCCCACGAGCTGCGCAACCCGGTGAGCGTGCTGTGGACCAACCTGGAGCTGTTGACCCTCGAGCCCGACGAGGACGAGCGCGCGGAGTCCGTGCAGGCGATGGACCGCGCCGCGCGGCGGATCGAGGACATGATCGAGGACCTGATGGCGCTCGCCACTGTCAGCGACCCCGAGCGGTCCACCTCCCGGGCGCCGGTGGACCTCTCCGCGATGGTGGGTGAGAGCTGCCAGTTCCTTGCGCCGACCGCGGCCCTGGGCGGCCTGGAGATGCACACCCACATCATCGGCGGCCTCGTCGTCGAGGGCGAGCTGGCCGGCCTGCAGAGGCTGGTGACCAACCTGCTCTCCAACGCCTTGAAGTACACCCCCGCGGGCGGCCGCGTCGACGTACGACTGGCGCCGGACGTCGTCGGCGGGCGCGACGGCGTACGCCTCACGTGTGCCGACACCGGCATCGGCATCGCCGAGGCCGAGCTCGGGGACGTCTTCACCCCCTTCTTCCGCTCGTCACGGCCCGAGGCGCGCCGGCGCCCCGGCACCGGCCTGGGCCTGGCGATCACCGAGCGGGTCGTCACCGGCCACCACGGCACCGTCGAGGTCGAGTCGGTGCTGGGGGAGGGCACGACCTTCGCGGTGTGGCTCCCGGCGGAGGCCGACCAGCGCGAGCGGTGAGGGCCGTGGGATGTCGGACACCGAAGGTCAAGACCTGCGCAAAAACTTCCGGAGTCACCGTCGCCCGCCTACCATCCCCATGGTGGGTGGGAGGGCGAGTGGGTCATGGACAAGGGTGGGTCGGGTGAGCGCAGGACGCGCGACCTGAGCTGGGGCAACGCGCGTGCGCGTGCGCTGATGCACGCCCTCGCCCGCGACGCCGCCACCCGTGCCGGCTTCCGCGTGTGCGCGATCGAGGTCGTCCGCCCCAAGGGCCTGCTGGAGTTCGTCGCCATCTACGGCGACCTCACCAACGCCGAGGTTCGCCTCGGCACCGCATCCCGGCTGTCCGACATGCAGCAGATCTTCGCCGCGGGTGAGCCGTTCGGGCTCTTCATCTGGGTCCCCGAGGAGAGCTTCTCCGACGAGATGCGCGACGAGATGGACGGCGTCATCGTCATCCCCGACATCCCGGTCACGGGCGAGGTGGGCGACTGGCACCCGATGGACATGCTGGTCGCCCGCATCCTCGACGAGCGTGGCGACCTGCGCGCCCTGGTCTACCTCGACGTCCCCGTCGACGGGCGCCGTCCCGACAAGGAGCGGCTCCTGGAGATCTCCGACGAGCTGTCGATGACGCTCAACTCGGTGCTGACCGCCATCGAGCGCGAGGAGTACGCCGACCACATGCGCGTCATCCATGCCACGCGCCGCCTGGCCCGGTCGGATCCCGCGCGCCACGACGTCGGACACCTCCTGCGCGAGGCCCGCTCGACCCTCCTGGGTGCGCTGTCGGTCGACGAGCTCGAGATCCGCGTCTTCATCGACCAGGACACCGACGTCCTCGACAGCCTCGGCCTCCAGATGGCGCCCGAGGTGCGTCGCGCCCTCGACGCAGCCGCGGCGCGGGCGTGGGAAGGCCAGTACGTGCTCGTCATCGAGCCCGAGAGCGTGTGGGGCGACGCCGAGCTGGACACCTACGCGCCGTGGTTCAGCAACGCACTGAACGCCGCCGGGTTCGAGGCGGTCGTCGTCGCGCCGGTCGGGGTCGACGACGAGGTGCTCGGCATGCTGATGTGCGCGCGCCGCACCGGGTCGCGGCGCTGGACCGACGGCGAGGGCGTCGCCGTGCTCGAGCTCGGCCACGACCTGGGCCGCGCCATCGCCAACGCGTACGCCACCCAGCGCGAGCGCCGGCTGCTGACCGAGCTGCGCGACCTCGAGGAGTCGCGACACCGCTTCCTGCGCGAGCTCACCCACGAGATCAACAACCCGATGACGGTCATCTCCGCCAACGCGGAGTTCCTGGCGACCAGCGACTTCGTCGACGAGCGCGACCGCCGGCGGGCGCAGGCGATCCTGCGCGGGAGCGATCGGCTCGGCGACCTGCTCCAGGGCCTGGGGATGCTGTCGCGGGTCAGCGACCCGCAGCACCCGCCCTCGATGCGGCGCATCGACCTGCTGCCGATCGTGGAGGAGACGCTGGCGTCGATGACGGCCGTGGCCGAGCGCCGCGGCATCATGCTCCACCTGGTCGGTGACACCCGCGAGGCCGTCGTGCTCGCCGATCCGCGCGAGATCGCCAGTGCGATCACCAACCTGGTCGACAACGCCGTGAAGTACTCCGACCAGGGTGACGAGATCTGGCTCGGCATCGAACGCCGCGCCGACGGCGGCCTGTCGTTCGTGTGCAAGGACGAGGGCATCGGCATCTCCGAGGCCGACCAGGCCACGCTCTTCACGCCGCTCTTCCGCTCCACCAACGAGGAGGCGTTGCTGCGTCCCGGGACCGGTCTGGGCCTGGGCATCGTGCGCGAGATCATGCAGCGCCACGGTGGATCCGTGGACGTCGACTCGACGCTCGGGCGCGGCACGGCCGTACGCCTGCACTTCCGCCCGCTGTCGCCTGAGCCCACGCCCCGCACCCCCACGCCGCGCGGCGCGGCGAGCTGGCGCACCGGCGACTAGGGGCGCATGACGTCCTCGTCCTCGGGGACCGCGACCTCGAACTCCTCGTCGAACTCCGAGAACGCGATCGCCCCGCCGTCCTGGGTCGAGGTCGACTCGAGGCGTACGACGTGGTGCGGGGCCTCGCTGCGCACCCAGGCCAGCTCCTCGTGCTGGCCCCCGGGGCTTCCGCTGAGCCGGACCACCTTCTGTCCGTCCTCGCTGGTCTCGTCACCCGCGGTGGTCGGCACGTCGCCGGAGAGGTCGTCCGCGCGGCCCCGGCCCTTGCCCTTGCCCGCGCCCTTGCCCTCGCCCTGGCCCTGGCCGCGACTCCCGTCGGACTCGACGAGGTCGACGACCTCGAAGGAACGGAGCAGGTCCTCGAGGTCGCAGAGCCTGCGCATCTCCTTGTCGTCCTCGAAGAGCACCCAGGTCGTGCTCAGCTTCTCGAGGAGGTGGCGGGGCAGCGGGGTGCTGCTCAACCGGTTGTAGGCACCGGACTCCCCCTTGAGCCAGACGCGGTCGCCCACCCGGCGGATGTCGATGTTGCTGCCACCGAGTCGGACCGTCCCGGTGCAGTTGTCCTCACGGTCCAGCCGGAGGTCGATGAAGAACTGGTTGCCCCTCGAGCGCGCCTGCCCGGTGATGCGCATGCTCTGCACGTCCAGCATCGCCTCGCTGGCAGCGGCGACGATCGCGTCGCCGTCCTGCTTGGCGAAGTCGGAGGTGGTCAGGTCGTCGTAGACGCTGCACCCGGTGGCGACGCACGCCACGGACAGCGCGACGACGACCTGGTGGAGCCGGATCCTGCGCATGATGTCTCCCTGGTGACGAGCCGATCGATCACATCACGCGGCAGCGTCGTGCGCAGGCGAACTGACCAAGTCCCCGGGGGAGGTCAGACGAGCAGCTCGTCCACCCACGCGGGGACCAGACGGGTGGCCGGACCGTGGCGCGACTCCGCGAAGTCCGTGGCGCCCGCGCTCGGCTCGAGGTTGAGCTCGAGGGTCGCGCCGCGCGCCCAGTGCACGAAGGCCGCGGCGGGGTAGACGACGCCGGAGGTGCCGATGGAGACGAAGAGGTCGCAGTCCCACAGCGCCTGCTCCACCACGTCCATGCCGTAGGGGATCTCGCCGAACCAGACGATGTCGGGTCGCAGCGTGGCCTCCTCGCAGGTCGGGCACGGTGGCTCGTGGCGCAGCGGCCCGTCCCACCCGTGGCGCGCGTCGCAGGTCGTGCACCACGCCGAGCGCAGCCGACCGTGGATGTGGTGCACCCGCCGCGACCCGGCCCGCTCGTGGAGGTCGTCGACGTTCTGGGTGACGACGAGCAGGTCGTCGCCGAGCGCGTCCTCGAGTCGCACGAGCGCGTGATGGGCCGCGTTGGGGCGGACCCTCGGGAGCGCCGCGCGCCGCTCGTCGTAGAAGCGCTGCACGAGCCCGGGGTCGTCGGCGTACGCCTCGGGGGTGGCCACCTGCATCGGGTCGTGGCCCTCCCACAGCCCGCCGGAGTCGCGGAAGGTCGACAACCCGCTCTCGGCGGAGATGCCGGCACCGGTGAGGACCACGACGCGCACCCGTCCATTACTACCAGCCCCCACCCCTAGGGGGGCGCGAGGTGTGCACCGTGGCCCGGGACTCCGGTAGACAGGCGACCATGACGACCTCGGGAGGGACGTCGGACGCCGTCGCGTTCGTCGGAGACTGGAGCGGGCCCGTGGTGGCGACCTCGGTGCACGCCGGGCACGAGCTGCGCCCGGACATCGCCGCGGCGATGGTGCTCGACGAGACCGAGCGGTTCCGCGAGGAGGACCCCCACACCGACCGCATCGCCGCGGTCGTGCCCGACCGGGTGGTGACCACTCGATCGCGCTTCGAGGCCGACCTCAACCGCCCTCGGCGCGAAGCGGTCTACCGCCGGCCCGAGGACTGCTGGGGCCTGGAGGTGTGGCGCGACGGCGTGCTGTCCGACGAGCTGTTCGAGGGCAGCCTCGAGACGTACGACGCCTTCTACGACGCCCTCGCGCCGCGGCTCGACGCGCTGGCCGAGCGGGGTCCGTTCGTGCTCCTCGACGTGCACTCCTACAACCACCGCCGCGACGGTGCCGGCGCCCCGCCCGCGCCGGCGTCGGACAACCCCGAGGTCAACGTCGGCACCGGCAGCCTCGACCACGACCTCTTCGGTCCGCTGGTGGAGCGCTTCATGGGCGACCTGCGCGACGCCTCGCTCGGCTGCGGTCCCCTCGACGCCCGCGAGAACGTCGCCTTCGAGGGCCGCAATCTCGCGTGGTGGGTGCACGACCGCTATCCCCGGGTCGGGTGCGTGCTGGCCCTGGAGTTCAAGAAGACCTTCATGGACGAGTGGTCCGGCGAGCTCGACGAGGAGCGGCTGCGGCACGCGCAGGAAGGCCTCGCGGCCACACTGCCCGGGCTCCACGAGGAGCTGGGGAGGCTGCGGTGAGCGGTGGCGACGCCGGGGTGAGCGCCGCCGACCTCGCGGTCGACCACCGTCTCGCCCTGCTGTCGCAGAGCTTTCGCTTCCTCCTCGAGGTCACGCCGGTCGACGCCGACGACCTGCGCGACGACTTCCTCGAGGGCCGTGAGCCCGACCCCGGGTTCACCTACCGTGAGCTCGACACCGACCCCGACGTCGTCCGCGCCGAGCTGGACGCGATCGACGTCGGCGAGGTCGAGGACCCGGTGCTGGGCCAGCTCCTGCGCGCCAAGCACCGCGAGATGGAGCTCCAGCTCGACATGCTCGTGGCGCGCGACACCGTCGACTTCCTGCCGCTGAGCGTGGAGCTCTACGGCGCGGTGTCTCCCTCGCTGCGCGCGCAGGCCGAGACGTTGCTCGCGGGCATCACCCGCACCGAGGCAGGCGACGAGGCGTTCGACGCCGAGGAGTTCCTCGCCCTGGCCGAGGACGAGATCGCCCACTACCGCGCCGACGACCCCGACCTCGACATGCACGCCGAGATCCGCGCTGACGTCAACGGCGTGATGGTCTCCGGCGACACCCTGCTCATCGGGCCTGACACCAAGGTGCAGCGCGCCCGGGCCCAGGCGCTGCTCCACCACGAGGTCGGCACCCACCTCGTCACCCAGGCCAACGGCAGCCACCAGCCCATCAAGGTGCTCGGTGTGGGGCTGGCCGGCTACGACGAGACCCAGGAGGGCCTCGCGGTCCTCGCCGAGATCGCGTGCGGCGGCCTGACGGCCTTCCGGCTGCGCCAGCTCGCCAGCCGCGTCGTGACCGTGCACCGGATGATCGGCGGCGCGAGCTTCGCCGAGGCGCACGAGGCGCTGGTCGCCGACGGCTTCCCCCAGGGCAGCGCATGGACGACCGTGATGCGGGTCTACCGCTCCGGTGGGATGACCAAGGACGCCATCTACCTGCGCGGCCTCGTCGAGCTGCTCGAGCACCTCGGCGCCGACGGCTCGCTCGACCAGCTCTGGCTGGGCAAGTTCTCGCTGCGCGACCTGCCGCTCATCGGCGACCTGGAGGACCGCGGCGTGCTGCGCCCGCCCCGGGTGCTGCCGCGCTACCTGGACGACCCGGCGACCCACGCCAACCTGGCCCGCGCGGCCGGGACCGAGGATCTCGCGACACTCCTGGAGGGACACGCATGAAGATCGGATTCGTCGTCAACGACATCGAGACGGAGAAGGCGGAGTACACCACCAACCGCCTCGCCCTGGCTGCCAAGGAGATGGGCCACGAGGCGTGGTACATGGGCATCGGGGACTTCGCCTACCTGCCCGACGGCTCGCTCAGCACCAAGGCCCGTGCCGGCGACGCGAAGTCGTACCGCTCCCTCGAGCGCCACCTCTCCGACGTCCAGAAGCCCGAGGTCGAGCAGCTGCTCGGCCTCGAGGAGTTCGACGTGGTGATGTTGCGCAACGACCCGGCCGACGACGCCGAGTCGGACCCGTGGCGCAACAACGCCGGCGTCGCCTTCGGCCAGCTCATCGCCTCCAGCGGCGTGCTCGTGGTCAACGACCCGACCAGCCTCGCCAACGCGCTGTCGAAGGCCTACTTCCAGCACTTCCCCGAGGTCGTGCGTCCCCGCACGTTGATCTCGCGCGACGAGGACATGATCGAGGAGTTCATCTCCGACCTCGGCGGCAAGGCGGTCCTCAAGCCGCTGCAGGGCTCGGGCGGCGCCGGCGTCTTCCTCGTCGACCGCAAGGAGGCGCCGAACCTCACCCAGATCATCGAGGCCATCTCGCGCGACGGCTACGTCGTGGCGCAGGAGTACCTCCCGGAGGCGGTCAACGGCGACGTACGCATGTTCGTGATGAACGGCCAGCCGCTGGTGCACCAGGGGGAGTACGCCGCCTTCCGCCGCACCAACAAGACCAAGGACATCCGCTCCAACATGTCCGCCGGCGGCAAGGCCGAGAAGGTCACCGTCACCGACGCGATGCTCGAGATGGTCGAGGTCGTGCGGCCCAAGCTCGTCAGCGACGGGATGTTCCTCGTCGGCCTCGACATCGTCGGTGACAAGCTGATGGAGATCAACGTCTTCAGCCCCGGTGGCCTCGGCAGCACGCAGGCGCTCTACGACGTCAACTTCGCTCCCGCGATCATCGCCGAGCTCGAGCGCAAGGTCCACATCCGGCGCCACTACCCCGAGATCGACAACCGGAGCCTGGCGACGAGCTGAGGTCTCAGTCGATACCCCAGGCGTCGCGGAACTCCTCGGGCGTCAGCGTCTCCAGCTGGTGTCGGACCACCTCGAGGAGGACGGCGGCGGCCTCGGGTCCACCGGCCGGCACGCGGAGCTCGAGCCCGCCGTCGCGTCGGCGCCGGACGACGACGACACCTTCGTTGGTCAGGTCGAAGCGACCCCCGGCCATCGCGCACCACAGGTCGAGCGCTCCCGCGGCGACCCGGCCGAGTCGGTCGCGCCGACGCGGCTCGACGTCGGCGGTGTAGACCTCGTCGGCCGTCGCGGGGTCGAGGGTGGCCGTCATGGTGCCAGCCTAGGTCGCTGCCCCGACTCCCCCGCCGATCAGGCGACGCCTGCCGCTGCGCGGCGGGAGTAGGCCCATCCCGGTGGTCGCAGCAGGAACGACCAGCGGTCGTGCCAGGAGTCCGCAGCGGCGACGTCGGCGGCGATGTCGCGCCACTCGTGGGTCGCGATCCGCACCGGGTCGAAGGTGTCGATGTTGGAGGTCAGGCCGTAGACGACCGGCTCGTCCTCCTCCTCGAAGGTGCCGAAGAGGCGGTCCCAGAGGATGAGGATGCTCCCGTGGTTGCGGTCGAGGTAGTCGCGGTTGGAGCCGTGGTGCACCCGGTGGTGCGAGGGGGTGTTGAGGACCTTCTCCACCCACCCGAGGCGCTGGATGGCCTCGGTGTGGATCCAGAACTGGTAGATCAGGTTGATCCCGCGCGCCTGCTCGATGAGCGCAGGCCGTACGCCAGCCAGCGCGAGCAGGCCGTAGGGCACGGTGAGCGTCACGCCCTCGGCGACCGGCTGCCGCAGGGCGGTCGAGAGGTTGTAGCGCTCGCTGGAGTGGTGCACCGAGTGGACCGCCCACAGCCAGCGGCTCTCGTGGCTGAGCCGGTGGTTCCAGTAGTAGATGAAGTCCCAGCCGAGGACCGCTGCCGCGAGCGCCCAGCGCCCGTTGCCGAGGTCGAGCGGTGATCGGGCGTGGAGCCGCTTGCCCGACGTCATCGCCGCCCAGGTCGTCGAGGTGATCAGTGCCGTCGACGCGACCGCGCTGACGGCGAGCCCGCCGTGGACGCGCCGGAGCGCGAGCGGCGTACGGTCCGCCCGGGTCGCCGGCGCCTGCCGGATCGTCGCCAGCTCCTCCTGGACCTCGCGCACGTCGGCGGGCACCGTCTGCGGGGCGGGCAGCGCGCCGTCGCGCACCCGGCGGCGTACGACGTCGCCGACCGTGGTCAGCACCGCAGCCGCGGCGCCGATCGCGAGCAGCGTCCGGCCGTGCCGGCCGACGCCGGGGGTGACCGGGTCCAGCAGGCGGCGCGCGACGTAGGGCGCGGCGAGGCTGCCGAGCCCCATGCTGAGGCTCGCGACGGTGTCGGCCAGCTGGTAGTCGCCCGCGCGGGTGCCGGGCTCGACCGGGTGCGAGCGCTGCCAGGCGTACTCCGCCGCCATCGCGCCGATGAACGCCGGGATCGCGGCGACCGTGAGGTCGATCTTCACGGCGTCATCATGCCGGGCTCAGTAGTACCAGGGGTAGGGCGACCAGTCGGGCTCGCGCTTCTCCAGGAACTGGTCGCGACCCTCCTGCGCCTCGTCGGTCATGTAGGCAAGCCGGGTGGTCTCGCCGGCGAAGAGCTGCTGGCCGACGAGGCCGTCGTCGAGGAGGTTGAAGGAGTACTTGAGCATCCGCTGCGCAGTGGGTGACTTGCCGTTGATCTTGCGGCCCCACTCCAGCGCCTCGCGCTCGAGGTCGGCATGGTCGACGACGCGGTTGACCGCGCCCATGCGGTGCATGGTCTCGGCGTCGTACTCGTCTCCGAGGAAGAAGATCTCGCGGGCGAACTTCTGGCCGACCTGGCGGGCGAGGTAGGCCGAGCCGTAGCCGCCGTCGAAGGAGCCGACGTCGGCGTCGGTCTGCTTGAAGCGGGCGTGCTCGCGACTGGCCAGGGTGAGGTCGGCGACAGCGTGCAGGCTGTGCCCGCCGCCGGCGGCCCAGCCGGGCACGACGCAGATGACGACCTTGGGCATGAAGCGGATCAGCCGCTGGCACTCGAGGATGTGCAGGCGTGCGAGCTTCGCCTTGTCGATGGGGTGGGGCTCGGCGCCCGCGTCCGTGTGCCCGTCGGTCTCGTACTGGTAGCCGGCCCGCCCGCGGATGCGCTGGTCGCCGCCGGTGCAGAAGGCCCACTTGCCGTTCTTCGCGCTCGGGCCGTTGCCCGTGAGGATCACGCAGCCGACGTCGGCCGACTGCCGCGCGTGCTCCAGCGTGCGCAGCAGCTCGTCGACGGTGTGCGGGCGGAAGGCGTTGAGCACGTCGGGGCGGTCGAAGGCGATCCGGACCGTGCCGTGCGCGCGGGCCCGGTGGTAGGTCAGGTCCGTCAGGTCCTCGAAGCCGGGGACGACGACCCAGGCCTCGGGGTCGAAGATCTCGCTGACGCCCTCGATCGCACTCATGGAGTCGGAGGGTAGTTCACCGGCCGATGGTCGCAGGGACCGCGTGCCGCCGACCATTTCCCGGTGGACCATCCGCCACTTCCCGGTGGACTACCCCGGCCGGCCTGGAAGATCGTCGCCGCCAGCGGTGTTGTGGCAGTCATGGCACTGACTGGCACCTATGTCCCGAGCACGTCCGAGTGGGTCCGCGACCAGGTCGAGGAGTACGAGGCGACCGACGGCGAGAAGTCGGGCACGCTCCCGAACACCGACTACCCGATCGTCGTCGTCACCTCCGTCGGCGCGAAGTCGGGCCATCTCCGGAAGAATCCTGTGATGCGCGTCGAGCGCGACGGCGCCTACCTCGCGGTCGCGTCCAAGGGCGGCGCCCCGGACAACCCGGAGTGGTACCACAACTTCGTCGCCCACCCGGAGGTCGAGCTCCAGGACGGCGCGGAGAAGCACACCTACCGCGTGCGCGAGCTCGAGGGCGCGGAGCGCGAGGACTGGTGGCAGCACGCCGTGGCCACGTGGCCGACCTACGCGTCGTACGCCGAGAAGACCGACCGGTTGATCCCGCTGTTCCTGCTCGAGCGCTCCTGAGCGCCAACTAGGCTGGAGTCCTCGGGAAGGGGTTGGTGTGGCTGACACGACTGGACACGGCGCGATCCGCGTCTACCTCCTCGACGACCACACGGTGGTGCGTCGAGGGCTGCGCGCGCTCCTCGAGCTCGAGGACGACGTCGACGTGGTCGGCGAGGCGGGGACGGTCGCGGAGGCGATTCCCCAGATCCTGGAGCTGAGACCCGACGTCGCCGTGCTCGACGGCCGGCTGCCCGACGGCCACGGCATCGACGTGTGCCGTCAGGTGCGCTCGGTCGACCCGTCGATCCGGGCGCTGATCCTCACCAGCTACGACGACGACGAGGCATTGGTGAACGCGATCCTGGCCGGTGCGGGCGGCTACGTCCTCAAGCAGGTCGACGCGAACGTCCTGGTCGACAACATCCGGGCCCTCCGCCAGGGCCGCTCCCTGGTCGACCCCGTCGTCGCGATGCGCGTGATCGAGCGGATCCGCGGTGGCGGCGAGGACGGGCCCACGCGGCTCACCGATGTCGAGTCGCGGATCCTGGACCTGATCGCGGAGGGCCTGACCAACAAGGAGATCGGGGAGCGGCTCTACCTCGCGGAGAAGACGGTGAAGAACCACGTCACCAGCCTGCTCGCCAAGCTCGGGGTGCAGCGCCGCACGCAGGCGGCGGTGCTGGCCTCGCAGCAGCGCCACGCCCGCTCGCGCGCGGGCTGACGTCTCGTGCGCGTGGCGGTCAGGAGTCCTGGGCGCGGTCGCGGATCGCCGTGAGCAGGGAGTCGACCGTGTCATCGGTCGGCGAGGCGGCGTCCTGGTTGGACTGCGCCAGCTGCGCGAGCAGCTCCTCCCGGTGGACCGCGACCGAGCGGGGCGCGTCGATGCCGATCCGGACGACGTCCCCGCGCACCTCGAGCACGGAGACGGTGATGTCGTCGCCGATGACGATGCTCTCACCCGCACGGCGGCTCACGACCAGCATGGCGTCACGCTACCCGAGGGGGGTGGGGCACGCTCACGCGAGCAGCGGTGTGGCGACCGACAGGCCCGGGTCGTCGAGCACGACCTGCACCGCGCGGTGGGTGCGGGTGTCGAGGACCACGGGCGCGGCGAGGTTGGCCGTCGTGCTCGCCAGCGAGTCGCCGGCGGTCAGGACGCACAGCACGACGAGGTCGTCGACCGACGTCGAGCCGAGCTCGCCGAGCACGGACTCGTCGACCTCGGGGGAGTAGTCGGGGAAGAACGGCGCGGGGGGCACGACCAGGAAGCGCAGGCCCGGGTCGTCGAGCGAGGCGAGGCTGCACAGCACACCGTCGTCGTCCACCTGCACCAGGGCGAAACGCTCGCGTCCGGGGAAGCCGGGCAACGGCTGCGCGAGCTCGATCACCGGGATCTCGGGCGCACCGGTCAGGGTCGTGGTCTCCATCGTGGCGATCATCGCAGAAAGTCCATCAGGCTCGGCTGGAGCACGCGGGCCGTAGCTGCCAGGGAGGCCTGGTAGGCCACCTCCTGCATCTTGAGGTCCACCATCGTGCGGGGCAGGTCGGCGTTCTCGATCTCCGCGAGCGAGCCGGTCAGCGACAGCTCGGCGTCCGCGGCCCGGGCCGCGGCCTGCTCGATGCGCAGGGCGCGGGTGCCGACGTCGGCGCGGGCGGCGACGACGCGCTCACCGTCGGTGGCCAGCGACGTCAGCCCGGCCTCGATGCCGGTCACGTCCCCCGCCCGCAGGGCCGCGGAGAGCGCGGTGAGGTGGTCGAAGACGTTGTCGCCGTCGGCGCCGAAGGCGGCCGGGCCCGTCACGGCCACGTCGACGACGACACCGTCGCCGACCGTACGTCGCACCGACCCGGTGTCGCCGGCGAAGGTGACCACCCCGGCCGCCTCGGCGAAGGCGTTCGCGCCGATCGTCGTGCCACCCAGCACCGGTCGGTCGAGGTAGGTCGTGTTGGCCGTGGAGAGCAGCGAGGCGCGCAGCTGGTCGATCTCGGCGGCCAGGGCCTCGCGGGCCTGCGGGCCCGCGGCGCCGCTGATGCCCTGCTGGGCGAGCTCGCGCGCGCGGCGTACGAGATCGGTCGCGGTGCCGAGCACGCTGTCGAGCGTGGCGAGACGCGCCGCGCCGTCGTCGGCGTTGCGGACGTGCTGCTGCTGGGCGGCGATCGCGGAGCGCAGGCGCATCGCGGTGGCAGCACCCGCGGGGTCGTCGGAGGCCCGGTTGAGGACCCGGCCGGTCGACAGGTGCTCCTGGATCTCGGCCAGGCGCGACAGGCTGCCCTGGAGCCGCGCCATGGAGCGGTCCGTCAGCATCGACTGGGTGACGCGGCCGATCGCGGCCATCAGCGCACCAGCCCGGTGCGGTTGATGAGGGTGTCGAGCACCGAGTCCAGGGTGGTCATGACCCGGGCTGCTGCCTCGTAGGCGCGCTGCGCCTGCATCATCGTCACCATCTCCTCGTCGAGGTTGACCCCGGACAGCTGGTCGCGTGCGCCGTCGACCTGCTGGGTGAGGTTGTGCTGGGTGGTCGCGAGCCGTCGGACCGAGGCGACCTCGCTGCCGAGGACCGTGACGAATCGCTGGTAGCCCTGCTCGGGTCCGCCGAGCGCGTCGGCGACGGCGGTCGCGTTGCCGCCGTCGAGGTTCGGCCCGCCACCCGTGCCGGAGGCCGCCACGGTGGCCGGGTCGTCGAGGAGGAGCACGAGCGGGCCACCGGGGGCGGCCGGGTCGACGGCGAAGAACGGCTGCCCGGCGGCGCCCGTGGCGTCGAAGCCCGCCTGGTGGGCGGCGTTCACCGCGTCGGCCAGCGCCTGGGCGACGGCCTCGATGTCCGCGCGCAAGCGGGGAAGGGTGGCGCTGATGAGCTCGGCACTGCCGCCGACCTCGCCCCGCAGCCCGGCGACGGCGGTGGTCGCGCCGACCGGCGGGGTGACCGCCAGGCCCAGCGGGAGCCCGTCGGCAGTGCCGTCGGGGTTGATCCCGGACGTCACGTCCAGGCGTCCGGCCCGGTTGCCGGCGACCAGCGCGACGCCGCCGACGGTGACGTCGAGCCCGCCCTGACCGTTCTCCACGGCGGTGCCGCCGGTGAGCTGGGCCAGGCGCAGCGCCAGCTGGTCACGGGCGTCCAGCAGTCCCGAGGGGTCGTTGCCGGAGAGCCGTGCCGCGGTGATCGCCTCGTTGGTCGCCGCGAGCTCGACGGCGAGCGTGTTGGTCTCGCCCACGTCGGCGAGCAACCCCATCCGCTGGTCGGCCTTTTCGGTCTCCACGGTGCGGCGTTGCGCAGCCACCGCCTCGACGAGGGTCCGCGACGTCGCCAGCACCTGCGTGCGCACGGCGGGGGAGTCGGGGTTGTTGGCCAGGTCGTGCCAGGCCTTGCGCACGCCGGTGAGCGCGCTGGAGATGCCGTCCCCCGCGGGCTCGCCGAGCGAGGCCTCGACGCGGGCCAGGGCCGCGGCGCGGGTGTCGAGGTAGGACCGGGTGCCGTGCTCGCGCCGCGCGCGTGAGTCGAGCAGCGGGTCGACGAGGCGGTCCACCGACCCGATGCGTACGCCGTCTCCGTGGCCGTCGTAGCGGCTCCACATCGCCGGCTGGGCGGGGGCGCCCGCGGCGACGCCGACCACGCGACGGCGGGCGTAGCCGTCCGTGGTCACGTTGGCGATGTTGCCGCTGGCGACCTCCATCACCGCCTGGTGGTAGCGCAGGGCGCTGGCGGAGGTGCTGATCGAGCCGAAGGTGCCGCTCACCTCACAGGCTCCTGTCCACGAGCCGGTTGCGCAGCGGGTCGGCGGTCGCGGTGCCGTCGGCGCCGTAGCCGTCGACGGAGTCCCCGAGGGAGAGCAGCGTCTCGCGGGCGGAGCGGTAGCCGGCCGAGATGAGGTGCTTGTTGGAGTCGGCGAGCGTGGTGATCTCGCTGGTGAGCGCCACGAACGCCTCGCGGTGCTCGGTGAGGATCGTGCCCCACGGCTCGTCCGCGGCCTCGGCGAGCGCGGCCAGGCTCGGGTTCGCGCTCATCCCCGCCGCCTCGGCGGCCTCGTCCGCGGCCACCGCTCGCAGGACCTCGGTCTCGCGGACGGTGCCCAGGAGCGAGTCGATGTCGCGGGTGGCGTGGGACAACCAGCGGCTGCGGCCGCTGGCCAGGACCAGCTGCTCGACCTCGAGGCGGTAGTGGAGCTCCTCGAGCAGCTCGCGCTCGCGCCACAGCACCAGCGAGAGGCGCTCCATGGTCGCGAAGCGGTCGTCGATGAGGTTCACGCCGGACTGATCGACCGTCGGGAGGGCCACCTGAGGAGTTCGCCCGACATCGAGGACGACCCGAGGCCTCCGTGGCGGGCAGCCCGCCCGTGTGCCGGGTCATGGCGACGCGCGTGGACGGGGCAGGCCGCCATGGCCCGATCGGGCCATGTGCGTCAGGACCTGGGTCCCCGATGTTGATCCCGGTTGGACCACGCCGGGCATTTCGGCAACGAGAAGTCCACAAACTGGTCAACTCTCTCCTCCGTGCACCCCCACGCGACTGACGCCTTCCCCGCTCCGTCCCACCCTGCGACGCTCGACCCGTCCCCCGCCGCGGACCCGGTCCCCACCGTCGACGAGCTGGTGACGACGCACATCCCGCTCGTCGGACACCTCGTCCGTGAGGTCCTCTCGCGCGTCCCCGGGCACGTCGACCGCGACGACCTGACCTCGGCGGGACTCACCGCCCTGGTCCAGGCGGCGAGGGGCTTCGAGCCTGAGCGGGGGGTGCCCTTCGCGCGCTACGCCTCCACCCGCGTGCGCGGCGCGTTGCTGGACGAGCTGCGCGGCGTCGACTGGGCCACGCGGGCCGTACGACGCACGGCCCGCGACCTCGACGAGGTCCGCGCGCGCCTGGCCCAGAGCCTGGGACGGGTCCCCACGGACGCGGAGGTCGCCTCCGCCCGAGGCATCGGGGTGGACGACGTGATCGCCAACCGCGAGGACCTCGCCCGTGCCAAGGTGATGTCGCTGCAGGCCGCGGACGCCCAGGGGGCGTACGCCGATGCGCTGGTCTCGACGACGCCCACCCCCGAGCAGGCGCTCGAGCACGCCGAGCTCCTCGCCTACCTCGGCGACGCGGTCTCCGAGCTCCCCGAGCGGCTGCGTCGCGTCGTCGAGGGCTACTTCCTCGCCGAGCAGCCCATGGCCGAGCTGGCCGAGGAGCTCGGTGTCACCGAGTCGCGGATCTCCCAGCTGCGCGCCGAGGCCATGGTGCTGCTGCGCGACGCCATCAACTCCCAGCTCGACCCGCTGCTGGTGCCGGCGCACGAGCGACCCGGCGGGGTGGCTGCCCGTCGTCGCGAGGCCTACTTCGCCGCCGTGGCCGAGCGGCACGCGAGTGTCAGCGCCTTCAGGCCCCGCGTCGCGACCAGCGCCTGAGCGGTCGGTCCGGGCAGGTCCGGCGAAAAAGCTCGTCGAACCTCTCAGGTGGGCCGCCGGCCCGCCGAACAGGACGTCGACGGAGTCCACGGACGGACTCCAGCACGTGATCCACCACCACGGAAGGAAACCATCATGGGTCTTCGCATCAACCAGAACATCGACGCCGCCAACTCGTACCGCAACCTGTCGGTCACCCAGGGCCAGATGTCCAAGTCGCTCGAGAAGCTGTCCTCGGGCTTCCGCATCAACCGCGCTGCCGACGACGCCGCCGGCCTCGCGATCTCGGAGGGCCTGCGCTCGCAGGTCGGTGGCCTCAAGGCTGCTGTCCGCAACGCCCAGGACGGCATCTCCGTCGTCCAGACCGCGGAGGGCGCCCTCACCGAGGTGCACTCGATCCTGCAGCGGGTCCGCGACCTCACGGTCCAGGCGTCCAACACCGGCTCGGTGGACGACACCGCGCGCGGCTACATCGCCGAGGAGGTCACCCAGCTCAGCGAGGCGTTGACCGACATCGCGGAGCGGACCAACTTCAACGGCACCAAGCTGCTCGACGGCACCAACGCGTCGCTGACGTTCCAGACCGGCGCCAACGAGGGTGAGACCGTCAACGTCGACCTCACCAACGTCTCGGCGGTCGCCACCGCAGTCGCGACGGTGGGCACCAACCTGGCCGCGGCCGGCTACGACCCGACGACGGCCACGGACCTGAGCGCCATCGACTCCCAGATCAGCGACGTCTCGGCCGCTCGCGCCACCCTGGGTGCGTCGCAGAACCGCTTCGAGAGCACCGTCAACTCGCTCAACGTGGCGGTGGAGAACCTCTCCGCCTCCGAGAGCCGGATCCGCGACACCGACATGGCGCAGGAGATGATGAGCTTCACCCGCTCGCAGATCCTGTCCCAGGCCGGCACCGCGATGCTCGCGCAGGCCAACCAGGCCTCGCAGGGCGTCCTGCAGCTCCTGCGCTGACGCCTGGTCCGACACCCCTCCGCACTGACGGGTGGGCCGGCACGACCGGCCCACCCGTCCGTCACACCGGTCGGCCCGAGGAGGCACGATGAGCGGTTCAGCCAGCATCAGCGGCCTGGCCAGCGGCCTGGACACCGCCACCTTGATCTCGCAGCTCATGCAGCTCGAGGCGGCACCGCAGACCCGGCTCAGGAGTCGCGCCAGCCGCGAGCAGCTCGAGGTCAACGCCCTCCAGACGCTCAACGCGCGGATCGCCTCGCTCGCCACCCAGGCGCGCGACCTGACCCGACCCACGAGCTGGAACGCCCTCACCGCCACCTCCACGCTCACTGCCGTCTCGGTGGTGGCCGGCCCGACGGCGACGCCCGGGGGCTTCTCCCTGCGGGTCGACCGCACGGCTGCTGCCCACCGGCTCGAGCACGCCTCGGCGGTGGGCCTCGACGCCGCCGGGACGACCCCCGCCTCGGTGCGTCTCGACCGTCTCGACGGCACGGCGCCGCTCGACCTGACGACCGACGGCACGCTCCGCGGGCTGGTCTCGGCGATCAACGACCCTCTCAACGCCACCGGGCTGCGGGCCACCGCGGTGCGAGTCGGCGCTGACGAGTTCCGGCTGGTCGTGGAGTCGGCAGGCACGGGCGCGGCAGGGGACTTCAGCCTCACCGACGCCTCGAGCGGCGACGCGCTGCTCGGGGGCGCCGTCGTACGTCCCGGGCGCGACGCCCAGGTCACCGTCGGCGAGGGGATCATGGTCACCTCGACCACCAACACCTTCGCTGACCTGGCTCCCGGGCTCACCGTCACGCTCGGCGCGGCCGCGACGGGATCCGGCGAGGTCTCCGTGGCCGCGGACCCCGACGCGATGGTGGCCAGGGTGAAGTCGGTGGTCGAGGCGGTCAACGCCACGCTCGCCGAGATCGACTCGCTGACCGCCTTCAACCCCGCCGGTAAGACCGCGGGCCTGCTCAACGGCGACTCGGGGGTGCGCGACGTGCGCTCCGTCCTGCTCGCAACCGTCTTCTCCGGTGACGGCGCGACCATGGCCGACGTCGGGATCCAGACCGACCGCACGGGTCGTCTGGTCCTCGACGAGGCCAGGCTGCGCGAGAGCTTCGTGGCCGATCCGGCGGACGTCCGGTCCCGCCTGGCCGGCGGTTCGGGGCTGATGGACCGCATCGCCGCCGCAGCGTCCGCGGCGAGCGACAAGTACACCGGCTCGCTGACCACCGCCATCGCGGGTCGCACCACCTCGATCCGTCGTCTCAACGACGGCGTCGAGGCCTGGGACGACCGCCTGGAGATGCGGCGCGCCACCCTCACCCGGCAGTTCACCGCCCTCGAGACAGCCCTCAGCCAGATGAACAGCCAGTCGGCCTGGCTGGCGGGCCAGATCTCCTCCCTCCCGACCTCGGGAAGCTAAGGACAGCACCATGGCCTACCCCACCCCCGCCGCCTACGTGCAGGCATCGGTCGAGACCGCCAGCCCGGCCCGCCTGCTGGTGATGCTCTACGACCGGCTCGCCCTCGACTGCCGCCGCGCGCTCGCCGCCCAGCAGGTCGGCGACCACGCCACGGCCCACACCCAGCTGCTGCACGCGCAGGACATCATCGCGCTGCTCCAGTCGTCGCTGCGCCCGGACGTCTGGGACGGCAGCCCGGCCCTCAGCGGCCTCTACTCCCACCTCATGGTGCAGCTCGTGCGCGCCAACGTCGACCGCGACACCGACAAGACCACGCACTGCCTCGAGCTCGTCGAGGGTCTCGCGGAGGCGTGGCGGGAGGCGGCGGTCGAGACCGCCGTCTCGGCATGATCGGCCGCTCGCCGGCCGGTGACCAGGGCCGCGGCGGGCCGACCCCCGCTGCGGCGACGACGACGGTGGCCTGGCAGCGGGCGCTCGCCGGTCTCGAGCTCGAGGTCCGGCTGGCGGAGCTGCTCGTGGCGGACCCGTCCCGCGTCCCGGACGGCGTACGGCCCGCCTGGACACCGCCGCCCGTCGAGGGACCGGTGCCGCCCGCGCTGCGTGAGCAGGCCCACGACCTGCTCCGGCGCCAGGACGAGGTGCGCGAGGAGCTCGCGCGGGCCCTCGAGCGCTCGCACCAGGACCTCGACCGGGCACGCCGCTCGACGCCGGCGCAGCGCCCCCACGGTCCGGCGTACGTCGACGTCTCTGCCTGACGACGTCTCCGCCTGACGAACGGCCCGCGCGGGTGGTGCGGCATGGCCCGTTCGGGTGGTGCGGGCGGGGCCCGTTGGTCCCGATCTTCACGCTGGGCCCAAGACTGCTGAAAGTTTTCCTCAAGGGGAGCAGGCGGGGGCCGATGCGGAGGGGGAGCACGGAGCGCTCACCCCCACCGCCGACGGACCGGCACCGATTTCTCCTGCAGGAGTCCCCGTGTCCCTCGGCATGCCCGACGCCGTCACGTCCGTGCTCGCCACGGCCCTCGACGGCCTCGCGACCCGGCAGAACGTGATCGCCCACAACATCGCGAACGTCGACACCCCCGGCTTCCGCGCCACGAACGTCGACTTCGAGTCCTCGTTGTCCGCGGCGATCGAGCGCGGCCGGATGGCCGTCGGCGGCGTGACCGCGGTCGCCACCTTGACCAACGCCCCGGTGGGCGCCGACGGCAACAACGTCGACCTGCGCCACGAGTCGCTCTCGGCGGTGCAGTCGCAGTTCCAGTACCAGATGATGACCCGTGCGGTCTCCGACCACTACGCGCTCGTCACCACCGCGGCCGGCAGCTTCTGATGGGCGCCTTCGACATGCTGCGCATCGCCAACAGCAGCCTGGGCATGCACCAGACCTGGCTGGACGCCCTCGCGCACAACATCGCCAACGCCAACACCGTGCGCGCGACGGGCGAGGACGCCTTCCAGGAGCAGATGGTCGTGGCCACCGCGCGCCCGGAGGGCGGTGTCGACGTCAGCGGCATCGAGCTCGGTGACGCGCAGGGCGTGCTGACCTACGCCCCCGACAGCCCCCTCGCCGACGCGGACGGCAACGTCCGGCTGCCCGCGATGGACATGTCGGTCCAGATGACCTCGCTCGTGCAGGCGCAGCGCGGCTTCCAGGCCTCGGTCCAGGTGACCAAGACCGCCCAGGACACCTACACCGCCGCGCTCCAGATCGGGCAGCGCTGATGAGCATCGGCGGCATCGAGGCGATCGGCGGCTTCATGCCCCTCGCCGCGCCGGCTGTCACGGCACCGACAGCGGGTGCGTCCGCGGCGGTCACCTCCGCCCGCGGCGCCGACTTCGGCAGCATGGTGCTCGACGGTCTCGAGCGCCTCGAGGGCGTCCAGGACACCGCTGACTCCCTCGCCGTGCGCGCGGCGTCGGGCACCCTGCCCAACATCCACGACTACACCCTGGCCGCCACCGAGGCCGACGTGGCCACCAAGCTCACGGTCGCGGTGCGCAACAAGGCCATCGAGGCGTTCTCCGAGATCATGCGGATGCAGGTCGGATGAGGGCCGGTCTCACGCGCGCGCTCGAGCGCCACCGCCGTACCTTCTCCTCGTTCAGCCCCGGCCAGAAGGTCGTGGCCGTCGTCGGGACCGGCGCCCTGCTCCTCGCCGCCGTCATGGTCTTCCGCTGGGCCTCGGCCCCGTCGTACTCCCCGCTCTACTCCAACCTGTCGGCCGAGGACGCCTCTGCGGTGGTCGAGCAGCTCGCCGCCGACGGCGTGCCTTACCAGATCGGCGGCGGCGGCGGCACGATCTCGGTCCCCCGGGACGAGGTCTACTCGACCCGCATCGCGCTGAGCGGGGAGGGCATCCCCTCGGGGGCCGGCGACACCGGCTACGCACTGCTCGACGGCCAGGACATCTCCACCTCGCAGTTCAAGGAGCAGACCGACTTCAAGCGCGCGATGGAGGGCGAGCTCGCCTCGACCGTCGAGGCCATCGACGGGGTGGAGACCGCCGTGGTGCACCTGGCGCTGCCGCCCAAGCAGGTCTTCGTCGAGGAGCAGGACCCTGCGACCGCCTCGGTCCTGGTCGCCACCCGTGGCGGCACCAGCCTCGGGCCCGACCAGGTGCAGGCGATCGTCCACCTCGTCGCCTCCAGCGTCGACGGCCTCGACCCGGCGCGCGTCACCGTCGCGGACTCGACCGGGCAGGTCCTCTCGGACGACGCCGACTCCGCGGGCGGCTCGGGCAGCCGCAACCGGCAGGTCCAGGACTACCAGGACCAGCTCGAGGGCAAGGCCCAGGCGATGCTCGACCGGGTCTTCGGCCCCGGCAACTCCTCCGTCCAGGTCACCGCGGTCCTCGACTTCGACCGCGTGGTCACCGAGACGACCACCTACGGGCGCGCGAAGTCCCCGGTGCTGTCGGAGTCGGTGCAGGAGGAGAGCTACTCCGGCACCGCGGCCCCCGGCACCACCGGTGGTGTCGTGGGACCGGACACCCAGCTCGAGACCGGTGGTGCCGGCGACGACGGCAGCTACTCGAACTCCTCCACCGTGCGCGAGAACGGCGTCGACAAGGTGGTCGAGCAGTCGGAGACCGCCCCGGGCTCGGTCGAGTCGCTGCACGCCGCGGTGGTGGTCGACACCAACTCCAAGGTGGCCGTGGACGCCAGCGAGATCGACGCGATCATCTCCTCGGCCATCGGCATCGACCTCGAGCGCGGGGACACCATCGAGACCTCCAACCTGCCCTTCGACACCTCGGTCGAGGACGCCAACGCCGCGGCGCTCGAGGCCGCGGCCGCCGAGGCCGCGACGGCGAGCCGCAACGCCTGGCTGCGCAACGGCGCGCTGGGCGGCCTGGTTCTGATGTTCGTCGCGCTCGCGTGGCTGCGCTCGCGCCGCACCACGCAGGCCCGCGAGGACGCGACGTCCTACGTGGTGGAGCAGCTGCGCCAGGAGCAGGTCGCCCGCGCGGCCCAGCTCAGCCGCGCCTCGGACGAGGCGCCCACCGCTCTCGCGCTCGCTCCTGCGGTCGAGCCGGTCGACGGCATGCGCGACGAGCTCGTGGCCCTGGTCGAGCGCCAGCCCGACGAGGTCGCCTCGCTGCTGCGCGGCTGGCTGGTGGAGCGTCCCTGATGACCGTGATGACCGGACAGGGTGCGCGCAAGGCAGCCATCGTGCTGGTGCGCCTGGGCAAGGACCGCGCCGCGCAGGTCCTGGCGCACATGAGCGAGGAGGAGATCGAGGCGGTCTCCTCCGAGATCGCCCAGCTCGCTGCGGTCGAGCCCAGCGAGACCGAGTCGGTGATGGGGGAGTTCTCCGCGTTGCTCGGCGCCCGCCAGCACATGCTGCAGGGCGGCATGGACCTCGCGCGGGACCTGCTGCAGCGCTCGCTCGGCGACGAGCGCGCCGAGGAGGCCGTGCAGCGCCTCCACGCGCGGGCCGTCCAGCTGCCGTTCCAGTTCCTGGGCCGGGCGGACCCGGCCCAGCTGCGCTCCTTCATCCGGGAGGAGCACCCGCAGGTGATCGCGATCGTGCTCGCGCACATGAGCGCCGAGAAGGCCTCCCTCGTCCTCTCGGGCCTCGCTCCCGACCTCCAGGCCGAGGTGGCCCACCGCATCGCGGTGATGGACCGCGCCAACCCCGACGCCGTGCGCGTCGTGGAGACGGTGCTCGCGCGCCGGCTCGCCTCGGTCCTGCAGCCCAGCACCACCTCGCGCGTCGGCGGCCTCGGTCCGCTGGTCGACATCATCAACCGGGCCGACCGCTCGACCGAGCGCCAGATCGTCGACGGCCTCGAGTCGCTGGACTCCGGTCTGGCCGAGGAGGTCCGCAGCCGGATGTTCGTCTTCGAGGACGTCGTGGGCCTCTCGGACCGCGACGTGCAGCAGGTCCTGCGGCAGGTCGACACCGCGGTCCTCGCGCTCGCGCTCAAGGGCGTCGCCCCCCAGGTGCGCGACAAGATCACCGCCAACCTGTCCGAGCGTGCCGCGGAGAACGTGCTGGAGGAGGTCGAGATCCTCGGCCCCGTACGCCTCACCCAGGTCGAGGAAGCCCAGCAGTCCATCATCGCCACCATCCGCTCCATGGAGGAGCGCGGCGACGTCGTGGTGCGACGAGGAGGCGACGATGAGTTCGTCGACTGACCTGCTGCCGGTGCCCGAGGTCCCCGAGCTCGCCGGCCTGCGCCTGCCGCAGCTGCGTCCCGTCGAGCCCACCCGCGCCGCGGCGCGGGCCCAGGGCTACGCGGTCGGGTGGGCCGAGGGACGGCGGGCAGCCGAGGCCGCCGTGCAGGCCGAGGCCGAGGAGCTGCGCCGAGCCGCCGCCGCGGATGCCGAGCGTCGTGACGCGGACAACGCCGCCGCGGTCGCGGCGCTGCGTGAGGCCGCCGCGGGCGCCCGCGCGGTCCTCGCCGAGGCGTGCCGGCGGGTGGACGAGCAGGCGGCCGTCCTGGCGCTCGAGCTCACCCGCACCCTGCTGGGCGACGTCGTGCCGGACCCGGCCGCTGTCGTGGGACGCGTCGTGGGGCTGCTGCCCGAGCACCCGGTCGCCACGGTGCGACTGCACCCCGACGTGGCCGCGGTGGCCGGCGACCTGCGCGACCTCGGGGTCGTCGTGGTCGCCGACCCGACCCTCGGGCCGGCGGACGCCCTCGCGCACGCCGGGGACCACGCCGTCGACCTCCGGGTCGACCAGGCGCTCGCCCGGCTGGCGGAGGTGCTCCGGTGAGCACCGACGTCCGTGCCCGCGCGCTCGCGGCGATCGCCCCCCAGCGTCTCGGCCTGGTGGCAGAGGTGCTCGGCCTGCGCCTGCGGGTCACCGGCCTGTCCGCCGCAGTCGGCGACCTGGTGGCGGTCGGTGAGGCCGTGCCCGTCCTGGCCGAGGTGGCCGCCAGCGACCCGGCCGGGCTGACCTGCCTCCCGCTCGGCAGCACGACGGGGCTGCGCGTCGGCGACGCCGTACGCCACACGGGCGGCCCGCTGCTGGTGCCCGTCGGCGACGAGCTGCGCGGTCGCGTCCTCGACGGCCTGGGGCGTCCGGTCGACGGCGGTCCGTCGCTGGCGCACCTGCGCCAGGTCGAGGTCACCCAGGCCGCGCCCGCGGCGCTGAGCCGGCCGCGTATCGACCACCAGCTCGGCCTGGGCGTGCGTGCCCTCGACGCACTCATCCCCTGCGGACGGGGTCAGCGCATCGGCATCATGGCCGGCTCCGGGGTCGGCAAGTCGAGCCTGCTGTCGATGGTCGCGCGGGGCACCGACGCGGAGGTGTCGGTCATCGCGCTCGTCGGCGAGCGCGGCCGCGAGGTGCGCGAGTTCATCGAGAACGACCTGGGCCCCGCGGGCCTGGCCCGCTCGGTGGTCGTCGTGGCGACCTCCGACGCCCCGCCGGTCGAGCGGCTGCGCGCCGCCGGCGTCGCGACCCGGATCGCCGAGCACTTCCGCGACGCCGGCAAGCACGTCGTGCTGATGATGGACAGCCTGACCCGCGTGGCGATGGCGCAGCGCGAGATCGGTCTGTCCGCGGGCGAGCCGCCCGCGACGCGTGGCTACCCGCCGAGCGTGTTCACCCTGCTCCCGCAGCTGCTCGAGCGCGCCGGCACCTCGGCGACGGGCAGCATCACCGGGCTCTACACCGTGCTGGTCGAGGGAGACGACATGCAGGACCCCATCGGCGACACCGCCCGCTCGATCCTCGACGGGCACGTCGTGCTCTCGCGCCGGCTGGCGACCTCGGGCCACTTCCCCAGCATCGACGTGCTGGAGTCCGTCTCGCGCGTGGAGCGCGCCGTGACGCGGCACGAGGAGCGTGCCGACGCGACCCGGCTGCGGCGCCTGCTCGCCGCCCACCGCTCGGTCCGCGAGCTCGTCGAGATCGGTGCCTACGTCCCCGGCGCCGACCCCGACGCCGACGTGGCGATCGCCCGGATGCCCGCCATCGACGCCTTCCTGCGCCAGGACATGGACGAGTCCACCGGCACCGCCGACACCTGGCAACGGCTCCGGGAGCTGGTGGCCTGATGGCGCGCACCCCTGACACCGACCCCGACGCCGGGATGCGTGCGGTCGCGCGCGTGCGCGGCGTGCGCGAGCAGGACAGCCGCCTGGGCCTGGCCCAGGCCTCCGCCGACCTGCACGAGGCCGTACGCCGTCTCGACTCGTTCGCGGCCCGGCTGGTCGAGACCCACGACCCCGAGGTGGCAGACCCCGCGTCCTTCGCCGCAGCCCGCGCGGTCGCCGCCGGCGCCGCGCTCGACGTCAGCACCTCGCGCGCCGCCCTGGCCTCGTCGACCATGCTGCACCTCGCCGCACGCGAGCACTGGCAGCGGGACCGCACCCGGGTGGCCGCGGTCGAGCTGCTGCTCGAGCGACGCGCCGAGCGACGGCGTGCCGAACGGCTGCGCCGCGAGCGGGTCGAGGTCGATGACCTGGTCGCGGCCCGATGGCTACGTGCCGAGTCGACTCCCGGTGCGGCAGGAGCGACGCGATGAGCATCACCGACGTGACGGCGAGGATCTCGCAGATCCAGGCACAGCTGGCGATGCTCCCCGGCGCCGGTGCGCGGACCTCCGGGACCGGCGCGACCGGCTTCGCGGACGCGATGGTGCGCACCGCCCCGGGTGCCGCCGCGGCGGGCGGGGTCACCGGGGAGGAGGTCTCGCTGAAGGCGCTCGAGCTGGTCGGGCTGCCCTACGTCTGGGGCGGCACGGACCCCGAGCGCGGGGTCGACTGCTCCGGACTGGTGCAGTCGGTGTACGGCTCGTTCGGCATCGAGCTGCCTCGTCTGTCCGCCGACCAGGCGCGCGCCGGGACACCGGTCGCGAGCCTGGACCAAGCGCGTCCCGGGGACCTCATCGCGTGGGACAACTCGGGTCGCAACGTCGGGGCCGACCACATCGCCATCTACCTCGGTGACGGGCGGATGATCGAGGCCCCGAAGCCAGGTGGCCAGGTCCAGATCGTCCCGGTCACCACGCCCCCCGACTACATCCGTCGCGTGCTGCCCGGCACGACCGCCTCCGCCCCGCTCGCCGCCGTGGGCGCGGTGGGCTCGGCGCGCAGCGTGGCGATGTCGGCCGGCACGCCGTACGGCGACCTGTTCCGTCGGTCGGGGGCGGCCCACGGCGTCGAACCGGCGCTGCTGGCGGCTGTCGCGCGGCAGGAGTCGGGCTTCGACCCGGGAGCCGTCAGCCCCGCCGGCGCCCAGGGACTGATGCAGCTGATGCCCGGCACCGCGCGGGGCCTCGGCGTCAGCGACCCCTTCGACCCGTCCCAGGCCGTCGACGGCGCCGCCCGACTGCTCGGGGACCTGCTTGGCCGGTTCGGCTCGGTCGAGCTGGCCCTGGCCGCCTACAACGCCGGTCCGGGGGCGGTCCTGCGCCACGACGGCATCCCGCCCTACCCCGAGACACGCGCCTATGTCGCCTCGATCATGTCCGAGCTGCAGGAGAGCAGATGACGATCACCCCTGTCCCGGTCACGGGGCGCGCCCCCGTCGCCGTCCCCACCTCCGAACCCGCCGGCACCACCGCTGCGTCCGCCGGCGCAGGCACCTTCGCCGATCTCGTCGCCCGGCTGCTCGGGGGCGCCGAGGCCGCGACCCCGGGCGGGCCGGTCCCCTCGGCACCGGACGTCGAGGCGGGCACCACCGCCGATGCGGGGGCCGCCCCCGAAGCCGCCGACGACACCTCCCCGCCGGGCGCGGTGTCGGTCGCCGTCCCGGTCATCCAGCTCCCTGCGGCGGTGGTCGTCACGCCGGACGCCGTCGTGACCGGGTCCGTCGTGACCGGCTCTGCCACGGTCGCCCCCACCCCGAGGGGGCACGGCTCCCTCCCGGCGGCACCCGAGCCGGCGGCACCCGCCGTCGACACGTCCGGAGCCGTGTCCCCGGGCGCGGTCGGTGCGTCGGTGGCCGAGGGGTCGCACCCCACCTCGTCCTCGGATGCGCACGGCCGGCAGTCCGGGCAGCCGGCACCGGCACCGGCACCGGCACCGGCTCCGGCGGAGCCTGCGGCCGCACCAGGTGCTGCTTCGACCACCGCGCCAGCGCTCGGCCCGACCGCCGCACCCGGCGTCACCGCTCCGGCCAGCGTCGTCGCGGTCGGTGTCGTACCTGCTGGTGTCGTACCTGTCGGCGTCGTCCCAGGCAGCGTCGTGCCGGTCACCGCAGCCCCTGCCGCAGCGGAGGCGTCCGCCGCCGCGGCGCCCTCGCCGGCAGCGCAGCTGTCCCCGGAGATCGGCCGGCTGGTCAGCCGCGGCAACGGGGTGCACCGCCTCACCATGCGCCTCCAGCCCGAGGCGTTGGGCGAGGTGCGGGTCACCCTCACCGTGCGCGACGGTGCGGTGCAGGTGCAGCTCTCGGGAGGTGACGAGGCCGCGCGCGCGATGGCCGAGGGCGCTCCGGAGCTGCGCCGCGTGCTCGAGCTCGCCGGCGCCCCGGAGGCCCGTGTCGTGGTGCGCGACCAGGCCGGCCAGTCGCTCGGCGGCCACGACCCCGGGAGCGAGTCGGCGTACGACCCGCGCGGACGCGCCGACACCGCGTCCCGCGAGGGCACCGGACAGCAGGACCAGCACGCACGGACGCGCGCTGGAGCAGGAGCCAAGGAGGGCCTCACCGACACAGCGAGCCCGCTGCGTCCAGAACCGGTCACCGCTGCCCGCCAGGGCATCGACCTGACCATGTGAGGAGGAACCGTGACCATCTCGGCGAACGAGGCGGTGAACGGCGCGACCACGGCGTTCCAGACAGGAGCGACGACGTCGGCGTCCAGCGAGGACAAGCAGATGTTCCTGGAGCTGATGGTGGCGCAGCTGCGCTACCAGGACCCGCTCAACCCGTCCGACTCGGGCGAGTTCCTCGCCCAGTCGGCCCAGTTCACGGCGCTGGAGAAGATGCAGGACGTCTCCGACCGCGTCGGCGCGCTCCTCGGGGCGCAGATGGCCTTCGGGGCCGGCGCGATGGTCGGTCAGCAGGTCTCGTGGATCGACACCGACGGCGTGACCACCCACACCGGGTCCATCGCCGGCGTGACCTTCGGCGCGCAGGGCCCGGTCTTCGACATCGACGGCTCCCAGGTCCCGCTCGCACAGCTGTTGTCCGTCGGCACGACCACCCCTCCCACCACCACCTCGACCACCCCTACGACCTCGACTCCCTGAGGCCGTCCTCGAAAGGAAAACCCTCCATGCTCCGCTCGCTCTTCTCCGGGATCAGTGGCCTCCGTGCCAACCAGACGATGCTCGACGTCACCGGCAACAACATCGCCAACGCCAACACGGTCGGCTTCAAGGCCTCCACCACGGTCTTCCAGGACACCCTCAGCCAGGTCATGCGCGGCGCGGGTGCCGCGGGCGCCACGGGCGGTGGCACCAACCCCATCCAGGTCGGCCTCGGCGTGCAGGTCGCCGCGACCCGCGGCAACTTCAACCAGGGTTCGGCGCAGGTGACCGGATCGGCCACCGACCTGATGATCCAGGGCGACGGCATGTTCGTCCTCGGGTCGGGTGCCGACCGGGTCTACACCCGCGCGGGGGCGTTCACCTGGGACGAGGCCGGCACGCTGGTCTCCCCGAGCGGCAAGGCCGTCCAGGGCTACGCCCCCGGCGACGCCGGTGGCACGCTCGTCGACATCAACCTCGACGCCCTGGCTGCCAGCCTGCCGGCCGGCGTCGAGATGACGTCGTACTCGATCGGCAGCGACGGCGTCCTGCGCGGCACCTTCTCCGACGACGTGCAGCGCGACATCGCCATCGTCGCGGTCGCCGACTTCACCAACCCCGCGGGGCTCGAGCGCGTCGGCGAGACCGCCTTCCGAGCCAGTGCCAACTCGGGTGCACCCGAGTTCGGCGTCGCGGGCCAGGGCAGCCGGGGCGACCTCATGGGCGGCACCCTGGAGATGTCCAACGTCGACCTGTCGGCGGAGTTCACCAACCTGATCCTCGCCCAGCGCGGGTTCCAGGCCAGCTCGCGCGTGATCACGACCTCCGACCAGGTGCTCGAGGAGCTCGTCAACATCAAGCGCTGACGTCGACGCGGTCGAGGACTCGGCCGCCGGTTCCCCTCAGGTCGGGTGACCGGCGGCCGATCACACGGACGAGGCCCACGGACGGGCCTCGCGTCCAAGCACAGGGATGGTGCACTGACATGATTCTGCTGACCCGACTCTCGGGTACGGCGTTCGCCCTGAACGCCGACCTGATCGAGCGACTCGACAGCACACCCGACACCGTCGTCACCCTCGTCGACGGCAAGAAGTACGTCGTCGCGGAGGACCTCCTCGAGGTCGTCGCCCAGGTCCGCGCGTGGCGCGCCGGGATCATCGCGGCGAGCGCCGTCGCCGAGGCGGAGCTGCCCGGGTGGACGCCGCGCAGCCACCTGGCAGCGGTCTCCAGCCACCCGAGCCGCGAGGGAGAGGCCTGATGGACCCGGCAACCCTGATCGGCGTCATCGTCGGGCTGGTCATCATCGTGGTCGCCAACCTGATGGAGGGCGGCAACCCGACGAGCCTGCTGCTCGTGCCACCGATGCTCCTGGTCTTCGGCACCACGCTGATGGTCACGCTCGCGGGCGGCACGATGTCGGACGCCAAGCACGCGCTCGGCGCCCTCAGGACCGCCTTCACCGGAGGGGTCCGCCCCGCCGGCGAGGTGGTGCCGATGGTCGTCGCCCTCGCCGAGAAGGCGCGCCGCGAGGGGCTCCTCGCGCTCGAGGAGGAGCTCAAGGGGGTCGAGGACCCGTTCCTGGTCAAGGGGGTGACCCTGGCGATCGACGGCACCGACCCCGAGGAGGTGCGCGACATCCTCGAGTCGGAGGTCCACGCCGTGAAGGCGCAGGGCAAGCACTCCGCGAAGTTCTTCGCCGACGCCGGCGCCTACGCCCCGACGATCGGCATCATCGGCACCGTCATGGGACTGGTCCACGTCCTGGAGAACCTCGCACAGCCCGAGGAGCTCGGCCACCTCATCGCAGCAGCGTTCATCGCCACCCTGTGGGGCGTGATGTCCGCCAACGTGATCTGGCTCCCCATCGGCAACCGGCTCAAGCGGCTCACCGAGCTCGAGGCGGCCCGGATGGAGCTGGTCATCGAGGGCGTCGCCGCGATCCAGGCGGGTTCCAACCCGCGCGTGATCGCGCAGAAGCTCTCCTCGCTCCTGCCCGCCGGGGAGCAGGCGGCCCCGCCGGCCAAGGCGGCCTGACGTGAGCACCGGGGGACGCCGCCGCCGCGAGGAGCACGAGGAGCACGAGAACCACGAGCGCTGGCTGGTGACCTACGCCGACATGGTCACGCTGCTGATGGTGCTGTTCATCGTGATGTTCGCGATGAGCTCGGTCGACCAGAAGAAGTTCAACGCCCTCAAGGACGGCCTGGCGGCCGGCTTCGGCGACTCGACGTCGGTCATGACCGGTTCGGAGTCCACCCTCGACCAGCCCGGCGTCGCGGCGATCGCACCGGTGCGCGCGGAGACCTTCATGGGCTCCGGCCCCGGCAGCGCCGGCGCGCAGCAGGCGATGGCGCAGCAGGCGGTGGAGTACGCCGACGCGGAGGCCGAGGTGGCCCGGCTCGACGCGCTCGGTCGCCGCCTCGCCGAGGCCCTCCGCAGGGCCGGCCTCTCCCACGACGTCACCCAGCGGGTGGACGAGCGCGGCCTGGTGCTCAGCCTCACCTCGCGGCACGTGGTCTTCGAGCCCGACCGTGCCGAGCTCAGCAGCCGCGGCCAGCGGGTGCTGGACGCGGTCGCCCCGGTGCTGCGCGGCACCACCGAGGACCTCCGGATCGACGGGCACACCAACCAGGTGCCGGTGAAGCCGCGCTTCTTCGCCACCGACTGGGACCTCTCCTCAGCGCGCGCGGTGACCGTCCTGCGCTACCTCTCCGAGGTCGGCCGGATCCCCGGTCCCCGCCTCAGCGCCGCCGCGTACGGCCACGAGCAGCCGCTCGTCGACCCCCGCGAGCCGGGCTCCCAGCGGGTGAACAAGCGCGTCGACGTTGTGGTCCTGTCCAGCCTGCCCGCCGCCTCCCGTGAGCTGCTCGACGACGTCGCAGCGGCCGGACCGGCACCCGACACCACCGATGGAGGAAGCTCATGACCAGCACCACGCTCGACCGCCCGACCGACGCCGCCGGCGCCCCGGAGGTGAAGGGCGGGAGGAGGAAGAAGCTGCTCCTCGTCGGGCTCGCGCTGGTCGTCGGCGCGGCCGCCGCTTGGTGGTTCGTGCTGCGTCCCAGCGGCCCCACCGAGCCCGTGCCCGGCGAGGTGATGACGATGGAGCCGATCCAGGTCAACCTCGCTGACGGCCACTACCTGCGCATCGGCATCGCCCTCCAGCTCTCCGCCGATGCGCACGGGGCGGACGGGAGCAAGGCCCTCGACGCCACGATCGACCTCTTCAGCGGGGTCGACCAGGCCGAGCTCGCCAAGGCAGGACAGCGGCAGGAGCTCAAGCACGAGCTCGAGGAGAAGCTGCACGAGCACTACCACGGTGACGTGCTGGAGGTGTACTTCACCGAGTTCGTCACCCAGTAGAGAGGCGGGCTCGTCTGCCCGGATCCCTCAGGTCGGCCCGGACGGGGCCGATAGCGGATGTCGTGACGAGCCTGCAGCCCCCGCGCGTACCCGTGCACCTCGGTGCCCGGGGGCGCCGTCGTGCCCGCAGCGGCGTCGAGGCGACGGCGTACGACTTCCGCCGGCCGATCCAGCTCTCGCGCGAGCACACCCGGCTGCTCCAGGTGAGCCTCGAGGGGTTCGCACGCCAGATGGGCACGGTGTTCACCGCCGCGCTGCGCTCGGTGTGCACCGCTCAGCTGCGCGGCGTCGCGCAGCAGACCTATGCCGAGCACGTCGACTCGCTCGACCCGATGACCTACGCCGTCACCGTCGGCATCGAGCCGGTGCCGGGCCTGGCCCTGCTCGACCTGCCGCTGCCCGCGGTGATGGGCGCCCTCGACCTCATGCTCGGCGGCCCCGGCGCCGAGGAGCAGCCGGTCCGGCCGTTCACCGAGATCGAGCACGCGGTCGTCGAGGGGGTCGTGTCCCGGCTGCTCGGCGAGCTGCGCACCGGGCTCGCCGGCATCGTCGAGGTCACCCCGACGCTGGTGGGCACGGAGTACCACGCCCAGCTGGCCCAGGCCGCTGCCGCGAGCGACGTGGTCGTCGTGGCGAGCTTCGACCTCGTCGTCAAGGAGCGCAGCCACCGGGTGACGCTCTGCCTGCCCTTCGCGGGTCTGCACCCCCACCTGGCCCGCGCCGCCGCTCCCGCGCCCGTCTCCGAGCGCGAGCGCGCCCAGCGCTCGCACGCCGCGACGCTCGTGGACCAACGCTTCCAGGACGTCCCGGTCGACGCCGTCGTCCGCTTCCACCCGACCCGTCTCGCTCCCGGGGTGCTCACCGGCCTCGCCGTGGGGGACGTGGTGCGTCTCGCGCACGGCTCGAGCGCCCCGCTCGACGTCGTCGTGGGTGCGGCCACGTTCGCCCGCGCCACGGCCGGCACCCACGGCGCGCGCCTCGCCGCGCTCGTCGTCGACACCGCCGGAACCGACACCCAGGAGATCCGATGACCGCCCTGACCGCCACCCCCTCCGACCTGCACGCGCGCGCACTCACCGCAGCCGCCGCGGCTGCGGAGGTGCTGCCTGCCGCGACGCCCCTCGCCGTCGGCACCCCGGCCGCGGGTGCGACCGAGGCGTGCCGTGACTTCGCCGGTGCGGCGGTGGCAGAGCTGCACCTGCCCGGTGCCCCCCGGATCGCCGTCCTCGTGGGCGCCGAGCTCGTCGCGGCCCTGGCCGGCAGCCCGTTGGGCGGGCTCGACCTCGCGGCCGCCACGCAGCCCGCCCTCACGGCCGCCGCCGAGGCGCTCGGCGTGGGCTGCGGTGCGGCCCGGGAGGTGTCGGTCGACCTCGTCGACGCAGACCTGGGGGGTCCATTCACGCTCGTCCCCCTCGAGGGCGCCGGCGCTACCGCGGGCGCGCTGCTGGTCTCCGCTGCTGCCGTCGCGGCCGTCGAGGCCGTGCGCGGACCGGAGGTCCCGATCAGCCCCCTCCCGACCGGGTCGCTCTCGCCGACCCCGGCCTCTCGCGGCATCGAGATGCTGCACGGGGTCGACATGGAGGTGACCGTCGAGCTCGGACGCGCACGCTTGACCGTGCGCGAGCTCCTCGCGCTCTCGCCCGGCGAGGTCCTCGAGCTCGACCGGGCCGCGGGCAGCCCTGCGGACCTCCTCGTCAACGGTCGCCTCATCGCGCGCGGCGAGGTCGTGGTGGTCGACGAGGACTTCGGCCTGCGGATCACCGAGATCGTCGACGAGACGACAGCGGGCTGACGTGCTGGAGCTGACCGTGCGACTGATCGCCTCCCTGGCGGTCGTCGTGGGACTGATGCTGCTGCTGGCGCGCCTCGTCGGCAAGCGCTACGGCGGCCGGGCCGGGGCGCCGGTGCAGGTGCTGCACCGCCAGCCTCTCTCCCGGGGGTCCTCGGTGGCTCTCGTCGCCGTCGGCTCGCGGGTCCTCGTGCTCGGCGCCACCGACCAGCAGGTGACCCTCCTGACCGAGCTCGACCCCGACGACCTCGACGACTTTGCGGACCTGCCCGACCTCGGCGAGGCCGAGGAGCCGGTCGTGCTCGACGGCGCCGCGCCTGACCCCACCCCTGTGACTGCTCCTGTCCCCGTACGCGGCCTCGCCGCCCTCACCTCGGTCGGCACCGGCGCCGCGGGTGGCGCCCACAGGGCCTCGGCACCGACGCGCGGCAGCGCCTCGGACACGGGTGGGCTGGCCGGCTCGGTGCTGTCGCCCCAGACGTGGCGCCAGGCGTTCGCCGCCGCCACCGGCAAGGCGTCGTGAGCGGTCTCGGCCGCGCCGCCCGGATGCTCACCGGCCTGCTCGCGGTGGTGCTCATCGCCCTCGGCGTCGTGGTCGCCCTCGCGGCGACCTCTGCCACCGCCGCCTCCGGACCCGTCGCCTCTGGCCCGCACGTGTCCGCGCCGTACGCCCTGCCGATGACCCCCCAGGGCCCGGAGGGACCGCGCGCACCCCGGGGTCCCGACGGCCCGGGCAGCGACAGCTCGGTCACCATCGATCTCGGCGGCATCACCGACAAGCCGAGCACCCCGGTCACGGTCATCATCGCGCTCACGCTGCTCTCGCTGCTGCCGGCGATCCTGCTCACCTGCACCAGCTTCACCAAGGTGCTGGTCGTGCTGGGGCTCACCCGCAACGCGCTCGGGTTGCAGCAGATCCCGCCCAACCAGGTGCTCGCCGGGCTCGCGTTGTTCCTCTCGCTCTTCATCATGGCGCCGGTGCTGGGCCAGATCAACGACACCGGCCTCCAGCCCTACCTCGACGGTGACAAGAACGCCTCGGTCGCCTACACCGACGGTGTGCAGCCGCTGCGCGAGTTCATGCTCGACCAGACCGGCGACGACGAGCTGCGGCTGCTCACCAGCGTCGCGCAGCGCGACCTGCCCGAGGACCGTGACGACGTCTCGATGGCCACGCTCGTGCCGGCCTTCGTGCTGAGCGAGCTGAAGCAGGCCTTCATCATCGGATTCATCATCTTCATCCCGTTCCTGGTGATCGACATCGTGATCAGCGGCGCGCTCATGGCGCTCGGCATGATGATGATGCCGCCGGTGATGGTGTCGCTGCCCTTCAAGCTCCTGCTCTTCGTGCTGGTCGACGGCTGGGGCCTGGTCATCACGTCCGTCGTCTCGAGCTATCAGTAGGCCACCATGACCGACACCACCGTCATCAACATCGCCCTGCAGACCATGCTCGTCGCCCTCAAGCTGTCGGCGCCGATCCTGCTCACCTCGCTGGTGATCGGCTTCACGATCTCGCTGTTCCAGTCGATGACGCAGATCCAGGAGTTCACGCTCGCGTTCGTGCCCAAGCTCGTCGGCGTCGGGATCGCCCTGCTCGTCTCCGGCGGCTGGATGCTCCAGACGCTGGTCGACTTCACCCAGGACCTCTTCGCGATGGTCCCCACCCTGCTGGGCTGACGCATGACCCTGACCGTGGCCGGCGAGCCCCTGCTGGCCTACCTGCTGGCCTCGGTGCGCATCATCGCGTGGCTGGCGCTGGTCCCTCCCTTCGCGGGACGCGCGGTGCCCCTGCCGGCCAAGGTCGTGCTGTCGCTCGGCCTGGCCTTCGCGGTGGTGCCGACCGTGCAGCCGGGCAGCGTCCCGACCGCCGGCGGGGAGCTGCTGGTCACCACGCTCACGCAGGTCGTGGTCGGGTCCGCGCTCGGCTTGGTGACGTACGTCCTCCTGGCCGCGGTCGCCACCGCGGGGTCCCTCATCGACACCTTCGGCGGCTTCCAGCTGGCGCAGGGCTTCGACCCGCTGTCGATGAACATGAACACCGTCTTCGGCAAGCTCCACCAGATGCTCGCGGTGATGATCCTCTTCGCCACCGGTGGCCACCTCATGGTGCTCGGCGGGCTGCTGCGCACCTTCGAGGTGCTGCCGCTCGGTGAGGCGCCGCGCATCGAGGGCGCCTCCCACGTGATCCTGACGGCGTTCGGGATGTTCTTCGTCACGGCCGTGCAGATCGCCCTGCCGCTCGTCGCGGTGCTCTTCGTGGCCGACCTCGGGCTCGCGCTGCTCACCAAGGTCGCACCGCACCTCAACGCGATGAACGTGATGTTCCCGGCCAAGATCGGACTCACCCTGCTCCTGCTCGGCATGTCCTTCCCGGTGCTCCCGGAGGCCGTGGCGCGTCTCGTCGAGCTCGCCAACCAGGCCCAGTCCTCGCTCGTGGGCGGGTGAGAGGTGTCGGAGGAGAAGACCGAGAAGCCCACGGTCCGCAAGCGCAAGGAGTCGCGCAAGGAGGGCCAGGTCCCGCGCACCCAGGAGCTCGGGGGATGGGCCACCCTCCTGCTCGTCGGACTCGCGCTGCCACCGCTGCTCACCCGCGAGCTCACCGCGCTGTCCCAGCTGATGCGGGAGTGCTTCACCCTCGGCGGCCACGTCGAGGTGGCCGACGCGATGGTGCTGCTCGGGCGCGGCGCCAGCCACGTGATGATCACCCTCGTGGTGCTCGGCAGCGCCGTGATGCTGGTGGGCGTGGGCGCGGCGCTGTCGCAAGGTGGCTTCTTCCTCGCAACCAAGAGCGTCAAGCCGTCGTTGAAGAAGCTCAACCCGATCCAGGGCTTCAAGCGCGTCTTCGGACCCCAGGCGCTCTGGGAGGGCGCGAAGATGTTGCTCAAGAGCTCGGTCGTCGGGTTCGTGGCCTACGGTGCGGTGAGCGCCCTGATGCCGCTCATCGGCGGCCTCGTCCCGATCACGGCTGTCCTCGAGGCGGTGCGCGACGAGGTGCTGTCGCTGGTCCGGACCGTCGCCGTGGCCGGCATCGTGATGGCCCTGGCCGACTATGCCGTGGTGCGCCGCCGGATGGGCAAGCAGACCCGGATGACCAAGCACGAGGTCAAGCAGGAGGGCAAGCAGACCGAGGGCGACCCG
Source organism: Nocardioides furvisabuli (assembly GCF_021083185.1). Lineage (GTDB taxonomy): Bacteria > Actinomycetota > Actinomycetes > Propionibacteriales > Nocardioidaceae > Nocardioides > Nocardioides furvisabuli. The sequence goes on along the minus strand of NZ_JAIGQB010000003.1, from coordinate 46,791 downwards.
CTGCTCAAGGGTGCCATCCGCTCACGCCAGCTCGCCGCTTCGCGCAACCGGATGATGGCCGACGTGCCGAGCGCCGACGTCGTGCTGGTCAACCCGACCCACGTCGCCGTCGCGTTGCGCTACGACGCCGAGCGCGGGGCCCCGCGCGTGGTGGCCCGCGGGTCCGGTCTCGTCGCGCAGCGCATCCGCGAGCGTGCCACCGAGCACGGCGTACCCCTGGTGCGCGACGTCCCGCTCGCGCGCGCCCTCCATCGCTCGACCGTCGTCGGCCAGGAGATCCCCGCCGAGCTGTACGCCGCGGTCGCGCAGGTGCTGGCGTTCGTGATCTCCCGTCGCTCCGCCGGGGTGCGCGGCGGTGAGCACCGCAGCCCCCGGCAGGAGGCCGACCTGGTCGCCGCCCCGGCGCCCGGGCGTCGTCGCCGGGTCGTGGCTGCCGGCTGACCGGCGGGGCGAACTCCTCAGGAGTGCCTGACGACGGCCGATGGGAGCCGTGACGCCAGGACGGCGTCACCGGTGCCACGGACGGCGCGCCCGCGCTCCGCGCCGTCCCCGAAAGGCACTCCGTGGTTCCCCAGCGTCTGCTCCAGCTCGGCGTGCCGGCCGGCATGGTGCTCATCATCACGATGCTCGTCGTGCCGCTGCCGGCGGTCGTGCTCGACATGCTCATCGCGCTCAACATCACCACGGCGCTGCTGGTGCTGCTGGTGGCGATGTTCGTGCACCGCCCGCTCGACTTCGCCGCCTTCCCCGCCGTGGTGCTGGTCCTCACCCTCTTCCGTCTGGCGCTCAACGTCAGCGCCACGCGCCTGGTGCTGCTCGACGGCTACGCCGGCAAGGTCATCGACACCTTCGGGCACTTCGTGGTCGGAGGCTCGCTGATCGTCGGGCTGATCGTCTTCGCGATCCTGCTGGTCATCCAGTTCCTCGTCATCACCAAGGGCGCGGAGCGGGTGGCCGAGGTGGGCGCGCGCTTCACCCTCGACGCCATGCCCGGCAAGCAGATGGCCATCGACGCCGACCTCAACTCCGGCCTCATCGACGAGGACGAGGCCCGCCGCCGACGTCACGAGGTGCACGCGGAGGCCGACTTCTACGGCTCGATGGACGGTGCGTCGAAGTTCGTCAAGGGCGACGCGATCGCCGCCATCATCATCACCCTGGTCAACCTGCTCGGAGGTTTCGCGGTCGGGATGGCCCAGAAGGGGATGGCGTTCGGCGATGCCATCACGACCTACAGCCTGCTGTCGGTCGGCGACGGCCTGGTCTCCCAGATCCCGGCCCTGCTGCTCTCGACCGCCACCGGACTCATCGTCACCCGCAACACCGGCGACTCCGACATGGGCTCGGACATCCTTCGCCAGCTCACCAACAACAAGGTGCCGCTCCAGATCGCCGGCTTCGGGGCGCTGGCGATCTGCCTGGTCCCCGGGCTGCCCAAGCTGCCGTTCATGGTCGCGGGCGGCATCATGCTGCTCGCCTCCACACGCGTACGTCCACCGGTCGCCGCGGAGACGCACCTGGCCGTGGAGCAGGTCCACAGCTCCGCGCCCGACACGCCCGAGCTGCTGGCCGCCGAGATCCAGGTCGACCCGCTCGGCCTGGAGCTGTCGCCCGACATCATCGACCTCGTCGACGCCGCGAGCGGGGGCGACCTGCTCGACCGGGTGAAGGCGCTGCGCCGCAAGATCGCCGGCGAGCTCGGGATCATCGTGCCGCCCGTCCGCACCCGCGACAGCATCGACCTGCCGTCCAGCACCTACGCGATCCGGCTCTTCGGGATCGAGGTCGCGCGAGGGGAGGCGCCGCGCGGGACCGTCCTGGCCATCGGCGACCACCTCGACGCGCTGCCGGGCCAGCGCACACGCGAGCCGGTCTTCGGGCTCGACGCCTCCTGGATCCCGGCCGAGCTGCGGGTCCAGGCCGAGCTCAACGGTGCGACCGTCGTCGACCGCGCCTCGGTGATCACCACCCACCTCGCCGAGGTCGTCGGTCAGCACGCAGCCCGGTTGCTGGGCCGCGAGGACGTCAAGACCCTGACCGAGCTCGTGCGCACCGGCCACCCGGTCGTGGTCGAGGAGCTCACGCCCGCCCAGCTCAGCCTGGGCGAGGTGCAGCGGGTGCTGCAGGGCCTGCTCGCCGAGGGGGTCGCGGTGCGCGACCTGGTCCGGATCTTCGAGGCACTCTCGCTGAAGGCGCAGGTGACCAAGGACCCCGACGTCCTGGTGGAGGCCGCGCGCGCCGCCCTCGGGCCCGCGATCGTCGCGCCGCACCTGGCCGAGGGCGCCGTCCACGTCATCAGCTTCGAGCCGGGCCTGGAGCAGCGCATGCTCGAGGCGGTGCGACCCGGCGACCTCGGCGCGGTCGTGGCCCTCGACCCCCTGGTCGGCCAGAGCGTGCTCGGCGAGCTGTCCGACCTCCGGACCGCCGCCGAGGAGCGCGGGCTGCGGCCGGTCGTGGTCTGCGCACCCCAGCTGCGTGCCGCCGTACGCCGCATGGTCGCGCCGGCCCTGACGAGCACCCCGGTGCTGTCCTACACCGAGCTCGTCGGCGCCGCCCAGGTCCGCTCGGTCGGTACGGTCACCGGCGACCGGATGGCGGTGACCGCATGATCGCCCCGCAGCAGGTCGCTCCCGCCTGCTGGTCGGCCGGACGACGCTGCGGAGACCACCGGTGAAGCCGGTCTCGGGTGCGGTGCTCCTGGTCGCCGCCGTCCTGACCGCCCCCGCGCTGGCCGGCGCTGCCACCGGGGCCCTGCCCCTCGACGTCGCGCTCTCGCGCTACCTCCTGGCGCTCGGGCTGTCCTGGGTGCTCCTCACGCTCGCCTCGGAGTGGCTCTGGGCCGAGTCCGTGACCACGGAGGACCGCCCGGACCCCTCGACCGGGCCCACCGCGGCGGCTGCCTCCCCCGGATCGTCCGCGGTGGCCCAGGTCGAGGCCGGCGCGGAGACGACCTGAGCCTCCAGCGGGACCCGCCACTGCACTCGGGTTCCGTGCGGGTCGACCGACCGCACGACGAGGTCGCCGCCCAGGCTCGTCGCCCTCGACGCGATGTTGCGCAGACCGCTGCGGGCCACGTCCCCACCCGGGATACCACTGCCGTCGTCGCTCACCTGCAAGGTGAACCAGCCGGAGTCCACCCCCAGGTCCACCTCGCAGCGACCCGCGCCTGCGTGGCGGGCACAGTTGGACAGCAGCTCGCGCAGCACCACCGTGGCCTGGTCGCCGACGTGGGCGTCGACCAGGGAGTCCACCGGACCCCAGGAGCGCACCACCGGAACGAAGCCCAGCACCGGCTCGTACTCCCGGGCCATCGCCAGGGCGTTGCTCCGCAGCGAGGACGAGCGGCCCCGCTCGAGCTCGAAGATGGTGCCCCGGATGTCGCGGATCGACTCGCCGATCTCGCGGATCGCGTCGCTGACGTGCCGGTCGCCGACGCCCGCGCCGGGCTCCGCGCGCGAGCCGACCCGCAGGTTGAGCGCAGTGGCGTAGAGCCTCTGGATCACGACGTCGTGCAGGTCCTGCGCGATGCGGTCGCGTTCGGCGGCCAGCACGCCGTGCTGGCGCTCCTGCTGGAGCACGACGTGGTCGAGGACCAGCGATCCGTGCCGGACGAAGGTCGTCAGGAGCTCGTCGTCGGCGGCGGTGGGTCGAGGACGACGTGGCTCGAAGACCAGCAGCACGACACCCGCGAGAGCCTGCTCGCACCGCAGCGGCAACCCCCACACGTCGGCGTCCGCCACCTGGGCGGTGAAGTCCTGCCCGTCCTCCTGCGCCACGCGCACCAGGTCCGCCACGGCGGCGATCGTGCGGGTCAGCACCTCGTCGACCGTTCCGGCGGAGGCGGCCACGTCCGTGCCCTGGTGGTTCGCGCTGACCACCACGCACGACCGGGCGCCGACGATCCGGAGGGCGCCCTCGGCGATGCGGGTCATCGGCTCGGTCAGCCCGAAGGGCGGGTGCACGGACTGGTCGACCGCTGCGGCGAGCTCCAGCGACGCGCGCCGGCGCTCGCTCAGGGTGTAGCTCAGCGCGTTGCGGGCCGCGACCCCTGCCACCCGTCCCAGCGCGGCGACGCTCTCCACGGACACGTCGGTGAAGCGGCCACCCGGGGGGTCGAGCAGCAGGATGTCGGCGAAGAGCCGGCCCTCCACGACCACCGGCACCCGCAGCACCTCGCGACCCGTCGCGGGATCCTCCAGCCGCACCAGGTCCTGTTCGACCCGCTGCCCCGGCCCGCCCCGCAGCCCCGCGGTGCCCAGCCCGGCCCGCAGCGCCGCAGCGTCGGCGACGGTGATGCCGTGCACCAGGAGAGGATCCCCGGTGGACCGGTCCCCGGCTCCGTCGTCGGCGCGGGCGAGGACGACTGCTCCGGCCTCGGTGCGCTCGGCACCAATCCGCATGGCGCGGGTCAGCACCGAGTCGACGTCGAGCACCGACACCACCTCGAGCAGGTCCGGGCGCCTCGTGGCCGGGTCACCTGAGAAGACCATGCTCCATTGAATCAGCCGCCCCCCGGCGCCGAGCGGGCACTTCCTCGCGGTGGACGAGGCCGAGCGGGCAGTTCCTCGCGGTGCACGAGGCCGAGCGGGCAGCTCCTCGCGCACCGCACCGCGATTCAGCGCGAGGAAGTGCCCGGTCGGCGCGATCCAGCGCGAGGAAGTGCCCGCTCAGCGCGATTCAGGGCGAGGAAGTGCTCAGGCGCGGCTGATCGTCATCGCCAGCCCGAGCAGGTGCTCGAGCCGGGCGAGCTCGGAGTCGAGGAACTCCGGCCCCCCGCGCCGACCCATGGCGATGAGGTCGTCGCCGAAGGGCGCAGCGCACTCGACGTAGGTGTCGTCGCCGGGCAGGCGGGTGGGGGAGGTGAGGTGGCCGATGTCGAACTCGCTCGGCGCGGCGTCGGTCGCGTGCACCACCGCGAGACCTCCGTCGCCGCGGCGCACGCGCGCGGCCCAGTCGACGCGGAACGTGATCGGCAGCAGGTCGACCACCCGGTCCCGCGCCGAGGAGGGGTCCTCGGTGAGGGCCTCGACGACCTCGAGGTCGAGGAAGAGGTTGCCGCCCGCGGCATAGCGGTTGATCCAGAGCACGCTGACCCCGTCAAGCACGCTGCACGCCGACACGATCGAGTCGGGCATCGTGCCGGGCGGGATCTCGAGCACGACGTCGTCGACCGCGTAGCCGTCGCGCTTCTCGACGATCTCGATCGCCTCGATGTCACCACCCGCCTCGCCGATCGCGCTCGCGACGCGGCCCAGCGACCCCGGGACGTCGGGGAGCTCGACACGGATGAGGTAGGGCATGGCCCGAGGCTATCGGGCCGACATGTCGGCCAGGTTTCCGTCGTCCGACAGCCGGGCGCGCAGCCCACTCGCGCGCAGGGCCTGCCGAGCGATGGCGGCGCGGACCGCCGACTCCGAGCCGATGACGCGCACGCGTCGCTGCGCGCGGGTGACCGCGGTGTAGAACAGCTCGCGCGTCAGCAGCCGCGACTCCTCGTCGGGCAGCAGCACCGTCACCTCGTCGGCCTGGCTGCCCTGCGACTTGTGGATCGTCATCGCGTGCATCGTCTCCACGTCGCCGAGCCGTGAGGGGGCCAGCTCGAGGAACCCGACACCCGTCGCGATGGCCGCGCGCGGCCCCGACGGGCCGGCCACGACCACGCCGGTGTCGCCGTTGTAGACGCCGAGCGTGTAGTCGTTGGAGGAGACCAGGAGCGGTCGCCCGAGATAGGCGGAGTCCTGCACGGGCTCGCCGGTCTCGGCGGTGAACCACTGCTCGACACGCCTGTTCCAGTGGCGTACGCCGAACGGGCCGTCGCGGTGCGCGCACAGCAGCCGGTGCCGCTCGAGCGCCTCGAGTGCCCGCCGGGCGTCGCCGGCCGCTGCGGCGTCGTGCACGGCGAGCGCGTGGGGCAGCACGGAGGAGCGGATCGTACGGGCCGGGTCGCCGTCGCGCACCCACTCGACCGCCTCGCCACCGGCGCGCAGGGCCGCGACCGCCCGGTCGGCGTCGCCGAGGCGCAGCGCCTCGGCGAGCTCGCCGATCTCGGCGCCGTAGCGGTGCGCGGTGCGCAGGGCCGCGACCGGGCTGTCGGGACGGTGCTCGTAGCCCCGCACGAGGTCGGTCAGGACGGCGCCGGCGTCGACCGAGCTGAGCTGGTCGGGGTCGCCGACCAGCACCAGACGAGCCTCCGGCCGGACCGCCTCGAGCAGGCGCGCCATCATCGTCAGCGACACCATCGACGCCTCGTCGACCACGACGAGGTCGTGGGGCAGGCGGTTGCCGCGGTGGTGGCGGAAGCGGGTGCTGTTGCCGGGGTGCTGGCGCAGCAGGCGGTGCAGCGTCATCGCCGTCACGTCGGCGAGCCGGCCCTGGTCGGCCGGCCCGAAGCGGGCGGCGGACGCCCGCACCGACTGCTCGAGCCGCGCCGCGGCCTTGCCGGTCGGCGCTGCCAGTGCGATGCGCAGGCGCTCGCCCCGGGCCTCGGCCTGCTCGACGAGGACGGCCAGCAGGCCGGCGACCGCCGTCGTCTTGCCGGTGCCGGGGCCGCCGGTGACCACGGTCGTGGCCTGCGTGGCAGCCCGCCGGCAGGCCTCGCGCTGCTCGTCGGACTCCGCCGCGGGGAAGACCCGCACCAGCGACTGCTCCAGCAACCCGGTGTCGACGGCGTGCGCGACCCGCCCCCGCTCGCGCAGGTCGCCGAGCACCTGGGTCTCCTGCTCGTGGTAGCGGTCGAGGTAGACCAGTCCGTGGTCCAGGCGCACCACCCCGGCCGCCAGCAGCGGGCTCACCGAGACGGCCGCGGACCATCGCTCCGGCGTCGGCCACGGCAGCCCGAGGTCCGCGAGGGAGGCCGGCACGGCCGCCAGGTCGAGGCAGACCGAGCCGTGGCGCACGGCCCGCACGGCGAGCGCCACCGCCAGCAGGACGGACTCGTCCGGCTCGCCGGCGAGCCGCCCGAGCGTCGAGGCGACGTGGACGTCCGCCGACGTCAGCACCCCGGCGATGTTGAAGGTGTGCAGCAGCCCGTGGGCCGCGAGCGCCAGGTCGCGGTCGTGCGCGTCGACCGGCTCGAAGACCTCGCTCATGCCCCCACCACCCCGTCGAGCAGGTCGGAGAGCTCCTCCACGAGCGCCACGGGCGGGCGCCACGAGAAGACGCCGCACGGCATGCCGTCGACCACCGGGGTCTCGGGTCCGCACATGCCGCGGAGGTAGAGGTAGAGCACGCCGCCGAGGTGGGTCGCGGGGTCGTAGTCGGGCAGTCGCCAGCGCAGGAACCGGTGGAGCACCACCGTGTAGAGCAGCGCCTGGAGCGGGTAGTCGGAGTGCGCCATCGCCTCGTCGAGCACCTCGGGGCGGTAGTCGTGGGCCGTGAGCGGCTGGTCCGTCGGGCCGAGCCAGTTGGTCTTGTAGTCGACGGTGAGGTAGCGCTGGGCGCCGTCGACGTCGACGCGCAGCACCACGTCGATCGAGCCGGTGAGGTAGCCGCGCAGCGGCTGGGACGCGAGCTCGTGGTCACCGTCGAGTGCGTCGGCGTAGACCCGGACCGCGTCACCCTCGGGCAGGTGCCGGCGCAGCAGGGGCGCGAGGTCGCCCAGGCGTACGTCGGCGGGCGTGGCCACCGTGTCGCCACCGGCCAGCGGGACCTCGAAGTCGAGCTCGCGCAGCCGGTCGGGCAGGCCCAGGGAGAGCAGGGTCCGGTCGGCTGCGAGCGGTCCGAGCGGGCTCGAGCACACCGCGACGAGCGCGTCGGCGAGCTCGACCGGGTCGACGTCGACCGGCCACCAGACCAGCTGCTCGCGCACGTGTGCGAGCAGCTCGGCGTGGACGTCGTCGGCGCCCGGGTCGGCGTGCTCGAGCACCGCGTGGACCAGGGAGCCGAAGGTGGCGCCGACCGGCAGGGTCGCCATCGGCGACGGCACCGCTGCGGCCGCGAGATCGCCCTCGGCCGCCCCGTCCAGCTCCTCGGGCGAGACCTCCGCGTCGGCGCTCGCCTCCAGCTCAGGCTCCATCTGGGGCTCCATCTCGGGCTCCGACAGCGCGGCGGCGTGGGCGGCGCTCGTCGCGGAGAGCGAGGAGTAGGACGTACGGCGCCAGGAGGTGTCGACCTCGCGGCTGAAGGAGCGGACGGCCAGGCGCTCGGTCGAGCCCTCGATCGGCGTCGGGTCGGGCGGGGTGAGCGTGGCGAGCTCGACGCTCGGCCCGCCCGCCTGCTCCCAGGCCGACAGGATCGACATGAGGCGGTCCTCGTCCACCAGTGCCTGGCTGTCGGGCACCGGCGCCATCCCCGGCCGGCGTCCGAAGAGCATCCGGTGCAGGGGGGAGTCGGGGGTGTTGCGGTCGGCGGCGGCGTACCACGCGACGACCTGCGACTGGGCGCGCGTCATCGCGACGTAGAGCAGGCGAAGCGACTCGCCCGCGTCCTCGCGCCAGTGGCGGCGCACGGCGTCACGGTGGAACGCGCTCGCTCCGCCGACGTCGCGGCACCGGCGGCCGGTGTCGTCGTGGAAGAGCGGCACGGCCGGGTCGCGACCGGTGAAGCGGTTCCACAGGGTGGGGAGGTAGACGACGGGCCACTGCAACCCCTTGCTGCCGTGGATCGTGACCAGCTGGACCGCGGCGGCGTCGGAGTCGAGGCGGCGGGTGCGCTCCGAGGCGACCTCGAGCTTGTCGTCGGCGACCTGCTCGCGCAGCCAGGCGAGCAGGCCGACCAGCCCGAGGCGCTGCTCGGTGGACACCCGCAGCAGGGACTCGCCGATGTGGCGCAGGTCGGTCAGCGTGCGCTCGCCGCCCACGCGCCCGAGGACCCGGGCGGTCAGCCCCTCGACCGCGGCCACCTCCACCACGGCGGCGACCCCTCGCCGGGTGAAGACGTCGGCCAGGGTGCGGACGCGTGCTGCGAGGTGGTCGGTCAGTCGGTCGCCGCCGGCGTCGAGCGAGACCGCGTCGTGGCCGAAGAACGACGTGAGCGCAGCGGCGCGCACCCGGTCGGCGCGGTGGGGCTGCTCCATCGCCTCGAGCAGCGTGAGCCACTCACCGGCGGCAGGCGTGTGGAAGACCGACCCGCCGGCATTGACCACCGACGGCACGCCGATGTCGGCGAGGGCCGCCTGGACCGCCTCGAGCTCGTTGCGCCGGGCCGCCAGCACGGCGATGTCGCCGGGCCTGAGGTCCCGCCCCTCGAAGCGTGCACCGGCGTCGATGAGTCGCTTGATGTCGTGGGCGGTGTCGGTGACGACGTGGTCGCGCCACAGCGCCACCGGCGGCCTGGACCGCGGCCCCTTGCCGAGCTCGGCACGACGGACCACCCGAAGTCGGAAGGGAGCACCCGCTCCCTCGAGGCGTGAGTGGGCGAGGTGGGCCTCGACGGGATGGACGACGATGCGCTCGTCACCGAGCTGGGCGCCCTGGAGGACCGCGTGGACGGCGTCGAGCAGCGGGCGGTCGGAGCGCCAGTTGACGCCGAGGGTCTGGGTCGTGGTCGCGGTGTCGGCGGCCTGGAGGTAGGTCACGACGTCGCCGCCGCGGAAGGCGTAGATCGCCTGCTTGGGGTCGCCGATCAGCACCATCGTGGTGGTCTCGGAGAAGGCACGCCGGAAGACCTGCCACTGCACCGGGTCGGTGTCCTGGAACTCGTCGATCAGCACGAACTTCCAGCGGTGCTGCATCCGGCGCCGCGCCGCCGCGTGCGTGTCCTCGAGGGCGTCGGCCAGCTGGCTCAGCAGGTCGTCGTAGCTCAGCACGCCGAGGCGGCGCTTGCGGTGGTGCACCTCCTCCAGCACGTCGCACGCGAAGCGGACCCGCATCGCTGCCGAGGAGTCGGGTGACGCGGTGAGCACGGCGGCCGGCTCGACGACGGCTCGTGGGTCGCCGATGACGTGCCGCGCGAGCTCCAGCGCGTCGGCGCGGCTCCACGGAGGGCGTGCCTGGGAGCCGAAGCGGGCGAGGTAGAGGTCGTCGACCACCTCGGTGGTGAGCTGCTCGAGGTCCTCCACCAGCGTGGCCGAGGCGTCGGTGTCCCCGGCCACGCCGAGGCTGCGGAGCACGAGCTGGCAGAACTGGTGGATGGTGGCGATGGTGGCCGCGTCGAAGGACACCAGCGCCTGCGTCAGGCGGTCGTGGCGGGCCGCCCGCGCGGTCGAGTCGGCGTCGAGCAGCCACGTGTGCAGCCGGTTGGCCGGGTCGGGCGCGCGCGTGGCGGTGAGCAGCTGCACGGCCTCGTCGAGCTGGCGGCGTACGCGCTCGCGCAGCTCCTGGCTGGCGGCGCGGGTGAAGGTGACCACCAGCATCTCGTCGAGGCGTACGTCGCCGGACGCGACGTGCTTGGCCACGAGCGCGGCGATGGTCCACGTCTTGCCCGTGCCCGCGCTGGCCTCGAGCAGCGTGGTGCCGGGGCGGAGGTCCGCGGCGATGTCGAAGGTCTTCACAGGCCCCTCACCTGCTCGTGGCCGCCGTCGATGAGCGGTGCCCACAGGGACCAGGCGTAGTGGCCGAGCCGGTGCGGTCCGTCCTCGCCCGTGCGTGGCGCGGTGGTGAGGAGGGAGTAGTCGGCGTGGTGGCCGAAGGCGCGGACGTGCCAGGCGTCGGCGTCCTCCTTGGGGAAGCCGGCGTCGTTGAAGCGCGGCGTCTCCCACTCCGCGCGCGCCCGGGCGTCGGGGTCGCCGTCGCTGCCCGCGAGCACCCGGCGGTGCTCCTCGGCCCACGCCAGCGAGGTCTTCACCGGTAGCGGGAGCGGCTCGCGCTGGCCGGCGTCGTAGAGGGAGACGAGGCCGCGCAGCCACTCCTGTGCCTCGTGCTGGGCGAGTGGGCCGATGAGCTGCACCTGGCCGCCGGAGCGGTGCTTGCCGATGGTGTGGACGGTCCAGTTCTCGTCGGGAGCCCCGGCCGCGAGGGCCAGGGCGTCGATCCACGCGGCCAGGCGGTGCTTGGCGGCGAGGTTGGAGAAGGACACCGACACCACGTTGTTGCCCCACACGTCGCCCACCGTGCCGGAGAGCCGGCGCCCGGCGCCCAGGTCGACGTCGACGTCGAGGGTGCGCTGCGGTCCGCGCCGCAGCTCGAGTGCCTTCATCACCAGGGGGCGGACCACCTCGATGATGTCGTCGAGGACGCCCTCCCCGAGCGGGCCGGGTGGGAGCTGGCCGGTGACCTTGAGCGCCTTGCCCACGGCGAGGGCGTCGGCGCCGCCGAGCACCTCGGAGGCCAGGTGGTCGCCGACCGCCCACTTCTCCAGCGCGTCGAGCGTGATCGGGATGGCGTCCTTGACGACGTCGGCGTCATAGGGGCGCGCGATCCGCAACCGGCGGAAGAACCCGCGGACGGGGTGGGCGAAGAAGTCGTGGAGGTCGGCCAGCGAGACGTCCTCGGACGCGCCCGCGGGCGGGAGCGCGTGCGGCACCAGCACCCCCACGGGGCGGCGCTCGTCGCGAGCCGCGCTCGCACCGGCGAGCGCGAAGCGGTCGAAGGTGAAGGGCCCGCCCCCGCGCAGCGCACCGGCGACGAAGTTGTCCTCGTCGAAGGGCTGGAGCGGGTGCTGGGTCAGCACGTGCTCACGCACCGGCGACGCGGCGGTGCGGTCGAGGGCGTCGAGGAGCTCGCCGAGCGGCACGGCGGGCGGTCGCTCGGCGCCGGTGTGCTCGCCGCGGCCGGTGTAGGTGATGACGAGCTTGTCGGTGGCCGCGACGATCGCGTCGAGGAAGAGCTGGCGGTCCTCGGCGCGCAGGTCGCGCTCGCCGGTGCGGGGGCGGCGCGCCAGCACGTCGTCGCCGTCGACGGTCGACACCCGGGGGAAGACGCCGTCGTCGAGCCCGACCAGGCACACCACCCGGTGCGGCACCGAGCGCATCGGGACCATCGTGCAGACGGTGAGCGTGCCGGTGCGGAAGTTGGCGCGCGTCGGGCGCCCGCGCAGCCGCTGCCGGAGCAGGGCTCGTACGTCGGCCTGCCGCAGCCGGGTGCCGGTCCCCTCCGCGCCCGCCGCGATGCGTGCGACCTCGCGGTCGAACTGCGCGACCTGCCACACCTCGGACAGCGGCGTCGAGGTCAGGTGGTGCACCGCCTCACCCAGTGCCGTGGTCCAGTCGGTGACGGTCGTGGCCTGCTCGGCGCGGGTGACGAAGGTGTGGAGGCGCTCGACGAGCTCGGCGAAGCGGCCGACCAGGTCGAGGTCGCCGTCGCTCACGTCGTCGACCGGGACGGTGCCCGCGACCTGGCGGTGGTCGAGCCCGGACATCGCCGCGCCCAGCAGCACCCGGCGCAGCCCGGTGACCCACGTGTTGGCGTCGAGGCCGGCCAGGCCGAAGGTGCCGCGGTGATCGGCGTCGTAGCCCCAGCGGATGCCGCTGACGTCGACCCAGTGCGCGATGCGCTCGAGCTCCTCGTCGCCGAGGCCGAAGCGGGCGCGCACGGGGTCGGCGCCCGCGACGTCGAGCACCTGGCTGGCCGTCATCCGGCCGCGGACCAGCTCGACCAGCTGCGCCGCGAGCGCCAGGAGCGGGTTGGTGGCCGCCAGCGAGCGGTCGGCCAGGCGTACGCGGAGCCGGTGACCCGGGTGCCCGGCGCCCTCCCCGGCGACGTCGGCCATGCCGAAGGACGCGGAGATCAGGGGAGCGTAGGTCTCGATGTCGGGGACCATCACCAGGATGTCGCGGGGCTCGAGCGTCGGGTCGTCCTCGAGCAGCCCCACCAGCACCTCGCGGAGTACGTCGACCTGGCGCGCCGCACCGTGGCAGGCGTGCACCTGCACCGAGTCGTCGGTGCCGGTGCGGCCGGCCCGTTCGTCGGGACCGGGAGCGCTGTTGACGCGCAGGTCGTGCTGGAGCCACCCCAGCAACGTCGGTGGCGACGCCGGTGCGGTCCCGACCGACGTGGTCGGCAGGTCGCCGAGCGTGCGACGCAGCTCCCGCGCGTCACGACCGAGCGAGCCGAGGAGGGGGTGGCCGACGAGCGTGGCCGAGTCGTCGGCGGCGCGGGGCACCTGTCCCTCGCGTGCGGTCGGGGCGAGCGACTCCCACAGCGCCGTCGAGGCCTGTGGGAGCCACAGGTGGACCTCGCGGAGCGCGCCGAGCGCCCTCAGCAGGCCGACTTCCGTCTCCGGCATGCGGGTGTGGCCGAAGAGCGAGAGCCGCGGCGGCAGGTCGAGGTCGTCGCCTCCGCGGCGCAGCCGGGCCACGGTCTCGGCGTGGCGTACGTCGGGGGGCGGGTCACCGACCGCGTCGAGCAGCCGGCGCCAGAGCTCGGCCTGCCAGGCGAGGTCGGCGTCGAGCTCGCCGCCGGCGCCGTCCGAGCGCCCGCCCGCGCGCCAGTCGGCCAGGAGTGCCGGCCGCTGGACGGCGTAGGAGGAGAACAGCCCGGCCAGCCGCCGCGCCACGGCGTAGCGCCGTGCCGAGCGATCGTCGTCGGGGTCCCCTGCGCCGAGGTGGGCGGTGAGGTCCTCGAAGCCGGTCGTGCCCATCACGTCGTCGATGACCGACAGCAGCGGCCAGGCGAGCCGGTCGGGACTCCACGGGTCCTCGACGTCCCGGTCCAGGAGCAGCGACACCAGGGAGTGGGGCGTCACGAAGTCGACGCCTGCGCAGACGCCGTCGCCTCCCCGGGGGCCGGTGCCGAGGCGGTGGGACAGGCGCTGGGTGAGCCAGCGCTCGACGCCTCGCGCGGGCACCACCACGACTTCGCGGGCGAACGGGTCGGGCAGGGGTGTGACCAGCAGGTCGGCGAGGCCGTCGGCGAGGGCGTCGGTGCGCTCGGCCGTGTGCAGGTGCAGGGTCACGGGCGCCACCCTATGAGCGGCGACCGACAGCCGGTGTCAGCGCGCGAGGAAGTAGACCAGCAGCATCAGCGCGAGTGCGACCAGGATGCCGATCACGGCGCCGGTGACCATCACGGAGCGACCGCTCTGCTCCGTGGGGTCGACCTTGTCGGGTTCATGACGGGGGTCCATGACCCGTCGGTACCCGCGTCACGCCCTCCCATGCGGCCAGTCGTCAGTCGTCGGGGGCCGCGCCGAGCGCCCTCGCCAGCTCGACCAGCGCCAAGGTGGTCGCGGAGGCGAGGACCTCGTCCGGCTCCCCCTCGAGGTGCACCTCCTGCGACCGCGTCCCGCGTCGGTCCGCGATCGCGAGGTGAACCGTCCCGGGTGGACGTCCCTCCTGGCTGCCCGGCCCGCCGACCCCGGTCATCCCGAGCCCGACGTCGGCGCCCAGCAGGCGGCGTACGCCCTCGGCCATCTGGCGTGCGCAGCCGTCGGTCACGACCGGGCCGGGGTCCACGCCGAGAACCGCGTGCTTGACCTCGCTCGCGTAGGCCACGACCGCGCCGCGGTACCACGAGGAGGCCTCGCTGCCGCGGCCGAGCGTCGCCGAGAGCCGGCCGGCCGTCAGCGACTCCGCGACGGCCACGCCCACGCCGTCGGCCCGGGCCCGGTCGGCGATGCGCTCCACCCACTGCTGGTCGTCCGCCTCGCCGGCGCCGGTCGCGTCCATGCCGCAGTCGTACCCGCAGGGCCATCCGGACATGCGACCGCCGGCGGCCACACGGGGGTAGGTAGCCGCCGGCGGGGCCGGGGGGCGTCGCCTCGGGCGACGCGTGGTGCGGGCGGTCAGCCCTTGAAGACGTCCTTGACCTTCTCGCCGGCCTGCTTGAGGTTCGCGCCGGCCTGGTCGCCCTTGCCCTCGGCCTCGAGCTGCTCGTCGCCGGTCGCCTTGCCGGTGTGCTCCTTGCCCTGGCCCTTGAGCTCCTCGGCCTTGTTGCCGATCTTGTCGTCGAGTCCCATGGTGGTTCCTCCTACGTGTCGGGTGTGCGTCGGTGCTGACCGGGTGGTCACCATCGAACCTGCCACGCGGACGGGCGACCGAGGACACCCGTGCGGGTGGGTGCCGGTCAGGAGCCGATGTGGCGCGGGGGAGTGCTGGGTGCGGTGCGAGCCGGCACGACGCCGAGCTGCGGGCGCGGCGACGGCGGGGTCTGGTGCTCGATCTCGTCGGCGCGCGACGCGTCCAAGCGCCAGATGCCGAAGCAGCCGACGATGGCCACGATGATCGCCACCGTCCCGATCAGGATCACTGTGCCCATGGGATTCTCCTGGTGTCTCGTGTGGGGTGTCATCTGGATGGTGCGAAAACTTCTACAGTCCTGTATAGGTTATTTCCACACGTTGTACAAGGGTTGGACGAGATGAATCGTGGAGGCGTCATGGACACCGGAGCAGCCGGCGGCTTGAGCATCGGCGTCCTGGCCGACCGGACCGGGCTGACCCCGGCAGTGCTGCGGACCTGGGAGAACCGGTTCGGCTTCCCCGCCGGCGAGCGCTCGCCCACCGGCCACCGCCGCTTCTCCGAGGCCGACGTCGAGCTCGTGCGCCAGGTGCTCGAGGTGCGCGAGTCCGGGGTGGGGCTCCAGGTCGCCATCGACGCCGTACGCCGACGCCACGAGCGGGGTGCCGTCGACTCGGTCCACGCCGTGCTGTCGCGCGAGTTCCCGCACCTCGTCGTCCACCGGCTCGGGCGACGGGCGCTGCTGGCCGCGTCGCACGCGGTCGAGGACGAGGCACTCGCCCGCGCTGACCGCCCTCTCGTGCTCGGCACCTTCCAGGAGGGTCACAAGTTCGCCCGCTCCCGGCACCGCTGGGACGAGCTGGCGCGTACGGCGTCGTGGGCCGCCGTCGTGGCCGAGTTCGACGAGGCCCACCCTGCCGACCCCTCGGCGCACCCGGCCCGGTGCCAGCTGCCCGAGCGGTCGCCCCTGCGGCGGGAGTGGACGGTGGTCACCGTCAGCGCCTCGCGCGCGGCCGTCGTCTCGGCGTGGGAGGTGCCGGGCGCCCCGGGAGGCACGCCCGTCTACGAGTCCGTCATCAGCACCCACCGGCCTGCCGCACTGGCGGCGGCGCGCGTGCTCGTCGACGTGGCGCGGGCGTCCGGGGCGACACCGCCCGCCTCGGCGACGGCGGTGCTCGACGAGCCGTCACACGGTCCGGCGACCGCAGCGGTGGACGCTGACCGGATGTGGCTGCGCGCGCTCGCCCGGCTCGACCCGCCCGGGTGAGCTCCGTGCGTCAGCGGTGACGCAGGGCGTCGATCAGCTCGTCCTTGGTCATCGACGAGCGACCATCGATGTCGAGCTCCGCCGCGCGCTCGCGCAGCTCCTCGACGGTGCGGTCCTCGTAGTCGGCCGCCTCGCCGCCGCGCTCCCCGACCTCCGAGCGGCCCTGGGCGGCTGAGGCGTTCGCGATGCGCGCTGCCTTCTCCTTGCTCGCGCCGTCGTCACGCAGCGCCTCGTACACCTCGGCGTCCTTCACGGACGGCCCCGGGTCCCGTTTCTTCTTCTCGGCCATCGCTCCACCGTGCCACCCCTCGATGCTCTGATCCTCACCCGTCGGGAGGTGGGCGCCGCCACGCGACCGAGGTCGCTCAGCCGGCTTGACGGTCGAGGCAGGTGCGGAGCTGGTCCACCGTCTTCGAGGCCAGCAGCGGGAGGTAGGCCCGCACGAGCGGCGAGGCCAGCCGCGAGAGGCCGGAGAAGGACATCTGCGCCGTGTAGACGACCCGCGCGCCGCCGGTCGTCGGGGTGATCTCGAAGATGTCGGCACCTTCGAAGGACTCGTTGGTGCCGCGCAGGTGCACCCGGGTCGGCACCACGACCTCGGCGGCGGTGTAGGTGATCTCGACGGTGCGGCCGAAGAAGGACGAGATGTTGCGGTAGGTCGTGCCGACCCCGCCGTCGCCGCTGGTGCGCTCGCACGTGCGGGTGCCCGGGTCCCACTCCTCGGCCGTGCGGAAGTCGGCGAGGTAGGCGTGCGCCGCCTCGGGAGAGGCAGTCGTCGCGAAGGTGCGGGTGATGGAGGGCACGGGCCCACCGTAGCCAGCGGCCACCTCCCTCCGGCTGGTGTCGGCCTTGGTCGGGCCTCCTAGCGTGGAGCCATGGCGAAGAAGACGACTCGATCCGCGACCACCTCGGTGTCCAGCGACGCCGACGCCCCCCTCACCGTCCCCGGACTGGACGCCGCGACCGGCCATCGGGTGGCCGACGCGCTGCAGATGCGGGTGCACGCGCTCAACGACCTGGCGCTCACCCTCAAGCACGCCCACTGGAACGTCGTGGGCCCGCACTTCATCGGCGTGCACGAGATGCTCGACCCGCAGATCGACGGCGTGCGCGACATGATCGACGTCCTCGCCGAGCGGATGTCGACCCTCGGCGTCCCGCCGAACGGCCTGCCCGGCGCCCTGGTGGCCGCGCGCACCTGGGACGACTACGACCTCACGCGAGCCGACACCGCGGCCCACCTCGCCGCGCTCGACCTCGTCTACACCGGCGTGATCGAGGACCACCGCGCCGCGATCGAGGCGGTGGGCGACGACCCCGTGACCGAGGACATCGTGATCGGCCAGACGGCCGACCTGGAGCAGTTCCAGTGGTTCGTGCGCGCTCACCTCCAGGGCGTCTCCGGCGAGCTGGCCACCTCCGGCACCTCGGGCGAGGTCGAGGCCGCCGAGAAGGTGTCGAGGCGCTCCCGCAAGCGTTGACCTGCGCGGCGCGCAGACGCGTCGACACATCCGTCACTGAAGGGGCGGCTGGACCAGTGGTCCAGTCGCCCCTACGCCTGTCCGGGGGTCGACGACCCCCACTTCGGTAACGAACCGCTAACGGCGCGGCTCCCCTCTGGACGTGACGACCATCACTACATATGTTGTTCCGCACAACATATGTACGACGGCCCAGTGCTCCACAGACGGTCGCCGTGCGATCCAGATCGCTAGGAGGCGGTTCGTGTGAAGCGGAAGCACAGTTTGGTCTTGGTCCCCCTGCTCGGTGTCTCGATGGCGCTCACCGCCTGTGGCGGCGACGACAGCGGCGACGGTGGCAGTGGGAGCGACGGCAGCGGCGGTGAGGCGCAGGGCAAGATCGGCGTCATCCTCCCCGACACCGAGTCCTCGGTCCGCTGGGAGAGCGCGGACCGCCCGGCCCTGGAGGCCGCCTTCGAGGAGGCCGGTGTCGACTACGACATCCAGAACGCCGAGGGCGACGCCAACAAGATGACCCAGATCGCCGACTCGATGATCGGCAACGGGGTCACCGTCCTCGCGATCGTCAACCTCGACTCCGAGTCCGGCGCGGCGATCCAGGAGAAGGCCGCCTCGCAGGGCGTGGCCACCATCGACTACGACCGCCTCACCCTCGGTGGCTCGGCGGAGTACTACGTCTCCTTCGACAACACCAAGGTCGGCGAGCTGCAGGGCCAGGGCCTCGCGGACTGCCTCGGTGACAAGGAGGCGAACATCGTCTACCTCAACGGCTCGCCCACCGACAACAACGCGACCCTGTTCGCCGAGGGCGCCCACAGCGTGCTCGACGAGATGAGCAACTACACCGTCGTCGGCGAGCAGGCTGTGCCCGACTGGGACAACGAGCAGGCTGCCACGATCTTCCAGCAGCTCTACACGGCGGCCGACGGCAAGGTCGACGGCGTGCTCGCTGCGAACGACGGTCTCGGCGGCGCCGCGATCAACATCCTCGAGGGCGCCGGCCAGGCCGGCAAGGTCCCGGTCACCGGCCAGGACGCCACCGTCGAGGGCCTGCAGAACGTGCTGGCCGGCACCCAGTGCATGACGGTCTACAAGTCCGCCACGCAGGAGGCCGGTGCGCTGGCCGACGTCGCCATCGCGCTCGCCAACGGCGAGGAGGCCGAGGTCACCGGCAGCACGGTCGACTCCTCGGACGACAGCGAGGTCCCCTCGATCCTGCTGACCCCGCAGTCCATCACCAAGGACAACGTGGGCGACGTGATCGACGACGGCGGCCAGAAGGCCGAGGACGTCTGCGCGGGCAAGTTCGCCAAGCTGTGCCAGAAGGCCGGCATCTCCTGACCTCCTGAGGCCCGGACACACCACGGACGACGCCCGGGCCGCTCCCGGCCCGGGCGTCGTTCTGTCCACCCGCACAACAAATTCTTCTCGATCGGAAGTGAATCCCATGGTTGAGCCGTTGCTCGAGCTGCGCGGAGTCAACAAGAGCTTCGGCGTGGTGCACGTCCTGCACGACGTGGACTTCGCTGTCTACCCGGGGCAGGTCACCGCACTCGTCGGTGACAACGGCGCCGGCAAGTCGACGCTGGTCAAGATCATCGCCGGCATCTACGGCCGCGACAGCGGCGACTACCTCTTCGACGGCAAGCCCGTGGAGGTCCACGGTCCACGCGACGTCGCCGCGCTCGGTGTCGAGATCGTCTACCAGGACCTCGCGCTGTGCGACAACCTCGACATCGTCGAGAACATGTTCCTCGGGCGCGAGGAGACCAGCCGTTTCGGCCTGGACGAGGTCAGCATGGAGACGCGCGCCCGCGAGACCCTGACCTCGCTCTCGGTGCGGACCGTGAAGTCCGTGCGCCAGAGCGTCGCCAGCCTGTCGGGTGGTCAGCGCCAGACGGTGGCGATCGCCAAGGCCGTGCTGTGGAACTCCAAGGTCGTCCTCCTCGACGAGCCCACCGCCGCGCTCGGCGTGGCCCAGACCCGCCAGGTGCTCGACCTCGTACGTCGTCTCGCCGACCACGGCCTCGGCGTGGTCCTGATCTCCCACAACATGGGCGACGTCTTCGAGGTCGCCGACCGCATCACCGCCCTCTACCTCGGCCAGGTGGCCGCGGACGTGCCTGCGAAGGACGTCACGCACAGCCAGGTCGTCGAGCTCATCACGGCCGGACGCTCCGGGGACCTCGGCATCGCCGAGGACTCCGCGGACGCAGCCGTCTGACCCGCCCGCGAAGGACCGGAGACACTCATGACCGACGTCACCACCTCGACCCCGTCCGCGGGCTTCGACAACGACAACCGCCAGGCCGCGACGCTCGGCGACGCCTTCCACGACTACCTCAACCGCATCCGCGGCGGCGACATGGGCTCGCTGCCGGCCATCTTCGGCCTCGTGGTGCTGTTCGTGGTCTTCAGCTCGCTGCACGACCGGTTCCTCACGACCTACAACATGGCCAACCTGGTCATCCAGGCCGCCTCGATCATCGTGCTCGCGATGGGCATCGTCTTCGTGCTGCTGCTCGGCGAGATCGACCTGTCCGCCGGTGTCGCCGGCGGCGCCTCGGCGACCGTGATCGCCCTGATGCTGATCGACTACGACTGGCCGTGGTGGCTGGCCACGCTGGCCGGCATCGCGGTCGGGGCGGTGATCGGCCTCGCCATCGGCTCGCTCGTCTCCGTCCTCGGGATCCCGTCCTTCGTCGTCACGCTCGCGTTCTTCCTCGGCCTGCAGGCGATCCCGCTGAAGCTGATCGGCGCCGGCGGGTCGCTGCGGTTCAACGACCCGGTGCTGCGCGGCCTGTCGATCAAGAACGTGCCGGTCTCCGCCGGGTGGATCGCGGCGTTGGTGATCGTCGTCGGCTTCGCCGCCCTGTCGCTCTACCGCTACCGCTCGCTCTCCGCCAAGGGCCTGGTGCACCAGCCCCTGGGGCTCGTCGCGCTGCGGATCGCCGTCGTGGCCGCGGTCGTGCTCGGCATCACCGCGCTGCTGAGCGCCAACCGTGCGCCCAACCCGAACCTGTTCACGATCAGCGGCATCCCCTGGGTGCTCCCCGTGGTGATCGCCCTGCTGTTCTTCTGGACCTTCGTCCTGACCAAGTCGCGCTTCGGGCGCCACCTGTACGCCGTCGGCGGCAACGCCGAGGCCGCGCGGCGCGCCGGCATCAACGTGACGCGGGTCCGGATCTCGGCGTTCGTCATCTGCTCGAGCATGGCGGCCATCGCCGGTCTGCTGTCCGCGTCGTACACGGGCAAGGTGTCCCCCGGAGCCGGTGGCGGCAACGACCTGCTCTACGCCGTCGGCGCCGCAGTCATCGGTGGCACCAGCCTCTTCGGCGGTCGGGGCCGCGCGATGGACGCCGTCATCGGCGGGCTGGTGATCGCGACGATCCCCAACGGCCTGGGCCTGCTCAACCAGGCGAGCTACATCAACTTCATCGTCACCGGTGGCGTGCTGCTGCTCGCCGCGAGCGTGGACGCGATCTCGCGCCGTCGACGCTCCTCGGCGGGCGTCTAGGTCACGGTCGTGGGCGCTCAGCAGCGGCGCTCCGGGCTCGGCACCAACCAGGAGGCCGTCCGGCGCCACAACCTCGGGACGCTGCTGCGCCACGTCCACGGCACCGGACAGATGTCCCGTGCCGAGCTGACGAGCCTGATGGGGCTGAACAGGAGCACCATCGCCGGGCTGGTCGCCGAGCTCGAGTCCCTGGGCATCTCCGAGCGGGCGACCCCCGCGGGAGGTGCCCGGCAGGGCGCCGGGCGTCCCTCGGCCGGGGTGGCGATCGCCGCCGACGGCCCGTGCGTCATCGCCGTGGACCTCGGGGTCGACCGGGCCGTCGTGGCCCGCGTCGGCCTCGGGGGCCGGGTGCTCCAGCGGGCGCAGGCGCCGGTGCCCGTCGGGGGCGAGGCCTGGCAGGTCGGCGCCTCGGTGGCCGCACTCATCCGAGAGGTCGTCGAGGACGCCCCCGCCGCCTCGCCACTGGTGGGCATCGGGATCAGCGTGCCCGGCATGGTGCGACGCAGCGACGGCCTGATCCGGCTGGCGCCCAACCTCGAGTGGCACGACGTGTCGTTCGGGGGCATCGTCCTGGCCGCGCTGGGCCTCGACGTCCCCGTCTCGCTCGCCAACGACGCCGACCTCGGCGCGCTCGCCGAGCACACCCGCGGTGTCGGGGTCGGCGTCGACGACCTGATCTACGTCTCCGGCCAGGTCGGCGTGGGCGCCGGCGTGATCATGGGCGGTCACCGCCTCGAGGGCGCAGGCGGCTACGCAGGCGAGGTGGGCCACCTCCGCTTCGACCCCGGCGGTCGGCCCTGCCACTGCGGCAACCGCGGCTGCTGGGAGACCGAGGTCGGCGCCCACGCCATCGCCGAGGCCATCCACTGCCCGCCGGACAAGGTCGCCCAGCTCGACGAGGTGCTCGACGGGTTCGACTCCCCGTCACCGGAGCTGTGCCGCACCGGCACCGCCATCGGCCACGGCCTGGCCAGCATCGTCAACATGTTCAACCCGCGCCTGGTGGTCCTCGGCGGCTACTTCCGCTCGCTGCACCAGCTCGTCGGACCCGACATCCAGGCCGGACTGAGCGACCGCGCCCTCCCCGCCCCGCTGGAGTCCGTCCGGCTCACCCTGCCCGGCCTGGGCTCGGACTCGGCGCTGCTCGGGGCGGCCGAGATCGCCCTCGAGCCGCTCTTCGTCGATCCGGTGGCCGCCCTGGGAGCCGCTCTGGTCGACGTACGCGCCCGCCTCGCCGGCTGACCGGCCGCAGGCTCAGGACGTCAGGTCCAGCTCACCGCTGAGGACCGGTCCCAGCGACTGCTCGGCGGCGCCGAGGGCGGCCGCGCGGATGCCGAGCGTGCTGAGCCGCAGCTCCGGGCGCACCTGCGCCTCGGAGGCCAGCCGTTCGTCGAGCGTGCGCCTCGCCGGGTCGAGCACGAGGTCGCCGAGCGGCACGAAGTAGCCGCCGAGCACGACGACCTCCGGGTCGAGCACGCTGCTGAGCATCGCGATGCCGAGGCCGACGCCGCGCCCGACGCGCTCGAGGCCGGCCCGCACCCCGGCGTCGGTGGCGGCGCGCTCGGCCACCGCCTCCGCGGTCCGCAACGGGGTGTCCAGCTCGACCATCTGGACCTCGGCGAGCATGGCGTGCAGGCCGACAGAAGCCTCCCAGCAGCCGTGGCGGCCGCACCCGCACACCGCGGACGCATCGCCGAGGGGCATGTGGCCGACCTCGCCGGCGAAGCCCGCGCTTCCGCGCACCAGCTCGCCGTCCTGCACGATGCCGGCGCCGACGCCGACGGTGCCGGTGAGGTAGAGCGCGTGTGCGGCGCCGCGGGCGGCCCCGTGGTGGGACTCGGCGTACGCCGCACAGTTGGCGTCGTTGCTCACCCGCACCGCCGGGGCCGGGCCGGCACCGAGGTCGGCCAGCGTGGTCGCGAGGTCGTCGGCGAGACCCGCGCCGTCGAGGCGGAGGTTGGGCGCCCACGCCACGGTGCGGTTGTCGCCGCGGACCAGCGCCGGCACCGCGACGGTCGCGCCGACCAGCCGGCGGTCGTCGCCCACCGCAGCGGTGTACGCGTCACGGGCCAGGGCCAGCAGGTCGGCGGTCTCGCCGGTGCCGGGCCGGCTCTCGCTCAGGACCACCTGTCCGGCCAGGTCGAGGACCACGGCGGAGGTGTAGTCGACGTTCAGCTCCAGCCCGAGGGCGACGACGCCCTCTCCGCGCAGCGCCACCGGACGGCCGGGCCGGCCTCGCACCCCAGGACGCGAGCCCTCCTCGGCCACCGCGCCGGCGGACTGGAGGTCCGCGACGATGACGCCGACCGTGGCCTTGGCCAGGCCGGTGTCCTTGGCGAGCTCGGCCCGGGTGGAGGGCCCGCGGCGGCGCAGGGAACGCAGGACGGCGGCGGTGTTGTCGCGCCGCAGCCCCTCGGTGCCGGCGCCGCCGGGACGGTCCACGGTCAGCGGACGCCGTACAGGTGCTCGAGCGCCAGTTGGTCGAGCAGCTCGAAGCCGCCACCGCGGGTGGCGAGCTCCTCGGGGTCGCGCAGCTCGGCGGCGAGCAGGCCCTTCCACCCCTCGTCCGCGCCGACGGTGGGGACCTCGAGCTCGGGGACCCTGGCCGCCTCGAGCGCGGCCTGCACCTCCGGGTCGGCGCGGAAGGCCTTCACCTTCTCGCGCAGGATGAGGTAGTTGCGCATGTTGGCCGCGGCCGACACCCACACGCCGTCCTCGTCCTCGGTGCGGGCGGGCTTGAAGTCGAAGTGGACCGGGCCGTCGTAGCCGCCGGCGAGCAGGGTGTCGACCACCCAGAAGGCGCCGCGGACGTTGCCGGCACCGAAGCGCAGGTCCTGGTCGTACTTCGGGCCGTTCTGGCCGTTGAGGTCGATGTGGAAGAGCTTGCCCTGCCACAGCGCCTGCGCGTAGCCGGCGGCGGCGTTCATGCCGGCCATCTCCTCGTGCCCGATCTCCGGGTTCACGCCGACCAGCTCGGGACGCTCGAGCCGCTCGATGAACGCCAGCGCGTGGCCGATCGTCGGCAGCAGGATGTCGCCGCGGGGCTCGTTGGGCTTGGGCTCGATCGCGAAGCGCATGTCGTAGCCCTGCTCGGTCACGTAGTCGCCGAGGAGGTCGAAGGCCTCCTTCATGCGGTCGAGCGCGACCCGGGTGTCCTGCGAGGCGCCGTACTCCGCGCCCTCGCGACCGCCCCAGGCGACGTAGACCTCGGCGCCGAGCGAGGCTGCCAGGTCGACGTTGCGCATCACCTTGCGCAGCGCGAAGCGGCGGATGTCGCGGTCGTTGTTGGTGAAACCGCCGGACTTGAAGACCGGGTGGCTGAAGAGGTTGGTCGTCGCGGTGGTGACGACCAGGCCGGTGTCCTCGAGGCCCTGCTTGAAGCGGGCGATGATCTTGTCGCGGGTGGCGTCGTCGGAGCCGAACGGGATCACGTCGTCGTCGTGGAAGTTCACGCCGTAGGCGCCGAGCCCGGCGAGCTTCTCCAGCGCGTGGACGGTGTCCATCGGCGAGCGCGTGGCGGGGCCGAACGGGTCCGCGCCCTGCCAGCCGACGGTCCAGAGGCCGAAGGAGAACTTGTCCTCAGGGGCGGGGGCGGGGATCTGGGTGGTCATGACGTGCCTTCCGTTGCAGGAGTCCAGGGGGCGGTGCGCTCACGGAGGTCGGCGTAGACCTCGCGGACGTGGGGGGTGGGGTCGGCCTCGAGCACGGTCGTCTCGGCGGCCGGCCAGTCGGGGGGAGCGGACGTCTGGGCGAGGGCCCACGCGGCCTGCCGCGCGGCGCCGAGGGCGACGTACTCCCCCGACGGCGGCAGCGTCACGGGCGCGCCGAGGATCGCCGGGGCGAGCGCCCGCAGCGCGGGACTCCTGGTGGCCCCGCCGACCATCAGCAGGCGACGTGGCTGCTCGCCGGTGGCGGCCACGAGCCGGTCGACGGCGTCGGCGAGCGAGCAGAGCAGCGCCTCGTACGCCGCCCGCGCCAGGTCGGCGCGGGTGGTGCGGGGCGTGAGCCCGGTCCAGGTGCCGACGGCGTCGGGACGGTTGGGGGTGCGTTCGCCGCCGTAGTAGGGCAGCAGGGTGACGCCGCCCGCGCCGGGGGTGGAGGCGAGGGCGAGCTCGGCGAGGCCGTCGTGGTCGACGCCGAGCCACTGCGCCTGGAGGTCGAGGATCCCGGCGGCGTTCATCGTCGTCACCATCGGCAGGTAGCCGCCGCTGGCGTCGGCGAAGCCGGTGACCACGCCGGTGCCGTCCGCGACCGGGACCGTGCTCACCGCGGACGCGACGCCGGAGGTGCCGACCGAGACGAGCACATCACCGGGACGCAGGGCCATTCCCAGGGCGGCGCCCATGTTGTCGCCGGTGCCACCGGCGACCAGGGCTCCGCCGGCCGTCTCCGCCGCTGCCGTGCCGGGCGCGACCACCCGCGGCAGGTCGGCCGACCTGCCCAGCGCGCGCTCGAGCAGGTCGGGGCGCCAGGAGCCGTCGGCGGTCGCGAAGTATCCGGTGCCGGAGGCGTCGCCGCGATCGGTGAAGGCCGGCGTGCCCGGGGCCGAGAGGTGGCGGGAGACGTAGTCGTGGGGGAGCAGCACCGACGCCACGCGGGCGGCCCGGTCGGGCTCGTGGTCGCGCAGCCAGCGCAGCTTGGTGACCGTGAAGGAGGCGACCAGCACGCTGCCGACCGCGTCGGCGCACGCCTGCGGCCCGCCCATCTCGGCGATCAGGTCGTGCGCGGCGCCAGCGGAGCGGGTGTCGTTCCACAGCAGGGCGTTGCGCACCGGCTCGCCGTCGGCGTCCAGGGCCACCATGCCGTGCTGCTGGCCGGCGACGGAGACCGCATCGGCCCGCTCGAGCAGGCCGTGTGTCGCGTCGTCGACCGCGCCCAGCCAGGCCCTCGGATCCACCTCGGTGCCGGGCGGGTGCGGTGCGGTGCGGGCGTCGACCACGCGCCCGTCGTCGGTGTCGACGAGGAGCGCCTTGGTCGACTGGGTCGATGAGTCGATACCGAGCACGAGAGCCACGTCACTATTAAGTACGAGTCTCGAACTAATGTCAATGGTGCGGCCCGTCTCTCGTGGTAGTCCACCGGCAAACGGCTGACGACTCCGGCCCTGGACGACCGTTTCCCGGTGGACTACCCGGCCGGCCTCCGGTTGATCGGCGAGCGGTTCGCGGCACTGGGGGCCTGGTAGCGCTCTAGCATCTGCCCATGGCTCGCTACGGCGCTCAGTTCGGTCCGGACATCACCTTCCTCGGCGTCCCCGCGTGCGACCTCGACGACCCGGCGACCTACGCCGGTGCCGACGTCGTCGTGGTCGGGGCGCCCTTCGACGGCGGCACGTCGCACCGGCCCGGCACGCGCTTCGGGCCGCAGGCGATCCGGATGACCGACTACCTCCCGCACGACGGGTCGCGGCCGAGCCTGGCGCTGCGGACCGACGGCCTGCAGGACCTCCGGGTGGTGGATGCCGGCGACGTGGAGATGCCTCCCGGCGACATCGAGCGCGCGCTCGGGGTCCTGGAGGCGGCGGTGGAGAAGGTCGCCCGTGCCGGCGCGATCCCCGTCGTGCTCGGCGGCGACCACTCGATCGCCTTCCCCGACGCCAAGGGCGTGGCCAACGTGCTCGGCCACGGCCGGGTCTCGATGATCCACTTCGACGCTCACGCCGACACCGGAGACATCGAGTTCGGCTCGCTGTGGGGCCACGGCCAGCCGATGCGACGCCTCATCGAGTCGGGGGCGCTGCGGGGCGACCGCTTCCTCCAGGTCGGGCTGCGCGGCTACTGGCCCGGTCCCGAGACCCTCGACTGGATGGCCGCGGAGAGGATGCGGTCCTACGAGATGACCGAGATCGTCCACCGTGGGCTCACCGAGTGCCTCACCGAGGCGTTCGCCATCGCGACCGACGAGTGCGACGGCGTCTTCCTCTCCGTCGACATCGACGTCTGCGACCCCGGCCACGCGCCGGGCACCGGCACCCCGGAGCCGGGTGGCCTCAGTGCCCGCGAGCTCCTCGACGCGGTACGCCGCATCTGCCTCGAGCTGCCTGTCGTCGGCATCGACGTGGTGGAGGTCAGCCCGCCCTACGACCACGCCGACATCACGGCAGCGCTCGCCAACCGGGTCGTCCTCGAGTCACTGTCCGCCATCGCGAGGAGGCGGCGCGACGAGCGCGACGGCACGACCTGGGACCCGGCCCGGCCGCTGCTGGACCGATAGACGCCCGACGATTTGGCTGCGAGTGGTGCCCGGGACACCCTCGACGGGAGACCTGTCGAGAGACACGAGCCACGACCAACGAAGGAGACATCGCCATGCCCGCACGACGTGCGCTGGCTGGTGGCGCCCTCGCGCTGCTGATGCCCGCGTCCCTGCTCCTCACCACCGGCACCGGATCGGCCGCCGATCCGTCGGTGGCCGCACCGACGGTGCTGTCGTCGTCCGAACGCCTGGCCACCCGGTCCCGCGCGAAGATTCAGGTGCTTCCCCAGATCGTGCAGCAGGGGCGCCGCACGGCCAGTCCCGACGCTGCACGGGTGGCCGTCACGGCCACGGTCAAGCCCCGCCGCGCGGGTCGTCCCGTCCGGCTCCAGGTCAAGCGCGGCACCCGGTGGAAGAACGTCGGGAAGGCACGACTGGACCGCCGCGGCCGTGCGGAGTTCTCCGCCCGCGCCTCCCGCCGTGGCGCCCCCCTGACCTACCGCGTGAAGGCCCAGCGCTTCAAGGGCCTGCGACCCACCGCGAGCCGCGGCGAGAGCACCGCACGCTGGAGCACGCCGCTCTACACCGAGACCTTCTCGGGCCGCTCGCTCGGCCCCGAGTGGAGCCACCGCGGCCAGACCTACGAGAGGGCCAGCAAGCGACTGTGCTCCAAGGGCAGCCCGAAGGCCGTCAAGGTGCGCGGCGGCAAGGTGCGCCTCAGCGTGATCAAGGACCGCAGCCGCAAGGGCAGGTGCAAGGCGGTCAAGCGGGGCTCCTCCTCCGGCCGCTACGCCTACCGCCTCAACGGCCACATCTCGACGCAGAACCGCGTGTCGTTCAAGTACGGCTTCGCAGCCGCGCGGATCAAGATGCACACGCGTCGTGGCCAGCACAGCAGCTTCTGGATGCAGCCCGAGGTGTCCCGTGCCGGCAGCCCGCGCACGGCTGGCGCCGAGATCGACGTCATCGAGTACTTCGGCGACAAGCACCGCCGCGGCGGCCTGACGAGCTTCATCCACTGGAAGCGCGACGGCCGGGTCGTCAAGACCGGCTCCTGGATCAAGCAGCCGCGGAGCTTCTTGAAGAACCGACGGGACGGGTGGTCGAAGAACTACCACGTGTTCTCGGTCGAGTGGACGCCGAAGCACTACATCTTCCGCATCGACGGCAAGGAGACCTGGCGTACCCGCAAGGGCGTGTCCGGCCAGCCGCAGTACCCGATCCTCAGCCTGCTCTCCTCGGACTACGAGCTGTCCTACATGAAGGACAAGCAGCTGCCGCAGCACATGTCGGTCGACTGGCTGCGGATCTGGCAGGCCTGATCAGGTCCGCCGGCTGACGAGCCCGGGACTTCCGGCCCACCCGCGACAGGTCCTCAGGGCCTGTCGCGGTGGCGTTTCCGGGGGCATGCTGGAGGGCATCAGCACGAGACCCGGAGGTAGCGATGCTCACCCAGCAGTACGTCCAGCACGACTGGCCGCCCTTCCTGTGGGCGGCGGTGCTGCTCACCCTGGCCACTCTCGTGGTGATGGGGATGGGCCTGTTCCTGGTGGGCGCGAACCGGCCCAAGCGCAACCGGCACAGCGGTCCGCAGGCGGGTTGAGACGCAGAAACGGCCCCGGCACGGAGCCGGGGCCGTTTCGATCTGCGCGCCTGTAGGGATTCGAACCCCAAACCTTCTGATCCGTAGTCAGATGGTGAGTAGGCACCAACAGTCGAACTGAGCGTGGAATCGGACAATGTCGAGCGCAGATCGACGCATATCAGCGCACATCTTGCGCCCCTGCTGTGTCCGCAGTGTGTCCGAGCGCGCGCTCGGAGCGTTGCCGGGCTCGGCCGACGGGCGCTGCCTGCATCTGGGTCAGATCGAGGGTTGCCTGGGGTGCCCCTATGGGAGGACGGAATCGAGGACCGCGTGGTGTCGGTCGATCTAAATCGCGCCGATACAGATTCCGAGCGGGCGCGATCGACACGTCCGCCGCGATCTCAGGAGCACTCAATGGACTACACCTTCCTCCCGACCCCCCTCGCCATCTCGCTCGACCGCGTCCGGGATTCTAAGGGCAATCCGGAGTTAGATCCGTGGGGCGGCGCCACCTTCGAAGCGACCAGTCCTACCTATCCGGAGCTATCCGGCAGGTCGTCGAGCGCCGATGAGGCCACCCAGCACCTACTCGAAGCAGTCATGTACGCGCTACCACTGGCGCGCGAGGTGACGGACGCTCTTCAAGCCGCCGGTTACCCACTCGAAGTGGTCATCGCCTGGGAACGTGAGACTAAGGACTGCGCCGATCGCAGTTACCGACACAGCGCGGACTTGGCCGTCGCCACATTGAACGACTACACGACCTCGGGCATCCCCGCGCTCACTGCGTGCGGATTCGTGCCATTGCTCCCTCTGGCAGACGCGGTTGCAGTGCACATAGCAGGGTGCGGACCCCAAGACGTTCGGGAGTACGCACGGATGGCCGAATCCAGCCGATGGTGGGACGTCGACTTCGACATCATGTCTTGGCTGCTTGCGGGCTTACCAGCGAGCCGCGGGCACCTGTACGTCGACCACTGCGCGGTCGAGGAGGCCGTCGAGTGGGAAGCCTTCATCGAGGGCTTCCCGGTCAGTGACGACGATCTCCGCAGCCTTGTCCGGGCCCACATCCGGCCGCAGGACGTGGCCCGTGGGTTCCCAGTGCGCAGGGGTGCCTTCTATGCCGAGCACTCGTCGCCACGCATCGACGCTGTGGCATGGGAAGGATTCGCCACTCGATACGGGGTCGCCGATGACAACCTTGTCGGCCTCACCGCGCTCTTCGCGGAACCCGGAACGGTTGTCCCAGGATTCCCACTACATCGGGCTGCCTTCTACGCCGCGTGTCGCACCCCCATCAACCTCGTTCTGAGGTGGGAGGACGTCCTGTCCGAATATGGGCAGCCGGTCGACGACTCTGACCTCTGCGACATTCTCTCCGCAGAACTCGAGCCGGAGTGTCTGCTGGAGTGCGCCGCCACGAGTGACGACGCCGGTTTCGACCTCGGCCAGGCTGCGCGTGCGCTGATGGGGTTGCGCCCACGGTGAAGCTGCCCCACAGCGCCCACTAAGACGCGCAGTGATTCGGCCGGGACGACGGCTGCGGGGTAGGCACCGGGTGGCGACGAGTGCTTTGTGAAACAAGAGGTGTCCCGAGGTAGCAGCGACTACTCGGGCTTTCCTTCGTCCTTTTGCCTCCCGCCGACCGCTTTCGGCCTTCCTTCAGCGATGACGCGATGTGTTCGCCAGACGTTGCGGTAAGCCCGGTAGACCTCCAGGAGTCGATCGGGAGTCTTCTTGGACCAGTCGGCGTGGATCTGGCGTTCGCCCCATCCAAACGTGACGACGGACCGGTCACCCGTGAACGCCGTCACGAGGTCCTCTCGGATGTACAGCACATGGCCGTCGAAGCCCTCGGGCGCGCTGAAGCTCAATGACGCGGGACGACCTTCGACATCGACTTGGTTAAACCCAGCGGGAAGCGAGCGGAGGTCCGAGTGCTGCGAGAGACGTTGGCTCGGCACGTAGGCGAAAGACTGGTTCTCCGAGCTGTTATGCCCCTCCCACGCGAACGAGTGGGCCAGCGACTCGAATTCCAACTCCACGTACGGTGGTACTTTTGCGCGGTAGGCATCCGCCCTGGCCCGCATGAGGGCCAGGATGTCGATCTCTCCACCCTCAGCGCCGTCCTCGGGCTCGCCGTATGGGATCTCGAGGAGTTCATCGTCCGACGTCTCTCGATCAACGCGCGCATCATCGCCGTCTGTGGGGACGGGCAGATCCATCCGGATGTGATCGACGTACGGGTCCTCGCGGTCGTGGTAGTCCTCCCAGCCATCATCCTCGTCGCGCTCGATGGGACGCATACCCGTGCCCGCGATGTCGTCGCCCGAGGTCACCATCCGCTTGTGCCACGGGATCTCCCCAGCGAAGAGATAGTACGCCTTGGGGAGTTCGATGAGGTCGCGGCCGGGGTGCTCTACGTGCTCCCAGACTTCCATGAACGAGGCGAGATCGTCCGGTGCGATCGCGACGGTGTTGAACAGGCCGTAGCCGCCTCGCCCAGTCCGCTCGTCCTTCGCGTTGATTTCGGCGTGGATCAGGACCCACGGACCTTCGACTCCCGCCAGGGTCTGGGTGTACATCAGGTCGTCCGGGATGCTCACGATCCCGTTGATGAGCCAGTCACGGTCATCGGCGGGTGTTGCGTGGACCCAGGTCGGGATCGAGAACGGCAGGGGCGGTGAGACCTGCGGGAAAGTCGGGTCGATGTCGACCTCGAGCTTGTAGACACGGTCCCCGCGCGCATGCAACATGCCGGTCACCAGATACAGCCCTATCCAGCTGTATTTCTTCCCATACCGCTCGACGCGGTTCGGATTCTTGTCTGTGTCCGTGCGGCCTAGGATGTTATCGACGGACGAGAACCGGTCTTTGCGCCAGCCGAGGTCGTAGATGACGCCGAGGACCTGGGCGGTGGCGTTGCGGTGTCCTTCGTGCTCGTAGTTGTAGTTGCCTCGATCGTCGAAGAGCCGACCGAGGGTGTAGTTCCCGAAGTCCATGTGGATGGTTTGTTCGACTTCATCGTGTCGACCGTCGCCCTCGGGGAGGGTTTCGGGGAGGTGACCGTCGGCGAACTCGATGCCACCGGCAGCATTTTCCGGCAACGCGTCCGGGTAGTAGATGCGCGCGAATTCGAACGTTCCAGCGATGTAGTACCGGATGAGCCGGTGATAGGTCGGCGCCGTGGGGGCGTCCCCGGCGGTCGCAGCCAAGAGCGCCTCGAGGTAAGTCCGGAGCTGGTTTCCCAAACTGGGGTCAGGTTGCTGGTGAGCGGTGGCGACGCCGTACGCCGCGGCAATTGCTCGTTCCCCGACGTACAGGTCATTGATCTCCAGCGCCCCGGCGGCGAGCTCGAACAGCGACCCAGCGTCGCCTCGGCCGAACCAGTACAGGGCGGCGGTCGCTGCATCGCGCAGGTCTCGGACGGTGCTAGTTAGCATCCACATGAACCACCGGGCGCGCAGTGCGTCAGCCTCGGTTCGTTCATCGGTCTCCCGCCAACGCGTCGTCCACAACCGCAGGTCTTCCATCGCACGTGCGTCGGTTCCCGGCTGTCGAGGCAGATACGACTGGGTCGAACTCCGGAGCCACTCGGTCCAGGTGAGGTCGCGGTCGGCCACCGTCACAGACCGGAGAACGGCGTCGGAGAAGAGCGCGTTGAACGGGTGCTCCGGTACCGCACGAACGGACCGAAGCCGCGCCCAGAAGGTCGGCCGGCCCGCCAAGGTCGGCAGGTTCTGTTCCCAGGCCGCGATGGTGGCTTCGTTGACATCCTCCGGCGCGAGTTCGGTCGCTCGGAGGAGCGCGGCGTCGAGGAGAGTGCCCTGGACGTACTCCCAGAGGTGGCCAAGTCCGCGTTGCGGGAGCACGAACACCAGTGCGTCGAAGATGTCCAGGGCCAAGGGGTGTACCTCGGCCGTCTCGCCGAGAAACTTTGCCTCGACTCCGGGGGCACGCAGAGACGTCGCGAACGACGCGCCGCCGGCTTCGGCCATGGCCGACGCGACGATGTGACCCGCGAGGAGGTCGTAGACGACAGCCACAACGAGCCCTTCCTGACCGTGGGGCGCCTCAGGGGTCTCGAGCCCATCCTGTTCCTCGTCGAGCTCTTGCGCTGTCTGGCGGATGAGGACACCCTCGCCCTGGAGCGCGTTGAGGATGGTTTCGTCCCAGCGCCGCTGGGTGTCTCCGAATAGCTGCTTAGCCCTGATCTCGCTGACCTCGCGGGAGTTGGTGTTCCACATCTCCACGCCGAGGGCCCGCAAGGCCGAGCGAACGTCGGTGGCACCAATGCGAGAACTAGTAAGGGTCTCTATGCGATTCGCGACGTCGTCCAAGTACCCGTCGAACATCGCGTTCAATGAGTGTGCTCGTCCGATCAGGCGCACCCTAGGTTCCCTGTTCGGGTTCATGACCGCGCAGAAGATCCGCAGCGCGATCGGGTGATCGAATCGCTCTAGGGGCAGGTCTACGCCACCGGCGTCGATGTTGAAGTGATCGAAGTACCTCGCGACCGCTTCCTCGACGTCCTCTCCGAAGCCGTCGAGAACCACCACGGAGTCGCTTAGCGACAGCGGGATCGCCCGGGAGGCGAAGGCCGACCGGAGCGTGCAGATCAGGAGAACCGACGGATAGTCCTTGAGCACCAGTTCCGCTTGCGCCAGAAGCGACTTCCACTCGCGAGGATCCTCGGCCTCGTTGAGCCCGTCGATGACGACTGGGAGGCGGCATTGGGCGCGGGCCGCGGCCGCGTCGACGGCGGCAAGCAGGGCTTCGAAGGTCTCGACCCTCCTGCCGTTGACGGACACTCGCGCGGCGAGGTCGTCGAGACTGTCGCGGCTTCGAAGCTGGCGGCCGAAGAGCAGCATGCCAGCGGGTCGGGATTCAGAGGGGCTTGCGAGCTTGGCCGCGAGCTGGGTCTTCCCGTACCCGGCATCACCGGTGACTGTGACGCACCGGACCGCGAGGTGACCGAACACGCTCTTGGCCAGCGCCGCGGCATCGCGGGTGTGGAAGACCAAGTTGGCGCAGGCGAGCGCCGCCGGGTGGTTGGCGGCACGAAGCTTGCGCAGTACCGGAGGAATCGCGGGAGGCGGGTCTGGGACAATTGCTTCTCCTAGTTCGCGCCACGTGTGGTCTCCCCCCGGCGTGAGGTGCTCGTGAGCGTCGGCGAGGAGCTGCCGGACCGTTTCCGCAGTCCCGAGCAGCACATCCAACTCCTCTTGGATAGATGCTTCGAGTGGCTCCGAGTCGACATCGCTCTCGATAATCGCCGTGAGCGAAGTGATCTCGGTTCCGAACAACTTGAGGTCTTCCCACGCATCAGGTTCGGCGAGCATGCGCCGGAGCTTCGTTTCGGCGGGGCTGGTCTGGTGCACCTGGGGGAACCAACGCTCCTGGACGTCGGCGAGAGCGCGCTCCTGAAGCACTTCCAGCCGGTCCGGGGTGAGGACTAAATCTCCGAAGTACGTCTGCCTGAAAAGTTCAGCATCGCCGGTGAGTAGGTTGGCGAGGTCATCTGCTACCTGGTGATCCAGCTTGAACGGCGCGCTACCGGACAAGGAATCCCACCAAGGCTCGTCGGTCGGTGCGAAGGGGCGGCGGGTGCACAGAACCCAATCCGTGAGCCCTGGAAGGTGGGTCTTCGTCTTGTCGAGCGAGTCCTCGACGTCGTTCTTCCGGGATGCGGTGATCGTGCGGCCGGGCTGAAGACCTGGCCACCATTTCGTTTGCCAGCCGAACCAGTCGCCGGCATCTCCGAGCGGGCAGCCCCTCTCGAGCTTGAGGTGGAACTCGACGCCCGGCTGCTGGGATCGCGCCTGGAACCTCCCGAATCTGCCGTAGGTGTGACGCACCGCGCCGCGCCACAGGAGCTCGAAGTTGGCGGTCTGGTCGCCGGGCAGGTCCTCGAACCGGCTCCAGTCGAGCTCGGTCACGACGCCGCCTTCACGGCGGGTTCGCCGGTGCGGCGCTCAGCAGGCGCAGAGGGCACTACTGGCCCCCCACCCCGGTGCTGTGATCGTGCATGGAGAACATCTCCACAATGGCGCCACGGGCGAGGAGTACCTTGACGAAGGCGATCACGTCGATCTCGTCCGTCTGAACGACGACGTCGGACCCATCTGCTTTGACGTCGGCGTCGTACAGGAACTGCTCAACGTCGGCGTACCCAAGACTATGGATCTTCACCTCGCTCAGCACGGCGAGAAGTTCGTCGCCAAACATCCGAAGGGGCTCGCCGTATTCCAAGCGTCCAGCCTCATGCTCCAACTCTGCTGCCGCGGTCAGGACCTTGATGACCTCAATCGCTGCATTCGCTTCATCTGCGTCCGCGAAGTGCCCGATGAGCTTGAGGTTCATCGAGTGCTCGGTCCCGTAGCCATGCCAGATCTTCATGCCGCCTCCACCTGTGCGAGCTGCTCAAGAGCAGCGATCACGCCATCTTCGCCAATCCGAACGCCTCTGGCTGCGTACGACGAGGCGCGAGCCGTTCCGCTCGCGTCGATGTGTGCGTACGAGCGGAGGCCCACTTCCCTAGGAAGTGCGTCCGCGGTTGAAACGCCAAGCTCAGCTTGCGCCGAGGTGGCGAGCGGCACTGGGCCGGTGTACGCGGCGACCCACTCCTGCAGGACACGCAGCGTTTCCTCGCCGGCGCCGGTCGTGCCGCCGGTCGGCTGCTCCGGGAGCAGGAGAAATTCGGAAGCCCCGTGCTCCGCGGCGACAGCGACGAGGGCGTCGAGGTCTCCAATCGTGTCTTGGTTGATCACGGTATTGATGCCCCATCGGAAGTCGCCGGCGATCGCGTCCAAGGCGGCGCGCAGCTGCGTAAAGCTTCGCCCGCGGAGGCGCTCGTAGGTGCTTCCGACCCCGTCAACGCTGACCCGAACGAAGTTCACGGTGCCTCGAAGGCGCGAGATCAGGTCGGCGTTCCAGCGGAGGCCGTGGGTCGTCATGGTCACCGCGAGGTCGGTTTTCTCAGCGGCGTGTGCGCAGACCTCGGGAAGGTGCCGGTACAGGGTCGGCTCGCCGCCGCCGAAT
Organism: Nocardioides furvisabuli; assembly: GCF_021083185.1. Taxonomy (GTDB): domain Bacteria; phylum Actinomycetota; class Actinomycetes; order Propionibacteriales; family Nocardioidaceae; genus Nocardioides; species Nocardioides furvisabuli. Next base: position 10,932 of record NZ_JAIGQB010000003.1, on the reverse strand, counting down.
CCGACACCGAGTGCTCCAGCTTGGTCGAGCTCGTCCATCCACCTGAACACGTCGCTCTTCTCGAGGACCGCGCGGTGCTTCGGGGCGTAGCAGTACGAGCACGCTAGGTCACATGCATTGGTCACCGCGACCGAGACTTGGCGCGGCGCAGTGGCCCAGGCTCGCTTTGGCGGCTCGATCTCGTCGAGGAGGACGTTCAGGCCGGTCCGCCTGTCGAAGACGTGCATGCCGTCGGGCCCGAGGCGGATCTTCATGCACGTCTCCCGTAAACGTTGATTGCATCACCAAGTCCTAGGCGGCCAGCCTAGAGACAATGGTGGGGCCTGTGTTCTAGTTCTGCCTCGCCGCCCTTCGGTTTGACACCACGGCCGTTCGGGACCGCTGCACTGATCGGTGACAGCCGACCTAGCCCATTACGCCGCTCAAGCGCCACGCGATTAGGCGGTGGCTACGTCGATCGCGTGAGTCGACTCGGCTCACCTGCGGACGCGATTGCGTCGCCAAGTTCAGAGAACGGCAGCGGCGGTCCGGCAACTCTTGCCAGCGTCGCGAGGCCCATGGAGGCGCCGCGCTGTGCCTCGATGGCTCCTCGATCAGCGACGTAGAACTCCCATTGCGAGACGTCGAGTACGTCGTAGCCGTCGTGGGTCACGGCGGTGTGGAGGCAGAACACGTACGCATCTGCGTTGAACGCCTGGGTCGTCGACCACGCTCCCGTGACTTCATCCCATCCGTAGGCAGCAGCGACTCGGAATCTCGGAATGCTGAGCTTCTTCTGCCCCCAGGCCTGAAGGTAGCCAGACGACTTGACCTCGACCCTGATGCCGTCTGGCCCAGTCACGTCCCATGGAGCCCATTCGACCCGCGCGGCCGTTGAGCCGATGGCGCAAGCAACTAGGAATTCGGCCAGGTAGCCACGGACGTTGTTCGTGCGGAGGTCGTTCATCGCGAACCGCCAGAACTCGATGACTGCGGCGTCCACGCCGTTGAACTGCTCGGTACCGGTGAGCCGGGGCGCCGGCGGCGCATCAAACGTCATTGGTCGATCGAAGCAGACCAGTGCGAGTCGCACGCTGAGTTGGGAGATCTAGGCGTGCGCACGACTCCGCCGTCTTCTTGGGCGCTAGGCAGGACGCAATGCGTCAGACAGCTCACGATGCACTCGGCCCACGCCTTCGGCGTCCAGAGCCCCTGCTTGCGCAAGGTTCGACAGCAGGCGCTTAGACCACAGGACCTCGACATCGCGTGTGGCGAACGTGCCGCCGATCAGCGGCCAGTCAGCGTCCACGAAACACAAGACCCCGCGCACCGAGACCTGCTCGCCGACAATGCTGCGGACGGTTTGGACCTGCGCGAGGACACCGTCAACCAGCTTGGTGCAGTCCCGGCGGCCGACGATCAGGCGCTCCACTCGTGGGCGCAGCAACCCGCCTTCGATCCGTAACTGTGGGCGACCCCGGTACCTCTTCGCGTCGATGACGTAGACGCCCGTCGGCGTCACCGCGAGGTGGTCGATGTTCGCGCGACTGCCGGGCATCCGGCGGTCATGGAGCACACGGCACGTCTCGGACTCCGACTCATTCAGGCGCCTACCGAGTCGTTCCTCGCCCACAGCGCCAGTGTCCCAAGCCGTGGTGGACTGCGGCTCGTCGCTCAAAGCCAGGATGAGATCGCCGAGCTTCGGATGCTTGGTGCGGATGCGTTGCTCGCGGGCGGCTTTGCGGCGCTCGAACTCGCGTCGCGCGGAACTGCCAGCCGTGCCCACGTCGACGGGGGTGGGCTCCAGCTTGGGTTGCTCGTGGGTCAGGCAGCGGACGGTCCTGGCTTCTCGCTCGTAGATGGCTTCGGAGTTCGCGGGAAGCGCGATGTCGCATTCCCTGCACCTGCCGGGATACCGAAGCCGCATGCGCTTCTCCGCAGGCGCGGTCGTGTCGTCCACACACGGACCGTAGCCGTCTATCGCGGCTCCCGGACGGGCATTGCCGAAGGTGATGGCTTTCCACCGTCGGGCCGCTACCGGCCCTAGCGTCGGGCAAGTGCCTCGCCTTAGTGCGGCGGACAAGGGCGAGGCTCAGCCGACTCCGCCAGGTGACCTAAATGAACACCCTCCTGCCGTTCCAGCCAGACGCCATGACACCAGCCCAGCTCGCTGCCGTGTCGTACCTCGCCCGCTACTCCGGGCACACCCACACGCTGTACGCCTCCCAGCTGCGGCGCTGGTTCGCCTGGTGCGAGACCAACGCCCTCGACCCGCTCGTCGGGATCCAGCGCGCGCACATCGAGCTCTACATCCGACACCTCGGACAAGCCGGGCTGATGGCGTCCTCGGTCGTCACCTCGATGCACGCCGTGCGCGGCTACTTCCGCTACGCCCACATCGACGGACTCATCGTCTCCGACCCGGCCGTCTACGCGCGCCTGCCGAAGGTGCACCGCGACGAATCCCGCACCCAAGGCCTGGACCGTCTCGAGCTGATCCGCTTCCTGCAAGTCGCCCAGACGATCACCGTCCATCACGGAGCGCTGGCGTTCCTCCTCGGCATCAAGGCGCTACGGGCATCCGAAGCGGCCGCGGTCCGGATCGAGGACTACGCCGAAACCCTTCGCGGACACCGCGTGCTGCACCTGGTCGGGAAGGGCGACAAGCCCGCCACCATGCCGATCACCGTTCCCGTGCTGCGCGTCCTTGAGGCCTGCCGCGGCAGCCGTACCGGGGGCCGACTCATCCTGCGACCCGTGTCCGGCAAACCGATCGACCGGCGAGACGCCTACCGGATGGTTGCCCGCATCGCGAAAGCAGCAGCTATCCCGCGGCACATCAGCCCACACTCGCTACGCCACGCCGCCATCACCAACGCCCTCGACGCCGGCGTCCCGCTACGAGACGCACAGATCCTGGCCAGACACTCCGACCCCCGCACGACCGAGCACTACGACCGTGCCCGGGAAACCTCGACCGCCACGGCGTCCACTTCCTCACCGCCTACGTCGCCGGCGTCTAGACGAGAGCGGACGCTAGCGCCGCGAAGGCGCATGCAAACGCCCAGAATGGGTCACGGCTTCAAGCGGCCGAATCGCCGAAATCAGAGCACGCACCTGTTGTCGCGATTTCGTCCGTTTCGAGCGCTGGAGGGCGAGTTGATATGAATCATGCCGCGTTCAGGGCTGCGCGACCTGGTCCGTTCTCCTGCAACGCCGTCAAGCACTTCAGATGCCCGCAGGCGGCGACGGCCAAGGGTAGGACTCCCAGGCTTTGGTCAGAATGGGGTTCTCTGCGCCCTCAGGTTTCCCGACCTTTCCTAGGCTCACCACTCCGTCGCCGCGCGTTGCGATCAGCTCGAGGAGGATTCCCTCTACACCGGCGTCGTGTGTCACAAGCCATTCAAGTTCCCGTGCGCTCGCTACCGCGATCGGAACGTCGGGAAGGCTTACGCCGGGGATTACAGCCACGTCGTGGTTCATCAGATAGGCAGCGCCGGTGTAGAAGGGTTCGGAGGTAACCACGAGCGCGAGCATGGGGCGGTCGGTGGGGATGTGCGCAAACGCGGGGTTTGCCTCTGCCAGCTGCTCGACGGTTCGGCCCAGCTGTTTGCGTGCCTTGCCCAAGGTGTTTGACAGGACGTCGAGGAGACCCTCGTCGCCTGCTTGAGCTGCTGCAGTTAGCCTTCGCGACTTGACCTCGACGAGAACGACGAGGCCGGGGAGCACCACGAACCAGTCGACGCTCTGGCGGCCGTCACCTTTGCCGTAGAAGATCTCCGGGTGAACTTCCGCGGTTGCGATGAGTTTCAGTTGCCGTCCGACATAGTGCTCGAACAGGTAGCCGAGCTCTCTGGCGAAGTCCGGTCCGTAGTTGGCGATGCCTGCGTAGTAGAGGCTGCCCGGGGTCACCGAGCGCAAGATGAGTCGGGCCGCTGGCGCGATGGGTACTCCGTCGCCCATGTCGACGAACGGCGTAGCGACCAAGGGGTTGTAGTCGAACCGCGCGGTCTCGGAGGTGCCGACCGAGTGAGCCCTAAACGCGTCTCGGAAGTCGCTAGGGGTAATTGTCAGCCTAGCCGCCATCGCCTCGATGGACGCGCGCGGATACAGGTCCAGCACCGGCTTGAAGTGCTCCAGATCGAGCCAGCTCGGGTCGTACACACCGCCGTTCTGGAAGGCGCCGACTTGGAGCAGGAAGGTCGCCCCGACCGCCTCGCGCAAAGGGATTCCACCTAGCATCTCGGCGATCGAGGCCGGCGTCACGATCTCGGTCGCGACTTGCTCCAAACCGTCGATGAGCATTGCGTGGCTGCGCGAGACCTCCTCGTACATCGACTCTTGGTAGGGGAACTGCTCGTAGGTGAGTCGGGTCATCAGCGCGATGAGCAGGTCAGGGCGAGGTAGGGACGACTCTGGAGGTACACCGGAGATATTGAAAGTGCGCATCAGTCTCTCGAGTGCCCGCATGTCTGCTCGCTTGTCACGGAACTCGTTGCCGTAGAGCAGTGAGTCTCTCGCTGCGGCCGCTAGACCCCACGGCGCCAGTTTCTGCTTGATCGCCTCGGCGTAAGGCGGCTCTCCCTGGGCTGCCGAGATGCGCGCCAGAACTGGCATTAGCTCGGTGGGCTTGAACGCGCGGCATGCCTGGGCAAAGGTCGCGTACGGCACGCTCGGGTCTGACGAGTACGGCATTTGCTCCTCCGGTCGGCCCGGCATGAATGTCGGAGCTGAGAGCTATCGTGTCGCCTGAAACGAGGGAGCTCCAGATGGCGGACATCGGTTCAGCGGCGAAAGCGACCGTAAAGGTAGCGAAGGCAGCTGGCGGGTGGCCGCTGCTGGCTGAGGTTGCCGCCGACTTTGCGGCGCAGGCTGCGGTCCGGCTACTAAAGGATCGCACCGTTCGTCAGCGGGTGGCCAAGTCGGCCTCAAGGGCGGCCGAGGACAAAGGCATTGTCATTACCGCTGGGTCCTTAGCGCAGTGGCTCGAGCGCGATGACGTCCAAGATTTGCTCGCCACAGGAACCGAGCAGGGCGTCCACTCGGCGATCGATCAGTTGAAGTGGCTCATCGTGGGCCATGACGACACCCTGGATCAGAAGGCTCGAGACCTGCTGACCATCGTGCTCGCCGAGTTCCTCATCGCCCAGGACCCAGCCACCGCGATCTCCTATCAGCACACCTGGCTGCGCGGCTTCATCGGACGACAAACCGAGGAGATCGTCGAGGCCATCGAGGCCAGCCGTGACTCCATCCTCGAGGCGGTCTCAGACGTCAACACGTACCCGGTCGCCCTACGCAAGTTGCATCCATGGCGGAATGACACCGGTCGCGAGCTTGCCGAGGAATGGCCTCCACTCATCGGCCTAGTGCAGGCCTTAGCCGCCGCCAACGACCGCAGTCAGGTCCTGACCGACTGGTCGTTGCACCCGCCTGAGCAGCTCGAGACCGCGAACACTCGGGTCTGGGAGTGGCTTGCGCAGGTCGCCCAGGACTACGGCGCAGGCGAGGCGGCGTGCACGTTCTACGAGAGGGCAGTCGACCTCGGCGGAAGCCCACGTGGACTGCTCTACGCGCGTGCTGCCCATTCTGTAGCAAGCACCAACCTTTCGCGGGCGCGCGAAGTCCTAGACAAGGCCCTTGATCACCCGTTGGGGCGTGCGCTTCAAGCCCTCTGGGACGACGACCTCCGTGCAGGGATCGTTGCGCTCGAGGACTGGACTGTCACGACCCCCTCCGAGGTTGCGATGAAGGCCGGGTTGCTTGCGCGCGCCCAAGCTCCCGAGAGCATCAACCACGCCGTCGCCACAGCAAGGACTGCTCTGGAGTCGACTCAGCACGCCTCGGGCCTCGCCCTGATCGCAGCAGAACTCCTTCTCCAGCGAGCGAAGTTCGGCGGCAGCGTGTGGCCCTCAGCCGACGCGTCTGAGGCTTTCGACCTTGCTGTGCGCTCACGCAACGGCCGACGCCAGTGGTCAGGCGATGTCGTAGCCGCAGTGCGCGTCGCCATCACTGCAAGCGCCCTTATGCACGACCTGAACCGTGGGTACCAGCTGACCCGCACACCGCCCTCGGGCGACGCCCTCCCCAACGAGGCGGAGGACCCCTTTGTGAAGCAGCAGGCCGCGGTGCTCGCAGCGATGACCGGGAGACGGGAAGACGCCGCGCTCTTAGCACAAGCCTCCGGGGACGAGTACGCGATCGCCACAGTGGCTGGCATGGAAGCGCTGTACGCCCACGACGACGAGACCGCGATGGCCGCCTGGACGCGTGCGTACACGGCTGCACCGGACAACCTCGCCCGCGTGCAGACCGCTCTGATGATGGTGGGTGGGGACGTCGAACTCCCCGACTTGTCCGAAGTGGAGACTGAGTACCCCGATCAGGTAGCCGAGGTGCGTGCTCTCGACGCCCTCCCCCGCGATCGTGACGAACGACTTGCCATACTCCGGAATGGGGCGCTCAACGACCGACTGATGGCCGTCACCCTTGCCGGCATGTACAACGACGAGGAGGACTACCGACGGTCAGGCGAGACGATGACCACCGCAGGCGAGCGCTGGTCTGACCCGTCTCTGATGCGGATGGGGAGCGCTCAACTGTTGCGTGCGGGCGATGTCGAGGAGGCGCGCCAGGCCGCCGAAGCAGCCCTCGACTTGGGTGGCCCACAGTGGGGCGGCGAGATCGAGACGCGCAAACTGCTATTCACGATCCACGAGCAGCTCAACGAACCGGCATCGTCGATTCGCCAACTGCAGACCCTCATAACGCTCGACCCCAACGACGACGCGCACCGGTGGACCTACGTCCGCTGCCTCGTCCGGCAAGGCGACGTCGACGACGCGTGGGACGCGCTCCGGCCCGATGGCGATCCCATCGACCCGTCAGACGCCGAGGATGCGGCCCTGTGGGCCAAGCTCATCACTCGCTTCGATGTCGATTTCCGATACCTGCGTCGGATCCTCAACGAGATGGAACGGTGGCGAGACGACTCGGATGCACTGGGGTCCCTCGTCGCCCAGCTCTACTTCTGGCTCCAGCGCAACGGTGTCCAGCCCTCATCGGAGGACGAGACCACGATCCGAGCCGCGATCGATGACTACGTAAACAGGTTCCCCGAAAACCCCCACCTCTTCGCCGCCCCGGTCGCTGACCTGCAAGCCCAGCTGCAAGAGCAGGCCAGGTCACAGTTCGAGTCTCTTCAAGCCATTCGAGGGGAGGTCGCTGGCGGACCGCTTCCCCCAGGTCTGCTGGGCCAGGTATACAACCTCCCGCACGCTGCTGCGGCGCTTCTCAAGCTCGAGGGGTGGACCTTGAGCCATGACCCAACGCGCGACAACAGCAGCGACGTAGACGCGGCGCTAGACAAGGTCGTCGCCGTCGATCTTTCGGCGATCGCGACGCTCTCAGCACTGGGCCCAGCCCTGTCTGCGAGTCTTACGAGCGCGTTCCAGCGGATGGACTCGACCGAGATTGACTTCCTCGACACCCTCAACACTAGGGAGATCTTCGAGTTAGGGATGGCCCAGGTCATCGTTTGGGATCCCGGGTCGGAGTCGGCCAGTCTGATGCAGCCCAGCCAGAAGCAGTCCGAGCAACTCCTTGCTCAGGCCATGCAGATGACCATCCTCTTGTCGGCAGCGCGGCGCCATGCCGTTCGTGAGTTTCGTGCGCTGTCCAGCCACCGGCTCGCTGAAACGCCATGGCTGGCGACGATGGACCACGCAGCGCACACTGGCATTCCGTTCTGGTCCGACGACGTCGGGGTGCAGCAGCTGGCAAGAGAGCATGGCCTGTTTACGTTCGGTTCCTTCGACCTAGCTACGCGCCTCGCTTCCGCCGGGCGCATTGCGCCTGACCTCGCCGTGGCTATCAGAGCGGGTCTGGTTCGTGACCACCATGTCGACTTGGGATTCGACCGCGACGCGATGAGCCTGGCCGGTGACCTAGATGGTTGGGCGCCGGGCGGGTTGGCAACGTCATTGGCACGGGCGCGGACGTGGATGGATGGCGAACAGGCTCTGAGTTTCTTGATGCAGGCGCTTAGCCGCCCGGAGAACCACGTCCCTGACCGCCTATTCAGGTGGATGGCTAGTTCGGCGACCGGCCTGACAAGTGGGCTGGTCGCCGAGCAGGCGTCAAGCAACCTGCGGGTTCTACTTCGCATAACGGCGAGCCAGCCGTGGGTCACAGCCGAGCTCTTCGTCACGATCCTAGACGGGGTTCGGGTCGGGCTTCGCCGATCAGACGAGATCACAGATCCTCTAAGGCCCGTGCTGTCTGAGTTCTGGAAGGCGCTGCTCGAACGGCTCGACCATGCCGGAGCCAAGGCCGTGCTGTTGGAGCGGATGAAGTTCTGCTCAGAGCAAGATCGACAGTGCGCTGTCGCCGTGGTTCTAGCGCCGTAGGAGCGGTCTTCGAGCGCGCCTAGGGTTGCAGTTTTGATCGCCTCGCGCGCAATTGTGGCCGCGCCCGCAGCGGCCGCGCGTAGTGCGCACTCCGCCTGTCGGGGCATCCGAACTGCCGTTGATCCGGCACAGCTCCCCTTCGAAGTCGGTCGAGAGATCAGGCTGTTTCCTCACCTTCCGACTCCCCAAGCCAGGGAGAACGCCGAGGAGACTGCCCGCTCATCGGTGTCGAGGATGCGGAAGGCTGTGCGCACGAGCGAGTAGATCTGGTCGACCCACGCGGTCGCAGCTGGACTGACACGTCCCGGGAATTGGGACCCAATCGCCAGAGGTGCGTGCCGGGCACGTTGGTTGTCGACCGAATGCGAGGTGGGAAGACATCCGGCGCGGCGGCCATTCGATGCGAGGCTGGTCAGTTCGAATCCGGCGACGTCGAAGATTTCTGGGGTGCGCTGACCCGTCCAGCGACGAAACGCCGTCGGTTCGCCCAGCTCAGGTCATGCACGTCTACGTCGGAGTCCATCGGTTCGTGGTACCAGGGATCGTCCCCAGCGGGTGCGAGCTCGTTGAACATCTCTTGCTCGAACTCGACTTGCAGTTGCCGGTCCTCACCGCTTCCGCTAGTCGAAGCGAGTCTGGAGGCGAGGATGGACAAGCTGGCCTCCCCGGACTCCAGCAGGTCCGCAATGCCACTACGAATGCCCGCGGGGTCGTGTCCGAGCACGAACGCCGCTTGGTAGGCGACCATGGAGGATCCCGGGGCGGCATCACCCAGCTTGAGGTGCTCGATGAAGTCCGTCGCACAGCCGCGGACGAGCGTAGCTGTGACATGGTCGAACCACTGCGGACGGCTTGAGCCGTGGATGCGGGCCATCCTGTTCTCGACCCGTCGCCAGGTCTGGATGCGGTTGGGTGGGCTGCTGATCCTGTCAAGAACTTCTGCAACTGGCTCAGCCGGGCTTTCCTTGTCAAGTCCGATGAGGATGTCCGCGATCCAGCCGCGAATCTGGTCGTCGCTTGAAAAGTCAGACGTCGCTTTCGATGGGAGGCGATTCAGTACGTCGGCCAGGCCTAGGGCCAGTTGAAGCCGGCCGGTGTCGTCCGTCGGCTGGGAGGCCTCAGCTTGCGCCTTGCCAAGCACCAGGTTCGCGCGACTGTCGTCCTCGGTCAGGATGAGCTCACCCAGGTCAAGAGGCTCGCCGGCCACCGCGCGTGCGACGGCGGACGCGACGATCGCGTCGCTCACATCGTGATCAAGGATTCCCATGGCGAAGTAGCGATCGAAGTATTCGTCGTGCTGGACGCTTTGTCGTCGGTCGCTTGCCGGGACGAAGAGGGTTCCCGTCGCGCCGATGTTGGGGAACAGCGCCACGAGCAGCGTCTGGGCGTAGGCCCGCAGCGCTTCCGGCGCAAGCTCCAACAAGGGAGTCGGATCGAACTTCACGTACTCGAACGTGGGGGACTTTGGTTGGAGCTCGCCTGTGTTCCCCGTGATGAGCTCGTTGCGGTAGCGCGGAATAGCGTTGAAGAGTGCGGGAAAGCTCACCCTGACCAGGGTCAGGAACTGCACGTCCTCGTCGTCGATCTCGTCGGGCGGGAGAAGCGGAATGTGGTGCTTGACCTGTGCGATGTACCGGTCGATCGCGCGCGGAGTGGTCAGCAGCCGGGTGAAGCAATCAGTGAGCTCGCTGAGCCGACCGGACGCGATCCGGTCACCCGCGCGCCCGGCCAGGACTGGACCCAAGCCGTCGTTCAGGCGGGTGATCTGCTGGTAGCGCATCATCGGTGGCACGATCAGCGGGTACTGGACGATCTTCTCCATGAACCGTTCGGCGGTGCCGTCGTGAGGAGTGACTGCGCCCGAGGTGGTCATGCTGCGGTACAGCGTCTCGTCGTCGTAGGCGAGGAGATACTGAACGCCGTCGAAGCGGCCCAGGAGCCTGACGACCTTGAGGAGCGCCATCAGCTCGTCCGCGTGCAACCGGTCGATGTCGTCGACCACGATGAGGATGGGCTTCTGCAACTCCTTCAGCTCCGCAGATGCGGCGTTGAACGCGACCTGCCAGGACGGCGACTTGGTTAGCGCTTCGGAACCGAGTCGGATACCTTCCGCGACGACGCCGCCGCCGAATGGGATCAGGTTCGCCGCAGGAGCCGCGACCGACGCTGTGACGGCAAGCGCCTTGCGGACCTTCTCGCCCTTCTTTGGAGGCAGCACCTCGGCGAGGGATGAGTAGAACTCCGCCAGCAATCCAGCGACGTCGCTGGTTGCCCAGGGCGTGAATCGGGCGATGCCCCACTTAGGGCGGACGCCTTCGAGTTCCTCGACGATCATGTTCACCAGGGACGTCTTACCGCTGCCCCATTCACCGCTCAGTCCGAAGACGGTGCTTGATTCGAATGAGTGAGTTGAGACCATGTCGCGTGCCGGGTTCAGTGGAGGCTCTGAACTGACGCGCCGACGGTAGTCGGTGTGGGATTGTGCCGGTAGTGCTCGTCCTCGAACTCGACTGGTGGGACGAGTCCGATCTCGCCGTGCAGGCGT